>OY761611.1:0-3827814 GCA_963664875.1 Kapaibacterium sp. (SeqCode) | reverse complement strand
GTGTAATATCATAGTTAACACCAATCATATACTCTGGTTCGTTATTTTGGTCTCTGATTACTTTTCCAAATGCTTTGAGATATCGCAAACTACCGTCATTGAATCTTACTCTAAATTCTGTATTGAATTCTTTTTTGCCCTCGAGAGCCTGCTGAACATTATTCAACGCTGCATCTATATCCTCTTCATACACATTTTTCTTCCATGAGTTAATAGTCCCGTCAAACTCTTCCTTAGGTAAATCGTACAGTTTGAACATCCAATCATCCCAAATCAATTGATTGTTTTTCGTTTGCAATTCCCAAATACCTATACCTGCAGAATCTGCAGCAACTTCCATCCTAAAATTAGCTTTGATCAAAGATTGTTCTAACTTACGTCGCTCTGTAATATCAATAGTTGAGCCGTAGCTAACTAAATCCCCTTCCTCAAACACAGCAAACCCAGTGGAAGCTAACCAATGTAATTCTCCGTTTGTAGCTTTTAATTGATATTCATAAGATATGTTTGTATTTGGGTTATCAAACCTGTTATAGATAGAATTGATTAGCCCTTCTCTATACTCTGGTAAAACATGTTTAAGGTACTGATTAAAGTCATTTCTTACTTGGTCTTCAGTTATATCTATTAAATCATTCACAAAGTTTGATACATACTTACTGATTATGTTTCGATTTTTATCTAACTTGAACTTCCATGAGATTAAAGGTATGCTCTGATTTATAGCATCATATTCATGTTTTCTTTGAGATAAAAGAAATTCTTGCTCTCTTTGTTGTGATATATCAGTTTTTATCGCAATATAATTTGTAATTTCTTTAGTTTTATTCTTGACAGGAATTATAATACTACGCTCCCAATATAGAGTACCATCTTTCTTCTTATTGCAAAAGATTCCTTCCCATGAATTACCTGCAGATATTTTGTCCCACAACTTTTTATAATATTCGTCAGGATGATAGCCAGACCGCAAAATTGAAGTAGATTGATACAATAATTCATCGAACGAATAACCCGTAATTTCGGAAAAGTATGGATTGGCATAAAGTATTTTAGCATCAGTATCAGTTATAACAATAGAGACCGGTGCTTCCCTTAATACTTTTTGCATAGCAGCTAACTGTTCATCAAGCAACACTCTTTCTGTAATATCTCTGGCTATCACAAAACTATTGATATGGTTACCTTCATCATCATAATTAAACTTTGCATGATCTTCACGCCAGATATAATGCCCTAATTTATGTCTTGCTCTAAAACTATAAATCAAATCACTTTTCTTTTTGCCGATAGCGTCATATATTTTTGCAAAAAGCAAGTCACGATCATCCGGATGTATTATATTATAAATGTCCTCTGCAGTCCTGCCAATTTCTTCGTCGTCTTCATACCCTAATTGCTTCGAATATGCCGATGAAACATATTCTATAGTTGAATCCGAATTTGCAATCAAAATACCATCTGAAGTATTTTCTGCAATCAGTTTGAAAAGATTGTGAGTAATATCAATCTTGGTCATTTGTGCTTTCTCATTACCGGAACGTTGCGGAAATAAATGTTCCATTTTTTGTTCTAAAACTGAAATTCGTGTCTTTAATCTTCGAATCAACGTCATTCTGTTACGATTAGTCATATCGATGTCCAATATTGAAGTGTAAAACTAAAAACTCACGTAATTTCATAATCTAAGAAATTCACATCTTAAAAACAAATAGTTAATTATTACAAATCCTGCTTAATGCCGTGTTGATTCCATTCAAACAAAAAATATTCAAATTAAACTTATTTTTGAATTTAATTGTGACATAATTTCTTTTTCTATCTGCCGAATATATAACTAAACAAGCCGCCTCTTTTGGAGACGGCTTGTGGTAATTGGGAATTGTAGTTGTCACACTATAAATCGAACTTAACACCAAAATTGAATCTCATATTGTAATATTCCGCCTGCATTGTACGTCCGCTTACACCTTGGTAATAGCGCAATGGCTGATTTGTTAGGTTGTTTGCTTCAGCATAAATTCTAAATTGATCTGTCAAAGCATAAGAAGCGTTCATATCCACAAATGTTTGTTTGTCATAGTATCTGTCTTCAAATGCTTCATCGCCAAACTCATCTACATAGTCAGATGTGTGGTTTACTGATAGCCTTACTGTAAAGTCTTTTGTGTCATAAGAAATAGAACCATTAATCATATTTTTAGCAGTGCCCGGCAAACCTAATTTTTCATCTTCTCTACCTTCCATTGGAAGACCATCTACTTCAGATTTTGTATAAGTGTAGTTTGCATATACGCTGAAGTTTTTCAAGAAAGATGGCAAGAAGTCAAGCTGTCTTTGAGCGCCGATTTCGAAACCGAAAATTGTAGCACTTGCACCGTTTCTTGGTTGAGTATATCTGTCAAATACTGTACCTGTTCCGGGTTCTGTGTAGTCATCTTCTCTATAAGCAAAGATAAAATCAGTCAAATCTTTATAAAATACGCCGGCAGAAACTAAACCAATAGATTCGAAATAATTTTCAGCCATCAAATCAAAATTCATAGATTTTGTAGGCTCCAAATCAGGATTACCTACTTCAATTCTGTTATCTTCAACTTCAAGAATTCTGTATGGAGCAATGTCAAAATAGTTTGGACGTGCGATTGTGTTTGTCCATGCAGCACGTACCAATAATTGATCAGTAACATTATATTTTGCGTGAATAGCAGGAAGCACGTTTAGATAATCATCGCTGCCTGAAGTTGGTGTTGCTTTTTCAGTTTCATCATCGAAAGCATAAGCGTTATAATCTAAAGAAGTATTTTCAAAGCGTACACCTGCAAGTACAGTTAGTTTTTTACCAACATTTTGAGTCAACATTGCGTAACCGGCAATAATTTTTTCTGTTGCATTAAAATTACCACCTGCATACTCAGCAGGAACATCTTCTTTTTCAAATAATGCTGAATTGCTAAGATTAAGATTACCCAAATACTCATTTGATACAAATTGACCTGCTTTATAATCACCTGCAAGGAAATTATCATCAGTCATATCTACCAAGCCGGCATCAGTCATATTTTCAAGACCCTCGATTGGAGAGTATTCGAAGAAATTGTTATCTCTTTTTTTATCTTTACCTCTGTAGCGACCACCAAATTTCAAAATTGATTTATATTCGCCCTGCATCAATGGCATCTGGAAATCAATTCTTGCATTCATATCTATATCTTCGGTATATTGATATTGTTCGGTGATTTCCTTCAAAGACCATTCGCCAAGGTCAGTTTCGGAAATTTGAGAAATCATTGGCTCCTCAGAATCCAATGCACTCAACTGCACTGATGCTTTTTTTGTTCTGTAAGTCATGTATCGTTCGTTTGGTCTTTCTTCCGAAGCTTTTGCCCAAGTAGCTGACCAGTCCATTTTCAAATAATCAGCAAATAAGTGATCGCCACCTAAAGAAAAATTATAGTTTCTCTGATCTTCCAAACGTGCAAAATCATTTGCATCGTTACCGATACCGCCTTTGGTTTCTCTTCTTATTTCAACACCATCAACTATTCCGTTTTCATTAGGAATACCATCATTATCACCATCACCAAGATAGTATCTCAATCTATATCTGTTTTCCCAGTCATTTCTCTGAGTAATAATAGTATTCATAAAAATGCTGTGATTATTGTCAAATTTATAGTCCAAACCCGCAGATAAAGATTGACGAACGCGTTGTACATCATAAGCTCTTACCTGAAAATCGCCCAAATAAGCTTTACCGTCTTCTTGGAACCATTCAGCTTCGAAGTTGTCAGAACCCAAATGGTGATTTTTGTAAGAACCTGAGATAATTACACCAAGTTTGTTGTCAAAAAATCTGTCACCTGCAACTACTGAAGTATTATAAATTGGCTTTTCAGAAAGCATATTATATCCACTACCGAGAGTAACAGAAGCTCTCTGTCCGTTAGGAGTAGTTCTTGTAATCAAGTTGATAGATCCACCGATAGCATCAGCATCCATATCAGGAGTTACTGCTTTGCTCACTTCAATATTTTGAATCATGTCAGCGGAAACAAGGTCTAACTGCACCGAACGTGTTTCTGCTTCAGCAGAAGGAATACGTTCGCCGTTTATCATCACAGAGTTCAAGCGGGCTGCTGTACCACGAACCAAACCAAAACGAGCTTCGCCTTGATCATACTGAACAGTAATACCCGGGATACGTTTCATCGCATCACCGATATTTGCATCAGGGAATTTACCAATTTGGTCAGACGCAACTATATTTGAAATCTGCATATTGTTTTGCTGCTGAGTAAGTGCCTTTGCCTGACCTTTTAGAGCTTCTCCGTAAACTACTACGTTTTGAGTTCTTACTATGCCGGCTTTCAGCTGTATTTTTTCGTAAGAAGTTTTTCCATCTGCTATCTTGATGTCTTTTTCAAATTTTTCGTAACCAATATAAGTTACAACAAGTTTGTAATCACCTGCCGGAATGTTAGCTACTGTAAACTCGCCGTTCTGTTTTGAAATAGCACCATAGCTGGTTTTTTCTAATTGAATTCTTGCTCCGGGCATTGCCAGAGAGTTATCCGAATCGATTATAATACCTTTCAACGAACCTGCTGCAAAAAGGCTTGAGCTTGAAAGGAGCATCACTAATGCTACTAAACTTAAACATTTGATGCTGCATAATCTGTTACAGAATTCCATTAATTCCTCCGAAAAATTGTGTGTTTAAAAGATTATGCAACTTACTTCAGTTGTTTTAAGTTTTGGTTAATATGATTGCAAATATCAGTAAATTTTTATTTTGACAATAGAAAGTTATAAATCGCCGTTTTCTTCGCTATTTAGCTTGTTTTCCATACACACTTTCCATCTTAACACATTCCTAACTTTATACAAACAGATTATTTGCTAAATCTTAACCTAACATTGAATTTTATTTGATTTAGATTTTCCATATCATTGTATCTCTAAACAATGTATAATCCATTTGTACATTTCCAGTTTTTGAGTTTTTTTATTATCCATTACAATAGAGGCTTATAATGAAGAGTATTACTAAATTGCTTACTCTCTGTTTTGTCAGCTTTGCAATACTTACTGCTTGCAACGACAAATCCAACAAAACTGAAGAAAATTTGCCAAAAACCGAATCTAAAGTTGAAATAAAAGAAGATACCATACCTACTATAAAAGAAACATTTTTGAGCAAATGGGACGACAAAGATAATGTTGATTCTCCTGCCTTTTATGTAACTCCGCAAGGTGAAAACTGGGTAATTGCTACAGGGAAAGTATCAAATGACTTGCTTATATATAATGCGGAAAATGGCGAACTTATTAAACGTGTACTAAAATCAGGTGCGAAAGCCGGTGAACTAAACAGACCTAACGGCATTTGGGTAGTTGATAATATTTGTGCAATCGTCGAAAGAGACAACCACCGAGTGCAGGTGCTTTCTTTACCTGATTTCAAACATTTAGGTTTTATAGCTAATGATAAGCTAATCAAACCTTACGGCCTATCTATTGACAAATTGAATGATAGTTATCGCTTATTTATCACAGATAACTACGAAAAAAACGACAGCATTCCACCTAATGAAGAATTAGGGAAAAGAGTACTCGAATATACTTTTACTGTAAAAAACGGCAAACTCAAAAGCGAATTCAAAAGATATATCGGCGACACTTCAGGCGATGGTGTTTTGAAAATAGTAGAGTCTGTGTATGCTGATCCAACAAACAACACATTACTACTATCTGAAGAAGATGAGACTTTAACTTATCTCAAATCTTACAATCTAACTAATGGTACTTTTGACGGCAGAACCCTTGGAAAAGGAATAATGAAATATCAGGCAGAAGGCATTGCTCTCTACGACTGCGGAAATGGTGAAGGCTTTTGGTTCTGCACAGATCAGGCAAAAGGCGATAACACTTTTTACATATTTGATAGAAAAACATTCGAAAAAGTGGCTGCATTCAAATCTGAAACTACTCAGAACACTGATGGTGTTTGGCTTACACAAACTCCATTCGGTCCTTATAAAAAAGGTGTATTCTATGCAGTCCACAATGATGGAGGTATCGGAGCTTTCGATTTGCACATGCTATTCGATAAGTTAGGAATAAAATGTAAATAATAATGTATGCTGCCACCCTTGCTAAGATTTCACCCCAACTGATATGTGATAATGTTACAGTACTGAAAGGGTGGCAGTTTTACTCTCCACAAATTTCCTTAGATTCCCTCACCGCAATACATTATATTTGAGTATTATTATACTTAGATTTGAGTATTACTTTGTTTCTACCCGTTACCACAAAAGAGCTAAAACAGCGAAATATTGCCCGGCCGGACATCATTTTAGTCTCCGGAGATACTTACATTGATTCTCCGTACAGCGGCATTGCTGTCATTGGGAAGTATCTCGAAAAACATGGCTTTTCCGTAGCAGTGATTGCTCAACCGGATATTAGTTCTGACAAAGACATTACTGCTCTTGGAGAACCTCGTTTATTCTGGGGTGTAAGTGGCGGAGCTGTGGACTCTATGGTAGCAAATTATACTGCTCTCAAGAAAAAAATTCAGTCTGATGACGCTACTCCCGGAGAAATAAACAACAGACGACCGGACAGAGCTGTTATCAAATACTCTAATCTGATTCGTCAATACTATAAAGATACTGTTCCCATAGTGCTTGGCGGCATAGAAGCCAGCCTTAGAAGAGTAGCTCACTACGACTTTTGGTCAAATAAAATAAGAAAACCAATTCTCTTTGATGCAAAGGCAGATTACCTAATTTATGGCGAAGGCGAAAAAACTATAATAGAACTCGCTCAAGCACTGCAAAATAACAGTGCTACTGAAAATATCAGAGGTCTATGCTATATAGCAAAAGAAAATAAAGAAGAATATCTTAATCTGCCAAGCTATTTAGAAGTATCTGCCGACAAGTATAAATTTATTGAGATGTTCCAAACTTTCTATAAAAACAATGATCCACTTAATGCCAAAGGCTTAGTGCAACAGGTAGATAATCGTTTTCTGATACAAAACCCACCCAATTACTATCTCGAAGGGAATGACTTAGACACAGTTTATGAATTAGATTTTGAAAATGAGGTACACCCTCATTATGCTATTGACGGTAAAGTCAGGGCTATGGACACAATACGCTTCTCGATAAACTCACACAGAGGATGCTACGGAGAGTGTAACTTCTGTGCAATTGCAGTGCATCAGGGAAGAAAAATTCGTTCACGCTCAGAAGACTCCTTACTAAAAGAAGCAAGAAGATACAAATCTCATCCCAAATTCAAGGGGATAATCAGCGATGTTGGCGGTGCTTCTACAAATATGTACAACAATCATTGCCCAAAAATGGATAAACTTGGCAGCTGCCAGGATAAACGATGTCTTTACCCTGAAAAATGTAAATCAATGCAGATAGACCATAAAGACCAGATACAAGTACTCTCCAAAATCAATAAAATGGAGCATGTAAAAAAAGTTTTTACAGGTTCCGGATTGAGATATGATTTAGTTATGGAAGATAAAAAGTCCGGTAAACAATACTTTAAACAGCTTGTGGAAAATCACATTTCGGGTCAGCTCAAAATTGCTCCTGAGCATGCTCAATCTGAAGTCTTAGATCTAATGGGTAAACCTGCTAGAAAACACTTGTTAGATTTTCGAGAAGAATTTATAAGATTGAATAAGCAAACCGGCAAAAACCAGTTTCTTACTTACTATTTCATTGCGGCTCATCCGGGATGCGAATATGAGCACATGAAAGAACTAAAAAGATTCGTTTCTAAAGAATTAAAATTGAACCCCGAACAAGTGCAAATTTTTACACCTACTCCTTCAACATACTCTACGCTAATGTTCTACACAGGACTTAACCCATGGACTTTGGAACCTATTCATATTGAAACGAATCCGAATCAAAAAAAATCGCAGAAAGAAGTCCTTACTGCCAAGACATTTCAAAAGTCTTATACTCAAGGCAACCGCCAATCACAAGGCAACAAAAAGCCTTTCAAAAAACGATAGAATATTCTACATACTGGCTTTTTATCGCCAAGTATTTGAATGAGCATAATAGAAAGAGTCAACTTTTTTTTGCTGAAATAATTGTATTGTAAAGTTAATCAGTACTCTCGGAGTTCGATATTTTATCTAAATTTACTTAGTCTCTACCTAAAACTTTGTTTTGAAAATAATTTAAACCCGACTCTATAATCGCTGCAACCGGCGTGGCTGTATCGCTATTCTAATAAAACCTATCTATAAGATAATGTGTTATAAAGGGTTTAAATAGCAATTTTTGATACTCAATATTTGAATTCTTCTTCTATTCAAAAACCGAGCTTAAAGCTCAGGTTTATTATTTAAGTCAAAATCCTGGCTCTTTCCATCCAAATAATTTTGTATTGTATGCTCCCTCGAATCACCTAACTCAATAATGGCATATCAATTGTTTTAGTCAAAAGAGTCTAACTAATAGTAGAATAATATGCAGCTATTCAAGCAATCACATACTAAATATATTTTCGCATTCCTGCTGATTCTTGCTGGTCTTATGTTCACAGGAAGTGAATTGATAGCACAGCAATCTGCACCTGCTATTCAGCTTCCAAAGCTTAGTGTAGATGTTGACATGGCAAGCGGACAAAATGATTTGGTGCTGACCTTGCAAATTCTTACTGTAATGACAGTGCTGACTCTTGCTCCTTCTATACTTGTAATGATGACAAGTTTTACCCGAATTATAGTTGTATTCCACTTTTTAAAGCAGGCTCTCGGAACTAACACCCAGCCACCTAATCAACTACTGACAGGTCTGGCTTTATTCCTAACATTTTTTGTGATGCAACCTGTTTTGAACGAAGCAAATCAAACCGGAATACAGCCCTATCTAAGGGAAGAAATAAGCCAAGATCAAGCAGTTGACAATATTGTTAAGCCCTTCCGCGAATTTATGTTGAAGCATACACGCGAAGAAGACCTCGGGCTTTTCCTTAAACTTAGTGGCGAAGAAGAAAGACCAAATGACATTAGCGAAGTTTCTACTTGGACGATAATTCCGGCATATACAATCAGCGAACTTAGGACAGCATTTCAAATTGGGTTTATGCTTTTTATTCCCTTTTTGGTGCTCGATATGATTATTGCCAGCACTCTGATGTCGCTTGGTATGTTCCTATTGCCTCCTCAGTTGATTTCTTTGCCTATAAAGATATTGCTGTTTATTCTTGTGGATGGATGGCATTTAGTAATTGACTCTCTAATGCGAAGTATAATGAAATAAGGAATAAGACAATGACAGACCAAATGGTTGTAAAATTAGTAAGTGACGCATTTTATACTGTACTTTTGGTAGTAGGTCCTCTGCTTCTGGCTTCCTTGGTTGTGGGGTTGATTATTTCCATTTTTCAGGCAGCGACTTCTATTTCGGAGCAAACCCTGACATTTGTACCTAAATTATTGACTGTATTTCTTGTCATCGTGCTACTTCTGCCCTATATGCTTGAAAAACTTACAACATTTACCAAAGAAATGATTGCTTATATACCCAATATGTGATGTAAAAAATGCTCGACGCAACTACAATCAATGCCCTTATGGGAAAGTTTATCATTGGCGGTTTAATCTTCGTAAGAGTAACCGCTTTTGTTGCTTCGTCTCCATTTTTCAAACATGCTGCCATACCTAATACAGTCAAAATCATTTTATCAATCCTTCTGACAGCAATTATTACTTCTGCTTACTGGCAAGAACAACAGCTCATAGAATACCACCTTTGGTACTTGCCCGTGCTTGCTATGAGAGAAGCTTTGGTAGGTATAGCTTTAGGATTTGGTGCTCAGATGATGTTTATGGCTGCAACGTTTGCAGGTGGTATTGTTGATATGGATATGGGCTACCAAACAGCAATTTTATTTGACAAAGACAGTACAACACCTACTCTGATAGGTGAACTATATAACATGATAGTACTTATGGTTTTCCTTTTCTTGAATGGGCATCATCAAATTCTCGAATCACTCTACATTTCTCTCAGAGCAGTTCCTCTAACGGAGTTTGCAGTTACAGAATCGACAGTAACTCTGCTTATCAAATTTGCAACTACGGTTTTGATAATGGGCGTAAAAATGTCGGCGCCTGTGATTGTAGCACTTTTCTGTACCAATCTTTCCCTTGCCTTGCTGGCAAGAGTAGCACCACAGACAAACATATTTATACTTTCATTCCAACTCAAAGTGTTTGTCGGTCTCTTGATACTAAGCGTTTCAGTACCTCTATTTGTATATGTTACAAAAATAGGACTTTCAACATTCCAGGAGGAGTTATTGAAAATCCTATTTAGTTTAAATCCGGCAAGGGTTTAGAGTGAATTTAGTTCTTGCTCTAATTCTTCCACTCTTTTATTATTATTGTCTATAGATAAATTTTTATCTTTGATGCTAACTTCTAATTTTTCGATATTAGATTGGATTTCAGCTTTTGCTTCTTCCTCTGCAGTATCCAAAGCAGTTTTTAGCTCATTTATAGCTATCTCATCTTTTTCTATAGAGTCTTTGATTCTTTCTATTTTAGCTTTTGTACTGTCTAAAAGCTCTTTTACTTTATCAGAGCGTTGAGATTTGCGATTCTCTTTGTAAGCATTTCGTTTTTCATCAAAAATATTAAATGCTTCGCGAATAATAGCAAACAGCTCGTTGCGTTGTTCTTTTTTGAGCTTAAAGAATTTTATCTCGCCTTGCACAGCAAGCAAAGTGTCTCTAATCAGACCGAAATCAGAAGTGTTTTTGACTTCAACAAGAGCTTCTTCAGCTTTTACTTTAAGTCTTGCATAGTTTTCGTTACATTCTTTTTCGTATTCAACTTTTTCACTTGACTGAGCTTCGTTTATCTTCTCAAATACTTCTCTGATGGAAGCATAAAGCTCATCCATCTGTTCGCGTTTGAGTCTCATTTTTTTGATTTCTTTTTGAGCATTTATCAAAGTCTGTCTGGCAGCTGCAAAATCATCGGTGCTGTTAGCAAAGCTTATAGATTCATCTACAATCGGTTTGATTTTAGCATAATTCTCAGCAGCTACATTTTCAAACTGGTCTCTTTCAGATTCTTGTTTTTCATTGACTTTGTCAAATGTTTCTCTTATAATTCCATATAACTCATCTCTTTGCTCGCGTTTTAGCTTTTTGCCTTTGATTTCGTTTTGAGCATCGATTAGCTTCTGTCTTGCATCTTTAAATCTTGTAGCAGTAGAAGCAAATTCTACCGCAGCATCAACATCAGCTTTGAGTTTATGATAATTTTCGATACATTCCATTTCGTAGTTATCTCTTTCAGCTGCCTGGCGTTCAGAGATATTAAGGAATGCATTATTGAGAGCGTCAGATAATTCTACTCTTTGCTCGCGTGTCAGAGCATCTTTTCTTACTGATTTTTGCAATTCGATAAGAGCTTCTCTTGCTTCGCGGAAATTATCTGTTTCGGCAGCTAATTTGACAGCTTCATCAACTTTAGGTTTGAGTTCCGCATAGTTTTTCTGTGCATTTTCTTCAAAGGCATTTTGTTTGTCTTCTCTTGCCTGCTTCAACTGAGCAAACACAGCATCAATTTTTTCAGCCATTGCATCTTTTGTTTCTTGCTCAGCAACCAAGTTTCTTACTCTTTGAGCAATATCTTTGAGTTGACCTGTAAGCCTTCGTACTGATTCAAACGGCATAGATGTGATAGTATCAACATCAGCTTTAATATCAGATTCTAAATCTGCCGGAGCATAGTTCTGAAAATTTGCATAAGGGAAAAGATATTTTCTAAAATAAGTATTTCCCTCTTGGTCTTTGTGACCAAAATTATCTTCTAAAGCGAATTTCCAAACCATCACAGCATTTTCAGCTTCTTCGATGCCACCCTTTTCTGTAGGAATAACGAGAATAAAAACGCAGTCTGCGGACTGGATACCTTCTTCAAATTTCTTGCCGCTAATGGCACATAAACCACTCTGGCGGTCCCATAATAGTTGCTTCAGTTCATTGTTAGTTACGCTGTTAGCCACTGTCATCACCTAACAAAAGTTAATGAAAATGTCAAAAGTCTAATTTGCCAAAATACACTTTTTTTGTATATAAAAAAAATGCCGACTACAAAAATCGGCACTTTTCTCAAGATTTTTTTAAAAATCTTTTTTATAATGCTTGTTTGTTTTCTTTTGTATCAAGTTTCATAGTTTTCAAGGCATTGATTCTTTGCTGACTTATCGGCGGCAATTCTTCGCCCTGCACTATCATCTCCAATTCAACTCCGTCTATAGTTTCTCTTTGAATTAGAATTTTTGAAGTTTTATGGAGCATTTCCATGTTTTCAGTCAATATTTTTTCTGCATTGTCGCTACAATTTAGAAGTATCTTTCTTACTTCTTCATCAATTAGCTGTGCGGTCTTTTCACTGTGATCTTTAGAATGTGCAATATCACGACCTAAAAATACTTCATCATGATTGTTGTTGTAAGTAACAGGACCAATCACATCACTCATACCCCATTCGCATACCATACGGCGTGCAAACTGTGTAGCTCTTTGCAAATCGTTAGAAGCACCGGTCGAATATATTCCAAAAACTAACTTTTCAGCAGCTCTCCCTGCCATCAACACAGTAATTATTGTTTCGATACTCACTTTGCTTTTTGAGTGGAAGTCCTCGTTTGGCAATTGCACTGTTACACCCAAAGCTCTTCCTCGCGGAATGATTGATACTTTGTGAACAGGATCTGCCAATGGAAGGAATTTACCTACAAGAGCGTGTCCCATCTCATGGTAAGCTGTCATTTCTTTTTCTTTGTCTGAAATCACCAAACTCTTACGTTCGATGCCCATCAAAACTTTATCTTTTGCCTGCTCAAAATCGTACATAGTTACCAAATCACTATTGCGTCTGGCTGCAAATAAAGCAGCTTCGTTCACAATATTAGCAATATCAGCACCGGAAAATCCCGGAGTTCCTTTGGCAAGCACTTCAATATCAACATCAGAACCAAGCGGAATTTTTCTGGTATGTACTTTCAAAATTCCTTCTCTGCCTTTTACATCAGGTCTATCTACCACTACCTGTCTGTCAAACCTGCCCGGTCTTAATAGAGCCGGATCAAGTACATCAGGTCTGTTTGTAGCTGCAATTATTATCACACCACTATTTTGCTCGAAACCGTCCATTTCGACCAATAACTGATTGAGTGTTTGCTCCCTTTCGTCATGTCCTCCGCCGAGCCCGGCACCACGATGACGGCCTACTGCGTCTATTTCATCAATGAAGACAAGGCAAGGTGCACTTTTTTTAGCCTGTTCGAATAGATCTCTTACGCGAGATGCACCGACACCTACAAACATTTCAACAAAATCGGCGCCCGAAATTGTGTAAAACGGCACACCCGCTTCACCGGCTACTGCTCTTGCAAGTAAAGTTTTACCTGTGCCCGGAGGGCCTAAAAGCAATACACCTTTAGGTATTTTACCACCCAATCTTTGGAACTTAGTTGGTTCTCTTAGAAACTCTATTACTTCTTCAAGCTCATACTTAGCTTCGTCAGCTCCGGCAACATCTTCAAATGTTATCTTCGGACTGTTTTCATTAAGCAGCTTTGCACGCGATTTGCCAAATGAGAAAATTCCTTTGCTGTTTCCACCGCCTCCGCCTTGCATCCTACGGAAGAAGAATATCCAAATACCGATAAGCAAAATCCACGGCAATAGGTTAATCATTATTTCCATGATACCGCCGTCTTCTCGCTTATAAGACCAGACAACCCCATTGGCTTCCCACCACTTTTCGGTTTCCGAATCCACAACACCTAAACGGCATGTAAAACTTCTTATCTCAACATCCTGACCGTTGATATTTACAGTTTCCGTACCTTTCAGCTTTGCTCTAAATTCAAAATCGTTTAAATTCGATTTTGCAACAACAGCAGAAAGTATTCGACGGCTTTCAACAAGAGACTTGTATTGTGTGTAAGAAATTTGTCTATCAGCAGTGAAATCACTATTCTGAGAAAATAGATAAAGAAATACTACAGCAGCTATAAATATCAGCACTACCGACATATTTCTCATCATATTGTTTTGTGGCCCTTTGCCATCACTATTAAAATCACCAAAAGGTTTTTTGTTTTGTGGGTCACTCATCTATAATGTGCCTCCATCCTTTTCCAATGTTATAATCTAAATTCGTATTTTTTGACGGGGATAGGATTCTTTTGTTTTGTAATTTTTCAATTAATCCAATATGCAATCTACAAATAAAAACGGAAATTTGAGAGCAGAAATGCATATAAATCATTAATCATACTGCTCTTTATGTACATATATATCCTGCAGATTCCTGCCCAATTCAGCATAATCGAGACCATAGCCCAGTACAAAATCAGAAGGTATTTTAATACCTATATATTTCACTTTCAAATCTACCTGAAGAGAATCAGGCTTAAAGAGGAACGATGCAATCTCGACTGAAGCAGGATTGACCTCTTTAATTTTCTCTATAAGTGCTTTGATTGTCAAACCCGAATCAACAATATCTTCTATAATTATAAGGTCTTTGCCTTCGAGCTCGAGATTTTCTATAAACAAATCAACATTACCCGAACTTTGCATAGCCTTGCCATAACTTTTTGCTCTGATAGTCTCCATGGTACATTCTAAGTTGACTTGTCGGAGCAAATCAGCACCAAAGAAAACACTTCCCTTGAGGACTACCAAAAACACAGGCTTTTTGTTCTCATAATCTCTGTTTATCTCCTGAGCCATCTTTGCGACAGTAATATCAATTATCTCTTTGGAAATAAATTTATGAAAGACTTTCCCGTTTACAACAATTCTATTCAAGTCCATCGGTTTTCTGCTCATTTTTATGTCCGTTTTTTATTGAAAATTCTATCTTATATGCTTCTTGAGTCTGGGCATCTACTTTGAATTTTTCGCTGACTCTATGACCTACTACCCATACTATTTCACCCCCTGATTCGAGGACTAATACTTTGGATTTGTCTATCAGCGATACTTTTTCGTTAGTAAGGAAATCACTTACTTTGACTCTACCCAACATTCCAAGCGGAATAAAACAGTCCCCTTCCTCTTTATTTCTTATCTTCAGAGTTCGGGATATTTTGGATTTGTCCAAATATTCTTCGTTTGGATTATCATTAAACTTAATATCCTTTTTCCGAACGGGAGTAACTTTTAAAGAAATTTCAGCATTTTCAAAGCCTTGCTCAATACTAAATCGTTCTGATATTTTTATGTAATCTTCTACTTTCGTAAATATCAGTTTTTTCCTGTCTGACAAGACCTGATAGTTTTTGTTAATCTGGTAAACCGCACCGGTCTGATGATTCATAAGCTCAATAATATCAGCAATTTTCCTCATCGGCAGATTTGCTATTCTAAAATATTTATTTACAAGTTTTTGTATTATCTCGCCCTGCACAAATTCAGGGAATGTCTGCATTAAGTTAACTTTGACTGCAAACCTTTCCTGCCTTACATCATCTGTTACATATTCTAATGAGTTTGTTACCATATCTGAAACAAACTCGTCTGCACCGCTGATTAGCTTAGCGGTACGTGTCAAAGTATCTATAATGTTCGGATTAAAATTTTGCTCTAACATAGGAATTAGACTATGTCTAACTTTATTCCTTGTGTAATCCAATAGCTGATTTGATTTATCTTCTCTCCAAATCAAACGCCTTTCTTTTGCATAAGCAATAAGATCAGTCTTCCTCAATTCTATAAGTGGTCTGATTAAACGAACATTTTTAACAAAAGTTCTGACTTTTGGAATACCTGAGAGTCCGGTAAGCCCGGAACCTCGGAGCAGATTGAGCAAAAGAGTTTCTGCAGAATCGTCTGCCATGTGAGCAGTTGCTACAAAATCTGCATTGATATTGCGTGAAGTACGTTCAAAAAACTTATATCTTAATATCCTTGCTGCATGCTCAATACTAAGAGAATTTTTTTCTGAGTATGCTTTTACTTTTCCGTTTGCTGTAAAAATTCTGCTGTTATATTTTTCTGCGAGCTGTTTTACGAACTTCTCATCTTCATCAGAATCTGTTCCTCTGAGATTGTGATTATAATGTGCAATAGCAATATTATAATTGAACTCAGCGGTCAGCAATGTAACAGCATCAGCAAGAACTACCGAATCTACCCCTCCGCTTACAGCTAAAAGAATATTATAAGTATGGTCTATATGCAGCACTTCCACTAAAAATTTTCTGACTGTATCCAGCACTTTTTTAACTGCAGGCTCCTGTAGCTGCCTTTCAGATAAAGCCGTTCTCGGAGAAATATATTTGACAGGCTCTATCAGCTCAAAGCCTATTTTGTAGTTATTCTTTTGTACTTTAGGATCAAAGCTTAGCTTATCAATTTTATAAATATCCTCTTCTCTGAGAGGTTCTTCAATCACTATCTCTTCTTCAGCTTCTACTATCTCGGCCGATTCAACTTTTGGTTCTATAATCCTTTCTTCTTTCGGTTTTGTAGCTTTTACTTTATCATCTTTAGGTTTATCTTCTTTTGCTGCTACAATTTCTATCGGTTTGATTAGGTTATATTTTTCTAAAAATAAACGAGTCAATACAGAACCCGCTACACCGGTTTCTTTAATCGGCACAACTACTGATTTTTTAGGTTCCTCTTGCTTTTTATGATTTATCCCCTTTTCAGTTTTTTTAGGAGCTGAAACATTCTCATTTTTTTTCAACTCCTGTTGTCTGTCGTTCTTATCTGCGACAGCATCTTCAGTTTTTACAATTACTTTTGCCTCTTTGTCAAGCGAATGCTTAGCTGTTTGCTTTATTGTAGAAACTCTCAGAAAGAAAGGAGATTGCAATACAGAACCACCAATAGAAGTGTCTCCGATAATTATTTTTTCTTTTTTATATTTATGAGGTATTTCTTGATGCTGCTTTTGTTTGGAATCAGACTCTTCATCTTCCATCTCAGCTATCATATCCTCAATATCTTCCCTTGATGCTTCAAGAAAAGTAAAATCCATATCTACATTCGGCTCTTCCGGAAAAGCTCTTAGCTCTTCAATTTCAACTTCTGTAGTTTCAGGAATAATCTCGTTAGCTGATTGCTCTAAATCTTCGGCTTTATTCGGGTACTTTTTCTTTTTATTAAAGTATCTATTGTTTTTGTAATTTCTTTTATTAGGATTTTTATTTGTTTGCTGTTTGGGATTTGTTTCATTTTGTACTTGCTGTACAGAGTTATCAACCGCCTCTTTGACTGCAGGTTTTGCAACATTTGGCTCAGATTGATTACTTTTATTTTTTTGATTATTCTTTCTGTATTTATACTTGAATTTGGGCTTTTTAGGGCTATCTCCGTTGGCATTTGAAGAAACGCCTGCGTTGCGAATTACTTTATTCTCAGTATTTTCTTTCTTTGCCATCTATTTTAAACTCTTCAGAATATAGGTTTGATATATTCTTGCAATATAAGAAAATTCGAGGGAAGGCTTAAAAATATTATAACAAAAAACTCTTTTTTGAAGCCAATATGCTATATGTAATATTTGATTATTTGCCAAATAAAGCAATAGGACACAAGCAATATAGCTTATGTCCTACTGTTCCATTTTCTTGTATTCGCTACATTATATTATTTTTTAGTTTTTACTTCTACAATTACAGTTCGACAGTAAAATCTCGCTTCAGGAGTATTGTTATCAAGTAACAGGTTGTCCTCACCCATACCCACAGCACTGATATTTTTATGCCCAATACTATGGCTTACGTTGTCAGCCCTATTTTGTGATAATTTCTTATTATAATTATCGTCGCCGGTTCTATCTGTATGCCCTGTAACCCTAATTTCAGAATCTGGTTTGACATTAGATTTTATTAGATCGACTATAGCTTTATTTTCTCCGCTTATATTAGATGAGTTGAAATCAAACAGAATCAATCTATACTCATCTATGGTGTAATCATCTATGCCTTCTGAGGCTTTTTTATCAATTGTCAGGATACTGATTGGAGTTATAGATGCACTCGCTGAGCCTTTGTTACCTTTGACATCGCTAACTACAAAAGACACGTTCAAAATGCTTCGCATATCTTTTGTTGCATTTTGAATAGATGAAAAAGCCCATTCAATTTCACTTGGTGGGTTATTTACACCTTGCTTGATTAGTTGTTTATCTGAATTTTCTTGCGTGGCCATAAGATTCCAATCAGCAAGCTCCAAATCAGATTTCACATTTAATGCAATTAGTGCCTTAGGTGGATTGACTTTTCTTTCTATATTATTCAGACTTACAAAATCTACAATTTCAGGAGTATCAGAACTTATTTCTACCCTTCGGTTTTCCTCTGATTTGTCAGTTTCATCTTTAGGTAGCGATGCTAATACAGGTAAGTTTCTGACTTCGATTCTAATCCTGCTCTTGTCTATTCCCCAAACTTGTAATAAATAATCTCGGATAGTCTCTGCTCTCCTCTGAGACAACATTTGATTATTTGATTCAACACCTAAGTCAGAATTGCAACCAGTTAGTGTAATTTTTGCTTGTGGATGTTGCAACATTCTGTCGCCGATTATATTTAGTATGTTGTAGTATATATCTAGAATGTCGCCTTCAAATAAATCATTTATATTGAAATCTTTGGTGTTTTTCTTCTCCAACTTAACATACTTTGAAGTTAGAATAGCAGAGTTTTCTTCAAAGAAAATGTAAGTCAAAAGTGGGTTTACTTTTCTCGAAACAAATTCTTCAATAATAAATTCAGGTTTTTCTGTTTTATTGCCTTCATCGTCCAAACCTGCAATAGAAACACTTGTTTCCAATTTATAATCTTTTTCTATTTTAGTTTCGAAAAATGCTGTATCAGTTCTTGTGATATATTGATAATTGATTATTTCAGTTTCTGTTTCTTCTCTTTCTGTAGTGATTACTTCTTTACCCTGCCTGTAAGTCGCTAACATCTGACCTTGCCCGGTTTTCAAAGTATCTACTTTTCTTATTTCTTTAAATATTTCCTCTTTTCGCAAACCTTTGGTCGGCACATATTTCAAAGCTATGCCTACCTCCATTCTGCTTACTTTCCATGATGTTTCTGTAACAAGCTCTGATAAACCATATTTATAAAACATCTCAGGTGCTAACCTTAGGGTGTTTCTACTATTTAGAGGTAATTCGTACCCGACTCCAATGGATAAAGCTAAACTATTGGATTTGGCTTCAGGAATATCTCCGGAGTACTCATTTCTGGTGCGGGAGTGTGTGTCATCTCCATTTTCATCTATAAAGGTTCCTCGATCAGCAGGCGTTTTAATTTTTTCAATCTGGTCAAAAGTCGAAGTCGTAATGAGATTAAACTGTAAACCTGCATATAGATTTAGATTGTCTGTAGCCCTATAAATAAGCATAGGGGTAATTTCAATTGCTGAAAAATTCCCTTCCATCAAATGCTCAAATTCACCATCACCGGTTTTATTATCTATCATTAGCGTCGTGGTTTCAATAGAACTGAGCTCTCCAGACAAATCAGAATATCCAAGTCTCGCACCTAAAGAAAATCGACTTTCCAAATTATATTCATATAAAAAACCTAAACCAATTCCTGACCCGGAACCTGATTCGAAGTTAGGACAGCAATTTGGAATATCTTTAAGTCTATTAAAATCAGCACTATGGAAGTTTAATCCATAATTTGCAAAAAGTCCAAATTTGTGGTTTTGTGCAGTGGCACTATATGAAATTGAAAATGCAATTAAAAGAAGGAGTGTTATTAAACGGGATTTTATCATTATTATCTCTAGCTAAATTATATGTTAGTAAAATGATATTATGCAAATTTACATATAATTTTCAAATGACAAAATCAATTCCTGAAATCAGAAGCAAAATATTGGATTAACTACAATTCTTCAAAAAAAATGGAGATACTCATTTCAAATAACTATCTCCATTTTGTCTTTAATTTATGCTTGCTCTAAGAGTTTTTTGCGTGTATATGGTATCAGACCTCCGGCATCTACTATCGCCTGTCTGGCAGGTGGTAGAGGAATTATATCAAATTCTTTTCCGGTAGTTTTATTTATTACTTTGCTTTCAGTTACTTCCAAATCGTGGTCAACTTCTGCTTCTATATTTGGACAGATGACTGTTCTCAAACCAAGATTGATCGCATTCTGGATAAAGATTCGTGCAAAATCTCTCGCTACTACTATCAATTCATGGCCTTTTAAAGCGGAAGCTGCCTGCTCACGAGATGAACCGCAACCAAAGTTTTTACCGCCAACAACTAACATTTGCTGATTTTGTGATTCTTCTCTGAGTGTTTTGTTAAGTTCAGGAATATCTGCAAATGCAAATTCAGGAGTTTCTGTCGGCAATACTGTTGCCATATATCTGCCCGGATAGATAATATCAGTTGAAATATCATCAGCGAATTTATATTGTACTTTTGCCATTAGTTAGCTCCTTTTTGCGGATTTGTGATTACACCTGTCAATGCACTTGCAGCTGCTACCGCTGCAGAACTCAAATACACTTCTGAGTTTGGATTTCCCATTCTTCCCTGGAAGTTTCTGTTTGTTGTAGCAATGGCTCTTTCTCCATCGCCAAGTGCTCCCTGATGGACACCAAGACAAGGGCCGCAGCCGGGATTCATAACTACACCGCCGGCTTTGACTATATCTGTGATATAGCCTAAGTCTAGAGCTTCGTGATA
Source organism: Kapaibacterium sp. (SeqCode) (assembly GCA_963664875.1). GTDB lineage: Bacteria > Bacteroidota > Ignavibacteria > Kapaibacteriales > UBA2268 > JBFHIJ01. The sequence goes on along the minus strand of OY761611.1, from coordinate 3,807,055 downwards.
TATTTTATATGATGCAGGGAAGACAAGAAGACGAGTGTCGCGAGATACTTTTTTGCCTCTAACTATATCTGCACAGTCTTTAATATCTTCGATTCTGCCATTGGTGCAAGAGCCCACAACTGCCTGCTGCACAGCTAAACCTTCCAGTTCGCTTATATCTTTAACATTATCTACTGTATGCGGAGCAGCAATCTGTGGCTCCAATGATGATGCATCAATTTCTACTATTCTTTCGTAAACAGCATCTTCATCAGGTGCAATCATATCTATTTCGCCTGTGTAACCTGCTTCCTCTCTCAGGTAGCGTACGGTTTCAGCATCAGGAGGCACGATGCCGGCAGTTGCTCCGGCTTCTACGCTCATGTTACTTATAGTAAGTCTTCCTGAAGTGCTCATATTTCTGATAGTGTCACCATGGAATTCGAGAACTCTAAAGTTACCGCCTTCAGCAGATATTTTTCCAATTAGGTGAAGAATTATATCTTTTGCATAAACGTAAGGTTTCAATTCACCTGTTACAACTACTTTGATTGTAGGAGGAACTTCGACATTTAGGATTTTACCCAAAGCCCAAACAGCAGCCATTTCAGTCGCTCCAATACCGAACGCAAAAGCGCCGAGAGCACCATGAGTTGTAGTGTGGCTATCAGTTCCAACAACAACTTCTCCCGGATGAACATAGCCATTTTCAGGAAGAATCTGGTGACAAATTCCACCTTCGTCGCCGCGAATATCATGGAACTTATCTATTCCCTGCTCTTTAACAAAAGCACGGATTTTAGCCTGATTTGTAGCTGTTTTTTTACTTTCCGCAGGAACGCGGTGATCAAAGATAAGTGCAATTTTACTTGGATCCCAAACTCGGGCTTCCATATCTAATTCTTTATAAATTTCGTAGAACTGGTTTACAACCAAAGATCCGTTTTCGTGAGACATCGCCAAGCCTACCTTTGGTTCAACGACATCTCCTATCTTGAGATTTTCGATACCTGTCTGTTTGGCAAGTATCTTTTCAACCATTGTTTTTCCCATTTTTTTGCTCCCTATAATATCTCTGAAAAGCCCATTTTTCAGAGTTTTTGTTTTTTACTTGTATCATCCCCTATTTCATAATAGGGTATTTGATTGGTAGTACGTCTTTCCATTTCTTTTTCTTTTTTTTGCGGTAAGTTACATAAGTGCAACCGCCAAAGGTTACTGAGCTTGTCGAAGTATAGATGGCGGCAGAACTCGCAAATTTTAAGAATACAATACAAATTTGTGAAAAATGGCAATCCTCAAGCTCTAATTCCCACACTCCAAAAATTGAGGTAAATAGTTCCACCTTGTCAACAAGCTTCTAAAGCTACACTACTCCATTCTCTTTCATCGCTGCAATATCCTCAGCAGAATATCCGATTGATTCCAATATCTCGTTAGTATGCTGAGATAAAGTTGGAGGCGGAGTTTCAACCATGCCCGGTGTTTCGCTGAATTTTGCTGTCATATTAAAGAGTTTTACATCTCTACCTAACTCGTCAACTCTTACTTCGTTAAAAGTTTGTCTGTGCTCTGCCTGTGGTTGCAATAGTGCCTGCTCAAGTCCAAGTATTGCTCCCGATGGCACACCTGCTTTATTCAAAAGAGCTACCCACTCCTCTGTGTTCCTTTCTTTAAGTTTTGCTTCGAGGATTGGAGTAAGCTCGTAGCGGTTTGCTTTTCGAGTGTCTCTTTCTTTGAATCTCGGGTCTTCTTTTAGCTCAGGTACTTCCAATACGTCGGTTACTGCATGCCATTGTTCCTGTTTGTTGGCAGCTATATTTATGTAGCCGTCTTTTGTAACGAACATTCCCGATGGTGCCGCTGTGAAGTTATCGTTGCCGAGCAAAGTCGGTTGCTGACCACCTATTAGTAAATTAGCTGCTACCCAGCCCATGAGTGGCATAATCGAATCAAGCAAAGCGATGTCAATAAACTGGCCTACGCCGTGTCTTTCTCTATAGAATAAGGCTGACATCACTGCAAAAGCACCGTTCAAGCCTCCAACAGTATCGCATAGAGGGAATCCGGCACGAAGTGGATTTAAGTCTGCATTACCATTGATCGACATTACTCCGGAAAGACCTTGTATAATCTGGTCATAAGCGGGTTTCTTTGCATCGGGCCCGGTTTGACCGTAACCTGAGATTGCGAGATAAATAATTTTTGGATTTATCTCTTTCAACACTTCATAGCCTACTCCGAGTCGATCCATTACTCCCGGACGGAAGTTTTCAATTACAACATCTGCTGTTTCAGCTAATTTTTTAAAGATTTCTTTGGCTTTATCATCTTTAAGATTCAATGTTAAAGATTTCTTATTTGCATTTTGTGCCAGAAAACTTGTGCCCATAAGTTTCTGATTGTATTCCGGCACGCAGCCTAACTTTCTGGCGAGGTCTCCCCCGTCCGGATTTTCAATTTTAATAACTTCCGCACCAAGCAATGCAAGATGCAGGGAAGCAAAAGGTCCTGAGAGTACATTGGTCAAATCCAGTACTCTGATACCTTCTAAAAGCTTTTTCATATTATCTCCCTATAACGAATGCTTCCTAAGAAGGAATTTTATTTTTATGTTTTGTTTTTGAGTGTAGTTCATATTGTAGAAAAATTTTATTATATGTTACCTTTTTTCTACCACGTCATCATGTAGAGGCTGTCTCATAAGTCAAAATTTGCATCATATTCTTGATATTTGCAAGTTTTACCGACAGCTGAAGCAGTCGGTTGCACTTCTACTCACTCTTCAACCTACGTAGGTTATTTATTTTGTAGAAGTAAACAGCTCTACAAAATCAGGCTCTACTATAAACTAACACTTCAAATTTTAATATTCTAAGGTTCCGGCTTTATACACATACCCCGGCAAATCTTTTTCGAGTACTGTCGATAAGTCTTTAGCAAGGTCTATCAGTATGTCATTCCTAATATCTTTGCGATAGCCCATTCTTTGCATATAGTTTACAAAGTCTTCAGTGCAGACGTTACCGGCAGCTACTTTTGTAAACGGACATCCGCCTATGCCGCCAAAAGCTGTTTCGAAATAGCGCACGCCACTGTCATAAGCTGCTTTGCAGTTGATAATACCAAGTCCATAAGTATTGTGGAAATGGCAAGCTATCTCTACATCAGGTGCTATGTCTCTAATAGCACTAAAAAGCCTTTGCACTTGTGCCGGATTTGCATGCCCGGCGGTGTCTGCAAGGGATATATATTTAATACCATTGCTAACGTATTTTTTGATTATTTCGAGCACTTTCAGTTCATCTATTTTTCCCTCGAAGCCACAACCAAATGCAGATTGGACAGATGCCTGTACTTTTTTGCCTGAGTGCATAGCCTCTCTTGCCATCGCAATTATTCTGTCCTGTGCTTCGCTTGTAGTCATGCCTGTATTTTTTTGGCTGTGAGTATCGCTTGCTGATACGCCCATGCAGAGCATATCTACACCGCATTTAATTGCCCTCTCCATACCTTTTTCGTTTAGAACGAGGCCTGAAAATATTACATTATCAGGATGATTTTCAGGTTTTGAAAAATGTTGGAAGAACTCATCTGTGTCTGCCATTTGAGGCACTTTCACAGGATGAACAAATGAACCGAGCTGCACTATTTCCACTCCGGCTTCGATTAGTTTTTCTGTCCATTTGATTTTTTGTTCAGTTGCGACAACCTGCTTTTCCATCTGCAAACCGTCTCTGAGACCAACTTCATGGAGTACAATATTATTCATTGATACCTCTTTATTTTCAATGTTTTATTTTAAATTCTATAAGTTTTTTAAAATCATCGATTTTGGGCATTTCACAAAATGATAAAGTTAGTGGAGTAATTTTCCCAATAGCTTTGGCAGAATTTAGCATTTCTTTGTAAATACTATCGATATTAGACCCTAGGAATAACTCTTTATTCTTGTCTGAGTAATAAAACGTAACTTTGATACTACCTTCCCATAACGAAAGCCAAAATATCGTTTTTTTCTTTAAGATAACTTTACAAAGCCACGCTTTCCCGTCTTTGTAATAATTCCATTCGAAAACTAATTCATTATTTACTGATTTCGCCGTTTCCTTTATACAATCGAAAATTGGAGCTCTTTCAAGTAGAGCTTCGCTAATTACTTTATCAGTAGGAAATAACTCAGGATTATCGAGTAACTTTACTGGCATAGACCAACCTCAAGCATCCCACTTTTTTAGATTTATCAGTAATTTAGACTTCAATGCAAATAGGTAAACTCTATACTGAACATAACCAACATAGAATAAACTGACTTATGCATACATTATAATATACACATTTTTATTATACAGAATAAATGAATTGTTGCTAATATGAGACCAAAAACTTAAAATTTTAAGCTATTTAGTGAAAGAAATGTCGATGGTTTTGACAAGCACCTCAATTTTTCAATATCTTATAAGAAATAGCAGTGTCGGCATAAACTATCTGAAGAATATACATCCCTTTAGCAAGTTCATCCAAAACTGGATTGATACTATTCCATTGTATAAATTCATTGAAGGAAATTTTGATTCGTAGTTGAGTTTAAAGATATGACAGTAGCTTAAACTTTCATAATGTTTGAAAACACTGTTAGCTCGTATTGTTTGTGACCGAATTGGCGAAAAAGTCTCAAAACCCGCTCCATTCCGCTCTTGAGGGGTGGCAAGCCAAGGGCTTGACGGGGTGGATAAGAATCTAAATACTATCACTACACCTAAATATTTTATTGCTAAATTAATCTGTAGGAATTACATTTACCTACATTGAAACAGTTGTGCTTCGTGTGTTTCCACCCCGGTACTACGTGCCACCCTACTTCGACTCGCTTTGCTCGCTCAGCACATCGCTCAACGAGGGGAATTTCCGATCTACTGCCATCCTGATAGTAGTTATCCGGCATTAGCATACCGAAAGGGAAGTAGTTATTTCTTGAAAGAACTTTTAGACGTGGCGAACTAATGGAGCCTTGTCTATAATCAGAAAAAGTTAGCCCCGGTTACTGAGCCTGTCGAAGTACCAAGGTGGTCAGTAAGTTCGTATTGTTTGTGACCGATTTGGCGTAGGGCGTGCTACGCCCTGCAGCCTTTGCCTGGGCTTCTTGAAAAAACAATAAAATCTTAGCCATCACAGCTATGATCTGTGTCCATAGGTAATCTATTTTCTTTTAATCTACATATTGATATATATTTGCTTTAGACACATCATACGAAAAATCAAGTACCAATGTATCTGATTTAATATGAGTTTTTATAAAATATGAATCATTCTTTAACATTGTTAAGTTGCAATACTGATTCGTTAGTTTTGAAAAACCACTTATCATAACTAAATTAGTAACTACATTTATGATTTCATTAACAATATCAATTTGATTTATTTTTTTAGCACATGAAGACTTATATAAACAGTGTTCTAAATATAAGAAATCATCTAATTTATATATATTTCTAACATACGTCGGATCATTTAACAAGAATGGACTTTCTAAACTCTGGTGTCTTAAAAACAAAAGGTACTTTTCATATTTTCTATTCTGTAACTTCTGCAAAAATACCAAGTTAAAATTTAGTTGATTAACTTCAAAATAACTTATTTCAGTATTGTTATAAAACAATATATTGATATCAATATACTTAATCGCAATAGATTCTTTAAGATGAGACTCCAATCCAGATGGTGACATTATCAATATACACAACAATATATATATACAATATAATCTCATTGTTAATCTTCCTGAGTTTTTTGTGAAACTTCACCATCAATAAAATCCCAATCCACTGGTTTTTGACTTCCAGTTTGTGTTGAAAACTTCAAAGCGTTTTTGTAGTTATCCATAAATAGCAACGTTCTAGAAACATCGCCAGGAAGTGTCCAACCATCTGTATCTGCCCAACCATCCCATATTGTTGAATCAAATATAGAATCTTCTATTAAACCACCATCGAATGCTCTTGGTCTTCCAATACCCTGAGAAGGAACATATATCTCTCTAAAATTGGAAGAAGCAACACACTTATCATTAGACATTTGTGGATACCTCATAAACCAATACTTACCTATACCCGCAGCTCCCAACATAGTTTCTATCCCTTGACCAGAAAAAGTAAGACCTGATGCTAATGGATCCATTATACCTGTAAATCCTTTAATAGAAGGAGGACTCGTTTCTTCATCTATTCTACTTCCTAATAAATGAAGAAAACCCAACGAATGTCCTATTTCATGCATTATACTTCGACTATTATTTCTTTGTTGCCATGAATAAACAAATATTTTGTCAAAGTACGTAATTCCTCCACCAGATCTACGATTCATCTTTTTCATAGTATGTTCATTGCCAAAATATTCATTCCCCCTTTCCATAACTCCACTTCCTTCATCTACAAGTATATTATTAATTGGCCCATGTTCAGCATAAGAGTATTTATGTTCATTATAGACTGAAATATCAGCAATAATTTCATATTCGATTCCAGAATTAGTTGTATAAACAAATTTGTTCATCTCTGTACTTAATGTTGTTATAGCATTAGAAATAGTTGCATCATAAGCATCACCCTCAGAAACATTTTGGAAACAAGCACGTACTGTAATTGTTCTGGCATTATGGTTTATTACAAGCATATAATCATCCCCACCAGGATCGGTATAAAGAATAGGGTTATTCCCAAAAGAAGTATATGCGCTTTTATTAGGATATTTCTTTTTTGCAGGATCTAAACTATACCACCTTGCAGTTCTTGAATCATAATTTCTATTCGCAGTGCTATAGCTATTCCCCAATCCCGCTATTTCATCTTCGCGTTCCATGCCATTACACTTCGACTCGCTTTGCTCGCTCAGTGACCTTTGAAGCGTGGCTTTGCATCTTCTTCATTTGCGAACCGGTCCGGCACTAACATACCGAAAGGGAAGTAGTTATTTCTTGAAAGAACTTTTAGACGCGGCGAACTAATGGAGCCATGTCTATAATCAGAAAAAGTTAGACTTTGATTTCTTAGTCTGTTTCCGGCAGCATCGTAAAAGAACTGCAATTTGCATGTGTAAGAACCGTAAAACGCATCTCTATTGCTATACAGAGATGGATCAAGATAGCAATTCTTTTCGTCTAAATCAAGTTTGAAATTTATGTTAAACAAAAAAAAGGAAGCCTCTCTCGCGAAAAGCTCCCTCTGTCTAATATTTGAAAGACTTTCTTAGTCTTTTTTGGCTTTCATAGATAACCAGATTGTAAATGCTACCAATGCCGAAAACGCAAAAAATGCTGCTATTTCAGCTCCGTGCTCATTTACCATTTTACCTGATGCATCAGTGAAAATTTGCATATCAAGGTTTACTCCGAAGAATAACAGAATAGCACCAACTACGCCAAATATCGCAGCTCCGGCTATATAACCGGAAGAAATCAATGTTGCTCTTTGGTGTCTTGCTTCTGCCAATTCTTTGTCTTTACCTTTTTGTAGGAAGTGAGCCATCAAGCCACCAACCAACAACGGAGTGTTTAATTCCAAAGGTAAGTACATACCAAGTGCGAATGCAAGCGGAGAAATTTTAATCATGTTTAGCAATACAGCAAGGATACCACCAACCAAGTAAAGCATCCAGCTGATGTTTGCATTTGGATCCATTAGCGGCTGAATAATTGCTGCCATTGCATTTGCCTGCGGTGCAAGCATCGGATTAGGAGTTTCAGGTGTTGCTACAAAACCGTAAGCCTGATTTAATATAAAAATTACTAAACCAACAGTAGCGGCTGATACCAAAGTACCCAAAAATTTCCAGCTCTGCTGTTTCACAGGAGTAGAACCCAACCAGTAACCAATTTTTAAGTCAGTAATAAAGCCGCCTGCCATAGAAAGTGCAGTACAAACGATACCACCGATAATTAGCACTGAGGTCATACCTGCCTCGCCGGACAATCCCATTTGAACAAGAATGAAAGATGACAATATCAAAGTCATCAATGTCATACCTGATACCGGGTTAGAGCCTACAATAGCAATGGCGTTAGCTGCCACAGAAGTAAATAGGAATGAAATAATTACAACTGTGAGCAATGCAACGATTGCCTGAGAGAAAGTAATATCAAATCCATTAAGTAAGAATAGGAATATACCTACGATAGTCAAACCTGCGAACATGATAATAAACGGCATTTTGATATCCATATCAGTTCTGACAGTATTTGATTCTGTAGGTCCTTCAGCACTTTTGCTACCACCAACTGCTAATTTGAAAGCAGAGCCGATAACAGGGGAAGATTTGATAATACCAATGATACCTGCAGTAGCAATAGCACCAATACCAATTGGTCTAACATAAGATGCAAAAATCTGACCTGCAGACATTGCTTCAAATATATTTGTACCTCCGCTTGCGGCGATGATATTTCCGATTTCATTGATCAAAGGAATGAAAACAAACCATGCAAGCAACGAACCAACAGCAATAATAGTAGCAAACTGCAAACCTACCAGATAGCCAAAACCAACAATCATGGCACTGATATTTAGCTGGAAAAGCATTTTGTATTTAGTAGCAAGAGTTTCGCCGAAAGGAAGAATATTAGATGTAAATCTCTCGCCAAAAAGTTTAACCGAAGAGAACAAGAAATCATAAAGTCCACCGATAAGACCTGAAGCAATCAGCACGCCGGCTTGAGCTCCACCTTTTTCACCGGTGATAAGGATTTCCGTAGTGGCTTTTGCCTCAGGAAAAGGAAATTTGCCGTGCATATCTTTGACGAAGTATTTTCTAAACGGTATCAAAAACAAAATACCAAGAAAACCACCTGTCAAAGAAGACAGAAATATATGCCAAAAGCTTACCTGCAGATTCAAAATGTAAAGAGCAGGAATAGTAAATACAGCACCTGCCACAATCACACCGGAGCTTGCACCGATAGATTGGATGATTACATTTTGACCCAACATATTTTTCTTTTTAAAGAAAGTAGCTGCACCAACGGCAATAATAGAAATAGGAATAGCTGCTTCGATAACCTGGCCGATTTTAAGACCGGAATAAGCCGCAGCGGCAGAAAAGATTACTGCCATCAAAAGTCCCCAAAAGATAGACCAAGGAGTTACCTCAGGGAAAACTTTACCGGCAGACATGACGGGATGGTACTCTTCCCCATCCTTCAACTCACGATAGGCGTTTTCAGGTAAATCGCCCAATCTTTGTTGCTGATTATCCATCAAACAATCTCCAATAGCATAAGTTTATACATAAGACAATAAATTTTGCACTAATCCACAAAGATAGCAAAATTTATTAAAGTATTATATGCTTTTTGGAATAAAGCCGTCAGAAAATCGCACTCAAACACACCTGCTAATCCAAGACAAGAGTATTTGTCTAATCAATTTTGGACTTGCACGAATAAAAATAGTGATAATTAAAGAGGATGATAGAGTAGAAATGTATAATCCGGCAGAGAGGCAATTATTGTGTCATAAACCGAGATCCCTAATACAAACTTGCGTTTGTGGCAAAAAAAAGCTAACTGTTTGTCTATTTTTTTCTCTATACATAATATCATATAGTCGAAAAAAAATATATGATATCATAGTAAATAGTCCTTGTATTGCCTATATATTGCATCAGCACTCCTTAATATAGACATTTGTTTTCAGTAATTCCTTAATTGGATGTGCTTTTTACGCTTAAACACTATATGAGGAGAGGAGACAAAGCGTTCTTTTTTCTTTTTCCAAAGGTCACTGAGCTTGTCGAAGTGCCGTTTCTTTTTTATCGCAAAAAAAAGAAAAAGAAATGGAAAAAGTAACACTAATCTCTTATTTATATCACCTGTAAAGGAAAGTCTTGCCGCCCTTACAGGGCTCTGTTTACTCAATACTTGCAACCGTCCCATGGCGCTGCCATGGGCTATTTTATATCAGCCTTTCAGGCTGAAAATATATTCTTATTAGCCAATATTATTCGACTCAACCTTTAACTAATAAACTCAATATGGTTTAAAATAATAAAAATTTTCTTCATATCGTTGTCTTTCATTCTAACAACTACTTTCTTACAATTAGTTAGATGGAATTTGTCATTTGAAAACCAATTTAAGTAGTTCACATGTATCTTGGGAGGCTGTCTAAGAAGTCAAAATGTGAATTATAAAATCTATATCCTTTTTTCCACCCCGTCATGCTTAGCATGCCACCCTACTTCGACTCGCGGTGCTCGCTCAGCACATCGCTCAAGAGGGGAATGTGTAATCCATTCAAATAAAAGTAGTTATAAGAACTTATGCCGCTTTCAATTCCTCTTCTTGGGAAGCGTTTTCGGAGCTTGCCGAAGTGAAATGATGAATTTTAAACATATTAAATTGATTAGGAGACAGCCTCTTCAATGATTCAATATGTAAGTTTCCCATACATTTACGATTTGAATTATTATATGCAAATAAAGGAATTTGCTAGTATTTTTGAGTTTTAATGACAAAATCGGGTTAAAATTACTCATCAGGTTTCTATTTCAAAATAAAATCCTATCTGAAAAACCAAGTAGCTACTGTTTTCATAAGGGAAAACGAGTAAAAAAAAGCAACTAAAGGTAAGCAGTACCAATAGTTGCTTGTAAATGTTAGCAGATGACTTTATGATTTATTTCTGTCCGAGCACAAGCTTTCTTGCAGTTTTTTTGCTTGAATCTATCATATCTTTGTAGTAAGGCTGTTCGTTTATCATATCATCGGTCATAATATAAGCGTCAATGATTTTGTTGATTTTGTAGCCTGACTTATTGTAATTGATTTGGCTCAGGCATAAATTCCAGCCTTCTATCCAGATTTCGAGTTCATCTCTCTGCCTGTTTGTACCGTCGAACCGAACGAGGAGGTCTATGTCGGAATTTGGCCCTGCAGTTTCGTTAAAAACAGTACCGAACAGATAAACACCTTTGACTCCAAACCTTTCAGGTTCTAAGCTTTCTGCGAGAGCTTCAATCATACGAAGCCTCCATTGGAGTGGCTCTTTGACTTCATCGGAGCCAATCGCTTCAAAGTCGTCACCATCATACGCAATAGGAGATTTTGGATCTGCAAGCATAGCCAAAGCTCTGTCTTCATCTGCATTCATAAAGAGCCTTAGTATCATGCCGTTAGTCGCTTCTCTTACATTGATTACTCTCAGCGAATCGGCTATATGCTCGAACTCCGGCAAAAATCTAGTCAATGTATTTTCTGCTTTAAGTAAGAACTCTTCATTGAAGACTACATCTTTTTCATCAGGATACAAAGGCAAATATCTGATAGAAGCCTCTACCAAATCCTGGAAAAAGTGAGTACCAAAAGACAAATCAGGCACATAATTTCCTTTTTTGCGAGCCATTTCAATCAGTACAGCCGTGTTATTAATATCGGAGTAACTTACAGATACTCCAAGTCTGATGTCATCACGAGTGCCCCATCTGCCGGGTCCCATAAGTATAAAAGTCTTTTTGGGTAGTAGCTTATTTAATTTTCCAACAGCCTTTCCAACATCTTTCAGATGATTAAGTTCAGAATATTTGCTGTAAGCCTCAGGGTCAACATAGACTATATAAGCAATGTCAGGGACTTTACCGTTTGAGACAAATTTATTAGCAGTAAACACTTTTCGGCTATCAGGCACATTATTCGGTATCCTTGCTGATTTTGCTTCATAAGAAGAAGACTGAGGCCGAGCCTGAAGTAAATATAAATTATTACCGTCACAGGCAAACTCAATATCTACAGGAGTTTCCATCTGCTTATGAAGAATTTTCAGTATAGAGTATAGCGTTTTAATATAATCAGTATTCGAAATCAAATTTTCAAATGTAACTACTACATCATCTTTCTGTGCATTAATCCCCAAACCTATCGGGGTTTTGATATGCTGCGGTTCATGAATAGAAAACACCTGATTGAGCATAGGATATTTATTGCCCACCTGTTTTATTATATGATCTACCTGCACAGTTTCGAAAGTGTTAGTAACAAGATTGATTACATCCATAGACTTCGGCGCATAGCCAAGTACATCCTGATATGTCTGGTGCAATCTTAAATTAGACTGACCGGGAGCGATTAGGACAGGGTGGTCATCAGGTATTCTATCTACTGCCCTTGTGCCCAATCCCGGGACGATACGGATTAGTCCGTCTTCTCTTTTAATGCGGGGTGACCATCGGAATTCGTTATTGCTAAAAGCAACACCGGCAAAAGCAGGGAAAAAATACTTCCCAAATTTCTGTCCGACTACTTCCTGAATCATGATCCCCATTTCTTCATTGAAATCAAGCAAACCTCTTTCAGCTCTGTAACCAATCGGATCAGGACTAAATATCGAGGCGTAAACCTCAGCTATTGCATCCATCAGAGCGTCCATTTTTTCCTTTTTAGTACCCTGATTTGCAAGGAAAAGTGATTTATATTTCCCGGCAAATGCTGTTCCCATCCTATCTTCCAACAAGCTGGAAGAACGTACGATTATCGGATTGTCTCCAAAATCATCAAGAGCACGCGAAAGCCCATTGATAATTACAGACGGAAACTGCGAATTTTTGAAAGCTTGAATAATATGCGGATATTCATGGCGAATCTGATCGCTGTCTCTATATTTTTGTTCGATTACATCTTCAAAGTTATTATAATAAATAAAGCTCATAAAAGCATCTGAAGTCAAATACCAAGTTTTAGGTGTCTTTAATTTCGAAAAGAAATTTTTGAAATCATCCGATGCTTCCAATATTCTTGTAGCAAGAAACAGACCTGCGGCTTTGCCTCCTATTTTTCCATAAGAATCATTTGGATAGACCATATTATTGAGAAGATTGTTGAAATCTTCGATAGAGCCATAGTTTTTGGCAATATTTATAAATTCCAGCTGATCGGACAAAAACCTTCGGATAAGAGAAACTCTTATTCCTTTTGTTATTGATGATTCTTTTTCTTCGGATCTCGGAATAATGTGATTATATCTTCTTATAGCATCAGCAATGTCATTGTGTGTAGTAGAAAGAGACGCCAAAGATTTAACAAGAAAATGAGCTTTTTCTTCGTTCATCCACTTTTGGATAAGCGTCAAAATCTCGTTTTCATGCATATTTTTTTCAGCAATTTTGAAAATCTTTTTACCCAGAATATAAGAGTTTTCCAAAATCTGCTTTTTGGAAGGACGATTCACCTCAGTAGAATTTTGCTCGTCTTCGTCTAATGTACCAAGCTTCTTGAATAAATCATGTGTTTCGGGAATACCTTTGAAATATAGATGATTTATCATTTTTCTTGCTATGATAGAAAACAGATTTTGATCTGTTTTTTTAAGCATATCCAGAATCACCATCCATTCCGGTTTTGGCTTTGCGATCCCCTGCTGCTGAGCCTGCAATTCGCTAAATACCACTTTCAGGCGTTTATAAAGGATATAATGCCCGAGCCTGTCAGCAATGGTATCTATAAGTTTTCTTTCCTCTTTCAGGAAAGGTCCCTCATCAGCTTCGGGGAGCTCAACTAAATAATATAATTCAATTTTCCCTACAATCTCGTCCTGGATTATTATATCTGAGCTTAGCACCCAGGGAGATTTTTGAAAATTGGGATTAGCATAATCTGTGCTGTTGATAGTAATTTTTATATCAGCATAGTAAGGGTATTTGCAACCTAAGGGAATAGCTTTAATTAGCTCAAAAAATACTTTCTCGTCGTCCTGATTATAATTAGAAGAAAGAATTTCTTCAATTTTATAAAGGCAGTTTAATTCCTTCGCTCGCTCTTCCAAAGCTCTGACAAATAAATCCATTCCAATTCCTTATTCTAAATGAAAAACAGATCGGTATATAATAAAAACACAAAAGAAATATGAATACAAATCATATATAGTAGATTGCCTGTAATCATAGAAAATACAAAAAAAACAAATGATTACAATTCTCAAAAATAGAGCAAAATATTCTTTGTATTTCTTTTTCTTTTTGTAAATTGTAGTCGTTCAACAGAAGAAAATATTTACTCAAACTTCTGTTTACACAATATAACAACTAAAATTTTGTATCCTTAATATTAACTGAGGAAGATATGGCTGGAGGTTCTTTCAATCCATTCCAAATGGCACAGCAACAATTTGACGCTGTAGCAGAACAGTTAGGTTTAGATCAAGCAACTCGCGATCTACTTCGTAACCCTGACAGAGAATTTCATTTCAACATTCCAGTTCGCATGGACGATGGTAGCTACAAAGTATTCCGTGGCTTCCGTAGCCAGCACAGCGATGCACGCGGTCCTGCAAAAGGCGGTATCCGTTTCCACCCGCAAGAAACTGTTGACACAGTTCGTGCTTTGTCAATGTGGATGACTTGGAAAACTGCAGTTGTTGACATTCCACTTGGCGGTGGTAAAGGTGGCGTTATTTGCGATCCTCACCACTTATCTTTAAGAGAACAAGAAGCTATCTGCCGCGGTTGGGTTCGTCAGGTTGCTAAAAACGTTGGTCCTGTTCAGGACGTTCCTGCACCAGACGTGATGACTAACGGTCAGCACATGCTTTGGATGCTTGATGAATTCGAAAAAATCACTGGCATGAAACAACCTGGTTTCATCACTGGTAAACCTCTTGGCATGGGTGGCTCTTTGGGTCGTACAGAAGCTACAGGTTACGGTGCTGTTTATACTTTAAGAGAAGCTTTGATCGAAAAAGGTGTTGATATCAAAAACACTACTGCTTCTTTCCAAGGTTTCGGTAACGTATCTCAATACGCTATCAGATTGTACCAAGAATTGGGCGGCAAAGCTATCTGCGTTTCAAGCTGGAACAACCACGACCAAAAAGCTTACTCTTTCATCAACACTAATGGTATCGATGTTGACAAATTGTTAGAAATCACTAACAAATTCGGCGAAATCGACACTGACAAAGCTAAAGACCTTGGCTACACTGTTACTGAAGGTGGCGCTTGGATCGAACAAGAAGTAGATGTATTAGTTCCTGCTGCATTAGAAAACCAAGTAAATGCTGAAACTGTTAACAAAATCAAAGGTACTGTTAAATTTATCCTTGAAGGCGCTAACGGTCCTACTACTCCTGAAGCTGATGAAGTTATCAAAGCTAAAGGTATCTGGATGATTCCTGACTTCTTGGCTAATGCCGGTGGTGTTACTTGCTCTTACTTCGAACAAGTACAATGTAACATGAACTACTTCTGGACTAAAGAAGAAGTTCTTGAAAAATTAGACAAAAAAATGACTGACGCATACCATGCAGTTTCTGACTTAGCTCAGTCTAGAAACGTTTACATGAGAGATGCTGCTTACATGATCTCTGTTTCAAGAGTAGCTGAAGCATGCAAAATGCGCGGTTGGGTATAATCTCTAATCAGATAATACTAAACTAAAATAGAAAAGACCGGTTTGTGTTCAGCAGACCGGTTTTTTTATATATTTTGCGACACACTGCGGCTAATTCATTACCAACGCAAAAGAATGGAAAGCTCTTCAGCATAAGACCGACTTATTGATATAGCAGCTCTGCTAAACTCCCCTATTCTACAATTTCATCTTTTTGTGAAGTATTGACCTCAACTGATTCAAAACGTCTCAATAGTAAAATGTAAGTTAGAATACCAATTGCTCCAAAAATGAAAGTTGCAATGACGTCATGTGGGTCAAAGTTAGATTTGCCAATACTAGTAAACTCATAGACGACAAGACCGAATATAATAGCAGTCAGCCCATACAAATCTTTGATATTCGATTTTCCAACCATTAGTATTACCATAAACATAGCTGTAAGAGTTCCAAAAGAAGAACCTAATGTATCTGCGATATAATAGTCAAAAATATTATGAGCGTATATATATGGACGGTAGAATGATCTGCCAACTTCTGTAATCAAATAGCATACTGCCATTATTATCAGCAGATATTTTCTAAATGGAGTGTATTTCTCTTTTTTTATCAAATGATACCTTATCCCGAAATACATCCCGGGACAGAGAAAGAGAGGAATTATTTGATTTACTATATCCAAATTGAAATTATCACAGCTACATTAAGAGAAAAACCAATATAGAGATTCTTCCAAAGATTTTTAATTTCTTTGTTTTGTTTATTTTGATGCAAAGCACCATGGTAAATTACAGCCAATGGACATAGCAAAGCAAGAATATTTAGCATTTTCTTATAATACATACTCTCTCCATAAAGTCTCTGTACTGAATAATACGAATGATTGTTTTAGTAGTTTCGTTTCAGACTATTTTGTAGATAATCATTCAGAGCACTTCAACGCAAAGCCGACTAATCGATATGATTGCTCTGCTAAACTCTCTTATTCTACAATTTTATATCGAATATATCGAGCTTAGTCCATTGTAACCTGACTTAGCATCTTCTTCATTTGCGAACCGATACGGTATTAGCATACCAAAAGACATTCCCTGAGCATACTGCTGCAGCATATTATGAAATACATTCTACAGATCTTTGAAATTATTTAGTCATACCAACATACTACAATATTGCATAACATAGCTATATTCCTTTCCTATTACCATGTCTATACTTCACTTTATTATTACAAAATATCAGATTGCTTTATATCTAATCAGGTCTTATATTGATTCTGATTATTGAATATTATATGTGCCTGACATTCTATATACCTTTGAACAAATTGCAGAATCCCCATGTACAATTATGTAAAACATATATTCTCTAGAAGATAGATATTCATTAAGTTTTCTTATATAACCTATATAAATAGTTTCAGTAAGCGGGTAAACATGAACTGCCATTTCTCCATCAGGAATCTCCCAATCTATGCTATCATGTACCACAGTATAAACAGTATCATTCAGTCGAAATTTTTTTTGAAACAATCTAATCTCCGTATCTATCTGCGATGCTAATTCTTTATAAAAGCAGCTATCTATTAAAAATACAAAGAGAGGTCCTGTCCTTATAATTTCACATACAGGTGAAAATTTCAGATTAGTTATTCCATCTGTTTTTATAATATCATTATTTTTTAGTTCATTTTCAATCACAGCTATTGAAGTACTATTTATGACTATCCGGTTATTACAACCATTTAGAAAAAACAAATTCCCCAAAATCAAAAAAATTGAAAATCTCAAGGTATTAGTCATCTTTTGTAAAAACACCTGCAGCTCCTTCTGAGGTTTTAAATCTCTGAATTCTTCAACCTTTAAAAGTATCCGTTTCATACTTCTCTCTTTCTACATATTCATTTTTAAATGGAACAATTATGCCTAATTCATCCAACTCGCTTTCATATCGAATATATCGAGCTTAGTCCATTGTATCCTGACTTTGCGTCTTCTTCATTTGCGAATCTATCAAACTCACATCTTATCAATATTAGCAAAACAGATGGTTTCTATATTTAATAATTATTATAACCATTTTTTTTTGCGAACAATAATCGTAAACAACAAAATATAGACATTATAAACCCTATAAATGATAATAATCTATAACGCTTATATAAATCATATTTTGCATAATCTAATTCTATCAACCTACAATCTTTTACAATATCGTTAAAAGCACTTTCAGTTATTCCCTTGAAACTGATCACTCTATTTCCATTATTATTCAAATATTGCGATTCAAAAGATTCCACATATCTATCTCGATTTATGTTATCAATGTATTTAATTACAATTGTGCTTTCATTATATGCATAGGCCAATAACTCTAGACATGTGAATGGAGTAGAATAATAACTAAAGTCTTTCCCAAATAACTCATAACCTTCTTCATCAATCAAAAATAAACTTGGGGTTGTCCCATCAATTAACTTAAGAGTTATTCCATACGGCATCTTTGAATTTAGAGTTATAAAACCATCTCCATAATCAAACATATTATTATCATATTTAATAAATCCTATAACACTCAAAATAAGCACGACAACCCAAAGCAATATAAAATATTTGTTTTTATTTTTCTTCATCTTGCACCTCAGTAGATTCTTGTTTTATATTCGATTTACCAATAGAATCGTCACCTATTTTTATAGATTTTCTTTCCCCGCTGAAAACTTGACATTTTTTGTCAGCAAAAATGTTACACCCCAACATACTCTAACTTATACTCACTACAACTTACTAAAGTACAATCGTGATAGCTATATCACGGTAACATTTGTCTATAATCAGAAAAAGTTAGTCCCGGTTACTGAGCCTAGTTTATGCCGAGCAAAGTCGAGGTAAAGTACCAAGGTGGTCAGTAAGCTCGTATTGTTTGTGACTTAGAAAAGAATAATTAACTACCTTGATTTATAAATGCTCAAAGTATCTCCGTTATCAATGAGTTCATTTCTCTTAAAATCTAGAACAAGTGTATCTATTTTCTCATTATAATCCTTCTCACGAATAAAAAAATACCAAAAAACTTGGACATTTTTTTTAGTTGCATTGTTTATTTGTATCTTATTTGATAACTCTTGACTTTTAGAATCGTAGTCAAAATAAACATCCAGTTTCTCATCATTATCTTTATTATCTAACATAAAGTAAAGTATGTTTGAATCGTGTCTAAAATAATATCGCATAATTGTGTCGTTTCTAACATATAAAAATCTATTAAAATCATTATAAATAGGTTTTTTCTTGTAAATATTATGAAAATATTTTGATACGTTTATAAAACTTATTTTTAATGAATCTGTTGAAGCGTTTAGGCTATCTCTGAGCAATCCATAACAAAGAGTATCTTTACTGATTTCAATATATTTGGCTTTGTGATCAACAATAGAGTTCAATATGTATTTGTTATAGCTTTCAATATCCGGGCTTAATTGATCGCATTTATAATATAGAAGTATGCTGTCTAATTCTACAAAATTGCCTGTATGTGTTTTGTTTTTGACCTTATAAATGTAGTCATTGTTTTCATCATAGCCAGACGATGTAGAAATAAAATAAATTACAAATAGAGCTATAATAAAAAAGTGCTTTTTATTTTGAGACATGAATCCTCCATCCGCTGCAAAAAAAAACAAGTACAAGACGTTTTCTATAATTCAAAACCTCATATACAACTCTTTGCATCAAAGTGCTAATAATATCAAAGCCTAATAAACTGATAACACAATTTTATTGAGTCTTATACTAAATTATAAACTAATAAATTTTACAAATCAGATATAGAATAATTTTCTAAAACTTGACTAACCGAGGCAAATGCTTTTGCAGCAATAAGTTTCAACTTACCCAAATAAAAAAGACTGCCCGTTTCTGAGCAGCCTTTAGCATATCTAATATTTAGCTTATCTTAGTGTTTATGGTCGAATAAAGAAGCTCCGAGGTACTCTCTGTTCATCTTAGAGATGAATTTTGCAGAGATTGCTTTAGGGCAGGCTGCTTCGCACTCATAGTGGTTAGTGCAAGCTCCAAAGCCTTCTTTGTCCATCTGATCAACCATAGCCAAAACGCGTTTTTTCCTTTCAGGTTGTCCCTGCGGAAGAAGAGCGAATTGATTTACTTTAGCAGCAACAAAAAGCATAGCTGCACCATTAGGGCAGGCTGCTACGCACGCACCACAACCTATGCAGGCTGCAGCATCCATTGCCAAATCCGCATTGAATTTTGGAATTGGAATAGCGTTTGCATCTTGTGCCTGTCCGGTGCGAACATCTACGAAACCGCCACGTTGCTGTATTCTGTCAAATGCAGTTCTATCCACAACCAAGTCTTTGATAACAGGGAATGCCTTAGCTCTAAATGGTTCGACATAAATCTCATCACCATCTTTGAACTTACGCATATGAAGCTGGCAAGTAGTTGTTGCTGCTTCAGGTCCGTGAGGCATACCGTTTATAGTCAAAGAACATGCACCGCAGATACCTTCGCGACAGTCATGATCGAATGCTATCGGTTCCTTATTTTCCATAATAAGTTTTTCGTTGAGCACATCGAGCATTTCAAGAAAAGACATATCTTCAGAAACTTCATCTAATTTGTGAGTTTCTATAAAGCCCTTTGCTGACGCGTTTTTTTGTCTCCATATATGCAATGTTATTTTCATTTTTGCTCCTTTTGTCTAAAGACATAAATTTGCTCGCCACCAAGGGCATTATTTATAACTTCTGACAGCAAGCTTAACGTTTTCGAAATTCAAATCTTCCTGATGACGCACAGGCTTGTTACCAACACCTTGGTATTCCCAAACGCCAACATGAGTGAATTTTTCGTCGTTTCTTTTTGCTTCGCCATCAGGATACTGGTGTTCCTCTCTAAAGTGCGCACCACATGATTCGTCTCTTTCGAGAGCATCCCAAGCCATTACTTCGGCAAATTCGAGGAAGTCTGCTACTCGGCAGGCTTTTTCGAGAGCGATATTCAAATCAGCAGATTCGCCAGTAACGTTTACATTTTTCCAGAATTCTTCTCTAATCTGAGGGATAAGCTCAATAGCTTTTTTCAAACCGGCTTCGTTACGAGCCATACCAACATATTCCCACATTACTTTTCCAAGCTCTTTGTGGAATGCAGTCGGAGTTTTCTTACCTTTAATACCAAGAAGAGTATTGATTTTGTTATGAGTTTCTTCTTCAGCCTTTTTGAATTCCGGGTGAGAAGTATCAATCTTATCAAAAGTATTAGAAGCAAGATAGTTACCGATTGTATATGGAATAACAAAGTAACCGTCTGCAAGACCTTGCATAAGTGCAGATGCACCCAAGCGGTTCGCACCGTGGTCAGAGAAGTTTGCTTCGCCCAATACGTGTAAGCCCGGAATAGTACTCATAAGGTTGTAGTCAACCCAGAGCCCACCCATAGTATAGTGAGAAGCCGGATATATCATCATAGGCGTAGTATAAGGGTCATCGCCTGTAATTCTTTCATACATTTCAAATAGGTTGCCATAGCGCTCTTCGATGGCAGCTTTGCCAAGGCGTTTGATAGCATCAGCAAAGTCAAGATACACACCATAGCCTGTAGCTGCTACGCCACGGCCATCGTCGCATGCTTCTTTGGCAGAACGAGAAGAAATATCACGAGGAGAAAGGTTACCAAAGCTCGGGTATTTTCTTTCCAAATAATAATCTCTTTCGTTTTCAGGTATCTGGTTAGGCGGACGTTTGTCGCCTTTTTTCTTAGGAACCCAAATGCGTCCGTCGTTACGCAATGATTCACTCATCAAAGTCAATTTAGACTGGTGATCGCCACTAACAGGAATACAAGTAGGGTGAATCTGAGTGTAACAAGGATTAGCAAAACCTGCACCTTTTTTGTATGCTCTGTATGCAGCAGTTACGTTACACGTCTGAGCATTAGTAGAAAGGAAGAATACGTTACCGTAACCACCTGTAGCAAGGCACACAGCATCGCCCCAGTGAGATTCGATTTTGCCGGTGATCAGGTCACGAGTAACAATACCGCGAGCTTTACCGTCAATGATAACAACATCCATCATTTCTTTGCGGTTGTGCATGATTACGCCACCTTTACCAATTTCTTTAGATAAGGCAGAGTAAGCACCAAGAAGTAGCTGCTGTCCGGTTTGGCCGCGAGCATAAAAAGTACGGGAAACCTGAGCACCACCGAACGAACGGTTAGCAAGAAGTCCGCCATACTCACGAGCAAAAGGCACACCCTGAGCAACACATTGGTCAATAATATTATTTGCAACCTGAGCTAATCTATAAACGTTAGCTTCACGAGAGCGGAAGTCGCCGCCTTTGACTGTATCATAGAAAAGTCTCCAGATGCTGTCGCCATCATTAGGATAATTTTTAGCTGCGTTTACACCACCCTGAGCTGCGATACTGTGAGCACGACGAGGGCTGTCGTGGAAAGTAAAAGCTTCCACTTTGTAGCCAAGTTCGCTCATAGTGGCAGCAGCAGATGCACCAGCCAAACCTGTACCAACAACCAGGATTTTGTATTTACGCTTATTAGCCGGGTTAACCAGTTTCATTTCAAAACGGTGCTTATCCCATTTATCCTGAATTGGCCCGGATGGAATCTTGCTATCTAAAATCATAAGTTACCTCCGAAGCCTAAAAAAATACTAACCGGAATTGAAATCAAAGCCAAAGCAATCGCAACACCAAAAATGCCGCTAGCTTTTTCGATAGTTCCGAAATATTTCGGATTGTTAAAGCCTAATGTTTGGAACATAGACTGTACTGCGTGAGAAAGGTGGAAACCTAAAAGCACTACACCAAGGACATAAAATCCTGATACCAATGGATCACGGAAACCAAGAATTACCATTTTGAAAACATCATGACGCTCGAACATACCGTTCGGGCCGAAGTTTTCTACATAATGGAAATGCTCAGGTTGCACAGAACCAACTGTGAAGTGTAGAATGTGGTAAACCAAAAAGGCAAAAATCATCAAACCGGTCCAGATCATAGTACGACCTCCGAAAGAAGATTTGATGTAACGTTTTACCTGATAGGCTTGAGGTTTTGCTCCGCTGTTTAACAGCTTCAATCTAATTGAAGTGTAAACATGCAGAATCAATGCTATAAGCAAGCCACCTCGAATTGCCCAAAGCAATTCGCCCAACCCCTGCAAAAACGCAGCATACGTATTGAACACTTCAGCTCCTAAGAAAATCTGAAGGTTGCCAATAGTATGACCTACGATGAATAATACAAGGATTAGACCGGTCAGCGCCATCACCACTTTGCTTAAAATGGTGGATTTGAGGAAAGATAATACTCCCATAGCACCAAAAGGATTAGTGATAAAAAATAATTATCCGAAGAAACAGTTTTCACATATTTGCAATAAAACAGTTAACTCATTCGTCTTTGAGCTGCTTTATTCCAATATTTCAATATTGTAATTTCTCAAAACAGAAATTTAAATATTATCTTAATTATGCAAATATTTTACTCATTGGCAAACTGATTTTGCCGTTCATATATAAATTATACTTTCTTATTGTAATAATCATAGTTAAGTCTTGACTATACTTTTTTGTCTTTAGCTCAAGCAATATGCTTATTCCCTATCTTGCAAAGGTTAATATACACAAAATTTGCACGCCCATAAATTCATAAAGTATTATTATTCAATAATTTACAAGCTTCGCAACTTGCAATCTCTTTAAGACTATTATAATAATTGGAAAATATTTTGTATTTTGATGAAAAGGACTAAATATTCCAACATTTGATTACAGAATTTAATCGAGAAATATTTCTCTAAATAATTGCTATAATTAGAAATAGGGTTTGCGTATGGAAAACAGAGAACAATGGGGTTCGCGAATAGGATTAATTTTAGCGATGGCAGGAAATGCCGTCGGACTGGGCAATTTTTTAAGATTCCCTGTCAAAGCTGCTCAAAATGGTGGCGGTGCTTTTATGATTCCGTATTTTGTAGCCTTTGTGTTGCTGGCAATTCCTCTTATGTGGATAGAATGGTCTATCGGCAGACACGGCGGGAAATACAGACATGGTAGCTTGCCCGGTATGTTTGACTCTATGTGGCAGCACCCAATTTCGAAGTATTTAGGTGTCTTCGGGTTATTTGTATCCACGATTATAGTCATTTACTATACTTATATTGAATCGTGGACTCTCGGATTTTCCTTTTTCTCACTTACGGGTGAATATTTCGGTATAAACGATATGAGCCACATGAAAGGCTTTCTTACCAGCTACCAGGGAGTTTCCGAAGGCTATTTTTCTGATATTTTGCCTGCCTATATCTTTTTGCTTATTACAATGGCTCTTAATTTCTATGTCCTTGGTAAAGGAATCACAAAAGGTATCGAAAAATTTGCAAAAATTGCAATGCCTTTATTGCTCTTCTTCGGACTTTTCCTTGCTATTTGGGTATTTACTATAGGCACGCCAGACCCTGCACATCCTGAAAATTCCGTCTGGTCAGGTTTCGCTTTTATCTGGAATCCAAACTTCACAGAATTGGGCAATTCTAAAATATGGCTGGAAGCAGCAGGTCAGGTATTCTTTACTCTTAGCGTAGGCATGGGCACTTTACACGCGTATGCAAGCTATCTGAGAAGAGATAATGACATAGCTCTTTCCGGTTTATCTACAGCTGCACTAAACGAGTTTGTCGAAATAGTTATCGGTGCTTCAATTGCAATACCGATTGCAGTAGCCTTTTTTGGTGTTGATATGACCAAAGTAATTGCACAGGCAGGTTCTTACGATCTTGGTTTTGTCTCTATGCCTATCATATTTAAACAAATCCCTATGGGAAAAATTATCGGTTTTATGTGGTTTTTCCTTTTATTCTTTGCCGGAATTACATCTTCGGTAGCAATGGCTCAACCACTGATTTCATTCTTAAAGGAACAGTTCAATTTCTCTCACAAAAAAGCTACTATCTGGATAGGTTCGCTAATTTTCTTCTCAGTCCATTTAGTTGTATTTTTCTTAAAATTTGGATTCCTTGATGAATTAGATTACTGGGCAGGCACTTTTGCACTTGTCATAGTCGCGCTTCTCGAAGTAATTGTATTTGCTTGGATGTTCGGAATGGATAATGCATGGGCTGAGCTTAATCATGGTTCTGATATTAAAATTCCTCGTTTTTTCTACCATATCATAAAATATGTAACACCTGTCTATCTGTTCTTTATCCTAATATTTTGGACTATCCAAGAAGCTGTGCCTACTTTATTTATGGAAGGAGTAGCAGAAGAGGCAGTCCCATACAGATGGCTGGCAAGAGCCTTTATGGTTGGCGTATTTGCAGTACTTGTATTCATGGTAAAAAAAGCTTGGGACAAAAACGGACATTTGTTTGACTACTCTAAGGAAAAAATATAATGTACGAATTGACTAGCTCAGGTTTAATATTTGTAACGCTCGCTTGGACAAGTGTTACTGCTTTAGTTGTTTACTGTTTCTACAAAGTAATGCGTGGCAATAGAAATTTGAAGGAGTAAAACCGCTTCCAATAAGAATAATATAAACCTTCATAACAGTTATACCTTAGAGCTAAGCTATAACTGTTTTTTTATTGTGCAGGAATAATTTTTTAAACCTTTTTTTGCACAGTTGGTCTAAGCTATAGAAACAAGATAAACAACTCAATATTATAAAAGGGAGAAACACCATGTTAAAATCAGTAAAATTCTTTGTCATACTTGTAGCTGTTTTATTCACCGGCATTACCGGCATCCAAGCACAAGACAGTAATGAAAATTCAACTAATGCAAGACAAGAATTCCGTCAGGCTCAAAGAGAAAAAATGCAGGAATTCAGACAGAAAGAAATCGAACCTATTCTCAAAAAAATGAAAGAACAATTTGACAGAGCTATCAGTAAAGACGATTTGGCAAAATTAAATGATTTACGAGCTAAAGCCACAAAACTTAGAGAAACTCACAGAGCTGAAAGACAAGCCTACCGAGATATGGTAAAAGCAAATCCTGACAGCTGCTTTTGCACAGAAAGAAAAGAACGCAGAGCCAAAGCAAAAGCTCACAGAGCAGAAATACAAAAAATACAGGACGAATTGGAACCTATAGCAGAAAAATATGAAAAAGAACTTTCTATTGTGCACGAATCTTTCGAGCCGGAGCTTAGAGCCGCTCGTGAAAAAATGCAAAAACTTAGAAATGAAATGAGAGATGAATTTAGAAGCGAATTTAGAAAAGATCGCAAAAAAGGCAAAGGTAAAGGACACAAAGGTCACGGTAGAATGGACAGAAAAGGCAATAACGGCGAATGCCTTATGACAAATCAACCTGAAAGATTTTTATTGTGGGACGGCACATCCCCTGCAGATTTGGACGATTAGACCTCTAATTTTTACAGCACAGCACACAAAACCGGTATTCTTACCCTAAAGAATATCGGTTTTTTTTTGAGTTTTTTCATTGAGCATGGAATCTACTGAGATTTATTTTGCATAGGAAAATTGATACAATTTAGTTTTTGATTTTTATCTTTGGCAAGATAAAAACGAAAGGAATGGAAGAGAACCCGACTACTGAACAAACGGTGTATGCTGTTTCTAAACTCCAAATGTCTCCAATCAATCCAATCAAATATAAGATGCTGAAGCTGAATGCAAAATTCATGGTCATATATATGCTGTTAGCAGCTGCAGGATAGTCTTTTTCGTTCTCCTGTATAAGTGCCATTATAATTGGATTTACTGCAAAGACAGTGAGCCCTAAAAGAACTAATAATGCCAATACCCATGCACCGGGCGACAATAGAAAGACTACATATAGAAGCGGTGCTATAATTACAGATATTTTTAGCACTAAGAATCGACCAAACTTATCGGATAGTGAGCCCGCTAAAAATGTCCCGGCTGCCCCGGCAATTTCCAGTACAGCAAGAGCAAATCCGGCTTTGGCTATACCGACTCCTTTGAACGTCAGAAATGTAGGAAGAAATGCACTCAAAGATGCAGTAAAAAAAGTTTTAGCTAAAATGATAACAGCCAATACGAGGTATAGCTTTTTGTTCCTTTTCAGGACATCTTTGATGCCATTGTTTTTAGTTTGTTTTGGAGAGTAGTCCTCTGCTATTGATTCTGTATTGAATCTATTCCAGAAGAGCATAGTCAGCAACACTACTCCTACTAAAAGTAGCGACGCTGTGCCAAGATAGTAATATTCAAGTATTGCGGAAAGGATAAGCGGCCCCAGGGCTCTTGCCATTTCACCACCAACCATAAAGAGACTCATGCCTGTGCCTAATTTATCTCCGGCAAAGTGTTTCATCATTACAGGAGCCGGTATATGATAAAGGGTAGAAGAAATTCCGGTCATCAATAACAAAAAAAGGGTAAGATAGTAGCTTGGAGAATAATATACTGCATTGATAAATAATGCTGAAACTATCGGTGCAAATATCACAATGTATCTAAGTTTGAACCTATCTGCATAAGCTCCTATTATCGGATTCAAAACTGAGGGCATTCTGATCATAATAATAAAAAGTGCACTCAGCTGCAAACTCAAATCATATTTTTTTAAGAGAATGGGCACTAATACCGGAATTGTAGCCGGAAAAAAGTCATGAGTAAAGTGATTAAGCATGACAGTTAGTACATTCGACAATTCAAACTTACGAACACTCATGCTAATCTATTTCTACCTCTTTACCTGTATAAATACTTATAAATTCTTCCTCGAAAGCATTTCTGAAAATATCTTTTGCTTTCTTTCCTGAGCAATGCGTAGGAGCTACCCGTCTAATGCCGATTGCTTTTAGATTATCGGTTAGAGACAAAATATCTTCTTCTTTTGAATGAGAAAGATGAAAACCACCCATTACAGTTTTAATTTCTATGCCTAAATCTTTTTTAATTGCATCTGCCATAATATCAATTCCGGGATGAGCACAACCTGCAATTAGAGTATAAGTAGAATCTTCCGTTTTCAGCAATAGAGCTTGTTCGTATAAAGTTTGTCCTTTGTAGGAAGTCTTAAAACTTTTGCTAAGAGTCATAACATCAGATAAGACTCTATATTCTGAGTTTCCGGTTACAGCTTTGTCCGACGTAGCATTTTTCAGCTCTAAACCCGGGTTTTCAGGCAGATAGATATGTTCTAAATTTGTAAGCAATGGGAGCAAACCTTTTAGACCTCCTGTATGGTCCCAATGGTCATGGCTAATCACTAAAATTTTGATTTTGGATAAATCTATGCCCATTTCATTTATGTTATATTGCAATTTTTCAAAGTCCTCTCCTGTGTCAAATAATAGAGAGTCATTTACAAGGCAGGAAAATCCCCAGCCGTATTTGTATTTTTCGCCTTGGGCTGTGTTGTCATAAAGTATTTTGATGTTGTGAGATAATGGTTTCATGTTTTCCATAATTTCCTTTATTTTGAGTAATTCGCTTTCCAAATCCGTTTTGATGTAGTTTTTCATTAAGTAACCAACTACTTTATAAACAGGATTAGAACCAAGATCAATGGTTTGTCGCCTGTAAATGATGGTTTCATTGCCAATTTGCTTGAGCGAAATAAAACCATACAATTCAAATTCGTCTTCATATATCTTTGTCAAAAACATCAAAGTGTCCGGTCTGACATCAGTTATAGTAATTGAGCCTTCGCCAAGTAACTCAGCTTCCCATTTGTATTCAGGTAGTTTGTTTTGTTTATTTACAGAAGCAGTAAAAGTCAATGTACTGTCATTGTAAGAGCCCCACATACTCCATTTGTCAATATTGTTAATATCGGACAGGAATTTATAGATATGTTTCTTTTTGATTTTGATATTAGCGGTAACTTCTATGTCGAGACTACCCGGAAGAAAGAAACTTGCTATGATTATCAAACCAATAAAAGAAAAAAACGTAATAACAAAATACTTGAAAAACTTCATAGTTGACTCTTTTTGCTAAGCCTTGAAATCTATTATATAATAATCTACGTCTATAATTGTGTTATTTGCAAAAATAATTATCCTAATATAAGCAGAATTTGTTATGATTAATATAAATATTGCAAAAATTCGGAATTGGAAACAAGACCAAACTCAAAAGTCTCAAAGCGTAATTGCAACAATTGTCAGCTCAGATTGGAAACGTTTTGATTTTAGTGCTAAAATGGCTTGACTCTCGGACGCTAAATTTGCCAGGTTACTTTGCATATTTATAATAACTCGGGAATTTGTGTTATATTTATAAGTTGTACTATTGAACATATATACGAAAAAGAAAGAATGCAATACAAAATTCAAATAATAGCTTTTTTCTTGCTACTTGCAGGAACTTTTGGATACTCACAGAATATAGAAACAAACAAACTAAGATTAGCAGATTCCTATCTCAATGGCGGAGATGTTGAAAATGCTCTCAGGGTATATACTCAGGTTTTTGATGCAAATCCTGCATCAGAAAACGCTTTTAATGGCATTAAACAGATATTATACAGAGAAAACAGATTCGCAGAGCTACTCGAAAAATCATTGCAACATGAGAAATATTCAAAAGATTTTTCGATTTATGGTTTACTCGGTGAATTGTATTATGTACAAGGCAAAGCTGATTCTGCTAAGCATTTTTGGAATGTAGGCAAGTCGAAATATCCAAAAGAGGCTTCTACTTACAGCAATCTAAGCAATATTCAAAATAAACTTGGACTTTACAAAGAAGCAGTTCAGACTTTACTTGCCGGAAGAGAACGACTATCAGACAGTAATTTATTTGCTGATGAGCTATCCAAAATGTATATAGCAACTAATGACTACAAAAACGGAATAGAAGAGATAATCAAGCTGCTATACCTGACGAAGCGACCGGAACAGGCACAAGGCAGAATATTCGCTCTGATGGAAAACAAAGAGGCTAAAGAATATTTATCTCAGTTCCTGAAAAATCTCTATCAAAAGCAGCAAAACGATTTACAGATTTTGCAGATTTACAGCTGGTACTTACGAGAAAGCGGACAATCCGGTGAGTCTCTCGAGATAATTAAGAAAATTGATGAGCTTAGCAATGCCGGAGGCAGAGAGATATATAATTTTTCGATTGTAGCAAGAAACGACGGCGAGTACGATATTGCATTAGAAGCCTTACAAATTATAATTGATGAAGGCAATACAAAGGAGAATCGTTACTTTTCTTCTGCTCTTTACAACTATGCAAAGACTTTAGATTCAAAACTCGAAAATTCAGGTACTCAAATTTCGAAAGAGCAATATCTTGGGATAATCAAAGAGTATAGAAATATAATAGAAAACTACAACAACTCTTCTGTTGCAGCAGATGCTTTGCTTAGAATTGCGGAAATATACCATGATAAATTAAATGATGAAGCGAATGCAAAATATAGTATTTCTGCCATTGTAAACGATAAACGGTTTATGCGTGCGACTCAGGCAGCTGAAGCATTTTTATTATTGGCTGACTTGCACATAAGAAGTGATAATTTGGATTCTGCAAAAAACGTTTTAAGTTTGCTACAAAAAACTTTTAACCGAGGAAGTGGGGATTTTTCATTACGTGCCCAATACCTCGAAGCAGAAATTGAATTTTATGAAGGCAATACAGAAAAAGCCGATTCGCTTTATAAATTACTCGGAAGCTATGCAGACGTAAATATTGCAAATGATGCTCTACAAAGGCATCATCTTATTTCTCAAAACAAAGAGCAAACTGAAGCTTTAAAACAATTTGCTATGGGTTTAAAGGCTGAAAAACAGTATAAAACCGATGAGGCTATGCTCAGATTTGAAAAGTCTTATATGCTTTCTTCCGGCTCTTCTTTAGCGAATAGTGCTTACCTTAAACTACTGGAAATTTCTCTGGCAAAAGAACCTGAAAAATATCTACAGAGGATAGATGACTATTTAATTTCTAATACAACCTCTTTGATAATAGACAAAATACTTCTTTTGAAGGCTGATTTCCTATCATCTCAAAAGCAATATGATGAGGCTGAGAAGATATTGATAAAAATTCTTACTGAATTTCCTCAGTCTATTTATTCAGAGGAAGTGCGGGAGAAAATCACAGCACTGAGGAATCGGAAAGTTTAATCTAATGAATAAAACCGGAGAATGTGATGAGCAATAAACCTGACTACGGCGATAAGGTTACTTTTTTGTATGAACTTATCAAAGATGCATACAAATCAGACAGGCGACTTAGTATTGAAGATATTCAGACTGCTTACGTCGAATCCGGCGATATAGAGATGGATAACATTTCTGAAAGAACCATTATCAGATATTTGAAATTTTTGAAAAGTCTTGAGTTGATTGAATCAAACAAAGATGGACGATTTACGGAATATATACCTACACGCAAAAAGCACATAACTTACGATTTGAATTTTTCCTCCAATGAGTTATTGTCCTTTTATCTTCTGAAAGCTCACCTGAAAACATTCAAAGGGACAGATATAGATGAAAATGTAAAAGATTTGGTCAGGAAATTAGAAAAAATAGCTCCGGGTAATCCATTTTCTTCTGATAGTCTTTTTTGGGATCAGAACGTTGGTCAGTATGACTACTCCCAACACAATGATATTTTGAGAAAAGTTATAGACCACATCAATAAAAAAGAATACGTTTGGGTGAAATATCGCTCTGTGCCGCATAAAGACCCAAAGAATTTTATGGCTCTTTTGGAAAAAATATTTACTTATAGAGGTGCTCTCTATATCGCATATTATGTACCAAAATACAAAAAACACAGGTCACTCAAACTTGAAAGTATTTTAGATCTCAAAATTGCTGACAATCCACCGGCTACTATTCCGGAATTCAAATTTGATAAATTCACAAAAGACAGATTTGGTGTATTTGATGGAGATAAGCATCACTGCGAGTTGGAAATTAGAATGGGTTCTGAGCATTATTTTCAAAATCGAACTTTCCACCCTTCTCAAAAAATGATTAATGAAAACGGCATCACCATAATAAAAATGCACTGCCCCATAGCTCCGGATCTTATTTCATGGATTATGAGTTGGGGAGATATTTTGACTGTCAGAAAACCTGATGCACTAATCAATGAAATCAAAATCAAGGCAAATAACATTTTATCTAATTATGATAGATAAGAGGTATCCTTATGTCAGTAGATTCTGCATTTGAGCTTAAAACGCTTGCAAATCAAGGCAAAATCTTTACTTATTCTGATGCATTAGAGTATCTGGAACAATCAGCTCTTGTGGCGAAGCTTGAAGCAGACTTTGAATATGATGTATTAAACGTCATGAACAGACTTATTCAAGTATTAGAAATACCATTTGCTATTGAATTGCCTAAGTCAAAATTGCTTTTGGAATATCTTTTAGAAAAAAGTGCCTGCGGAGATGGATTTTCCTACACCGGAAAACCGGATAATATTTTATCCTGCTACAATGCTATGATTTGTTCTGTATTGATCAAAGCCGGCTACAATGACTTGCCAGAATTATACAAAGGGATTAGATGGATAATTGAACATCAGGGGTTCGAAAGAAACTTTCAGACTAAATGGCAGGGTAGCAGCTCCAAAAAATACGGGGCTTGTCTGAAAAGAACTCCTTGCTACATTGGAGTAGTCAAATCTGTAATTGCTCTTAGTGATTATGTCGCATCAGGTAAGTGTGATACCGACATAACAGCAAAATTGAATCAGGGTTTAGAATACATTTTGTCACACCACCTATACCAAAAACAAACTGATAGCTCACCGATCAGAGACTATATGATCAAGCTGACCTACCCATTTAGTTATAGAACAAATATTTTAGAGTTGCTGGCTCTAATGAAAAAGCAGGAGAAACTAAGCGACAACAGATGCAGAGCTGCTTTGGATTACATTCTAAAAAAACGCAAGAAATCAGGTTATTGGCACGCCAACTCAGGATATAATCCAAAGCATTGGGTAACTTTTGATTTGCCAAATAAGCCCGGACTTTGGATCACTCATTTTATAGAGCAAGAGGTATTGTAGATAAAAAAGATCATTAATTTGGCTAAAAGAGTTTAGAATATAAACCACATAATCGCGAATCACTACTTCTCTATATTATAATTCAGAGCCTAATCCCCTACCCCTAAAATAAAAAAAAAAGCTGCCCCAATAATGAGGCAGCCTAACAAATATATTAGCTATAATCTTTCTTAGTAAGATTATTTTGTAATTACCATACTTCCTTCGCCAACAAATGTATTTTGTTCCAATCTGATGATGTATGCACCACTTGGCAAATCTTTTGTTGATACATTTACTTCGTAAGAACCTGCTTGCTGGTAAGAATCAAATACTACTTTCACTACTTCACCTTTTTCATTGTAGATTTTCAATGATGCAGGTGCGTTAAGTGCTACGCCGTATTTAATGCTTGCTGTTTCGCCTACCACCGGATTTGGTGCCAAGCTTGGTGCAAGGTTTGCTCCGCCTGTTGAACTGATTAGGTTGATATCCTGAATACAATTTACTAACGGAATTTCTTGTGTTGAAGATGTGTATGTGATACATTCATCTCTTGTCGCAAATGTTACATTTGTGATTTCAGGCATATACTTAGTATCTCCACTCAAATACAGCAAGAATAGCGGGTTAAGCATTGCTGCTCTTGCGTCTGCATAGTTTAAGTATCCTGCTCCGCTTGTGCTGATTGTGTAAGTATCTAAGAAATATTCGCCGTCTTCTTCTGTGTTTGATTTCACTACTTCAAAGCCCGGAGTTGCATTCAAAGCAAATGGTTTATCTACTTTGATTAAGCCCATCCATTCTTTTTTGTATTTGTATGTGATACTCAATGATTTGATTTCCAAATCACTCCATTCGTCTTTGTTTGCTATTTCAATGAAGAAGTAGTTTGTATAGTGTGGTACATTGCCGCCTGTGTTGTATGAGAACATACCCGGCTGTATCGGAATTGCTTTTAGCTCTGTACCTACTCGTGTTTCAATTTTTTGTGAAATATCTACATTAAGCAATCTTGCTGATGCTGTCAAATCGGCTGTCATTGTTTCTTTTTCTGTGCTACCGACAAAGTGATATTTCATTGCTACTTTTGCACTAAAATTCAATGTCATACCAGGTGCTGCTTCATAAATTGATTTATCTACTGCTGTAGGATCAAAAAGCACTTCGCAGATTGAATTTCCACCCATGGTGATTGTTGAACCGTAAAGAACAGCTTTTACTGCATCTGTTACTACGAATACGTTGTTGTCATCTTCTGTAATAACTATTTCGTCAACGATAAGATTTTGAGATTGAGATAAGTTATTGAGTTTTACATTTGCTGTAAGATTATTACATCTCATTGTCATACCGTAAGCAATGCCTTCTACTGTCGCATCACCATCAACTACATAACCTCTTAGGAAGCCTTCATCTTCAGGGTTTACTGAATTTTGTACAAAGTCTTCGTAAACCATTTGATAGCCTGGTACGCCTGAGCCGGGCACATGGTTAGAGTTTACTGTAATGTCTGTTTCTTTGATGAAGCCGTTTGTAGGATCTACCTGATCCAAACCTACGTTTGGTGTCATTAACGGTGGTGCAAATGCATAGTCAACAGTAACTTTACCTTCTGTCGGTACTGTTATTGGGAATGTTACATTAGCATACGGAACACCGTCAATTGCTACAGGAATAAAATCATTTGCATACGCTGGGTTGATAGATATTGATCTAACTTCTAAAACTTCGTGTTCGTCAGAGTTTATAATCTCAATTTGTTTTACTTCAGCATCTGCTAAGGCTTTACCCGGTGCAGTTTTAGTAAATGTTGCTTCTGTTACTTTCACATTCGGCATTGTTCCGTGACCGGTAAGCATATTGGTAGCATCTTCTTGGAACTTTTTGTCTAAATCTGTTTTAGTATAGTATTTAGCAAAAATTCTTGCTTGTATATTTTCTCTTTCTTCAAATGGAACAAATACAACATTAAATGTATATGTTTCGCCTTCGGCTAATTCTATACCTTTATAATCATCACTTGGATCAATATTGTATTTAGCTACTAAATTGCCGGTACCATCTACGAACATGAAATTGTCGTTAGAAGGAACAGCATCAATAAATGCTAATTCTGTTACGACAACAACTTCGTTACCTGTATTCTCAACAGTTACTGTTGCAGGGGCACCTTTTTCATTAATAACTTTTTTAGTGCCAACATGCTGCATACCAAATATGCATTCAGATAGAGTTACAGTACCTTGAGAAGAAACAAGATCCCATTCAGAAATTGAATCGCTTTCAGCAATCGGATCAAATGCATTATTTGAGAATACCAAATTATCCTGATAGCGACCTATCGCTGAAGGTGTGAAATATTCACCCATTATTTGTACTTTCCACTCTTCTCCCTTACTAAACATTCTTGGTTGAATTTCAATTGGGAATGTTACAGGAGTATTGTTTTTATCACGTGGAGTGAATCTAAATTCAGGAATTACAGTTTCAAACATAGCTTTAGTAACTATCAAAGTGTCAGAGCCCGGATTTGAGATAATTATACCATTTAGGCCATCTCCATCGAAGCCACTTGCAACTGTTTTTTCAATTTCATTGCCTGGGAATGCCGGCTTTGATGATTTCCACTCAGTTACTTTAATTTTTGGAGTTACACCCTGACCTTCAATTGGCCATTTGAAGTCCAAACATTCAGCTTTGAATGATATTGAATCTAAATCGAAATCTTCGGGATCTTCGACTTCTTCTGTTGGGTGGTATTTCAATCTCAATTCCATTTCTTCGCCAACAGCAAGTTCTGTTACATCGTAATCACCCCAATCTTCTACTATTTCAAAGAACTCACCATCAACCAATTCTTTAGTATTTACCTGCAAAGGTCCTCTTCCTGCGTTTTGGAAAGTAACATCAATGAAGTGATCTTGAAAAATTTGGCATCTGCCAAATACTATAGATTCTGGCTTCACGATTTTCAAAGAGTCTGCAAAATATTCTACAGAGTCAATTGTTATATTACCTTCCTGATCTGCAACATAGAAATAGCATTTTGCATCTTGGAATTTATCTAAAACAGATAATTTAAAGAGATAGTCATCATGCGGTTCGTATTTCCAATCCTGTGGTTGACCGTTTTTGTTTACATACTGAGGTTCACTAATATTATAAGAAATATATTTGTAACCCTTAATAG
Source organism: Kapaibacterium sp. (SeqCode) (assembly GCA_963664875.1). GTDB lineage: Bacteria > Bacteroidota > Ignavibacteria > Kapaibacteriales > UBA2268 > JBFHIJ01. Next base: position 3,771,498 of record OY761611.1, on the reverse strand, counting down.
TTGAGTCCATTATGATAGTTGCAGGCTCGTCCCATACTTCAGTATCAACCTGACGTGGATCTGCGTTGACATTAGGATCTATTGTTAATTCAGTCACGTGAACTGTCCATTCGCCGCATTCACCCTGAATGCTTACTGCTGGTGGAACTGTATCAGTTTCAGACAATTTTTTAAGTGCCATAGCTGCAGGCCATCCATAAGAGTCAACTGATTTGAATCCATAGATATACCCACCAAATTTCGCAACACCATCTGTGCTCATGCTATGAACACCCGGAGCAATTTTGAATCTTGCCCAATACAAATCAGTACCAGGGATTCTGTTAGACAAGAAAGAAGGCATCTTATCAACAACTTTTGTTCCATCAAAAAGAATTGATTGCAAACCTTTCTTTTCCGGATCGTTAGGATCATCCCACGCTACTATATTTAAGTGGTTTTCACCAAATGTTTTATTAGGAGGTGCTTGGAAGATAGTACCGTAAATATATTGTTCAACTGAAGTTACAGGCCACATAAAAGGATCGTACTGAGCACCATCCCATGCTGAAGAGTAAGAATATTGCATAATGAATATTGGTTTGTCAGCTTGGAATACTGAAGTACCTGTAACTGATTTAGCTGTTGGATCTGCATTCATCACATCAGAAATTTCAATAAATTCACCACCATTTTGTAGAACACCACTCCTCGCACCTAAGGATTCTTTAGTATTAAAGTCATACCAAGACATGGTGTAAGAAGTGTTATCTTCAAGTGCTAAAATTCTAAACAAGTCACCTTTTGTGGAACCACCTCTTGCTAAAGCAACTGATGCATAATACTGCCCCCATGTATCTACAGGCATAGGTTGAGCACACAAGTGGTCACGAGAGCTGTTTTCAAGAATAGGAATAACCGTACGCCAGTGATATGATACAATACCAATTGGTTTGTCTGCTTTGATATAAGTTCCGGTAAGATCAAACTGACCTCTTGTCAGACCATCAGATTGTATCTGATAAACTTCCCCGGCATTGACCTTAACGTTGAAAACACTTCCTATTGATTTTGTTTCATCTTTCATCAAAGTTGCAATGTTTTTATCGCCAACACCTCTTAACCTAACATTTACCTTTGTATTGTCTTCTGAGCCAATAATAAGGAAACCGTTAGCAAAAGTGTTTGTTGCACTTTCATAATTATCATAGTAAGAGCAGTGCATATATTCTGTCTGCCAAGAATCTACCGGCAGTGCCATATAGCCATCTGAAGTTGTATTTTTTGAGTTCATCACATAAACAGAAACAGGACCTGTTGCTTCTATTGTGATTGTTTTTGTAGTGGCAGTATTTGGCTCTCTACATTCTGCTGCAGTATATGAAAGTCCTTCTGCATCATTTATCGTAAAAACATCTCCACCTTTGAGAGCTTTTTTCTTTTTTGTACCCATGATGTCCATATCAAGTAGTACATCATTAGCACTTGCAATGTAAACCTCGATAGCGGAATCAGACCAACCATAGCCTGCTGATTCATTAGGCGGAATAGCCACAATGAACTTACGGCCCATCTGACCTTGACCTAATTTGAAGTCGCGAGCTCTTTGTTCGCGTATTTTTTGTTTTAGTTCTTTGACATTAGCAAACCCTTCATTGGGTATTGCCATCAAGAAGCTAAGGCATAGAACGAGGGTAATAAGTAGATTTTTCCTCATAATTTCCTCCGAAAAATAAATAAATAATATATATGTTTTTTTATTTGCCTTTATATCTAATTGACCAACAAGTGCGTATTTTGTTACACAGTTTATCAAAATAATTTCAATAGGCTTTCAATTTTAAAGCTAAAATCTTTATAATATACAGAAAAATAGCCAAATAGTGAGTATGAAAATTCACATTGTTGAAAAATATACAAAAAAAGAGAGCAATCTACAAACCTTACCCTCTTCTTATTGCATTTTACAAATTCTATATCAAAAAGTCAAGCTCTTTTGCTTTTGGCCGGTCTTTTTGCTGTAATAGTTTATAAATATTGACAATGTGCTTCATAAAATCTTCGAATGATATATCTGATATTGTATTTTGACTAAGTTTTTCGAGCATATTTGGTTTGCTGATTATTTCTGTCAAAATCGAAGCCAAATTCATTTCAGAATTATACGGATAAAGGAATCCGTTTTCTTTATGTTTCACAAAATCCGGAATTCCTCCTATTCTTGAAGCTATTACAGGCAAGCCTAAAGCCTGTGCTTCCAATAAGACAAGTCCTGCACCCTCTTCCCAAATGCTTGGGATAATAGCTGCATCCATTTCGTCTGCAATTTCACTTAAGTCTTCCTGTCTGTAGCTTCCCATCCATTTCAGAGAGTTATTAGTATCTGCTTTTTTTAATTCCTCTATGTAGCGATTGTTCCCCTCTCCAAAGATATAAAACTCTGCCATACCCGGTTTCAGCACATGGGAGGCATTCAGTATTTTATGAACACCTTTGTGAGGAATCACACTTCCAAAGAATGCAAACTTGAGCACTTTATGATTGTTCTCGTAGTGTTTATGTTGCTTTTTCAATTTATCAACAGATTCCGGTATCTGATGCACCACTGAAATTTTATTAGGCAAACATCCGAAATCAATTAATATCTCTTTTACACGGTTTGAGATTGCAAGGGTATAGTCAGTAAATTTATTTACAACCGAACTGGCATATATAAATCTCTGTCTGTATGCGTCTCTAAGTTCTGATTTTTCTGAAGGATTTAATAAATTATTAAAATATTCGGTATCCTCCCATATCTTCAAATCTTCTCTTATCATATATAATGCAGGGTCTATCAAGTGATAATTGTGAGGAGTATAGACCGATGGTATATTTTTATTGTAAACAATCTCAGCAAGAGAAAATGACAATCCCAAAAAATTGTGGAAATGAACTATATCCGGTTTAAACTCTTCCAATACCTTTTCGAATAGCCTTGCTATATGTGGATCGTGTATTTCAAGATTTGGATCGTTATCTATTATGAAAGGTCTCGGGCGATTGAAGACTCCGTATAACTTAACTCCACAATCCTCTGATCTTTCAAAAAAGTAAGGTTTACTTTCCGTCCCGTGAGTCAAACCTGCATAAAACACAGCAACTTCAAATCCCTGCGACACAAGATATTTTGCCATTGTTCTCGGCATATAGGTGCCGCCACCTGACTCATTCCAGCCAAACATGGTAAATAAGATTTTTTTCTTTGTCTTAATTCTTGATAAGTCTTCTATGCTTGGAAAGACAGGTTTTGACTCTGTCAAATCTTGTGATTCATTTTTGTCTTGCAAACTGACTGAATAACGCGGCAAAGATTTCTTAGCTCGCATTATTTCATCAACAGTTACCTCTACTCCATTATTCCCTGTATATACATCAGCGAAGTCATGAGTTTGATCATTAAGTACAACTATTTCCATATAATCATCACAGCAGCAGGCGTTTGCTCTGCGTGCATCGGCTATAACATCATTGTCTATGCTGCTTATCTTAAATAATATCGGAAATGCTCTTTGCCCGGACTTTTTCAACTCTGCAAGAAGCTTCTCGTTATATCGGCTTAAATCCTGTTTACTTTTTGCAAAAAATTCTTCTGCGTTTTCCTGGTGACCCGAAGCAGCAAGTATTATCGCCGCATTATTAAAAAACTTATCTTGTATTTCAGCCAAATCTACAGGTGCCAAATTAGCAGTTTTCATAGCATCTTCGTAAAGCTCCAAAGCTCTCTGATAATTTGGATAAGGACTAACTAAATGCAGGTTTGCAAAATCAAATAAAGCATGAGCTATATTTTTTGGTGTTGCTTCATTAGCTAAACGAGGATATAACTCTTTAAGCTTTACATCTTTTCTGTGATGGTTCAGCACCTGCATAGTTTCATTGATAGTAGTTTCTCGATTAGATGAACCACTTACACTATCGTCTCTCTGCAAAAATAGCCCAAGCGTCTCTCTGAGATGAGTTGCTCCAAACTGTCTGCAAACTCTTATGAAAAATTCGTAGTCCGCAGCAATTTTTAGTTTGTCGTCAAAATAGCCGACAGTATTATGGACTGATTTTCGCCACATTGGCTGTGGACCAAAAGCAAAATTTGATAAAATAGTAGCAAGATTATAATCAGGCCAGTCATAGCGTTTGACAGATTGCGTTTCTTCAAACTTTTCATTTTCTATATTTGTTATGAAAGTATCGGCATAGACCATACCTAGATTTGGATTTGCGTCAAGTGCTTTTGCCATCAATTCCAAAGCATCTACCCTATGTGCATCGTCTGTATTTGCATTTGTAAGATATTCACCCCTTGCTAAATCAATGGCTCGGTTCCAGCTTTGGTATATTGTTTCTCTTTGCTGGGTTCTTTGATATACAATTTGTTCAGGATATTTGGAAATGTATCTATTTATAATCTCAACTTCGTTTTCAGGAGAATTGCTGTCTATTATTACAATTTCAAGTTCTCCTTTCCTGAATAAAGTCTGACGAGTCAAATCTTCCATACAGGCTTCAATGTACTTCATCGAAGAATATACGCTAACAAGTGCGGACACTTTATATGTCAAATTGCTTTCCTTTGAGCTGTCTTCGACTATAGCTTCAATTTCTACAAGTGCTTGTTTTGCCTTGTGATTGTCAGGATTGCGTTTAACAAATGTGCTTAGTATTTCAATTGCGTCATCTTTTCTTCCGACGGCAAGAAATATATCGCTTATATTTAGCACAACTACTTCGTCGTTCGGATTTATTTTAATTGCCTGCAACAGATATTTCAAAGCTTCTTCGGGGTTGGCATCGCTCCACTCCAATACAGCAAAGGCATTAAGAGCTCGCAAATTTGCAGGCTGATGTTTCAGTACTTTGTTGAGAGCTTTTCTGGCTTCTTCTGTTTCGTTCCTTTCTATACATACTTCAGCAAACATCAGAGAAAGAGTATGTGATTCGGGATATTGCACTGTATATACATCGAGCATACTATAGGCAGTGTCATAATCGCCTCTTGCTATTTGTCGCTCTATCTCTTCGATAACCCGGTCAGTTTCTGCCTCAGGTTTACGATAAAGTTCCGGACTAATGCCAATTGCCTTACCCCAGTCTATATCCCAAATGTCAAGATTAGCAAAAGGTTCTGTGCCATATTGATTAAACCATTCTATTACCTGCGTTTCTCTCCATAGCTCCGGTTTGTCATAAACAGACATATCAAGGAAATCATAATTTTCAAACCATGATTGTGGAGCATCTTCAAGATTGATACCTGTTTCGTTTTTGCTTGGAGCGTATCTTTCGTTTATTGCCTGCTCTGATTTTTCAGGAGTTCTAAGTTTTTCCAGAATCCTATACCAAGCTTGTTTGATAAGAAGATTTCTCCAATTGACAAACTGAAAGTGCATTACTCCTGTTTCGTAACCGCTAATTCGGAATACTTTACCGTCAAGATTGCCGGGAGTTCTTCGAGTATGTATAAATTCAGACTCATAGCTACATTTCCCGTCATCGCAGAAAGCAAAATCTTTATAATGATGCGACCATTGGGAAGAATCTAATCTATATTGCTGAGTGCTTCTCCAAAGTTGAATCCAATTGAGCATCAGCACATCGCCCGGTTTCATTTTCATTATGCCGATACGTAGCATATCTTTTTCTAATGCGTTTGAAGTTATGATTTCATCAGCATCAAGAACTATAAAATGCGTTCCGCCAATTCTTCTGCCTTCTTCTAATAGCCTGTTTCTGTCACCCGGTTCATCCCTATACCAACTGTCTTTGGTTAAAATGGATTCGATATTGCATTCCTGCCTTAGCGAATTAACAACTTCCAAAGTATTATCTGTCGAATAGTCATCTAAATAGACTATAGCATCTGTAACTTTGGATAATGCTTTAAGAGCATTGGCTATAATATTTTCCTCGTTCCTTGCCGGCATCAATCCGACAATTTTTGTTTTCTTCGTAGTATCAATTATATTTTGAGGATTATACTTATTCATAGGCTGAATAGGAGTGGTAACTAATTGATTTATCAGATTTACATCGTTCAAATCCTTAGCTTCTCCCCTTGCAGTTTTCATTTCTTTCAGCACATCAAGCGAAGCGAACTTAATTCCGTTATAGTAAAAATGATTTTGAGGATTGCACACTATATCATCTATCGAAGATTGATGTACTTTTGCTTCAAAATTGTGGCTATCAATATAGCCGGGTGCTCCAAAATTTATACCTTCATTTTCAAAATGAAGATAATCCAAATCTCGAGCTTCTCTTATCCCGTAAACAGCTAAGATTGTGCTGCCGTCCAATGCAAAATGATCAGGATTCAAGTCACCTTTTTTAAATCTTTGCTCGTATAAATCCAAAAGCTTGTAAAAATTCGGGAAGAACTTCAAATCTGCATTATTTAGGAAATGCACAGAATTTTCGTTGAACAATATCTGAGCAAGCAGTATAGTTTCTTGATGAGTATCATTGATATGAATCGAATCATTACTGATACCATAAAGTGTTCTTATATCTTCTTTGCACTGTTTCATACTCTCAGGCGAATCTGACTCAATCAAAAATGTTCTAACTGCTCCTGATTTTTGGAAGCACATTTTTGCTTTGTGTTGAGCTCCCTGAAAGTTATTACTCCAATCTCCCAGCCAAGCTTCATGTCTGTATATTTGTCTGATTAGATGCAATGGGCCGTATTTTTGTAAAAATATGTGCTTTTGGTAAACTATTTTTCCATATTTACTTAGAGTAGCTATCAATTCATCATTTTTGCCTTCTGCTGAAGGAAACACTGTAGCGATATAAGTATTTTCTTTTCTTTTTGCATACTCATAAGCACAAGCATCTGCATAGACTAAAGGGAATTTTGCCTGAAGGAAATTGAAGTAACTGTAATTATAGCTGATAATAGGAAACTTCGCCATAGGAATGTCAACATCATGATAGATACAAGCAGCAACCCTGTGAGATCCATCTACTGGTGTGCCTTCTCTATCAACAGGAATAAGTGAATCTTCACTATATCCGTTTTCTTTTATGCTGTCCAGCAGATTATTGAAATCATGCAGAAAAGACATTATTCCGGTTTTGCCGGAAGCATCTAATTCCTGAAAATTATTGATAACCTGTATATGATTAGAATATACCTGCTGGCCAAAATCAGAGTTTATATTTTTTTCTCGATAATCTGCATATATGAGTTTTGCAGCCAAATCAAATCTTCTGAAATTTAGCAGTTGAGTTGGACTTGCTTTTTTTACAGGTACAGAAATATTTGTCGGCAAGAAGTCTTTCTCAAAAAGATGTGGATTGAATTTGTGCATTATCTCTTTCACCGGTACAAGTGAAGATTTCTCAGACTCTATTACTATCTCTCTTGACGTGGAAACAACACTTTCCGGTTTTACTGCACTTTTCACCCAAATAGAATTACCAGTACCGTTTGCCAATTTATTATCAAGCCCGATACCGTATAATTCAAAATTGTAATCTTTGACAAAATCTCTTAGCTCATGAGCTAAGCACTGCCCTTGATAAAGAGTTTTTGTCATCCATACTTCCATAAATAGAGCAGATGTTCGTTTTAATAACTCTTTAGCTCCTTTTAGCACATTGAGCTCTGCTCCCTGCACATCTATCCACAGTAAATCAATATCCAATCCGGCAAGGTCTGTGATATTATCCAGAGCATTCGCTTCAACTTTAATTTTTGGCAGATTACTTATAGCATATTGATTGAGAGGATCCTGAGATATATCTACATTTAGCTCTAGGTCAGCATCAGTCTTCAAAGGCAAAGTAGAGGCTGCAGCTTCTATATTTGTAGGATGTATATAAATTTCTCCCGGCATTTCTGCTACAGCAAGATGATATGATTTTACTCTATCTATATTATTATAGTTGTTTTTATTATTATAGTTGTTTTTCAATTTTTGATAATGATCAGGATGTGCTTCAAATGCAAAAAATTTCGCATTCGGATATGATTTGAGCATCTTTGATATTTCAAACCCGTCATAAGCTCCAACAATTACTATATTTCGCACATCTTCAGGTTGTTTGTCTAATACTAAATGCAAGTCATTTTCTGCAAACAACTGTATCTCATCGTAAGGAGGCAGATTTGCTTCACCGGAGAAATTGATAGTGTTGCTTTCAGATGCAAAATTGATAGCTGCAAAAAAGATATCCTGTCCATTGTCAAATACTGAAGAATAATTATGCTGAGTAACATAATTAATTATTTCATTACGCATTTTACCGTATTCGACTACTATCATGTCAGGTCTGTATTTATTCAAATCAAGACCTTTCAACACGTCAAGGTCTGCCCCTTCTGTATCAATACAAAGCAAACCAATATTATCTAAATTTTCTTCTGTTAGTATTGTGTTAAGTGTTTTAACGCTAACTTTTTGTTTTGTCCATTGTGCATTATATTTATTTGTCCACACTTCTTTATCAATTTCTTTCAAAGAAGCAACATCGCTTCCCCAATCAGGCAAATGAGGATAGCTTGAGACATTGATTTCTGTTTCACCGTCATAATCGGAAGCAGCGATATTGAGGCACTTTATGGGCAGGTTCTTATAATTTTTAAGCATCTTTTCGTAATTGTGGAAAACCGGCTCAATCGAGATACCCGACCAAGAGTGTTCTTCTGCCAAACGTCTTACATTTGAATAATGTAACCCATCAAAAGCTCCTACCTCAACAAATATCTTTTCTTTAGGTTGCCAGCTTTGAAACCAATTTTCCAGAAATTTATCCTGATTTATCTGCGAATAATAGCCAATTGTATGTTTCGGCAATTCGCGTGCATACCAAAATTCAGGGTTGATATTAAGTATTATCTTACAAGCATTTTCTACAAAATCGAGCATTCCTGCTTTAGAAGCAGAGCGTGCCAAATTCCATGCAACTTCCGTGTCTATCCTTCTTTCAGCTACCTCTCTGAGTAGCTCTTCAGCTTTTTGTTTATCGTGATTTATAATGCTGAGAGCCAGTTCCGGATCGTAGTTAATCACATCAATGATTGAGATTTCCTTATCCATTTTTTGCCTGTTTTGAAAAGTATATAATACACCGAAAGAAATGCGACAAAAAAAGTGCCAATTATTCAGCTTTTCTTGATAAAAAGCCTCAATAAATGGTTTAACATAAGTTTAACATAAGCTTTATATCAAGCACATACTAAATTGGGAACTTTGCATACTGTAAATTTTACAGTTCCTGCTTAGATATTTTGTGTTATAATATTTTTTGTTGGAGGGTGCCTTGAAAATTTCATCAATGAAATTGATAGTGCTTTTCTTAGTTTCAATCTTATCCGCAACTACTTTGTCTGCGGAAGAAAAAGCTGTAATTACCGGTAAAGTTGTTAGTGAAGCTACCGGAGATGCTCTAATAGGAGCGAGAGTATTTTTAAAAGATCAGAAAAAAGGTGCAATTTCTAAAATGGGCGGCAAATACCGCATCAAAGATATTACACCGGGTACTTACACATTAGTTTGTACTTATGTCGGATACCAACAGTTTGAAGTTGCTAATATAAACGTTGGTCCCGGCGAAACAAAACAAATAAACATTACTATGGCAACAAAAGTTACTACTACAGATGCTGTGGTGGTTACTGCTAAAGCTATAAAAAACAACGGTGCTGCTCTTTTAAAAGACAGACAAAAAGCAACTGCTATGAGCGACGCTATCGGCTCTGAAGAGATTTCAAGAGGCGGTTCGGGCGACGCCGGTGATGCTATTAAAAAAGTTACCGGTGCTACTACAGTTGGCGGGAAATATGTTTATATCAGAGGTTTGGGCGACAGATATGCTTCTACTCAGCTTAACGGAGCTCAGTTACCTTCAGCTGACCCTGACAAACGTTCTGTTCACCTTGATTTATTCCCGACTAACCTAATAGAAAACATTGTTACTACTAAAACCGCAACTCCCGACAAACCGGGTGATTTCACAGGCGGTGCAGTAAATATTGCAACTAAATCATTTCCTGATAAATTCAGAGCTTCAATTTCTCTTTCTTCTTCCATGAACTCTCAGACTACCGGAAAAGATATGCTAACTTATGGTGGCTCTGATACTGACTGGTTGGGTTATGATAATGGTAAAAGAGATATACCCGCTGCTGTTCAGGAAATAATAAACAATCCTAATGCTGCTGTTCCTTACCTTCAGGACACTTGGATGGATCCTGAAAAAGCACAGCTGCTAAATGATTTGACAAAATCTTTTGATACTCAGATGTCTCCTACTACTACGACTGCTCCGATAGACAGAAGTTTTTCTGCAAATGTCGGCGATCAGGTAGAACTATTTGGCAGCGAATTGGGTTATGTGGCAAGCTTTAGCTACGGAAGAAAATTCAAATCTTATGACAATGGTTTAAATGCTTTCTACTCTCTTTCTGGTTCAGCAGAAAACGTAACAAGCCTTACAGACGATAATAAAGTTACTGACAAAAAATCAACAGACGAAGTGCTTTGGGGAGCTATGGGTAATTTATCTTATAACCTTACTCAAAACAACCAAATCTCTGTTAACTATATGTACAATCAGTCAGGCGAATCTTCTGCCCGTTACCAGGAAGGTTATGACAGATACTACGGTCTTGACAGAACTTATGAAACAAGAGTGCTTAGCTATGTGGAAAGAGCTATGTCTTCCCTACAGTTTTCAGGTAAGCACAATATGCCGTCTGTATTGGGTTCAAAATTGGACTGGCAGGTATCTATCAGCCAAAACACTCAAGACGAACCTGATTTGAGATTCTTTACTAATGACTATTCTATTGATGAAGAAACAGGTGAAAGAAGATACGATATAGATCAATCTCTTTACAAATACCCTTCAAGATATTTCAGAAATCTATCTGAAGACTTGAACTCAGTAAACCTCAACTACGAACTGCCATTAGAAGACTGGGTAGGCAATGCTTTTAAATTCAAAACAGGTATGGCTTACACTGAAAAGACCCGTTCTTTCCAAGAATTCAGATTTGATATAGCTCAAGACAGAGCAAATTATGACGGCGATGCTGATAATTTCTTCAAAAATAATGCAGGTATTATCGATAGCTCAAGCAAATTCCCTCGCTTCGGTAATTATATCCAATACTATGATCCAACCAAATCATCTTATGATGGTGAACAGACTATTGGTGCAGGTTATGGTATGATAGACTGGACAGTTCCTTATGTTTCTAACTTTAGAATTATCGGTGGTGTAAGATACGAAACAACTGACATTACTGTTACAAGCCGTGACACATTAAAAGCTGTTGGTAACCTTGCGGAACAAGATTGGCTACCTTCAGTAAATATGGTTTATGGCTTCAACGATAAAATGAACTTGCGTTTTGCATTTGGCAAAACAATAGCAAGACCAAACTTTAGAGAATTTGCTCCTTACTCCTCTTTCGAGTACGTCGGTGGTTACATTTTGCTTGGTAACTCTGATCTACAAAGAACTAAAATCGACAACTACGATTTGAGATGGGAATATTTTGCAAATCCGGGTGAAATCCTTGCTGTTAGCTTGTTCTACAAAGACTTTACAAATCCGATAGAAAGAGTAATCATCAATGTAAATAAAGAAATCCAGTACCAAAATGTTGAAACTGCTTCGCTTTATGGAGCCGAATTCGAGTTCAGAAAACAATTAGGCTTCCTTGGTACATGGGCAAACAATCTACAATTAGGTACTAACGTAACTTTGGTTCAATCTAAAGTTGACATATCACCTGAAGAATTGAAAGTCATCCAAGCGTATGATCCTAATGCAAAAGGCACAAGAGAGTTACAGGGGCAGTCTCCATTTATCGTAAACTTTGATTTTGCCTATGTCAATATGGAATCAGGTACAGAAGCAAGCATTAACTACAACATTTTTGGTAAACGCCTATCTGAAGTAACTCAGCAGGGTACACCGGATGTGTATGAATACTCAAGACCTGATATTGGATTGGTCTTTTCTCAGAAACTCTTAGACAATTTGAAATTGAAAATATCAGCTAAAAACATATTGGATTCTGAAGTGAAAAAAGCTCAGGAATTCAAAGGACAAGAATACATCACTCAGCAATATTCTCTTGGTAGATCTTTCTCGATTGGTGTTTCTTATAGCTTAGACTAAAATTACTAAAAAAGCAAGGGGCTCACCCTTTGCCCCTTGCTTTATAAAACTTTGTAAACCAAAGAAATAACTGTTTAACCCTACTTATAAATTAAGGAGTATTTTGATGAATTTCAAAATGTTTGCCGCACTTTTCGCATTTATGACATTTATTTATTTCGGTAAAGCCGAAGTTATTAATGTAACTGACGAGTCAATAAATGCTAACGACCAAGTTACATGGACTGCTAATAATACTTATGTCCTTGACGGCTTTGTGTTTGTTGAAGAAGGAGCAGTCCTTACTATCGAACCCGGAACTATTATCAAAGGAAAACCGGGTGCAGGCGAAGATGCTTCTGCATTGATTATTACTCGCGGTGCTAAAATTTTTGCTAACGGAACTGCTGATAAGCCAATTATTTTCACAGCTTTGGTTGATAACCCAAATGATCCAAACGATATGCCTTTAGACGCAAGCGGCCTTTGGGGCGGTTTGCTGGTACTTGGCAAATCACAAATAAATACTCCGGGTGGTGTCGGTAACATCGAAGGTATTCCTTCAAGCGAACCACGTGGCACTTATGGCGGTGGTGAAACTCCGGATTTGAATGACAATTCAGGTGTAATAAGATATGTTTCAATTCGCCATGGTGGCACAGACATTGGTGCAAATAACGAAATCAATGGACTTTCTCTTGGTGCTGTTGGTGCAGGAACAACTATAGAATACGTAGAAGTTTTTAGAAATGCTGACGACGGTTTCGAATTCTTCGGCGGCACAGTAAATACAAAATATCTTATCTCCGCTTTCAATGGAGATGACTCTTTTGACTATGATGAAGGTTTTAATGGTAAAGGTCAGTTCTGGTTCTCTATTCAGGCTGAAGATGCAGGTAATTGTGGTGGCGAACATGATGGTGCTACAAAACCCGAAGACGCTATGCCGTATGCAAAACCTGTAATTTATAATGCAACTTATATTGGTAGCGGAGCTAACTCAGGATATGATAAATCTATGGGATTACATATTAGAGATAACTCAGGCGGCACTTACAAAAATTCAATATTTACTGATTTTGGTGGTAAAGGTATCGAAATAGAAGACTTAGAATCCGGTGAAGACTCAAGAGCTCGTCTTGAAGCCGGTGACGTAGTTTTAAATAACAACTTATGGTATGGATTCGCGGGTGGTAACTCTTTAGATAACATCGCTCCGGGTGAAGGTCAGGCTTTTGTAAGAAACTATTTAGCTGACGCTTCAAACAACAACTGGATCGAAAGTCCTATGCTTCGTGGAGTAACTCGCTCTAATGATGCTAAATTAGATCCTCGTCCGCAAACAGGCTCTCCTGCTCTTACTAAAACTGCAGCAGACTATCCGGTAGATGATGAATGGTTCACTCAGACAGACTATATTGGAGCTTTTGGTCAAACAAACTTCTGGCTTAAAGGCTGGACAATGTTAGACGCTGCAGGTTTCCTTTCTGATGGTGGCTCTACCGGTACTGATATTCAGGTTTTTGACTCAGACATCAAAGCAGGTGAAACTGTAAATTGGTCATCAAATAACACTTACCACTTAAATGGTTTCATTTTTGTAGAAGAAGGTGCTACTCTTAACATCGAAGCAGGTACAGTAATCAAAGGTATGCCTGGTGCAGGTGAACAGGCTTCTGCTCTTATCATTTGCCGCGGTGCAAAAATCAATGCACTTGGAACAGCAGATGCTCCTATTATCTTTACTTCAGAATATGACGACCCTGCAGTTTTAGACGATATGCCTTTAGATGCAAGCGGTCTATGGGGTGGACTTTTGGTTCTTGGTAAATCTCAAATTAACACTCCCGGTGGCGTAGGCAATATCGAAGGTATTCCTTCAAGTGAACCTCGCGGCGCTTACGGTGGTGGTGAAACTCCTGATTTGAACGACAATTCAGGTATTATCAGATACGTATCTCTTCGCCATGGTGGCACAGACATCGGTGCGAACAATGAAATCAATGGTCTTTCTCTTGGTGCAGTTGGTGCAGGTACTACTATCGAACACGTTGAAGTTTTCAGAAATGCTGATGATGGCTTTGAATTCTTTGGCGGTACAGTAAATACTAAATATTTGGTTTCTGCCTTCAATGGTGATGACTCTTTTGACTATGATGAAGGTTTCAATGGCAAAGGTCAGTTCTGGTTCTCTATCCAAGCTGAAGATGCAGGTAACTGTGCAGGCGAGCATGATGGTGCAACTAAACCTGAAGATGCTATGCCGTATGCTAAACCTGTAATTTACAATGCAACTTACATCGGTAGTGGCACTGCTTCTACTAATGATAAATCTATGGGCTTACACGTTAGAGATAACGCAGGCGGTACTTATAAAAACTCAATCTTTACTGACTTTGGTGGTAAAGGTATCGAAATTGAAGATTTGGCATCAGGTGAAGACTCAAGAGCTCGCTTAGAAGCTAAAGACCTTGTTTTCAATAACAACATCTGGTACGGTTTCAAAGGTGGTAACTCATTAGACAATATGGCTCCGGGCGACGGTCAGGCTTTTGTTAGAGAATACTTTGGTAATGCTGAAAACAAAAACTGGATTGAAAACCCTATGCTTGGTCAAATCGGTAGAGATGGTGCAGAACAAGGTGGTACTAAATTAGATCCTAAACCTGCTCCGGGCTCTCCTGCTTTAACTAAAGAAGTTGCTACTGTAGGCGACAATTTCTTTACTCAAACAAACTTCATCGGTGCTTTTGGTCCTTCTTCTGATGACCTTTGGGTTGCAGATTGGACTTTGTTGCACACTGCAGGTTATGTAGATAATATTGTTTCTGTACAGGAAGATGTTGCAAGTGGTTTAGAATTACTTGCTAACTATCCTAACCCATTTGCTTCTAACACTACAATCAAATATAATGTAGAAAATGCTTCTGATGTTAATTTGACTGTATATGATGCAACAGGTAATAAAATTGCTAATTTGGTAAATCAATTCCATAACGCAGGTGTTTACTCAATCGACTTCGATGGTAGCAAACTTGCTAATGGTGTTTACTTCTTGAAATATTCTGTTAACGGCTTGAACGTTACAAAACAACTTCTTATTATTAAATAAGAAACCCTCCAATAACACAAAAAAGGGTGCGGGCTCCAAAAAGGGTTCGTGCTCTTTTTTTTGCATCTGCCCCACTTCTACTCTTAAATCCATTTCTAATTGGAAAGCTGAATATGTGCAAAGCCATGTATTTGCGAAGAAGGAATAAATATTTTGGGATTTTCAATGTAAAAGGATTGAGTAAACAGAGCCCTGTAAGGGCGGCTAGACTTTCCTTTATAGGTGATATAAATAAGAGATTGGTGCTACTTTTTCCATTTCTTTTTCTTTTTTTTGCGATAAAAAAGAAAAAGAAACGGAAACCAAAGAAAAAGAAAAAAGAACGCTTTGTCTCCTCTCCAAATCTAGTGTTTAAGCGTAAGAAGCACATCCAATTAAGGAATTACTGAAAACAAATGTCTATATTATGGAGTGCTGATGCAATATATAGGCAATACACGGACTATTTACTATGCTATCATATATATTTTTTTCGACTAAATGATATTTATAAAGAATAAAATAGACAAACAGTTAGCTCCTTTTTGCCACAAACGCAAGTTTGTATTAGGGATCTCGGTTAATTCCACAAATAAAAAAACCTGTATCCGATTTAAATATTCAGATACAGGTTTTTTATTGTGGGCGAGGAGAGAGTCGAACTCCCGACCCCCTGCTTGTAAGGCAGGTGCTCTAGACCAACTGAGCTACTCGCCCCTTTTGCTTACATCAAAGTTTCATATCTTATCATAAAGAACAATATTTCTTCTAATTGAAAGAAGATTATAAGCAATAAGCTTATATTTTGTGGGCGAGGAGAGAGTCGAACTCCCGACCCCCTGCTTGTAAGGCAGGTGCTCTAGACCAACTGAGCTACTCGCCCCTATGCGTTCTTTTATGTTTCGATATGATATTTCAGAGAACAAAAGTTATCTCTTTTTTTTGAGTAAGTTTTGTGGGCGAGGAGAGAGTCGAACTCCCGACCCCCTGCTTGTAAGGCAGGTGCTCTAGACCAACTGAGCTACTCGCCCTTACTCAATCAAAGAGAGTGCAAATATATGACAATTTTAGATTGCGTGCAAGCAAAAATATTAACTCTCAAAATTTTCTAAAGACATTTTTTTAAGTGTGAACTTAAAAGTTGTGCCTTTGCTTATTTCGCTCTCTACCCAAATTCTTCCATCATGCTTTTCTACAAACTCTTTACATAAAATCAAGCCCAAGCCTGTTCCCTTTTCGGCTCCGGTTCCTATCGTAGTATGCGAAATATCTATCCTAAATAATTTTTGAATATCAGCTTCGCTTATTCCGACTCCGGTGTCTTTTACGTAAAACTCTGTATAGTCTCCGGCATCTGTTGCTCCCACTGTAATATTTCCTCCGGCAGGAGTAAATTTGATAGCGTTCGATGTCAAATTGCGAATGATAGTGCTTAGCAAATTCGAATCAGCAACGATTTCCATATTATCAGGGATTTCATTGATTAGAGCAATATCTTTATTGGCTGCATTTTCTGCGAGCAAATCAAAATTATTCTGCACAATAAACAAAGGAGTTACTATATCAGGATTGAAATTAATTATTCCTCTTTGAGAGCGAGACCATGTAAGTAGGTTTTCGAGCAATTCAAAAATACGTTGCGATGTCAGTTTCATAGAGGCAATTATCTCTACCCTATCCTCTTCGTCGAGCATCGAATAGTTATCATGCAGCAAATCGGAGAGATTTTTCATTGATGCAAATGGATTCTTTAGGTCATGAGCAATGATAGAAAAGAATTTATCTTTTGTCACATTCAGCTGCTTGAGCTCTTCTTCCGAGTCTATCAGCTTTTGGTTAAGATGCATAAGTTTATTTGCATCAAATATTATCTTCTCTCTCGACTCTTCCATTTCTTTGTTTATATTTTTGAGTTCGAGCTGCTGTACTTTCATAATCTCTGTATATTCGTCAATTCTTGTGGTTCTGCGTCTGTTTCTTAATAAAGAAATTGTCAAAGCGATAGAGACAACAATGCCCAAGACAGAAATAATGTAAAACGTAGTTCTTTGAAAGTCAAGCTGTTTGTGCAAAATATCAATATCAGTTCGGGTTTTATTAAGCTCGAAAAACAGCTGATTTTTTCTCTCCCTGATAGAAGACTCCGAGGTATGGTATTTTTTATAAGTGGCAGCATATAACTCCATAGCATGGAAAGCTTCGTGATGCCTTCCCAGAGAATCAAGCAATTTGCTTTTAAGTTCATAGGCATCTGCAGTTAACATATCATTGATATCTTTTTGTATCTCTATACATTTATCAATCTCATTGACTCCCTTTTCAAAATCACCAAACGCATAATGATACTCAGCTTTTGTGAAATTCAAATAGGAGACGATAATAAATTGGTCAGATTCTTTTAAATTCTTTTCTGCCAGATCTATGTAATAATCAGCAGAATCCTGTTTATTCAAATGAACATAAGCAGATGCTACATTGTTACAAATAAAAGCTATAAATATTTTATTTTTTTTCTCTAAAGCATCAGCAAGCGAATACCAGTAATAAGGCAGTGCTTTCTCATAATCTTTCTTAAGTGCATAGATAGAACCCATAGCTGAGTTATATCGCATATTTATCGTTTCAGAATCTTTAATCATTGGCAGGATGAGCTCCTGCATCACTCGCAGTGCCTCGTCAAATTCGCTCATTTCAGTAAGTATCGAACAATGAACATTTACAACATCGAACTTCTCAATTTCAGAGCGTTCAAATTCCATTATTTTTAGGGAAAGTTTGGAATTATAGAGAGCTAACTGATAGTTGCCAAAGTATGATTCTGCTCGTGCCATTATGTAATGAGCATAAGTAATTATAAGAGAATCACATGACTTATGTGCTGTTACATAGAAATCTTTGGACAGTTTATTCCCAAGCTTTGGATCTGTTTCCAAGACAGATTCTGCAAGATAAACATTCTCCATCAGATTTTCACGGGTAAGCTTTTCGCTAATCCGTAAACTATCGGATGCAAAGGCTGAAGAGTTAAGTAGAATAAAAAATAAAGCAGTAAAAAACAATTTCATAAGCATTCTGAATTTTAGTGGATACGACAAAAATACAAAAATCCAATTAAGAAGTAAAAAGTCTTTTAACGAATCCTTAATAGTAAAAGCATATCTCAGACAATTAGACAAATAAAAAAAGCCGCATATACTTATATGCGACTTCTAAGTGGTATTAATTATTTTGAGAATGTTTATTTATAACCATATTCCTTCATAATTTCTCTTGCAATGACAATATGCTGTATTTCTGAAGTTCCTTCGTATATCTCAGTAACTTTGGCGTCTCTATGCATTCTTTCTACGTGATAATCGCGAGTGTACCCATATCCACCATGTATCTGTATTGCTTCTCGGGTAACTTCGACAGCAGTTGTAGAAGCAAACAATTTAGCTTCTGAAGCCTCTTTTATAGGTGTTTCACCTTTGTCCATCAAATATGCTGCTTTGTGTACCATAAGTCTTGCGGCATCAATTTTCATTGACATCTGAGCAAGTTTCTGCTGGATAAGCTGATGCTCTATAATAGCAACTCCCATTGTCTTTCTTTCGCAGGCATATTTTGCTGCTGCTTCGTATGCTCCCTGAGCAATACCTAATGCTTGGGACGCTATACCTATCCTTCCTCCGTTCAAACCCTTCATTGCAATATAAAAGCCATCGCCTACATTTCCGATGATGTTTTCTTTCGGGATACGGACATCCATTAAACTAATTGCGACAGTATCACTGGAACGCATACCCATTTTGTCTTCTTTTTTGCCGATTACAAAACCTTCAGTACCTTTTTCGATGA
The DNA here is from genome assembly GCA_963664875.1 of Kapaibacterium sp. (SeqCode). Classification (GTDB taxonomy): domain Bacteria; phylum Bacteroidota; class Ignavibacteria; order Kapaibacteriales; family UBA2268; genus JBFHIJ01. The sequence continues at coordinate 3,752,435 of OY761611.1, read as the reverse complement.
TAAATGCAGCTATGCCTTTGTGTTTTAGCTCGGCATCAGTCTGAGCAAATACAATATATGTATCTGCGTTCTGGCCGCTTGATACCCATATTTTACTTCCGTTTAGAATCCAATGCTCGCCCTCTAATTTGGCTCCGGTTTCCAATCCTCGAGCATCAGAGCCGGCATTGGGCTCACTAAGACAGTAAGATCCAAGATGCCTGCCTTCTGCAAGTGGTCTGAGATATTTTTCTTTTTGGCTTTCAGTCCCGTATTTTTCTATTATCCAACATACCAAAGAGTTTTGCACTGAAGTAATAATCCCGATAGAGGCATCAGCTTTAGAAAACTCTTCCATAGCCAAAGTATAGCTAATGTAGTCCATACCGCTTCCACCCCACTCAGGCGACACCATCATCCCCATAAAGCCGAGCTCTCCCATTTTTTTCATTATCTCATAGGGGAATTCTGATTTTATGTCTCTTTCGATTGCAGTAGGAGCTATATATTCTTTGGCAAATTTTCCTGCCATTTCTTTTATTTGCAGTTGCATCTCGTTAAATTCGATTATACTCATATTACACCAATTTTTATTGAAACTTTTTTATTGATTTTCAGTATATCTATATTGTATATTGTATATACTATATTACGGATAAGTAGTTTAAGAATTTTTTAGGCGAGATTAATATTTTTGATTTGTGAAGATTTTTAATACTTTTGTATAAATAATAAGTATAATTATTCGGGGAAATATGATGAAAGGTCTTTTTACTTGGAGTGTTGTTCTGCTGTTTTGTGCTGCTATAGCTGCATTTGCTCAGCCAAAATTAGAATTTGTCGGGGGAGATACTTATGACTGGGGAGAAGTTACTCCTAAGGACAGTCCTCTGAAAGCAAAAGTTCTGCTCAAAAATGCAGGCAACCAAGTGCTGATTATCAAAGAAGTCAAGCCTACCTGCGGTTGCACAATTGCTCCTATCAGCAAAGACACACTAAAACCGGGCGAAACATCCGAAATGAGTGTTCAACTCAATATGAAAACTTATCAGGGAAGTGTAACAAAAACTATAAAAATTGCTACTAACGACCCTAAAAACGAAAATGCGAGATATTATCTTAAATGTTTTGTTAAACAACCTTTGATTGCTAATCCGAAATTTTTGAATTTCAGAAATTTGGAACTTAATCAGTTAGCAGTTACACATACTACTGTTTCTAATACGACAGACAAACCTATCAAAATCACTGATGTATCTTTCTCAAAAGAAGTAGAAAACCTTCAGGTGAATGTTACAAAAGGTACTGTAATTCCTCCTAAAGGCAAAATAAATATAGAAGCTACTTATACGCCAGGCAACGAGGATAGGCTTACCAGCACTTTGAGATTGAAAACAGACAGTGAAGAACAACCTGTGTTTAGCGTTTCTGTTTGGGGACATCACAACAAAGCAAAATCATCCCCAAAAAAGAAAGACTAAGCTAAGATATACTTAATTTTATATTCTCTGCAAAAAGCCACATTTGAAATTTCTCATCTGTGGTTTTTTCTTTATTTTCGGGCATAAATAATAAATAGTTTCCGAAAAAATTTGCATACCGTCTTTTTTGATTGTAAATTTAGGACATAAAGTGAGAATTTTTTTGCACACTATTTACTAAGGTATCTAATGAACTTATTCAAAAAATTGGGGGCTGTTGCTATTCTTGCGTTTGCTGTCTCTTGTGGCGAAACTCAGGAAAACACTCCCGCAGAAGCGAGTCAGGCTATGATAGAGTTACAACACAAAATTGATGCTTATGCACCTGTTACAATCAAGGCTGATATTTCTCACCTTACAGAAAAGCAGAAACAAATAGTCAAATTATTGTCGGAAGCCGGTCATCTTGCTGATGAAATTTTCTGGCTGCAGTCTGCTCACGATGCAAAATCAGTTTATGACTCTTTGCTTTCCTCAAAGGACGAAGATGCAAAAGTTTATGCTGATTATGTAAAAATCAACTACGGACCTTATGACGTTATCTACGGCAACGAACGCTTTGTCGGCGAAGGACCTGAAAGAAGACCATTTGGAGCAGGCTTCTACCCGATTGATATGACCAAAGAAGAGTTTACTAAGTATGTTGAAAACCACCCTGAACAAAAAGAATCTTTAGAAAGCCAATATTCAATAGTTAAACGCGATGGTGATAAACTGATTGCAGTTCCTTACTCAAAAGCATATCCGCAAGTTGAAAAAATGGCAGCTTTGGTAGATTCTGCAGCTTCGCTTGCAGACAATGAGTCTTTAAAAACTCATCTTACTAAACTTGCAATTGCTTTGCGTACCGATAACTATTTTGAAGCAGATTGGTCTTGGATGGATATAAAAAATAACGACATAGATTTGGTCTTAGGCCCTATCGAAAACTACCAAGACGAAATTTTTAACTATAAAACTGCATTTGAAGCAGTTGTAATGGTTAAAGATCCGCAGGCATCAAAAGAGCTTGAAATGTTTGAATCTAATATCAACGAATTCCAAAAGAGATTGCCGGTTGATCCGAAATATATTACGCAACTCGACAAGACTACTAATATATTACAAGTAGTAAATGTTGCTTACTTCGGTGGTGATTGCCAAAAAGGAACAAAAACTATCGCTGCTTCACTGCCTAATAATCCTGATGTTTATACTCAAAAGGGCAGTAAAAAATCTATGTATAAAAACATGATGACTGCTAAATTTGAAAAAATAGTAAAACCAATAGCTGATAAAATCTTAGACCCGGCTCTTCTTGCTGATGTGGACGCAAACGCTTTCACAAGCTTTGTTACTTTGCATGAAGTGTCCCACACTCTCGGCAGAGGTAAAGTATTCGGCAACGAGTCTTTAGATGTTAGAAAAGCACTCGAAGAGCTATACTCTCCGATTGAAGAAAACAAAGCAGACATTCTTGGTATGTATAACTTCAAGCATCTTTACGACATGAAACTAGTAGATGATGCTTATATGAAAAAAGTTGTAGCTACTTATTTGCCCGGCTTATTCCGCTCTATTAGATTTGGGACTGTATCTGCTCACGGCAGAGCAAACTTGGCTCAGTTCAATTACTTACGCGAAAAAGGCGCCATAATCAAAATGGATGATGGCAAATACACAATCGATATGGCTATCTTCTTTGACAAAGTCGGCGAAATGGCTCGCGAAGTGTTAACTTTACAGGCAGAAGGGAACTACGAAGGCACTAAAAAATTCTTAGAAAAATACAGCATCCGAACTCCTGAGATAGATCAGATGATAGAATCTCTTAAAGATATTCCAAGAGATATTAATACTACTTACGAATATTAATCTTCTGATAGAATGTTTGGAAAGTCAATCTATTTTCGTAATATGCAGTGATTATTGAAGATTCTTTCCAAATAAGGATTTAGAGAATCAAGATAAATAAAAAAGTAAAGGAAAGTGTAATGGCTAACTTTAAAATCAATAAAGTAGAGACTGACCGAATCTCTAAAGTTGACTATAACAATCTTAGTTTCGGTAAGTATTTTTCAGATCACGTCTTTGTGGCTGAATATAAAAACGGCAAATGGAATGAAGGTGAGATTATTCCTTATGGCCCAATGAATGTAGAGCCTGCTATGTGTACTTTGCACTATGGACAGTCTATCTTCGAAGGCCTTAAAGCTTTTATTACAAAAGAAGGACATGTAAATATCTTCCGTCCTGATATGAACGCAAAACGTTTGAACCGCTCTGCTAAAATGGTCTGCATCCCTGAATACGATGTAGAAACTTTAGTAGAAGGCATCAAAGAGTTAGTAAAAGTTGATCAAAAATGGATTCCTACCGAAAGAGGTTGCTCTCTTTACATTCGTCCTGTTGTTTATGGCGATGGTAATTTCCTTGGAGTTCATGCTTCAGATTCTTACAAATTAATTGTTATGACTTCTCCTGTAGCTTCGTACTATGCAGAAGGTTTGAAACCTGTAAAAATCTTGGTCGAAAAAGAGCATGTACGTGCTGTAAGAGGTGGGCTTGGCTCTGCTAAAACAGCTGCTAACTACGCTGCTTCTCTTTATGCCGGCACTGTAGCAAAAGCTAAAGGTTTTGCTCAGGTGCTTTGGTTAGATGGTGTAGAGCGTACTTTTATTGACGAAGTTGGTGCTATGAATATCATGTTTATCATTGGCAACGAGCTTATCACTCCTTCTTTGGAGCAGGCTTCAATTCTTGCCGGCGTTACTCGTGATTCTGTACTTACTTTAGCTCGCGAAATGGGTATGAAAGTTTCAGAGCGTCAGATCACTATCGACGAAATCATTGCTGCTCACAAATCCGGCGAATTGAAAGAAGTATTCGGCACCGGTACTGCTGCTGTTATCTCCCCTGTCGGCGTTTTGCACTATGACGGTCAAGAGATGATAATCAACAATAATGAAATCGGCGAAATCAGCCAGAAATTCTACGATACTATCACAGGTATCCAATATGGCGAAGTCGAAGATACTCACAACTGGAACGTAAGAGTAGATTTGTAATCTAACTTATATTCCCTAATATATTTGAGTCACATTGCAGCACAGTCTGTCTTGTGACTCTTTTTTTTTAAAAATCACTCTAAAACACTAATACTCTTTATCCCAAATCCCTAATACAAACTTGCGTTTGTGGCAAAAAGGAGCTAACTGTTTGTCTGTTTTTTTCTTTATAAATATCATTTAGTCGAAATAATATATATAATATCATAGTAAATAGTCCGTGCATTGCCTATATATATTGCATCAGCACTCCATAATATTGAAATTTGTTTTCAGTAATTCCTTAATTGGATGTGCATCTTACGCTTAAAAACTAGATGAGGAGAGGAGACAAAGCGTTCTTTTTTCTTTTTCTTTGGTTTCCGTTTCTTTTTCTTTTTTATCGCAAAAAAAAGAAAAAGAAATGGAAAAAGTAACACCAATCTCTTATTTATATCACCTGTAAAGGAAAGTCTTGCCGCCCTTACAGGGCTCTGTTTACTCAATACTTACAACCGTCCCATGGCGCTGCCATGGGCTATTATCTATCAGCCTTTCAGTCTGAAAATATATTTTTATTAACCAACATTATTCACCTGCAACGTTTAACTAATAAACTCAATATGGTTTAAAATAATAAAATATTTTCTTCATATCGTTGTCTTTCATTCTAACAACTACTTCCTTACAATTAGTTAGATAGAAAATGTCATTTAAAAACCAATTAAAGTCGTTATCTTGTTTCTTGGCAAGGGTTATGATTTACCTCGACTTTGCTAGGTATAAACTCTCAGCTCAGCAACCTTTCCCTTGTTCAATGATTCAATAAGTAAGTTTTTCTTACATTTACTCATTGAATATTTCTTCGCACATTAAGGAATTTGTAAGTATTTTTGAGTTCTAATGACAAATCAGGGTTTATCTAATTTCCCCTTTCTAATGCTGAATCCGGGCATGGAGCTCCCGGAATAATTCATCATATCAACAATGTAACTTAAGCAATCAACCTGATCGTCGTGTTTGGAATTTGGAAATTCCAGTAGTTCATTTTCAAAAGTCTGTAGCCAGCTTGCGTCTCTTTTGAAGTAAATTTCTCCCAATTCGAGTTTTGCGATTACTCTTAAAGCCCGTGAGATTTTGTCCTTTTGAGGCAGTAGTTTTTTGACAGGAAAGCCACCATTAGAAAGCTCTTTGACTAACGCTATCTGATACTGCACACTCTCTATTCCAATCAAAACAGGTCTATACTTGTGATAAACTGATTCTATAAGCTTATAGTGATGTGTCGGTTCGAATCTTTCTCTTATAATATCTTCTATAAAAATCTTTTTGTCAGCACTTATTGCAAATATCAGCACAACGCTGTAGTCAGCCATCTCGGAGGTACTTATTGCCAAATCCACAGTTGCGTATATCTTGCATTTTTCTTTTAATGCTCTTGTGTCATCATAATGATAATGCAACTCTGAAGAAGTAAAATATCTAAAGTAACGCTTATTAAATAAAGCTCCTCCAGATGGGCTTGGCTTTTGCATATATAGAGCCGAAAACCAGTATTTGCCTATTGTCCTCTCAATTTCCAATAGCTTGGCATAATCAAACCTTTCTTCCCATAGTGCATCTCCGGCTTCTCTCCCCAATAAATCATCTGATTCGGCAATGGCAGGTATTGTGATAAACTCCCAATTCGGATCTGAAGAAAAACTTTGTTTCAGTCTTCCGGTTAAGTCGTCTTCGTGCCATCTTGTCATCAGCAGCACCATCACGCCACCAGGCTCAATCCTTGTGAAAACAGTTGATTTGAACCAATCAAAGAGTATTTCTCTCTGATGTGGACTATTGGCTTCTGCATCATTTTTGACCGGGTCATCTATTATCAGAAGATCTGCCCCTTTTCCTGTAATCGCACCGCCTGCTCCCACGCAGCTCATACTTCCTAAAGTGCCTTCCAGCACAAAATGGCTACTACTCCTGTTGTCTTTGCTAATGGATATATGGAGCTCTGATTCGTTGTCAACTATCAATTGCTTTACCTTTTGTCCCCACTCCGCAGCAAATGATGACTCATAGGAAGTAAGGATTATCCTCCTTTGCGGAAAAGTAAATAAAAACCAGAGAGGTAGGTATTTAGACAAATATTCTGATTTGCCATGCCTTGGAGGCATATTGATGCATAGGTATCTATTGCCCAAGTGTATTGATTCAAGAATTTTACTTTCTAAATACTGAATGTGTTTGGGTATTTTGTACCTTCCTTCGCTTAAAAAGAAAGCAAGAACAGAAGGAGAAACTCCCCTAATATCAGAAATTACTTCAGAAACTTTCATTTGGTTTGCCATTGCACTATTTTGTACGTATTTTTGTCATCTAAAGTATATATATACTGCGAAATCGTTTTGAATCCGTTTTAAATATTTATAGGCTAATATGCTAATCCGTCCGAATATAGATTTAGGAGCTGCAATAATTGCAAAAAACTCTGCTTCCTCAATTGAAAAATTAATACTTCATTTGCAAACATTTTGCAAGCAGATTGTAGTTGTTGATACAGGTTCGGAAGACGATACTGCAAAAATTGCAACCCGATGCGGAGCAGAAGTTCATTTTTGCAGTTGGCAGTCAAGTTTCAGCTTAGCTCGCAATTATGCGATTTCTCTGATGAGGACAGATTGGATTATTTGTGTCGATACAGACGAATTGATAGACAAACAGAGCATAGATGATTCTTCGTTTTTGTTTTTAGATGAAGAAATCGGCGGTATAATGGTAAATATCGAAAACATTTTAGGCCCTGATGATAATTCTCCTCGTTCGATACATACTTACACACGGATATTCAGAAATGACAAACGTTTCTACTTTTCCGGTAGAATACACGAACAAATCAGACCATCTATAGAAAATGCCGGTTTTAAAATTGCTGACAGCAAAATACTGATTAAACATAGCGGTTATAACAAAGAAAGCATAAGCAAATACAAACGCAATCTCGAGCTACTCAAATTAGACTTAGAGGACAATCCCAATGATGATTTTGTCAAATTTCATCTTGCAAATACATATTTCGCACTGAAAGATTTTGACTCTGCTAAGTCTATTTATACGCAACTATTTAAAGACAATTCCCTTACTCAGGAACAGAACGAAATGGTGCGTATCAAATTAGCTCAACTCGCCTTGTCTGCAGACAATCCATCTGATGTTAAGTTTTACACGGATTTCGTATCAGATAATACCAATATTGAAGGATTAAGGCTCTTTATCCTTGCCTCATCATGCCTTGCGGTAAAACAGTTTGCAGCTGCCAAAGAACTATTTGGCAAGGAGGAGCTGCAACGCTCTTCTATGGTAGATAATCGCCATGTAGAAGCAGCTCTGCAAATTTTAAATAAAATCCCTGGCATTTAGCGACTTCCAAACAGTACTAAAGTTTACTAAGTAGTATTCAAAAAATTCTATTCTATGAATAATGAACGAAATATATTTATTCGACAATTATTCTTGCTAGCTCTTTTTTGTATATTACATTTATAATTGTGTCAAATTGCATAATTCTGTTTCGACAATGAATATTATTCATAATACTCAATTTCAAAGCACTTAATTCTATCCAAATGCACCTTTATTTAGTTCATACATTCAATCTTTTTTAGGAGTTCATCAAGATGAGTAACATCAAATTGGGCAACCCTGCTGTTGTCGGTTTGGCAGGCTTTGGTCTGACTACATTTTTATTACAAATCCACAATTTGGGCTTGTTAGGCTTAGGCCCGGTATTAGCAATGGGTATCATTTTTGGCGGTTTAGCACAATTTATAGCCGGTCTGTTAGAACAAAAAACAGGCAACAACTTTGGCTTTGCAGCATTTACAAGCTATGGTGCTTTCTGGATTGGTTTAGGAATCATCTGGATTTTAAACCATTTGGGAGTTTATACTGCTTCCCACACTGATGTTGGTTGGTACTTAGTTGGCTGGACTTTATTGACAGTAATTTTTTGGATAGGTTCAATGTTTATCCATGGTGCAATGGCTTCTACATTCACTTTGCTTTTAGCCGGCTTCATTTTGCTCGATTTAGGTCACTTTGGTATGCCTGCTATGAATCAGGTTGCAGCTTATGTACTTATTGCTTGTGCTTTTAATGCATGGTATATGATGGCAGCTGTGATTTTGAACGAACTTTCAGGAAAAGAATTGCTCAAATCAGGCAAAGCTTGGATCAAAAAGTAATCTGACAATATAATACTTTACATTTGCCCGATTGACAAGCTGTCACTCGGGCTTTTTTTTAACCTTGATTTGTCATTAGAACTCAAAAATACTTATAACTTCCTTTATTTGCGAAGAAATATTCAATGAGTAAATGTAAGAAAAACTTACTTATTGAATCATTGAACAAGGGGTTTTAACCCCTCGCCAAGAAACAAGATAACGACTTAAATAGGTTTTTAAATAACATTTTCCATCTAACTAATTGTAAGGAAGTAGTTGTTAGAATGAAAGACAACGATATGAAGATAATTATATCTTTTATCCATATTGAGTTTATTGGTTAAACGTTGCAGTCGAATAATGTAGGTTAATAAGAATATATTTTCAGCCTGAAAGGCTGATAGATAATAGCCCATGGCAGCGCCATGGGACGGTTGCAAGTATTGAGTAAACAGAGCCCTGTAAGGGCGGCAAGACTTTCCTTTACAGGTGATATAAATAAGAGAATGGTGTTACTTTTTCCATTTCTTTTTCTTTTTTTTGCGATAAAAAAGAAAAAGAAACGGAAACCAAAGAAAAAGAAAAAAGAACGCTTTATCTCCTCTCCTCATCTAGTGTTTAAGCGTAAGATGCACATCCAATTAAGGCATTACTGAAAAATATTTCTATATTAGGGAGTGCTGATGCAATATATAGGCAATACACAGACTATTTTTTATGGTATTATATATATATTATCGACTAAATGATATTTATAAAGAAAAAATAGACAAACAGTTAGCTCCTTTTTGCCACAAACGCAAGTTTGTATTAGGGATTTGGGTTTAAGCAAATCGCACCATTATTGCATCCATTCTATACTTCATCACTCAATATAGATTTTTCCTGATTATTCCTGTTTATTTCAAAAAAAAGAACTAAGAGGAGTGAAAAAACTTATTCTTATGAGCAAAATAATGTATCTTTGTATTAGTATTCCTAATTATTGAAATATTTTATTATGCAAAATCTATCACGCGAAAGAGCCAACGAAATCATTACCGGAGCAGCTAACAAAAAGATTGCTGTTGTGGGCGACGTAATGCTGGACAGATACTTCTGGGGCGGTGTCAGCAGAATCTCTCCCGAAGCACCTGTGCCCGTAGTAGATGTAGAAAGTGAAACTTACCACCTTGGCGGTGCGGCAAACGTAGCCAAAAATCTGAAATCACTCGGATTAGAACCACTACTTTGCGGGGTCATTGGCAATGATAACTCGGGTAAATCATTCATCGATATATGCGAAAAAATTGGTTTAGATTCTTCGGGTCTCTATATCGACGATGAAAGACCAACTACCGTAAAAACAAGAGTTTTCGGCAATAACCAACAACTTCTCCGCCTCGATAGAGAAGTCAGAGATGAGCTTTCTGACGAAGGCGAGCACTTTATTTTAGACTTGCTCGACAGAACCAAAGGACTTGCCGGTATTATCTTTGAAGATTACAACAAAGGTACAATTTCAGACGGGCTGATTAGAGAAGTAATCTCAAGAGCTAAACAGTTTAAAGTGCCGGTATTTGTAGATCCAAAATTTGCAAACTTCTTTACATACAAAGGTGTTACTGTCTTCAAACCGAATAGAAAAGAAGCTAAAGAAGCACTAAGTATCGACATAAGCACTCCGGCAGAAGTCGAAAAAGCCGGTAAAATGCTTTTAGAAAAACTCGATAGTGAAAATATATTACTAACACTCGGCAAAGACGGCATGATGCTATTTGAGAAAAACGGCGATATCTCTTCTGTGCCTACCCGTGCAAGGAATGTCTCAGATGTTTCGGGTGCCGGCGACACAGCAATTGCTACGCTTGCTGCAGCTATCGCAGGAAATGCAAATATAAAAGAAGCTGCTGCTCTTGCTAATTATGCTTCCGGTGTGGTTTGCGAACAACCCGGCATCGTGTCCATCAAAGTAAACGAATTATTGGAAACAGTTGCAAGAAATGGTGTAAATGCTGATAAGTAGAGAAACCCTAAGCACTGTTTGCAGAGAGCTAAAAGCAAACGGCAAGAAAGTTGTATTCACTAACGGATGCTTCGATATTTTACATATCGGGCACGTTACATATCTCGAAAAAGCTGCAAGGCTTGGCGATATTCTTGTGATAGGACTAAATAGTGATGCTTCTGTCTCTGCACTCAAAGGTCCAAGCCGACCAGTGAATAATGAAAACGACAGAGCCGGGATACTTTCAGCTCTTAAATTCGTGGATTATGTTTCCGTTTTTGATGAAGATACACCCTTTGAATTGGTTTCAGCTATAATGCCTGACATCATAGTCAAAGGTGGCGATTATACTCCGGAAACTATAGTCGGTGCTGATATAGTTACTCAAAATGGTGGCGAAGTTGTAGTGATTCCACTCGTCGAAGGCAAATCCACAACAAATATCATCAGAAAGATTAACGAATAAATGATTGAAAAAATCAATATAGAAAAAGAATTTTCAGGTATAGATATGCAGGCAGTCAATCTCAAAAATCATGAGTTTGACTGCTGTGTCTTTAAAGACTGCAATTTTTCCAATTCGGACTTCTCCGGTACCGAGTTCAGGGAGTGCTCTTTTCAGAATTGCAACCTGAGCATGATAAAGCTACATGACACTTCTTTGAAGGATACTACATTTGAGTATTGCAAGATGCTTGGAATCAACTTTCAGATTGTAAATAATTTTTTATTAGCTTTTAGTTTCAACCACTGCATACTCAACTTGTCCTCATTTTATAAATTAGAAATAGAAGGCACATCTTTTGTTTCTTGCGAGATGAATGATGTAGATTTTGTATCTGCCAATCTTAGCAAATCTAATTTTGACAACTGCAATCTGCAGGGTGCTGTCTTTTCGCAGACAAATCTATCCAAAGCCGATTTGTCCTCTTCTTTTAATTTCAATATCAATCCTGCTGATAACAATATCAAAAAATCAAAATTTTCATCTTACAATCTCCATGGGCTTTTAGCTCATCTGGACATAGAAATTATCTGATTCAAAAAAAATCTCTGTAATTTGAAGGGATAATTGTATTTTATTCGTGTTATTGTCTAAAAGGACATATTGCAATTTTCAGGACAATCAATAACATGAGATATATTTTACTACTTATTGTTTCCGTAGCCTTTCTAAGTGCGGAATCTTACGAAGACCATATTTTTCCAATTAAGCTCTCTATAGATTCATCTTCTTCACCCGCTTTTGTTTTTGAATGGGCTCAGGATACAAACTCCCTGAAATATATTGTTTCCAAAAAAGTATATACTGACTCTTCGTTTGGGAAACCAATTGCTATACTAAGCGGTGATGCAGTTGGATTTGCGGATAGCTCCATTGCAAAAGGTGTTCATTACGAGTACAAGTTTGAAAATTACCAAACTGAAATATCAACTTACAACTATGTCTCAGTAGGCTTCGATTTACCAATAAAAGAAAGAACATCTGTTTTGCTTTTAATTGCCGACAATACCGATTTGCCCGATAATTATAAGACTTACAGAGATTTGTTGCTAAGCGGGCATTTAAATATTTATGAGCAAACAATGCCTGCAAGTCTCGAATTCGATAAAGAAAAGAATATAGAAATAAAACAAACTATCCAATCATTTGTAGCTAAAGATTCAACTATCCGCTACGTACTCTTAATAGGTAATGTCCCTATTCCCTATTCCGGGAATTTTTCTCCCGACGGACACAATGACCATATTGGAGCCTACCCTGCTGATATTTGGTTTGCTGAGATGGATGGCGATTGGAGTGATGAAATAATTGATGCAGACAGTGCCTCTGCTTCGCGACAACATAATTTTCCGGGTGACGGTAAATTTGACAATTACTATTTGCCCTCTAAAAGTGAATTGATAATAGCGAGAATTGATTTTAGAAATCTTCCGGATTTTGCAGAAACAGAAACCGAATTATTTGAAAGATATTTCGAAAAAAACATCAGATATAGAACATCTCTTTACAAGCCACAGGCAAGTGCTTTTATAAGTGATGGATTTGTTAGCTATGGTGGATTTCCTGCTACTACAATTTACAATCAATTTGCATCGCTGTTTGGAGAAGATAATATCACACAAAAAAATATGCGCGACAGCATGAGCAGTGGCAATTATACTATGGCTTATGCATGTGGTTCCGGCGGCTACGAATCTATTCTTCTTACTCTTTACTCCGCTGACATGGCAAAGCAAGACTACGATGCTGTCTTCCTTTCTTGTTTTGGTTCATGGCTATGCGATTGGGACTCTCAAAATAATTTACTTCGAGCTGCAATAGCTTCCAAACCGTCTATTCTTTGCAGCTGGTTTGCCAACAGGCCACAAATACCTTTACACAATCTCGGATTGGGCAATACTATTGGAGACGCAATATATGCTGCTCAAAACAATAAAACATTATACGAGTATTGGTATAACAATTATTTACAAGGAGTGCACCTCAACCTTATCGGTGACCCCACGCTGAAGCTCAGACATATTGATATGCCTGCAGATCTTTCTTTGCTGAAAGGAGAAAACGGATTGGAAATAAACTGGAATCCCAGCCCAAATGCAGAGTACTATAATATTTATAAGAGCAATTCAGAAAACAGTACAGGTATAAAAATAAACAAAGAACCACTAACCAAGCTCAATTATCTCGAAAAAAAAATGCTAAGCGGCAAATTTTATTACACAGTTACAGCTGTGGAAAAAGTAACTACTCCGAACGGCTCTTACTATGAAGAAAGCGCCGGAATAAGAGACAGTATAGAGTTATATCCGAATGAAGATATAGTGGTTTATCTTGCTAATCCCGCTCAGGCAGGAGTAATTGGAGAAATCAGCATCGCTATGAAAGAGAAGGCATCTATTGCTTACAGCCTTTCTAATTCGGCAGGGCAGGTAGTTTTATCGGGAAACACTATTAACCGGAGCTATAATCACTTTTTGAATTTCAATACAATCTTAGTGCCGGGAGCATATTTCCTAAACATTGAAAGCTCTGCAGGCAAAAAGAAAAACATCAAGATTGCAGTGATAAGATAGCAATTTGCTTAAATTGAAGATAGATATGAGCATTTGTCTATTTTCATCTCGCATCTCGAATATACTATTGGCAGCTGCAATGCACGAGCCGATATTTCGACAATGAGGCTTTTGAGCAAAGGACTTTCTTTGTCCAAATTTAATAACACGGGCTGGGTATTATCTGCAAAATGAGAAAAACTTGTTGCATAAGGTCTTTGTGCATATAAAGCAAGACGACTGAATCCGTTTGTCAGGCGTTTCATCATCGAAAGTGCAATCCATCCATTGACCAGCGGGCGAGGATCTTCTTTTATCATATGAAATTTCTCGAACCTTTTGCGGAAAGCTACCGTAAAACTATCGTGTTTCGGATTGACCTTTTCATCAAATTTATCTTTGAGCCTATTGATAAAATCATCATTCAATAGCTCTAAAACTTCAATTATATTCTTGCCGAATTTTGCTTCGACCAATTGATTAAGGTTTTGATTTTCGATACTTTCCAATACTCCCTTGGCATCATCTAAAAGTTTATTGCTCTGTGGAATTTTACTTAGGCAGCAGCCTATTTCATTTTCTCGGTAAACCTTTTCGTAATTGATTTTTATTGCTGATTTTGGGAATATCTCTGAAATTGCTTTCGTAATTTTCATTGTACCGTTTGAAAGAAAAGATTCTACTGTAAATTTTCTGCTTTTTATATCTTTCAAAAGCTCTTCCCATACTTCAGCGTTATCATTGCTCCCAACTGCATGAGAGATAACTACTCCTGACAATACATCTATGGCAAAAGCAACAAACATCGAATTGCTATCAGAATCTTTGCTGGCACAAGCAAAAGATTTACCGAAAACAGCTACAACCTTCACCACACCGGGTTTGACTATGGAGTCAAGATAATTGCTCCATTTTGGACATTCCTGCAAAAATGTGCGTATTTTTTGATTTATTCTAAGTGGCGAGCTATGATAGACATCGACAAGCTCGCGAAAAGTCATTCCATTAAGATATGCCTCGGCAATATCATTCATTTCAGGTCTGAAATTTTCCGCTTTTTCGATAACCCATGTTTTCTTGCAGGTTCTGCATCTAAAACGAGGATTGCCGGTTAGGGTTTTTCCGTGTTTGATGACAGTATCGGATTCGCAAAAAGGACACAATGGTTTATCATTATCTATCATATCGAAAATCTGATTTTTGTAACAAATATGTTGCTAAGTTAAAAAAAAAGATAATGCAAGCAAGGGAAAAAAACTCTTACACGCATTTTTTACCAAAATAATTAGCCGATTGCACTGAAAACGGATAAGTTTCTACTAAAAAAATACGGGAGTGAATCGCTTCATTACTGAGTTTATTCGCTCCCGTCGATATTTATCATTAAGCACAGGCTTGTATGTGCTTCTTGCTTAAAACTTCTCCGAACTAATAGCTCATAGAATCAATTTTAACTTTTCCACGGAATACCCAGTAAATACCTACAGTGTAAGCTATCACAAAAGGCACACCGATAAGAGCCATAGTAAACATTATAGATAATGTTTTTTGAGATGAGGCAGCCGTATAGATTGTCATGCTGCTTGCAGGGTCGAGCGTGGAAATAATGATATTCGGGAAAATACCTACTGCAAACAATGCAATCAAAGCAAAAATGCTTGCACTCGAAGAGAAAAACGCCATAAATGGTTTATTACGATGTATCTCGCGAGGTATGTTAGCTATTGCTAAAGCATTAAGCAATGCAATAATAAAAAATGCCGGATATTCTTTCAAATTATCTGTCATGTGTGGCAAATACATTATTGTTGTCATAGTAGTCAGCACATAAAGAATAACAAAAGCGATAATCAAAGGATTTATCATCCCTTTCAGCTGCTGTTGCAATGCACCTTCTGTTTTCATATATGCGTAAATTGAACCGTGCATCGCAAACAAAGCTACAGTTGTAATGCCGACCAACAATGCGTAAGGATTGAGAAGGCTGATAAGCGATATTTTTATATCCCCTGCAGGATCTACAGGCAAACCTTGTATAACATTGCCAAGAGCTACGCCCATTAGCAATGCGATGAATATCGAAGATACAGAGAATGCAGTATCCCAGCTTCTTCTCCAGCGAGTCGATTCTTTTTTGCTTCTAAATTCAATTGCCACAGCTCTAAAAATCAGCACGGCTAATAAAAGCATAAGAGCATTATATAAACCTGAAAATACACCTGCATATACATTCGGAAACGCTGCAAATAATGCACCACCACCTGTAACAAGCCATACTTCGTTGCCATCCCAAACAGGACCGATAGAATTTATCATTATTCTTCTGTCCATATCGTCTTTAACAAAAAGGTGCAAAGCTCCGACCCCTAGATCAAAACCGTCCAAAATAGCATATCCTGCGAAAAGCACACCAATAAGGATAAACCATATAGTATTCAAATCTAAAAATTCCATTACTTAGCCTCCTCTATTTTGTGGTCTGCAAACAGTGAGCCTGATTTGGCATAAAGGTGATCACTATAATCTACACCTTCCGGTCCGTGTTTGATTTTTCTGTCTAACAGAAAGATAAACAAAACAAACAACAAGGCATAAATAACTATAAACATAATGAGCGAGAAAAGTATCTGCCCCGGATCTACTGATGTCGAAAGTCCATCGCTTGTTTTAAGCAACCCGTAAACTATCCAAGGTTGTCTGCCTATTTCGGCAGTCATCCAACCGAGCTGATTGGCAAATTGAGGAAGTAACACGGCTCCCAGTAAAATATAGAGATACCATCTCTTTTCGGCAAGTTCGCCTCGCCACCAAAAGAATCCACCCAATAAGCTAATAGCGATAAGAGTCATTCCAATCCCTACCATCAGGTGATAAGCCTGAAATACTATATTTACTTTTGTAGGTCTTTCGTCTTCCGGTATGTCGTTCAAGCCCATAACGTGAGTCTTTGTATCTCCATAAATCAAATAGCTAAGCATACCCGGTATCTTGATACCATATACCTCTTGCGATTCCTGATCTACCCATCCGACTAAATATAAATCACCTACACCTGTTTCGTATTGGGCTTCCATAGCTGCAAGCTTAGCCGGCTGATATTCTGCCACAGTCTGAGCACTTGAATGCCCCGTTACCAACTGAAGCAAAGAAGCTACAATAGCAACAGAAAGGCCTATCTTAATAGATAAAATAGAAAAATCAATATGTCTTTTTTTGATTAGATAATAAGCTGCAATACTCAAAACAAGAAATGCTCCTGTTATCCAAGATGCAAATATTGTGTGAGTAAGCCTGTCTATTGTCGAAGGATTGAATACAAGCTGCCAAAAATCTACAATTTCGGCTCTGCCGTTGACTATATGATGCCCCACCGGAGTCTGCTGCCATGAGTTAGCAACAAGAATCCACACCGCACTTAGATGTGCACCGAGAGCTACCAAAATCGTTGCAAGATAGTGAACTCGTTTGCTTACTTTATCCCAGCCAAAAACCAGAATAGCAAGAAAACCCGACTCTAAAAAGAACGCGAATATGCCTTCTGCAGCCAAAGCACTGCCAAAGACATCGCCTACATATCTGGAATATTTTGCCCAGTTAGTGCCAAATTCAAATTCGAGTACAATACCAGTAGCTACACCAAGGGCGAAAGTCAAGGCAAAAACTTTTACCCAAAACTTAGTCATATTTTTGTATTTGATATTATCTGTTTTTATGTATATAGTTTCCATAATAATAAGAATAATACCAAGACCGATGCTTAAAGGGGGAAACAGGAAATGGAAGCCTGCTGTAAATGCAAACTGTATCCTGGCGAGTATTTCTGCATCCATTGTTGCTCCGTGTGTGTGTTAATGGGAATATTTAATTTTTTGAAACACTTTTTTTGACGCAGATAAGGTGTATTTTATGTAAACAATAATAAGCAAATGTTAAATATAATAGTTTTGTAATTTGCAGAATTACTATAAACCACTACTATTAAACAGCTAATTGACTTAGGCTAAACTACACTATTAAACACTACAACACCAATATGCTAAAAGTTTTCTCTTTAAAATAGCAATCATAAGGCATCGCTCCATCGAGCTGAAAGCATATTTTCATAGAAATTGTGAAGTTAAATGAACCTGTTCGGGTGGGTTTTCCTTTTATTTTGCCGGTAACATCAAGTTCCAATCCGGGTGGTAAACTGCCGGATTCTAAATTGGCTTCCCGATGGGTAACCGTACAGTTGCAATCGTACTCTATGGTTGTTTCATATTGTTTTCCATAGAGAGCATTAGGCAATGTATCGGTCTTTATAGATTCGAATTTACAGTCCTTACAGGAGCTCAAAGTAAGAGCAAATAAAAATAAAAAAAGAGCTATAATTTTTGTATTCATTTCTTTACCTATTTCATTTCTTCTTTGTATTTTGCAGAAATTGCAAAAATCAATCTAATAATTTAGATACACAAATATGCTAAAAAAGTTCTTTAAGTATCTGCTTTATTCTATAGGCGGATTCTTTTTGTTTACAATCCTGTGGGTTGTCGCTTATAAATTTATCGATCCTCCTTTTACTCCTTTGATGATTCTTAGGAAATTGGATTTCGAACGTGAAAAAAGTAAAGATGGTATCCAAAAAGAATGGAAAGATTACGAAGAAATATCGACTAATCTTTATCATGCCATTCTTGCAGCCGAAGACCAGAGGTTTGTCCGTCATGGCGGTATAGACTGGAAAGCTGTCGAAGCAGCAAAAAGATACAATGCCAGTCACAAAGGCAAAAGACTCCACGGAGCATCTACCGTTACAATGCAAACTGCCAAAAATACGTTCTTATGGCATGGAAGAAATTATGTCAGAAAAGGGCTGGAAGCCTACTTCACTTATCTGATAGAATTTATATGGGGTAAAAAAAGAATTTTAGAAGTTTATGTCAATGTTGTCGAATGGGGCAACGAAGTTTATGGTGCTGAGGCTGCTGCCCGCAAGTACTTCAAAAAAAGTGCAAAAAAACTTACTAAGCGTGAAGCTGCTCTATTGGCTGTTGTACTCCCCAATCCTAATCGTTGGAATCCGGCGAGACCAACAAATTACATAAACAGACGTGCTAATAAAATCATGAGTTATATGTACGGCACTCCAATACCAAAAGTTGATAAAAAGAAAAAAGGAAAAAAATAGATGAAAAGCAAAGAAACTCCTTTGATGAGACAGTACAACCAAATCAAACAGAAGTACGAAGACACTATACTACTCTTTCGCTTAGGAGATTTTTACGAAACTTTTCAGGACGACGCTGTCAAAACTTCGCAGGCTTGCGGGATTACTTTGACAAAAAGAAATAACGGTGCTGCAGGAGATATGCCTCTCGCAGGATTCCCTCACCACCAGTTAGACACTTACTTACCCAAATTAGTGAAAGCCGGATATCGGGTTGCAGTTTGTGAGCAGTTAGAAGACCCTAAACTTGCTAAAGGCATTGTCAAAAGAGGCGTTACAGAAGTAGTAACTCCCGGAATTGCACTCTATGACAAACTCCTCGAAGCTAAGTCAAACACCTTTGTCGCTACCCTCTATTTTAAATTTGAAAAAGGAGGAAGCAAACGGTTTGGTATTGCTTTGGCGGATGCTTCCACCGGTGAATTTTACTGCACGGAACTCAGCCAATCCAACATAAAAGAATTTCTCGAAGGAATAGCTCCTGCAGAAATAATCTTGGCAAAACCTCAGAAGAAAGAACTTGCCGAGCTAATACAGTCTCTATCATCGGAGCCCGCAATCACATCACTCGAAGATTGGATTTTTGAACATGAGTTTGCAAAAGACACTCTTCTAAAACATTTTGAGACTCAAAATCTAAAGGGATTTGGTGTTGAAGAGCTCGAGTTAGCAGTTACAGCTGCAGGCGCTACTATTTATTACATAAAAGATACGCAGCAGTCAGGCATTTCGCAGATTAAAAATCTGTCGCTTTATAACACATCCGATTTTATGATGCTCGACTATTCGACAAGAAAAAATCTGGAAATATTATTTTCAAATAGTGACATCAAAAACGGTGGAACTCTTATCTCGATTTTGGATAAAACCTGCACACCTATGGGCGGCAGATTACTCAAAAAATGGATAAGTTCTCCGTTAAACTCTCTTCAGGCAATACAGAAACGCTTAGATGCTGTAGAATCTTTATATCTACACAACGACAAAAGAGAATTCCTGCGTTTACACCTCAATGCTATTAGCGATTTAGAACGATTAGTCACAAAAGTTGCAACAGGCAGAGCTAACCCTCGCGACATCGTCAACATCAAAAACAGTTTAGATAAGATTCCTATTATTAAGGAAATACTGACAGGTGTAAATTCAATTGCACTGGCTTCGGTTTCGTCTCAATTAGACGAACTGCGGACAATATGCGAGGATATAGAAAACGCCCTTTTAGATGAGCCGTCAATAAATCTTGGCTCAGGAAATGTTTTTCGCAGAAATTACAATCAGGAACTGGATTCCTACACAGAAGCAAAATTTCAGGGTAAAAACTGGATAAATGAATATCAGGAAAGAGAACGCAGTGCCACAGGTATCAATTCTCTGAAAGTCGGTTTTAACAATGTCTTTGGTTATTATATTGATATCACAAGAATTCACAGCAATAAAGTACCGGAACACTACCAACGCAAGCAGACTTTGACCAATTCAGAAAGATACATGACTGCCGAGCTTAAAGATATAGAAGAAAAAATACTTAATGCCGAAGAAAAAATAGGTCTGATTGAAACAACACTCTTTGCAGAGCTTCGAGCTAAAGTTGCTATTTATACTGAAACCATACAAAAAAATGCTCAGCTTTTAGCTTCAATAGATTGCCTGCAAAGTTACGCACAGGTTTCTGTCGAAAACAACTATGTTAAGCCGCTTATAAATGAAAGCACAGATTTGAATATTGTCAAAGGTCGCCACCCGGTCGTTGAAAAACTTCTTCCTATTGGCGAAACTTACACAGCAAACAACACCACAATGAATAACACTGAGGAGCTTATTCATATTATCACCGGGCCTAATATGTCAGGTAAATCAAGTTACCTAAGGCAAACAGCACTTATTGTGCTGATGGGTCAGATAGGCTGCTTTGTACCTGCTGAAAGTGCAGAATTTGGTCTTGTTGACAGAATATTTACAAGAGTCGGTGCTCAAGATAATATCACAGCCGGAGAAAGTACTTTCCTTGTGGAGATGCAGGAAGCTGCTAATATCATGAACAATGCGACCGAACGCTCCTTAATTTTGCTGGACGAGGTTGGACGAGGCACTGCTACATTTGACGGCATTTCTATAGCATGGTCTATTGCGGAGTATATTCATAATAAGATATGTGCAAAAACGCTTTTTGCTACACACTACCACGAACTAAATGATTTAGCTACCCGCTATTCAAAAATTGTAAATTATAGTGTAGAAGTAATCGAAGCAGGGCACACTGTAATCTTTTCGCACAATGTAGTCAAAGGAGCTACAGACCATAGTTTTGGTATATTTGTTGCGAAAATGGCAGGTATGCCTTACGATGTGATAACCCGAGCCGAAGAGATACTTGAAATACTGGAAAATGGCAACGAAGACGGTTCGGGAGCAAAAGCGAAACCTGACATGAGTAAGGTAAAATCGAAAAAACAGAAACATCAAACAGACCAACTGGCAATATTTGAGTTTAGAGACGATGAACTTCGTGAACGACTCTCAGAAATCAAAATTGAAAATATTACTCCGATTCAGGCTTTGCAGCTTCTTTCGGATTTGCATATAGAAGCCAAAAAAAGTAAGTAAAAGTATTTCTCTTTTAAGACTCGCTGATATGCAGTCTATTTATAGATATTAGCTGCAGAAATAACTGCAATTACAAGCCATTATGCTAGAATAGATAAAAGAAATTGTGAACTTTTTTTATCTTGTCTTTGTATAAGATCTCGTAGCAAACTACGTGAATATTCAGAGAGTCTGTAACCTTTTACGATTTTGTATGTTTATACAGATATACAAAGTTTAGGAGAACCAAATATATGAAAAAGATATTCCAGTTAGCAATTGTAGCACTTTTTGCTTTCAGTTGCGCACTTAGTGCCGGAAATATTGAGATACTTAAATCAAATTCTACTGAGTTGGAATTTATATATAAACCTTTGCTCAAATCAGTTACCGAAATCAAAGGAGAAGACGGAGAAAAATACGTCCTCCCTGTTTTCGAATCTCAGGATTTCGACTTTTCAAATCCCGGTGCTGTGGCTATTGGCAAAGCATACTTTCCAATAACTATCCCATCCAAGACAGGATTCACTTTAGAAAATGTAAGCTTAGTCGGCAAAAACATCATAGAAGGCACTGCCTCACCCCAACCCTTTCTCAAAGAAATTGATGAGATGTCGGTTGAGGTATATCAACGCGGAAGTAATTACTTGGATAATTATTCTGAAGATGTAGTAATAAAATACACCGGTATCGCAACCACCAATCACATTGCTAATGTTGTTATACCGAATTACCATATTGAAAACGGTCAAATTGTTTACCCTGACCAAGTCAAAATAAAAATCAAATTTGCAGAAACTACTACTCAAAAGGGCAAAAGCAATTACTCTCATGCTGTAAATTATGTCTTGAATAATAATGTAGCAGCAAACTGGGCTCTCAGCTCCGGAGATAAATTGCTCGAAGGCAAAAAATCACTTACTGATTTGAGTTCCGGTTCATGGTATAGAGTCAAAATCACAGAAGAAGGCTTATATAGCGTTACTGCAAAGCAGCTTTCGGATATAGGCATTCCTGTCAATGCAGAACTTGCCAATACTATCAAAGTTTTTGGTAATGGCGGCAGAATGATGAGCGAATCTGTAGAAGATGGCATCAATAACGAATTTAACGAAATCCCAGTTATCATAAACAAAGATGGTAACGGCAATTTCAGTTCAGTTGTGTTTTATGCTGCCGGCACTACCGGATTTGAATACATTAAAAACAGATTTAGCAGATACAGATCCGATTTTTCGGATTATGTTTATTATTATATCACATGGGGTGGATTGCCGAACAGCCCAGCCACAGAATTGGAACCACCTGCTGAAGAAGCGACTGTAATGCCTTCCTCTTTCACTGAAAGAGTATTTTTCGAAGAAGAACTGAAAAATCCGTTTTATCGTGGTTCAGGTAGATTATGGCTTGGCAGGTCATACTTCAAATCACCTTTTATTACAAATTTGCCTGGCTTGAAACGAGACGGACAGGTAAACTATGTATTCCTATTAGCACATGAATCAAAATCTACCGGCACTTATTCTGTTTATGAAGCAAATACCGGTTTGGGTGAGTATCAAATTTCGCCAAGTACAGGCGACTATGTAGCAGGTAGAAGAATCAGAGAATATGCTACAATAGACGCTTCTAAAATCGCCTCAGATAACAGAAGCTCGCTTCGATTCGAGTATTCTAACCCGAATATTGCAAGTGCTACCCCTTATCTTGACTATTTTGAAATACATTATCCGAGATATTTCGAAGCAGCAGGAAACAGTTTAGGATTTCATACCGACCCAACTGTCAAGGAAGTAGCAGAGTACTCTGTTAATGGCTTTAGCGGCACTGTTTACGGATTTGATGTTACAGACAAATCTCATCCGGCTTTATTGAAAAATTTGTCCTCAACCGGTTCAATATATCGATTCAAAACGGATCAGTCTATCAATCCGCCAAGAAGATTTTATATTTCAGGAAATTTCAGACCAACCGAATTAGAAAGCTTTTCTATTGCAGGAATAAGAGATGACAATAGCGAAGCAGATATGATTCTGATTACTCATCCGGCACTACTGCCATCTGCAAAAGAATATAAAAGCTATAGAGAATCAACTCAGAACTATCTTACCGGTAATAATTTCAAAGTTAAAATCGTAACTTTAGATGATATTTACAAAGAGTTTTCCTATGGCACTAAAGATATAACTGCTATCAGAGACTACGTCGCTCACGTTTACTATCAAAGAGATTATAAACCTCAGTATGTATTCCTATGGGGTGACGGGCACTATGATTATATGAACCGAACTACTTCTATAACCAATTTTGTTCCGCCATACGAAGATCAAAATGATGCAATCGGCACTATAGACGAAGAAGACTCTTTTGCTTTTGATGATTACTATGGCTGCATTGTCGGCGAAGACAGAGCACTTGACATTGCAATAGGCAGAGCACCTATCAATTCAAATGAAGAGGGTTATAATATAGTAAAAAAAATCAGACACTACGAAAACAACTCTTCTGAAGATTATTGGCGTTCTAAAGTATTAATTATCGCCGATGACGGGATTAAAGAAAACAATATCGCAGAGGGCTCTTTTCACGTTTCACAATCTGAAACCTTGCATCATTACTGCATAGAAGATGATTTTCAGGTAGATAAGATATATATGGTGCAATACCCTGTTGATAATATCCCGGGTGGCAGAAGAAAACCTCAGGTTACTCAGGATATGCTTACTGCTATCAATAATTCAGGAGCCTTATTTGTCAATTGGATTGGTCACGGCAATCCGAGAGTGTGGGCTCACGAAAATATAATGGTTCGCGAAACTACTATCCCGCAAATGGTAAACTTAGATAAACTATTTTTCCTTGTAGCAGCAACCTGCGATTACGGAAGATTTGATAATCCCGACGTAAGCAGCGGAGCAGAGGATATGTTTTTGAGTCCTCGCGGAAGTGCTATCGGAGTATTTGCAGCTACAAGAGTAGTTTACGCCAGCTCTAATGCTGAATTAGCTCAATATTTCTATCAGCAAATACAAATAAGAGACCCTAACAATAACTGCTACCCAAGCTTGGGCATGGCTTACAGGAACACTAAAGCTTATAAACAGGACGAAAACTCCAATAAGTTTTTCCTAATGGCAGACCCTGCTTTGAAACTAAAAATGCCTGATTACCACGTTAGAATAGACTCTATCAATGGTGAACCTGCTGACGTAGCGGACACTATTAAAATAAAAGCACTCGACAATGTAAGAATATCAGCTACTGTGCTTAATCCTGATAATACTGTTGCAACAGATTTCGAAGGTATCGCGGTAATCACAGTACGCGACGGTGATGAAAAGATTTCTTTCAAAGATGATGATTCGGGTTCCAATTTCAACTTCACACTTTTAGGTGGTGCACTTAATAAAAGCTCTGTTGAAATTGCAAACGGAAAATTCCATATTGATATGATAATTCCAAAAGACATTAGTTTTTCAGAGAATGTTGGTAGGATATTCGCTTATGCTTTTGATAATGACAAAAAGAAATTTGCCAAAGGTGAAAATCACAACTTTATTGTTGATGGAGTAAGCCCTACTTCAGTTGTTGACACCGAAGGACCAAAAATAAGTATATACCTTGACTCCAGAGATTTCGAACAAGGTGAAATAGTCAAAAACAATCCGCTTTTGATTGTAGATATGGAAGACGATACCGGTATCAATACAACAGGACTTGGAATTGGCCACAGAATAGAGGCATGGTTCGACGATAACCCCGATGCACTAAACCTTACTGACAAATTTACAAGTGCGCTTGGCAGTTCGAAAAAAGGTAGTGCACAAGATGTAATTTCAGGGCTTCGCCCCGGCATACACTCTGTCAAAGTAAGAGCTTGGGATGTTTATAATAACTTCAGCATAGCCGAAACATATTTTAAAATTTCAGACAACGACTCCTATGAAATCGGAGAAGTAATAAATTATCCTAATCCTGTTTCTGACAATACTACTTTCAGATTCAGACATAACGGTACGCCTCCGCTTGATGTGGAAATCAGAATTTTTACAATACATGGCGAACTAATACGAACATTGCAGGAAGAAATCACAGATTCTTATTATGGAAGTGTTTTCTGGGACGGTTTAGACCAAAACGGAACAGAACTACCTTCGGGTACATACATTTACACCATTTCTCTGAATGGAATCGGACTAAGTCCGACTATAGAATCAGGCTATAAATGTATAATCGCGAAATAATTTGAACTTTTTTTTGAACCGTATAGAACTTTTTTTAAAACAGAGTGTAAACTGTATTATAACAAGCAGACAATACAATAAAACTGATATATTTCGGAGGAATGATGAAATCCTTTAAAGTGAATAAAATACTCGCTGTTGTTCTTTTTAGCATTATTGCATTTAGTGTTGATACATTTGCTCAAGGTGGCGGATCTACTGTTCCGTTCTTGAGAATCTCACCGGATGCACGCTCCAGCGGTATGGGAGAAGTTGGTACGGCAATAGCAGATGACGCAAACGCAATTTATTGGAATCCGGGCGGTTTAGGTTTCTTAGATTATTTCGACACCTCCGAAGATTTTGATTACTATGAAGACGAAAAAGCTCCATTCCAACAGGTTGCTCTTTCTTATTCTCCATGGTTGCCACAGTTCAATGCAGATTTATTTTATAGCTATGCCACAGGTGTTTTTCACTCAGAAGCTATCGATGGCACTTTTGGTGTGAATTTTATATTTATGAATCTGGGCGAATTCACAAGAACTGACCAAAACGGTAATGAATTAGGTAAATTTATTTCTAACGAATTTTCGCTTGGCTTTTCTTACGGTACAATGATTGCAAAAGATTTGGGCGTTGGTGCTCAGTTGAGATATATCCAGTCAAACCTTACTCCTACCAGTGCTCAGCAGCAAGATGCAGGTACAGGTATAAGTGCTGCTTTTGACCTTGGTATTTTGTGGAAGCCGACTGATTTAGAAATTTTTGGCTTGAATCTCGAAGATAAATTGTCTTTGGGTATGAATCTTCAAAATGTCGGCCCTAAAATGACTTATATCAATGAATCAGATCCATTGCCGACTACTTTACGACTTGGAACTGCTGTAAACGTCTTCCACGATGAATTTAATGATTTGAAATTTGCTTTTGACTTTGCCAAGCTTTTAGTTAAAAGACTTGCAGGCGGTACATCTGACCCGCTTCCTAAATCTTTAGTAACAGGTTGGGACAATCCGGGTGCGGAGATTGCTTTTGGTGCTGAATACTGGTACGCAGATGTTTTAGCTCTTAGAGCAGGATACTTCACAGAACCACAAGCTTTGGGTAATCGTAAATTTTATAACTTTGGTGCCGGTGTGAGATATGACATCTTCAGATTGGACTTTAGTTTTATCAACACTGTAGAAGAAAATCACCCATTGGCAAACACAATGAGATTCTCACTACTAATAGATTGGAAATAATTTTTTAAGAAAATTATTTAATACACAAGGTAAGGGCGTTCTGCAATAGCATGAGCGCCCTTTTTGTTTGCTATGTTTCTAATATTTCGAGGTTTACAAAAAATAAATTCTCTTTTCTCTATATATACCTTATATTTGCAAAGGGCAAAAAGTAGCCTTTAATATTTTGCTTGATTTTAATAATTGGCGGACTAATGGGTTTCTTCAAAAAACTAAAAGAAAAAGTTACTAAAAAAGTCGAGGCAGTTACAGAAAGCGTCTCGGAAAGCGTTTCATCGGTTGTCGAGAAAACGGCGAGTATTGTCAAACAAGCCACCGAAGCTGTTAGATTTACAAAAATTAAAGACGGGCTTGCTAAAACTCGTAATTCATTCCAAGATAAATTACAATCTGTACTTGGCATCGGCAGAAAAATTGACGAAAATCTTCTTGAAGAAATCGAGGAAATATTGCTTTCTGCTGATATTGGCCCTTCTACCACTGACGATATTATAGAGTCTGTGCGACAAAGAGTAAGAAAAGAAGGATTTGACAAATCAGAAGATTTGTATAAAATCTTAAAAGAAGAAATTAAAAAGCTTCTTGTCGAATCTCCTTCTGCACACAACGATTCTATTTATGAAATTGACTCCGAAAAAAAACCTTATACCATTTTGGTAATTGGAGTCAACGGTGTCGGCAAAACTACAACCATTGGCAAGCTTGCATATAACTACAAAAATGCCGGCAAAGAAGTAATTATCGGTGCTGCAGATACTTTCAGAGCTGCTGCAAATGAGCAGCTGGAAATTTGGAGCGAAAGAGCAGGAGTGGAAATTGTTCAGCAAGGACACGGTGCTGATCCGGCAGCTGTGGCTTTTGATACGTTGAAAGCCGCTCAGGCAAGGAACAAAGATGTTGTTATCATAGATACTGCAGGCAGATTGCACAATAAAGGCGGTCTGATGAAAGAGCTAAATAAGATATACAACGTGATGAAAAAAGTCAAAAGCGACGCTCCAAACGAAGTTTATCTTGTATTGGACGCTACCACAGGTCAAAACGCGATAGTGCAGGCAAAAGAATTTATGAATGTCGCTGAGATTACAGGTATCGTGCTTACAAAATTAGACGGCACAGCCAAAGGCGGAGTTGTGATTCCGATTGCAAGAGAAATGCAAATCCCGGTTAGATACATCGGAGTAGGTGAAAAAATTGATGATTTGCAAGTTTTCAAACCGGAAGATTTTGTTGATGCACTTTTTGGCACTGACAAAGAAATAGAAGAAGAAATGAATGAAATAAAGGGTAACTTGGGAGAATAGTTTTAGTGTTTAAGAAGACTAATACGACCCACCCTACCCTATAAAGATTTATACAAAAGCATTCTCAAAGTTTTTAAGAGAATGCTTTTTGTTTTTTTGGGGATTGGTTTATTCTTATCAAATCGAATTTTTCAGGATAAACACACGCATTTGATGGCTCAGATAAAAATATTTTTTATAAATGCAAAATAAAAATAGGTTTATATTCAAAACTGTTGTAAATTGTGTTGCATTTGTTTTATTTTTCAATAAGTGTTAGTGGAATAGGTAGGCAGAGACCTATATGGCTACACGATTTAAGGATCTAATATGAATATCTACGTAGGTAATTTACCTTACAGCACTGAAGAGGCTGATGTAAACAATTTATTCGCTGAATTCGGCGAAGTAACTTCTGTTAAACTTGTAAAAGATTTTGAAACAGGAAGATTAAAAGGATTTGGTTTTGTTGAAATCGAAGAAGAAGCAGGACAAAACGCTATCGACCAACTTAACGGTGCTGAATACAACGGCCGTAAATTAGTTGTTAACGAAGCTAGACCAAGAGAAAGCAGAAGACCTAACAATTTCCGCGGAAACAACAATAGAAGATTCTAATTTATATATAGTTAGAGATTTAAAGGATTGGATCATCCATTTAATTCTCTCTGCCGGTTGATCAAATTTTACTAAATAGAGGCTAAGCATTTGCTTAGCCTCTTTAATTATTGGACTATTTGAAAATATCAACACATTTGTCGCCTTTGTGATTTGCATCTACCACTGCGATAGCTACCATATCCAAAATCTGATTGACATCAGAGCCACGTTGTAAAATATGAACTGATTTTTCTAAGCCTTGCAATACAGGTCCTATTACATTAGCACCACCTATTCGTGCAAGCAACTTGTAGGCTATATTACCGGAATTTAGATCAGGGAATATCAAAGTATTTGCTTCATCTTTCAGCACACTAAAAGGAAAATCTTTAGTAAGGATACTTTTCTCAACTGCTGTATCTGCCTGCATTTCTCCATCTATAATGAGCTTAGGAGCTTTTTCTCTTATGATTTGAAGTGCTTTGCGTATCTTTTCAGGAGACTTGCCCTCTGCTGATCCAAAATTGGAATATGAAAGCATAGCTACCTGAGGTTCTAAATCAAAATTAGTAACAAAATCTGCAGCCTGCAATGCTATATCCGCTAAAGTTTCGGCATCGGGTTCTAAGTTTATTGTAGTATCTGATAAGAAATACGTGTTTTTCTTAGTAGAAACTATATACAAGCCTGATACTTTGTTGTATTTCGGGTCTTTTCCGATGATTTCAAGAGCCGGACGCACAGTATCCGGATAGTGTGTAGTCAAACCTGAAATCATACTGCAAGCGTGCCCCTGATGTACCATCATAGCACCAAAATAGTTCCTGTTTTTGGTAAGTCTTCTCTTTGCTTCGATTTTTGTAATGCCTTTTCTCTGGCGAAGCTTGTAAAACTCTTCGGTGTATTCGTCTAAAAGCTCGGAGCTTGTATTATCAATGATATGAATATTTTTCAAATCATAGCCAAACTCTTCTGCAACTGCTCTAATTTCTTCTTCGTTACCAATCAACACAGGCTCTGCGATATTGTAATCCACGCTTAATTGTGCTGCTTTGATTATCTTAGGTTCGTTACCTTCAGGGAAGACAACCCGTTTAGGATGTTGGCCTGCTTTCCTGTATATTTTTGTCATAATTGAATGAGAGCGTCCCATTCTGACATTTAAGTCAAATTCGTACTGTTCGAAATCAGTAATTTCTTTTCTTGCAACTCCGGTTTCCATTGCTGCTTTTGCAACTGCCGGAGCTACCCATGTAAGCACTCTCGGGTCAAACGGTTTAGGAATGATGTACTCTTTGCCGAAAACGATAGATTCTGCACCGTAGGCTTTTTTTACGGATTCGGGTACTTCTTCTTTTGCGAGTTTTGCCAAAGCATAAGCAGCAGCACGTTTCATTTCTTCGTTAATCTTAGTAGCATGGACATCTAATGCCCCGCGGAAGATAAAAGGGAAACCAAGAACGTTATTAACCTGATTAGGATAATCGGAGCGACCTGTAGCCATAATAACATCAGGTCTTGCTTCTACTGCGTCTTCATAAGTAATTTCCGGGTCAGGGTTTGCCATAGCAAAGATTATAGGATTAGGAGCCATCTCTTTAACCATTTCTTTGTTGACTACATTGCCCTGAGACAATCCGCAAAATACATCAGCACCTACAAGTGCGTCTGTAAGAGTTCTTCTATCGGTTTCTACGGCAAAATCTTCTTTGAACTCATTCATTCCTTTAGTTCTGCCTTTATAAATCACACCTGTCGAATCGCACATTAGGACATTCTCAGGTTTGACTCCAAGGCTGATGTGGAATTTGGCACATGCTATACCGGAAGCACCTGCACCATTATATACAACTTTAAGGTCTTCCAGCTTTTTGCCGATAATTTCTGCTGCGTTAAGCAACGCTGCTCCACTGATTATAGCTGTTCCATGTTGATCATCATGAAAAACAGGTATATCAAGTTTCTTTTTGAGAGCCTCTTCGATATAAAAACATTCCGGGCCTTTGATATCTTCCAAATTGATGCCACCAAAAGTAGGAGCAAGAATTTCTACAGTACGAATGATTTCATCTACGTCTTTTGACGCAAGTTCAATGTCAAAAACATCAATGTCTGCAAATGTTTTAAAAAGTACGCCTTTACCTTCCATAACCGGTTTGCCGGCTTCAGGACCAATATCACCGAGTCCAAGCACAGCTGTGCCGTTGGAAATTACTGCAACCAAATTGCCTTTAGCGGTATATTCGAATACCTTTTCGACATCTTTTTCAATTTCTCTACACGGTTCTGCGACGCCGGGCGAGTATGCCAGCGAAAGGTCTCGCTGAGTGAGACAAGGTTTAGTAGTAGTTACTTCAATTTTACCTTTACGACCTCTGCTGTGATACTCTAAAGCATCCTCTTTTCTGATAATCATTTTATTAGTTCTCCAAAAAATGGATAAATTGCCAATCAGCAATATATATTTTTATTCTTAGATTACAAAGTTACGTACAGAAGTTATCGATAGTTGGCAAGAAGCTCGATTTTAACAGAATTTAAGAAATACTTAAATATTGGAGCTTATAGTCTTAATATAAAGTATTTTTTTGTAAGAAACGAATATAAAACTCAATTTTGTTATTTTTTTTATATCTTGTTCTAACTTCTATTGTTTTTTATATTTATATCTGTTTAAGAGATATAAACATTTAGAAGAACTTTTCGGGTTTTAAAATGTAAGCATGGAGACAAAAGTTATGAACATATCTAAGCATTATATAGAATAGAATATTATATTGCAAAACAAGTTGGAATTTGTTTTTTTTGTAACTAAATTATTCTTTTTAGTGCTTGCAATGGAATAATTTATATATGAGCTTAGCAAAATCTGATTTTTCTAAAAAGGTAACGACTCTTACTCTTTACAATATGAAAAAAGCAGGCAA
Organism: Kapaibacterium sp. (SeqCode); assembly: GCA_963664875.1. GTDB lineage: Bacteria > Bacteroidota > Ignavibacteria > Kapaibacteriales > UBA2268 > JBFHIJ01. The sequence continues at coordinate 3,720,619 of OY761611.1, read as the reverse complement.
AAAGATTGTCTGCCTTACTGCTTACGACGCATTGATAGCTAAATGTTTGGACGAAGCAGGAGTAGATTTAATCCTTGTCGGAGATTCGCTTGGCAATGTGGTTCAGGGGCTTGATACAACAATCCCTGTTACGCTTGAGCAAACAACTTACCACACAAAAGCTGTTGTCAATGGCACGACTCGTGCTTTGGTAGTAGCCGATATGCCCTTTATGAGCTATCAGGTCAGCCCAAACGAAGCTTTTCGCAATGCCGGCAGGATAATGAAAGAAACCGGTTGCCATGCTGTGAAACTCGAAGGCGGTGCTCATGTAGTTGATGCTATTTACAAAATGACGGAATCGGGTATTCCGGTGATGGGTCATCTTGGCCTTACTCCGCAGTCTATAAATCAATTTGGTTCGTACAGAGCAAGAGGAACAGACCCTGAAGAAGCCGCAAAGATTTTTAAAAATGCACACATGCTTCAGGAAGCCGGTGCATTTGCTGTAGTTTTAGAAAAAATTCCTGCGGAACTTGGTCAGAAAATCAGCGAATCGCTATCTATTCCTACTATCGGGATAGGTGCAGGGCCTCACTGCGACGGACAGATTCTTGTTTATACAGATATGCTTGGCTTAACCGTTGACTTTAGTCCAAGATTTGTAAGAAGATACGCTGATATGTACTCTGATATGAAAAAAGCTTTTGAAAATTACGGTCAGGACGTAAGAGACAAAAATTTCCCAACAGAACAGGAAAGTTACTAATGAAAAGAATCATACAGTTGATTTCGTTAGTTTTGTTATCAAATCTTATCAATTCTTGCGGAGATGATGCCGTATCTTCGGGTAATGACATCGTCTTTCCCGAAAAGAATGTAAGTTATTACGAGCATGTACACCCCTACATGAAGCTAACCTGCGCTTATGCCGGCTGCCACTCTGCATCGTCTATCGCGGGTGGTCTTGTTTTAGAAACGCATATTGATTTGATGAGCATACCTCTCTTTGTTTTGCCAGGAGATCCGGAAAACAGCATTTTAGTACAGAAGCTCGACGGACGCTCACCTTTTAAAGCATATTGCTATCAGGGCTATGTCAAGGAGTCTGTTGTTACAGGAATAAGCAAATGGATAGAAGAAGGTGCTCAACCTAATTGATTTTTTTTGCTTTTCCTTATTATCTTTATTTAATGTTATAAAATTCTTGCTTAAATTTGCAAGATGCAAAACGCAAATAAGTTTTTCTGAATTTATATATTACTAATAGGAGTTACTCCATGAAAAAATTCTTCTCTCTGCTTCCGGCAATTGCTTTGGCAATTTTGCTTTACAGCTGTGGCGAAGCAGGTCCAAAACCTGCTGAAGTAAATGGCATGAAAAAGTATGAAAGTGAAAAATTCGGTCTTTCTTTCGAGTATCCTGAAAATTGGGAATACACAGAAGCCGGCGATTTTGTTGCTATTTATTCTATGAAAGAAGGTATGAAACGTTGGCCAAGCTACGCTCCAAAAGGAGCTCCTGTGGCAAAAATCTTAGTTTCAAGAGCTGTCTTGGATTCTACTCGCGGTTTGGATTCTATCATCACTAAAATGAAAGACTTCTTGGCAGAAGAATATTACACTCCTATGCAGGAATTGACTATAGACGGCACTCCTGCTAAATCTACTACTTACGAATTTGATTTGGAAGACGGCCTTTTCAAAGGTGCTTACTATTTCGCAGCTAAAGACAGTGGCATGGCTACTATCGTTAACTTCGAAACTTTTGCCGGCACTTGGGATAAATACAAACCAACTTTTGACAAAATCGTTGCAGGTTTGAAATTAGCTACTACTCCTTCTGCAATAGTAAAAATCGATACTGTTATTCAGGAATTGGATCCTCCAACAATGGAACTTACTGAAAGAAACGGTAATGGTTTCTCTATCGGTATCCCGGGCAATATGACTAAACGCGATGCACCCGGCGGAAAAGGTAGTGCTGAATCTTCTTTCTACTTCGACACTGACAAACGTATGGATTGCTTTGTAAGAGTTGACAAATTTGACGCTGCCAAAACAACAGATTTGAAAAAAATCGTTGACGAAAACAAAGCAAGCTTCAAAAATGCAGCAGCAACTAAAACTACTTTAGCAGGCAAAGAAGCTTATGTGCTTACTTGGTCTCCGGCAGCTAACCTTTCTCAAAAAGTTTGGTTTATTCTTCATAACAAAAAACTTTACAGAGTACACATCAACTGGTTTGTTCCTGAAGCTAAAGATTACTTAGCTCCATTGGAAGCATCAGTTAAATCTCTGAAATTCAACTAATTTCGCAGATTTTATAATATGTTATTTGAAGAGAGAGTGGATTGAATTCGCTCTCTCTTTTTTTTTTGACTTACATATAGAAACAACCATGGAACACTATTAAGCAAAAAAAATCGACTTAATGTAAGATACAGTTAGCAACCGGAGTGTGTTTATGAAATGGTCTTTAGAGTATTCTGTGGGCATCAGGAACATAGATGAAGAACATAAGAAACTATTTGAAATAATCAGCAGTATCGAAGACAGCAAAGCAATTTCAGTTATCGAAGTACTCAAGTCTATGGTAGAGTACTCCAAAAAGCATTTCTCTTCAGAAGAAACTTATATGAAGAAGATATACTATCCTCAGCTTGACTATCATGTGCAGCTCCACAGGCAGTTCGAAGAGCAAATAATTAAATATCTTACTGCACTCAAAAAAGGTGATGAGCTTGATTTGAAAAACATTCGTAACTTCCTCGAAAAATGGCTAATAAACCATATACTCAAGGAAGATAAGAAAATTGGAAATTTCATTCACAGCAGATAGCTTTTTCTCTCTATAAAGATTCGCGTCTGACAGGATATTTCTTTCTAAGCATATCAAATGCTTTTCGTCTCTCGTCATCCGGTAGTGGGATTATAGATAGCATATTCTTAGTATCTATGTCAAATTTTCTTTTTTTGGACAGTAGCTCTAAAACATATTCACCATCCTTGTAGTGATGCTCTTCTAAGGGTGTGTAGAAACTCAATTGACGAAGCATATCAGTTTTATCTGTTTTTATGCTTGTATGCATTTCAAAAGCCTCTGCAACCATCAAGCTACCTTTGACCTTTCCGTCAAAAGAGTAACCCGCTACATGTGGAGAACAAAGCATAGCTCTTTCAGCAAGCTCTGTATTAAAATCAGGTTCTCCAATAAAAACATCTACGCAGGCATAAATTTCTTCAGCTATGAGACGGTCTAAAAGTATATTTTCATCCACTACCCCACCCCTTGAAGCATGAATCAATAAGCTTTCCAAATTCATAGCCAAAAGAAATTTTTCATCTAATAAATTATCAGTAGCATACTTTCCAACTTTTGTAAGTGGTACGTGATTAGTTATAACATCGCACAGGAAAGGCAACTCTACTAACTCTTTGTATTCGACATAATCCGGGAACTCAAAATCAGCATCTTTGAGTGGAGGGTCATTTACATATACTTTCAAGCCAAGAAGTGAAGCATGTTTTGCAACGAGCTTGCCTATATTTCCGTAACCAATCACACCAATGGCTTTGCCTTCGACCAAATGACCTTTAAGTTTGGACCAATTTAAAATGCAATAGATTACATATTCAGCCACGGAGTTGGCATTAGAACCAAGAGCAGAAGCAAACGAAATATTATTATTTTGGAGATAATTTGTATCAATATGGTCAATGCCTGAGGTAGCTGTAGCCACGAATTTAACTTTTGTATTTTTAATTAATGTTTGATTGACCTTGCAGGTAGAACGTGAAATTAGATATTCACAGCTACCGGCTATCAAATCATCATTTGATAAAGTTCTTCCATTATATAGAGTTACATTACCAACGTTATGAAACGCATCTTTCAAAAACGGTATATTTTCATCAATAAAAATGTTCATGGCCAAGTTTTTGTGCTCTCGATAATATGTAAAAAACATATATACGAAATAAGACTTTAAAAAAGAAAATATTTCTGTATAAAGAAGTAGCACTACTGAAGTTATTCGAAGTCGTAACCAATAGTAAAATACATACTCCTTCCGGGTGCAGGCAAACCTTTATCCATCCATTGATTAGATTTGGTAGTAGGATATCTATAATCCACATCAAAGAGGTTCGCAATTTTAAAATTGATAAAAAAATCAGAGCCAAAAATCTTATTATATCTTATATTAATATCATTAATCATCCGTCTTTCTGACTTATTACCTATCCTATGCCCCTCTCTTGGAATAGTCGAAGTAACCCATTCTGTTTCCATTTCGCCTATATATCTATTTATGAGGGTAATTGAAATATCATCTGTCGGAAGATATGAAATATTTGCCAAACTAAGAATTTCAGGTGAGTAAGCTAACTTAATATCACCCCAACCTTCTCTCAAATCATTTGATTTTTGATAGATAAAATTCACATCAAATACCAAATAATCAGTTGGAAATAGTTTAACTAAAACTTCAAAACCGACTGTTTCCATTTCACCGGAGTTTGAGCTAAAAAGATTCCATTCCCCGGTAGTCTGATCATATATATTTGTAGCAGATATAAGATTATCGAGATGATTATAATATATGCTAAAATTAGTTGCAGCAATGTCAGAGTAAACCGACATATAATTAAACTCATAAGTTTGAATCTCAGCCGAATTAAGAAAATCTCTTCCGGCAGCAAGCTGCCTATAATTTTCTGAGAATGATGGGCGCTTTGTAGCTTCACCAAACATGAACTTAATTGTATGCAAATCGTTGATATTGTAAAGCAAAGCAAACCTGGTTACAAGGTTTATTCCGTTGTTTTCAGGATTATATCTTGCATTATAAATTACTCGGTTATTGCTGTCAGCCGGATCTACTCCATCTTCGGGTTCTCCCGAAACTACTCCTCGCACATACAACATTTCATAAGGAGAAAGCTGTTCGACTCTAATCCCACCTATGATACTCAAATTGTTTGAAGGCTTAAAGGTCAAATGTGTAAATAGCGAATTAGTAACTATATCTTTTTGTAGTCTTGTTTCTCCATCCCCATTCTTTAGCCCATAGTAAGCAAAATCGGATATTTGGAAGATTTCGGGAGCATAACGTAAGTAGTAGCCACTATTCAAAGTAAATTGGTCAGAAATACCCCAACTTGTATTTAATTCGAAATCATACGCATGAGTCCATTGCCCATCTACTTCATAGTATGTAGGATAAAATATCTGGTAATCAATTATGTGGCTATTTGAATAGTAACCATACTTTGCATCTATTTCAAAATTATCTGCTAAAGCTTTTTTATACCCAAATACGAAATCAAATGAGTATAAAGATATTTCAGATCCCTCATAATAGCTTGGTTGACCATCAAATATATCTTTGTAAGTCTCAGCATAAGAAATATCAGTATAGAACTCTTTGTATTTTACATTCAGTCCAAAATATTTTCTAATGTCATCCATTTGACCGTAAGTAGTAGCATCACGTGAAATCCCTACATAATCCATATTACTCGGATCGCTTGTCAGTTCATTGAAGGGAACATCAATGCCCTTTGTAGTGTATCGCATACTTGAGAGATTAAAGGATAAGTCATCAATTTTTTGGGACAGCTGAAAAAATTGTTTGTTGGTTCCCATTTGACCTATCGAAGCAGTTGCCTGATTTTTAGATTGCTTAATATCGTCAGTTATTATATTTATCACACCAAAAAAAGCTCCACTTCCATAAGTTACTGACATTGGACCACGTACCACTTCGATTCTATCTATAGATTCGACCGGAACATTGATTAGCCCGTCAGGGTAATCGGAATATTTGTCAGAAAGTTGGGAAACTCCATTGACCAGAACTACCATATCATTAAACGGACCGGTTGAGAAAAAGCCTCTGACTCCATAGTTTGTACTGCCAAGCCAATATTTATCCTCAATCATAAAAAGACCCGGGATGTTTTGGAGTACTTCTGATAAAGTAAGAAAACCTCTTTGCTCTATTTCTTTGCGAGTAAGAATCACCATACTGGAAGGAACATCTTTTAGCTCTTCTTCGTGCTTTGTAGCCGTAACTACTTTGACACGCATCAGCTCTTCTATAGACATATTTTTAAATTCAGTATCAATATCGCTTGCATTAGCTGCTATAAAGGAACAGATAACTATACAAAATGCTATCTCTACAAACAAAGATGTCCGTCTCATTTTTTTTAATATCCGATAAGTATGATGTTTTCCCTATAGAATAAACGATTTAGTCTTGTTTTATATTTCAAAAGAATTATATTCGTTTATTCTTTACAAAAATAAACAATAGTTCGCTATTGTATGATTGGCTTTAAGTTAAAATAAAACAATGAGTTGCCGACAGTTTGGTTAAAATGTCGATAACTCATTGTTCGTTTGTATGTCATTCTACTTTGTAGTTTCTAAGCCCATTTCTGTAAAGACGCTGTCAACAGGTTCCCATAGTTCAATTTTGTTGCCGTCGTTATCCATGATATGCACAAATTTGCCATAGTCGTAGGTTTCTATTGAGTCAACAATAGTCACGCCGTTTGCTTTCAGATTTTCAACTAAACCTTCGATATTTTGCACTCGGTAATTAATCATAAACTCTTTGTCAGAAGGATTGAAGTATTCGGTATTCTCGTCAAAAGGACTCCACTGCGTATAGTTAATCTCTTCAGGATTATTAGCGTTTCTTGTTTCAAATGGCGCACCCCATTCGTTAGTAGCCAAACCAAGATTGTTTTTATACCAGTCTTTAGTAGCCTGAGGGTCTTTGGTGCGGAAAAAGATACCGCCAATACCTGTTACTTTAGGAGTAGTGTCTTTCATAGTTATTTCCTTATTTGAGTGATTATTTTCTGATTTGAATGGTTTGTCAGACGTGCAAGCATGAAGAATCATTAGTGCTATGCCCGTTATGAGTAAAAATGATCGCATTGAACTGTTCCTTATCTTTATCTTAGTTTATGTTCAATATAGCAATATTCCGCATAATTCGCATCGAATATGAAGATATATTTTATTATTACTACTAATTATAATTTGCCTATAAAGAAATATAATTTATACTTGCATTATATATTTCATTTTTGTATTTTAAGCAAAAGCATAATAGTTAAATAAAAAAAACACAGTATTCAATTTATATTTGGTTCCATATAATAAAAAAGGAACCCACTTAAGCAGATTCCTTTCGGCAATTTTACCCGCTAAAGTACAAATTGCCTAATAATAAACATTATCAATTCAAATTAAGGAGTATCCTTATGAAAAGCAAATCTTTTTTTGCTATGCTGGGTGTTGCACTTGCAATGCTAATCTCTTTTTCAATTAATGACTTACAAGCCGGATGTGGAGATCAGGGCTGGACAGGTCCTTACTATTTGGATGCAGGACGCATCGAACCTTGCTTTACTATACAGGTTACTTATTGCATGTTTCTCGAAGAGGTGAACGGTATAAGCAAAATTCATACTGAGATTACTAACATTCAGTTAATTGCAGATTCTGATGAATGTGACTTTGAGGCAGCTCAAGAAGAATTCAACAACAATTATGGTGAGTATATTGATAAAATATCTAAAGCAATTTTTGCTGATATACTCAATACTGACCAAGAATTACAAATTATTTTCTGTGAAAATGGTGGATATATAGTTCATAATGTATCTGTAGTACTATGTCAAACAAATTCTCTCGTTTGGGTAGGAAACAAGGTTATTGGTGATGAATTTCCGGAATTGTACCCAATCTTAGAATTTGTACCTTGTTCTGAAGATTCTAAATGCGAATCTCTATACCATCTTTGTCTATACTTTGATATTAGTATAAGTGAGTTGGTCATAAGACAAACACTTATTCAAAGAAATGAAGTAGTTGGTAGCGAGTGTCCTCAATCGACTATTGTACCTACCTATAATCCTATGAGCAACTTTTATGATGATATTGAATATGAATGTGGAACTAAATGTGATTAGGCCAGCATCAGTTTTTTATTTCATAGTAAGGGAGTTTGATCCCCTTACTACTATTTAAAAATATACAGGAAATCTTCCATGCAAAAACTCACACTCAATATTTTCATTCTAATAATTTTCTTTGCTTCAGCTTTATACTCTCAGATGTGGAAAGATCATATATCATTCAACAAAGTAACAAATGGAATAGTCCATATTGCCTCAGATTCGAATAACCACATAGTTTATTATACTTATGGTCATGCTTTTTATATTGATAAAGAAGCATTAGATATAGTGGCAGACTCTACAAGTGTACATATCAAAGGTAAAAAATATCTTTTTGACAACAATCGCATATCCCAAATCTGTACATACTCAAATCATTCTTATATGAGAACTCACGAAGATACATTGTCATATATTACTAGCGACACGGTCATTCAATTTACAGGTGAACAATTAAGATTTGACAGTTCTGGCATAAGATGGATAATATACAATAATAACAAATATTACATAATGAAAGATTTAATCCCCAAATGGGATGGTATGTATATTTTTGATGAAGAAACTTTGGAACTAACACTTATACATAAAGATAGATTTGGTCGTACTCACTTCCCTAGCAGAGGAGCTTACAGTCATCTTCGTGGTTTGTGGAATGATGAAGTTTACTATTTTTCAATATTCAATAAACTCATCAGTTATGATACTAAATCAGATAAGGTTGATTCTCTTGATTTAAAACCAATCATAAACAAATATGATAAATTGAAGCAAATAGACAACGCACGATTTGTAGATAGCTCTTGCTACCTAATTCAAGAATTTGGATTAAATGCATCATTAATGTATATAAAATACAACTTAAATACTTTGGAATATGAAGTAGAGGACATAGCTGAATCTGAAATTTTTAAGATGGATTTCCCAACTGTAAGTGAAAAAGATACACTAAATCTGATGCTGTATGCTGACCATAAAGGTAGTTTATTTGCATATGTAAGCGTTGGTATCGAAAGAAGTAATTGGCATTTTTATATGAAAAAATCCGGTGAAAACTGGCAAAACATAGCTCTTCCAAAGAAGCATGATATTTCAGGATATTTACATTTAGATGTAGATAATACTCTTTGGGGCTACGCTCGGATAAAACCGGAATATTTAGAAAATCCAGATTACAAATACGCTTGTGTAAGATTTAATCCTTATGCAGATACAACTTCAATTGCAGACACAGAACTTTTCACGATATATCCTGTTAAAACTGTTCCCAACCCTGCAAGAACTACCTCGGAAATAAAATTTTATCTTGACCCGAGAACTGCCGATAAAGTTAATTTCAAAATATACAATTACTCAGGAATGCTTATAAATGAGCTCAATAATTCTTATCATTTGAATAAAAATACCGGAATGGCAAGCAAAATAATCAATGTAGAATCGCTATCTCCAGGTGTCTATTACTTGGTTGTTGATAACGATGTAGAAAAGCGAGCTATTGGTTTTGTAGTTGAGTAAAATGATTCACCAAAAAAAAAAGGAACCCACATAAGCAGATTCCTTTCGGCAATTTTACCCGCTAAAGTACAAATTGCCTAATAATAAACATTATCAATTCAAATTAAGGAGTATCCTTATGAAAAGCAAATCTATTTTTGCTATGCTGGGTGTTGCACTTGCAATGCTATTCGCTTTTTCTATAACTGATTTGCAGGCAGACTGCGGCGATCCCGACTGGCGACAAATGCCTGCTGTTGAGGTAGGTAGAATCGAGCCTTGTTTTACAATTCAGGTTATTTATTGTTTTTATCAACACCAAGCAGGGCCACCAATTTCCGCCTTTGATGTAGAGTTTTCGATTGCTCATGTCTTCTTAATTCCTGATTCTGACACATGTGATTTTAGAGCAGCCCAAGAAGAATTCAATAATAATTATGGATATTATATTGATATGATTGCCAAAGGTGTACTTAAAGATTTAGTAAACAAAAGGGAAATAGAACCTTCGCCCTGTGATGAAGAACAACAACAGATTTCCTATCAACTTACTATGGCAGCATGCCAGACGAATGATTTGGTATTAGTTGATCAAATTGACACCGGCGAGTGGCTAATCCCTATTTCTGAATTTGTGCCTTGCAGCGATGAAGCTAAGTGTTTATCTATTTATAAAACTTGTTTTTATAATGATCCGGACACAGGACTATTTGAAGCAAGACAGGAACTTGTAGAAAGAAGAACAGATATAACAAATGCATGCCCTGATCAAATATGGATAGAAATGCCTGTAGTATGGGAAAACCCTTTAGAATTAAATCCTGAAGGATATTACCACGAATGTGGTGTTAAATGTGATTAATACTTTTTGGGTAGTTGTTGATAGTCAACATCTGCCCATCTATTTTATTATGACGAGGTAAGTATGAAATATCTATTTTTACATCTTTCAATTCTATTACTCTCTATGACTCAGTTGAGTGCACAAAAATGGGGAAACTATATCCCTATGGGTGACTTAACATCAGGAGGCGGTAGTACTGAAATTTTGTTTGATTTAAACAATCATGTAATTTTCAATAGTTATGGTTATCAGTGTTATATAGATATTGAGACAAAAGAATTAAGTAAAGTCATCAAAACGATACCATATAATGGTGAGGATTACTGTACATTGGGCTATTCGAACTCTTCAATGGCTTTTTCAAAAAAATCTTATATAGTTACTAAAATAGATACCTTAATTTATGTTTCCGAAGACACTACAATAATCTACTCAGAAAATGAAATCCCAGCTTTAAAAACAGGTAATGGTTTCGTGGCATATAATGACGATAAATATTATATAGTACATGGTCTCAATGGATTTTTTCAAGGGATGCATATATTGGATGATAATTCTTTAAAGCTTACTCATATTGAACCCGAAAAGCTGCTAAACTGCTATCCTTCTATAGGTTCAGGCGTTAAATCTTATGAAATATATAACAATAAACTTTATTATTATTCATGGAACAGCAAGCTAATTGAATATGAGATAAGTTCAGGTGAGGCAGATTCAGTTGACTTTTCAAATTATCACAAAACTTTAGATTTCTTTTATTATGCTTCATCACCATATATCAAAAACAATATGCTGATTTGTAACTCAACAAGAGACTTTCAGTATTATACATATAATTTTGACACAAAAGAACTCTTCCATGACGATTTGAAAAACACCATTATTCGTGAAGATTTTGAAGGTTTTTTTGATGACTATGATAGCCTCAATCCGGCTTATAATATCTTATTTAGGGTTAGGTCAGATAATAAAGGCGGACTGCTTGCTTTAGCACAGACAGCTCAACCTGAAAAATATCTTGCCAAATTATACTTCAAACCTGCCGATGGAAATTGGAAACGTATTCCTTTTCCAGATAGCACATATATAACAAAATATTTTCAAGTTGATAAAAACAATATTTGGTGGTTTTATTCACATATAAAAGAAGAATATTGGGAAGATGGTAAAAGTATTTTTGCAGCGATACCATTAGATCCGTACGATCAAACATCATTAGAGGAAACTGAAGGTATGCCTACAATAATACCTCTTACAGTTAGACCAAACCCTGCAATCACATATACTGAAGTGAGATTTTATTTGAATCCACACGCTATGAGTAATGTGAGCTTTAAAATATATGATTATATGGGAAAAGAAATCAAAGTATTAGATAATCAGTTCAATTACGACAAACAGACAGCCTTCGCAGCAAAACAAATTGATGTTACAGGTATCAAAAGAGGTGTCTATTACTTAGTTGTTGATAATGATGTAGAAAAAAGAGCTATTGGTTTTGTAGTTGAGTAAACAGAAATTTTAAAAGGGACTGCTACCATATCAGTTCCTTTTTTTTTGTATAGATGTGGAATTAAATCAAAAATATCATCTAGTTCTCTTCCTCTATCAACTAAATCTATTACTTCAGATCTTATTCCTACTTCCTTTAATGTATCAACTCCATAAGGAGAAAACATTGCTCTGGTTGTTAGATACAACGGAATTATATCTTTTTCTAAACTGTCAAGCAAGCCATACATTAAAATGAGTATTCTGATTTCAGTTTCTTGTTTTAATCCAAATTCTAAATAAATCATGTTATGGCACTTCAGTCGTTTTTTCTATCTTAAACACTCAACTTATTTTCCAGTCCTCAAGTATATCAATAAAATATTCTTTATCATAAACTAGATTGTCATTAGTAATGTAAATAATGCTACAAAATCTTTTGTTAGCAAGTCCCCAGCTCCATATTTCGTCATGGTCAGAACTCTTGATATGCCAATCACAGTTTGGTTGTGCTGATAAACATACAATCGCACCTTGTTTTGAACCATAGTCAGGCAAAAATGCAAAGACTTTTCTATCATTCCCATCAATACTAATAGTATATGGGGTGATAATTTCAAAATTCAATTCTTGAGCTGCTTTCAGCCAATTTCTTCGTATAATAGATTCAATTTCTTCAGTTATCATAATGTTGTATCCTTGAATTCTAATTATTCACTTAGATGGTTTTCTTGACTCTTTTCAAATACATAATGTTTTTTTGCACCTAATTGTTCTAATCCAGATTCTATAGAGATATTGTGGAGAATTATAACATTTCAATAGATTATATGCTGTATTTTTCATCTCGATAATGCTTGATTCGTTCAGTTGCTTGTCTTTTACATTTAGCCTTTCTAACTCAATTCCTTTTTGTATTAAATTGATTATTTCAAGTCTTAAACCTAGGCTCCTTAAAATATCTGTAGTAGAGTCTGAAAACAAGGATTCTTTTGCATAATCTAGAGATATTAGCTTGTTTTCTAAGCTCACAATCATCCCACATATTAGAACTAATATGATAATTTCACTTTTTTCTTTTATATCCGAATAAATAGCACTGATTTTATTATAATTTTTTTTGATATGCTTTAGCTTAGCAAATCTTTCCTCATCTGATAAAATATTTTTATTATCTATATTTTCTATCCAAGGCTTTGCCAAATAGTTTGTATCATATTTCTTTAGCAAAGTGTTTGCAACAGTTTGCATATTGTGGATGGTATCTTTGAATTTATGAGGCATCCAATCCAATACATTCTCAAGGAATAATCCTTCGTAGATAAGGTCTAAAATCCCATTGTTTATTTGCTTCCTTTTCCTCTCAGTAAGCATAGCTGGACCAAATATCGCAAGTTCAGCTGTACGAACAGATATTATATCTTGCTCTAGATTATCAAGTATGCCATTGATTAGAATCAATAATATTCTTTCTGTTTCCTTCTTTTCATCTAATTTAATAAGTAAGATTTGGTCGGAGATCATAAAGTGTTTTGTTTATTTATTAGAAGATTCATAAAATGTCAATATCGTAAAATACTAATCGAGAAGTATAAAATAACAATAACAGAGTAAATCATCAATAGTTTTCTTGGCAGAATGATTTGCTCATTAGTTTACAAAACTAATGGCTGTTCAAACAAAAATGATTAAATTGCGATTTGGTGTTTTAACAGGTTTTTGAAAAGGGTTTATCATGTGTCAAAGACGCGGCGATTCAGATAAAGCACGCCCGAATTGTGCTATATTCGGTATTTTTAATCACCCAAAAGCTTCTATCATGACTTACTATGCTCTGCATGCTTTGCAGCATAGAGGCCAGGAAGCTGCCGGCATCTCGACTATATATTTCGATGAGGAAAAACAGAAAAAACGCTTTGCTTACACTCGCGGCGAAGGGCTTGTGCTTGATGTTTTCTCTGACCCCAAAATTTTGACAGATGTTCTAAAAGGCGATATGGCTGTCGGACACAATAGATATTCGACTACAGGCTCTTCTAACAGAGCTAACATCCAGCCCTTTAATATGATTTATCATTCCGGGCTGATGTGTCTTGCTCATAATGGTAATCTCACTAATACAAAAACTTTAAGAAAGCAGCTTCATGATGATGGTGCCATCTTCCAGACTACTACTGACTCGGAACTTTTCATGCACCTTGTAGCCCGCTCTAAAGAGCCGGACACTATTGAAAGAGTAAGAGGTGCTCTGAAAAAAGCAAGAGGTGCTTATTCGCTTGCTATTATTACAGATGATTACCTAATTGCTGCACGCGACCCTCACGGTGTCAGACCTCTTTCTATTGGTAGAGTGAAAGTAGGAGATGAATATTCTTATGTTGTGGCTTCCGAAACTGCTGCCTTTGACATTATCGGAGCAGAATATATACGCTCTGTAAAGCATAACGAAATGATTGTAATAGACAGAAACACAGTTGCTACAGGTGAATTTAGAAGCTTTAATATAGAAGATGAGACTCCAAAAGCTGCTCACTGTATTTTTGAATATATATATTTCTCAAGACCTGATTCGCTTGTTTTTGGTCATTCTGTTGATAAAGTGCGTCGTAAGCTTGGTAAAAATTTAGCTATCGAAAGCCCTATCAAATCTCCTGACGGCGAAAAAGTAACTGTAATTCCTGTGCCTGACAGCGGCAACACTGCTACTTTGGGCTATGCAAGAGTAAATAATGAGCTTAGTTGCCCAACCAAATACGAACTCGGACTAATCCGCAGTCACTATGTTGGAAGAACTTTTATTGCTCCGGGGCAGGACAACAGAGAGTTTAAAGTTAAAACTAAATTCAATACTGTTAAAGGTCTTATCGAGGACAAACATTTGGTTGTAATCGATGACTCTATCGTAAGAGGAACAACTTCGAAAGCATTATTGAACCTAATCAAAGAAGCAAAACCAAAATCTTTGCACATGAAAATCACCTCCCCTCCTATCAAATATCCATGCCACTATGGAATGGATTTCCCAAGCAGAGAGGAGCTGATTGCAAATGATTATCCTGATCAGGATGCCATTGGAAAAGCTATCGGAGCAGACTCCATGCACTATTTATCAGCTGAAAAGCTGCTTGAGTCTGTCCCTAAAGAAGATGGTATAGATTACTGCACTGCATGCTTCACCGGACACTACCCTATTGAAATCGAACAAGATTCGGGTAAGCAGTCAGCAGAAGATTAGAAAAATACTTTTACCGAATAGAGAGACGCTCGTAAAACCTGCTTCTCTTTTTATTTATGTACGGCAGTCTTTAAATGCCATAGGCTTAAACGTTAAAATCTACCATTTTTATTTTTCTTATAACATCTTTGAGATAAAATTTTTTGGGTTACAATGGCAAAACTGTTGGAATAATAACAGGGCAAGATGCACTTTTTTTCTCTTGCTAATGAACAGGAAGAATCCCAATATTTTTATATATTTACTTTCGGCAAAATTTGTTAAAGTCAAATTATAGCAATCCTATGAAACAAGTACGCAACTTTTTAAACCTAACCAATGGTATAGAAGCTCTTGATAAGCTCCAATTAGATAGCGATTCTGTTATGTTTATCCGAATACAATCAACTCATTGCGAGCGGCATTTGTGGGATAAAATCATCATGGAAACGGATCACAATCTGCTGATGATGCTTGCCTTGGGTTATGAATGCAGAGTATATGATTTCGGAACTAATACAGAGATGGCAAAAGCCATATATATGGGTATAGAATGGCTCAAATTCGTTTTGAACAAAAGATGGTTTGGTAGGGACTATATACCTGTCGCTAAAGGTAAAAACATTGAAGATTACTTTCGTAATGAATACAAAAACATCTCGAAAACTGCTAAAAAAAAGATAGATTACTATAAAAAATTCCTTTTGTGCGAAGAGCTTTTACTTACAGGCATCAGCGCTGAAACGAATATGGATGCAAAGCATGAGTATTTCAAATCTATTTTAGAAAATCATTTTAGCTCTGACAAATCTGAGAAGTAGGATTTTTACTACTTTTTTAGAAGAAAAACAGAATAAAATATCCGGATCTTTTATTGACCTGCTGCGCTCGCAAAAGTATCATGTCGGTGTGGAGACAAACGAAGCACAGATTTAAACAACATACAAAATGCAATTTAAATAAATAACCTTAGCGAGAATATTTTTCGGGGCAGTGATTTGAATAAGGTTCTTTTCCACCCCGTCTCACCTTCGGTGAGCCACCCCTCAAGAGGGGAATGGTGAGGGTTTTGAGTTAAAATAGTAGGTTTTGATAATAATGTTAGAACAAATCCAACATAGAAAGAATTTGGAGGAATGGCAGAAAAAGTCATTATTTCCATATTTATGTCTTTTTTACATTTTCTTTTGATAATTTAGATTTTTTACTTCTTTTCCCATAGCCATACTGCTTTTTTTTATGCTTTTTCTTAACTTATTTTGTACTTTGTCGTTGTTTGTAGTATTTATAAGAATAATAGATATATAGCTATATGAGATATTTAGTACTTTTCTTCCTTATCGTGGGTTCCTTATTTTCCGATAGTTTATCACCTGAGGATCAGATACAATACCAGTCCAACAAATTCAAATATATTCTCGAAACTGCATACAAAAACCACAAAGATACTTTTGATATTTCAAAGGTTTCTGACCAAGCATTTGATGCTCTGCTTAAAGCCATTGATAAAAATTCAGGCTACTACGATAAGCCTACCTATACGGCTTTAAGTCAGTCTCAGACCGGGAAACAGTATGGCATTGGTGCTAGCGTAACAAATGTGAATGACACTGCCACTGTGGCTTATGTAATTCCGGGCAGCCCTGCGGATTCTGCAGGAATCGAAATTTCGGACCGTGTACTTTTTATTGACGGAAAAAACACAAGTGGCTTGAGCTATAAAGAGTTAAACGAATTGCTCGAGGGCGATCACCATTCCGAAGTTTCTCTGATAGTGCAAAAAGGCTGGAAATCTGATTTGAAACAGCTTCTTTTACCCAGAAAAGACACTGATGTGCCGGGTGTGCCGGCTTCTTTTATTATTGCAGGGACAAATATAGCTTACATTAAAATCAACAAGTTTTCTGACAATACAGACGAAGTAGCCAAATCTAAAATTGAAGAACTTATGTCCCAATCTCCCAAAGGATTTGTTCTTGATTTGAGAGATAACCCCGGTGGAAGAGTCGAATCTGCTGCTAATATCGGAGCTGAATTTCTCAGCAAGGGTGACACTATACTTATTGTAAAGTCGAATAATCCTGAAATTGCTAAAACTTATATTTGCGAAAAAGATGGTATTGCCTCAAAAATTCCACTCATTGTTCTGATAAATAAACAATCTGCCTCTGCTTCTGAGATACTTGCAGGTGCTATTCAGGACAACGAACGTGGCAAAGTGATAGGTGAAATTAGTTTTGGCAAGGCAACTATTCAAAATACTTGGCGGCTTACCGACAGTACAGCTTTCAAAATTACTGTAGCCGAATATCTCACGCCAAGTGGCAGAAGCCTGCATATTGACAATAAAGAAGAGGCAGAGTTAGACCCTGCTCTGAAGCTAAGCCTCGGTGAAGAAGAATTCGAAAAATTGCAAAAAATGATAAACAGCACCCCAAATACCCGCATGCCTATTTATTATACCAAATCAGGCAAAAGCATTGTCGGAGGTATGGGCATTCTGCCGGATATCATTGAAAAAAAGGATACATTGACTTTGCTTACTAATGTGCTTATTCAAAAAAGATTGTTCCATGAATACATCTATTCCTTTATTTATCGATTTGGGGAGCAACAGAAAGAGACTTACGGAAAAGATTTCAGATTATTTGAAAAAGATGCGTATATTAATGACAATATTCTTAATGATTTTTCCGTCTTTTGCCGAAGGCATAATATCGCTAACGAGGCTATGTTTGAGCAAGACAAAGAGTACATTCGCAATTATTTAAAAGCAATTTTAGCTCACTCTCTTTGGGGAGACGAGGCTTATGTTTTTATAGATTTGAAACTCGACTCTGTAGCTCAAAAGGCGGTTGCTTTTTTGGAACAAAACTAATAAAATAAAGGAGTTTTCTCTGATGAACAAAAAACTACAAACTACTATGCTGTGGATACTTGCTGTGGTGATTACTATCATATTTGTGATTTGGCAAAGAACCACAGGCCCTACCTACCCTATTTCTGATGAAGTTACTATCAATGGCATTGAAATAGATTACAAATTACTTCGAACTTGGGAAGGAAGCACTGACCAACAGATACCTATTTTTGCCCCTGACGGCATTACCGGTAAAATTACCTACAAAAGATTTCCAAGCCATGATGAATGGACTACTGCAGAAATGACAAGACGGGCAGATTCTCTTGTTGCCTCCTTGCCTAATCAACCTGCCGCAGGAAAAATTGAATACCTAATCAGCCTTTTTGACCAAAACGGCACAGAATATAAACTAAATGAAGAACCCGCCGTCACCCGATACAAAGGTGTAGTGCCATTGGGATGGCTATTGGTGCATATTTTCTTTATTTTCTCGGCATTTTTGTTTTCGATGCGCACAGGATTGGAAGCATTATTCAAAAGAGATAATGTAATCAATTTGAGTATTATTACAGTAATTATGCTTACTATCGGTGGCATGGTGATGGGCCCGATTATCCAAAAATATGCATTTGACGCTTATTGGACTGGATGGCCTTTCGGACATGACCTAACCGACAATAAAACTCTTGCCGGGCTTATTATGTGGATTATTGCAATCTGGCAGATGAGAAAACACCCGGATAAGAAATGGTGGGCACTTGTAGCTGCTGCTACGGTAATAGTTGTCTTTTTGATTCCTCACAGTGTTATGGGCTCTGAAATTGATTTTACAAAAGATATGCCTAAAAACTAAAATTTTGTCAAATAGAATTGAGACTTTGCTGAAAAATATAGTGCCTTAGTTTGCTTTAATTGCATTTTATATTTTTTACAAATAAACTCAATTCCGGTAAATTTATTATTGTTAAATAAATAATATTTACTATTTTATCGCAGGAGAGATATTGTTTCTCTCCTGCTTTCTTTTTTATAACAAAGGAGATTAAGTTATGAAATATTTTATACTTTGTGTTCTTTTCTTTGCTACTTTGAAGCAGTCAGAAATAAATAAGTATGTGTGGAAATGACTATGAAATATTATATAATTCTCTTAATGTTCTGTTGTTTGTTAGCATCTTGTGTTTCCGTAGATAGACATAATGTTACAGATAGACTTTTTGATAAGATAATATCAATTGACATAAATGGTAGAACTTTGTATGGTGATTTGGGGGGCGATATGTGTTTATATACTGACGAAAACAATACAGGTTTTAAACTTATGTTTGCCGGGGATACAATTAAAATCAACGAGCAACAATTTGAGAAGTTAAAAGACAATATTCTTAATTGTTCTTCTATCTTGGATAGATCAGAGTTCGACTATGAATACTCACTTAGTATTAATATTTATTATTATGAAGATGATGAGTTGCAAAGAAAACAAAAATTCTTTGTTTTGCCGGGAATAACAATAAATTTTTTCAACATTTTCAGAGGTGTTTTGTCGCATGATGATAATGTTAGAATCAGGAAATTTATTGAACAGAAGTTAGGCAATGACAGTCATCTGTTATATTTGATTTATAAGCTAAAGGACAAAAGCAAATGCAAAATAAACACAAAATACTAATCACAATGCCATACTATTAAAGAAAGAGTTTATGAACTTAACTCAAAACATAAAGCACTCACTATAATTAGTAAATTGGGAGCCAAAGGTATTTATATTCATATCCCGGATATGTCCCATACCTAAAATAAATAAGAGGGGTTACGGCACTGTGAGAAGATATTTTAGATTGCCAATACCAGAATAAGGATTTGTAATTATGAAAACTACCTTTGTTGTATTCTTGATTGCGTTAATGTCAGTATCTTGTGCACTACTTGGTAATGATAAGTCTTTAAATCAATTTAATCCAAATGAGTTCCATGAACTACTTGCAAAAGTAAATCGGTTTAGTATATTTTTCGATATTAAAATCGAAACTTTGCCACTTAGTGTTCTTTTTAAAAATGAAGGCATAAAGATTCAGGAAATGATTGGCAAAGATAGCCTAGTCAATGAAATACGAAACACATCAGAATTTTTAAATTTGTATTTTGATGCAGATCATAATATAATTCCATTTCTGATGTCATTTGAAGAATGTGATTCTTGGGACTGTTCTCTAACTGGCCTGTGGAAGAGACATATGGCAGAATTAAAATCTGATTCATTGTTAGGTGAATATTCTAGTTTTATTAGTGACGAAGCTTGCCTGCTGATATACACAAACTTTAATCAATACGGATCATTGGTTCTTGCTATCAATTTCTGCTTGAATAAAGTATTTTATCCTGCCGACATCAGATTGATGTTTTTAAATAATCTTCTTAATAATCGTGAATCTGTGATTGAGATTCTGAAGATGCACTATAGCAATTTTAAAAATATCTATCTTAGATACTATGAAACAGATTTAGAAACATTCTATCTTGAAATAGCTAAAGCTTTTGGGTATTTAGTTGATCCATATTTGGAGTCTAATGCTATATACACAATCAAAGAACCTTACAAATCAATGAATGACCCTGAACTTATCAAAATACAGGAATATCTCAATGAAAAATAAAAATAAAAAAATGTCTAATAAGATTTTGATGACCATAGGTCTTGCAACTGTTTTCTTAGCGATGTTTAATATGGGCTCATCTGAAGAAAAAAGAACACTTCGACATTTGGCGACATATGATACTGTTTCTGTTGAAGAGTATAAATTGTTATTGAAAGAGCATCTTAAAGAATTTAGCCTCTTTAGGTGTAAAGACTATGGAATTACGGGGTATGATATAAAAGTAGCTGATGCATATTTGGGTACATTTTATAGTATTGAACATCCTGACAAATATATGATAGAATTAGCCATTTTAGCTAGCTGTGCAAAAGATATGGATATCAACACAAGTGATGGTGTGTACATGGTAGGCTTAGAAGATAGAAGAGTAAGAGAACGAGAACTATTTAAGTTTGGTAAATATGGGGGGATAAAATGACAAAATACATATATATATATATTATACTAATTGTAGTATTGTTAAATAATAAACTTTATGCTACTGATAGTATAAAAGAGCTACAGGGTACGTGGGTAGTTACCCAGGAAAGGACATTAAACTTAGGAATGTTAAAGCAAGCTGACATAGAAAAAATTACATCAAGTGAGCTCATTATTAATAACATGAGTTATCATTTCCAAGAAAAATTTACTGTCACTCATTTGCTTGATTCAATACAATTAACTCTTGATAGTGGGAGAATTGAATTACCTGGTAGGAAATATAAAAATCCATTCAAAGCTGTATATCAACTCGATATACAAGGTGATTTAGCTTTTGTTATAGGTATCCATTTTATTGATATCGATTCGTTATCAGAAAATACTGATTTGGAAATTACCGTTTTTCAACTTGAGAAGAAATTTTTGACACTATATTTAGTAAGGGGCAAGTTATTTACCACTATAGGTGATCATTGGTTTATATATGAAAAACAAAATAAGGGAATCAATAATGAATAATAAACACAAAAAAACAACGAATAAGATTTTATGGACTACTTGTGTAGTAACTATTTTCTTAGCGATGTTTAATATGGGTTCCTCAGAAGAAAAAAGAAGTCTTTTAGACCTGCAAATTGATGATACCGTCTCTACAGAAGAATATCGAGTATTACTCAAAGAGCAGTTTAAAGAATATAGTCTGTGCTCTTGTATTGACCACGGTATTACAGGATATGATTATAAGTTAGAAGATGGGTTTCGAATTGTATTTTCATTAACCGATGAATATGATAGGGAATATACAATATTGGACAGTTGTGCAAAAGTTGTAGCAGATTCTATTCCTTTTTTAGAGTATCTTTTAGAAGAGGAAGGAATTAAAAGAAGATTAATAAGCCAAAATTGTCTAGATTATTATCATAGTGACAAGTTAGACTCATTAGTCAATCAGTTGATAGAAGAGAGTAAGGAACTAAATAATGCAAAATAAACACAAAAAAATAGTCATAATGCTACTATTAGCATTGCTGCAAACTTCGAGTTTGCTCGCACAAAATGCTTTTGTTCTTTATAATCCAAAATATATGCATGAGTATGGTCAATATTTAGATAGTAAAAGTTATCTTACTGATTACCTATTTTCAAAGTATTATTTACAAAATCACTATGAACCGTTTGAAGCTGATAAATTAGATAGAATAATGATAAAAAGAGGTTATGGACTTAACGTTAAACCAGAATACAATGATGTTTTACCAACAAGTTTGAGGGCATGGTAATGATGTTAATGCTATTAGTAATTCTTGGAGTTTTTAAATTGCAGTTATCTGACATTCCAAATGACAGGATTCATACAATATTATGTTACAATAGTAATACATTTAATTATTACAAAAATATACATTTGAATATTGTGGGGGATGCTTATATGATGACTTTAACTAATCCAATTCAGTCTGATATTGATTTGGGAGAAATACTACTTGCCAAAGGGAAATATAAAAGGAAAGATAATGAAATATCCTTTCATGATGATATTTATGGGTTCAATTATACAGCTACTTTGGTGGATGACAAAATGGTATTTATTGATGCTCCTATCTTTCTAAAAAACAAAACAATGGATAAAGTATGGTTCATGGAAAATGACCCAGAGTTTTTACCGGAAGATCTTGGTAATTTTCCACTATTTTTTGAATGTCTTAAGGCGACAAAACTTTCTTACGCTCATTTAGCGTTTGATAATGAGCAAAATGATATTGAAGTTGGAAGATATGTTGCGACTTCATTACCTCATTACACACCATATAGCAATTTAAATAAGAACAATATGTTCTATTTAGATTTTGTTGATGATGGTAGTTGTACTTATTCTGTAAACAATACACCTTTATTAGAAGGAACCTACAGACTTGAAAATGGCCTTTTGACATTGTCATTTTATGGAGTACATTTCGAAGGGAAAGTTAAGGATAATAGAACTTTGTATATACCAAAATTACCATTTTTTCTGCCATGTGGAATAGAGAATAGTCTTTTTGAATTTGAACCTAAGGACACAACCAAATGAAAAATAAACACAACAAACTAGTCATAATGCTACTATTAGCATTGCTGCAAACTTCGAGTTTGCTTGCGCAGCACACGATAACTTTCAGGTATGAGGCTAATTTCAAACACATCCCCGTACAAATTGAGTGTGAATATAATTTTGACCCATTAAAATAAGGTAAATCATTTTGAAATTCATATTGATTCTATTTGCTATGATAACTTCTTCAGCAAATATTGTTAGTACTAAAACTAATACTAATACTCATAGTATATATACATTCAACAAACAAATCTACTCAGCACAGATAACTTTGAAAATATACTCTGATGAAACATTTCTTATGTATTATCAAAATATTCATGAAGGATCGTCACATATATTTTATTTTCCCTTACTAGCTGGAAAAGTAGCATATCATAATGGGAATTGTGTTCTCTCAGATGCTTTTAACAAGATAAAGTTTGAATGTTACAAAAAAAATGACGGCAATATTTTGCTTAAATCAAACTGGGTGTATCTTGATTCGCTGGTGTCAGATAATAACTATAGCATAGATGTAATTGATGATACAGGCCGATTTGTAACATTTTTAGGAGATGCCGATAAACTAGAAGAATATTACAAAATTTGTAAAAATATTGATAGTAACATGGTACAAATTTATGAAGCAAATAAGCAATCTAAAATAGATGATATTTCTATTTTAAAATCTCTAGATAGATATCAGTTCTTATTGAAAGACTATGAAATAATATTTGAAACCTTCAATACTTTTACCATTTATTTTAAAGGTAGGTTAATGTATTTTGGAAAATATAATATTGATAATGGCATTATAGAATTAATTGACAATAGAACAGAAAAAACATTTAAGGGATTCTTATCAAAGCATTTAGATTTTGTATGCCCAGATATTTATCTTTCTCCTGAGTACACTGTAGAAGGAATTACATTTTTGAGAGAACCTAAATCAACATCACCAAATGCAAAATAAAAACAAAAAATAGTTATAATGCGACTATTAGCATTGCTGCAAACTTCGAGTTAAAACTATCTGCCTCTCTCAAACTTGAATAAGAGAAGCAGAATAGACCCTCTTTTTATTCTCTCGAACGCAGAGAAATTTCTGTAAATGACGAAGTTTCTGTGTTGTAATTCAAACCATTATTATCCGCAATCAGAGTAAAGTCTGTCGAAATCTGAAGATTGACTACCACACCGGTTGCAGCTTCGATCAAAGCTTTGCCCATGATTTTGCTTTTAAATGCAGAGACTGCAAACTTCGAGGTATAGTCATTTGTAACAGTCTCAAAGTCTATTTCAGCACATTGGTAACCTTTGTACTCTTTGAAAGCAGTAAGTTTATATCTTATTTTGTGATGCGATTCCAAACTTGCAAAATCATATTTTTGAATCTCTGTCTTATCGGCAAACCACTCAGCACCTGCCTCTGATTCGTAAGTAGGCAGTGGCAGAGCAAGCTCGGTGAGGTACTGCATTATATCCGGCAAAATCAGATAGGATAAAGAGTTTACGTTATCCAAGGATTCGATTTTTGCATCTGCCCCATTAGCCGCAATAGAGATTTCCCCACCAACTTCGTCCAAATCTACTAAATCATTCTTGGACTTAATTTCCATCCCTTTCGAGGGGTCTTTCTCGTATGTACTCACGTTGGAAAGAGCAACAAGAGCTATAAGCCGATCTCCCCCAACCTCGCTAAAAAGCAGGTCTGCATAAAAGCTCTCTGCAGATGCAATAGTGTCAAACTCGTCCAAAGTGCCGTCGCTCGTCCTAAGCAAATGTTTAGAATCATTTACGATATAGTACTTATAGTTCGAGTTTTTTTCTATTTTTAGTTTGTTTGAGAGATTAGCCGCAGTTACTGCAGTAATCGCAAACACAATCAAAATAACAATTAGCTTATTCATCAGGCTGAACTCCTTTATTCTGTATATCCGTCTGGCAATGCGGGGACTACCTGCACTACTTTTTCTTTTGTAATAAGCACTTGGCCGGGATTGGCACCTTTGGGCTTTCTTACATATTTTTTTTCTGTGTAAGCTACGGGTGTGAGTCCTGCATTTCGCATTTTTGAGTAATAAGCAGTAATAGCCGCAGCTTTTTCGATAATATGTTTACCGGGTTTCTGACCTTTTTCTATTCTAATCACAGCGTGCGAACCGCTAATGCCCCGAACGTGAAACCACAAATCATTTGCTTTAGCAAACTTCATGGTAAGTTCGTCATTGTTGGCAGCATTTTTACCAACATAGAGAGTAAAACCATCTCCCAAGTCAAACACTTTATATTTTTCGCTTGCATCCAATGTCTTGTTGCCCTGTTTCTTTATTCCTAAAACCTTAGTGTTTCTGTTTACAAATTTATTCAATTCTTTAATATCATGAATGCTGTCAAGCTCTTTTTTTATTTGATTGAGTGAGTCCAATTCTTCCTGCATTTTTGGAATTCGGAGCTTTCTGAATATAAGCTCCTGTTTTGACTTTTTGGACTTTTCGTAAAAGATATGTGCATTTTGCATCAAATCGAGCTTCTCATCGAGAGGAATAATTATCTGATTGCCGCTCCAATCAGAAAGACTGATTTCTTTTCCGGGTTTCAACTTAGGATTTGGCTGAGAAAGGAGTATTTCGCCCCAAAGTGTGTAATTACTTATCTTTTCCTCAGTTTTAGAAAAATCAGAAGCAAATCCAATATTTCTGACAATTTTTGATATTTTGGATTCCAATTTATTTTCAACTTCTTTAAAATCCTTGGCAAAAGTATCTTCTTTCTTTTCGTAGCTAAGTCGAATTTGGATAGCTTTATGCAGATTATCTGTTATTTGCTCAGGCTCGCCATATTTTTGCAGCGGAATAAGACTCATCATAAGACTATCGTCATCTTTCCTGTAAATCAGATACTCTTTTGAGGTACATATTTGCTCTGTAAATAGATTTACCTTTTCGAGCAGCAAAGATATGTCCACCTCAGAAAAATCCTGCAATAGAGCTTTTGTGTCGATATTTTGAGCAAGTAAAAACTCTTCGGCATAGTCTTTCCCTAAAAGCAAATCAGATTTGGCTAAAGCATCGCGTAACTTGGCATCGCCCGGAAAGCTTAGTAAACTTTTATTATAAGTCGGTTTCAATTTGATTTTTTGTCCCTCAAGTGCCTTTCGTTTGCTGAGCGAATCGATTACTATGTCATTTGGCTTTGAGCTAAGAATAAAATTACTTTCTGCAGCGCCATAAAGCAAAACGTAAGCACGCACAGCAACAAAATCTAATATTATTACTCTGTCCTTTTCTTTAACCTGAATACTTTGTAGATATTCTCCGAGCAAATCCGGCATCAAATCTGTGGTGTTCTTACCTGCACGGGCAAAATTGTGTCTTAGGTAAAAGCTGCAAAATTTCGGATCAGCGGAAAAATGCAGCATTTCCTCTCTGCTTCCGCTGCTCAGCACTAAGGAGAGAGTTTCCTTTTCCTGAGTGAAGCATTCCGTTACCTGAAAGCCAATAAGAAACTGCAGAGACTCTGCTATTTGTTTTAAAGTAAAATAATGTCGAATCATCTATTTCCTAAATTGCTGTTCTCATTAAATGCCATAAAAAAAGTGTTTAAGTGATTATCCAATCTAATACAAAGGTTGATCTATATATTGCTCCAAACCGGATGATTTGCCCGATTTGAGCATTTTTTCAATATATTTGCCAACAACGTCAAATTCAAGATTGACATAAGAGCCGATTCTGATATTATTCAGATTTGTAACTTTCCAAGTATGCGGAATCACCGACACCATAAATCTATAAGATTCCACCCTTGCAGAAGTAAGACTAATACCGTCGATAGTTACAGAACCGGTCGGAATAAGATATTTATCAAATTCCGGCGGATAGGACACCCAAACCAAAATGCCGGCACTTTCTTTCTGAATATTTGCAACCGTGCCGATAGTATCGACATGCCCCTGCACAAGATGTCCTCCCATTCTGTCACCGAGTTTCGCAGCTCTTTCGAGATTAATATGCATGCCCGGGCGAAACTGCCCGAGCGTGCTTTTTCTTAAAGTTTCTTCTACTGCTTCGACTTCGAAATGATTGGCAGATACTGCTACAACTGTCTGACAGGCACCATTAAGAGCCACAGAATCATCTATTTTGAGGTCATCCATAATTTTTGATGCTTTCACAGTAATTCGCTTACCCGCACCAATAGGTCTGACAGCACTTATTTCGCCTATTTCTTCGATTAGTCCGGTAAACATTTTGTTATAACTCCACATTATCGATCATATCAATTTCGTAAGGCTTGTCATCAACAAGAGCGAAGTCAACTGCACGTTTTTCAATTACGACTTTTATTACTTTCACACGAATTCTTTTACCCATGTGTAGCACTTTTTTGTGTCTTTTGCCGACAAGTCGCATTTTTTTCTCTTCGAAAAGGTAATAATCGTCGTGCATATCTTTCATGTGTATAAGACCTTCTGCATAGATGCCATCTACCTGCACAAACAGCCCGAAACTTGTAACTCCGGTGATGATACCGTTGAATTCCTCGCCAATGTGTCGTTCCATCATCATCGCACCGGCGATTTTATTAGAAGCTCTTTCTGCTTCCATAGCAGCTCGCTCACGGTCGGTAGTGATACTGGCAATATCTTTCATAAGTATATTGAGCCATTTCAATCTTTCGGGAACGACCTGACCTTTGTGGTACTCTTTCAGCATACGGTGTACAATCAAATCTGAATAGCGTCTGATAGGCGAAGTAAAGTGTGTATAGTACTTGAAACCTAAACCATAGTGGCCAATGTTTTTAGTAGAATATTCAGCTTTCGCCATAGAGCGAATCAAGACAGAATGGATAATATCCTTTTCCGGCATTTCATTTACTTCTTCGAGCATTTTGTTTATCTCATGCGAAGTAAGATTTTGCTTTTTGGTTTTTACACCAAATTGTTTGATAAAGTTTAGTGCATCCTGGAACTTTGTAGGGTCAGGATTGTCATGCACACGATAAATAAAAGGAACGTTTTTCAGTTTCTGCATTGACGCAACTTTTTCTATGTGAGTTGCTACAACTTTGTTAGCTATAAGCATACATTCTTCTACTAACTGAGTAGCATGATTTGAGCGTTTCATTTTGACTTCGACCGGATTTTTGTGGTCGTCTAAAACGTAGCGAAGCTCCATAGTGTCGAATTCTATGCCACCTTCACGAAACCTTTTGGCACGAAGCAATCTTGAAAGCTTATGCAGTGACAAAATCAACTCGAGATTGTCGCCTTCCTCATTTTGGATAATTTCAAGTACTTCGTCGTAATTGTACCTTCTTTTACTGTCGATTATAGTTTCTGTGATTTGGTAATCAACAACCTGAGCGTTAGGAGTGATTTCCATATAACACGAATAAGCAAATCTTGGCTCATTAGGTTTCAGAGAGCATAATTCATTTGAAAGCTCTTCCGGCAACATTGGGATGACTCTATCCACGAGATAAGTCGAGTTACCGCGTAACCTTGCCTCAATATCCAAATCAGTATTTTCTTCCACATAGTAGCTCACGTCAGCTATGTGCACACCGAGATAGTAATTGCCGTTTTCAAGTATTTTCAGAGACAGTGCGTCGTCAAAATCTTTCGCATCATGAGGGTCTATAGTTATAATCAGCTCGTCTCTTACATCTAATCTGCCCGGGTAGTTAACATTAACATCAGGCAAAGACATACCCCTTGCCTCTTTCACCACTTTTTCCGGGAATTTTTCCGGAAGATTAAAATCAGTAAGTATAGCGTCAAACTCAGCTTTTGCCTCGCCGGCTTTACCAATAATTTCAACTACTTCGGCATGAGGCGACTTAGTAGAATGCTCCCAGCTGACAAATCTGGCATTGACTTTATCACCCGGTTCTGCACTTTTCAGCAAATCTTTTGGAACCAAAAAGTCAACATATATCGTATCATCATCCGGTACAACAAAATGGAAATATCCGTCATACTCAATTGTTCCAGCAAATTGAGTCTGATTGCGGTTAATAATTTCTATAATTTCGCCCTGAGGTTTCTTTTTTTTCTTCAAAGCTAATAGTTTTACAAGCACTTCGTCGCTGGAAAGAGCGGTATTAAGATGGGCTTGTTTTACTGAGATAACAGGAAATTCGGGCACCGAAGTTTCCACATACGCTTTTTTATGTTCGATAACCAAAATGCCTTTTATAGAAGAATTATCCTGATAAGATTTCAGGGCATATTTTCTTCGGGCAAACTTTTCAATAACACCCTGCTCTTCGAGATCGTCTAAAACATCTCTAAGCAAATCATACTCTTCACTTTCTGCAGGCATTTCTATAAGTTTTGCAATTTCATGTCTTCTGATTGGCAAAGGAGATTGCCTAAGTATTTCTAATACATCGTTAGTTATTCTTTCGTAGATACTAGTCTTTGCCATAATTTTACTCAATATTATTATATTTCTTACTTTTAAATTCTAATCAAGGATTTGCATTCAATCTATTGCTATCTGCTAAGGCAGTAAATACATACTATGTATATCTGTGCATCGGGATTTGCCATTAGGCTAAGATAGTTGATACAAATATATAAATATATAGGGATTATATGCATAGGTATTGTGAAATTGTCTTATATTTCAGCTTAGTATTCGATAAGCACGCCTATACAAAAGCTTAAGGGGAATTTGAAATTAAACTCTAAAATACTTTTAGCTTTGATTTGGGCTGAGTAAAATACAATTTGTGCTTGTAAGTAAATCTTTCATATTTATCATTGAACAAAGGAAATGTATCTGAGTTAGTCCAATCTATGAGTAAGATAAGAACATATTAGTGTTTTAAAGCGGCATTTCTCGGTTTATATATTGTTTTCCGGGCAGGGGCAAGCAAACTCGTGGTTTGCAGCAATGCTAATAGTAGCATTATGACTAGTTTTTTGTGTTTATTTTTCATTTGGTTTTGTCCTTTAGTAAGATAGAAGGATGACCTGCTGCTTTTTTTCGTTCATTATTAATAAAAGAACGAAGTTTATCTATTTTCTCTTTTGACCAGTTTTCTTCCAGAATTGAATAAAATATGTCAGAGTCTTCAGGAAAACAAATATATGAAACAGCACTTTTCCACGATATTGATAAATTGTAAACTACTGAAAATACTAAGTAATAGCAATTGTTTGAAACTATTTCAATTTTGCAACTATCGACAGCATTCTGTAGTTGTATCAATTCCTCAAAATTCAGCATAATTCCACTATCTGAATCTGAATTTATAAGCACTCTATATAAGTTCGATGTAGTATCAGATAGGAAAGTAATACTTAGTGCCTCGCAATCAGAAAAATACACACCTCCTCTTGAAGTTCTCACTTCAAAAAAAACACTGGTTAAATTATTATAAATATTCGACTGTTGACCTTCTGCATAGGCAATACTAATAAAACAGAAAAATAATATGATGTAATTTGTGTGTTTTAACATAATCAAAAATTTCCTGTGCTTCTATTTAAACATTCTAAATGATTCTTGGGAATAGTGTTTATGTTCTTTCCCTCTGAAAATTGACCCGTTATTGTCACCATATTTGCCCCACCATATTACAATGCTAAACTTTTCCACTACCTCTCATTAAAATATTCCTGTATTTTGATCAGATCAGGGTCATTCATTGATTTGTAAGGTTCTTTGATTGTGTAGGTAGCATTAGACTCCAAATATGGGTCAACTAAATAACCAAAAGTTTTGGTCACTTCTAAATAAAACTGCTTTAAATCAGTTTCAAAATACCTATCATATAATGATTCAAATTTTTGCCACTCCTGATCAATAAGTTTATTTAATGTTATACCTAAACCCTCATATTTAGATAAAAATATCAGCCTGATATCATTTGGACTAAAAACTTGATTTATACAGTAATTAATACTGAATGCTAAGGCAGAATATTTGCTTTTAATAACATAATAGCATTCAATTATAGTGGGACTCATGGTACTACTATATTCCGGCATCGGAATAACTTCTCTATGTCTAGAATGTAAACCAAAAAGTTGCGAAATTTTTGACGAATCTTCAATTTGTTCCTTTAGCCAAGAAATAATTTGTGGCTCTGCTTGGAAAAACATATTGGCTATATCCAATGCTTTATTATAACGACTAATAATGACTTCTAAACTTAAAGACGTATCAGCTTGATATGTAAGACTATATTCGTCTTTTCTTAAAATATCCAATCTCTTAGTTTCACCTATAGGCAAGGTTGGAATATCTATATATGCTAAATACCAAAAATCTTCACCTTCTAATATCTGGGAGTATTCAGAATTGAATTCATCATAGTTATAGGAGTTAGCTTCCATAAAATTTATTATAATACAAAAGCACAACACACAAATCATCGAGATATATTTCATTTTACATTTCCTGTATTTCCTTCATAACATTTCCCTCTGAAAATCAAGCCTACATTTGCTTACGAATCATAAATAAGAATGCAATTCAGATGCAGACGGGGCTGTCTCATAAGTCTGAGTTTTGTCATACTCTTTAGTAAAAGTAGAGGAAAAACAAACGTTATATTTTCTTCTACCGCAAGCTAAAGCATGCGGTTGCAATGAGTTACACAAGTGCAACCGACTGCTTTAGCTGTCGGTAAAACTTACAAACATCAAGAATATGTTGCAAATTTTGACTTATGAGACAGCCTCATCTCTTATTAAATCTGTGTACATAGCCGATAGCAAATAATATTTGAGGAGACTCAATTTCTGATAAGTAATTATCGACATCACCTACTGAAATACCTGCTTCTACAAAAAATCCATAAATATTAACATCTAAAGTCAAGCCAACATAGGAGTATGTCGGGTATATAAAGGTAGTATATTTTTCATAATAATAAGAATTGCTGTAAGTCCTTGTAATTTCTTCTCTGAGATGAGTAAAACCGCCACAGATTCCGAGGTTAACTTCTACGTTTCTTGTTTGGGAAAGATTAAGCAAAAAATTGCCCTGCAAACCATATATATCCCCAATGTAACCTCCCTGAAATCTGAAACCTACATCATTGGAAGTATAACCAAAAACAAAATTTACTCCTCCGGGAAGTATAAGAGAAATTCCTGCATTGTAGTGCCCTAAATTGTAGTCGGTAGGCATATAATATAAACCTCCGTTTGCATTGCTGTTTTGCTTATAGCTATAAGGCCATTCGCTGCGTTGATTGGAGTTAGTATAATAGCTTGGCATCGGTCGGTTCAAATCGGACGTCGTTGCAGAAAGTTTATCCTGTATTTGAGATTTTGGTATTTCCATAATCAGATCGTCTTCAGTTCGTAGCTTTATCAGCGAATCATTTTCTTCTATAATTTCACCAACATATCGACTGCCGTTTTTGGTAATTATTAGCAGCTTAGCATTCGATATTTTGATAATCTTATCCTTTTCGATTGTTACAACTACCTGATCATTCGTTTTGAGCTTGAGTGTGAGATTATCTTCCTGAATTATCTCACCTACGAGCACTGTACCTGATCTTAATTCAACTACTGATTCTGAAGAAGCATCTAAGGCAAAGAACATAAAAATCAAGAATAAACATAATTTTTTTAACATTGATAGGCTCCGTTTTTTGAGATTTATTGGTATTATTTATTTATACGCTGTTCTTACAGTTAAGTTAAGAATTATTTCAATTATTTCTAAATATTTTTTATCTATCATCCAATAATCTCTAACATTTCCTATATTTCGTTAAATCTAAAGACATAGCCAAAGGCGATATGAACATTTGGACGAGAAAACTCATCAATAAGATTATTATTTATATCTCCAAATAAACCTGTTTCTATAAAAATACCATATATATTTATATCTAATGTCAAGCCAATATATGAGTATTTATTGTCATAATTTGGACGGGTAAGATATTTACGACCATTACCCTGATTAAATAATCCAAAATCAACTTGCCCAAGGCAAAGCCCCAAGTTCATTTCAACTGATTTCTCCTGTGATAAGTTAATCAAGAGATTGCCCTGAAAGCCACTCACTGACCCTAATTTGCCTCCCTGAACTCTAACCCCAAATTCTTCAGATGAATATCCTAAGATTACATTCATTCCAATCGGGAAATGCCAAGAAATGCCTAAATCAAAATGATCGAGACTGTAATCCATTCTTTTGAGTATTTGGTTATCATCCCATGAGCTGTTTTCCAATTTACTTTTAACGGATTTATTGCGTTGATGAAGCTTGTCGAATCTTGTTTGAATTTGCCTGTCTTTTATTTGAGATTTGGGAATTTCAATATTCAGATTACCTTCAGTTTTGACTCTAACAATTAAATCAGTTTCCTCAATAATCTCTCCTATATATCTACTGCCGTTTTCCGTCGAAATGACATATTTCGCATTAGTTATTTTTATTATCTTATCTTTTTCAAGAGTAACTTCTGCACCGTCAGCAAATTTCAGACGCAATGTTATCTCATCTTCCTGCATGATTTCACCACTCAAAACTCTCCCGGATCTTAGCAATAGTAAAGATTCTGAAAAAGCATCTATGGAAATCAACATAAAAATACAAATTATGCATAATATTCTTAACATCGAAAGACTCCGGTTTTTCGCAATTTTTGGTTTTACATCAGCGAACAATGTTCTTACAGTTAAGTTAAGAATAATATCAACAATATCTAAATAGTTTTTATTTGATATAGGAAAAATTTATTTGTAACGATTTGAAGTGCTGTGCGTTTACCAAGTAGATATGAAACTAAAAGACAAAATAGAAGATATTTATGCAATCCGGCACAAGCTGCAGGCGATTGCAAGACGAATGCTCGGCACAGAAACCGAGGCTGAAGATGCTTTGCAGGATTTATACCTGAAAGCTTTGGAAAAAGGCAGCGAGCTTGATAAGTATCCTTCGGGAAGTGCTTTTGCAGTCAACTCACTCAAAAATCTGTGTATAGATAAGTTGCGAAAGAAAAAGGAAATAAGATTGGACAGCAGTTTAGAGTATTTTGGACAGACAACTGACAACACCGAACAAAAAATTGATGTAAGAGTGATGATAGAAACTGCTCTCAGTCGATTGCCCGAAAAGCAACAGTTAATATTTTCTTTACGCGATCTTCAGGGCTATGAGTATGAAGAGATAGAAAACATAACAGGCATGAAAATCAATGCCATTAAAACAAATTTGTCCAGAGCAAGAAAAACCGTAAGAGAATTATTAGAGATTGGATTTGAATATGAACGCTAATATTATAAAAAAACTTCTCGATAAGTATTTCGACGGCGAAACAACTTTGGAAGAAGAACAACTTCTCAGAGACTATTTCAGAGACAAGCCCGAATCTGATTTCGATGCTTATCGCGATTACTTTACATTTATAGATGCTAACCAGCGTAGCAAGGTACTAATAAACAATAAGCCAAAAAAGCAACGATTCAGATATGCAGGTACTGTAGCTGCAGCTTTAATGATTATTACTATCACAGCTGCAATGGTAATCAGCTCAAATATTTCACGTCAGAATGATGCGAAAATAACTAAAGAAGCTCTAATGACGGTAATGTATCATATAAATACAAGTACTCAAAATTTAACAGCTCTCAGCAAAATAGAAGAGAACTTTGCACAATTAGAAGTGCTAAATGAACTCAAAAAACTAAATTCTACCAATATTCCAAAGGAAACAAAATGAAACTAATCAGCAAACTTATGCTTCCACTAATCTTTGCAATTGCTTCGGTTGCTGCTTTTGCCGCAGATAACTTCGTGGACAAAGTTTACGATGAAGTAAAAGATTTAGAAGGAGTAACACTTGTAAATGTTACACCTGCGATGTTGAAATCCTTCGTAAACATGGGTGCCAATGACCAGAAAAGCAAGGAATTCAGGGATATCGCAAATGAAATCAAGGGTGTAAAAGTTCTGACTATCAATCTAATTGAATCAGGTTGGGGCAAAGACAAGATAGACAAACTCAAATCAGAAATCAAAAGCACTTACTCTGATTACGAAGTACTGATGGAAGTAAACCAGAAAAACGAGACTGTGAAAATGCTGTCTGACAAAGTCAAAAAAGACTTTATCATGTACGTAATCCAAAAAGATGAAGTAGTACTTATAAATATATCCGGTCTATCAGATTTAGGTAAGCTAATTCAGGCAGCCGGCATGATGACAGGAGGAATGCCTGAATTGATGGAAAAAATGGAAAAAAGCAAGAAAAAAGCAAAGGCAGGCGAGTAGTTTTGATAATTCAAAAATCCCGTTTCTCTAATCAGTATGAGCAACGGGATTTTTTTTTATTATAAGAGTTGAGCCTTGGCAGTTGGTGCAGGAGCTTTCACAACCAAAATCCTCGCAAGCTTAGCAGAATCATTTTTGAGATAGTGCATTATGTCCTTAGGGCTTTCTATCACATCATCGACAGAGGCAATATACTCCTCCTCTCCTACTACAACAGTCGGAGTGCCTTCCAAAATATAAAAGAATACATCTACCGGAGTAATATGAGGACGAAGAGACTCTCCCGCTTTTAAGCTAATGTGCATAGCATGAGCATTTTCTTTGGCATATACCTGCTTTATTTCAAGACCGTGCGGGGTCTGTTTTGTTTCTTCCGTAGCATAATTTCTGATATTCATAATTTATCCCTTTATAAAAAAAATCGTACATTTTATAAACGGACTTATTTATCTGATATTGTATTTTTACTGAATATAAGAAAAAAAGTTTATGCCATTCCTCGCCACACCACTAACCAATTACCTTCAATATTTGTTAAAGTAAAGATATCTATACCTTCTTCATCGTATTTTTCAGAATTGACTGTGTAGCTTATTTTATAATTATAGTGAGCTACAGCAGTATTGCCGGTAATAGTGATATTAAGATTGTCAATTTCGAAATTGTGCAACTCAGCCACCTGCATAAACTGCTTATAACCTTCGATGCATTTATCTAATCCTATTACCTGAGCTTTAAATCCCGGCATTGTGAATACCACATCTTTATGAAGCAGAGATTCTAATGGTTTATAGTCCTGATTGACCCAAGCTGCATTCAAATTTTCAATTATTGATTTTATCGACTCCATTATATCCTCTTGTGTTTTTAATCAGCAAATTGATGATTTAGGTATAGTTTGAATATAATAAAAAAAAATGGAGAGGCGAAAACTGCTTCTCCATATATTTTGAAACTTGTTTTCGTAAATCAACTTATCTTATAACCACAAACTTGCTGTTTACAGAACTACCATCGCTCAGATTGACCATAAGATAGTAAGTACCCGGAGCAAAGCCACTAACATCAATTTGCATTTCACCTGATTTTCTTAATGTTTTTTGCGCTAAAACAGAATTGCCATAAGTATCATAAATCAGCACAGATCCCAAATCAAAGTTTTTATTGAAAACTACATTCAGGTAGGAATTCGCCGGCATAGGATATACCTTGAATGAAACATCAGTTTTATGAATATCAATCAAATCAGTACCAAAATTTGATTTACCCGGAGTGCCGTATTTCTCTTTAGAAGGTAGCCAACTTTCAGGAAGAGCATTGTCATATCCCGAATCTATCAATGATAATGTATATCCATCTCCATCAGCTTCTGTAGGCCAAGGAGCTTTGTCAGAGTACTCCACATGATCTATCAAAACGCCATAAGGATTAAACAACCTAAGCAGTTCACCACTTCCACTAAATCCGAAATCAAGACTACCTATGTAGTTTTTCACTCCCGGATAGGAGCTACTAAAATCTTTAGCAGTTTCTGCAAGAACTAAATACGCATTTTTTTGGAGTATGGTACCATTAGGAATTACGAATTTATGAGCATCATCAGAATCAGAGAAATACCAGTTACTTAAATCAATGTCCAAACCGGAATTATTATAAAGTTCTACCCAATCACCTGAAATTACTATATCGTCCTGATTGTAATGTATTTCATTGATAACAATATTTGTAGTATGCTGTTCGAACGGGAATGCCCCCATATCAGCTCTCGAACCATCTTCATCCTTAGGCGAATTAGGGTCACCTGCATCAATAGCCGGAGAATTAGGCATCAAATAGTAATTACCAAAGGCAGCATCTACAAACATCGGATCAGCCTGCAAATTACCTATCCCCTGATGTAACTCTTTGTTTGAAAGAGAGTAGTTGAGGGAAGCAGTTGATTTATCATCCACAACCAAGTCTTTATTGTTATTAAAGAAAAGATTATTGTAGGTTGTCGCATTTCCACCACCGTCTCCTGCTCTTCTTTCAAATGAGTGAATTGCAGTTTCATTACCAATAAAAGTATTATTGAATGCTTCTAAGGAAGATGCCTTTACTTCAACTCCATATTTACATTTCTCGAAAACATTATGATGAATATTAATCTTTTCTGATACAATTGTATCATTACCAACCGAAATCCCCTTATCTGCTGAGTTATAGAAATAATTATAACTAATATCTGCGTTGGAACAACCATTCAAATCAACTGCATCATCAGTCGAATTATACACGGCGTTGTGGCTCACCCTAATATCATTACATAAAATAAATTCAATAGCATCAGGCGTATTATGCATTGTGTTATAATGAACATCTATGTTATTATGTCTTTTATAGATAAAGCCTTCTCTCTGACCATTTGAAATTATTGTAGATTTCTCTAGTTTGCCACCTGTGAAATCAAACCAAATAAGTGGTATCTCCTCAAAATTGTCAATAAAGTCATATCTCATGAACATGCCTTTAATATCTATCATGGAATTTTGAGAATACATTCCACCATTTAAAACTTTAAAATATTCTAAAACACAAGGTTTAGTTGTATAATGGAAATAAATATCCTGAAATCGTTCATAATCTCTTTTTGGTTCAAAAATTACCGGTTCATCTTCAGTACCATGGATTTGCATATCTCCCCTTATTTTTAGCCGCATTCCAGAATCAAAAGCAATAATAGTTCCTGCCTCAATAGTTAGATTGATGTTAGGCATAACAACAGTATTACATTCAACGCTATAAGGTCCATCTTCTTTTGTAAGCACAGTATTCTCATTAATTTCGCAAGGCAAGGCTTTCGTTTTATAAAATGTAAAGTAATTGTGGTTGTCAGCTCCTTCCCGCTCTGTACCGCCGGCTACAGCCACTACCATAAAATAATATTTTTGACCATGTGAGAGATTTTTAAATGTATAGCTTGTTTCTTTGATATTTTCAATAACTTGAGCATTTCCGTCAATTATATTCTTGTTCGTATTGAGCAAAATCTTGTACTCTACTTCGCCTTCAGAAGATGATGAAGCCTCCCATTTTACAGTATATTCATCATAGATATTTTGAGGACAAGTGTAAACTTCGAACGGCTGAGGTTCCTTGTTGAACATATTATTCAAGAAATCAATTCTTTCTTTAAAATAAGTTTTAAAGTTACCCATTGATTGTTCCCACGCTTCCATTCCGGAAATTTGGTCAGTATCATCCATCAGTACATAATCAGTTAGCACGAGTTTCAAGGAGTCTAAAATTGGACTTAGCTTAATATCGTTCATCGTAGAATTGCTAATTTGCTGAACTCTTTCTTTGACGTCAGCAAAAACTTCATCATTTATAAAACATTTTTCGATAAGTGGATTATCTTGTCTAATCGGATGAGATGTGTAAGAATAGTCTTTCCCGTAACCTTGATGGCTAAAAGTTTTGTCCATATCCCAAGGCATATATATCCATTTGCCTGAGCCATTGATATCATGATAAAGATAGTAATTGTGATAGTAAGTAGAAGCATTAGAGATAAGGATATTGATTGCAATAATATCTATAAGATTTTGATAATCAAATGTCCTCAAAAGGAAAGGTTTAAAATCTTTACTCGGTATAGCATTTACAGAATCTCTTAATGCATAAAGATCATCAAAGATTCCGTTTTCATTTGTTTTCTTTTCCCAATTCAGCTTACAATCGTCATCACGAGAAAGTGAGGCTCCGTCGTAAGTAGCTTTATATAAATTACCTTTTGGATTCATATCTCTTGCGGTGAGGTACTGCTCGTCCACATTTTCGATTCTAAGATACAAACCGAAGAACTCGTTATTGATATAAAGAGCCGCATGCTCAATATCAAATACAGGAATTCCAACTTCCCTGTAAACATGTGCGGATAAGTAAGAGCTGGCATAAGTCAAATCTAAATACTCAGCATTGAAGTTTATTTTTTCTCTTCCATTTGAAAACACTTCACCTTTGAAATTTAGCTTGAGAGATTTTTTAGGGTCAAGCCTTGAGCCATCTCCCCTAATTCTCATTTCTACGTCTGTCCAAGTTTTACCTTCAAATTCCAA
The DNA here is from genome assembly GCA_963664875.1 of Kapaibacterium sp. (SeqCode). Classification (GTDB taxonomy): domain Bacteria; phylum Bacteroidota; class Ignavibacteria; order Kapaibacteriales; family UBA2268; genus JBFHIJ01. Next base: position 3,681,232 of record OY761611.1, on the reverse strand, counting down.
ACTTATCGGAATATAAATATCATCAAGAGGATTATCGTATATTTGCTTAAGTTGAGCCGGATCGCAACTTATATAATATTTTTTTACCCCATCAGTAAAAGCTTCTGTAGCAGTAAATGCAAGAAACAAAACAAAAAAGTATATAATGCGCATAGTACTAAACCATATTTATTTAGAAAGAATACTAAAAAAAGAATGACACTTTAGAATAGGAATAGTCTCTTTACAAATTATCTCACTACTATAAAAGGCTTGACTTCATAGTAGTCTTTAGTTTCAAAGTAGAGATAATACATACCGGGTGCTATGTCTGATAAATCAGTTTCGATAGTGTATTCGCCGGCTGGTAATTTTTCATCATAAATGTTCATCACAGTTTTGCCAAGCAAATCCGCAATTCTAACTTTCACATTTTTATTTCGATGAAGAACAAAGTAGATATTCAGAATATCGTCTGCCGGATTAGGATAGACGTTTTTAAGGAGATACCTTGTTTCTGCATCATAATAAATATTGCTTCTGTTAGGAGTCGGGACATGAGCCTTAATCCATTCGCTGTTGCCGTCTCCGTTACGGGCAAATGATTCATCAGAATCAGCATCTATATAATATGTGCTGTCAATTATATAATTATTCTGAGGGTTGGTAAGTATCACATAACCACTGTCTGATGACAACTTGAAATCAATATGCATATCCCCCTCTTCCTCATCTTTGTCAGCCCAAAAGAGTAAATATCCCTTAGGTTCAATGACAATGCCTTTAGGAATTTTCCATTTATCGGTTTCTTCTAATTCGTCAGAAAGGTAATAACCGGAGAGATCTACTTCAAAGTCATTCGGATTGTATAATTCAATCCAGTCTTCAAACTTACCGGACTCATCAGCAATGGTAGAATCATTATTTGGCATAAATTCGTTGATATAAACTAATGGTGTTTCAAATTTAATGATATTGGGCAAATTTGGAGTTGCTACTTCGCTATAATTCCATTCTCCTGTTAAATTCGGAAATCTTGCATAAATACTATCATCATCCTTAAAAGCAATGCTATCTATAAAATTGCCATAATTGTCGAATAAGTAGATATTATCAGAATAATTGTCAATTTCTTTAAAAAACTCGGGATTTATGCTCTCATTTATAACAAAGTATTGTTGAGTTAGAATAGTCAAGTTAAGGTTAAACTTCTTACCAGCATTAAAATCAAAAGATTTAGCAACAACAATACTATCTATTTCTGCTACCACAAAAGAATTATTGAATAGCTCAATATATCTGGGCTTTTGATTGCTGTACTCATTAAGTATAATTTCGTAGTTAGGAGTATATTGCTTTGGCAAAAATACAGAGAGATTCTCTTTTGCGAAATTTTCACGATCTATAAAAAATTGATTCAACCAACAGTTTTTATCATAGATATAGCCAGTTTCTTCACCACTTATATTTGTATTGTCTAAGTTCAAATCGTATTCTACACAATTAAACAAAGAATCTCTTATTTCAGTAAGCCTTTTGCTGTTATACTTTAATATAAAGTTAGACATGATTTGATACATTCTGAACCGATACTCTGGAATCTTATATAATCTATTGATAAGAATTTGATAACCGTCTGCATCTTCTGTAGGTACAATGTGATACTCAAGAGGCATAGAAAAACTTGATAAAGCATAATTGTGATCATAAGGTAGATAAACCCATCTTTCAGTTCCCCAGTTGAAAAGTAAAAAAAAATTATGCCTCATTTGATCGTTATCAGCAAGATAATTAATCAGAAGCTTCTTTTGCATATACGTTTCTGTATCTATATAGTCTTCTATCTTTGATTTGAACTCAGTATCGTTACTTAGATTTATAAACCGGATAAAATTATTTAGGTTACTATAGCTATCATTGATATCTTCGTGCTCTATCTCAAAATTCAGTTCAACTTCTTCTAAATCTTTTAGATATCCCATATTAGAGTATTTTGACTTATAAATATTTGCAGATTCAATATTGTTGTTTTCCAAAAAACTACCGTTCTCGTCTTGCCTTAGATGATAAACACCCTGATCTTTGTCATTTAGGACTAAACGTACGAACTTTGTTTGGCTTGTTAAATCAAAATTTTCTCTCTTAACAGTCCAAATAAGTTCCTCTGTTAAAAAAGAAGTAGAAATCAATTGAGAAGTCAAATTTAGATTATTGAAACCATCTGAAGTACAATTATCTAAAAATATTTTAAAATTTTTCTTTCTGTATTTACTTGAACTTTGCCCCTTATATCTGAGTTTTGCATCGGCAAAAAACTCGCCTTGATAGTTTACAGTGCATTCGAACGTTCGATCAGCGTATATATCATCATTAAGTATCCTCAAAGAATCTTCCGAAATAGAAATTGAGATGAGAGGTAGTTTTGAGTCTTTAAAATCTAAAACTCTTACATCAAATTCTTTTGATTTCTTACTTTCATTCCCCCAAAGGTCTATGGTTGCTATTCTATATGTGTATCTTGTATCAGATAAAACATTAAAGTCAACAAACCGCGACGCATGAGAAAATATCTCTTCTTCACCATCTTTCGTTTGCTTATAAATTTTATAACCTGCAAAATCCTGTTCAAAATTATAATCCCAATTTGCAAACACCTTACGCAAGCCACCTACAAACTTAATATTTTTAGGTTCTTCAGGTGCCGTGCTGTCTCTATCTATTCTTCTCAGTGAGATACCTGAAATAACTGCTTTACCTTTGATTTCATCAAATTTTAGTGTTAGTTTATTATCTGTAATTGAAACAAGATGCTTTGAAAAACAGGCTACCCCTCTTCCAAATGACTTAATTAAGTCTAACGAGTCAACAATTAGAGAATCATTTGCAAACACAGAAAATATTCTTTTGTTTTCAGAATGATACTCTCTCTCGATAAAATGCAATCCTAAAGCATAATCCCCATTTTCGAGATTGAAAATATATTTTTCAGGTGAATAATTTTCCGAGTTATATATATGATAAGGATATGTATTGATTTCTAAACCTAGAAAAGCAAAATCTTCCAATAAAGACGCATTAGGCTTTTTACCCATTCTCGAGGCTCCAAATCCACTTTGGAGAGAATATAATCCGTCAGGTTGATAAACCATTCCATCTTCTAATGTATATTCCACTTCTCCACCACAATTTACTGCAATCTGTGTATAATTATCGGCATAAATTGATTGGGCAACTAATAAAAACAGCAGTATAAATTTCATTTCAATTACTCAGTATTGTCTTATTACTGTATTATAAAACTATATAAAAAAACCGTTCAAACAAAAAATGTAGGAACGGTTCAAAAATAATAAAGTTTTTGTTTACTTCGCTATTTTTTCGAGCCATTTTAACATAAACAGCATCGTAAACATCGAAATTAAACATGCCACTACAAATACTGACCAAGTAAGCCATATAGGAACTGATTCATATAGAATAGCACCAATAAATAGCAATTGATTACCCAAAGCAGTTGCACCTAACCAGCCACCTTGCATTACACCTTGATACTGTGGAGGAGCTACTTTAGATACAAATGAAATACCAAGCGGAGAAATAAATAACTCAGCTACTGTTAGGATAAAATAAGTACCTATCAACAAGAATGGAGTTACCTTAGCAGCATTATCTAATGGAACACCACCTTTTGCAGGGTCAATTGTTTCAAACAAAGGAACATCAAAAGAACCAATCACCATTAGTACATACGCCATTGCAGCTATAAACATACCGATAGCAATCTTCTTAGGAGTAGAAGGTTCCATACCTTTTGCATTTAACCAACCAAATACTGCCATAATTACAGGAGTTAGGAATACGATAAAGATTGGATTGATGGACTGAAATATTTCTGCACCCTCAATTTTTACAAATCCTAAATCTATTGCAATAGCACTTAAATCAGTATAGTTTTTAGCAAACATTGTTAATGTCAAACCATTTTGATGGAATGAGAACCAAAAGAAAATAACAACACCAAATACTGCTAACAAAGCCCAGATGCGTTGTTTCACTTCTTGCGGATCCATCTCAGGAGCGTCAGCACTTGCCCCACCTTTTTCTTTTTTCTGAACGTTAGGGAAACTGTTTTTGTTTACTAAGTAAATAGTAACAGAAATAGCCATTGCAACAATTGCTGCACCAAATGCATAATGGAAACCTGTATTGAATACATTCAAATAAGCATTGGCAAATTCAATAGGATCAGAAATTGTGGAAGCTCCTATTTGAACTTGAGTCATGAGATTTGTGTACATTGTCATTGCATCTTGGCTTAAACCACCTGTTAGCATCTGATGACACAACGCCGGTAAATCAGCACTGTACTCCAAACCATGTGTACCCAAATACCAGTTACGAATACCAACAGCAATAAATGGAGCAACCATGGCTCCTACGTTGATAAACATGTAGAATAAAGAGAAACCTGAATCTCTTTTTGCACTATACTCAGGATTGTCATACATCTGACCAACAAGTGCCTGCAAATTTCCTTTGAAAAGACCATTACCAAAGGCTATTGTAAACAAGCCAAAGCAAGTAAGAATCAAGAACAAAGTCTGATCAGGAACAGGAGTAGGGGTCGGGAACGCAATGATAGCATAGCCAAGTGCCATTACAAGCAAGCCTACAAAGATTGTGCCTTTGTAGTTCCTCAGCTTATCGGCAATCACACCACCAACAAAAGCCAAGATATAAATAGAGAAATAAAAGATGGAATAAATAAGACCTGCGTCTCCTCCATCTAAGCCAAATTTAGCCTGCAAAAACAGTACTAAAATTGCCATCATTACATAGAAACCAAAACGCTCGCCCATATTGGCAAGAGAAGCGGCTATCAGCCCCTTCGGATGTCCTTTTAACATTTGACGTCCTTTGATTTAGTTTAACAATTATATAAATAGATTATGGAATATCTCTATTGTTTGATATATCGAAAATTTTAATCTAATTCTTGGTATTTGTAAACCAAATTTACACAATTATTTGCTTAAGATACGACGAATTTGGAAAATAAAAAAGATTTCCTGTTAAATAGTTTCCAACAATCCAAACTTTTTTCATACCTATGAAAAGTGCACATATATTCCTGAGGAGTGATTTATCGATATTATGTGGTAGCGAACACTACTTCTGATTTGAATTGGAATTTTAGAAAAGCGAAAATAAAAATATTCAAATTTTTTTTTGGAGAGGAACTACAAATATGAATGCAATCATCTTAGAATTGCAAGAGCTTACTTTTCTACAATGAAAAATGATTAGAAAATTCTACATATTTGCTATCAGAGTCTCTTTGAAACGCTTGTAGTGATAGATTACCTCAGGATAGATTTGCAATACCTGTAGTTTGTCTCTACTCTCTATGTCTGGAATTAAAATTCCTGTCGAATCGCTTAGGACTTTGTTATAATCTAATGTCACTATGAATCTATCAGGGGTAAGATTGTCCAGCACAGAAGCAGCAGCTCTGACAGTAATATCAATTTTTCTCGAGCTAAGTGTATGCTCTTTTGTAAGCACACCACCCCTAACTCTTACCGGAACATCATAGATAGTTGTCTCGGCAAATTGCTCTACTTTGGTAGATAGAGTAACTGTATTAGGCAATGTTTCTACAATGCCGTGCAATGAGTCTTTTAGTGGAATATCGAGTATTATGTCCTGATAAACATCTTTGAGAGTTTCTTGTGTAGTGCTCCAAGAATCTATATGTTTTATGATTTTGTCATTCCCGCGTATTGTAACCCTCTGAGGTTGCACTCTTGTTTGCTCTGCCAAAGTAAATCCATCACGAGGTATAATATTCAAATCAGGAATCACAGGCACATCTTTTTGAGTAACTCTGCCCGTTACAAGTTGCATATATTCCGGGCTTACATCACTTGCATGGAGATTCATCAAATTGCGAATACCTTTTAGTATCTCTGCCCTCGAAATCGTATATATGCTGTCAGTGATATACTTGCCTGATAAATCAATAAAACAGTTTTCTGATGTATTGAAAAAATAAATATTGAATAAATGCCAACCTGTTCCTTTTACTTCTAAAGATATTTCCTCGGGTAGCCCTTCTTCCAAAGCACGAGTAGATGGAAGTTTTACCTCAAGTGGAACTATAATCCTTGTAGTGTATTCTTCGTTTAAGCTACTGTAAGCCCATAAAGCAACCGCAAAAAGCAGAGAAGCAATAACTGCCCTGGAAGTTAGAGTATCTGTTATCTGCTCTTTGATAGATTTATTGATTTCCTTTTTCATCGCTTAATCTCTCATTTTATCAAATATGTCTTCGGTAGCTCTGTTTAGATCTCTTAGTTCTTTGAGTATATCCGATTGTTCGTCAGTGTCTTCAGTTTGTGAAAGTCGAAGTTCTAATTCTTTTTTCCGAATATTTATTTTTTTAATCGCAAGATTATATATAGCATCAATAAAATTGCGCTCCGGGCTAAATTTAACTCCGGCTGCGTCCAAATCCCATTTGTCATTTACTTCCTGAAACTTGATTGACAGGGCAGAAATCAGATCTTTGTCCTCCTGCTCGATAAATTCACTCTGCAGAATAGTTGACAACGGATTTGACGAAACCTCACTGAAATAACGAATGATAGAAAAAAGTCTTTTCCCTTTTTCACTTATCATACTTTCATCGCTGAAATTATATTTCTTTTCGAGTAAAGACATAGAAGTTGCTTCTGTCAAGGCAAGTTTGAGTATCAGTAATTCAGCATTAAATATGTCTTTCAAAATATCTTTATTTGCAATATAAACCGCATCTCCGATTACAATCTCTTTTACATCAGGATTGGAAACCAGCTGTGAAGGATTGTCCTCTTCCGTTGCAATCGGCATCACTTTCTTGTAAGTTATACTTTCGCTTTTGTTTTCTTTCAGCAGTATTTCAAGCTCGTTTTCAGAGATTTTGAAAACTGATACCATACGGCGAATATGGTAATGCTGTTGCAATTTGTCGGGTATCAGTCTGATTAACTTAGTAACTTCGCGTAGTGCCTCAGCCAAAGAAGAAGGACTTTGCAATATACCCTTCATTTCATATCTCTTAAGCAGAAAGTCGATAAATCCGACTGCTTCTCTTTTGTATATTTTAAAAGCCTCTACCCCACTATCTCTAATTAAGCTATCAGGGTCTTCTTTGTCAGGAAGTCGGATTACTGTAACTTCTAATCCTTCTTTGAGCAATAGCGGAAGAGCTTTCTCGGAGGCAGCCTGTCCGGCATCATCCGAATCGTAAAGTAAATTTACTTTTTTGGTATATCTTGAAAGTAGTTTTACTTGCTGTTCTGTCAACGCAGTGCCACTCGAAGCAACAGCATTTTTGAATCCGGCCTGATGCAAAGTAATAACATCGGCATAGCCTTCTACAAGTATCGCTTCACGACTGTTTCGGAGAGCATTTTTTGCTTCGAACAAACCGTAAAGCACCTGACTTTTATCATAGATTAGTGATTGGGGCGAGTTTATATATTTTGCAGTTTTTTGCTCGCCTGTCATGTCTCTCGCACCAAAGCCTATGACTCTTCCCATAAAATCTCGAATCGGGAACATAGCTCTGCCACGAAATCTATCGTAATAGCCACCGGTATCCTTGTCTATTATCAATCCGGCATGTCGCATAGAATCTTCAGAAAAGCCTTTTTTGAGTAAATGCTTTGAAGTTGCATCCCACGAATCAGGCGATAGACCAAGATTGAACTCTTCGAATGTGTCTAACTTGAATCCTCTTCCCTGAAAATAATTAATTGTGTTGACGCCGTCTTTCGAAAATAGATATTGATGAAAAAGCTCCGCTGCAGCTTCTATGACCTTATAAGCAGCTGCTCTGGCGTTGCCGTCTCCATCTTCTTTTTTATCAGGGCTTTCTTCGACTCGCAAGTCTATACCAAATTTATTGGCAAGGTACACAGCTGCTTCCACAAAGCTAAGTTTGTTGTACTCCATCAAAAAACTAATAGAATCTCCTGATTTGCCACAACCAAAACATTTAAAAATGTTTCTTTCAGGCGAGACATTAAAGGATGGAGTTTTTTCTTCGTGAAAAGGACAGCGGGTAATAAAATTCCTTCCCCTTCTTTTCAAATCAAGAAAATCACCAATAACTTCCACTATGTCGGCATTTTGGTTTATTTCTTCAATTTTATCGTTAGGGATTTGGATTGCCATTTTTTACTCAACCTTTCTGATAATGGATTTATCCGGGCATTTATCTAAAAGTACTGAAACAGATTCTCCAAATAGCGGATGAATCCAACTCGGTGCAATTTCTGCAGCGGGAGCAAGCACAAAATTACGCAAATGCATCATTATATGCGGTATTGTTAGTAAGTCTGATTGTAAGGTAATATCATCAAAAAAAATCAAATCAATATCAATTTCTCTTTCGTGCCATCTTTCGCGCGGTTTTCTGCCAAGTAAATACTCCATAGATTTGCAAAGAAACAGCAATTCCAAAGGAGTGTGATGAGTCTTTGCACAAAGAGCTATATTCACAAACCAATCTTGCTCGGCTACACCAAAAGGCTCAGTCTCATAAAAAGACGAAACCTTGCAATCATGAATGACTCCGCCAAGGCTCAAGCATTGCACTGCAAGGTTTAAAACATCGTATTTGTTGCCTAAATTGCTTCCAAGCGATAGCAATATATTATGCTCAGCCTTCACTTCTTTCCATAGTTTGCTCAGCTTCTATATAATCTATCGGTCTGCGGATAGGCACTGCGAGCTTGCGAAGTCTGATAGTAGCTTTTTGGCACTGAGGAAATTTTTCCATGACCAAATTTAGAATTTCATTTGCAATAGTTTCTATCAAATTATAAGACTCTCCGCTTATAATTTCTGAGATACAAAACATAGCTTCTTCGTAGTTAAGAGCATGATTGACACCATCGTTGATGATAGCTTGTGTGGCATCGTACCACAAATCTAAATCAACCTGATATTTACCGCCAAGTTTTTTTTCTTCTGGCTTTACACCATGATAAGAATAATAAACAGCGTTCTTAATTCCAAGCTTAGTCAAAGTGGAAGTTTTCATAATATTTCTTGAATAATAACTAATACCCCATTTCCTCAAAGATACAAAATTTAGACTAATCTGCACAAAGAATTACTGAACATCTTTAGGATTTTGAGTGTGTCAAGTAATGGAGCAGTCAAAGATCTTTCTTATTTGAATGAAACCTACAAAGAGAGGATTGATATATTGAAAAAAAATCGCCGTAACATCTATAATGATATTACGGCGATTTTATTGAAAATACTTTATACTTAATTAGATTAAGCCCTTTGCGTGCTTTTCTTCCAATTTTTCAAGCATATCTTTAGTCATTCCAGCCAAATCGTAAGCAGGATCCCAGTTCCACTCTTCGCGTGCAGCAGAGTCATCAATTGACCAAGGCCATGAGTCTGCGATAGACTGTCTGTAATCCGGTTTGTAAGTGATTTCGAAGTCAGGTTTATGTTTTTTGATTTCTTCAGCTAACTGTTTTGGAGTGAAGCTAATAGCAGCAACGTTGAAGTCACTGTGGTGTTTCAAATTGTCAAAATCTGCTTCAGCCAAATCAATTGTAGCTTTGATACAATCAGGCATATACATCATTGGAAGCATAGTTTCTTCTGAAAGGAAGCATTCGTATTTGCCTTTTTTGACTGCATCGTAGAAAATTTCCACTGCGTAGTCAGTAGTGCCGCCACCCGGCAAAGTTTCATGAGAAATGATACCGGGATAACGAAGACCACGACAATCCAAACCATATTTTTGCACGTAATAGTCGCAAAGTCTTTCGCCTGCAACTTTAGTAACGCCATACATAGAAGTTGGCTTCAAAACGCTGTCCTGAGGTACGTTTTCTTTAGGAACACCTTCGCCCCAAACAGCCATAGAACTTGGAATGATAATCCTGTTTAAGCCGTATTTGCGACCCAAATCAAGGATATTCATAGAACCGTTCATGTTTACGTTCCAGCAAAGATGAGGGTCTTTTTCGCCAACACCGGAAAGGATAGCGGCTAAGTGAAAGATAGAATCTATGTCATATTTTACAATCACCTGGCGGATGCTGTCGATATTCAATACATCAACCTGCTCGAAAGGACCTGTTTCAGCAATAGCTTTTGTTGGAGTAGGTCTGAGGTCTGTAGCGATAACATTTTCGCCGCCATATCTTTTGCGAAGCTCTAAAACTAATTCGCTACCAATTTGACCAAGAGCACCGGTAACGAGGATTTTTTTCATACCTTCTTTTTTCATTGTCAGAATCCCAAAAAGAATTTACGGTTAAATACTTGACTACAAAAATAATTAAACAAGCTGAATTAGCAAGAAAACTTATGTTCATTAGAAAATAAGTTTAAAATGGCGACAATGCATTTTCTATATGTTCGATATTGTGCGGAGTTTTGCTTAAATCGACGGTAATCACATCGAACCTACACTCTATGTCAGTTATTTTATTCACATAAAGGTATCCTTCTGCAGCTCTCTTCCAGGATTTCTGCTTGGTTGGAGTAATAGAAAGCAGAGGATCGCCATATTCGAAGGATTGCCTTGCTTTTACTTCCACAAAAACGAGGACATCATTTTTTTTGCAAATAATATCAATCTCGCCATGCTTCCCAAACTTAAAATTAGTTTTTACGATGTAATATCCATTTTGAACAAGATACTCAGCAGCTTCCTTTTCGCCGAGATTTCCTTTTGCTTTGTTATCTTTGTTCATATACAGACCTTTATTTTTTATATTGAACAAACTATTTATCCCAAATCCCTAATACAAACTTGCGTTTGTGGCAACAAGAAGCTAACTGTTTGCCTATTTTTTCTTTATAAATATCATTTAGTCGAAAAAAAATATATAACATCATAGTAAATAGTCCGTGTATTGACTATATATATTGCATCAGCACTCTATAATATAGATATTTGTTTTCAGTAATTCCTTAATTGGATGTGCTTCTTACGCTTAAAAACTAGATGAGGAGAGGAGACAAAGCGTTCTTTTTTCTTTTTCCAAAGGTCACTGAGCTTGTCGAAGTGCCGTTTCTTTTTCTTTTTTATCGCAAAAAAAAGAAAAAGAAATGGAAAAAGTAACACCATTCTCTTATTTATATCACCTGTAAAGGAAAGTCTTGCCGCCCTTACAGGGCTCTGTTTACTCAATACTTGCAACCGTCCCATGGTGCTGCCATGGGCTATTATCTATCAGCCTTTCAGGCTACAAATATATTCATATCAACCTACATTATTCGACTACAACGTTAACTAATAAACTCAATACGGTTTAAAATAACAAATATGTATTCATATAGTTGTCTTTCACCCTAACAACTACTTTCTTACAATTAGTTAGATGGAAAATGTCTTTAGAAAATAAAACAATGGTAGATTCTATAAATAAGTGTCTGCTACATTTGAACACCTCGTCACGTCTTCGACGTGCCACCCCTCTTTGCAAAGAGGGGAATTTTGATTCCCCTTCTTGGGAAGCGTCGTGCTGAGCTTACTGAATATATTTAATAAAACTGATAATATATTTGACCCAAAGGCTAACTAAAATCTCAAATTTTCATGATAAGCTGGCATCGCACCACCTATACACGGAGGATATATATGCAAAGTGCGTAAGCAATATTCTTTTGACCGCTGGTCCAGATTGGTCTTCATCATTCGGAATGCATTAAGGCGCATCGCTTCTATGCCAAGCAACATTGAGGTTTCCCAACCCATCATGTGCAAATCCTTAGTTAGACCGGCTCCGAAGAAGTAAGCTGAGGATATCCCCTCGACTACCTCTTCTGTTATCTTATTGAACTCGGCTTCGAATATCTCACCAAACTGCTCTTTGGTCGGCAATGAAACAAGATTATAATAAACAGGTTGTTTGTTTTTGATAACGCTTACATCAATAAACTGATCCTGCAAGCCCATCAAAAGTACTGTGCTATCGTGCTTTTCGGGATAGTTATACAAAAATGCGTTATGAGCACTTAGTTGGCTGATTTCTATATTGCTGAGAGGTTGATTGAGAGATTGCAATATTTTTTTACAGGACATATACGAAGACTTTGGCATTATAACGCCCATCATCATAGCAGCACTGTCCTTTCTTTCTGCCAAAGGAATAACATTGATTGTAAAATCTTTGTAATTGAACTGAGGATACGATTGTTTGATTTCTAGACTGACAAGCTGTTTCATTTCTTCTTCGCTCATGCCGCTTGTACCGGGGAACTGACTTACCAGCACACTTTCTGCCGGGAGAGTAACGGTAACTCTGTTTATTTCTCCGTCAATTTCGGCTATCATGTCATCTATTTCGTTAAATACTTCGGGCGACGTCTCTTCCATATTATCAAGATCTACAGGAGACGAAGTAGAATTGAGGTACACAAGCTCCAAACCTTTCGGGTCGCTTTTAACTACTGTGAAGTAAGTTCTGTCGATATTAAAATAAACTGAAAGGATTTGTTCCATAGCAAAGACCTGCACTTTGATTTACGAAATACCAAAATATAATCATTTTTTCTTAGAAAGAAGCAGAAAGCCTCTCAATATTTTGACAGAAAAAACTATGCCTGATTTGAAGTGCCATTCCATTGGCGAAAATATTTGCTTCTATAATAATCTACTGTAAGTTAAAAGAACCTTTTATGCCATAATGATAAATTTAACAAAGAGAATAGCTCCGTAGAATATTTCTTTTTGCCCCGGCGGTGTAGCTCGAACATTTTTTCGATGAACTTACTGTCGAAATATTCTTTAGTTATGTCTGACTTGAGTATTTCTTCTTTTGCGAAGTCATACCATTGGTTTTTAAGCCATTCCGAAACAGGAGCCCAGAAGCCCTGTTTTTTGCGGTAAATTATCTCATGAGGCAATATGTCCTCTACTGCCTTTTTCAGAATGTATTTTGTAAAGTTCTTTTCAGGAATTTTCTGCTGCGGAGTTAGTGCAGTTGTAAACTCAACTATTCTGTTATCCAAGAATGGAACGCGAGCTTCTAAACTGTGAGCCATACCAACTTTGTCAACTCTCATCAGCAAGGTTTCAGCTAATCTGTGCTGTTGCTCTACAAAAAGCATACGTTGAAGAATATCAGCATCAGGTTTAATCTTTAACGCTTCGCTATGCAGCATTTCAGCATAAGCATCAGGAATATTACTCAAGTCATTATGCTTTGAGTTGAATAATCTTTGCTGGTGAGCAGGAGAAATAATAGACACACCACTCATATAGAACTGCTTGTCATAAACCGCTCTGCGAAGATAGTCAAGAGCAAGATACTGATTCTGTGATTCAAATATCGGTTTGGCAATGCCATAAGCACTTTTTTTCATAAAACCCGGCAATGAAGCAAAAGCTTTATAATATGTATTATAAAAATTGAGATCTCTCATCATCCACTTATAACCAACGAACTGTTCGTCACTACCTTCTCCCACCTGCACTACGGTTGTGCCGCTTTCTTTAGTTAGTTTGCAGAGGAAGTAAAGCGGAATACATACAGGGTCAGCATTTGGCTCATCTTCGTGCCAGACTAACTTATCGAGTACATCTATGGAGTCCTGCTCATCTATAAGTATTTCGTGATGATTAGTTTTGTATCTCTTGGATATTACACGAGCGTATTCCAATTCGTTGTATTCTTCCAGCTCTTTAAATCCTACTGTGTAAGTGTCGATAGGCCTGTCCATAAGCTCTGCCATGAGGGCTACGTTAAGGCTTGAATCGATACCACCGCTGAGGAAAACACCAAACGGCACATCACTCATCATTCTATCGTCAATCGCACTGCGGAGCAAGTCGATAAGATGAGTTTGAATTTTCTTTTGATCCCAATCAGCATATGACTCTTCTGTTTTGTCGAGAGGCGACCAGTATCTTTGAACATTTATCTCGCCGTTTTTATCAATTTCGAGGTAATGCCCTGCTGATAGCTTTTGAATGTGTTTGAATAGAGAAGTCTTTTGGCTACTCATGCCGAGATTAAGATAGTTAGGCAGTTCCGAAGCATTTAATTCAGTCGGAATGGATGGGTGTTGCAAAATAGATTTAATCTCGGAGCCAAAAACGAATACTCCGTTATAATTAGCAAAGTAAAATGGTTTGATACCGATTCTATCACGCGAAGCGAATAGTTTTTGCTCTTGGCTGTCATAGATGGCGAAATCCCACATGCCACGCATCTTCTCTAAAATGCCTTTGCCCCACTCTGCATAGCCGTAAAGTATAGTTTCGGTATCAGTACCGGAACTATACTTGTAGCCGATTTTTTCAAGTTCCTTTCTAATATCCCGGTGATTATAAATTTCACCGTTAAACACTATGGAATATCTGCCGTCAGGTGTGTGCATGGGCTGATTGCCTGCATCTGACAAATCAATAATAGACAGCCTTCTAAAACCTAAACCGCATTTATTATCTTGAGATATCCATTGTCCTTCGGAGTCTGGACCACGATGGATAATGACGTCAGTCATATTTTTCAAAATTTCGATATTAAGCTTTTCAGTATTTCCAGCCGTATTTATTATTCCAGCGATGCCGCACATATTTATTCCGGTTTATTATAATTCAAGATTTCTCAAAAGGACTGCATTATTTATAATATCAAGCATATCTCTTACTGCACGATCAATACCAACTAAGATAGCTCGTGCCATAATAGAATGACCGATACTCAATTCGTTGATTTCCTGAATGTAGCAGATAGGCTTAGAATTCACATAATTTAGGCCATGACCTGCAGCAATCATCAAGCCTTCGTTCGCAGCAAAATTCGCAGCAAAAGCCAATCTTTCAAATTCTTTCTGAAGCATATCACCTTTTTTTGCATTTGCATAAGTGCCTGTGTGTAATTCCACCATGTCGGCACCTAATTTCAGGCAGGCTTCGATTTGTTTTTCATCAGGTTCAACGAAAATACTTACTTCGATTCCTTTTTCGTGCATTCTTTCTGTTGTTTTTTTGAGAAGCTCAAAATTATTAACTACATCAAGTCCGCCTTCAGTAGTCAGCTCTTCACGCTTTTCAGGAACAATTGTAACCAAATCAGGCAGTACATCGAGAGCAATCTTGATAATCTCTTCATTAGCTGCCATTTCGAAGTCAAGTTTTGTCTGATTGACATCTTTAAGAGCATAAAGGTCTCTATCTTGCAGGTGTCTTCTATCTTCACGAAGATGGCAAACAATACCGCTTGCACCGGCTAATTCAGCATTGACAGCAGCAGTTACAGGATCCGGTTCGACACCGCCGCGAGCTTGTCTTAATGTAGCAACGTGATCTACATTCACATTCAAAGTAATCATTTTGCTTCTCTCTGATTATGGTATTAAATAATTATGCAATTTACAAAAAATAACTTATTTTACCGTATCACATTAAATGCAACAGATTATGTCTTCTGCTTTAGATATTGTACTTCAAAGAGTTAGAGTGCTTTACAGAGAAATAAAGCA
This sequence comes from Kapaibacterium sp. (SeqCode), assembly GCA_963664875.1. Taxonomy (GTDB): domain Bacteria; phylum Bacteroidota; class Ignavibacteria; order Kapaibacteriales; family UBA2268; genus JBFHIJ01. The sequence continues at coordinate 3,665,737 of OY761611.1, read as the reverse complement.
TGAGTCTATCTATGTGCCTACTCAGTGGTACGACCCTTACAGCTACGAAAAATCATCAGTAAAAATAGATCCTTTTCATTTCTTTGACGATTCAATTTTCCTAATCAAAGCAGGCGATAAAAACAAACCAATCAAAGGTTGCACCTATAATATGATGATACGTTACAGCACAGCTTTCGATCATTATGATTTAGGAAATATTGAAAATATACCGGGCAAATTCAAATCTTCAGGTACTTTCCTGAAAGCTATAGCTATGCTTCGGTATATCAAATCTCTTCGATGCGACACTATTCATCTACTGCCGGTAAACTCCATAGGAACTTACGGCAAAAAAGGCGATCTTGGCTCGCCCTATGCGATAAACAATCACTACAGCTTAGATGAAAATCTAAGCGAAGACTTACTCGAATTGCCCGTAGAGCTCCAGTTCGAGGCATTTGTGGAGGCTGCACATCTTTTAGGTATAAAAGTCATTTGTGAATTTGTTTTCCGCACTGCCTCTATTGACTCTGAGTTAGCTATCGAACACCCTGAGTGGTTCTATTGGGTAAAAGAAAAAGAAATGGAGAATAATTTTGCTCCACCTTCATTTGATGATAACACTTTGGAACTGATTAAACAAAAAATTGATGCAAATGATTTTAATGATCTTCCGGCACCTGACGAGGAATATAAAAACAAATACTCTATGCCTCTCGGAGATGTAAGAAGAGACAAATCAACAAACAAATTATACTCTTACGATAGATTTGGCGAGAGAGTAACTATACCGGGGGCTTTTGCAGATTGGCCACCTGACGACTCCCAGCCCTTGTGGTCAGATGTAAGCTATCTGAAACTGTTTGATGCAAAAGATTATAACTATATGGCATACAATACTTTGCGTATGTATGACAACAACCTTGTCTCTAAAGCAAACGAAAACAAAGAACTTAATCGCTATCTCGAAAATGTAATACCTCATTATATCAAGGCTTATAAAATTGATGGTGCCATGATAGATATGGGGCACGCCATGCCTGAAAGTTTGCTGATAAGCATCTTAAACAGGGCTAAAGAAGCAAAACCAAATTTTATATTAAGAGAAGAAAGTTTTTCTCTTAGCGAGAAATCTAAAGAATTGGGCTATGAAGCAGCAATAGGATATCTGCCGTTTGATTTCAATGACAAAAGCAAATTAGCAAAACTCCTAAAATTGCAAAACGCTCCTGTAAAATACTTTGCCACTACCGAAAGCCACAATACTCCGAGGACTAAATATCTTACTCCTCATCAGGAAAGTGCCAATATAGTTTACTGGTTTTTGACTATGCTGCTCAATCAGGGCATACCTTATATTCATTCAGGATTTGAGCTGAACGAGACAGTTCCTGTCAATACAGGACTCGGATTTTCGGAAGAAGATTTGAAAAAGTTTCCTGCTGAAAAATTACCTCTTTTTTCTACGGCTGCTATGAATTGGGAAGAAAAATCCGTAATCAAAGCGATACATAAACTCTCCGAATTCCTTTTAGAAAGAGATTTGCCTGGATCCTCCATAAATGCTTTAGAAGAGCTTGAAGAAGAAATAATTCTGCAATTAGAAACTAAGCTTGGCGATAAATATATGCTTAGTATAAGCTTCGAATCTTTCACGATAAGCCTTTACGACAAAAAGTACCACTTGATTTTGTCACTTCCTGATGATATTTCATGCAAGTAGAAACATTTTACTTATAGGTAAAGAAAATACAGAAATTCTAAAATATTTTACTTATAAGTAAAATATTTTGTATATTTAGGCATTCTGTTACTTATAAGTAAAGTAGTATGCTCAAGCCATTCAAATCCCGAAACATTTATATCGAGAGAATCAGACCTTATATCGATTCTAATTTAATAAAAGTACTTATTGGTCAGCGTAGAGTAGGGAAAAGCTATGTATTTTATCAATTGATAGATGAAATACAAAATGCTAAACCGAAAGCTAATATTATTTATATAAATAAAGAAAGCTATGAGTTCGACAACATTGTTGATTATAAGTCTCTGATTGAGTTTGTAGAAGCAAAGTCCTTGGAATCAGATAACTACCTTTTTATTGATGAAGTACAGGATATAGAGCTATTTGAGAAGGCGTTAAGGCACTTCTCAACAACAGGCAGATATGATATTTATTGCACGGGTAGTAATGCCAAGCTGCTTTCGGGTGAGATAGCTACGCTTCTTGCCGGAAGATATATTCAAATTCGTATATTTTCTCTTTCTTACAGAGAGTTTTTAGATTTTCATAAGCTTGAAGATAGTGATGCAAGTTTATTGGAATATATAAAGTATGGAGGGATGCCGCACCTTATCAATCTAAAGAAAGAGGAAGCTGTTTACTACGAATACTTAAAAAATATATACAACTCCATTGTTTTGCGTGATGTGGTAGAAAGATATAAAATTAGAAATGTTAGTTTGCTGGATAATCTGATACATTTCCTTTGCGATAATTTGGGGAGTATTTTTTCAGCACAAAATATCAGTAAGTATCTCAAATCACAAAATTTGAATATTCAGTCAAAAACTATTATTGAATATCTGTCGCACTTGGAAAGTGTTTTCTTTACAGATAGAGTAAAAAGAAGCGAAGTTGCAGGCAAAAAGATATTCGAAATAGGTGAAAAGTTCTATTTAGAAGATTTGGGGTTGCGCCACTCAATAGTGCCCTATCAGATAAATGATATATCTAAAGTTTTGGAGAATTTGGCGTATCATCATCTGAAAGTTATGCAGTATGATGTTTATGTAGGTAAACTTGGTGATAAAGAAATAGATTTTGTTGCAAAGAAAGGTGATAACACTATCTATATACAAGTCGCTTATATGCTATCAGACGAATCCACAAGGCAAAGAGAGTTCGGAAATCTACTTGAGATAGAGGACAACTATAGAAAAATTCTAATATCAATGGATCCATTTGCAGATGGCAATTATAAAGGTATAGAGCATCTTCATGTTCGCAAGTTTTTGATGGAATTTGAATAAACCCAGAAATATCATTTGAAAGTTAAAAAAATAATAGATTATAAACACAAGACTATAGTTTTTTTTACACCCCGTCTCGCTTCCAGCGAGCCAGAGGCTGTCTCATAACTGACAGCCTCACTGTAGCAAATATTGAGTAAACAGAGCCCTGTAAGGGCAGCAAGACTTTCCTTTACAAGTGATATAAATAAGAGATTGGTGTTACTTTTTCCATTTCTTTTTCTTTTTTTTTCGATAAAAAAGAAAAAAGAACGCTTTGTCTCCTTTCCTCATCTAGTTTTTAAGCGTAAGATGCACATCCAATTAAGGAATTGCTGAAAAACATATTTCTATATTATGGAGTGCTGATGCAATATATATAGTCAATTCACGGACTATTTACAGTGATATTATATATATGTTATCGACTAAATAATATTTAGAAAGAAAAAAAATAGACAAACAGTTAGCTCCTTTTGCCACAAACGCAAGTTTGTATTAGGGATCTCGAATAAATATCATCATCAAACAAACATATATCATATTATATTTATTTTCTGTCTTTTAGATTTTAGCTTGGATAAATTATTCTTCAAATCGTGATTTGTTTGAGATTTTCTTGCACTTTTGACCATTTTATTCGTAATTATCTTTGTCTCAAGCAATAATGTATTAAATTTGTACATTCAGGAAATTAGGATATTCAGGATGCTTAATCTTATAGCACGTTTAGGAAGAAAGGTTCTCAATTTTTTTGCTGAGTTTGGTCAGCTTACGATTCTATCTGTGAGAGTTGCACGCTATTTCCCCAATGCAATCAAAGACAGAAAACTTGTCTTATCTCAGATGGGTATCGTTGGTTCGGACTCCCTACCGCTGGTGATTTTAATTGGTTCATTCACTGGTGCAATAGCAGCACTGCAAGCAACAAATCTGTTTTCTAAATTCAATATGGTTGGAATTGCAAAGCCGTTTTTGGGCTCTTCTATCGCAACGGTTGTATTTACTGAACTTACCCCTGTACTTACTGCACTCGTGATTGCAGGCAGAGTAGGCGGTTCTATGGCGGCACAGCTTGGCACTATGAACGTTACCGAGCAGATAGATGCCTTGGAAATGATGGCGATAGACAAAAATAGATATTTAGCAATGCCACGAGCAATAGCAACATTGATTATGATGCCTGTCCTTGCAGTATTTTCCAATGTTGTAGCGCTGCTGGGCGGATACCTGCTTACAATGATTAAGTTCGATTTTACAGCTGAGGTTTTCTTCGAATCTGTCGTTCGATTTTTTACACTTAGCGAAATTGGTATCGGTCTGTTGAAATCTTTCGTTTTCGGAGGTGTAACTGCTTTGATAGGTGTTCATGTCGGATTTTCTACTACCGGTGGTGCCGAAGGAGTTGGTAATAGTACTGTTCGTGCATTTACTCTGACTGCAGCTTCAATTTTGATTTTAGATGCAATTTTTGGTTACGTACTTTAGAGAAAGAATAATTGTAAGATTTTATACAAAAAGGGGTTGCGAAACCCCTTTTTACATATCAGATAACATAGATTTTTTAATAAGACCACATGCTAAGGCTCAAGTCTTTCTCCTCTTAGAGTAGCAGAAGTAGAATCAGTAATCTTTACATTAACAATATCACCAATTCTATACTTCCTGTCCGCATTCGGGAAAATAACTACTTTGTTTGTGTCGCTTCTCCCCATCCATTCATCTTCATTTTTTTTACTTGGCCCCTCTACAAGCACCTCATGAATGCGTCCGATCTCTTCATTATTCAATTCACGGGCAATCTCATGCTGAAGCTCAATTATTTCGTTCAACCTTCTGATTTTTTCATCTTCCGGCACATCATCTTCCATTTTATACGCTTTTGTATTTTCTCTTGGAGAGTATTTGAACATATAAGCCCCGTCGTAACGAACATTTCGCATAAGCTCAAGAGTCATTTCATGTTCTTCCACTGTTTCTCCGGGAAAACCGGCAATTATGTCAGTTGAAAACGATACATTGGGTATTAGTTCGCGGCATTTTCTGATGCGGTCTAAATAGTGCTCAACTGTGTATTCTCTAAGCATTTCCTTAAGCACTTTATCAGAACCTGATTGCACAGGCAAATGTATATAATTACATATATTTTTATGAGCTGCCATCACTTCAATTAGCTTGTCGCTCATATCCTTAGGGTGCGACGTTGTATATCTTATTCTTACAGACGGCACTGCTTCAGCTATAGCAGCAAGCAAATCCGGAAAATCAAGATTGCCTTCCTTATCGTTATAGCTATTTACATTTTGTCCTAAAAGAGTAATTTCTTTAATTCCGCCATTGGCGAGGTCTTTTATTTCTGCCAGTAAAGAACTTGCAGGTCGCGAACGCTCTCTGCCTCGAGTATAAGGCACAACGCAATAAGAGCAAAAATTATCACAGCCCCTCATGATAGAAATCCAGGCTGAGATACCCTCAACTCTGAGCGGTAAAATGTCTTCGTAAGTTTCTACTCTGCTTAATTTGACAGCTATCCCGGCTTCTCCCTGATAAGCCTGATCTAACAGAGCCGGCACTTTCCTATATTCATCAGGACCGACAACTATGGAGACAAGGTTGTTGTGACCAATTAGTTTATCCCGAAGTCTTTCAGCCATGCAACCCAAAATACCCACCACGAGCTTGCCTTTTTTCTTTTTGTAATGTTTTAGATGCTCTAGCCTTTTGAAAATAGTTTGCTCAGCGTTATCTCTGACAGAACAGGTATTAAGGAAAATAATGTCAGCAGAGTCAGGTTCGGCTATCATAGTATATTTTTCGGTTGCATTCAAAATCCCTGCAACAATTTCAGAATCACTGAAATTCATCTGACAGCCATAAGTTTCTATATATACTTTTCTTTTTTGCATTATATAATCCAAGTACTTAGGAAAAAATATCAAGATTACAAAAATAACAAATATCTTCGAGAGTTCGTTTACGGATTTGAAAAGATAGAATTGTAGTAAAGGGGAATGTATCAAAACAACTATTCTGCACTCACAACGCTGATTTTGAATTTTACTTTGCCGAGTATTTGTAAATTTTCTGTGTTATATACTTTGAATGGAGGGAATTTAGGATTTTCCGAATGAAGAGTAATAGTGCCTTCTATTAGTTTGTATCTTTTAATAAATATCCTTTCCATGTATCTGACTACAACAATGTCGCCGTCTTTGACTTCGTTGATTCTTTCAGCTAATATGTGCTCTCCGTCGGCAATTCCGGCGTTTATCATTGAATCACCGGATACTTTATATATATCATATTTCGAAAAATCCGCTTCATCTGGCAGTAGATTGGATATTTCGGGAGCAATATTTAGAATGTCTTCTTTTGAGGCATAAGCAAAAGAGATAGTCTTAAATATTTCGCTTTGCTTATCTGATTTTGCAAGAAATTCGAGGTAGGCATCTTCGCTTGCACGCATAAAGATACCCTTTCTTCTCTTTTTGCATTCAGCGATGCATCTGTCTAACTTCGCAGCAGAGTGAGTAAAGCCAAGCAGTTCATGCGTTACATATTTTTTGACTAATCCATATAAACTGTAATCGCTTAAAGAGCTCAAATCATTTGTTGTTTGTATCGGCATCAGATTTCGATTGTTGTTCTAAAACATACTTCTTAATGTCCCCGGCGGCTGCAGTCATTTCATCGGCTTTTTCAATAAGGTATTCGAGTTTTGAGCGGTTTAAAGTTGCTTCGCCGCTATTAGCTTCTGTAAAATTCTCTCTTTTTTTTGCCCCCTCACCTGTCAGGATGTATATGGGATTTATGCCTTTGTGATATAACTCCACAAGCACTCTATTCGGTATATTTGCTTTGCCTTGCTCATAATTAGATATATTTGCAGGCTTCTCGCTGAGCATTTCGGCAAAAACATTGATAGTCATGCCGTCGAATACAAACAATCTGATTTCTTTTAGCCGTCTTCCGATATTTTTTTTTAGAGCATCCATTTTTTTTCTTGCACAACAAGTAATATTTACTTATATAGTAGGTAAATATTACTCTTTTTAGTAAATATCTTTTTGATTTTGACAAATAATGTTACTAATTCAAAATAATATATATAATTTACTTATGCAAGTATATATTACTCATATAGGGAGAAATCAAAATGGCAAACATCTACACAAAAATCGAGTTCGATGACCTGACTGATGATTTACAAGATTTGGCAGCGATTATCGGAATAGAAAATGTAAGAAAATTGATGGAGACAAACTCGGGAGCTCAATTTTATATACCTAAGATAACCCGATTGGATTCTTTTATTAGAAAATATCTTGAAGAAAATAGAAAACGAGACAGCAAAGAATTGGCTAAAGAGCTATCTTGCTCTGTTCAATTTATCAGATTGAAAATGAAACAGTTCAAAAGCTTCGCAAAAGGATAGCACAAAAGCAGGATTAGAACAATTTTTTACTATTTTGCAAGTCTAACTTTGTTTATAAAGAAATTTACTGTAAGTTTATACTAAAACTAAACAATGCTCGGATATGATTATGCCTTTTTCTACTACTGACAGATTAGTAACCATCGATCACCATATTTCTCAGGAAGAAAATTTACACCCTGAAGCAACAGGTGATTTTTCAGCATTATTACATGATATTACGTTTGCAATCCGTATTATCTCCAGAGACGTCAGAAGAGCCGGACTCAATGATATACTCGGATTGGCGAGAAAAACTAATGTTCACGGCGAGCAGGTCAGAAAGCTCGACACATATTCTAATGATGTGATAAAAGGTGCACTAATCAAAGGTGGGAACGTATGTGTCATGGCATCAGAAGAAAATGATGATATAATCATACCGGACAACGGCAGATACGGCAAATATGTAGTTGCTTTTGACCCATTAGACGGTTCCAACAATATTGATGCTAATGTTACCATCGGTACTATTTTTTCTGTTTATAAAAGGTTAGACTTCAAAGCTGAAACTCCGGGCACAGTGGAAGATTTGCTTCAACCCGGATATAAGCAGGTTGCTGCCGGCTATGTGCTTTATGGCTCATCGACCAACCTTGTCTATACAACCGGACATGGTGTTAATGTATTTACATACGACCCTACTCTTGGCGAGTTTTTGCTTACGAAGAAAAATTTGAAAATACCACAAAAAGGCAATATTTACTCTACCAATGTCGGCTATTTCAATCGCTGGCACAAATGGAATCAGGATTATGTGGAATATCTGAATTTGATTTCCGATGATGGCGACCGACCTTACTCTCTAAGGTATATCGCCACAGGTGTCGCTGATATTCACAGAACTCTCCACTATGGTGGTATTTATCTATACTATAAAGACTCTCAATATACCAATGGAAAATTGCGATTAGTTTACGAGGCAAACGCTTTGGCTATGATAGTCGAACAAGCCGGAGGACGGGCAATTGACGGAGAAAGAAGGATATTAAGTATCAAACCTCACTCTATACACCAAAGAACCCCTGTGATAATTGGCAGCGAAGACGATGTCAATGAAGCTGAAATGTTTTTGAAAGGGATTCACCCCTATCAATTAGAAAAATAAAAAAAATTTTCTCTTGATATACTCGCTGATAGCAAGGCTTTTCAGAGATTATATTGCTCAAAAGGAATTTTTTTTTCAATTGACATTATTTTTTTTGCAACCACTTTAAACCTTGTGGGTATTTAAAGTATCAAACATTCAGAACGTTCAGATGTTTGACAATTTAAAACCATTACACACTCATTTTAAAGGGGAATTGCTATGAAAAAGACATTATTAGCACTCTTTGCAGCCATTTTGACATTCGGTCTTTATTCCTGCGACAAAGAAAACATGGGCGGAGTCGATCTCGGTGACTTCGATGTACCTGCAGAATACTTCGTTCAATTAGACGAAGCAAACACTATTCCTGACTTGTACGAAGCTACAATGACTACTGATATGCAGATGATTCCTGCTCAGTACGAAGGCACTATGATGATGAAAGGAGACAAAGGCAACAAAGGCGGAAAAAATGACAAAATGCCTCCTAAGGGTAAACGATTTTTTAGATTTGGCGAAATTTTCGCTCAGATGGAACTTAACGAAGAGCAGTTAGCTTTAGTTCCGGACATTCTAAAAGCTCATTATGCTTGCATTTTCGAAGCTAAAATGACTTTAAGACTTGCTTTGGAAGATATTTTTGCTCAGGCAAGAGAAGAAAGATTAGCAATCATCACTGCGTATAAAAACGGTGAAATCACTCGCGAAGAAGTTCGTGCTCAACTTGACGCTCTAAATACTACAATGAGAGAAACTATCCAAAATTCTGAAGCTCATGCAGCTTTCGAATTGGCTATGTGCGAATGTTTCAATGAAATGATTAGTTCAATTGAAGCTATTTTAGACGACACTCAGTTAGAAATGTGGAAAGCTTGGCTTGAAACTATCGAACATCCTTGCTTAGTTGACTAATATATATAAAACGACTGAAATTTGAGTCAAAGCCAACCTTTTTTAACAGAAGGTTGGCTTTTTTTATTGCACTAAGCGACATAAGAAATCGCAAAAAAGAGAAATTCCCCGCCAACAAAACGTTATCAGCTGCCATTAATATCAAATTGAATTCAGCTTTTATTCTATAATATCAAGGTTTAATAGCTTTACTAAACTTATTTTATTATACTTCTACATAAGATTTACCTCAAGTAACTCTACTCACAGTATTACTATATATTTTTATTTATATACATAATATTTTGATATTTTATTTGCATATATAAATCATATTTTATAAATTAGAATTGGCTGTGATATTGTAATGATTCAGTTATAATATCAGCTTTTTGGTACCAATACATTCTAATCATTCTATCAATTTATTTTAGGAGTTTTTTTATGAAAAAAAAACACACCTTAGTATCATTGTTGCTAACAATGATGTTTTCACTTATTTCTTTTACAAGTTTGGCACAGCCACCTCAAGGAGACTGCCCTCCAGATGACCCGGATGCAGGGCAGTTTTGGCATTATGGTGGTACTGTCTTAGTAGATCACATCCTATGTGCTGATGTTTATGTTGAGTTTTGCTATGCTGCATACACTGGAGATTTTCAGGGCATGTATGATTTTTATGTAACAAACATCTACTTTGTTCCAACAGAGACTCCATGTGATTTATCAGAGGTCCAGGAAATATTCGACATTGGATATTGGAGCTTGTGGGAAGATTATATCAAGACACTGGTAATGGTAGCAATCCATAACCAAGGTAATCAAATTCCATTTTGTGACCAAACTGGTTTAGCCACGAACAATGTTGTAACTCTTTCTTTAGCAAGCTGCGATTCAAAAGATTTTGTATTACTCTATTCTTTGCCTACTGTAAATCCTGACGGAACGACAACCATCAAAGATTATTACGGGAGAAAAAAATGCGCACAAGAGTCCTACTGTGAAAGTCAATATCAGATTTGCTGGAAATGGTATCCTGAATTCAATGAATTAAGAGCATTCTCATCATTAGTATCCAGGAAGCTTGATGTTTTTGATCAATGCCCTGAATCTATTCGATATTATCTGAATAATGACATTACTCAGCCGGTTAGGGTCGAATGTGTTATTAGGTGTGACGAACAATAAAATAAAATAAAGTAAAATAAGTAGGTACAATATTTAGTTGTACCTACTACAATTTCCACCCAAACAATGTAAAAGAGAAGGTCATATGAAATTATATTTATATACTTTATTTATTTTGCTTATTTATACGTCTTCGACAGAAGCAGGAAAATGGAGCAAACCTCTTATAATGGGCAAAACAAAAGACTTGCCTGCTATAATAGATGTAGATTACGACTCGCTATATAATATTTATGTCAGCACTTTATATTCAAATTGGATTAGTAAGGACGGTGATACATTGATTCCAATTGAAATATTGGAGGACGACAATCATTTCTACAAATATCAGGTTTTTGAAAGAGGCAATGGACTTAAAGATGCTGTTGATCCATATACTGAATACAGTGAGAAAGGATATATCACAAAGTACAATCAAGATTTACTATTTGTAAGGAATGATTCCATATACAGATTAAATGATTATCTCGAAGATTTGGATTCTTTGACAATATACTATATTTATAATCTGGGAAACGGTAACTGGTGTTTTATCGGCAAAAAATTTGTATTAACAACTATTTCGTTTCCGGGATTCATTTTTTTCAATTCAGATAACTTTACATTTGATATTATCAAATCTGAAAATAGTGGTGGGTTCCCATTATCAAACACTAATGGAATATATAATTACAACAAAAAGTATTGGTATTTAGCCATAAAAGAAAAACTCAGCATTGCAAGTTTCGACAAGCAAGGTCATAATAATTACTATGTAATTGACAGTATCAATAAATTAGAACAAAACTTTTGGCAATCCCTAAACATAAATACTATTTATGAGATAAGGGATAAGTTACACTTTTGCTCTCCTATAAGTACTAATATCTATTCATTCAATCTAAATACATTAGAGGTTGGCTTAGAAGACAAATTAGAGTGGCATCCTGAAATAGTAGAAAACGAGAAAGAAAATATGGAGACTTATAATGTTGCAGGATTTCATTCTAACGGAAGTTGTGATATCTACGACATCAGATTTGTAATATTTACAGACGGTAAAAGTATGGACGTCCAAAAATCCTCGCTATATTATAAATCGAAAGATTCGAATACTTATACATATTTAGAATTAAAAAATCCACCATATAGCTACATCGGACATCTATTCAAAGTAACTCCTGACTCTCTGATGTGGTTCGGAGTTATAATATATCCGGATGGAAATCAAGCAGCTCCTGCGTATCAAGGAGTAATCGCGTATGACCCATTTGCTACAGATACTGATGTAATCGAATCCATTCCTTCTTTAGTTACTTTTAACGCAATACCCAACCCTGCACAAACATATACAGATGTCAGCTTTTACCTACACCCTGAGTCGAAAGGCAAGACTTCCTTCAGCATCTACAATTATATCGGGGAACTTGTGAGCAAGCTTGATAACAATTTCGAATATGACCCGACAACTGCAATTGCTCTCAAAAGAATCAACACCATGGATATGAAGAAAGGTATTTATTACTTAGTCATAGATAACGGAATAGAAAAAAAATCTCAAGGATTTGTAGTAGAGTAGTAATCATAGATTTCATCAAAAAAAAACAGTAGTGAAGTAAATTTTTTCTCTACTGTTTTTTTTGCTAATATCAAATCCCAAAATTTTTCTCTTTTACATCTAAAAAGAAAATGAGGCTCCTATATATCGGTTAGTTCTCCTCTAAGGTTTTTTCCAATCAGATTGCGAACTTCTTTTTCGGAATATTGCTTTTTGCTTATTAAATAATAGAGTTTTGCAAGAGCAGCCTCTGTAGTCATATCTTTTCCGCTGATAACACCAGCTGATTTGAGCGAAGCTTCGTACTGATCGAGCATAATGCCGCCACGCAGGCATTGAGTAACAGCGACTGCTACGATGCCTTTGTCTGTCCCTGCTTTGATAGCATCAAAAAGCTCAGGGTTGCTCTCTTTTGAGGGACCATTACCGACGCCATACGCCTCTATGACAAGCCCTTTAAGCGGCGGCTGCATGATGTTACGCATAAAATCACCGGAGATCCCCGGAAACAGCCTAATTACTGCAACTTCAAACTTTTTCCCTTTGTCTCCTTCGATGAAGTGGAATTTGCCGTCCTCATCTTCTCTCGGAGCCGGCACCATATCCTCAACCGGTGATTCTTCCGGGGCTTTGAACACGCTTGGATTGAAATCAATACCATGAGTAAACTGATTGATATTGATTTTAACACCCACATTCGCAACAGGAGGAAAATTAGGAGATTCGAAAGCAGAGAAACCAACTGCATCGGTTTTAACAGTTCTGCAACCAAGCATAAGCTTATTTTCGAAATATAGGGTAACTTTACCTTTAAGCTCCTCCCCTATGCTTCCGCAAATAAGCAAAGAAGTAATAATATTATCCCTTGCATCATTTCTGACTTCACACATAGGAATTTGAGAACCTGTAACAATAACGGGAGAATTCAGATTTTCGAGCATAAAAGAAAGAGCTGAAGCTGTATAAGCCATGGTATCAGTGCCGTGCAGGACGATAAAACCATCGTAATCAGAGTAGTTTTCATAAATAACTCTGACAATGTGATCCCAATCAGCAGGATTCATATTAGAAGAATCGAGTATTGGGTCTAAAGACAAAATATCAAATGTCGGCATCCCCGGTTCGTAAAGCTCGGGAATTTGCCTAACTTTTATTGCAAAATCAGGATCCGGCACATAGCCTTTGTCAGATTTTTTCATACCGATAGTGCCACCGGTGTAAATAATCAGCACTTTCTTCTTCATTATAGTCTCTGGAGTATTCAAATTTTAAAGACTTCAAAAATCCGCAAACAAAGCGAGAAAACAAAATAAAGAATAGTTAATCCGGAAATTATCATTAGAAGTCTAATATACCTGCTACATCAAGTATTATCCGGTAAAAAAACAATTCTTTCTTGTAAGTAAATCTTACGTGTTGCATTGTTGAAGAGGCTGTTTCGTAAGTCATAACAATCTATATTAACTTGACGATTACTCAATACATTATGTGAATTGAGTTAAGCAAAATGTAGAGACACAATGATTGCGTCTCAAGCTGGTCGCCCTTACAGGGCTCTATATTTCAATGTCTTATCTTTCCACGGGCGTTGCCCCGGGCTAATATATTTGAGGCATTCAGCCTCATATTGTATTAATATTTTTCGCACTAAATAAGTCTAATAAAATCTAAAGGGTACTTATGAGACAGCCTCCCTTGTACAAGATAATGACTCAATTAGTATTACTAATAACATAATTAGAAAAAAAAAACTCAGGATACAATGTTAGAAAGATGTACCCTGAGTTTAAATTAATTTCGACTGCATCCAATCTTGCTTTTTTAGTTCAAATCCTGGAAAATATGATCATCTACTTTAGGATTGATTTCCAATTTATCTACTTTTACGTCTTCTATCATTTTGCCGTTCACTTTGCTGATTCTTCTAAAAGGAACCATGATACCGGATTTTTCTTTATAGTCGCTATAAAACATATCAATATGAGTACTGTCGATGTCTATATATGTTTTGTAATGTTCGTAAGTGGTAGCGTCGATGCAGGCAATAGCCTCTTTGCCATAATAGTAATTCATTTGAATCAAATAGGCAGTCCTGTTATCAACTATTGCTTTTTTTAGAAAAGTAGTCTTAATTCCCTTTGTTTTAGAATTTATGAGACTGCCTTCTATAAAATCAGATCTTTCGATAAAATTTGCCTGCATTTCTTCCGGCATTTGCTTTGCCAGCAGGTCTTTTGTATGAGCATTTTTGAAGTAGCTGTTGTCACCGTCTATGATATAAACAGAGGCACCTGCTTCATCTCTGATAGTATTTTTAATTTTATTGGGGTACTTATATACCAACTCGAATTTGGCTTTGATTTCCGGCGTGGTGATAGTACCTTTGATTTTAAACGAATTGATTTTACCAAAGGCTTCCTTACCGCCTCTTGCTTCCATGTGCCTATTAAGCACGGTTTCGACATTGGCAGCATAGACAAAAGTGAAAGTAAAAACTAAAAGCAGCAATAATTTAAGCAATCTCATTTTTTGTAATCCTATTTCAATTTCTCTAACTTTTCTAAAAATTCGCGGGCTTCTCCTGATTTCAATCCGTGCTTTTCGAGCAAATTATTATCAGGGAATTCGCTTATGATTTGTTTGAGTACTTCTATTTCTTTTCTCGAAAAGTTTATATTGTACAGTGTAAAATCTTCGAATGCCTCCCATGTAAGAGGGACAATAATTTTAAGCATTTCCGCTATAGCTTCAGCATAAACTCTAATCTCGTACTGTGCGTGAGAGTCGAGCCTTAAGCGGATAAAATGGAGTAAATTGTGCAGGTCTATTTTCCAATACCATTCAGTATATGTAGATAAAGGCAGATTGATACGCGCGATTTCGCGAGCAAGCCCCAAATCAAGCATTGATTTATAATCTGTAAATGCAGCAGTCTGCCCTGATGATAGAATGTCTCTTACAGTCCCTGCATCATTGCTTTCGAGAGTTTCGTCAGCTCTCCCCTGCTTATTATTTTTCGCCTGCAACCTGATTTGCTCTAATTCCGGCAAATAACATTCGTCCTTCATTTCCGAATATCTTCCGCTGTACTCGTTCACATTTGCTGTGCGGTGGCGTATCCACTGCCTCGCAATGAAAATAGGAAGCTTGACATGAAATTTGAGCTCAACCATTTCAAAAGGGCTGGTGTGTTTATGCCTCATCAGATATCTGATTAGACCTCTGTCTTCGTTTACGGTTTTAGTTCCCTGTCCGTAGGACACTCTGGCTGCCTGCACAATAGCCGCATCATCTCCCATTACGTCAACCAAGCGGATAAAGCCGTGTTCGAGACATTTATATTCTTTGCCGATTATATTTTGAATATTTTCCTGCATATTTATGTTTCCGTTTTTTGATTGTATCAAACAACAAAGATAACAAAATCTTAGCTTTTTTTGTATCTATAAAGATAGATTGCGATTACAAACTTTGTATAAGCTCAAATAAACCCATATAATTGCAGCATTAGAGGCTTATCAACGTAGTTTCAATAGAAATATCAAACATATTATATATATTGAATATGATTTTTACCTTAGTTTTTCTATTAGCTAAGCTTTTGAGTTTTGGTTTTTTTGATAAAACTAACAGACACTAAGTTAACCAAAATGACAAATATCTCAGCTTATAAAATCTACATTATTGCACTGATTATTAGTTACTTACGTCACTTTATCTGTGTTTCCTAAGTTCATACAATAAACTAAGTTAATTAGTACTATTACAGTCCTATTTTAACTTAGCTATAGCTTATTTATGATGCTGACAAGAACTATTGCAAGTCGGTAATAAATATGTAAAAGTGAATGAAACAGAGTTGTCCATATTTTTATATAACTCTATTGCGATTAGCTGCAGTAGTGAGAATAAGCAAACAATGCTTACAAAAGAGAAAAAAAAATTGTATTTTTGATTTCTGATATTTATTCAAATTTAATATACGAGTGATATGAGAGCTATTATACCTGTTGCCGGAGTCGGCACAAGACTGAGACCCCATACTTACACTTTACCAAAAGTGTTGCTTAACGTAGCCGGGAAACCTATCCTTGCTCATATTTTAGATGAACTGAAAGATCAGGGAATCAATAAAGTTACGATAATCACAGGCTATATGGGCAAACTCGTAGAAAAATACGTAAATGAACGCTATGATATGGATGTGGCTTTCGTAGAGCAGGAAGAGCAGCTTGGCTTGGGTCATGCAATCTGGACTGCTAAAGATACATTCAACGGCGACCCTTTACTCGTTATCCTTGGTGATACAATATTCGATGTTGACCTGAAACTTGCCTTCTCTTCCGGGAATTCTTCTTTGGGCGTTAAATCTGTGGAAGATCCGAGAAGATTTGGCGTTGTAATCAAAGATGGCGGCAAAATCAAAAAACTTATCGAAAAACCTGACAAACCAATATCCAATCTTGCATTGGTTGGTATATATTATCTTAAAAATGCCGATTTATTCAAATCCTGTCTCGAAGAAATTATCGATAATGATATCAAAACTCGCGGCGAATACCAGCTTACAGATGCCTTGCAACTTATGATTGAAAAAGGCGAAGCTATGGACACTTTCCCTGTGGAAGCATGGTACGACTGCGGTAAAAAGGAAACTCTCCTTTCTACAAACAGATACCTATTAGATACTAAATCTTCTGTCAGACCGATGAAAGAATCAGTGGTTTTAGAACCAAGCTTCATCGCTGATGATGCTGTTGTCGAGCGCTCTATTATCGGGCCTTATGCAACCGTTGCAGCAGGAGCTGTGGTAAAAGACAGTATTGTAAGGAACTCTATCTTAAGCGATGGTGCGAGAGTAGAAGCTTCTTTGCTGGAACAATCCATCATTGGTAACGACGCCATGGTAAACGGACAGTTCCTAAGCTATAATGTCGGCAGTTCAAGTGAAATCAATCTCAAATAATTTATGGGCTTTCTAAAATGTCATTAAAAAATACATTTTTATTTACTTCTGAATCTGTTTCAGAAGGACATCCTGATAAAATTTGCGATCAAGTCTCTGATGCAGTGCTTGACGCAATGCTAAAAGACGACCCAATGAGCCGTGTGGCTTGCGAATGCTTTGCTGCTACCGGTATGATTGTGGTTGGTGGTGAAATAACTACTAATACATATATTGACTTGCCTGAAATCGTAAGAGGCGTTATCAGAGATATTGGCTACAACAATGGCGACTATAGATTTGACGCTGAGTCTTGCTCTGTTATCAATGTTATCAACTCACAGTCTAATGACATCGCTATGGGTGTTAATACCGGAGGAGCCGGTGATCAGGGTATGATGTTTGGCTATGCTGTTGATGAAACTCCTGAATTGATGCCTGCTACTCTAATCTATTCTCACAGATTAGTTCACAAATTAGCAAAAATCAGAAAAGAAGGTAAAATCATGAAATACCTCCGCCCTGACTCTAAATCTCAGGTAACTTTGGAATATGACAGATTTACTAAAGAAATCAAAAGAGTTGACACTATCGTAGTTTCTACTCAGCACGACCCTGATGTGGATCAAAAAACAATCAGAGATGATGTTTTCGAACACGTTGTAAAAGCTATTATTCCTGCCGAATTGCTTGATGAAAACACAAAATTGCACGTTAACCCAACAGGTAAATTTGTAATCGGTGGTCCTCATGGTGACACAGGTCTTACAGGTCGTAAAATCATTGTAGATACTTACGGCGGTAGAGCTCCTCACGGTGGTGGTGCGTTCTCCGGTAAAGATTCTACAAAAGTTGACAGATCTGCGGCTTACGCTGCTCGCCATATTGCTAAAAACATTGTGGCTGCGGGCTTAGCTAAAGAATGTACTTTGCAGCTTTCTTATGCAATCGGTGTAGCGGAACCTGTTTCAGTATTTGTGGACACACACGGTACATCTAAAATTGACTCTATTGAGCTATCAGATTATATAGCTAAAAATATAGATTTAACTCCTAAAGGAATTATCGAACGCTTAGACCTTAGAAAACCTATATTCAGAGAAACTGCTGCTTATGGTCACTTTGGTCGCGATCATTTCCCTTGGGAACAGCTTACTTTGGTAGAACAGCTTAAAAAGAATTTTGGGTAAGATTTGTAGATTCTTAAGTCTTTATGTATAGTATCATACTAAAAGTGGTTTTCTGGCAAATGGTGTGGAATTTTTCCACCCCGTCACGTCTTCTACGTGCCACCCCTCAAGAGGGGAATGGAAAGGGGAATGGAAAATTGCAAAAACATACTTTTTACAGATGATAAACACAATGTATAATTCTTTACTCAAATTAAAAAGAATCAAATTCCCCTCTTGAGGGGTGCCTGAGCTTAGCGAAGGCGGGGTGGATAAGAATCTTTACTATTTATATGTCCTCTAAAGATATATATAAACTATCCAAACCACTTAAATTAGAAAAAAACATCGTTTTAACATAAAAATAGGTAAACAGATATGGCTGATTATCCTGCAAAAGCTGCTCAAGGCAAGTTTGATGAAGTGCCCGGACAATATTGTGTCCGCGACCTTTCTCTTGCTGAAGAAGGCAGAAAATTATTAGATTGGGCTGACTCTAGAATGCCCGTTCTTGCTAAACTTAGAAAAGAATATGAAGTAACTAAACCTCTAAAAGGTTATACAATCGCAGGTTGCTTGCACGTAACTAAAGAAACAGGTATCCTTATCCGCACTCTTGCGGCTGCAGGTGCTGAAGTGACTTGGTCAGGTTGTAACCCGCTTTCTACTAATGATGCTGTTGCTGCTGCTCTTGCTGAAGAAGGTATCTCTATCTTCGCATGGTACGGCAACCACGAAGATTTCTACTGGTGTATCGAACGCACTATCGACAAAAAACCTCATTTGACGTTGGATGATGGTTGCGATTTGATTAACACAGTACACGAAAAATATGAAGATATGGCTCATAACCACGTTATCGGCGGTACTGAAGAAACTACTACAGGTATCCAAAGATTGCGTGCAAGAGCTGAAGCAGGTAAATTGTACTACCCTGTTTATGCTGTGAATGATGCAGAAACTAAATGGGACTTTGATAACGTTTATGGTACAGGTCAATCTACTCTTGACGGTATCATCCGCGCAACTTCTGTGTTGCTTGCAGGTAAAAATATTGTTGTTGGCGGTCATGGTCACTGCGGTTCAGGTGTTGCTAAACGTGCTAAAGGCATGGGTGCAAACACAATCTGTACTGAAGTAAAAGCTACTGCTGCTGTGAAAGCTACTTTGGAAGGTCATGAAGTGATGCCTATGGACGAAGCTGCTAAAGTTGGCGATATTTTCGTTACAGCTACAGGCGTAAAAGATATTATCCGTAAACGTCACTTCGAATCAATGAGAGACGGTGCTATTATCTGTAACACAGGTCACTACGATGCAGAAATCAACATCCCTGAATTAGAATCTCTTGCTGTTTCTAAACGTGAAATCAGACGCAACTGCGAAGAATACGTGATGCAAGACGGCAGAAGATTATATCTTTTGGCTCAGGGTCGCTTGGTTAACTTAGCTGCTGCAGAAGGTCACCCATCAGAAGTAATGGATATGTCTTTTGCTAATCAGTTCATGTCACACATCAAATTGGCTGAAGCTCACAAAAATGGCGTAAAACTTCCTAATGAAGTTATCGAATTGCCTGCTGAGCAAGATGAATTCATCGCTAATACAAAAATTGAATCTATGGGCATGAAACTCGACAAACTTACTCCTGAGCAAATAGCTTATATAACAGACTATAACGCAGGAACTTAATTCAATTAGGAATTAGGAATTAGGAATTAAGATTTTAAAGAAGAAAGGCAGGTGTTTTTGGACAGCTGCCTTTTTTTGTGATAAGATTGGATTATTAACTATTATATGTTGTAAATATTGATTATTATATAATCTAAATATAGACACTTTACTCAGGAAATACTATGGAAAATCCAAATCAACAATATATTGACAAGCTAACTGAGAAAGATAAAGATATACTTGATTCGATAAATTTATTACTGAATGAATGTAAGTATTGTGATGCTTTAAAAATTGTAGAGGAACGATTAGGTCAACTCTTTGACTACGAAGAGGAAGTTTCTCAATTATATAGAGGTGAATTAATATTACGTATGATTGATATTGGATCAGAGGGTGGATTAGAAGATGTTATCAATAATGGAGTTCAGCTATTTGAAGAGGTGTATAAGTCTAATAGTTTGGTGAGTGAAGAAAGTTATCACTACATTATGGGCAATGCAAAACAAGGACTTTATAAAATTACAAATCAAACGGACGACTATGATAAGTTTCAGATTCCTAAAGAAATCAATCTTCTAATAGAAGCTAAAAATCATCATTTGCAGTCTCTCCAATCTGTTTTAAAAGAAGGAATTGCACCACCTTTAAAATTGTATAATAATATAGCAAATACTTTTTATTCACTTGGAAGAATTATAGAGTCTCTATATTTTTATGATTTGATTCTATCCCAAGCTCCAACATTCCCACAAGCCAATTATAACAGAGCAAATAGTTTACAATTTTTGAGAATGAATACTCAACATAGTACTTTAGAGCTGATGTTTCAAATATATATAGGGTATAAAGATAGTCAAAATCAATCACTTCCAAAGGATTATGCTAAACGTGCCAAAAAACTCAGTGATGTTTATGATGATTTTCTTAACCAACAAGGTTATGATTATTCTTCACGTGTACACGAAACTAAATTGTCAGAAGAAGAAGCTAAAAATCATTCTCCTTATAGACTGTTTTGCATAAAAAATAAACTTGCTCTAAACGAACACGCTTTATATTGCAATTGCAATGCTGCTTCAAGTGATGATTTAGTTATAACTGCAGTCGAGGTACAAGGCGAACTTATAGGAGAATCAGAACTAATTCTTAATCGCATTAAATCTGAATTTGGTTTAGCAAGATGGATGTTTTTTGAGAGTATTTCAGAGAATGATGATATAAGTACTAGTATTGATAAAGAAATTACTTATACAGAACTCAACGAAAATGAGTTTATTGGAGCAAAATCAGAAATGCTTAGAAATAGTTTTCGGCTTTGCTTTGGTATTCTTGATAAGATAGCTAAGGCTATCTGCACTTATTTCAATCTATCCAAAGATTTGAATGAAAATCTTTATTTTGATAGTTTTTGGAAAATACCAAACAAGAAAAATAATACCGACGAGAGATGGGATGCAATCAAAACTATAGAAAACCCATTCATTACTGCACTATATTCTTTAGCATCAGATTTAAACAAGAATGGGAAATTAAGCGATTACAAAAAATGGCGAAATAATTTAGAGCATAATCTTCTGATTCTAACTCAAAATGGTAATACAAATTCTGAAATAACTTCTCCATATATAAAAAATGAAGGATTATTCCAAGTAGTCGAAGTAAAAGAATTCAGAGAAAAAACTGAACACCTTTTACATCTAACAGCATCAGCAATATTTAATTATGTTTTTTGCATACGTTATGAAGCAACTAAAGATGTTGAGCAAGATAGTGCTATTTTTTTTACATTATTAGAAAAAAAGCTTTAGTGTCACCCCAAATATACACAAAACATTTTGTGTCCACGATTTTGCGATTTTGTGGACACAAAGGATTTTAGATTACTGTTTTGCCTTCTGCTATATTGATAAGCTCTCTGAAGATATGGACTGCCGGCTTTCTGCCGCTTGCTTCTTGCATTATCGCTATCAGCTCTCTGTCTTTTAGTGCAGTGAGGAACTTAGAAGCTGACTGCTTAGATATACCGGTAGTTTTGATAAAATCAGTAGTGCTAAATATCGGTTTATCGAATATTGCATCTATGATTTTAAATGAATACTGCGAGTGTGTAATATCCTGAATCACAGTTTTCATTTTATCATACAGATTCATTATATCTCTGACTTTTTGGGAATTATGCATTGCCTGCACTCTAATTCCATTTAAGAAAAACTCTATCCATTGGTTCCAATCTCCTCTTTCGGAAATTATTCTCAATGATTCGTAGTATTCTTCTCTGTGTCTTTCTAAATATGCACTTAGGTAAAACATAGGGCTGCTAAGCACATTTTTGTGGTACAAAAACAGAGGTATCAGCAAGCGTCCGATTCTTCCGTTACCGTCATTAAACGGGTGTATCAGCTCAAATTGAGCATGAACTATAGCAAGCTGAATCAAATCATCTATGTCTGATGCTCTAATGTAGTTTATCCATTTATTGAGGTATTCTTCCACAATAAACGGATTAGGCGGCACAAAAGTAGCATCTTCGATAGGCGTTCCCGGTGTCCCTATCCAATTTTGATCTTTCCGAAAGTGACCGGGCGTTTTGTCCGCACCTCGCACACTATCTAAAAGCACTTTATGCATCTGCCTGATTAGCGGAAGAGTTATAGGCATATCCAATAGATAATCTGCTCCCAGCATCAGAGCTTTTCTGTAGTTTTGGATTTCGTGTATATCCATTACTATGATTTCTGTTTTTTGCATACCGGCTTCCAACTCAAAGACTTCGTCTAAAGTAGCCTGCGTACCCTCAATTCTTGAAGATAGCACTGCTTCCTGAGTGGTCAGCGGTGAAAGCAAAACTGCAGGATTTACTATACCACTTAGGAGACCGTCGTACCTTGCAAGCTCTGCATTTGCCTTTGCAACAATACCAAGCAGCCTTTTGAAATCTAAATCTTTCAAAGGCAATTCGACAGGAATGTAAGTTCTCATTGCAAAAACTCCTAAGTTAAAAATATATGTGTCCATTATTCGGACTTTTTTACATACACTAATATACTATATATACTAATAACTTACAACATTATTTTATTTTGTGTCCACTTTTTTTATTTTTTAAGGACACTAATCAACTTGTGTCCGATTGCAATGACGCAAACCCCAATTGCACTAAAAACGTGTATATTTTCAGGTAAAAGTTTTGGAAGATTATTGTATAAATTGGAAAGAATCTGTTAGCAAATGTGCGTATATTCAATATAGAAGCACTATAGGATTTTTGTGTCATCGCAAATATACACAAAACACTTTGTGTCCACGATTTTGCGATTTTGTGGACACAAAGTTTTTATATCACAATTTTACTGATTGTGTCTTGCAACTTATAGAGCTTATTAGGTCAGAAAATTGATTTAACCCAAAAATGTCATGTGAAAACCAATGCAAGTCGTTATCTTATTTATTGGGAGGCTGTCTCATACGACAAAACAATCTATATTAACTTGACGATTACTGAATACATTATGTGAATTGAGTTAAGCAAAATGTAGAGACGCAATGATTGCGTCTCAAGCTGGTCGCCCTTACAGGGCTCTATATTTCAATGACTTATCTTTCCCGGGGCGTTGCCCGGGCTAATATATTTGAGGCTTTCAGCCTCCTATTGTATTAATATTTTTCGCACGAAATAAGTCTAATAAAATCTAGAGGGTACTTATGAGACATCCCCTTCAATGATTCAAAATGTAAGTTTTTCTTAAATTACTAATTGAATTCTTCCTCGCACATAAATGAAGTTGCAAATGTTTTTGAGTTCTAAAGACAATCAGGGTTTAACTTTTGTGGTAGATTTTCCCAAATAGTAGCTACACATCTTAGTAGTGCAACCAATGATATTCAAAATTGCCGAGGCTGTTATATTCGATTGTTGGGAAAGGCAATTTGATAAAAGTCAGACCTTTGAGTATAACATTTAGGATTGGAGAATCTGTTTTTATCTTAGTCCAATCAATATCCAAAGAAAAGAAGTACTGGCGGTAGCGTTGCGTTTCAGGAATTGGGACACCATTATATTCAGTGATATTCTCGTATTCACCATACATACCATTAGCTCCGTATCCGACAGATAAACAAAGCCAGTCGGGTAGCATTGATTTCTGAGTAAGTATATTTATAGGAACTGATATCCAGTAGGAGTGTCCATTATAATCATCAAGTATCTTGTCAAGTGTATTGTCACCCAAATAGCCATTCGCATTGCGTGAATAGTCAGTTTCCCAATAGCTAAATTTAAATTTGGCAATTTGTTCTTGAAAAAGAAGTTCCTGACCTATAACCAACAAAGAGCCGGAAGCATTTGCAGCAATATCCGACCAAGAGAATCCCCATCCTTCATGAAAGCCATCCATAATTTCAATTGGCAGTTGCAAAACGAATCCCAAAGTGCCACCATAAATCAGAGATGATTGGTTAGAAAATCCTAAATATTTCAGACCGGAAAAGCCGATATAGCTATAGAAGTACGAGCCAAAAGCGTGCCCCAGCTTATCTACCTGCATATAAGCTTTACTATCATCATAAAAATGAAAAGCAACAGTTCCTCTATCTTTGTACCAAGTGTTATTGAGAATATAAATAGAAGCTCCATAATATATACCTGTGGCTGCTAAGGCATCGGTTAGTCCAATTTGATATTCTTGTTTTTCAGCAAGCGAATCTTTATTGGAGGCAAAGGCAGACACTCCGAATATAAACATGGCTAAATAAAATGTCGTTACTCTAATAAGATTTTGGATCATCGCCGGACTCATTATTAACTTTAGTATCCATATTAAAAACAGCAGGCTCCTTTTGACTGATAATATAATATTTTTTTTCCCAAATATACTAATATCTATATCGCTTGTGTCATCGCAAATATACACAAACCCCTTTGTGTCCGCGATTTTGCAATTTTATGGACACAAAGGGGTTATTGAGTTTTTTCATTTTGCTATTTAGATACTATAAACTGTTTTGTATAAGTGTTATCTAATGTCCGGATATAGATAAAATACGTGCCATTAGGCAAGCCATCCAGTTCTATTTGCTTATTTTTGGAACTTAAGATTTTTTTGCCATCTGAGGAAAATATATCTACACGCTCAATTTGTTGTGGCATATCAATAGTAAGTAGATTCGAAGCAGGATTAGGATACAAGCTAATCTTAGGATCTAAAGATAATTCAGTCAACACAGAGGTATCTATCGTGTATTTATATAATATACCTTTAGAATTGTGAGTACCATAAGCATAACCTAAAGAGCTGGACAAAAAGCAGAAGCTCAACAAATTGTCTTTTGTTTCAAGAGGAAGTTCAGTCCAATTCAAACCATCGTCGTTTGAAACGTAATTGGTCATTATTTCTTCTTCCCAAAAAGTAATAAAGATTCTGTTTTCACAGTGTGCTATACGCATAAGTCTTTTATTTAAAGGCAATTCAATCTCAGTCCAGGAAAGACCTGAATCAGAAGAGCAATAAACCTTTTGTGCAACTCCAGCTTCATGATTCGAAGTGGCATATATCCACTGCCCACTCACTTTAATATCATATATATTCTCACCAGCCTCCTCTACTATAGTCCAATCTTGGCCATTATTTTCAGATTTATAAACTTGACTGTTTGTTGAGACTTTCCATAGATTTCCGCTATTGTCATACTTAACAAACCCAGCGAAATCAGCAGTAGTGTTATAAATAACCCAATTTTCAAAATTAGAGTCAGAAACATAAATTGATCCGTTCGAATTGACTAAATATACCTTCGGGTAACTTAGCAAATTGACACCTGTTATTCTTGTGCCGTCTGTTTCTTTAGGGGTAGATTTGAGTTTAATATTTCCAGTTCTCATATCATAAACAGCTATTAAACTATCTTTATTGTCTATTCCCGGCTGAGCAAAACAGCAAATTAAAGAGTCTGTGGAAGCAGCACCTATCCAATGGCAATCTGATACTTGATTGCCATACCAATCAATTCCGGAATCTGTTGACGTCAAAATTACTCCTTTTAAGCCAGCTATTACACCATATTTCTGATTATTTTGAGTAAACTCCATTGTTTGGAAAGAAGGGAAATAATTGGATGTTTCCAAATACCATTTTTCTTCAGCAAATACATTAATCGCAACGATAACAAATAAAGTTAGTAAACTAGCGTATTTCATTTTGTACAATCCTTATATATGATTTTATTTTTTCTATTGCCTGAATATCATCTTTGCAAAACTCAATTAAATTTTCAGAATCCTGAAATGCAAGCACAACAACAGTATTAGGATTAAGATTGTATTTTTCTTTATAGTTTTTATCAAGTATGCTCAAGTAATTCCAGTTATAATTTTTATTGAAAGTCTTCAGCTGTTTTTCTCTCTTACAATTTACAATTGCAGTAGCCTGTAAATCTTTTTGATTATTTAACAAACTAAAGCAGTCGAGCATAAAAGTTGAGCAACCTAAACATTCGTTTTCATCAACAAACATAAAGACGGCTACAGTGCCTTCAATTTTCACATCAAAGACCTCTCTTCCACCTCTGCATGAAGACAATAGCAATATAAAAGTAATACAAAGGCATAAGGCAAAACAATTAACTAATCTTTTCAAAATACCTCCTCTACTTTTTTATAAGTAAAGAACCACTCTTCGTCCTTCATTGAAATAAAAATGAATTCTTCTGTGTCTTTGGCATATGCAATTCCAGCGATTTCTTCACTCTCACTAAATTCTTCATAAATCACTTCTTTAAGAAATTTACCTTTAGTAGTATAAAGCTGTAAGATATGCTTTTTATCTATCAGATCTCTCAGAAAAACAAGTATATTATTATGGAAATTACAGATAGATTCAACCTGATATCTTAAATGTGCATACAGCTGATTTATTCTCTTATCAATTTCATCAGAGTATTTACCAATAAGGAAAGACATACTATCAAGAAACAGGTTATTAGAATTGTTTTTGAGCTTCAATTCAAACGAGCTGGTGGATTCCGGGTTATAAATCTTTGTTATTTTAGGGAATGCACACCACAAACTGTCGTCTCCTGTAGCACAGATTCTTATAAAATCATCAGAAAGAAAAGGAGACTGCAATACTTTCGGCACTTCAAAAAAAACTTTTTGAAATTTTCCATCTTTATCCATTTTTGACAGTGCATAACAATAAGGTATGCTATCTTCCTCAGGTTTTTTGAAAGTAGAAAAATCCATTACATAATTATCTGTTTTTTCCAAATAGAACATTGTTTCTGAGTTTAAAACACCATAGGGCTCTTCTACTTCCGGCAATGGAATGCTCTTGATTTTTGAGGATAGCAAACTGTATTCATTAATCATTGTTTGAGTAGATATTCCATAGCTCTTTTTTGCGTATTTAGGCTTCTTAATCAAAACGCCAAATATTCCACCACATACAATAGTATTGGAGTCTTTAAAGCAACAGTTTGTGTACATATTGCCAAGTGCGTTTTGCAAGCCACCGTTTTCTAATTCCTGAGGATAATCTTGAGCATACTCATCAATTAAGACAAATCTTTTATTTTTCGGTTTTTCTTGAAGGAGCGCTATTGAATCAGAAAAGCGCATTTCAGGTGCAAATGTTTTCAATATTTTGCCTTCTCTTGAATAGAGACATACAAGTTTACCCGTGATATCAGCAAATAGTACTTTGTTATATTGAAAACTAATCGAAAGTGGTTTCGATATTATACAAACTTGATCTTCTTCAACTTTAAAAGTACGATTCGATCGTAAGTTGTTGTTACAAGAAATTAGCAGTATAGCAAACAGGATATATTTCATTGTTAATCTTCTCATATCAAAGTGGAAGGACACCTATATGGCGTCCTTCTTAAGTGAAATATTGATTTTAAAACCGTGGCATTATAATATCGACAGATGTAGGAGCACTCTGCACAAAGTTTTGATCATGTATTTCTAATTCTCCATTACGAATTTCCCAACAGCATCCTTCCTTTTCTCTTTTACAAGAAATTATAAAAACGCCATTCGCACGTTCAGTTTTGACATGTTGTCCTTCTCTTTCTATTCTTCCAGATTCTGTGTAAAAATCACCTTTATGAATTGTGGAAAATGCTTCAAAGCTACCGAAGCATACAATTGCAGATACAATTATAGTTCCGCATAGAATTTTAATAATCGATTTCATTTTTTTGTCCATATTTTGGATTAAACTGATTTAGAATTCAATCCGTCAATTATTGCGTATATTCGGTACATTCAGTTCTTGAATTGACTGAATGAGCTGATTTGAGGATCGGCTGGCCCAAGTCGATCCTTTTTTAAACCCTCATAACATTTGCCTCATTATTTTAAAATACATTACACTTATACTCAAACATATACATATAGTGCATTAATTATCATTTGAAACAAATTAGATAATTATCACAACATATACAAGAATAATTTTCAAAATTTAAAAAAATATTATTACTTATTGGAAATTTATAAACTATAACACACATACCGAAATAAGTATATATAATATCAATTCCGTGTGAATGGCACTTTCTTTTTCTATTAGCTATTAGACATCTCCCTTTCTTTGAAATGACTGACCAAGAAAAGCAGGAGTTTTTTTACTGTATTTGTAAATTCTCAACCCCACATAAACACAAACCCCTTTGTGTCCGCGATTTTGCAATTTTATGGACACAAGGGGGTTATATAGTTTTATATATAGAGATATTAGTGTAGCTAAATCTATTTACTCTCAGGTTTCAGATTCCACTTCTTATCAATTTTGGTGGCTATTAATGTAAAAAGTAAGCCTACAGAAGTGCCAAGTATTGCTCCGGCACTTATATCTATGGGATAGTGCACTCCTACATAAACTCTGGAGAATGCTACAAGTGCAGCAATTGAATAAAACCAGTAGCGGTATTTTCTAAAGTAGTATGTTAGTATGGTTGCAAGAGCAAAGTTGTTTGTAGCATGCGAAGAAGGAAATGATTTGCCCGGTCCACAGCCTACCAACAATCTAATTTCATCTCCGCTTAGAGTGTGGCATGGTCTCGGGCGAACGAAAAATTCTTTCAGTATATGGCTCGATAACTCGTTAGCAATTCCGACTGTTAGCAATATCATTACACAATAAAACAGTCCTTTCCATTTATATTTTATCAAAAGAAAAAGAAATCCTATCAGATATACAGGAGTCCAATATTTCAGGCTTGTTACAATTGGCATAGCCAAATCCATTATTATATTAGCCATTCCGCTGTTTACAAGCTGAAATATTTCAGTATCTAATTGTAAAATTTGCTCTAACATACTGAATACCTATTTATTATCAATATTTTTTTATCGCTCTAAATATTTATCCACAAATGATTTACGGCGGTGTTAGCTATTTGTGGAAAACAATAGTCTTTTATGAAAAATATACGTCTATATTTGTATCTTAAGCGAAGTAGCCACTTCAATAAACAATTTTTCTTAGGGTACTTTTTGCTAAAGAATTCAAGTTTTATTATAACTATATATTCAAGGTTATGTTTTACAATATACCAATTTTTAAGCTGATTTGGTCTAATGTAAAGTATAATTATTGACATTTTGAACGGTGGCAGCATGAAATTTAGCCGACTCTTTACGAAAGATGGCATAAGTCCTTTTGACTTATTCAAATATACAAAACGAACTTCTGTGCTTAGGAATCCTGACGGCTCTGTAGTATTCGAAGCAAATGATGTGGAAGTGCCTACGACTTGGTCGCAGATGGCAACTGACATACTTGCCCAGAAATATTTCAGAAAAGCAGGAGTGCCTCTGTATGACGAATCCGGCAAACCAGTTATAGATGAAGACGGTAAGCAGATACTTGGCAGCGAAAAATCTATAAAACAGGTGATGCACAGATTAGCAAATACTTGGAAATCATGGGGTGTTGATTTCAAATATTTCGATTCTGAGCAGGACGCTAAAGTTTTTTATGACGAGCTTGTTTATATGCTTGTAAACCAAATGGCGGCTCCAAACTCGCCTCAGTGGTTCAACACAGGTTTATACAATGAATACGGAATCACAGGCAGCAAGCAAGGACACTACTTTGTAGATCCGGAAACTAAGAAAATCAATAAATCAAAAGACGCTTACTCTCGCCCTCAGCCTCATGCCTGCTTTATTCAGTCAGTCAATGATGACTTACTTAACGAAGGCGGTATCTTTGATTTGGCAACTAGAGAAGCACGTATCTTTAAATATGGTAGCGGCACAGGTACTAATTTTTCTAATATTCGTGCTTTCGGTGAACCGCTTTCAGGAGGCGGGCTTTCTTCCGGGCTTATGAGCTTTTTGAAGATTTTCGACAGAGCTGCCGGAGCTATCAAATCAGGTGGCACTACTCGCCGTGCAGCTAAAATGGTAATACTTGACATAGACCATCCGGATATAGAAGAATTTATCACTTGGAAAGCTCGCGAAGAAGAGAAAGTTGCTGCTTTGGTGGCAGGCTCAAGAGTAAACAAAGCATTTTTGCAGGCTATTGTCGATGAAGCCATCAACAATAATGCTGACCGTAAGCAAAACAAAAGACTAAATACTCTTATCCAAAGAGCTATCCACCGAGGAACTCCACTAAATATAATAGACAGAACATTAGATTTAGTAAGTCAGGGCTTCACTAATCTTAACTTCGAAGAGTTTGACACTTATTACGAAGGCGAAGCATATCTGACTGTCAGCGGCCAAAATTCAAATAACTCAGTTCGTATCACAAATGAGTTTATGCAGTGTGTCGAAAATGACGAAATGTGGGATTTGAAATTCCGTACCAATGGCGATACTGTAAAATCGGTACGTGCGAGAGATTTGTGGAACAAGATAAACATGAGTGCTTGGAAGTCAGCAGATCCTGGCGTACAATACGACACTACTATTAACGAATGGCATACCTGCCCGGAATCAGGCAGAATAAATGCTTCGAACCCATGTAGCGAATACATGTTTTTAGATGACACCGCCTGCAACCTTGCAAGTTTAAATCTAATGAAATTTTACGATGAAGCAACAGGTCATTTCTTAGTAGATGAATACTTACATGCAATTCGCATTTGGACTGTTGTGCTCGAAATATCCGTATTGATGGCTCAGTTCCCATCCAAAGAAGTTGCGCAAAAAAGCTTTGATTTCCGTACACTCGGCTTAGGTTATGCCAATATTGGTACATTACTAATGGTAAACGGTATTCCTTACGACTCTCCGGAAGCTCTGGCTATGACGGGTGCTTTGACTGCAATGCTTACAGGGCAGGCTTATGCTACGTCCGCAGAGATGGCAAAAGAGCTTGGCACTTTCGATAAATACGAACTCAACAAAGAGCACATGCTCAGAGTCATTCGCAACCATCGCAGAGCAGCATATAACGAAGCTCCTGCTAAGTATGAGGATTTGACTGTCAGACCAATGGGCATCAATACAAAATATGTAGATGAAAAATTAGTAGAAGCTGCAAGATTAGTCTGGGACAGAGCTTTGGAACTTGGCGAACAATATGGTTACCGCAATGCTCAGGTATCAGTGATAGCTCCTACCGGCACGATTGGTCTTGTTATGGATTGCGATACTACAGGTATCGAACCTGATTTTGCTATCATAAAATACAAAAAACTATCAGGCGGCGGATATTTCAAAATTGTCAATCAATCAGTTCGCAAAGCATTAACAAAATTGGGTTATGGCAATAAGCAGATAGAAGACATAGAAAAATATTCTAAAGGGCATGCTACATTAGTGGGTTGTCCGCATATCAACAAAAAATCTTTAGAAGCAAAAGGATTTAACAGAGAGCAAATCGAAGCAATCGAGCCACAGCTTGCATCTGTATTTGATATAACTTTTGCTTTCAATAAATGGTCGCTCGGCGAAGATTTCCTGAAATCTCTTGGCTTCAACGAAAGCGACTACAATGATTCAAAATTTAATCTGCTCAAACGACTTGGATTTACAGATGAGCAGATAGATGCAGCAAATGATTACATCTGTGGCACTATGACTATAGAAGGTGCGCCTCACTTGAAAGAAGAACATTTGCCGATATTTGACACTGCTAACAAATGCGGCAAAAAAGGCAAACGCTACATTCACCACATGGCTCATGTCAGAATTATGGCAGCTGCACAGCCTTTCATTTCAGGTGCTATCTCAAAAACTGTAAATATGCCTGCGGAAGCATCAGTTTCCGAGATTGGCGAAGTTTACATGACTTCCTGGAAGTCTATGGTGAAAGCAATCGCTCTCTACAGAGACGGTTCAAAACTTTCACAGCCTTTGAACACAACGAACTATTCGGATTTGGACGAACTAATAACATTAGGTGATGAAAACACATTAGACGAAACAAAAGGTCCTAAAGAGGTTCAGGAAATAATTGCAGACAGAATTCACTACAAACTTGTACGTCACAAGCTTCCTAAAAAACGCTCAGGTCACATCAGAGAGGCTTACGTTGGTGGGCATAAGGTCTTTTTGAGAACCGGCGAATACGAAGATGGTTCTTTAGGTGAACTCTTCATAGATATGTACAAAGAAGGTGCATCATTCCGCGGCTTGCTTAATAGTTTTGCCATTTTGGCTTCGAAAGCATTGCAGTACGGAGTGCCATTGGAAGAATTAGTGGATTCGTTTACATTTACACGTTTCGAACCTGCGGGATTGGTTGATGGTCACGAAGCAATTAAAAATGCGACTTCTGTTTTGGACTACGTTTTCCGCTCACTTGGTTATGACTATCTCGGAAGGAAAGATTTCATTCACGTTAATGCTGTGGATGAAGACAAACATGACGACAACGAAGAAAAACCGGTAAAATCTACCCCCAGGGCAATAGATTTTGACGATACTCTCCCGGCTAATGAGGAAGATATCGATCCGGAATTAGTTAGTGAGTTAGTTGCAGTTGGTACCGAAACAGTTAGTAACGGTACTAACGGCACTGCTGCTGCAAAACTGACTGTAAGCAAAGATGATGCTATTGCTTTTGGCTACACAGGCGAACAATGTGCTCAATGTGGTTCGGCAAGAGTAAAACGCAACGGAAGCTGCACAGTTTGTGAAGATTGCGGTAGCACAAGTGGATGCTCATAATTTGATTTTAGTATTGAAGAAGAACAAAGTCGTTCTACTGAAAAGTGGAGCGACTTTTTTTTATAGTATTCTTATGTTTTTTTGTGATTGTATTTTAGAATATTTTATGTAAATTATATGATAAAGTTTATCAATATATTTTTGACCTAATATGAATTATTTAATTAGCCCATTTTTGAAAATGTTTGACTTTTCAGGTAGAACAAGAAGAAAGGACTTCTGGCTTTCCAGCATCCTTATGAATGTTATTTTGTTTGCAGTGGTATTAATAATTAGCCTTTTTAGAATGGCTTTCGCAAGTGAATCTGTAGGTGAATTCGGTTCAGAAACCTTGTTTACCATAATTATGTTTATATGTATCCTCCCTTGCATGATTGCTGGACTTTCACTTTCAGTTAGAAGGTTACATGACGTAGGCAAAAGTGGTTTGTATTTATTTGTATCAGTGATTCCTTTTATTGGTTCGATTTGGCTTTTTATACTTTACTTAACACCTGGAAATTTTGGTCCAAATGAATATGGAGAAGATCCAAAGAATTAGAAATTTTTTACGGTAGCACAAGCGGCTGCTCATAATTTGATTTTAGTATTTGAAGTAAATAAAGTCGTTCTGCTGAGAGGTGGAGCGACTTTTTTTTAATATTTCGAATTGTAATTAGAAGAATAAACTCTGAGTTATCCAAAAAATGTCATTAGAAAATAAAACCATAGTAGATTCTATACATAAGTTTCTGCTACATTTGAACACCTCGCCACGTCTTCGACGTGCCACACTTCGACTACGCTCAGTGCAGAGCCCTTGTTTGAAAAGAGGGAATTTTGATTCACCTTCTTGGGAAGCGTCGTGCTGAGCTTAAGTTTACCCTGAGCAAAGTCGAAGGGAAGTAAAGGGATGCCCGAAGGGCAGTTGATGCCTTCTGAGTATAAACTTCCCTAAAAATGGTAAGCAAATCTTACTCATTTGACAACCTTTTTAATGTTATAACTTATAATCAAATAAGAATTTAGATTAAGTTTGCTTTTTTCTAATGACAAATTTCGGTTTATGGGGACAACAGGAAAAAGCCTTGACGTGACTATACGTGACACACCAAAAAAAAGCTGACTAAATTTGCGTTTAGCCAGCTTGAATTATATTTCAATTTTATTCAATTCTATTCTTCGTTGGTATCTTTGACAGGGGTTTCTATCGTGATTGTTACCGTTCTGCAATAGAATCTGCCTTCAGGCAGCTTGTTGTCATATAGTAAATCAGATTCGCCAAGACCAATCACTTGCGCCTGTGGTATTTTTAATCTACGGGCTACTGCTTCGGCTCTTCTTGTTGATATGCGTTTATTGATGTCTTCTTCGCCCATTCTGTCAGTGTAGCCTTTGATATAGACAGTGGCATCAGTAGTCAGCCTGTCTTTTACAAAATCAACTACTTTTCTGTGAGCAGAAGCTAAATCAGTCTTTCCATAATCAAAAAGAATAAGGCTGTAGTATTCAAATTCTTTGTCAGATATTCTTTCTAATCGTTTTCTGTCGATTGTAAGCTGAGCTACCGGCACTCTGTAGTTTTTGGAGACAGCTCTCTGACCGAGTGAATCCTCTGCAACAAACATCACTTCTACCGAGCCGGCATTGCGAGGTACGTTAGAATCTTCGTTGGAAAGTTCCCAATCTATCTTTTTAGGTATTTCGTTCTTGCCTCCGTAAGTTACAAGTGAAGTGCCTTCCTTTACTGCTTCCAGACGCCATGATTTTAATCCGGCTTCTGCTTTGATATCAGGCAGGAATCGTATTGTTGATTTGGAAATAACCCTCATTGTATCCACTGTAATCACAGGTTCGGTAATTCTGATGTTGTCAGATAGGATTTCGACTCTGCGATTTTCATCGTCTCCACCTTCTTCGTCCGAAACAGTTTCCTGATTAGGCAAATTGCGTGCAGTAACTTTGATTCTGCTATCCTCAATACCCCAAACGCTTGTCAGATAGTTTTTGACAGATTCAGCTCTTTGCTTTGAGAGTTCCTTATTGTTTTTCTCAGTATCTTTATCTGCATTGCAACCCACTAAAGTAATCTTAGCATTGGCATCCTGTTGCATACGTTTACCTACTATATTCATCACATGATAGTAAGTCTCCATAGCGTCGAGGTTTTGCAGATTTTTCAGATTAAAGTTACTTGTGTCTTTTGCCTGCAATTTATTATATCTGTCAGGAATATCGGCAGAATTTTCAGCAAAAAATACATAGTTTAGCAAAGGTCTCATATTAAGGGATATGAAATCTTCTATTTTAATATTAAAGTTTTTCCTTTCTCTTCCGTTTGTGTCAATCTCTACCGCTGAAATATTTGCGAGCAACACAGGAGGCTTCACAGGCATCAGGTGCTTAGGCAGAGGTGGCGCCGCAGGTGGTGGTGGTGGTGGCGGAGGTGGTGGTGGCGTTTTGAACTTGACAGCCACACCGCCATGAACAGAAAACACATTCCAATCCAATCCACTAACCAAAGGATTAACGTTATATTTGAACATTAGCTCAGGGCAGAGCATGAGCCAAGCATCTTTATTCATAGGTAATTCGTAGCTTATACCGGCTTGGATACCCAGCAAAAGCGATGTTGCATCCGGTATATCACCCGAGGAGACATTGTTTACAACGCTACCGTCGAGATTTGTTCCGGTACCGTTTGGAGGATTGAGAGTTTGCTTTGTAGCATAATGCTTACGAGTCATGAGAGCAGCTCTTAATCCTGCAGATGCATAGAAATTATCAGTCAATTCATAAGAGACGTAAGGTTCGACTCCGAATGTTCCGATTTTTGAATCCAAATAGTGATCATAACTCCCCATAGCAGGTTTACCGTCAATGATAAACTGCATAGGTTCATTAGTCTCCATAAGTATGCTATAATCTGCATAGCCAAGACGGATGCCGGCAATAAATTTGTCATTCAGCGGTATTTCATAGAGAGCACCAAGGTTCAAACCGGTTGATGTCCCACCATCATAAATAGGACAACAAGACGGCACACCCGGCAGACCTCTGAAATCAGCTGAGTGAATATTTAAAGCGTAATGCCCATAAATGCCGTAACGGGGCTTCATTTCCTCAATCTTTTTAAGCTCCAAGGTGTCGATTGTTTCTTTTACTGCAACCGAATCCGAAGGCACTCGAGCAAATAAATTCCCGAAAGACAAAAACAATGCATAAAGCACAAGCAACGTGCTTTTTTTCATCACGACCCCAATTTTCAGTGAATGATTTAACTTTATGCTGCATAGATAAAGAAATGGTAGCAAGCTACACTTCCTCTAAGTACTAAAATAAGAAAATACTTTGAAATATATATCTATTATTAAGAAAATCTTTGCAAATAAATAGCTTTTGTTATCATTATGTTGCACTTTTGTTTCTATAAAGTTTTAAATAATTTGCAAATTCGCTTCTACTTTTGCACTTTAGCTATTATCGAACAAACTATATTTTATTTCGTATATTATGAAGTATTATATTTCTATTTTGAAATTTGGAGAGACTCAAAATGCCTACTTTTGCAATAGAATCTAACGGGAGAATCGAACAGACGGCGATTTACTATAACGGACAGCAAATCAAGGGTATAAAAGAAGTATTTTTGAACCTTGATGAAGAAGGGACTTTCGATTCTGTTATCCAATACGAAGGTAGCGACAAAGAAATCCATACGAAGCACATTTTTGAAGAAAGACTTACTAATGTTGTTTTTACCGAGCCTTCTTTTAGCGAAGAAGATATAGATAATTTTCAGTTGCAGCTACTCACACTCGAAAGTCAAGGAGATATCGACTCATGTGTAGTGTATTTCAATGACGAACCTTTAGACGGCATCGTAAGTTTATATGTGCACATCAAACCAACAAAGACTAAAACCTTTATGGAAAAGGTGCTGAAAAGCAAAAATTCCTTACCTGAGCATGAAACTTTCAAAGCAGAAATAACTTTTAGAAATGAAGATGACAGTATAGAAACAGAGGAGATTTTTTAGATGGAAAGTAATAACAGATTACGTAGAATACTTGGGATTCTGACCATATTTTTTGCACTTGCAGTCTTTCTTGCTCCTGAATATGCAGAAGCAAGACGTGGTGGCGGAAGCAGAAGCAGCTTTGGCAGAAGCAGAAGTTCAGGTTCGAGCATGTTTAAAAGTAAAAGCAAATCTAACAGTAGCTTTGGCACTAAACGCTCAAGTTCAAGATTAAATAAAAATTCGAGAACTGCCACGACTACAAAAAGTGCTATACCTAAAACTAAGCAGTCAAGTTTTGGCGGTAGCAGACTCGCCTCCAAACAAGCTTATACATCTAAGTATGGTGCTCCGAGAAAAACAAGCACTTACGAAGGTAGAAATGCTGCCGGTCAAAATCAGAGATACGTGATGAATAATTACGGAGGATACGGTAGCGGTCTAATGACCGGTTACATGATGGGAAGTACAAGCTGGATGTGGGCTATGCCGTTTCATCCTGCATTCTACTATTCAAGACCATATTATGTAAATAATCCGGACGGCACTATAGGCGTATATCCTCCTACATTTTCTTTTGCTAAATTACTTTTTACTTTGATGGTGCTTGGTGTAATTATTCTTATCATCAGAGCAATTATCAAATCAAGACGCAGAAGACTAAGCGGTGGCGGTGGATTTTCATCCTTTAGCTAAAAGCCTTGTGTAATGCTTTTGAAAAAAATAAATAATAAACTAAAGCGGAAGTGCATAAAAACACACTCCCGCTTTTTTTTCAATCATAACGCCAATAATTGTCTGCTATTGATTAACACCTGCAAACTTTAAACGCTTAGGACCTGCCTGCACTACCTCTAACGGAATACCGTCGGAATACAATTTGAAATTTTCAATGTATCTGGCAGCAAGTGCATCGTATTTATTCCAGTATTCGTCCTTATTGCCCCAGGCATTCGATGGTTCGAATACTTCTTCCGGAACATTCGGGCAGCTTTTTGGTACTTTGAATCCAAACAGTTTATCTGTCCTGAATTCTACATTGCTAAGTTTGCCTTCGAGTACCGCATTGAGCATATTTCTTGTGTGTCTGATAGAAATACGCTTGCCGATTCCAAATTTTCCTCCAACCCAGCCGGTATTGACAAGCCAACATTTCGAACCGTGTTTGCGCATTTTTTGAATAAGCAAATTAGCGTAGTAATATGGATGGTGTACCATAAACGGAGCTCCGAAGCAAGGGCTGAAAGCGATTTCAGGTTCGATACCCAAACCAATTTCAGTTCCTGCTATTTTCGAAGTGTAACCACTAATAAAGTGGTACATTGCCTGATTTTCATCAAGCAAAGCTATCGGAGGAAGCACACCTGTAGCGTCGCAAGTCAGAAATATAATATTTTCAGGATGCGAATCTACTTTTTTCTCCGGCATAGCATTTGGAATAAAATCTAAAGGATACGAAGCTCTTGTATTTTCAGTCAAAGAGTCATCATCCAAATCTATCATCCTCGAAGCAGGATCAAATACCACATTTTCGAGTATTGTTCCAAATCTTTTGGTACATTCATGGATTTCAGGTTCTGCTTCTGCAGATAGTCTGATAACTTTCGCATAGCAGCCACCCTCGAAATTAAATATACCGTCGTTGCTCCAGCCATGTTCGTCGTCGCCGATTAGATTTCTGGTAGGATCTGCTGACAAAGTAGTTTTACCTGTGCCGCTGAGTCCGAAAAATAAAGCAGCATCACCTCGTTCGCCAACGTTAGCTGAGCAGTGCATAGACATTACGCCTTCGTTTGGTTTGAGGTAATTCATAACTGTAAACATAGTTTTTTTGATTTCGCCACCATAAGAGGAACCTGCTACAATAGCAAGCCTTTCTGCAAAATTGATAGCCATACAGGTTTCACTTCTTGTACCGTCTATCATAGGCTCAGCTTTAAAAGAAGGCGAAGCTATGAGAGTAAATTCAGGTATATGTTTTTTCAATTCGTCTTTATTGTCGATAGGAATAAACATATTTCTTGCAAAAAGTGATTGCCAAGCAGTATCAGTAATAATTCTGATAGGCAGCCTGTAGTTTTTATCTGCACCTACATAGCAGTCCTGCACAAACAGCTCTTCGCCTTGTAGATAAGCCTGCATTCTGGCAAGCAAACCGTGAAATTTGTCTAAAGGCATAGGGCGGTTATAAACACCCCACCAAATTTTATCTTCACTGCTTGCTTCTTGTACTATATATTTATCATTAGCAGCTCTTGCTGTCCACTTACCTGTTTTTACCAATAGCGGACCGCCATTAACCATTTTAGCTTCACCGCGAAAAACTGACTCTTCATAAAGTGCCGGTGTCGGTAAATTCCAATAAACCTGATCGAGTTGAGTCAAGCCATGATTTTTCAGTTTAAAAACGCTGGATAGCTCCTGAGCATGCTTTTGAGCAGGAGTTTCGAATTTCAAATATTTTGTCATAGCCAATCCCTCACTAATTTGCGTTCACCAATATAAAGTTCGTTTGGAGATTCAGGATCCAATACCCATTTGATTCTTTCTATACCTTCCGTAATTTCTTTGATTGAGCCACAAGTTGACAATCTTAAAAATCCGTCTTTACCAAATTCCACACCCGGTACCGTAACGACTCGTACTTTATCTAAAAGAAGATTAGATAGTTTTACAGAGTCCTTTTCATAGTAGCTGAAATCTACAAAGCAATAAAAAGTACCATCAGGTTTATAGGCTTTTACTCCATCGAAACTGTTTAAATGATCCATCATTACATTACGGTTGTTCTCCAAAGTTGCCCTTAGACTTTCTACAGAGGATTGCACACCGTTGATTGCAGCTGTCGCAGCCTTTTGGACTACAACAGAAGGCCCTGATGTCTGATGTCCCTGAATATTAGTCATTACTTCAATCAGCTTCTTATTTGCTACTGCCCAGCCTATGCGGTAACCAGTCATAGCATATTGCTTCGAAACACCATTAATAATAATCATCTTGGAAGTTTCGGTTTTATTTTTGGCAAACTGCCATGCACTAATTGGTTTTTTGCCGTCGAAGACTAATCGATGATATATGTCATCCATTATAAGATAAATATCTTTTTTCTCGCAATAATCTACTATTTCTGCTATGAAATCTTCGGAATACATAGCTCCGGTAGGATTATTAGGACTATTGATAATTATCACTTTAGTGTAGGAAGTTACTACTCTGTCGATGTCTTGGAGACGAGGCAAAAATCCACCGTCTTCAGCATGAACAGGTACAGGTACACCTCCGCACAATTTGACCATTTCAGGGTAGCTGACCCAATATGGAGCAGGGAAAACTACTTCTTCCTGCGGATTGAGCACTGCTTGCAGAGCCACCATAAGAGCTTGCTTGGCTCCGCTGGAGGCTATTACATTTTCCGGATCTACTTTACGATTATAAAACTCTTCGGTATATCTGATTATAGCCTGTTTCAATTCAGGAATACCGTCTGCAGGAGTGTATCTTACTTCTCCTGTATTGATTACCCCTGCGGCAGCAATTAGAGCATCGTATGGCGCCTTAGATTTTGGC
This sequence comes from Kapaibacterium sp. (SeqCode), assembly GCA_963664875.1. Taxonomy (GTDB): domain Bacteria; phylum Bacteroidota; class Ignavibacteria; order Kapaibacteriales; family UBA2268; genus JBFHIJ01. Next base: position 3,625,073 of record OY761611.1, on the reverse strand, counting down.
TGTCCACCACCAAGATGGATTACAGGCTCGCCTTTCGCTGTTAGAATAGCAGCTATTTCATTCAGTCTCAAAGTAGCAGACTGGTTTATTGATTTACCTATTAAACTGATACTCATAAGCATCCTAAACATATATTGAGTAAATATTAGCTAAAACTTAGCTTTCTTAAGAAAGGGCAAAATCTACATAAAAAAATCTAATATTCAATATGTTATTTTGAAAAAAGTGTATTTATCAGCCATATATTTGTAATTGATTGCAAAATTTAATAGAAAAGAAAGAAAGTATTGATAAATTAGTTATGCCAAAATATAGACAAAGAAATTTAGTATATATTTACCCAAAATAATGAATTAAATATCAAATCATATAAGAGCTATACAATATTCTTTGATGCCTATAACTAATCCGGGTAAAAACATCCATCCCCTGCGTTGTCGTTTGGAGATTAGAAAAAATAAAAACTGTAATATAAACCTACTTTGACACTTTAATTCAATGAATGCAATAGTGTTTTATTATCTCATTATTCGAGTCAAATAATATTTCTTCTTATCTCGCAAAAAAAATATATTTTGTTCTGCAACTTTTATACGACATAACTCCCTTACTCTATGTGAGCACAATTGAAAGAGTAAAATGACGCAAAACGAAAAACAAAGAGCTTTTTTAGAGTTGTTTAAGCCGGTCGAACAAAACCTATATCGGTACGCTCGAGCCATGGCTGATAGCTACGAAGAAGCAAAAGATCTGGCTTCGGATACTGTCCTTGCGGCTTACGAAGGTTTTGAGTCGCTAAAGCATAAAGAAGCATTTTTGAGCTATCTGTTTACTATCGCAAGTCGCATAGCTAAGAAAAAACGATGGCGGAAAAAATTTTTCGGAGTGTATAGCGAAATTGAAGCCAATCAAATGCCGGACAGCGCTCAAAACGCGGACAGAAATATCGATATAGAGTTGCTTTACGAGGCATTGGGTCAGTTGCCTGCTAAGCAAAAGGAAGCTCTTGTGCTTTTCGAAATATCCGGCTTTTCCTTGAAAGAAATTCAGGAAATGCAGGGTGGCTCGCTCTCTGCGGTAAAATCGCGAATAAGCCGCGGAAGAGAAAAACTCTCGCTTATGCTCACAGAGACTCAGGATCCTAATCTCACAAGTATTAACAGTAATATTAACACAGAAGACCGGCTTAAACTACTGAGGGTTGATCATGACTAACAATCAAAATACCACAGATTTGCTTCAAAAAGCAAAAAATACTGAGACAAATTTGCTCAGTGGAAACGAACTGTCCGACATTATCGGCACAGGAAGACAACCCGGTACTAAGCATACTAAATTTATCAAAGGGAGATTAGTTATGTCTATTACATCTATTTTAGCAGTTGCTGCTACTGCCGCATATTTAGCATTTACTCCATTTTCAGAACCTGATTTATTACAGAAACCGGGACTACAAAACACTCAAAAAGAACAGCAGAGTGTTAAAGTCGAAGATGTGGCAAAACCTACTACAATTACCAAAAACAATCAAGTCAATTCTGATATTGCTTTAAACAATACAAATGCTAAAGAACCTGCGAAATCTAAAACTCTTGCATATAAGCAGGAAAGAGTAAATATAGAAGGTATCAATATTATCAGCATAGAAAATGCTCAAGATTTGAAGAGACTTGGTATCATTGATAAAGGTGGAGTGTTCGAAATTCAAGCTTTCAAAAATTTAGACGATGTTTCAAGATTTTCTCCTGTAATTACTCTGTCTAAGAAAGAAGGTAAAAACTCAGTTGTCATAAACACTGACACAGAGAATAAAAATATTTGTTACTTCGCCCCTCAGCTGATTACTAATGCGCACGGCAATAAAGAGCTTAGTCTTTTTGATGCCGGCAACTCAAAAATTATGTCAAGAACATCTATTTTTGAAGATACTCTCAGCTCAGAGCTTAACGCTAATATTAATATAAGTGCCTTTATCAATGATGATGCAAAATATAGTATCGAAGCAGACTCTACTCAAATTGCAATTTTCAAATCCTATATAGATGATGATTCCTTACAGCAAAGAATAAACAATTTGATAGCAAACTCAGCAAACAACAGTGCAAGCGAAATCACTCTCCACCTCGGCGATATTATAAAACAATCTCGCTTAAATGCTGAAAACACAAGCATTACACTAAGTGATGAAGACAATGTACTTTTAGTAGATTCCATTTTGAACCAGCTAAATTTAATGACTTTCAAAGTGGGTACAGATAGTGCAAATAATTCTTATTCAACTATTTCCATTAATCCTCCTGACAAGCAATCATCAAGTATAAGTATGTCGTTTTCTACTTCGAATGAATATACCAAAGAGTCTTTGGGCTTAGAGAGCGAAGAAGATTTGGAATTTTTCAAATCTCAATTACCTACTCTCGATTCGATGATTCGTAATACCGGACATGTACATAATTTAGTTTTCGACGACAGCCGACTCAACAAAATGCTTGCAGTAGCTATTAAGATTGACAACAAATCAGTCAAACCTGACTTTATCCTTTGGTACGATATCTCTCAGGAGCTGATAGACGCACTACCTGAAGAATACAAAGAAAAACTCGCACCTGAGCTTTTGGCACTTGCAGAAGGCGATTACTGTGCCGCAAAGTCCCTTGCCGGGGAAGAAACCTACTGCGATGTATGGAGAGCCTGCAACGGTGATTTGAAAGAAATGCGAATATATCCGGTACCTGTGGTAAGTGATTTCACAGTAGAATACAATCTTAACGAAGATCGTATATTAGACTTCACAATTCATGACCTATATGGAGAAGAGGTTGCTACACTTAAATCAGGACAAAAAAGGAGTGCAGGTTTGCAAACTGAGAATTTCAACGTAAAACTGCAATCAGGAATGTATCTGCTCTCTATCACATCAGACAAAGGCGAACGCACAGTGCAAAGATTTGTAGTGAAATAGAAAGAAACATATCAGTAAGATGTTACAAGCCGCAATCAGTCAAATTGATTTGCGGCTTTTTGATATATACTTTATCCCGCCTCCTATCCCCCTCAGCTTTATAAAAAAAATCTTAAAAACTTAACTTTTTTTTGCAAAAAGTGAATAACTATTTGCGATATTTGCATAATAGACGTTGGGGTGTTGCGTATTTAATACTATTGTTTACACAATGGAGGTGTGGATATGAAAAAGATAGTTTTAATCTTTTTAATTATAATAATTTCAAATCTACCAATGCAAGGCACAGAGTTTTTACGTTGGAATGGTTTTACCATGAGTCCTAATACTTCATGTGGTGCGAGTGGGGGCAGTTTAACGGTTGTTGGTTCCGGAGGATTATTCAATTCCAATGGAGGTAATGGCTCTGAATATATTGCGACAAACTGGAATGGTGGTTCAGGTACAAAATATTGGCGTGTTAATTTTTCAACTACTGGATGGACAAATATCACAGTAAGTTGGCAACAATACAGTACTTGTCCTGGCTTTATTGACTGGTCAGGTCCAAAAGATTTCAAGTTACAATACAGTACTGATAACATCGCATGGTTTGATGTTGCAGGAGCAACAGTCAGTCTGAGTACTACGAAAGCAAACAAAGGTCCTTTTAATCTGCCTGTTGCTTGTGAAAACCAATCAACACTCTATTTAAGATGGATAATGACATCAAATTCAGGTTTAACTTGTGGTAGTGGGACTTTTGGTGCTGCGGCTCAAAGTATGATAGATGAGATTGCAATATCAGGAGATCAGTCTGCTTTAGATCCAACAGATATTGCTCTTAGTGGAACATCTTGTTCTACTACGCAAGGAGTAACTGTTGGCACATTTACTGCAACTGATGCAAATTGTAGTGAAACTTTTACTTATTCTTTAGTTGCCGGTATCGGTAGCACTAACAATTCTTCTTTTAGTATTGTAGGTGATGAATTGAGAACAGGAGCAGGATTAACAGCAGGAAGCAAAAGCATTAGAGTAAGAGTAACAGATGGCACAGCACGCACATATGAAGAAGTATTTACCATAACAGTTTCTGAGTATCCTGTCGTCACTTTAGACAATTCAGGTGATAATCAATACAACTGGATTACTAATGTTACTTTTGGCACTATTAACAATTCAACGGGACAGTCAGGTGCTTCAAACTCTTCCGGGTATTCAGATTATTCTGCACAGAGTACAAATGTTGCAGTTAGTACAGGCTATCCAATCTCTGTAACTTTAAATGGGAATTCGTTAGGAGACAATGAAGATATCTATGTTTTTGTAGATTGGAACGGAGATAAAGATTTTTCGGATGCAAATGAAAAAATTACAATTATGGAAAATAGTACTGATAATACCACACCCAAGACTTATAACGGAACTATAAATGTTCCTGTTACTGCAACAGCAGGTAATATTAGAATGAGAGTAGTTACTTCATATGCAGGAGCAACAAATGGTGATATTGATTATGGAGAAGTAGAAGATTACACTCTAAATGTTTCTGCTTCTGCCCCAGAAATTTCAATTTCCGGTAATGGTACTGTTATAAGCGACGGAGATGTCTCGCCTTCTACAAACGACCATACAGATTTTGGTACTATAGCTGTCGATGGCGGCACTCAGCTTCGGACATTTACTATTACCAATAGTGGTACAGGGAATTTGACTTTGACAAATCCAAGTCCGTATGTATCTATAACTGGACACACTTCTGATTTTACATTGACGGCTATTCCATCCGGCACAATCGCTTCAGGTGGCGGAACTACTACTTTTAGTGTTACATTTAACCCTACTACTACAGGTACGCGCTCCGCCTCAATCAGCATAGCCAATGATGACTCAGATGAGAATCCTTATAATTTTAATATACAAGGTGTTGGCTTTACTTCTCCGACTGTAACGACAAATTCTATCGCAAATATTATGACAACGCAAGCTCAAATTACAAGTGAAATAACATCAACCGGTGGACAAAACGCGACTACTCGTGGTGTAGCTATTAACACAAGTGGTACTCCGACAACTACAGATGCAATTACAAGTGAAAACGGCAGTTACGGAACAGGTACTTATAATCTTACACCAAACACGCTTACATCAAATACTTTATATTATGTTCGTGCTTATGCTACAAACGGCAATGGCACTTCTTACGGTAATGAGCTTACATTTACAACTACTGCTGTTGTAGCAGCAAGTCCTGCGACTTCTATTACTGCAATTGGTGCGTCAGTTTCAAGTGAAATCACAGTAGGCGGTGCTGCAGATATTTCGGCAAAAGGCATCTGTTGGAATACTACAGGAACGCCCACCACCGCAGACGACAAAACAAGTGACGGCACAGGTACGGGAGTCTTTTCCAGTAGTATGACTGGACTTAATCCTGGTACTACTTATTTTGTTCGAGCTTATGCAACTAATGCAGGTGGCACATCCTACAGCAACCAAATTAGTTTTACTACAGAAGAACTATCTGTTGCCATCTCAAATGTAGTGAAAAACACAGATACAGAATATCAGCTAACCGCTGACATTAATAATCCAACTTCTGAGCCAATATTAGCAAAAGGTTATGTCTGGAGTACATCTCAAAACCCAACAACTACTACAAACTCCGGTTCAACTTCAAACGGCACGGGTAGCTCCAGCTTTACTGATAATGCGACAATAACCGTTGGCCCCGGCTACTATGTAAGAGCATACATTACAACTGCCGGTGGTACATTCTACTCTGATCAGGTACACTTCGGCGTGGTTCCAACACTACCTGAATGGGCAGGGATGATTTGTTCTTTGTAAATATCATATAATATAGTAAATTATAGAAAGCCAAACACAAACTTTTCTAATCTGGGGGGATTTATGGAAAAGCAAACGTTAGTAAATTATCTTGATAAGTTGACAGATAAGCGTCGCAGGGAAGGCACACGCCATAATCAATCATTTGTATTATTGCTGGTTTTGATGGCGACTATGAGCGGACAATATGGCTATCGTGGCATAGAAAGATTTATAAAGAAGAATGCCGAAGACATACTGAAATATTTAAAGCCTCATAAAGATAGATTACCAACTTACGCAACAATTTTTAGAGTGGTAAATAATATAGATTTTGATGAATTTGCACAGATTTTTAAAGAGTGGTCAAAAGTTTATGCAAAGCCTCAAAGCGGTGAAATAATCAGTATAGATGGCAAAGCTTTGAAAGGCACATTAGTAGAATACAATTCGAAATACCAGAACTTTATAAGCATTGTTTCTGCACATTCTCAATCAAGTAAAATGTCACTAAGTATAAGCAAATATGAGAATAAAAAATCAAGCGAGATAAGCGTAGTTGAAGAAATGATTAGAGATTTAGAACTGACTGGCGTAGTCTTTACAATGGATGCTTTACACTGTCAAAAAAACTCTAAGAACAATTGTTAGTACTAACAACAACTATATTATTTGCGTAAAAAAGAATCAAGGTCGTTTGTACAAAGAACTGGAGAGTTTGAGTTCGAGCTGGTCAACAAAGATCGATTATTATAAAACCGAAGAAACTAATAGAGACAGACGAGAAACTCGTAAAGTATATGTATATTCATTAAACGATAAAATTAAGAACGAGTGGTCCGGATCACAGCAATTAGTAAAGGTACAAAGGATTAGAAAAACAAAACAAATGCAGGAAGTTCATGTACATTATTATTTGAGCAGTCAAGAAAAACCAGCAAAGTATTATATGCAGAGCATACGAGGACATTGGGGCATTGAAAACCAGCTACATTGGGTAAAGGATGTGGTAATGAAAGAAGATGCTTGGAAAGTGAGAAATACACAAGCAGCTTCAGTCATGAGTATAATAAAGTCAATTTGTATCAATATTTTTAGGTCAAAGAAGCGTATTGATTGTACCAACTTTTTCTATGAGACTGCCGACAATGTAGAACTATTGGTGACTTTGTTAGAATGAATCAACCCTGCCTGAATGGGGGCTAATATTCCTTGCTGCAGGCTTAGTATTTGGTGGTGGCTGGTTTATGTATAGAAGAATGTAGTAATAAATATTTAGCCTTTCTTTTTTAGAAGCACAAGTAGGTAGCAAATTCTGCTTGTGCTTCTAGAAACTTTCTTTTTCAACCTTAATATTCCCTTTTGGCAATATATTTTCCGAACTTTATCTATTTTAGTGTGTACTAATTTTACGGATATATAAAATCTTTATATATTGCGTTAGCAAATGATTTGCTAAAAAATAAAACAGATAATAAAGAAATAAATATTTTTGGAGTTAGTGTGATGAAAACAGCTTTGGTTTGTGGAGCCGGTGGTTTTATTGGCTCTCACTTAGTGAAACGGTTGAAAAGTGAAGGCTTTTGGGTTCGCGGTATTGATTTGAAATTCCCTGAGTTTGGCGAAACTGCTGCCGACGATTTTATGATTGGCGATTTACGGGATATTACTGTATGTCAGCGTGGAATAGACAGGCAATTTGACGAAGTTTACCAATTAGCCGCTGATATGGGCGGTGCAGGTTTTGTATTTACAGGCGACAACGACGCTGATATTATGCACAATTCTGCTTTGGTTAATCTGAACGTACTCGACACCTGTCACAAGCGAAACATCAAACGCATTTTCTATTCTTCTTCGGCTTGCATATATCCCGAATACAATCAGTTAGACCCTGACAATCCCAAATGCAGTGAAGAAAGTGCCTACCCTGCCGCTCCTGACAGCGAATATGGTTGGGAAAAATTATTTAGCGAAAGACTCTTTCTTTCTTATCATAGAAACTTCGGAATGGATGTACGCATCGCACGCTTCCATAATATTTTCGGGCCTGAAGGCACTTGGGAGGGCGGTCGCGAAAAAGCTCCTGCAGCTATGTGCCGTAAAGTTGCTGAAACTGAAAATGGTGGCGAAATTGTTATGTGGGGCGACGGAAAACAGACAAGATCATTCCTTTACATCGACGAATGTATCGACGGCGTGCTTAAATTGATTCGTTCTGATTTCACAGGACCGGTCAACATAGGTTCTGACGAAATGATTTCTATCAACGGACTCGCTGAAATGATTATGAAAATTGCCGGCAAAGAGCTAACTATCAGACACATCCCGGGTCCACAGGGTGTCAGAGGAAGAAACTCCGACAATGCCCTTATATTTGAGAATTTAGCTTGGAAGCCCACACGAAAATTAGAAGATGGTATGGCACAAACCTTTGCTTGGATTAAAGAGCAGGTTGACAAACGAAAATAAAAAATACGTTTTTTAGAAGCAGATTTATATATTTTTTGTTTTATATAGACAGATATTTGTCATTATAAAAATTTCTTATTGAATCTAACTTCACTTTTTTATTCGAGTTATAACAATAAGAGAGTTGTCATATAAGTAAGATTTTCTTACCATTTTAGGAAAGTTTATACAAATAAGTCTTACAACTACACTTCGACAAACTCAGTGCATCGCCCTACACTACGGGCACACCTTTGTTTCCTTTCGACTTTACTCTGGGTAAACTTAAGCTTAGAAAGTTGCTTCTCAAGGAGAGTGGGGAATGAAAATTCCCCTCTTTTCAAATTAGGGTGAGGCTGTCTCAGAAGTCTGAGTTTTGTCATGCTATTTAGTAAAAGTAGCGGAAAAACAAACGTTATATTTTCTCCTGCCACAAGCTAACGCATGCGATTGCAAAGAGTTACACAAGTTTTACCGACTGCTTCAGCTGTCGGTAAAACTTGCAAACATCCAGAATATGATGCAAATTTTAACTTATGAGACACTACCGTGGTGTTAAAATACTATAGGCTATGTCTATGTACTTTTTTAATTTTCTAATGACAAAATTAAGCTAATAAGTAGATTTTAGAAACACGAAGAGCGATACATAAAAATAATATATATCGCTCTTAAGCAATTTCTTTATTTGCCTTTATCTAAGAGAAAAGAACTTAGTCGATTTCTCTTGAAATTCTCTGCTGACGTCTTGCAGCTTTCAATCTAGAAAGTCTGTTTTCAACAGAAGGCTTCATAAAGGCAGTTCTTTTTTTGAATTCACGTAGCACGCCGCTTCTTTCGTATTTCTTTTTAAAGCGTTTTAGTGCACGGTCAATACTTTCATTAGCCTGAATGGTAACGCCAATCACGTTTTCTCACCTCACTTTGTCTGAAGATTTTTATTTTGATAAATTTTCAATTAGTCTCTTTTCGCTGTTTTTCTCAAACTGAACGAGGATAGACCTTCCTCCGTTTGAAGTAACTTCTTTAGCTCTTACGATGCCAACATCATCCCATACTTTATGGAAGATAACATCCCCAATTTCATACTCTTCCATTGGAGAGTATTTGCGGGCATCTTCTCTGGAAATGTGCACTACAGCTTTAGACTTATCTGTTTCAGCTTCGATAGCGTCTAAGTTCACAAGCTGTGAGTGACGGCTACGAGTACATCTGGCCCATTGATGCCTTCCTTTGTCAGTTTCTATCGGTTCCCCAATCAACTCATGCTTTGTTTCTTTCATAAGGAAAGGCGAATAGAGCGTAATATATTTAGCTCTTCTGGATCTTTTACGAACGGCCATACTTCTTCTCTTTTTTTAGTTAATTTCGTTAAGAACAAACTATGGACTACAAAGATACTAAAAATATTTATAATATCCAACAAAGCAATAAAAAACAACGAATCACGCAAATGACATAAGGTCTTTCATTCGCGTAATAAGCGGTATTGGGGTTGGGTCTTCACCATAAAGTAAAGCCAAATGATAGCTGACCCAGTCGCCAAAATACAATAAAGTAAACATTCGTGCAAGTGCATATTGCTCTTTTCTTTCAATTTTTATTATTGTGTTTACTTTATCGCCAAGCAGCTTCTCCATAGCAGCATATCTTGGCTGCAGGCGATTATCGTCGGCTGGATCCTGTAAGAATACTAATACAAATTTTTTCAAAATATCATCGGGATTTTGCCATCCGTTTATTTCATTGTGGTTCATTTCAGGCAAAACATTACCAAAAGCAAGAGCTTTTGCATTTTCCTGTATCTGACCTCTCCATCTCAAATTGATTGTATCCAGCAACTCAGATGCAGAATATACTATAGTTATTTTATTTAGCAGCTGTTTTGCTATTTGGATAGTCGGGTTATTTTCTTCTAATGAGCCATATTCCTTCACAAGCTTTTCGCTTTTTTCGCCAAGTTCGTTTATCGCAGCGAGTGTAACTTCCACAGCTTCCTCACTAAAAGCACCATTGCGAACCAAAGTAAGTAATACAGGAAAAACAGAATACACTATAGCACATCGAGGCTGCAACCCGCCCGGAATTGTTATGACAGGTATGTTTTTTTCGGAGGCAAGCTCTGAAAGTTTTCCGCCTGTGCTTATACAAAAGACTTTTTTTGTTTTTTCTAAAGCAGCTAAAAAACCGGAAATAGTTTCCTCAGTGTTTCCTGAGTAAGAGCTGCAAATTACAAGAGTGTTTTCATCAATGTACTTAGGTATAGTGTAGTTGCGATTGATTTTAATTCTTAGATGGTTTGCTCCGGGAGTTGCTTCGCAATACGAGCGGATGATGTCCCCTCCTATTGCAGAACCGCCCATGCCAAGCACAACTATGTCTCTGATATCAGACAAATCGAATCCCAAGTCAAAATTTTCGGCAATATTGATAGCTTCTTCCAACTGATTAGGAAATGCACTTAAAACTGAGTGCATATTGCTCTTATCTATATTCAAATAGTCAGTCATTTACAGTACCATAGAATAGAAAAAAGAGAACAATATAGCATATTTATTTAGTATTTCAAAGAGTGGATAATAATAACAAAGCAAATCAATTTGTATGCGGATTACAAGCTAATCGTATTTGCCAATGAAGTATATAAACAATATCTCAGCAACTCTGATACGCTCCATAGATTTTGCTATGAAAGGTTTCAATGTGGCTCAAATAAAGACACTCTGCTTAAAATGGCTTCATATAATTTTTTACTGCAATAAAAGCAGGTATATTTGTATCTAATACATTTGCAAATTATGCACTTATCGTTTTACTAAGTAATTTGACAGACCTTATATATATGAAAATCTCTTATTATAATATCGGTTGCAAAGTCAATTTCGCTGATATGTCCAAGTTGCAGGAAATTTTTGAAGCCAGAGGGCACGTTACTGTTCCCTACGGAGAAGCCGCAGATGCCGTCTTTATCAATACATGCACAGTTACTAATAATGCAGACAATGACGCACGAAAAATAATCCGCAAAACAAGGCGACTACTGCCCGAAGCATATATTGGGGTTATGGGATGTTACGCCCAGCTCAAGCCACAGGAAATTGCAGCTATCGAAGGTGTAAATGGTGTCTTTGGCACTAAAGAAAAGTTCGATATTCCGGATATAATTGAGTCATACCAAAAGGAAGCTGATGCCTGCGTTTATACTTCGGACATGACAGACCTTGCTTTTACTGCTTCATCAAGCCTTGAAAACCGGGACAGAACCCGTGTGTTTATGAAACTCCAAGACGGCTGCGATTACAGATGCACATACTGCACTATACCAATGGCAAGAGGCAAAAGCAGATCTATGCCATTTGCACGCATCAAATCGGAATTTTCGCAAATTGCCGAATCAGGAGCTAAGGAAGTAATTGTTTCGGGAATCAATCTTGCTGAATACAAAGCAGATACAGGTGAAAACTTTGAAGATTTGATTAGACTCATTGATTCTTTTGATTTGGGTTTGCGGGTAAGAATATCTTCTTTGGAACCTAACAAGGCAAAAAAAGCATTGATAAATCTGCTCAAAGAATCAAAAAACTTCTGCCCTCATTTGCATATACCATTGCAAAGCGGCTCTGCTGAAATACTAAAATTAATGAAAAGAAGATATAGTATCGATTTTTTCAAAGAAGTAATCGATAACGTCGCCGCTAACATACCCGATGTTTGCATAGGTAATGATGTGATTGTAGGTTTCCCGGGAGAAACAGACAGGCATTTTTCTGAAACGTATGATTTGCTTCAATCTTTGCCTATATCATATCTTCATGTATTTACATATTCTGAACGAGACAACACTCCTGCAGCCTCTTACGAGGGCGTTGTACCAATGAATATCCGTAAAGAGAGGACAAATATACTCAGAGAGTTAAGCGAACAAAAATTGGAAGCATTTTACGAATCTCAAATCGGCAAAGATAAAACTGTTTTACCTGAATCTTTCAATGAGAGCACAGGTATGTGGAGCGGATGGACAGAAAACTACGTAAGAGTGTCTTTCCCCGGCAATGCATCCATGCCAAAAGATTTTTGCAGAGTCAATTTGACACATAAGCTTGGCAGCAAAGTATATGCTAAACTTATTTGAGGATAATAGATGATATTGGTCAATGGTAAGCACCTCTATCATTGATAATTTTTTAAAGATAGCAGATTGCTCTTCTATATAGACTGCAATTCCCCTCGTCTTCAATAATTAATTGCAAGTCTTTTTCACAGATTTTATTGCAAAAAGGGTATCCTGCGTTGAAAGCAAGATACCCTTTCCATTAAATAAGAGGACGCAAATTTCTATTTGCTGTTTTCCATCCAAATTCTGATTAGATTCATCACAGTTTTGCCTGTGTACTCTAAAGAGTCGATAGAAACCCATTCTGTACGTGAGTGGAAGTTATGACCACCTGTAAAGATATTTGGAGTAGGCAGACCCATTTCAGTCAAACGAGAACCATCAGTACCGCCGCGGATTGGTTCCCAATATGGTTTAGCGCCTGCTTCTTCAGCAGCTTGCCATAAGAATTCCAAACCTTCAGGTTGCTCTTCCAATTTTTCGAGCATATTGCGGTACATTTCGATAATTTCTAATTCAAATTCTGTAGTTGGGAAGTCTTTTTTAACTTCTTCTATGATATTTTCCATCATTTTTTTCTGATCATCAAGACCGGCTGTTTTGAAATCTCTGAACAAGATTTTCAATTCAGATTCAAAAACTGAACCTGAAACAGTATATGGATGGATGTATGGCTGATGTCCGTCTGTAGTTTCAGGAGCCATATCTTTAGGCATTTTTTCAATTATAGCAGCCATTGCTCTGATAGAATTGACCATTCTGTCTTTAGCAAAACCAGGGTGAATATCTCTACCTTTTGTGCGCACTATGCAAGAGTTAGCACTGAAAGTTTCTTTGTTCAATTCGCCCAAAGAGCCCCCATCGATAGTATAAGCATATTTACAGTCAAATTTTTCCAATCTGAATTTGATTGTGCCTTGACCGATTTCTTCGTCCGGCGTAAATGCAATTTTCACATCGCCATGAAGCATATCTTTGTTTTCCATCAATGTTTCAGCCATTACCATAATAGCAGCAACTCCGGATTTATCATCAGAACCAAGAAGAGTAGTACCGTCTGTAGTAACAAGAGTGTGTCCGATACAATCTTTCAAAGTTGGATTTTCACTGTCTTTAATCACAACGCTGTTATCAGCAGGAAGAACAATGTCTCCGCCCTGATAGTTTTCAATAACCTGAGGTTTAACGTCTTTGCCGCTGACATCAGGAGAAGTATCTACGTGAGCAATAAAGCCAACTGCCGGCACTTTGCCATATTTAGGGTGGTCAGCCGGAATGTTTGACGGAATTGTAGCATAAAGGTAACAATGCTCATCTAATTCAACATCCGTAACGCCCATATCTTTAAGCTCTTTCAAAAGCAAATTAGCGAGATCAAATTGTTTTTTTGTGCTTGGTGTAGTTCCTGTTCCTTCCTGCGATTGGGTATCAATCTTTACATATCTTAGAAACTTATCTAATACTGATTCAGCCATTATCTTATAACCTTCCTATATTTAATAATGTGTAATTATGCGTTTAAATCATATAGCAATATAGCATAATTACGGATTATGCAAAAATTGGTTTAGCGTAAAATACTCATTCTAACTTTTATGTACTATATTATAGACATTAAAACGCAAAAGATACTCCCTTACTTCTAAAGGAGTATCTTTTGTTTCAGATATTTTTAGCAAAAAATTATTTTGTTTCTGTTGTTTCTGCCGGAGTTTCCTCTTGCATCTGATCAGGAATAATTTTTGTATTATTTGCCAAGCCCATGATGCCACTATAAATCAACCAGTTGCCTTTTTGTTTTTTCAGTGTTCTTTGGACTCTTACATATACGTGCTTATGCACTCCGTTTTTGAATAGATCTACAGGCTGACCATACATAATAGTTGCAAGCTGTCCATTAGGATCCATATCAATAAAGACATCCTGCATGTGCCCGTAGTTTATTCTTTCGTATTCGTCCCATTGCAACTGAATTGCTTCTTTGAACTGTGGGAACGTAGTGATAATTTCTGCAGAATCTGTACCAAAGAATTTTACTTCTTCTGCTAAAGTTTCAACAATTTTTGCAAAGTTTCTGTCTTCTGAAGCATCGTTATAAGTTTTAATTACATTTTGCACAGCTTCTTTTTCCTTTAAAATCTGCTCAGGTGACAAAAATTCCTGTTCAGGTTTACATGAGGACAAAAAGATTATTGCTGTGGTTGCGATTGCGAAAAGTATAGTTTTCATAGCACTACCCTTGATCCAAACATTTGATAAACTTAAATTACTTTGTCTGTTTCTTAATCTGACGAAGCTATAGTCAAAATAATATAATAGTAATCAATTCCAAAGCTTTTTTTATTTACTAGTCAAATTTCGTTGTCTCCGGATTTTGGTATGCTAATTGTAACTATAGCTCTAAAGACGTTAAAAGTGATAAATATGAATAATAGTATGAATATATCTTTGGGGGATAAACTAATGAACATATCCGAAATCAGAACAAGTGGAGTTGCAAACTACGAACCTTTTGCACCTGCAAAAATAGATGCGAAAAAAGTAGCGGACAACAACGAGAAAGTTACTCTTGCCAATGAAAAAACAAACGAAACATGGCAAAAAAATATACTTTTAGATGCTTTAGACAGCATAGAAAGCTCGCTTGTCAAAGACAACTCTCATCCTTTGGATTTAGCTGCTAATGCTCCTATAGAGTCTTTTGATGAAGCACTTATTGAGTTGAATTTTATCAAAACTCCGCTTTTCAAAAAGTATGCATCTCAAGCTCAGGCTAATATCAGAGCAGAAGATGTTGTTGCTTTATTTGCAGACGAATCTTTCTAATTTATTCTAATAAGAATAGTATTTAGATAGCCTAGAAACTGATAGTATTATATCAGTTTCTAGGCTTTTTTTGTGCAATTTTCGGTTTTTTTTATGTATTTTATAAACTTAGATAAGCCGGATAAATAATAGTTTACTATATCAATGGAGAACATAATGAAAAAAGCATTAGCAGTTATGGCTGTTGGCGGGATGCTAATATTAGGCAGTTGTTCAAATACAGACAAATCTTTCCATGGTACTAAAATTGTCAAAGAGGTTGAGGTTGTGAAAATTGACGATGCTTCTGTAAAATTTGCTGTAAACCAACTAATCGAAAAATACGGCGAAAAAAATATTGCAAGAATAGAAAAAGGTGTCAGCCAAGTGGCAAGACTTTGGAGATCTACTGATGGCACTCCTGAGCAATTTCAGCAGTTTTGTATTGAAAATTTCATAGCGGAAGACAAACAGCTCGATATGATGTACAATACCATTTCTACTAATCTTGAAACTATTTACGGCTACCTCAATGAAATTAGGTTAGATGTGGCAAGACCTGTCCAATTAGAAATTGGCGAATTTGGTAAACTTGACCTCGCATTTTCTGCATGGGATCCTTACGCTCATATTACTTCTGATTTCTTTGATAACAAGATTGCTTTCCAGGTTTTGCTAAACTTCCCTACTTATACACTGCAGGAAAAAACAGAACTTGGCACTAATTGGAATCGCAAGCAGTGGGCCTATGCAAGAGTTGGTGACTTGTTTACAGACAGAATACCTGCAGAGCTCAATCAGGCTCAGACTACCGCTATGGCAGATGCAGATGCTTACATTTCCTCCTACAATATCAAAATGGGCTATCTACGCAATGACAAAGGCGAGCAGCTTTTCCCGGAAGATATGTCTCTAATCACTCACTGGAACTTACGCGACGAAATTAAATCACTTTATGCCGAAAAAGATGGTCTTGAAAAGCAAAAAATGGTTGCTAAAGTAATGGAAAGAATTATTACTCAGGAAATTCCTGAAGTTGTTATCAATTCAAGCGATTATACTTGGAATCCGTTTAGCAATGAAGTCAAAAAAGATGATAAAAAAGTCGAAGTAAATCCGGAACCAAACACTCGCTACCAGATATTACTTAACAATTTCAAAGCTATAAAAAGAGTTGACGAGTTTACTCCTGTTACTCCTACATATATTGAAAGAAGATTTTCCGGTGCTATGGAAATACCACAGGAAGATGTGGAAAAGCTTTTTGTTGATTTCATTTCTTCTCCGGTAGTGAAAGATGTGGCTAATATCATAAAAGAAAGACTTGGAAGAGACTTGCAGCCATTTGATATTTGGTATGACGGTTTCAAAACAAGATCTACTCTTGATTTTGATAAGCTAAACGAAATAACTAAAAAGAAATATCCTAACACAGATGCTTTACAAAAAGATTTGCCAAATATACTCAAAAAGCTTGGATTTTCGGCTCAGAGAGCTACTTATCTATCTGACAAAATTCATGTAGATGCATCTCGTGGTGCAGGTCATGCAGCCGGAACTGCCATGAAAGGTAAAAAATCCAGATTGCGTACAAGATTTGGTAAAGACGGTATGGATTACAAAGGTTACAACATTGCTGTCCATGAATTTGGTCACAATGTCGAGCAAACTTTCACAACCTATAATGTAAACGAGTACTTGCTAAATGGTGTGCCTAACACTGCATTTACAGAGGCATTTGCTTTTATATTCCAACACAGAGATTTGGAGCTTCTCGGCATAAAAAACAATAACCCTGACCAGGAAATGCTAAATACATTGGATCAATTCTGGGCAGCCTATGAAATAATGGGTGTATCTGTCGTGGATATGAGAGTTTGGAAATGGTTATATGCCAACCCTAATGCAAACGCTGCAGAATTGAAAGAAGCAGTAATCAAAATAGCAAAAGATGTATGGAACAGCTACTATGCTCCTGTCTTTGGTATCAATGATAACCCTATATTAGCGATTTATTCGCACATGATAGAAATTCCTCTCTATCTATCTGCTTACCCTCTCGGCCATTTGATAGAATTCCAAATAGAGCAATATATCAAAGATAAAAATCTTGCTACAGAAATGGAAAGAATGTGTGTACAGGGCAGAATCATCCCTCAAATGTGGATGAAAGGTGCTGTTGGAAGTGAAATTTCAATCGAGCCAATGATAGAAGAAACCAAAAAATCAGTAGAACGATGGAACAAGAAATAATATAATTCTTGTAAAAATGTAACATCCTAAAATAAGGTAACAGATTTAATTTTTAAAATAATCCCTGGTAAAATTTTTATCGGGGATTTTATGTATATAAACTACTTTTACAAATTTTATAATGGCATTTTCCATCTAACTAATTGCAAGGAAGTAGTTGTTAGAATGAAAGACAACGATATGAAGAAAATTATTATTATTTTGAATCATATTGAGTTTATTAGTTAAACGTTGCAGTCGAATAAAATAGGTTAATAAGAATATATTTTCAGACTGAAAGGTTGATAGATAATAGCCCATGGAATCGCCAAGGGACGGTCGCAAGTATTGAGTAAACAAAGCCCTGTAGGGGCGGTAAGACTTTCCATTGCAGGTGATAAAAAAAAGAGATTGGTGTTACTTTTTCCATTTCTTTGTCTTTTTTTGCGATAAAAAAGCAAAAGAAACGGCACTTCGACAAACTCAGAGACCTTGGGAAAAAGAAAAAAGAACGCTTTGTCTCCTCTCCTCATATAGTGTTTAAGCGTAAGATGCACATCTAATTAAGGAATTACTGAAAACAAATTTCTATATTATGAAGTTCTGATGCAATATATATAGGCAATACAAGAATTATTTACTATGATATTATATATTTTTTTTCTACTAAATGATATTTATAAAGAAAAAAATAGACAAAAAGTTAGCTCCTTTTTCCCACAAACTCAAGTTTGTATTAGGAATTTGGGATTAGACTTTCTTCGTTTTATATTAAACAAAACAGGGTATCTTTTGAATTGATACCCTGTTTTTTTATTACCATTTCTGATTTTTTCTTATTTTCTGCAGCTTCATTTTAGCTTTTTCCCATGACCAAAACTTAGTCCGCATATACACTCTTAATCTGAAAAATTTGATTTTTTCTGATAGTAAAGTAGCTTTTCTGACTATTGGGTTTGAAGAGAATATTCCTGATTTTGCAGCTACGGGTTCTATTTTGTCATTGATAATTTTATCTATTTGGGCAAGTATATTTTCCCTGTTGACATATTCATTGATTTGATTATCTGCAAACCAAGGTTGAGACATAAATTCTATGTATTTCTCATCGTCCTGATCCAATTCTATTATTTTTTCAATCAGTGCTTCGTCCGAACCGTAATCATACCAATTTAAAATGGCTTTTGGATTAAAATCTATCTCAACTTTCGGATTGCCCCAATAAATCGGAATATTATTCAATTTCATAGCTTCAAAAGGCTTTTCTGTGGTGTAGTAGTTTGCTTCTTCATTTTCGAAGCAAATTGAGAATTTGTAAGGCTTCATAAATTCCCATTTATCTTCCACACGCATGCCGAGAGGCTTATCCATATTATTAAGAAACCTTCCGGCAGAGTCAACCTTTTTATATTTGCTTAACTTATGAAAGAACTCATTTCGTTTCTTGCAGCTTGGGTTTGAAAATATGAAGTTGCAAAATTTTGTTTTCTCTTTTAGCAATTCCCTCGGGTCAGGTTTTTCTAATAATGATTCAGGTCTGCCAAACTGATAATAATGTGGCAATCTGTATTTCCTCGGATTTCCGTTAGGCATTTCGAAAGAGAATGAATAATCGCATCTATTCATGTCAGCCGGCATATTTTCTCCTGAGAAAAAAATACGCGTGCATTTATAGAAAATATGATTCATCCCAAAAAGAGAAAAAAACAAAAAATCAGGGTTCTTTTCGTCGAGCTTCACTTCATAGCGTTCGCGAAGTAAATCCATAAAGATGTTGTTTTCCTTGTCAAAATTCAGCCAAAAATCTGTAAACCAGACTTTTATTTTCTTTCCCATCAAAAATAAACCTATGATTTGGACATCTCAATAATTTTATCAAATTCTTCACGGGTTACAGGCATAACCGACAACCTCGATTGTTTGATTAGGGCTATGTTTTGCAATTCGGGAGTCTCTTTTATTTTTTGAAGATTGATAGGTTTTTCCAAATCTTCAAAAGCCTCCAACTCAACGGCAACCCATCTCTCATCATCAGTAGTAGGATCCTGATAAGCCTCTTTGGATACTTTAGCGATACCAACAAGATCTTTTGTGGTAACGCTTGCATAAATAAGCACCAAATCACCGATTTTCATTTCTTTTAGATTGTTTCGTGCCTGATAGTTGCGAACTCCGTCCCAATCAGTTGTTTTGTCCCTTTTCAAATCGTCCCAAGAGTAACAGTCGGGGTCAGATTTTGCTATCCAGTATTTCATAAAAGTCTCCTGTCTTCTTATTCAGAAATTGCAGTCAAAATTGCTTTCTCGAAAGTCCTTTGTGAATATTCGAGTGTATCTCTGATAGCAATTAACGAAGCAACAGGCTCACCATTTTTGAATAAGTATGCTTCAGGGAATTCGTTTATTGCAACTGTCCCCTTAAATGGTGTTTCATTATCTACAGAAGTCATCAGGAAAAACCTCATATTCGAATCAGGTATGTCGCAGTAGGTCAATATCTTAGCTAAATGAGGCAAATATGTCGAATTGTCTTCGCAATTACATAAATAGGAAGTAAACATCACAACACTATAAACAGAAGGATCGTAAACATCTTTAATAATGTTACACATAGAATCATTAGGTGCATACTCTCTATAGTGCAGGTCGAACCAAGACAAGCCAGGTTCCACTCGAATGCTGCTCAAAGTATGTTCCACTCCGTCTTTGGAAACCTGCGACTCCTGGCAAGCTACAAGCAAAACAAAAAGCATAATCAGGTATCTATATATTTTCATCTGTAAGCTCCATAAAATATTTGAATTTGAAACAAAAATACAAAAAGTTTTGATAAAATGCTTGCAAACTAATAAGGAATTGTCATTCTGAAAATCCTTGATTTGTCATTAGAACTCAAAAATACTTGTAACGTCCTTTTTTTACGAAGAAGAATACAAGTCGTAAATGTAAGAAAAACTTAGATATCGTGTGATAGAAGAGGATGTATATAAGCCTTATGATGAAGGTAAGTCAAAATTTATATAATAGGTCAGCCAAGAATCCGTCTTAACGATACTGAATTCTATATGATGTATCAGGTAAAACAAGAATTTGATAAACTTGCACTTACTATTGCAGAATCGCAAGCAGGAAATATAGTATTTAAAGTGTTTAATTTACTTGGTCAGGAACTAATTAGTTCTGACATAAATTTGACCGGTAAATATCAAGTTGTAAATATTGATATTTCTAAGCTGAAATCCGGTACTTATGTTTATAGCATAATATCTTCTGATAAAGAAGTAAACAGCGGCAAATATATTATTGCAAAATAGCAAAAATATGTTTATTTTTTAAGCACTGAGGAGTTAATTCTACTCAGTGCTTTTTATAATACGGAGAACCAACCAATGCGAAATATTTTTCAATTTAACTATTTATCTACACTGCTATTTAAATGGAATTTATAATTTTATAAAAAAATATATAGTTTGACGAATTGACAAAAAAGAGAGGCTGAAAGCCTCAAAAGAGATTAGCCCATGGCAACGCCATGGGTATAAGGCATCAAAATAATTAGAGCCCTGAAAGGGCGGGAAGAAATGGTATGGCACACTCTTTAGCCGAAGTATATATTCACATTGTTTTCAGTACAAAAGACAGGGCACAAATAATAAAAAATGATCTAAGTGCCAGATTACATTCTTACCTAGGAGGAATTTGCAATGGATTAAATTGTACCCCTCTCTCAATTGGAGGATATGAAGATCATATTCATATACTTTGTGTTTTGTCAAAAAAGACTAGCATTGTTGAACTTGTTAAAAATCTCAAAAAACAATCTTCACGATGGATAAAAGAACAGGACGCAAAATATTCTACTTTTTATTGGCAGGCCGGATATGGAGTATTCTCAGTAAATAAATCTCAAATATCTGATATTCGAAACTATATCGAAAATCAAGTCGAACATCACAAACGTGTAGATTTCAAACAGGAATACAAAGCCATCTTAGACAAATTAGGAGTAAAATATGATGAAAGATATTTGTGGATATGACCATCTTGCCGCCCTTTCAGGGCTCCGGTAGTTTGGTATTGGGTGTCCCGGGGCGATGCCCCTGGCTAATATCTTTCAGCCTTTCAGGCTGTAAATTTAATTGAAATATTGGACTAAAAGTAATCTCAGTGCTTTCTATAATACGGAGAACCAACCAATGCGAAATATTTTTATACTTTTTCTTACATAGAAAATAGTATAAATTTTGACATAAGCGACAGTCTCCCAATTAACAAGATAATCTTTTACTGCTTTTTCTAATAACTTTTAGCTCCAAAATAACAAAAGGGAGAAAAAACAGTTCTTCTCCCCTTTCAAATCTTAGCGTCATTTTGCTGACTTCGAGTAAGTTTTATATGTTTACGGATTTTTGCGAAATACTGTGTAGTTCAGCAAAAATTCTAACAACAGCATAATACCTGCAGCGATAGCAAAAGGCATATACTCCTCTGCGAACTGCTCATAAGATGTTTCATCAATCTTAGTTTTTTCGAGTTTATCAATTTCTTTGTAGATGTCTTCTAAGCTCTTGTTGTTTGTGGCTCTGAAATACTTGCCTCCTGTGCGTTTAGATATTTCTTTAAGCAAGTCTTCGTCTATCTGCACTTCAGCCTGCTGATAAGTTTTGCCGTAAATAGGATGTTGCACAGGCACCGGAGCCGTGCCGTTTGTACCAACCCCAATGGTATAGCATCTGATTTTGAATTTTTCGGCTATTTCTGCAGCTGTCTCGGGAGTTACAATTCCGGTATTATTGACACCATCTGTAAGTAAGATTGCTACTTTGCTTTTTGCCTTACTTTCTTTAAGTCTGCTTACAGCTGTAGCCAATCCCATACCTATCGCAGTTCCGTTTTTGAGCTTGCCCGTTTCTATCTTAGAAACAATGTTTTTGAGTACATCATGATCTACAGTCAGAGGGCACTGTGTAAAACTCTCCCCTGCAAAGACCACTACACCCAGCCTGTCATTGCTCCTCTGCCCTATGAAATCAATTGCTGTTTTTTTTGCAGCTTCTAATCTATTGGGCTTGAAATCCTCTGCAAGCATCGAACCCGAAACGTCCAAAGAAATTACTATATCTATACCTTCAGTTACTACATCTTTCCTCACCGAGCTCGAACGAGGCTCTGCCAAAATGGTAATAAGAAGTGCTATTGCAATCATCCTGAAAAGGATAGGCAACCACATCAATCTTACTTTCCATGATTTCGCAGCAAGCGAAAAAGCGGAACTGTCTGACACTTTAATATCTGATACCATTCTGTGACGTCTGAAATAATTCCATACCAATAGTAACGGAATCACTATAAGCAGCCAAAACATATCAGGATTAGTAAATTTCATATCTGTAAACATAGCTATTTCACCTCCTCATTGTTTGCAGGAGTAGCAGATGTAGCATGAGTTTTTTCAACAAATTCTATTGCCGAACGCAGGCAAAATCCATGTTCGTCAGGCAAAGGTCTATATTTGGCAAACTTTGTCATATCTGAGATATTAAATTGTTTTCTGAGGCTTTCTTTCAGCTCAGCAGACATATTGGTTATACCGCCAAAATATTCCAATATTTCACTTGAAGTCATTTCTATTGCGTCAATACCAAATTTGGCAGCAATATAAGTCCTGATAATCTCAGATAGTTTTACGTGATAAAGTTTTTCCTGTCCGTTTTGCCATAGTTTTTCTTCATCAAGTCGCTTGAGCGATTCCAAAGCTAAAATATGAGCAGGAATGTCAGGTCGGATTGGAGCTTTAGGTAAATCATCTTTTTTGCCTGCAAAGTATCTTTTCCATACATACCAAGCAGCAAAAACAGCTAATAAGCCAAGCACTATGTACAAGACTATCATCCAGTCAAATTGATACGGAGGCACAAGTGGAGGTTTGATGTCCTTAATGTCCTTAGTAGTATCAACTTCTATTCCGGCAAATTTCAAATTGATTTCTTTAGTTTGAGCTGCAAACAGATTGTCATCTGCCTGCTTCTGATAAGAAAAAGTAAATTCCGGAATGGTAAAGTCGCCGGCATCAAACGAAGTAATTTTATACTTTTTAATAACCGACAATGTCGCTTCTTTCCTGACCGTATCGGGCTTTGCAATGTTTACTATTTCCAGACTGCCGATACTGTCTTTGATTTCGGGCCAGAATACTGTATGATTTTTATCATATTCCGCACTGAGTCTAAGTTCAATTTGTTTACCGATTAGCGTGCCATTCGTATCAATTTCAGCTTTAAAGACCGGTTCGGCTGCATAGGCAACCGAACCAATGATTAAAGTAACACATAATAAACCAAGTATTCTTTTCATATTGCAAATTGATTCTATTTTACAACAACCATTTTCTTAGTAAATGTTTTGCCTGAGGCTGTAAGTCTGTAATAATAAGTACCTGACTTCAGATTGTGGGCATCTATATCTACTTTATTTCTACCATACACCATTTTATCCAATAAAGTTTCAATTTTTCTTCCGTTTGCATCATATAAATCCAACAGCACATGAGTAGCATATTTGCTGTCGAATTCTATATGTGTTGTCTTGCTAAACGGATTTGGATAGTTTTGGTACAAGACAATACTTCCTTCTAAACCTTCCTTGACTGAATTCGGGTCTTTAGTATAGAAAATATTTTGCTTACTAAGTTCACCAATTCCGTCTTCATCGCCGGAAGCAACTTTCCAGTAATATTTGCTGTTTAGTTCAAAGCCGGAGATTAGGCAGCTTGTGCCTGTAACAATAGTATCTTTGATTATACCTGTAAAGCCCGGCATAGTAGCAATCTGCAGATTGTAGCGGGTTGCTCCGTCTGCTTCAGACCAAAGGAAAGTAATATCAGTGTCAAGTTCTTTCTGGCTCTTAGCCGGGAAAATCAATTCAGGTGATTCAGGAGCAGTTTTAAATGTCCATGCTTCTGTAAATTCAGTTTCTCCGCCGGCAGCGTATGTTTTTATTCTCCAATAGTATGTTTTGCCACCCTGTTCGAGTCCGCCTACATATTCGAAGTCATTTTTGATATATGATTTTTCAAAAATAATATTGTTAAAATCTTTATCAGTAGCCACCTGCAAATCGTAAAGAGCTGCAGGATTGTTGGATTTCCATTGTAATAGTGTGCTGGCTGCTATCCCCTTACTTCCGTTATATGGGCTAAGCAGGTTTGGCATATTTGGTTGAGGATGCAAATCATTGATATATGCCTGATAGATACCTGTTGCATGAGTACCCACAACAACAAGGCCATCTGATTCGCGAGCGTCAATCATATCTACTACTACATTGCCGATTACGTTTTGAGCTTCGGGCTGCCACACTGTATTGTAACCATTCAAATAAGAAGTGGAATAAACACCTGTAGAAGTACCCACAAATATGCGGTTCCCGTTTCCTCGAGGCAGATATTTAGCATACGCTACTGCAGGGCCATTGCCACTACCTCCAATGTTTTCCTCTAAGTTACCACCGACTGGTATCCAGTTTTTTCCACCATCTTCGGTATATAGCATAGATTCGACTCTGTAATTCGTATAAACGATTATCACTTTATTCGCATCGTTAGGATCTATAGCAATAGAGCCCACGTTGGAAGTATTAGCTCCATCAGTATAAACCAATTCAGGTATCGGGTCACCTTTGTCTGCATCTGTTATCTTATATACTTCTCCGTGAGTAGTACCATAATAGAGCACGTTTGCAGGTGATTTGGATACAGCAACAATAGAAATTCTCGCATCGCCGGTTACTCTGGTATTTGACAAGCTGTCCCAGTTAATCATAGTTGGCGTATCTGAATTATCCATTGGAATTTCATCCAAATCATTATTACGCCAAACTATTTTGCCGCCTGCTACATACATTTTAGCGTTATCATTAGGGTCGAGCACAAAAGGAGTATTCCACATGAAGTCTCTGCCTTCTGTAGGGTCAATCCTTCTTCTTACTATGGTATCCCCATCATCAGAAATATGACGTCGCCACATTTTGATTTTCACCGGTTCATTAGTGTTCATAGAAGAATAAATAACGTTGCCACCATCGGCTACCTGGCAGTAAAAACCATCACCGGTAGAAGCAGTCATCCATTGATTTTTCAGTTCCATGTCTATATCAAACAAAGTTCCGTTATCCTGCATACCTCCTATAAGCAAATCTTTAGGATTTTGTGGAGCATGGTCTATTGAAAGAGCGTAGAACTGTGTGGTAAAGTATCCGGTATTTAAAGAAATCCAGTCATAAACATCTTTTTTATTATCAAGCACTTTGTGGATACCTCCATCTTCCGCTGTAAATAGTACATCAGGATTTGAAGGCAAAAACAGTACTTCATGCAAATCTGAGTGATGATTAGGATAGCGATACCAGTATTCACAATCTTCGAATGGACAAACACCTCCGACAAGTACGGAATTATCAGTTGCAAAACCGTCGTTTGAGCGATAGAGCGAAGTTCCACCGATAAATACTACATTCGGGTCATTTGGTTTTACTTTACAAACAAGATTGTACGAACCTTGAGGATTGAACTGCATGTGGCGTGATTCCGGTTTTGGTATATTTGCGGAACGGTCTTCCCAGACTCCGCCTGTGCCACTGCCATCACCTGACTTATAAGTATATTTCCAGATTGAGTTCCATAAGGAATCACCTTGGTAATCGAAAGTCAATCTACCGCTACCCGGTGTTTCTGCAAGGAAATAAACTTGGCTTTCGTCAGAAGGTGCAATGCCTATCACAATCCTATTATAATTTTCAGGCCAGTTATCAGGAGTGATATTTGTCCATTTTTCACCATCTTCGGAACGATAAATACCTGCAGCAGGCGAACCGTTAGGATCTGGTCCTCTTTTTCCGAGGGCAGCATATTTTACTCCGCTCGGTGAAATGGCAACTTCAGTAAAATATCCATAGCTATTGCCCCATCCACCGAGAACAAGTCTCCATGACTCTCCCCCGTCAGTGGTTTTTTGGATACCACCGAGGGCAGTAGCACAATACACTACATCCTGATCAGCAACCGAATGATCGGTTTCAACTCGCCATATATAGTCAAACATATTGTCCCAAGTGCCATGAGTGCCGGAAAGTGTAGATTCTAACTGATTCCAGCTTAGACCGCCGTCTGTCGATTTGAAGATACCATCGCCAATAAGATCAGCAGAGTTCCCCCACAATTCGCCGGTGCCGTAGTACCAGATATTTTCTTTGCCCGGTCGTTTGTCCTGTGAAATTGTAGATACTGATTGTAACTGATGAAGTTTTGTAGTCCTGTTCCATGTAGTGCCAGCGTCTGTGGAACGCCAAACCCCACCGGATACACCACCGGCAAGAATAATATTTTCGTTTTTCACATCTAAAGCCATAGCTCGAGTACGGCCACCGATATAGTAAGGCCCTCTGATAGACCAATCTTGTGCCAAGAGATTATCGCCCTGATATTTATCATTGCGATAACCGCCGGCAATCAGCTGAGCATACTCTAAAGACTGTCTGCGAATGCCTGCAGGAATTGTATTGGTTAGAGGATCTCTAAGTCTCCAGAACTTATAGACAGCTCTTTCCTTTGGAGAGAAATCGCCGTCAAACTCGGAGATTTTAATTTTTTTTGTTACTTCTTCAGAGACAGAACGCCCATCCTTGCTCTGAAAGTAAAATATGCCGGACAGGCAGCAAGCTACTACCAAAATCAAAGCCGGTATATGTTTATACATGATGCACCCCTTTTGGAAATTTATATAAAACTTATCTTCTCATACCTCTCATTTTGAAAAACGTTTTTAAAGGCACTATGTAAGGTTGCCCTGTGTGTATTTTGATTTCATCTACATTGCTGACAGCAAACAGTTTATCCAGTTTTTGCTCTCTTTCTACCCACATATTTTTATAGTGGTTTCTGAATTCTTTAGAAGAGGTATCTGCCCAGGAGATTTTACCTGTTTCAGCATCTCTGATATGAACGAGTCCAAGATCCGGGATTTCAGCTTCTTTCGGATCGTAGAGCCTAACAGCAATGGTGTCATGTTTTCGTGAGGCAATTTTGAGTGATTTTGAAAAGTCTTTAGAAACAAAATCAGAGAGAAGAAAAACTATGCTTTTCTTTTTAATAACATTAGTCATATACTCAAGAGCTAAAGCCACATCGGTGCCTTTGCTCTCCGGTTTGAATTCTATCAGCTCTCTGATAATTCTGAGTGTATGAGTTTTCCCCTTTTTAGGAGGAATAAATTTCTCTATTTTATCACTAAAAAAGATAACTCCGATTTTGTCGTTGTTCGAGATAGCAGAAAATGAGAGCACTGCACTAAGCTCAGTCAACAGCTCACGTTTATTTTGAGTATTAGTCCCGAAGTCCTGCGAGCCACTCACATCAACTAACAGCATCACAGTTAGCTCTCTTTCCTCCTCAAAGACTTTGACATAAGGGTGATTGTATCGGGCAGTAACGTTCCAATCTATAGTTCTGACATCATCGCCCGGCATATACTCCCTTACCTCAGCAAAAGCCATACCTCTACCTTTGAAAGCACTATGATAGCCTCCGGAAAAGATATTTTTTGATAGCCCTCGAGTGTATATCTCTATTTTGCGTACTTTTTTTATTAAATCTACAGTATCCATTTTTTTCCATCCAAATGTTCATCAACCTGCATGGTTTTTTATCGTTTGTTTTGCCTATATTAAATCTATAGGCAAATGTCCAAATTGCAACTTACGAAACAGCCTGAAAGGCATGGTCTCTCAGCCTTGCAGGCTGTTTGCTATGCTTGTGACATTCCATATAGAATGACGCTCGGCTATTACAGATTCGAATTGCTTGCTTATTTATTCAAATGGCAAACATTCGATTGCTTTCTAAGGAACCTCTACAGAGTTGAGTACTTCGTTGATGATATCTTCCGAACGTACATTTTCTGCTTCTGCTTCATAAGTTATTCCGATTCTGTGTCTAAGTACATCGTGACAGATAGCTCTTATGTCTTCAGGAATTACATAACCGCGACGCTTGATAAATGCATAGGCTTTTGCTGCCATCGCAAGTGCAATAGAACCACGAGGAGAAGCTCCAAAGCTAATGAGATTCTTGAGTTTTCCGAGACCGTACTGCTCAGGGAACCTTGTAGCAAAAATAATATCAAGAATATATTTTTCGATTTTCTCATCAATGTAAACGTCTTTTACAACGGATCTTGCATTGATTATATCTTCAGGTTTGAGCATTTTTTCTACTTTCGGGTAGTTTTTGCTTATGTTTTGTCTCAAAATCAATCTTTCGTCTTCGAGATTGGGATATGAAATAACAAGTTTGAGCATAAAACGATCTACCTGAGCTTCAGGTAGTGGGTATGTACCTTCCTGCTCTATCGGGTTTTGTGTAGCAAGCACCAAAAACGGTTCTTCCATTTTGAATGTCTCATCGCCGATTGTAACTTGTCTTTCCTGCATAGCTTCAAGCAAAGCTGCCTGCACTTTTGCCGGAGCACGGTTGATTTCATCTGCAAGGATAAAGTTAGCAAAGATTGGCCCGCGTCTGACAGTAAATTCGTCTTTTTTCTGATTATATATTTGTGTACCTGTCAAATCTGCAGGGAGTAAGTCAGGAGTAAATTGGATTCGGCTAAATTTTGCATCAATGGCATTTGCCAGTGTGTTGATTGCTAATGTTTTCGCAAGCCCGGGCACACCTTCGAGCAATACGTGCCCATTGGATAAAAGCCCAATAAGCAGGCGTTCTACCATATACTTTTGACCGACAATTACTTTGCCGATTTCCATCATAAGCATATCCACAAAGGCACTTTCCTTTTGGATTCGCTCGTTAATTTCTCTGAGATCGTTCATTGTCCTATTCCGATAATATTAAACCATAAATTGCATTGATTTATACGAAGAAAAAAAACGAAAGTTTAGTTTTTCTGTATGTGGAAACTAATTATTATTAACCTTAAATATATCTATTATCTTAGAGATATACACGAAAAAAAATTTCCTGTGGAAAGAAATTTTTGATTTTAATGAGTCGAATAGGCAAGCTGCCATAAACAATCCTGCAAATCGGTCAGTATATGCAGCGTCAGCCCTAAACCTATGATACGGATTGTTTTATTTGGCACTGCTAAGAGCAAAAGATACATTGCTATAGCAGGGTAAGAGTGAAATGTATGAAATCCGACGCTGCAACGATTCGGATCAAATATTGGATTTGCCCACAAATGGTCAATGTCAATCAGCATTGTGGAAAGCATTAGCAGCCATGCTTTCATTCGGTATTCCCGAAAGAAAGCATGAGCCACAATGCCCGGAAATATCAGATGCAGAAAATAATGCACTAACTGTTGAGAAATCAAAAAAACTTCTATCTGCATACTGCTCTCTATATTTTAAAGAATATCTACTGATTCAATATCTGCATTGGCTTGCAGTTTATGCACAAACTGATTAAGCTGTGCAAAATCTTTAACTTCTACGCTTACTTTGATTCCAAACATATATTCGTTGATGTCTTTTCTCTGCATAGAGTTGATAGCTACTCCCATATTGGAAGATATATCGGTTAGAGCTTTTTGCATCAGGAAGTAATTTTCTCCAAACAGATTCACTCCTGCATGCTGGAATGATGCTGCCTGCTCCCACTCTGCCGGTTTTATTCTTTCGGGATCCATCTCTCCTAATTTATAATGGCGACAGCGTAAGGCATGAATTTTTATATCTGATTTACTTGTGATATACGCAATTATCGGCTCACCTTTAATAGGATTGCAGCATTTGGCAAGAGTAGTCACTATGCCGCTTTTTTCTTCAACTTTTATTTTTGGAGCACGTTGAAGCTGCGATATACCCGATGATTTTTGCAACTGTATATCCCTTGCTGCTGCAAATGCATCAGGGAACAGTTTACGGAGCAAAGTTTGCGTCAGTTTCAGAGATTTGATAGCTACTGCAGAATAAAAATCATCTATATTTTTGAATCCGATTTTTGTCAGATTTGTTTTAAATTTTGCGTCCTCTGCGTGTCCGTCAAGTTTATTTTTATATCTTTTTTTAAACCGCTCCCACAATCTCTTGCCGTCTTCTAAAATTTGAGCCTGTTCGTTCTTTTTTATCCATAATAAAATTTTCGAGCGTGCTTTGCTTGTCTGGCAAATGTCCAACCAGTCACGGGAAGGTGTAGCGTTCGGATTTGTAATAACTTCGACCACATCACCGGAATTGAGAGGTGTTTTGAGTTTTGCGAGTTTGCCGTTAATTTTTACACCAACCAGCTTCTCGCCTATTCCGGTATGGATAGAATATGCAAAGTCAATGGCGGTGGAACCTAACTTCAGTGATTTTACATCTCCTTTGGGAGTGAGCACATGGATATTGTCCGTTTTCAAATCGGATTTCATCAGTTCCTGTAATTCGTATGGATTTTGGAAATATTCGTCGTTTTCCAAAAATTCTTTGAGTCGGAGTATCCAGGTGTCAGCAGATATACCTTCTTTGTATGCCCAGTGAGCTGCAGAGCCGTATTCGGCTTCTCTGTGCATATCTTCAGTTCTGATTTGAATTTCGAATCTGTCACCGCTTCTTGTTACAACAGTAGTTTGTATCGAACGGTAGCCGTTGGCTTTAGGGAAAGTAATCCAATCACGAAAACGCTTTTCGATAGGAATCCAGTTCCTGTGCACTGCTCCCAATGCAAGATAGCAACTGTCCACATCATTAAGAATAACCCTTAGAGCCATCAAATCATAAACATCTTCTACCGATATGTTTTGATTTATCAATTTGAGATAAATACTATAAAGCCTTTTTACTCTGAAATGAATTTTACCCTCTATGCCTTGCTTCGCCAACGCAATTTTGAGGTTATTTTTCATATCTTCGAGCTTTGTATTCAGCTTTTCTCTATGTTTTTCGATTGCGTTATCTAACTTTTTAAATTCTTTAGGATAAAGAAACTGAAAGGCAAGATCATCCATGTCGGTATAAATCTTTCGGATTCCAAGTCTGTGTGCGATTGGAGAATAAAGATAAAGGCACTCTTCGGCAAGTTTGAGTAAATCATCGGACTGATTTTCGACAGCTTCTTTCAGAGCTATTAGACGCTCGGAAAGCACTACAAAAATCAGATTGAGATCGCTCACTAAACCGATAAACTGCTTTCTGAGTTGCAAAATCTGCTTTTTAGTATCAGGGAAGTTTAGAGATGAGACTCTTTTTAATAGCTCAAGTTTTGATTCGGTTTCTTCCCCGAAAACGGAAATAATGTATTTTTTAACTTCCGGATTGTCCGGCGCAGCAAAAATTAAAGAAGATAAGTTTGCATAGCTATCAGAGTGTGTAACGTTATAAACAAGTTCTCGGATTCGTGCCGATTTTTCAGTCGTTTTTTGATCATAAAATTTTGCTTCAAAAGCCTTTACATCGCTTAAAACTATTTCCATGTCTCACCTGCAAAATATAACTAGTCCAAATTTACTAAACGAAACACAATAATGTGTAGTTTCAGTTTTTTTTTCAAAATCAGCAATTTTTGGGGATTGTATTTTGCTGGGCATTTTGTTTATCAGATAGGGAAAGTAATATTAGAGAAAAGAACTGCGGATGATAGCTTTAAAGCATTTGGAATAACAAAGTGACAGCTCCCAGTGCTTAATATCATCTTCATACTGTAACCTTCTAATCATCTGCCGATGCCTCTAAGGCTGCCTCTATTGCTACAGTTGTAACTCCTAAAATAAATGCAGCGGCTTGTTCTTCGTTTTCTCCCTGCACTGCTGAGCGTCTATAATATGAGTAAGATTTTGAGGCAGTTTCGCAGATATTTTCCATTGCTACCCTTACTCGCCAGTACCAAGTGTTTTCGGGGTGAGTTTCATCGCCCATATAATAAAACTTTTCGTAAACTATAAAGCCTGCGTCGTTAGTATGTGTTTCTATTATTCTCGCCCGTGCAATGATAGTCCCTTTAGAGTCGATTATAAACTTCCATTGTTTGCGGTAGCTCCTGTGGGCATAGCTACCAAATTCCGGTTCAGATTCTGCAACTAGGACTCCGGTCGAGTAATCCATTTCAACAACATTCATATCTTCGCGTACCAACTCTTTAGCAAGAGTATGAAAGATGAAGTTAGGAGTGAATTTTTCGCAGGGAGTATGAGTTTCATACATTTCGTAGTACGAAGGCGTACATGAAGAAAATAGTACAGCAACAAGTAAGATGTAAAAATAGCGCATAATAGTTCTGTATATATTATTATTCATTAGTATATATGTGATACGCTTCTTTTAAGAATTAGTTATAATATTAGAAAAAAAAAGAGACGCTTTGATGAATAATTGCGTCTCTTGGGATATTTTTTAACTAAATTACTTCTATTTTCACGCCATTACTTACAAATGTTTGCTTTGGTACTTTACTAAAAAGTTGTCTTGTAAGTTCGATTTCTTTCTCATTACCTTTGTCAAATCCCCAATCTTCAGGATTTTCGGATTCCATGCAGAAGACAAAACTCAGATTATACGTACCTTTTTCTTTGAGGATTTCTTTCAGCGAGCAGTTTAGCTCGTGCATATCAGGCATATATACTTCGTTTTGTCTGAGTGTAATAAAATTATTTGGGCTTAGCGGAACCAAATTTCCATTATTTTCCTTGACAGACTGAGGTAAATTCTGTGGTTTACCATTGATTAGAAAGTAAGTATGCGGATAGCGTTCCATCTCGATAGAGCCATCTAAAAATAGCGGAATTACGATATTAGTATCCGAAGCGTTTCGCATTTTCAATATTAAATCCGGAATTTCTCCGGAACTAATTTTACTCTTTGCCGTAGAAAGCTCTAATACTAAACCGTTTTTTTCAATAGAAGTCATCGGTGATTGCGGAGAGTCTTCAGCACAAGACATTAGCAACACCATAGCAGCGATTAAGATGATTTTTAACATTTGAACTCCGTTTTTGAACACTATATAAAGACGCTTTGAATGCGAAAAAGGTTACAAAATGAATCAGAGTTTATTTTTTAAAACAATGCCTATTGCTGCTTACATTTTATTTGATTTGTAAAATCCACTGTTAAAGTGGTATATTTAAGATTGTATATTGTCAATAATTAACAGAGTGATTTCGCTGATGGATATAAATATTTACGCATGGATTATACTGTTGACTATTCTGATTAGTACTGCTCTGGATTTTATAGCAGACTATCTGAATATAAAAAATCTGAAAGCTGATTTGCCCGAAGAGTTTGCAGATGTTTACTCAGAAGAAAAATATGAAAAGTCGCAGGAATATCTGAAAGAACGCACTCGCTTTGGTCTGATTTCTTCCTTATTTTCTCTTGCATTGTTGCTGACTTTCTGGTTTTTGGGCGGCTTCAACTATGCTGATTTATTAGTCCGCTCTTATACCGATAATTATATTTATCAGGGCTTGCTCTATATGGCAGGTTTAATTGCAGGACAAAGCATATTGGGCATACCGTTTAGCATCTACAGCACGTTTGTAATTGAAGAAAAGTATGGCTTTAATAAAACAACACCGACTACTTTTATCATGGATAGAGTGAAATCTATATTGCTTGGGGCAGTCATAGGTCTGCCAATTCTTGCCGGCTTGCTTTATATGCTGCATTCTTTTGGAGATATGTCGTGGTTATACGGTTGGATAGGACTGACTGTTATCAGTTTTGCCCTGCAGTTTGTAGCCCCGAGATGGATTATGCCATTATTCAATAAATTTACTCCATTAGATGACGGAGAGCTTAAAGATGCAATATTTGATTATGCCGGTAAAGTAGATTATTCACTTAAGCACTTGTTTGTGATGGACGGTTCAAAACGCTCTGCCAAGTCAAACGCGTTTTTTACAGGGTTCGGCAAGAACAAACGTATCGCTTTATTTGATACTCTGATAGAAAAACATACAACGGGCGAATTGGTTGCGATTTTAGCACACGAAATTGGTCACTTCAAAAAGAAACATATAATAAAAAGTATGGTGATAAGCGTCTTGCACACCGGCGTATTATTTTATATAATGTCTCTGTTTTTAAATCATAAACCATTGTTTGAAGCGTTCTTTGTTGATAATATTGGTTTGCACACAGGTTTGATATTTTTCAGCATGCTGTTTTCGCCTATTGAAAACGTACTGTCAGTTATAATGAATGTTTTCTCTCGTAAAAATGAGTATGAGGCTGATAGATACGCTGTGGAAACAACCGGTAAACAGGACGATATGATAAATGCCCTAAAGAAACTATCGGAACATAATCTATCGAACCTAACGCCGCATAAGTTTTTTGTGTTTATGAATTACTCGCATCCTCCGGTTCTCGAAAGGATCAGAGCGATTAGATCAATCGGATAAAAAAATCTTTATATTGAGGGGAAAATGAGCGAACTTACACTAATGGAATCTGTCTTATACCTACTGTTTGGAGGTATATTGTTATATTTTGGTGCGGAAGGACTTGTTAGGGGGTCAGCTTCTGTGGCATTGCGTACCGGACTTTCAGCACTTGTTGTGGGGCTGACGATAGTAGCTTTTGGCACAAGTAGCCCTGAGCTGGTTGTAAGCTTTATGGCAGGTTTGGAAGGCAATGCAGATATTGCAATTGGTAACGTCATCGGATCAAATATTTGCAACATTGCTCTTATCATAGGAGTAGCTGCAATGATTCGACCAATAGAAGTTAAATTGCAGCTAATTAAGTTTGACTTGCTCGTAATGATAGCTGTATCTTTAGTGCTGCTTGCGATAATGTATGACGGAAAAATCGATTTTACCGATGGTTTGATACTTGTCGCAGGAATTATCAGCTACACATTTTTCACAGTAAAAAAGGCAATGTCTGAAAGCAATCCTGAATTGATAGACGAATTCGAAAACGAACTGAAACCCTCGAAACGTAAACCTATAATAGATTATATTCTGATAGTCATAGGTATAGGCGGTCTTGTTTATGGTGCGAATGTTTTTGTAGATGGTGCTATCGGGATAGCGAGTATGCTTGGAGTTTCCACAGCCATCATTGGCTTGAGCGTTGTTGCTTTTGGCACCTCGCTACCGGAACTTGCCACATCGCTCGTAGCATCTATCAAAAACGAAGGAGATATTTCAATCGGGAACGCTATTGGATCTAATATTTTTAATATCCTTTTTGTGCTTGGTTTGGCTTCTTTGGCTCACGAAATTCCAACAACAGATATCAGTTATATCGATGTTTCTATCATGATAGGAATAGCTGTGCTGATATTCCCTCTGGCAAGAATTGGAATGCAAATTGGCAGATTGAAAGGAGCTTTGCTTTTATCTATTTACATAGCTTATGTTTATTATTTGTATTTACAGGTATAGTTTACATCAAATGAAGTAACGGAAATATGTCTCTTTGTTCAAAATTTGAGACATATTTCCATTCAAATCACATCACTATATATATGCCACGATATGAGAATGACACTAACAGAATCACAAAAGCAAGATAACCTATAATTTTTCTGCCTAATCCAATATCTTCTGTGTCCCAAATAGGTGGATGTTCCAATTTAATAAAAAACTTCGCAAGCAATGCCCAGAATAACCAGCCTCCCCATGCATCAAACCAAAACGGAACTTTATTAAGAACTTCGAGTAGCGGAAGAATCAACCCACTTACACTTTGCCAAAAAGTAGATTCAAATGGCATCGACAGTATTTCTTTTAAATATGCCAAGAAACCGCCAATCCCCATAAAAAGAAGCATATACCATATTATTTTTGCAATTATTTTGTGCTTATGTCCAAACATTGCATAGCTTATATGACCTCCATCTAACTGACCCATCGGAAGCATATTGAGAGTTGTTACAAAAAGCCCAAACCAGCCAACGTTCAAGAATGGAAGGTGATAAATTTCATTCATAGGCGGTACAAAATCATTACTACCTGTCAGCAAATTCTTCATAGCCGTAAAGAAAGCAGTATCTCCAAAAGTCAGTCCATATTCAGGTATTTTGCCTCCAAATTCCGTTATGTAATTCGGATGGAGCTGATATATAAAGTCGGGAGAAGGAAGATGTGAAAATCCCCATATCAAATAAATAACACAAACCACAAAACCGGAAAGAGGCCCGGCAACTCCAATATCAAAAAGTGCCTTTTTATCTGGTATTGGCTCTAAAGTTTTTATAACTGCTCCGAAAGTCCCAAAATTGATTTCTCCTACAAAAGGGAAAGGTATGTAATATGGAAGAGTAGCATCGACTTTATGATATTTCGCAGCAAAGTAATGTCCAAATTCATGCGCACTTAAAAAAGTAAGGATCAGCACTGCATACAGCAATCCTTCTCCGAAAAGCTCTAAGTAAAATGGATTTACACCTGCCCATAGCATTCCGGATAGCACACATGTAAAAAATGTCAGTACAAAAAGCAAAATATGCACCCACGGTTTGTGTTTCCTTTTGCTGCCTATGCCCGGAAAGATTTTCCTAAGTATCGAAGACATATTGATTCTTGTTTTTTTAGTATTACGTTTTACGAATATAGCTATTCTGCAGCAAAGACTTTTGCAAAATCTATGGCGCACGCTTACCTATATCTATTTCTCTGATACGCTCGACAATCTGATAGATATGTTTCATGCATATAGAATCATTGCGTATAGCATCAAGGTAAGCAGTCGATTTGCTCTTTGCCTGTTGAAGCTCCGGCGTAACTTTTCCCAAAGTGGCTTGTTCCAGATCAGGAATTAGTTTTACTAAAGTCGTAGCAATTTTTGAAAGATTTTCCAGAGTCATCTCCTCCAGTTTATCTTCATTTTTCAATTTCTTTGTGATAATGGTGTATAACGCCTGAAGAGCCTCGCCTGATTTAAGGAACACAGCCGTTTTTGCGTCAAAAAGTTTAGCTTTCTCATTCCACGAGCCATTTGTAAACATTTTCTGCAGAGCAGCCGTTGTTAACCCAAAATGAGAAGCAGTTTTTGCTTTACTTCTTTTGATAGTGCCAAGCAGATAGAACTCAAATATTTTCTTTTCATCAATTATTTTAATAAGGTCTATCATTGTATAAATTCCTGTATTGATAATAGGTTTATTCGCTATGATAAGCATAAAAGATGATATATTCAGAAAAACGATTTTAAATAATAACTGCATTGGTAGTGGCAATTAAGAAAATATAAATTGCAAGCGTGCCTGTCCTTTAGTAATTTTGTAGATTGTAGTAAAAACTGTTTTAAAATACGGATAAAGATGAAAAATTACAGAAACTTTTGCATCATTGCTCATATAGATCATGGCAAATCTACTCTGGCAGACAGACTCTTGGAAAAAACAGGAAGAATAACCGAAAGAGAAATGGTCAACGCTCAAATCCTTGACGATAACCCTTTGGAACAAGAGCGCGGCATCACTATCAAACTCCATGCTATTCAGATGGAATACAAAGCCAATGACGGCGAGACTTATGTACTAAACCTAATTGACACTCCGGGGCACGTAGATTTCTCCTACGAAGTTTCTCGTTCGCTGGCTGCCTGCGAAGGAGCAATTCTTGTGGTAGATGCCACTCAGGGTATCGAAGCACAAACTATCAGTAATCTTTATATGGCTATTGACCATGACCTCGAGATTATCCCTGTACTTAACAAAATAGATCTACCAAGTGCTGCCACTACTATTGATGATGTAAAAAGTCAGGTAATGGATTTGCTTGGTTGCAAAGAAGAAGAAATCATTCTAGCTTCCGCTAAATCAGGTATCGGTATCGAACAAATTTTGGAAGATGTAGTTTCCAAAATTCCTGCTCCAAAAGGCGATCCTACCAAACCACTAAAAGCCCTTATCTATGATTCCATATTTGATGCTTATCGTGGTGTGATTGTAAATATCCGTGTTTTTGACGGCACTCTTCGCGAAGGTGAAAAAATTCGTTTTATGGCTACCAAACAGGACTACGAAGTCGAAGAAGTTGGTATCATGTATATGCAACGCCACCGCACTAAAGAACTAACTGCCGGTAACGTTGGCTACCTTACTGCTGCCATTCGCAATCTTCAGGATACAAAAGTCGGTGACACGGTTACTCATTTCCAAAAGCCTTGTGACGCTGCTATTGAGGGGTTCAAGGTTGTAAAACCAATGGTGTTTAGTGGTATTTATCCTACAGATTCTGACGACTTCGAATCGCTAAGGGAAGCACTTGCCAAACTTTCTCTAAATGATAGCGGTTTTACTTATGAGCCTGAAACATCTTCAGCACTCGGATTCGGTTTCAGATGTGGATTCCTTGGAATGCTCCACATGGAGATTGTGCAGGAACGTCTCGAAAGAGAATTTAACCAGTCACTTGTAACTACTGTGCCAAACGTTAAATATAAAGTTTACAGACATCACGGAGAAATGGTAGAGGTAGATAACCCTGCTCAGCTGCCAAATCCGGGAGAAATATCTGAAATACGCGAACCTTACATCCGTGCACAGATAATCACTCCTAATGATTATGTTGGCAATATTATGAAGCTTTGCATGGAAAGACGCGGCACAATAATTGATACGCAATATATCACTCCGACAAGGGTAGATATGTCGTTTGATTTGCCTCTGTCTGAAGTGGTTTTTGACTTTTATGACAAACTAAAATCTTCAACCAAAGGCTATGCATCTTTGGATTATGAGCTAATCGAAGAGAGACCGGGCGACCTGATTAAACTTGATATACTTATCAATGGCGAACCTTTAGATGCTCTTTCTTCTATTGTCCATAGAAGCAAATCGCATGAATGGGGCAAAAAGCTCTGCGTGAAACTAAAAGATCTTATACCTCGCCAAATGTTCGAAATTGCTATACAGGCTGCCATCGGTGCTAAAGTTATTGCAAGAACTAACGTGAAAGCTATGCGTAAAAACGTTACGGCAAAATGTTATGGTGGTGACATCACAAGAAAAAGAAAACTTTTAGAGAAACAGAAAGAGGGTAAAAAACGTATGAAACAAGTAGGCTCAGTGGAAATTCCACAAGAAGCTTTCCTCGCTGTTTTGAGAATTGATGATTAATAAATAAAATATGGAATTTGTAAAATGATTAAAAGTCTATGGGATAAGTACAAACAAAGACGCCTTGCGCGAAAAGAAAAAGAAAAGAATATGACTCCTCTCGAAACTGTTGTTTCATGGGTAAAAACTATTGTCGGTGCTTTTGTTGTTGTGCTGTTTATCAACGGTTTAGCAATAGCATCTTTTGTGGTACCGACCGGCTCTATGGAAAACACAGTAATGACCGGAGATTTTCTTTTTGTAAATAAGTTTGTTTACGGCCCATCGACTCCGCAGTATATACCGTTTTTGGATATCGCACTGCCTTATTACAAATTCCCGGGCATCAAGAGCCCTGAAAAAGGTGATGTAATTGTTTTTGTTTATCCCGGCGACCGTGACAGAGTCGAACCTTTACAGTTCCAATATTTCCTCAAAAGATGTGTTGGGACAGCCGGCGATTCGCTCGAGGTAAGAAATAATATACTATATGTCAATGGCAAAAAATTTGACATCCCTGAGCATGCACGCTATAATCCAAGTTTGCAGGCTATGCCTGGTGAAAGAAACAGTCTTTTTCCACGCGGAAAAAACTTCACTCGTGGTGAATATGGTCCTGTAAGAGTTCCTAAAGAGGGCGATGTGATTACTTTGACGCAAGAAAACTACCTCGAATGGGAAACATTCATCAAAAGAGAAGGGCATGATATTAAAATCAGAGGTGGCAAAATCTTTATCGATGACAAAGAGTCTAACAAATACACTGTAAACAGAAATTATTGCTTCGGCATGGGCGACAACAGAGATAACAGCTCTGACAGCCGCTACTGGGGCTTTATTCCTGAAGAGGATATAGTTGGCTCACCCATCGTAGTTTACTGGTCATGGGACACAAATATGCCAATGTCAGGCTTGCTCGATAAAATCAAATCTATCCGCTGGGACAGAATCGGGACTCTTATAGATTAGTCCGTTTTCAGAAAGAATTTTATTTAAAAAGTACACTCGTAATATTTGCGGGTGTACTTTTTGGTAATTAATGCCTTATAGAAAATTATTTAAGTGCCTGCTCCTAAGAAGCTCTATGATTTGCTGAATTTCTTCACTTTGTCCACGCTTGCAAACAAACATCGCTTCGTCCGAATTGACAATAATTACATCTTCCATTCCTATCACACCGATAAGCTTACCCCTCGAAGATATAAACGAGTTTTTCGTATTAACTGCTAAAACATCGCCGAGCAAGACATTGTTTTTTGCATCTTTTCTTGATTGATTATAAACCTCGTCCCATGTGCCCAAATCGCTCCAATTCAAATCTGCTTTTACCAGATATACATTGTCTGCTTTTTCTAATACACCGTAATCTATGGAAATGCTGTCCATTTTGCCGTATGTCAGTTCGAGTTTCTTATGGAAAAAGTCTTTGCCGAACTGCATTTTCAAATCTGTAAAATAATCACCATGCTCCGGTAAATATTTATTAAATGAACGAACAAACACAGAAAGCTTCCAAACAAAGATACCTGTATTCCAAAGAAAATCACCTGACTCGATAAACCTTTTGGCTGTTTCTATATCGGGCTTTTCTGCAAAAGCAGTTGATTTTCGAAGACCTCGTTTGTAAAGTTCTCCTAAACCAAGCTCTTCTTCTGTAACCTGAACATAACCGTATTGTGTTTCCGGCATTGTGGGTTTTACGCCAATAGTAACAAGCCCGTTCAAATCATAAGCTGCCCTCGTAGCTGTATCGAGCGATTGATATAAGTCTCCTTTATTCATTATAACATGATCAGAAGGAAAAGCAATCATTATATCATCATCATTGTATTTTTCACTTAGGACTGTGGCGGCAAGCCCAAGACAGGGAGCAGTATTGATGCCAAAGGGCTCGATAATCATATTTTCAGGTGGTAATTCAGGAAGCTGAGAGTGTACTTCTTTTTTCAAATCAGCATAGGTAACAACATAAATATCTTCGATGTCAATATATTTTTTAATCCTATTGAAAGTATTTTGAATCATTGTGCCATCGCCCATAAGGTGTATGAACTGTTTAGGCATATTTTCAGTACTTCTTGGCCAGAGCTTAGTGCCTTTGCCTCCTGCCATGATAACTGCAAACTTTTTCATATCTTTCTCCATACTTTCAAATTTAGTCTTTCCAAATCTAAGTAAAAAGCTTAAGTCAAAAAAGTTGAATTTTGCGTAATCCATACGAATTGGGTTTCATTTGTAAAAAATGATACTGATTTTGCTCTTTATATTGACAATAAGCATAGAGCTTATACTAATCTTGTAATCCTAAAATTTTTGCTAAACAAATCAAGAGATTAAATGCTTTTTTTAGAAATATAATCAAAACGAAATCAGGTAGTAAGGCGTTAGTATGTATAGGTATCAATTATTTTTTGTAAATTGAATAAAACCAAAAAGCAGAGCCAACATTTTATCCAATACTACACTGATAATCAATGAAGTTAAGTATATTATTTGTAGATGATGACAGCGATATCCTTTTAGGGTATAAAAATATGCTCTTTACTATGCGAAAGAAGTGGGAGCTTTATTTAGCATCATCAGTCTCAAAAGCCTTAGAAATTTTAAACAGCAACAAAATAGATATAATAGTAGCCGATCTGAAAATGCCGGGGCTGGATGGCAATGACTTATTAAATATAGTCAAAGAGAAGTGGCCGGGTATTATTCGCATAGTTCTTTCCGGGCATCAGGACTATTCTCAGATATTATATACTACGCAAAATGCACATCAGTTTTTGGCTAAACCTTGCGACGCTGCCACTTTGAAGTCAAAAATACAGAGAACTTATTTGCTTCGGGATTATATGCGCGATACTAAATTGCGTAAATTAATTTCGGGGATTGACAATTTGCCAACTCTTCCCAAAATTTATTTAGATTTGGAAAATGCACTTTCCTCCGAAAAGTCTTCATTGAAAGAGATTGCTGAAA
Organism: Kapaibacterium sp. (SeqCode); assembly: GCA_963664875.1. Lineage (GTDB taxonomy): Bacteria > Bacteroidota > Ignavibacteria > Kapaibacteriales > UBA2268 > JBFHIJ01. The sequence goes on along the minus strand of OY761611.1, from coordinate 3,582,675 downwards.
TTGTGTCTCATGATATTACTATCACCGCCAAGATACTTCAGCTGGTAAATTCTGCATTTTTCGGCCTGCCTACTACTATTTCAAATATCTCGCAGGCAGTGCAGTATCTCGGCTTAAACATAATCAAATCGTTAGTAATTTATATTAAAGTATTTTCTATGGTAGATGAGTCTCCTTCTCAACGCTTCTTTTTTAATTCTATTTGGGAACATAGCTACAAAGTTGCTAATGCTGCAAAAGCTATTGCTCTCGAAGAGGGATTCGAGCGTGCTGATGTCGAAGAGGCATTTTTATCGGGTCTCTTGCATGATATTGGCAAAATAATACTTACCAAAGTAGATGGCTATCCTGATAAAATTTTGACTCATGCTAAAGAAAATAAGCTAACTTTCACTGATGCAGAACTTGACTTATTGGATACTTCCCACTCAGAGGCGGGTGCGTATTTGCTGGGTATCTGGGGTTTGCCGGATAGAATAGTGGAAAACGTTGCGTTCCACCATTTCCCTTCGCTTATTACTGATCTCAAATTTGACACTCTGACTGCTCTGCATATAGCAAATGCAATCACAGGCAAAATGGATTTTGATCATGATTACATAAATGCACTTTCGTTGCAGCAAGATATTATGAAATATCAGAAGGTTATAAACAGCTATGGCAATAAATAGAAAAATAATGATAGTCGATGATGATGTTGATTTCTTGAATGCTATTCGCAGAAATTTTCACAAAAAATTCGACATGATATTTGCTTCAAGTGCTATGGATGCACTCAATAAGTTACGAAATGATGGCTCAGTTGCTGTAGTTGTTTCTGACTTTAAGATGCCTGAGGTTGACGGAGTTCAGTTTTTGGAAAAGGTAAAAGACGAGTACCCCGATACTGTTCGAATATTGTTTACAGGGTTTGTCGATGTAGAAGTTGCTATGAATGCAGTAAACAAAGGCAATATCTTCAGGTTGCTTTCAAAACCTCTTCCGATAGCAGATCTTGCCAATGCTATTCGAGATGCTCTTGATTTGTATGAACTAATCAATCTGGAAAAAGATTTGAACAAAATCAAGTCAGGTTTTGTTTCTCAGGTGTCTCATGAATATAAAAATCCGCTGACAAAGATTTCTCTTTCTGTGGAATTACTCAAAATGTACTACCAGAAAGACCTCGACGAAAAGTTTACCACTTATACCTCTGCGATAGAAGAATCAGTCAAGGAAATGAATAATTTGCTCAATGATTTGCTAACGCTTGGCAAAGTGGCTCAAAAAGAAAAAAATAATGGCGAACATAGCGACATAGTCTATCTACTTTCGTATGTGATTGATGAACTGTCATACGTGGATAGAGGCAAACATAATGTAAAGGTTAGTGTGGAATTTGATAATTTGATTACTACTCATGATGCCTCTTTATTCAAGCACATTTTCAATAATTTAATCTCAAACGCTATGAAATATTCTCCCAACAGCAAAGAAGTGAGAGTCTGTTTGAAGAATACGAAAGATAGTGTTTCTCTTGAAGTGGAAGATCACGGCATAGGAATACCTCAAAAAAACTTAAGCAAACTTTTTGTTCCGTTTTACAGATGTGAAAATACCGGAAATATCGAAGGAACCGGCTTGGGATTGGCTATTGTTCAAAATTGCGTAGAGCAGCTGCAATCTAAGGTGCAGGTAGTAAAAACTGACGAAAACGGCACTATTTTCAGAGTCGATTTCCCAAAATCTCTTTTTTCGGCATTGAACATAAGGCAGTAATAATATGAATAGACGTGTGCTTTTTGTAGATGATGATTTGGATATTTTGTCAGCTTTCAGAAGAAATCTGAGAAAACATTTTTTGGTAAAAACTGCTGACAATGCAAATGCTGCAATTGAAATAATGAAGGAAAATCCTCCTTTTGCCTGCATTGTTTCAGATTACAGAATGCCGGGCATGGACGGCATAGAGTTTCTCACTTTGGTAAAAAAGCTATCGCCCGATTCTGTTAGGATAATTATTACCGGATTTGCTGACCTCGAAACAGCTATTGCTGCTGTGAATAAAGGAAATATTTACAGATTCCTTACAAAACCGGTACCAACAGGAGATGTTATTTCTACTTTGACAGACGCAACAGAGCTTTACAGGTTAATTACTTCCGAGAAACAGTTACTCAATCAAACGCTTAAAGGTAGCATAAAGATTCTGATAGATATGCTTTCTGCTGTCAATCCCGACGGTTTTGCTCATTCGTCCGGCATACACAAACTGGCGAGAAGAATAGCCGAAAGATTGAATATGAAAAATACTTGGGAAGTAGAAATTGCTGCCTTACTTTCGCATATTGGAGCAGTTACTTTGCCTCAGGACATCGTTGAAAAAAAATATTATGGATACAATCTTTCAAAAGAAGAGAATAGAATCTTTAACTCTCAGGCAGATTTTGGTGCCAAACTTCTAGCAAATATCCCGAGACTCGAAGAGGTAGCCGAAGCTATCAGATACCAGTTTATGGATTTTAAACTGCACGGAAGCAAAACTGAAGACGGACACATAATTGACATACCAATGATTGCCCGTATCCTTAAAGTGGTTAATGAGTATATGGATTTGTCAAAAAAAGGCAAAACAGATCAGGCTATACTTGTAGAACTCATCAACAAAGTTGGTAGTTATGATAACTCTGTACTGGCAGCACTCAAAGAAGAACTACTTGGCGGTAGAGGACGCTACATCGTGCGTTCAATGCCTTTCAAGCAACTTCGCATAGGTATGATACTTGCTGATGATATTAAAGATTTGAAAGAAAATAAATTAGTGAACAAAGGTCAGGAAGTTACTGATGTACTTCTTATGCGACTAATCAGCACATCTAAAGTAAGAGGCATTAAAGAGCCTGTCCTTGTTATGGTAGATGAAGGCTGATAAGAAAATAGTTTGAAACAAAAAGGGCTTTTTTTGGTATTATTGTTAAAAAGGATAATACATTTTTTGGCTCTGAATATGAAAAATATACTTATTATTTTACTTTTGTTTACTTGTGCTTTGCCGCTATTTGCCGGTAACAAAAAGGACAGTACTTCTACTAAATCGAATCAATTCCGCTATATCCCGCAGGAAGCCTTCGGCTTTGGCGAAACACTTAATTATAAAGTGGGCTACAAATTCATCACAGCAGGCACCGGTTACTTCAAAATTTTGCCAAAACCTGTGAAAGTAAACGGTAGAGACGCATACGATATCCGCTTTGAAGTTAGATCATTGAAAGAACTCGAATGGATATACAAAGTGCAGGATAAATACAGAACTGTAGTTGATGTGGCAGGCATATTCCCTTACAAGTTTGAACAGCACATTAGAGAAGGAGGTTATAAAACCGATTTCGAATGCGTTTTCGACCAGGTCAATAATAAAGCAATTATACAAGACACAACTAAACACGATGTGCCGGAATATGTCCACGATATAGTATCCGCTCTATATTATGTAAGAACTTTGAATTTTGACAAAATCAAAAAAGATTCTATAATCGAATTGAAAAACTTCTACAAAGACTCTACTTACACTCTCGGTGTCAAATACCACGGAAAACAGACAATAGAGGTCGAAGCCGGAAAGTTCAAAACACTCGTAGTAGAACCAATGGTAGTCGAGGGCGGACTCTTCAAATCTGAAGGAAAAATTCTGGTTTGGCTGAGCGATGACGACAGAAAAATACCTGTAAAAGTAGCTACTAAAATAATCATCGGTTTTGTGGGTGCAGAGTTGACTTCTTACAAAGGACTTCGCGGACCATTAGATGCAAAAATTGAGGATTAAACACATGAAAAAGCAAATTTTAAGTTTATTGTTTCTTTTGATAGTGCCGGTATTTGTCTATGCCTTGGACATGAACACAGCTTTCGCAAAACTCAAAGAGAAATACACTAAAACAGACAAGATGCTGTTGGAACTTGCCATGCCAAATGAAGCCAAGCCCTTCATGAAAGTCTTTATCAGCAAAGGGAAAGGGTATCGACTTGATTTGCCTGACAGAATCATAAGCTCTGACTACAAATATGTCTGGAATTATTCCGTAAAAGACAAGACATGTATAATTTCTGATTACGAAGAAAATTTGGAATCAATGGACACTTTCTTTTTCAAAATGCTTGCAAAGATGAAACCTGTAAAACTAATTAAATCTACAGGCACAAAATATATTTCTGAATATATATTGGAACTTGAGGACAAAGAAAGCGGCGGCAAATATAAACTCGGATTTTCAGGCGATTACGTTTTAAAAGAAATAGAAATCAAAGACGAAATGCAGGATAATCATCTTGTAGTCAAAAAAATAGATACTAATCCCAAAGACAAATCAGATTTTGAAATCAAAACAGATGACAAAGTAGAGATTATTGATCTAAGATAGTTAGCTACACATCTTTTTTTATCTGCTAATAAAATTTCATTTTGATTTTAGAGGTAAATTATTTTAATTGTATAAATGCAAAACTTCGGGGGAAAAAAGAAGTTTTGACCTTTCTTGCAGCATAAACAAACATTTGGAAGTAAGAAATGACTACAATCGAAATAATCGGTTTCGAAGCACAAGCTGAGACCGAAGTAAAGATACCTCTATTTCAGATGAGTGTCTCGGCTGGTTTGCCTACTCCGGCAGACAGCACAGTTGAGAAAGAAATCGATTTGAACGAACTGCTGATAGCTCACCCTGCAGCTACTATCTTTGCTCGAATAAACGGCAAGGAATTAGAACCATACGGCATAAGCGACCAGGATATTCTCATCGTTGACACTGCTTTAGAACCGGAAGATGGCAAATTGATACTTGTAGATTTGTCCGGCAACTTTACAGTCAAAAATTACCGCCTAATAGAAGGCGAAGAGTATCTCGAATCACACGACAGACAATATTTACCTCTTAACATCGGAGAGCTTAGCTACAAACCGGTTGGAGTCATTACTGCTATTATTCACTCTTTATAATCTGATGCGAGCGTAATGAAGGCTAAGAAGATAAGTACGGTCCGAAGCAAAGTAGATTACGAAGCTCCTTTGTTTAATGCTTCTGTACCGATTGGCAAACTGACTCATACCAACAGTCAAAAGATGTACAATCTGAACGAACTTTTGAAAACCAAACCTGAGGGTATGTACCTTGTCAAAGTGAATGGCGAGAGCATGATTGACGAAAATATATTCGACGGAGATATACTTGTGGTCGATTCGACTGAGTTACCAAAATCCGGGAAAGTAGTCATTGCCTCTGTCAATGGCGAACTTTTGGTAAAGACTTACAAAGTAATTGACGGGAAAGTATATTTATTCTCAGCCAATAAAAAATTCTTACCCCTTGAAATTATGAGCTTTTATGATTTTGCAATTCAGGGAGTAGTGAAACACGTTATACATATTCTCGGCAGATAGTTACTGTCTGCTTATGATTATTTGGTGTATCTTCTCTGCATTTGCAAAGGCTAACTTGACAGCTAAATTCTCAAACTCTGCCGGCAATTGCATTTTTCGGAATTTCACCTTAGCAGAAAGCTCTTTCCATATCGGAGGCATTGCATCTAAATAGCTCACTCCTCCCCCTAATTTATCCGTCGCTAAATAATAAACGTTTGCAATACCGCTGTTGATAATTCTAGTCAGACACATAGGACATGGCTCCAAAGAGCTATAAAGAGTAATCCCTGATAGATTTTCAAGCTTCGAATAGTCGTTTTCTAAAGTATTGATAGCATCCATTTCTGCATGCATTCCGCTTGCAAAAGTAGGAAAGACCATTCTGTTTTGGCCATAAGCTATGATGTTGTCATTTTTAAATATCAAAGATGCAATCCCAAAGTTACCTTTTGCATAAGCAGAATAGGCTTCTTCTAACAGTGTAAAAGCAATATCATATTGCTCCCCTTTGTAGCTGTTTTTAAGTGCAGTAATCTCATTTTTGAACATAATCGAACCCTTCTTCATTTTTGGCTTGCTTTTTGTTTGGCTTACAAGACGCAGTATCTCTAAAAGCCACAATATATCGGCTAATATACAGAGCATACTGCATCAGAAATATATGTGCATATTCTAAGTCTATAAATAAAAGAGAAGTATTAACAAGTAATATGTTTTATTAGAGTAATGGAGAAATGGGTATGAAAAAAATTCTTTTACTTATCGTATTGGCAGCGATGGCTTTGCCGTCTTTCGCAGCTGATATTAAAATCAGCGGAGATGCAAGAGTTCGACCTCGCTGGGATACCAGAGACGCAACAGACAAGCCCGACGGAACCAAAACACAAGATTTCTACTATATGTACAGAGCCAGGCTTAAAGCACAGATTAGCATCGGCAATGGCTGGATTATGAATACAATGTTCGGTCATAACGGTATCGGCGAATACAATGGAAATTTTTCTCAAGGTGACTATCCTGATGTCTTGGGTAATTTATCGCCTAACCAGACCGGGAACGACGCTGCTAAAAGATCATCTGTTGACTTTATGGAACTAAATTTTGGCTTTCAGGGTAATTATTCCGGGTTTCTCGTTGGCTTAAACCGTGCCGGAGCGGTGGGTAATCCAATTTATGATTTGCACTTTTATCCAAAACAAATGGTAGATATTCCATATTATATTTTCAATACAGATGGATACTATGGTGGTAATGCTTACTTGAAAGTTGGAGACGGACAGTTCAATCTTGCCGTGATGGTTGACGATAACAAAGGAATTTTAGAAAAATATGCAGACGGCAACGAAAAAAGAAATCTTACCGATCAATATTCTTTTTCTTTGGGCTACAAACACAATATCGACAAATTATATTTTGGTATCGAAGGTCTTTACACTTTGGCAGATGACTCATTAGTTGCTCCAGCTACTTTTGGACTTAGCGTTGGACATAAAGACCTTGCCGGCTTTACTCTTGATTTGTTCGGAGGTTATTCCAAACAATCCGTAGAATCCAAAGAGCTTTCGGCAACTCAACAATATGGCTACACTCCGACTGAGTACCAAGCCACATTTATGAGACTGAAAACTACTAAAAAAGTAGGTCCCGGCAAGATAGTAGCCTGGTTAGATTATGCTAACAGAACTGATAAGCTCATCGATGGAAGTGAAGTTGATAATAAATTTACATATATCTGGGCTGGATATACATGGATAGTCTATTCATCTGACATGGGTAGCTTCGATATTACGCCGCGTATCAGATATCAAATAAACGATAAGGGAGATGTAAATCAACTCACCCGAAACAGATTAGAGCTTGAATTCAATTATATTTTCAAATAAATCTAATCTATACTACTCTATGATTTAGTGAGGATACAGGTGTAAAATCTGTATCCTTTTTTTTATTATATTATTTCTCAATCCTAATAAATAATTAAGCCATTAGCAAGTCTTTATATTATATGATTAGTAATAACTATCAGTCGAATTCTAACAATAAGTGCAGCTATTGGGATGATAGAATTAGAATATCACGATAAACCTACAATTTTGATTGTAGATGATCAGCCTCAGAACATACAGCTTTTAGCCAATGTGCTAAAGGAAAAATATAAATTGCTGATAGCCAACAGCGGAGAAAAAGCTTTCAAAATCATGGAAAAAATTCTTCCGGATTTGATTTTGCTTGATGTAATGATGCCTGATATGGATGGATTTGAAGTTTGTAGCATTTTGCAGTCGCACGAAGAAACAAAGAGTATCCCAATTATATTTCTAACAGCCAAAAGCGATGTCGAAAATGTAATTCACGGGCTTGAGTTGGGAGCATCTGATTATATAACTAAGCCATTCAGCATCAGAGAGTTAAATGTACGCATCAAAAACCTGCTCAATCTCTCCTTAGCAAATCAGTATATCAGTATGCAGAAAGAAGAATTGCAGGAAATGAGCGACGAGCTTATCAGATACACCAGTGATCTCTACGAAGCACAAAAAAGCGTAGAAGAAAATGCTTTCCAAATGAATAAAGTACTCGGTGAATTAGCAGAGTCGCAAGAGCAAATAAAAATAGCTAACGAAGAACTGGAAAAATCAAATAAGGAAAAAGACAAGTTTTTTTCTATTATTGCACACGATTTGAAAAGTCCATTGGCAAGTCTGAGCGGTTTGCTACAAATGATTCAAGACGAAAGATACACAATGGACGACGATGAAAAACATGAAATACTTGGGCTTTTACTTAATAACTCGAAACACGTCTATGACCTGCTCGAAAATCTTCTGGAATGGTCTAGGGTTCAAAGAAAAGCGATAAAATACACACCAATGCAAATTCCTGCAATGGAATTAGCAGAAGAAACTATTCAGTTACTCGCAGCACAAGCAGCCAATAAAAATATTACATTGAGAAATGATATTGATTCTAATATTGAGATAAAAGCTGATTACATGATGTATTCTACTTTAGTCAGGAATATAGTCTCAAATGCTATAAAGTTTACTCCTGAGGGAGGTCTGATAATTGTAAGCTCCGAAGATGAGAATGATTTTATCAGATTTAAAATCATTGATAATGGTGTGGGTATGGACGAAGCGACAAAGAACAAACTATTCAAAATAGACGAACACATAACTTCTGTGGGCACAAATAATGAAAAAGGTACGGGGCTTGGCTTGATATTATGTCAGGAGTTTGTCTCTTTGCATGGTGGCATCATAGGAGTAAACTCAGAAGAAGGCAAAGGTTCAGAGTTTTATTTCACACTACCAAAATTTGAATGATATGCTAAAATTCAACAAAGTAAACGAACCCTTATTAGATTATTTTCGTCTGCTATTTAGAGAAAATGATTTAGAAGCCGAGTATCGACAGTTTAATGAGGAACGACACTATTTATCGCAAAGAGTGATACTAATTATTGGAATATTGTTTTTTGCTTCGTTTGCTTTTTATGACTATAGCTTACAACCCTATTATTTAGAAGAAATCTTGATAGCGCGTTTGGGGGTATTTACTCCCCTTATGCTACTGATTTGGATTTTTTCAACAAGTGCTTTCGGGAGAAAGAATTATTCATGGTTTGCCTCTGCTGTAGTGTTGCTTTGTGCTTCGGGTATATCATTTATCGTCCATAGGACCTCGTTTGCCATAGCGGACAGCTATACTTATGGTTTAGTTTTGACACTCATTTTTTCGTTTATACTTGTAGATACCCGATTTTTGATGACCCTTCTCAATTTTTTGATTATTTCGATTATCTACTTTGCTGTCTTATCGCAAAAGGTGTCAGTACCTGCAGAATATTTTGCTAAGCAGGCTATTTTATTTTCTTCTCTTGGCTTTACTCTCATGGCAGGTCGCTATACATTAGAATACTATAAACGCATAGATTTCCTGACTAAAAAAAGACTCGAAGCGGAAAAACAGAAAGTAAAAAAAGCATTCCAGAGAGAAAAAATACTTAACGATGCGAAAGGAAGATTTACTAATGTAATAGCCCACGTTTTCAGGACACCTTTGGCAACTATTCAAAATAATATCCACATACTTGAATACAAGGCAAAAACTGTAGGCCTGGATATCAGTAAAGAAAAAGATTTGCTTTTAAGATCTACCGAAAATATTTCATACAATATTGAGAGAGCACAATTCATCATCAAATATGATTCCGGAAAGATACTACCGGAAATCAGTGCATTTTCTTTGCAGGATTTATTGCAGGAAGTGGCGGATGAGATTAATAGGATTGAATCTCTAAACAGAATATTCCGAATAAATATAGATGCTGAGAAAGATATCATACAGTCAGACAGAATCTTGTTAAAAAAGATACTATTAAATTTTGCAAGCAATGCTGCTAAGTTTTCACGCAGAGATACAGAAGTCAATATCAGTTGCTTTCTTTCAAAAAACGAAGCAGAGATTTATGTCATTGACACAGGATATGGAATTCCTTCGGAGCAACTTGAAAATATTTTCGATATTTATTATCACTTTAGTTCAGATCCTATGATTATGGGAATGGGCTTGGGGTTAGCTATTATTAAAAGATGTGCCGATATGCTTGGAGCAACTGTCAGATTAGACTCTCAAGAAAAACAAGGCACCTCAGCCTATATCAAAGTGCCTTTTGCTCAGTTTAATCAAAATAACATACAAGAAGATGCTAATCGTTTCAAAGAGTCTGACCATTTGGGTTAGCAAAGCTTAGTTTGACTCACCTTCATTTACCACATAATAACTTGTTTATTATGGTTATAAAATCGCATGTAGTTCAGTAAATATGTTTGTATCTCAAATTATAATAATAATTATTACTCATATTTTACCAAAGACTTTTAAAAGCAAATATTTTGCAAAATCCACGTTAAGTTGCATAATAAATCATGTTAACTGCATTTTTTTATAGGTGAACGACATATTTCTTTTTATATTAGTAGCAGAAAGGAAAATAGTTTTGCATATTAACAAAATATTTATTAAGTTCTTTCGGAATTATATTTAATACTAATGGGTTTCTGTTATAATTAACATACACACGAAGGATTTTGGGATGAAATTAAAGACTATTGCTATTGATGATGAGCAGCTATCTTTAGATACCTTAGAGGATTTTTGTAGTAAAATTGAGTTTATCAATTTTGCAGCAAAATTCAATGACCCTTTGGAAGCTGCGGCATATCTTAAAAATGAGAAAGTAGATCTTATATTTTTAGATGTACAGATGCCAAACCTTGATGGGATTGAGCTATTAAAATCGCTACCAAAACAGCAAAATGTAATTTTTGTTACAGCTTACGAAGATTATGCTATTACAAGCTACGAGTATAGTGCAATAGATTATATTATGAAGCCATTGCCGTTTTCTCGCTTTTTGCTTGCCTGCAACAAAGCTTACGACATAATTTCTAAGCAGAAAGGCATAGTAAGTAACCCTTACGAAGAGTTCCATTCTGATTTCATATTTATCACTACAGGCGGCAAAACTTTAAAAGTAAATCTGCATGATATTAATATGATTGTTGCTCATAATGACTTTGTTGTGTTTTACACTGACAAGGAGAATTATGTTGTGCATGAAAGCATGAAGTACATCGAAGAAGTTTTAGAACCGATTGGTTTTATTAGAATACATAAGTCCTACATAGTTCCTGTTTCAAAAATAGAATCTATAGATGGCAACGTATTAAAAGCAGCCGGAGAAGAGTTCCCTATTGGAAGAACTTTCAGAGAAAACTTATTAAAAACAATAGAGCCGTTAAAAATTGGCTAATCAAACAAAATTTACCAAAATCAAAACTAATTCTCTCCTATATTAGTTGACTCAAAAAAACTACAATGATTTAGATCAGAGTAGTTTTTTTTTGTGTCAATCTAAAAATAGATGATGGCAATTTGATAGAAAGAGACAAGGATGTAAGACAATATTTGATACAAACGCAAAAAAGCCTTAACGCTATTATTTATCAAGCATTAAGGCTTTTTTCGAGTACAGAAGGAGGGACTCGAACCCTCACGGCTTTAAAGGCCACTGGATTTTGAGTCCAGCGCGTCTACCAGTTCCGCCACTTCTGCAAGGCTGTGGGCGAGGAGAGAGTCGAACTCCCGACCCCCTGCTTGTAAGGCAGGTGCTCTAGACCAACTGAGCTACTCGCCCTTGCATATTTTAATCGTACACAAACTTAATAAAATTTTGAATTTAAGTCAAGTACTTTTTTTCTTTTTTTATTTAAAGAACATTAGATGTTTCTTTCTTCTCTCAAAAGAGGAATGCAATATAAAGCAAAAGAATTAGCTTGCCAAATTAATTATTATCAACATTTTTCTACTCTTCTGACTTCAGGTATTGCATGAAGTATCAAACGTTCGATGCCTGCTCTCAGTGTCATCATGTGCAAGGGGCATTTAGCACACGAACCTAAAAGTCTGAGTACAAGAGTGCCGTTATCTTCTTCAAAATTTACAAATTCGACATCGCCCCCATCTTCCTGCAGATAAGGGCGAATGTCGATAAGAATTCTTTCTACTTTTTCTCTGATAGATTCCATAGAATTATATGCTGATTTTTAATCCCGGATTTTTCAATTTAGCATTATTACGTATCCTTACTTTGCTTATAAGATTACGAGTAATGTCTTTGATTATTTCTCCCTGCTTACCTGCATCTTCGGAAAGTACATAAGGCATACCGCCGTCGTTTCCTTCGCGCATACCGATATTTAATGGTATCTGACCGAGTAGCTCGCTGTTTGTTTCTTCTGCAACAGATTTGCCACCACCTTCGCCAAAAATATAGTACTTTTTGTCTGGCATATCAGGAGGAATAAAATAACTCATATTTTCGACAATACCAAGAATATCCACATCTACTTTGCGGAACATGGTAATGCTTCTTCTTACGTCAGCCAAAGCAATTTCCTGTGGTGTTGTTACTATTACTGCACCTGTAAGAGGGATTTTTTGTGTAAGTGTGAGCTGAATATCGCCTGTTCCCGGAGGCAAGTCGAAGATAAGATAGTCTAATTCGCCCCACTCTACCTGCTCGAACAACATAGAAAAATATCCTGCCAAAAGAGGACCTCTAACTATTGCAGCTTCATTTCGATTCATCACAAACCCCATAGAAGCTACCTTCACTCCAAACTGTTCAGACGGGTAAGCTTTTGTAGTTCCGTCTGGCAGCTGCACAGCTTCGAGCTGTCTGCCGTTCAAGCCATACATAGTTGGTTGGCTTGGTCCGTAAACGTCGCCATCTAATATACCAACTTTTGCACCTGAAAGCGAAAGCGCTGCTGCAAGATTTGATGAAACGGAAGATTTGCCAACTCCGCCTTTGCCGGAAGCAACAGCTATGATGTTTTTGACTCCCGGGAGTATTTTTCTGTCAGTATCGATACCTTTTTCGCCTACATATACTTCTAATGTAGCGTCCGGAGCGACGCTGCTGAGAGCATCCAAACACAATTTATTTATATCGGCGGCAACAAAATGTACAGGCTGGATTAGCTCTAAATACAATTTGACAGTATTAGCTTCGATAACAATATTATTGATAGCATTAAGCTCGGCAAACGAAATTCCCAAATCAGGATCTTTTATTTGACCAATTACTTCTTTTATTTGAGCTTGATTAAGACTCATGACATATCCTTAGTATAATTGAGTAAACAATAATAGGATAAAAACGAACCTATTTTAAAATTGTTATGCAAAGATATTCGATTTTGATTCTATTATCAAATATATTTCGAGCAAGGAGCAACTATATCAGAAATGTAATAATAAGATTTGGATATTTGAATATTTGCTAATATATTTACAGCTAAAAATATTTTGGTCAACTAAAAAAAAGTTGTAACCAATTACTACGCTGAAGTGTTTTAAGAGTATAGCATTATAAAACGTTTGAGTTAAGCAAAAGTTCAAAAAAATATTGCTTTTGGAAAAAAAAAGTTTGTAATAACTACCAATAGCTTGTAACTTTGCCAAATAGACTATAATGCAAGATAATAGATAACTGTTAATATTATGTTAAATACTATTCGTGGAGCACAGTGATGAAAAAATTACTATCACTTCTTGTTCTCTTAGCAATCTCTCCGTTTGTACTTCAGTCTGAAGTATTGCAAACATTAGAGTTGCAGGCAACTAATGCTTTGAAAGCTCACAGTTCCATTACTATGGAAGAAATGAAATCCGTAGTTGCTGAAAAGAATGAAATGCAGGCTATGCATTTGAATCATTCTGACGGTAAAGACACAACTCGTCTTTTCTTCTACGAGCCTGACTACACTTACGGCTTTTTTATCTCTCCTATTGTTTACGAACCCGTATCTCAAACAGTAAGTGTTTTGGAATCTTATTTCCAAAATGCAGAAGCAGGCGGACTTGAAGGTCAGTTGTTGGCTTATGTTACTCAAGACTTGGGCGACAATTGGAACTTGAGAGAACTTTCTCCAAAAAATCCAACTATGCTTCCTTTGAGAGCTTCTTTCACAGTATTGAATACTACAGGCTCTACTGATCCTTCTGAATTGGAATACGTAACAGGATTTGGCGGTTTCGTTCTTAATGAAACAGACAACACTTACTACTATCAAAATGGTTTGATGGTTAACTTTACATTCCCAATGAGTACAGGAAGAGCTTCTGAATACTTTACTACTGTTTATCCTTCAAAAAATAACAATACTAAAGGTTATATGTTTAGCCACCCAAGAATGGTTGGTGAAACAAGAGAAGACGGTGCTTATGCTTACATGGTAGGTAGAGCTGAACCTGTAAACACAAACGACTACAGATATGGACCTGCATTCTTTGCTTCTATCAATTTTGAAGATGAAGATTTTGATGCAAACTTAATGCTTACAAATACTTTCGATCCTCCTCTAACTTTCTGGGGTGACAATGCATCTGTTGGTGTTAGTAAAAACATGATGGATGTTGACGGTGAAGGTAATGTTTATGTTGGTACTATCAACTATCTAAGACCTGACCATCCGGAAGAAGGACAAGACGAAGGCACTTGGAGATCTATCGCTTTCATGAAATCTTCTGACAATGGTAATACTTGGTCTGATTGGATTGCTTATCCTAAAGACAAAATCAAAAAATTCGTTGAAGAACATGGTCAAAACAAAGAATTAGAATATGTTCCTATCATTGGTACTACTTGGTTCCACAAATTTGGTTTCGTTTCTACAGGTAACGATGAAGTATCCTTTATCTTCCCTCTTCTTACTCTTGAAGAAAGCGTAACTAATCCTGACGGTTCTACAACTGAAGAATTTTCATTGTATCTAACTGAATTGCGTTACGAAAACGGTACTTGGAACGACCCTGTAATCATTGACAAAGAACTTCCTGTTCGCTCTTCTTACAGCCAATGGGCTGTAGAAAATGCAGGTACAAGAGCTGATCCAAGAGATACACTAACTTACAATTCTTTCAGATCTGAAGGTATGGAAATCGAAGCAGCAAGAGTTGTTGGTACTAAAGACCTTGTTGTAAAATTTGTTCAATACACTAATCACCTTATCGGCTTCGAAACTCCAGTATTAGTAAACCCTGCAAACGAACCAATTGATACTATCTTAAACCGTGGTGTTTATGGTTCAGCTAAAGTAAATGGTAAATGGCAAGCAATTACCGCAATCGCTGATGACACGTTGAGATGCGAAAACAACTCTCATTTACCGACAAGAGTTCCTTCTGTGTACAGAGTTCCTATGCTTTACGCATTGACTCCAACTCCATCAAGCGAAGAAAATATCAGATATAACTACCCTCCTGCTTTGAGAGATTTGGTATGGAGCTGGTATAAATCTGCTATTTATGGTACATATAGCTTCCTACCTCCAGATGGTGTTGAAGATAACTCTGACGCAGTAAAAGCTGCAGTTGAAATGGATATCTTCCCTAACCCTGCTAATAATGAAGTAAATATTTCATTTACAACAGGTACTGAAAATGTTCGCATGGAAATCTTCAATGCTTTGGGTAGCAAAGTAATGACTGTATTACCTGAACAAATCAAAGAACCAGGTACTAAAGTTGCTCCTGTTAATGTAAGCGAGCTTCCTGTAGGTACTTACTATGTTACTTTGACAGTAGGTAACGAAACATTTACTAAAGCACTTAACGTAGTTCGTTAATCTTATAGTATTTCTTTTCTATAAAAAAAGGCGGAGTATTTATTTACTTCGCCTTTTTTTTGTTCTTTTAGTTTTGTATATTTATTTTGCCGAGAAAGTGGTGTTGATATATTATAGGTGTTAATATGGCTCGCAGAATATTTTGTCCGGGAGAAACTGTTTACGATATTATGTTCAAAGACAATACCGCTTTTAACTCTGTGCCGGGAGGTTCGATGCTCAATGCCTCTGTATCTATGGGCAGATTGGGTCTGCCCGTACATTTCATAAGCGAATACGGCACAGACAAAATCGGCAGAGCGGTAGATGCATTTCTTACTGAAAATAATGTGGATACTCAGTATGTGCGTAAATATTCAGATGGAAAAACTGCCTTGGCTATTGCCTTTTTAGATGAAAATAATAATGCAAGATATGATTTTTATAAAATATTCCCCAAAGAACGCCACTTAACTCAGGATATACCATTTAACAAAGATGATATCCTTCTATTCGGCTCATCTTATTCCGTGTCGCACATCCTACGTCTTCAATTAACTTCTCTGATTAAAAGAGCAAAAGAAGCCGGTGCATTTGTGATTTACGATCCAAATTTCAGGAAAGCATATTTGAAAGATATGGACGTTATCAAGCACTATATTACTGAAAATATGGAGCTTGCTGACATTGTCAAAGGCTCGGACGAGGACTTTAAAATCATTTTCGGTACTGAAAATTCGCAGGATACTTATAACATTATTCGCAACTATTGCAACAATTTTATATATACCAAAGGCAAAGATGAAGTGGATTTGCATACAACCACGCTGAATGCTGCCTATGCTGTGCCCCAGATAGAACCTGTCAGTACTATTGGTGCCGGCGATAACTTCAATGTCGGAGTTATTTACAGTCTATTCAATAAATCCACAATTACTAATGCAGACATTGATAACATAGCCAAATGCGACTGGGACGACATAATAGACACAGGAATAAAGTTTGCTGTAGATGTCTGCCAAAATGAAGACAATTATTTGAGCCAAAGGGTTATCCGCGACTTTGGATTAGTTCGCGAGCAAACAAGCTAATTGCATTATTTTCTTAGCTTTACTTGTGATGGCATTTCCTTTCGATTGCAATTTTTCTAACTGCTATATAATTCTTATATTGATAAATATGAGCTTACATCAAAAAAATAAAAAAACTTACTTATTTCTTGTGCTTTTTACATTATTTATTTGTCTTTATAGTAATGGGAAGGCACAGGGTAATCAGCCTATTGAGGTAATCGGGGCTGACAGTATGAATACTAATCTGAATGGAGAACCGCAGAGGACGTTATTTGGAAATGTTCATCTCCGCCAGGGTGCCACAAATGTATATTGCAATAAAGGCATTTTTTATATAAATCTCAATAAAGCAGATTTGTCAGGCAATGTAAGAGTGCTCGAAGATGATATGTCACTCGAAGCTCCAAATATGAGCTATGACGGCAACACAAGAATATCTAATGCTTACGGCGGTGTAAAAGTTAGTGACAATTCAACGATACTAACTGCCAAGCGAGGCACTTATAATATGAATACTCATACTGCTTACTTTTCCGGAGAGGTGCTTGTAGTTGATGATTCTGCGACTATCGTTTGCGACAGGATTATTCATCAGAGAAGAGAAGGTTATAGCCAGGCTATAGGCAATGCATTTGTAAAAGGAAGATATAGCAACGTGTTGCTCGCAGGAGACAGCCTTTCAAATGACAAAAAGAAAAATTATTCGAGTGCAAAGGGTAATCCGATTTTAGTGCAGATAGACTCTACAGAAAATGCAGGCATAATAAAATTTGACACATTGACTATAGAGTCAAAAGTAATGGAAGCATTCCGAAATAAAGGAAATGAAAGGTATAATTTTAAAGACAGTGTCTCTATAGTAAGGTCTAACGTCAAAGCAAGAGCCGGCTCCTCAATATTTTGGAAAGATATAGAAGTTATCGAATTATTCGAAAGCCCTGTGGTATGGCACGATTCTACTCAGTTGCATGCAGATTCGATAACAATAGTGATGCAAAATAATAAATTGAAAAAGCTGATAGCTAAAAATAAATCTATAGCTTGCATGAAAGATAATCCTGATTACAATCCTGCCTATATCAATCAAATATCCGGTAACAGGATAGATATAGTAGTAGAAAATGAAGAAATATCTGAAATAAACAGCTTTGATAATGCTAAAAGTTTATATTTTATAGTATCTGAAAACGGTGGCGAAGGTGCAAATGTCTCCACAGCCGATACCATAAATGTTACATTCAGAGATAGTAATCCGGAAAATATGATTTGGCTTGGCGAAGTCAACGGCGATGTTGTTCCCGACCCGATTGTGTTTTACAACCCGACAAATTACTATCTGCCTGATTTCAAATGGGATGAATTATTGCCTAAAAAGCGGGAATTAGAGTTGCCGGTAGTATTCAAAAAAGAATAGGAAAGCCTATGCGGTTTGCTACATTCTTATTATTATTTATCATATCCGGTCTGCTTCAGCTGCAGAGCCAAAACACTGATGAGTCAGCATTTGCAGGCACTCATTTTATTATTGGCTTTATGCAAAACGAAGTGGATATAATGACTGGTGGCAGAACTCATAAAATCATCCTAACTGCACAAGAAACAACCAAAGTTACAGTTAAAAGACCGGGCTGGGAAGTTACAAACTATATTGTGCCCGACACCGCCTACGAATATTATGCAGATTACGATTTTGTGTTTGACAAATCAGAAGAAATTGGCACTGATTTATTCGAGATAATATCCGAAAAACCGGTAGTATGTTATGTTTTCTCCTCACAACTAAAATCCACAGATTCATACATAGCACACCCTGTCAATACATGGGGTAATGAATATGTAATAACTTCTCTTGGTATAGACCACTACTATCCCGACGAAACATTACCGCCTGAAAGTCAGGAATTCAGATTAGCAAGACGCCCGGGAGAGTTCCTGATAATTGCGTCTGAAGATTCGACCAATGTATATATACGTCCCTCTGAGCCTACAGAAAAAGACTGGGCAGGCAGAGAGTCGCAAGTGTTATTATACAAAGGCGAGGCTTATCTTGTGAAAGCATTTCCGTCTTCATACGGAGATAACGATTTGACAGGCAGCTATATTAAAAGCGATAAGCCTGTTGGGGTTCTCACAGGACACGTTAGAGCTTCGGTGCCTCAGATACTGATGAGAGACAAGGATAATAAGGATCACCTTGTAGAAATGATTTATTCCATCGACAGATGGTCTCACAAATATATCTCATTGCCATTCGAATATGGAGTTTCAGGCACAGGCGATATGTTCAAAATCACTTCAGCTTATGATTCCACTATCGTAAATATGATCTACGCAGATAGAACTGAGCAATTTAGATTAGACGGTATTGGGGATTTCAAGGCAATTGACAAAGTGCAGGAACCTGTCAGATGGGTTGCGAATAAACCGGTGCAGATAGCACAATTTATGAGTCATGGTGTTGATTTCTACGATTTCATATTAACTTTTGACCCTTCATTATTGATGCTTCCATCGCAGGATAAAATGGTTAAAAAGCTGTTTTACTCACTTCCCGAATACATTTTTGAAGCTTACAGATATGAGACAGAAAAGCAGTTTATTGCTCATAAAATAGCAATCCTGATGACTCAGCCAGCCGTTTCTGATATTACCCTAAACGGAACTAAAATCAGCGAAATAGACTCTGTTACTATCAAGAACATTCCCGGGACATCTCTGTTTTATGTTCATGTCCCAATTCTGATTGGCGGAAATAAAATTGAAACAGCAAACGGATACTTTGCTGCCTGGACTTACGGCTATGGCGAGGCAGATTCTTATGCTATGACTTTAGCAAGCTCGCTTACGAGTGTTGTTTCAAATGATACGCTGCCTCCTGTGATAGAAGTCTCAGAGGATTGCGGGTATATCGAAGGAAAGATAAAAGAAATCTACGGCATCGCAGAAGGTGGGCTCGGGTTTGTATTTCCTATCGACGACGAGACCGACAATTACAGTTTTGAGATAAGCAAACAAACTGATACTGAAATTCAATTTGAAGCCTCACCCGAAGACCCGCAAGATGATGCTGTTATTGCAATAGACTATAGAGATTTGGCAGGGAACGGTGGTGTTTATAAACATTTTTACAAAGGTTTGAATATTGATTTCCATGGTGATATCGGTATCCCAAACACTGAATTTGGTAAAAGCGGATTTACTTATTATAGAGTCAAAAACAACTCTGACACGATACGAACTATTTATTCTGTAACGTTTTTTAAGGACACTCGCTTATCTTATGAATTAGAAAATGGTGGAAAGTTGCCCTATAAAATGCAACCCGGAGAGGAATTGCTGATTAAGTTGATTTTTTCACCTATAGATGATCCTGCTGCATTAGATGATTCAGTTTATATCCGAGTGGACTGCAATTATATGAGCCGTTCGCGAGTCAGAGCAGATGTCCTTTTACCAAAGCTCTTGATAAAAGATTTGAATTTTGGGAAGGTGCTTATCTTTACCCAAAAGAAAAATGAAATGATAATAGTCAATAACGGAACCGCTGATATTGTACTTGAAAGAATGGAATACATAGACAAAGCCGATGAATTCTATATAGATACTATTGGATTATTTCCAAGAAGATTATTGATAGATGATACTTTGAAGCTGGAAGTTACTTTCTCGCCAAAAGAAACAAAATCATATATGGAATCAGTTTATTTTGTCAATAACAAAAATATAAGCAACAGCTGTACTATTACCGGTATTGGTGCTGCACCTGATGTGCCTGATCTAATAGTAGATTGGGGGCAAAAACGAGTGGGCACAAACAACGACACAACAGTTTATTTACACAATAGAGGCAATTGGAAAGCCAAGATTGATTATTTGAATACAATTTCGAATACACATGAAGACTCAAACAAAAGCACTCTGGAAAGTTTGGATAATACAATTTTTGAGAGTGACAGCATAGCTTTGAATCTAAAATATATCCCTGTCAAAAATGAGATATACAAACTTGAAACTAACAACCAGATAGCTGAACTTAGCGACTCGACTTTCATTATCCGTTTAACCGGTGAGCCTACGATACCCGAAATCAATCTTCATGAAATCTATTTGGGAAAAGTCCTTATAGATGATACCGTAACCGGAAACTATTCAGCTTTTTCAGTAGGTGGCAATGAGGACTTAACTATCAAATCTATTTCGCCGATATTGCCTGTCAATACCGATTTTTCAACAGATGTAAATACGTTTGCAGGGCAATCATATACGGTCGGTCAGACAGTAGAGGCAAATGTACAATTCGCTGCACTCGAGCTTGGCAGAAGAACTCAGTATTACCTTATCGAACATGACGCAATGCCAAATTATGCTTACAAAAAAGATACTCTTAAAATTTATGCAGATGTAATACCGAGAGATACAGTTTTGCCGGTAATGGAAATAATAGATGACACGGGCGAGCTATGCAGAATGGATTCTATTGTAGTAAGAGTTCACAATCGCGGTAATATAGATTTTCTCATTACTGATTTTTCTTATCAGTTTGAAAACAACCCTTACTACGAGGCTCCACCTTCGCTTGCATTACCACTATCAGTAAGTAAAGACAGCTTTTACGACATAGCCATTGAAAATATATTTGTAGAACATGAACAGTCGAGCTTAGATGTTTCAATAACAGTAAATGATACTATTACAATAGCAAACGAATATGATTTGACTTATACCAAGCTCGATAATAAAGTCAGTGGATTTACAGAAATACTTGCTCAGGCAGGTCAGATAGATACAGTCTTGGTTTCCGGCAGTTTACCAGGAACAGAAATTGATAATATATATCTAAATCTGAATGTCGAATTTGACTACGAAATATTAAGCTATCAGGGCGATGAAGTATTATGCATTATTTCAGGCGGAGGGCGACAAGACAGTATAAAAACAAAAATTTCCATGTTACAGGGGAAATTATTTATTCAAAACCCGATTTCAATTGTTTCACAAAATGAGGAAAGAATATGGACAGTTGTTCTACCATTT
The DNA here is from genome assembly GCA_963664875.1 of Kapaibacterium sp. (SeqCode). Classification (GTDB taxonomy): domain Bacteria; phylum Bacteroidota; class Ignavibacteria; order Kapaibacteriales; family UBA2268; genus JBFHIJ01. The sequence goes on along the minus strand of OY761611.1, from coordinate 3,560,995 downwards.
AAAGTGCTTTATAAAAATGAAACATCAAGCCAAATTCACTTCGAGGCTACTTTTGACGCTTGCTATTTAGATATTGTGGAAAAAATTGCAGTAAAAGTGCTTCCAATTTGCATTTTTGATTTGCTTCCTATTAAAATAAATGATAAATTACCATCTGTTAGTATAAATTCACGAATAGTAAGTAGTGAGCTTGAGCTTGAAGTATATATACCCGAGTCAGATTTTCTAATCTCGGATATATATGATGTTACCGGAGAGAAAATAAATCTAAACTCAGAGCTATTCCTGCACAAAGGTGCAAGCAAAGTGCTAATAGATGTAGAAAGCCTCACTCCCGGTAGTTATTTGTTAAATGTTCAGTACCAAAGTTATAATAAGAAAATACTATTTATAAAATCAATATAATGGGTGTAGATTATGAAAAAAGGGCTACTCTTACAAGCAATATTTGCTCTCTTTCTTTTTTCTTCTATCTCTCTATTTGCCCAAGAAAATAGAGATGACGTAGATTTCGATCTGAATCCGCTTACACTTAGAAAAGATCCGTTAAAGCTTTATATCGGACCTGTTTTCGGATTTAATCAGGTTAGCCATAACCTTGAGTATCAGTCGTTTTCTGAAAAGCCTTCAGATAGCTTATTTTGTCCAAAGTTTAATTCAGGTTCTGATGCCGGATATTTCTTTGGTATTTCTATGGAGTATTTACTAGGCGATGTTAAAAATTCTACTTCTTCTATAATTGGTAGAGTGCTTTATAACGTAATGCCGGGGAGAATGACTGTAGCCAATACCGTATTGCCTGTTCGCGACAAAGTAACCGGTGCTGAAGTTGACTACCAAACTGAAAATGAACTTCTTGCTGATTATTCTGCTATCACAGGCGAATTGATGTACAAATTCAACTTTGCTCAGGGCTTAGGTATTGCTGTAGGTCCTACTTTTGATTTTTCGATGTCAAGTACAAGAGAGCAAAGACTTAACATTTTGAAACCTGATAACGTACAGTTTATCGAAAAAGATTTAGAAGCTGCAGGTTATAGCGTTGTAAGGTACGAAAATGACCGAAGGACTATCGTTGTTTATGATGATGATATTCCGGGTGGTTCTGCTTTCCGCTTAGGTCTTAAATTCGGTATGCAGTACGAATACAGCATGAAAGGTCTCTACGTGGTACCGGGCGTATTTTATAACTACGGTATTACCAAATTGTCAAGCGGAGTTGATTGGAGAGTACACACTCTTCAGGCACAAATTGACATAAGATTTGTACTCTAAATTGTTTTAAGAAAAATATTAGCGCTGACTTTCTTTTCTTGAGGTCAGTGCTTTTTTTTATTATTTTTTTACTTTGGGAAAAAATATAGTATGGAACAGCTTTGGTCGCCTTGGCGTTCGAAATACATAGGCTCCTTTAAAGATGAGAAAGACCCTTTGGAAAAAGAATGTTTTCTTTGTTTGGCTGCTAAGCACCCGCAAGGCGAGCATGACAGGGAGTTTTTGATAATAGAAAGATATGAGCATTGCTATGTTATTATGAACCGATACCCTTACAATAACGGACATCTCCTCGTTTCGCCCTACAGGCATATCGGAGATTTTACGGAACTGAGCGATGCAGAGCTTTTAGAAATCAATATTGTTATCAGAAAACTTGTAAAAGTATTGACTTCGCTATACTCTCCCGATGGATTTAATATAGGGCTTAATATTGGCAGAGCCGCCGGGGCAGGTTTCCCCGGTCATATTCATTTCCACGTATTGCCGCGTTGGAACGGCGATACAAGCTTTACAGCTACTCTTGCCGATATAAAAGTGGTATCTGAATCTTTAGATGATTCGTATTTGAAAATTAAAGAAGAACTATTAAAAGTATGATAACTCCCAAAAAGTCTCTTGGGCAAAATTTTTTGCAGGATAAAAAGAAATTAGAAAAAATCGTGCAAATCATTGACCCGCAACCCGAAGAAATTATTATTGAAATTGGTCCCGGCCCGGGTGCTCTGACTGATTATCTGATAAGTTCCGGTGCAAAGGTAATAGGAATCGATGTGGACAGCCGAGCTGTTAATTTGCTTCAGGAAAAGTACCCCAAAGACAGATTCCCAAATTTTGAAGTGGTACTCAGCGACTTTTTGAGAATAGATTTAAAAGAATTTGTCAGCTCTTACAGCAGTGAAAGAATCAAAATTGTGGGTAATATCCCATACAATATATCGAGCCAGATTTTTTTCAGAATATTTGAAAATTATAAGCTCTTTTCCAAAAGTGTACTTACCGTTCAAAAAGAAGTTGCTCAGAGAGTAGCCGCTAAAGAAGGAAGTAAAACTTACGGGATTCTTTCCGTTGCCGCAGGAATTGTAGGCGAGTCAAAAATTGCCTTAGAAATACCCCCTGGTTGCTTTTTTCCGAAACCTAAGGTAAATTCTGCCGTTATAGAAATTATGTTAAGAGAAGTGGCTTTATGTGAAGATTTCAGCGGTTTAATGAAGCTGGTGCGTGCAGGTTTCAATCAGAGACGTAAAATGCTTTCCAACTCACTTTCTCCATATTTTAATCAACACGGAATAAACACATCAGATTTTCCAAATCTTGCTGAATTTATGAATTTGCGACCGGAAGCTCTGAGTGTGAGCGATTTTATAAGACTATATGACATCATTAAAGGATAAATTATAAATGGGACAAACTAAAGAACCAATCAGCAGATTTAAGTTAAAAGAGTATTTTTCAATGCCTGAAATATATACTGTTTCCATGCTAATGCTTTATTCCGTTCTTAGTTTGATATTTTATAGTAGTATCCCCAATGTAGCCAATCAGTTGTTTTTAAATTTCGTGATAGGAGTCGGCATTGTAGCAATGGCAGTGCTTGTGTCAAAGTTTAGTGCCGGAAGGATTTTCTTTTTGCTAAGGCGGCTGCTTGTAATTCCTATAGTTTACCTTATTTACAGTCAGGTACAGGTCTATATATCAGTCATCAATCCTCACGATTATGATGAAGTACTTAAGCAATGGGATTATTCAATATTTGGCGTAAACCCGACTGAATGGATTTCTGTAATTGCAAGCCCAATTCTAACTGAATATCTTCAAATATGCTATTATCTGTTTTTCTGGATTCCAATTGTACTCGGTATCGAATTGCATAAACGAAAAGATAGTGCCCGTTTCGATGAGTTTGTGCGAATGGTGATGTTTTCTTTTTATTTATCATACATTTGCTACCTTGCAATGCCTGCCATCGGACCTCGGTTTAGTGTCCACGAATTCAATTCCATCGCAACCGAACTACCCGGTTTGTTTTTCACAGACTCTATCCGCAATTTTGTCAATCAGGGCGGAGGAATTACAGACCCTACCATAGCGGCAGCCATTCAGGTAAATCGTGACTGTATGCCAAGCGGGCATACTTGGATCACACTTGTAACTATGATACTTGCATTCAAATACAAATCAAAATTCAAATACCCCTTATTAGTGATAGGCTCCTCTCTTATTTTTGCTACAATTTATCTGAGATACCATTACGTAGTTGATGTGTTGGCAGGCAGTCTTCTTGCAGTCTTTTCAGTTTGGGTAGAACCAAAAATCAGGAATTTGTTTATAAAACTTGGCTTCAAAAATGCATGATTTAGGGAGAATGAGAGACGGTTGCAAGTATTGAGTAAACAGAGCCCTGTAAGGGCGGCAAGACTTTCCTTACAGGTGATATAAATAAGAGAATGGTGTTACTTTTTCCATTTCTTTTTCTTTTTTTTGCGATAAAAAAGAAACGGAAACCAAAGAAAAAGAAAAAAGAACGCTTTGTCTCCTCTCCTCATCTAGTGTTTAAGCATAAGATGCACATCCAATTAAGGAGTTACTGAAAACAAATCTCTATATTATGGAGTGCAGATGCAATATATATAGGCAATACACGGACTATTTACTATGATATCATATATATTTTTTCGACTAAATGATATTTATAAAGAAAAAAATAGACTAACAGTTAGCTTCTTTTTGTCACAAACGCAAGTTTGTATTATGGATTTGGGATAAGCCTCTTATAACCGAAAATCGAAAATTTTGAAGCTCTCGCAAAAAAAAAGACACACCTCACAAAAGATGTGTCTCATTTTATATCTGTAATCGTTTTCTAAGCTTAATTTAGCAGGTTAAGCTGAAAGTCTGAGAATAATTGAACTCTTATCGACGACTAATTTCTTATTTCCAACACTTTCTTTAGCAGCGCATCATCGGCAAGAGAAGCACCTGTGAAAATATCAGATTCGTCTATAGAAACTCCTGTACCGCCATTTAAATAAATCTCGTCTATCGATTTTAGTTTATTGGCTGATTCTACCTTTTGGATTGCCACAGTCTGATTGTTGCCTGCCATTTCTATCTGGTTTGACTGTTTGAACATCGGTGTGATGATGAACAATGCAACATAGGCTGCTGCTGCACCAAGTGCAAATCGGTAAACCGGTATTTTGTAGTTGAATAAGTTTTTGAGTATATCAAAATTCCACTGCTTAGCCGGGAATTTAGAAAGCAATTCTGCTCTAATCTGCGGATTTGGTTTTATACCCGCTACATCTTTTACAAAAACTGTATTCAGATTGCTACTTAGTAAATAGATATTATCAAATTCCTGCTCAGAAAGATAATTACTTACCATTTGCTGCTGCTCAGGACTGAGAGATTTGAATCGCCCTTGCATTGCTAAATCGAAAACGATTTCCGGGGTGTTGTTTTCTAACATTAAATCACCTGCTAATTTTTTAAAAGCTCTTTAAATTCTGACATATTTGTCGATAGTTTTTTCAAGGTATAAAACAGTCTTGATTTGACAGTGCCTTCCGGGCAACCTATCACATCACTAATTTCTTTCAGGGACATATCCCCCTGAAAACGGAGCATAAACACTTCCCTATGCTGTTCGCTCAGGGTGCTTAGTTCCTCTTCCAATCTTTGCATAAAAATGGCATAATCCACAGATGAAGAAGATCTTTCGGATTCTCCGCCAAATACTTCCGGGTCATCAACTTTTGTTACTATGCTTCTGACATTTTGGCTTCTGTATTCGTTTTTGCATAGATTGGTTGCGATAGTATATATCCAAGTTGAAAATTTCTTGCTTGTGTCGAACAGCTCAGGTCGATCTACCACTTTTATAAATAAATCATGCAGTATGTCCTGTGCTTTTTCTTCGTCTCTATTGAGCATACGATAAAGGTAGTACAGCAATTTGCTGCTGTATCTGTTGTATATCTCATCAAAGGCTTGCTTTTCACCTTTTTGGACATAAGTCATCAGCACTTCGTCACTGAGTTCTTTATATTTTTTTCTTCCAAGCAACATAAAAGTATATTTATTTCCAAGCCTTAGTTATCGAGAGTTTCAATAATTGATGCAATTTCGTTTTTGAATCCGCTTCTTCCTGCGATATTCAAAATAATATCTTTCAGGTTTGCTGCCTGAATTTTCGAATTACTTTTTCCGTACAGTTCGTATAGCTTGATCAAAGGGAAAATATAATTATAGTTTAGCTTATCGAGAACAGACTGACTCGGGTCGTTTTGCATTCCAACTTTCAGATAATCAGTAATAAATCTGTTTTCGTAATTTTTTCTGAGTACAGCGTAGTTGTTATATTTTTTTTCGCTGACTCTGAAAGCCAAACCTTCGATATACAACTTAGTATAAAAACTTTTCAAAATTGCTTTAGGCAAAGTAGCAGAAACGTAAACAGGCTGCTTCCGTGCCGATTTCGCAAAGTGGCTAATTAGGTCTGCTACATAGTCATTATAATTATTAAAGTTGTAAGGACCTTTTTTGTAAGCGCTTATCTTTCGTTCTTTAGTAATCTCAGCAATATAAGAAGTCTTAGAAGCAAGAGAAATATTTATTACAGTTACGTCTCTTCTGAAATTTTTTGCATACTGCAGTAGCCATATAGGATAAGTATCGTTATCTCCTGACGTAAAAAGTATGGCATTAGAATCAAGAGACATTAGCAAATTGTAGTTATAGGCAAGTATGCCAGGCGAAATATCCTGAGAGTCATACCATTTCCTTGCATAAATAGCTACCTGGCCTGTATCGCGTACAAATTCGTAGTAGCATATATAGCCCTCAAGTATTTCAGTTTTCTCAGGGTTTAGTCTGTATGCTTTATCTAATAAATTTTTGTCTATAAAATTGGTACCTGCATTCAGATAACTGATATAGTAGAATTGATAAGTACCGTCGATGTACTTTCTTGCTCTATCTACTATGTTATTCAAAATGTCGTAATTAGCAGCTTTGAGTTTGATTTCGCCATCTTGAATAAGGCGTATCATTCTTTCAGCCATGTAGTAATTTTCCCATGCCTCTGCATCTTCAGGTGAAGAATTGAGTTTGCGTTGCCACAAATTTGATTGCTTTTTGAACCACTCTACGCTGTGAATCTTTTTGGAAAGCGGATAAACCTTTTCCGCTTTTTGAGAGTATAAACTCACTGAGCCGAGAAAAAGCAATAAAGCAACTATGTATATTTTTTTGGATATCATATTCTGCGAAAAACAATGTATCTAATCTTGCTTATTTATACATTGCATTTGCCGGTAGGTTCAAAGTATTTTTTACATAGGCAGATTTATTATAAACTTTGTACCTGAGTGAGGTGCGGATTCTACTTTTATATCGCCTCCGTGCTCCGAGACAATTTGATAAACAATGCTCAGACCAAGACCTGTGCCATGCTGTTTAGTAGAAAAGTATAAGTTGAATATCTTATTTTTATGTTCTTCGGGTATCCCTATTCCGGTATCTTCGATTTGTATTATTGCAGAATTATTTTGCACAGATGACGAGAGCGTAAGTCTGCCTCCATCGGGCATAGCTTCTATTGCATTATTGCAGAGGTTCAATATAGCTTGGGTCATTTTGTCCGAATCAATTTCTGCTTCTATGCTGTTTAGTTTAGTCTCTATTTCTATGGAACCTTTGTCGCAGAGCGGTTTGATTAAATTGACAATATTATTCATCAGATCCGAAATGTTACGTTTACTTCTGTGAATAGCGGTAGGCTTAGCAAATTCGAGAAACTGTTTTATTATTTCATTTACTCTGCCAATTTCATTGCGAACAGTGCCGGTAAGCTGCATATATTCCTCTTTGTCATTTTCAGGAATAAATTCCAGCTCAAATCTCTGAGCTATTATATTTACAGCACTCAGCGGATTGCGTATTTCATGAGCAACTCCTGCAGCAAGCTGGCCGATTGCAGTCATTTTATCCTGCTGTCTCAATCTCTCCCTCAAGGCACGAATGTCTGTCATATCTTTGATTATGATTATTATATTTTGATTTTCATTGCGGTAAGAGAGTAAAGAAACGCTATAGACTATATGCTTTTCCTGATTGCCCAATTTTAATGTAATCTCATTTAGTCTGCTTTTTCCGCCCGGGTACTCTACGCTTTTTATTTGGAATATATCATCTGGAAACACTGAGGAGTACTTTTCACCAACGCAGTTTTTATTTTCTATTGCTAAAAGCTCCTTAGCTGCATTGTTAAAAAAGCGAAAGGTAAAATCGCTGTTCAGCACGATTACTGCATCAGTGATGTTACTCATAATCAAATCTAGGTGGTTCTGAAGATTGTCGTGCTGCTCCTCCAAGCTGAGTATCTTTCTTCTGCTGATTATGAAATTTATCATAATAAAGCCGGAAATAAACAGACCAACAGCAATTAGAACTGTGCGGTTGACAGCTCGGCTGTAGATATTCATTGATTTTTCGGTACTGAGTGCTAAGCGAAGTAAAAATTTGCCTTGGACAGTGCTGATTGTAGTAAATGATTCTATGACTTCTGTGCCGTCAAAAGAAAACTCTCTGTGTCTGAAATTGGAGTCTAACCAAGTAGCTCGTAGCATTTCATCATGATTTATTCTGCTAAGTTCCAATATATTTTCCGAGGCGGCAACTATACCGATAGTATCTTGGAGAACGCAGTAAACTATATCTTTATTGGCAGATAAATCTCTCATTATCTTTCCTATACCAACGTTTCGCCTGTATTCTAAGAGTTTTGCACGGCAAAGCCCAAGATGCACTACCCTGTCACCGGAGCGAAACAAGTGCCATTGCATTTCCTCATCGAACTCGTCTGTTATCCAGGTTGATTCAGGCAAATGCTCCTCTGCATCTGCAATAAAAACGCTGTCAATCCCAAATTCGTCAGCCTGAGCTAAATATGTGGAATTAGTGAGGAGTATCAGCTCTTTCATTGCATTTAGCCGGTAATGCAGATTGTCTTCGCTCTGGTTAGCCGCTTTCATTGCCAGATTGACACTATTGGAGATAGTGTAAAGAAGCGATTTGCCCTCTCCTACTGCAGTTTGTTTCAAATCGTCGCGAGTCTGAGTGATTTCTATATACGAAAAAAGCAATACAAACAGCCCAAGCATTGTATTGCCCAAAACGAACCAACGAATAGGTATTATATGTTTATTTCGACTCTTCAATCCATTTTTTCCAGATTTCGGGTTCATTGCCTACGGTAGCTTTGCCATTGAATCTAACTATCGGGGTTTTCAAAAGCAAAGGATCTTCGAGTAATTCCGTTTCGAGTTCATAAACCATATAGTCAAGATTGCGTTTTTTGAATTGTTTGCCTTCTCTATCTATCAATTCTTCTAATGGTACAAATCGAGCGACATTATTTAGCTCGCCTTTGCTCATAGCTTTTTGTGCAAGATCTACAAAATGCACCTGAATGTTTCTTTCTTTGAAAAAGCGTTCCGCTTTAGCGGAATCTTTACATTTTTTTGTACCGAATATCTGCACCTGCATAAAGTTTTTCTTCTTTATTTGAGACATCTGTTATTACTATCCGACTATCAGCCTTTTTAGGGCAAATATAATCACACTTGCTGTCAAAGTCGGCAAATGCTATAATCAAATATAAAAAAAACGGTATCAATAATCTATAGTTTTATGCAGAAACAAAAATTCCTCAGCCATTAATCTACTCTGCGCTGGGCGATTCCACGCCGTCGGATTGATTTATAGGGATGAGTTTGAAATCTATTCCGGATTTCATGTCGCCATCTTCGGAGAATCCTATGTAGAGTTCCTGTGCCGGTGGCTCTGTTTTTAATTTGAGAAGTCCGAGCTGAGCCTTGTCCACAAAAACATCATAATATCCGGGGAAAAGACCAAGATGGTAAAAACTGCCGTCCGAAAAGACGTTAATAGATATGTCTTCTCCTGTTTCTTTTCGAATCAGATGTATTTTTAAGCCTGATTTTCCGTTTCGGTTGCCGGAAGAATCCTGAGTAAATACCTGCCCTTCGATCAGACCTGTAACAGTAAAAGGTATGTCTATAGATTTGAAAGTATTTGGATCAGCGATAAATGAGAAATCCTCCCAAAGCGGTCTGAGCAGCGGGTTTTTCATGCCTTCTTTGCTGATTATCACATTATATTGATAGCCGGGACGCAAATTGGATATAGTTTTGTATTCTGCGTCTTTGTCTCCCAATACTGATGCACGGGGCACTCTGATAGGCACGCCCGTCAGCACTTCTTCGTCTTCGTCGTAGCTAAGATTGCCATTGCTGTCTATGAAACATTTGATGGTTGCCACTCCCGAATTGCCGCTATAGCTTAGGCGTTTGCTCGGGAAAACGTTAAATCTGTCTGTGTCAAAGCCTAATGCACCATCCAAACTGTTATTTATGCTTTTAGAGGATTCATTTAGCTCTGCCCGGCTGCTGAATCTTGCAAAATCCATATTCAGACTTAGATTGATATTAAAGCTGGAATAATTACTGACAAGGCTATTTCTGTAATTTGCACTTAGGGATAGTATCTTGAATAAACTTTGTGACATGGAAGCGTTTAGGTTGGTAAACTGATTGTTGCTAATGTCATAGCTTACGTTGGCAGATATACTTGTCCTGCCGAGAGCCTTGGAGTCCTTTAGAAATGGTAGTTGGAGATAGTAGGATATACCGGTGTTCAAATCCTGCTTATATAGATTCGGCAAATTATCGTTGATTGTTTGCGAAAGTCTGTAAGAGCTATTGAGACGAAAAGGACCGATATTTCCGTATGAATTTACGGAATAGTTGCCCATTAGGCGGTCTTTGTACTGATCCACATCGGCTCTCAGGCGGAGACTAAAAGGTATGTAGGGTATCCTTGGGAGATTGACGTTGAGCTGGTACTCTGCCTGCCTCGAATAGTTATCAAAACCTGAGCCGGTGTTGTATTTCATATACGAAAGTTCGTAATGGCCAATTTCTGAGTTTGCATAAGCCAACATACCACGATAAAAATTGTCATGCGAGTATGCTACGCTGGCATAAGCCCCTCCGATTAGGCGGATAGTGTTGTTATTTACAAGTACATTATCTTTTTGGTCTATGTTGTAAACATTACTGATAGAGCTGCTCAGCCAATCTGTAACCCCTGTTTCTACTATGCCGTCAAGCACGTACTGCTCGTAGTTGATGTCTCTGCCACCGGTAACTGTGTATCTGACTTCACCCGGCTGGAGCATCATACCCGGAATGTTTATTGTTTCTTTTTTGTAGTCTCTTTGTCCTGATGGACTGTAAATTTTAGTTTCTACTTCGGAGGCTCCGTAGCTTAGTGGCAATGCAAAACTATATCGCCCGTTTTCGTCGCAGCGAAACTGTTTGATAAGTCTGTCATTTACATATACTTCTATTAAGCTATATGGCTCGGTGATGTCTTCAAACAAAAAATCATCAAAAACTTTGCGATTTTCCATATCTCTGTTTGAGATTGAAACCCCCTGCAGATTGGAGTATTTATTGCGAATACTGGAACCGGACGAACCGAAGTTAAGAGAGTTACCGGACACATTACCTACACGTAGAGAATTTAGGTATTTGTTTTTATTGAAAGGGAACTGCCAGTTGTAGCGAAGATTTTGGTATTCGGCTTTGCTGAAAGTGTTGTAGTTATAGTAGCTATTGACTGTAAATTCGCCGCCCATCAGCTGCATCCCAAGGTTTGTGTTTAGCCCTATTGCAGTAGATTGCCTATTAGTATTGGTATTGATTCCATAATTTAGCACTCCCCCGTCGAGTACTTTCCACTCTCTGCCAAACATTAGCGGTGCGAAAGTTTCTTCGCCCTGCATCTCTCTGAGTTTGAGTTTGTTGTATCGTAGGTTGTATTCTTCCAATAGCGGCATATCATATTCGGATTTCAATAGCCCGACCAGACCAAGTTTGCTTACATATATCTCTGCTCCGAGCATTTTAGCGAGTTCTGCGGATGAGATATACATATCGAGTTCTGTAAGGATTAGGCTGTCTTTTGAGATGGTATATGCTTCACTTTTGATATTTTCAAATTCGAGGCTATTGAAATCCATAGAATAGCTTTTATCTTTGGTGCTGACATATCCTGTGAGTGTTTTTGTGTCCTGATTGTACTCTTTGTAAATTCGTAGGAAATCGAAAACTTCGAACATCGGAAAGTAAACAGATTCTTCATCGATAAATACAATCAAATCTCGTTCGAAGTTGACGTATTTGAAAGAAAAGACACCTTCGACAGCTTCCGAGCTAAAAACCACCGAAGGCATCAGAGATAGCAAAAAGCACATTAGTGCAATTTTTATAGAGCGAGTAGCAGGCAAGAGTACTTTTCCTTGAATATATGATATAGCAATCCCTATCTGAGACATCTTTGCTTACATTATAATCATAACAGCAGTTAGCTTTTTTTCAAATCCGACAATCAAAAATTATAAATTATACAATTTTAGACCGCTTAGATTTTATTGGCTTACGAGTGATTTCTCTTTGACATTGATATCAAAGGTCTTATCAAACGGCTGGAATGTGGCGCGATGTTCTTTGGGTATATCTTCCAAATCATTATTGAAGGAAAATTTAGCTTTGTAATTACCTGCAGGCAAATCCGATTTTGGGAAAGTAAATTTCATTTTGCCGTCGAAATAGTAAGGCCTTGGCTCTTCTTTTGCGGCAACCAAATCGCCATTTGCGTCGTAGATTTCAACCTTAGTTTTGCTCAATAGCGGGGAGTTACCTTTTCTGTGGTAACTGAGCATAAGGTTCGTATTAGCACTATCGGTGCCTACTGCGAGATACACCAGATCTAATTCTGTGTTGGTTTCACCCTTTTTATATCCAATGAATGTAACCATTGAAAATGCGAGATTGATACCGACTTTGACATCGCCTTCTGCGTTAGCGGAGTCGATTTGGGCTGCGGCTTTCATGCCGGTGGTTCTTACGCGCGACCAGTAAAAACCATCTTCCATGTTGCCGGAACCTCGAAGCAAAAAGCGAACTGTCTGTCTTTCTCCCGGTTTTAATTCGAACTTTTTCGGAAAAATAGCGAGTTTTTCAGCGAGCGAGTATTTTTTATCAGAAAGGCTGTCGCCATATTGCATAGCGATATTGCCGAGGGAGTCAGGAGCCGGGTAGCCGTATTCGAGTTCTACCATAACTTCCTGGGTCTCCTTTCCGGTATTGGCTACAAACATTTCTGCAGAGCGAGTATATTTATCGATAAAAACTGCGGGAGGCATCACAGCTACCTGCGCATGGAGTGACATCGACAGAATCAGAATGGATAGGATTAGTACTATTTGCTTTTTCATTTTATTTGCTACCTCTATTTTTCTTTCAAAACATCAAATTTCTAAAATATTTAAGCGAAAATTTTGAAGATTACTATTTCAGCTTTTGCTCGATTTTTGGTCAGCTAAAATGTGCAGTATTCTACCTGAATGACTTGAGTAAAGGTGTACTCTCCTGCCGGAGTGCTCGGTGACACCTGCACTGATTGGACATTCATTTTCACAAAGATATTACCTGTAAGTAAAATGTGAAGTCCGTTGAAATAACATAACCATAGACAGCTTCCTGTATGGCTGAATCTGAAATCAAGATCTAATACAATTCCGGATTTCTGTGTCTCAGGCTCTATGTCGGTACATATCCACCGAAACTGGTCACCCGAAATCGTAAATATACTTTCATTGAACGGCGACTCATAAGTCTGAGTCGAGCCTGCTACTACTGCACCCAAATCAATGTCGTTTGAGACAGTAATTTGCAGAGGAACCGGCTGATTGTTATTGCAAAAGGTATTCACATTTACTTGCGCTTCTGCTACTAATTGGATTAGTACAATCATTAGAATGCTCAACAAGTATTTCACTTTTTGCGTCCCTCTTTTTTTGAATAATCCCTGTCTTACTTTCTAAAATAAGCCCAGGGATTATATATTATTCTTTTCTCTCAAAAACCGGTATAATATACGCTTACTGTTACTGGAATTGTATAATCACCCGGAGGTGTTCCTTCGACAGCTTCAACCTTTTTAATTACCATAAATGCCGCATACTCACCTGCAGGGCTATCATACATTGGGTCAAATAAATTAGCTGACCAAGGAGAAACGTATATATGATCATCACCTTCAAACCCTTCATGCCACTTTACAATTGCTTTTACCTGACCAGTTCCATCACTATAAGACATGAGTCCTTCAGGTTCTGAATCTGCATGAAAGTTTATAGTTATGGCTTGTTCAAAAGCTCCTGTTATTTCCAAACGATATGTAGGATGAATCCTTCCATTCGGAAATTCGGTGTCATTCCGACTTGTTCCTGAAACTATTATCAAATCCGTTGCATTGGAAGCTGAGTTTACAGGTGGTTTAATAACACAAGTCAATTGTCTAAGAACTTCTACATTTACAGTAGCTTCATTAGTTGGTTCCGGTGGCAATCCGGGTCCCGGACCGACGTCAGGATCAGCACAAAAAACATATACCGGAGAGATTATCATCATCGCAAAAAGTAATTTTGTGATTTTCTTTAATAAAGACATTTACACTCTCCTTCTTTGAATTTTTTTTATACATAAGGGACTTAAACCTATAAGTCCCTTATGTAAAATGTTTCTGTAATTCTTAGAAGCCTGTGTAATATACGCTAAGAGTGTAGTTATAAGTATAGCCACCATCAGCACATGTGTTTGTCTGAGCGTCAATGTTTTCAACACTAAACGATAAGCTTTCTTCACCATCAGCATTTTCCAAAGTACCTGTAAGAAGAGGAGTGCCTGCAAATGTTATTATAGGTGCATTAGCTTGATCTACGGTACTGTTATTACTTAAGATTGATATCAAATCAAAACTGTATGACAATTCATAACCTTCAGTAGCGGTAATGTCAAAATCTAAACTTCCAGCTTCTACAAATGCACCTGATGCATCAATGGCTCTCTCTTGTACTGTACCATTAACCACTGCATAATTGAGGACACCATTAGTAGGATCTATTTCAATTTGTTTAAGAACTTGAACATTAATTGTTGCTTCTGCTGTTTTAGCATCTGTTCCTATACTTGATCCATCAGCAAACATATTAGTAGCTGCAAACATTACGAAAGCGAGAGCGATAGCGAAAAACTTTTTCATTTCTTTTTTCCTTAGAATTTGTTTTAGAAATTTTGTATTTTCTTTGGATTTCGTGTTTACTTCTTGCCTAGGATATTGAAGTGTTATTTTGAAATCCATCCCGAACTTTTCGGGTGAGTTATGCAACTGATTACTTTTTTTTTGATTAGCGTTTGTTCAATCGTTGTCATAACTTTCGAAAGCAATTTACAACGAAAAGAGTCGCTGCACAATACCATAAAGTCCTGAATTATCGTAAATAGGTGGATATCCTGAGTTGGCACGGCATCGCAAGAAACACCTAATTCTGCGGAAACTACGTAGATTTTTCCATCTAATTTTTTCGTTCATTTTATGTCATAGTTCATATTTAGTTAGAGCTAATCGGCATCTTGGGTTTGCACTATTTTTATGCTCGAAATTGGAAAATGACTAAAAAAATCTTGCAATTAATTTGAAAAATTTTGCAATTAATTTTTCTTTTCATCTAATCGCCGTAAGTCCTTATTTTTGACTACACATTTTATGCAGGTCTAAGTGTAATTATGTATTTTTGGAGACAGATTTCGTTTTCACGCAAAAAAAATTTGCCCGGAAGCGAAAAAAATTTGCACCAATAGAGAAATTTTGTGGAAATGCTATTGATTCTTGTTAGTTTGCCGTTGAATGACCGGAGGTAAGCATGAAAATCGTATTTCACCCCGACTACAACAAATCTGACTATGCAGACGAACAGGCGGCGCTTCCCGGGCGTATGGAAGCCGTGATGAGCTGTCTCGGTTCGTTTGAAACCATAGTGCCGGGGCAGGCAGATATTAAAGATATAGAGCTGCTACATACGCAGCAACATATTGAAAAAATCAGGAGCAACGACACTCTCTTCCGAGCTGCAATGCTTGCTACGGGGGGAGCAATTAGGGCTTCGCAGATTGCTATGGCAGGCGAATGTGCCTTTGCCGCTATCAGACCGCCGGGGCACCATGCTTATAAAGACTCTTCGTGGGGCTATTGCTATTTCAATAATCTTGGGATAGCACTCCAAAAATTATTCACAGAAGGCAGGATAAGCTCCGCTTTTGTGCTTGACTTCGATGCACACACAGGAGACGGCACTCTCGATTGCTTCAAAGGCAGAAGTGAAGTGCAGATAGTCAATGTTTTCGCCGACGACCGCGACAAATATATGCAGGTCTTAGACGAAAAAATAGCAGAAGCACCACAGGCGGACATTATCGCAATAAACGCCGGATTTGATTCGTATAAGTTAGATGTAGGCAGAAAATTAGAGAAATTTGATTTTTATCAAATCGGCTACAAAATGAAGCGGCTTTCTGTCAAATGGGGACACCAAAGACGATTTGCCTGCTTAGAAGGAGGCTACTACCTCCCAGATTTGGGCGAAAATGTACTCTCCTTTTGTGACGGATTTAAGTAGAAGGATTTGGGGTATAGGCAAATAAAGCAGTCTCATTTACTCTAACATTGTAAAAAAAATGAGCCTGCTTAATATAAACCGAGATTTGTCATAAGAAAACCTAGAAAAAAACACTATCTTGTTTCTTGGGAGGCTGTTTCAGAAGTCAAAATGTGCATTATAAAATGTAGAGCCTATTATCCACCCCGTCATGATTATGGCTTTTTAGACTCAATTTTACATAACTATATATAAATACACTATTTAAATGCATTTTACAGCATTATTTTGTAAAATAAAATGCAACTAAAACTAACAATATTACGTTATTTCTGTTAGTTATATGTTAGTCAGTTTTGCAAGGTTTTACAAATGGCAAAAATTAGTTTCTATCTCAATAAGCCTGATTTACCTGATACTTCTATTATGATGAACGTCTCTGTTAATGGTTTTCGTGTTCAGGTTTCTACCGGAATTCAAATTAAAACAAAAGCTTGGGATAAAAAGCATAATCGTATTAAGCCCTCAGTGCTCCATAGCGATGAAACTAATGTGCTGTTGGATGACTTTAAGTCTAAAATAAACAATTTCTGCTCAAAGGCAAAGTTAGAAAATCTTGTGCTTAACAAAAATGATATTAAGGAGTATATAAAACAGCTGAAAAATCCTAATATTTGTAACAATGATGCAGAAGACCTTCTAACTCTTTTTTCTAATTATATTGAATTGACTAAACATACTCGAGCTGATCGCACTAACGAGTGCTTTTATAACTCTAAGAAGAAACTGGCTGATTTTCAGAAAGACACCAAAATTGTAATAACTATTCGTAATCTTGATGAGATTATTTGGAAGAAATTTGAGAATTATCTGCATAATAAGGGTCTAAACAACAATACAGTTTATATTGCTAATAAAAATATTAAGACTGCTCTTAATTATTACGCTTCTAAAGGTTTGATTACCACTATTCAGTTTCGCTCTTATATTAAATCTGCTACGACTCATAAAGGGCAGGAGAACAAGTATGTTACCCTTGATTTTGAAGAAATAGAGGCGATTAAAGATTTAATTCCTAAGCCACATTTAGAAATCACTAAGGATTTGTTTCTTATTCAGCTTCATACCGGAATTAGAATTTCTGATTTGCTCCGATTAAATCCGACTAAAATAGATATGGATAATCAGCGGATATATCTAACTACCGAGAAGACCGGAGAAAATGTTATTGTTCCTTTTAACTCATATATAAAAGGGATATTACTTAAATATCCTAAACAATTTCCACAAAATGATACAAAGACCTACAATTCCAAAATAAAAGAAATTTGCAAAGATGCAGAAATTACTAAACCGATTGCATATACAATTATACGTGGAACAGTTAAAGAAGAACATGTTGTTCCAAAATACAAGCTCATCTCCTCTCATACTGCCCGTCGAACTATGATAACTCTTGCATTAAAAGCCGGAATGCTTCCCGAAGAGGTGATGAAAATATCCGGTCATAGGAATCGGCGTAGTTTTGATATTTATGTTAATCCGAGCAGAGATAAAGCAATAGAGAGTTTTAGCAAGGTTTTTGGGGAGTAAAATGTTAGATTGATTTTTGCCTAAAATAAAGGATGTGATTTCTTATATCAATGTACTGAATAAATCACATCCTTATATTTATGCAAAAAGAGCAACAGGGAGTAATAATTATCTTCTGCTACCTTGCATTTACAAACTTACCTGTAGAAATTAGCGAATTGTTGCATATAATCATGTAAAAGTAAGTGCCGGAATTTAGGCTGATTAAATCTATTGGATTTGTGTTAGCTGCTATTGCTGTGTTTAATGTTTGTGTTAGTATTTGTTTGCCGTTTGCATCAGAAAATATGATTTCATATTCTCGTGATTTCGGGTCATTGATTTCTAAATGGTATTCTGTTTTGGTTTGGTAGGGTTTTATACTGATTTCCTCTAGTATGCCTTCTGTGATTCCAATAACTTCTTCATATCTAAAAATTCCCCCAGAAGGAAACCAAGCAATCGGATAATCACCGCAGTAAGTACAATCTCCTGTTATAGCATATAAGTAGTCATAAAACGTAGCGTACTCCCATGTATCACCTCCATCTTCTGTCAACATATATTTTCCACCGTTGCCTCCAATAATTCCTCTCAAACTATCTGCAAAATGTATCTCTGATAGTCCAAATCTAGGATCTTGCAATTTTTTGTAAATTACTTCCCAGTTTATACCGTTGTCAGTACTTTTCCATATTAAATCATAATGGATATTTTTTGTAGTGTCTTTTACTTTTTGCATCCCAGCGCCCAAAATGACATGGTCTGATAAATGTTCGATTCCTAATATGGTCAATGGATGTTCGTTTTCATCTTGTTGTACTTCAATACTGTATTCTGACCATTCATGTGTATTGATATTAAATTTATAAAACAGATTACTACCTACACGTTGTTTAATAAATGCAATATTAACAGAATCAATATAAAAGGATGGCTTGTTCGTTTCTATATACTGGTAAGGTTTATCATAAATTATAAAAGATTCCCAACCATCTTTTGTAATTACTATATTTTTTAAGGTCACTACAACACCTACCATTCTGTCTTGCATATGTAAATCACAGATACGATTATTTTTATCAGCAGATATTTCACCAAATTCGATTCTTTTAAAAGTATTTCCTCCATCTGAAGAAATGTCTATGACAGGTTGTGGGAACATACAAATATAATAATGAAGGGAGTCTAAGATAAAAGATCCATTGGAAAGCATTGCCAAAGAGTCTCCATGTGCCGGATGAAAATAACGATATGTGTTTTCCCATGAGTTTCCTGCATCATAAGATTTATATATCATAGATTCTCCTACACTTTCAACAATAGCAACGATTTTTGATGAATCAAAGCTTTTAATAGCTTCTACGTGTTCATCCGCTCTGAAGTGTTTCTTTACCCATTGCTTTTCTGCATTTGAAAGCTGAAAAGTAGCAAAGAAAAGAAAACAAATTATAAAGTATTTCAAAGCTTAGTCTCCAATAGTATAAAACAAAGGCAGGAGAGAACAAAATCTCTCCTACCATTAAAAATAGTAAAAATAATTTATTTGACAATAATAAATTTACCTGTAGCTATCTTATTACTGCTGGATACGATACTATAGAAATAAGATCCGGACAATAGATTGCTAATATCAACTTCAAATTCTTGATATTTGCCTGTCAAATTAATAGATGTAGATTTTATCTCTTGACCAATAGCATTAAATATTTTAAAGTCAACAATTTGTTCTTTTGATTTTGCTACTTTAATAGTTAAAGAATTTTGCTGTTGATAAACTTGATATATCATTTGAAGTTCGGCGATATTTCCTATCATTTCTTTCATCTGGTATCCTTCTTCATATCTTATCGCTTCATCTTTGAATCTATCATAATCAGCATATAAATCAGTCCTCCAGTCTGAGTCGGGTTCATGTCCTTGGAACATATTGCAGTCGTTTGGAGTACATTCTTCTAACAGAGTGTAAATCGCATTGAATGGACTTAAGAAAGAAGATGGATCTGGCAATGTTGCAGTACTACAATCCGTACTGTTATTGTCAGCATAACCTATCACTTGAACGCTGACGTTACCGTCATATTTACATACTCTGATTTGCTGTGTACAGCAATCTGATTCGCATGGCACATCTATAACCGTATTGTAAGTAACTTCGCCTAAGAAATAAATGGCATCCCATTTAGACCAACATGTAGCTTCAATCACTCTCCAAGAATCATAACATCCACTTGGATTTGGTTCCCAGCTGTCAACTCCAGAAAGTATATCGTCAATTGCAGGTTCTAAAGCTGCATTAAATACTTCAGATTTTTCTGCGGTACAGTTAATATCAGCTGGATAGGCAGATGTGAATTGAATATCCTGAGTACCATCTGAAGTTTGTCGATATTGGAAGCTAACTCTATACCAGCATCCGTTTACATTCACTAATATAGTTTGTGTTTCTGACCACCCGTCACTGAAATTATCAGGAGTACAAGGCTCTCTGTCTCCAACATCAAATAGAGGACAAGCTTGTTCCATCACTACAAATTCACAATATTCAGTGTCACCTACTGCATTGTAAAGCCTAACTTTCAACAAGATTGATTCTCCTGGATCTAAACAAGTTGGAAGATTTGTAATAATACCATCTGCCGGAATTGCACCTGGTGATAACATTGGATATTCATGATCAATAGGAGAAGCATTAATGTCTCTAATTACATATTCTATTTCATAGAAATTGTAACAATCTTGATATGGCGCTGGTATGTTTAATGTAGCACTAACTTCACATTGTGTTGGAGAACATTGACTACCACCTTGTTCTATAGTAAGTTGTAACCAACCTTCCATCTCATGTTGAGGTGGACAAGGGCATTTCTCACATTCTAGTTGAACAACTTCATTTCTGCACTCAATACCTTGCTCTAATATAATCATTCTGACTTCTTTCAATGTATTGTCTATACAGATATGCCCTACTCCTTCTATTGCTGGAATATTAGCAAGCTCTTCAGGTGTTTCACCCTCGGCTACTACTGTTTCCAATTTTAACTGGAAGTCTGTTTCACAAGCGTCTTCATCATATCCGTTTACATAGAAATCCCAACAGCATTTATCACCTTCAGGATCTGCTTTTATAAAATCAAGATAGATTAGACCACAACAGTCAGGTATGCATTCAACTTCGGCTGCAATTGCACAAGGGTTATCATCCGATAGGTCTCTGTACAATAAAACCTGAGCATACTGCTTTTTAGGAGAGGGTATAACAAACTCTAACTCTGGAAGTTCATTATTGCTCAAAGTTCCAATACTTTGTTTGTATTCATTTGAATATATCTCATGTCCCCAAGTCATAATAGTGTAGAATTGGTAACAGTCTGCATATTCAGCCGGAATATTAAGATATCCTTTAATATCACAGCTTGTGCTTGGCGGATCTTGTGGTATAGCTTCTAACACTAACCAGCCGTCAGTATTGTCGGGACAACGGCATAATAAATCTGTGCAGTCTAAAGGAGAATTCAATTGAATCCTATTTCCTGCATCGTCATACCCATAAGTATAGGTATTTTGTGCGAGCAAACTCGTGGTTTGCAGCAATGCTAATAGTAGCATTATGACTATTTTTTTGTGTTTATTTTTCATTATGTTTTCTCTTTATCACGGGTAAATTACTATTGTATCAGACTTCAAAACATCATCTATTGTAATAAAATGTGTCTTAAGAACTTTATATTCGTCTCTTATTACTTCCCATGGATACGCATCTAAAGTATCCGGATCAAAAACAAATACGGCTATCGTGTCAAGTGGAAATGAATCAATATATTCATCAAAAGGTATATAACTATTAAAAGTAAAGCTTTCTCTTGATTCAATATATCTAATGCAATATTCTGATGAGATTGTTGGAGGTAGCAATTCTGGATATATTAGTGTATTATGCACCCCATTACTAAAAATGATAGAAATGTCACGATCAGAATTATTATATAGAAAAATATGATAATCTAAAGTGTCTTCTAATGGACATCCTACCAAAATTAGACTAATAATAAGAAGACTAAAATATCTATACATGGTTACTCCGTAGTATAAAGTGGGAATTCTGTATCATCAAAAGTAATTCCGTGTTCTCTAGCAAAATAATCGCTAGCTTTTCTGTTAGCTCTCAATTCTGTCCAAAATGTCCTATGCCATGACAAAAACCCAAACGGAGCACTACTTTTTTCTCCCTTGTGGGTAGCTGCTGACCATAAACTCGGAATTGCTATTGCAAATAGGTAACCAGTAAGATATCTTTTGCTATCAAGATAGTGACCATATTCATGCATATATTTAGGACTAGAAAGCACAAAAGCTTTAAAACCGCCTTCAATTTCACCATCGTACCAGCAATGTATAAATTTCCCAAGAGAAATTCCACCACCGTTTGAGTTTTCATTAGTTGTAAAAGTTGCTCCATCAAAATAATCTACTCTATCCACAGCAGCATTGAAATTAAAGTATTGTTGGAGAGCAGAACCAATAGAATTTTGAAGTAATTCCAAACTATGAGCACTCATTCCTTGTAGAATCCCCATTCCATAACTTTGATTTTCATCTATGTAAAAGTTACCTAACAATATTTTTTGTGCATTCCAAAAATTTGTATAATCTCCTGTATATAGACCTTTTGTTAGTCCAAACAAAGTACCAACACCATAAGTTAAAGCTTGAGGTCCATAAGCAACACCAGCAGTGATGTAGGCAAGAGTCGGACTGAGATAATATAAGCCGTAATAGCCACATGCGACTGCACCTCCAACTATTGCACCTTGAACAAAACTGGAAAATATCTGTCCAATATTAATTTTTCCATCCAGTCTAATAGCTTGGGCAGCAACATTCCCAGCTCCAAAAATAGCTGCAGTTATAAGTATTGTAGTCAATGTTACAAATTCACCGTCGCTATCAACAAAAGAAAGAGGATTATTATTAGCATAAATAAATCTGTTATAGGAGTTTGATCGCTCAGGTATAGTTACAAAGTTATCCGGTTGAATGAATTGACCAAGAGCAGGATCATAAACACGACCATTCATATTAATCAGACCAAATTCGAGTATATGTTCGTGTCCGGTGAAACCACGACCTATTAGTTCGAAACCTGAAGGCACGTCATAAACACTCAAAGTCTCGAAGTTATTATCTTTTTCTCTCATTCTACCCCATGGGTCATAATTAAAATCACCAACAATGGAAAAATCTGAATTTAAAATTTTAGTTACTGAACCCAAGTGATCTTTCAGTAAATAGTAAATATTTCTATCCTGATTTTCTGTAATAATAGCAAAATTGTTACCTATAACAGTATTTTTTATATCACCATTTTCGAAAACTGTCTTTTCAATATTGTGGAAGTAATACTTAGTATATTGTTTTACTCCATTTTTAAAGTATGTATATTTACATCGTTGTAAGTCAAAACCATAATCAAATACTGCATTCCTGTCACACATTTCTATTGTTTTTACACTATTAAAAATCGTATTTGTCATAGTATATGGGAACAAATTTTCGTAACTACTTGATAATTTCTTAATCGCTTGTGGAAATTGAGTAGTTGGAGTTGCATCTAGAGGCTCAACATCATTAGTAGTCTCAGAATACACGTAGTTACTTTCAAATCCAACCCGTCCTTTACTTCGTATAGTACCATCATCGTTATAATTCATTTCAAAATTGCCGCAAGAATTTCCGGACAAGTCAGATATATTCCATCCTGTCAATCGTTTGAGTAAGAAAGATTTATCACCTTGAGATCCAAATGTAAAAGACTCATGCAAGTCAGCAAGTAAATCTTTTCTATATGCAAGTGTTTGTCGTGCAGGGTCAAATAGATACTCATGATTCTGGTATTGTAGCTGGTTGCTTGAATTCGCATATTTAATTCCTGTTAAAAGCCCATAAATGTCGTAAGTAGAGCTTAAATCTATCACATCAGCAATTGAAGCTAAAGTTTCGTGTCCAAATCTATTGATTTCTTTCAACGTCCATAAAGTAGTGTCTTTATTAGTACCATTGAAAATTTTTGAAACCATAAAACCTTTTTTATCATAAGCATATGTAATAGTGTCTTTTTGGTTGAAGATTGTTCTTTTCAATTTCCCAATGGATTTGTCAAAAACATTTTCGAGTATAAAAGCTTCTGTATCAATATTTTGTTTTTCGCTCAAAACACGCCAATAATTGTCATAAACATATTTCTTCTGCAAGTTCGACTGAGTTTCATAAAGAGAATCAAGTTTACCGTCCCCATAAATTCCATCATTCTCGTCAATTGGAACATACAAATGATAAACGGTGTTATATGGAGTAGCAGAATTAGGCAAATAATATTCTACGGAATCTTTCCGACCGTAATCGTCGTAATAGGTCTTAATAGTACCATTCGGATTTGATTCTTCGATGATGTCACCGTGGTCATTATACACATAATTTAGTGTCCCAATATTAGGATCAACCATTTGTGTACGTCTTCCAATATTATCGTAATTTAACTGGATAGAGTGTGCTCCAGATTGATTGAGTACAACAGTAGTAACATTTTTTAGTAATC
This sequence comes from Kapaibacterium sp. (SeqCode), assembly GCA_963664875.1. Classification (GTDB taxonomy): domain Bacteria; phylum Bacteroidota; class Ignavibacteria; order Kapaibacteriales; family UBA2268; genus JBFHIJ01. The sequence continues at coordinate 3,536,963 of OY761611.1, read as the reverse complement.
CACTATTCCAATAGTTGTAAGTAACCGCATTTCCAGCTTCATCTGTAGATTTTTTTAAATCTCCGTGGACATTGTATTCCTTAACTAGCGACCCTGTAGGCACTCCATCCTGTTGAAGATTATTTTCTGTAGAAATTAGATTTTCTAAGTCATAGTTGATAGATTTGTATAGTGTATTTTGAGTATTTCCATTAGCTTTGCTAATACTATTAACTTTTCCACTCAAAGGCTCATAATCATATTCAGTCCAAAAATCAGGAGACTCTGTACTCAAATATGGTTCTGACTCATATCGAAGTTGCCAGTTCATATAATAAACTTTGTCAATAGTTACTAATTTGGGTAGTGAATAGTCTGACTTAAAAATTTCTTGTACTTCTCTTAGAGTCATATTGTTGGAGGTATAATAGCTTTTTGTAATCAATGCTTCTGCTATGGTTTCATTGGCCAAGAAACTTTTCTTATTTAGAGTAAAGGCATAATCTTTGTCAGTTCCTTTGATATTTATAGTTTCATTTTGATCATTCCAATCATAAACAAACAGAATTTTGTTTCCATATTCATCTATTTCTTCAGTTTTAATACCAAAATCATCATAATTCGTCAAAGTAGAGAATCCATTATATTCAATTTCTTCCTTTACTTTGCCAAATTCATTATTGTACTTAAACTGCTTTATTTGACCGAGAGAATTTGTATCTAATGCAATAAATCTATGCGAAAAATTATCATAGCCCATTCTTTGTACTTTTTCATATAAGTCTGGATTGGTTAAAGAATAGGAACGTGATTGCTGAAGATTTCCGTAAATATCATAACTAAACTCAGCAGTTAAGTTGTTTATCATATTTGTTCTACTCTTTACGTCGCCATTGGCTTTATAATCAAATTCAACATGAGTCCAAAAACTATTGCCATATAGATTATCATCTACATGATTTTGTGAAGTCTTAATCACTTGAGGGAGAGTTTTACACCAAACAATTTCTTGAGTTGAGTAGTCAATAGTTTTTCTGTTTGGTAGATGGTTTGCCCCTCAAATTCTAAGAATTCCTTTTCTCGCGTAAGATTCTGATCATTATCAAATTCTGTAATTTTATGGTTTCTTGATCCATCTAACTGATTTGTAGTAATCACTTGATAATCATATAAAAAATATCTACCATTACCTAAATCGGTACTTCTACAGTCTTTATATGTTTCTGAAATAAAAGAATCACCAGAGTATTTTTCTGTAATTTCAGGGTATAACTCTGCTATATTATGACGTATTGCGTTCTTAGTAATTACACTCTTGTCTCCTAAATTGTAATCCTTCTGATTACGTTTAAGCTCTAAAAAGCCTATAAATCCCTTATCTCTATTAATAATTCCGTCCTGATAATTATAAACCATTTTATTGTACCAACTTCCAGAAGAGTTTTTTTGAAGCATTTCTGATACAATCTTTATCCCACCTGAAATATTATGGTAACTACCTGATCTGAATTCATTTACTGAATAAGCAGGGGTCTCTAAATCAGGATCATTAGTTTGTGACAAAGTTTGATAAGTAAATTCAGTCGAATTCCCGAAACCATCGTAAACCTTAGATAAAAAAGATGAACTATTGCTTATATTGAAGGATAATAGATAGTTTTTGATTTTACAATTGTGCAACGATATCAAACCGTGACCTGTTATATCCATAGATTTCAAACTACTAAAACTAAAATTTTTAGCTTCAGTAGTGACTGATGAAATTTCCGGAATAGCATTCATTTGAAGAAAACTAAGAGTTAAATCGTATGGATTATCTTGGTCATATGGTAACAATCCAGTACTGTAAGAATATGTATTCCAATTGATGTCAGGATTTCCATCAATATCGTAATATGAAGAATTTACTATATGTAGCTTATATTCAATGCTTGAACTCACATTTGATTGTGATATTATTTCATACGAATTTCCATCAATCACTTTTTTTGTAGATGGATTACTTGGATCATCAAAGTTACTGTCATAATAGTACGGATCGATATTATTACAGGTGTCAGTATATGTGGTGGATCCTTCAAAGATATCTCCTCCTCTTGTCCTTATAGTATATTCATCCACAACTATATCTCTACAATACGTATTTAGATAAGTCAAGACATCGCTCCTGCCATCAAAATTGAAATCTCCTACTATTAGATGCCTTCCCTGATATGGTATTCCCCAATTTATATTTTCTAATTCTGAAACTATTATTTCAGGTGAAAACTCGTTTCCTTTCCAAAATCGTATACACCAAGGAGAGATATTTTCTTCACCTTCATAATTTGTATTTTTTTGATAAAGTAAGTCAAATAAACCATCTCCGTTAAAATCCCCTTGGTAGCAATGTTTTTTGTCTCCCGACTCAATATCCGTACTTCGTAGAATGTCACTAAACTCGAATAAAACTTCAAGTTCATTCAATAATGTATAAACTGTTTCTGAATGTCCAAGTGAATTAATAAAATCGGTTACTACCATAAAATCTGATCTGCTATCTGAGTTGAAGTCTGCAACAATTACATTAAAGTTTTCATCATCATGTGTTACAAAAGGAGATAGACCATTACCCGAATTAGATCCGTTGCAGGTTATGGAAAATGCATGATCATCAGTTGGTAATGTTCCTACAGAACTAACTAAATCTAAATACCAAAGAAATCCATAATCATTTGCTCCATTGTTAGAATTCCTTGCAAAACTAGTGATGAATCCATCATAATAATCCCAAGTTTCCGCTTTCAAAAGTATTTCAATCATCCCGTCCGCGTCGAAATCTCCGAAATGAAATTCTTCATTAGTGAACGCAAAATCGGCGTCATCACCATCTTGTTTGAGTCGATCATCATTTATTACATATGTCATCGAATTTTCTTCTGGGAAAGTTCCAAATGAATTCAAGTGAACTTCAAGATGCAATTCATCATACAACATATTAATTGGATTTAAGTCTTCCTCTGGACCTGCCATCCAATTTTCTATGTCGTCAGTTTGTGTGTTTTTAAGATATGGAATGAGGATATCTAAATAACCATCATTATTGATATCAATAATTGATACTTTGTTACGCAATAAATGAGTTACAAATGTTTCTTGATCTACAGAGGTGAATAATTCACACTTATTTAAAACACTCTTATACTTAACAATTGTTTCATCTCCCAAATCAACATATCTGCCAAATTGAAGAAACCATCTAGATCTATTAATATTGTCTATCCTAGCATAATTATATTGAACAATAATTCTGTCTTGGATACCATCATTATTGAAGTCTCCAAAATAATAAGTTTGATTTTCATTGAGTATTACTGACGAACCAGTCGCTGTATAAACAAGATTACTATTCGTCATAGTATTATTAAAATCTTTTACATTATGAACCATTATATCTAACGAATTGCCTTCAGCAAGAGTTACATCATAATTGTACTCAAATACCGTCGAGTTATAAGCTTCATTTTCATTTTTCCCATATTCCACTGCCTCCACTAATTGCGAGGAATGATTCTTAATATAGTTAAACTTATAACTTCTAATGTTAGTGAATACTCCTGATTCTTCGTCTTTCATTTGTACGTAAATCTTATCAAGAAGCAGTGAAGACTGCAACATAATCCCAGCAGAAAATGCGCATGTTTTATCTTCTCTAATACTATAGTCAAATACTATTTGTGCAAAAGGTGCATCATTTGTTTGAGAGTTTCCTGTGTATTCAATTTTTTCAATCCACACCTCTAATCCTTTCTGATTAGTGGTGCCATCAGTTCTACCATAGTAATATTCAATAAAATTTCCATAAATGTCAGAGATTTTTGAGATATTCCAAGACAATATAATGCCATCTTTTTTTAATCTGGAGTTTTCGTTTCCGCCATATTCAATGATTTTGCCATCTTTAGTTTGCAAATATAAAGTCTGAATATTACCATTTGCATCAGTAGAACAAGTTAGCCTTGAGTTATTATTATTGATTGGAGCCCAAGTATAAGGGGAATCAGAAATTTTGACCATCCTTATTCCATCTAGAGATAAATTACCATCAATACTAAAATCTATTTTATCATTCACTCCATCAATAAGTTTATTACTTGGAACCCTACTTATAGAGGACAATCCACTCAAAGACCAACCGAACCCTAAAATACTGTTAGCCCCACCACTTGAATAAACAACTGATAGTGATGGTTCTAAAGACTTTCTGCCTTTTGGTGTTAGTATTGGTATAGAATACGTTGAATTGCCTACTAAATTAACATCTGCAATCCCCTCAATAGAACCGACAGGATTCCCAAGTTCACGCACATCTTCCGAGATAATCCGAATAGGGGCATCGTAATTTACTTCAGCTGTGGGATAATCTGCAAAAAGATACATATTTCCCAGTAAAAAAAGCCAAATGATTGGTTTTATCGTTTTCATTAAAATCTCTAATATTTTGAACTTCAATAAAGGAAAGAATGCAATAAATATCGAGGATATTTTGCAGAGCAATAATGGCATTTAAGTGCAGCTATGATTAGCAATTCTGATAAATTTTAACTTTCGTTTATACCTCTTCAAACAATGGCTTTAAGTATCTAAAATTATATTGAATCTTCAAATCAGAATTAAATAATTAATATCAAGAAGCAAATTTCTATCAAGGCACTTCTCTTATGAAAATAAAAAAAGCATTATACCGAAAATTTTAATAGTTCTAATAGCTTTCACAAGAACAAGGTCTTTTAAATCAAATTTGTTTAAGCATTGCATAACTGATTCATTCCTTAATGTAATGACTTATCCTTCCATCCCATGCACCTCCAGAGACTTTTTCTGCTTTATATTAAGGAAATATTTATTGCTATGCAGCAATGTAATTTATATTATATTTCAACATTTATTCTATGAACTATACAAAGTTATATGATTTAAAGTTATTTGCAAAGCCTTTTTTTGCATAAAGTTTTTTTTATAGCATTTGAACTTATGCTAATATTTTTATGATACGTTGTCTATAAATTGATTTAGTCTAATTTAAACTGCCGAATTTTTGCTGAAATAAAGAATTATTACCCAATTTATTTATATCAAGTCAGTCCTTTTGATTCTGTTTTTGCATTTCTACAATTTTCTTTTCAGATAGAATATTTCTTTATTCTTTTTCTTAAATATTTGCTAACTTATTGTATATCCAAAGTGTGGATTTTATTTGAATTCTTTCTCCCTATATACTTTATGAAACTACTTGTAACTGCTCCTGTTAAGGCTCTGAATAAAGCTTATCGTAAGGTGAGTATTGCTAAAAATGAGTTTGATAATTTCAAATCTCTGCTTAGTACTTACCTTGATAATATTAACCTCAATGAAACTGAAGAACATCTCAAACTGGTGCTTCGGGATTTTCTGAAAAATACTTTCTATCAGGATTTTGAAATCAATACTTCCGGTAGAGCGGATCTTGCTATTTATCTGGGTAAAAATGACCAAGCTAATGTTGGGGTGATTCTTGAAGTAAAGCATCCGAATAACAAGACTGAAATGATGTCTCAGACGGACTTTAACAAAAAAGCTCTGCACGAAGCTATTCTTTACTATTTCAGAGAGAGAATCGAGAAGAACAACTATGAGGTTAAAAATATTGTTGTTACTAATCTGCACGAGTTTTTTGTTTTTGATGCACACGAGTTTGATGTGGCATTTTATAAAACTAAGCTGAAAACTGAGTTTAATAAATGGAACAGCGACAAAAGTCTAAGTACAGAGGTATTTTATAATAACATAGCCAAACCGTTTATTGAGGCTTCTGATAAAGAGCTTAACTGCACTTACTTTAATATTAGAGAATATCAGAATGAGCTCACTATAGAGAATAGTAAAAAACTTATTGCTCTTTTCAAGCTATTTTCGCCTCCTACTCTTATCAAAGAGGCTTTTGCAAATGACTCAAATTCCCTCAATAAGCAGTTTTACTTTGAGCTGTTACATATTATAGGGTTAGAAGAGGTTTCCGATGGCGGCAAAAAGCTAATTAGCAGAGTGCAGGAAAGTAAGCGTAGCAATGGTTCGCTTATTGAAAATACTATTAAGAATCTCAAAACTGAAGACATTCTCAATAATATAGCCAATGTTGGAGATTTTGGAGAAACTAAAGAAGACCAGCTCTTTAATATCGCTCTCGAGCTGAATATTACCTGGATTAACCGTATTCTGTTTCTAAAGTTGCTCGAAGCTCAGCTTTTGTCGTATCATGACTATAATAAATCGTTTAGGTTCTTAGACCACAATATTATCAAGGAATTTGATGATCTAAATGAGCTTTTCTTTGGTGTGCTGGCTAAAACAATAACTGAACGTGACGATGACATTCGTAGTCCTTTCAAACAATTACCTTATCTAAATAGTTCCTTGTTTGAAATAAGTGAGATTGAGAGTAAGTCTATTCGCATCAATAGCCTGCGAGACAGATACCGCTTGAGTCTTTACAGCCAAACTGTGCTGAAAGATGAGCAAGGCAAACGCCTTTCCGGTGAAATGCCTATTTTGGAATATCTATTTAAGTTTCTTGATGCTTATGATTTTTCATCCGAAGGTGCTGAAGATGTTAAGGAAGATAAAAAGAGCCTTATCAATGCTTCTGTTTTGGGTCTAATCTTTGAAAAAATCAATGGCTATAAAGAGGGTTCTTTCTTTACTCCCGGATATATTACTATGTATATCTGCCGGGAAACTATTCGTCGTGCTGTGCTGCAGAAGTTTAAAGATGTTAAGGGCTGGGAATGTGATAATATAGACAAGCTATATAATAAGATAGATGATATTTCGGAAGCCAATGCTATAATAAATAGTATAAAAGTTTGTGATCCTGCTGTGGGTTCGGGACACTTTTTGGTTTCTGCTCTAAATGAGATAATTGCTCTCAAATCTGAGCTTGGTGTGCTTTGCTATCATGGCACAGAAAAGAAAGTTAAGGAGTATAAAATTGAAATTCAAAATGATGAGCTGGTGGTTACCGATAGCAACGAAGACATCTTTGAATATAAGATAAATGCTAAAGGTAATCCCATAAATACTGATAATCAGCAGCTACTACAGGAAACTCTTTTCCATGAGAAGCAGACAATAATCGAAAATTGCCTCTTTGGTGTGGATATTAACCCTAACTCTGTGAATATCTGCCGTCTGCGTCTGTGGATTGAACTGCTTAAAAATACTTACTACACTGCAGATTCAAACTACACTCAGCTTGAAACTCTTCCTAACATTGATATTAATATTAAGTGCGGCAATTCGCTTGTGAGCCGTTTTGATTTGCACGATAAGCAAAGTCAGGTTAGTGCCGGACAAAGGAATACTTTCCGAAGTATTACTAATAAATATAAACAGCAGGTGCTGATTTATAAAACTACTTCGGAAAAAGCTGTTAGGCAGAAGGCACGAAAGGATATTGATTTCCTCAAAAATCAGTTTTCTATGCTTGCGAATCCAAGTGATGACATCTACATAAAGAAGAAGAATTTACGATCAGATATTGATACTCATCAAGATTCTACAAAGAAAAGCTTTTACTACGATGACTGGAAAAAAGAACATGACAAAATGATGCATGAACTCACTGAGCTAAGCAAGCAGTACGACGAAAAGCAAAAAACTCTATACTCAAATGCCTTTGAGTGGCGTTTTGAGTTCCCTGAGGTGCTGGATGAAGATGGTAACTTCATTGGCTTTGATGCCGTTATTGGTAATCCGCCGTATATTCAGTTGCAGACTTTGAATAACCGAACTGTATTTCTTAAAGACAGATATAAAACTTATGCTCAAACAGGTGATATGTATGTGCTATTTTATGAGCTTGCTGCAAATATCTTGAAAGCTCAGGGAAACCAGGGCTTCATTACGGGAAGTGCATGGCTCAGAACTAATTATGGAAAATCTCTCAGAAAGTTTTTTATTGAAGATGTAAACATACACAAAGTAATTGATTTTTCTGATTGCCATATCTTTGATAGTGCAACTGTTTTGACTACAGTTACTTTCTTTTCCAATAAGAGTTTTGATAATAAAGTTGAAGCTCTCAGAATTATCAGAGCTCAACAGGAAGAAGCAAAGGAAATAGAAAAATACTTTGACAGTAATCATATCATTCTTAAAGATCTGACAGACGAATCTTGGGTTATTGCCAATAAAGTAAAATATCAAATCAAACAAAAAGTAGAAGCCCAAGGTATCAAATTAAAAGATTGGGATATTGAAATTTATAGAGGGATACTTACAGGATATAACGATGCATTTATAATCGATGGAAAGAAAAAGGATGAACTTATTGCAAAAGATCCTAAAAGTGCCGAAATTATAAAACCTCTACTTAGAGGAAGAGATATAAAAAGATATGGAATAGATGATCCAGATTTGTGGTTGATTTTTACTGCTCCTGCTTTAAAACTTGATATTGATAAGTACACTGCAATTAAGTCTCATTTAGAAAGCTTTGGTCGAGAAAGATTGGAGCAGTCAGGTAAAAAAGGCAGTCGCAAAAAAACTACGAATCAATGGTTTGAGCTACAAGACACAATAGCCTATTATGAATCATTTTTGAAACCTAAAATTATATATCCTGTAATCACAAAATTTCTTCCATTTGTTTTTGATAGAGATAATTTCTTTTTCAACGATAAAGTCTTTATGATGGTTGGGCAAAAAATTGAATATCTTACAGGCTTTTTGAATTCTAAACTATTTAAATTTTGTTTTACTGATAATTTCCCTGAATTGCAGGGGAACAGCAAAGAACTTAGGAAAGTAATATTCCAAGAAATACCAGTTAAGCCTCCATCGGAAGAAGAAGAAAAACCATTTATATCCCTTGTAAACGAAATACTGGCAGCCAAGAAAGCGGACGCAAAAGCAGACACAAGCGAAGCGGAGGCAGAAATAGACAGGCTGGTATATAAGTTATATGATTTGACTGATGATGAGATAAGTATTATTGAGAGTGAGGGTTAGAGATGGGGATGAAAGACTACGCTTCAATACTCGACATGACTCATGAAGAAGCAAATGCATTCTTCATGGAAAGTAAAAACTATTGCTCTATAGATTTACCGGAATACTATGATTTCAAGCCTTTATTAGATAATTTATCTAAACGGATAAACGGCAACTCAATAAACAGCTATTTAAAAGGTGACAAACCAAAAGATTATTCAAATGTGAATTACGAACTTATTAGTAACAAAGATGGTCAGTACGCATGGCGTCCTTTTCAACTCATTCATCCCCTTATTTATGTTGATTTAGTCAATACCTTAACTGAATCTCACAATTGGGAACTTATTTTAAATAAATTTCAAGACTTTAAGAACTCTGTAGTGGAATGCTCTAGCTATCCTGGGAAATCGAATACAGATGAGTCAGATAAAGCAGAAAGAGTTAGAACTTGGTGGTTAGATATTGAACAAAAATCATTAGAACTATCTCTCGAATTTGAATACATATTTACTACAGATATAACAGATTGTTATGGGGCTATATATACCCATAGCATCCCTTGGGCTATACATGGAAAAGATTATTCTAAGAAGAATCGTACCGATCAATCTTTGCTGGGAAATAAAATTGATACTGCTTTACAAAGCATGTCTTATGGACAAACAAATGGAATACCACAAGGTAGTGTATTGTCTGACTTTATAGCAGAGATAGTTTTGGGGTATGCAGATGAGACTCTTTCACAAGAACTTGAAAAAAAGAATATGCACCAATCAGAATATAAAATTCTAAGATATCGAGATGACTATAGAATTTTTACAAAAAATCCAGTTTTGGCTCAAGATATTGCAAAAATTTTGAATGATGTTTTGATAGGTTTAGGACTTAAACTAAATACCAGCAAAACTTATTTATCTGATGATATTGTCACAAGTTCGGTGAAGAAAGATAAAATTGATTGGTTTATGCAATCAAATGATAAATTGTCAGCCCAAAAACAACTTCTCAATATTTATCACTTTAGTTTAAAACATCCAAATTCCGGCACAGTACAAAGAGCAATTTCAGATTTTAACAGATATTTTCATAATGAAAAAAGTACTCTAATAGAATATATGAATATTGAAGTCATTTCTTCAATTATTGTCAATTTAACAATAAAAAATCCTAGGATATTTCCTATTGCTACAGCAATATTATCTGATTTGATAGAATTAAAACCAGCTGATTCTCAAAGAATATTTATCAATAGAATCATGAAAAAATTCAAGTTAATTCCACATAATGGAATTCTAGAAATATGGCTTCAAAGAATGATACATAAATATGATTATAATTTCGAACCAAAAGAACCTCTTTGCAAAGCCATTCATTCAAATTCAGAAAATATATGGAATTTAGAGTGGCTACAAGATAATATTGTCCAAATTTTTAAAACCACTAGTATAATAAATTCAGACATATTAGAAGCAATGCCTGTTGTTATTGAACCTGAAGAAGTCCAGTTGTTCTCTTATTAATAAGATTTGCTACTAAAATGCTTGTTTTAATATGTTTGCAAAAATTTAAAGGTATCTTATGCTACAGAATTCTTCACTTGAATATGCAGTGAATTATATATATTCGCCAGAAACTAAAGAATATTTCAAAGAAGTAGTAACAACTTACAATAACGGATGTTATCGAGCATGTACAGTTGTTTTATATATAGTAGTGCTAACGGATCTAATGCTTAAGTTAAGAGATTTAAAAGAACTATACCAAGATTCTAAAGCAATTTCTATATTAAATAAGATTGAAAGAGAACAAAATGATAATCCGAAATCTCCACGATGGGAAAATATTCTGATTGAAGAAGTTTGCAAGAATACAAGCCTATTATCAACAGTTGATCAAGCATATCTTGAAAATTTGCGAAACATGAGGAATATATGTGCACATCCAATTATTGATGATTCCTATAAATTATCTCCTATGAATAAAGAAACAGTCAGTAGTCTCATAAAAACCATGATAGAATCCATACTATCAAAACCTCCCTATCTCTCAAAAAACAGTATTTTTAAAGAGATGATACTAGACATTGAAAAGTTTTCCAAGGATTATGGAGACAAAGAAGTTATGATTTTACATCTCAAAGAAAAGTACTTTATCAAATTGAGAGACGATCAATTGCTCGAACTTTTCAAGAATTTATGGAAATTAGTAATGTTGTGTACCACATCAGAATGTAAAGATAATCGGAATTATAATAATTTTGTTTTAGCACACTTATTGGGATATAGAAATTCTATAATTGTTGATAGAATAAAAAATGAACCTGATTATTTTAACAAAATAGAAGATGAATGTACTTTGTTTCTAGTAGAAATAACTAGTAGTTTCCCTGAACTATATATCAACAATATTCTAAGTCCAGCAACTCTTTCCAAAATTGATGTTGCTATCAAAAATGATATTCAAGCATTTGCTTTTGCACATTATAAATCAGATGATATTAAAAATCATCTTTCAAATGTCTCTTCTAGATTTAGTTTAGAAGTTTCTAATCTTGGCAATAGTGAAATTTATAGTTGTATGGTAATTTTTAATATCTTACGTAAAAGAGCAGAACAGAACAATTTGATTGAAGATGCACATTCATTTTTAATAGATATCTACAGTCACGCTTGCAGCTATGATAAAGCAAATTTGATATACGCAGGTATCATATTAAGAAACATGCAAAACTTTTCTGAAAATAACCTTACCAGTTTAATTGAATGTATAAACTCAAATGGTCAAATTCATGGTAGAAGAGATCATGAATCTGAAAAGGAAGAAATAATCCATATTATTGAAAACAAAAATTTTAACATTGACTTAAAAATTTATAACAATTTTTAGAGCAAAAAAATATCAATAGAGATACCCAAAAAAAAAAAGAAATATCCAGAACACGAAAAAAGCAGCTAAGACAGTATATACAGCACTTAGCGTCTTGAAAGAAAACGGCAGTGAAATACCATTTGCCTGATTCTATTTTATAAAATAAAATAGTCCCATTCTGCGTAACCCAATCCCAAAATCATCGTTTCTTATATTAGGAACTGAATTTTGAAACTTGGGAGAAATCCACAATGTCTGATAATAACAATCAATATTACGGCTGGAAAAAAGCATTAAAAGACCCTGCAAATCATCCACATTTCCATGCGGACATTTTTGGCGGAGACAGCCCTTTTGCCTCGGAGGTCATGGAAGAACTAACCAAAGAAGAACCAACTTCAAAAGGCGACAAAGTGCTGACTCCGGAGGAAAAGGTTGAACTTGTTCAGAAATATATAAAGCTTTAAGTCGGAAATTGTGCTGAGTCCTGTCATAGATACAAAATTTTCCTGCAAATTATAGGATGTTTCTGATATGGCTTGTTTACCGGAATTTATTTACACTTTTTGACACAAATTTTACAACTGCTGAATTTTTTTTACAATCACTTACAGTATCTGACATCTGCTGACACTATATTTTACAAATTGTGACAGTCAGAAAGTGTAAAAAAGGGTAAAATTGGTGGCTAATTTCTTTTCGACTTTAAAGCTGACAGGTGAGTAAACTTAGCTCGCACCAAAATTGAATTCGATTAACAATAAAAAAAATATACAAATATCTGAAGTTTGCTCCGATTTGAGAGGAAGTTAAGACTTAGAATCTTGTTTTGTCTTGCCCAAATATGATGCCTTTGAAACACATTATATTTTCTCAGGGCAAACATCACTTAATGTTTTCGTTCCGAATATTTAAATACAGATTTTATTTTATAAGGAGACTTGCAATGTTAGATTTTGACAATATAAATCCGGCTTGGAAAAAAGCAGTAGCAGACCCTGAAAATCATCCAAACTTTCACATGCGAATGATAGGTGCAGAAATACCATTGGATTCTGAAGTCATGGAAGAACTTATCAAAGAAAAACCTTCTCCAAAAGACGACAAAGTTCTCTCAGAAGAAGCAAAAATGAAGCTAATGCAGGATTATCTTAAACTATAGTCCAAATTTCCATTAAGTATCTTAGTTATTCTAATTGGAATCAATCGGCAAATATTGGATTTTTTTGGTACTTTTCAAACATTATCGGCATTAATCGGATATTTTTGGTACTAATGTGTATTTTTAGGGTACAAATTGGAATTTTTCGGCATTTTAGAAGTGCAAATTTAATGTTTAGCTCTTAGAGTCAATTATGAGTTGCGTAATTATCCCGGAGAAATTTGAAACTGAGATCATAAAGAATATAATGCATTTCTTTTGAAATACTTAAATCGGTTTTGATTACGAGATTGATTATGAATATGATGGACTTGGAGTTGTTTAATTCAGTGCAGACATTTTTTAGCGTAAATTTAAAATTGCAGCATTTAACCGGATTGAAGTAGAGGATAATTAAGATGACTGTGAAATGGTATAGATTCAAGCAAAAAAGCATACTTTGTACGATTGCCGAAAAGTATGCTTTTATATCAAAGTATAAAATAGAACCATTAGCTGATTAGTAGGCTTTTCCCAAGTTTTTCTCTTTCTAATTTCTTGACATCTTCCATAGTAAATCTAACGCTTCTACCAAATTTACGATATGGTAATAATTTGTTATCACGCCAATTTTTGATTGTAGTTCTTGACACACCTAACATTTCCATAACATCATCAGTTGTAAGATATTTTGCATTTGGTTGAACTTCCGCAACTGTAGTTTCTACCGGACTCGATTTCAAATCCGATAGACGAAGCAATTCGTTGTAATAAGCCTTCGGTACAAGAATAAATTCTTCAAAATTGGTTTGTGTCATTTTTCCACCCATTCTTTCTTTAAACATATTTCCAAATATTTTACTCCAAAATAATATATTTATATCCTATAATGAAGTGAATTACTCGGAATTCCGTATATTTATCGGGAAACTCAGCTATAATCTATGTTTTGAAAGATCGCTAAAAACTCGGAACCGGATAGGTTCCGTAAATTCGGCATTTATTTCTTCTTCATTAGCGAGTTAAAAGATTCAAACAAAGCTTCATTTAATTCGATGAAGTCCAAAATGTTAGTTGTATATTCTTTATTAGATTTTTTAACAAATTTTGTTTTTTGTTCCGGAACCCAATCAAAAATATATTCCTTCTTCAAGTCATCCAATTTATGCATGAAGGTTTTAGTATAGGCATGATCTGTGCCGTTGAATGCAATAATGAAATCTTTTGTAACTCGTTTTGCTTGCTCAATCGGGATTTTATTGCCACTTTTATCAAGAATAATACCATTAGCAATAAGAGCAAAAATAATCCTGGTAGTTTTAGTTGGAGATTCAGTCGTCAGCATATAATCAAAACTTTTTAAAATTGTAGCATCCTCTGAATACTTCTTTCGCTTATCTCTGATGTCCTCTTTCAATCTTGCAATCTCAGATTCAATTTCATCAGAGATAGAAGGAAAATCATCAATTTGTAGCAACAACAGTTTTAAAAATCCCTGTAAAACAAACTTAGCATTATTTGCAAGCTCAATGTTATCGAAAGAAAACAAGTCTATTGTAGTAAATGCTTGTAGAGTAGCTATTTTAAGGTTATTTGCAACATTAGCAACAATAGCATTATATCTTTTTCGATATTCTAAGTAAACTTGATATTCCTCTTCATAGGTCGAGCATTTTTTTGCCTTCATCTCATAGTTTTCTGTGAGTGAATTAGATGGCACTTGTTTCAATAAACTGTTAATTGCTTTCTCCACAGCACCATTTTTAAATAATCTATCTAATTCTTTAGTAAGATCACTCGTGTTATTACTTTGTTGTAAAGCAAAGCCTGATAAATCATATTTAGTAAGAACATCTTTAAGCAGAGATTTGTCATCTTTATTCATTTTTATTAAGACTTCAAGAGCGATGTTTAATCCGGCTGTGGCTTTTATCAGATTGTTGTCTATTTTAATATTGTTTTTGTCTTCCATTTGATTCCATACTTATGATTATCAATACTTCAAAAATAAAATAAACCACCAGAATTCAAAAATCTATTGTTTATATTTGTAAAATATTTGTAAATTTAGATACAAATAAGATAAAACTCAAAGGATTAGCGGCATTTGTGTAAAGATAATAGTGTTAGTTATAAGTTAGTTGTTAAAATAGAAATATTGCATATATAACTTATATATATAATATTTACATGTACTACACCATACTACTATTATGATGAACGTCTCTGTCAATGGTTTTCGTGTTCAGGTTTCTACCGGAATTAAAATCAAAACCAAAGCTTGGGATAAAAAGCATAATCGTATTAAGCCTTCAGTGCTTCATAGCGATGAAACTAATGTGCTGTTGGATGACTTTAAGTCTAAAATAAACAATTTCTGCTCAAAGGCAAAGTTAGAAAATCTTGTGCTTAACAAAAATGATATTAAGGAGTATATAAAACAGCTGAAAAATCCTAATATTAGTAACAATGATGCAGAAGACCTTCTAACTCTTTTTTCTAATTATATTGAATTGACTAAACATACTCGAGCTGATCGCACTAACGAGTGCTTTTATAACTCTAAGAAGAAACTTGCTGATTTTCAGAATGAAACCAAAATTGTAATAACTATTCGTAATCTTGATGAGATTATTTGGAAGAAATTTGAGAATTATCTGCATAATAAGGGTCTAAACAACAATACAGTTTATATTGCTAATAAGAATATTAAGACTGCTCTTAACTATTACGCTTCTAAAGGTTTGATTACCACTATTCAGTTTCGCTCTTATATTAAATCTGCTACGACACATAAAGGGCAGGAGAACAAGTATGTTACCCTTGATTTTGAAGAAATAGAGGCGGTTAAAGATTTAGTTCCTAAGCCACATTTAGAAATCACTAAGGATTTGTTTCTGATTCAGCTTCATACCGGAATTAGAATTTCTGATTTGCTCCGATTAAATCCGACTAAATTAGATATGGATAATCAGCGGATATATCTTACTACCGAGAAGACCGGAGAAAATGTTATTGTTCCTTTTAACTCATATATAAAAGGGATATTACTTAAATATCCTAAACAATTTCCACAAAATGATACAAAGACCTACAATTCCAAAATAAAAGAAATTTGCAAAGATGCAGAAATTACTAAACCGATTGCATATACAATTATACGTGGAATAGTTAAAGAAGAACATGTTGTTCCAAAATACAAGCTCATCTCCTCTAATACTGCCCGTCGAACTATGATAACTCTTGCATTGAAAGCCGGAATGCTTCCCGAAGAGGTGATGAAAATATCCGGTCATAGGAATCGGCGTAGTTTTGATATTTATGTTAATCCGAGCAGAGATAAAGCAATAGAGAGTTTTAGCAAGGTTTTTGGGGAGTAAAAAAACAGCTAACAAGAGACTATTTCAATTCCCTGTTAGCTGTATTTATACTATCTATAGTAGTAAACCTGCCCAGCCCGTAATCTACTTTACGCACGCCGTGGTCGCCCAGGTCGCTTTCTCGGTCAAGTTCTTTGCCGAGGTAGGCGGTGCGCTGGTCGTCGTCGCCACTTATGGCAGGAGCTAGCTTTCCAAATGGAAGATAATCAAATTTTTCGGTTTGCTATCTACTAAAAACTCAAGCTGGGTTAGGGCTATAGCCCAAAAGATTTAAATGCTTCTGCCTTATAAACTATCAATATGTAAACTCGTAATTTTTATTTCTGATATGTCTTCCTCAAAATACCAATATAGTTCTTCAGAAAAGATGCTATCTTGGAAGAGATCTAAAGAAGGAGGCCATTTAAATCTATTCTTATATCCTATATGTTTTGATAGATATTGATTATTCAAACTAAGAGCTAAATCAATATCGATGTTATTCATCGTCATAGAATCCCTTAATAGATACAACTCTAATTTACCAATTAAACGAGATTTATAATCTTTTCGAAGACTATGATTAGCATCAATTTTTTCAATTTTATAAACCTCTAGTATATAGTTAATTTCTTTGTTTTGTAAGTATATATTTGATTTATAATCAAATATAACGTTATGTCTATTGCAGTAGCATGCATTTATTATCAAAGCTGCTAAAAAACTTATTATGATTTTATTTGTTTTCATATATAGTATCCCAAATAAATTAAACTCTAATCTTCATTTTCGTCTGAAGAGGATTGCGTATCCTCCTTGGCAGTATTCGGATCGAACATTCTAAAATCTGTTGTTTGTACTCCATCCTGTATGGCTTCAAGCAAATCTTCTTTCCATGAGTTGGGTTTGATTGTGTACCATGGATTAATTATATCAATATCAGTAGCACTATTTTTAGCATCTAATATCACATCTACGGCAGCATCGGTACAATTATTTGAATATACATTATAAGAATCTTCACCTGAATTATGGCGTCTTTGGGATTCAAGAGCACTTTTTTCAATTTCTTCATCCTGGTTGACAGTGGTTTGAAATCTAATCATATCTCTTGGAACATTTGTAGGATTGATTTTCACAGTAGCATTATAGTTAAAACCAAACAATGTCGTCCAAGCTCCAGAAGAAGGTTGATCATTATAATTTCCCATATCAAATCTAAACCAATCACCTTGGCCATTTTGATAATACAAAGTTGTATGTCCCATTCCTGCTGCTTGATCTGGATGTACAACAAAACCAAAATCCTTACCATTCCAATCCAAAAAACTCACCGGATTATTCATACTATACTGGTACGGAGACCATGCATAATATTTCTCCCACAGTGGATCTATCGTAGTAAACCTGCCTAGCCCGTAATCCACTTTACGCACTCCGTGGTCGCCCAGTTCGCTTTCTCGGTCAAGTTCCATGCCGATGTAGGCGGTGCGCTGGTCACCTGATATTGGTAGTTGTTTTCCAAATGGCTCGTAATGGAACTTTTCAATATCATCAGCACTAACTACATATCGAGTTGATCCCATTCGGTCTGCAAACATTAGATGTTTTTTCCAAGTAGTTCTAAAACCATTCTCAGAATCAAAATCAGGTCTGTAACTGATTCCCGGTGTAGCATTAAATTCTGCAGGATATAGCATGACTATATTCATATTAGTATCTAGGTCATAGTAATTTCGTTTATATGGTCTAGTAATATTAATATCTGCATAGCCATCATAATGTGCGTCACCCACCCATAATTCACAATATACAACACTATCAGAAATCTGAGCACCATGGTAAACAGCTAATGCATTTCCTGAAGCTCCGAGCAAATTATAAGTCCAAGGATAGAAATTCCAATTATCATCTCCATTAGGAGTATGGAAGACACGTTTCTGCTCTCTATCACCCATTGGATTATAAGCATAGCGCCACTCAATTCTTTCTTCGTCGTTTATATCCATCAAACAATCAAAATCTATCTCTGAAGAAGAATGTACAACTTGTTCTTTATAGGCATATCTATGTAATAAACCTTTTGTGTCATACTCATACACACTTGTGTTATCTTTACCCACTACTTTGCTGAATGGAAGCATTATTCCAGATTTGAAGCTTCGTTTATGTTTTAACAAACCACTGGAATTATAATCCTGGACAGATTTATATTCCACAGGTAATAATGGATTTGGAACTGTTTCGACATTAGACACAGTATTTTTACCAAAGTCAATTGTAGATCTCTTAGTTGTAGAAGTTAATACCGTTCCTCCTAACCAAGAATTTTGTGTAGAAACAAGTCTATTACCCATATTATCATAGGTGTAGTTATACTGTTGAAGAAGTCCACCCATATCATCCGTAGATGCTGTTAACTGTCCAAGATTGTCATAACTATAAGCTATTGTTCTATTGTCAACAGTATATTCATTTATAAAACCAAGATTTTCGTCATTAGTATCGTAAACAATATTCTCTGCAAACAATATATCCTCATTTGGATTTTTATTTTCAGCAGTGACTAGTCGCTTATGTTCATCATAAGACTTAATAGTTGTATATTGCTCATTGTTGTCATCATAATAATAGATATTTTGAATAAGTCCATTATCATAATAAGTATATTCAGCATCAGGATTAGTGTAGTTGTCCTTCAAATTTTTAAAATATTGATAGTATTTATCTGTAGCTGTTGGTAGTTTTGAATCATCAATTAAATTATCAAAACTTGGATTACTTGAGTCATAATTACCATCGATATCTTTACACAAGCCATAATCTAGAGGAGGAGTACTTACTACAGATATTAAATTACCTAAGTTGTCATATTCATTCCAAGTAACTTGGTGTCTGATTGGATCTGCTGTTATCTGGCAAGTAATCTGATCAGCTGAATTGTAATAGTAATAAACCGCATCATAACCGAGATTATCAGTATAACGCATTAATGCTTCAAGGCGACCTCTGGCATCATAAGAAAATACCATATAGTTAAATGGAAGTGCACCTGATTCTCTATACGCAATTGCAGCCTGACGACCTTTTAGATTACGAACTTCGGATTTTATTGTTGTCCCCATAGTTTTATCAGATAATATCACCCAATCGTTTGTTTTCTTAGAAATATTATCCCATACTGATTTCTCTGGAAACTCTTTCCATATCATACCATGAGATTCAGGAAGTTCATCATAATTCAGAACTGTTCTAATCAAATCAGGATACCAAATAACATTTTCAAATACAGTATGAAGTTTAATATTACTTGGATTTGTATTTCCCCATTGATAACGTAAATCATGTTTTGGTGCTTTATGAATGATCAGTGGCAATATTGCTTCCTCATCTTTATCATAAAATTTCTTAATTCCATTTAATATCCATGGCATTCCTTGATCAAATTCAACAATTTCATCTGGTGCGATTGGGAAATCAATACCATGATCTCTGTTTTCATACCAAAGAGTTCTGTTTGCTGTTACGAGATTTGCATCTGTAAAACCACCATCATTAATTATATAAGGATCAAGTGCATCTATCATACGAGCGTAGGAATAGATAAGTTGATGGTTATCTACTGAGTGATCAGTAATAGTCTTTCCAAAGTTAGGATCATTTTCTATAGATTCTTTTTCTAGTTCAACTTCACCAATAAGTGTTATCCTGTTCAAGTCATCATATTCAAAAAATGAAATTCTGCTACTGTCATGCTGCTCTTGTGTTTGAGAAAACCTAACATTTCCAACAGAATCGTATATAAAAGACTGGATTCCTAAGTCAGGTTGATATTTCGCACTAACTCTACCTCTTGTATCATAGCTGTAAAGTATGTCCTGATCATCAGAGTAATCACTATTATTATTTAAATTTAGTATCCCAAGTATATTGCCCATATCATCATAATTAAACAAGCTTGTTTTATTTAGATGGCTAGAGGCATCGCCAGCATCTTGAATTTCTACTATCAACTGACCTAATATATTGAAATATTTTTCTGATTTTATACTATTATTATTTGTTGTAGTTACTTTACGTACGGTACTAGTATAAAAATTATCAAATATAAAATCATATGCAGTATTAGATAAAAACGAATAAGTAGTCCTTATTGAACTTATGTTACTAGCATTAATATACTCTTCTGTTACAGTCGTTGTAGAGCCAAAAGAGCTAATGTTGCCAAGCAGAGAACCATCACTATTAAATACATTCTTAGTATTTATTTCTTTACCACTATGAAAATCATTTGCAATCTCAACGGTTTCAAATGGTGTTTTTTGTAAAGAAGGTAACGCATAAGTTGTTGTAGTTGTATTACCTGATGCATCTAATTGTCTAACTTTAAATGGTTTATAATCATATAAAAGTTGGGTTACTGTTTCACTGTATCTACTATCTAAACCAGTGGTAGATGAACTTGCAAAAAAGTTTTTATACTGATCATCAATTTTTGTTAGAGTATTATATGCAGTATTTTTATATCCAAAAAAGATTGGAGAGTATATATTTCTTAGTGTGTAATCGCACATTGTAAAGTTTGACCGAACAAAGTCCAGATCATAAGAATTGCTCACTTCAAAATCACCATCTAATGATACGGAGATATTAGAAGATGTTCCATAAAAGACAACACCATTTTCATCACATGATATAATTCTGAATGATAGGAATGCACGCCCTTGTGTATTAAGAAGATTCATTAATTCAGTAGAAAAAGCACTGCTAAATAATAGTCCTTTTAAATCTAATGTCGATTCCTGAGAGTGGCTATTAATATCCTCAGTATAATCTCTTACTATATCATTAGCTTCGACTTTTGCTATTATAGGTTCAACTCCGGATACTGCTACATATACACTTCCAACTACGTCAAATAAGTTGATTGATAGAAAAAATGTGCCCGGCAATTGGTCTGCATTTGTACTTACTATATTCTTGTAAATTTGAAAATCTTTAAATTGTATCCAAATGTCATTAATACTATTTATTGTATTATACCCAGGTGGCAGAGAAAATTCAACAAATAATTCAGACTCTTGGAGATCCGTATTTTCTATACCATTGTTACTTTCTAAAGAAAGAATATCTACTGTTACAACTGCTTTGGCTTCATCAGATAATTCTTTCTCCAAGTCAGAAATTATTGTACCGGTAATTAAATCTGGAGCTTTGTTATAAGTATTACCATCAGAATCTACAACTTCTTTTAATGGTATATTTGTTGTACTATTTTTTTCAAACCCAATATAACCTGAACCAGCATAATAACTACAATTATCGGTTAATCCATTATCAGAAAAATCTAAATACCAAGTATTTCCATCGACGTAATATAAGTAACTAAAATTCCTAGTTGTTGATATAACAGTAGAGTTTGCCGACATTTTTAAATAATTACCTGAATAACAAG
Source organism: Kapaibacterium sp. (SeqCode) (assembly GCA_963664875.1). Classification (GTDB taxonomy): domain Bacteria; phylum Bacteroidota; class Ignavibacteria; order Kapaibacteriales; family UBA2268; genus JBFHIJ01. Next base: position 3,515,149 of record OY761611.1, on the reverse strand, counting down.
TGCTTGTCTCATCTGAGAAAGGATTAGCAAAATCATATGGCAAGTTTATTCGACTTAAACGATCACTATTATCATAAGTAAAGTTTGATAAAAAAAAGTTAGGTTCTATCGTAGATAACTTAATACCTGTTGGACTGTACTCATTGATTGTATTCAAAGAGAATGCAATTTTGTCATCTCCTACTAAATCTTTTTCAGATAACAGTAGATTACCTGAATCATCAAGCTCAAAAGATTGAATATCATTTTTACCGTTAAGCTTTACTTCTTCAGGTGTATCGATAGATATAATTCCATCATATTCATCATCTTCGTCAGGTAAATCTAAAGGAGCATACTTTCTGACAAAATATCTTGTCGCGACAGGAGCTCCTCGTGTTGTTAGGTTTCTTGTTTCAACAATCTTATCGAAGACAAATGTATTACTGTTTGTTGGCAATATACCTGCAGGAGTAAAGAATAAATCAGGTTCACACCCACAAGGTGATGAGTCAAAATCTGCAATCTCAGGATTCCAGAAATCTTCAACTGCAAATTGTGGATTTGTTCCTCCGGTACTGCTTAAGGTTGTTTGATTTTTATGGTTATATAAGTAGTAATTAGCAGATATTGCACCGTTTGCATTTATATGTTTGAACGGAAGTCCGCCACCTTGATAACCAAAAGCATACAGAATGGAATCAGTCTTTTCCTTTACAATTGTTCCATTATTATTTACTAACCGATATGTAGCAACTGGTTTCCCTCTTGAATATGACAGAATATCTTTCCCTTCAAAATTAATAAGTTCAGATGTATTGATTGTTTGTTCCTGACCTATAATCAATTGGCCACTAGCATCAAGAGTTTCAGAACGATAAGGGATATTAATTATCGGATAAAGGGCTACTCGTTTTGTGGTATCCCATTGTAGCCATTTTTGCTCACTCCAAAAACATGATTCATAATCAAAGTTTTTAGGTCTTTTTGTATTTAGAGTTTCATCATTTTCCTTTATTTTAGAAAAAGGATTATTATTAGATCCATCTCCAATTGATATCGCATCCCAATCGATATCAGGGGGAGTCCAACCTAATGGAGGAATGTATGAAAATGTAGCATCCATAAAATATTGAAAGTATGTTCTCTCGTCATAAATTTTATTCTCGAAAACCCATGACTCTTGCGATAATGGTCGAGAATATCCGATATAATCATATGTATCGTCAAAGGATACATCACTGAATTCAGGAATCAGAGACTGATATTTGGTTACATTCTTTTTGAGAATTTGTCCAGCATTATCATATATAGTTTCAACAGTTTGATCCTTAACTGCAAAACGACTCTGCATATCTGTATATTCAAATAATATATTATCGTTATAAGTATTTACATATTCTCTATGGTCAACTTCATTGCCATCGATAGTTGTTGTTATTGATGTAATGTCATCTTTCCAATATGTAATAGAAGAAGAACTACTTGCAGGATCTAATAATGAGTATGTATAAGATGTTTCTATAGTAGTAGGTACAAAATTGACCCTATCAATATCTAAATACTTATTATATTCTACTTTTTTGTAATTTGGTCTTAAAGCTACAGTTCTATATGTCGATGTAGGGGTAGTGCTGCTCGCCAACGTTAAATCATAAGCAAAGTAATCATACTGAGTAGTAGTTTTAACTTCATCCATAGTAGAGTAACTAACTGCTCCTGCAGATAAATTCCAATATGGAATTTTATCAGTTTTATAAACTGTATGACTGGTTTGCATATAATTTTCTATATTATAGTCGGTAATTCTCACCGGTTGCAAAGTTGTTCGATCTACTATTGAAAAGTTTGCGACTGCATTTGTAGCAACCATCCAGTTGTTAGTAAAATAGCTACTAACTGTTTCTAAAGTATAACCGGCACTTTGATCAGGATTTATTATATCAGGAATAGAATAAGGTTCATTCTTTTTATGGTAATCAAAATTATATATTTTAGTTGGTTCATCAATCTTTATTATTCGTTTATCTGTATTTGTATAATAGACATTCAGACTAGCTTTTGAAATATTTCCATCGAAATAATCATCTTTTGCCTTGTCAAGCACTGCATTAATTTCAGTACCACACGCTCTACCCGGGAAATTAATAGCGGAGGGTTGGTTCATAGTACCAAGAGGAGTCCTCACAGAATAATCTTCATAAGTAAAATAGGTATTGCGTTCTTCAACTGGCTCAGAATTATCATTTACAGCTGCATTATCCTCATATTCATATGTCCAGACCTTTTGTGTTATTTTAGACGGATAATACAACGCAGTAAAGAAGTATTCATAAGGTGCAATAATTATTTCTTGGTGGTCATAGGCATCGTCAAATGCGGCGGTATCAGGAGTCATAGTAAGAGATTGCGTATTATCAGCTCTATTATAACTACCAAAATCATTTATTGAATGCAAGGAATATAATGGAACATACCACTTATTATCAGCATTTGAACTAGTCTTTACGTCAGCATCCTGTTTCCAACCACTATTATAAAAAGTACCGGCTGATTTTTCAAGATTTGAACTTTGTCTTGGATAATATAATCCATAAAATGTTACATTAGGAAAATATACGTGAAACGGATCACCTTCTGGAGAATTAAAATTATCCTTTCCACAATCAATAATATACTCTTTATTAAAAGCTCTTATTGTATATTTGTTGTATTTCCAGTTAAAGTAATGATGATTAAAATAAGAAATGCCTGCTCTTCCAATGGCACCATCATTAAAACGAACTTCATGTTCAGATGTATTTGGGTTATCGGCTAATTCAGGCTCAGTAGGATTAGAATAATGCCATTCATAGCGTAATCTTATAAGTTCCCTGTTTTGATGATTAATACGAACTAAATAAAATACCTTTGGTGTACCAGCAGAAGCCCCTGATGATTGCCTACCATAACCAATTGGATCTTCCAAAGCTCCTTCTTCACCTAGGCTATAAGCTTCGTCGGAATGTCCCTGATTGAAATATTTTTTTCCATAAGGAGTAATATATTCCTGGAAAACGTATTCATAGCCATCCCCAGGATAATAATAAAGAACCCTTACTCTATCTGCATACCCATCTGTTCCAATTGCATCACCCGGATATAAAGCCGCATCAGTAAGACTATTATGTGCTCCATCTTCTTTTATGTAAGCGTATCCTGTACTGTTTGCTCCGACCTCAAAATATCTGCCCGATCTAACTTTTGGAGCTTCGTTTCTTAATTGAAGTAAAGTTCCGTCTGCTCTTAGAAGTGATATTGTTTCAAAAGCATGGGTATTGTCTAATTCCTCTAAGTCATTACAGAAATCATATCCATCGACCATCCATACCATATCTTTATTTGAAAATTCTATATCATATGTGGCATAAGAATCCTCTGTTAAGGCTGTTTTGATCTCATTAAACCAATCAGTATCCCAGTAATATGAATTATTTCTCAAGGGTGCGTCTGTTCTATATAACCATTCAGGGTTTGAGAACAATCCATTTTCTTTTAGTACATCTACGGCAAAACCATTTACCCCTACAATCCATGCAGGTTTCTTCGAAACCTTTCTTATCCACTCGGTGTCATAATCTACAAAAGAAGAGAATTGAACCTGACCGGAATAATTAAGAGTCACATTAATATTTGCATCATTTATATTATAGTTGGAAATTTCATAAGAATAAACAGCGTTTAGATTTGTTTCTGAGATTGCCACTGTTCCATCACTGGTCTTCGAACCATTTGTGTAATTATTTGAAAATCCATTCATTGCTGATTGATATGCATCGTATTGCTGAGCTATTATCGGTAATGAGGAAAGTAATATAATTGAAAATAATACGATAAAAAGCTTATTGAGTCTCATAATTCACCTTCTATATTTTTATTATTTTTTCTATTTGGATTAACTTGTTATCTAATCGTATCAACAAATAATATGTTCCCACAGGATAGCTCTTCATATCCATTTTATTTGGGTTTATTATATTATCGTTTGTAATTATCCGGTTCAAGATTTGACCATCTAAATTTACAAGGTCGATTTCTAGAGAGTTAAATAACTGCTGTACATCTAAGTTTATTACTATATTAAGTGTAGAACTTGTAGGATTAGGATACACTTTAATATCATTGCTTAGCCCTTTTTCAGAAAGTACTGAAGTTGAGGTGTCTATTATGCCAATAGACTTATCTATTGACAATTTAGATATTTTGTATTCTTTATTTTTTAAGACTTCAGATGTTTCCACAACATATCTTTCCTGATTCGTAAAAAATTGCAAGTTTGAATTAAACGTTCCAATATTAATAGTATCAAGAGCTATTAAACTATCCTTTGCTGCAATAGCATGACTCAGACTAATTCTTGAAGATGTAAGAGAATCGTATCCTTGGATATCAAATATAAAGTCATTGACTTTGTCTGATGTAAAATCTGTTATAATTAAATTCACTTCTATCGAATCCAATTGAGGGTATGATAGATACGTTAAATTCATCCGTTTGTTTGTATCTCTCAATAATGCAGAATTCCACTTTATATAACGAGGTATTCTGTTGCCGATACTATCTATTTCCCAAATTATAAACTTTGTATTCTCGTTATCTTTCTCTATAATTGGCTGAACTTGACGTTCAACTGAATAACTGTTTATGCTGCTTATAATAAACAGAAAAATTAATGCTAATATTTTTAAGCTTTTCATTTTATTGCTCCGATGAAGTTGTTCTACTTAATGCTCTTTTTACACTAACACTTACGCCCTCACAGGCATTATCTGGAAAAATGGATCTACACATATCATATTCTGTTTCTCTAAAATTAGTGTATACTAAAACATCTTCACATTTTTCACTTGCAGCTACTGTGAGTGTATAGGTCATGCATCTCTGCACGTCTACGCATTCCTGCAAAGAGCTCAAAATATCCATTATGGCTACCCAGCACGCAGGTAGCTTTAATCGCCAATCTCCATAATCAAAATTAGCAGGATTATTAATAACTATCATTGCTAACGTGTTTTCCAGAACTTCTTCTACTAAGTCAGCCTTTAAGTCTTCTGCAAATCTTAACTCATGTATGGAGTATTCTGAATAGTCAGGTGTAACACGATATTCTAAATCAACTTCAACACTCAATAGAGTATCTCCGACTGGGACAGATAGTTGTAAACTATCAAGTGGAATGTAGTCGATTTCAGGAAATTCAACACATATGGTTTGAATAGGTTCTTGTGCAGTAGATTGGATATTAAAGAATCCAACAATAAACATAAATAACATAATCATTAGTTTCATATAGATGTTCCATTTTAAAATGTATATAATATTATAAATTTATATAATTAATACAATCTACACAAGAAATATTTTACATAAAATAAATATTTATATTATATACACACAATATGGTATATATTTATTTATTATATTTGGTATTAACAATACGCGAATGGACGTATTTGTGATATATTATCAATACTCTGTTGACTATAATTCTTCTACTTTAGTATGATTAGTTTGCGTATTTCTATATATGTAGGTGTTTTGAACTGAAGGATATATTGTCCTGAACCTATGTCTGTTACATCTTTTATGATTTGCCTATCTTGAAAATCCGAAATATCTTCAGCAAAAAATGTGGCAACGGTTTTCCCAAGCATATTTACTAAAGTTATTTCTGTATAACCTGCTTCGATGACTGAGAAGTCTATCTGTATGCGGTTCTCGGCCGGGTTAGGGGAGAGGTTGGAGATGCCGACTATTCCATCAGGATTAAAGAAGCGTTTACCACCCTCTTCGCAGATACCGAGCTGCTTGAAAAAGCCGCTTGTAAATTCTGTGTCATAGACTATCTCATTGCCTTCGGTGTCGAACCATTTAACATATTCAAAGTCGATACATGTACTTTCAACTCGTCCGAGAGCCACTTTAAGAGGAATTGTTGCAATGATATTACTTGCTGAATTGATTTCGCCTTTGAATTTGATATAAGCCGAATCAGCTTTTATTTCTACCAAATCTTCTTTGTGCAAAGCACCCAGGATGCTACTTTCAACACGAACAACACCCTCAAATGAGCCAATCACCTCTGCAAATTTCGCAATATCATTATTATCAAAACTAATATCTATTCCAATGACATCGCCAACATATGCGGTGTCAGTAGAAGCTGATAACTCCGCACCGATACCGGCGCCATAAAGCTGAGCTATTGCCGGAGAGCCTGCACCATCAAAGTGGAACGCTACCTGACCGCTTGTTCTACCCATATACTTAGGATTGAAGCGAAGGTTTAGACTATAATCTGTGTTTCCTGCTAAAGTAAAAGCTTGAATCTGAGTTAGATCATTAAAAATAAACTGCTCCTTATCCGGGCCAAGCATTTCAATTTTAGTAATTTCGATTGGTTTTGTTGCAACATTTCTTATCAATGTAACTAAGGAATCTTTTGTTTTATATAAATCAACTATACCAAAGTCTATGATATCAGGATTTGATAATATTGTTTCTTCATCGCCAGTTCCTGATATTGTCTGATATAAAGTATCTGACTGAGTAATAATCACAATTTCAGCTGCATAATCTCTAATTTCAGTAGGTGAAAACTTAAATTCAGACATCTGTTTTGCTCCAACAGCAACGGTATAGATTGGATGCGGTCCATTTAAACTGAAGAATTCTGAATCTGCTCCTTGAAAATAAATAGTATCAATTCTGCACTGCCATTGACCTATATTTTCTATAAAATCTACTACTACAGAATCTTTACTTTTATTGATTACTGCTTTTCCCATATAAATGTCTTGACTAGATACTTCAGGTTTAACAATTGAAAATACAGCGTCTGAGGTGTCTGATTGTATATATGTATCATCTGAAAATAGCTTGATAAGCCAATAGTCATAGCTAGACTGCTTTCTTATGGGACTACCGGCTATAATATACCCTTTGTCATGAGTTTGGTGTACATCCCATCCTTCTTCAGTAGTTTCAAATTCAAAGTATTTTTCCCATTCTTTGAATCCATTTTGATCTAATTTGAATGCCCATAAATCATCACTAACTGAATAGGGTTTGTGTTCGGGGTTTGATTCACTATATCCAACAATTATAAAACCTTTATCTTCTGTTTCACAAATAGATCTTCCCAAGTCATCTTTATCACCTCCATATAGTCTTACCCATTCTATATTGCCATCTTTATCTAATTTATGTATCCAACAATCACGTTCTTTGGTAATTATTTCTGCATCCGGCCAAAAAGACTCTAAATATCCAAGGACAATATAACCACCATCGCTGGTTTGATGTACATCATAGCAATTGGTATAAGCATTATGAATACCCAGCATCTTTTTCCATACAATAGTCCCATCCATATCCAATTTGAATACAAAGATTCCTTCCGAACTTGTGCGAGCACCAATATCTCCGTCCATTGATCCGGTGTAGCCTGCGATAACAAACCCTTTGTCATGAGTTTCTTCAATTGATGCAGGCGAATCCCTACCAGTTCCTCCGTAACATTGTTGCCACTTAATATTTCCTAGCTTATCTATTTTTAAAATCCAAATATCTCCTAATCCTCGTTCAGCATTATGTGATCCTTGTACTAGCCCATCATCAGATGTAGCATAACCTACAACAATGTATTCGCCATCACTGGTCTCTATAACAGATCTTGCTTCGTCTTCTTTACTCCCACCAAAGCATTTTTCCCATTCAATTTTGCCAACAGAATCAATTTTTACAACCCAACAATCGGAAGCTCCATAATTATGTTTCACATCTATATCGGAAGAATATGTCCTTCCTGCAATAATGTAGCCTCTATCTTTTGTCTGAACTATTTCACTTACCCAGTCTCTCTCAGTACCACCATAATTTTGCTCCCATTCTATATTTCCTAAAGAATCTGTTTTAACTATCCACCAGTCTTGTGAACCATAATTACCTGAGACATCGCCGTCAACAGATTGAGAAGTTCCAGCCATTATATATCCATGATCATCGGTCTGTATAACTGAACGGAGATTATCTACATAACTTCCACCATATCTTTTTTGCCATTGAGGTAAATCATACATAGAAGATACTTTAATCAAGCAATTGTCTGAGGTTTCATGTGGAATATTATTCCATTCATATGACAAATTATTTGCAGTTAGACTTAAGTTTTTCCATGTATCGCCTGAGTCAGATGAGAACTCTATCTTTACCCTGTCATTTGATGATATCCCTTGCCAATTTATCAGTGTATCAGAACCAATCAGAAATTTCTCCTCTCCGTTTGGATGGGTAATCTCTAATGTCTTATTCTCTGATTCTACACCTGTATAATACGCTGTTACTTCATAATTTTGCCAACACAAGTCCGACCCTACAAAACGAAGTCTAGTATATAAATAGTTTTTATCTTTTGGTGTAAATGATAAAAATATATTTGTAGAATTACCTTTTTCAATAAAAAACGAGGTTGGTCTGATTTCAAAACTTGAATTGCTACAGAGAATTGTATCTATTACTATATCGTCATAAATAGCCGTAATATTAACTATAGTTTCACATTTGATATTTAATGGCTCATCTACTAAATTTAAGATGGGAGGTGATAAAAGCAAATGTGTCTGTTCGTTATATTTGCTATAGTTGGACTTAAATTCAACATTATTTCCAGGTATTTGAAAATTAAGAGTGGATTTTTGTTCCCCACAACTGTATTCAGACACCCATTCTATGATACATGGCTCATCATCTAGTATATTCAGAGCCATAAAGTCAGCTAATTGCAATCCTAAATTTCTTGTAATGATATTTTTTCTAAAAACACCTCCGGTTGCATATGAAATATGCTCTAAATTATTGATAACATTGTCATTATTCTTTGTAACTTCTTCAAAAACTAAACAATGAAATATAATGTCGCTTGTTTGCATAAGTTTGATGCATTCAGCCTCTTCAGCTTCGGACATTTTCTTCCAAAACCCATCAGTCAGTAAGATAATATGTTTCTTAAACTTACCTGATTGAGCAATCACAATAGCTCCGGTTTTTTGATTCATTAATTGCTCAATAAAATCGTTGCTACCACCTGTAGTAATAGAAGAAATAACTTCTGAGATTTTAGTTTTATCAGTCGAGAAATCAAGTAATATGCTCGATTTGTCATTACAGGTTTGCAATGCTACTTCATCAGGAGGAACTGTAATTCTATCAAGCAAAAATTGAGAAAATTCTTTAGATTTTTCAATTGGATTCTCTCCCATTGAGCCTGATATATCGAAACTAAAAAGTATTGAAAGAGAATCATTTCTGACAGACTCAGGGCAACTGATTGAATTAATTATTCTTTCTTCACCATTTTCAGTAATCCTAAAATCTGATTCATCCAAATCTGTCAGCTGATGACCATTAATATCTGTCGCAAAAAACTTCGCTCGCATAATTGGGAAGTCGGTTGTGTCAATATCGAAAACCTGGAGAGATTGAGATAAGGCTATTGAATGCCATACAATTAATAATAGAATTACTATATATCTCATTATAATCTCCGATAGTATTATTTACTATATATTTTGATAACTCATTACAAAAACATTATGTTTATTAGCTAGGGTTACTATATTTTGTTTACTAAAACGCATAAGAGAATATAAATAACCCAAACGTGAATGACCTTCTACAAGTTGAAATCCTTTACTAATTTCACTATATTTAGGAATGTTTGCTGTAATTGATTTGCAGTCTAAAATTATTGGAGGTGTTCTCCATGTTCCTTTAGATTCCCATTCATGTTTATCAGCGTCTATACAAAAAAATTCGTCAAAGCTTTTTGAGGCTGCCCTTCTTTCTACATAATCCCGGAAATCAGAAATAACATAAATATCTAAAAGGCGCTCCAAGTTCCAAGTTTCTAATCTAAACTGCATTTTACTATAATCCATCCAGGCATAGTTTCTTTGCATTTCGTAATTTTCAAAGTGTAGAAAATTCCACTGAAGTAATACTTCTTTAGGGATGTGTCTCAAAGATAATATATTACCAATTCTCTCTAAATCATAATCAAAATCATTGTAATACTTCTCATGTAACTTGGTCGGAGAAAGTAATCTCCAAGTTTCGTGTATTTTAAAATTTGAATTCGTCATTTCATCAATTTTTAAAATTATTATTATGTAATACCTTTCTTTTGCGAATGATAACAATATAAATCAAATTGCATAAAAATAAAAACATTTTGAAAGTATTGTGTAAAATGCCCCTTGTATATTATCATATTGCACATATTAACAGCTAATAGCATCTCCATATAAATCATGCTAAAGTTAAATATAACATTCTAGTTTCTTTTTACATAGTAAAGTTTTGGTTTAATAGTTAAATAATATTACATTTGTAATGAACAAAGACGCAATAGGTTGATATTAGATAATTTAGTTTTTATTTGAAACAAAATGTAAGGAAAAAAAGATGCCAAGCAATAGGATTGTACCTGAAACGGTACATAAATTAACGGAATTACAATCAGTAAAAAAAGCAGTAGTATCCCCAAAAAAATCCCTTCATAACTGCAGGTTCCCACATTGTTTATCCCACGAATTTAACTCAGATTTAAATCCTTCAGACGGAAGGTACAAGTATAAAGTCTTACAAAGATATTATATAATGCAAGTTAAAAAGATGTTTCAGCTTTCATATCAGAGTGACCAAATACTTGAAAAAGATATGATATTTAATGATATTATTGAAACTATTGAAAGAAAATGCTTCTTGCCGGGTTGGGAAAAAAAGTTGTGTCAAGCTGAGATAATGAGATTTGATATGTTTTTATTAGAAAACGTTACTGATGATATTCCTGAGATCTTTGAGATACCCAATAAATTCTATTTATCTGAGATAGAAAAACAACTTGAGAAATTTACACGACACAATATTGATATTTCATATTTAGTAAAATTGGAATCTAATTATAAATACTTTTTAGATAAAATCACTCTACGTATTTTATCATATTTAAGAACTTTGTATCATAGGTTTATTGACTCAAAAGTTGCAAAAAAAACACACTACAACTTCTCTGAAGAATATTTGCTTATTATCTGTCAATCAATAAAGGAAATAACTCAGGGTAAACTTAAAATTGCAAGTAAACTTAGTGATTATCTCAAAGATAAAATTCAAGAAACTAAATATTGTATTGACAATAGTGCAGAAAAAATGCCTGATATTTTAAATCCAGAAGCAAAATATGCAATAGATATGACAAAAAATGCAAGTAATACACTTTTTAACTTATCTGTTCTATTAGAGGAAGGTAGTTTAAAAAAAATTGGAGAAGATGGTGATTTCCTAAAAATAGACTATAAAGGCTTTGGACAAGAACTGCCTCAAATTCTTGAACATTTTAATGCAAATAGTTCAACATTTGACCATAGTTACAAAAGTAAGTATGCCAACAGTGAGAAAACAACTTATGAAATTATTGTAAAACCAAAAGAGAATATAAATTCAAAATCTGCCAATGAATTCAGATTTCGGACAAAAAATATCAGTCTTCTACAGGCTATGCATTCTTTTGAAAAACAGATATCCAAGGAATATAAGAAATAGAGATATTCTTAAACAATTAGTTTTTTCAAATGGTTTATCTATATTTTTTTAGATAAACCACTTTTTTTTTCTATAATATTGATTCTATTTCGACCTATAACCCTCAAAAAGAAGTTTCCATAAAATTAGGGAAACTTCCGAAAACTAAATAAATTCATCATCAAAACCGCTCTACATGCACCTGCCCATTGTATTTAGTTTCCAGTAACCATTCATATTGACATCACTCTTTTCACACCTTATATTGCCCTCAAATAAAGAGATACAATTATCATAAAGCACGCTTAAGCAATAACAGTACGTACAAATAAAGCTTATGGTTTTGTACTCAATGATGTAGTAAAAGAACAAGTTTTGGCAAATGATAAATCTAAGCACGTAATAAGATTATAGTTTTAAACTTGGAAAAGACAAAGTGCACTGTTTTGAAAGTAATACTACATCGACCTGATGTATAACTAAAGATGAGACACAAATGTTTAAAAACACAAATGGGATGTTGCCCAATCCCGGAGACTTTATAATGGTCTCAAGAAGTCATTACGAAGATTTGCTATTGAGGGCAAATAAAGTAATCCAAAATGAAACAGAAAGAAGTAATGCTATTCTAGAGCAAGAATCGTATTATAACACCGAAGAAGTGATGGCATTGCTCAAAGTTAGCAGGCAGACAATTAAAAACTGGCGTGACGAAGGAATTTTACCCTATAGAAAATTCGGAAGAAAAGTACTCTTTAAAACAGAAGATTTGGAAAAGTTAGAACATAAGATGATTAAAAGAGGTGTATCAATGACAGGAGAGACACAATGGAACAGCTAATCAAATCCGGTTCAGAAAAACATAAATTGCTCCTAAATTCAAATATTATAAATAAGCAATCCCCATCTGCAAGAGGATGGGGAGTTGAATCAATAACAATTAAAGAGTTGATTGAGCATATCAGCAATGGTCATGCTTTTTCGTTTGGTGTAACCCATGAAATGTACCCTGACACAAAGCCTTTTAGTAACTCAATAGCGTTGGCTAACGGCTTTGCATTAGATATTGATAATACAATTACTCAAGATGTAAAAAAACGGACTAAAACTGAACAGGAAGGTTATTTAAGTTACGATCTTTGTGTTAATGACAAATGGTTATCTCAAAATGCTGCATTTATTTATCAAACAGCGTCATATACAGAACAGCACCACAAATTTCGAATTGTATTTTTGTTTGAAGAACCTATATATGATTCAATATTGTATAAGAAAATTGTACAATCCTTTATTAAACGCTTTGATAGCGATTCTAGTTGTTGCAATATTGATAGAATCTGGTTTGGAAGTACGAACTGTAAATATCACATTTACAATATGTCAAATAGAATATCAAAAGCTCAGATAGAAGAAAGTATAAGAATTGAAGAATCCGGCTTAAATCAAAATGGAATTAACAACAATCAGGTCATAACCTCTAAAATGGCGGAGTCAATGCTCAGATATATTCCTGCACAGATGAATTATATGGATTGGCTCAAAGTTATTTCTGCAATTGGAAATCATTTTGATTTGGAAACTGCTTTTAGTTTGATTGAGGCTTGGTCACCTGATACTATTGTAGGAACAAGAAAGAAGCTTCAAAACAGACTTTCAAATATCTCAATTGGTACTTTAGTTTATTATGCTCAAAGTTATGGTTACGTATTCCCGAAACAGATAGCACTTAAGTCCAATAATCAAGCAATAAAAGAAACTGAGACTCAAGAACTCAAATATGAGTTAAACGACTCGGGGAATGCAAACAGGCTTTTAGCACGTTATTCAGATTCTATCACATATAACTGCGAGTCCGAATGCTGGTTTATTTGGAATGGAAAGATATGGGAGTTCGATCAGGCAAATTATATTGAAGAAATGATGAAAGACACTATAAAAAATATCGATTCAGAAATTGATGTAGCTTCAAATGCAAAACTTATAAACAAGCTGTTACTGCATAAACAACGAAGTGGAGATCACAGCAAATTAAGAAGTGCTATAAAAGCTACACAGTCTAAACCATCGGTTGTAAGATACAATAAAGACTATGACGGTCTAACAAATATTATTTCTTTAAATAATGGATATTATAATCTTAAAACCCACAAATTAGAGAACTTCCAACCGGAACTTCTAATCACAAAAATGATGGATGTGGAGTATAATCCGGATGCTAAAGCTCCGGAATTTGAGAAGTTTCTCAGTGAAATCTTTCTTGAAAGAAAGGAACTGATAAACTATGTAATCAAACTCTTGGGAATTAGTCTTGATGGCAATATGGATATTCACAAAGTTATATTTTGTATTGGGAACGGTAGAAACGGAAAAAGTGTATTTTTTCAGACAATCTTTGATTTATTTGGGAATTATTCAGAAAAACTAAGCACAGAAGCAATTTTTAAAGGGAATAAAGCTTCAAATCATTCGGATATTCAAATTGAGAGACTCCAGGGCAAAAGATTGATTACATTTGGAGAAATTCCGTATAATAGGAAACTTGATGAATCTACCTTGAAAGATATGACAAGCGGAGAAAGTGTAAATGGTAGAGGTCTGTATAGTAGGGATATAAATTTTAGACCACAGGCTCTGTACTGGATTCCGGGAAACTATCTTCCGATAATTGAAGGAACAGATGAAGGGATTTGGCGAAGAATTATTGTCATTCCATTTGATTATAGTGTACCTTCAGATAAAGAAGTCACTTTCTCAGAATTACTTACACTATTCAAATCTGAGTATTCCGGCATTCTTAATCTTGCTCTGAAAGGATATAAAATGTACCAAGAAGAGGGATTAAATCCTCCACTTTGTGTAGAAAATGCTCTTAATACATATCGCTATAATAGCGATCTATTTCGTGATTTTCTAAACGAGTGTTGTGAAATAGATAAAAATAAAAAATGTATTGCAAAGGAGCTGTATCAGGAATATCGAGAATATGCGAGTACGAATGGAAATACTGCTTTGTCAAATCAAAAGTTTTATCAGAGACTTGAAGAAGAATTTGATATTCTCAAAGAAAAGAGGAGTGGTGGACGCAATTTTCTAATAGGAATTGATATTTTGAAAGCTGAAGACGTGAAAGCCGAATCTGCCTAAAGAGAATAGAAAGTGCCGACTTAGAAAAAAATAGTTAAAGTCGGCACTTTTATAATGAGATTTCAGCTTAACTTTTTTTAAATTGATACAATTTTGAAACATATCAAAACCGTATCAATTTCATATCCCCCCTCTAAATCCAGTCTGTTAGATCATTTTTTAATGCGATAATTAAAATGCCGAAAAATTCCAATTTGTACCCTAAAAACACACATTAGTACCAAAAAATTCCTAATACTCCCGAAAATGTTTGAAAAGTACCAAAAAAATCCAATATTTACCGATTGATTCCAATTAGAATAACTAAGATACTTAATGGAAATTTGGACTATAGTTTAAGATAACCCTGCATTAGCTTCATTTTTTCTTCTTCTGAGAGTACTTTGTCGTCTTTTAAAGCCGGTTTTTCTTTGATAAGCTCTTCCATGACTTCAGTATCTAGTGGTCTTTCTGCACCAATCATTCGCATGTGAAAATTTGGATGGTTTTCCGGGTCTGCTACTGCTTTTTTCCAAGCCGGCTTAATATTGTCAAAATCTAACATGGTAATTCTCCTTATAAATGAAATCTGTATCTAATGGAAGAAACGAGGATTTTGAGTTTGGGTTTCGTTCGATTTAGTGGAAAAGTGGAATTATTGACCTGTTTTATAAAACTTTTTCTATTTTCTTTACTTCTTCTCTTCTTATCTACTTATTATACTATATTATATTAATATATAAATAAATAAGATATAGCAGAGATTGTAAAAGAAAGTAAAAAATAAAAAAGTTTTATAAAAGACCTCTATTTTTCCACTTTTCCACTCTGTTCTGAAAGTATTTGTATAAAGACTCCTCACTTCCGTTTTCTTTCAGAATGCGAAGTGCTGTATATACTGTCTTAGCTGCTGATTTACGTCTTCTGAATCTTTCCTTTTCATTGGCTATCTCTATTTGTAAACTTTTTTGTCTATATAAAATACTACCAGCTCTTATATTTTTTGAGTGGTTGGAGGATGAAGAAAAACATAATTGGGATATATATTCTAAAAAAGTAATCTAAAACTATACCAACAACACTGATTTGTCCATATAAATCAGAAAGCTTATGAGTAGGCAATAAAAGCAAAGTATAATTATGTAATGATTTTTTTACAGCTTGGTAAATTGTTTCGAGATTTGTAAGTGCTTCTGGAAAATAACATTTCTCATATCCAAAAAAAGTAAATAAGAGAAATAAAATTAAGGTAAAACAACAAAAAACTCTTATGGCTCTGCCAATATCAGTACCATAGTCGTTAACATAAGCATATAAATAAAGTAAAACCTTTTCAAGATTTGATGTTTCTTGTTCTTCCCCTGTTTCAGCAATTTCTAATTTAAAGTATTTCACAGCGTCAACTCTGTTGTTTACTTTCAACATCTCATGTTTGATAGTTCTATAAGTCTCTCTATTTGCTCTATTGATGATAGTATTAGAAAACAAAGCACTTTTGTCAAAAATACATCCCCTCAAGTCAAGATATTCAAATTTTAAATCAGTAAAATCTGCACAGTCAGAGAATTTTGCTTTATATAAGCTACAAATACTAACATTGGAAAACTGTAGATAAGTAATGCTATCGAATAAAACGAAATTAAAGATTATCTTTTCGTTGATTTTCGCCTTATAAAAAGAAGCTGTGAACAAGAATTTTGAAAAAACAAAGCTAACTGTAGAATTGAATTTCACACCACTAAACTCAGCTAATTTATTGAATTCACAACTTTGAAAAACAGCACTATTTTGAAAAGATGCAGCAACAAAAGACACCCAATCAAAAAATTTACTAAAAGTAAACGTTGCATTTTTAAAGCTTGTCATTCTAAAACTTACTTGCTTTTTAAACCTACAGTCAAGGAATTTCGCTGTGCTGATTTGCATATTTTCAAAATAGCATTCTCCTTGAAAATTTGAGTCTATTGCATACAAGTTATCATCAATTACAGATTTTGTCAGATTAATATAGCTACGAAATTCTGTAGATTCCAAATTAAGATTCTTCCTACAATCTAAGCTGCCCTTAAAGCCTTCACAAAATAGGGAGTCTCTAAAATTTGCTTCCTGAGTAAATATGGTATTAAAGCAAAGACAGCTACTCATAAAAATGGTATTTTTAAAGCTTGAAATTCCAGTAAATTCAACATTCGAAAAATCAACGTCATTCTGGAATATCACATTATCAGCTTCAAAATTATTAATTACAATATTTGCGTCATAAGAATGCCCAATAGACTCGTTGTACTTATATGATAGAAAGTTGACTACTAAACAGTTACTGATATTGATATAGCTTGAAGATTGTCTTATTGCTTCAAATAATTGATTTGCTTCTATAACATTTTTTTGAATCTCACGCTCTATTCCATATTCATCAGTATAGTGAATATTTGCAATATAATGTGACTCTATTGTATTATTTGGATTTTGTTTTTCAGGTTTTTGTTCCTTCAAAAAGTCTATTTCTAATATCTTTAATTGATTCATAAATCCGCGCCCACATTAGATTTGCTGTCTTTGTCCAAAAATATAGCAAGATCCGCTCTACCGGAAGTATTGATTTCAAAATCTTGGTAGAAAGAATTTTTCAGAAAATCCCGAAGCACCAGTTTGAGATGTTCTTCAGATTCATTGAGGTTAATATTATCAAGGTAAGTACTAAGCAGAGATTTGAAATTATCAAACTCATTTTTAGCAATACTCACCTTACGATAAGCTTTATTCAGAGCCTTAACAGGAGCAGTTACAAGTAGTTTCATAAAGTATATAGGGAGAAAGAATTCAAATAAAATCTACACTTTGGATATACAATAAGTTAGCAAATATTTAAGAAAAAGAATAAAGAAAAAGCAGATAGATCTAAAATTTTGGGAGCTACTGAAATATGCACAGGAGTCATAGTATGCTAGGTTTAGCTTGTAGCAGAATTGAATTTATCTTATAAATAGATAGAGATGATAAAAAATTGGAGGACACTTGAATCAATTCAATCTAAAAACGCTCTCTATGTGCCTTAAACAGACTTATTTTAGGCTAATTGAGAGCGTTTTTTGCAGTAGGGATTAAAATAATAGAATCCGTATTTATCTATCGATTATTTCTAAAACAAAAGACTAAAACTTTGCCCAACAACTTTAGCACCTATTTTGCAAATATTTTTGTAAATTAAGGTAAAGATATAAAAAAGAGGATTTATGTTTGTACAGTGGTTACAAGCAATAAGTGTTAGTACTATGTTAGCCATGAAGCTACAAAATATGCGTATTATCTTTGTATATATAGCACTTACATAGTATGTGCCATACTACCGTCATGCTACGCATGCCACCCTACTTCGACTCGCGTTGCTCGCTCAGCACATCGCTCAGGAGGGGAATTTGTAAATACTTCAAATAAAAGCAGTTATAATACAAGGTAGCATTAGTGTAGTTGTTGAATTTTAAACATCTTAACTTGATTATGAGTCAACCTCTTCAATGATTCAATATGTAAGTTTCCCTTACATTTACGATTTGAATTATTATATGCAAATAAAGGAATTTGCAGGTATTTTTGGATGCTAATGAAAAACTATGGATACATCATCTATCTTCCGAATCATACTCCCGAAAGATTTGGTCTAAGCCCGCTAAAATATTGCAGGTGAGATTTGCACTTTTTGCAATCGGAAGACCCAAACTTAGGAATTATCGGCAATCCGCCTTGTAACTCTAATTCCTGATTGAGCCTACATTCAATATTTGATTCTGATTTGACAGACAAAGTTTCTATAATCGCTACATGATCAGCAGAAGTCAGATAATCTATGTGCCATCTGAGTTTCTTATCTTTTGTGCAATGTCTTTCTATCCTTTTAGTTAGATTGTTCATAGCACTCCCTGAATAAGTATAAAATCCCTTAGGAAAAGTAAATACTCCCAGTGCTCCGATTTTAAGGCTCAATTCGGTTTTGACTTCTATCAAGAGCTGATAAGAACCTTTGTCAGGCATTAAAAAAATCCATTGCGAGTTCTCTAAATTCCGCCTTTTGAGTAATCATAAAAGGATGTTTTCCTTTTTCAAACATTTTCAACTCCGCATTCGGAATCAAATCGGTGATAGTTCGCATTTTGAGCTCCAAATCAGGAAGCAGCTCATCGTCGTAACTACCTGTGGCAAGCACCTCAGCATCGATTTTGCTTAAATCGCCCCAAACTGTTTTAAGATTGTATTTCCCAAGTCTTTCCATAAGATTTATGTCGTTTAGCACAACTTTGTGCCAATCCTCACCATGCTGGAATCTCCAGAACTGTTGCGTCATGAAATTGTGAGCAAGTGCTTGTGTCCTTTTTTTGGCGATGCCATAGGCTTCTTCTTCAGTAAGAGACATCCCAAGGAAACTGTCAGCTATAAATTTCTTAATTCTACCTTTGCGTTGAGTAAGCATATTAAATCCGGTGAGAGCACCTCCACTCGTACCTATGGCGTAAAGCTCTTCAATTCCCAGATGATCAAGCAGAGCATTTGCAGTTTCGGCATTATATTTCCAAAAGTCATCTCTAAATCTGGCAACTCTACCGGACTGTCCGTGTCCATGCCAGTCAAAAACTATAACTTTGAAATTTTCTTCAAAAAAAGGAATATCAAATCTAAACATATTGGAGGAGACACTGTTCCCGTGTAAGAGGAGTAAAGGATAACCGCTGCCGGTTACATTGTAATATATTTTATTATCATTGAAATCAAAAAAAGGCATATCAGACCTGTCTGTTAGTGTATGTAGCATAAACGATAAAAAGGCGGATGTATTTAAAAAATAAAAATCTTATAATTTGCAATCACAGAGCTTTGGAGCAATCTATATATATTGAGTCCAATAAAAAATAAACTTCAAAATAAACAGAAAATACAGTTTCATCATTCATTTTAACATCCTTAGTATCTGATTTTGCAGGTTCGTCTTGATTTAGTTTATCAAGGCAGATAAGAGTGCTAAGTTTGTATTGTAATTATTAAACACATTTAGGGCTATAGATTTTATGTCACTCAGACAGCTAATGTATATCATCATCTTGTTGTTGATAGCATTTTACAACGCTTTGGGAAATGAAAATCTAAATCAGAATGAGGCTGCTTCTCACACAGAAATCAAAAGCAGCAGTGTTGGTTTCAGTATGGAATATACTGAAGTAATGGCAAAACCCGCAGGTATATTTTCCTTAGATTACAGCTTTCCTGTTGGGACTCATTGGAACTTAGGTATAGTAGGTTCCGGGCTATATTACAATCACACACTTAGTAGTTCTGACCTCGAAGGCACGTTCCAAATGGAAGGCGGCTATGCAGGTTTGTTTTTGGAATATAATACAAAATGCAGTGACGATATTTTGCTTACATTTCGCTACACAACAGCAAGCGGAATAGTAAAATATGAATTAGATAAAAAATACAGAGCAGGTAAGCTCTGGTATGAAAAAACTGTTGACAGAGATGAGTTCGTCGTAAATATGTTGGCGGGCGAAATCTCATATAAGCTCTTCTCTCAGTGGTGGATTGGATTTACGTTATCCTTCAAATTAACCTCTCCGATTGAGTTACATCAAACAGACGAGTTTTTGCTCAATACGATAACCGGTGGATTGACACTCCGATATCAAATAAAATAAACAAGACCCAAGATGTACTCACAAAGTGAAGCTGTCGCCGAAATTCTACTCGGTGTAAATTATAAGTTCAAACTCATGGCGGCAGCTTCCCTCTCTCCCCGGACAAAAGATTTTATTTAGGAAGTAAAGGCAAATTTGCTTAGCTTTTTGAAAATAAATTAATATGAGATATGATCATGAAAGTATCAGAAATAAACAAGATATTATCGCCACGCCAGCTTGCAGGTGTTGTGCTGGTATATGTGGCGTTTATTCAGTTGTTTATTACTATATATCTTGATTATATCAATTATGCACCAATATCAAGCATTTCTATCTTGCTTTACAGATACTTGATGAGTGTAGCCATTGCTTTTCTGGGTGGCTATATAGTAGCATACCTCGATTTGAGGGTAATCGCTTTTTTAGACTACTACGCTTCGTGGAATGGCAGAATAGTAAAAAGAGTAATCTTTGAGATACTTTTTGTTTCTATTTTAGGAGTGTTTACTGCTTTTTTGCTTACAGGCATTGCAAGTTTGATACATAAATACCCCGAAAGCTTTTATTGTGCTTTCATCAATAACATTATGATTAGCATAGTAAGCAATTTTATGTTGATGATAATACTGGAGTTTTGGGTTTCACTTTTTGAAAAGAACAAATCTGAGCTCAAAGAGCAAATCATGGAATCAGAAATAAGCAATCTGAAGTATGAAGTGCTGAAAAGTCAGATTGAGCCTCATTTTATTTTCAACAGTCTAAATACTATGAGCGGACTTATAGGCACAGAACCGGAAAGAGCACAAAAGTTTTTCGACGAGCTTTCTCTGATTTACAGATATGTTTTAGAAACCATAGATTCTAAATGTGTCAGACTGTCGCAAGAGTTGGAATTCTTAGAATCCTATCGGTTTTTATTAGAAATTAGGTTCTCAAACAAAATTATTTTCCATATTCAAAAAACAGAAGAATATTTAGATTGGTGGCTACCTCCTTTGTGCCTGCAGTTTGCAGTAGAAAATGCATTAAAGCATAATTCTTTATCTGATATTTCGCCACTTATGATAAATATTTATTGCCAACATGATTCCATATACGTAGTAAATAACGTTCAATACAAGTATTCGCGAGAATACTCATCGGGTATCGGGCAAAGAAATATAAATAAAAGATATGCAATTATCACAGAAATATTGCCGATATATTTTTCCGAAGGTGGCAAGTATTATTCAAAATTCCCTTTATTACCGGAGAAACCTAAGTTTTGACTACATGATTCGCCCTAAAATGAAATGACTGCTGCTTGTTAAGTTTAAATGTGTGAGGTTATATACAAGCGGTAGTCATTTCTCTTTTTGCAATCCGCACTTTTTGAGCTATATTGTTTAACTTATTACTGAAAATGAAATGATTGTTCGTATGAGCATTGCATATCTAAATTCTATTATACCTTTGAAAAGAATGCTGATATTATGCGCTGCTTTTGTTTTGATAATAGAAACAATAGTTATAGCTTATATCGGGTTCACCGGGTACGTAGAAATCAATAGTTTTGGAGCATTTTGGGCAAGATTGAGCTATAGTTTTACTTTTAGCTATCTCTCTTCGGTTGTAGTGGCATATATGGATTTGTATGTTATTGCTTTTCTCAATCAAAGATACACTTGGAGTCATTCCCCATTTTTCAGAACACTTTTAGAAGCTCTTCTGATCGTTGTCATTGCCGTAATTATGGCAATATTGCTTACCCTACTCTCAGAGTTTATAAACTCCTACAAAGAGCCTTTAGTTGAAGTTATCATAAATAATATATTGATAATATCTGTAGCAAATGTGCTTATTACTGCAGTGCTCGAACTTTGGATAGCTCTGTTTGAAAAAAACAAAGAGAAAGACGACAAAGAAAAACTCGCTTTGGAAGTAAATGATTTAAAAATGCTTGTTTTGAAAAACCAATCTGATCCACATTTTTTGTTTAACTCTCTGAACATTCTTATCAGCCTGATAGATATCGACACCCAAAAAGCCAAACGATTTACCGAAGATTTGGCTTATGTTTATCGCTATGTAGTGGAAACTATGGATTACGAACTAATCGATATTGAAGAAGAAATCGATTTTGTAAAAGCATATATTTCACTTTTGAAAATAAGATACGGAGATGTTCTTAAAATCGAAATAGATTTGAATAATTGCATTTCAAAACTGCCCCCACTGACTTTGCAATCTGCTGTGGAAAATGCGATTAAGCACAATGCAGCTTCAGCAGAGAAACCTTTGCAGATATATATCTATAAAGATAATCAATATATTGTTGTTGCAAATAATTTGCAAGACAGGGCAGGTGGCAACAATTCAACCGGCAAAGGTCAGGAAAATATTTCGCACAGGTATAAAATATTAGGCTCCCAAATGCCTTTGTATTATAATGAAGATAATTTTTATTATTGCAAATTCCCAATTATTGTGGCTGACGACAATGAAGATAATAATTATTGAAGATGAGAGAATTGCTGCTGAAAGATTGGCAGAAATGCTAACTGATATCGACCCAAACATTGAGATACTTGCTTTGCTTTCTTCAATCAAAGAATCGGTGGAGTGGCTAAAAGATAATAAGGCAGATTTAATATTTTTGGATATACATCTTTCTGATGGGATTAGCTTTAGTATATTTGATATAGTAAAAATTTCAACTCCTATCATATTTACAAGCGCTTATGAAAAATACGCTATCCGTGCCTTCCAGCTTAACAGCATAGACTATCTCCTCAAACCAATAAGAAAAACTGACCTTGAAGCTGCACTTGAAAAAATCAATAATTTGAAAGATACTTTACTGAGCGATTATTCAGAAATAGCCAAGGGCATTCGCGAAGAAAAAGTTTATAAAAAAAGATTTCTTGTGCAAGTGGGCTCTAAATTGAAAAATATAAAATGCTCCGATATAGCATATTTCTTCTCCTCCAATAAAAATGTTTTTTTCAAATGCTTTGATAATTCTTTATATCCGGTGGATTTGACTTTAGAGGCTCTGGAAAAAGTATTGGATCCCGAAAGATTTTTTCGCATAAATCGCCAATATCTCATAAATATCGATTCCATTGCCGGCATGACAGCTTGGTCGAGGAGTAGAGTGAAATTAAATCTGACCCCTTCGTCGGAGGACAGCGAGGTAATTGTCAGTGTAGAAAGAGCTCCGGATTTCAAAAAATGGCTGGATCAGTAGATACCTGCTCTGATTTCCTAAAGCAAAGTATTAAACCAAATATTACCCGAGATGCAATGTAATTCCCTTCTTTTTCCACATTAGTAGATTATTTTTGCTCTTTGCATACTAATTAACTACTATTGTTGTTGGTAGTTTCAGCATTTTAGGAAATACTTTGTCAAAATCTAAACACTTGGAGTTGCTTCAATCTGTTTTTGGGTATAAAGCTTTCAGAGAGCTGCAGGGCGAAGCTATCGCCAATGTACTCGAAAAGAAAGATACACTTGTTATCATGCCTACAGGTGGAGGAAAGTCCTTGTGCTATCAGATTCCGGCTTTGATTTTCGAAGGGATTACCATTGTTATTTCGCCTCTTATTTCGCTTATGAAAGATCAGGTGCAGCAGCTCCTCGAATATGGTATTTCTGCTGTGATGCTTAATAGTTCTATACCATTAGAAGAATATAAATACAACTACGAGCTTGTAAAACAGGGCAAAGTCAAGTTGCTCTACTTAGCTCCGGAATCTCTTTTCAGACCTCAGATTTTAGAGCTTCTTCGCTCTGTGCCTATTGAATGTATCACAGTGGACGAAGCGCATT
Organism: Kapaibacterium sp. (SeqCode); assembly: GCA_963664875.1. GTDB lineage: Bacteria > Bacteroidota > Ignavibacteria > Kapaibacteriales > UBA2268 > JBFHIJ01. The sequence goes on along the minus strand of OY761611.1, from coordinate 3,490,943 downwards.
GTATCTCTGAGTGGGGTCACGATTTCAGACCGGAGTATAGGCAAATTGCTGAAGTAAGGAAATTGCTTCCTGAAGCTGCCTGCGTAGCACTTACTGCTACTGCGACTCCCAAAGTAAGACAGGATATTATAAAAAATCTCAATTTTGAAAACGAGAAATCTTTTATTTCTTCTTTCAATAGAGAAAATTTATATCTTCAGGTTATCGAAAAAAACAATCCGTATCGGCAACTCAAATCATTTATTAACCGATTCCCGGGCCAATCAGGTATTATTTATTGCTTTTCCAGAAAGCAAACCGAAGAAATTTCTGAAAAACTGCAAAAAGACGGCTACTCTGTGCTGCCATACCATGCAGGACTTAACGAGACCACAAGGCATAATAATCAGGATAGATTTATTCGCGATGATGTTAATATTATCGTTGCAACTATTGCTTTTGGTATGGGCATAAATAAACCAAACGTCAGATTTGTGATCCACCACGATTTGCCTAAAAGTCTCGAGTCGTATTATCAGGAAATCGGAAGAGCCGGCAGAGACGGACTAAGAGCAAACTGCCTGCTGATGTATAGCTATGCCGATAAATTTAAAATCGAATTTTTTATAGATCAAAAAGAAGCAAAAGAGCAGAAAGTTGCTCGCGAACAGCTTAAAAAAATGGTAAGCTTCTGTGAGGCGAATACCTGCAGGAAAGCATTTGTTCTCAATTATTTTGGCGAAAAAAATGCTGATTCAAACTGCGGAATGTGCGATTGCTGCACGGAAGAAGATGAATCTGTAATCGATTTGACCATACCTGCCAAAAAGTTTCTTTCCTGCATATACCGAGTTGGACAGAAACATGATTTGGAAACAGTAATAGACACTCTTACAGGTCAGATTACAACCGCAATTTATAAAAATGAGCTAAACAAAGTTTCCACTTACGGTATCGGCAAAGAATATTCCAAAGAGCAATGGGAAAAAGTCGTTGCACAGTTTTGGCAACAAGATTTATTTGATGATAAAGAGGGAGTGCTCTCTCTAAATGATAAGTCAAAAGAAGTTTTTAAAAGCAAAATGCTTGTTTTCGGATATCTTTCCGGTAAAGCCAAACGCTCGGTTCCTGCCGCTACTTCACATTCGCAAGAGCTGTTTGAAGTTCTTCGAGGAGTCAGAAAATCTCTTGCTAATGATAATAATCTGCCTCCTTATGCTATTTTTGGCGATAAAACTCTACTCGAATTTGCTAAGTTCTATACTATCAGCAAAGATTCTATGATGGCAGCAACCGGTGTAGGTAAAAAGAAATATCAAAAATACGGAGCGGCATTTAGCAAGGAAATCAAAGACTATTGTATCAAAAAAGGCATTAAAAATGTCAATACCAATATTGATTTTTCTACATCTAACATTTCATTGCCCGTGCCACAGAAAAGCAGTCCCAAAACTAGCAAAACTACTACATCAACTACGGGAGATACGCGCTCAAATATCTCTAATATGATTAAAGAAAAGGAAAGTATTGACACTATGATTGATACTTTGGCACTAAAGCCTGTGGCTCTTTATAGAATAATCGAATATATGATTGACGAAGGGCACAAACTTCCGAGCGACTACTTCAAAAAGCAGATTTTTATTCCTAAATATCTATTGGAAGCGGCTACCGAAGCATTTTACAATATAGGTTTTGACAAAATCACTCAGGTCTTCACAAGGATGGATAGTCAGCTCTCTATGGATGAGCTTTACAGGCTCCGTCTCTACCTAAAAGCCTTACAAAAAGAACGGAAATCGCGAACCGAATACTAAGAGCAAATGAAAAGTCTATTTAGAATTGCCCTTTTTGTATATATAATTATCTCTGTCGTACTTGATAAAACCCATTTTTTCCCAAAACCCGATAGCATTAAATCTTACTCTGTCTGCAATTAAAGTTTCGTAGTGCTGTTTGGCACGCTCTACAAATTCCGCACCGTAGTGCCTTCCCTGAAACTCAGGATAGATATTGATCGAGTATATAACAAGAGTCTTACCTTCTATGAGACAGCGAGCTTTGCCAACCCGTTCATCACCCAAAGAGATATTAGCCCAGTCATAATCAGAAGCCTGATCTTTTCTGTCGATAAATTCAATATTCAAAGTATCTTTCATAAATTTCTATCGCTCGAATGATCGAATTATATTCTAAGATTCTCTTCTAAAATATCGTTTGAATCGGATATCCAAAACTATACAAAAACTATCGCACTAGAATCTTACATTAGCAAAGACTAACATAAAAAATAAATATTTTGGATTAGCAGTCTACAGCATTTGTGTAGTGATTTCTACATTAGTGAATCTATTAAAGTGAATCACTAATACATTCCACCATCTAATTTAGTATATATGTAAAAAGCGCTACGAAAAACGTAGCGCTTTTTTCATAATTCATATTAAAAGCAAAATTAAGCCTGTTTTGTCCAGCGTACGTTTAGCTGTCTTGCTGCTAATGCGTCGTCCAATCTTCTTACCGGAGTAGTTACAGGTGAGTTTAGCACCAAATCAGGATTTGTTTCTACTTCTTTTGCTATTGCATTCATTGCATCCGCAAATGATTCCAAGCTTTCTTTAGTTTCTGTTTCAGTTGGTTCGATAAGCATAGATTCGTGTACAATCAATGGGAAATAGATTGTAGGGGCATGGAATCCATAGTCCAATAATCTTTTAGCTATATCTTTTGTAGATACGCCTAATTCTTTTTGCTTATCTCCACTAATCACAAATTCGTGCATACAGAATTCATCGTAAGGCACTTCAAAGTTATCTTTGATTAGCTTGAATAGGTAATTAGCATTGATGATAGCGTTTTTGCTTGCTTCGTTCAAGCCTTTAGCTCCAAGCATACGGATATAAGTATATGCTCTTACCATCACACCAAAGTTACCAAAGAAAGTATGTACTTTGCCGATAGAAAGTTTATTATCCATAATCATTATGTACTTATCGCCTTCTTTTTCGATTTGAGGTACAGGAAGGAATGGTTTTAATCTTTCAGAAACACAAATTGGACCTGCACCCGGACCACCACCACCGTGAGGAGTTGACATAGTTTTGTGCAAGTTGAAGTGAACTGCATCAAATTCCATATCTCCCGGACGTGCAATACCCATAAGAGCATTTAGATTGGCACCATCCATGTAAAGCAAACCACCTGCATCTTTGATAATCTTGTTGATTTCAAGAATCTGCGGTTCGAACAAACCAATAGTATTAGGATTTGTAATCATGAAACCTGCTGTATCGTCGCCAACTTTAGATTTCAAATCAGCGATATCAATTCTTCCGTCTTCAGTAGAGTTGATGTTGATGATTTGGAAACCACCGATAGCTGCAGAAGCAGGATTAGTACCATGAGCTGCATCAGGAATAAGGATTTTATTTCTTTGTGGCTGGCCATTATGCAAATGGTAAGCACGGAACATAAAGATACTTGTCAATTCACCATGAGAACCTGCAGCCGGCTGCAAAGAAACACCAGGGAGACCTGTGATTTCTTTCAAAGATTCACCAAGTTCGTACATTAACTGCAAAGCACCTTGTGCGTGCTCTTCCTGGCTACAAGGGTGAACGTTTAGAAAGCCCGGCAAAGAAGCCGTAACTTCGTTTACTTTAGGGTTGTATTTCATGGTACAAGAACCAAGAGGATACAATCCTTCTTCTATATTGAAATTAAGTTTAGACAATTTTGTGAAATGTCTTGCGATTTCGTTTTCGCTAATTTCAGGTAATTCAGCGTCATTTTTTCTGATAAGGTCTTGCGGGATATGAGCATCAACAGCAACAGTATCGACATCTAACTGTGGGAGCGTATATCCTTTACGGCCCGGACGAGATTTTTCAAATATTAACTTTTCCATACCGCATCACTATATATATTAGTTATGAAAATAGATTGCTTAGTTTTTCGAGAGCAGTAAAGGCAGCGTTCTGCTCTGCAGCTCTTTTGTTTTTGCCAATGCCGACAGCGAGCAACTCACCACCAACATAGACACCAATTTTGAACTCTTTGTCGTGGTCGGGACCGTTTGCTTCGAGTACCGAATACGAAGGAGCTTCTTTTCCATTTGCCTGAACAGTCTCAAGCAATTTACTTTTATAATTTGTATCTTCCAAAACACTTTTATTTAATAGAGTCGGAATTAATCTATTCAAAATAAAATCATTGGTTTCACGAAGACCTGAATCGAGATAAACAGCTGCTATTATAGCCTCCATAGCGTCTCCGAGCAGAGCGTCATTACCCTGATCCAAAGAATGGCGGCAGCTATAGCTCATCATTAAAAAATCATTGAGTCTTAGGTCTAATGCACAATAAGTCAATGATTTTTTATTGACCAACCTGGCTCTTAGTTTAGTAAGATCACCTTCGTGGATGCTCATATCCATAGAAAATAGATATTCGGCTATCAGCATACCAAGTATGGCATCGCCGAGAAATTCCATTCGTTCATTGGAGTGTACATCTCCCCTGCCAAGTACCTGCAGATAAGAGCGATGGATTAGAGCTTGTTCAAAATACTGAGTATTTTTGATTTTAATATTTAAAGCTTTTTCTAATTCTTTTTTGCGTTTGGCATCTAAAAAACCAACCACAGGGAATAGCTCCCTGTGGTTTGATTCGCTTTTAAGAAACTTTTTAAGCGGTTTGAACTTAAAAATGCCATCGTAAATTTGCTGAAAAATATCTTGCATTTATCGATTTAATCTTCAAATTTTTTGAAACATAAAGTAGCATTATGACCACCAAAACCAAAAGTATTGCTTATCGCAGCTTTGATTTCTTTTTTCACCGGTTTGTGAGGTGTATAGTTCAAATCACAATCAGGATCCTGCTCTACAATATTGATAGTAGGCGGCACCATTGCATTTGTAATTGCAAGAGTTGTAGCTACTGCTTCGATAGCTCCGGCAGCACCCAGAAGGTGACCGGTCATTGATTTTGTAGAGCTGATAGCCATCTTGTAAGCATGCTCGCCAAATACTTCTTTCACAGCGGCAGTTTCATTTCTGTCGTTGTGCGGAGTAGATGTACCGTGAGCATTTAGATAGTCTATGTCTTCAGGTTTCAATCCTGCATCTTCGATAGCAAGACGCATTGATCTTGTAGGACCATCCAAAGAAGGAGCAGTGATGTGATGAGCATCATCTGTCAGTCCGAAACCTGCTAATTCTGCATAAATTTTTGCACCTCTTTTGCGTGCGTGCTCCAATGTTTCTATAACAAGCACACCACCGCCTTCGCCCATGACGAATCCGTCTCTGCCTTTATCGAAAGGACGGCTGGCAGTAGCAGGGTCATCATTTCTTGTAGAAAGTGCCTGCATAGCATTAAAGCCACCAACACCCATAGGGCAGATTGCTGCTTCGCTGCCGCCGCAAATCATCATGTCTGCATTACCTCTTTGGATAAGCATCAGAGCATCTGCGATTGCATGAGATGAAGTAGCACAAGCAGAAACTGTAGCATAATTAGGACCTTTGAAGCCCCAACGGATAGCTATCTGTCCTGCAGCAATGTCAGAAATCATCATCGGCACAAAGAATGGTGAAATTCTATCAGGCTTACCACGTTGGTAAAGCTGTTCCTGCTGGTGATGGTAAGTCCACATACCACCGATACCGGAACCGAAGATCACACCAACTCTTTCTTTGTCGAGTGTTTCAAAGTCAATAGCTGCATCTTCTATAGCCATAGAAGCAGCTGCAATTGCATAATGAGTAAAAGGATCCATACGCTGCATTTCTTTTTTATGCATATATTTTTCAGGATCGAAATCTTTTACCTGGCATGCAAATTTTGTTTTATATTCTGAGGCATCGAACCCGGTAATCATTCCGGCTCCGCTTTTGCCTTCCATCATTGAATTCCAAAATTCATCGATATTATTACCAATTGGAGTTACTGCTCCGAGACCGGTAATCACTACACGTGGGAAATCGTATTTCGGCATAAGTTCTCGCCGTTGTTATACTTTACACATTACAATTAAATTTTTTAGAGGCTTTTTTATAAATCGTATTAGGGCAGTCTGCATATTTTTTTAATATGCCGGACTGTCCCTTACGATAATCAATCAGATGACTTCTAAAAAAAGTCTCTTTCTCTGCTTTTAATTTCTAAGCTAATTACTTGTTAGCTTCCAAGAAATTAACAACATCGCCTACAGTTTGGATTTTTTCAGCTTCGCTATCTTCGATAGTGATATCGAATTCTTTTTCGAATTCCATGATGAGCTCTACTGTATCCAAAGAGTCAGCACCCAAGTCTTTTGTGAAAGAAGCTTCAAGTGTAACTTGTGATTCTTCAACACCAAGTTTGTTTACGATGATTTCTTTAACTCTTGCTAAAATAGCCATGATATACTCCTAAGAACATAAGTTGTTTAAAAAACGATTTATAATAATATGATTAAAGTGCTAATCCGCCGTCAACGTGTATTACCTGACCTGTAACATAAGAAGCATCGTCAGAGGCAAGGAAAGCTACAACGTTTGCTATATCTTCCGGTTTTGCAGCTCTTTTGAGCGGCACTGCTTCTGCATAAGCTTTCTTTTGTTCATCAGTTAATTTGTCAGTCATTGGAGTTTCTACGTACCCCGGAGCAACTACGTTTGACAAAATATTACGGGAAGCAAGTTCCTGTGCGATCGATTTTGTAAAACCTATTACCCCTGCTTTTGATGAAGCATAGTTAGACTGTCCGGCATTACCTGTGCTTCCTATAATAGAACCAACATTGATAATACGACCACTTCTTTGGGACATCATTTGTCGGGTAACTGCTTTAGTACAGATAAATGTGCCTTTCAAGTTAGTATTGATTACCTGATCCCATTCCGTTTCTGACATTCTCATCAATAAATTATCGCGTGTTACGCCTGCGTTATTTACAAGTATATCTATTTTGCCTTCTGCTTTGACAACATTGTCAAATGCACCGGCAACAGATTCTGTGCTTGTTACGTCAGTTTGTACACATTTAGCATTAACTGCCAAAGCCGAATCTTCGATAAAAGTATCACCTTCTGCAGGTATAACATAATCGAAAGAATAAACCTTAGCTCCTTCCTGCAAAAATCTTTCTACTATTGCTTTTCCGATACCGCGGCAACCGCCTGTAACGACAGCAACTTTCCCTTCAAATCTGTTTCCCATTATCGTATTTTCTTTAATTGACAAAAAATAAAGTTAAAAAATATATCTTTTTAACCTGCAATATATTTTTCCACATCTTCTACCTTGTCGATTCCGCCAATGTTTTTGCCTGCAAGAGTTCGTTTTACCAAACCTTGCAATACATTGCCCGGACCTAATTCGACAAAGTCAGTAATTCCGTCAGCATCCATAGCCTGCAAGGACTGAGTCCATTTGACAGGTGCAGTAAGCTGAGCGATAAGAGCTTCTTTTATTTCAGATGCATTGCTTATTGGTTTTGCGTAAACATTAGAATACACTGGAACCTTTGCATCTTTGAAATCAATATTGTTGATAGCCTCAGCCAATTTTTCTTTGGCAGGTTTCATAAGTGGAGAGTGAAAAGCTCCGCTTACAGGCAATTCTTTTACTATTTTTGCACCTGCTGCTTTGAATGCAGCTGCGTTTGCTCTGAGGTACTCTGCAGAGCCGGAGACTACTAACTGCCCGGGGCAGTTGTAATTAGCAGCTACCACTACGTTTCCGTTACCGTTTTCGGTAAGTTCTGCGCAAGCGGCTTCAACTTTTTCGTCGTCGGCACCCATAACAGCCATCATTGTTCCCGGTTCATCTTCGCCGGCAGTGAACATTAGCTGACCTCTAAGAGCTACAAGTTTTATAGCATCTTCAAATGAGATGACCTCTGCTGCATATAAAGCAGCATATTCGCCTACGGAGTGCCCTGCTACTACAGAAAATTCCATATTATCTTTGACAAGATTGAACGCCACCGCAGAGTGCAAAAACAATGCAGGTTGAGTGTATCTTGTTTCTTTCAATGTTTCCGCAGGACCATCGAAGCAAATATTGCTAATAGAAAAGCCTAAGGCTTTGTCTGCTTTTTCAACTAAATCACGAGCAACAGGATATTTGTCAAACAGGTCTTTGACCATGCCTACATATTGAGAACCTTGCCCGGTAAATAATAATGCTTTGCTCATATCATTCAAATTTATTTATTCATATTCCAACGCATATAAATCGTGCCCCATGTAAAACCAGCACCAAAGCTTGAAAGCACAAGTTTGTCGCCTTTGTGGAGCTTACCGTTTTCTAACCATTCAGAAAGACAAATCGGAATAGTACCTGCAGTAGTGTTGCCATATTTTTCGATATTGATCATCACTTTTTCAGGTGCAAGTCCCATCCTCTGAGCTGTTGCTGTGATAATACGCATATTAGCCTGATGCGGCACTAACCAGTCGATATCTTCAGAAGTCATTCCATTTTTAGTCATGATTTCTGTAGAAACGTCTGCCATACCTTTAACAGCAGCTTTAAACACGTTTTGTCCGTCTTGGTAGATATAGTGTTCGCCTGCATCCACTGATTCGTGGCAAGCGGGTTTGAAAGAGCCACCGGCAACTTGTTTAAGGTATTGACCGCCATTGCCGTCTATGTGAAGTATCTGGTCTAAAACACCAAGTTCCGGATCGTCAGACATTTCGATAAGGCAGGCAGCAGCACCATCGCCGAAAAGCACAGCTTGAGTTCTATCCTGGAAATTAACTACTGAACTCATTTTGTCACCGGCAAGAAGAAGTACGTTTCTTGCAACGCCGGATTCTACCATTTTAACAGCATTTATTAAAGTAAAAATAAATCCTGAACAAGCAGCACTAATATCATAACCCCATGCATTTGGAAGTCCTAATTTATGCTGGCAAACTGCAGCTGTATTAGGAAACAAATGGTCAGGCGTTACAGTAGCGCAGATTACCATGTCGATATCCTCTTTGGCGATACCTCTGCGTTTGATACATTCCTCTGCTGCAGGCACCATCAAATCGCTTGTGGCACCATCTTTAGCAAAGCGACGTTCAGCAATGCCTGTTCTTGCCATAATCCAATCATGGTTTGTATCTAAATAGTCCTCAAAATATTTATTAGTATAAACATCAGGAGGTAAATAGTGAGCTATAGAAGTAATTGTTGCTGGCATGATTCAATTTTCTATTGTTATGCAAATTTATTACTTATTAAGTGCTTCGAAAAGCTTATTGGTCAGATCTTTTTGAGTCATTTCAATGGCTCTGTTGATCATGTTTTCAATGGCTATAGGGGACGATTTGCCGTGCCCTATTATTATATTACCATTGACACCTAGCAGAGGAACTCCGCCATAAGTCTGATAATCGAAGTCTTTTAGTATCAACTTTAGAGTTGGTACCATTAGAGCGACTTTCAATTTATTAAAAATCCCTCTTTCAGAAAAATCTTTTATTTTACTCTTAAGTACAGTAAGGAAACTTTCTGCAAATTTCAATATAACATTTCCGGTGAAACCATCGCATACGACAATGTCAGAAGTACCTGCAAGTATATCTCTTCCTTCTACGTTGCCAATGAAATTAAGTTCGCTTTCCTGCAAAATTTTATTGGCAAGTTTCACTTCCTCTGTACCTTTCGAGGCTTCTTCGCCTACGCTTAGCAAACCTACTTTTGGGTTATTTATACCGAGAATCTGCTCTGCATAAATTGCTCCCATGATGGCATATTCGTAAAGGAAACGACTTTTTTGATCTACTGATGCACCGACATCTAAGAGCAAAGACGGGCGGTCTTTGACTGTTGGCATAAATGTGCCAATAGTCGGCCTGCCTACTCCTTTTATTCTGCCGAGCAAAATAGTAGAAGTGCTCATCACCGCACCGGTATTGCCTGCGGAAATAAATCCGTCAGCAGAACCTGATTTGACTAAGTCGATACCTTTGTAAAGAGAGGAATCTTTTTTGGTTTTGATAGCTACAGCAGGGTCGTCTTTCATAGTAACTACCTGCGAGGCATGAAGTATGGAATAGTTTTTTCCGGAATATCCCTGTTCGGAAATTGTTTTTTTGATTTGCGTTTCGTCGCCTACAAAGATAACTTCTAAATATGGTTTATTTTTTAAAGCATTAAGCCCGCCGATTACTTCGTTTAGGGGTGCAAAGTCCCCTCCCATTGCGTCGATGGCTATTTTAATTACTTTGTTGTCGTTTGAGTTCATCTGAAAAATAAACCTCGGTTTATTATTAATAAAAAAAGTACCTGCTACATCAAAATAGCGGGTACTTTTTTAAACTATGAATATTAAACAGCAGCAAGTATTTTACGTCCGTTGTAATATCCGCATTCAGGACAAGCTGCATGAGATAATTTTGGAGACGCACACTGAGGACAAGTGTTTACTGTCTTAGGCGTAGCTTTGTAGTGAGTACGTCTTTTATCTCTACGGGTTTTAGAAGTTTTTCTTTTAGGTTGTGGCATTGTTCCATCCCTTATGTAATTATCTAATTAAGTTTTAATTTCTTTAATGCAGACCATCGTTCGTCTATATCTTCATTTTGGTCTTTATTTTCTGTATTATCTTTATCGCTCGAATCTGTAAACTCAGGGTATATCTCTTCAAGCTCTTTATCGCGATATTTAGGAGCTACCCTTTTCATAGGCAATGACACATTTAGCTGCTGAGTTACCTCTTCTGTGAGGTCGATGAATTTGTCATCCTCATGGATTACGATTTCTGTCTCGAAATCTTCGTTATCCTCGTCTTGGCGAGCATAATATAAGTCAGTATTAGCCAAATAAGCTACGGAAATATCAGCACTTATTTCTTCGTTGTAATCTTCGAGAGATACATCACAAAGAAGTTTTGCCATGCTGCTCACCTGAGCATCTATTGTGTATCGTTTGCCGAGTATTTTCAGCGTTCCTTTGAGTGTTACTTCGCCGTAAAACTCCGGATATATACCTTTTAATCTTCCGACTGCACAGGCTGTATCAATATCATAAGTTCCGTCGCCTATGCCTTTGATCATTATCTGTAACATTTTTACACTACCGCCTAAAATGTATCTTACAAAGATAGTAATGATTTACGAAAAATACAAAACGAAAAAAGGAGACTTATCAACAAAGTCTCCATTTTCTCTTAACATTATGCGATTATTTGCATTGCAACGCATTTAAATTTTTAGATGCTGTTGTATTTTTTGGATTTATTCTAAGCACTTTTCTATACGCGATGCAAGCTGCATCAGTATTTTGAAGTCCTTGGTTACCAAATGCAAGGAATAAGAATGCATATTCTGAGTCAGGACTCATATCTGACCATTCTTTTGCTACTTTTGTTACTTCTGCCCAGTTTTTTGCTTCCAATGCCATATTTGTCATTTTGAAGAATGCCTGCTGCATTACTGATTTGTTTTGTGCAGATGATGTGTCAGCTGCTGCTACGTCAATAGCAAATCTGAATGCTTCTTTTGCTTTTGGCATAGAGTCCAAAGCCGCATATACGTCTCCAAGGTAAATTGAAGCCCAGAGATTATTTGTGTCTTGCTCTACTGCTTTGAGCATATATGGCAAGGCAGTTTGTGCTCTGTTCGCTACGATAGTATCCTGCGAAGCATCGAAGAATATAGCTGTACCAATAGTAAAGTTCGTTTCTGAAAGCCTATCTGTGCAAGAAGCAGTAGCAAGTCTTCTTTTTAGGACTGTAACTGCGTCTCCGTACATTTTCATCTTGTTTAGCTGAGTACCCACAAGGAACATAAGCTGGCAGTTGCCTTCAGGATCCATATCGATTGCTTTGTTCCACAATTCGATAGCTTTTGTAGTATCGCCTGCAAAAAGAGCTGCAGTACCAAAGCTACGTACGTCTTTCATTTCCATTTCTGAGTTTGCAGCAACTACAGTATATGCTTCGAATGATTGTGCATATTCTTTTTTATCGTAGAAGCAACGAGCCAATAGGAGTTTAGCTTTAGTTTTAACTGTATCTATCTGCTCTGCTGAAATTTCGAGGTGAGTTCTTGCTGAGTCGCAGGCACCGATTTCGTAAAGAGACTGTGCAAGCATCCATCTGCCAAGAGAGCCGGAAGGTCTTAGCTCTACGAATTTCAAAAGAGAGGCTGCTGATTCTTTGTATTGCTTAGCATAGTAGAAGATTCTACCTTGTTCGAAAAATGCTTTAGCATTTTTAGGATCCTGTTTTGTTACAGTGTTCCATTCTACCAAAGATTTTTTGAATAATTCGTTTCTCAAATCATCATCCATCTCAACATTTGCCATTTTGCCATAGCTTATAGCAAGATTGATACGAGCCTGCACATTTTGTTCGTCTTTTTTGAGAGCTTCTTCGTAGTTAGAGCAAGCCAAAGGATAAACTCTTTTAGCGAAATACAAATCACCAAGCACAATGTATGTTTCCGGGTTGGATTCGTCCATTGCTTTTGCTTTTGTGATTTTTATTTCTGCTGCTTTCAAAGAATCTGCTGCAATAAGAGCTTTACCTAATTGTAGCCAAGTATCGATATCTTTATCATTTTCTTTGATGGCTTCGTCGAGCACTTTCATAGCTTTAGTGTGATTGCCGATTGCAGAGTATGCAGAAGCAACTTTACGCATGATTTTTGGCTCATCGCTGTCCAAATCGTCAGCTTTTTCATAAAGTTCCAAAGCTTTTTGGTACTGTTCCAATTCATAATAAATATCGCCGCAAGTCAAATGCAAATCGATATCTTTACGATTTTCTTTGATTGCCTGATCGATAAATTCAGAAGCTTTTTCGTAATCCTTGTCAGCAAGATAGCTTCTGACCTGATCTGCTGCTGATTGTGCAAATAAGCTACTAAAGCTTAAAGTGAGTGCGAGTAATAATGAAGCTAATAATTTCATTAGTACTTAGTCCTTCTAATTTTGTTTTAACACTAATTTTGCATATTCGGGTAAAATTCCTGCATCAAGGAAGTATTTTTGTGCTTCCCTGTCTTGCTCCAAATACCTTGCAAACCAGAAAGGCAGATTGCGTCTTTGCTCTTTGAGGTAAGCATAGTATGTAATTTTGAACGGGTACATATCCTGTACGATATAGCCCGGGTGAACTGTCTGTGGATAGATGCGTTTCTTGTCTTTATTGGTGAAACCCAATCTCAACATCTTCAAAGTGGTATCTTTGGTAACTTGTGACATTAGCGCTACGCCCACAGCGTTGTTATTTTTTACATATTGTATAAGCGAATCAGTATCTTTGAAGTACTCAGCGCTTCGGGTAATGCTTTTTTCTTTTGCTGCCTGTTTGTATAAATGATAATATACTGAGCTGTTTACATCAGGGAATGCAAACTTCGGTTCCTGAGCCATATTGTATATTGATTTAAGTTGCAAACCGCTTGTAAGAGCTGCTTCAATTTCCTCTACAGACAATGTATCAGTCGGGAAGTTGCGTTGAGTAAAAAACACAAGCCCGTCAGAGGCAATAGCCATTTTTTTATGAGGTTCCATGCCGTAAGCTTTCATAAGAGAGTCTTCGTCGCGAAGGTAATCTCTCGAATTGATTACTAACCTTGCTTCGCCGGAAAGCAACTTTTGCATCACTCCGCGTGCATTTATAAACTCTTTGCTAACCTTAACATCTTTGTATTTAGCGTCGTACATATCAATAGCCGGATCCATCACATGTTTGATAGCTTCATCACAAACTATGGTAATTTCGCCTTTGCTCATAGATTCTGCCGGTTCTTCTCCGCTTTGCTCACTCTTGCCGCAGGAAACTATTAGCCCAAGGAATAGAAGCATTATTAGATTTTTCATATCGGAGAACCTCTATATAATTTATACTAATGTCAATCTCAAAAGTTATGATTCAGAATGATTAGCTCAATCGCAAACCTAATATATCAATCGTTATCTTCAGTTTCTTTTTTACTTTCGTTCAACTTAAATTCTATTGGAACAGAAATCCACATTGGAATTTTTTGTCCTTTTTGCACTGCTGCCGTCCAAGTATCGCAAGAGATTACAGCATTGATAGCAGCTTCGTTGAGCAATTCGTTGTCGGAAAACTCTATTATCACTATTAGTACTTTATCGTTTCTGCCAATTAAGCATTTTACATACGCTGTGCCCATAATTCCTGCTCTTCTTGCAAGAGGAGGATAGACAACAAGAGATGCTAATTTATTCAAATCTAAATTTGCCTCTTCCTGACACGGAACAAATACATCAGGCTCTAACTTTATATCCTCTACATCAGTCGAATCATAAAGATGTTTATTTACATAGATAAACTTGCCATCGTAAGTTTTAACTATCTCTTTATCGTTAAAACGCAAAGTATCTGTTTTAGTTTCTTCGGCAAATAAAGCTGAAGGCAACACAAACAATGTAAGCAACAATATTGAGTAAAGTGTTTTCATAATATATATTCTTTACTATCTCAAATTTTTGGATCAACAGTAATTGTAAATACTAAATCTGCGTAATAATTTATACCGTTTCTTTGGTACGGCTCAAATTGGTGATTCTTTATCAAGTCAATCACTGACTGTTCTAACTCTTTGTAGTTGGACTCAAGAATCTTCACGTCCATAGGATTTCCGATTTGATCTATCAACACCTTAACTTTGATTTTAGTATCTTTATCTATTAGTTTTTCATGAGGAAAAGTATTGCCTACTAATAGCTCAGCAAGAAGCTTTGCAAGGACTTTTGGTTTCTTGTCTAAATTCAAATATCTGACAGGGAGCTTATTGTTTATGCCTAATCTACTGTTTCTTGCAATTTCGACAACATCACCAACATGATACATTGCATTATCATTAAGTAGTTTTATCTTTGCTTCGTCTGCTCCGCCGAAAATCCAGGCAACTAAGTCAGCAAAGAATGAACTACTTTGCAACTTAAATTCAATAGGGATAGATATCCAAATTTTGATTTTTTTTCCACCCTTCACGCCAGCAGTCCAAGATTTAAACTGTTTCAGACCATTAATAGCTTCCTCAATCAGATAATCATGATCTGCATACTCTACTACAAGTTTGTCTAAATTGGCTTGCTCATCTATCAAGCATTTTAAATAAACAGTTCCTTCCATTTCAGCTCTTCGCGCATCTTCCGGATAGTTTACGCACAAACTCAACTTATCTAAATCCAACGTAGCTACTTCTTCTACTTCTTGCAAAACAGTAGTATCTGCCGGTGTGTCTTCAGCAGATAAAGTGAAAAGCATAGTAAAAAATAAACTTAAAAATATAAGGGATTTAAGTATCATCAGGTAGTTGTTTAATTAGTTATCGAGATTGTCTCTTTCTTCGTCCAATTCCGCATATTTTTCTTCGATAGCCTGTCTTTTGACTATCAGGTGGTACATAGATAATCTGTAAGCACCGAAAAGAATCATGATACCGCCAAAGACTCTGACCATAGTAGGATCCATATTCTGCATTTCGATAAGACCGAGAGCAAAAACTATCCCGAGTATCAAAATAAATGACCTGAGAGAGTAATTGATTACTTTCATAATCAAATCGAAATCAAAACTTTTTCTTTTGCTATCTGCAGTTTTCATTAAACAATCAGCTTGTAGTTTGGAAAATTGGTTTGCCTTGGTTGTGGCAAAATAAAAAGTATAATACTTTGGAAAAACATATTATACTTTTTGTTTTGTCATACACATTTTTGGTTTTTGTCTGACCAATGTTAAGTTTTATGTTTTGGGCAGGCATCGCCTCTATTTGAGAAGCGATGCTGCTGCCAAAAACATATTAGTTTAATCTAAACTCGATTGGAATAGAAATCCACATCTGTATAGGGTTACCGTTTTGGATACCCGGAGTGTAGCCACGGTATTTCATAACAGCTTCCTGAGCCGCTTTATTGAGCAATTCGTTATCGCTATGCTCAATAAGTGTTTTCTTAGGTTTGCCGTCTTTACCAATAAGAACTTTCACATATACAGTACCTTCTACACCTGCACGTCGAGCCAAGTCAGGATATTTTACAACTTTCTGCAAAGAAGGAAGATCTAAGTTAGCTTCTTCTTCAACAGCAATAAATTCATCCGGATCCGGTTCTTCTACAGGAGCCTGAACTTTGATATCTTTTGCATCGAAATCGATATTGTCAGCAAAACCACCAAGATCCACGCCATCGCCACCTTCGGAAGAAGCTCTGGACATTACGTCAATAGTAGCGAAGTCCTGCATATCAGGAGTAATCTCAGCATCCGGCACCGGCACAGGAGTACCCGCACGAGCAGCCGGACCTGAATGCACAATCTGCTGGATCTGCTGTGGAGGCGGAGCTTCCGCAGGAGCATCAGATTGTGGAGGAGGCAACTGATCGAGTTTAATTTTTTGAATAGGAGCAAGTTTCATCTTTTTACCTGAGCCGGCTTCGATAGTAACCGACGCAAGGTAAGCTCCCATAGTAAGACCAAAAATGAGAATGGTATAGATAAAGCCTCTGATAGTGTATTTTCTGATCAGTTGTTTTATCTCAACCGCACCATAGGTATGACGTTCAGGCATAGTTACAACAACAGCCATTATTCTTGCCCTCCCATAGCTTGCAATTCAACCATTTCTTCTTCAGTGATTTTTGCGATAGTAAACCTTCTTTCTCTTTTAAGAGGTTTTCCGGTTTCGTCAGTTTTCTTAGCGTATTCTTCCATAATCATAGCTTCAGCCAGATTAAGTTCGTCAAGAATATTAACAACAACACCGTAGTTAGCGTTATTATCTACTTTTAGAGCAAAAATCAATTTATTAGGTTCTATTCTGTTAGAAGTATTTTCTCTGAAAGCCAAATCTTTTACTTCGTTAAGTTTAATCGGTTCCATAGGTTCTGTACCGATTCTCCAGTAGAATTTATCAACACCTTTGCCTGTTGTAGGGTTTACTTCGTGAAAAACGAAGAAAGAAAGCAATTCGGTCATACGAACTTTAACTTCTTCTTCCCTTTCAGGCGGTATAGACATTTCCATTACCTGTGGAGCTGCCATAGTTGTAGTAAACATAAAGAATGTCAGCAACAGGAATGTGATATCCACCAAAGGAGTCATATCGAGGTGAAAACCGACGCGTTTCATTTTTTTACGCTTCGAAGCTTTCCCCCTCTTCGATCTTTCTACACCGAGGGCACCACCGCCACCAGCCATAATTATTCTCCTTTAAATATTATCTTTTTTAGTTAGACACTATGCAACAAAAAAAAGTTACATATTTTTTTCTATAGAGAGCCAAGACACAAAAATCAATTAAGCGCCTTTTTTCTCAGTTACATAGTTAAACACTGTTGCTTGCGAACGTCTTAGGCGCTCCATGGCATCATCGACCCATTTGAATTCGATTCTATGATCAGCATCAACTGCAAATTCGGTTTTGGGGTTAGCCCCACGAGTTTGCTTAATTAAAGTTTCCAAGAGGTCCAAATTTTCGACTCTGAGCATAGCTTGTTGCTGTTGGTCAGGAGTCAGCTGTTCGGACATATTGCTGTAAACACTCTGGCGGTCTGCTTCATTGATAACTGCATAATGATAGACAGTATCAGAAGAAGCCGAGTCGATAGAGACATAAATTACAGCCAAATTGTGCTCGGGCACTTTAGAAGTATCTGCTGATGCCTGTGGTCGTTGCACCACGAACTTTTGCTCACTTTCTGCTTCAGTTTTGAACTTAGCAGTAAACATGAAGAAAGTAAGCAGAAGGAAAGTGATGTCCACCAATGGAGTCATATCGATAACGAAGCCGACTCTTTTCTTCTTAATTTTAGGCACAGAAGACTCCTTCTAAATTATTTTTTGATTCTTACGGTAAATATCTGAGTTACATTCAAGATAGCTTCATCGATCATGTAAACGAAGTTATCTACTTTAGTAGTAAAGAAGTTATACGCAATGATAGAAATTACCGCACCCAAAAGACCACCGGCAGTGTTGTAAAGTGCTTCAGAGATACCGATAGAAAGCTGAGTAGCTGATACAGTACCTGATTCTGCCAAAGCCTGGAATGCACGAATCATACCAAGAGTAGTACCCAACAAACCGATCATCGTAGAGATAGATGCGATTGTAGAAAGGAACACAAGATTTTTTTCCAAAAGTGGAGTTTCTAAGTTCATAGATTCGTCTATAGCTCTTTGAACTTCAGCAATTTTCTTTTCAGTAGAGTATTCAGAATCGTTTTCGATTTCTTTAAAACGAGCGATAGCTGAGCGAAGTACACTAGCCATAGAGCCACGTTGTTTTTCGCAAGCATCTAAAGCTTCATCTAATTTGCCTTGTTCCAACAAAGAAGTAACTTCTTTGATGAATTTTTCAGGAGCGCCTTTACCTTTAGCTTTAGCCATAACTAACTGACGTTCGATTGTAAAAGTAATAGAGATAAGAACGAAAGAAAGCAAAAGACCTACAAGCGGACCGCCTGTGTAGATAGTACCAAGCACGTTACCAACTTTAGGTTCGTGTTTAGTTTCAGGGTCATTAAAGTTTGCAGGGTTACCCATTACAAGGTAATAGAACAAGTATGCTGCGAGCAGTGACAACACGATCACTAGAACATTAAAAAGGTTTTTCATAACACCTCTCACTTTTTATATTAATTAGACAAAGATTTAATTGCTTCTTCTACAGAGTCGGCTATATTGAATACAACCGTCAATTTTGTGATAATAAAGATATTTTCGATTGACTTGCTGATGTTGGCAAGTACAATTTTTCCGTCTCTTTTCACAAAGTTTGTGTGAGCCGCTATCAGAATACCCAAAGCAGTCGAATTGAGGTATTTGGTATTCTTCAGGTCTATCACAAGTTTTTTTGTGTCCTGATTAGAAAGCTGATTCAAAGCATCTTTTAGCTGATCGGTTTCTTCTCCGCCAATGAACTGTCCGCTCAGTGCAAGGACGGCGCCGCCGATTTGTTGTTCAATTTTTACTTGAGACATACGTTAACTACCTTAGTGTAAAAAACACAATTTGCCATATATAAGTAATACAGTTTTCAAAACTATAAAATAATTTCTAAATAAGCATAATTATTTCTTTGCAAGCCTTGCATTTAGGCTCTTTTTTTTCCACATACCAAGCTGCTTAACTGCAGCTTTACACAATCTTAACTGCATTTTTTGCCTTTAATCATTCTGTAAATTCCTGCTAAATCCTTTTTCAGTTCCGTTTTATAACCTTTGGAGCTAAAAAGAGAATTTACTGCTTCTGCCTGATTGTGTCCGATTTCGAGATAAAAGCAACCCTCATCTGTAAGCATTTCTCCGAATATCTCAGAATATCTTTTATAAAAAGTCATGCCATCTTTTCCGTCTGTCAAAGATATTTTCGGCTCATGGTCTTTCACCACTGACTCCAGCGTATGATATTCATCTATAGGGATGTAAGGAGGATTGGAAATTATTATCTCAAATTTGTTATGTTTTGCAGTTTGTTCCAAAATGTCGATATTTTTGAAATAGATATTATCTATTTTGTTTGATTCAGCATTTTCTTTTGCAAGTTTGAGCGCCTCAGTAGAGACATCGATAGCAAAAACTTTTGCTGATTTGAAATTGTCAGCCATGGCAATAGCAATACAGCCGCTTCCGGTGCCAATGTCAAGAATATTATGCACGTCGCAACCACTAAAGTCTTTGATAGCCCAATCTGCTAAAAATTCCGTTTCGGGACGCGGGATTAGGGCATCAGCCGAGCATTTGATTTCGTAGTCAATAAAAGAAGTCTTGCCAATAAGATGCTGCAAAGGCTTTCCTTTTGCTCTTTCGATTGCAGCTTCTTTTATTTTTTTTAGCTCTTCATCGTTCAGCGGTTTGTCGAACTTAGTATATAGCTCCATGCGAGAATTACCCAATACATGGCAAAGGATAAGTTCCACAGATAATCTGGGCGAATCGACATTTTTAGATTCAAAAAAAGTCTTGCCCCAGTTAATAATATCAAGTATAGTCCAGATATTTTCCAATCCACGTAATCTTGCATTTTGCAAAAAAAAGCACTCTTAAAGATATCTCTAAGAGTGCAGAATTACTAAAAAAGTTACATTAATATTTAAACATTCTTAGCAAGAAGCGACAATAAAGCCATGCGGGTATAAACACCGTGAGTTACCTGAGTTTCAATCAGGCAGTTAGGGTATGAGCTAACTTTATAGTCGAGCTCTACACCGTAATTCACAGGACCCGGGTGCATAAGCACAAGCTCAGGCTTTCTGCTGAAATGTTCAAAATTGACACCGTAGTAGTTAGAGAACTCTCTGAGAGAAGGCAGAATACCAGATTCCATTCTTTCTCTTTGGAGTCTAAGCACGAGCAAAACATCAGCCCATTCGACAGCATCATCTACGTTTTCGATAAACTGTACATCCCAAATGTTCAAATGACGTGGGAGCAAAGTACCAGGGCCACAAACAGCAACTTCAGCACCAAGAGTTTTTAGAGTGGTGATGTTAGATCTTGCAACGCGGCTGTGTAGAATATCGCCAACAATACATACTTTAAGACCTTCGAATTTGCCGAAATGTCTGTAAAGAGTAAAGGTATCTAAGATAGCCTGAGTCGGGTGCTCATGTTTGCCGTCGCCGGCATTAAGCACTACACCGTCAGTATTTTCCTGCAAAAATTTCGGAACGCCTGAATTTCCGTGACGCACTACATACATCTGCACACCCATAGCTTCGATAGTTCTGAGAGTATCGATAAGGGATTCCCCTTTTTTTAAGCTGGATGAAGAAGATTGAAATGAGAAAGTGTCTGCGGAAAGTCTTTTTGCAGCGAGTTCGAAAGAAATTTTTGTACGAGTGGAATTTTCAAAAAATGCTAATGCAACAGTGATGCCCTTGAGGTCATCAAATTTTTCCCCTCTTTTATAATTGTCCATGAAGAATTGAGCTTTTTCAAATACATTGTAAATATCTTCACGGGTCAGGTCGTCTGCCTGAATGAGGTACGGTTTGGACAGCGTCAGTTCCTTACTCATGGCGTTTTTCCATAGATTGACATTAAATAAATCTTTCAAATATAAAAAAAAGCCGCTTAAGAATAAGCGGCTTTTTTTCAACATCAAAATTTATTTTTCTACAACATCTTTCAATGCTTTGCCCGGTTTGAATTTAGGAACCTTTTTAGCAGGAATAGTCATTGTAGCACCGGTTTGTGGGTTTTTGCCTGTTCTTTCTTTTCTTTCTTGAACTTCGAAAGTACCGAAACCGATTAAAGTGATTTTACCACCTTGAGACAATTCATTAGTAATAGCATCAAAAGTAGCTTTGATTGCTTTTTCTGCATCAACTTTAGTCATTTGAGCTTTTTCAGCTACTGCATTGATTAAGTCGGTCTTGTTCATACTCATGAGAACCTCTGATTAATAAGATGAGAAAACTGATTATTGATTTATTATGACCGCAAGATATAAGTTTTGTCCAAAGTGTGCAAGTATTTTTTTTTCTTTTTTTCTTTTATTTTGTAAGGGTTTAGGGTAGTATTAAATTTTGTTAGGGATTTGTTATTATTTTTTCTCTTAACATTTGGACACAAGGTATAGCTTTGAGAGCTATGTCATAACTATTTTGGCATATTTTAGTCTGTTACTTTTCTAATTTTTAAGACTATATTAACTTAATTAAGTTAAAAAATCCAAAAATATTTTCTGCCATAATTAGCAAATGCAATGCAATAGAAGCGTAAATTGCTGCAAACAAGTCGTCTAACATGACATACACTCCGCCTTTTTGCCGATTTAGCACGCTGCAGGGATAGGGCTTCAGAATATCAAAAATTCTAAAAAGCAGAAACCCAATAAAAATGTAAATTATTTTATGGGGAATATAAGGCGAAATAAAGATAAACCAAATCCCCATCGCTTCATCAATAACAATAAAACCGGGGTCGTTGTGAGTTTCTTTTTCAATCGAATTTATTATAGGAACAGATAGCCAACTGAAGAGAAAAAACAGTAGAAAAATATACCTGATATATGGTATATCAAAACACGCAGGCAACACTGCAAGCAAACTGCCCCAGCTACCGGGTGCTTTGGGGAGGTATCCACTCCCTAAAAGAGTAACAAATAGGTATTTGGGAGAAAAGTTATGTTTCACTTTGGTTGCTTCCCCCTGCAAAAAATATTTCTTTGTTATTCAGCAAATACTCTACTAATGTCCATACTGTGTAAGCTGTGAGAGCAAGCATAAACCAGTAAGTAAATACCGAAGCAACAACTGAATACATATCAAGAGCAAGAAAAACAAGGATATAAGCAATAAAAGCCATTTGAATAAAAGTTTTTGTTTTTGCAGATTTCGAAGTATTTAGCGGAGAGCCTTTCCTCTCCCCTATTTTTCTGAGCCATGTGGTTGCCAAATCGCGAAGAATTATCACGGAGACCATCCAAAGAGGGACAATCTCCATGATTACAAATGCTAAAAATGCAGAAGTTGTGAGTACTTTATCTGCGAGCGGGTCAAAAAATTTGCCCCAAGAGCTCACCTGATGGTATTTGCGGGCAAGCCATCCATCCAGAAAGTCAGTGATAGCTCCCACTACAAAAAGCAACACAGACAATTTTATCTTGAATTTATCGCCGCTTATCAGAAGCATTAGAAAAAACGGCGAAATCACAATTCGCGATAGGCTTACCATATTTGGCAGATTGTACTTCATTATTCGGAAACTTTCCTTGCTGATTCAATAATACTTAGGAACTGTTCCGGATCAAGAGCAGCACCACCAATGAGACCACCGTTTACATTTTCGAGTCCCAGCAATTCGGCAGCGTTATCAGGTTTCATACTTCCTCCGTAAAGGATAAGCATATCTTTGGCAGCTGTGCCTTGTGACTCTAACAAATGTTCTCTGATTCTGTTATGAGCCTCATCCACCTGAGCTACAGTAGCAGCTACACCCGTGCCTATAGCCCAGACAGGTTCGTAAGCTATAACTATATTTCTTAATTTATAATTAGGTACGCCTGCGAGGCATTTATCGAGCTGTCTAAACAGCACTTCAAACGTTTTGCCGGCATTGCGTTCTTCTAAAGTTTCGCCGATACATAATATAGCATTGTAGCCATAGTCCATTATAGCATTTACTTTTTTATTGATTAGCTCATCAGATTCGCCAAAAATAGTACGTCTTTCGGAATGCCCTATTATAACATATTTGCACCCTACTTCAGTAAGCATAGGTACAGATATTTCACCTGTGAAAGCACCTTTTACTTCGTGGTAGCAATTCTGTGCACCAAGATGTACTTTTTTTGTGTCTTTCAGCACGTTTGCTACTGTCAATAGATTTACAAAAGGCGGACAAAGGACAACCTCGACATTTAGATCGGGCTTTTGCAAAACACCGCCAAAAATATATTCTGCTAAGACTTGAGCCTCAAAAATATTGGTATTCATCTTCCAGTTACCGGCAATCATCATTTTCTTCATTTTTGCTCTCCGGATACTTTGTTAATGGTAGAATTGGAAATTTTGTAAATAGTAGAATTAGTCAGGTTCTCATCTGACTCGAACCCGTAACCTTCGAAATGCTCTCGAGGGTTATCATATACTACAAATTCATCAGTATAAAATTTTCTTGTCTGATTATTCCAATAAAGCTTATTAGTCTTCAAACTTGATTGCTGACTGTCTGATTTGAAAAAGACATTTCCGACAGCAACCATATTTTGAGTTTCATCATCTATTCTCGCAGAATCAGCAATGAGATAGCTATCTTTTTTGCCGGTTTTTCTGTCAAAAAAATCTATATAGACGCTGCTGTCCAAAATAGTTTCTCTGCTGTTTGAATAGATGCGAGCCCTTCCGGCTTTTAATATAGCTTTAGTAACATTAGAATCAGTAAACAGCACTTCAATATTGCGGCTTGTCTGATCAGGAACATCGCCCTGAAGGACATGTGTCTCCTCCTCCACAAGTTTTTTATCATATTCGGTGGAACAAGAAGCTAAAAAAAGCCAAGCAACAATATTAAGGATTAACAATTTCATGTATTCTAAAAATTTCTGTCAAAAAGTTTTCAACTTTACCTAAAGGCAACTGAGTAGCAGCATCGCTTTTAGCATTAGCAGGGTCAGGATGTGTTTCTAAAAAGAGACCATCAATCCCAACAGCAGCAGCAGCACGAGCAAGAGCAGGTATAAACTCAGGGGATCCACCCGACTGCTCGCCGATTGAAGGTTGCTGCACAGAATGAGTAGCATCAAAGACTGTTGGGTAACCGCTTTGTCTCATTTGCACTAAACCTCTGTAATCGACTACTAAATTGTTATAGCCAAAAAAAGTACCACGTTCTGTAAGCCAAATATTGTTATTACCGGTAGATTTGACTTTATCGGCTGCCTTGATTACGTCAGCCGGAGCCATAAACTGAGCTTTTTTGATATTAACAATTTTGCCTGTCTCACCTGCAGCTATTAGTAAAGCAGTTTGCCTTGCTAAAAACGCAGGTATTTGCAATACATCTACAAATTCTGCAACAAAGGCGGCATCTTGTGACTCGTGTATATCAGTAATAGTTTCGAGATTGTATTTTTGACCAATTTCTTTTATCCATCCAAGAGCAATTTCATCGCCTACTCCTTCGAAAGAAGAAACGCTTGTTCTATTAGCTTTGCGATAAGACGCTTTAAAATACAACTTAAATTTTAATTTTTGGCTAAGTTCAGATAAAAGAGCAGCACTTTCGTCAAGCATACTAAAAGATTCAGCAAGACAAGGGCCTGCAATCACAAAAGGTTTATTCATAATATAAGTATAAGAATTAGAAATTGAAATATTATATTTCTGCAATATAAGACTAAATTAGGAAATACAGTTGCCAAATATAGATTATTTAGCCTGCAAAAGGAAATTTCAAAAATCAAAATAAAAATTTTTGATTTTTTTAGTTATTTTGCTTCTATAATGCGATAGTGTCGTATTTATTATGTACAACTGCTAAAATAGGTAAAGAATGACAGTCGATGCTTTTTTGACACCATATTTTCC
The DNA here is from genome assembly GCA_963664875.1 of Kapaibacterium sp. (SeqCode). Classification (GTDB taxonomy): domain Bacteria; phylum Bacteroidota; class Ignavibacteria; order Kapaibacteriales; family UBA2268; genus JBFHIJ01. The sequence continues at coordinate 3,465,964 of OY761611.1, read as the reverse complement.
TGAATCAGTCAATCAGTTTGACAACAAAATACTAATCATGATTGACGTTCTCAGAGCCGGCTCTTCAGTTTGTGCCTCGTTGCATAACGGAGCAAAAGAAGTATTGGCTTATGAGAGTTTAGACAAAGCTGTATCAGTATATAGCTCACTAAGCAAAGAAAGTCGTTTTCTCGGAGGTGAAAGAAACTGCCAGAAACCAAGCGGATTTGATGCAGGTAATTCCCCAACAGAATATACAGAAGAAGCAGTTCAAGGCAAATCTGTAATCCTTTCTACGACAAATGGTTCAAAAATATTCCAAAAGGGGAAAAATGCGAGATTGCGAGTAGTTGGTGGATTTGTAAATATTGACAGCATTATAGACTACATCAAAAGCAACTATCTGACAGACGAAGAATCTATCACAACTGCAGACATTTGTATCATGTGTGCGGGCACTAACGGCAGACTGTCCTACGAGGACACTTTATGTGCCGGAGCATTTATAAACTATTTTTACAAAACATTTGATAATGTATTACTTACAGATGCCGCAGATGCAGCCAAAAACTTATACAATTTGCATTCTTTCGATTTGCTCGATTTTATAAAAACAAGGGAGCATGCAAAAACACTAAAAGCAAACGGTATGGAATCTGACATAGATTTGTGCCTAACAAGAAATGCTTTTCCTGTAGTACCAGTCATTGAAGGCAATAGCATTAAAAAAGCTTAGTGATATAAATCATATAATCTTTTGACTAATTTTGTTATTATTTATATATTGACATAATATATTAAATACATTGTTGCACAAGCATTTTATTCTGGGGGGAAAAAATGCCTAATAACGACGACATTGTTCTAAATCGAATAAAAAAGAAAAATCCGAAAAAGAACAACTCTTCTGCACCTAAACGCAAAAAGAGCGAAGTAAGCACTCAAACAAAAGTAATATCTATAATGCTGATGCTAATATCAGTGTTTATAATACTATCAATGCTGTCTCATTCGAAAATAGACCAAAGATATTTGACATTAGGCTTTTCCGGATTTATGGATATGGCATTTGGCGGAGGTGCTCCTGTGCTTATTCATAACTGGTTAGGTATAGTAGGAGCTTGGCTTTCAGATTTCTTTTTTAATTCAACATTTGGCTATCCGAGCTTTGGCATTCCTTTTTTTATAGTCATATTTGCAAAGTTTATGTTTCAGGGCGAAGAAATTGAGGATAAATGGATCAAACACACTACAGTTTATCTGATACTTGGCTTACTCTTTTCAGCATTTTTTGCAACTTTGCAAAATACATCCTTGTTTGTAGATTTAAGCCATGAGTGGTATGGTTTTATCGGGGAGTTTCTGTCTTCGATAACTATCAGCATAGTAGGAATTATTGGCTCTATATTGATATATTTAGCTGCGATTGTAGTAACTGTAATACTTGGAACAGATATCAAAATTGATAAAGTAATAAGTATATTTCTTTCGAAAACGGAAGAAATAGTAGGCAGCGGCAAAGAAATATTACGAGAAAAACTTAACAATGCAAGCGCTGCAAAAAAATCAAAAGAAGAAGTGAACATAACAAGATTAGATGATGACTATATAGACGATATAGATGATGAATACGAGGAATCTGAAACCGAAAGTCCGGTTACTGAAGAAAGAAAAGAAACTAACTACATCATCAATAAAAGCGCAGAGCCAGAAAAAAATGAAGCAAAAAGTGTAGCTCAAAAAACAAAAGAGCAACAAAGAGAGTCTATCATTAGCAATCAAAGTGTAGAACCGGCAAGGCTAATCAGAACAACAATCAACAAGCCCGTTGTGGATAGCTTCAGCGAAGAACAACAGCGCGAACCATTACAACCAAGAGGGCAAGCAGTTAGAGACGAAGAAACAGCGGCACCGCAAGCTAACCGGGAAGCAACTTCTCAACAGAAAAAACTAAAATTATCAGCAAGAGATATCTTGCAAAATTTACAGACAAAATCAAATTCAAATAACCAAAGAGCAGAAAGTTTCGAATTCAAATATGATGCTGACTTTGCAAATGAAGAAATTGAAGAAACAGAAACTCCATACGAATCATCTACAGCAAAGCCATTAGATATAAATATTCAATCAACCCGTTATGAAAACGAATTCGGTACAGATCAAGATGATACGAATTCTGTGACAGGAGAGAATTGGCAAAGTTACGAAGAAGAAACATCGGAAGAAGAAGGCTTTGAATATGAAAAAACTGAAAGCTCTATACCTCCAATCAAACCCGCCTTGACTGTTACTGTGCATGAGTTTGAAGATGATGAAGAATATAGACCTGTAAAGAAGAAAGAGACATTAGCTCCAAAACTAAAGCTTAGTACTTACATCCACGACGAAAAGATAAACTACACTCCACCGACATTAGAATTGGTCAAAATGGGTGACGGAACAAACACTATAAACGAGCAGGAACTAAAAGACAATGCAAGAATACTGCAGGAAAAATTAGAGACTTTCAAAATCTTTATAGAAAATCTAAGCGTAACTCCAGGTCCGGTAGTAACACAATATGAATTTGTGCCTGCAGCAGGGATCAAAATAAGCCGTATAGAAGGGCTTGCAGATGACCTGGCTATGGCTTTAAAAGCACGAGGTATTAGGGTGATAGCACCTATTCCCGGCAAAGGAACTGTTGGCATAGAAATCCCGAATCAAGAGCCTCAGCTGGTGAGATTTGGAGATGTTATAAAATCAGAAAAATTCAAAAACAATAATATGCAGCTCCCTTTAGCATTAGGGAAGCAAATTTCCGGTGAAGTATATATTGTAGATTTAGCAAAAATGCCTCACGTATTAATCGCCGGCAGCACAGGTGCAGGTAAATCAGTAGGTATAAATACGCTTATCTGCTCATTGCTCTATAAACGATTGCCACACGAATTGAAATTTGTAATAATTGACCCGAAAAAGGTGGAATTGCAACAATATTCTCACCTGAAAGATCACTTTATGGCAGTTTCTCCTGATTTGAATTCAACCATAATTACAGATCCAAAAGAAGCAATAATCATCTTGAAGGCTGCAGTTGTCGAGATGGAAAAAAGGTATGATTTACTCGCTTCAGCCGGAGACAGAAATATAAAAGATTACAACAAAAAGGTATTGGACGGGAAATATAAAGACCGGACAGATATAGATCACCGCCCGTTACCTTATATCGTTGTCGTTATAGACGAGTTAGCAGATCTAATGCTTACTGCAGGCAAGGAAGTAGAAGAACCAATCACGAGATTAGCACAAATGGCGAGAGCCGTTGGAATTCACATGGTAATTGCAACGCAGCGTCCATCTGTAGATGTAATAACCGGTTTAATCAAAGCAAACTTCCCTGCACGTATGGCATATTTGGTGGCAACAAAAATTGACTCCCGAACAATCCTTGACTTCTCTGGTGCAGAAAAACTACTCGGAAACGGCGATATGCTTTGTTTACCTCCGGGTACAATCAAACCTATAAGAGTGCAAAACTCTTTTATAGATACAGATGAAGTAGATGATATCTGCGAATATATCGGCAATCAGAGAGGGTACTCCGAGCCATACTATTTACCAACACTTAATGAAGAAATCGGCGAGACACAGGCATTTGATATGTCAGGGAGAGATCCGCTTTTTGAAGATGCAGCACGATTGATTATAAGACATCAACAGGGTTCTGTCTCTTTGGTACAGAGAAGGTTGAAAGTTGGTTATGCAAGAGCAGGTAGGATAGTTGACGAATTAGAGGCAGCCGGAGTTGTTGGTCCATTTACAGGAAGTAAAGCCAGAGATGTACTAATGGAAAGCGAATCTGATTTGGAAGCAATTTTATAACTTCTAAATTTGAAATACGTACATATTATATAAATACATAATACAACCGTAAGGCATTGCTTTGCGGTTGTATTGTAAGATAGAGACAAATAAATTAAAATAAGTATTGATATTCTATCGTATTTTTGATAAAGTAAAGAACTGCAATAGTGTCTTAGGGAGCTTTGGCTTATGTACCTAACAGAAAAATATATAAATCCGTTTACGGATTATGGTTTCAAAAAGCTATTTGGTGAAGAGCCCAATAAGGATTTGCTTAAAGACTTCCTTAGTGAGCTTTTGCGTGAAGAGCAGGGTGAAATCAAGGAACTCACTTATTTGAAAAATGAGCATCTTGGTTCGACGGATATGGACAGAAAAGCTATTTTTGATCTTTATTGCGAAAATGAAAAGGGTGAAAAGTTTATTGTTGAGCTCCAAAAAACAAAGCAGAATTTCTTTAAAGACAGAACTGTTTACTATTCCACCTTCCCTATCACAGAGCAGGCAAAAAGAAATGATTGGAATTTTGAACTAAAGGCAGTTTACACAATTGCAATTTTAGATTTTGTTTTTGATGAAGACAAAGACCAGCCTGATAAATTCAGATACGATGTGAAGTTATCAGATATAGAAACGCATAAAGTTTTCTACGATAAATTGACATTTATATATTTAGAAATGCCTAAATTCAATAAGTCAGTAGATGAGTTAGAAACTCGCTTTGATAAATGGCTTTATGTTTTGAAAAACATGACCAGATTGGACAATATTCCCGAAAAACTAAGAGAAAAAATATTCCTTAAGCTATTTGAAACAGCTGAGATAGCTCGGTTTACTCCGGAACAAGCCAAATCCTACGAAGAAAGTTTGAAGCATTACCGTGATTTGAAAAATTCGCTCGATACCGCTCATGATGAAGGATATGAAGAGGGAATCGAGGAAGGCATTAAGTTAGGAATTGAAGAAGGAAGAAAAGAGGGAATTGAAGAGGGAAGGAAAGAAGGGATTGAAGAAGGAAGAAAAGAAATAATAATTAATTTACATAATTCAGGTATGGATATTGAGAACATATCTAATTTCACTAAAATTGATATCGAAACTGTTCAAAATATATTATCTAAAGCGAAGTAGTAAATGTATCTAACAGAAAAAGAAACAGCTGAAATTGCTCGATTTACTCCTGAACAGGCCAAATCCAGCGAAGAGAGCTTGAAGCATTACCGTGATCTAAAAAATTCTCTCGATACCGCACATGAGGAAGGATATGAAGAGGGATTTGTTGAGGGAATTGAAGAAGGTAGAAAAGAGGGAATTGAAGAGGGAAGAAAAGAGGGAATTGAAGAAGGTAGAAAAGAAATAATAATAAATTTGCATAATTCAGGTATGGATATCGAGGACATAGCTAAGCTCACTAAAATTGATATCGAAACTGTTCAAAATATATTATCTAATGCGAAGTAGTAATATGTACCTAACAGAAAAATATATAAACCCGTTTACGGATTATGGTTTCAAAAAGCTTTTCGGTGAAGAGCCTAATAAGGATTTGCTGAAAGACTTCCTTAGCGAGCTTTTGCGTGAAGAGCAGGGTGAAATCAAGGAACTCACTTATTTGAAAAATGAGCATCTTGGTTCGACTGATATGGACAGAAAAGCTATTTTTGATCTTTACTGTGAAAATGAAAAAGGTGAAAAGTTTATTGTCGAGCTTCAAAAAACAAAGCAGAATTTCTTTAAAGACAGAACAGTTTACTATTCCACATTCCCTATCACCGAGCAGGCAAAAAAGAATGATTGGAATTTTGAACTAAAGGCGGTTTACACGATTGCAATTTTAGATTTTGTTTTTGATGAAGACAAAGACCAACCTGATAAATTTAGATACGATGTGAAGTTATCAGATATAGAAACGCATAAAGTTTTCTACGATAAATTAACATTTATATATTTAGAGATGCCTAAGTTCAATAAATCAGTTGATGAGTTAGAAACTCGCTTTGATAAATGGCTTTATGTTTTGAAAAATATGACCAGATTGGACAATATACCCGAAAAACTCAGAGAGAAAATATTCCTTAAGCTATTTGAAACAGCTGAGATTGCTCGATTTACTCCGGAACAAGCCAAATCCTACGAAGAAAGTTTGAAACATTATCGTGATTTGAAAAATTCTCTCGATACCGCTCATGATGAAGGATATGAGGAAGGTTTTGTTGAGGGAATTGAAGAAGGTAGAAAAGAAATAATAATAAATTTGCATAATTCAGGTATGGATATCGAGGACATAGCTAAGCTCACTAAAATTGATATCGAAACTGTTCAAAATATATTATCTAATGCGAAGTAGTAATATGTACTTAACAGAAAAATATATAAACCCGTTTACGGATTATGGTTTCAAAAAGCTATTTGGCGAAGAGCCTAATAAGGATTTGCTTAAAGATTTTCTTAGCGAGCTTTTGCGTGAAGAGCAGGGAGAAATCAAGGAACTCACTTATTTGAAAAATGAGCATCTTGGTTCGACTGATATGGACAGAAAAGCTATTTTTGATCTTTACTGTGAAAATGAAAAAGGTGAAAAGTTTATAGTAGAGCTCCAAAAAACAAAGCAGAATTTTTTTAAAGACAGAACTGTTTACTACTCCACCTTCCCTATCACCGAGCAGGCAAAAAGAAACGATTGGAATTTTGAACTTAAGGCGGTTTACACGATTGCAATTTTAGATTTTGTTTTTGATGAAGACAAAGACCAACCTGATAAATTTAGATACGATGTGAAGTTATCAGATATAGAAACGCATAAAGTTTTCTACGATAAATTAACATTTATATATTTAGAGATGCCTAAGTTCAATAAATCAGTTGATGAGTTAGAAACTCGCTTTGATAAATGGCTTTATGTTTTGAAAAATATGACCAGATTGGACAATATACCCGAAAAACTCAGAGAAAAAATATTCCTCAAGCTATTTGAAACAGCAGAGATTGCTCGATTTACTCCGGAACAAGCCAAATCCTACGAAGAAAGCTTGAAGCATTACCGTGATTTGAAAAATTCTCTCGATACAGCACACGAAGAAGGATATGAGGAAGGAATCGAGGAAGGCATTAAGTTAGGAATTGAAGAAGGTAGAAAAGAAATAATAATAAATTTGCATAATTCAGGTATGGATATCGAGGACATAGCTAAGCTCACTAAAATTGATTTTGAAATTGTTCGAATTATTTTATCTAAAGCGAAGTAGTAATATGTACCTAACAGAAAAATATATAAACCCGTTTACGGATTATGGTTTCAAAAAGCTTTTCGGTGAAGAGCCTAATAAGGATTTGCTTAAAGACTTCCTTAGCGAACTTTTGCGTGAAGAGCAGGGAGAAATCAAGGAACTCACTTATTTAAAAAATGAGCATCTTGGTTCGACGGATATGGACAGAAAAGCTATTTTTGATCTTTACTGCGAAAATGAAAAAGGTGAAAAGTTTATAGTAGAGCTCCAAAAAACAAAGCAGAATTTCTTTAAAGACAGAACTGTTTACTATTCCACCTTCCCTATCACCGAGCAGGCAAAAAGGAATGATTGGAATTTTGAACTAAAGGCGGTTTACACGATTGCAATTTTAGATTTTGTTTTTGATGAAGACAAAGACCAACCTGATAAATTCAGATACGATGTGAAGTTATCTGACATAGAAACACATAAAGTTTTCTACGATAAATTGACATTTATATATTTAGAAATGCCTAAATTCAATAAGTCAGTAGATGAGTTAGAAACTCGCTTTGATAAATGGCTTTATGTTTTGAAAAACATGACCAGATTGGACAATATTCCGGAGAAACTCAGAGAGAAAATATTCCTTAAGCTATTTGAAACAGCTGAAATTGCTCGATTTACTCCTGAACAAGCCAAATCATACGAAGAAAGTTTGAAACATTATCGTGATTTGAAAAATTCTCTCGATACCGCTCATGATGAAGGTTATGAGGAAGGTTTTGTTGAGGGAATTGAAGAAGGTAGAAAAGAAGCCAACATCAATACCATAAATAAACTTCACAATTCCGGTTTTTCGAAAACTCAAATTGCAGAAATACTTGGATTTGATATTAGTTATGTAGAAAATATATTGTCAAAATAGAAACAATAAATGCTTAGCTATTCCTGGTTAGAATTGTAATAATAAACCGAAACAATGTCATTTATCTTTTACTATATTGCGGTACTTAAACTTAGTAATTAACTCCAAACTTTTGATATGAAAAAAATCACGATAATACTCTTTTTGATGTTAATCCCCACGCTTACCCAGGCGCAGTGGGCTTTACTCAAAAAGGACGCTGACAGCCTTGTGCTTAAGGGATTAGATTATATATATAATGTTGAATTTGATAGTGCTGAAGTTGCTTTTAGTAAAGTAGTTGAGCTTTACCCGGAACACCCTGCTGGCTATTTCCTTGAATCTCTTGTGTATTGGTGGAAACTTAAACTGAACCGAGGCACTAAATACTACGACCCAATATTTTTAGAAAAAATTGACAAAGTAGTTTCAGTCTGCGATAAATTATTAGATGAAAACCCCACCGATATTCGTGCGCTCTTTTTCAAAGGCGGTGCTGTTGGCTATAGAGCACAATATTATACCCAAGAAAAAGAATGGCTGAAAGCGGCTGCCGATGGCAGAGATGCTTACAATCTTCTGATTGCCTGCATTGAAAAAGCTCCTAATAATTATGATATTATGCTGGGAACCGGGATTTACAATTACTTTGCAGCAGCTATACCCGAGAAATATCCTTATTTGAAACCTGCTTTGCTTTTTTTCCCTAGTGGAGATAAAAGGCTCGGGCTGTTACAATTGCGCGCTTCTTCTTTGCATGCTCGCTACACTAAGCTCGAAGCGGAAGTAATTCTAATGCAAATTTATCATCAGTTCGAAGAAGATTGGCAGTTAGCTAAAGTTACTTCGAAATCATTACATGAAAGATATCCAAGGAATGCTTTTTTCCATAGATTCTATGCGCGTGCTCTCGTTAGACTTGGCGAGTGGGACGAGTTCGAAAAAGAATGGAGAGATATTGCAAAAAAATGTATTGCTAAAGTTGAAGGATATGACAATAGGACAGCAAGAGAAGCATTCTATTATGTTGGTTATTCGCTCAAACGCAGCAACGATTACGTTACTGCAGAAAAATATCTCAGAAAGACAATCGAAGGCTCTAACTTCTTAGATGAAGAAGATTCAGGATTTGCGGTCAAGGCTTATATGCACATTGCGGAAATACAGCTTGCACAAAAAAAGCTGAAAGAATCTATAAAAACCTATGAGGAAGTGCTCGAACTTGATGACTATCTTGATTCGCACGATAAGGCAAAACAACAAATTAAATTTATCAAAAATCTTTTGAAAAAGAAATAAATGAGACATCTACTTGCATTACTAATCGTTATTTTATGTTGCAATATCGACTCTGTTGCTCAAAACACTCTTCCCGGTATTGATGTTTTGCTTAAATATCATACCTCCATGCTTAAGGGAAAAAGAATCGGGCTACTTTCTAATAATTCCGGAAGGAACTCAAAGGGAAAACTTACCGCTGAAATTTTGGCTTCGCATCCCGAACTCAATCTTTCAGTAATTTTTGCTCCCGAACACGGCTTTTATACCTCTGTAGCTGCCGGAAAAGATGTGTCCAACGAAAAGCTATTTAATACTCCGGTGGTATCTCTTTACGGAAAACTCAAAAAACCTACTAAGGAAATATTAGATAAGTGCGATATTTTACTTGTTGATATGCAAGATGTCGGTGTTCGCTCTTATACCTATATCTCCACTTTGTTTTATGTGATGCAGGCTTGTGCGGAGCATTCCAAACAAATGATTGTTTTAGATAGACCCAATCCTCTCAATGGTAAAAATGTCGATGGCAATATCGTAGAAGATGCGTTTTCTTCGTTTGTCAGTATCGTGCCTGTGCCCTATATCCATGGTATGACTATAGGCGAAATGGCTTATATGATTAACAGTGAGGGCTGGCTTGGCAAAAAAGCTGATGGCTCTCCCCTATTTTGTGATATGAGCGTTATGAAAATGGAAAACTGGAAGAGAAGTTATTACTGGGAAGATACAGGATTGCACTGGTTCCCCACCTCTCCATTTGTTCCTACCGTTGATGCTGCTAAGGGGCTTGCATACCTTGGAGTGCTTGGCGAGCTGGGTATAGTAAGCATTGGTATTGGTACCAACAGGCCTTTTGGCTACTTGGGCGATCCTTATCTTAATTGTGTAGGTATTTTAGATGAGCAACCCTCCAATTCGATTATTAGGGCAGAGCCTGTCGAATTTTCTCCTCTTTTCGGGATGTATTCCGGTCTGAGCAAACCCTGCCTCGGGTATATCATTTTTTTCGAGCGAGAGGGCGATTTCAAACCTTTTACAGCGGTTGTCGAACTGCTTTTCAAACTACGCAAGAAGAGTCCCGATCTTTTCAAATATTCCGAAATAAAGAGCAAAATCCCTATGTTCAAAAAGGTAACCGGAACAGCAAAGATTATTGCCGCAATTTTGGATAATCCCTCTTTTGATTTCAAAGCGTTTATTGATAAAGATGTTAAGGAATTCAAAGAAAAGCGTAAAAAATATCTATTGTACGAATAAAAAGACACTTTTTTAGTTAGATATCAACGACCAAGCCCGAATAGAATGGAGATATGCTTATAACCCTATGGGAGACCACGGCGTCCGCAAAGTGGACTACGAGCTAGGCAGGTTTACTACGTGTGACCCTCTGTGGGAAAAATATTATGCATGGTCTCCGTACCAGTATAGTATGAACAATCCGGTGAGTTTGGCTGATTATGATGGGAAAGAGTTTAGATTAGTTAATGCTACTGAACAGGATAAAATGTATTTCAATTAGGCTTTAGATTATCTCATTGATAATCTACCAGAAGATGATGCAATTAAGTTAATTGATATGTATAATTCACATGTTAGACTTGATATTGACATACATTCTTCTCATATACAAAGATTTAGAACTGGCAATAATGCTTTTCGTGTTGAGTGGTCTCCTTTATTAGGACTTATTTTTGAAAACGGTAGTGGGCAATCTCCTGCTATGAATTTATATCATGAAATAATGCATGCTGTTCCAATTTTCGATGCTTTTGAACAATTAAATATATCCGATATGGAGTTTTGGCAGAACAATGGATTCCCTCCAAGTAAGGAATTCAAACAATCTGTCAATGATATTATACTTGAATATATCAAAACCATAAAAACTTATAATCCACAGTACGACAATGATGAAGAAGAAAGAGTTATTGCTGGACCTGAGAAAAGAGCATGCGATGCTATCCCAGATGAATCAAGCAGAGAAGATCACAAAGGTAAACCTAAAAATGTTTCTTCTCCAACAGAAGTACCCAAAAAAAAAAGGAAAAAACGAATGGATAAGAAAATATCAACATTATTACTTTTTGCTATTCTTTCAGTATTAGTTGGACATGCTAATTGTGATAGATATAAAATACATATTTATACTTTTGACAGTGGAGTGGGCTTGTATATTCATAGTAATGAAGAGATATGTCAATTGCATTATGATAATTATCTATTGTATAAAGGAATTGATATATATTCTTGTTTCACTCAAATTACAGACTCTATTATTGTTGAAAAAAATATAGTTAAACAAATGCCTCCGCTTTATACTATCCAACATGTTTTTATTAAAGAATTTGAACATCAAAGAGATACATTTGGTTTTAATGTGACTTTAGATTATTGTTTATACAGATCTAAATATTACTCGATTCCAAAAGATTCAAAAAACACATTATTTGACATGCTTCCTTGCTACTATTTCATGATAGATGCATATCTATTAGAGGAGATGAAATAAATGAAATATATATTTGTATATTTTTGTTTACTATCGTCGGTATCTATCTATTTGGCAAAATCTCAGAATATTGAGAATATAAGTTTTGTAGGTATAAAAGTAAATATGGATTTAGCACTAGATAGCATCTATGATCGATCAAGTGCATCTATTAATGGTTTGAATATTTATCTTAAAGATTCTACAAACTATGAACTTTATGCTGGAACAATTCACAGTAAAATTCTTTTAACTATATTACTATATGACGATCTGGATGATATTGATAGTAGCTTTGCAACTGTGAAAGTGTTTGAGAATGGTGAAATTCAATGTGGTAATTACAGAGTAGTTAAAAATCAAAACATATTATTAATGTTTATCGCTAATTTTTTGCCTAAAAAGCAAAGAAATTATATTTTAAGCCTAGGAAATTAATAATATTCCCTGTACTAGTATAACTCATAGAAAGACTTACACTTTTTCAGGCTTGAGTCTTTCTTAAAAAATAATTTTTGATTATCTTCCATTTGGAAAGCTTGCTCCTGCCATAAGTGGTAACGACGACCAGCGCACAGCCTACCTCGGCAAGGAACTTGACAGAGAAAGCGAACTGGGCGACCACGGCGTGCGCAAAGTAGATTACGGGCTGGGCAGGTTTACTACGTGTGATCTAAGGTCACTGAGGGACTGTAAAGTCCAAAATTTCAATTAAATATACAGCCTGAAAGGCTGAGAGATCTTAGCCCGGGGCATCGCCCCGGGACACCCCAAACCAAACTACCAGAGCCCTGAAAGGGCGGCAAGATGGTCATATCCACAAATATCTTTCATCATATTTTACTCCTAATTTGTCTAAGATGGCTTTGTATTCCTGTTTGAAATCTACACGTTTGTGATGTTCGACTTGATTTTCGATATAGTTTCGAATATCAGATATTTGAGATTTATTTACTGAGAATACTCCATATCCGGCCTGCCAATAAAAAGATGAATATTTTGCGTCCTGCTCTTTTATCCATCGTGAAGATTGTTTTTTGAGATTTTCAACAAGTTCAACAATGCTAGTCTTTTTTGATAAAACACAAAGTATATGAATATGATCCTCATAACCTCCAATTGAGAGAGGGGTACAATTTAATCCATTGCAAATTCCTCCCAGGTAGGAATGCAATCTGGCACTTAAATCATTTTTTATTATTTGTGCTCTGTCTTTTGTACTGAAAACAATGTGAATATATACTTCGGCTAAAGAGTGTGCCATGCCATTTCTTCCCGCCCTTTCAGGGCTCTAATTTTTTTTGATGCCTTATACCCATGGCGTTGCCATGGGCTAATCTCTTTTGAGGCTTTCAGCCTCTCTTTTTTGTCAATTCGTCAAACTATATATTTTTTTATAAAATTATAAATTCCTTTTAAATAGCAGAGCAGATAAATAGTTAAATTGAAAAGGACTCTGCATACAGCCTGAAAGGCTGAAAGATATTAGCTAGGGGTATCGCCCCGGGACACCCTAAAGAGTGTGCCATGCCATTTCTTCCCGCCCTTTCAGGACTCTAATTTATTTTAATGCCTTATACCCATGGCGTTGCCATGGGCTAATCTCTTTTGAGGCTTTCAGCCTCTCTTTTTTGTCAATTCGTCAAACTATATATTTTTTTATAAAATTATAAATTCCTTTTACTAGCAGAGCAGATAAATAGTTAAATTGAAAAGGACTCTGCATACAGCCTGAAAGGCTGAAAGATATTAGCTAGGGGCATCGCCCCGGGACACCTAAAGAGTGTGACATGCCATTTCTTCCCGCCCTTTCAGGGCTCTAATTTTTTTGATGCCTTATACCCATGGCGTTGCCATGGGCTAATCTCTTTTGAGGCTTTCAGCCTCTCTTTTTTGTCAATTCGTCAAACTATATATTTTTTTATAAAATTATAAATTCAATTTAAGTAGCAGAGCGGATAAATTGTCAAATTGAAAAGGACTGTGCATACAGCCTGAAAGGCTGAAAGATATTAGCTAGGGGCATCGCCCCGGGACACCCTAAAGAGTGTGCCATGCCATTTCTTCCCGCCCTTTCAGGGCTCTAATTTTTTTTGATGCCTTATACCCATGGCGTTGCCATGGGCTAATCTCTTTTGAGGCTTTCAGCCTCTCTTTTTTGTCAATTCGTCAAACTATATATTTTTTTATAAAATTATAAATTCAATTTAAGTAGCAGAGCGGATAAATTGTCAAATTGAAAAGGACTCTGCATACAGTCTGTAAGGCTGAAAGATATTAGCTAGGGGCATCGCCCCGGGACACCCTAAAGAGTGTGCCATGCCATTTCTTCCCGCCCTTTCAGGGCTCTAATTTTTTTGATGCCTTATACCCATGGCGTTGCCATGGGCTAATCTATTTTGAGGCTTTCAGCCTCTCTTTTTTGTCAATTCGTCAAACTATATATTTTTATAAAATTATAAATTCCTTTTAAGTAGCAGTGTAGATAAATAGTTAAATTGAAAAATATTTCGCATTGGTTGGTTCTCCAAATTATAAAAAGCACTGAGTAGAATTAACTACTCAGTGCTTAAAAAATAAACATATTTTTGCTATTTTGCAATAATATATTTGACGGTGTTTACTTCTTTATCAGAAGATATTATGCTATAAACATAAGTACCGGATTATGTAAGTGAAATACTATTTCTACTCTACTTGTTCTAATAGTATTTCTGCGATATCCAAAACTTTTACTTCTTCATCTTTGTCTTTCGATTTTACACCATCGCTGATCATTGTCATGCAGAATGGGCAGTTAGCAGCTATTGTAGTTGCTCCGGTAGCTAAAAGTTCTTCGGTTCTTTCAATATTTACACGCTTGCCTTCTGTTTCTTCCATAAACATCTGGCCACCACCGGCACCGCAGCAAAGACCTCTGTCGTGGTGTCTGTCGGCTTCGAGTATGTTTAGCCCGGGCACGCTTTCGATTACGTTGCGAGGTGCTTCGTAAACGTCATTATATCTGCCGAGATAGCAAGAGTCATGGTATGCTATTTCCATTTTGCTACCGGCTTTGATTGTGAGTTTACCGTCTTTTATCAGCTGATTCAAAAATTCTGTATGATGCACTACCTCGAACTCGCCACCAAAGTCCTTATATTCATTTCTGAATGTATTGAAGCAGTGAGGGCATATAGTTACTATTTTTTTGACATTGTAGCGTGTGAGAGTTTCCATGTTCATTGTTATCAGCATATTAGCAAGGTACTCATTGCCGGCTCTGCGTGCGACATCGCCGTTGCAGGCTTCTTCTGTGCCTAATATAGCAAAGTTGACTCCTGCTTTTTGCATCAGTTTAGAAAAGGCAACAGAGATTTTTTTTGCTCTGTCGTCATAGCTACCAGCACAGCCTACCCAAAAGAGTATATCGAAATCAGGAGTGTCTGCTGCTGTCGGTATTTCCAAGCCTTCAGCCCAGTCAGCACGTTCGGCTGAGGAAAAAGCCCAAGGAGTAGAATTTGTTTCCAAATTGCCAAAAGTGGTTTGAAGCTCAGGCGAAAAATTCGCTTCCATCATTGCAAGATTTCTTCGCATACCAACTATAACAGGTACATGCTCGATAGAAACCGGACATTCCTGCATACAAGCACCACAAGTAGTGCATTGCCAAATGGCGTCGATATTTTGATATTCGCCTACAAATGTTTTAGCAAGTTTTTGCTGCTCTATATCAGAAAGCTCAACATCTTCGCCGAATTTTTGTTTTTTGACAAGTATGTCACCAATGTCGAAAGTACGCTCCCTAACCTGAACAATTATTTCTCTCGGATCGAGCTGCTTACCTGTAAGATTAGCCGGGCAAACGCTGGTACATCTACCGCAGTGGGTACATGAATAGCCGTCCATCATCGATTTCCAATTCAAATCGTCGATATCAACTATACCATATTTAGTTAGATTTTCATCTTCGAAATTCATCTTTTCGAGTTTATTAGGGTACTCTATAGACGATATAAATACATTCGGAATTGAGGTATAAACGTGAAGGTGTTTTGAGTAAGGCAAAAAGTTCATAAATGCCATAATCACACCGATATGCAGCCAGAAACCAACTTCATGAATATAGGGAGCTATATCAGCAGAAAGGAATCCTGCGATAATGCCCGCAAAAGGTCTCAAGGCATGCTGAGCGTCTATGCCCATTTTGATGTTAGCAGCATTTTCGAGCATCAGAGAAGTAACGATAGTAAAAATCATAGCCAATATTAGAGCTGCCTCGCCTGCTTCTCCTTCTACCTGCAATCTCTTTTCTTTAAGAATAAATCTTCTCTGGGCAGCCCAAATTACTGCCACAATGACCACAGGGATAAAAATATCGGTAGATAGAGTAATCAGAGTCCAGACCGGTCCCATAAAATCAAAGAAATGTCTGACGCCGAAGCCTTCCATGATGGAGCTTGCCGCAGAAAACATCAGCACAAGGAAACCCCAAAATATGCCGGCGTGAATAGGCCCGGCTACGGGGTCGCGCATGATTTTAGACTGAAAAAGTGCTACGTTCAATGTCTTTTTGATTCTGTCTAAAATTCTGTCAGTTTTGTTTTCCTGCTTGGCTGTTTTGAGATATGAGATTAGTCTATGGATATTTTCTCCGAGAAAACCCATAGCAGCAAGAAACAAAACGATAAAAATAACGTTTCTAATACCAAATTCCATTAGTATTTGTCTTTCTATTTATTTAACAAAAAATATTTCCCTTATGGTGCAGATTGAACGGAATTTGAAAAACCGTTTTGACCATATTAAACCCAAGAAATCAAAAATTACTTGAAATGGAATTAAAAACCAAATCTATTTGAAAATTGGCTCGGTTTTTTCTATTTTTTCAATTTTTTTATACGGAAATGCTCTAAGACCAAATGGTAAAATACATTCTCATATTTTTAGTAATGATAGGCATCGCCTCGCAGGCTCAGGATCATGAAATAAAGCTCAACACTGCCACGCCTGCAAGATACAAATATATGCCTGTCAATTTTTCTATCATGCCCGGCCTTTCCGTGGGCGAAATCGTTTACCCATACGGCAGAATAGTCAATCATATATCGCTGAATATCGTAGGTTCGGCTTACAAGCTGGAAGGCATAGAGTATGGTCTCATCTGGAATCACTATCGCGAAGATGTTACAGGTATTCAGATCTCGGGAATAGGCAATAGAGCTGAGGGATTTGTGCGTGGCATCCAGAATGCCAGCATAGTAAACATCAGCCACCTTGGGCTCAACGGCATTCAGATAGCAGGCATTACTAATGTTAATCATGCGGAAATGCTCGGTATTCAGGTGGCAGGTATTTTCAATTTGAGTACCGGCTTTACCCAAGGAGTGCAGATTGCATCTGTTGCAAATAATATAGAATCAAATTTGAACGGGATACAGGTGGCAGGCATAAGCAACACTGTGGCGGACGGAATGAACGGAATTCAAATATCGGGAATTAACAGCTCCGCATCCGACGGCATAGGTATGCAGATTTCCGGTATAGCAAGCTCTGCTGCTGACTTTACAGGTATGCAGATTTCCGGTATTGTCAATGTAGCAGAAGATATGTCGGGAGTGCAGGTAGCTCCTATCAACATAGCCGCTTCAAACGATGGTGCTTCGCTTGGAATTTTCTCTTTTGTCGGCGAAACCGGAGTTGATTTGTCAATTTGGACAGATGAGAATAAAATAGCACGAGTCGGCATCGTTTCCGGTAACGACAAATTTGTAAATATAGCTTATTTTGGTATAGATCAGGAAGATAAAGACAGATGGCTGCTTGGTTTTACTTGGGCAGTAAACGCTGAGCTGAGCGACAGGTTTTATATAGAAGCCGGGCAGAGTGCCGAGCACATCAACGAACCGGACAAAGGCTTTTGGACAAATGAACTGCACTTTATCACCCGAACTCACGTAGTGGCAGGTTTCAAGCTGACAAACGGTATAAAAGTTTTTGCCGGCCCAACCTTCAATTTTTACTATTCAATCATCAACGACGGTTCGAACTTTACCGACAAAGGCAACCCCGTTTACAGGAACGATCATCATTGGACCAGAGACTGGTTTGGCATGGCATTAGGCATCAGACTCTTTTAAATCTTAAGTCGTATTTGAGTTATCTGAGAGGTGAGCTCCGAAGTTTTGTGATATTTTTTTAGGTGAATGGAAGATAATCAAATTTTTCGGTTTGCTACCTACTAAAAAAACTCAAGCTGGGTTATAGCATGAGTCTTGTTATGATATTTATTATATTCGACCTTTTAAATCTAACTAAGATTAACATGATCTACTATTTTTTTAGTCCCTAAAAGAAAGGAATGTGTTCAGTATTTGATGTAACTATTTTTTGCAATACATTGTAAATATTATTATCTATTTTATATTGATTACCATTTATTCTGCATAAACTCCAGCCTTGTGGAGCTAGATTTATAGAAATACTATCATTAATTACAATTATAGAACGTATATTAAACATAGATCTCTTTATATCTTGTTTGATATTGGCATTGTAATATATACTATCCTGCAAACTTTGCTCATATACAACTAAACTAAACTTCTTTTTTTCATAAAATTGGTATTGACTTTTATACATCATACTATCAATTTTCTGACGTATAATGTATTTAATTTCAATTTTTACAATCTCATTTCTTTTCAAAGGTATTATATCAAAAATATTAGAATACCTTGATTTGTAACATAACAAACACAAAATAATTAAAGCTATTAATGTTATAACTATTGCTACTATTTTCATATTTTATCCTAATTATTTTAAGTATGCTATTCTTTCTTTTTCGATTTTTTTGATTTTGCTGACGTAGCATTTTCAAATCCTTCTTGCACATCTTCACAAGGATCTTTAATGACCTCAGCCCCTTCAATTTTTTTTGCACTCTGAAATAATTTATGAGGGGTAGATACAAACATTTTCGACCACTTAATGTACTCTATTGCTAAAAAATTTGGATAAGCTTGCTGAATTAAAGTTGACACAAAAGAACTGCAATTCCAACTTTCACTATTGTAAGACTTGTTGTCGTTTTGAAAAGAAGCAGCTTTTTGCAAAATTTTCTTTTCATCTTCTGTATTTGTAGGAATTTTTATAATTCCATCAGGATAAGATGGCTTGTGCTCTTGAATATCATCATTACTAGAATTATCAAAATCATTTTTATCTATTTTTGTCAAGTCATTCAGTCCTACGCCTTGGTAATATGGAGTAACGTCTTCATCGTAATTGAACATACCTATACTTTCCGTTGGCCAAAGATCCATGTATGCATATGTCCCCGTTGGATTTCCATTCGCATCTTTGATATCATACGCTAGTCCCGCATGTCCCCAGTTATCTGAATCTGTCTTCCACATTACTAAATAAATATCCTTCCCATTCCTATCCGCCAAACTCACCGGATTATTCATACTATACTGGTACGGTGACCACGCATAATATTTCTCCCACAGTGGATCTATAGTAGTAAACCTGCCCAGCCCGTAATCTACTTTACGGACGCCGTGGTCGCCACCAATGGCAGGAGCAAGCTTTCCAAATGGAAGATAATCAAATTTTTCGATTTTCTAATAGTAAGACTCAAGCTTTTTGGGGTTTGATTATAATAATCATCCATAATCTTACTGATAGATTATTTTGTTAGTTTCTCTTTAATTCTAATATGTGACTCTCCATATTTTACATCTCCGAGTCTAATCTTTTTAATATCATTCAATAATAATGTATCATCGAAATACCAGAAACATTCTATAGAATAATTGATATCTTTCTTTAAATCTATGCTTCCAGGTCCTTTAAATATATCTGCATAGTCAGTATTTATAGAAAATCTATGACTATCGAGTTTTATTACGATATCATTTTTATCTATTGTAACAAGTGAATCATTCAACAATAACAACTTTAATTTACCTCTTATTCTTGATTTATAACCTAAATCATTATAAAATTTATCTTTCAGTTGTTCTATTTCATTAGCTTCTAAACTATATTGAATCAAGTAATTACTATAATCAAAAATAGTATCTATATTAATATCAGCTTTTTGTCTGTCTGATTGGCAAGACGTTGATAAGAGAAAAACAATAATGCCAAAACAAAATACTATTTTAGTATAACTAATCATTGTTTAATCTCCTGCTTTTTTACTGCTGTATTGTCTTGAGGGGCAACGCTCTTTTGTTGTGGTAACTGCTCTTCCATTTCTTCAAGAGAATCTACTGTTTTATCCAAATCCCTAAAATCTGTCTTTTGAGTTCCTTTTTTGATTTCTTCTTTCAAATATTTGAACCATGTATTAGGAGCAGGCATATCCCAAGGATTAAAAATATTGACACTAGTACCGTTGTATATAGCATCCAATATAACATCTACGGCTGCATCTGTGCAATTATTGTGATACAGATTATAAGGTAAGTAATCATTATTGTGCAAATATTGAGACATAAACGCACTTTCACTAATTGCCTTATCTTGATTTTCAGTTGTCTTAAATAATATTGCATCATCAGGCACTCCATCTACAGGATCAATTTTTACAGTTGCATCATAGTCCTTGCCTGTAACAGTTGCCCGACCACCTGACGGAGCTCTGTTTTCATAATTGCCCTGATCATATCTATACCATTGTCCCTGTTTGTCTTGAAAATATAAATACGTATGTCCAAAATTTGCTCCTTCAGTTGGCTTAACTACAAAACCAAAATCCTTCCCATTCTCATCCAAAAAACTCACCGGATTATTCAGACTATACTGGTACGGAGACCAAGCGTAGTATTTTCCCCACACTTCGACTCGCTGCGCTCGCTCAGTGACCTTAGATCACACGTAGTAAACCTGCCCAGCCCGTAATCTACTTTACGTACGCCGTGGTCTCCACCAATGGCAGGAGCAAGCTTCCCAAATGGAAGATAATCAAATTTTTATATATTGACTCAAGCTTTTTGGGGTTTGATTCAGCATAGAGACAAACAATACATCTCATATTCCTAAAAATGAATAGATTTTATTTTCATCATGGAATCTAATTCTAGTTTGAGTGAATCTCTTGCCTCTTTTGAAAACCAATTTAACTTGCTCGAGTATTCGTGCGGTAATACACAATTGCTGTAGTAAAACGAATCAATTTTTATCTCAGGATAGTAATCAATAGAATTTCTTTGAACAAAAGGCAAAAATATAGTATCGATATGTATTTGAGTAATAAGACCTTTATATTTGGGATAAATCCTTCTCAATATCAAGGAATCTAAAGTTGTAAATACTGCAAAAGTTGTTGAATCTATTTCATCGCTATAAATGGTTGTAAACCAACTGTGGTGACCTTGCTTGCCCGAAGGAATCAATTGTGGTTCATTAAGCCATGATATATAAAATGCTTTGTTGAATGAAGCACTGTCTTCTTCTTTTATAGCAATTAAGTTTTGAACTTTAAATTCCAAAAGACTTTCTAATTTCTCGTTTATATTATGATGTTCTTGCATTAAATAAGAAATTGTAGGATAGCATATGACTTGGTCACAATTTGTAAATGCAATGCTGTCGGCGGAAAAATAGTGCCTAATTTTTAAATATGAATCAATTGTTAATACTTGCCAGTGACGATAATTTGCTTCAAAATTTGTTCCTCTTATATTATATCCAGACAGCTTAAGGCTATCAACAACAGGAATCTTATACTCGGTTAGAGGTATTTCAAACTTTTTTTTGTCAGGTTTATCTATATTAGAGCAACTATTTACAATAGTTATCCAAATTAAAAATATACACAACCAAACAGAATTCTTATTGGCTAATAAATGCTTTTCCATGCTCTGTCATCTCACTTGCAGCTTGTTGTACTTTACTAGTTAATTCTTCTTGTTTTTTTGCTAATTTGGATTTGTTCCCAGACTTAGGAGATACCTGATTCTCAATTTTCACCGAAAATGTCACACCATTTGCTGACTAATCCTTCTTAACCTTGACTTCAAATGCAGGAGGGCAATAGTTGATAACAAGGAAAAATTGAGTAATAATCAACCAAACTCACCGGATTATTCATACTATACTGGTACGGTGACCATGCGTAGTATTTTTCCCACACTTCGACTCGCTGCGCTCGCTCAGTGACCTTAGATCTATAGTAGTAAACCTGCCCAGCCCGTAATCTACTTTACGCACTCCGTGGTCACCAAGTTCGCTTTCTCTGTCCAGTTCCTTGCCGATGTAGGCGGTGCATTGGTCGTGGCTATCTGTATTTTATACCGATATCTTCATTTCGTTTATACTGATTCCAATACTCATAAGTCATTCCAAGTTCAAGATTATCAAATCGAATATTTTCATAGAAATCCAACCTTAATCTGGAAATAT
The DNA here is from genome assembly GCA_963664875.1 of Kapaibacterium sp. (SeqCode). GTDB lineage: Bacteria > Bacteroidota > Ignavibacteria > Kapaibacteriales > UBA2268 > JBFHIJ01. The sequence goes on along the minus strand of OY761611.1, from coordinate 3,443,856 downwards.
TGTCATTGATAAAGATATTGGAAGATACCATTTTGACATTCTCTATTGTTATGTCAGGAATTATCTTTAACAATTCTTCTTTGGTTAGATTTGTAATAATATTTTGTGATTTTCTATTGAGCCATTCAGGATTATCTATAAAGTAAGGTGAAGCAGTATCCAGCTCAGGCTCCCAAATAATAAAAAAAGCATTGAATAATGTATCTGTCTGTTTAAGGCTTATAAAAATATTTTGGGGTCCAAGATTTGGTTTATCTGTTTGTAAACTGACATATCGAGTTAGTCTGATTTCTAAATCTGAAGACTTTACTTTAAATTCATTTGGTTCTAGGGTTATTCCAAAGTAGGCTTTGTTCGAAGCTCCTACATTTTCAAACACCATTTTCATACCTACAGAATCATTCAATGTATTAAAAGGTTTATACCCTCTCATCTTAGCTACATATCTTTCTATAGTAACAGAAGATCTATATGCAGGTAATTGTAATACATGCTGCTCATAAGTACATGCAACAAAAATGATTACACTACATAATATAATGATTAACTTTCTCATTTTATTATACTGTTCCCATATTCAACCATTTGTTGAACAAGCTGTTCATAAGTTATTTTACCATTTTTTAGATTATTTCTTTGTGAGGTAACTATACTATTATCTTTGTATGCTTCATGATTTCCAAAAATATAATCATTCCTAAAACTTTCATTCTTTTTCAAATTATATAGAAAAGTATCTTTGTCTACATTCCCCAAAGCTAAATCAACTGACCATGCAGCATATTCACTATACCCCATAACATGAACAGTTTCATGGAGTAAATCTTGCTCCAATGTATTGTCTTCATTTTCTTCAGGAAACTTAACTTCCAGCATTCCAGTATTTGGATTTAGAGCAGCAACTTGATTGGAATATTCTTTTTTAAAACTAGCAGCTGACATCACACTAATATCATTTTCAGTAGCAAATTTTGCAACTTTTGGAGCGTAACTTTGCCATTTAGTAATTTGGTTATTCATAATTGTATTCCAATTAGTTTGTTGAATCCCATTAAAATGCGTAAAAGTTGCAATAGTGGTATTATTGTTTTGTGCAAGTAGCATATTGGTAGTAGAGTTAGGAAGCAATTTAAAATCCTTCCCATTCCAATCCGCCAAACTCACCGGATTATTCATACTATACTGGTACGGAGACCATGCGTAGTATTTCTCCCACACTTCGACTCGCTGCGCTCGCTCAGTGACCTTAGATCTATAGTAGTAAACCTGCCCAGCCCGTAATCTACTTTACGTACGCCGTGGTCGCCCAGTTCGCTTTCTCGATCGAGTTCCTTGCCGACTGATTTTCTTATCTTTTCCAAATAATCTTTCAAGTTGAGATTTGTTTGCAATATAGCAAATTTTTTATCTGTGCTATTATTGCCGATGATATTTTGAGGAATTTGCTTGATAAAGTTGGGGATTTACTTTATTAAATTGGGGATTTATTTGTTAGGTTTGTAAATATAAAAAAAAAGCCAAGCTTACTTTGTGCCTTAAGACGAAACTTACCGTTGCTTCCTTCCGGACCTGGCGGGATTGGGTTTGACTTAACCACAAAGGGCTTGACCAAAAATTTATGATACAAATATACGGCAATAATCGATACAATGCAAGCAAAAAATAACGTATAAAAAAAATATTTTTTTTCTTGCATGTAATTCAAAAAAGCCGTAAGTTTGTATCACATTAAATGACGCGCCAGTAGCTCAGCTGGATAGAGCAACAGCCTTCTAAGCTGTAGGCCAAAGGTTCGAATCCTTTCTGGCGTACTAATGTAAGAAAATCTAAGATTTTCAAAAAGCTGCAAGTTGCTTCTTTCTATCCGAGAAGCAACTTTTTTTTATTATACCTTATGCTCTCCCCTACTCTGTTTTTTCCAACTTTCTCCTATATCACGTTATATTCACCATTTACATATCATAATAGAACTGCATAATTCTTATTATTTTTCTTTTGCCAACATATTCTTAAATATCTGATTTTAGTTGATTTACATTTTTAATAGCCCAAAATTGTAAATATTTTTTAAATTGTTTTCCGATAAATCTGATTACTATTCACAAACTACAATCATAATGGAGTACAGACAACTTGGAAGGCAAACTGAAAACTTACTTTGGATATTCCGGCACATTTTGGAATGCAAATTTTGTAGAACTGCTCGAACGTTCCGCTTTTTACGCAATGTTTATTTCAATTACTTTATACCTTACTGATGTTGTGGGCTTCACAGACATTGAAACAGGCATTATTGTTGGCGTATTTTCTTCGGGTTTATACCTGCTGCCGATGTTTACCGGCACATATTCTGATAAAATAGGCTTTCGCAAGGCTATTATTCTTGCATTTGCGATGCTTACTGTTGGTTATTTCACACTTGCATTTGTCCCCACCAAGCTGACAGTGCTTTTGTCGCTCGCAATTTTGATGTTTGGCGGCTCGTTCATTAAATCAATAATTGCAGGGACTGTAGCCAAATCATCTACAGCAGAAAACAGAGCTAAAGCGTTTTCAATATTTTATATGTTGGTCAATGTGGGTTCGTTTCTTGGTAAAACCTTTGCCTACCCTATCCGCCTCGATTTTGGTGTGCAGTGGATCAATATTTATGCAGGCGGTTTGTCACTTGTCGCTTTTATCATGGTTCTGCTTTTTTATAGGAATGTAGATGCAAATGAAACAAACAAAACACTCGACGAAATTATCAATGGCTTAAAGATGTTGCTTACAAACCGCAGGCTGATGATTTTGATAGTGATAGTTTCGGGATTTTGGATAATCCAGCAGCAACTTTACGCATCGATGCCTAAATACGTAATCAGGCTAATCGGCGAAGAAGCCAAACCGGAATGGATAGCAAACGTTAACCCGCTGGTAGTGGTAACAATGGTGTATCTTGTTACAGAGCTAATGAAACGCTTCAAAGCAATCACGGCAATGAGCATTGGTATGCTGCTAATGCCTTTGTCAGCTTTTACAATGGCAACCGGTCATATATTGGGCGAAATCACAGGGAATTCTATCAGCATTATTGGTTTTTCAATGCACCCTATTACTCTAATGATGATTATCGGCATAGTATTTCAGGGATTAGCAGAAAGTTTTATTTCTCCGAGATATTTGGAATATTTCTCGTTGCAGGCGCCGAAGGGCCAAGAAGGCTTGTATATGGGATTTAGCCATTTAGATTCGTTTATTTCAAATCTTTTAGGCTTTATTTTATCCGGTTTTTTATTAGATACTTTCTGTCCGAATCCGAAACTTCCGCAATATGCAGGCATTCCGCATGAGCAGTTATATGCTAATGCACATTATTTATGGTATGTGTTCGCAGGGATAGGCTTGCTTTCTGCTATTTCGCTGCTGATATACGGCAGAGTGTATAATGACGGGAAGTAGAAAAGCGGAGAGTGAGCTAGGTCATAATCTTGTTTATTGGTAGGCAGTCTCGTAAGTCTCAAATTGCATTATATTCTTAACTTTAGCGAGCTTTTCCGCAAGCTTTACTGCGATACTTTACATCGAGCTCGGTTTTCAAAAAACGGTGGTGTGGGGGTGCCTTTCTCCTGCACTTCGACTCGTTACACTCGCGGTTATCGAGCGAATAAAATGAGTCGAGATGCAGTCACCTTTGCTGCCTAGGGCTAATAGCTTCGAGCCTTTCAGTCTCCCACTAAAATTCGTAATTGATTTCTACCTCACCACCACAATTTTTCTACTTTCTGTTTGACCTGAAAACTCAATAGTAATGAAGTAAGTACCTTGTGGCAGCGCACTAATATCAAATTCTTCTGAATATTCACCTGCTTCTACAATTTCTTTTTTTAAAGTCTGATTTATGGAAGCATCTATATTCTGAATTTCAATTTTGAGTAAACCGGTATGTTCTATATCTGTTTTTATTGTTATGGTTTTATTTGCAGGATTTGGGAATACTTTTATGCTATCATTAGCATCTTCTTTGGCTGAAGTTAAAACACCTTTTAAATCTAATAATGCTAATCCTTGATTTGAACCACCTAATATAAAATTGTTTGAGTAATCTAAAATACATCTTCCGATTGTAAAAACATCATTATAAGGTCTTTTGTATGCAAAGTGATGCAAATCATCAGTTTTGTATATGTAAGGTCGATAGAATATGTTTTCATAATACATTTTTGATCTTACAACAATAAATTTTCCATCAAAGGAGAAAACACAATCTGACAAACTAGCAGGGCTTTTGATAGGTTCATCACTGATATCAAAATTTACGTAATACCTACCAAGACTTTTCACTTCTCCTGTTTGATCATCATAAGCATCTCTAAAATAATACATGACATTATCTGTAGGAGAAAATATCGCATGCGATCCCATATCAAAATATTCTGTTTTGTTTTTTTTGATATTATATAAAAATATCATTTGAGGCATATTGTCTGCCGGGTTTCTAATAACTAATACTAAATTATTATCCGGACTAATTTCTACGTAGTCACTTCCCATAAATGATTTTCCCCATTTGGGATGATCATATTCCCAATACTGATGTTTTATAACTTTATTTTTTTCAATATCAAATACTACAAAACCAGCTCCAAAAAGTCCAAGTGCAATATATTTATTATCATTAGATATATCGATAGAGCCAACATAGAAATTCTTCTTTAAATCTGCATCAAGTAAATATTCAATGCTTGACTCAATCATTTGTTCCTTCGTTTCAAAATTCCATAAACGAATGACACCAGGACAACTGAAACTAGCCAGCAAAGAGCCGTCCGTATTAAAAGTATATTGCAGCCCTCTTACCGAGTCGCCCATAGGAAACATTCCTATAGAATCCCCAGTCATTTTATCAAATATTTTTAACCCCTTCCAATACTCATTGAAGGAAGTAAAAATATCCTGAGTAGGATGGAATTTAAACTCATTCAAATTAACTCCCTCTTTAAGCCACACAACATCTTCAGTTTGGCTATATGCTTCCTTGGCGGGAAATACAAGTGTTAGAAATATTAGTATTAGAATTTTTTGCATAATTATTTATCCTTGTGTTTGTGTTTTTTGTTTTTTCAGCCCGCACTTCGACTCGTTACACTCGCGGTTATCGAGCGAATAAAATGAGTCGAGATGCAGTCTGCCCATTCCCCTCTCTCGAGCGATGGCTCACCGAAGGTAAGACGAGGTGGATAAATATCTTATCCAAATCACTGCCCCAGAAAATAGTATCGCTAAACTTATCTATTTAATTTATATTTTTTATGTTGTTTAAATTTGTGCTTCGTTTGTTTCCACCCTACTTCGACTCGCTATGCTCGCTCAGCACATCGCTCAAGAGGGGAAGTTTTTTTATTCTTTGCAATAAGACTTTTGCTATTTGCTTCGAGCCTTTCAGGCTCCCACTAAAATTCGTAATTGATTTCTACCTCACCACCACAATTTTTCTACTCTCTGTTTGACCTGAAAACTCAAGAGTAATGAAGTAAGTACCTTGTGGCATCGCACTAATATCAAATTCTTCTGAATATTCACCTACTTCTACAATTTCTTTTTTTAAAGTCTGATTTATGGAAGCATCTATATTCTGAATTTCAATTTTGAGTAAACCGGTATGTTCTATATATGTTTTTATTGTTATGGTTTTATTTGCAGGATTTGGGAATATTTTTATGCTATCATTAATATCCTCTTTGGCTGAAGTTAACACACCTTTTAAATCTAACAAAGCTAATCCTTGATTTGAACCACCCAATATAAAATTGTTTGAGTAATCTAAAATACATCTTCCAATTTTGAACACATCATTAAAAGGTCTTTTGTAAGCAAAGTTATACAAATCATCAGTTTTATATATGTAAGGTTGATAGAATATGCTTTCATAATACATTTTTGATCTTACAACAATAAATTTTCCATCAAAGGAGAAAACACAATCTGACAAACTAGCAGGGCTTTTGATAGGTTCATCACTGATATCAAAATTTACGTAATACCTACCAAGACTTTTCACTTCTCCTGTTTGATCATCATAAGCATCTCTAAAATAATACATGACATTATCTGTAGGAGAAAATATCGCATGCGATCCCATATCAAAATATTCTGTTTTGTTTTTTTTGATATTATATAAAAATATCATTTGAGGCATATTGTCTGCCGGGTTTCTAATAACTAATACTAAATTATTATCCGGACTAATTTCTACGTAGTCACTTCCCATAAATGATTTTCCCCATTTGGGATGATCATATTCCCAATACTGATGTTTTATAACTTTATTTTTTTCAATATCAAATACTACAAAACCAGCTCCAAAAAGTCCAAGTGCAATATATTTATTATCATTAGATATATCGATAGAGCCAACATAGAAATTCTTCTTTAAATCTGCATCAAGTAAATATTCAATGCTTGACTCAATCATTTGTTCCTTCGTTTCAAAATTCCATAAACGAATGACACCAGGACAACTGAAACTAGCCAGCAAAGAGCCGTCCGTATTAAAAGTATATTGCAGCCCTCTTACCGAGTCGCCCATAGGAAACATACCAATCGAATCACCTGTCATTTTATCAAATATTTTTAAACCCTTCCAATACTGATTGAAAGAAGTAAAAATATCCTGAGTAGGATGGAATTTAAACTCTTCCAAATAGAAATTTTCTTTTAGCCACACAACATCTTCTGTTTGGCTATATGCTTCCTTGTCGGGAAATACAAGTGTTAGAAATATTAGTATTAGAATTTTTTGCATAATTATTTATCCTTGTGTTTGTGTTTTTTTGTTTTTTCAGCCCGCACTTCGACTCGTTACACTCGCGGTTATCGAGCGAATAAAATGAGTCGAGATGCAGTGACCTTAGCTGATCATTCCCCTCTCGAGCTATGGCTCACCGAAGGTGAGGCGGGGTGGAAACACACGAAGCACAAATTTTCAGAGTATGCAGTATGTTTTCTATATAAATAACTTCGGCGATATATTTTTTAGAGTAGTGGTAGATATAAGGTTCTTTTCCACCCCGCCCTCGCTTCGCTCACGCACCCCTCAAGAGGGGAAGTTTTACTCCTTAATAAATTTAAAAAAGTATTTATTATTTAACAGAATGAAGTACATTCCGTCTGCATAGTTCTCTACATTTATTTCTAACTCGTTTAATGGGAGTTTCAAATCTTGTGAATATAATTGCTTACCGAGTAAATCATAGATTTGAATTTGATTTATGGAATCCTCTGAGGATATAGTGATAGATTCCATAGCTATTGTAGGATAAACATAGATATTTGAGCTATAATTAGTCCCTGTCTCAATACTTGAGTAACCAAAATCTTCTCTCATATCAAAATTCATAAAATATAAAGAATAAGGATAATATTGTTCTGAATAAGCATTTTTAAGAATATGGTAATCATGGGATCTCGCCATAAGGTAAACAATATTATCTTTTGATATAAGTTTAGAATCTGCATTAAAGTGAGGATGGTAAGAATACCATTGAGTGTAGTTTTTTAAGTCAAATCTCATAAACAAAGGTGATCTTTGAATAGCACTTTCTCTATTATTAATATGTCTATCATCTTCCGGAAAGAGATCTTTGTATGCTGTGACATCCCCCCAAAAAATATTATTATCAATATGAAAAGCTACATCTGTAAATCCACGTCCAGCACAAATGTCCCAATCCCAATTGGCTATATTTTCTTGACTAAGAGAAAGCATCATAACCCCTCCAATTTCTTTTTCGTTATATGTCTTAAAAGGAGAACCTTTGACTTGCATGAAGTTGTCAGCATTAATTACTAATATATAGTTGCCTCTTGCATCATAATCGGAAAAATAATAATAATTATCACTTGGATTAAATCTTTTAGCCTCAGTACAGTAATACGTAAAGTATTTAAGCTTACAACTGTCGGTTGAAAATTTTGCTATAAATGGATCGTAAGGTGTGTAGTTTTCATAATAAAATGTATCACAAGGTACTTGTTGAATAGCGTCTTCAGTTCCGCGAATATATCTTGGATTAATTTTAGGATGTGCAAAATTTGCAGAAACTCTGCCTACAACAGTAATTTCATCATTATAAACATCGATGTCTTCTAAGTGTTCTGTTTCTCCAGCACCCAAATAACTTGACCAAATATGTTTGCCACTTGGACTGAATTTTGCAAACACTCCATCAGAATATGTTGCAAAATTTTTATAATAATAAGCATATTCAGGCTGGTAAGTCCAGTCGCTTCTGACAATATCTGTACTCATAGTATTACCGGCAACATATATGTTATCATCAGCATCAATTGCAAGACCAAAAGACTGATCTAATCCACTGCCACCAAACAATCTACTCCAAAGCAAGTTTCCGTCTTTATCAAATTTTGCTATGTAAATATCAGCTTCGCCTTTTATACTGTCTTGGTCAAATTCTCCTTTTAGAGGAAAATTTGCAGAATTAGTAGCGCCTGCAATAATAATATTATCCTTCGAATCTACTTCTAATCTAATACCTCTGTCTTCTCCTTTGCCTCCAAAATATGTACTCCAAATAGGGAAACCCAACGTGTCAAATTTGACAATAAAAGCATCTATCCAAATTCCTTTATCAGTGGCAAAAGAGTTACCAACCATTGGCAAATCGTCACTCATAGTATTTCCAATAGCTAATATATTTCCTTCAGAGTCAATTTGTAAATCCATAACAGCATCTCCACCTGAACCACAGAAATAAGTAGCAAACTTTATTCGAGGGTCGTCAGGAATTAAGTCCTCAAGTAGATTAGGGTCAATATCTAAACCACCTTTTGCTTTATATGTATATTCCTTTTTAGGCTTTAATGAGTCAGAGCCTTCATAGAGTTCGGCATTTAGCAGCACCGGCACGAGTAAGATAAATAGTATAAGTTGTTTCATGGTTTAGATTTCCTATGTTTAGTTTTAGTTTTAGTTTTTGTTTTCGCCACTCACCTCGCTTAGCTCGGTATAGAAAACGAGGGTGTGGACGTTTCTTTTCCCGGGGCGCTGCCCCGGGCTAATTGTTTTGAGCCTTTCAGGCTCTTTCTCTAATATTTTGAGCCAAAACCCTCACCATTCCCCTCTTGAGGGGTGGCTCACCGAAGGTGAGGCGGGGTGGAAACACACGAAGCACAAATTTTCAGAGTATGCAGTATGTTTTCTATATAAATAACTTCGGCGATATATTTTTTAGAGTAGTGGTAGATATAAGGTTCTTTTCCACCCCGCCCTTTCAGGGCACCCTACTTCGACTCGCTGTGCTCGCTCAGCACATCGCTCAAGAGGGGAATTTTTTTTATTCTTTGCAATAAGACTTTTGCTATTTGCTTTGAGCCTTTCAGGCTCTTTTTTGCAACAAATTACTAAGTGATTATCTATCTTCTATAGTACAAATTTACAACTCTTGTGTTCGTATTGTATTAAATATTATACTTAATATTTTGATTTGCTCACTATTTATTTTTTAAATGGTTTATAAAATATTTTAAAAATGCTTTTCTTTTTATAGTCTGAGTAAAATGTACTTTGTATTTGAAATAAAAGCTGCAGCTCATTTTTTATCATTTACAAGGTACATATTTATGTGGATAGAAGTTTTTAAAACCGGTCGGCATACTGACTCTGCCGGCAACACTAAAGAGTATAACGCAGGCAGCTTAGATGCTATCGCTTATGCTTACAATTCACGGACGGAAAGTAGCGATGCTTTTCTTGCTCCGATAGTCAAAGGACATCCCAAAACTGACTCACCGGCTTATGGCTGGGTAGCGCGACTTGCTCGCAGAAATGATACTCTTCTCGCTAAAGTTAAAGATATGAATGCGGAGTTTGCCGAAGAAATCAGGCGTGGTAGATACAAAAAGGTGTCTATCGCTCTTTACCCTGATATGCTTTTGCGTCATGTGGGCTTTTTGGGAGCTGCCTCTCCGGCGGTGAAGGGTTTGCAACCTGTGCAGTTTTCTGATATAACTGAATATTCGGAAGTGGAGCTTGAGGGTAGCCAATTTTCTGAGGCAGAGCGCGAAAATATGGAATTGCGTGAGCAAATCGAAGGCTTAGAGCTTAATATGCGAAGACGTGAGTTCGCAGCTTTTGCCGAGTCGCTTACTGATATTAATCAGGGGCTTAAGATTAATCCGGCTCATCGTACTGTTGTCGAGGACTTGCTCGAGCTTGTTTTTCAATATGACAAAAAGAACGAAACAGATTTGCTCGAACACACCCGAAATATGTTCAGCTCTATCAAACCGGATAAAGTTGATATACAATTTGACTTTACTAAATCATATAACGATGAATTTGACGATGCAGATGTTCTTCCCGAAAGGCTCGATTTGCACAGACAGGCAAAAGCTCTACAAACGCAAGACGCTTCTCTCAGCTACGAGGAGGCAGTAATCCTTTCCGCAACAAATTACACATTTTAACAAGGAAACAAAATAATGTCCAACACAAGATTAGATTCTCTTCGCATGGTCGATCCCGTTTTGACCACAATAGCTCAGGGCTATACAAATAATGCTTTCATAGCTCATAAGCTCTTCCCTACTGTCGATGTAAATAAAATGAAAGGCAAAATCCCTGTTTTTTCTAAAAACTCTTTTGTAATGCGAGACACAGAGCGAGCTTTGAGAGCTGCCTCCAACCGCATACCTCCTGAAGAAATTGTATTAATGGATTTCGAGACACACGAAAGAGATGTAGAGATAGCTTTGGACTATCTCGAAGAAGAAGAAAGCAGCGAGTTTTTCCGCTATGAACAGCGCAGCACAAAGGAACTTCTCGATATACTTCTAACCGGCAGAGAAAAGGCGGCGGCAGATTTAGTACAAAACCCTGCCAACTACGATGATGATATGAAACTGGTAATCAGCTCAGAGGCAGATTCGATATATGCTCCAACAAGCAATGCGGACACTGAAACATGGGTCAATATAGCAAAAGATGCCATACGCAGCAAAATAGGAAAATATCCGAATGTTATGATTATGGGCGATGTTACTCTGAGAAAAATACTGAACCACAATAGTATGACAAACAAAATCCGTTATACAAATAATTTTACAGTAAATGCCGAGCTTGTCAAAGAGGTTTATAATATCGAAAATATTATAGTCGGCACCTCAGTTTACTCACCCGATGGAGTAAGTATGGAAGACATTTGGGGCGATAATATAATATTCGCGTATGTAGATCAGTCCCCTCGCCGCTCAGAATACAACCCTTCGTTTGGATACACATTCCGAAGAAAAGGAATGCCGGAAGTAGATACTTACTACGAAAACGGTGGCAAAGTGAAAGTAATTCGTGCTACAGACAACTACTCAGTACAGGTAACAGGCAAAGATGCCGGCTTTTTAATCGCAAACACTAATTTCCACGCATAGGGAGGCAGACAAATGATTAGTACAGAAACATATCACTCAGCTTTGACTATCAGCATTAAGGCAGCAGAAGACATACCACAGTTTAGATTTGTAAATTATTTAAGTGGAATCTGCGGACTTGGCGAAAGAGCTTTAGGTGTTACATCACTTGCTGCTACCATAGACAGGCAGGCAACTATAGAAACTCTCGGCACAATGCTCGTAGAATCAAGCGAAGCAATAGCAAGAGGCGATGCACTAAGCAGCGACGCAACCGGAAAGGCAAAGGTAGCAGACGCAGGCGAGATTGTGAACGCTTATGCACTTAGTACGTGTACAGGCGCAGCAATAATCAAAGTTCGCTTAGCAATATAGAGGAGCTAATATGCCTTACTCAGACGAAAATGATTTGTTGCTCGAATATTCCTATCAGGAGCTTGCGACACTTTGCGGTGGAGGTTTCGATCAGGCACAACTCCAAAGACATAGGGACTATGCAGATTCCATCATTGATAGCATGATTGGTTCTCGCTATGAGTTGCCACTGACTCTCCCGGATATGCTTGTAAAGAAGCTCTCGGTTGACCTGACCATAGCATATTTATATGATTATGCCTATTCAGACGCAGGTGTTCCCAATGCCGTAGTGTGGCGAAAGCTAAATGCACTCCAGCTCCTTAGAGACATTAAGGCATGCAAGGTAGATTTGCCAAAACAGAAAGAAATAATTATAGAAGAAGAAACTGAAACCTCCCTGATACTCAGCAATAAAGACAACAAAACAATCACATTTGACAAGGAGACTCTCGATGAATTTAAAAAATATCTTGAATAGCATCTCCGTAGGGATCGGGCAACTCGCCCGGTCTCTTTGGGGCAAAATCAGAGAATATCTGATAGAAATATTATTACTTATCGTTGGGCTAATGCTACTACTTTTTGCATTCCCAAGTCTTGCAGAGCTAAAAACCATGCTGATAGTCCTACTCGCAGAACTTTTCTGCCTTTGGCTAATATACCGCTCTGCATCCTTACTCAAAGCACTTCTTCCTGATTTAAATTTCGGTCAAATGGCTCTGGGGGTGCATCTCTCTGTGGGCATGATAATATTGGGAGTTTATTTTGTGCAGTAAGGAGAGAAAAATGATAATGTTTTTTATATCTCTGACCTGAAAAAAACAATCGACAAAGTTAAGTAAATAGAAAAACAGACTACTTGCACTAAATATTGTGCTTCGTGTTTTTCCACCCCGCCCTCGCTTCGCTCACGCACCCTACTTCGACTCGCGTTGCTCGCTCAGCACATCGCTCAGGAGGGGAAATTGAAATAATATCTATGGAAGAAAGTAAACAATCGAAACCTTTTTCCTAATTAGGTCTATCAAATAAAATTTTACTATTCAAAGAAGGAACAAACACTATGAAAATCTTATTCAAAATAATATTAATGCTAACGCTTTCTGCAAGCGCTTTTGCATTTGAGAGATACACAATTCCATGTAAACAATATCTACTCGAAGCATCTCTTGATACTGCAATGTTACAGGCAGGAACGCTCGAAAGCGGCCAGAATCTCGGGGCAGTTGAGAAATACACTGATTATATGGGTTTGCCGAGGGGCAGTGCTTACTGTGCAGCAGGAGTATATTATTGCTTTGCTCGAGCTGCGCAAGATAAAAGTGATATTCCAATTCCTAAAACAGGCGTTGCTACAAAACTCTTTACTTATGCAAAGAAACATGGGAAGCGAACAAGAGCTGCCCCACAGAAACATGATTTAATAATATGGCGACTGCCCGGCTCCTGGCGAGGTCATGTTGAGAGGATATATAAAACTGAAAGATCCGGCTGGGTTCGCACAATCGCTTTCAATACAAAGAAAGGCAATAAAGAAGGTGTATTCAGGCAAAGAAGGAATTTGTATCATATATTCGGGAGATTGCGGTTGCTTGGGCTTGTTGGCTTTTCCACAGAGGTGGATAATGCTTAAATATATGTGCAAAAATGCTTCAATGGCGGAATCTTTTGAGACTAAGTGGTTTGAAACAGCTGATAAAAATATCAGTGGTAAATCTAAATATATAGCTGTTTCACTTCAACTTAGCTGGAGCGAAGTAAAAGGCACACCTGATGGTATAGTTTCCATTGAGTTTTCCAATGACCGCCTCTCTTTCTCTGTGGGAGCATTGATTGATGTGGACAACACGAATAACCGTAGCAATGCAGAAATAGCAATACTGAACAGCGTTAGTAAATTCTTCCGCATCCGATATATAAATAACAGTATTACTAACGGAAATTTAGATGCAGTTTTATACTTAGAGGAGCGATAAAATGCCAATCAGATACATACCTTATCCACAATCCGAGGAAGTGGAAATAATCTCGAAATGGGGCGAAATAACAGGCGTTTTGTCTAGCCAAAGCGACCTTGCAGACGCACTTGATTCAAAAGCAGATGTGGAACATCACCATGATATGGTTTACGAGTATAAAAATCCGAATCTTACTCTACATTTGACTGATACAAACAATCTACATAATGTTACTAAAGAGCAGATCGGACTCACCAATGTTGACAATCTTAGGCAGCTAAACAGGTTGTCCGGCGACTTTATTACTTTTGAGAGTAAGCCGGAGATTGAGCCGGAGGATGTTTTACTTATTGAAGACAGTAGCGATAGTTATTCTAAGAAGTATGTTCCTGCTCAGGCTTTAATGCCGTCTGAAAAGAAAGTGCGTTTGCAGAGGATTTGTCATTTTACTTATGACGGAGTAATAAATCTGCAGTCCGGTGAGAGGTTACGTCTGCCGGATATATTCCCTTGTCTGCCAAATGATATTTCACCTAAGATTGTATCTATCTACTATTCTTTGAAAGAAGGAAATAGTCTTTATTGTGATTTGCTTTTGAATGATTCCATGCTTTATGAAGATTTGCATATCCTGCGTGGTCGTGGCGAGATTTCGGTAACAGAGATGCCGTTGAATTCTGGTGATACACTCTCACTTCTTATTAAAGATAACGAATTGCCGGCTCACTACCTTACTCTTGGAATAGTTATAGATTATGGAGTTAAAATATGAAAGAGGTAACAATTGCTTTTGCCGGTGTAATAATAGGTCTGCTTTTGTTTTACATATTTGCAAATGAGCCGCCCGGGAACCAAGGTGATGTAAGAATAATAAGAGACACCATTATTGAAATTGTAACTCCCGAGCCAATCATCCTAGAAAATGTAAAAACTGAAATCCGCTATATTAGAGATACTATCATACAAACAAGACCTTTCGTTGCGACAATAGATACTATAATCAAACGAGACACTGTCCGCTGTTATTATACTTTCCCCGATAATATTTTATCAATGCATATAGCCAGACAGCAGGACACTATAATTACTCATCACATCAATTTTAATCAATCATCAATAGCCAAACGCCCTTGGTGGCAGGATCCGCTAATAATTTTGGGTGGAATAATATCAGGTTATGCAATCAAATCTATGGAGAAATAAATGAAATCACTAACCAAAGAACTTGTAAGCAGGAGTGGCTCGCTCAGCTTCTTTAAGCATCTCGGAATGCTGCCTAATCCCGATAAAATACTAAGAAACAAAGGCTATGAAGCTGTACGAAATCTTACAAATGATCCGCACGTCCGTAGCTGCATCCAATCCAGAAAAGCAGGCGTTCTTGCTTTAGAAACTCAAATAAGGCAGGAAAATTCAGACAAAGATGTATTCGCATTTGTGAAAGATGTTTTTGCAAAGTTAGATTTGCAGGCTATAATAAGAAACATACTCGACGCACCTCTTTATGGATTTCAGGTTTTAGAAATTATGTGGGAAAAGAAAGAAGGAAAATATATTCCTAAGAAGATTGAAGCCCGACCGCAGGAATATTTCGACATTGGAGGCGATGGAAATATGTATTTCAGAAGTCCCGGCGGTGGCGAGGCTCAATCCTTGCCCGAGTATAAATTCCTTGCAGCGATATATGAACAAAGTGCAGCAAGGCATTATGGAGAATCGCTACTTGCAAAATGCTTTTGGCCTGTTACTTTCAAATCCGGTAGTATGCGTTTTTGGGTAAATTATATTGAAAAATTTGGGATGCCTTTTGTGGTGGCACAGTATCAGAGAGGTGCCTCACAGGAAGAAATAATGAATCTTGCCGAGTTACTGAGCGAGATGGCTGACGAAAGCGTTGCAGTAACCCCTGAGGATATAACAATCACAATACACGATACGAATAAAGCAAATTCGGCGGAGCTCTTTCACCTGCTAATCAGGCATTGTAATTCGGAAATATCAAAAGCACTATTGTCTCAAACACTTACCACAGAATTAGATGGTGGTTCGTTAGCAGCAGCAGAAACACATTATAAAGTGAGAGAAGAAATAATTCATTCGGACATCAGCTTAGTAGAAAAGATATTAAACGACTTGATAGTAATGCTAATACATCTAAATTTTGGAGATATTGCTCAGCCTATTTTTTCAATTATCAGGTTAAACAGCAATATGGCGAGTATTTGGAAACGCGATCTTGATTTATTAAATTCCGGGAAAATAACTTTTACTAAAGAATACTGGATAGAAAATTACGGTTTCAATGCAGATGATTTCGACATTAATATATAAGATTGCAGGAAATATAAAAATATTTGACTCGTATGTATATTTAACTTGACATTTATAAAGATTTTACGTAATTTCTTATCAAATGTTTCAAGCCGGGAACAGTTATGAGTAAACAAATATTAAATAGTATTTTTGTGTGTGCTGTGTGTTTATTAGCAGCATGTAATATGCCGGACAATCCGATAAATCCTGCGTACACTCCGGATGTTATACAAAGTGAAGAGAAGTGGGAATCTGATTTGCTCACTTTATCTAAAGAACACAAAGTATATTACAAAGAATTTGACAAAGCCGGCAATATCCTGCTTTTTGTAGAGTTTAACAAAGATGCAGACACAGCTACAAAATCTGTTTACACATACCAAGACGACCAATCTACTGAAATTCACTTTAAATATGACAACAACGGCTTTGTATCTGAAAATTTCAAGATCAAGTATCGATACACTAATTCGAAGATAGTTGAGAAAAAGCAATACGACAGCGATGGTGAGCTTGAAGAAAGCTGGAGTTTCGATTACAACCAAAAGGGTGATTTAATCAAAACCGTACAGGAAGACTTGAAGAAAGGTGTATCTACTATCAAAAACTACAACAACGAATATAATACTTCGGGCAATTTGACAGGGATATCTTATGATATTATAGTCACAGGCGACAACATTCCTAATGCAAATGTACTAAAAGACAGTATTGTTTATTCTGCAGATCAATCTATAAAGTTTTATAAAATAGATCAGAATGGCAATGTAAACAAAATATACTCATACATTTATGACACCACCGGAAAACTCAAAGCCGAAATTATTTCGGATTCTAAAGGTGCCATTCAAAAACGATATGATTTTTATTATACATATTTCAAATAGCGTTTCAATATTTCCTTATATGATGTTTGCTCCGATATTTAAGCAATGAAGTATCGGAGCTTTTTTTATATGCGCCTGAAATCAGCCGAACTATTACAACTACTAAGTAAAAAAAGCTACCTTTGGGGTAGCTTTTTTATAAATGTCAAATATAGTTAGTCTTCTGTCGGATTTTCAAGTTCAAATTCTGCGTCTTCCAAACTGTCCAAAATTTTGAAAGTAAGATGCAGGTTTGTAATCTTGAAAATATTTGCAATATAATCGCTCAGATTGCAGAATATGATTCTGCCCTCTGCTCTTTTAATAAAAGCATTTCCGGAAAGCAAACCACGTATAGCTGTGGAGTTGAAGTAAAATACTTCTTTGAAATCCACAATCACATTGACGGGCTCTTCTTTCGAAATTTCTCTGAACGTTTCTCTGATTTCTTCGTCGTGTTCGTAACTATTGAAAGAACCTTCAAGTTTTAAGAGAATATATTTCTCTTTTACTTCTTTTACGATTCTACCTTTCCCTTTCATGAGTAACCTTCTGTTTCTTTTGAATCCAATAATGTGAAATTAACAAAAAAATAGAAAATATAAGCAAAATTTTTTCCAAAGCCTAATCATTATCCTCTTTTTTTATATCAAACCTTGCAAAAACAGGGCAATGGTCAGATATTTGAGGGGCTATCTTTTTTTTGTATGCTTTATGCAAATTATAAATTCCAATGCTTTTCGGAATTAGTCTTTGCTTGGCACTCGCAGTAACGAGTAAGTGGTCAATACCTTTTAATTTTTCGAATTTGCAACTTTGTAAGTCAGCAGTGATAAATTCAAGTTTCTTGGAATTTATCCTGTTTAATGTGTTATATCGCTTTTTCAAAGGAGAATCATTAAAATCACCAAGTATTATCAAATCCTGCTCTTTTCCGTTAGTCAATAAGGAATCAGCCCACTTATTTATTATCTCAGCCTGCTTTTTGCGAATGCCTCTACTCCTTTCTTTGCCTTCCTCTCCTTCGTCAAACCTTGAAGTAGATTTGAAATGTACAACCATTGCATAAAAGTCAAAATTGCCTTTTTTTACTCTTGCCCAGAGCCCTGGACGTAATCTTTTATTGCCTGTAAGTAGAGGAGTATATATATCAAGGACTTCTACTTCCAACTCTTTGCTGAAAATTATTCCGACATTTTGCGAGCCGGAGTCATCGATAAAGTAATCATATTGAGGCAAATACGCCAGAACTCTTTTGATAGCTTCATCATTTTCAATTTCTTGTAAAGCAATAAAATCAGCTTCTACCTGACCAATAACATCAGCAATATTTTTGTAATCTTCTTCCTCTCTGTCTAACCTGTCATTTTTACCGTCGCCAAGCCATGCAATATTAAAAGTAGCTACACAAATATCGTCATCATCGAAAGTAATCTCCTGATTAGCCTGCTCAGATTTTGTTGCCTTACTCTCAGCCTGTTTGGGCTGCTCAGGTCTCTGACATGCCACAAAAAAAAGAATAAGGATTAGGATGCTGATATTATTAACCATTGAACGAAAAAATAGATTTAGCAATATGCCCTGCCATTTTAGGATTTTCTTTGAGCCTGCGGATTGAATATCCATACCAATCTTCTCCAAACGGAACGTAAATTCTTACATTATGACCTTTCGTAAGCAACTCATTCCTCTTATTTTCTTTGACACCAAGCAACATCTGAAACTCATAGTCTTTTTCTGTCATGGCTCTTTTCTTTATCTCGGATTCTGCAAAATCGATTAGATAATCGTCGTGAGTTGCAACGCCGACAAAAAAGCTATTATCTGCCATATAATGAAATAATTTTTTGTAATTATTCCTAATTTCATGGAAATCTTTATAAGCTATCTCAGGAGCTTCATTGTATATCCCTTTGCACAGTCTTACGTTAGGTTTGTAGTCCTTAAGTGCTACTAAATCATCATAGGATCGCTTCATATAAGCCTGAATAACAAACCCTACATTGTCAAATCCTAAGTCACGGAGTGCTTTGTAGGCATTAAGTGTGTCATCTGTGTACGGAGAATTTTCCATATCCAGCCTTACAAAGATACCTTTTGAATGTGCATGTGAAACAAGAGATTTGATGTTTTCAAAACCAAATTTGTAGTCTATACCGAGTCCCACAGATGTAGGCTTAATAGATAAATAGGTAGGAAGTCGATGTTCTTCGATAGCATCGATTACCTGTAAACACATATCCTTTTCGTGATTGGCTGCATCTTTATTTGTAACAAATTCGCCCAAAACGTCGATAGTAGTCTTTCCTCCCAGAGCCTCAAAACTTCTTGTCGTCTCTACTGCATCTTTCAAATGCTCTCCCGCAATGTATTTTTTTGCAAATACGTGCACCAATGATTTCGGCATCAAAGGCAGAACAGCAGTAATCATTTTATTTATCATATTTTCCCCACTTTAACATAAGTATCAATCAAGAATTAGGAGACGAATAAATAAGAAGCAAAATTTTGAGTTTATTTTTTTGCAATACAAAAACATAGCTCCAAAATATTTTAGCTGTATGCCTATAATTTTAGTATTTTGCAGAGAGTCTTATTTGGGCTCATCGTTCAACAAAAACTGATTTATTTCTTACAAATTACGCCACTATTTCAATATGGATTCAAATACACAAGCATATATAATAGAAACAAACAAGCTCAATCGCTATTCATTGCCGTTTATTTTTCTTACTTTGCTCTTTTTTGTTCCCGGTTATTTCTTTTTACATGGGATAGGAGATGCACAGGAAGTGCCTACACTACTCACCATTGCAATTTTTGGAATTCCGGCTTTTGTTTTGGGCAATCTGCTACATGAAATTGTACATGCCCTGTCTTGGTTGGTTTTTGGCAGAGTGTCACTAAAAGATATAAAATTCGGTGCTGATTTCAAATCTATCTCTGCTTATGCACATCTGAAAACACCAATTAGTCTCAGATCATACCGAATTTCTGTAGTACTTCCGGGATTGATAGTTGGTCTGATTCCGGCATTATATGCGCTATTTTCAGGTAGTTTTTTGTTTCTGCTTTGGGGAGTAATCTTTACTATATCTGCCGCAAGTGACTATTTAGTTCTCAAGCTACTTACAGGTCTGCCCGGCAATATAAAAGTTTCCGACCACCCTGAAGAAATCGGATGTTTAGTATATTCAGATATACCTCCGACTGACCGTGGAGCCAAAGATATATTAAACAGCTATCTGCTTATTATGTATATAGTTTTGATTTATTTGGGCACTCTATTCGGAATGAAATATGCTCACAACATCAGACAAATAATAGATATTTTTATTAGCTGATTTCGATTTACTTCATTGGAAGTGTAATAATAAAAGTTGCCCCCTCTCCCGGTTTTGATTTTACATCAATATTACCAAAATGCTTATTTACAATAATATCATAAGCTATAGATAGCCCCTGTCCGGTTCCCTTACCAACCTCTTTTGTTGTAAAAAACGGATCGAACAGTTTGAACATAGTCTCTTCGGATATGCCCACTCCGGTATCCGATATAGCAATTTTTACAAAATTATCTTCTAAATAAGTAGATATTTTAATAAGTCCTTTTGATTTATCATCTGTGGATTTCTGTTTTTCTTCGATTGCGTGTGCAGCATTTACTACCATATTAAGGAAAACCTGATTGATTTCATCTAAGGAACACGCAATCAGCGGTAGATTAGGATCAAAATCTGTTTCAACATCAGCAAAATACTTCCACTCATTTTTAGATATGGTCAGAGTAACATCAATGCCTTGGTTTATATCTGCGAGTTTCTTTTCTTTTCCCGAAGGATGTGCAAAGTTTTTCATTGCACTAATAATTTTGCTTATTCTTTTCACTCCACTTTGAGTTCTAAATAGAGCTTCTGGTGTTTCCTGTTTGAGGAAAGGAATATCGTATTCTTCTTCTAATGTTTCGATTTCGTCGTTTTGGTGAGGGTTAGTCTCCCGTATCATTTTTTTCAGTGTTTCGATATATTCGAATATGTCGTCGAAAACAGATATTAAAAAAGTATTGTTATCACCGATAAACTGCATCGGAGTGTTTATTTCGTGAGCAATCCCTGCAGCAAGCTGGCCAATCGATTCCATCTTTTGTGCCTGCATCACTCTTCCCTCCATAAACTTTTTGCCGGTTATATCGGAAATAATCACCTGAAAAGCAAGCGACGCCTTGTAGTGAATAGAACTGATATGAGCCTCGAAGTGTTTTTCCAGACCTGTATTATCTTTATTTCTAAATTCGAATGAATGAGATTTGGTATGAGACTCATGCATCACCGAAAATGCTTCGGAAAATTTTTCTCTTGTTGCCGACTCAAACAACTCTAAAAAATTGATCTGCCTAATATCTTCGCAATCATTTGGTACAAGTTTTTCGACAAAGGAACTATTGGCTAATTCTATTTTACCTTTATGAATTAAAAATATAATATTTTCTGTATTTTCGAAAAGAGCCTTGTATTGCTCTTCAGATTCCTTTAGATTCTCTGTTATTTCTTTTCTGAATTCGATTTCCATCTTCATTTTTTCATTCAAATTGACAAGCTCTTTGGTTCGCATCAATACTTTTTGTTCCAAATCTTCCTGATATTCTTTTAGAGTTTCTTCAACTTCCATTCTTTCTTTGATTTGCTTTGTCAAATTAGAATAATAATGATTGAGTTGCTCCATAAAAATATTAAAATGGTCGCTCAGCTCGCCCAATTCATCATCTCTGGCATATTCCATCCTCACTGACAAATCGTTTTGAGCCGCTAACTTGAACTTACTGTTCAACATTCGTATAGGATCTAAAATGTACGAGCTATACTTTGACGATATAAACAGCAGTATAACAATTCCAATAATTAGAGTAATAAGTATGATATTCAAAACCTTGTCCAAAGGAGCATATATATCATCATAGTACATTGATGCTGCAATAATCCAGTTTAAATTATCTAAATGCACAAACTTGACTATTTTACTTCTCTCTTTATCATCTCCGGGATTATTCCACTTATAAGTCAAAGTACCGTCCTTTTCCTTTACTATAGTCTCGATCAGTTTTTTATCTATTTCATCGATAAACCTATTATTCAGATTATCAAAAAACGGATGAAAAATCACTCCACCTAATGTATCTAAGATAAATACATATCCTTCTTTTCCAAGAGATATCTCTTTAAGCTGATTCTGAATATGTTTGAGATTGATAAGTCTTCTGCTTTCTGTGCGTTCTGCAGTGGCAGCTATGTACCAATTCCATTCTTTGAAAAAGACAAGATACATGGCTTTTTTCTGAGGAATTCCATTGCTTTCAAGTTGATATTCCACATAATTTCCATATTCTCTTTTTGATTTGACGATAGATTCAATTTCATTGACTCTCAAGTCTAAAAAATGCGGATTGGGATGAGAGATAATCAGGCTTGAACTATCCATTATAAAAAAGTAGCCTTTTTCGCCAACTTTTTGGGGTAATAAGTATTCTTTTGCAAGTCTTTGAGCTTCTGCAAGTGATAGATTAGACTCTTTGGTCTGCCTGTGCAATTCTTTTATTTTCTGGAAGTTTGTTTCTACGGCTGCCTGTAGGTAATTTTCCAATGAGGAGCTTTCTGTCATTTGCAGCATATCAGAGATTAGCTTTGTCGTATTGTCCAGATTTTCTTCAGAGCTATCTTTTACAGAATAATAAAATACCGAAAAAAGAAGCACAGTACCGATACCAAAAGTTATGAGTATAGCAAAAGAAAAGCTGATAAAAAGCTTGGTGCGTAGTTTGAAGCGATCTAAGAATGCCATAAATCAATCCTTGCATTTTAGTAAAAAACGAATAAGGATTAATCTATTGCATTATGTGAAACTATTTTGAGCGTTTTTTTTCTTTGTGTTGATTCTTGTGTTTGCAAACTCCAAAGCCTCGGCATCGGTTATCATTTATACCATCGCCGTCTTTGTCTATGAATGTATCGCATCTCTGTGTTGTATCTTTGCAACACTTCAATGTATCAGCAGAGCTTACTAGCTTGGTAGTATCGCTCTGCTTATTCGCTTTTGTTTTGTTTTGATTTCTGTTTTGATAAGCGTCTGAGGTGCAAATCAAACAGAATATAAGCAAAAGAGCAGTATAAAAATATTTTAGCATAAACATCTCCTATTTAAGAAAATTCAAAATTTATGCCAATAAAAACAAACTCTCGAGACTCCCATTCAGAGCGAGTTTGTGAATTGCGAAGAGAAAATAAGAATTGTAAAATCTATACAATACTGTCGATTAGGTATCACAAAATTGTCGAATAGATTCAAAAATGTCATTTCATAACCTAATTAAGTTTTTATCTTGTGTATTGGGAGGCAGTCTCATAAGTCAAAATTTGCATCATATTCTCGCTGTTTGTAAGTTTTACCGACAGCTAAAGCAGTCGGTTGCACTTGCGTAACTCATTGCAACCGCATGCTTTAGCTTGCGGTAGAAGAAAATATAACATTTGTTTTTCCTCTACTTTTACAACAGAGTATGACAAAACTCAGACTTCTGAGACAGCCTCTTCAATAACGCAACACGTAAGTATTATATACAACTACAAATTGTATTCTTAATAGACAATAAGTATAGTAACAAGTAAGTTAGGTTTCTAATGACAAATCAGGAATAGAGTATTATTTCGATTTATCTGAAAAAAAGCCTCCAACTTCAGAGATAATCACGCCACCTAATAGTATTACTGCACCGAAATACTCTCTTCCTGTCATTATCTCTCCCAATATTGCAAATGCAAAGATGGCTGCAAATACAGGCTCTAATGCGAATATAAGGGCAGCTTTTACAGGTGACGAGTATTTTTGTACGCTGGTGTGGATGATTGTAACGATAAAGGACGCCATAATTCCATTAAAAAGAACTGAGGTAAGTAAATTTAATGTAGGATTCAAATGCACTCCTGAGGGCAGCTCAAAAATTAAAAATGCAACGATAGTCAGTGGTAACGCACCTACATACTGCAAAATTACCATCGCACCGCTTTCTCCTTTCCTGTTTCTGTCTTTTGTAAATATGTCCATATATACTATATAAAATGCCCAAAAGAAAGTAGAAATGAGAGTAAGGACATCCCCAAAATTTATATTATTGATGTCAGGATCACTGAATAGCCAAAGTCCGGGTGCAGCTATCACTACTCCTACCTTACTCCAAAAACGTACACTTTTCTTCTCGATAAGTGAAAACACAAATGGAGTAATGACTACAGTTATACCCGTTATGAAGCCCGACTTTGAAGCCTCTGTCAGACTAAGACCTAAAGTCTGGAGAAGAAAGCCCCCACCAAAAAAAAGACCAAGAATGATCCCTTGTTT
The DNA here is from genome assembly GCA_963664875.1 of Kapaibacterium sp. (SeqCode). Classification (GTDB taxonomy): domain Bacteria; phylum Bacteroidota; class Ignavibacteria; order Kapaibacteriales; family UBA2268; genus JBFHIJ01. Next base: position 3,419,567 of record OY761611.1, on the reverse strand, counting down.
AGCCATTTTGGCATCTATCAAGCCTATGTATTTTCTAAAAGCTATGCCGGATAACAGCAAGGCTAATGTAAATCTTAGTATTATATACAAGAATGGCGTTGTGTCGTCCAAACCTTGTTTTGTGAAAGTAAATGTAGCTCCCCATATTAGCGTCATTACAACAAGAAGCAGCTCAGCTTTCCATGCTTTCATTTTTTTCCTTATGATTGTATTGTATCTTGATGATTCGATTCAGCCTTTTTCTTTTCTTCTTCCAATTTTTTGAGTTTCTCTTTGCGAGCTTTTTCTTTTCTTCGTTTTTCGTTGAAATTAACCGATTCTATGAGTTTTACTCCTTCTCTTATGATTCCTCTTGCTCTTAGAGTATCTTCTGCATATACAAACTTCTTTTTCCCTGCGTAGTGCCAGCGGCTACTGTGAGGTATTTGGCAGAAAGGTATCAGAGCTTCCTCTACTTCCATAGGGTTGTGTGGTAAGGAATCTATGAGTTCAAAATTGCTTTCTAAGTCCAGCCAAGGACCAAACCTCTTTCTCGAATAATCAAAAATATCTATTATAATAACTGGAGTACCGGAAAATGGAATCGGCTTGCGTGCTGTATCTCTTTTTTGTGGTTCACCCCAAGTGTAAAGCCATTTTGCATCACTCAAAAATTGCCTTACACACGAATGCGAAACCGGTCTGCCCGGCATAGCGAACTGATGAAAAGCATTTCCCGCATAAGGATGAAAATTCCAAGTATAAGGCATTACCCAGTTGCTATCTAAAGATGAACGCCTTTCCCTTTCCTTCCATGTCAAAGCGTATCGCCCGGGGAAGGTAGGAGTCCTTTCTTTTCCTGTGTTGCAGGCTGCAAATCTGACAAGCTCTCCATTTTCGTAGCAGGCATAAGCTTGGTATTTATTAGAAACCATTATTATTTTCGGAATATCTTTTGCAGCATAATATACTTGCGGAAATACTGAATATGCCCTAATGTCATTTATTACTGTATCAGGCACTACAATAGTATCTCCCACTCTCAGAAAGTGCATCTCTTTTCGGTTGAGAGTGATAAAAATCTTATTGGGTAATGGATCTTCTTTGAGCCACTGCCAGTCTGATTTGATTTTTTGAAGATGTTCTTTGTCTTGGATTACAGTAGTAAGATACCTAACAGTATCAAAACGGTTTTCCAGTTTATTTATGAATTCAAATCTTGCGATTGAATCACTACGAATTGCCTTCAAACTATCAGCTGTGTGTGCTTTTTGTCTCAACTGCTCGGGACTTTCAGTCTCGCCACAAGATAAAACTAAAAACAAAACAGCTACAAACAAAAATGCCTTCAAATCGGGAAGCCCAAAGGTAATACAAAAAAATTACTGCAATATTACGCAAATTACTTCAAATAAATACATAATTTCTTTAACAGCGTACGATTAGGAGATATTCTGCTCAGAGACATTGCGATTTTAAGCTACAAATTTTTGATTGTACTTTCTTAGAGGGAGCTTATATGTCAGTAAAACACAAATCAATATTCGGTTAAAATCAGAGATAATTCCTCTGCAAAATCTGTAATTGGCAGAAGTTCGATAATTAATTATTATATTTTTTAATATTTGGTACGATGTACTATATTTGAGTTCGCACCAAAGTGCAGTATTCTAAAAAGAGATATTCCTGTGAATTTAATAGGGAACCGTGTGTAAATCACGGGCTGACGCGCAACCGTAAATTCCATATACAAACTGTTTGCCATTATGTCACTGTTTCAAGCATTGAAATGGGAAGGCGGCAAAAGCAGAGGAAAAGCCGGGAGACCTGTCTCTTTTATATTTAATAATTTGAATTAGGCTTTCGCGTTCCAAGGATCTAATTATGAATTCAATATACTTATGTATTGTTTTGTTTTTCTTTCTTTATACTTCCCTAATTCTATTTATTGTATATACTTAAAGAATATAAGTGACAGGTTACATCGAAAACAGTAGCATATAATCACTAATTATACACTAATACACTTTCAAATCAAATGTCTGAGATTTTAGATTTATTTACCAAGACCGGTACAGCCTCTGCCCTATTGTACCTAAGTTTTGCCGGAATATTCGGTGTGCTTTTGGGCAAAATCAAAATTTTTAATATCAAACTTGGCATCGCCGGAGTGCTTTTTTCCGGTTTGTTAGTTGGTCATCTTGGAGCAGAGATTGATCCTCATCTTCTTCATTTTGTGAAAGAGTTCGGATTGATTTTATTTGTTTATTCAATCGGTCTCGAAGTTGGTCCCCGTTTCCTAAGTTCTCTAAGGAATAATGGAGTACTTGCCAATACCCTTGCAGCTTCTATCGTACTTCTTGGCGTAGCTATTGCTTTTATTATCCACTTTGCATTCGGAGTGCCTATCCCCGTGATAGTTGGTGTCATGTGCGGTGCTGTTACCAACACACCCAGTCTTGGTGCTGCTCAGCAGGTGATTGCCGAACAAATGCCAATGAGCACTGATGCCGGGATGATAGGTATGGGTTACGCTGTAGCTTATCCGTTTGGCATTTTTGGTATAATAATTACAATTGTGCTTATCAGACTGATCTTTCGCATCTCCGTCGATGATGAAATGCAAAAATATCGAGACGAAGTAATGCAGTCTGCCGGGAAAATTCAGGCTGTTATCGTACGTGTAACAAATCAGAACTTATTCAATAAACCCTTAGCTTTTATAAATAATATAGTTGATAAAGAGCTTGCCGTTTCGAGAATCAAACGTGGAGATGAATTTATTGCTCCTACAGATGATCTGATGATAAAAGATGGCGATGAGCTTTATGGTGCCTGCGATTTGGATCACACTACGAATCTGGAACTACAGGTAGGAAGCGTTACAAAACGTGATAAAATAGAAATGACCGGCCCAATGGGCATGAAACATGTACTGGTTACCAACAAAAAAATTGCCGGTAAAACTATCGAAGAAATCGGCATTTACAAAAGATATCCGGTGAATATCACAAGAATTTTCAGATCAGGTATAGAACATCTCGCCTCTCGTGAAGATACAGTAGAATTTGGCGATACAGTTCGAATTGTCGGTCAGAGAGAGGCTCTTACCGATGTAGCCAACGAGTTGGGTAATTCTATGAGGGATTTATCTCATCCGAACATTATCCCTATACTAATTGGTATATTCCTTGGTATAGTCATAGGCTCGATTCCTATAGCCCTCCCCGGACTCCCTGCTCCGGCAAAGTTAGGATTGGCAGGCGGCCCTTTGCTTGTTGCTTTGCTGCTCGGACACAAAGGAAAAATCGGGAAATTGGATTTTTACATGACTCCAAGCTCGAATTTGTTTATTAGAGAATTGGGAATAATTTTGTTTTTGGCTTGCGTCGGATTATCATCAGGTAAGTATTTCGTCGATACTCTTGTCAACGGTGGTTATATGTGGATGATCTATGGTGCAGCTATCACATTTATACCCCTCATTATTGTAGGCACAATAGCAAGAATGCGCAAAATGAATTATTTAACAATCAGTGGGCTATTAGCAGGTTCCATGACCGACCCACCTGCCTTAGAGTTTGCAAATTCGCTGGCTCCAATCCAGGCACAATCTACAGCTTACGCTACTGTATATCCGCTGGTAATGTTCCTAAGAGTACTGATGGCGCAAATACTTGTCCTAATCTTACTCTAAACTACAAGAAATATCGCAATATTAAGTTTTGGCAGGATAAAATGTTAGTTTATCCTGCTTTTTTGTATGATAATAGAACATATATTTTTGCATTTTTTCAATTAATCCTCATATTATTACAAATCAAATCTGTATATTGTGATGTTTTTATCACCGTATATAGTATAATTATGCAAAAAATCATATTGTTCTTATTCCTGATTTTGATATACCAAGCAGGTAGCCAATCTCTCTCTGTTTTCGATGTTGACACCACAGACTTCCCGATTATGCGAGCAAAGTTTTATGCAACAGATGAGAATTGGAATCAAATTACCAATCTTAGTAAATCAGATTTTCAGATTATAGAAAATGGTGAAGTAAGGAATGTTATAAATGTAAGCTGCCCAGACCATTCTGAAATAAAACCTATTTCAAGTGTTTTAAGCATAGATGTAAGCGGTTCTATGCAAGGAAATAAAATTGAAATAGCAAAAGAAGCAGCAAGTGCTTGGATAAAAGCCCTTCCTGAAGGTAAATCCGAATGCGCTGTTACTTCATTTAATACAAAAAATCAGTACCTTCAAGATTTTACTTCTGACAAAGTTCTACTTTTAAATAAGTTAGATAATTTAGGTGCGGATGGAGGAACAGATTTCGATGCTGCTTTTATTAACCCTCTTGCTGGTGGTTTACTCGCTTTAGAAAAAGCAAAATATAAAAAAATATTGGTTCTTATTACGGATGGTATGGCTATTGGAAATGAGAACAAAATAATAACAAAGGCGCAAAGCTTAGGGGCAACGATATACTGTGTTACTTTGGGATTCAATTGTCCAGACATATTAAAAAACATATCGGAACAGACAGGTGGCAAGTGGTTTGAAAATGTAACTACCATTCAAGAAGCAAAAGAAGTATATAACAATATTTTGCAGATTGAACAAGGAAATTATGCATGTACTTTAGAATGGGAGAGTAATTACCAGTGTTTTTCTCAAAACATAAAAGTTACTATAGATATACAATCGCTAAACCTTCAGGATATTTGTTACTATAATACTCCAGACAAATCGATTAGAAGAATTACTATTTCTCCAAGTGCTATCTTTTTTAAGAATAAAACTATTGGAGTACAAGCAGATACTACAATAACAGTTACAGCAGAACTTGGAGACTTCACAGTGACAGATTTTATTTGCAAAAATCCTCTTTTTAGTATAACTCCAAAATCATTTACACTTGCAGAGGGAGAAAGTAAAGATTTAACTCTGAGTTTTACTCCGGTTGATAGTAACTTTTCTTATGCACCTTTCGATATTGAAACTGACTTCTGTAACTTTAGATTTTATTCAACTGCCGGATATATAGACTATAAAAATTCATCCCCAACTTTGAGACTAATCCATCCAAATGGAGGTGAAATATTTTTGGCAGGAAGTGATACACTAATCACCTGGGAAGGTATTTTACCGTCCGATACAGTTGAATTATCGTATACATATAACGACGGTGCATCTTGGAACGTGATAACTAAGAATGCAAATGGATTATCATATAACTGGCAAAACATTCCAACTCCTGAAAGTTCCGAATGTAGAGTAAAAGTAAGTAAAATAAATAATAATGTACCACAAAAAGATACTATGAGACTCCAACATCTTTTAGCTGGGCATGATGGCTCTATCAATGATATGAACTGGAGTCCGGATGGTACCAAAATTGCAACTGCCAGTACAGACAGAACTGTTGCTATTTGGAATACTTTTACAGGAAAACGTTTGCTTGTTCTTAGTGGTTATTTAAGTTCAGTCCGCCATGTTTCTTGGAGTCCGGATGGTACCAAAATAGTCACAAACAGTAATGAATCTACAAAAATGTGGGATATTGCTTCAGGTCAATTGCTCTTCACTTTAAACGGACATTATGCTGATATCAACTATGTGTGTTTCAATAACAGCGGGACTAAATTTGCAACTTGCAGTAGTGATAAAACATGTAAAATTTGGGATGCAGAATCTGGTCTTCTAATTTTATCATTGGAAGATCAAAACGGTTTTTTGGCTCATCTTAGCTGGAGTCCGGACGACTTAAAATTGGCAACAATGAGTAGTAACTGCTCTACTAAAATTTGGGAAGTAAATACTGGGAATCTTCTCCTTACTTTACAAGGACAGAAAGAGGGTGTAAATAGTTATGGCTTTACTTGCAGCTGGAGCCCGGATGGTTCGAAGTTAGCCGCTTCCGATAATGACAGTACAAGCAAAATTTGGGATACAAGTAATGGAAATCTTTTATATACACTAAATGGACACGATGGGCTGATTTACTATACAAAGTGGAGCCCAGATGGCCAAAAATTAGCTACAGCAAGTCGAGACAATACTGCGGCTATTTGGGATGCTAATTCTGGTAAACTATTGCAATCACTTAAATATCATTCATATGCTGTCAGTCACATAAGTTGGAGTCCCGATGGCTCGAGGGTCGCAACGGCTAGTTATGATAAAACTGCGGCTATTTGGGATGCCGATTCTGGCCAACTACTTCTTGCATTAGACAAACATGAATCGAATATCAACAAAATACGTTGGAGTCCGGACGGGTATAGACTTGCAACTGCAGGCAGTGACCATAGAGCTATAATTTGGGATGCACAATCAGGTCAACTTATTTATTCATTGGAAGGACCAAATGGAGACATAACAAGTTGGAGTCCAGACGGGAACATGATAGCAACTACAGGTTTAAACTTCAGAAGCTTAATATGGGATGCTAATATAGGATCGATTCGGACAATATTAGAAGGGCATAAAGGAATAATTTCATATATAAGTTGGAGTCCTGGTGGATCCAAAGTAGCAACGGCTAGTTATGACAGTACAGGAAGGATTTGGAATGCAGAAACAGGAGAACAGCTCAAAACTTTAAAGCACATATCGAGCAAAGTAAGTCAAATATGCTGGAGTCCTGATGGGTCTCGTGTTGCCACAGTGAGTGATGATCATACTGCTACTATTTGGGATGTTTCCACTGGTACTCTTCTTCATACCTTGAATGTACACAAACGAGACGTTAATATTGTTTCTTGGAGTCCCGATGGCTCGAGGGTCGCAACTGCTAGTGACGATAAAACAGCAGCTATTTGGGATGTTAATTCCGGAAGTCTCTTGTATCTACTTACAAAACATACAGATGTAGTCAATCATCTCGCATGGAGTCATGACGGTTCTAAAATTGCAACTGCAAGTTCTGATAAAACTGCTGTTATTTGGGATGCCAATACCGGGATCAATCTGTTAGAGTTAAAATCACATTTGGGATCTGTTAATCACCTAGGGTGGAGTCCTGACGATAGTAAAGTTGCAACAGCAAGCAGTGACAAATATGTCATTCTTTGGGATGCTAATTTAGGAACTATTCTGAATATTCTTAATGATCTTGATTTCCCAATAAATTATCTTAGTTGGAATCCGGATGGTAATATGATTGCTACATCTAGTTTTACCGGACCCATTACAATATTTAATACAGCAACAGGTAAAGTTCTATATTCAATTGAAAATAATGAAGGCTATATTTACTCTGTTGAATGGAGTCCTGATGGAAGCAGAATCGCATACGGTAACAGCAAATCAAAAGCAAGAATATGGCTTTTGGATGATGGAGGCACTTTTGATCAATTTGACACATCAGATTCTCTCTTCTCTATCGTAATTCCAAAAATAGAAAGCCAAGATATAGATATGGGCAAAGTAGTAATCAATACACGTAAAGATTCTGTTGTAAATAAATTTATTGCGAACAATGGAAAGTGGCAATGTCGAATTGATTCAATATATTTTACAGGTTCTGATGATCAATATTTTGCACTCAATGGCCCTTTACCAAAATATACAGTACTCCAAGACGAAGATCAATGGGCAGAATTTAAGTTTGCACCTACAGAAGTTAGAGAGTATAAAGCAAGAATTGTCATTGTATCTCAAGCAGACACTATATTTCAGAACATCCGTGGCGAAGGTGTAGAACCCAAAGTTCTAGTAGTGAATGAAGATATAGATTTTGGTCGGGTGTATATAGGAGATACTCGCGACACATTAGACGCTGTTACAATAACCAATGTGGGTAACTTCCCTGTAAATATTTCAAAAACAGAACACGCTTTTCCGAATGCAACAGATTTTACCACCATCAAAGGTGCAGGACCTTTCACTCTTAATCCTGGGGATACATGTCGTATGGATTTAGCATATACGGCAAATTCCATTGGTAGAACTTCCGGACTTCTGCTATTCTATCATGATGCTTCGGGTTCGCCACATCAGGTAGCTTTACATGCTGAAGGCTATGCAAGAAATACTGTTGACATAGAAGATATAGTATTTGCTGACCAGCCGGTTGGAACGGCAAACGATTCAACTGTATCAGAGTATTTCCATAATTCCGGCTTGTACGAAAACAAAGTTGAAAATGTCTTTTTGGCAAAAGGTGATTTTGATCAGTTTGAAATAAAAAATCTTTCAGTTCCTTTCTATCTTTCTAAAGATGAGCAACTTGATTTAGATATAACGTTTAAACCTACAAGCACAGGTAACAAACAGACTAATCTCTATATGGTCTGCCAGTCTGATACAATTATTAGAAATGTAATAGGCAGAAGCACAAGTGAAGGCATGGAAATCATAACAGACAACATAGATTACGGAACTATCGAGCTCGGGCAAAGAGTTGACAGCACAAATATTCCAATACTTGTTAATACCGGAACAGAAGATTTGATACTATCTCAAGTGACAATACAGGGAACTGATGTGATAGACTTTGAAACAGGAATGGGATTTGTAAGCACTACCTTAGCAGAAGGGGACACATTGTTTGTAGATTTAGATTTCTATCCGCAAACAGTAGGCACTAAAGATTCATATATTGAAATTTTGCATCACTTATCTGCTAATCCTGCTATTGTCAACGTGTTTGGTGAAGCAATTGAAGCACAAACTCCGACAATATCTATTTCTATACCTGACTTAGAAGCGCGTGCTGGCGAAACTATAAATCTACCAATAATTTTAGTTGATACACTCAATTTGCACAAACTTGTTTCCGATGGGATGGCAGCTAAAATTGAATTTAACAGCTATGTGATGCTGCCAACTAACGAGCTGGCAGAAATTCATTTGAATCAGGGACATATTACTTTTAACGAGTTCGACGTTAACAAAAATATTGGCGACACTCTTGCAATGATGCCTTTCTCTATTATGTTAGGTGATAAAGAAGTCAGCCCAATTCTTTTTTCAGAAATAACTGCTAAAGACAAAATGCTTCTTATCAATACAAAACCTGGCAGTCTAAAGCTAATAGATCTTTGCGAAGAGGGTGGTAAACGCTTCTTCAATCCTGATGGAATAGTCGGCATCTCCAACCTTTCCCCTAACCCGGCTGAAAATCGCATACAAATTGACTTCTCTGTCATCGAAGCAGGTTATACAGAAATAACATTAGTAAATATGCTTGGGAAAACCGTTGCTACATTTTTTGCTGAAGATATTTCAGATTTTCAGGATAGACAAATAATCCAAGACATCTCCGAAATAGGCTCAGGTCAGTATATATTGCAATTCAAAACACCTACTTATGTCGAGAGACGCAAAGTAATGGTGGTGAGGTAGTTAGGAATGATTTTACGCAGGCACTCTCTTAGGGTGCCTGTTTTTTAATCAGAAAATTTAAAAATTAATCCTCAAATTATTACAAATCAAATCTGTATATTGTGATGTTTTTATCACTATAAATCACAATACAATGCAAAAAATCATATTGTTCTTATTCCTGATTTTGATATACCAAGCAGGTAGCCAATCTCTCTCTGTTTTCGATATTGACACAACCGACTTCCCGATTATGCGAGCAAAGTTTTATGCTTTTGACTCTGATGGAAAGCAGATATTAGGGCTACAAGCTTCAGATTTCGAAGTAACCGAAAATGATGAACAGAGAGAAGTATTGAATATCTCCTGCCCTACGCCTCAGTCTCCTACCGCAATTTCAAGTGTACTTACAATAGATGTTTCCGGCTCAATGACCGGGAACTCCATAGAGATGGCTAAAGAAGCGGCAAAAAGCTGGGTTAACGCGCTGCCTCTTGGAAAGTCAGAATGTGCAATAACTTCCTTTACATCTGAAAATCAATATATACAAGATTTTACAACCAATCGCAATAAGCTTTTACAAAAACTACAAACACTCTCTAATTACGGAGATACTGATTTTAATGCAGCCTTTATTAATCCAATTGCTGGTGGTTTAATTGTTTTGGAGAAGGCGAAGCATAAAAAAGTGATGGTACTAATAACCGATGGGTACGCAGCAGGCAATGAAGATAAAATATTATCAAAAGCGCTAAGCATGGATGCCACCTTTTATTGTGTTACTTTAGGGTTTAATTGTCCAATCATGCTCAAAAATATTGCCGAAGAAACAGGTGGAATGTGGTTTGAAAATATTACTTCGATAGAAGAAGCAAAAGAAACTTATAATAAGATTTTACACTCAACGCAAGGTAATTCTGCCTGTACTATTGAATGGAGTTCGAAATACAGATGCAAATCAGATATAATTCGATTGGATGTGGAAAATTTTAGTTTAAATTTGACAGGAAAAGTTTCATATCCGCAACCTCTAAGCGGCATAGCAAAATTACTAATTGAACCAAGTAATTTATTTTTCCAATCACCTAAACTAAATCAAAGTAATGACACCACAATTGTTGTAACTGCAATAGGAAACGATATTGATGTATCGAATATAAGTAGTTCCGATAATAGATTTGACATTCAACCAAAGCAGTTCTCACTTAAAAAGAATGAAAGTTTATCTTTAACTGTTAGTTTCACCCCTGAAAACAGTGCCTATGTAATTTCAGAGCTTGAGTTTAAGACTCAATTTTGTAGCTCTTATCTTTTTTGCTCGGGAAACAAATTTAAAAATAATGGCGGATATAACAGAAAACTCACATTGCTTGCTCCAAATGGAAATGAACAATTTTTAGTTGGAACTGATACGCTCATTTCTTGGTCAGGAGTACTTCCATCTGATACAGTGTCTATTGAATATAGCATTGATAATGGTATTTCTTGGCAGGAATTGCTAAACAATGCAGATAATTTAAAATCAAAGTGGGTACATATCCCGTTCAAAGTTTCAGATAATTGTTTGGTCAGAATACACACAAAGTCAAAAGAAAACTCTCTATCGATGGAATGGACTAATAGTTTTGGAGGTAGTTTAAATGACAGTCCAAATTCTATTATTCAATGCAAAGACGGTGGATACTTAATAGCTGGGTATTCAAACTCCAACAATTGGGACATAAGTAAAAACAACGGTGATAAAGACATAGTCTTGCTAAAAATCAATTCAAAAGGTCAAATTGAATGGGACAAGACATTCGGAGGTAGCAAAATTGATATCGCAAGCAAAATTATCAATACCTTAGACGGCGGATATATTTTGGCAGGCTCAACAACATCTAATGATAAAGATGTATTAGGTAACCATGGAAACAGCGACGCATGGATACTCAAACTCAACTCAGAAGGTAACATAGAGTGGAAGAAGTGTTACGGTGGTTCGTTAGACGACAAAGCCAATGACATTATTCAATCTAAAGATGGTGGGTATATTTTTGTAGGACAAACAAATTCAATAGATGGAGACATAATTGAGAATTTTGGCGATTACGATACTTGGACTGTGAAGATTTCACAAAATGGAGATATTAAATGGCAGCAAGTTATTGGAGGTTACGGCACAGAATCAGCTTATTCTGTGTTGGAAACATTTGACAATAACATTGTCATTGCCGGTGTCACTAAATCCAATAATCTGACTACAAACGGAAATTATGGAATGGATGATGTGCTGGTTATTAAAATGAATCCGATGGGCAATGTAATCTGGAAAAACAACTATGGCGGAAGTAATTTAGACAATGCTCGCAGCATTATTGAAACTCAGGACAAAAATTATATATTTACAGGGCAGACCTACTCATTTGATTATGACGTCAGCGGTAATAAGGGATACTATGATGCATGGTTAGTAAAAATCGATAGTAACGGTGAAATAGATTGGCAAAAATGTTTAGGTGGGATTTATGAAGATGCAGGGTTATCAATCAAGGCGAGTCAAAATGGGAATCTTGTTTTAGCTGGCAATAGTCGCTCAAAAGATGGTCTATTTTCAGAAAATCATGGAGAATATGACACATGGATTAGCTATTTAGACCAAGATGGAAATCTTTTGTGGCAAAAGTTATTAGGTGGTTCTTCAAACGAATTCTTGGGTGATTTCCTTATAAACAACTATTCTGAAATAGTTTTTACTTCTCAATCTAGCTCAAACGACTTTGATGTCCCCAAAAACCATGATGGAAGTAAATCTACAAGCGACATTTGGGTTGCGAAAATAGAGAGTATTACAAACGGCATTCAATCCGATACCTCTGATGCTGTTTTCTCCATAGTTGCCCCCGAAGTCTCAAGCCAAGACATAAATATGGGTGATGTTGTTGTAAACTCAAGTAAAGATTCTGTTATAACTGAGTTTTTCGATAATATCGGGCAATGGGATTGCAGGATTGATACTATTTATTTTGAAGGAGCTGATGCGGATTATTTTGGATTGAATGGCCCGAATCCGGTTTATTCAGTTGCAGTTGGTGAGAAACAGATGTGCGAGTTTAAGTTTACTCCTACTGAAGTGAGGGATTATTCAGCTCAGGTGGTAGTTGTTACTCAAGCGGATACTCTGACGCAAAATATTTACGGACATGGAGTCGCAGAGCAGATTGTAGCTTATTCAGAGATCATTGATTTTGGTATTGGTGAAATGTATAACAATGCTGATTCATCCATTGTTCTTATTGAAAATGTGACACCTGAACCAATCGATATTACCAAGATCGAAATGCTTGGTCCTGATAATGAGCAGTTTATATTTAGAGATTCGACACAGATTCAACCTTTCACATTAGCTGGGAACAAAGCCTATAGTCTAAATATTAGCTTTAATCCAAAATATATTGGAAGAACAAGCGGTCAGGTTGCGTTCCACTTTAATGGTGCTGGCTCTCCGGCAATAGCTCAGCTTTACGGTGCCGGTATCGGTGCGGAAGTATCAGCTTCGACTGATTCTGCATTAGTAGGCGGGGTTGTTGGTATTGATATTAAAATTGAAAATAATGGGATTGAGAAATTCTCAGAAATGATAGGCTCTTTTGAAGGATTAGTGCGTGTTGAGAGTAGCCTATTGAGTGTTATTAACGAAGAAGATTTAGTAGAAACAAAAGCTGATTCCGCATACGTAAAATTTAAAGGTGAGATTAACAATGAGGGTAATATTCTTACGACAATTCCTTTTAAAGTTGAACCTGGTTTAGTAGAAAGTACTTCTATTGACTTCGAATATTTAATATGGTTCGACAAAGAAGGAAATGAGTTTACTTATGACACAGAATTCACAAGTGGTCTTTTCAAAAAACTTAAACCAACCTCGAATACAGAGGAGAAAGTTGCTATATTTAACCTCTCCCCTAACCCGGCTGAGAACCGCATACAGATTGACTTCTCTGTCATTGAAGTAGGTTATACAGAAATCACTTTAGTAAATATGCTTGGGAAAACCGTTGCCACATTTTTCGCAGAAGATATTTCAGATTTTCAGGATAGACAAATAATCCAAGACATTTCCGAAATAGGCTCGGGTCATTATATATTGCAATTCAAAACACCTACTTATGTCGAGAGGCGCAAAGTAATGGTAGTGAGGTAGTTAGGAATGATTAACATAATAAATATAGAACAAAAGTTAGCAGAGATTAAGGAATACTGGTCGCCCGTTATTGTTGGTGAACTGAATGGTCAATATGTGAAGTTGGCGAAGCTATTTGGAGAATTTGTTTGGCATAAACATGATCAAGAAGACGAGATGTTTTTTGTAATTGAGGGCAAGTTAAAAATAGAATTGAGGGATAAAACTTTAACGCTTTCACCAAATGAATTTACGATTATTCCAAAAGGAGTTGAGCATAAACCTGTTGCTGATGAGGAAGTTGCAATTATGCTTTTTGAGCCTGCTTCTACTTTGAATACCGGTGATACAATTAATGAGTTTACAAAGAAAGATTTACAGAAAAGTCTTTAGCTTTTATACTCATCTGTATAAGATACGCATAAAAAAAATACTTAAACGATGTCTCTGAGATTCGCCGGGTTGGTTTATACTGAAATTTATTATTTCTGCTTAGAACGAAATGCTTATTTTTGTAGCGATGTATCAAAAACAAATCTAAAAAATATGAATTGGTTGATCGTAGGATTAGGTAATCCCGGTGAAAGATATAGCAACACAAGACATAACATAGGCTGGCTCGTTGCTGATGAGTTTGCAAAACGAAGAAATATCGAGATTGCACCTGTGTCCTCTATTTATAATTTCGCTGAATTCAAATATGCAGGAAAACTTGCAGGAATTGTCAAACCCACAACTTATATGAACGCTTCGGGTGAGGCAGTCCGCAAGCTCGCAAATAAATATTCGGTTCCGGTAACTAATATAATTGTTATAGTGGACGAATACAACTTCAATGTGGGAAAAATCCATCTAAAAAAAGACGGAAGCGATGGCGGACATAATGGGATAGCCTCGATCATTGAAGAGATGAATGCTTCCAATTTTTTGCGTTTACGTTGTGGTATAGGTAAAGAATTTGGCCCCGGTGGCATGGTTGACTACGTTTTGTCCGAATTTAAAGAATCGGAAAGCGAAGACTTGAAAAGCATGATTAATAAGGCTTGCGACGCTTTAGAATATATCATGAAAAACAATAATATCGGCAGATCAATGTCCGCAATCAACTCAGAGACTATTTGGAAGCCTAAGGAAGAGAAAGCAAAAAAAGAAACTTTGCCAAATAGCGAAGAAGAAGCCAATACGCCAAAATTAGCATAAACACCTGACAATTCAATAGGCATAAAAATGGATTTTATACCCCATATAGATTTAAAAGAATTTGATTATTTATTGCCGGAAGACAGAATTCCACGCTACCCTGCAAAAGACAGAAGTCAAAGCAAAATGCTTTACTGCGATGTAAATGCAAATAATATAGAGACTAAAAAGTTTGCAGACATTGTTGATCTAATGCCTTCCGATGCTTTTTTGGTGATGAATTCGACTAAAGTTATAGCTGCAAGACTTCTTTGCAAAAAGGAAACCGGAGGAAAAGCTGAGATACTGGTCGTGGAACCCATATCTCCGTCAAATGACCCACAGGTTACTATGGCAACGCATAACAAATGTGTTTGGGAGTGCATCATCGGAGGCAGAGCTATAAGCACTGGAGCAATACTTAGTCCAATTCAAAATGACAATCTTATCTGCGAAGTATTAGAGAAAGAAGGAAATAAAGCAAAAGTTGAATTCCGATGGGAAGAAAATATCTCATTTGCAGAAATGATTGAAAAAACCGGAAAAATACCACTCCCTCCCTACATTAAACGGGACACAGAAGAATCGGATAAAGACAGATACCAGACTGTTTATGCAAAAACCGAAGGCTCTGTGGCAGCTCCTACTGCAGGATTGCACTTTACAGATGAAATATTGTCAAAGTTAAAAACCAAAGGTGTAGAGCAAGGTGAGGTTTTACTCCATGTCGGTCCCGGTACCTTCAAACCGATAAGCGATGGCGATGTAAGCACTCACGATATGCACAGAGAACAGATTTTTATTGAAAAGTCTTTTATTAGCTCTATAACAGAGTATTTTCGCTCAGGCAAAAACAACGTAATCGCTACAGGAACAACTTCTTTGAGAACATTGGAATCTCTTTATTGGTATGGTGTTAAACTGCTCTTAAAAGAAACTGCCGAAGCAAATATCTATGTTCATCAATGGGATCCTTACAGAATAAGAAAAGGAATCGAAAAATTGCCATCTCCTTATGAAGCAATGAATGCAATTCTTGAGTTGATGGATGAAAGTCAAATCGAAATTATTTCCGGCAAAACTCAACTGTTTATTATGCCGGGGTATAAGTTGAATATGATTAGTGGTATCATAACAAACTTTCACATGCCGCAAAGTACTTTGATTCTACTTGTTGCAGCGTTTACAGGAAAAGAACTTTGGCGGAAGATGTATAATTACGCTTTGGAAAACGACTTCAATTTCCTAAGCTACGGAGATTCGTCATTCCTAATAAAAAAAGAGCCGCAATCTTCATAAAGATAGATTGCGACCACAACATTCAGGGATAATATGAAACTCATATATAAAGTCGAATCTGACAAGATATTATTATCCTTTTTTAAGGATTTTTTTTCCACAGCAATTTGTAAAACACGAAACAATCAGTATTATAGAAGACACCAATGAACAAAAATAAACTATTTGGCAAAATAAAATCAATTTTAGCAAACGAAACTGAATTCAAATGGAGCACAAACGACCCTAATTTGAATGAGGAAGTAAAACAGCTTGCAGTGAATGCTGCAAAAGGAATGAGCAAAGCCATAAATAAAATAGAATATTCAGAAGACATTGACTGGGGTATGTCTTCCAATCCGGCTCTTTGTGTCGAGCAATACCTAATTGGAGAAGCATGGCAAAGAAATGTACAAATCTGGCAGCCGAGCCCAATAGCCTCTTATATATTCGATGAAAAAGTAAGTTTCTTTTGCATAAATAAATACAACAATCCTGACGGGGACTGGAACGAAGAAGCTGCATATAGAGATGTAAAATAGAACTTGAAGCAGGCTAAACCTGCCTCAAGTTCATTTATCCATTATCTTTCCATACTAATTTGCAATTTAGTCTCATTATTATAAACTATCTTGCCTGTGCTTTCAATATTGTACTCAGTCACAGCTCCAACACTATAAACATCATACTTATAGTATAGGTCATAGTTCATTTTGCATTGTAAGTTGGATAAATCTGTAGATTCTAACAATATTTGCAAATTTCCATTAACTATTGCATAAGGCATTTCCGTTATTTCAAATTCAACTTCTTTTTCATTAGTATATGTGTACTGTTGATGATTTGTTCTATATATGCTTTTTCCTCGTTTTGTAAATTTAAAGTTTTTCAACAGTTTCTGAATAGTATCAATCTCGAAATCGATAGCTAAAGAATATTCATCTATCTCCGGATATTGGCCACTAGTAGAAGTAGATTTGTAAAAATGAAACTTACTTCCATTGAAGCAATTCATAATATTAAGATCTTCCGCATCAAGTTCATACTTATCGATGTAAATACTGTCAACAGGTTCAAGATTATCTATTCCTTTCTTTGTAACTTCAAACCTAAAATCGCTTAGTTGGATATTAAGCATACTATAATCCAACGAACCTTTATCAATAATTAGCTTGGTATCTGCTACTTTTGACTTTTCACCTTTTGTCACTTTAATAAACGTTTCGTACTTTGACCAGTCAGGCACTACAAAACTAATCGTTGTATCTGTGCAATCTGAAATAACTACAGGCTTAAATTTAAGCCATGTATCAGCAGAACTTATCAATTCACATTCTACGGTTAAATGAGAAATATCAGTACCAAATCCACTACCGGATATAACTACTGTCTCACCATTCTTTACTTTCGCTGGAGCAAAGCCATTTATCTTAAAGTCGTTGTTTTTTATGATATTAAGTGGAATACTTATCCATTTGTGATTATAGAGCATCAAATCGATTGAATAAGTACCTGCTTCTAAACTCGGCAGTGATAAACTCAATATTTTATCCGAAACAACATTGAAATCTAAAACTTGATTTCCTACTTTTATCGAAAGTACTTCCAAATATTTTAGGAAGTCATTTGCTCCCAATTCTACAATAGCGGAATTATCGTTTATCTCGAAAGATTTACTATACAATTCGAAGCAGTAATATGAGACTATCTGAATTTTCTCAGGGAACGTAGTTTTAATCTGATTCTTTACAATGCTAAGCTCACCTGCTTTTTCTGTATCAGGAGTTATAATTGTTAAAGTACTGTCTGAAACATACAGAATCGGTAATTGCATATCGTTAAAATATACTGCCAAGTTGCCTGTATCTTGTCCAAAACCTGTACCGTAAATTGTCATAGGCTCGTTTCTACAGAAGTAAAGACTATCGTATCTTGAATAATCTATTTCCACTTTTGTAGTATCGGTAGGCGTGATTGGTACATCTACTGAAACAGAATCCTCATTGCAACTCACAATGAATCCTATCATTAAGATTGACAATAATAAGTATTTGATTTTCATAAGTTTTATTAGATTAGTTATACATATATATTCATAGACACTCACATCATAAAAAGGTTACACAAAAAAATCCGATGCAGGCGAAATACCCACACCGGATTGGTGCAATGTGAACTATATAAGGGAATTTTCTATACTATCTCACGTTTGCAATAGTGAGTGTGTAATAATTCGTGTGATTTATGAGATAAAGGCTGTTCTAAGAATTCAGCATAAATCTTTTCGATAAATGGATTCTCGTGTGATTTTCTTAGCTCTTTGCCTTCATCTTCTTTGTAGATTGCTTCTATGCGTTTCAATCTTACTGAATCATCTGTGTAACGTGGCTGTCCGCCACCACCGATACATCCGCCAGGACAAGTCATGATTTCTACAAAATGGATTTCTTCTCCGCTTTTCAATAAATCAAAGACTTTTCGAGTATTAGCAAGACCGTTCGCTACGGCTATTTTCAATTCTACGCCTTCAAGGAATGACCATTCAGGCTTAACATTTTCTACTTTCAAAGAAGCACGTTTCACGCCTTCTAATCCCATTACAGGAGTAACGTGCAAATTGTCAAATGGTACTTCTCTGCCGGTTACTAATTCGTAAGCAGTACGAAGAGCCGCTTCCATAACACCACCGGAATTTGCAAAAATATCTGCTGCACCGGATGATTCAGGGAATGGGCTGTCCATTCTTTCTTCAGGTAATTCTTTGAAATTGATACCTGCCATTTCTATCATTTTTGCTAATTCGCGTGTTGTCAATACATAATCTACATCGCGAATACCGCTATCGTCCATTTCAGGTCGTTGAGACTCAAATTTCTTAGCAGTACAAGGCATAACAGAAACAACTACCACTTCTTCCAAATCTTTTGCTATGCTTTCTCTAAAGTATGTTTTAGCTAAAGCACCAAACATCTGCTGAGGTGATTTACAAGTAGAAAGATTATTCAAATAATCAGGATAGTAGTACTCAGCGAACTTAATCCAACCCGGAGAGCAGCTTGTAAACATAGGAAGATGTGCATTTTCGCCATCTACTAATTGCTTTTTCAAACGAGTCAGAAGCTCTGTACCTTCTTCCATAATTGTCAAATCTGCTGTAAAGTTAGTGTCAAACACTTTGTCAAAGCCTAACTGGCGAAGTGCAGCAACCATTTTACCTGTTACTAATGTGCCCGGTTCGTAACCGAAACACTCGCCAAGAGCAGCTCTGATAGCAGGTGCAGTTTGAACTATAACAGTTTTATTAGGATCATCAAGTACATTCCATACTTCATTTATATGACTTGTTTCAGTAATTGCTCCAACAGGGCAAACAGCCGCACATTGACCGCACTGAACGCAAGCTACGTCTTCTAAGTTAGTTGCAAAAGCAGGACCAACAACTGTATCGAAACCTCTACCCTGAGGGAATAATGCACCCACGGATTGGATTTGGTTACAAACATCGACGCATCTTCTGCATTTGATACATTTACCATTGTCTCTTGTTAGAGCAGGTGTAGTAGTGTCCATCTGTTTTGAAGATTTTTGACCTTGGTATCTAATCTCTTTTATGCCCATTTCTCTGGCGATAGTTTGCAATTCGCAGTCGTCATTTCTGTCGCAAGTTGTACATTCGCCGTCATGTTCAGACAGTAAGAGTTCTACTACAGTCCTTCTTGCTTCTCTAACGTGTTTGTTATTAGTAAAGACTTTCATGCCTTCAAAAACAGGCATTGAGCATGAAGCAGCAAGCGAACGTGCACCTTCTACTTCTACCAGACATACGCGACATGCTCCTTTGGGTTCCATACCCGGCATGTGACACAAAGTAGGAATTTTAACTCCTGCTTTTTTGGCTGCGTCGAGTACAAGGGTGCCCTCAGGCACCTGTACTTCTTGATTATTTATATATACTTTTACCATTATATTTAAACTCCGATTTTCTGATTAACAAGAATAGTCACAGCGCAAGCATCTTTCAGCCTGACGGATAGTTTCAGCTTCACTCCAGTTTTGCTCAACTTCCTGGAAGTTGTTTTTACGTCTGTCCACTGATAGTAGAGGCAATTTTGCACGTTTGTACGGTACCGGTTCGGCATCAGGATCGAAGTATGTATCGATTTTCCAATCTTCTCTCCAGAATGCGTGTTTATCACCGGTCAAGAACTCATCGATACCAACAGCTGCTCTTTCGCCCGCTGCAATAGCTTCGATTACTGTTCTTTCAAAATTACCCGCTGCATCGCCACCTGAGAATACCCAAGGCACTGATGTTTGCTGTGTTACAGGATTAACGACAATACTCTTATCGCCAATCATATCTAATCTTGTTCCCTGCGGTATCAAACTATCATCAAAGTCCTGACCGCAAGCCATAATTACCTGATCTGCCTCAAGTACGAATTCGTCTTCGCTTCTGATAGCTCTTCTTCTTCCTGAGCTGTCGAAATCGCCAAGCGTCATGCTTTGACATTTAACACCCACAATCTTATCATCTTTGATAATTATTTCTTTAGGGTTGGTCAAAGCCATAACTTTAACGCCTTCCTGCAATGCTTCTTCGATTTCTTCGGTATATGCAGGCATTTGTTCTTGGCTTCTTCTGTAAACTACTGTTACACTTTCGGCACCAAGTCGGATAGCAGACCTTGCTGAATCCATGGCAGCATTACCACCACCAACGATGATAATCTTGTTTTTAATTGGAGCGGAGCCTCTTAGATTATATGTTTTAAGGAAGTCCATCGCGTTGTGAACGTCTGAGTGATTGCCTCCCGGCAGATCCAAACATACACCTTTTGGAGTACCGATTGCAATAAATACTGCTTCGTAGCCTTCTTTTCTCAAATCTTCAATCCAGAAGTCTCTACCCAGCTTTTTATCACATTGGATATCCACACCAAGATTTTCAATCATACGGATTTCACGAGCGAGAATCTCTCTCGGCAATCTATAAGAAGGGATAGTTTGTACTAACATACCACCCGGTCTGTGTTCTGCTTCAAATACAGTCGGTTTGTATCCCAATCTTGCCAAGAAGTAGCCACATGTAAGACCTGCTGGTCCTGCACCAATAATGGCTATTTTGCGTTTTGCGTTGTTTTCATTTTCTCTGACTTCAGGAAGTTGAATAGTAATTTCCTGATCAACCATAAATCGTTTTAATGCTCTGATAGAAACAGGATCATCTAAAGTTGCTCTACGGCATTTATCTTCGCAGGTATGGAAACAAACTCTTGCGCATACTGCTGCAAACGGATTGCGTTCTCTGTGCAATCTCAATGCTTCTGCATAGCGTTTCTCGCCGACAAGCGATACAAATCCCGGAACATCTACGTGAGCAGGACATGCTGATTGGCATGGGGCACGTACAAGACCGCGACAAACACCTGCTTCGCAATGTTTCTGATGGATGTGCTGTTCGTACTCATGTCTGAAATGTCTTATTGTAGAAAGCACCGGATTTGGAGCAGTTTGGCCGAGACCGCAAAGTGCAGTTTCTTTGATTTGCTCACCTAGTGTTATTAGTTTTTCTATATCATCAGGTTCGCCTTTGCCATCGCAAATTCTTTCTAATATTTCTAACATACGTTTAGTACCAACTCGGCAAGGCACGCATTTACCACAAGACTCCTCTTGAGAAAATTCGAGGAAGAAACGTGCAACGTCAACCATACAAGTATCTTCGTCCATTACAACCAGACCACCTGAACCCATGATAGCACCAAGTTCCTGCAAAGATTCGTAGTCAAGTTTCACGTTGAGATGTTCTTTTGGAACACATCCACCGGAAGGACCACCAACCTGAGCAGCTTTGTAATTTTTACCATTAGGAATGCCATTTCCTATGTCGAACACTAATTCGCCGAGTGTAGTCCCTACCGGTACTTCTACAAGGCCTGAATTATTGATTGCCCCTGAAAGAGCAAATACTTTTGTACCTTTACTCTTCTCAGTACCGAAAGAAGCGAAATACTCTCCGCCTTTTAATATGATTTCAGCAATATTGGCATAAGTTTCAACGTTATTGAGTACTGTTGGTTTGCCCCAAAGACCTTTATCTGCCGGAAATGGCGGACGTGGACGAGGCTCGCCTCTTTTACCTTCGATAGAAGCAATCAGAGCAGTTTCTTCACCGCAAACAAATGCACCGGAACCCATTCTAATTTCCAAGTCAAAGCAAAAATCAGAGCCAAGTATGTTATTGCCAAGCAAGCCCATATCTCGAGCTGAATCGATGGCTATTTGCAAACGTTCTACTGCTAAAGGATACTCAGCTCGTACATATACATAACCTTGGGAAGCACCGATGCAATAAGCACCGATTACCATACCTTCGATTAAGCTGTGAGGGTCGCCTTCGAGCACAGATCTGTCCATAAATGCACCCGGATCGCCTTCATCAGCATTACAGAGCATATATTTTTGGTCAGACTCATTGCGTTTGGCAAATCCCCATTTCATCCAAGTAGGAAAACCTGCTCCACCACGACCACGAAGACCTGATTTTTTCATTTCTTCCAATACCTGGTCGGGTGTGAGTTCAGTAAGAGATTTTGCAACAGCAGCATATCCACCTATTTCGATATAGTCATTTATACTGACAGGATCTATTTTTCCACAGTTGCGTAAAACTATTTTAGTCTGTGATTTGAAAAATTCGATATCGTCCATTTTTGGAATTGCAGCCATATCTGCATCTTTTTTCCAATTCAGTCTTTCTACAATTTCGCCGTTTTCTACATGCGAACTAATCAATTCGGCAACATCATCAGGTCTGACATCTTGGTAGAAAGTGTTGTCATGTTCCATCACTACGATAGGGCCTTTGACACAAGGACCAAGGCAGCCTGTGCCTTTTACCTGGACAGTATCATAGCCTTTTTCGCCAAGAATGGCTTCAAATTTATCTTTTACTTTTTGTGAACCTGATGCAAGGCAACCACCGCCTGTACATACTAAGATTCTTCTCTGTATTTTAGAGTTTTCAGTTTCTTGTTTGAGATGCTCTCTATATTTGAGCAAATCCTGAGCTGATTTGAAATTTATATTAGCCATTTACGTTCTCCTCGATGTTTTCTTCCTGCTCTTTCTTCTGGAATATGCCGATTATTTGTTCTATTCTGTCCGGTTTTACTCTTTCGAATGTTTCGTCGTTAACCATTATAACCGGTGCTAAACCGCATGCACCAAAGCATCTTCCGACATCGAGAGAAAACAAGCGGTCATCGGTAGTTCCGCCTACATCAATTTTCAATTTGGTTTTAAATGCATCTAAGACATCTTTTCCGCCACGTACGTAGCAAGCTGTACCAAGACAAATGCGAATCACATATTTACCGCGAGGCACTGTAGAAAAGAAAGAATAGAAACTTACCACACCTGCAACCTCGCTGTATGGTTTTTCCATTTTTAAAGCAATTTTTTTAAGAGCTGCTTCCGGCAAGTAGCCGAACATATTTTGAGCTATTTGCAAAACAGGGATTAACGCTCCCGGTTTGTCTTTATAGTCATTTAGAACATCCTCAAGAATCACTAATAATTCTTCTTCGGTTTGTTCGTGCTGACAGTTGCAACATTTTTGGACTTCTGACATAACATTCTCCTCAGATAGCAAAAATCTATTCAAATAATTTTCAATTTCTATTTTGGAAATACCTTTTTGGAATATCAGTGCGGGAATTACTATGGGAATAACTCCCGCACTTGAAATAAATATTCCGGATTTCACACACAAGCTCTAAAACAAACAAATATGGGAAACAGTTAATTTTAGAACACGTCCGGAAAATAGCGAGAGTGATTTTATTGTACAATAGCAGCAATCTGCAATTACTAAATATTAATATCAAGAGTAAAGATTTTTTGAAGACTTAGGCAATGCTAATTTTTACAATCAGCTTTTCCTAAGAGAGCCGGCATGAGATTCCAATATGTTAGGTCGTGATATTATATATTAAGGTAGTAAATTTCTTTAGCCCGAAATATCATTAGAAACCTATTCAAGTCAGTATCTTGCTTATTGGGAGGCTGTCTCAGAAGCCAAAATGTGCATTGTATAAATGTAGATTCATTTTTCCACACCGTCATGCTTCGCATGCCACCCCTCAAGAGGGGAATTTTTAATTCTTTCATATAAAAGCAGTTATAAGAACTTATGCCGCTTTCAATTCCACTTCTTGGGAAGCGTTGTGCTGAGCTTGCCGAAGTGTAGTTGTTGAATTATAAATATCTTAAATTGATTAGGAGACGACCTCTTCAATGATTCCGTATTTAAGTATTTTTTGAGTTCTAATGACAAATCTCGATATAAATAATATCTTTGAAATTCCAGCAAAAAAATATCTATGCTTCAACTCTCAGGAAGTATTTCTAAGCATCTGATTTTTATTGACATTAGGTGTTATGGAGGTATTTTCTTCCGCGTCTTGGGATTGCCATTTTAAAATGGCAAACAAATAGGAAAGAATTATTAAGAATTCGTTTGAAGAAATTGTGCAACATTATTGTTACAGAATTGTATTTTTTCAGAATATAATAAGACTATTTAATCTTTTAATGCTCTTCTTGTGGTAGATGCTACAAACGAAAGCTAATATTGCCAATTGTAAGTGGTTAACATCGGATATATATTTGTATGCTCCTAATTTACAACAACTTACACATAAAGATATATATATGAATTGATGGTTTGATTCACTAGAAAATATTAGCCAAGACTATATTGTTTCCTGATTATTATAATTTTGTATATTTTGTAAGCCATATTATTCATTTAGAAATTCACATTCGCTTAGAGCAATGTAATTTTTATGATATATAGCATTCTAATATTCCTCAATTGTCATATAGTCTTCTAATTTTTTCAACTGAGATTGAGTCCCAAATGCAAGTAATTTATCATTTTTGAGGAAAACAAAATTTGCACCCGGATTAAGTATTGGCTTTCCTTCACGAATGACTGCTAAAACACTTGCTCCGGCTACTACTCTAAGATTTAACTCTTTAAGGGACTTATTGAACCACTTGCAATGATCGGGCAAGTCGATAGATTCTAAAGTCAAATCATACTCCCCATAGCCAAAGCTCGATTCGAAAAAATCTACAACATGTGGCTTGATTACAAAATTGGCAAGTCGCTGGCCACCGGTGGAGTATGGATTGACTACTCGGTCTGCACCTGCACGTTTCAATTTATTTATTGTACTGTCTTCGTCGGCTCGAGCTACAACAAAAATATTTGGATTTAATTCTTTTGCACTCAATACCACAAATAGAGTAGTCGCTGCATTGGCTGTAGTAATTATAATACCTTTCGCTCTTTTGATTCCGGCAGCTTGTAATATCTCATCTTCTGTGGCATCACCCTCTATTGCTAACACATGCTCATTAAGTATAGATTTCTCTTTTTCTTCGAATTTATTGCTGACAACAACGCAATCTATTCCCTTTGATTTCAATTCCGAAGCAGTCAGATTACCCACTCTTCCCAATCCGACTACTATAATGTGATTATTCATTTCGTCAATCTTTTTTTTCACCTTTTTATTTCCTCTTAGGTTCAACAACTGTACTGCGACAAGATTTTCCATAAAAACGCCTAAAATATAAAATAAGCTGCCGATGCCAAGTGCTCCAACTATCATGGTAAAAACACGTCCGCTTGCATCTAACTCTATAACTTCAGAATATCCGATTGTCGCTATTGTAATCCAAGTCATGTATAATCCGTCAATAAAAGTAGTGTTTTGGTCAGCCCCCAAAAGCATATACCCATAAGTGCCACCAATAACAACAGCCAATAACACAAAAAGCGGATAAACAGAACGCTTCAAATTTAGTTTTTCTCTGATTACATTCGGTCTGTATATCATTTTTTCTCCAATTAAGTCTGCCTGAGACTAGCGTAAAATAAATCAGTCTGTATAGAAAGGAAAATATAACAAAAATCGTTATATTTATTATTATCATATTATATAGACGAGCCAGCAATGAACCCATTTTTTCAATTTATTATTTCGAAAAAAGTAAAACAAATAATCAAAGAGCGGGGCTATAGTGCTCAATCGGACTATAGTTTTGATGATATATTCAGAGATACAGTAATAGAGTATATCCATAAAATAAAAGAATATTTATTTATAATGCTCGGAGTAGCCTCTGCCGGATTTGGCTTAAGTAGTTTTTTACTTCCCAACGGCTTTATTGATGGCGGCGTAACAGGTATATCCCTACTAACGTCGGAAGTATCCGGTGTTGGTCTATCTGTACTTTTAATTGTTATCAATCTGCCATTTTTGATTATGGGTTACTCTCAGATTGGTCAAAGCTTCGTTATTAAATCGCTGTTGGCTATTATCGGTTTAGCTCTCGCGGTACATTTTGTACCTTATCCTCCAATTACTAATGACAAACTTTTAGTAGCCGCATTTGGAGGTTTTTTCCTTGGAGCCGGCATAGGCCTTGCCATCAGAGGAGGTGCGGTGCTCGACGGCACTGAGATACTCGCAATATTTTTAAGTAAGCGGCTTAGGCTGACCGTTGGCGATATTATTTTGATATTCAATATTATGATATTTTCTGTCGGAGCTTACATACTATCTATTGAAATAGCATTATACGCTATTTTGACTTACATGGCAGCCTCCAAAACTGTAGATTTTGTAATAGAAGGTATCGAAGAATACACGGGAATCAGCATTATCTCGCATCAAACAGAAGAAGTAAGGAAAATGCTGACAAATACTCTTGGTCATGGAGTTACAATTTACCATGGCTCTCGAGGCTTTACTCCTGAAGGAGAAAGAACTGCAAAACAGGATATACTTTACACTGTGGTAACAAGGCTCGAGATTGCCAAACTGCAAACAGAGTTAGATAAAATTGACCCGCATGCTTTCGTAATTATGAACAGTATAAGAGATACAA
The DNA here is from genome assembly GCA_963664875.1 of Kapaibacterium sp. (SeqCode). Classification (GTDB taxonomy): domain Bacteria; phylum Bacteroidota; class Ignavibacteria; order Kapaibacteriales; family UBA2268; genus JBFHIJ01. The sequence continues at coordinate 3,392,671 of OY761611.1, read as the reverse complement.
AGGGCGGAATGATAAAAAAACGTGCTGTACAAAAACTAAAGAAGAAGTAGAAGTACTCCTCTATTTAAAGGAAATAGTAGCTTTGATGAGTCTCATTACTTTACGTCTCAGAAGTCTATTTTCAAAACATAGAGACTGACGCATAAGTCAAAATAATCTATATTAACTTGAAGATTACTCAATACACTAGACAATCTAATGTAGAGACGCAATGATTGCGTCTCAAACTGGTCGCCCTTACAGGGCTCTATATTTCAATGTCTTATCTTTCCCGGGGCGCTGCCCCGGGCTAATATATCTGAGGCTTTCAGCCTCCTTTTACACTAATGTTTTTCACTAAGTTTGTCTAATAATATCTAAATAGTACTTATGTGACAACCTCATAAATAAGTTTCATGCAGATATTGTGCAAAATATTACAGAAACAAGAAGGCTGAAAGCCCCAAAAACGTAGTCCATGGCATCGTCATGGATATAATATTCTTCTGATCCCTTAACCCTGTAAGGGCGACAAGAGTGAGACGCAATAGGGCACTGCATCTCGACTCATTTTATTTGCACGATGACCGCGAGCAAAGCGAGCGATGTGCTGAGCTTAGTTTATGCCGAGCTTTGTCGAGGTAAAGTATCGAAGTGTAATGGCATGGTGCGAGATGATGAAATAGCAGTAGTTGTTCGTGGTTCATACACAATTCTCTATTTTATTGTTGTTTATAAGAATGTATCCAATGATTATTTTTTTTTATTTCAAGAATTTCTTATTTTAGCTTATCATTTATTGAGAGTATGTAGATAAATGAGTTTGCGGTCAGGCTAAAAAGACAGAGAAACTATGATAGCAATAGGATTTAATTTTACAAAGAATGATTTTCGATACTGTGTTTTAGGAAACCAAACCAAACCACCGACCATTATCGAAAAAAACAAAATCGTTTATCCAAATAACATGGATACCGCTGATTTAATGGAATGGTTTGAAACTCAACTTTCCTTGATTATTGATAAGCATAGTCCAGATTTGTTAAGTCACAAAATTTCATTGACAATATCAACACTTGACCAAGTTAGGAATTCGTGTTATCCACAGGCGATTTTAAATTTACTTGCTAAAAAGAGAAATATTCAAATAAACTCATATTCTCCACAAGCGATAAATGCTACCAAATTCGGACAAACTAAGAAGACTGATGTTTACGCATATATTGATGGAATAATTGGCACTCATCCTCCTTATTGGGATAAGCCGACAAAAGAAGCTGTTTTGGTAGCATGGTTTAATTTAATGTAATGAAAGGGACTAAACTCGATAAATTCCAAATTATTCGCCATTTAGGAAATGGTTTCTTTGGACATGTTTATTTATGCTTTGACCCATTTCTTCAAAAAGAAATTGCAGTAAAAGTAATTAAAGTGCCAGACCCCGATAAATTTGTAAATGCAGTAAGAGAAGGTCGAACACTTGATTTGTGCAGACACAAACATATAGTTGATGTAAAAGATGTCAGAGCAATAATTTTCAATACAGAGCCAGTTGTTTTAATTGTAATGGAATTTCTTGAAAAAGGTTCGATACAGAAACATATTGAAAAAAGGTTCATTTCCGCTAAAGAATCATGCAAAATTATTCAACAAAGCTTACTAGGACTTGAATATGCTCATAATAACAATGTTTTACACCGAGACATAAAACCTGGAAATATCATGTTCGGGGATAATGGTGAAGCTAAATTATCTGATTTTGGTTTAGCTATAAATTATCATTCAGAACCGAGCGATGTTATGGGATACAAGCCTCATCAACCATTAGAAGTTATCGAAGGCAACCCAATGGATAAATTAAGTGATATTTATGCTATGGGTATTACTTTTTATCGCTTATTGAATAACACGAATAATTTACCATTTACTTTTTCGAATAAAGATGAATGGAGAAAGGCTGTAAAAAAAGATTTATTTCCTCCTCGGCAATTTCTTCCGCATATTCCTGAGAAAGTAATTAAGGTACTGAATAAGTCTATCCATAAAAATAAGATAAACAGGTTTCAGAACTGTGTTGAATTTCGACAATCTATTGAAAAACTCAACTTCGCCATTGATTGGTTCTATGTTGACAATGATAATTGGAAAGGTCTAAGTAATAAGGATAATTATTCAATTAATAAATTCCGAAAAAGAACAGGCTGGGTAATTGATTTTAAAAAGAATGGAATTAGAAAAACAGAGTATTGTTATTCAAATTTACCCGATGATAAGGTGGATGAAGTATTTTTTAAAACAATTAAAGAAACAACACTAAATTGAAAAAAGCCCAGCAGGTAATAATGTATAAAGCAAATAGCCGTGATAGTAGTTAATTCAACGGTTGTAGCCCGCCTCAGCTTTCGTGTATCTTGACAAAAAAAAGCCCGCAGTCGGCTACTATTCTTATACTGTCCGTTATCTGCAACCCTGAGCAGCCACGTCGTCCGTAAAGTAGATTACGGGCTAGGTAGGTTTATTTAGACCGATTTTTTCATCACTTCCTCCTTCTCACTATTTTTGTTAAGCATAAATTTTCTAACTTTGCCTTTGAGCAGAAATTGTTTATTTTAGCCTTGAAGTCGTCTAAAAACTATTATAAAGTCCATTTTAAAAGACTTGTAAAGGACGCTGCCTCATAATTTCCCAACTACAAGACAAAATCATGCAAATAAATATAATCACAGTAAGCCAGCTTACTAACCAAATAAAATACACCTTAGAAAAGGGATTTGCTTCTATCCGAGTAGAAGGCGAAATATCAAACTTCAAGGAACACAGCTCCGGTCACCGGTATTTTTCCATAAAGGACAGCAACGCCCAAATAGCCTGCACTATGTGGAAATCAAGAAACTTAAATTTTATTCCAAAAGACGGCATGAAAGTAATTGTTTCCGGTAGCGTTACTGTTTATCCTCCAAGAGGAAGCTATCAGATGGATGTCAGCTCCATGCAGCCCTTGGGACAAGGGGACTTATACTTAGCTTTTGAAGCACTGAAAGATAAATTAAGTTCGCAAGGATACTTCGACATTGCACACAAAAAAGCAATACCGGCACTCCCTATGAAAATTGGTGTTTCTACTTCGCCAACAGGTGCAGCAGTAAGAGATATACTATCCACTACTCAGAGAAGATTTCCTGCAGCAGAGATTATTTTTAGACCGACCCTTGTGCAGGGTGATGGTGCTGCAGAAGATATAGCAAAAGCAATAGAAGAACTTAATGCCTCTGACGCTGATGTATTGATTATAGGTCGCGGAGGCGGCTCGCTCGAAGATTTGTGGTGCTACAACACAGAAATTGTAGCCAACGCAATTTACAATTCTAAAAAGCCAATTATCAGCGGAGTCGGTCACGAAACTGACTTTACAATTTCAGATTTTGTGGCAGATCACAGAGCTGCTACCCCAACTGCCGCTGCAGAGATGGCTACTCCAATTACAATAGATAAGTTATTCAGTTTCCTTGATAAAGCAGAGGAGTTATCAGAACGTTCAATCAGAAGAAAAATCAATACTTTCAGCGAACAAATTGAAGATCTTACAGGCACCCGTTTTACAAACAGAATGCTCGACCGTCTCAAAATATATCAACAAAGTCTTGATAGTTATGAAATGCGAATGAATCGCAAAATAAGCTCGCACATCAGCAGTCTAAAAGAAAAGCTAACAAGATTAGAAGCACACGGTAGCTCTTTGCACCCAATGCGACCTTTGGATAAAGGATTTGCCTTGCTTTACGACGGAAATGAAATCATCAATAATGATAGCTCGGTATTCGATCACAACAAGATAAAAATAGTTCGTAAAAACGAAGAAGTAGAGGTCTCAATACCGGCGAAGGAGTAAATTTCCATAGAAGATATTACATCCGGTATATATTTTATATTGCTGTATCTAAAATCTCGAATTATTTTTGATTTTAGGAAGTTAAAAAAACTGAACATATTTGATTACAGATATAGTTTGGAATGTTAGTCAAGCATTTAATTTTCAAGCACTACATTGCCATAATGCTGTACCTGTGAAATGAATTGTGTTTGCACAAAACACTATATGTTATGCCTTTATATTGAATGTATTTTAAGTTCTCAATTATTCTTTTTACTATATAAATACTGCTCGACACACATAATGCTTGCGAGAGGTTATATGAATTCGTCACAAAAAATAAAATTCCTAATAATACTCTTTTTTTCAATTTTAGCAACTGAATTGCTTCTTTATTTAGCTGTTAATGACTCGAATCAAAGAACTTATAATGGCTACTTGGATACAAAAGCTAAAGAATTGCAAGTCAAAATATCTTCCACGATAAATTCATTTAATCTGGTGAGCTATTCAATTTTTACAGAAATAGTAAACAATGATAAAATACTATCATTATATCAAAAAGCTTCTTCGAAAGATAGCACTGTACAACAAAATGTAAGAGATAGCCTACTGCTATTACTTGAAAGAACATATCAAAATTTAAGAAAGATTGACATCAAACAGCTACACTTCCATCTTCCGGATAATACAAGTTTTCTAAGATTCCACAGACCAGAAAAGTTTGGTGATAATTTGACAAACGTAAGATATACAGTAAAGAAAACCAACGAAACTAAAAAAGAAACAATCGGGTTTGAAGAGGGCAGAATTTTTAACGGCTTTCGCTATGTATTCCCATTGTTGTATAATGGGGACCATTTAGGTAGCGTGGAGACAAGCTTTTCCTTCGAAGGTATAGGCAAAAACCTGAATCAACTGGGCATCAAATATTCATGTATGATGATCAAAAAAGATATAGTCGAATCAAAAGTATTTGATGATGAACTTTCAAATTATATTGCTTGCCCAATTTCAGAAGATTTTCTCTTAGAAAACAAATACAATCATATAGGAGAAGAATCTCTTGAGGTGATATCGCTTATCAACGAAAAAATCAAAGATGAAATCGGAACATTAGTAAATGCAAACAAAGATTTTTCAAAATATGCCAAAATAGGAGAAGACACTTACATAGTTTCTTTTGTAAACATCAAAAATGTAGAAAATATACCTGTAGCCTACATCATTTCTTATTCGAGAGATGAGACATTGAGTCAATTAATTTATAACAACAACGCATTTCTAATCGTAAGCATGATAGTAGCTGCTATTTTGTTGTTTTTTATAGGAATGTTTATAGCTTCAAAGATAAAAACAGATGAACTTAATAAAAAACTTATTCAAACAAGCAATCACCTTATTGAGACCAATAACAAATTGGAAGTATCAATAAAAGAAAAGGATAAGTTCTTTTCTATTATAGCTCATGACCTTAGAAGCCCATTCTCAGGCTTTTTAGGGCTCTCCGAAATTTTGGTCAACGAATCAGTTGCTACTGAAAATGATGAAATTATTGAAATTTCAAGTCTTCTCAAACAAAGTGCTACTAAAGTATATGATTTGCTTGAAAATCTTTTAGAATGGTCACGTATGCAACGAGACATCGTTCCTTTCACTCCTGATACAATTATTCTTAGTGAACTGATATCTTATAACATAGCTCTATTGGAACCGAAAATTGATTCCAAAAGTATCAATGTAACTAATTTAGTGCCGGAAAATACTTTTATAGAATCAGACAACAACATGTGCAACGGTATTGTCAGGAATATCCTTTCGAATGCAGTGAAATTTACTCCTAATGGAGGCAATATTGAAATCTCTTCTTCTATACAAGGCAAGTTTGTTGCTCTTTCCATAAAAGATTCGGGTATAGGTATGAGCGAAGAACTAATTGGTAAACTATTTTCTGTGTCAGAATCAACCTCAAGATTAGGAACAAATGGCGAGTCAAGCTCAGGTTTAGGTTTAATTCTTTGCAAAGAGCTTGTCGAGAAATGTGGTGGAGAAATTTCCGTACAAAGTAAACCAAATGAAGGTAGTACTTTTACAATCAAACTCCCAATAGCTATACTCCCTCAAGTGCCATAGAAACAGTTCCAATATTAAATAACTTCATATATTGACTTCAATTCACTTAATTTTAGGACATAATCCCCAAAAGTCTAAACTTTTGGGGATTATACTCCCTAAAAGTTTAGACTTTTAGGGAGTATAGTCTTTTATATTTGCTTCTTAGTAAAATTATTGGTATAATAGTCTTGGAAAATTAACATCGGAGCTGTTTATGATTAACCGTAATATGGAAAATATCATAGTTCGCAAATTGAATTCGAGAAGAGCAATAATTATACTTGGTGCCAGGCAGGTCGGAAAAACGACATTAGTTAGACAGATCGCTCGCAACAGGTACGATAGTGCTTTATATTTGAACTGCGACGAGCCTGATGTAAGGGTGATGCTACAAAATGCAAACTCTTCTACTCTGCAGTCTATCATTGCTAATCATGATTTAATTGCTATTGATGAGGCTCAAAGGATTGAAAACATAGGCGTAACAGTTAAATTACTCGTTGACAACTTTCCGGAAAAAGCCATTTTGATTACAGGATCTTCTTCTTTGGAGATTAATGACAAAATCAAAGAATCAATGACCGGCAGGAAGTTTGAGTTTTTCATGCTACCTATGTCATTTGCCGAATTGTCTGAGCACCATTCTACATTTGAAGAGATAAGGCGAAGAGAGCATAGATTAGTCTATGGCTCATACCCGGAAGTAGTCATTAGTCCGGGAGATGAGGTTGAAATACTTTTAGAGATTGCTTCTTCATATCTTTTCAAAGATATTTTTATGCTAAATGACTTACGTAAACCTGAATTCCTAGATAGATTAGTCAAAGCAATTGCTTTTCAGCTTGGCAATTTGGTTTCTTACAACGAGCTTGCAAATTTGATAGGTATTGACAAAAAAACAGTTGTCAGGTATATTGATTTGCTACGGCAGGCATTCGTGATTTTTGAGTTGCCTTCATACTCTAACAATGCTCGAAGTGAACTTAGGAAAAGCAATAAAATATATTTCTACGACAATGGAATACGAAATGCAATTATCAATGATTTCAAAATTATACCTATGAGAAATGACCGGGGTGCTTTGTGGGAAAACTATCTCATTGTCGAAAGGATGAAACTACTCAACAACTCAAACATCCACTATTCTGCTTATTTTTGGAGAACTAAAAGCGGCAGCGAGGTAGATTATATTGAAGAACGTGATGGAATGCTTTATGCATTTGAGTTCAAATATAGAGAAAATCAAGGCAGAGTTACGTCTGCATTTATAGACGCTTACCCGGATGCAAAAGTAGCTATTATCAATAAAGGAAATTACCTTCGCTTCCTTACTGAAATAGATTATTTCGAAGAGAGTGGAGAATAAATCCCCTAATTTACTTTACTATATGTGATTGTAATCCCCAAAAGTTTAGACTTTTGGGGATTATACTCCCTAAAAGTCGAGTTAGTTGTGTAAAATAATCACTTTATATATCAGTATTGTATATTGTAAATACTGCGATAATTCTACTATATAGACATATTTCCTATACAAATACATATAAAAAAGCCGTAGGATTAACCCTGCGGCTGTATATATTTATGATAACGATATATCTATCAATACCTAAAGCTCAATCTCACCGGTAGCAATTTTTTGTATAGTTTCCGCATAAATTATATGCTCGGCTCTAAGGACTCTTTCCGCAAGCGTTTCGGGTGTGTCCTCAGGTAATACAGGAACTTTTGTTTGGGCAAGAATTCGCCCCCGGTCGTAATGTTCATCAATCAGATGGACTGTTAGGCCGCTTTCTGTTTCTTTTGCTGCTATAACCGCAGTATGCACATTCATGCCGTACATTCCTGCCCCACCATGTTTTGGCAGGAGTGCCGGGTGAATATTTAAAATTCTTCCCTTATATTCAGAAAGCACTTCCTCTCCGATTTTTTTCATATAGCCTGCGAGTATTACAAGGTCAACTTTATGCTCTTTCAGAATATTGCATATTGTTTCAGCTTCTTTCTCACCGTGAGTTTTGCCGCTGATGTGAAAGTGCGGTATCCCCTCGCTGTTGGCTTTTTCTAAAGCTCCGGAGTGCGAATTGTTTGATATAACAACTGCAGCTTCGGCATCTAATTTCCCGGCTTTGATTGCATTTACGATAGCCTGCATATTGCTTCCGCCATGTGAAGCTAAAAATCCTAATCTAAGTTTTTTCATATCTATTTAGCAAAATGATGATAATCTTTGAATGAATTGAAGTCGCCACCCCATTTCCAGCCAAGTTCTTTAAACTTTTTGACTACGGGATGTTCGGAGTGGAAAGTGCCTGCAATATTTACATCGCGCTTGGCTCCGCTTGGAGAAATTTTACCGTCTGCATAAATCACCGGGTTTAAAAACGGATTAATATCAATCGCAAGCCCTTCTGCATGCTTTGACATTCGGGTAGTGCCGGCAATATATCGGAAATTGAAAGATGAAGTGTTATTATCATCCATTGATTTATCATCCGACCAGCCGTATTTTACCATAGGAATAACTTTGTTTACAGGGAACTTGATTTGACGCATCAGACTAAAGACAGACTGCACATCGCTTACCACATCTTTATGCACCTGAAGCTGTCCTTTGTGCAACTTGCCGTCCATAGAGTAGTATTCCACTTCAATAAGTCGGATATGATCTATCACCTTCTGAGGTGCCTTTGTCCCCATCAGAGCTTCGTCTTTGCTTAGCTTGCTGTCGATGATAACAGAGTCCGCAGCAAAGCTGACCAAGCAAAACAGCAGTATCAAATATTTCATAACGAGTTCTCCTTAATTTGATACTGCAATATAAGAATAAAGGTTAAATGATGTGTAGATATTGAAAGGAAATGTGGGAGGAATTTACCTCTTCACCAGCTGCATCTTCATTGTAAGTTCGTGATTTCTATGTACAAATATCGTATCTGCTACTCTGTTGGATCTAAAGCATTCTCCTTTGTAGTCGTAGCATACGAAACCGTCTTTTTTGATAATTAGGTGCTTATCTACAACGTAGCTGCCGTCGTCTAATTCTCTCGGATCATCTTCCAATATTTGAATTTCTTTATCTGTGCGGATTACCATTGTTTCTTCAAACTGCAAGGTATCGGGTGCTAGCCTCTCAAAATCTCTGTTCTTGAAAAACATGCCTGCTTCTTTCTCGTACTTATGCTCTCCCTTTTTCACTAGTGCATAACCCATGCTTGTGTTTAATCTATAAGACTGGTCTGTCATTACATAGGTAACAAATGATCCTCTGTCACTATAGTAAGATCTGACACTATCTTTGTAAAATTTGTATGTGCGTTCAGCTTCTTCTTCATTGGAATAATAGCCAACGATAAAATCATCCTCTTTAACTATTCTTCTCTGAATCTTTTCTTCTGCAGTTGGGAACTGAATTACAATGTCTGTCTTTTCTGCATCTACATCGTAGAAATCAAGTATATCTACTCCCACGACTTCATTACAATCTACAAAAAGTCCGTTACCCAGATGAAGACCTATAGCCATGTTAGTCATACGATCTGTCGGTCTTAGATCTAAAGGAGTGTCATCTCCCGGTTTCTTTCTGGTATATTCCTTTCTGTATAAGTCAAGTCTTAAATCCCATAGCTCAAGCCCCATTTCCATCTTTAATGGGTGAGGGGAGATAGCTGTATTATCATTTAAATCTAGCTTATAGGCTTCCAAAATCTCGCCTTCTAACAGTTTTGACCTGCACCCGAAGGCAAGGATGCTTATGCTAATTAGTAAAAGTAGTTTTTTCAAAACGTATTCCTTTAAATAAAATAATTCATATATTCACTAATTGTGAGACTACTACTTGGCATGATAGCTATTCCCCAGCCCCGCAATTTCATCTTCCCTTTCCATACCATTGAATCCGAAGCGGGTTTTAGTCGTGTTATCCTGATAGTAATTTTCAGGTCTCATCATACCAAATAAATAGTAGTTATTTCTTGAAAGAACTTTTAGACGCGGCTTCAAGCCGTCTCTTTTATGCTTAAATAATTAAAGGTTTATTAAAATACAAAACCAATACCAAAAGCTAAGGATTAGTTGTTTTAATTCCAGAAAACATATTATTTCAATTCTTCCATTACTGATATCTTTCATAATATAGAAAGATTTCCTCTCCAACTTCAGACACACCAATATTTCCTAAATCTTCCTTATGTGTATCAACAAATTTATACGCAGACATAAACTTATAAACATCAGTTTTTAATTCAACAAATGATGATATATTAAACATTTCATCCGGAGTCAACTCTCTATTTACCGATGGATACTGTTTTTGTCTATAATGAAAACTATCATTATTAAATTCATGATAATAATCGATATATTGAAATTTATTGATTCTATATTTACTATATAGCATATTGCAAATTCTTACGAGACTGTACAAAGAATCAATCTTAATATATTTATTATGAATATGCATATTGTATTTATCAATGTATTCTATGTTTGTAAATTCAATATCATGATAAATAACAGTATCGAACATGCTAAATTGAATAGTATTGTCTAAGTTGTCGTAATAACAATAAACACTCATAATATCATTGTCATCAACAATTTGTTTTAAATAGTTTTGTAAAGATCTTATACTTCGAAGATCATTTTCCAAGCTATTAACTCTATAGTCACAAGATTGTAAACACAATAAAACAATTACACTAGTAATTACTACAGTTTTTCTAATTTTCTCCATCCGTTTCTCCCCTATTTTCATCTGTGTCGACTATTTCTACATCACTCGTCTCCAAATTTCCTTCATAATAATCTATGCGATTACTAGCATTATTATAAAGTTCTAGATATTCTTGATAAGCGCTATTGTTCATATTTTTCTCTCCTAACATTTTTAACTTGTAAAAAGCATATCCTTTAACAACAGCAGCTACTTCCCAAGGTTCATCGAATTCCATTCCGGTTCCATTCTTTATTCTCTCTAAATCTACATATAATTCACCACCAATTTTTACAAAGCCTAAGCCAAAACCTAACTTTGCTGCGGCATAACCAAATAGAAAATTCCCTGCCTCGTTTTTATTATAATATGTACCACCAATTTCATATAAAGTCCCCATCCCATCTGTTGTTTTTTTGGGAGACATAGCGGGAATCTTTTCTTTAAAATCTAATTCATGACCTCCCCTAGATTCAGATGCAAAATTAAGTATAGCTATAGTATAATTATGTATAGTTGGAAGTTTAGTACCTACTGAACAATGACTCTGCTGTTCTATTATATCATCTAATTCATCTCTAATAAATCCATTTAGAGAAGTCAGTTTTCTTATATTTGACGATATTTTATTTTCTTTCATATAATTCTCATTCCCATCTCCACCATGAATCGTGTATGGAGAATGTATTCTCAAATCTTTACCTGTATCAAAACCATTTTCCCAAATATAGCGATGATCTCCCTCTGCTTTTATAATTTTGTATGGAATTGGTAAATCAAAGGTCAAATCGCCATTGATAACTTTATAAACCTCTTTACTGGCTTTCTGAACTTCATAAGTCTCATTAAAAACATAAATATCATCTCCACCAGGATCTTTATACATTATTGGATTATTTCCAAGTGCATTAAAAGGACTTTTACTTAAATATTTCTTTCTTGCAGGATCTACACTAAACCACCTTGCAATTCTTGAATCATAAGTCCTGTTTGCAGTGCTATATACATTCCCAAAACCTGCTATTTCATCATCTCGCTCCATTCCGTTACACTTCGACTACGCTCAGTGACCTTGAAGCGAGTTTTAGTAGTGCTATCCTGATAGTAATTTTCTGGTATCATCATACCAAACGGGTAGTAGTCATTTTTAGAAAGAACTTTTATACGAGGCTTCCAGCCGTCTCTTTTATGCTTATTTAATTAAAGTTTAACTGAAATACTCTACCAATCCCAAAAGCTATCTAAATCTATATATATAGTATCATATTCGATACCAATAAGTTTTGATTCACTAGTAGAGAGTATTTTACCATTTGCTAGTGTATCGATAATTTTTCGAAAATCTATCTTTTTAAATTTCTCATATACCACAATCTCATTATCACTATATCTTTCAACTTGAACTTCTCTATCCCTATATTTCTTACTATATATTAAATCATAAGTACCATCATTGTGTGCTTTAAAGATTTGATAATATTCACTTGCATAAACCCCACCGGATCTATCTAAATAAAATTCTATATTGAAATCTTTATCTTCAAGATTGATTTTTTTGATTAGTATATCTTTCTCTCCCGGACTTTCGTCACACGCGATACAAGTCACAAGCAACATTATAAAAGAAAGCAGCATTATTGACTTATTCATAATTAGGATTCCATATAATAAAATATTAATCCCCAAGTAGTGTGTTATAAAAATATGACATCTGAAATACAACATGTGGGGGCAAAATACCAATTGAAGTTGTTTGTATCTTCCCAGCATCCCATATAATCTTTACCCAAGAAGTTTGTTCTCGAATATTTATTCCATTTTGCTTCGACCAATGACGACTATCTGAAATGCCGTCTCGATTGAATTCATAATCCCTTTGCTCGTCTCCATAAGGAGCTTCATCTAATATTAGTTGGTACACTTGTGCAAACTTAAGTTCGAATTTTTTAGCATCTTTATAACTCTCTGCCAGCCCAGCTCCTATAAATAAATCTATATCACTAAAACCAGCTTGATTACCTACAAAGCCAGCGTGAAAATTACCAATATCTGCTGCAGTTAAGTCATTTTCAACAAAATCTTTCTCTTCAAAAATAAGACTAAAACTAAAACGTGTATCCGTTAGCTTTTCTGCATCTGAATCATATCCAAATCCAAATACCGTATCATCTCTATTTTTATAATCCCATGGAGCACCTGTTCTTACAAGATTGAAAAATGTCCAGTAATTTCCATCTACTTTTTCTCTTGCAGTTTCAGCATTTATGGTCATAAGATTAGTCAATATTTTTGATACTTCTATAGTAGCACCGACTTCACCTAACTTAGTCACAGTCTCTTTATCACCTACCCCTTCAACCATAAAGACAGATGGATCATCAGCATCATTTACTTCCCTATCATCCAATATTTCGCCTAAATTATTTACATAATGCTCCATCCCTGTTGGATCTACATACAAAATTGGATTATTTCCAAGAGCTTGATAAGAAGTTAGACTTGCAAATTTAAACTTCATCGGATCTTGGCTAAACCACCTCGCAATCCGACTATCATACTGCCTTGCACCAAAGTTTAAGCTATTCCCCAATCCTGCTATTTCATCATCGCGTTCCATACCATTACACTTCGACTACGCTCAGTGACCTTGAAACGAGTTTTAGTAGTGCTATCCTGATAGTAATTTTCAGGTATCATCATGCCAAACGGGTAGTAGTCATTTTTTGAAAGAACTTTTATGCGAGGCTTCCAGCTATCAGTCTCATACTTAATAATAACTTACATATTTGGAGTTAAAGGAAAATAGTTCTTTATATTCCTTCTCTTTACATTTTCTAATCAAAAATATCGAATTTTTGTAAATAAAAAAAAAGGCTGCCAAATAAGTACGATATTTTACTTATCTGGCAGCCTAATTTATGACTACTTTAGAGTATTGTATTTATTTATCCGGGCTTATGCAGTAAAGGCTTCTGCGAACTCTTTGCCCATCTCGAAGCACTGCTTTCTTGCGTCTTCGTCAGGGTTCCACTGCACTTTCAATCCCTTGCCTATAATCTCTATACCGCCTTCTTCAAGCATCTGAGTTATTATTTTTACAGAGCCCGGTGCCCAGCCGTAAGAGCCAAAAGCAGCACCTTTCTTACCGGAAAACTTCATGCCTTTTATTTCTTCGACAACTCCGGCAACGCTGTTCAAAATACCATTATTGACAGTAGAAGAACCAATCAATATGCCTTTAGAACGGAATACCTCTGTAATAATATCGCTCGATGGAGTCGATGAGGTATTGAATAGCTTAATGGAAACTTCGCTGTCTGCAGCTCTCACGCCTTCGGCGATGTACTCAGCCATGCGACGAGTGTTTCCATACATAGAGTCGTATATCAAAGTAATCTGATTTTCCTGATACGAATCCGCCCATTTTTCGTAAGTATCTACGATTTGGGAAGGATTGTCGCGCCACATTACACCATGAGCAGGGCAAATATATTTCACAGGCAAATTCATTGCCTTAAATTCCTGCACTTTTTTGAGGCATTTGTTTGAAAAAGGAGCCACAATATTTGCATAGTAGATCATAGCTTCATCGTACAAATCTTTAGTATCTATAGCGTCCGCCCACATTTTTTCAGAAGCTATATGCTGTCCGAATATGTCGTTAGAAAACAGAATATCGTCGCCATCCATATATGTCATCATGGTATCCGGCCAGTGCAACATAGGAGCTTCGATGAATGTAAGAGTCGAAGAGCCAATATTAAGAGTGTCCCCTGATTTTACTACCTGAAAATTCCAGTCTTTATGGTAGTGCCCCTTTAGAGTTTTAGCACCATTTGCAGTACAAATCACAGGTACATTCGGAATAATTTCCAATAGAGCCGGCAAGCCGCCACTGTGGTCGGGTTCGCCATGATTTGCAATAATGTAATCGATTTTGTCTAAATCAATTTCTTTTTTGAGTTCGTCAATCCACTCAGTAGCAAAAGGTTTGTAAACAGAGTCGATAACTACGTTTTTTTCGTCTTTGATAAGGTATGCATTGTATGAAGAGCCAAGCCTTGTCGTAAGCTGATCGCCGTGAAATTTTCTAAGCTGCCAGTCTATCTTGCCAATCCAGGAAACCTTGTCGGTAATTTTAAAAATCATGATAACACTATTGTTTTTGTTTCACATACTATATCTAATTGATACAAATTTACAGCCCTTAGTAGTATAAACCATTGAAATATTTTAGTATTAAAAAAATCAAATAGGAAATTTTCTATGCTTTTTTTTATATCAGAATTATCATAAGTAACAGGAAGAATAGTGGATTTTGGGAATGAAAAGTGGAGAATAATTTAGGTCTTGTACGGTAAAGGCAAAAAAAAAGAGCGAGCTCTCGCTATAAGCCCGCTCCGGAAAAAGAAATGAATTTCTTTTTACTCGCTCTGTTTCGCTAAATTTTTAAATAATCCGGAATAAAGTTCAAACTGAGTGTTTATCTTTAATCCCGCTATATGATTGATAGTCTTATAGTATATTTCGTTTTCTTCGATATCGGATAGAGCTTCATTACTGATATCTGCCTGAGCCACATGACGGGTTACATTAGGCAAGATATAGCTTGTAGCTTCCATCTCGGAAGTTACCCTGACTATTTCGGACTGTGAATATCCGTAGTCAGTATTTATCACTTCAAATAACTTGCTTACTCTGCACCAGTTAGTTATTTTATTCATGAGTAAGGACTGAGAGATTTCCTCTTTTTCGTCGATAAACTCAGCAACTTTAGCCAATAATAATCTTTTTTCGTTGCTGCTCAGCACTTCAGCCAACTTATTGGGTTCAGTCCACGAATTGTTATACATTTGTATAAGTTTATCTGACTGAATTATTGCAAAAGGTCGCAATTCGTCCAATGCAAAAAAACATTCGTAAAGGCAATCGTCGTAAGATTTTTCTAAAGATGAAAGTCTATTTGAAACATTCTCTTTATTTATATCGTCCGAAGCTACTACTAAAAAATAAGTATTTATTGCCAGAAATGCAAATAAAGAAAAATAAGCAAGCATTCTTAACATATCATCGTCTCCCTAATTTCTACAATTATGTAGAGATGAATCAATATTTATGCCATGTTTCAAAGCAACACTATCTCTTTTATATTATAGAACTTACAAGACAATGACGCATCACGTATAAGCAATTTTTATCAAAGTAAGCACCCTAGGAATGCTTTCCACATCAAAGTTATCGACAATTATTTTTATTTCTTCGGCTATATTTTTTAAATCATGGTTATCATTGTCATCTGCAATTTCCCGTATTTTTTTTCCAAGCATATCAAAATCATCAATGAAATTAGAATCTTCTGCTTTAGATAAAAAAGAAATTAAAGTTTCTTTAAACGGAATCAGAGCACTATAGTTAAGCAATGTAATATCTTGGTTTACAACCTGATGCTCTTTTTGAGAAGTATTTCCTGAGTAATCCAAATTTCGGGAAAGCATTTTGTAAATTGCTTGTTTATTGACAGGTTTTTCTAAGACACCATCAAAAGGAGTAGCTGCTATATAAAATTCATCAAAATTGACAGAAGCCGTGAAGGCAATTATCTTAATATGTTTATATTTTGAATCTTCTTTGATGAGATTTGCCAGATCATATCCACTAATCTCAGGCATTCTGATATCCATTAGTATTAATCTAATATCTCGTTTTTCTAAGACTTTAAATACTTGATTTTTGCTTTCTGCATCGAAAACAGTAAGTCCCAAAGATTCGAGATATTCTTTCATTACCTCTCTGTTTTCCTTTACATCATCGACTATCAAAACATCTGCCTTTTCGAAAACATACATCTGCTGAACTGTTTCTGTCTTTGGTTTAACATAATCAACTTCTTCAATATTTGGCAAAATAATCTCAAAAGTAGTCCCCTTTCCTGATTCGCTATCGAAAGAGATTCTACCGCCGAGGATATCAAGAAGTCTTTTGCTGATTGCTAAGCCAAGACCGGTTCCGGGAATTTGTCTGTCATTTTTAATTTGTTGGAAAGCCTGGAATATCTTTTCATGATTTTTCTTTTCAATACCAAAACCTGTATCGCTAACTTTGATTATCAGAGTTTTTGAATTTGCCTGAGATACAATGTCTGCGTCAATTTTGATTCTTCCTGCATCTGTAAATTTTACGGCATTGCTTACAAGATTCATTAGGATTTGTTTCAATTTTACTTCGTCGGTTTTGATATACTTAGGTATTTCATCCGAAATAGAAAGAACAAACTCCACACCTTTGTTTTTCAACTGCGGCTCAAAAAGTCGCTTGATATCATTGAGTAAGTAACTCATACTCATTACTTCAAGTTTAAGCTCTACCTTCCCCGCCTCAATTTTCGATAGATCAAGAATATCGTTAATCATTGCCAGCAAAGTATTTCCACCTGCGATGATAGATTCGAGTTTATGCCTTGAATTAGCGTCATTGCTTTTATCAAGCATCAACTCTGCAAATCCCAATATTGCATTCAAAGGAGTACGTATTTCATGGCTCATATTAGCTATGAATTCAGATTTGTATCGATT
Source organism: Kapaibacterium sp. (SeqCode) (assembly GCA_963664875.1). Lineage (GTDB taxonomy): Bacteria > Bacteroidota > Ignavibacteria > Kapaibacteriales > UBA2268 > JBFHIJ01. The sequence continues at coordinate 3,375,420 of OY761611.1, read as the reverse complement.
GGCAGATTCCGCTTCAAATTTTGCTTTTTGCAATTCGAACTCTGCGGCTTTTCTTTTTGTAATATCTTGAGAAGTACCTGTGATAGTAAGGATATTGCCATGATTGTCAGCAGTTATACCCAAACCGGTACTCATCCATATCCATCTGCCGGAAGATGTAGCGATTCTGTATTCATAAAGCCCGGTGTGTTCGCCTGCTATTATAAGTTGTTCAAGCTGTTTTTTAAAGGTTACTCTGTCATTTTCATGTATCAGATCAATCAAATATGTCCCGAGCATATCCTCAGGCGAATAGCCAAGAACACTTTCCCACGAAGGAGAACAGAATGTAATGACTCCGTCTTCGGTCAGGGTAAAAATCAGCTCACTGATAGTATTCATGATTACTTCAAACTTTTCGCGGCTCTCACGCAACTCTTTCCTTGCGATGCTATAATCTGTAAAATCAATCATTGACGCAATAACACGGTTGCTCGACGGCAAATGATTGACAGAAACAAAGAGTTTTCTCTCCTCTGCATTTATAGTACTAAGAGTCAGGTGATGAACACCCGAGAACGGATTACCGGCAAGCATATCGTAGTGATCTTGAGTAAATTTTTCGCGGCTTTCTCCCAGAAAGAAATTAAAGCAAGACCATGAGCTTTCCAGTTCGTTTTTGGTATATCCCGAAAGTTTTTCAAATTGCCTGTTAACTAAGAGAATTGTGCCCTCATAGTCATATATGACAATAGGGTTTGCGGCATTTTCGAATATTGCTTTATAATTTTCTATAGACTCTTTTAAAACATCTTTGTTCTTTTCATAATCAAGAGCCTGTAGCTCAAATTCTGCAAGTAACTCATTGAAGTAGTTGTATAATATACCTATGTCTTCATCTATTTTGATATTAATCCTTGGCGAGTAATCTTTCTCTTTCAATGCTTTAAAGCTTGCATCTATAAGCAATTCTATTGGCTGCAATAAATAATTGGAGGTCAGAATAGCAAGCACAAAGCTCATAGACAGAAACAAAATAAAAATCCCAATCTCTCTGAAAATATTTGAATAAAGTTCTTCATTATAAGTTTCATTGCTCACAAGCATATACATTTTGCCAAGCAATTCAGTTTTATAATATATTTTTTTCTCTATTATTGTATAATTTCTCAGGTCAAAAGCCATCAAATCTGCTACAGAGGCAACCGGTGAAGACAAATTTTCAATTTTAGAATGCTTTGCAAACAAAAATGAGCTTTTGTCAAAAATGTATATTGCACCTATAGCCGGATACTCAGAAAAGATTCGTAAAGATTGGTTTGCTTGATTAGAATCATGTAAAAACAGATAGTTCTCATTATTTTCTACTACAAGATTCGCTAAAAAATTATTTTGCTTTTCGAATTTTTCTTCCCATTCGGAATACTCAACTATTACCTCAAGCCCGGCAAAAAACAAGAAAACAAATGCCAATATCATGTGCATTAGCAATAGATACCGCATTTTTATGGATTTATTTTCGAAAAAAGCAGAAAGAAACATACTCATTTGTAGTCTGTAAAAAATGATGGATATTAATGAAATAATTCTTATAAAAAAAGATATTTTTTTGCTACATTATAGAAAAATGATTCCATAGGAATAACAAAATGTTCAAATCAATATATTTCGTTTTAGTAGCTCTGATTCTCTTTGCTGCTCCCGAAACATCATTCTCGCAATGGGTCAAGATATTTAAAGAAAACAACTCAAGCCGAATTCTTTTAGACATTTACTTTCTGCCTGCTAATCCTGACTATGGATGGATTTGTGGTAAAGATGCAAGAGTTCTCAGAACTACTGACCGCGGGCAGACATGGATAGAGTCCAAAATAGATTATAACAAGCATGGCGAAGCCGGTTTTTTTGAATCAATTATTTTTCTTAATCCTTATGTCGGCTATGTCTCAGGGCCAAGCGGTCTATATAAATCAACAGACGGCGGAGCAACATGGAAATTATGCTTAGATGAGTACGTCTGGGGGTGTTATTTTGTCAATGAAGTATATGGAGTTGCTACGGGTGGTGGCTGCTCGGACAGTCAGCAAATTTTTTATCTGACCACTGATGGTGGTGTTACTTGGACTAACCAAATTTACAACGAAAGCAACACAGGAATGACAGATCTTTATCTTACAAGCACTACAGGGCTTGGTTTAGCTGTTAGTAGTGGTAATATTTGGATAAGCTACGATGGTGGCAAAAATTGGTCTGTTCGTAACTCGACCGGTAATAATGATTGGCACGAAGAGCTATCTTTCAAAGGAAATACTTTCATATTACCTTACTCGACAGGCTGCCATGGAGGTAACGGTAAAGGTGGAGTTCGCTTCAGTTTAGACGGTGGGTTCACTTTTAGGGATACCTATTTAGAGGCTTCGATGTTTGGTTCTTTTGTTATTTCAGATAGTGTAGGCTGGGTTTGCGGACGAAACAACACTGTTGTTCAAACTAAAGATGCAGGCTTTACATGGGAGTCTTATAACTGTGGACTAAAGGTGGAAGACGACATGGACGACATCTACTTTATTGATGACACTACAGGTTTTGTAGTGGGGCTTGGAATCTATAAGTATCAGCTACCTAAAAAACACAAAGCAAAAATTAAAGTAATTGATTCTACTTTATGTGACAATACTCCTCTTATTTTAGAAGCCGAAGGTGACTATGAATACTATGATTGGAACGGATTTCCGGGGTTTAAGCAAAAAGAGGTGAAACAATCCGGAACATATATCTTAAGTGTTTACAACATGGAGTGCGACACTATCATATCTGATACTATTACTTTGAATCTGAAAACTCCCGCCAAGCTCAATATTTCAGATTTGTCTGAGGCTAAGTGCGTGGGAGATACAATTTTACTAAATCCTGATTTAACTAATGTCGTTTCTTACTCTTGGTCTGATAATTTTGCCGAAGTCTCCCGAAAAATTTTCACTGATACTGACTTAACTTTAGTTGTTGAAGATACAAGTGGATGCTTGCAGGAGTTTAACTTTTCATATAAATTTATTCCGCTTCCTGAAGTCAAATTTAAAGACTACAAGTCAAATGCCTGCCGCAATGAACCCGTAATTCTGGAAGCAGAAATTGAAAATGCAACGACCTACAATTGGTACAATCGCAAAAAGAGATTAATCAGCAACTCCCCCACTTTAGAAGTTCAGAACGGTGAGGAGTACTATATCGTTGCTGAAAATAGTCTTGGCTGCAGCAGTGTTTCTGATACGATTGCTATTAGTTACGAATATATCGAGAACCAAGTTTCTATTATACCGTTGGAAGGCTCAAATAACATTGATTTGGGGGAAATGGAAGTGCTTTCGCCTCTTTCATTTACTATTGAAGTCAATAACACTTCAGATCAGGAATTTGTTTTAGAAGAGGCATTTATGGAAACTAATACTTGCTTCTCTATTCCTAAATCTCAATTCCCACTCGTTATTGCTGCAAACAGCACTGCTGAGTTGACTGTTAATTTTTACTGCGCTGACTACGGAGAGTTGAAAGACAAACTTATACTAAGAGACCGATGCGACTATGACTCAATAGAAGTTGCTATCGAAAGGCTTTTTTATAGTTTCGATGCAAATACCAAGTGCGAAGTTCCTGTGAAAGTTACTAATGTCAAAATGAAATATCCACGAATTACACATTCGCATCTTTCTCAAAACAAAGGGAAAATTACTACATATTTAGAGTATATATCCGAGAAAGACGAATCTGTTTTGCTTTCTGTTTACAACACTCTCGGACGTAAACTCTTTGAAGTAGAACCTGATAATATAATAATCAATAAAAGCGGTGATTTCAGTTTTTGTGAAATAAGTGCTGAAATTGATATGACGCAGTACTCAGATGGTCTGTATTTTCTCTACATTAGCATTGGCAGCGAGTATGTAGTGCTCAATCTGACGAATTTCAAATAGACTACTACCAATTGCCAATAAGCGGTGCAGATTTTCGTGTTTTCTGCATATTGTGGTTAATAATTTAGTTGAGGATAAAATATGGCATTAAGTACCGGAATAAAAGCACCTAGTTTCCAAGCAGAAACCAACGGCGGTAAGCATTTTGATTTGAATGAGCAACTCGGCAAATGGATTGTGCTCTATTTTTACCCAAAAGACAATACGCCCGGTTGCACCACTGAAGCCTGCGACTTTAGAGACAATATGGAACGAATCACCTCCCTCGGTGTAAGCGTTTTTGGAGTGAGCCCTGATTCTGTCAAATCGCATGACAAATTTGTAGAAAATAAAAATTTGAACTTTACTCTTATTGCAGATTCAGATAAACATATATGTGAGCTATATAACATATATGGCGAAAAAAAGCTATATGGAAAAACATTTTTGGGAGTAACAAGGACAACATATATCATCAACCCCGAAGGTGAAATAGCTTATGTTTTTGACAAAGTAAAAGTCAAAGGTCATGTAGATAGCGTTATTGAAAAATTGCAGGAATTGCAAAACACCAAATAAAAACTAAACCAGACAGCACTATGCACGATCACTCACATCACGGGCACGAGCATCACGCAGTTAGCCCTGAAAATCTAAACAGAGCATTTTATATTGGTATAGCTCTCAATCTGAGCTTTACTATTTTAGAATATATTATGGGCTATGTTTACGGTTCGCTTGCTTTGCTGTCTGATGCGAGCCATAATCTGAGCGACGTGGCAAGTCTTTTTATATCTCTTATAGGTATGAAGCTGGCAGGTGCAGTTGCCCGCAAAACTTTTACTTATGGATATAAAAAAGCATCACTTTTTGCTTCATTAGTCAATGCAATATTGCTGATAGTAGTTGTTGTTGGCATTATCAAAGAGTCTATCGAAAGGCTGCTTGCCCCTACTGAGCTTGGAGGTATGGCGATTGTGATAGTTGCCGGGATAGGTGTATTTATCAATACTATTTCAGCCTTCCTCTTTTACAAAGGTCAAAAGCAGGACATAAACATAAAAGGTGCGTTTTTGCATTTGCTTGTTGATGCTCTTGTGTCGGTTGGAGTGGTTATTTCCGGGCTTGTGATTTACTACACCGACTGGTTTATCATTGACCCAATTATAAGTCTTGCAATTGCAGCAGTGATACTGATTTCGACCTGGGGGCTACTGAAAGAGAGTCTCCGCCTTGTGTTAGACGCTATCCCGAAAGATATAGATTCGCATGAAATAAAAGAAGAAATACTTTCTGTCGCAGGAGTGAAAGATGCGCACCATATTCATATCTGGGCACTTTCCTCCACCGAAAATGCACTTACAGCCCACATCATATTAGAAGACTGCAATATGGACAACTGGGACACAATCCGTGATGAAATCAAGCACGAGCTTGCTCATCACAAAATAGCCCACGCCACCTTAGAACCCGAAGCTGAGGATAGTGAGTGTAAGCAGAGCGGGTGTTGTGGGTAGGTTATTCTATCATAAACCTCAAAATAGTCATTTTAAAATCTACTAAAGTTTATATCTTCTTTATTGGAGGCTGTCTCAGAAGTCAAAATTTGCAACATATTCTTGATGTTTGTAAGTTTTACCGACAGCTGAAGCAGTCGGTTGCACTAGTGTAACTCATTGCAACCGCATGCTTTAGCTTGCGGTCGAAGAAAATATAGCGTTTGTTTTTCTTCTACTTTTACTAAAGAGTATGACAAAACTCAGACTTCTGAGACAGCCCCTTGTTCAAGAGACAGACTCACTGAAAAAGGGGCTTCAGTCCTTTACAAGAATATCGCCTCGATAAACTTTCCCGTTCTTTATTTCAAAAGACACTGACTTTGTTAAACCGATTGTAGGATAACAAAAATATGTAACACTAATAAAATTCCATTGCTGTCTGTAATTATATTTAAAATCAGGAGAAAAAATAAGCAATTCGATTTTTGGGGCTATTTGTTTAGTGAAATTTGCCAATTTATCTTCATCTTTTAACTTATCACAGGAAAGGTGTATGTATAAACTATACTCTGGATCTTTAAACAACTTATTATCCTCGTCTGCACAAATGGGATATAGTTCTCGCCTTACCCAAGTTGATCCCGATTCTTTTTTGATATATTCAAACAACTCAAGCTCTTCTTTTACTAACTCAGGTTGTTGTGGCTTTGCAAGACAACCCACCATCAGCAGAAGCAGTACTAAGTATGTGTATCGAATCATTTTCATTTGCTTCAGTCCTTTACAAGAATATCGCCTCGATAAACTTTCCCGTTCTTTATTTCAAAAGACACTGACTTTGTTAAACCGATTGTAGGATAACAAAAATATGTAACACTAATAAAATTCCATTGCTGTCTGTAATTATATTTAAAATCAGGAGAAAAAATAAGGAATTCTATTTTTGGGGCTATTTGTTTAGTAAAATTTGCCAATTTATCTTCATCTTTTAACTTATCACAGGAAAGGTGTATGTATAAACTATACTCTGGATCTTTAAACAACTTATTATCCTCGTCTGCACAAATGGGATATAGTTCTCGCCTTACCCAAGTTGATCCCGATTCTTTTTTTATATATTCAAACAACTCAAGCTCTTCTTTTACTAACTCAGGTTGTTTTGGTTTAGCAAGACAACCCACCATAAGCATAAGCAATATTAAGTATGTGTATCGAATCATCTTCATTTGCTTAGTCCTTTACCAGAATATCGCCACGATAAACTTTCCTGTTCTTTATTTCAAAAGACACTGCCTTTGTTAAACCGATTGTAGGATAACACCAATATGAAACAATAACTAAATCCCATTGCTGTCTGTAATTATATTTAAAATCAGGAGAAAAGATAAGGAATTCTATTTTTGGGGCTATTTGTTTAGTAAAATTTGCCAATTTATCTTCATCTTTTAACTTATCACAGGAAAGGTGTATATCTAAACTATACATAGGATTTTTAAATAGCTCATTATCCTCGTCGGCACAAATGGGGTAAAGTTCACGCTCTACCCAAGTTGATCCCGATTCTTTTTTTATATATTCAAACAACTCAAGCTCTTCTTTTACTAACTCAGGTTGTTTTGGTTTAGCAAGACAACCCACCATCAGCATAAGCAGTATTAAGTATGTGTATCGAATCATCTTCATTTGCTCAGTCCTTTACAAGAATATCGCCTCGATAAACTTTCCCGTTCTTTATTTCAAAAGACACTGCCTTTGTTAAACCGATTGTAGGATAACAAAAATATGTAACACTCATAAAATTCCATTGCTGTCTGTAATTATATTTAAAATCAGGAGAAAAAATAAGGAATTCTATTTTTGGGGCTATTTGTTTAGTAAAATTTGCCAATTTATCTTCATCTTTTAACTTATCACAGGAAAGGTGTATGTATAAACTATACTCTGGATCTTTAAACAACTTATTATCCTCGTCTGCACAAATGGGATATAGTTCTCGCCTTACCCAAGTTGATCCCGATTCTTTTTTTATATATTCGAACAACTCAAGCTCTTCTTTTACTAACTCAGGTTGTTTTGGTTTAGCAAGACAACCCGCCATCAGCAGAAGCAGTATTAAGTATGTGTATCGAATCATCCAAAATTCCCATTGATAATTAGAATAATTATCTGCTTTATTATAATTTACAAAATAGTTTTTTCATTTGCTTTGTTTTATGGCAGAAAATATTTGTATATTAGGTTGGCTGTCAAAAATTTGGAAATACCATGTCTCTAAACTCTCTACAGATAGTATTGCTATCTGTTTGTATTGTATTAGTTAGCGCTTGCAGGCAAGAAATCAATGAAGTAGAATTTGATTTAATCAAATCATACAAGCTTGAAGATTCTGCTTCAGTTCACGCTAAAGATGTAAAAGCATATTGGATTGTTTACGATAAAGAGCAATTTGAAATTATAAGTGATAAACATGGATACGAAAAGACAATAATGTCTAATATTCTGAAAAATATGGATTTAGATAATTATGACTACGTAGTGACTGAAAATGCAAATATAGAAAGATTATTTTACGACCCCAACTTTACAGATGATTTGATGTATGCTAAAGAAAAACCTTTGCAGGTTAAATTTTCGGATTCAAAGAAACCAAATCAAATATTTTTGTATAAACTCTTTGCTCCTAAACAAAAGTATCGATATGTGTTTTAGGATTTAGAACTAGATATGGATAAAAAAGATGTTTTTATGGTCGGAATACTTGGTTCAGCACATGTCGATTATTTGTACCCTGTTCCTGGGAGACGATGGGATAAGATTTATAAGTCTGAAGATCCGAATGGTGAAAGTGCTAAAATTGGGAAACAATATGATAGATTAAAAAATAATAGTATTAGATCAGTTATAAATAGGAATTCTAAGTGAGCAAAATAAGATCTCTTTTGTTTAGCATAGTACTGATTTTAATATCAACATATGGGTGTGCCAAACCTCATAGAAAAATTTTGAAGATTGATTATTTAAATGGGAAAACAGTAGATTTTTCGTCAACTATGGAATTTTTGGAAGAAGGAGTTTATAAACTAGTGATTTATAATCACAAAATGGGATATTCTCAATCAGAACCATATAGACCTGCAGAGTGGAAACTTTTCATAAATCAAAAAAGTAACAATCTTTCGGTATATGACTCAATTCCGGTATTGAACCTTAATAAAAAAAAACAACTTGATACAGTGAACTATTTAGAAATAGAATCTTCAATCAAAGATAGCACATACGATTTTTTCTTGAAAACTGTTCAATATTTTTATCCTTATGTTCCTTTTACTGTGAAGTATTTGAGAGATTTGAATATTGTAATAAATGGTCATAAATACTGTGTGTCAGTGTACGATTTTAACACTAATGTAAAATTTAGATATTTTGCCGGAGATGGTCTATTACCCTCACGTGCTTACTATATAGAAGACTATGGTATTATTTCAGTAGACTTGTCTTCACCAATTTACAAAGTGGAACATTCCTCAATTTCATTAGAAGATTTGAATACATTGAGAGAGAAGTTAATCGAAGAGGATTCTATAAACTAATGCGATTTATAGTTTTATTTGTCATTAATATTTTCTTTTATGGCACAGTTATTTTCTAATCGAGTCAGACGAACGTCAGGTAGTGTAAACTATGATAGATTTGGTGACAAACTTGAATGTTAAAAAAGACAGAGATCTAGATCCAGACAAGAAATACTACAATATAGATCGAAGTGAAAGAGCTAAAGAATCACGAGCTATAAAACAAGCTGTTAAAAAGAATAGATAATAATCGGGAATCAGTTTTTTTATGAAAATAGTTTATAAGTATGTCGTGATTCTTATTTTGGCTGGTTGCTCTAATGTAGAACGTGATCTTGGTACTACTTTTAGATATAATGAAGAGTTTAATACTGATGCTTTCATTTACATTGAAAGAATTGATTCTGATTTATATGGTATGAATTATAGACATCATGGAGATGATAGGTCAATATATGGAGATAATTTCAGATACATAATAAATCAGGGTATTACTAATCTAAAAAAATATGATTCTTTACCTGTGTTTAATCTCAATAAATCTAAATTACTAGACACAGTAATTTATACTTCCGATTTCTCATATACCAATGCTGATATAGAAAAATATTTGACTATGATACAAATCAACGAACCATACTTACCCTTTACAATAAGATTCTACAAAGATTTGGATTTCAATATTGCAACAAAAAAGTATACCGTTTCAGTTTATGTTTTTAATGAGAACCTTAAGTATAGCGAAGATAGTAAAAGAAAAGATTGGATAATATGGGGTTCATTTGCTTTCTATATTCAAGATTATGGTTTTTTGGGTTTCACTGGAAGTCCTAGTAGGAACGTGGAAATGTTTTATTCTGTTGATACAGTTTTTAACTCCCCATTTCCACTTGAACATCTGAAAATATTAACTAATAAAATAAACGAAGAGTTTTTAAATCAACCGGACTAACGGAGCATATATACAGCAAACAACAACCTCCCTTTTATGGCACAGTTTTTTATATACCTAAAGAAAAAGAATATTTCTATAGGTGTAACATGAATGAGCTATTCCCTACATCAGAGCAAACGCGTAATAAGGCTTTTCAGCCGCTCGCTGAAAGAATCAGACCGAGAACTATAGATGAAATCTTCGGGCAGGAGCATCTTGTGGGCGATGGCGCTCCGCTTCGTGTTTTTGTGAAACGTAAGCAGTTCCACTCTATTATCTTTTGGGGCCCTCCCGGCACCGGCAAAACAACTTTGGCTTTGCTTATAGCAGAGTATGCCGATACTGATTTTGTGCGACTTTCCGCTGTGGAAGCCGGAGTAAAAGATGTGCGTGAGGTAATCCAGAAAGCGAGCCAGAGACTTAGATCCGGCAAGCGAACACTACTTTTTATAGATGAGATTCACCGCTTTAATAAATCGCAGCAGGACGCTTTGCTTCATGCTGTTGAAAACGGTATTATTATATTAATTGGCGCTACTACCGAAAATCCGTCATTTGAGGTAAATTCGGCTTTGCTTAGTCGCTGTCAGGTTTATCGCCTGCAAAGTTTGACAGATGAGCAGGTTAGTGCCTTAATAGACCACGCTCTCGAAAAAGACGAAATACTAAAAGAAGCAAACACAGAAGTTGAAGACAAAGACTTTTTGGTGGATATTTCAGGTGGCGATGCCCGCACGGTGCTAAATGCAATCGAGCTGGCTTTCAAACTAGCCGAAAAGAAAGACGGTAAAACTCTTCTGACAAAGGCGCTTTTCTTAAAAGCATTGCAGCAGAAGACTACTATATATGATAAAAAAGGCGAAGAGCATTACGACACAATTTCTGCTTTTATTAAGTCGATGCGTGGTTCCGACCCTGACGCAGCAATTTTCTGGTTAGCCAAAATGTTGGAAGCAGGCGAAGATCCGAAGTTTATCGCTCGCCGACTTATAATTTTTGCATCCGAGGATATAGGGAATGCCGACACTTATGCGATAACACTTGCAGTTTCCACATTCAAAGCAGTAGAAGTTATAGGTATGCCGGAATGCAGGATAAATCTTGCACAGGCTGTTACCTACTTAGCAGCTTGCCCGAAATCGAATGCTGCTTATATGGGCATCAATCAGGCAATGGCAGACATCAAAAAAGGAGCAGACGTAACTGTGCCAATGCACTTACGCAACGCCCCCACAAAATTTATGAAAAACGAAGGCTACGGCAAAGGCTATCAATATCCGCATGATTTCCCGTTCCACTTCGTGCATGAGCATTACTTCCCAGACAGCATCAAGTATAAACAATATTACGTGCCGGGCGAATTCGGCAAAGAAAAAGTCTTTTTGGAAAGAATGAAACTGATGTGGCCTGAGCGGTTTGAGGAGTAGGGGCATAATGCCCCTTTGATAAATAATACTAAATACGTATTTTCGTTTATCAGAGCAAAGTTTGATAATTGAATCTGTCAACTTATTTTAGAACGTTACATCCTTTTCTGTCAATTTTTTTTGGGGACGGAGTTTTAGGAATATGTAACTACTTGTTAAATCTAATCTGTAGATTCAGTTTAATTCCGGCTTCAGCACCTTCTAAATAAAGTTTACCAAATTGATTTCTTGACGATGAAGCTGTTTCAAATGATGTATTTTGTAACAAATAGTCTTCAAACTCATTTCTTTTGTAAACATGATAACTGACTATTTCACCATCTTCTTTGACTATAATGTATCCACCGGTTGCATCCAGAGTACCTTCCCAAATATGAGTAGGAGTCATGCCAAGAGCAACTTCAGTCAAAAATCGCTTGATTTTGTATTCATAGAAAGGATGTTTCTCAGTCAAATCCAATTTGAGAGGGTTTATTTTAGTAAGTTTATCGAGGTTATCAGTAACTTTTGAAATTCCATCTTTATAGTAAAGAAGTAACATTTCAGCCAAAATCTCATGAAGGCAACAGTCTATAAGTATTAGATTGTTTTGAAAGGTTGAATTATCAACTCTTACAAATTCAATCTCAGAATTTGATTCTAAAGCTGTGGCAAGACGTTTTCTGATCTTCCCGGCACCAACAATGTTATTAACCAGTTCTATATTACTACTATTAAAGTTATGAGAAGCAAATCGGAACACAAAATTTGTAGCTTGGCTAGCATTAAGAAGAGTTGAGCGTCCACCAAGCTGTGATTTGATACTAAAACCTAATACCGGTTGCGTACCTGTAAATCGATCATGAAGTTGAATAATAATATCAGTTTTTTGAGAAGATTTTGCCTTTAGTGATGTAATATTAAGTAAATCTAAAAATTCTTGGATTTTAGGAAGTCCTTTCCTATAATCCTCGGTAGTCATTAGTTGCTCGAGTAAATATGAAGCATTCTCATTGAATGCTTCAATTGGAATAGAAATATTATTGCCACTGTAGTGTAAAACAATATTTGTATCATCTGAAAGAGAAAATTCTAGTTTCTTATCAGCTTGATCTTTTATTATTTTCAAAATTGGGAATAACATGGAGGGAATTGCATTTAAGTCTTTATCTCCAAGTTGAAGCTGCTTATCCGACAAGAGTTTAAATAGTACATATATTTCACTCCACTCACCAATATTACCTCCTAACATCACATATCCTCATTAAATTTCAATCGCATAATTATCTGCTCTGCAGTAGCCTGAATTGCAGGTACTGCAACAGAATTCCCAAATTGTTTATAAGCTGAAGCATCTGAAACAGGAATAATAAATTCATCGGGGAATCCTTGTAAGCGAGCCCATTCTCTAGGTGTCATCTTTCTGATATATTCTCTGTTAACACAACCTTTAATGTGAGTAACGGGTTTGAAGTCTTCTAGTCTATCATCATATACTAAGTTTCTTTCTCTGCCCATACCCCCACAAACGACAGCATTTGCAATACTTTCGTTTGATATTATTTCAAAGCCAAAACCATTCCCCTTGCTTTCGTGTCTCTCTTTGTGTTTTCTTAAAGTTCTAAGATACGTATCTGAAAGATAGTATTTAACCGAAACAGGTTCTTCTTCGCGAATATCCATAAATGATATTTCTTTACCGGTTGCCTCGGGATAAGAAAAGTTATTTATTCCCAAATCTTTTCGAAAACCTACGATAAATATTCTTTCTCTGTTCTGAGGAACACCAAAGTCTTTTGCATTCTGAATCTTCGGTGCAGGTACAAAGTAACCTAAATCGTTTCGTAGAACATTTAATATCGTATTTAGAGTCTTACCACGGTCATGATTAACAAGCCCTTTTACATTTTCCAAGAAAAAGGCTTTAGGGCGCTTATCTTTGATTATCTGTGCTACATCAAAGAAAAGGGTTCCCCTTGTATCTTCAAATCCTCCTCTGCGTCCTGCAATAGAAAAAGCCTGGCATGGAAATCCTGCACACAATACATCGAAATTATCAGGTATGAATTTTTTGGTTTCTGCTTTTGTTATATCACCAAAAGGAGTTTCTCCAAAGTTTGCCCTATAAGTTATCTTAGCTTTTTCATCCCACTCACTGGAGAAAACACATTTACCACCCAAATTTTGTAAAGCTATCCTAAAACCACCGATACCTGCAAACAAATCAATAAACTTGAATTTAGGTACATCAGGTGATGGAAACGGAAAAGTAGAAACACTTTCAAACAGTAAATACTGCAAAGCTTCTTCAGCAGCTTTTATATCAATGTTTTCGTCAGAGTTTTTATATTCTAACAAACTCTTGACATATCTTAAAGCACTTGGTCTAAACTTCTCTGTAACTCCATTATTTGGATTGTGAAGATAATGGGTTAATGCAGCCTCTCCATTGTTTTCAGGTTCGAAAACACGAACTTTAAACTTTTTATCGCCAAATTCTTCAATCGATATTTTTTCTTTTATTTGCATTTATTGCATCCTCAATTATTTTGACGCAATTGTCTAAGCTTTTTAGAATGTCTTTGCCCCAAAATCTGAGAACAGTCCAACCATGTTCTGTCAAATATTGGTTCACTTCTTTATCTCGCTCAATATTGCTCTCTATTTTCTTTTGCCAAAATGCTATATTTGATTTAATTTCTTTCCGTTTTAAGTCCCAATCTTTCCCATGCCAAAATTCACCATCAACAAAAACTGCAACTTTATACTTTGCAAATGTTAAATCAGGCTTGCCATAGACTTTTTTATTATTCTTTCTATATCTGTATCCTTTAGACCAAAGTTCTGTGGATAAAATAGTTTCAATCTTTGAGCCCTTATTTTTTACAGCTTTCATGTTTTTCGATCGTTGCTCTTTTGTATGTCTATCCATAAAAATTGTATGTATTAAAATCAAAAGCTTTCAATCAAAATATATAAAAAAAATAAACAAAATTCTAAAACTGATAAAAAGAATTTTTCAACACATCCCAAACCTACTAAAAAACCCCATGCAATTTATTTTTATCGCATGGGGTTCATATTATCCTGTCTGGCGGAGAGGGGGGGATTCGAACCCCCGGTACCCCGTGAAGAGTACGTCGGTTTAGCAAACCGGTGCATTCAGCCACTCTGCCACCTCTCCAGCACAATCTATCTCAATTGTGAGACACAAAAATAAGATTATTTCCCGATATTACAAATACTTTTTTTCTAAAATTGATAATTTTCTGTGATTTTTTTGCACTAAGGGAAATAAGTTAAGATTTCTATATTTGTTTGTGTACTGTGGTTGCGTTTGCCTGTGCCGTAGGCGTGATTAGAACATCCTGAATCATCACATGTGCCGGACGGGTAGCTGCAAATAGTGCTATGTCGGCGATGTCTTCTCCTCTTAGCGGTTCGAAGCCTTTATATACATTCTCTGCTTTTTCTTTATCGCCATGGAACCTAACTTCAGAGAACTCTGTTTCTACCAGACCCGGATCTATATTGCACACCCTAACGTTCGTACCATTAGTATCTATAGCGATACCTTGTGAAATAGCTTTTACAGCTGCTTTAGAAGCACAATAAACGTTGCCTCCCGGATAGACCTGTCTGCCGGCAATAGAGGCGATATTGATAATCATACCTGATTCACGAGCTACCATACGCGGCAGTATCTCACGTGTCATGTAAAGCAAGCCTTTCACATTTGTGTCTATCATTTCTTCCCAATTCTGCATCACTCCTTCCTGTATCTTTTCAGTGCCGCGAGCTAGACCTGCATTATTGATTAGGATATCTATATCGTTCCATTCTTCTGGCAGTGCCATTGCTTTTTTGACTTCATCGATATTTCTGACATCAAACGCAATTGCTAATGTTTCCGTACCGAAGTCTTGTTTTAGCTTTGCTGCCAATTCATTTATTCTTTCTTCTCTTCTTCCTGTGAGGATTAACCTTGCACCTTCTTTTGCAAAAGCAATTGCACATGCTTCACCAATTCCGGCAGATGCCCCTGTTACGATTACTGTTTTACCTTTTAGTCTCATTTATTTTACCTCGAATTATAGTTGATTAACTGTATAACCCTTTTCTTCTAATAGCTTTATGATGGACTTATCACCTACAAGATGCCCTGCACCTACTACAATATAGAAAGTGCCACCATCTACTATATAAGATTCAATTTTTTTTGCCATGTTTATGTTTCTGTTGTCAAGCATTTCTACCATGAGTTCTTTAGATGCTTCATCAACTTCAGATTCTGCAAGTAGTACTTTTTCTAAAGTTTCTGTATCAGCATTTTTCCAAGCATCAAAAAGCTGTTTCAGATCGATATTAGCCTCAATGTCCGGATTACTGTTAAGATACATTTTCATTTTGTCCGGGTCAACATCTATTAGTTTTTCTAATAAAGTCATTTGCGTACCTACATCTTCGAGACCTAACTTCGCATGATTTTGTGCTTTATTCAATAAATGAATATCTATACCTTCAGCAAGAGAAGCGAAACTCTTGGGCTCAGAATCTTCGTTCATCAACTGTGCCATCATCAAAGCAAAGCCCGGTTTGAATGTGTTTGCCACATCTTCCGGGAAGCCCAATTTGCCTAATCTTTCCACAAGAATAGGATAGACATCTTCAGGAACCATATCTTTAAGAGTTTTTCCGTTTCTGAGGGTTACAAGTTTCATCATTTTCATTGGATCAACTTGCTCTAAATCTATTTCAGTAACAAATATTCGCGAGGAGTCCAATTTTTCATAGTAGATATTGTCTAAGGGATAAAAGCTACTATCTGCCATGTGAATCGAACCTACAAGATAAACAGTAGATTCGGGAGTTCTCAGTTCCCACATCATGTGTTTTCCGGTTGGCCTGACAGTCGAGCATGCGGTAATGGTAAGTAGTACAAGCAGTAATGCCCAATATCTTTTTATCATGGTATTCCTCTCTCCTATTTTAAAAGGCTTGACTCAAAAATCTGAAAAGGCAAATTATCAAATCTTTTTGAATAATCAAGACAAAAATGAAAGAAATAAGATATTTGGGAAATTAGAATCTGTCGTTTTTGTGCAGCTTTTTGACTTTGAAAATATCAAAAAACATGGTTATGGAATCTTTCAAGGGGTTCACAGTGCTTCTTTCGTCATTGTACCATTCAACAGGTACTTCCTGCATGTTGTAACCTAATTTATCAGCAAGAAAGATTATTTCAAGATCGAATCCAAATCCTTGGATTTGCATTTTTTGAAAAATATCGTCGGCAGCTTTAGCTTTGAATGCTTTAAATCCACATTGCGTATCTTTAATGCCGCTAATCAGAAAGAATTGGACTAATTTATTGAATGTTTTTCCCATAAACTCTCTATAAGCAGGCTGATGTTTTTTTATCATGGAGTAATCCAAAGCTCTGCTACCTATAAAAACGTCTATATCTTGGGAGAGTGTGCTTATAACTTTGTCAATTTCATAAACAGGCGTAGAAAAGTCAGCGTCAGAAAAAACTCTTATTTCCCCTTTTGCTTCGAGCATACCTCTTGTAACGGCAGCTCCTTTACCCATATTTTTTGGTTGAGGTATCAGTCTGATTTGTTCCGCAGCAAAGTCTTTAACAAGCTTTACAGTATTATCCTTAGAACCATCATCTATAACTAAAATTTCGAAGTCATAGTTTTTAGTCGAAAAGTAGTTGACAGCACTCTCTAAAGAACCGGCTATACGCTGCTCTTCGTTATATGCAGGAATGATGAGTGATAAATAAGGAGTCATAAAATATCAATTAGAAAATCAAACAATTTAAAAAAAAGCGGAACATTTTGCAAGTATGTTCCGCTTATATCAGCAAATATAAATTTAGTTTTGAGCTACAGCATTTGTATCAGCCGGGATATTTTGTCCCGGATACACTTTTTCATTTAGCTCTCTAACAACATCACCAAGTTCTGTATCGGAAAAGTGATTAAATAGTATATTGTTTGTTGCTTTATACTTCTCAATCATTGCATTTGCTGTGTCTAAGGCAGCTTTTGCTCCTGATTTAGCTTCAGTCTCTTTGATTATCAGCTTAGCAGAAATCATTCCTACTCTGGCTTTATTAGCTTCTAACTGTGCTATTTCTCTTTGATACTGAGATGAGTTACCCAAATTTTGGTTTTTGAACATATCAATTTGTTTTACCCATTCATCGATGATGCCTTTTGCACTTGCATAGTCGCCCAAAGCAGAATATAAATCAATAGCTGCCTGGAACGGACCATATCTGAAGTGAACAATCTCGTAGAAAGTCAAATCTTCACGAAGTTTTGGATTTTCGATTAGAGTATTTGCATATTTCAAACCGGCTTCTGCGACAGCAGTTATTTTGTCTTTTTGCCCGGCTTTTTCATATATATTCACTATCTGTGCAGCAACATCATGAGGTAATGGGAACTGAACAGGTGATATATTTTCGTTTAGCACGTCTAATACTTCAGCTGCTTTTTTGAAGTTACCCTCTCTTACATGATACTCTGCATAAGTGAGATACAAATGACGGTAAGTCCCCATAATGCGTCTGTGTACTTCATCATAATACACATCCATATTATTCAGATTACGCAATTTAAAGCCATACTTAGGTGTTTTGCTGAAGTCATTTGAGTTATCAACATTCATCAAATTTGCTTCAAGTATTTCAGGTGATATACCAGAGCCACTGCCTGTCCTTTGAGGAACAGGGCAAATTCTATGAGCCATACCTTCCGTTCTGAAATATGGTTCTAAACCACAGAATGCATCAGGGCCAACTGTAGCTGAGAAATACACCGGTCTTTCAAATCTTGTCTTCTGCAATATATCAAGGATAAGTTTATCCTGCACTCTAAACAGGTGAATCATCTTGCCTTCGTACTCTCTGAATGGTTTGCCTTCAAATCTGAATGACCATTGACCGGAGTTGATAATCTCTTTATTGTCTGTATATTTTGCTAAGATTTCAGGTCGAACAGGAATCGTAACATTTCTGATTTCGCCGAAATCGTAAGTTAAGGCTCTTGGATCGTCTTCGTTTACCTGTATAGAATCATCTGCAAAACTTAGAGGTATCTTTTCTGCACCCCAAGGTTGTCTGTTTTTAACCTGATCAACATACCAAAGCGTGTTACCCAAAGATAAGTTGACCACTCTCACGTCTCTTCTTACTCCTGCAACGTCTTGGATAAACCAAAGAGGGAATGTATCATTATCGCCGTTTGTGAATATGATAGCATTTGCTTCGGTACTTTGCAAAATGTTGTATGAGTAATCAAAAGGTAAATAGTTGCCTGCACGGCTATGAATCTTCCAGCCCTGTGCCATGTTAAGAGGAGCAACAATAAATGATATTATCAGCACGATTGATACTATTGCAGGATTAGTTTTACCACCTGCACGTTTGAGCTGTTCTATTATAGCAAAAGAGCCGAGACCAATCCAGATCGTCCATACCATGAACGAGCCGGCATAGAAATAATCTCTTTCGCGAGGTTGCGGATCTTGCTGGTTTTGAGCAATAGCTGTCAGCACACCCATAAGTAAAAACATA
The DNA here is from genome assembly GCA_963664875.1 of Kapaibacterium sp. (SeqCode). Lineage (GTDB taxonomy): Bacteria > Bacteroidota > Ignavibacteria > Kapaibacteriales > UBA2268 > JBFHIJ01. The sequence goes on along the minus strand of OY761611.1, from coordinate 3,356,489 downwards.
ATGAGGAATGAGAAAGCCATCTTTCTGTCTTTATTGAAATGGAATAGCAAACCTATCAAACCAAGTATGAAAGGCAAAGCATAAAATGCAATTGGGAATTCATCTGCATATCCTGAATCATAATGCAATGATTCGCTGTTGTTTTTGCCCCAAACATAATAATTGCCGTCCTGCACATCAGTGCCTCGTCCGATAAAGTTCCAAGCAAAATAGCGGAAATACATGTGATTCATCTGATATTTCCACAAGTAAGCCAACTCACCGGAAGTATTGATATTGCGAAAATCAGGTACTTGGATTGCATTGCCGTCTTTCCTTCTCACTTCTTTTTGAGTCGGAGCATACCACGGACCATAAATATATTCGCCACGTTCGTCGCGTTGCGTGTATCTGTAAGTCATCATTTCTCTGTCTTCATATCGACGAGGCCAAAACGGAGCATCTCCGTATTGCTCACGACCGAGGTAAGCAGAAAGACTTGCGAAGTTTTTAGGTTCGTTTTCGTTCATTGGCGGATTTGCGTTAGAACGAAGAAGTATCTGAGTATAGGTTGTATATCCTAAAAGCACCAAGAGGAATGCAGAGCTAATTAGCTGCAATATTTGCATACCTTTTTTGCGGCCATAGTAAAATCCATAAGCGATAGCAGCTATGCCTGCAACTGCCAGCATAGTAAGTCCCATGCTGTTTTCTATTGCGTACTCTCTTGCTGCATTTTTCGATGGACTGTGGCCCGCAAGCAATGACGGCAACCATTTTACTATACCCGGATAGATTACGAAAAATATTACAACTGCAAACAAACCCATTATGATAAATGATTTGTGGCTGTATTCGTATTTTCTGTAATAAACAACCATAACAATAGAAAATATTGCTAAGATTGAAAGTAAGTGGACACCGGTCGATAGCCCAATTAGATAAAATATGAGTAGCAAATACCTTTCGTGTTTCGGATTGTCTGCTTCTTCATTCCATTTCATCATTAGCCATACAACTACACCAACAAACAAAGAAGAGGCAGCGTAAACCTCTGACTCAACTGCGTTGAACCAGAAAGTATCACTAAAAGTAAGTGCTGCGGCTCCGATAAATGATGATCCGTACACAGCAAGAGCATCACCAAGTGTGGCAACTTTTTCTTTGCGGAAGTTATTTATTACCATTACAGTAATGAGATAGATAAGCCATACGGTCAGCGCACTTGAAGTTACCGAAACCATATTTACACGCCATGCATCTTCACCAAACGGTATCAATACATGGAATAATTTACCTATCATTAAAAATAAAGGAGCTCCCGGCGGATGTGGAACTTGCTGCCATACTGCTGCAGCTGAAAACTCGCCACAATCCCAAAACGGTACGGTAGGCTGTACCGTCATTGTGTAAACGACAAACGCCAAAACGAATGACAATATGCCGAATATCCTGTGTAACATTTTTTGATCCATCAAATCAAACCAAATTTCTATGAAACAAATATTTTTCTGTTTATGTTTTGTTGCTTAGTAAATCTTACAATTTAATAAATAAGCAATTCCTTTCAAAGGAGTAAAGATTTCTCCTCCTTAGTTTTTTAACTACTCTTTAGTTCAAAAAAGGTTCAAGTATAATTTCACTTATGTATGGTGAATTAGATTCTGTAATATATCGAATTAAATTGCGTAAATATTCATATTAAAACGAAACAATAATCTCATCCCTGACGTTTTATGACTTACTTGCAGCCAATAGTTGCATTACTTTACATCTCTAAAAACGAAACCTAAATTGGAGGATGGCATGTCTAAATCAAATGTTGATTATGCGAACAGCCTGATTGCCACTCAGAAAGTTAATATTGATAATTACGATTATCTCGATTGTTTTGAATACTGCATAAACGATCCCGAGAACAAAATGACTATATTCAGCTTCGCTGACGCATTTATGCAACCAAGCCCTAAATGGTTTGACTTCTTTCTTGCACTCAGAGATAAGCTCGTATCTCCTTTCAAACTTAAAACAAATGATACCATAGTTGACAAAAATGCTAAGATTACTTGGCAGCCCGGCACTCAGGCAGGTCTTTTTCGTGTGTTCGCGCTTGGAGAAAGCGAAATTGTGATGGGCGAAGATGATAAACACCTTGATTTTAGAGTGCTTCTTAGGCTCGAAGACCCAAATTCGAAAGTAAAGAAGGTCAGCCTCTTGACTCTTGTGAAATACAATAATTCCTTTGGAAGATTTTACTTTTTCTTTGTCAAACCTTTCCATAGACTATTTGTGCCATTACTTCTAAAACGCAACTTCAGGAAGTTAGAAGTTTGATAAGTATTTTAGTCCCCCAAAAGTCATTTTAAACCCGAATAAGTCAATTTATTGTCTTGGTAAGGGGTTGTCTCGTAAGTAAAGGATAGCATAGTTTTCTAAATATAAACTATGAGAATAACCGCAAGCTAAACTATACCTCGACGAGGCTCGACATCGACTTTTCGCTTTGCTCGCGGTTATCGAGCGAATGAAATGAGTCGAGATGCAGTGACCTTATGCGTCTCAAGCTGGTCGCCCTTACAGGGCTCTATATTTCAATGACATAGCTTACCCAGGACGTTGCCCCGGGCTAATATATTTGAGGCTTGCAGCCTCATTTTGTCTTAAATTTTTCGTACTATAAAATCGAATAGATCCTTATGAGACAGCCTCTTCAATGATTCTATATGTAAGTTTTTATTACATTTACGGTTTGAATCATTATTCGTAAATAAAGGAAGTTGCAGGTATTTTAAGTTCTGGTGGCAAATCGGAGTTTAATCCTCTTCCCCGCTTTCTATCAGGTCGATAATAGCTTTTGCATCAGAGTAATACGGATGAGGTACATAGACTTTTACTATTGCAAGATTACCTAATGTAAACATACGGGTTGTATCTATTTGTGATACAATCTGGGTAGGAATGCCACCGCTTTCGAGGTTGGATTTGAGCATTTCGGCATCTATCAGGGTATTGGTCGTATAAACCAATACCCATGGATAGAGTTTAGTATCTTTGTCTTTTTTGTCGGACATTATTCGCTTATTGTTAGTTTTGTTTGCACTGCCTGAAATACTTCTCTTGTACCTTTATAGTCATGCACAAAAGCTACAACACGCAAATTTTCAGGTTTCCAGTCAGGTTTATCAGCAATATTCATTGTAAACTCTCTTGTGTTAGATGATGCATTAACCGGCACACCCCAAACACCATTGAAGGACTCTCTTAATACATTCATGTGAACATAGTCCTCTACCATCGGCGGTTTTAGCTCATCATTTTTTTGTTTTGCAATGATGCTATCCTGTACAAGGTAAACAGAAAGATTGCTTCCGCTCAAACTTGGCTGAAGATAATCTACAGCTACATTAACTTTGATTTCTTTAGTAGAATTGCTGTACTTAGCATCCAACTGAATATCCACTTGTTTCTCGAGGATGGCTTCTTTGAATACTTCTTTTTCCCAAGCAGAAACATAAGCTAAGAAACTTCCGTCAATTTTTTTCATATTAACTATACCGATTGGAAATCCGGCTAAGCCTGCCTGAAATTCCTGCTCCAATTGAGTGCTGACTTCAGTTCTGAAATCAGGTCCATCAAAAGGCACAGCATAGGAGCCGGCGTGGATACCAACTGCTACAATATGTCCTTCAGGATATAGTTTTTCGAGCTCGTGTACTGTGTGGTGTGCTTTTGGGCAGTTACCACATTGCCAGCCTGTAAATTCCAAAATCAAAACATTTTTATTATTTGGGCCTATTGCATTTATCAATTCCGATGCATCGGGCTGGTAAGGAGCCTCCACTTCGTCGCAGGCGGCAAAAAACAAAGCTGCTGCCAGAATTGCTGTCATATATATTATTTTCATCGCTGTTCTCCTTTATTAGGCTACTTTTTATTAAAATGATGATGTTAATGAAAGATAAAATCCGTTTGCAGCCGGTACTGTTCTACATACACCGCCTACACACAATACACCGCCGCGTTGCTTGCCATATTCGACAGAGACTCTTGTAGTCTCGTGCACATAAGCTACAGCTCCTTTGACATAATGTATCTGTTTGTCATCCCAATCATTTCCATAATTATATTCATCGAAAACAGAAATGAACCAGTTAGAGTTTAGAGTCAATTCTGCAAGAGCCATTATCCAGTTCCCGTTTAGATTGTCAGGAATTCTGTCTTCTGTTTGCCAGTCATTGCTCGACCACATATGTTCGATTTCACCTTTGATCGCAGTTCTTTGTGCCAGCTTATAAGTTAGGTCAGCTACAACTGAATGAGAAGTTACATCACCATAAAAAGGAGCGCCTTCGTTTTCCATTATGTCTTTATTGTAAAGCAAATAGACATAAGTAAACGATGCTTTCAAATCCTTAGAAAGACGTGAAGAAAGTGACAAATTCAAATCCCTAAAGTACAAATCATCACCAATTCCAAATAATTTAGAATCGTAAGTATATTTATCTATACCTGTGGTGTCTATGGAATTGACCTGTGAGTAATTTATCTGAAGTGTTGTGCCATATTCTCCGCCTAAGAATGTGCCTCTTTTAAACTTATAAGTAAAGTCAAACTGCATACCGAATTCGCCGTTTAGTTTAGTAGCATACGGGTACATAGAAGGTAATCTATAAGTATGCTGTCTGGTAATAGCAGGTATATAAGAAAGCATCAAGTCAGTTTTTTGAGCTTCGCGTTGGCTTCTGAAATCCATATTATCTATATGGTGAACTTCAGCCGAGAAGCCTATACCATCACCAAAAACGCTTGAAGAAATGATAATCCCCTGCCCCTGAGAGTAAGATTTATTGTTATTGGCGTTAGGATCATTATATTTTTTTGCATATTCAGTATTCAAAGTAAACCATGAGCCGGAGAGATTTGCTCTTGCCGCCCACGCAAATACATTTTCAGGTAAATAGTAAAACACATCATCATCTTCCTGGAAACGCGAAATAAAGCTCGCTCCTAAGTCAAGATTATAATCGCTGCTCCACATATCTCCCAAAATCTCTGCTGCTGAAAAGCCAAAATCAGCACCTCTTACAATGCCGTTACCTTTTTCCCAGTAATACCTTTGCTTACCCACAAGACCTGTAATTCGCACACCTGCAAGTGGGCTAAATTTTACTCTGATACCGTCCATAGCGTTATCTATTCCGAGCGAACGTTCTTCGTAGGAGCGGAATATCATACCGGAACCAAACTGTTCGTAAAAATCACCCGCTGTTACTTCAATATCTTCAGAATGATAAGTAACATAGCGATATGGAATACCATTGCCCTTGTAGCGTGAATCAATACCAAGAATAGGATTGAGATAAGACTCATAGCGCATACCGACATCGAAAGAACTACTGTTATAATTCAGATTAAGAAAACCGGAAGAAAGGACTCCCTCCCTTACTTTGTCTGCATTGATTTTTTCGTCTTCCTTGCTTGTTTGAGCTTCAAATTGGAAGTTACCCGAAATTCTGCCTTCGAGGAACTCCTGCCCATTAGCATTATAGAAAGCGGCAACAATGAACATTAAAACATACAGCTTGGATAATTTCATGTTTTCAGCCTAAATATTAAAAATAATATACTATCACAATATAAAGAAAATGACAGACACAGCGAGCAGGATATATGAATATATCAAAATATTAATAACTAATCGGTATTGAATTTAGTTTTTTCGCTCTGTTCCTGCCTCTGGTAAAATCTCGTCGTTGGATAAGCAAATTCTATATCTGTTGTCTTGCCGAAGGCTTCTATAATTTGTTCTACTATTTCGTGTTTAGCTTTTCTTCTTTCTTTATAAGGGAAAAAATATCTGACCACAAAATTTATACCGCTTGGCTTCAATTCGGTATACACTCCCGGATTGAAGCGAATAGAATCTAAAGCAAATTTCCCATCTTCATTTGCTAAATCTGTATTCATTTTGTTAGTGAATATTTTATTATAATCATACACAATATCTTCTAAAAGTGCTTTTGCTTTTTTGTGGTTGCTCTCGAAAGATACTGTTATATCCAATTCGTCCCAAAGCATCTCCAAGTCAGTAGAATAAAGGCTATGCTGCATAGAAAAAATATGAGAATTAGGAACATTTATTATTCTGCCTGTGTATTGGTCAGCGTTTACCCAGTTACCTATCTCCATCATTGAAAACTGAAACAGTCTAATATCAACTATGTCGCCTGCTTGCTCTCCAATCTGTATCCTGTCCCCCACTTTGAACGGATGACGCCAAATCAGGAATACCCAACCAAAAATATTTACTATCGGATCTTTCAATGCGACTGCCACACCTGCACTTATCAGACCAAGGAAAGTAAAAAGTGACTGAAATTCGTTTATCCATACACTTAGTATCCAAAAAAAACCGAAGATAAAAGTTACGTTAAGTGTTATTTTTTTTGCACTAAATCTAATGCGTGGATTCTTTGCATACTTTTGTATCAAACGCAGCACAAGCGTCCTAAGTATGCTTAAAATAATGACAATAGCAACTGTTATGATTAGCTTTGAAATCATTTCGCCTTGCAATCCGGCAATGGCATCTTCAATTTTTGGAATGGAATCCATAGGTATCCTAAAAAATATTTGTAACTTTTTTGCTCTTTGGAGTGTATTAGTATAAACGAAGAGATTGCAAGGATAATTTGAGATTAAAAAAAACAGAATTAGGTGCTCCAAACAATCCTCAATATAGATTGTCCTGCGATTTTTCTTTGTTTTAAGTTTGAGGCTAATATTTTGGAAATAGATATTACCTGATCTTAAGTAATTAGTACAGACCTCCTGAACCCGGTATGCCATTGCCGGGTTTTTTTATGTGAAAATGCAAACTATTAGTTCATCCCAAAAATCTAGTTAGAAAATTTCAGCTTAGTTGTTAAATTCTATAATAGGAGACTGTCTTATAAGTATAAAAGAATGATTTAAACAAGAACGACTACCCCGCCCTAATGGCAGAGGCTGTCTCATAAGTCAAAATTTGCAACATATTCTTGATGTTTGTAAGTTTTACCGACAGCTGAAGCAGTCGGTTGCACTTGTGTAACTCATTGCAACCGCATGCTTTAGCTTGCGGTAGAAGAAAATATAACGTTTGTTTTTCCTCTACTTTTACTAAAGAGTATGACAAAACTCAGACTTATGGGACAGCCCCAATTAAATACACTATTAAATACTTTAACTCTTTTTTATGTAAAGAAGTTAAAAATTCCCCTCTTGAGGGGTGGCATGCGAAGCATGACGGGGTGGAAAAATGCCACAGCATAATTTTGTACCCAATTTTGGATTTATGAGACAGCCTCTTCATTAGTAATTAAGCAATCTTTACTTACCGGAACAATGTAGCATACTCCATTGTTCTAATTCATGAGACGAAGCTTTTTACAGTTCTGTTGACCAATACGGGTTCAATATCGAATACATTGTCTTACAGTTTTTTCGCAACGATAATATCCCTTTTTATGGATTTATCAACCAAATGCTCGAAATTGTTATACGGCTCTTCAGAAAGGACACTAAAGTTTGCTTTTTTGAATTCTTCTTCGAGTGCTTTTCTATGAGCTACAAACGCATTCCAAGCCACTACTACTACTCCACCGGATTTTAATACCTTATGCCAGGCAGGCAGAGCCAAGGAAAGCAACTCATGAGGATTACGAGAGACTGAAGCGTGTTTTTTGCCTGAATTATTGCCATGCGATATGCCATAAGGCAAATCACCAATAATTAGATGAAAACTATCCTTCTTGAAATATTTATCTGCATCTTCTGTTCTTCCGTTGACTAATGCGAAAGTTTTTCTCTGAGAAGAATCTTTGAATTCATCTTTACTCACTGCAAACTCATATTCATCGATATAAACTGCATCAGCTTTGGAAGTTCCTGAAACGGGACGTCTCTCGAAATCGTGCTTGTAGCGTTCTGTCTCCAGATATTTTTTGAAGAAAACATTGGCTTCGTGGACAGATTTTTGTTCAATCTCGATACCATAAACATCAAATCCATAGATAAGACCTTCAAAGAGAGTAGTTCCTTTCCCCGCAACAGGGTCAAGAATATTCAGGCTTTCTTCTTCAGAAAAATCGCAGGAAAGAACGCCAACATTTATCATCATCTTGGTAAATATCTCATTGGTTTTTCCGGAATACTTAAGTAATGAACTAATTTTTGTATCCAGATACTCATAATGAGGCATCTCGATAGGCAGAAGCAACTTTTCAGAGTAATCATCAATCAATCTGAAAATTGCAAAAGTAAAAGACATCGCGGAAAGACTTTTTAACTCTTCAATCGTGATTTCAGAAGTGCAGTCAAAAGTAAAATATTGGATACCGGCTATGTCCTCCAATCTAATATTATTGCATTCTGTCTCAAAAGAATTGCATGTTAAACTAAGCTCTGCAAGAGCGACTTCTGAAGAATTTTTGTAATATACCCGGTTATGTCCCGGATTGCGAAGGATGAGATATTTAAGCATCGGCAGATAAAGAAATATAACAGAGGAATAGTTAATTGAAAGATGCAAAATAATAGAAAAGCATAATATTTCAAATATCAAATTTTGTTGTTTAGCAGCAATTCTTGTAAGCTTTAGAATAGACTTTGTAGAATTGCCGAATTTATTATTTGAATATGCCACTTATAACTATGGGCAAAGAAATAGAATAAAAAACATTAGGATCTTTGTGGCCGGGTATAAAAAAACCTGCCTCGGGAAAAGGCAGGTCATTCATCTGAATTTAAGCTACTCAATATACTTAGGATTTCAGGAGCACCATGTTTTTCAATGGCTGATTAACATCACGATGTAAATATAGCTAAAATATTTTTTAGCTGCAACTAAAATTTTAAAAATGCTAAATATTTTTTTCTAAAACTTGTATCTAATCAGCCTCAGACTTTCGTCAGCTACCTGTATGGACTTTGTTTTTAATCCGTATTTATTATCAACCGGCAGCCAATATATCATGTGCGATTCGTAGGTTTTGCTAACTAATCCCAATCCCCGTGCTATTTTGTAGTGCATATTGTACTTGCCAACTGATTGATAAAGTACTGAGTCGAGCTTCCCATTGGAAACAACATGCTGATAGAAGCTCCCTTTAAAATCATTTTTTAGAGTAAACATATCAAATTGTGAGGTAACTCCTGAAATATTTACTGTGTCTGAATATATATATTTGCCTGTGAGTACATTAGTAAGAGCACCTTTCACAATGGAGTCTATAACATATAAATCTGTTTTCCAAATGTCAAAACGTGCTGCTATCCAAGAAGAATTTCTATCACCATATATTTGAATCCAATCGCTACTGTGCCAGGGACGTACAGGATTATTTTCGACTATGAAAAGCTCGTTACCTTCTTCAGCAAAGTAAAGAGTGTCTTTTGAAATAGGCTTCATATTTTCAGATAATCTATTGATTTCTATCAAGGATGCAGATTTACCCTTAAATAGCATTTTCTTACTCAAAACCAATGAATCGTAACCAATAGTTTTTCCGAAAGCATTTCTTTGATATACCCAGTAATTACCAATTTTATTTGGAATCAGCATCGAAGCATAAGAATCAGTTCCGTCGGGTGAAGTTGCTCCGCTGCAGCCGAATATCAAGACTGTAAGCAATGTGTAGTAAAAAAGTTTCATGCTACAACAAATCTGTTTAGTTAAACAATCTATACATAGTTATGACAAAACAAGCTACAAAAAGTTACATAGTAAAGCTATTGTCTCTTAAAAAAAAAGAGCTGAAATGAATCTCAGCTCCTCTTTGGATAAATATCTAAACGTAAATAACTACTGTTAGATGACTACTTTGCCCCTAACCATAATCATTTCGCCATCTAAATACAAATCAGGCTTTTTGACAAGACCATCTATGTGAATATGCACATTGTTAGTGCCACCCATAGAGATATTATTACCAAAGGCAATGTGAATCGTTCCTATAGCTTTTTCGTCTTCAAGGATTTGACCTGTGATTTTTGCTTTTGGATTTGTGCCGATTCCAAACTCAGCAACCCAGCGACCGCGTTCGCCGTGTTTATCTAACATTTTTTCAAGCAATTTTGCTTCTTTGCCGCCCTCGAAGGACACAGCTATGCCGTCTTTGATTGTAACTTTAACGGGTTCTTCGAGTTTGCCGATTCCGGCTATTGAGCCGTCAAAAACAACAACGCCATTTGATTTGCCTTCTTCAGGTGCGCAAAAGACCTCACCCGAAGGCAAATTACCCGAAGCACCAATTTTTCTAAGTACACCGGTGCTCGGTATTATATTCATGCCTTTTATAGGAAGAGTAAGGTTAGTGCCTGCTTTTGATTCGATACGAACTTCTCTGGTGCGTTCGAGCAACTTAGTGAGATGATTGGTCAGAGTAACAATTTCATCAGCGTCTGCACTAAGGCATCGAGTCATAATATCTTTAGTTATACCCGGCATAGTGGCTACTCTAACGCCCAATTTTGAGGCATTTCTTCGAGCGTCAGTGTGAGTAAGGGATTTAGTAGTAGGACAAACGACAACATCGACAGTTTTCATTAGCTCTGCTATTTGATCCGGTGGTTCTTGTCCGTTATCTTCGCGCGGTTTCATCTGTAAAAGGAAAGCTTCTTTGCAGAGTTCTTTTCCGGCATTGTAAAGTGCCTCACCTACTTCATAGGTATTTTCATCTGCAACAATAAGTAATGTTTCATCTTCGTAAAGACCGAGATAGTCTTTTAGAGCCGTACGGGCTGCCTTGATTAGTCTGGTATTTGCTGCCATCTGTCTCAAAAAATATATTTACATAACAATTTGCATAATCAAAAAAACAGCAATTAACTTAAAAAGTCCGATTCTACATAAGAATGGAAAATAAAATTGATTGCATTTAATCTAAAGGGATTAGCGATAGGAGCATAGTGTCGTTTTTTAACTTACTTATATAAACGATAGTATCCAAAAAAAATTTGAATAAAACTCTTTCATAAACCCAAGCAGATTTTGTCTCTTTAGCTGAGAATATATGTTATATTCAAATATTTAATAATATCAGTCCGGATATTGAAGATGCTTGTTATCTTTGTGAATATTATATACTTAGAGAGCTCCAAATCTTGTATGGTTCATATTTTTTCATATCTTTATTCAAATCTTTTGGAATTTCAAGATTTTAATTCTAAGTTTGTTAGTTATCATCTAAAGTAATTAAATAAAGTTTAACTTATTCTAAAAGTGATATGGAACAAATTACTAACTCGCTAAGAGAGTCGAAAGCCGCACGCTGGGGTGCCTTGGGGATTGTGGCTTTTACTATGTTGTGTGGTTACTTCATAACTGACGCAATGAGCCCACTCAAGCCTATGCTGGAAAGCCAGCTACTTTGGAATAGTACTGATTATGGTATATTTACAAGTGCCTATGGCTGGTTTAACGTTTTTGCTTTTATGCTAATTTTGGGTGGCATACTGTTAGACAAAATGGGTGTTCGATTTACAGCAATTTCTTCTGCCGGTATTATGATTATCGGTGCAGCCATTAAATATTGGGCTATTTCCTCTTTCTTCCCATCCGGCATGGCTGATGTACTTGGAATGAAATCACAGGTGTTTTTTGCAGCTCTTGGCTTTGCCATTTTTGGTGTAGGTGTCGAAATAGCCGGTATCACCGTATCTCGTATAATAGTAAAATGGTTTAAAGGTAAAGAGCTCGCTCTTGCAATGGGTCTGGAAATGGCTACTGCACGTATGGGTACTTTACTTGCAACAGCAATTCCTCTTCCAATCGCCAAATATTTTGGTGATGTATCTATGCCAATTCTTTTTGGTGTTTTACTTTTAGTTATCGGATTGATATCCTTCTTTGTATATGCAATAATGGATAAAAAACTCGAAGCATCAGAAGCAAATATGGAAACAGAAGAAGAAGAACCTTTCAAACTGGCAGACGTTTTGCAAATAATTTCAAACAAAGGTTTTTGGCTTATTTCACTCCTATGTGTTCTTTTTTATTCTGCAGTTTTTCCTTGGATCAAATTTGCAACAGACTTGGTAATCAACAAATATCAAATAAGCCCTGATTTGGCGGGTGCAATACCATCTGTACTTCCTTTAGGTACTTTATTCCTAACACCGTTTTTTGGTAACTTGTACGACAGAAAAGGTAAAGGTGCTACTATTATGATTATAGGTGCATTTATGCTTATCTTTGTACATGCCATATTCTCAGTACCTTTCTTAGATAATTGGATTTTAGCACTATTTACTACAGTAGTCTTGGGTGTTGCACTTTCTTTAGTGCCATCAGCTATGTGGCCATCTGTTCCAAAAATCATACCTGAAAAACAATTAGGTACAGCTTATGCACTTACTTTCTGGATTCAAAACTGGGGATTGATGGGTGTTCCACTTTTGGTGGGTATTGTGCTTAATACTGCAAACCCAAATGTTCCGATTGCAAAAGAGACCGTCAAAAAATCTATTGAGACTACATATCAAAATATAAACGGCAAAATTGAAGGATTTAACTTAGACGAAATTCAACTTGGTAAAGTTGTAGATGTTACTACTACTAACATCATCAATAAAGTTCTCGTTGATACTGCTTACGAACCTGCTACAGGTACAGATCAGTATGATGCTATCCAAAATGAATTGAGTCAAAAAAATATCAATGATATTAATGCTCTTACTTTTAGTGCCGATTTAGAAAAAAATAAAGAAGCTATCGAAAAGGTATGTCTTGAAAATGGCTATAAAATTTTAACTGAAAACAAGATGGATTTGAGATACAATTATACCTTACCGAACCTTGTTTTCTTAGTTTTTGGCGTTTTAGCTCTTATTGTTGCTTTCATGCTTAAAGCTGAAGACAAGAAAAAGCAATATGGTCTCGAACTTCCTAATATTCAGCAATAATGATTAGTTGATTTGGTTTGGATACTGTATCCTTCCAAAATCAGAGAAACACAAAAATATAACCGCTTTTGTTAATTTAGAGAGAAATTATATTCTCCTCTAATTTTTCCGAAAGCGGTTTTTTTTATCCTTAGACAGACAACAACATATAGTCTTTATCTTATTTATTGGCAACGGTTAAAAAAACCATTGTTCCTTGTATCAATATCTAATTATGCTTACTTTTTAATCTCTGGTTCTTCTTTGCAAATAAAGAAAAAAAATCTCCGGCTCTTTTTTAAAACCGGAGATGTAAGGGTGCGTTTATAACTACTAGAAAAGAGTTTCCTACAAATTCATATATTCAAATTTGTTTCTCTGCAATCAATTTTGTTGCTTGTCAAAAAAGCATTCCAAATCCTTTATTGTAAGCATTTTATTTAACGTAAATTCTTCAACAATGTCTCCATATATGGAAATTATAGCCACCTTAGTAGAACTTTTAATTCCATGCTCTTTCTTAAAGGATTTTGAATCAGATTCGCAAAACTGTTTCCAATTATAGTCTTTTCTAAACTTTTTTATTTCAATTTGCCTTTTTCCTTCAATGATGGCAACAGAATTGAAGTTTTTAGAATCGTTTGCATATTTGAATATTGAATAAAATAAGGGACTACAGGCGAGACACTCTCTATTATCAATAAATATTAAACATATTTTCCCACGGGAATAGCAATCATATTTCGCGAATAATGCAATTTTTGATTTAAACGAAAAGCTGATGAATCCAAGACTTAGGATTGTAATGAATAAGAATTTCAACCACAACATTTGTCTCAAAATATTTCCTTTTCTGGCTTGTAAATAAAATACCATTTTTGATCTATTGAATTCACAAATACAAATTTCTTTTCTTCCTTTGAATAAGCTACGGCTGCAATTTTCCCAAAGTCACCGCCAACAGGAAGTGTTGCACTTTTCAGAAGTTCTCCTAAGGGAGAATACTGCTGTATTGTAATTGTCTCGTTCGCCAAATAATCTTCAATAATCACGATTAGGTTATCTTCTTTATCATGAAAAAGTCCGGTTATTTCATATTTTACATAGGATTTTGCTGTTTTGTTCAGCTCTTCAAACTGACTTCTGGTCAATTTGCTTTTTCTAATTGTATCCAGATATTTTTTATTAGTATTATTAGGGATTTGCAAATCAAAACTATAATTAGATTTTATATTGTAAATTTTTGTCATGAATGGAAATGCAGCCCATACATTAGCTTGTCTATCTTCAGACATAATAACACCTAACGTAGAAAGGTATTCTGAATTTAATTCAGTCGGAGTATTCAAATAAGTTTCTTTAATATTGCCATCCACATCAACCGCTGCCAGGCAAGGGAAACTATTTTGCTTTTTTATAGATTCTTTGAAACCTGTGATATAAACATTTCTATTCTTTGAATAAAAGTAAGAATCTGTTGTCGTCATAGCATCTAATGAATCCGTAAAATGAAAGCATGTATAGGAAATATTATCATTACTCAAATCGTAATTGACAACACCCTCACGGCAGGTAATTGCAAATTTGTTTGCAGCCATTTCTTCTGATTGAACTAAAACACCCAAGGAGACTGCAATGGTAAATTTGCTACTATCTAAAAAACTACAATTTACAAACTTATTTCCAAGCATATTTTCTAAACTTCCCGATTTGTAGGAGTCAGGATAAAACGCCTCATAATCCTGTGTAGTTACATATCTTATCGTCTGATTATATTTTTTACTCTTCGCCAGCAAGGAATCGGACAGATATAACTGTGGCTCAAAACTCCTGAGAAGTTCCCCATTTTCTTTATATAGATAAACAGCTCTTCCGGTTTGATCTACAATGGCCACTTTCCCATGCTCATAGACAACAATTAGAGGTGCGGTTATTATTGCATCTTCTGTTTCTGCAACTTCGTAATGCAAAATATTCTTATTATCAGCAGCACATGACTGGAGTAGTATTAAGAAAAGTATTAGTATAGCTATCACAAATGACCTCCAAACATACTGAATATGTTATAACTTTATATAAACATAACAATACAATACTTACAAAACAAACATTTTTATAAAAATTTATTGTGTAACAAAAAAAATCTCCGGGTCTTTTTTAAAACCGGAGATGTAAGGGTAAGTGTTATTTTTTAAAATAAATTATATTCTCAGAGAAACTCCGCCGCTAATGCTTCTTCCTGCCTCAGGCATCCCAAGCTGTGAGTATCTGAATGTGTCAAATATATTATTTACACGTATAAATATCTCAGGAAGTAACACGCTTGACTGAGTGAAGGTATAGCTCAATCTGAAATTAAGATAGGCTGCTCCGTCTATTTCTATGCCGTCTTCGTATTGCTTTCCTCTATAGTCGAGTTCTATTTGCGGAAGCAAACCAAAAGAAGTAATGTAACTTAAGTGGATTCCCGATAGTATCTCAGGCTTATTATTAAGCTCCACATCTTCTCCGTCTAATTTCCCATCACCGCTCATATATGTTATATATCCACCGAGCTTAAATTTGCTGATATTAGCAGCAACAGACAAATCTACACCCAGCATTGTCGCTTCGGAGAGATTGTCTCGCATTTTACGTTTGTCAGGGTCGCCTGCTACTTTTACCTTTTCTATCATGTCGTCATACATATTTGCAAAAAACGACGCCTGAGCCGAAAAATCAGAAGAAATATATGCAATACCTACTTCGGACAGGACACCGGTTTCAGGTTTCAAATCAGGATTATATTTATATTTCTTTAGAGCTTCGTCGTATGATTCTCGCATAGTAGGGAAGCGGGATTTTCTGCTTGCATTAGCAAATGCAGAAAAATTATCATCTATAGAATAATCCATAGTTACAAATAAGCCGTAATCATCGTAGGTTTTACCTTCTGCTTCTATGTATTCACCTGTTTTCGGTGTTTTAAAATAATCATAAGTAGCACCAACGGCATATTCAAGTTTGCCGAATTTGGAAGAAAACTGCATACCGGTACTAATACTGTTTTGAGTAAAATTAAGCGGCTCATCGTCGTTGGTAGTTTTATCATGATCAGAATTGATGCTGTTAAATACATAAGATATCGTAGATTGGTCACTTACATTATAGTTTAAAGTAAGACGAGAGCCAAAGGAAGCATCTTCTTCTTTCACACTTTCATCAATAGCGGAGTAAGTAATATCTTCATAAGCATCAATAGTCTGCTTGAAAAAATCTCCCCATGCAGTCAGTTTCATAGAAAAGTCTTTCGCTTTGTCAAAAAACTGCTCACCATTGAAAATAACCATACTTCTCTTTCTTTCGGGATATTTCCAGAATCTTTGATTGACATCCGGGTTTGTCGCAGGAGTATTACCAAAAACAGAAGAAGTATTGATAAATGTAAGTCCCACATTAGTCATTTCCGAAAATTTATACTCTGCACGAGCGAAGATATTATTTCTGAAATTGAATGAGTTGGTTCGCAAATCATCTTCGGGATTCTGATTTAGCAAATCTTCGTCATTATCTGCCATCAAAAATCCATCTTGGCCGCTACGAGAAAAATTTACTATATAATTCAAATCACCTATTCTTCCATCGTGCATAGCAGACACGGAAAAAGCACCACCATCTCCGCCTGTCAGTTTAAGAGCACCACCAAAGCCATTTTCCTTTCTTTCTGCAGTTGTAATATCTATTGCACCTCCCAAAACGTTTATGCCATAGAGAGCAGAGGAAGCATTTTTATTTACTTTTAGCTCTCCAATGATGTCACCGGGCAAAAAGTTAAGATCGAATCTGTTGTCCCATGGCACATTAAGCAAAGCTCCATCGAGATACAAGCCTAACTGTCTGTCTCCTGCACCACGCACATAAATCTGTGTTTCTCCCATCGAAGTAGTTCTGGTGTTTGCAGTAGGAATAAATGATTTAATATCAGCTAAGGAAAAAGCATCAGAGCGTTGCAATTCATAGTATTTTACTTCTGAAAATTTTGCTTCTCTTATATTTTTGTTTTCCAATCTGTCATCTGTAACGGTAATTTTGCCTAATCTATATGTTTTTATTGTATCTGCATCACTTTCAGATGCCTGCACATTAGCAAAAGCACTCAAAGCAAGTGCAGCAATACAAAGTAATTTTTTCATTTTTATCACCTAAGTTTGAAATTTTAAATATATCATATAAGTGTCCTAAACAAAATACACCTCATCATCCCATATAGGCTCTTCATGCTTTAACAAAGCATAAGTTGGGATTGGAGGATATTATCGAATAGTTCTACTTTAAGAATAGCAATTGCATAAACAAAATCCCCAACGCCCTCCTATTCAGCATGTCATACTGATGGAAATGTAGAATCTTGCTTATCCAATAGATTATTTCTATGTCGATTACCCAAACTTAGGAGGAGGAACGGGCACATCAAGATATGTGTTTAAAGGGGAAAAATATCTGAAAGTGTTGTGTTTTTCTGTTATGAAGTCGCAAAACAAGGCAAAAGCTTTATAGATAATTTTTAGTTTCAGTAGGTTCTCTATTATATTATTGAGGACATTACCATATTTGTCTTTCACTCCGTTTGCTATATCCGAAAATCTATCTATAAGTTTATTTTCTTTATCATCATAGAGACAATGAAAAACCGTCGTATCTCCAATTTTAGAGACTCGGACTATATCGTACATTTTGCCATAATAAAGGAACTCATGTGCTTCTATCGGATTGAATACGCTTGGATCCTGCATTTGCTCATCTGTAACACGGATAACATCAAGGTCTTTTTCGGCAATGCCGGCAAAAATTGTTTCTTTTACTTCACGTTTGATTTTTTTCTGCATATACGAAAACAATGCCGGAGCAGTAATCGACCCCAGCAAAAGAACAAATATCATTATATAGGCGAGTATTTTTTTCATATTGCTTTATAAACACACAAAAGTATGCAAAGGTTACAAAACGAACAAAGAAAAAAAGGAGCCTTAGCTAAGACTCCTTACTATTTCTTTCCTTACCAAAGGTTTTGCCACTGAGTGCCGTCATAGCATTTCATCTTGTTATCGTTGTCATCAAAATAGATATCACCTTTGCTTGGATTTGCAGGTACGGCTGATTGAGGTTCCATTCTAACCGCCCCATTAATATGTAAATCTCTTGTTGGATTATCTGTTCCGATTCCAACATTACCATTTGCATCGATATAGATAGCATTTTCAACTTTTGAAGCAATAAAAACAGGAGTTTCATTAGAATTGGTAACATCAGCAATAGTTATTCCTGTATCATCAAAGCTTACATCCCATACCTGAGCAGTATTCTCATCAGATTCATCCTGTTCTAAACGGAGTGAAATAGATTCAGAATAAACCAAGTGCATTTGAGTCTGTGGGAACTGAGTTCCTATTCCAAGATTAGTCCCAAGTAAATAAGCAGCATGAGTTCTGTTTTGACTTTCTACTACAAAGTTATAAGTGGAATCTGTAAAATCCCCAAAAGCAAAATAGTTCTTACCTCCATTTGATGATTGGTTGGCTTCAATAATCCAGTTATTATTTACATCGTCATCACTGTTATCGTCAAAGCAGAGTCTAAGATTATTTTCTTTCAGTTTAATTTGTTCCTGACCAAAGTTTTCTCCATTATTACAATCCATTCCGATTCCTAATCTTCCTTTCAAGATAAAATCCTGCCCTAAGGTATCGTTGGTCACATAATTATCAACGTATGTAGTATCATATCCTATGATTATTAGTTCCGGCGGAATAATGGGTTGTTGATAAATTGGAGTAATCTGTTGCCTCAATCCATTGTAAACAGATCCAGTCCCTGCAAGTAATGGTCTTGGATATGTGGCAGTAACAACATTTTCGCCAAGTTCCTGTACAGTAGAGGTATTGTCATAATAGTAGAATTTTTCGTCAACACTATTGTAAAAAAGCAACCCTGGAGTAATGCTTGTTGCATTCCCTTCAAACAGAATGCCGCCTGAAACCTTTAATGGGTCAATTGAATTTGGGGCTACCCCGATTGCAACTTTGCCATTATTATAATATATATTGCTTCCGGCTTGTCCCCATTTGTTTATAGAATGCCACGTCCCAAAATATCCATAAAAAGTTCCATTCCCATTAAAGCCGTTTTCCAGTATGTAAGCAAGCAAACCATTTGTGCCTGAAGGCAGTTTATAAAAATCTACACGAGGAAATAAAACTCCTTTGTCAGACGACTGAATATCTAAAATTGCACTCGGATCTGGTGCCGCACCGTCAGATGAGATACTTACACTTTGAGAATAAAGCGCTGAAACAGAAATCAGTAACATAAGGATTATAATCTTTTTCATTATAATACCCTCCTATACATAAACCAGCCGCCACCTATAAGCAAAGAAGCTCCTAAAGCAATCAATCCCCATTCAGGCAAAGTAGGAACAACTGAAAAATAAATTTCCTGTCCGTAATATATGCCGTCAGTATTTATTGCATAAGACCTTACGTAAAAAGGATTGCCGTAAACAGCCATTCCTGTCGCAGTTAAAGTATAGGAGCCTGTACGCATAGTACCTGTTTGGCTGACTTTCGAATCTGCGGTAGTCGGTGTCCCTGTAGAATTCCAGCAAATGCCCCACTCAGTAACATCAGGATCTGTAGCAAGTAACGATAAAGTGCCACCAGATTGAAAAGATGTCGCCTGAACGTTCTCTATAGTATTTGTTGATATAATTGAATTGAAAACACCTATCTGTGCAAATGCCCCGATAGTCAAAATCAATCCAATAATCAAACCTATTATATATTTCATATTTGTCTCTAAAATTGATTTATCGAAGTAATTGTGATATTAAAATATGTATCCATATCAGAAATAGTTACTCTTTCATCTGAAAACGGTACATAGCGGACACCGTTATAATAACGCAACATATTATTAAGCAGAGGATTGGCAGCACTTATTGCTGTTTTGTCTATTCTGAAAAGTGCAGTCGCATTCAGGTTTGACTCCCCATCTATGTCCCAAAGAAAATATGAAGAGGTCACAGGTTCACTGCTTATTTTTACCATGATTTGCTCAGAAGGCACATTTAGGCAAGTGATGGTTACGGATTCATTATAGTTCCCATCACCAATCGGAAATAGCAATGGTGTATTTTGTGCAGGAGTCCTAACTAAGTGCCCTGCCTCAGAAACATCAAATAAACCGCTTCCTGAGATAGTACCTATGACTTCGAAATCTACATCTCCTACTTTAGCCTGGAACGTATTCCCATTCAGAGCCATAGAGCCATAGACTGTAACTCCTAATAAAGAAAAATCCATATATGCATCGGACGCGAGAGTCAGATTTTCCAATTCTAAAAGATTAATATTCGTTCCCAGCCAGTATTGTGGTGTTGCTCCTACAATGTGAAGCGTGCCGTCTAAGTCTTGCCTTAAAAAACCATTACCTGCACTAACATTGTTTTCGAAATTACCTGCCAAAAAGAAATCACCATCCAAATCTATTTCAGCATGATTTCCGCTTATGGATTCTGCCTGGTAGTTGCCGTTTACGTAAATATTCCCACCACTTTGCACAACAATCTTAGCACCGTTGTTATAAAGCCCTTGGGAGAAAGCAAACGTACTACATAAGGTCAAAAAGAGAATAATTGTTTTCATTTTTACTCTCCCTTACCAGCAGTTTTGCCATTGTGTACCATCATAACATTTAAGTTTGTTATCGTTATTATCAAAGTACAAATCGCCTTTGCTTGGATTAGCCGGTGCAGAGTTTTGTGGTTCTAATTTCATTGCAGTTGATACATGTACACTTCTTGCAGGAGTGGCTGTACCAAATCCGGTGTTGCCGTTAGAATCCACATGTAACGATGCAGTAGGAGCACCCTGCTCGATCACGATAGCTTCAGTATTAGAATTTGTAACATCTACAAATGATAGTTTAGCATTATTTGCCTGCACATCCCAGATTTGAGGAGTATTTGCATCGCTACCGTCCTGCTCAAAGCGAATGGTTGGGTTTGTACCGTTGACTAAGTGAAGCTGCTTGGCGGGGTTATCAGTTCCCAAACCAATGTTATTACTTTTTATATAAAAAGCATGGTCAACACCGGGAGCTTCTATCATAAAAGGGTATTTATTTGCTGTAACATCTTTAATTGCAAAGTAGTTTTTACCACCCTGAGCAGCAGAGTTTATCTCTATCATCCAGTCATTATTAGGAAAGGTAGCGGAATTACTTGTATCATCAAATAGCATACGAATAATGTCATCCTGCAATACAAGCGTATTGTATTGGAAATCATAATTATACTCTGCATTTCTACCGACGGACATTGAACCTAGTATAATTAAATCTTCCATCCTGATAAAATCATCTGTCTCTGAACCCGGATTTCCATTTGTTTCGATGGTGCCTGTACCGATGGTTTTTACCTGACTGTTTTGGTCAATATATTGGAATGCACCTCTGCCATCCGCACCAGCGGTTGAATTGTAGTATAGAAGTCCTTTTGTATTAGATTGATTTGCTCCCGTAAAGGCAATCCCACCATGTACTTTCATTTTAGCGACAGCAGGATCAACTGCATCTGCATTTCCAACGGTTACACTACCTGAATCGTAGTAAATGTTAGAACCCGAAACAGACCACTGGTCAAAGACTAACCATTCCGATCCATTGTAATAGTAGAAAGCATTATTGCCAAGAGGGCCGTTAGCAGTAACATAAATCAGCAATCCGTTTGCCGGATTTGCCGGTTTATCGTTATAGTCTATTCGAGGGATAAGTATCCCCTTTGATGCAGATTCCACATCAAGCATCGCGCTGGCGTGAGGAGCTCCGCCATTTTCATTTATACCCACATTTTGTGCCTGCAAATTTGGAGTACATACAATACACCCCAAAAGCAACATCGCACATATAGCGAATTTCTTTTTCATTGATTCCACTCGGATTTTAGGAAAATAAGTTCATTTCGGTAAGACGTAAATTACAACATTTTCTGTAAGATATTTAAATTATTATTTCACATTTTCGACAGGGTATCATCATCTGACTTTTCCATTGCATTTCTTAGCTTTTTTCTCTAACTTCTAAGGATTTATTGCGTACTATTTATAATAGTATTCCGGGGAAACAATACTATAAGTTTTATATATTATGGAGTTTATAATGAGTGAACTCAACCGTAGGGATTTCCTGAAAAAATGCGGTGCCGGTGCCGGAGCTGTAATGGCTGCCGGGCTGATTAATAAAAATATCGCATCTGCACTTATGCCGGAGAATTCTAATATGATGATTCCCGAAAAATTTGGTATCTCGAACGAACAGCTCAAACAGCTTTTGAGTCTTGGGCTTTCTAAAGGCGGAGATTTCTCCGAACTTTACTTCGAGTACAGCATCTCCAATTCTGTGGTGATGTCCGAAGATATTATCAAAAACTCAAGCGAAAGTATCTCGCTTGGTGTTGGTGTACGTGTCTTAAACGGTGCTCAAACCGGCTACGGCTACACGAACGAACTCACTTTCGAAAAAATCAAAGAAGCTATGCTGACTGCTGCTGCTATTGCTAACAGCAATGCTAAACAGCAAATCGCTCCTCTGATGGTAAAAAATCCTGCTGTTCAGGTTTATGATATGAACAACTCTTTT
Source organism: Kapaibacterium sp. (SeqCode) (assembly GCA_963664875.1). Taxonomy (GTDB): domain Bacteria; phylum Bacteroidota; class Ignavibacteria; order Kapaibacteriales; family UBA2268; genus JBFHIJ01. Next base: position 3,333,911 of record OY761611.1, on the reverse strand, counting down.
GTTGACCAATCTATCAAAACTAAAATTGATTTGGTAACAAGAGCTTATAAATCTGCACTAAATCACGACAGCAAAATCAAAAAAGTATCTGCTTCTCTTGCTGACGAAATGCAATATGTTACTATCGCAAATAGTGACGGTCTTGTTATTTCCGATACTCGGCCTCAGGTGAGACTTGTTGTTTCTGCGACAGCCGAAGATAAAGGCATCCGTAACACAGGTCGCGGCAATGACGGCGGTAGAGTTGGTATGGACTTCTATGCTAAAGTCTCTACTCCTGAAAAAATCGGTGAGGATGCTGCCAAAGAAGCTCTCGAACTTCTTAAAGCAAAAGATGCTCCGGCAGGTCAGATGCAGGTTGTTCTCAGCAAAGACCAATCAGGTGTGATGATTCATGAAGCTGTGGGTCACCCACTCGAAGGCGATGCAAACTGGAAAAAAACTTCTATCATGTGGGACAAAGTAAACCAGATGGTTGCCAACCCACTTGTTACTATCTATGATGACGGTACTATTCCTGACTATAGAGGCTCTTTGAATATTGACGATGAAGGTATGAATTCCGAAAATGCAATGCTTATCGAAAAAGGCAAACTTGTCGGCTTCCTTCATGACAGACTTTCTTCTCAGCAATTGAAAATGAAACGCAACGGTCACGCAAGAAGAGAATCATATCGCCACATGCCTATACCTCGTATGAATAATACTATCCTTGCAGGCGGAGACAAAGACCCTGAAGAAATCATCTCTTCAGTGAAAAAAGGTTTCTATGCGGTTACCTACCAAGGCGGTATGGTGAACGGCACAGGTCAGTTTACTTTCTCTGTAAACTTAGGCTATATGATTGAAAACGGCAAACTTACTCATCCATTGAAAAATGCTACACTTATCGGTTCCAATATCGAAATTTTAAATAATATCGATATGATTGGTAACGATATGGGATTCTTCCTTGGTACTTGCGGTAAGGACGGACAGAGTGTCCCTGTTACTTGCGGCACTCCTTCTTTGAGAATTAGTGAAATGACTGTCGGAGGTATAGCGTAATGGCTCAGGTAAACTACAAACAAATTGCTGAAAACTTAGTTCAGTTTGCCCGCAAAAACGGTGCTGACCAAGTGCAGGTTTCTATTGGCACAGGCACTCGTTTCTCTGCCGAAATCAGAGAAGGCAATATCGAAAACCTTAGTAATGCAGGCTCTGCAGGGCTATCTTTGAAAGTAATCAAAGATAACAAAGTTGCTAATGCTTCTTCTTCCGATATGAATATGGATACTTTGCAGACTATGGCTAAAAATGCTATAGAAAGAGCTACTTACGGCAGTGCTGACGAATTTTCGGCTCTTCCTGAAAAAGAGGCTCTTAACGTTTCTGCTGAAAGTCTAAAACTCTATGATGCTTCAGTTGAAAATGTCAAACCTGAAGAAATGATTCAAAACGCTCTTAAGCTCGAAAAAATGACTATGGCTGATAAGCGCATGGCTCGCTCAGGTGGCTCAAGTGCCGGCAGATATGTTGGCGAAAGCTTCCTTGCCAATTCCAACGGATTTAGCGAATCATACAAGCAGTCAAGCATTTACTACAGCTTTTACGGTCAGGCAGGCGAAGGCGATAACATCAACGAAGACGGATGGTGGGACAGTGCTCGTAGCCCTAAAGAGCTAATGTCATTAGAGGAAATTTCGAATAAGGCAATTGAAAAAACTACTATGCTTTTGGGTGCAAGAAAAATTGAAACTCAAAAAGTACCTATAGTTTTTGACAACCGCATGGCATCTTCACTACTGGGCTTTTTAGCTGAATGTCTGAGCGGAAGTGCTGCTTACATGAAAACTACTTTCCTTGCTGATATGCTTGGCAAAGAAATAGCTGCAAAAGATCTTCATATTTTTGATGACGGCACTCTTGCAGGCCGCACGGGTTCGCAGCCTTATGACGGTGAAGGTGTGCCTTCGCGTCATGTAGATATCATCAAAGACGGCAAATTACTTAGCTTTTTGCTTTCTACATACTCCGCAAGAAAACTCGGTTTGAAGTCAACAGGTCACGCTTCGGGAACAACTAACTTTGTACTTGCTCCGGGCAAACACTCTCCGGAAGACATTATCAAATCTGTGGACAAAGGCCTCTACCTTACTAAAACAATAGGTCAGGGTACAGTGCCTACAAGCGGCGATATTTCCAAAGGCTGTTACGGCATTTGGATAGAAAACGGCAAACTCACTTACCCTGTGAAAGAAATTACTTTCTCAGGCAACATGGGCAGCATACTTAAAAATATCAAAATGATTGGTAACGATTTGGACACTAAACGCTCCACTACTGCCCCAACTATTTTGGTAGAAGGTATGACATTGTCAGGTAAGTAGGAACTACATATAGTAGATTGCTACAAGATTCAAAAAGCGACTTATCTTTTGAAGAGGTAAGTCGCTTTTTGTGTTGAGTTTTATATCGCTTTTCTTATCATTGCATATCTATTATAAACCGATAAATGTCATTAGAAAAATCAATACTTGTCGTTATCTTGTTTCTTGGCAAGGGGCTAAAGCCCATTGTTCAATAATTCAATATGTAATTATTTTTGATTGCGACTTACAAATCTCTTATAACCTTAAAAATGACTCTCAATTGTGTAAATCCTTATCTTATTTTCTTGCCTGCATTCCATCGATTTTCTTATCTTTGTATATTGATTATAATAAATAAAAATTGAGAAATAGATATGGCTCTCTTTCAGAAATCGATAGTCAACAAATACATAGCAGATTTAGATAAAAACCCTAAAAATATGCTTGATCAGAAATTTAATAATTTCCGAGATTGTTTTGGAGATTCTAAAAAACAAGCAAATATTAGAGGACTAAAAGAAGAACAGTATCAGGAAGGATTTTTAAGAGATTTATTTGTTAATATATTTAACTATACGCTTAATCCGGCAGAAAATTACAATTTAACAACTGAGTTTAGAAATGTATCGAACTCGAAAAGAGCTGATGGTGCTATACTGAAAGAAGGTAACGCTATCGCTGTCATTGAACTTAAAGGTACTGATACGCCAAATTTAGATTCGGTCGAAAGTCAAGCATTCGGGTATAAGAATAATCAACCGAACTGTATTTATGTCATTACTTCAAATTTCGAAAAGCTCAGGTTTTATATTCAAAATACTGTAGAATATTTAGAGTTTGACCTATTTGACTTAGCAACGGTTACAGAGAATATGGCTGAAATGAATGCCAAAAAAGAAAAATTTAAATTGCTATGGCTCTGCTTATCGCATGACAATCTGACTGCGGATGTGCCTCTGACTATGAAAAAGCAGTCGGTGCATAATGAAGAGGAAGTATCTAAACTGCTATATAAAGATTACTCTACTTTCCGAAATGTAATCTTTTATAATCTCGTGCAGAGCAACCCTGATAGAGATAAGTTAGTTTTATTCAAGAAAACACAGAAGCTATTAGACAGGTTTTTGTTTGTGTTTTTTGCTGAAGACAGGCTTTTAATCCCACCTAACAGCATCAGTGATATTATTAATCAATGGAAAACTCTAAGAGATTTAGATGCGTATATTCCACTCTATGATAGGTTTAAAAAGTTCTTTGAGTATCTGAATGTAGGACACAAGGGCAAACCCCATGATATTTTTGCATACAACGGTGGACTTTTTGCTCCTGACGAGGTATTAGATAAAATTCATATCGACGATAATTTGTTAGCGGAATACACTCAAAAACTCAGCGACTATGATTTTTCTGAAACAAACAATAATGACGATATATTTGATTCTAAATCAACTACTACAATAGATAGTAGCAACCAAAATAAATATATTGATGTCAACATTCTTGGGCATATTTTTGAACATTCGTTGAACGATATTGAAGAAATACAGAACGAACTATCCAATAATATATCACAAAAGAGTACTAAAAGACGAAAAGATGGTATTTATTATACACCAAAGTATATTACAAAATACATTGTTAAAAATACAGTCGGAAAGCTTTGTGAAGAAAAAAAAGCAACCTTAGGAATACATGATATAGACTTGTCAGAAAACTATACACTTCAAAATCCGAGAACTATTCTTGAAAAAGTAAATTTAGAGACTATAGGTGGTGAAAAAAAAGTTCTTAAAAAAGAGAGAAAAACTTCAATTTCTGCAAAAGGTGAGCAACTACTAAAAAAATTAGACAACTACAGACAATGGTTATTAAATATTACCATTGTTGATCCAGCTTGTGGCTCGGGAGCGTTCTTAAATCAGACGTTAGAATTTTTAATCGAAGAACATAATTACATTTCTGATATCGAATCTAAAATAAGCAACCAAACACGACAATTCCTTGAAATAGAAAATCATATTTTGGAACAAAATATATTTGGTGTTGATATCAATGAAGAAGCAGTAGAGATAGCAAAACTTTCACTCTGGCTTAGAACTGCACAAAAAGGACGCAAGCTAAGCTCACTTAATAATAACATCAAATGTGGCAATTCGCTTATAAATGACCCTGCCGATGCTGGCGAAAAAGCTTTTAACTGGCAGGAAGAATTTCCGCATGTGTTTGAAGATGGCGGCTTTGATGTGGTTATCGGTAATCCGCCGTATGTAAAAGAATATACTAATAAAAGTGCTTTTGACGGATTACATAATCATTACTGCTATCAAGGCAAAATGGATTTATGGTATTTCTTTGGAGCATTAGCAATAGAAATTTGCAAAAAAGAAATCGGATTGATTGGATTTATAGCACCCAACAACTGGACTACAAACTCCGGTGCATCAAAATTTAGAAACATAGTTTTAGAAAAAGGGAAGCTCATTCAGTTTATTGATTTTGGAAATTTTAAAGTTTTTGAAAGTGCCGGCATTCAAACGATGATATATATTATGAAGCATACTTGCGATAATCATGAGTATGAATTTGAATTTGCAAAAGTACTTGACAGTAAAATAGATCACATTTCAAACAATCTCTTCTTACAAAAAAAAGTAGATAATAGATTCGAATATTTTGATGCTAAAATTTCTAAATCTACTTTTCAAGACTCCACTTTTAACTTTGTCAACAATACAATTGAAGAGGTTATTGAGAAAATTCTCCAAATTCAATATACGAATCTACTTAAAGAAGAAGTTGCTCAAGGGATTGTGCCACCTCAAGATTTCCTAAACCGAAAGAATAGCATGATTTTAGGAGATAATTTTACGATTGGACAGGGTATATTCAATCTGAGCCTTGAAGAGTATAATAAATTAAACTTAAATCCCACAGAAATGAAACTGGTAAAACCTTTCTATACTACTGAGGAATTGCATAGATACTGGGGAAACAGCAATCATAACTATTATGTTATATATACAGGATCAATGTTTAAAAATCTTAAAGCAATTGAGCCATATCCAAATATTAAAAGACATCTTGATCAATTTTCAAAAATAATTACATCTGATAATAAACCTTATGGTTTACATAGAGCGAGAGAAGAAAAGTTTTTCAAAGGAGAGAAAATTATGTCGGTAAGGAAATGTGCAATTCCTACATTTACTTTTACTGACTTTGATTGCTATGTATCTCAAACTTATTTTGTAATCAAGACGGAGCGTATTGATCAAAAATATTTAACTGCTATTCTCAATAGTAAGGTAATTGCATTTTGGCTAAAGTATAGAGGTAAGATGCAAGGTGACAATTATCAGATTGATAAAGAACCTTTATTAGGGATACCAATAGTCTTGACATCAAAAGAAATCGTACAAGAAATAAACTTACAAGTAAGTAATATTATTGCTTTTAAACAAAAGCAACATGATTATGGGAAATTGCTATTAGATGCTAAAAACAGCAATAATTTTGACAGAGAAATATTACTAAGCAAAGAATTGGATCAAATGACAAAGAATATTGAACAACTTGAACAAGAAATAAATACAACTATTTACGATATCTATGGTTTAAAGTCAAAGCAGATAGATATTATAGAGAATAATGTATAATGCTCGAAAAGAATAAGAAGTTGCAGGAAGTTAAGGATTTCTTTTTGAAGTTTTTGGCTACTAAGTTCGGCATTGAGAAGTTCAGCAAAAAAATTCAGGACTGGCATACGCTGAGCAGTGGCGAGTTTTTGAAGGAGCTGGGAAAGATATTCAAGCAAAGCAATGTGCATTCTGGCAAGGGGCTAAAGCCCATTGTTCAAGACACAGACTCACTGAACAAGGGGCTTCAGTCCCTTGACAAAAACCCTTGCAAATCGGCCCAATGACAAAACAAGTGTTAACATCAAGCGCTCCGGAATTAGCTTCGAGATAGATTACTAACAAAACGGGCAATGCATAATTGCATCGCCCGCTTGTTATCTAATTGACGTAATTCAGAAAAGTAAAATACTTATTCTTTCTCAGAAAGGTATTTGTACATTTCGTATCTTTCTTTTACGTTTTGCTGTGCCATTTCATAGTATTTAGCTGCAACTTCAGGTTGAGCTTTAGTAAGCATTCTGAAACGGTTTTCCATGTTCATAAAGTCTTTAACGTCCATTTTAGGAGGTTTAGAATCTAATTTGAATGGATTTTTGCCTTCTAATGCCAAATCCGGATTGTATCTGTAAAGCAACCATTGACCTGAGTCAACAACAGCTTTTTGATGTTTCAATGGAGAAGACATATCGATACCGTGTGCAATACAGTGAGAGTATGCCAAGATAATAGAAGGTCCGTCGTAAGCTTCAGCTTCTAAGAATGTTTTAAGTGTATGTGTGTCGTTAGCACCAAGTGCTACTGCACCTACATAAACTGTACCATAGCTCATAGCCATCATACCAAGATCTTTTTTGCGAGTTGGTTTACCGCCGGCAGAGAATTTAGCAATAGCACTAAGTGGAGTCGCTTTTGAAGTCTGACCACCTGTGTTTGAATATACTTCAGTATCCATAACGAGGATATTTACGTTTTTGCCTGATGCAATTACGTGGTCAAGACCACCATAACCAATATCATAAGCCCAACCGTCACCACCAACGATCCAAACTGATTTTTTAACTAAGTAATCAACAACAGTAAGAAGGCGTTTAGCTTCGTATTTGCTGTTTCCTGCTAATTTATCTTTAAGAGTAGCTACTCTTGCTCTTTGTTCTGCTATGCCTTTTTCATCTTTTTGGTCTGCATTCAAGATAGCATCTACTAAGTCCTGACCAACTTCACTTGCTAAAGTAACAAGAAGTTCGCGAGCCATGCTGTCTTGTTTGTCAATAGCAAGGCGGAAACCAAGACCAAATTCAGCGTTATCTTCGAATAGTGAGTTAGACCAAGCAGGACCACGACCGTTATCGTCGAATGTCCAAGGAGTAGTTGGCAAGTTACCACCATAGATTGAAGAGCAACCTGTAGCGTTAGCAACTATAGCTCTATCGCCAAACAACTGAGAAATCAATTTAACATAAGGAGTTTCACCGCAACCGGCACAAGCACCACTAAATTCGAATAATGGTCTTTGCATTTGTTGCTGGCGGATTGCATCTACTTTAAGAGTAGTTCTGTCAGGATCCGGAATATTTAAGAAGAAGTCCCAGTTAGCAGCTTCAGCTTTACGAAGTGGAGGCTGAGGAGCTAAATTCAACGCTTTAAGAGCTGTATTAGATTTGTTTTTAGCCGGGCAAACTTCAACGCAAACACCGCAACCTGTACAATCTTCAGGAGCAACCTGAACAGTATATTTCATGCCTGCAAAAGATTTGTCGCTCGAATCAACTGATTTGAATGTTTCAGGTGCGTTTGCCAAAATTGCTGAATCATAAGCTTTGATACGAATAGCAGCGTGAGGGCAAACCATAGAACATTTACCGCACTGGATACAGATTGATTCGTCCCATACAGGAATTTCCAAAGCGATTGAGCGTTTTTCCCACTGAGAAGTTCCAGTTGGGAAAGTACCATCTTTAGGGAAAGCACTTACAGGGATGTCGTCGCCTTTGCCTGCGATGATTGGAGCCAAAGTATTTTTCACAAAATCAGGAGCTTTGTCAGATACATCATTTGAAATATCAAAAGTAGAAGTAACTGTTTCAGTAGGTTTGATTTCGTGTAAGTGTTCCAATGTATTGTCAACGGCTTTAAGGTTCATGTTAACGATTTCATCGCCTTTTTTGCCGTAAGTTTTCTTGATAGAATCTTTGATAGCCGATATAGCTTCGTCACGTTTCAATACGCCTGAGATAGCGAAGAAACATACCTGCATCACAGTATTGATTCTGCGCCCCATACCTGAGTTTTCAGCTACAGTCTGGGCATCTATAGCATATAATTTCAATTTTTTGTCGATGATAATCTGCTGAGTAGTTTTTGGAAGTTTGTTCCATACTTCAGATGCTTCACCCGGGATGTTAATCAAGAAAGTACCGCCTTCTACGATGCTTTCAAGCATATTGTATTTTTCAAGGAATACAGTTTGGTGGCATGCTATGAAGTTAGCAGAATTAACCAAATACTCTGAACGTATAATTTCAGGACCAAATCTCAAGTGAGACGTAGTCAAAGAGCCTGCTTTTTTAGAGTCATATACGAAGTAACCCTGAGCGTAGTTATTGGTGTTTTCACCAATGATTTTGATAGAGTTTTTATTAGCACCTACTGTACCGTCAGAACCCAAACCAAAGAATAAGGCACGGATAACATTATCTTTTTCGATATCAAAAGTTTTATCGTAATCTAAAGAAGTATTAGAAACATCATCTTTGATACCTACTGTGAAGTGGTTTTTAGGAGTTTCAAGGCTTAAGTTATCATATATAGCTTTTACCATAGCAGGAGTAAACTCTTTAGAAGAAAGACCGTAACGGCCACCAACCACTTTAGGGAAGCTAGTTAATTTGCCATAACCACTATTAATACCTTCAAAGATTGCATTTAGCACATCGTTATATAATGGTTCCCCAACTGCACCCGGCTCTTTAGTTCTATCCATAACTGCAATTTTTTTAACAGTAGTAGGAAGAACTTCCATAAAGCGTTTGATGTCAAACGGACGGTAAACTCTTACGTTTACTAAGCCGATATTTTCGCCTTTTGCAGACAAATAGTCGATGGTTTCACGAACAGTCTGCTCAGCAGAACCCATTATGACGATGACTCTTTCGGCAGTGTGAGAGCCATGGTATTCCATCAATTTGTACTGACGGCCGGTTAGAGAGGCAAATTTATCCATTTGTTTTTGGATAATATCAGGGCAAGCTTCATAGAACTTGTTGACAGTTTCTCTGTTTTGGAAGAAAACGTCAGGATTTTGAGCAGTACCGCGGATTACCGGATGGTCAGGAGAAAGAGATCTTTCTCTGTGAGCTGCTACCAAGTCGTCATTTATCATTTCTTTCATTACATTCTCTTGCAAAAGCTCGATTTTCGCAACTTCGTGAGAAGTACGGAAGCCATCGAAGAAATGAAGGAAAGGAATACGAGATTCAAGAGTAGATGCCTGAGCGATAAGAGCCATGTCCATAACTTCCTGAACAGAGTTGGAAGCAAGGAAAGCAAAGCCTGTAGCTCTTGCCGCCATAATGTCACTATGGTCTCCAAAGATAGAGAGCGCATGAGTAGCCAAAGAGCGAGCAGTGATGTTGAACACAGTCGGTGTCAATTCGCCTGCAATTTTGTACATATTAGGTATTTTGAGCAGCAAACCTTGAGATGCTGTAAAAGTTGTAGTCAAAGCACCTGCCTGCAAAGAACCGTGAACAGCACCGGCTGCACCACCTTCACTTTGCATTTCGCAAACTACAGGCACATTGCCCCAAATATTTTTAATACCTTTTGCAGCCCATTCATCAGCCCATTCGCCCATATTAGATGATGGTGTAATCGGGTAGATACCACATACCTCGTTCACACGGTACATCGTATAAGCAGCTGCCTCGTTTCCATCAATAGTTGCATAAACTTTCTGACTCATACAAGGAACTCCTAAACATAAAAAAATGTATAAAATGTTGTATATTGAGATCGATATTTTATCTTTTCGGAAAAGCGTGTAATTCCCATTCTCAAATTAACAAAATTTTTTTGAAATTTCCATATCTAATTGACTAATCGGAAATATAGTATAAATTAGGGAATATATCTATAAGTATCTTAAAATCAAATAAATTATGATATTGAATGATGTGCCCCTAAATGCTGTTTTTAGTTTTAAATCTTCTTCAGAGTTGAGTCTCGGGTAAGTTTATGCTAAAAAAAGATAAAATATTTATCATAATACAGACTCAGAATTGGAATATTTGATATTTTCTATATAATTGCCATTTGAAATCCACAAACACAACCCAACTTTGCATTTTAGATAGACATGTTATATCGTAATAGAAATGGGATTCGTAATTTTGATACTAATCAATAGATTGTTATTGGTATATTCTAAATGCAATAATCAATCGCGATGGTTAAGAATGTTTGTAGCTACCACTGTTTTAGGTAGCCAACTGCATATTGACAGTAAGCCGCTTCTGGAAATTTATTAGCATATTCTCCCAGAAAAGCTGATTGAATAGCCATTTTCCGGAGTAACACTATCGATTTTTCAGATAATTTAGAAGCCAATATTTAGAGAAATGGTCAAGCCACCAAAATTATCAATAGGGAAATCTCTTAGACTTTCAATTTCGGACTCTCCTGCAGGCACATAGTAGTATCTTACATTTATGCTTGACATACCCATATTAGACCCAAAATTAGCACCTATGCCTACGAATCCGCCGAATCTGCCAAAATACTTAGCACTGTCCCAGGCTTCGAACCAGCCTTTGTTATAAGGAGTAGAAGCAATAAAAGTAGGTCCAAATCCAGCATTGACCATCGGGCGGAAATTTTTATGTAGAAAATCTTTAAATACAAAGTACTGGATACCTACCATCAGTGGCATTTTGTAAACACGGTTAACTTTATTTGGCACTCTGTATTCCTGTTCTTCAAAATTATAATATTCAAATTCATCAGCATTTCTTGCAGAAGAAAAGTACGTCTCTATGAACCATGCAAAATCATCGTTAATCTGTCTCTGGTGAAACATACCAAATCCGAATCCGCTCTCATTTAAAACAAGTTTGATACCGGTACCGTCGTTAATAGTAGCATTTTTTTCTTCATAAGTAAGAAGAGGACGTGGCGACTTGAATACAAAAACAGTATCTTTGTTAAAACCTCCCGTCGTTTCGCCGGGTTGCTGCGAAAGAGTGGGAATATATGCACAAAAAAGTATCAGTATAAAATATATAGTTTTCATCATTAAGCCTCATTTGTAGTCAAGTGAATATACAAATATACACGTCAATAACAAAGTAGTTTGAAATCTTTATTAAAATAATCGCCTGTTCGATTGTAAAGATTGTATAAATGTCTATTCTTTCGTAATTTGCCACTTAGCACTATACGCAATTTATACAAACATAAGTTTTTAAAGCATGAAACTTAGCGAAATCTGCAATGTTATCAATAAGCACTTCCCGCCTGAAACGGCGATAGAAGGTGATAGAGTCGGCTTGCAAATCCAATCTGATATTGATGATGTGCAAAGCATTCTCTTTACTCTTGAGATAACTGATGAAGTGATAAACGAAGCAATCAAAGAAAATATTGATTTAATTATTACTTTTCATCCTTTGATATACAGACCGCTTAAAACTATTGCTAACGATGAGCGGGTCGGCAGATTGGTTACTAAGCTAATCAAAAACAGTATTGCGGTTGTTGCGGTTCATACATTGTACGACGCTTTCATAGAAGGCACAAGCAGAATACTTGCAGACAAATTGGGTTTGCAAAATATAGATTTATTAGTGCCTGACAAAGCATATCAAGACAGAGGAATGGGCATCGTTGGTGAATTGCCTACTCCATCTTCTCTTGAGCAATTAGTAAGCAATGTTTCCGATATATGTGCTGCTCCCATAAGATATAATGTCGGTAAAGGCGATAAAATACTCAAAGTAGCTATTGTCGGTGGCAGTGGGACATCTTTCTTAAATCATGCTATTCGTAGCAAAGCTGATGCATTTATCACAGCTGACGTTACTTATCACATTTTTCATGCGGTCAAAGGCGAATTAGCTCTGATTGATCCGGGACATTACGAAATGGAACAGTTCGTACCTATATTTTTACATAAATATTTTACGGAAAATGTACCGGAAATGCAGGATATTAAGTTGATGCAGACCAGCATTCACACAAACCCTGTGATTCATTTTGCAGGCAGAGACACTTACTCAGAAGAACAGATAAATATTATAAATCATTAATACAGTTTGGTGCCGGATTTATGGAATATCCTATTGAAATATTGGCAGTTGTTGCTCATGTAGATCAACGTTTAGACGAATTAAACGAAGATTTTGGTGATTTGCCTCAAATTATCGAACAAAAAACATTCAAACTTGGTGAACAGACAAAATTAGTAGAAGAAACTAAGTCTATTCTTAAGGATGTAAAAAGCTTTTGCTCAAGAACTAAAATCACTCTCGTTGAGCTCAAAGACAAAGAAGAAAAACTTACAGAACAACAGTTCCATGTAAGAAATAACAAAGAATTTGATGCAATCAGCAACGAAATTAAAACTCTGAAAGAAGAACACAAAAAACTTTCTGAGCAGTTGCGTGCAGAAGGCTTGAAAGAAGAGAATTTAGTCAGAATTTTAGAATCTCAGGAAGCTGATCTCGAAAAATTGAAAGTAGAATTAGCTGAAAAAGAACAAGAACATTCAGCACTGACTGAAGGGCAAAACGATGAATTAGAAGAATTGAAAGCCAAAAAAGAAAAATTAGTGGTTATGCTCCCGAAAGCACTTTATACAGACTACGCAAGAATCAGACTTATGCACCTTGACGCTGCTGTAAGAGTTTATAAAAACAGCTGCTCCGGTTGCTACAATGCTATTCCTGCTCAAAAAATTGTAGAACTACGCAACAATCGCAATCAGATATTGATTTGCGAGAACTGCGGACGTATTGTAACTCCTGAAGACTACATCGTTGATGATGAAATGGTTGACAACTTATAAATCTATTTTTGTCAAAATAATTATTCGTACTTTGACGTTTCATATATTAGTTATAAATTTGCTTTTGTAGGGAAAACAGGCAATCGCGGAGTTTATTAACTCTGAGGAAAGTCCGAACACTATAGGGCAGTGTGCTTCGTAACGCGAAGGCAGTAAGCGGTTTGATTAGTTTTAGATTGCGAGCTGTGGCAAGTGCAACAGAAAGTAAACCGCCTGCTTTGTTTTGCAAAGTAGGTAAGGGTGAAAGGGTGAGGTAAGAGCTCACCGGTAGTGATGGCGACATTATTAGCCGGGTAAACCCCACACAGTGCAAGGCCAAATAGGAATAAGTTCGCTTTTCTTTGGGAAAGCGTGCCGGGCTGCCCGTCCGGTTTACTTATTTGGGTAGGCTGCTTGAGCAAATCGGTGACGGTTTGCCTAGATAAATGATTGCCTCTTTTACTTATTTATAAGCAAAAAAGACAGAATTCGGCTTATCGTTTTCTCTACTTAAGTTTTTTTTACCACTTAATATATGGGTTTATTGTGAATATTCCAGACGATCCTTTTATCCAAGAGCTTTTACCTGAATTTGTGGATACATGGCTGAATGATTTAGAGCAAATGCCACAACTTATAGGCGAAAAAAACAATGCCGATTTATACAGAATGGCTCATACTCTTAAGGGCTCGTGCTACCAGTTTGGTCTCACCGAGATAGGCGATATGGGCGTAGCCTTGATGGAGCTTTCCAAAGAAGATAAATGGGAAGAAGCCGGCGAAATGCAACCAAAACTTGTAAAATCTTTTCAAGATGTCAAAAAATATCTTGAAGAAAAAGGATTTATTAGTTAAGTTATACCCCGTAAACAGATTTCAAATATCTTTTACGGGGTTTAATTATGAAACACGTTTCCAAATTTTTCTTTTCTACGATTTTTCTGATTTTGCTTTTTGCTGTCCCTGCCCAATCTCAAATCAGATTGGCTGTGATGCCTTTTCAAAATATGGACGGCAATGATGCTTATGACCACTGGTGCAATGACATCAGTGACTCATTGGCTATAGAAATAGCTTCAGCTGATCCAGATGAGTACAACTACAGGATTGTTCCATCTGATTCCATACGATTGGTGCTTAAAGAGTTAAATTACGACCCTAAAGATCCAAACCACATGACTACTATGTGGAAAGCAATGGAAATACTCAAAATTGAAAGAGTAGTTACAGGTAATTTTAACGTGCAGGCAGGAAAGTTGCTGATAAATGCATACGTTTATTACACTGAGCTCAAACTTGCACATCCGAAGTATCAGGTAAAAAATCTATTCAAAACAGAAGATCAGGTTCTTTCTGTCATACCACTAATTCATAAGAAGCTACGGCAGGCAATATTAGGGAATTAAAAGCTCGAAAGAAAAAGACTTTAATTTTTGAAAAGCGTATCAGATATACCAAATATCGTTACGCTTTTTTTTATTAGGCGGTAAATTGATTACTAAAGGAAATGGATTATCAGTCAATAGAATATACCGCACAATGGACCGAAGCCCCTTGTTTCAGAGGCTAAGCCACTAAAGAGGCTGTCTCATAAGTCAAAACAATCTATATTAACTTGACGATTCCTCAATACATTATGTGATCTGAGTTAAGCAAAATGTAGAGGCGCACACTTCGACTCGTTTCACTCGCTCAGTGACCTTTAGCGTCTCAAGCTGGCCGCCCTTACAGGGCTCTATATTTCAATGACTTATCTTTCCCGGGGCGTTGCCCCGGGCTACTATATTTGAGGCTTTCAGTCTCCTATTGTATTAGTATTTTTCGCACTAAATAAGTCTAATAAAATCTAAAGTGTACTTATGAGACAGCCTCACAAAAGAACATGAACAAACTCACACTCTTAGAAGAGATGGACTAGACTGGACTATCTAAGATGAACAAAAGATAGCGAAAGAGATTCCAAAAGGTGTGTAAAAGACGACAGCCTCTTAGCAGTAACTCAGAAGGCTGTAATACTTAGTACCATAGACAGTAAAGTGATGATCTTACTGTTACAAATCCCCCCCTATTTTTTTACCTATTTGGGTATTTTTTTGGGAATTCGTAGCGGACTAATTCGCCGTTGGTTGTTTCAATTTTATCCCAATCATCGAAATTGAATCGAATATGAACAATGCCGCATGTAGGCACGTTATCGAAGTATTGACCTGTGAAATATGAGGCAAGAGAAGTCATATCCGGATTGTGACCAAAAAGCATTACTTTGCTGAGGGAGTTATCTAAACTTCTAAGCTTCGAAATAATGTATTTAGGTCCTTTTTCATAGATATTATAATCCTCTATGAAAGATTCTGACGGAAGGGCAAACGCTTCAGCAAATATTTTAGAAGTGGTCAAAGCCCGGTTGGCAGTACTGGAAATGATCATCTCGGGTTTAAATTCCCATGTGGTAGCAAGATTAGCCATAAAAGGAGCATCTACCAGTCCGCGTTTGTTTAGCGGTCTGTTAAAATCGGTCCAGTCGGGATCGTCCCAGCTTGATTTCGCATGTCTGACAAGTATTAGCTCTTTCATGATATATCCTTTTTAGTAATTTGCATGATTTAGGGTATCTTTAGCAGAAGTACTCTGCTGCCTTGCATCTATCTGATTGTTGCTAAATTTGAAGAATTTTTTTTCTCTATCAATCACATCCCGAACATTTTTAGCATTATTCAAATCGCCCTTTTTGGTGTAAGCAGCACTAAGCATCACATTAAATTTTTCGCGAATAGTATCTCTTTTAGCTTTATCTTTCACCTGAAGCCAAGCCCGTTGGTCAAAATAGGTTTTAAGATTATTTATCACAATCGTAGGTCTGGAAGCAGTGTCCTTTTCTGCTTTTTGCAAAGCTTTATTGAGTAGTTTTGCTACATCTGTGGTTTCGTGTTGAGTAGCAGACGAATCATCGTGGTGAGCTGTGTATTTGAAGTAGTCGTTCACCTTGCTCTGCATTTCTTTCACCACAAGCGGGTCAGAAAAATCAAACACCTTAAATTTGAATCTAAGTGAAGGCTTGACTTTAACTGAAACATTGGAAATTGTTTCTCCAAATCCATTTATTTTGAGTCTGCTTAGTATTTCGCGTATTTTGTCTTTGTCGAGGTTACTATCTACCATGGCAAGTCCGCTACTAAGCATGACATCGCCGAATAAGCCGGAAAATTTATCGAAATTGAGGAACATCATCTGTCTCATAAACTGAGCCTGATTGTAAGTCCTTTGGAAATCATCTTCCACAAATCCTTTACGTGAACGAAGCACTTGCAACTGCGAACCGGCATCGCCATAACCAAGCCATTCTAAAATACCCATTGCCTGAGAAAAACCAAACTCTACATAGTAGTGAATTTTGTCGAGGCCAGCGATAGCAGCCAAATCTTTGAGATAGCCATCTCTGCCTTTGGAGGCTCTGACTACTGTCAGTTTATTAAATCCGGTGGAATCAGGAAAACCTGCGTCAGCTTCTGTGTCGCGTGGTACAGAAATAATCTCGATTTTACCAAGATCAGGCAATATCGAAAGGACATGGTTCGCATCTGCATGTTTGAAAGAACTTCCAATTCTGGAATCCACACCTGTGATAGCAATATTGATGCGCTCTCCGTCGAATACTTTTTTGACATTAGAGCCGGCGTATTTATCAATGCCAAAATGGACAACGGTATCTTCCGGTTTGCTGACTTTAATTATTTCGATATCTTTATCGGACGTATCAATTATAGCTTTGTAATAGTCTAAGGCAGCTTCGCCCAAAGAGTCTTGGGTTAGGCTTTTTTGAGTGACGGTCTTTTTGGTTTTGGGCACAGTAATGAGAGTGTGGCTGTAGCCATATAGAAATATAAAGAGCCCTGTAACTGCAATCACAATAGCGAGTGTTAGAAAAATCATTACCCGCTTCCAAGAAAATTTCTTTGCTGAGCTGCTCATCTTTTTTTTAAAAAACTAAATGTGGAAGACATTAACTTTAGCTTTACAAAATAAAAACAATAATGGAGATAACAAACACAAAATTTACTAAGTACACTACTCTAAAAATAGTTAGGCGAAGTTAAAAAAACAAATAAGACTCTTGCTGCACATACTACCTTGCAAGAGTCTTATTTTAAAAGATTTAACAGCGCTTCTATTCGTATTTATCTTTATTTTTCTTTCTGAATACAAATGAAATAGGAGTACCCTCGAAATTCCAAATCTGTCGCATTTGGCGCTCCATAAAGCGTTTGTAGGAATCAGGCAACTGATCAGGGTAGTTACAGAAAAACGCAAATACAGGTGGTTCGTTGCTTACCTGAGTGATGTAGTTTATACGTAAATCTCTACCTTTGATAGCCGGAGGTGGAGTTTTATCCAACACAGGCAGAAGCATTTGATTCAACTCAGCAGTTTTCACTCTAAATTTTCTTCTTTCAAGAATTTCTTTAGACATATCTATAATTTTGTTTATTCTCTGTTTTGTAACAGCAGAGATATAAACAATAGGCACATAGTCAAGAGTTTTTAGATCTTCTCTGATTTTTTTAGTGAAATCATCAGCAGTCTTATGATCTTTTTCGACAAGATCCCATTTATTGACAGCAATGATAAGACCTTTTCTGGCAGCTTCAGCCTGATTGATAATACGTTTGTCCTGATCTTCAAGGCCACGTGTAGCGTCAATCAAAAGCACAGCAATGTCGCATCTTTCGATAGCTCTTGTAGTTCTAAACGTACTATACATTTCCACGTTTTCTTTGATGTGAGTGCGTCTTCTGAGTCCCGCAGTGTCAATTAGTACAATTTCTTCGCCGTGGTATTTGATTACAGAGTCAATCGCATCACGGGTAGTGCCGGGTATATCAGTAACAATCATCCTTTCTTTGCCAAGCAAGGCATTAGTTAGCGAAGATTTACCGACATTAGGTCTGCCAATGAAAGTAATTTTCAATCTTTCATCTTCATCTTCATTGTTTTCAGTACGAAGAGGCTCTACCACTTTATCAAGAAAATCACCGGTGTTGTGGCCATTTATAGCAGAAATAGGATACGGTTGATCCAAGCCTAAGTTCCAAAATTCGTATGCAAAATCTTCCTGATTGCTGTTATCACATTTATTAACAACCAAAGTTACAGGCTTATTAGACTGACGTAAAATAACTGCAATATCCTGATCAAACGGAGTAACACCATCGCGGGCATCTACTACAAAGATAATCGAATCGGCTTCTTCGATAGCAATCATAGCTTGCTCTCTGATAGCTTTTTCCATAGTATCTTCGTTACCCGGGATAAACCCGCCTGTATCAATCACAGTAAACAGCTTTCCGTTCCACTCGGATTTACCATAGATTCTGTCTCTGGTAACACCCGGTTCGGATTCCACAATAGCACCTTTGTAAATAGTCAATCTATTAAAAAGAGTAGATTTTCCTACATTCGGGCGACCAACAATAGCAACAACATTCATGTTTATATTTTAACCTAAGATATACATTCTTAAAAGGAACTAAGTCCGGCATTTGCCTAACCCAAATCAGTGTGGAATTATTGATTATGCAAAGCTACACTTATCTAAGTTTGCAAATTAGTAAAAAATATAGACATATCATCTTTACCCCACTATAATTTTTATTAATCTTACAAATAAAGCATTTAGATGAATAGTTTTAAAACTAAACTGCGGAAAACACTTAGTTACATCGGTTAAGTATTAATACCGATTTTTGCAAATAATTTGTTTAGGATATATTTCTGTCATATTTTTGCAATACTGACTCTATAATACTGTCTCTAATCTAAGGTATTTGATATTTTTATATAATAGTGAATATTCGCTTTGGAAAATACTACATATAATATTTTTGATTTTTTGCAAACTCCTATCTGTGTTTTCACGCATAGCGGTAAATTGATTTATCGTAACAGTTCACACTATGCTCTCATCTATCAGGACAATGCAGAGGAATTGACTCTTGCCTTAGTTAGAGAATACAAAGTCACAAAAAAAACGCAGTACTTTGAAGAAATAAACGGGGTGAGTTTTTCTATCCGGCTCAGCACTCTAATCAGCGACGACAATCAGTTATTACTTGCAGAATTTAATACGCAGCAACATAGTTATGATTTCCTACAAAGTAATATAGCTTCTTTCAAGGAGATAAACGGTACAATCACACTATATAATGCAGCATTTGAAAGACTTGTCGGTATGTCTTTAGCTAAAAATGAAAAGATTACATTAAAATCGATTTTCTACCCTGCAGAAATAGAAAAACTAAATAAACACAAAGCAGCAATTGCCGAGGGTGATGACAGTAAAAAACGCTTTATTTTGCATTTGAAATCAAAAACACAGGCAAATCTTACATGCGGAGTCTTATTAAACCAAAACGGTAGCGAATACAACTATGATTTTTGGGATATTACTGATATTATCTGCAAAAATGAATCTCTGCTAAAAGAGCATAATCGTCTGTTGAAACTAATCGATTCTATACCGGTGTTGCTTTTTGCTTTAGATTACAATGACAATATCATTATATGGAATAAGGCAGCAGACGAACTTACCGGAGTTGGAAAACACAAAGCATTAGGCAATAACTGGAAATCTACGTTTTCCGGCATCATAGCCGAAAACTTCCTAACCCGCGACTTTTTTGCTGCTATTGATAAAAAAGAAAAACTAATTGACTACGAAATTGATTTCAATAGAAATGAAAAACGAGTAGTGCTGTCCTTTACCACTTTTAAAAATGATTATCCTATATCAGAAATCAGCTATTGGGGAATTGCTACAGACATTACCCAAATGAAAAGAGCACAAGAAGAGCATGAAGAGCTTATAGAAGAGCTTACTTCATCGCGCGACACAATCACCCAAGACGCTTTCCGTGCCATATCTCTCAACGAAAGGCTTGCAGATTCGGAAGAACAACTTCGCCAGGCAAATGCCACTAAAGATAAATTCTTTTCAATTATAGCTCATGACCTAAAAAGTCCGATTCATTCCTTTACGAACCTTACAGAGGTAATCATCAAAGAGTTTGACAAGCTCGAAAAGGAAGAAACAATGGAGCTGCTCAATGCTATATTCAAATCAGCTAAGCAGATTACTTCCTTGCTGGAAAACTTATTACAATGGTCACGTGCTCAAAGTAACAGAATAAATTTCCAGCCTGAAGATATTCATATCGATCAGCTTATAGAACATAATATTTCTCTGATGTCACAAGGTGCAGCAAATAAGCAAATTGTCTTAGAGCATAGATCCTTAGGCAATCAGATAGCGTATGCGGATGAGAATATGATTTATACCGTACTTCGCAATCTAATCTCAAACGCAATTAAATTTACGCATCCGGGCGGCAAAGTGCTAATAGTTAGCAAAGGCACAGCCGAGAATGTCGAAGTCTCTGTGATAGACAACGGCGTAGGTATGAGAGATGAAGACATCAGAAATCTATTCAGAATTGACATCTACCACTCAACAACAGGAACTCAACAAGAAAGAGGAACGGGGTTGGGCTTGATTTTATGCCATGAATTTATACATAAAAATCAAGGTAAAATTTCTGTAGAAAGTACCATCGGAAAAGGCAGTACTTTCAAAATAGAGCTACCTCCCGGCAATAGCGTAAAATATAGCAAAGAACCGGCAACTGACTATGAAGCAACTTCTGACAATAATGCTGAGTCATTGGAAGCAATCGAAGAAATGCTCGAGTCCGTTGTGCCTGTTTCTAACTTTGATAGTTCAGACATTAACGAAGAGCTATTCTCAGTTTTGGATACTTACTATATCCCTAAAGCTAAAGAATTGCTCGGTATAATGCTTATCGACGACATAGCACTATTTGCGGGAAATCTGAAAGAAATAGCAATGCAATATGATAATCAGCAGATAATCACATTCGCAGAGCAATTAGAACAAAATTGCGACAATTTTGATTTGATAGATATAGAAAACAATTTGAATGCTTTTATCAGATTAGAAAAATAATATGGAAACTACAAACAACTCAAGACCTACTGTATTAGTAGTAGATGACATGATAAAAAATCTAAAAGAAGTCGGCGGCTACCTAAAACAGGCAGGCTTGAATATTTCTATGGCTCAAGACGGGCTGCAGGCTATGAAAATATTGGAAAAAATCACTCCGGATTTGATTTTATTGGATATTGTAATGCCAAAGATGGATGGTTTTGAAACTATCCAAAGAATCAAAGCCATAGATAGATTAAAAGAAGTTCCCGTAATATTTTTCACTTCGTTAGATGAATCTGATAAACTTATGCGCGGTTTTCAGCTTGGTGCTGTTGACTATGTCATCAAACCTGCTAAGAAAAACGAACTATTGGCACGTACTCGTACTCATCTGGAACTAAAATTTGCCAAAGACCGAATAATGGAGCAAAATCGCAAGATTGCTGAACAAAACAGGAAAATGGAAAAACTCCTCCATGAAAAAAACGAATTTATGGGCATTACGGCTCATGATTTGCGAAACCCACTCCAATCTGTGCTTAGCAACATCGAACTTCTTAAGCTCTATAGCAACAAGATGACTGAAGACCAGAAAAAAGAACGTTTGTTGCAAATGGAAGATATTGCTCAGAGAATGTATCTTATTGTCAATGATTTGCTTGAAATAAATAAAATGGAAGAAGGCAAGCTACAGGTAAATATCCAAAAGCTAAATATAGATAGGATTATCAATAAGCTAATCAAATCATATACTACTGTAGCCCAAAAGAAAAGAATCAATATTGAGTACAGAGCTGACACTCTTAATAAAATAATATTGGCAGACGAAGTCAAAATGGAGCAGGTAATTGAAAACCTAATCTCCAACGCATTTAAGTTTTCGCCTTTTTATACTAAAATAATTATATCAGTAGAGGACTACGATAAGTTAAATCCTGAATCTAAAACTATGCTAATTTCTATTAGCGACGAAGGTCCGGGAGTCAAAGAAGAGGAACAGGAAAAACTGTTTGACAAATTTAGTCAAACATCAAACAAACCAACAGATAACGAAATCTCATCCGGCTTGGGGCTTTCGATAGTCAAAAGGTTAGTAGAGGCTATGAACGGTGAAGTTTGGTACGAATATACTGACGAAGCAAAAAAAAGCGGAGCAACTTTTAAAATTACGATACCCCGCCCTGCTAAAGAAGACACTGAGAAAGCTTAAGCTTTCAATATATTTTTATTGATTTAAGTTTATAAGTCGATAGCCAAACCGCCCATCGAAGTTTCTTTATAGATCGAAGGTAAGTCATGACCTGTCTGTTTCATAGTTCTTACTATTTTGTCGAAAGAAACTAAATGGCTGCCATCTGAAAGTATCGCATATGTAGAGGAGTCTAATGCACGGGTAGCACCAAAAGCATTTCTTTCTATACAAGGCACCTGCACTAATCCGCCGATTGGGTCGCAGGTCAGTCCTAAGTGATGTTCCAGTCCCATCTCAGCGGCATATTCGATTTGCGAGACAGTGCCGCCAAACACTTGAGTAGCAGCACCCGAAGCCATAGCACAGGCAGTACCGATTTCTCCTTGGCAACCTACTTTTGCACCCGAAATTGATGCATTGTGTTTTACCAAATTTCCTATAATTCCCGCTGTTGCAAGTGCTCTTAGGATTTTTTTCTTAGAAAATTCGAAATCATGTCGGAGCATAAATAGAACTGCAGGCAAGACTCCACTCGATCCGCAGGTAGGAGCTGTAACGATGAGTCCACCGGATGCATTTTCTTCTGCTACTGCCAAGGCATAAGCAAAAGTAAGCGAG
Source organism: Kapaibacterium sp. (SeqCode) (assembly GCA_963664875.1). GTDB lineage: Bacteria > Bacteroidota > Ignavibacteria > Kapaibacteriales > UBA2268 > JBFHIJ01. The sequence goes on along the minus strand of OY761611.1, from coordinate 3,311,071 downwards.
CGTCTTTTGAGCGAGCTTCTATAGCCTTTTGCTTTTGCATAATACGACGATGCTTTTCTTGATAAATTCAAACCACCGGGGATAGTGCCTTCTTCATCTAATCCACGACGAACCGAATCTTCCATTACTTTCCAGACATACTCGAGATAGTCCCAAATATCACTTTCTTCTTTTGCCTGTACAAATTCCCAGAACTGGTTACCGTATTGTTTGCACCATCTCAAAATTTCTTTCATGCTTGTCAAATCATATATTTCTTTCTTCTCTTCTTTGATTTTGCCGTCATAGAGCTGACCACCGCCTACGCTGTAAACTATCCAGTCACCCTGAGTATCGCCTTCTTCATTGAGAGCTTCAAATTTCAAACCGTTAGGATGGTAATCCAACTCAATTTCAGGTCTAAATATCAATTCTGTATTATCTTCACCAAGCTCGTTGTAAATTGCTCTGTCCGTTAAGTGTCCCACGCCTGTTGCGGCTAAAGAGCCATACAAAGTAACTCTGTAGCTACTAACTTCAGGGTATCTTTCTCTAAACATGATGGCAGCTTTGCGTGGTCCGATAGTGTGACTACTGGAAGGACCATTGCCAACCTTAAAAAGCTCTTTTATAGATTCCATTTTTTTACTCCGTATTGTATCAGGTTACAATCTATAAAAAAGACATACAGCAAGAAGTACATTCGTTAATACTTTCTGTAATTTAACATAAAATCCATATAAACAGCGAAATACTAAAGCTCTACCGCCTCTTCGAGGATTTTTATGGTATGAGAGTCAGCATCAAGTTCAGCTTCGATTCCAATAGGCAAGGTGAACTGACTATCTGTATGACCGAAAAGCAAACCTGAAAAGCAAGGGACTTTTAATTGCCCCAGTATTCTGTCTAATACTTCATCTAAATCAGAATCCCACGTTCCTCTGCTGTCGCCGGGCAGGCAGTCGTTACATCTCCCCCATACAATAGCTTTGACTTTTTCGAACTTACCTCCCATTTTTAGCTGCATAAGCATTCTGTCTATGCGGTAAGGTGCTTCTCCCACATCTTCGAGAAATAATATATGATCCGTGGTATCAGGTTCGTATGGAGTGCCCATTAGTGAGCAGATCATACTTAAATTACCGCCAATTAGTTTACCTGTCGCTTTACCGGGAGTAATAGTTCTGCATCTGTTAGTGGTACGCAAACCATCTTTGCTTTCAGGATTATGAAGTATAAAATTTGTAGCATTGCCACTAATCATTTTTGAAAAGCAATCTGTGGTAAGATCGTCGAAATCAGAAAGAAGAACCGGGCCATGCAAACCAACAATTCCGGATTTTTTGTAAACAGCCATCAATAAGGCGGTAATATCGCTGTAGCCAATAATGAGTTTTGGATTGGCGGCTAATGCTTTATAGTCAAGACCCTGTAACAAATAAGCCGAACCGTAGCCACCTCTGACAGCCATAATAGCATCAATTTCATTATCCCTAATAAAACCATTGAAATCAGAAAGCCTTTCGCGAGAGCTACGAGTTTTATAGCCCGAGCCGGAGCTAACATTTTTCCCCCATACAGGGACAAATCCGAAATAATCGAGCACTTCTTCAGCCTTCTGTATGTCTGCAGGTGAGCTTACAGCAGAACCCGGAGCAACAATTCCAATTTTACTTCCTTTTTTTATTGCTTTCGGTTTGTTTATTACATTATTTTTGATTTTATTCTTATTAGCAAAAAGACCATTTGTAAATAGTGGCAAAACAGCAGTTAGACAAATAAAATCACGCCTTTTCATAATTTTCTCAAAATATTGATTGGTTTCGATAGTTTCTAAATAAAAGGGAAAAAATACTTAATAGCAAGTGATTTCTTATTTGTATTTTAAATTTTTTGGTTATAAGTCTTATTTATTTCTTTTTTACAATCGGATTTGACAACTACAATCGGAATGCGACAATGGAATTACTATTTGAATTCGAACTGGAATATGATGAGCAAAGTGCTTTTGGCAAAGACCCTCAGCAAGATTGGGAATATTTATTATCTGAAATAAACAAAATTGACCCGGAATTAGATATACCGCTTATTGAAAAAGCTTTCCGGTATTGTGTTGATATGCACAAAGGTGTCGATAGGAAATCCGGTTTACCTTACTATACTCATCCATTGAATGTAACTCTCATACTATTGCGGGAATTTTCTCATCATGATAGTAATTCGCTTGCAGCATGTCTTTTGCATGATGTAATCGAAGATGTCAAAGGTGTCAAAAAGCACCATATAGCTGAGCTTTTCAATCCTGATGTAGCGGAAATAGTAGATAGTGTTACAAAAATAGCTCACAGAGAAATTCGTGCTAAAATCGAAGATGTTCAGCAAACTAAGCAAGTCAAACTTAAGGAAAAAGCTGAAACATACAGAAAACTTTTCCTTGCACTGGTGAAAGACATTAGGGTAATTCTTATCAAATTTGCTGACAGATTGCACAATTTAAGAACTTTGCATTACCTGCCCGATAATAAACAAAAAGAAATAGCTCTCGAGACTTTAAATTTTTACACTCCGCTGGCTCATAGACTTGGGCTTAATAAAGTCAAAATGGAATTTGAAAATCGCTCTTTTTTCTATTCAGAAAGAGATACTTACGAAGCTATTAGAATGGCTCTTACAGAAAAGCGTCGCGATTTCCTTGACTATATAAAGGTGTTTTCCGACCATATCACTAATTCGCTTAGGGAACACTCAATCGAGCATATACTTACTATCGTCCATAAGCATGAGTACGAAATTTATCAAATGATAGAAGAAGGGCTCAGCATCAGCGATATAGATAATTTCTACTCTATGGTTATTATTGTTGATTCCGATGATGTGATGGAGTGTTACCGGGCTCATGGGGTACTCGCAAATGCATTTAATACTATAAAGTTTGTTGACTATATTTCTAATCCGAAAATTGACTGGTTCAAAGCTCTCAAAACAGAACTTTTCGGGCCGGACGGAAAGCGTGTTGAAATACTAATCCGTTCGAGCGAGATGGAAAAAATCAGCGAAGAAGGCTTTGCCTCTAAATTTTCTCTAAGAAGCGGAAGGATTAGAGCTCTTCAGTTTAGCGATAATGACATCATACGCTGGGGCGACTGGATGCAGGACATGATAGAACACGAAGGCACAAGAGCAGCTCAAATCATCTGGGACGCTATCAAGGTGAATCTCTTCGACTCAGAGCTAAGCGTTTTTACTAAAGAAGGCAGGACCATTACTCTTCCAAAAGGTGCTACTCTAATCGACTTTGCCTTTAATAAAGGCTACGAATGGGGGCTAAACCTAATAACTGCCAAAGTAAACGGTGTCCTCAAAGATATCACTCACAAACTCAAAAACGGCGACCAAGTAGAAATAATTACTTCGCCTAACATGTTGCCAAAGCCCGAATGGAAAAACAACGTCATTTCGCATAAAGCAGTAGTGGCTCTCCACAATTACTTCAAAGAAAACCCTGTAGAAGATGAAATCAAAAAGCAAAGAACAAACTTCATGGCTAAACTTGTAGTCAGCGGTGATGACCGCGAGGGTATGCTAAGTGATATATCGGCTGCTATCGGGCAAAACAACATAGTCAGAATCAACCTCGACACATCAGGTACAAATTTTGAAGGGGCTATTACTGTCAAAGTAGCAGATGCCAGAGAATTGAATCAAATTTTTGCAAGACTTTTAGGTGTGAAAGGCATCCGCTCTGTAGAAAAATTTGAAGAACAAATATAGAATTGATATAAGATTGAAAAGAATTGAATCGGAGCAGTAGCAAGGCAAATGTATCAGCTACTGCTCTTTTTTTATTACACAAATTCAGTCATCAGGCACATACTCACGGAAATCCGATATTTCGAAACACCCTTCTTCCTCACTCAAAACTTAATCTTTCACTAAAAATCCATATATTCGCATATATCTTTTGAGGGCACTATGCGAAACTTGGTTTTAAAAATTGAATATGACGGAACGGACTTTTCCGGCTGGCAGGTGCAACCAAATGCACGCTCTGTCCAAGGCGAGATAGAATCAGCTCTGCACAGGCTTACAGGCTCGAATTACCGCATCAATGGCTCCGGCAGGACAGATACAGGAGTTCATGCTTCAGGGCAGGTAGCAGCTGTAGAGCTTCATGATAGTTTTTCTATACCCGATCATAAAATCATTACTGCATTTAACACCAGACTTCCCCGAGATATTAGAATCAGAGGTGCAAAAATTATTCATCAGGAATTTCATCCAAGGTTTGATGCTATAGGAAGAGCCTATTCATATAATTTGGTTTTGAAAGACACCGTGTTTTATAATAGATTTCACGCATATTACAAATACCCTATCAATCCGGATTTGCTTTTTGCTGTGCAGGACATTTTTATCGGAGAAAAAGATTTTACTCCATTTTCCAAATATAATCCGGCATATAGTCATTATAGATGCAATGTTACGAAATGTCAATGGTACAAAATTTCTGATGTTGAATACAGGCTTGACATAGAGGCAAATCGTTTTGTTTACAGCATGGTCAGAATGATTGTTGGAGCATGCCTCGAAGCAGCAAGAGGTAGATTGACCAAAGAAGACCTCGTGCAAGCTTTCGAAAGATGTGATAGGAGTTTGAAAATTACGGTTTCACCTCCCGAAGGCTTAGTGCTAACAGGAGTATATTTCCCGTCGAAATACAATCTATCAGACCTCTGATACGTAAATTGCTAATATTAGTTCTTGTTTTACAAGCGATTGAATATTTAGTCTTTATGTACAAGCATAAGTTGTATTCTTCAGGCTGGATAAACTCAAAAGGTCTTTAAAGAATATATATCAGTCTATAGATTATTTAATGAGAGGCTGTCTCATAAGTCCAAATTTGCATCATATTCTTGATGTTTGTATGTTTTACCGACAGCTGAAGCAGTCGGTTGCACTTGTGTAACTCATTGCAACCGCATGCTTTAGCTTGCGGTAGAAGGAAATATAACGTTTTTTTTCCTCTACTTTTACTAAAGAGTATGACAAAACTCAGACTTCTGAGACAGCCCCTTCAAGAATTGCACAGGTAAAATGTGCTTGCAGGTACAATGTATATTCTGCTCAGCAAATAAAGGAAGTCGTAAACTTTTATAGTTTTGATTCCTATGTCGGGTATAATCACAAAATCAAAACTGTTTATAATATAGTTTGTATATGAATAAATAATTTGCTTAATTATATAATAATGAAATATAGGAAGGTTTTCCATGCTTATTCAAAAAACATACAGAGCTTTGGGGCTAATGCTTATCTTATTGCTTGTTGGCTCTTGCAGTGATGTTGAAAATATTACCGCTATAAACATATTTCCCGTGTCAAAAGATATTCAGCTTGGGAAAGATTTAGATGTTCAAATAAAAGCTGACAGCAAAGAATATCCGATTCTGAAAAATGCAACTGCTACTAAATATGTTCAGGATATGATAGACGAAATCATTAAGTCTTCTGAGATAGAGTACAAAGATGACTTCGCCTATACTGTTACTTTGATTAATCGAGATGATGTTATCAACGCATTCGCAGCACCGGGAGGCTATATATATGTTTATACCGGTTTGCTCAAATTTTTGGATAACGAAGCTACACTTGCCGGAGTGCTGGCTCACGAAGTAGCTCACGCTGAAAGAAGACATGCTACAAAAAGGCTAACAAAAGCTTATGGTGTAGATTTCCTTCTTGGTCTTGTGCTTGGCACTGATCCAAATGCAACGGCAGAAATCGCTGCAGGAATACTCACCAATGTTGCATTTATGCAAAACAGCCAGGCAGATGAATTCGAAGCTGATGAATATGCCTTTAAATACTTACAGACAAGCAAATGGTATCCGGGTGGAATTAAACTGTTTTTCAATAAAATAAATGAGAATGGCGGCAGCTCCAGCAATTTCCTCGAAAAACTTCTTTCTACGCACCCTATGCCCGAAGAAAGAATCCAAAAAGTTGATGAAATGATAAAAGAATCAAACTTGCCACCTGCATCAGAGTCAAATATTTTTACAGATAAATATCAGCAATTTAAAAAATCTTTATAACGGGGAATTATGAAAGCCTTTGAAAAGTTGAAACTTGCAATCGAAAAAACAAATTCTATCTTATGTGTGGGTTTAGATACTGATATAGACAAACTGCCTGAGGGCATATCTAAAGATTTTGCGGGCATGGTTAGCTTCAATAAAGCTATTATTGACGCTACTAAAGACATTGCACCTGCCTTCAAAATAAATTATGCATTTTATGAACAATATGGTATTAAGGGCTTTGAAGTTTTAGAAAAAACTATGGAGCTTATCCCTGATTCCAGCTTTGTAATTGCTGATGCTAAAAGAGGCGATATTGGCAACACTTCTAAAGCTTACGCAAAATCTTGCTTTGAGCATTTTAATGCTGATTCTATTACTGTTCATCCTTATATGGGTAGCGACTCTGTCGAACCATTCTTGAGTTACGGGGACAAAATGGTGTTTGTACTTGGGCTCACTTCAAACAAAGGCTCTAAGGACTTCCAATACCTCACCTCAAACGGTAAGCCGTTATACAGACATGTTATCGAAACGACATCTCAGTGGGCTTCTTACGAAAATATCGGCTACGTTGTCGGAGCTACTCACCCAAGTGAGCTTGCAGAGATAAGAGCGGCTATTCCAAATAACTGCCTGCTTATTCCGGGAGTCGGGGCTCAGGGCGGCGATATAGAAGCCGTAATCAAAGCTAACTCAGGCGGCCCTGCAATTATTAATGCTTCGCGTGGTGTGATTTATGCTTCATCCGGCTTAGATTTTGCCGATAAAGCAAGAGAGGCTGCTTTGAATTATAAAGATGAGTTTAATAAATATATGTGATGCTATGAAATACCTACTTCCTGTTTTGCTTTTTATGTTAATTGTCGCTTGTGGTGATGAGGACAACAATACACAAATAGTCACTCCACCTATAGTAAAATATGTACCTGATACTATCTGGAAGCCTTCAGTTGGCTATACATACAAGTACAAAGCTCAAGACGGACAGGAAGCAAAACTGGAAATTATAGCAGAAAATGATTTCGAATGGTGTCTCGATTTCTGGGACACCACTCGCCTAAATACTTTTAAGACTTATATTTGCAAGTTTACGGAGTACGAAGGCACATTCCCTCGCGTAACCATGTTCGGAGCTGCTGTTTCGGATACTAACATATACTGGGGCAAACGCGATGTTAATATAATTGATAAATGGGACAGACTGCCCTTCTACGTTTCGCTCTGCAGACTAAACAGCCGCCTGAGCGATACAGCCATCGCCAAGGAATTTAATTTCACAATTGCTAATGTTGATTTCAGATGTGCTGACAGTGTAGTTTATATTCCGCAAGGGTCTTTTATTTATCAGGACAGTTTGGTTGCGAAGCAATATTTGATTCAATCATTCAAAAAAAACACATATACTGATATTACTCTCGAAGGCGATGAATTCATCTTTGCCGAAAAGTTCGGATTCACCCGTATTTGGAAATATGTGCTTTATGATTATTTGCAGGAATAGCTGCCATGAAACTATCAGAAAAACAACTTCAGCCGAAACTGCACAAGTTTATTTCGAATCCCTCGATTGTTTACAAATCTGTATCAGGGAAACGTCTGCAAATTCTTTCACCGGGTAAACTTAATGTCAAAGAAGGGCCTGATTTGCTCGACATAGCCATCCTTTCTGACGGGATGGTCTATATAGGCGATGCAGAGTTTCATCTGAAAAGTTCTGATTGGTCTAAACATAAACACTCCGATGATTCGAGGTATGACAACGTTATTCTTCATATAGTCTGCGAAGATGATAAAACCCAAAATTGTAATTTTGATACTTTAGTCGTGCCGGTAGATCAGCTCGAAAAAGTTGAGTATTCGGTTGAACATGAAATAGATCTGCAAAGCATTGACGTCCTTCAAAATTTCGCACTACTCAGATTGCTACGCAAAGCTACAGAATCAAAAAATCTGCTCAAAAAAATGAATATAAAAGATGCTCTTTCCGAATATACCCGACAGTTTATGGAACGCTACAATAGCCGACGCAGGCGACCTGCATACTCCAAACAAGACATAGGGGAAATCATCAGTGGTATTGCAAATACTATTCTTTATGACGGTTTGAAAGAAATTTCGCTCGAATCGAAGTTTACTCACGAAGATTTGCATATTCTAAATAAAAACAACATCATGAGCGAGGGGCAGGCACTACGCACCGAATTGCTGATCAATATTTTCCTGCCGTTGGCGATTGCTCTTTCAAATGATAAAACTCGTATAGAACTTTTTATTTGGTATTGGTCAGCTAAATCCAGAAACAGATATGGCAATCTTATCAGAAGATTCCCAAATATCCATCAAAATTACGTCTGGCAACAGCAAGGCTTATTGGAATACCTCAAAGAATATGGTGAACGAGGCGATAAAGTTATGAAATTGAGCGATTACAACTTTGGAGATATTTTAGACTTTTATTATTGCAGTAGTTCAGAAGAGATTTTTGATGATTAGAAATATTCATTTCTTACATTCGTTAAATAAATAAAACTAATAACAGGATTAGCGATATGAATATTGAATTGAACAACATCAACTCACAGACTGCAGAAAAGGTTACTGCCTTTTTAGAATCTATTGACTACAATGAGTCATATATCTATCATTTCTTGCTGGAAGCGGACTCTAAAGATAATCCGATAGAGTATATAAAAAACAAATTCCCTGATATTGACTTATAGCCTTACTCTTTCCAAATCAAATTTTTTTTTACAACTAACCCCATATTATATACACAATATGGGGTTAGTTTAAAATATTTATATTACTTACCTCACTCTATTGCAAAACCGACAAGTCGCTTTTCTATGCCGTTGTCTATCAGTAGATAGTAGATTCCTGTTGAATATTTTGTTGCATCTATTGTCTTTGTTGCGTAAAAGCTACTATAGTCATAGTCTATTTCTGTGCTTATTCTGTCTATCTCTTCGCCCATATAGTTGTATATCGTAAAACTAAGTTTGTCTATCCTATCCGGGTGTACATAAAATTCTACTTTTGTTTGCACTTTCGAAGGATTCGGATATACTTGTTTGGCGAGTATGGTCGGCAGACCTTCTACTCCTGTCTCATCGGGATAGTAAGGGCATATCACATACGCCGTATCCGAATCTGGTTTAACATAAGGACCTAAAACCCAGTAGTAATCATAAGGTGTTCGATAAAAACGATAGGCTGCAGACATTTCAGGTGAGAATATTGTATTTACATTGAAAGCTCCTGCGGCATCTGCTTGGAATGTATGTATATCTAATATTGTTTCGCTTGTTGGCCCATTTGTATAGTTTTTCAGACAGAAAAAGAAAAAATCTCCATTCTGCATTATTGATAATTCTACATCAACTACCTTACCCGAGTCAGCAAAACTTTTAGTGCGCTCTATGACTGCAGACATTCCTTGTTCTTTTTTAACAAAATCCCGAGTTTTCAAATCGCATATAAATATATTAGCTGCTTCGTCTGCTAAGTAAGCAGTATCACCACGAACTATAAGCTGGCTGTAAAAAGCATGTTCATAGTTCCGTGCCTTGCATATAGAATCTATATTTATACTAAAATATTCTTCTTTGGAATAATAATGCAAATATTTTCTGTCATAAGTATAATAAAGCAAGCCTTCTTTGTATTTTACTACAAGATTTTCATCATAATAAGAAGGTTTAAAAACCACATCATCAAAAGGTAGAGTATCAATTTCTAAAGTATTTTCATCAAATCTGGTTAGCTTTTTTACATTGCCACCCATTAGCCAATATTTGCCATCGCGATATAAAAAAAATCGTGGATTTCCCCATTTATATATATCTCCGTCTTTATATCTCCATGCGATTGTGGTATCAGGGCTTTCATATACTATGTATCTTCCTCCGGAATCCTGCCCATAAAAGCCTTTGCCGCTTGCTATCATTTCAAAGATTCTCGATTTTTTCCCGTGTGTCATTCCCCATATATCTCTTATTTTATAAGTGGAATCAAGGATATTTACATGAGTAAAATACTCCCAAGTATCACTTCCTTTTGGCAATTTAAAATACCCATACGTAAAAAAACTTCCGGTAAAATATTGATTACCCAAAGAATCCATAGTGTGTGTCCCAAATACCTTACCTTCATCCTTAGCTAAATAGGTGCTCTTACCCCACTTCCCTGCATAAGAGTCAATACTAAAAAGAAATGTAAATACAATTATTATAGGTAACAAGCTTTTCATAGATATGTTCCTTTTGTGTATTAGAATATTGATATTTATTGATTGACAGTTATGATTTATTTTTGTTACACTTATAATATTTTTTTTACAACTAACCCCATATTATATACACAATATGGGGTTAGTTTAAAATATTTATATTACTTACCTCACTCTATTGCAAAACCGACAAGTCGCTTTTCTATGCCGTTGTCTATGAGTAGATAGTAGATTCCTGTTGAGTATTTTGTTGCATCTATTGTCTTTGTTGCGTAAAAGCTACTATAGTCATAGTCTATTTCTGTGCTTATTCTGTCTATCTCTTCGCCCATATAGTTGTATATCGTAAAACTAAGTTTGTCTATCCTATCCGGGTGTACATAAAATTCTACTTTTGTTTGCACTTTCGAAGGATTCGGATATACTTGTTTGGCGAGTATGGTCGGCAGACCTTCTACTCCTGTCTCATCGGGATAGTAAGGGCATATCACATACGCCGTATCCGAATCTGGTTTAACATAAGGACCTAAAACCCAGTAGTAATCATAAGGTGTTCGATAAAAACGATAGGCTGCAGACATTTCAGGTGAGAATAATGTATTTACATTGAAAGCACCTGCTGCATCTTCTTGGAATGTATGTAGATCTAATATTATTTCGCTTGTTGGCCCATTTGTATAGTTTTTCAGACAGAAAAGAAAAAAGTCTCCATTCTGCATTATTGACATCTTTAGATCAACTACTTTACCTGAGTCAGCAAAACTTTTAGTGCGCTCTATGACTGCAGACATTCCTTGTTCTTTTTTAATAAAATCCCGAGTTTTCAAATCGCAAATAAAAATATTGGCTGCTTCGTCTGCTAAGTAAGCAGTATCACCACGAACTATAAGCTGGCTGTAAAAAGCATGTTCATAGTTCCGTGCCTTGCATATAGAATCTATATTTACACTAAAATATTCTTCTTTGGAATAATAATGCAAATATTTTCTGTCATAAGTCAGATAAAACAAGCCTTCTTTGTATTTTACTACAAGATTTTTATCATAATAAGAAGGTTTAAAAACCACATCATCAAAAGGTAGAGTATCAATTTCTAAAGTTTTTTCATCAAATCTGGTTAGCTTTTTTACATTGCCACCCATTAACCAATATTTGCTATCGTGAAATAAAAACAATCGTGGATTTCCCCATTTATATATATCTCCGTCTTTATATCTCCATGCGATTGTGGTATCGGGGCTTTCATATACTATGTATCTTCCTCCGGAATCCTGCCCATAAAAGCCTTCACCGCTTGCTATCATTTCAAACATTCTCGATTTTTTCCCGTGTGTCATTCCCCATATATCTCTTATTTTATAAGTGGAATCAAGGATATTTACGTGAGTAACAGACTCCCATGTATCACTCCCTTTTGGCAATTTATAATACCCATACGTAAAAAAACTTCCGGTAAAATATTGATTGCCCAAAGAATCCATAGTTTGTATCACAAATACCTTACCTTCATCCTTAGCTAAATAAGTGTGCTTGCCCCACTTCCCTGCATAAGAGTCAAAACTAAAAAGAAATGTAAACACAATTATTATAGGTAACAAGCTTTTCATAGATATGTTCCTTGAGTGTATTAGAATATTGATATTTATTGATTGACAGTTATGATTTATTTTTGTTACACTTATAATATTTTTTTACAACTAACCCCATATTATATACACAATATGGGGTTAGTTTAAAATATTTATATTACTTACCTCACTCTATTGCAAAACCGACAAGTCGCTTTTCTATGCCGTTGTCTATGAGTAGATAGTAGATTCCTGTTGAGTATTTTGTTGCATCTATTGTCTTTGTTGCGTAAAAGCTACTATAGTCATAGTCTATTTCTGAGCTTATTCTGTCTATCTCTTCGCCCATATAGTTGTATATCGTAAAACTAAGTTTGTCTATCCTATCCGGGTGTACGTAAAAATCTACTTTTGTTTGCACTTTCGATGGATTCGGATATACTTGTTTGGCGAGTATGGTCGGCAGACCTTCTACTCCTGTCTCATCGGGATAGTAAGGACATATCACATACGCCGTATCCGAATCAGGTATAACATAAGGACCTAAAACCCAGTAGTAATCATAAGGTGTTCGGTAAAAACGATAGGCTGCAGACATTTCAGGAGAGAATAATGTATTTACATTGAAAGCTCCTGCGGCATCTGCTTGGAATGTATGTATATCTCTTGTTATTTCGCCTGTTGTTTCATTTCTATAATTTTTCATACAGAAAAAGAAAAAGTCTCTATTTTGCATTATTGATAATTCTAAATCAATTACTTTACCTGAGTCAGCAAAACTTTTAGTGCGCTCTATGACTGCAGACATTCCTTGTTCTTTTTTAACAAAATCCCGAGTTTTCAAATCGCAAATAAATACATTAGCTGCTTCGTCTGCTAAGTAAGCAGTATCGCCACAAACTATAACTTGGCTGTAAAAAGCATGTTCGTAGTTCCGTGCCTTGCATATAGAATCTATATTTACACTAAAATATTCTTCTTTGGAATAATAATGCAAATATTTTCTGTCGTAAGTCAGATAAAACAAGCCTTCCTTGTGTGTTGTTACAAGGTCTTCTTCAAAAAATGCGGGTTTTAGAACCTCATCATCAAAAGGTAAAGTATCAATTTCTAATGTATTTTCATCAAATCTGGTTAGCTTTTTTACATTGCCACCCATCAGCCAATATTTGCCATCGAGATATAAAAAAAATCGTGGATTTCCCCATTTATATATATCTCCGTCTTTATATCTCCATGCTATTGTGGTATCGGGGCTTTCATATACTATGTATCTTCCTCCGGAATCCTGCCCATAAAAGCCTTCACCGCTTGCTATCATTTCAAACATTCTCGATTTTTTTCCGTGTGTCATTCCCCATATATCTCTTATTTTATAAGTGGAATCAAGGATATTTACGTGAGTAAAAGACTCCCAAGTATCACTTCCTTTTGGCAATTTATAATATCCATAAGTAAAAAAATTTCCGGTAAAATATTGATTGCCTAAAGAATCCCTTGAATGTGCAATAAATACTACAGCTGAATCCATAGTTAAATAGGTGTGCTTACCCCACTTTCCTGCATAAGAGTCAATACTAAAAAGAAATGTAAATACAATTATTATAGGTAACAAGCTTTTCATAGATATGTTCCTTTTGGGTATTAGAATATCATTGTTTATGATTAACAAGAAAACCCTTTTGTTAATCTTAGAACATCAGTTAACTGTGTTGATTACAATATACAATTTGCATTTACAATGTGCAAGATTTATTTACTATTTTTTTTTTTTTTGATATTTGCAGGTAATAATCTTTCCAAAACATAGACTACGGCTGCATATATGATAATTTAATTGACAATAAAGCAAAATACCCGAAGTGAGTTTGAAATCACATCGGGTATTTTACATAATGATAATTATAAGTTTTATCTAATATCCCACTTTATAATTTCTTCTTTATCGTCAAAGTGATATTTAGTCTTGCCAATTATCTGATAGGTTTCGTGTCCTTTGCCTGCTATTAAAATAATGTCTCCCTCCATCGCTATCTTATATGCGAGATGCAAGGCATCGGCTCTGCCGGCTACTTCGCAGCAGTTGCGTCGCAGCTCTACTCCTGCAATTATCTCTTTTCTGATGGTGGCGGGGTCTTCAGTCCTCGGATTGTCGTCGGTAATTATGCTAAAGTGAGCTATATCAGTGCTTATAGCCCCCATTTTAGGGCGTTTAGTTTTGTCACGGTCGCCTCCACAACCGAATACAGAAATAAGCTTTCCTTTCGAGCCGGATTCTAATAAAACCTCCTTAGCTGCATTTAGAGCCTTTTCCAGAGCATCAGGTGTGTGGGCATAATCAATAAGAGCCACAGCACCATTGCTTAAGTTTATTCTTTCCATTCTGCCTCTGGCTCCTTTAGCATTTTTCGCTGCATATAATATCATATTAGTATCTTCTCCTTCGAGAATAGGAATAGATAGTGCCATTGATATGTTATCTATATTGAATTTTCCTATCAAGGTAGTAGCGATTTGCAACCTCGTATCAATCTGAAGATTGAATTCCATACCGTCTATTTTTGACACTTCTTCTGATATTATGATGTTATTATCTGTATTCCTTCCTACTTTTCGGATCTCAGAGGCAGTACATTTATGAATTATTGCATCTTTATATACATCATCACCATTAACAATCGCAATCCCATCAGGTCTGATTCTGGTAAAAAGGATACTCTTCGCAGCAGCATATTCATCCATTGTTTTATGATAATCTAAATGTTCATGGCTAAGGTTAGTAAATATTCCTGCTTTAAAGCTAATATTATCAGCTCGGTTTTGCACTAATGCATGCGAAGAGACTTCCATAAAAACCTTACGAATTCCTTCACGATGCATTTCATCAAGAATAGCTGCCAGCTCTAAAGATTCGGGAGTAGTATGTGATGCTTCAATTTTTCTGTCACCTATATATATACCGGTCGTTCCGATAATGCCGGTTTTATAGCCAAGTTCTTTATAGATGCTATCAAGCAAAAATGTAATTGTGGTCTTCCCATTAGTCCCGGTTACACCATAAATATCCATTTTACTTGCCGGCATATCATAATAGTTATGGGCGAGAATTGATAGAGCCTCTCTCGAATTCTTCACCTGAATATACAGGATATGCTCTTTAGGATCTCCCGGTAACATTTCGCATACAATCACGGCAGCTCCGAGCTCAATGGCTTTATCAATGAAAAGATGGCCATCTGTGAGCTCTCCGTGCATAGCAACAAAGACATCACCTTTATCGCACTTACGAGAATCATAGCATACCTTATTAATGTGGCTTGGCACTGAACCTTTTTGCACTATAATGTTTATATCTCTGAATACTGACTCAAATAGTTTCATAGGTAAATATCCCAAATATAATTATTTCAATTTTTTTTGTAAATTAAGTTGTTTCAGCTACTCAGACTGACGCGTAACAAATAGCAATATATAGAAGCTGTCTTAAACGTCAAAGCCAGAGTACAAAATAAATATAGTCATTTTTCTTTAGCGACATTCTCACTCGTCTATCTCTTGATAGACCAAAATATCGAACAAAAGAAATACTAAAGTATCAGACATCTCAAAAATAGGAATAAAACTTGAAAAGATATATAATAGTATTTAGCTTTTTTGTATCATTTGCCGTGTCTGCCCTCTCTGCCGAACTCGATTCTATTTTATGGCAGGACATAAAAGGCATAGGGAATGATTATGTACGAATCGGGAAATCGCTCTGCAGCAATTCTGCAAATGAGCTATACTACCTTGGTGGAAGTGCTCTAATCAGCTTAGCTGCTATGTCGGCAGATCAGCAAGTGCAGGACTTTTCACTTCGAAACACTTCGAAGTTTACAAGTGACTATATTGATTTCGTAGATAATTACGGATTAAAAACGAGTGCTGCCGTTTTTTCGGGTGGCACTTACTTATATGGTTTGATTGCGGGCGACGAATATGTCAGAGTTACCGGTAGAATGGTTGGAGAATCTATACTTCTAGCAGGGGCTGTTACCGGTTCGCTTAAAATTATACTCGGAAGAGCAAGACCCACAAATCAGGATGACAATTACAATTTTCAGTATTTCGAATTTGATGATGATTTCAACTCCTTTCCATCTGGACATACAACCATTGCTTTTGCTATATCGTCAGTAATTGCCGGAAGGATAGACCGCTGGTGGGCTTATATAGGAGCTTACGGACTATCTGCCTCCACCGCTTACGCAAGAATGTACAAAAACCGACACTGGTTCAGCGATGTAGTTTTGGGAGCAGCAATAGGCACACTAAGTGGTTTAGCAGTTCTCAATGCACACGAAAAAGATAAAAATAAATCCAATTCTTTGTCTTTCTACGCTGTTCCCGGTGCAGTGGGTATGGTATATAGTTTTTAGTTCCTGTGTATCAATCCCTTTTCCTCTAAATATTCTACCCAAGCATTTATTCGGCTTTGAAGCTTTTCAGGATTATACCTGTTAAATATATACTCAAAGCCGAGACTTGTGTTGTGCTCGAGTTCGAGGATTCTGATTAGTGTTAGGATAGGAGAGTATTCAATAAACCTCAATATAGAATTACTCCAGGCATATTGAGTTGCATCTAATTTATATTTCTCATTATTTTGCACCAAAACCGATTCCAATTCTTTAGATATTAGCTTATAATTCAATTTTTGATTATTGAATAACTCAGGGTATAAGTCAACTGCAAAATAATTTATGATTTCTTCATCTGTCTTATTGGAACAAATATTTTCTAAAGAACTTATATTATCGATTGAATACCTAATAAGTGGAATACCTAATTTAACAGACAACCCATCCATAATAAATTCAATATTATCAACGGTATCGATTTCTTTTGCATATTTACAAATTGTAACTAAGTTTTTGAATTTAGTAGTATCTAGTAATTTTGACAAACACTTTCTTTGCTCTCGCTTCTTGAGTTTTGAAATAATAAACTCTAATTGCTGCTCATAATTCATGTCTTGCATATCTAGAAAGTAAAGCGGATCATTATAGACATTATATCCTCTTACATAACTACCACTTCTCCTGTCCAACTCTGTTTTGCCCTGGGCAAAAGACTTATCTGAATTAACAATTTGAGAGTAGTGATTCCTATACTCTTTTACCATATTTTGTATGTATTGATTGGTAAATATGGTTCTGTCCGGTTTTTTTATTATTGCTGTGCGTATTACTTCATACTCTAATATCTCACTAATAATCTCACCTTGATCCACTTCGTTATACTGCTGTAATGCTGGATATATTTTTTCAAACTGAACCTGATTATAATCACTCAGATACCTAAAAATACGAGAGAACATATCTTTGCAATTCATAAGGTGCTCTATCTGAGCTAGTGAATCTACTTTAAAAATGCTATCTGTGCTCAAATAAAAAACTCTGGAAGCCTTAATTTTACTTAAGAAGTTTTTCCAGATAGAGGAGTCTTTGTCTTGTCGATACTTAGTCTCAAGTATGTAGTTTAACTCAGAAAAATCCAAAGAATCTGCTTCCTGCATTTTTAGCAAGGTTTCATCATAAAAGGATTTCCCCCAATTTCTATAGTTAATACTGTCATTTTCCCAAAGCTTCTTCCAATAAGGTGCTACTAATGAATCATATTGTTTCCATTTATATGAATTGGCGGGTTCTTTAGTGACAGTGCCAAATTCTTCATTATAATTATAACGAAAACAATAGAAGTTTTCCAGCAAGTGTATTATATTATTTGAAACTGTATTTACAGTATCTGGTACAAACCACGTAAAACAGTAAATACCATCACTAGCATTGCTCTTATTGTCATCTACAATTTTTATAATAGCGGGTATCATTTCAAAACTTGCATTGCTGTCAAGCAGGGAACATAGAAACAAGAGATCTGACGAATTTTCTTCTGCAGCTTTTATTGAATCCACAATAAGATTATAATTTTCAAGAGTCTTTGCAAATTTGAGTTTGCATACATCTTCATATTTAAGATTAGTGAGCAATTCAGCCGGTATCTTATCAAAATAAATATCTTTAGATTTTTCAGCAGAGGAGTGTGATATTGATAGTAATAAGAAAACAAATATGGTGAATATGTATTTCATGCTTTTAATTCCTGTTTATCAAACCTTTCTCTTCCAAATACTTCAACCATGCATCAATTCTACTTTGCACTTGTTTAGCATCATACCTTGGGAATTGATATGAATAGCCCAGTCTTGTGTTGTGCTCTACCTCCAATGCTCTGATAAGAGTAAAGACAGGCGAAAATTCAAGCACATCATTATATTCGTACTTCAAAGGGGATTTCAGCTCTTTTCCTACAAGTTCATAGTTGAGTTTATCACCATTGTATAGTTTAGGGTAAATACGCTTTGCATAGCGTTTATACAGAAGCTCTTCATCGTATCTTTCGAGAATTCTAAGTATAGTAGGAATATCGTTATGATTATATTTATACAATGGAATCCCAATAGAAAATGAAAGTGTTTCAAATACACTTTTAGATAAACAAATTTTGTACACATCTGAAGTATTTTTAAAAATGAATATCAAATCCTCGTATGTAGCTGACTCTATCAGTTTAATCCCGGCTCTATTCTGCAATTTATCTTTTAGGGTATCTAAGATGTAGCTTAATTTTTCTGAAAATTTCATTTGAGACATTGCTATAAAGTATTGAGGATTGTCCTCTCTGTTAGCTAAATAAAGCAAATCAAAGAATGCATCAGTTTGGGTCGGATTTTTTCGATAAGCCTTGATTTTATCTAAGATATAAGAATCTGTGAAAAAGCTTCTTTTAGGATTTTCCATAATTGCAGTTTTGATTACTTCATGGGTCAGCAGAGCAGTGATAATCTCCCCTTGTTCATTATCAGCATAAACCTGTAAAGCTTTTTGTATTATTTCAAAGGAAATACTTTTGGAATCAGATATATACTTAAACATCTCAATAAAGCTTTGCTTATCAAAAATCAAGTGCTCTAACTGCTCCATTGTCTCAACTTTGAATATATCATCAGTTTTTAAATATAAAAAACCATCATTCTTAATTTTTGGAAGTAATGATTTCCATATAGTTGTATCTTTTGTTCTTCTATAAGGAGACTCTACAATAAAATTCAATTGATAATATTCTACATAATCTGAATTTTGCAATTCTTTCAGTTTATCTTTGTAAAATTCTTGTCCCCAGTTTTTGTAGTTCCTACCATTTGTTTGCCACAGCTTTTTCCAGGCAGCAGCAATTTGTTTGCGTTTTCTAACTACATGAGAATGGAAATAAGTATTTGGTTCTTTCCTTATAGTCTCATGTTCTTCATCATAAACAAATTTGAAATGGTATATCTTTTCCAAAATAGCAATCATTAGGGTTGAAACATAGTACTCGTCTTCAAATGTACCTGAACCGGATGGTCCATCCCACATACTAAAGGTTGTGTATGCTAATCTATGGTCATCTACAATTCGCATGATTGCCGGTACCATTTTGATAGATTTATTTGAATCAAGAATTGAACACAGATATGAAATATTATTGGTGTCACCTTTCTCAATTAAACCTACTATTGTATTATAGTTTTCAAGAGTAGGTGCAAACTTTAGTACTTCCACTCTCACTGATTTATTGTTTTCTAAATACGCCTTAGGGATCTTTTCAAAATAGACTGATTTTTTTTCTTTGGAAGTCGCAGCCACACCCAAAAATATAACGCAAATAAATGCAAAAAGTAGAGTTCTCATTACTTTTGCTCCTTATGAATCAAACCTTTCTCTTCCAAAAACTTCAACCATGCATCAATTCTACTTTGCACTTGTTTAGCATCATACCTGTCAAATTGGTATTCATAGCCAAGTCTTGTGTTGTGCTCGAGTTCGAGGATTCTGATTAGTGTTAGGATAGGAGAAAACTCTAAGTGATTCTTATTGTCGTAATTTAAAGCTAAAGGGGATCTTAGATTGTCTGCGACTATAGAATAGTTTAATTTTTGATCTGCAAATAAATCAGGATAGAATTCCATTGCACTCGTGCGGATATACTCTTCTTCAGAGTGAGATGCTAAAATTTGATCTAAAGAATCGATGTTTTCTAATGAGTACATGAATAATGGGATTCCTAGTTTTATAGATAATTTTTCCAGTAGATAATTCAAACTGGAAATGGAATCAATTTGTTGAGCATATTTACAGACCAATGGCAAATCTTTATATTCTACAGAATCAACTAAAGTCCTTAAGTAATTTCTTTGTTCTCTGCCTCTTAGATTTAGTATAGTGTACTCTAGTTTCTTTGAATAATCCATTCCATTCATTTCAATAAAATAAAGTGGAGGATTAGTTATATTATATCCAATCGAGCGATTCCCTTTTATTTCCAGTTCACTTTGGCCATAGGCATAAGTATCTTTAGTATTGATAATTTTCGAATAATATTCCCTAAATTTACTAACTTTCTCAATAATATAATCATTGGTAAAACCATCCCTTTTGGGGTGATTTATGATAGCTTTTCTAATAACATCGAGCTCTAACAATTCACTAATAATCTCTCCTTGATCTACCTCATTAAAGTTCTGCAAATCTTGATATATCTTGTCCAATGATATTAAGGTAGTATCTGAGATATGCTCGTAAATCTCGAAAAATGCTTCTTTATTGGTAAAATATTGTTGTATATTTTCAAAAGAGCTAAGTTTGAATATACTATCAGTGTATAAAAATTCTACATCATCTTTATAAAGATTTGAGAGTAATTTTTTCCATATTAGAGTGTCAGAATCTTTCCTAAATTTTGATTTGGAAATAATATTTAGTTCCAGCCAGGTTAAAGAATCAGAATTATTGTATTTCTCTTTGATAGTATCTATCACTTCTTGATGATAAAATACACCCCAATCTCTATAATTTAAACTGTCTTTGTGCCATTGATTTTTCCAATACGGAGCTACTTCTTCCGGCTTCCAGCATTTCTGAGCAAATAGTATAAATTTTTTGTTTACTTCTTGAGTACCATAGTTGTAATTATAACTATACTCATACAAATCTTCCAAAATTGAGATAACAGCAGTTGAAACATAATCTTTCTCCTCAGACCAATGGGATGAAAAATCAACACTTTGTGAATGAGAAATAGAAATAGAATGTACTCTGAAGTCATCAACTATTCGCATAATTGAAGGCACCATTTCTATTGAAGTGTGTCTTTCCAACAAAGTACAGTAATTTCGCAACTTAGCCATTTCATCTGTATTTTGGATAGCATTTACAATCCTTTCGTAGTTTTCAGCTTTGGGCACAAATTTTAGTTTCTCTGCAGCGTTTCCAGTTATCTGATCTATATATACCAAAGGTAAATCTTCAAAAATAAAATCTGGATCAATGTTATTTACCAATATATTAAGAGCAACCGTTTGTAGTTCTCTATCTACGCTACTTTGGACAATCTTTAAAAGTAATTTTTCGGTAATATCCTTCAAATTGTTAAAGTTTTCATACAGTACATAAGGCTGAACTCTTTTATCTGAAATAGGCTCATAATTTGCCAAATACTTTAAATAGAGCTTTAGATACCGTTCTGTTGTTAAAATAGAATCCATATGCTTTTGAAAAGCTTTGTCTGTCAATTCTTCTATAAATTTAGAATAGCCCCAAGATACATTTTTACTTATGTACTGAAGATATATCAGTTTTGGAATTTGATTAATTCCAATAGTCGATAAAAGTTTCAGTTCTACCTTCTGGTCAGGATTTATGCCTTTCTCTTTAACTTTGAACAACATTAAGTCTGTTAAATTGTTATCTTGTCCAAACTCTTCATATCCCAATAGTTTTGCTACTCCATTACATAAATCCTTGTCAATTTTATAATCAAATTCGTAATCATCACAATACTTCAAAAATACTTTGAATTGTAATAAATTGTGGCGAGGGAAACTTGAACTGATGCATTTATTAATCTCTTCATATACAAGCAAATTATACCAATCCCTATTTATTATAGCTTCATCTTCGAGATTAAACTGACTGACAAACTCTATCAATCCATTGATAGCAGTTTTTTTGTCTTTTGATGCCATTTCTTTAACTAGTTTTTCTAGCCCAACAGGCTCGTAGTAGTCTATTGTTGGATTAACAAAACAATTTTCTGCATCGCTCCAACTCCATTCTCTATAATGTTGATGCCAGTATCTGGAAAGATTGATACCCCATTTGATTTCGTATGAACCTGGAAATTCTGAATAACCACCATTTTCATTCTTAAATTGGAATGCTGTTTGAGTCATCGCTTTAAGTGTATCAAGATAGTAGGAGTGTATGTTATACTTAAGAGTCCTATCTGTAAGAATGTTATAAAGCAAAGACAAATCGGCTAAAAATGGTAATACTCTTGAATCTTTAATTTTAAGCACCGTAGGAAGTGCATTTATCCTATTCCACCATGGAATATCTTCTAAATCTAATAAAGCTGAATAAAATTGGACAGAGTCAGTAGTTGCTATGTTCAAGTGCTTGTAACCGTTAAATTGCATATCTTCAAAAGACTCGTACTGGAATCTTAAATCTTCATAAGCTTGAGCGAGGACGAATTTATCCGGAACAGAATCCTGAAAAAGTTTGAAGTTGGTAATCATAGCTAAGCTATTAATAGCTGCTTGTATATCATTTATTTCTTTTGTCCGTAAAATATGCAGAATAAGTCCTAATGACTGATCACTAGGATAGCATCCAAGCTGAAAAATAGTGTAATCGTTATTGTATTTTTCTTCTTCTGCTTCCATTTCAGGTGCAGAAGAAATGCTTTCCAGAAGCTTTTTATTCTTCTTTGCATCTGTAAGTGAAAACTTAGGAAATAAGTTGGGATTTTTTATTTTGAAAATTGAATTCAAATCTGAAAAATGACGAAATGAAATATCAGGTTTATCTTGTGCTATAAGGTCGAATGCTCTATAACTGGCTTGATAATCTGAATTAACATCTGAAAAAGATAATAAACTTGGAATATACCTGATGCTATCATAGTATGTTCTTAGGAAAACTTTGTATTCTTCCGGTTCAATCTCTCTCAGGATTGGCATATGCTCAAAAGAACAATATTTTTTTAATATTTCTGCAGCAAATGCATTTATAGATTGATTATTACTTCCATACCATGTATCGCGAGTCAGATTTTTATCGCTACTTATCATTCCCTCTAATTGAAGCAAAGCAGTTTTATCTCCGCGATTTAACATTGCTTCCAAAGAGTCCAGCTTAAACTCAATAATATCATCTTCAGAAAGAGTTTGCAAATTAGCTGCATTGGAAGTCGCAGCCACACCCAAAAACATAACATAAATAAATGCAAAAAGTAGAGTTCTCATTTTTCATAACTTATAATTGACAGATAGCTGAATATAACATAAATATTTTTAATTTCAAATATTTAATAAAAAAAAGAGACCCAATTACTCGAGCCTCTTTTGCAATTATTATCATATCTGACAACTGACTATCTTCTGTAAACTATCTGACCGGTCAGCTTTTTGATAGCCTGTTCAGTGTCTATCAGGTTATAAGTTGCCTGGATTTTATCAAACGCAGCGTTTAGATAAACAAGCTGTATATCTCTAAAATTAAATGAACTTATAGCTCCTGAGTCGAACTTTTGCTCTGCAATCTGCAAATTCAGCTCAGCACTTTTAAGATTTTCCAGAGACACATTGTACAATTCATTTCTTAGCTTGTAAAGCTCAACTAAACTTTTAAGGCTATTTTCCAATCTGATTTGTGTTTCGCTAATCTGGTATTCACCTTTTTCTACATCTATTTTTGCTTTTTCCAATGCTCTTTCTGTATTTCCACCATTAAAAATGTTAACAGAAAGTCTCAGATTTGCGTAATAGTCATAGTAGTCCGAAGAAGAAGCATCAAATCCCTGATACTTTGTCCTTGTAGTATTATAATCAACACCGGAAGAGAGAGACAGCTTTGGTAGCCAGGTATTTTCATTTATATTAAGTTCGGATTTTAATATATTTTGATTATACCTTAGAGACTTCAATGATTTATTGTTTTCAAGCATTAGAGAGCGAAGCTCAGCAAGCGAAGTTTCCAAATTATCGGGAACAAGCTGCCCTACCGGCTCATATTTTGTATCGTCTGATTCTCCCAGAAGCAAATTGAGCTCTCGAAGCGAATTGCGGTAGCCAATCTCTTGGTAGAGTACATTAGTAGAATCCCGCAGGTAATTGTTTTTGAGTTGTAAGACATCAAATGTTACAGCATTACCAAGCTCCTTGGCAAGATTTACCCTACGGTATCTGTCCGCAGAAAGTGCCATAACTTTATGAAGCACCACAAGTTTTTCCTGATCAATCTGAGCCTGATGATATGCAAGAGTAATATCTCTGACAAGCGATTCTTTAATATCGTACTCCTGATTTTGAGCAATCTTGTCATAGTATTCCAATTTCTCTTTTCTGTCTGCTATTGCAAAACCGTCAAAAATCATCCAGTTCAAACCAACAGAAGCTGAAACAGATGTACTTGTGCTTTCGTCCGGGAAAACTGTACTCGGGCGATTATCAAATCTATTACCTTGAGTGATGGAAGCATCGATAGTAGGATATCTGCCGGCAGCTCCCCAGGCATTATTAATACCTGCAAGTCTGCTGGAAGCACCTGCAATTTTTACCTGATGATTATTGTCAAGCCCGATTATAATGGCATCTTCCAGACTAATCTCTGTCGCAGATACAAACGAAAAAGAGCTGCACAAGGCAATAATAAAGAATATTTTTTTGTTTAATTTCATTTGACTACTTCTGATTATTAACCTAAAGATCTGTTATAGTTTTTCATAGCCGGTTCTAACTCTTCTTTAGAACATTGTTTGCCTGTCCATATCCTATAAATCATGCAGTTTATGTCATTAATGCAGACAATAAGTGCAGGGAAGAATATCAGGATAAACATTGTACCAAAAAGCACACCATAAGCAAGAGCTATCGCCATAGGTATCAGGAACTGCGCTTGGAAGCTCGTCTCTAATATCAAAGGATAAAGACCAATTGACGTAGTAATAGTAGTTAGCATAATAGCTCTAAAGCGTGCGATACCTGCATTGTAAGCTGCAGTTTCAACTTTATCGCCTTCTACTATCAAATCATTGTATTTTGATAGAAATACGACCGCATCATTAACAATCACACCTGCGAGAGCAACCATACCCCATACAGATAGCATCGAAATAGGCACTCCTTCCAAACCATGCCCCCAAGCAGAACCCATCCAGCCTATAGGAACCATACTGATGATAAGTAAAGACTGTATGTATGATTTGAAGTGAATCATGATGATCAAAAGAATCACAAAGAAAGCAATCATGAAGTAGAATCCCATCTCTCCCGCACTTTCTTTTGAGCTTTTCATCTGCCCCATAAATTCATACTTAACACCCGGATATTTTGCCTGAATTTTAGGCATTATATCATTTTCAATTTTTTCAAGAATTGGAGGCACATCATCATTCGGATCTTTTAAATCCGCTTCAACTGTGATTTCTTTTTGAAGGTTGTAGCGTTTAATGCTTACAGGACCACGTTCGATATCATAATCTATAAGTTCAAGTAAAGGGAATTCTCCCTGAGCTGTCTTAATTCTCATGTTTTCGAACTGTGACATGGTTTGTCTTCCTTCTTTAGGATAACGAACCCAAACGCGAATCTCGTCTTTACCTTCCTGCAATCTCTGAGCCTGTCCGCCATAAAAACCCTGACGCACTTGGTTGGCTATATAAATCTGATTGAGACCAAGAGCATAAGCCTTTGGTTTTAACTTAATTCTGATTTCCTGCTTTCCAATCGGAGAGTTATCGGAAATATTTGTCAACGCTGCAATAGTTTCGAGTTCTTTTTCAAGCATTTCCTTTGCATGAGACATCTCTATAGAGTTTTTACTCAATAGCGAAACAGATACAGGTTTACCCCATCTGTCTGAACCGCCTACAACAAATTTCTCTGCTTCCGGCACTGCTCCAATCCTTTTTCTTACCATCTCAGCAATCATATTTGATGTCAGCTTGCGATTGTCTATCTCATGGAACCAGACATCTACCTTACCTGTATGAGAACCGGACTCTGTGCCTGCAAAGGCATTACCCATCTGCAAACTTGTATATTTGATGTAAGGTAAAGTGTCGCCTGTAGTTTTTATCGAATCAGCAATTTCCCAAACTACTTTCTCATATTTTTCCAAATACTCACGAGTAATCTGCTCACCTGTTCCAGGTTTGAAAGCAATGTTCACATTGAAAGTATCAAAAGGAATAGCAGGGAAAAACGTTGCACGTATAACTCCACCGAACACCATCCCAATAGTAATCACAAACAATGCAACCGGAATAGTAACTACAAACCAGCGCCATGTGATAATTTTTTTGAGTAGCCTACCATAGATGTTTATTCTGAACTTATCAATTCCTCTTTCAAGTTTTCTTCGGAATTTTTGTACAGGAGTTTCTTTTTCATTGTTATTTAAAACCCATTTGTGGGCCAAGTGTGCAGGCAAAACGAAAAATGCTTCGAATAAAGAAAACAGTAGCGAAAAGATTACGACTATTGCCATTTCTTTCATAAACTCCAAGCCACCTTGGGTAATAAGGAGCACAGGCACAAAAGCTACCACTGTAGTCGTTACCGAAGTAATAACAGCAGGAAGAACTTCCATAGTGCCATCTACAGCAGCCTGTTTTCTGGATTTGCCTTTTTCAAAATGTGTAAAAATATTCTCCCCTATCACGATACCATCATCAACCAAAATCCCGATGACCAGTATCATACCAAACAGAGAAATCATATTTATCGTAACATCATAAAAACTGGCAGCCATAAACATAGCTAAAAATGAGGCAGGAATCCCCATGGCAACCCAGAAAGAAAGACCAAATCTCAAGAAAAATGTCAACGACAACACTACAAGAATCAGCCCCATACCACCATTATTGATTAGCAACTGAAGTCGCTGTTCCAATAATGTCATGAAGTTCCATGTGATTTCTAAAGTTGCCTGCGGATGCTTGCGATTAAACTCTTCAACATAATTTTCAATAAAATCAGTTATTTCACTCAAATCTTCTTCGGGTAGCTTTGTAATATCAAAAGATATACTTGGTTTCCCATTGAGAGTGGCACCACTTGTTACATCTGCAAATTTTATCTTAACATCAGCTATATCACGAATTTTGATCAGACTACCATCAGCAGCTGCAGCCACTACCAATTCGCCTACCTTGTTAGGATCAACACTTCTCGAACGCGACCTTATTAAAATTTCTTCCTGAGGAGATTTGATCATACCGGCTGATATATCAATATTATTTCTTGTTATGGCACTGGAAATCTGGTCGAAAGTGATTCCATAGCGAAGAAGTTCGTTTTCTTTTACTTCGATGGAAAGCTCAGTTGCAGGATAACCCATGACTGAAAGTTGGCTGACAATACCCGAAGATCGGAGGTCTTCTTCGACAGTGTAAGCCAATTTTTTGAGATACATCAGATCTATATCGCCATACAGAGCCATAAACATAGCTTTTGTAGTAGCTTTTTGTTTATAAACTATTGGCCTTTCGGCATCAACCGGGAATGAAGAAATACCGTCAACAGCATTTTTAACTTCCATCAAAGTTTCATCCAAATCATATTCACCTGTTGTAACGATATGAACTGAGCTCACATTCTCAGATGATGTAGATCTGATTTCTTTAATGCCGACAATGCCTCTGACAGCTTCTTCGACTCTGACTGTAACCCCTTCTTCCATCTCTTTAGGGGAAGCTCCGGGGTAAGCAACAGTAACAAATATATCCTTCGGTGTTGTTTCAGGAAACATCGACATCTTCATCGAGAGCATGGCAATGATACCGCCAATAATCAATGAAGCAAGGAAAATATTTGCATAAAAAGGATATTTGACAAATTGTTCTACTATTTTTCTCATGTTTTAGATTCGTATTCTGGATATTACTTGTTTATAATTTCGACAGGCAAATTCTCTGTTACATTAATTAATGGCTCATCTACAACCTTCATGCCCTCAGGCAGTCCTTGTAATAGAAGAGTCTTGTCATTGTATTTAACTATTTGAATTTGGGCTTTTCGCAATTTCATTTCAGAATCTACATAATATACTTCATCCTGATTAAAGACTGCATTTCTCGGAAGTTCCATTACATCTTTATAAGTTATCGAACCAAACTGAGCTTTTAGATACATACCTTTATATAAAGATGTGTTTCCGGCAGCTAATGTTACAAAAACACTAACTGACTGAGTGTTAGGATCGATAAATTCAGATTTGCGATTAACAGTACCTGTCCATGTATATTTATTGTCATCAGAGCTAACTGTTACCTTGTGACCGTTACTGATTTTTCTGGATAAATCATAGTTGACCGGCACTTCGAGTTCTAACATATCAGTTCTGATAAGTTTTGCAAGTTTCGAACCTGTATTAGCAACAGCTCCTATCTCTAAATAAACTTCATTAAAAGAACCGTTAAACGGAGCATAAAGCATATATTTTGTTAGCCTTATTTCGTCGCTTTGTATTCCGAAATATTCACTAATTATATTACGAGCAGAAAGAAATATTTTTTCTTTACTGTTTGCAACTTTAGGCATTTCAGGTAAATTCTTATCTAATTCTATGGAATTAAAGAATTTTTCCCATGAAGGGTACGCACCCGGAAAATCAATTTGCATATCAGGGAGCATATTTGCTAAGGTAGTCAGATAGCGACTTTTTCTTCCTTTGAGGGCAAGCTCTGCTTCTTCGGAATATATCTTAGCAAGCAACTGCCCCTGACGGAAACTTTGTCCCTTTTTCAAAGGCACATCACCCGGCAATATTTTTCCGGAAACCTCTGAGATCATATCTACAAAACTTTTAGAATCCAATCTACCGGTAGATACAATATTAGTAGTCATAGTGTCGTATGCTACTTCAGCTACAGATACTTTGAGCACTCTATCGGGAGGCAACTGTTTAGTTGGGGATTCTTTCATGCCGGCAAAAAAACTGAAACCCGCAAAAGCAATGATGAGGGTGGCAACTATTGCCAGAACTATTGAAATTTTTCTCTTAGACATAAAAATAATTCTTTAGTATTAGTTAAAAATTCTCTGTCTGCTACGTAAAAAAACAAATTTTGTTTCAATAAAAACTATTCTATTTAAGACTCAAAATAAGGAATCTTGGTTTAAGACTTTTTGCAAATTTTGCTTGATTTAGCACGGTTTTTGATTTAAGTCAATTGTTATTAAGATAAATCAAGAAAAATGTAAATTTTTGGTATTGGATTTGAGCATTTTAATGCTTTAGCTACAAATAATAATGGCAATCGAAAATTTGAGCAGCCCTCAATAGTTTTTATGTTATAGTGTCTATCTACTTTGTTGACATATTTACAATATTTTAACACACATTCTAATTTCTTGATTTTAAAGATATTATAGCTATAGAGAATCACAACTTCATTTATCTTCGTCTTTATATGTAACAATTTGCAAATATTTTTGTTATCTATAATAGAAGTTTACTATATTGATGGATATTGTTCTGTAATTATATTATATTGACAATAATGCTATACAATTACGTTCATATACAGTGTTACTTTTAACTTTTATATAGAGAAATGTTAAAAATACACATAATATGATACCTTTAATGAATACTCGATTTCATTAAAAGATTTATTCAAGAGAGTTCTTATAATAATAGTTATCCAATATATAACAACAAAAGGAGGAAGACATGCGTCTTAAAAACCTTTTTGCAGTACTTATTGCTGCAGTAATTCTAATTGTTAGTGCTAAAGCTGATCCATTATTGACTCAGACGATTAGCGAAAGCACTCAATCTTATGTACCAATAAGCGGTACAGTACTCGGCTCAGGCGACGATGTTCAATATAACTTTGACGCTCCATTTCCTATCTATTTTGATGATGTATTAGTAACCACATTAAGACCATCATCAAACGGCTGGTTAGCTTTCAACAATACTACTCTTGGTAGTTTATCGATAACTCCTACAACATCTGCATTAGTAGTTACTCCATGTGCAGAAGATTTACGTACTGATCAAAATGGCGGTAATTTAAGTTGGACGGTTGAAGGCACAGCTCCAAGTCGTGTTTTGACTGTACAATGGAAAAATACAGCATATTTTGGTCAAAATGGTGTCCAAATGAATTTCCAAGTTAAAATAAGCGAAGATGGAGTAGTATCTTTTGTTTATGGTAGTGGGATGAATGATGTAGCTTTAGGTGGTAATTCAATAGCATTTATGACAGGTGCTTCTACTGCAAACTATATCAATATAGAACCGGGTAGCCCATCTACATTTTATTACAGCAATGTAAATGCAAATCCTGCACGCTTTTTAACAAC
Organism: Kapaibacterium sp. (SeqCode); assembly: GCA_963664875.1. Taxonomy (GTDB): domain Bacteria; phylum Bacteroidota; class Ignavibacteria; order Kapaibacteriales; family UBA2268; genus JBFHIJ01. The sequence goes on along the minus strand of OY761611.1, from coordinate 3,280,750 downwards.
TGCAGTTGCTCCGTTTTTACCAAGTGGTAAAACTTACTCTACTAAAAAACCTTTACCTACTCTTACTAACATTACTCCATTAGAAGGCCAGATTTTCCCACGCGGTTCTGTCTTCCCTGCTCCAACTATCACTCTAGATAGAGAGGCTGGACAACCTGATATCCGTTTGGAATACAAAATAATTGACTTGAAAACACAAGTTCCGATTTATACAGCCACTAAAGAAGGCGACGTTACTACAACAACAATCAATCCTGCTCCACAACCTGAAGGAAAAGGTTTTGTTTACACGTTCACTCATGCAACAGGTATTGCAGCTAAAATGAATCCTGCAAGCCCTGACGATGCCAATAACACAGGTCAGTTTGACCTAGAAACAAATGCAGCAACTATCCCCGGTGGCGAATATATCGCTATAGCAAAATTGATTGTTCCTGCAGAAGACTACGAAGAAACAATACAGAAAAAATTTATCATCGCTTTGGAAAACGATTTGTCAATCACTACTGTTGGCAATCCGAAACCAAAAACAAGAATCAAATATTTGATAGACAACGTTGTTCCTTTGGACATCAGAGTTACCAATATTGGCTTGAATGATGTATATTCTTTTGACGCATTTGTTAAAGTTTACAGACACGACACCGGCACATTGGTTTATGAAGATGAATTTAGCTGGTCTAATACTACTAATCCAATGAGCACAGGCGAATACTATAGTGTTGATTTCTCTCCATTCAGAACAAAACAACCTCTTGTTCAGATTGGCGAATATAGAGTCGAATACTCAGTTTCTCAGAAAACAGTTATTGACGATGAACCTATCAATAATATAGTTCCTAATGCTTATCAAAGTGACTTGATTTTTGAAGTAGCATACAACAACGAACCGGCAGCTTTGGCAATCGAAGCACCGACAAGTGGCGTTTATGTAGGCAGACCTACACAACCAAGAGCACGTTTTATCAACAACGGTGTACTCGATTTGACAAACGTTGGTGCATCCATGGTAATCACAGGTCCTACTCCAAGCACAAATATTGTTTACCAAAGCAATACATTAGTTCCTGAGTTGCAATATGGTACTTATAACACTACTTCAGTGCCTTTCCCTGATCCACTCATTTTGAATGAACCAGGTCAGTATAAAGTAACAGTTCTTTGTACTCACCCTGGTGACAAAGATTTGACAAACAACTCAATAACATCTTATTTCACTGCAATTGCTGCAATGTCAGGCACTTATACTATCGGCAACACAGTTTCCGGTACTCGTAACTATGCCACTGTAGAAGCAGCTCTTAATGATGTATATCTTAAAGGTGTTAGCGGTCCTGTTGTATTTGAACTTACTGATCCTACTTATAACATAGGCTCAAAAGCAAATCCAACTCTTCCTGCTTTAGATATTTCTTCTAAAATTATCGGTGTCAGCGAAGAAAACACAATCACTTTCAAACCTGCACAAAGTAAAGCAGTAAACAAAGGGTCTATCAATATCAACTTGCACAGCGGTAACGGTATCGGTGTATATATCGCACAAAACGTCGAACCTGCACAACCAAATGCAGCTGTTTACATGATGTCTGCAAGCACAAAAAGAAATTATTCTAACTCTGACGGTTACATCACATTTGATGGTGGCAGCCAGAAATCAATAAAATTCACATTAGACACAGACGAACCATTCAAAGCAGTGTTCTATTTGGGTAACGGTGCATCAAACAATACAATCAAAAATTGTATAATCGAAGGTACAGATGCAGGCAGCTTTAAATGCTCATTGCCATTGACAGTATATTCAGCAGCACAGGGCGGCTTCAAATACGAAGCAGACAAACGCTCAAATACATTGGCTTACACAGCCGGTATCGTGATGCGCAGTAAAGCACCGATTAACGAAAAATTCAATGCAAACACAGACGGTCTTGATACCCTTGTAAATGCAAACAACGTAATCATGAACAACGAAATCAGCGGATTCGCTTATGGTGTTGCTTCTATGGGTATCGGTCAGTTGCTCGTACAAGGTTTAGGCCATAACGTAGAGCATTTCAACGAAAACAACGTAATCAGCAACAACGTAATTCATAATGTAGGCCGCGCAGGCGTTTTTGTAGGTCATGAAAAACATACAGAAATCAGCGGTAACAGAATATATGACATCGAAGGCGGTTGCACAGGTCTTGACGCAGCAGGTATCATGGCAGGCGGTCAGTCAGCACGTGGCTATTTCGGCTACAACAACCGTATGGTAAACATATTGAACAACGAAATCAGCAGCATCAGCGGTACAGGCATGGTAAGTGGTATTCGCGTAGAGCAATCACCACAACAGCTAATCGAAGGTAGCTTGCTGACAACATTCCCGGTAAATCCTGAATCAATGGTAATCGCAGGTAACATCGTATGGGAATTGTTGCCAAACGACGCAAATACAGCAAGAGCAGGTATTTACGTATTCACACAACGCAACAGTTTTGACTCACCATTGCAGTCAGATTACTTCTCAAGAAATGACGCAATCGTAAACAATACAATCATAGTAAACGGCGATGACGGCGTAATGAACACACGTGCAGTAATGGGCGTAGGTCTTCAAAACGTAATGGGTACAGTACTCAAAAACAACGCAATCGCAGCAATGGATAACGACTATGCAGCAACTTGCCCTGTATCAGCATGCGTGTTCTACCAAGGACCTTCAATGGAAGAGGCAGGCGTAATTTCTGACCGCAACGTATATTGGACAGAAAACTCAGCATCATCAGTTTACCGTTGGATCGAAACAGATGCAGCCGGCAACAAATTGTCAGATGCAGCAATCAATGAATACAAAACATTGGCACAATGGCAAGCATGGGCAGGAGCAGACAAATACTCAGTATATTCAAAATTTATGACAGATTACGCATTTGTAGGAACAAATCCACAGAACTTACGCGTTAAATCAAACCCAATGCCATTGAACTCAGTACTAAATAACCGCGGCGATATCCTAGATGTAACAACAAGCGACATCACAGGCAAAGTACGCGGCGAAGCAGGTCAGAGATACGACATCGGTGCGTTAGAATTTAACGGACGCGTATATGTAAGCGATATGGAATCAACTACAATCACAGCACCTGCATCATACCGCGCAACAGAAGGTATCTTTGCAGATGCAGAACACATCATGACAGAAGCCCCTGTAGAAGTAAGTGCACGTTTGAGAAACAACGGTAGCTTATTCCAAACAGGCTCAGAAGTAACAGTAAAAATCTATCGTGAATTGCCAAACGGTACATTCGGTGCAGCACCGGACTACGAACAAACAGTAAAAGTAGATGCAACAACCTACGAATACGTTGATGTAAACTTCAACCTTGCCGATGGCAAAGGCTTGGAATTTGTACCAGAAACGTATGCAGACTTGCGTTTGAACCCAAGCTATGCAGCATCAGTACCTGAAGTATATTCAGAAATGACAGCAAACGTAACACCACGCTACAAAATAATGATAGTAACAGAAAGCGATGAAGACAACACAAACAACGAAGCATCAAAAATCGTAAGATTCTTCATTCGCCGCTCATGGATGAACATGTTGGTAAGCAGCCAATATGTAAATGCAGACTTGAGCAACACACCAAGCCTAACAGAAATCGCAGGTAAATTGAACCACGACCGCGTAGTAAACGGTTTGAGCTTTGTAGGCTGGAAAGTAGCAATCAATCCGACAGCAACAACAATCGCCAACGACACAATCGACTATGACGTATTAGACAGAAACAACTGGGAAGCAAGAGCCATAGATTATGGTCACTACCGCACAGTAGTATGGTCAGACGCACACGATGTGATGGGCGATGCAGATGTAAAATTATCACGTTACGAAGAATTAGACATAGAAAACTACTTTGCAAACGGAACTTCAATCGATAAGAAGAACCTGATCTTAGCATCACAGGAAATGATCAGAAACAACGGCGTAGTAGCACGCGATTTATTCAGAGCTACAGACCGCGTAAAAGCAAATCCTGAAGTAATCGACTACACAGAAGTAACCGGCAGCAGCGTAGGCAGAAACCTAACAAACATAATAGCACCAACAAACTTCGTAGGCGACGCAGCACCAAACCCAGCATTAGTTGACATGTGGGACGGCGGCGAAGGTAGAGTTAAGTTGGCATACTACTACACAAATGAACTAAACGGCACAAGCACATTGTTACCGGAAGAAAAAATCATGGGTGTAGCCACAACAACAATCGGAACAAATATATGCTACTTAGGAGCAGACTGGCGCCACATAGCAGACATCGAAAAAATGCTAAGAAGCGTATTTGACTTCGCAGAAGCAAACGGCGGCATCATAATTCCAATCGAATTGGCAACATTTGATGCAAAAGCAGTAGGCAACCGAGTAGATTTGAACTGGTCAACTTTATCAGAAATCGAAAGTGACCGCTTCGAAGTAGAAAGAACAGAAATCACAGACGGCTATGCAGACCTATTCAGCAAAGTATCAGAAGTAAGCGCAAGCGGCACAAGCCACTCAGTACGCAACTACAACACAGCAGATTACGGCGTAGAATTAGGCAAAAAATATGCATACAGACTAAAAATGATAGAACGCAGCGGAAAATTCGAATACAGCGAAATCGAAGAAGTGGAACTAAGCGCACCAAACAACTTGATGGTAGGCGAAGTAACACCAAATCCTGTAAGTGCACAGTCTAAAGTAAAAGTAAGCGGCGCAAGCACAGCAAACATTTACTTAAGCGACATGAGCGGACGCAAAGTAGTAGAATACGCAAACGGCAACTTTGACGGCAGCGAAGTAACAATCGACGCATCAAACTTGACAAGCGGCAGCTACACATTGGTAATCGAATTAGACGGCTACGTAATCACACGTAAAGTAAATGTAGTGAAATAATCCAAAAAACACCGCATTTGCCAAACGAAGCAAACGCTAACTCACCGAAGCCGGCACTTTACCTCAAAAATAAAGTGCCGGCTTTTTTTTTGTGCCAGGGTGTGTTGGGATTAGAAAGAGAGGGGTGAGAATTTTTGTAATTATGAATAATACTCTTATTATATTTGTCTTTAAAATTTATGTCTTATTTTAATGTTAGTATTATGACCATGAAAAATTTCTTTCTCTTGACGTTTCTTTTTTCTCTTGTTTTTGCTATGTCAACTGAAGCAAAAGACTTCAAAAATTACAAGGATTTTTATGACAGTTTCGCCAGTCTCAAACCGGATTCTGAGCATATCTATAAAGTAAGAGATGTGTTTATTTCCCAAGATGCCGCAACCACAATACTTGACAGCGGTATTGTCTATTTTATGCAGGATATTGGCGAGGGTAGGCATGTCGCCATCTTTTTAGGGCACGGCTCTTTTGAATTGAGCCCACCTATAGAACCCGAAAAACAGCTTTGCAGAAGACATTTTGGAAACGATTACTATACTACAACTTTTTCGAAAGCAAGCTTTATTTTTGATGATGATTTCTTTGAAACAATTTCTACTGATTTCCCAAAAACGAGTTTCTCTGATAAAAAACAGATTGAAGAGTTATTCTCTGATACTTGGAAAAGCTTTGTACAACCTCAGATAGAAAATGTTTATTCAGGAATTGCTTATGCCATATTGGAAAAAGGTAAATCCGAATTTTTCTTAGCTGAGTTTTTTACCGGAATTCAAGACCAGTATGTTTGGATTTTTAACCCGGCAGATATTGAAGAGTGTAATTTCTACAGAACTAATATCAGCACAGGCAATAGCGAAAGAGATATGGAAATTATTCTATCATTTGACAGAGCTGAGGATTACCTATTGTCAGAGTTGGAGCGTTCAAAGCTAAAACAGAAGTTCTCAGTCGAAGCAATAGATATCAATTTGGAGTTCTCTTTTGAAAAAAAATATACTTCTACTTCTTCCCTCAAAATCGCAGCTCTTGACAATCTACAATGGTTAAAACTCGCTATAAATCCCCAAAGTGAGCTCGTATCTGTCAAAGATAACAAAGGCAGGTCAGTAAACTTTTATCACCAAAAACCTACTGATTATTACTCAGTTTGGGTCAACTTACCTGAGGTAGTACCTGCAGGCGACACTTTAACTTTAACTTTTGTTATGAAAAGCAAAATTAAAATCTCAGATATGCTATTCGCATCTTCGCTTTATCCTGTCGATGGTGACCAATATAAACACATGAAATTTTCTCTTAGAGTCAAATCCAACCAAGGCAAGGATGTTTATGCCTTTGGAAATAAAGTGAAAGATGAAAAATCAAGCGAAGGATATAATATCACAGAATGGGAGTACCCAGATTCTCTCGAGAGTATTGCTGTAATTTTCAATAATTATAAAACAAAAGAAATAAAACCTGAAATAGGACATAAAGAGCTAATATTTCAATACAACAGCACCTCCAATCTCGATGCTATTAAACTAAACTATCAGATTGCTTATCAATACTTTAGCTACATTTTAGGCAAATTGCCGGAAAACTCTTTGAAAATCTTACAAACTCCTAAAGAAAAAAGATTGACCGGAAGCAGTTATTACTTCCTTGATTTCACAACTGAATATACATCCTCTGCAGGTTTCTTCCTTTGCAATAGAGAGTTGGCTATTCCAACCGAAATATTTGAAGAGCCGGGTATATCTGCTATGATTCAATTTGTCCACTATATGAGTAGTCTGTGGTTTGATGGCATGGAAGCGAAAAGCAACAGAGATTATTGGTTGTCTTTTGGTTTGCGTCAATTCCTTTTGTCTGTCTATATGGAAGTCTTTTTGGAGGACAAAAGTATCTCAGAAAAAAATTGGAGAGATTTGCATAACTACTTTTTGTCTTTAGATGACGTTTCAAAAGATTTTGAGGATTATGGTTGCTTGTCGCACGGATCGATTGGCGGCAGCAGATTCAGAGCAGATTCGAGAGCTATGAATATCAAGAGTTTATTCGTATTTCACATGCTGAGGAACTTGTTTATCGATTATAACGCAGCAGCAGATAAGAGAGAAGTTGCTTTCGAATCAATGTTACGAGAATTTTACAGCACTTACAAACACTCCAAATACTCAGTAAATGATTTTCGTGCCATTTTAGAAAAACATTTTGGAGCTCAGCTGAGTTGGTTCTTCGAGCAGTGGGTAGATGGCTACGAGATTCCATCTTACGAATTTGCTTCTAAAACAGTTGTTAACGAGAATGGTCATTATGTGGTTTATTGTCAGGTAGTGCAGGAAGATGTGAGCGAAAACTTCTTTATGCCGGTACCTGTGAAAGTAGTATTCGACGACAATTCTGTTTATTACACCCGTGCGATGATAAAAGGCGAGAAAATCAAATTTGAAATTGGTCCGTTTGAAACCGAGCCTAAAGAAGTAATTTTCAATCCAAATTATTCAGTTCTTAGCAAAACTTCTTCTAAATCATGGGAAGATGATTTCTAAGCTTAGTATCTCGAATTAGTTATTGCTTACATGCAACAAAACCCGTGAAAGAAAATATCACGGGTTTTGTTGTAAATATTACCAATATCAAACTTCTATTTTATCTCAAGTGGTCTGGCTATAGTTATCCCTATCGCTTTATTATTTGCTTTTAGATAATCAGAGATTTTGTTATCGAGGATAACTTTTTTTTCTTTGGTAGAAGCGTGCATAAACCTTGCTTCTTTTTTTACTCTAACTATGATGCCTGTGTGCGAATAATCCAATCCTTTCACAGAAGTAGCTATTGCAATTATATCCCCTGATTTGAGCTCTTTTTCTATTTCAGGAACACTATTTTGAGGCACAAATACTTTCCTTACCATGTTCAAATTGCGTTCAATTTCTTCGATGCGGGCTACGAAATCCTCGTTATTGCTGAGTTGTTTGTAGTACTTAGGGTTAGCACTCATAAATCCAACTTCGTTCACAGATTTTAATGGCTTAAAATTTGGAGTAATGTCTTGCACCACACCTTTCAATACATTGTCATTTATCCAATCAGATGTATAATGCAAACGTGAAACATAATCTTCTATGATTCCGGCTCTATATCTAAGGCGTATTAATTCATTTCTGAAATCTGCTTCAGTTTTCTTGTTCTGCTTGATTATTCTGGCAAAAGCAAGAGCATTCTCATAAAATGTAACACAATCCAATCCATTGAGATTGAGCACACAGGATTCGCTCTGTGCGACTTCCAAAGTGCCTCCAACATACTGGGTTCCTAAAAACTCCTGTGCTATTGCTGCAATCAAATCTCCGATTTTCATCTTGCGATACTTCGGAGTCGAATATTTTTTAACTATTGAGTCGAACTTGATAGCATCAGATTCGCTAAATTTAGAGTAGTCGGTAGCTTGCATGGCAGCTTTTAGCCCGGTGCCTGAAAAAGCTACCGCAAATGCTGCAAGTCTTAAAAAGCTTCTGCGATCCATGATTACGCTCTTTTATAAAAATTTTGATAAAATATCGATAACTCCCTGCAAGTCACCTTTACCAATATAAAATACTTTTTCTTTACCAGATTTTCTGATTTTTACTTCAATAAATGTGCCTATTCCTTCAACTTCTTTTGCAGCAAAAACATACTCCCTATCCTCTCCCTCAAAAGCATAATTTGTTTCAACTATGCGAGTATCCTGAGTTGGCATTGTATTTTCTTCCGCAGCAGGACTACTTTCCACAGTATTATCCCGAAACAAAGAAGATGTATCATTTTGCTTTTCGTACTCTAAGTCTATCTTTTGAGGATTTGCTGAAGCCGCATCTCTGCCTAATATATCACACCTTTCATTTTCAGGTATGCCGTCATGCCCTTTTACCCAAACGTATTTGACCTTTTTTCCTGCCATTGCTGATAAGATTCTTTTCCAAAGATCTACATTTAGCACAGCAGATTTGTCGGCTTTTCTCCAGCCTTTTGCCTGCCAGCTTTTTATCCAATATTGATTGAAAGCATCTATAAGTAATTTAGAATCTGAGTGTAAAACCACTTCACTGCCTTCGGGAATAGACTCCAATGCAACGGCTGCGGCAAGCATTTCCATTCTGTTATTTGTCGTTTTTCTGTAACCATCAGAGAGCTCTTTTCGGTCTCCCCCTTTTTTAATTACAACTCCGTAGCCTCCGGGGCCCGGATTGCCAAGACTGCTGCCGTCAGTATAAACAATATATTGGTTCATTAAAGTCTCTTGTATAGTTAGCAAATGAGGAGAAACTGCTACCGAACATATTGCACAGTGCATTTGAATCAAAGATAAGAATGTACAAAATTAAGCATTTAATCCAATTTTATCAGAGTAAACTTATTCTTTAGTATTTCTGCACCTTTTATGGAGAAATTGTACATCTCTATAACAAACTTATCTTCTCTCTCCCATTTGAATACAATTTTGTATCTGTTGCCGTATGTATCGTATTGATTTACAAGAAATGCAAAAGACTTTGCTTTAGCATCGTACTCGCCGTTTCCGTAGTATGGAAAAGTATAGGAGCTGTTCCTCGAAAACAGAAAATATTTATTATCTATGCAATTATAAGACAAAGTCCAAAACATATCAAATTCTGATTTATCGTCCTTGAATTTGAAATCTATATCTAAATAGCGATTTTCAAAAACAGTTTTAATTTCTGCTACACCATTAGTGGTATTAGTAAGGCTTCCACCCAAATCATAGCTTTGAGAAAGTATCTTCCAAGTGCCTATATATGCAGAAAACATCTCCTGATTTTGACCGGGTTTTACCTCATCTGTATTTTGAGCTCTGGAACAAACAGTACTAAATACTAAAACTAACACGATCAATAAAATGTTTCTCATATCAAATCCAAAATTTTGTGTAACATATTTATCCTTCCGGAGATTCCATCATTCTTGCTAAAAACTTTAATGAGCTGGTTTGCTCAAGCACTAATTTCAAAACAACCATAAGCGGCACTGAAAGCATCATTCCCGTTACACCCCATAGATAACCCCAAAATACAAGCCCGAATAGTACGGTAATTGTATTTAGCTTCAATCGATTGCCCATAACCATCGGTTCAAGGATATTTCCGATAGCAAACTGTATGGCTGCTAAAAGTATAGTAAGTATCAATATTGCATTTAATGTTTCCAGCTCAATTATTCCCATGATTATAGGAGGAATAGTTGCAGCAATCGAACCTATTGAAGGTATGTAATTTAAAATAAATGCAATAAATCCCCAAAAAACATAAAACTTAATATCAAACAAATAGCATACTAAAGCGACTAATCCGCCTGTCAAGAGGCTCACTAATGTCTTCCAAATCATATATGATATTATTGATTTTTGCACTTGGAGATACTTGCTAAATGCTTCTTCTCCTTTTTGTCCGCCGACATATCGGATGTACTTTTCTGTAGAAGCCATGCCGGCAAGCAGCACGACATAATACAACGCAAACATAAAAAACGAACCGGTAAACGAACCAAGACTTTTAAGAACTCTACTTATTAGGATAGATATTCTCTCCGTGCTTAGCATATCTTCAAACTCTGCAACAAAATTAATACGTCTCAAATCTGTACCGGTTACATCTTTGAGCCATAGAACTATATCCTGAAACTTTGCCTGCAATTTTGCGAGAAGGTAGTCTTGCTGCATCGCTATAGAATCGAAGGTATCGATTATTATATTAGCAATGCCATAAATAACCCCTAAAGTTATAATTGAGATTATTGGCAAGATTATAAAATTGGGAATTTTGCGTTTAGTTAAATAAGTAATCAGAGGCGAAAAAATTGAAGCCATCAAAAATGCCACTGCTAATGGAATCAACAATGACGACAACACTGACATGATATAAAATATCAGAACAAAAAGGAACACTAACAGTATGTTTTTTGAAGTATTATCCATCACTTAGTTCCGAGACTTGTATGTAGAAGTACAATATACCGTTTTTTTTGAAATTCTGTCTCTCATTTGATTTGTTAGGTACATAATCACTTTCTCAAATATCAATTTATCTTAAAATGTCATTTATAATCGATTCATGTCGTTATCTTGTTTCTTGTATAGGCTGTCTCAGAAGTCACAATGTGCATTATTAATTGTAGAGCTTTTTTTCCACCCCGTCATGCTACGCATGCCACCCTACTTCGACTAGCTACGCTCGCTCAGCACGACGCTCAAGAGGGGAATTTGTAAATACTTCAAATAAAAGCAGTTAAAATACAAGGTAACATTAGTGTATTTGTTGAATTTTAAATATCTTAACTTGATTATGATACAGCCCATTCAACGATTCAAAATGTAAGTTTTTTTTACACTTTCGAATTTAATTCTTTTCGTAAATCATGGAAGTTGCAAGTATTTTTGAGTTCTAATGACAAAATCGGAATCATATAATTTGCAGTTTCCAAAAAAAGCCGTCGAATTTCTAAGTCGGCGGCTTTAATCAAGTCGTTTTAATATTTACATCTAGTATGCTCTACTTTCCGGACATTTTTCCTTTCAAAGGAATGTTTAACTGCACTAAGTTAGAATCTCCTTTACCGAAGGTTTCTACTGTAAGTTGGCAATCAATCTGTTCAGCAAGCAATTTAATTTTAGAGAAATTGAGCAATATATCATCTTTATCCAGTGCGATATTTTTAATCAGATTTGAGCTATTATGTCTGAATACCTCAATCAAATCAGGCAAATCATCATTGCCATCATCCATTATCTGGATTAAAATTGCTCCCTCAGCAGTATTGTCTTCTGCGTTGATGTTAAGAACAAGCCTTTCCAAATTGTAGGATAGCACTTTAGAAATATCAAAAAGAATTTTGTCAATACTTTCTTTGTAGGATATTACCTTCACATCCGGGTTTTCGCTGGTAAATCTGATATCAAAATCAATTCCCGATTTATCTTTCATTCTCTCATTCAAATTATCCATAATCTCACTAATTGATATTACAGATAATTCCGGTAAAGTATCAGAAAGCTCAGGATCATTCATCCTTTTTTCTTTAAGCAGTCCATTGTAAGACTCAAGAGCAGCATCAACAATACTTGCTATATAGTTGAAAATTTCCTGTGAAGATTCGTGTGCCATTTCGAGGTATGACTGGAACTCTTCTTCATTTTCATAGACGCCAAGCTGCAACAATTCTATATAACCGATAGCACCCGTTAGTGAGTTCCTGATGCTGTGCGAAAGTTCGGTCATAAAGTGAGCAATATATGCAGTAGATTTGTTTGCAATAAGCTCTGCAATTTCTACTTCTTTGCTCTTAATTCGTTCGCGTTTAGCTGTAAGTATTTGTTCCGTTACATCTCGACCAATCGCATAAATATAGCCGTCTTCTTTTGAAACGGTAAAGCTCCAGTTAATCCAAACAGACTCATCGGTAGCACCATGTTTATGAACTTCAAAATCGAAACGCTCTGTATATTCTTCTACTACGGATTTTGCTAATTCGTTGAATGTATTAATATCTTTTTCTCTAATCAAAAGAGAAGAGATATTCAAACCTAAAAGCTGTTCCGGCGATATATCCAAAATTTCAGCTACGGCAGGGTTTGCTGTAACAAAAACACCTTCCAAACTTAAAGTAGCAATTATATCTTTCGATGAATCTGTAATTCGCGTCTGTGAACGGGAGATTTTTTTAGCTCTGATTTCAGCTCTTTCACGTGAAGTCAAAATCAAGAACATCAAAAATGCACCTGCAAAACTCAGTACCGACAGTAAAGCTAAAACAATATTTGGCATATCCGCTGATAAATCAGCTCCGAATTTATCGCTGGTTTTGAAAGCAATAATAATACTTTTATCAACATGAGGCAATTCGTACTCAGAAGTTATAACCGGCTGATAGCTTTGCGGAATTTCATCAAAGTTTTTTGATTTATATATAGAATATCTATCACCTTTATCACTAACTCCGAAGCATTCGAAAGCTATGGTCGAGTCAGAAGCAACTGATTTGCCAAGAGCTGTTTCGAAAAACAAAGCAGAATTGATTTCCATAAGAACAGCCCCCTGATGGTTGGCTCTTCTATCTTCGAGAGTTTCTCTTGGTGTATCTTTTTTATAAATTGGCATAACAATATAAAAACCAAGAGTATCCGGTTTGCGAATTTCAAAAAATTCAGTAGCAGTTGCACTGCGGTTATCTCTTGCTTTTTCGATAGCTGAGTATATTCGCGGATCGGTCTTAAGATCAAATCCATGCTTGTGATTAGTAGTTTCATCAAACGGGACTATATACTGCACAGGGAAGTATTCTTCTCTTTCTCCTTCCGGGAAAATCTGATAAGACCAGTAACCCTGAGACATAACATCATGAATATACTGCCCACGTTCAGCATTAGCCACCTTTTGGGCATAAATCATGCTTAGCATAGAAGTATCAGTTTTCACAGGAGTATTGCCATACAATTCGAAGTAATCTCTTACTACTTCAAACAGTTGGTCATAAATCCCTGTCATTGAATGAGTTATCTGCAAGTCGGCAGAGTAAGATTTTTCAAATCTTTTTACTACCGAACCGGTTGCCTCTTCATAAAGCTCATTTCTATCATCAATTATTTGCTGATCAACATAATTGTAAGCAATCCATGACAATGTCAATGCAACAATCAAAACAATTAGTGCAGGATAAGTCTTTTTTATCGAATAGACCGACTTATCCTTTTTGGTCATATTCGATACTAATGACTCAAAAGAGTTATTATTTAAGTTGTTGTTGTAGTCCATATTGTCGATTTATCTCAATTTTTTTCCTGAAAACCTTTAAGCACATCATCTACAAAAGTAGCAGTAACAACCGGCTTAGCTATATAGGAAGTAAATCCTAAGTTAGTAAAGCGTTCTTTGTCGTTTGCTGTGGCAAATCCTGTAACAGCAATTACCGGTGTATCTTTATGTTCAGGTACTTCTTTAACTTTTTTAAGTAAATCTGTACCGTTCATATCCGGCAAAAGTATATCCATAATAATACCCATTGCCTTATTCACTTTGAGCCATTCGAGACTCGAAAAGGCATCTTCAAAATCTTTTACTTCATATCCTGATTTTTTTAAAAGTGCACTAAAAAGTTTTCTGATTGGAGCACTATCTTCAATTATGCAAATAGGTAAAGTCTTGTCCATATTGAAATCCGTATTTTAGTTTTCGAGTATTTGTAAACATAGGGAAATATATTTAATTTTTGATAAATAAACCAATTTTTTTTACCTCGTACTTACAACTATTACCTCTATCCTTCTGTTTTTTCGTCTGCCTGATTCAACATTGTTATCTCCGATCGGATAAAGAGAACCGACCCCTGCAGCAAATACTCTACCCGCAGGTACCCCTCGGCTGATTAGATATTTTCTGGCTTCGTCTGCTCTTGCATTTGATCTCTGAGTGTTTTGAGGTAATGTACCACGGTTATCTGAGTGACCTCTTATTCTAACAATTTTATTAGGATCGCCTTTTAGCACTTCTGCTACTGCATTTAGATATGCTTTTGCGTCAGTAGTAAGTTCAGATGATGCAGAAGTTCGGAAAGAGAAGTTTACAGTATCGCCCGGCACTACGTCTATTTTTTTCTGGACAGGTACCGGCTTAGTTACCACTAACTGCTCTTCCGGTCTTTCAGACCTTACATCTGCCAAATCTAAAATTGGTTCTTCTCTGATTTCTTCTTGTATAGCAGGAACTTCTACCTGAGTCAGCCATGCGGAAACAAGAGTGCTTCTGAAATCTGATAAATCTACCTGTATTCCTGCATCAGACTTGACCGAAGCATAATAGCGAGGAGGCTCTTGATAAGCAGGATTAAAAGGAAGCGTGTCGAATGTCTGCCTGTCTTTTCCGATTTTAATTTGCAGACCGGCTCTCGCCATGACAGCATTCCATGAAGAACCATAATCTGTTAAAATATTAGAACCGGCATGAAGAGAAAAATACGGAGATATTCTTGCTCTGTATTTTCGGTTGATATCTGCAATAACAAATTCGTAACCGACACCGAGATTTATCCCATATCTTGCTTTAGCTTTGTCAATTTGTACTATCTTTAATTCATCAATAGGAGAGCCATTTTCAAATGCTTTACCAACTTTCACATCCGTAGAGCTATTTAACTCGAAATCAAGACCTGCGGTAAGATAAAGCCCCGAAATAGAAGTATTATATCTCGCTCCCGGGCTTATTGTGATATATTGAAGCGAAGTTTCTGCTTTCCAATATGTATCTAAGCTGTCTGTAGCTATTTGAGTCTGAGTAGAGCTAAATCTGCTGTCGTAAAACCTCACCTTTAGCCAAGCCCCCCAGTTTTCATTGATAGGCACCCATTCGCCCATCACACCTATAAATAAGCCGCTACCTGAACCCGGAGGATATACTGTAGTTTGAGCAAAAGGATTCATCAAGCCTTCGGCACTTGGCTTAATGATCAAATCTCCAAAATATGAATTGAGAGATACGCCTGAAAATGCTCCAAACCAAAAATCACCAAATTTTCTATGTACTACAAGCGTATCGTTGCTTTTAAGTATTCTTATATCTCTTTCATAACCTTCATCTGCCTGCGAGAATCCGGAATAGACACATAGGAATATCATAGTAACTATCATTATCGAATTTATTAACTTCTTTTGTCTCAAAACGCTACCCACAGTTTTATTTTATTATGAAAAAGCGTGCGTAATATTTTTTTCCGCTCTCTGATACTATCTCAAATGTATATAATCCACTCGAAAGTTTTGAGATATTTATTTCTTTTTCCTTGGCATCATGCTCAATTTCTCCGTTCATAGCCGGCAATTCGCTCCCGTCTATATCATACACGTAATATTCGTGTAAAGTATTTTCAGGTAGTTTGCAGTCAATTTTTATGAAATTCTCAGCCGGATTAGGATATATCTTTAGCTCAGCTTCGCCTGCAAAATACATTTTTGACGGATGCAATAAGCAATTATCTTGAGTGATGATGCTTCCGTTTTGTAGCTCTATTTCCAAATTAGACCCGCTATAGCTCACGCTGTCCACAAATAGAGTATCGATGGAAGTGTAGGGATTGTGTAGAGCTAAAAACACATTCTCATCTTTATCATCTTTGCCGATGGTTTCAGTAAAGGCAAATCTCTCTCCCATTCTTTCGATTGTAATTTTGCTCAATGGATAAAGCATCCTTGATGGCATTCTGACATATATTTTTGCTGCATCTATCCCCTGCAAAGGGATTTGATTTTGATGATTATATTCTATTTTAGGCGTTATGCTTAGCTTTGTGTCATACCCAACGGCATAATCATCATAATAAACTTTCAATTTATATTTCAAATTGAATTCTGTTTCTGCAGTATCTATATCCGATACAAAGTTTTTCCAAAATTGGATACTACCCTGATATGTTGATAGTGCAATAGTATCGCCGGTTTGTGAGTAATCGGCATCAATATTAGATTGCCCTGTATATGACGGCACATGTAAAGATTTTGTGCTCTCCCATTGAGAAAAAGTCATATCCATCGAAGCTGCAAAGATGTGCTGATCTATCGGATGATATTCTATTGCTCTGATTTGTGAAGTATGTGCATCTATGCTTCTTATTTCAGCATGAGAAGACCTATCATAAACAGAGAAACTACCATCTGCATAGGCAACTACTATTTCGGAATTATCTGAACTGAAATCTATAGCTCTTGCGATATTCCATGTAATATTTGGATTTACTTTTGGTTCGATTGTACTAAGTACATCATTGTCAAAATCATAAATATAAACTCTGCCTGCCTTATCGCCGGCAGCAATGTATTTTTCGTATTTTGAATATTTCAGGCTATAAAATTCATGCCCATCTACCGAATTAAAGCTTTTTTTTGCAATACCTGTCAGATAATCTATCACTTTGAAAGATCCGTCATAAGAAGCTGCCGCAATTTCCAAACGAGAACTGCCATATTCCAGTTTTTCTATGTTTTCGTTTATATCAAAATTCCCTGCTGCAATTTCATGTGGTATGCCATCCATTATTTGAAAAGAATATACTCTGCCACCGGAACTAAATATTATTGTGCCGTGCCCTATGAAATCAGCATCAAAAATGGTTTCTAAAGTAGGGAACGGAAAGACTTGCACTCTCGTAAATGTTGGAGAATAGACGTAGATATTATTATCAAATGTAGTAATCAGTATTTGCTTACCATCTTCTGAATAAGATATGGAGTTTACTCTACCCGATTGCAAATCTTCTGAATACAAAAGCTGTGGTTCTACAAAATAATTAGCTACACAAAGTAGTTTAATATTCAATTCGTTCAATTCGGGAACTTGCCAATCATATTCGTTGGTAGTTACATTTTCGGCAATTTGGGTATAATTTTCACCGCCGTCTTCAGAGTAGAATAAGTTGTACGAGGAACCGGGTTTTTCCTCCCAAGTCAGCTTATAGGTACTGCCTGCGATTATTGTTTCATCTGCTTGCGGAGTAATAAAATCAATAGCAAGTAACTTAGTACTTGCTAAAACTAAAAATAATAATGCGATATTTTTGAGCAACATGCCGGCTACCTCATTAGTTGAAGTTTTACAACCGCTCTTGAGAGTTCTACCGATGGGTCGTCTATCGGATATGCTATAAATATTACATCATACATACCCTGCGATGATAATTCTGACGCATTAAAGGTGGTGCTGTGTTCTCCTTTTTTGACAACTACACCATCTAACAATTGACCTGATTCGTCGGAAAGTTTGGTAATCTCTTTGCCACCAAGCTCATAGACTGTTACGGTCATCGTAACATCATCATCTACAATATAATCTATTCGTGTTGATTCTCTAAATGGATTTTCCGAAGGTGCTGCATATACGATTACTGCATTCGGCACAGGTGCACAGGCATAAGCCAAAGTAGTTACATTGCCTTCGAAATCTTCATATAGCAACTCATAGCAATAATCGCCACCTCTATATTCGACAGAATCATAATAATATTCGTAAGTCTGAGGCTGCTTTGTCGTGCCGGCTCCAAGCAAACGATTATCATAAGTAAAAGAGGAGACTTCATGATTATAAACCAGTTCATTGCTCTGCTGGAACATATCAGGTCTTGGAGCTCTTCTGACTATAAAGCCTTTGTTATATGCTTCTTCGTCAGTTCTCCAATCTAATTTTACATTTTTACCACCTACATACTGTGCAGTAAATTCGACAAGACGCATGGCAGGCCGCTCAGAATCATCAGTTTTAAAATCTACATAAGACGAAATTTCGTCGTGCATCTCTATATTGTCCTCGATGGTAAAGCGTGTGATAAAACCATCAAGTGAATCTTTATCAGTTTTGTAAGCACAAGCCTGATAAAAAAGCAAAGGTGTTTTCCAGACTAATACATCAGGAACAGTCGCACCATCTTTGGAAGAGATTTGAAATTCGCCGAGCAACACTGTCTCATCAGTAGGTATGGTAGCACAATCATCTAATGTTTCAGGTCCGACTATTGTAATGCTGAATCTGTCATTAAAGACTACCGGATCAATCGTGTAAGCATCTTTTTGCAAATCATCTCCACCGGCTACTGTTGCAAGCTTAAGATCCGATGATATCAAATCGATTCTGTACAAAGTCGAATTTATTAGAGAGCCGTCTGAAAACTGTAGCTGATAAGTGCCGTTTGCAAATTTGTACCAGTTTTCATTGCTTCTACCCATGATTAATTGGAAAGAGAGTACATCAGAAGATATTCTGTATGTATTATATATTTGCACAAAAGCTGCCTGCTCTTGCGAACGCAAGCTGCCAATGAATGCAAAAAATGCCAATATGTAGAGGAGAAGTTTTTTCATTTCATTATATTACTCAATAGATATTGTAGCTTCATTTTTCTATTTGAGTCTATTATTCCAGCTAATATTAAAATCTTTAGTGTTTACTATACCGTCCATATTGTAATCGCCCCAAAGATAACCGATTAGAGTAAATTCTTTATAGGCAGCCAATCTGTCCGGATCTAATGTGAATCTAAAATCGTCTTCGACTTGGTCAAACTTATACCCACCCCGCAAACCAAAAAGTCTATTGCCGTCTTTGTCAATATCAAGCAGTTTGAGTGACTGCACACCGCCCTCTATCAAATCACTGTTAGAAGTGAAATCATAAAGTACGTTATTGCTGTCAGGGTAAATCGGTAACGGATTTTTAGACCTAAGCATTAAGTGATTTCTATGACGAATAAATACATAATAATCTCCGCCACCGGAATCTATGCCATCTGCATAATCAAACACTATATCGTTTTTGCCGTCTATGCCGACTATACTACCGTCATAACGGATAAACGCAGTTTTGAAAAATCTTTCTGCAGCATTTACTTTTTCTTTTCTAAATTCGAGCACAACCCAGTCCACTACAGAATCAGGAATTGCTGACAAGGTCGGAAGTTTTGGATCTAAATTGTAAGGATAAGAATTTGACGGAGGAGTCAATGGAATCTCGTTTCGCTTATTCAAATCCATAGCCATTGTTGCAAATTTACCGGTGCGGTAAGCACCTTCCAGCATTACTTTAGCTCTGAAAACAAGCAACTCGAAGTCCGGCCCGCCTATGGCAAATACACCTGTAGAATTTACTACACTGCTAAAGCCATAAGCCCAAGATTCATCAGACAAAATAAAAGGCTCGTCGGATTGGAAATTAATCCAGTTATTATCTTTCCACCTCTGAAGCACAAGTTCGCTTACTTTTAGATTATTTGTTTCATCATAATCTTCGCCCGGAGCATGTCTCCATGCATAACGGAACTGCATTTTAAATTTGTCTGCTATTTCATTTCCGGCTAAATCTCTACCGGAAATATTTATACGCCTACTAACCTTTTTTTTGCCGTTATCAGGCTGAGTTAATGGTAAAATATGGAATGTAAGTTCAGCCACATCGCCTTTGTCTTCTAAAGACTCAAACAATGCAAAGGTGTATTTGTTATTGAGAAGGATTGTGTCACCAACTTCAATGACAGTTCTTCTGAAATTACCTGCTATCTCTAAATCAGGAGAAGCACCATAAAACGGATTAACTCTGTTTCTGAGAGAAAGCGTATCATCGTTTGTTACAACATTAGCATTGACCCATAGAGAGTCATTCACATCCACATTTCTATCTAAAAACAAAGTATCCGTATTACTTATTTCCAGATTTGCAAGGTCGTTTGTACCTTTCGGTATTTCGGCACCAGTGATAAGCGAGCCCTGACCTTTGTACGTTACAGAAAGTTGCCCTTCTAATTGCGGCTCATAAGCGATAGAAGCACCGACATGTCGGATAAGATTGCTTTTATTGCCCATAATGAAATTAGTAGAATCTGTATTTTGGAATTCACCTTGTTTCAATTCGAGAGAGGTAACCACTTTAAAGCCACCCTCATTTATAACCTTGGCGGATGTGGGGTTATCTAAAACAAGCTCTTTGTATTCGCCTTTACCATCCACATTTTGAACTTCGTCGCCTTTGTAAATCAGCTTACCTTTCAGACTTGTTTTATTGATGTATCCGTTGTGTGTTACTCTGCCTTGAGTATAGATATAATGCGAAGAATCAGTACGAATCTCCACATCATTATTCACAAAAAATGTATCCATAGCTACAAAATTTCTCTTGTAGGTGGTATCCAGTAGTTTCTTAGTTGTACCGTAAAAATGCACATTTTTATAATGCAAAGACGGTACATACTGATAAGCTACATTTTCATTCCAATTATATTCGACATACCCACCAAGAGTGTCCTGATTGATTTCAGCATTGCCCTCTATGATGATTTTGCCTTCGTTCTCTATGACAGCCCCATTATCTTTAGATTGGAGAGCACCTTCTACTTTAATCTTGCCTTTTCCGTTATTACGTATCGTACCCGTGCTTTTAAGTCTCTGTGCATCAACAGAGCCAAAAAGCATTACAAACATCAAAATCAATATGTATATTCGGGTAGTCATTTTTACTATATTTTTGGTATATTTTTAAAGTTCTTAAATCATGAATATTTTGTATTATATATAAAGAGACAAGCCGATAGGCTTGCCTCTTTATAAAATATATTAGTCGCACACTTGAAGTTCGCCGTCGTTATAGAATAAACCGGCGTTATCAAATAATGGAGTTTTTAAAACAGTTGGGTTTGTACCTTCATAGATGAACAAACCTCTACCAGTATAAGATGCAGGTGTTGAAGACAAGAATGTTGCAAATGTTGCCTGATTTGGATCAGCATCTGCACCTGATTCGATTGTCATAGAAGCACCTGTACTTAAAGCAAAATTCTGATTGATATTATTACCAAAGATCAAAGCAGCTCCTGTCTGAACTGTACAGCCAGCTGTTAATTCATCAGGGTATGTTTCATCGCCTGCAAAAGGGTCACGTCCACCGGAACCTATACCACCTGCGTGTACCTGAGTACCTGTAGCGATGATTGTAAAGTCACCTGGTCCAGGTTCAGCACCTTCATCCCAAGTATTAGGGTTAGACCAACGACCATCTGTGATAGAGATGAAAGTTGTTGGACCGCCACGTAGGAATAACGGAGCAGGATCATCAATCTGGGCTAATGTTGCAGTACCCGGTTGGATGCCCGGCAATGATCTGGAAGCAAAGACTGCAGCAGCATAATCGTCACCAGTAGCAGAACCTGTTGCAACTTTTTCAGAAACATCAGCAGCTGTCAACTCACGGAAGCGAAGAGAAGTGTGGTCGTAGTTACCACCAGCTGGATTTGGAGCGTAAGCAGGTTCTTCAGCTTTCTTGTAACCAAATTCAAATATAGCTACCCAGTCTGCAGCTGTTTGAGAATAATCATAAGTAATCAAACGGTCAACGTCAGTTGTACCATCATAATGCGCAGAATAAGTTGCGTCTGTTGAATAGCCTCCCGGTTGAACATTTAATGTCAAGTCAGTCAAGCTTGCAGTATTAGCAGTAACAGCTACAGTTGTAGATGAGTTGTTGAATGTCAAAGGACCACCAACACCCATAGTACGATTCATACGACCTGTAACCTCGTGATCGGTATTGTATGTTGCTGTTGCAGCATTATCTGTCATAAATAAAGTGTTAGCACCCATTGCAAAGTCAGCATCGCCAAGAGTCCAGTCGTTAGCTACATAAATATTTCCACCCGGAACTTTAGCACCAGCATTTATTACCTGCAAGTTAGCATAAGGATTAGATGCGATAGTAGTAACAACAGCTTGAGCCGCACCGCCATCATAAATTACTGTAGAAGCAAGTCCATCACCTGCTACTGTTTCATCAGCAAACAGTAAGTTTGTGCCATCACCTGCATTTGTAAATGTACCGGATATTGTTAAAGTTCTTGATTGATCTACATCAATGACACCTGCAGTAGCAGCAGCAGCTAAAGTACCGTCAATATCAGCATTACCTGCATTTAAGTTAAATGTACCGGCATTAACATTCAAATTAGCTCCGGTTGCTACAGTCAAAACACCGTCACCTGTAGTTCTCAAAACACCACCATTTCCGATATTGGTAGTTGCTTCTAATAGTGAGTTACCTGTTCCTGCATTAGTACCTGCTAATAGAACAGTACCTGTGTTTGCATCTGTGATATTATCAATAATCAAGTTACCTGCACCTGCTTCTTGAAGTAAAGAATGGTTGACTGTTAACTGACCATCGATTATAACATTTCCGGAAGCACGAGTACTAGGAGTACCACCAATTGTTGCGTCATTTGTTGTAGTAGCAAGCGTAGCACCGGCTAAAGTTTTAACACCCGCATCTAAGAAACCTAAGTTATAGTATGTGTGTCCGCCGGCAGTTGCATAGATAGTCTGATCAGTAGCACCATCATAATAGAAAGTCATTCCGCCACCGCTTCCGCCTGCATTGGCGTAAACAGGGGTACCTGTAGTAACAGTATAAGCTCCTGCAACATAGATGTCGCCATCATAAGTCTTATTTCCTGAACCACCTAAATCTAAGTTGGTTAAGTATAAGTCTGACTGAATTACCTGAGCACCACCACCATTGAAAATAACAGTACCGGGTACTCTGCTTGTAGGTGCCAATCCAAAAGAATTGCCTGCAGCTGCACCGGTCAAATCTGTAAATTGTAATTTACCTGTTGCAGATGCATTTTCTTCAAATTCAATTGTACCATTGTTTACCAAAGTGGTAGCAACTGTAGGATCTGCTGCATTTTGGAATTGACCTGCCTCACAAGTAAACTTGATTGAACCATTATTAACGATACGACCAGTACTTTGATTTTTCAAAGTCTGAGACTGGCCGTCAACTACGAGAAGACCAAGTGCTAAAGCAGCTATAGCACTGTACCTTCGCCAGTTTTTTGTAAAAAATTTCATAGGATATCTCCCTATTTATTGAATATATACGTAAAATTAGTCAACTTCGGTTTTTATACGTAATACAATGTAACGATAGTTTTCTATTTAAAATTCAGTAGTTCTACTTATTTCTAATCCTTTTGATTTCAAATACTTACAGTAATAATACAGACTCTTGTCAAAAGTACGTATTGTTAGTTTATTGTATATCTTAATATCTTTAAATCATATCTTAGTCATTGTTATACTATTTAATTGCAAATTTGAATCACACCGTCGTTATTTATCAGCGCTGCATTGTAAACATCTCCGTTTATCTGCAGTGCATCTACTGTTGGGTCATTTTGCAAAGTCGCACTATTCTGAATATACAAATCGCCCCTAATAAGCAATGAGGAAGTAACAAATTTCGTGCCGCTTAAATTTACCCAAACAGTTGCTAAACCATTAGTAAGATTAGCAGGTAGATTGGATATAACCTGATTGTCTCCGTAAAATTCTACCACAGAACCAAGCTCTAAGTTATAAGCAGCATATCCATTGATTACGCCGGACAAATCGTTTGTACTATTAAGTCTTAGCCATGAACCGTTTAGCATATTGACAGTGCCTGTGTTTGCAGTGTTTAGCGAAAAGTTTTGCAAATCTGCAGTGCCGCTGTTTAGGTTCAAATCATTATTTATTCTGATATTTTTGTCAAAAAGCACAGTATTATTGCCATCAGCACCGGTATTTGCAATAGTCAAATCCCTAACTTCTACAGGGAAAGCATTACCCAGAGCCTGATCTTGCGTTGCATTCATAACTATATTGATTTCACTGCCGAGACCGCCAAAATATCTTGTATCAGTAGTCTGCACATTACCAATATCGGTACCTATTGCATTGATACCCGCAGGCGAACCGATGTTAATAGTCGAATTAGGACTAACATTAAAAGTAGTACCTGTAATGACAAATTCACTCATATCAAGAGTACCTGTGTTAGAAGTACCTGTACCTACAAGTACACCACCAAGTTCGTAATTTGCATCCAGTCTGATAACATGATTGCCTACGCCGTTGTTGCCTCCACCTATGACTACTGAATCTTTTGCAGCAGCAGGGAATAATCCAACTCCGGCAATTGGTCCTATGTGATCTTTAGCATAAGTCCAACTGTTCTCATTTGACCAGAGTCCGGACTGTCTGCTGTAGAAAATTGAACGGAAAGCACCTTCATTTGCAGCTGTCCAGTCGCCTGCAAAATCAGTACTTGGTATTTCTATATCAGTATCAAAGATATTAGAAGCAAAGCTAACAGTGCCGCTCACAGCAAGCCATGATCCCGGAGTAGTCTCAAAAGGATTGCTCCATCTGCCGATGCTGACAATATTGGCTTCGTCTGTCCTAATGTCACTATTGTCATAGTTGAAATTCCACCTTCCGCTAATATCAGTAGTAACTCCCGTTACTGCCCAGTAGCGAGCAAGGTAGTCTTCCGTCCTTTCTACAGGCAATTCAGAATGCCCTCCTGCAAGAGTGGCATGAGCGCCTCTTGATGTGCGAACACATACCTGTCCGTTATTGCCGGACACACCGGAAATCAAGTTAGCAGGCGTATAGTTGCTGCTACCTGCATCTAATGAGCCAAGCGGAAATACATAAGTCTCTCCGGTAGTGATCTCTCTACAGAGCGAACCGGAAGTTTCAGAAGTTCGTATATAATTATTTGCACCAAAATCTACTATCGCATTTGGATTTGCAGAGCTGACGCTTACATTTCCATTGTTCCCTATTTCAAATATTTGCGGGTTAGCATTTGTTCCGGAACGCATATCTAAAACGCCTGCAATTTCGAGACTTTTATCAGCATAAAGCAGTCCTGTGCCTGCTCCTCTATTCATCTCAAGATTACTAAACACAAGAAATCCGTCACCTGAAATAGTCTGATTAGTTGCACCACTACCTTCTATATAATTTGTGGTAGTTACCGGATTATTTAGATAGTCAAGAGTCGCATCAAAGCTTGTCCCGGCAGCAAGAGTAATATCTCCTGCAAAATGCAAAGCACTTGAAGCATCCCTTGGTCTGAGATTACCTGAAATTAAGTCAAGAGAGCCGTTTATCGAAACATCTTTAGGAGCTATGGCAGTTATAGATGTAGCATCGCCTTCCGAATCTACATAAATGTTATTAACCACATCAGGGAATGCACTACCAAAGTAGTGACTGCCATTACCTGCAAAACCAAAGTTCACAGTCGGCTCGAAAGTTCTGTTTTCAAATCTGACTACACCATCTCCGGCACCTCCGTCTGTGTAAGGTTCTATTCCATCAGGAGTTCTGAGCTCGAGAGTAAAATTATCACCCATATTGAAAGTACTTTCGCCTCTAACACTTTGAGATAAAAATGTGTTCGGGCTTATTACGAGCTTGCCGTCATCTTTAAAGTCAACATAAGCAAGCTGAGGTTGAGTATTTAGAGTAATAACATCAGTATTTTGAATAACTACAGAATCTCTATATTCAAATTCAAAGAGTTCAGGGCTATCCCAATCAGGATTAGGGAATTCACCGGCAGGAACAGGAATAGTACCCGCAGCATCAAAAGCCCAAGAATTATGGTCGTTCCAAACGCCAGTGCCTTGGCTGTAAAATATCCTTGCGGCTTTTTCACCAATGAAAAAGTCACCAAATCCCGGCCAGCTTTGAGTCGGATTAGATTTCAATTCTACTGTACCGACAGTTGTAAGACTCCATACAAGGTCAATTTCTCTTCTGTCTTGCCATTCCGGTACTTCTGTAGGTATAGATCTTCTTCTGATAACGCCGTTATTCTGATTGATTAGAGCAGCTTCAGCCAAAGGCATTTCAAATCTAATATTGAGCTCTCTGTCTCCCATCAGCATTCCGTTATCAGGATCTGCTATAATATTCCAATACCTTGGTACTCTGACATTAGGATCCATTCTATTACCATAGAAAGGTTCATCAGGTACAGGCATAATATTTCTTGCATTTAGGAATCCGTAAGTGCCTCCGGTAGTGCCTGCATCTAATAGTATAGTAGCAGGAGCATAGGATAGACCATAACCGATTTCAAATTGTTGATTAACTGCAGCAGCAGCGATAGGCTTAGATAAATAGCCATCAATATGTCCAAATGGAGTAGCTCCTAAACGTTCTAAAGATGCACCTTCGTTTATCACGATACGCGAATCAT
The DNA here is from genome assembly GCA_963664875.1 of Kapaibacterium sp. (SeqCode). Taxonomy (GTDB): domain Bacteria; phylum Bacteroidota; class Ignavibacteria; order Kapaibacteriales; family UBA2268; genus JBFHIJ01. Next base: position 3,254,233 of record OY761611.1, on the reverse strand, counting down.
TAAGAACTTTGATAAAAGCACGGTTGCCACCACCAAATCGAAGACGGTTTGTAACTCTGATGTGTGAGTCATCGCCAAGTGCAGAAACGATAACAGAATCAGGGGCAGAAGTTTTATATATATTCAACTGTCTGAATCTGATGCTATCGTCTTTATCTAAAGTAATATATTGAGTTCTGTTGCCCTCGATATCAAACACTCTGGTATTTGTCCTCAAATCAGACATAGCACCAAAATACATACCTCCGCGGATACTAAATGCTTCGATTCCGCTGCCGGCATCTAACATACCGGAAACAACATTTAAACTATCAAATATGGTAATCTCGTTGGAGTTATTATTTGTAACTACTCTAAATCCAATTGAAGGAGCAGTGTTATTGACTGTAAACGAAAGCATAAAGTCAGGTAGAGCGTTACCGGTCACCTGGAAGTCAACATCGGAATTAAAGATATAGTGCCCTACTCCGAATATCCTTTCTACAGTTCTGACTGATCCATCATTTATCCCTACAGGTTGCAAACCTGTATTATGCTGAGTCGCAAGATAGCAACTGTCTTTCAAGACAAAAGATTGACCTGTTACCCATGCATCGTCAGCAATCTGAAGATAGCCCGGCTTACCGTTATGAGTTTCGACAACAGTCGATTTGATATTAGGAACAAGATTAGATAAAGTAACTGTAAATCCATCTCCGATATAAGCTTCATCGCCTGTATCATTCGGATAGTCAATTGTTTCCTGAACACCTCCATAGCCTGCTTTAGACCAAGTTGCAGGATCATCCCACGCACCATTAGCTATGGAATAAAATCTTGTACCTGTAAGCTCGGCAATCATATAGTTGCCAAATATGGTATTAGCAAGCGATTTTGTAGTTGTGTCTGTTCTGACTACATTATCTAACTGCACATAATTAACCGGAGCAGGGCCCGGAGGTAAAGGAAATCTAAAGTGTTTATAAAGAGTCCAGTTGGAACTGTTTCTAAAGTCAGTAGGATTTATAAAATGCAAAGTCAAATCAAAATCAGCCGAGCCAAGATTGAACGAGCCATTATCCTCAACACTCCAATAACGTTGAATATTTCTGGTCAAATCAATATCTTCATCATTATCAGGCAATCCGGCAGGATCAGTGCCAAATGCCGTAACATCTATCGGACCACTTGTAAAAGAACCGTTAAATTCTACTTCCGCAGGTGTATAATCATCTCCTGCACCGACATAGAAGTATCTGTAATCTACAGAACCATTGTAAAAATTGCGAATTAATGTACCATCTACATGCCCAAGACCCAGCCTTGTTACTTCTTCCAAATCACCGGAAGAGCTTCGAGGTGTCATCGCAACATAATGACTGTTTGTTCTTGCCTCTATGACAGCAGTGTTGTTCTCAGCAAATATCAGAGTATTTCTAATATTCAAATAGGAATTTGCATAATCCCCAAGAATAACATTACCGGAAGGCTTATCAATAACCAAGTTATAAAAAGGCTCATTATTCATAGAGCTTGAAGATTGAGCGTTTACATAGTTATTTGCATTTTGGAATATTTGGTCACCTGTACCATTCAAAGTAACTGTTTTTGTACCACCCGAATTCCATTCCCTGCCATCAGTAGTAAATCTACCATTGTTGATAAAATTACCTTGTACAAAGAGATTATTACCATCTAAATCCAAAACACCATTACTTTCAATTATTACATCATTGAGGACATTATTATCGTTTTCAACAAGGATACACGAACTATAGTTACCGGTGCTACTCTGGCGACATTCGTTAATCACTAGGTTGTAAACCGGAGTTACAGAGCCCCAAGAGTGTCTCTGTCCGGCACCTAACCAGTTACCCGGCTCACCAAACTGCAGAGTCCCTCCTGTAACACTCCAAGTACCCGTTTTTACAACGTAGTCAAAACCACCATTTGTAGGATTAGAATAAATAAGAGTTCCTCCGGTCCAAGTCAAAGAAGAACTTTGAAGCAAACCAAATCCATAAATGTTTCTGGTCTGATTGGAGTAAATATCCATAACAGTTATAGTTCCGCCGGCTATTATCATATCCAAAGTGCCCTGCGGTTCATAAGTAGTAGGGTCAACAATTGGTGTGAAGCATGCTGGAACTGTAAACGTGCCGCTTCTGATTTCAAACTTATTATTTAATCCATATACAAAGTTTTCGTTATTACCATTTCCCACAAGAAGACTGCCACCATCTATCAAAAAGCTATTGTTTGTGCCGGCGTGCAAATCATCCCAGATACGAATAGTACCTTGTTTAACATCTATACCGGCATTATCACCCATTCTGAAATCTAAGGGGTCTGGATCAGGCCATGTGTTCTGATCATTTGTAATATTATTATCATCTAAACGAAGAGAAAGATTTATATCATGCCTAAAGACACCTGACTGCAGATAGAAAAATCTACCATTGTCAATATCAGAGTCTAATTGATTGGTGAAGCCGGAAGATTGATTGATAAGAGTGTCTGCAAGACCTCCGGTTTTGTTAAGATAGACATCGTAAAAATTCCAATTCCCTGTACCTGAAACTATCGTATTGCCGGTTCCTACTATTTTGAGAATTGTGTAATCCGAACCGCCATGGTCAAAATTAACTAATGTGGTAGAATTATTAGTAATATTACCTTCGATATAAATAGTATCTCTTCTATTGCCGGAACTATACTGTTCCATCTGACCTGATGTTCCAACAATAAAATCCTCTTTGATTCTAAGAGATTGATCTTGTGAATCATTAAAATCTAATCGCCCTTGTGAACCATCACCAATTGACAAAATACCAATCGTAGAAGAGGAAACATTATAATATATCAAATCATTCGAGGCTATATATACAGTGTCATTTTCCAATCTACCCGGATAGAAACGAGACGCATCCCCGGAATGTGACACATTAGACCAAACTAAGTTATTGTCCCAATCGCCTGTGCCGATTGAATAGTATATCTGTCCGGATCTAAATGAATTTGGATAGCCTGCTGTCCACTCTCCATTTAGAGTTTGATATTGTTTAATATCTATTGGTGAAGGGGTGGCAGAAGAAGTAGCTCCAAGATCTATATCCCAGCCAAAACCTGTATATCTGGCAGCACCGTATAACGCAGCTGTGCCATTTACATCACTCGGTAGATAATTGAATTTATAATTTGTACCTGCAACTTCTTGTATATTTGAAATACCACTTGTATTGATAGTCCAATATTTATTGAGTACATTTTCGTAGCCTGCTCTTCTGTTTGGATGCTTTCCGTTTATTACTCGGATATCCATCTGAGCAGAGCTAAAGTCTGCTACTAAATCTATTTCAACACCGTAGTAAGCATTACCAATTCCTAACGGAATATCTATATTCCTTGTAGCAGCAATGCCATCTGCAAAAAGCTTTATGATTCTACCTGAAGTCAGAGTACCATCTGCAACTATCATTTGGTTTGAGCCAAGCGAAGTACCTAATATTAAGGCATTTGGAGCAATAGTAATATCATTCTGATTCAGAATAATTTTAGTGTTGCTCGTAAAATTGATATTCGAGGCTATTGTAATATCATTGCCAAGATTAAGATTGCCTGCTGATTTGTTGAGCTCTAATATATTCAAATCTGAGGCAGAACTTCCTGTCAAATATTGAGTATTGCCACCTTCAAACATAAGTGACGAAGCTGTAGGAACAAAGCCAGAGTTATTTACAAAATTGCCACTCAAAGTAATATCAAAGTTATTTGCAGAAAGTGTACCTGAACTAATCAAAACAGAATCGGATACTGTAATGTCCTTTTCAAGCAATATAGTTCCACTTGTATTGAAAATCACATCTGCTAAAGCAGTTGGAATACCATCACCTGTGGTAGCTGCATTACCTGAATAGATAATTCTTGCTGAATTATGATTTGAGTGATTATAGTTTCTTATGGAAGTTTGAACATTGCCTGCAGCTGTTGCATTTGTAATGCCTGAAGCAGAAGCGACTTCGATGATACCATCTTTTTTCAATGTAAACTGTGTGCCTGTAATTACATTCGTGGAGAAATTAATCTTCCCACCGTTCTCAACTGTAAGTGCAGTCAGCTGTCTGCTTGCATCCAAATCGATATATTTGTTATCACCTATAAAAACAATATCTGTATTTAAGTCAGGGAAATTAGCAGAAGCTACACCGCCGTAGCCTATTTCAGACCAGTTCCCGACAGTATTCCAAGCGCCTGAGGCAATAGAATAAAACACTCTACCGCTTCCACCCGGTTCGCCTACCATAAAATCTATACCAAAATCAGTTATTCCTGTTCCCTGTGTTGATGAGTTGGTTCTAATACCTGTAGTCGGTATATTCCAGCCGAGATTATATCTTCTCACTTCAAAGAGATTAGGATCTGCCCCGCCTCTAATATCATCAGGATAAAGATAATTTAAAGTAATATCATAAGTTCTGCCTGCACCGAGGTCAAAACCGTATGTATTCACAGACCAATATCTCTGGACATTTTTGGATGGGTTGAGTGCGGCAGTTAAAAACTGAGGATGATCTCCGTCATTGGATATTACTCCTGCGAAACCTGCAGTGCCTCCCGTACCGTTTACATCAATAACAACAGGAGTATAATCTGTACCAAATCCTACTTCGTAGGTAGCTACCGGCAAATCGCCCGTTGCTAAGTACTTTCTTAGTTCTCCATCAACATGACCGGAGGTTCTGTTTACAGTTGCTCCATTATCTATAGTTACAAACTGACTGTAAGTTCGAGCATCTAAGTTGCCTTTGGTAAAGGTTAGATTGTTAGTTACAGTAACACTGTTGTCAGTGATAGTAACATTTCCGGATGCTTTATTGATAATCAGATTATAAAATGTTTCGATATTTGTATTTGTAATCTCTTTTCCGACAGAACCGTTAAATTCGACAGTGCCGGCTCGAGGAACAAAAGTGCCTTGGTTTATCCAGTTCGCACCTATCGTAAGTTTGTAATTAGAAGCACTTGCATCTAAATAATTCGATTGAATAAGGAAGCTATCGGCTACAGCAACAGCTTTAGATAGAGTAACTCCCACTGAAGAATTTGCGACTAATCCGCCAACAACATCGGGAATCCCGTCACCTGTTACCTGCGCTACATTTCCGTTATATACAAAATATGATTTATTTGCATTGTTGTAGTTGTAATCTCTTATAGAAGTTCTGATATTTCCACTTGCTGAAGCTGCTGTAACACCATTTGCATCGCCTATTCCGAGAATACCACCGGATTTGACAACAAATGCACCTGTACCATTTATCTGATTTGTCCCTAATTCTAACTTGCCGGGAGTATTTGTCAAACCTGCAGTTTCAACCACTACCGCTTTGTCAATGTCTATAGTAAAATTGACATCTAATGTTACAGTATAACCATCTGCAATCCTAATGCTGTCTGTAGATAATGGAGTAACAACTGCCTCAGGAGCACCTCCCCAACCAACTGTTGACCATGTAGCAGGATTAGACCAGTTACCATTATTAACAGAATAGAAGATTGAATAAGATGATTCACCTACAATAAATTCTGTAACTCCACCAATAGCGGCAAGAGTATTATTATTTAGAGACTCAGTTGAAGTTGCAGTTCTAACCCCGGTATTTGGAGCTATCCAGTTAATACCGTCAGTTCTTCTTCTTGTCTCAAACACAGCAGTATTGAATCCTACAGCATCATTAGGATGGAAATTAAAAATCACATCATAATTTCTAACCCCAAGGTCAAAAGTAGAGCCGGTTGGAATCGTTATTTCCCATTTCCTGTCTATTTCATTGAATCGAGGTGAGTTAGCAGCTACATTGTCAGTATAAATATTCAAATATCCTTCTGTGCCACCTGTGCCGGTCATTTCTAATTCAATTCCGGTAAATGCATCAGTTCCTGCTTCGTAACCTACAGGAATGAAATAAGTGGCAGCATCTCTTTCAATATATTGTCTGTAATTACCATGCACAAAAGCAGAGCTGTTATTGGTTGCATTGCGGGTAGCGTTGCCATCAACTCTTATATAATCATCTGAATTTGGTAAATATAGATAACCTCGCTCCAAATGAAGATTGTTTTCTACCCAAAGTCTGTTTGCAGTAGGAGTACCATTTGTAAAAGCTCCTACATTGTTTCCGGAATTAATTGTCAAATTATAAAATTTTTCTTCTGTTGAGTTTGCTATATCTATAATCTGGGCAGCATTACCATCGAATGAAACAGTCGAATTGCCCGGAGAGAATTGATTACCATTATTATCCCACAACCCAAGTACATGTAAGGTTGCAGCATTACCGCCTGCGAAAGTAGCACCGGAATTGATTTGAATCTCATTTTCAACGGTCATTTCATCAATAAATCTTGCAGTACCTGCACCGTCAATTTCAACTCTGTAGAATGGAACATTGTTCGGAGCAATAGTGTTTTCGTCGCCGCTTATAGTTTTAAATATAACGGTCTGATTGCTTCCATAATCAAAACCACCACCGGTATTTAACCAGTTCCCGTAAACTTCTAATTCGTTTCCACCATTTGCCATTCTTAAAGTGGCAGAATTGATGGTAAGATTATTTGTAACTACATAATCAATATTATCATTGATAGTTTTTACACCTGTTCCGCCAATAACAAGATTATAGTAATTCAATCTTCCCCATTGATTATTTAATCCTGAAAGTCTTGGTATATTCTGATTGCCGTCACCGATAAATGCAATGGTCGAGCCGTTTGTAGCAATCCATGTCTCAGGGAAGTTGGAAAATGTTGCTCCGGTGATACTTAGATTTCCGGCAATATTGATTTGACCAGAAGGACTAAAGGTAATTTTATTATAACCTCTGTTACCTCTGAAAGTCAGATTATTGTATCTTAAAACAGCAGGACTGCTGGTATTGCTCGGAACATTGATGCCGGAAATCCCGAAGAAATCAAGCGTACCGCCTTCCATAGTTGCAGGAAGGTAGTTAGTTGGAAATTCATCTTTAAGTATAAGAGTTCCGCCACGCATAGTAAAGAATTTACCCGGGGCTTCGCCATCTATAAAGTAGCTGTCATTAACCTGATCTAAAGTACCTTCGTTAATGATTAAAGAGTCGCCTATAACGATACTCTTATTCAAGGTAACAATATTTGAGTTTTGAGTCTTATTTAATACTAATGCACTTACTCTCGCAGGAATATCTCTTACACTTTGGTTATTGTTACCGGTAAAAATGTACATTGCATCATCGCTGTAGAATCTGTAACCTGCACGTACATTACCGTCATTTGCAGATAATGCAATACTACCGGAATGTCCAATACCAATGCCGCCACCTGCTTTCAGTAGTAAAGTATCTACAGTTGAACTTACTAAATAGTCATTGCACATTAGAGTACCGGTACTGTCGATTTGAATTCTTCTTGCAGCCGAAGTATTTGCAGTAAGAGTAACTGTTTTCCCATCTCCGATAAATACCAAATCTGTATTACTGTTTGGTGCAGTCGTAGCAGGAGTCAAATCACCATAAGAAGTTCGAGACCATGTATTAGGATCGCTGAAGTTGCCATCAGCAATGCTGTAATATTTTGCGGCTACTGCGTCTTCTTCGCCCGCAGTCCAATCCCCTGAAATATCATTAGAAAATCGTTCAGGTTTGATAAAATTATTACCAAAATCAATATTATTACTCAAAGCCGGATCAAAGTCCCAGCCACCACCAAGGTACTTGATAATGTGATAGTTACCTTCTGAGCCCTGCACTTCTGCCTGATCATAAAGGAATCTTAGTGTAGTGCCCTCTACTCCGGGCGAGAAATTACCAAATGTAGAAATTTCCCAGTACTTTGTGAGCGAGACATTGTTTTTCTTTACTTGCGGATGCTCTTGTGCTATCGGTCGGACTATAATTCCCGGATTAGAATTGTAAGTACCGCTTAAAAGTCTGACCCATGCAAATGTATATGCCCCGGGAGTACCAACAGGGAATATTATAAACTCGGACATAGGGAGAGTAGGATTGTTCTGAAGATTTCTTATAAGCCTACCACCTGTTGCACCACCTGAATTCATAATATATTTAGTGTCAGAAAAATCCTGATTTGTAGAAAAATCTGAAAAGATATCAGCTCCCTGAGCAATAGTAATATCATTTGACTGCATATCTAAGATAGTATTCGAAACCAATCTCAAAGCAGAAGCAATATTCACATCATGATTTAGAATAAGGTTTCCACCGGTTTTGTTGGCAGAAAGCTGATTAAAATCAGTACTTTGTGAACCGCCTATGGTCTGATCTGTTGAACCGTTAAAGATTACATTCCCCGAGCCGTAATCAAATGAAGCCGGAGTTGCAGAATTATTTATCCACTGTCCACCAACGGTAAGAGAATAAGAAGAAGCTCTTATAGCTCTATTGGTTAATGTAACATTACCCAGCACAACCAAGTCATCTAATAAATCAACTCTTGGGTTATTATCTGTAGTCATTAGCAATTCGCCTATAGGCATATCGCTGTTTATGGAGAACTGTTGCAAAAGGTCGTTTGCAGTGGCTGATTCGATTACTAATCTACCGCCTGTTACGGTACCGTTTACAGTTTTTACATAAAAATCGCCATTTGCAAAAATACCTGAATTCAATGGTAAGGTAATATCACCACCTGACCAGTTGAATGTCGAATTTGAATAGCCTATATCGAATATTGCACGGGTATTCACAACAGCCCTGTTATAGCCAAGGCTTAAGTCGCCACCCGACATTGTAAAAGTAATTGCAGAATTATCCTGAAGTAAATCACGGCATAATGCATTACTTATATATATATTCCCTGCTTCTAAATGCAACTCTGAACCGTCGGTATAAAATATACTTCTTTCTGAGCTACCGGCACCAACATTAAAGTTACCACCATTCATGCGGAGCAATCCACCAAGAACTAAAGATGCATCTTGAGCAGAAACAGTTACTCCTGTATTTTCAATCCAAAGTCCACTACCTGAAGGTACATAATAAAGATTGGCAGACGGAGTAAAAAACGAATTCGTAAAGGAAAGTACACCTTGACCAAGAAAATGGAATATACCCTGTGTCAAAGTAAGAAATCCATCTATCGCATTGAAATTAGTCAAATTTTGACCAGCAGGAGATACCTGTACCTCGTCAGTAGGATTTGCCTTATTGACAATAATGGATGCAAAATCAGTTGTAGCTCCCGTACCCGATATAATAGAATTTCCTGAGCCATCAAAAGTGAGAGTTACGTTGCCATTTAAAACATGGAAGTCTAAAATGCCGTTGTTAGTCAAATTGCCTGCGAGATTGAAATTGTGCGTCCTGAAAGAAGACTGCACATTTATCTGACCTGCAGCCGCTATGGACAAGCTCCCATCTACATCGAGTGCTCTTGCCTGAGTATTGACAAACTGGAAAATACCGGAATTTACAGATAAATCTCCGGTAAGATTTGCATTGTTATCAAGAAAAAGATTGTCTGTAGAGTTGTCTTTATTTAAAGTTACATCATTCAAATTTGGCGAGACACTTCCTTTGATTTCACTATCGCCTGCACCAACAAACGATATTTCGCCGGCATCGGAGTCTATTGTTCCGTTATTTTCAAGGTCACCTGTTACATTTATACGGCTGTCTCCAGTTTCAGTCAAAGCAGCACCTGTGGAAACAACTATATTGCCATTGACTTTTATAAGGGCATTATCCCTCACGGAAACAACGGCGTTATTTCCAAGATTTATCAAATTGCTCTGGCCTTGGAGAAAACCTAAAGGCATAAGCAAAATAATGATTATATATATTATTTTGTTTTTTAGCATATTTTTTTTTGTGCAAAAAGTACTATTTAATCTTTTCTTTGATACTTTCTATTTCTGAGCGTAAAGATTCTATTTCTTTTTGCTGTTGTTTTACTACTTCTAATAGATATAAAGACACTTTAGAGTAATGAACCGCATCAGGTCTGCCGTCTTTGTCGTAGGCAACGAGGTATTTGAGCCCAAGTGAGTCCAACTCTTCCGCAATAAGACCAATCTGCTTTGCTTTGCTACCTTTTATGGTATATTCTTTCACAGATGCATCTAAAACTCTATCGAAAGCAAATTTATATTCTTTGATATTATCTTTATAGCGACGAGAAGAAACTTCTTTGTATAAAATACCGGTTACGTTATCAACTACTATTGACACGTTATTTAAATTTGGTGCAACTTGAGTATTGGGAAGATAAACATCAGCACCAACTTCTAAAACATTATCAACTACTAAATCTCCTGTGCCTGTAGCCTGAGTAACTGTATATGTATTGCCAAACCTTGAAAGTCCGTCGGTTACTAATAAACCAATACCATTTGTACCATTGTTAGAAAGCTCAAGTGCAGCATCACCATCGAGAGTACCGGCTATAACTACACTCCCATTTGCAGGAGCCAAGGTTATAGACTGTCCGTTTGTATATGCATCATTTAAGCTTCCACTCCCGCCTGCAACATCTGCCCAGACAGGAACACCGCCACCTGACAAAGAAAGAAACTGTCCATCTGTACCTACTCCAAGAGTTACCCATTCTGTCCCGTTATAGTAAGTGAGAGAACCACTCGCCTGAGCTGCCAAACTCAAATCATTACCATCAACTGAACCATCCTGAATAGTTGTAAGCCCGGTTGCATCCATTAAAATATCGCCACTCATTGCGACTCCGGTGGCAACATTTGTTGCGTTACCGACATATATATTACCTGCACTGAGAGTAGCAGATACGGAATTATCATTCTGCCATGCGGGTACGCCTGCAGAAACAGCAAGTAAGTCCCCATTATTCCCTGCAGCAAGAGTAACCCAGTCGGTACCATTATAATATGCTAAAGAGCCAAGTGCTTCGCCAGCTATAGAAATATCGCTACCGTCGATTGAATTATCCTGAATGGTCAGCACACCTGTATTTGTAATCACGGCGTCGCCACTCATAGAAACTGCAGTTGCAATATTTGATCCGTTGCCGACAAAAATATTACCTGAAGGGAGGGCCAAATTACTTGTACTTAGCAAAGGCAACCAACTTGTTGTTGACGAGTTGTAAAATTCGAATTGATTATTATCAGTATTAAAGATTAGAAGTCCGTTTGCTAAAGGTGCCGGAATTGACGTTCTTTGAGCAGTGGACATGCGAGGAATAAGCAAACCTTTTGGTCCGGTGATGGCATCAAAAGCTACATGCAACACGGCGGAATTGTCCGGAGAGTTAGTGCCTATCCCTACATTTTCCGTCTGCGAATGTGCCAATGCACTCATAAAAAAAGACAATATAAAAGCTGTAAATATCTTATTCATCACTATTTATCCGATTTGTAGTTTTAGTAATACACACATGGACGAAAAACCGTGCCACTAATTATATTCACCATTTAAGATAGACTAAAATTTTATTTGTTTTCAGCAATTTTGACTTAGAGGAACAATAATTACTGACATTACAAAAATAGTAACTACAATACAAGGATAAAATAGGTAATACTACCTAATTTTGCAGACTACGTAACATTTGCTAAGTACTTTTAAGTACAGCATACCTAACTAATCCTGCAGTGTTTTTTACTCCGAGTTTTTGCATCAGATTATATCTGTGTGATTCTACAGTCCTTATTGAAACATTTAATTCATCTGCTATTTCTGCTGAAGTTTTGCCGACCGCAACCAAATTAAGTACCTGCTGCTCACGTTTTGTGATTACTATCGCTTCGGGTGTTGTGTCGTAATCGGGTATATACTTCTTCTGTATTATATTGATTATATTTTTGCTGAATACCCTTTCGCCTTTGATTAGTCTGTGTATAGAGCGAACAAGCTCTTTGGCGTCGATATCTTTAGTTAGATATCCGTCAGCACCTGCTGCCACAGCAAGCTCTACGTGTTGCGAATCTTCAAAGGCAGTCAACATCAGAATCAATGTCTCTGGTACTAATTTTTTGATTGCCTCAGTTGCTTCTATTCCTGATTGCACTGGCATAAGTATATCCAGAAGAGCCACATCAGGTTTGTGATATTTTACCAGCTCGACTGCTTCTGCACCGTTAGAGGCTTCACCCATGATTTTTATAGATTTATCAATTGACAGTATCCTACGCAAACCTGCTCGGACTACTTCGTGGTCATCAGCTAATATAATTCTAAGAGGGTTTTCTTCACTAAAAATTTCCATCAATCACCTATTCCATTTTTTTCCATAATCTTAGAGTTGTTCAATTATTTTCATCCACCAATTCAAAGAAGCATCGCTCGGCATTCTCCAATCAGCTTTCGGAGAAAGCGAAACTTCCGATATTTTGATACCATCGGGCATGCTCGATCTCTTAAATTGTTGTGAGAAAAACCGCCTATAAAAAGACGCCAGCCATTTTTTAATTTCGGCTCTGCTATATATACCATCAAAGGCTTCATTTGCGTACAAAAATATTTTATCGGGAGCAAAGGAATACATAATCATATAGTATAAGAAGAAGTCATGCAGACGGTAAGGCCCTATCTTCTCTTCTGTCTTTTGTTCGATATCACCTTCTTTGTCCAAAGGAAGCAATTCAGGAGAGACAGGTGTATCAACTATATCTTTAAGTACTTTTGCTGTTGTTCCCTTAAATTTTGATTCTGCTATCCATGCAATCAGTGCCTGAATCAAAGTTTTTGGCAGACCTGCATTGATACCATACATAGACATTTGGTCGCCGTTGTAGGTACTCCAACCCTGTGCAATTTCGCTCAAGTCTCCTGTGCCGATTACTATGCCTCCAACCTGATTTGACTTGTCCATCAAGATGTGAGTCCTGCGTCTTGCCTGAGCATTCTCAAATACGACGTTAATATTACTTTCATCGTGTTTTATATCTTTGAAATGCACACTTGTAGAGTCAGTAATATCTATCAGTTCGTAGTTTACTTCCAAACATTCGCAAAGTATCTCAGCATTGCTTTTTGTTCTGTTGCTGGTACCAAAGCCGGGCATAGAAACTGCATAAATGCCTTTTCTATCGAGCCCCAGTTTATCGAATGCAGCACAGATTGCCAGCAAAGCCATAGTAGAATCCAAACCGCCTGAAACTCCCACCACTACCGATTTTATTCCTATATGACGAATCCTACGAGCCAAAGCTGTGGATTGGATATTCAATATTTCTTCGAAAAACTGTGATTTATCTTCTTCCTTAGGTAAAAACGGATCGGGCGTCACTTCGCTTAGCAGCTTGCTAACCTCGCGATAGGAAAATTCTACATCTATTATTCTATAATCTATATCAGGATGAGATGAACCATAAGTGTTGTTTTTCATCCTTCGATTTATTATTCTTTCTATATCTATATCTGCATAGCATATCTCAGTAGAGAAAGAAAATCTATCACCTTCTGCTGTTATTACACCGTTTTCTGCAACCAAAGTCGCCCCGGAGTACAACAGTTCTGATGTTGATTCATTAGCACCGCAAGATGAATACACGTAAGCTGCCATGCAACGCATAGACTGATGGGCTACAATGTCCAATCTGCTACTATATTTGCCGATATATTCATCGCTGGCAGAAAGATTGAAGATGACTGTTGCTCCGGCAGCTGCCATCGAATTGGATGGTGGGGTTACTGCCCAAAGGTCTTCGCATATTTCTACTCCAAATCGCAATCCCGATACAAGCTCGTTTTCAAACAGCATATCAGTTCCAAATGGAACATCAAAATCACCGATAATTATCTCTGTTGAGACAGAATCGCGTGCAGCAGAGAACCATCTTTCTTCGTAATATTGTGATGTATTGCACAAAAACGATTTTGGGATGATCCCTAAAATGCTTCCCTGCGAAATAACAGCAGCACAGTTAAAAAGCTTGCCACTATCTTCCACAGGCACTCCGACAATAAGAGTAACTCCGCTGCCGGATGTGAACTCAGCAAGGTCTAAAAGAGACTGCTCCGCTGCCTTCACAAAATCGCGCTGGAAAAACAAATCACCGCAAGTGTAGCCTGTAACTGCTAACTCAGGGAACAGCACAATGTTTGCTCCGTTATTGGCTGCATCCGAAGCTGCCTCCATTATCTTATCTATATTATAGTCAATATCAGCAACTTTAAGCTCCGGAGCTATAGTCGCAACACGAACAATTCCAAAATCTGCTAATCTCAACGCCATGATTGTATCACTTTAAATATGATTGCATCTGTACATATAGCAAAGATATAACAATGTATTGAAAAAACCACACTTTTGAGGCATAATATTTTATTAAAGTTTTGTGTAGATTTGTTTATACCTGTTTTTGCGGAGATTTTGATATGGAAAAAGGTGGGAATAGTTTTTGCCATAAAGAGTCCAATGTATATTATGTTGCGAGCCACAACAGTTAACAATATTTGTCTCCTCGGTAGCTTGTTATATCTACTACAACTGTTTAGAATACTAAATAACAAGGGAGTCTATTTAATAAAAAACAGACTCCCTTGTTTATATACGCATTAATAGTGTTTAGTCAGATTTAGTCACCGATTCTTGCAAGAACGGCATTGCCATCTACGGCATCACCTTCTTTGACAAGCACTTCGGTAACAGTGCCTGCTTTTGTGGCTTTGATTTCGTTTTCCATTTTCATAGCTTCAAGCACAAGCACTACATCTCCTGCTGCAACTTTATCTCCGGCTTTTTTCATAACTTTCCAGATTTTGCCCGGCATAGGTGAAGTAAGAGCTTCTCCGTTTCCTGAATCAGCAATCTCTTCATCTTTTGCTTTTTTAGTAGTTTTAGCAGCACCTGTAGCTTTTGTCATAGCAGCAGTATTCACAGAATTAGCTATTCTTACAAGGTTGCGTTTTGCATTAGGCACCGGCATTGGTTTATCGCTTTGGTAAACAGGGCCGCCTATCAAAGCACCTTCCATTATACCTTCGCCGATATTTATTGAGTAATCTTTACCGCCAACAGTCAAGACTATTCTTGCAGATTCCAAATTAACATCGCAAAGTTTACCTGCAGTTTTTGGTGCTTCAGGCTCTTTCTTTCTAATACCAAGAGGAGCTTCACCTTTTAAGAAAGCAATACCTTTTTCTTTACATGTAGCAGCGATAAAGATATTTTCGTCAGTCATAGGCAGATTTGCTTCCTGAAGAGCTTGTTTTGCAGGAGCAATACCTTTTTTAGGGTCTTGATCGTTCAAAGTAAGCACTTTTTCTGTTGTTGGTTCCAAATTGAGCTGTTCTGCTGCAATCTGAACAACTTGCGGATCCGGAGAAACAGGAGTTTTACCGAAATAACCAAGCACCATTTTGCCATAGCTGTCCGCAATTTTTTTCCAAGGACCAAAAAATACGTTATTAAATGCCTGTTGGAAATAGAATTGTGAAACAGGAGTAACAGAAGAGCCAAAACCGCCCTTTCGTACAACTTCGCCCATAGCTTTGATAACTTCAGGGTATCTATCCATGATGTTATTATCGCGCATCATCTGAGTATTTGCAGTCAAAGCACCACCAGGCATTGGAGACCAAGGAATAAGAGGTTCGACAGCAATAGCTTCAGGCGGTAGGAAGTAATCTTTCATACAATCTACAAAAACATCCTCAGCTACAAGAACTTTGTCAATATCCACATCCAATTCGTAATCGCTACCTCTGAGAGCGTGCCACATAGTCAGTATGTCAGGTTGGCAAGTACCACCGGAGCAAGGTTTCATGGACAAATCTATCAAATCGGCACCTGCATCTAAGGCAGCAAGATTACAAGCCACTGCAGTGCCTGCTGTGTCATGAGTGTGGTAAGAGATTTGAGTGCCTTCCGGCAACATTTTTCTTGCACGTTTTATAGTTTCATAAACCACGCGTGGCGTAGCAGTACCAGATGCATCTTTGAAACATACAGAATCGTAAGGCACCTCAGCATCTAAAATGTCTCTCAAAGTTTTTTCGTAAAACTCAGGAGTGTGTGCACCTTCGCAGCCCGGAGGCAAAGCCATAAGAGTAACGCAAACCTGATGTTTCAATCCTGCGTCAGTGATAGCCTGACCGCTGTAGATTAGGTTGTTAACGTCATTAAGAGCGTCAAAGTTTCTGATAGTAGTCATGCCGTGTTTTTTAAACATTTTGGCATGCAAATCTATAATATCACTTGATTGAGAATCTAAACCAACAACATTCACACCTCTTGCAAGGGTCTGTAGATTGGCGTCCGGCCCTGCAGTAGCACGAAACTGATCCATCATGTCAAATGCGTCTTCCTGGCAATAGAAGTAAAGAGATTGGAATCGGGCACCACCGCCTGCTTCGAAGTATGTGATACCTGCCTCTTTAGCTGCTGCAACTGCCGGCAAGAAGTCTTTTGTTTGAACTCTTGCTCCGTAAACAGACTGGAAACCATCACGGAATGCAGTGCACATAAACTGAACTTTTTTCTTTTGCATCTTCTGCCTCATGTTTTTTATTGATTGTATTGATATCAATGTTTGAAAATATGCTTTTTATACTGATTTGTCTCTTTCGGAGCAGGATTGCCATTGAAGATGAGAGCGTCTGAGAAAAAAGACTTTATACAACTCATTTTTAGGCTTACCAATCTTTCAATCGACTCAACAAATTTATTTATTACGCAAGATATTTCCTAATATAAAACGAATAAGAGGCAAGTAAGTTTTCCGATAGTTTTATGTCTCAAATATCATATAATGCAAGTACTTAAAAAACGAGTGTTACTATATTTTTTTTAGAAATGCCGTAATTTCTTAGATTTCAAGCATATTACAGAAAACAAGATTATGAATAGCATTTTTGGCAAGTAGAGAAATTTTTCTCTATTAAAAAGATTGTAATGCAATAAAAGAAGCACTAATAAAGAGTGTGCATAAATTAGCAAAGTTTAAGGCTAATTTTACAATTATACAGATGAATAGATGTTACTTATTTGAGCAAAAAAACAACACACTGTACACAAAATCAGCTTATTTCATTAGAAAATAGAAGTTTTCTTTGCAGTTGTTTGTTTTTTTTATATTTTTTGCGAGCTTGTGAAGAATTTTTTTATTCATGCTCAAAATGGAAAAAGTTTTTAAGAAGGAACTCTTTCCAATTCGTCAGTTTACTGATTTTGATACTTAGTTTTTCTGCTTCCCTGATATAGTTCAAACTTGTGGTACTTACACTCCAATGAACCGTTAAAAAGAGTATATTTCTTAGCCGGCTTCAGACCTACGTTTTTCAAAGCAGACACATTCGAGCTTATCACCCAGGCTTCGTACCCTGTAAATTCCTGTTTTAGCTTGTCGCCTATCATTTTGTATAAATCCAAAATCGAATTATCTTTGATACGTTCGCCATAAGGCGGATTTGTAACAATAATTCCGGCATCGTCAGACTTAGTTTGATCCTCAAATTTTGTAATCTCCAAAGCAATTTTTCCTGCCAACCCGGCACGTTTAGCATTATTTGCAGCTATAAATATGGCGTCTTTGCTTTTATCAGAACCGATAATCTGAGAAGCATATTCTTTTTCGGCATTTTTTGCTTCTTCTTTGATAGCGTTAAACATTTTGCGGTCGTAGTCGTTCCAAGTTTGGAATCCGAATCTCCTCAGCTTTCCAGATGCAATATTATTTGCAATCAAAGCTGCTTCGACTACAAGAGTGCCACTTCCGCACATTGGATCCATAAAAGCCTTTTCTTCTTTGCCCCAGCCCGCAAGCAAGAGCATTCCTGCAGCCAATACTTCGTTAAGAGGAGCAATAGTTTGTGCCTCTCTGTATCCTCTTTTGTGGAGAGAATCGCCGCTACTGTCCAGCGATACAGTACATTTATCACGAAATATGTGGATATTCAATCTAATATCAGGGGTAGAATTATCTACGTTAGGTCGTTTATCCAACTTATCCCGAAATCTATCTACAATAGCATCTTTCGCTTTTAGAGCTACATAATTGGTATGATTAAAAGCAGAATAGCTAATCACACTATCAATAGCAAAAGTCATATCGAGTTCAAAAATATTTTCCCATTCGATATCGTATATCCCTTTGTATAGCTCATCTTCATCTGTACAAACAAATTCGTGGAAAGGGATTAGAACACGTAGCGCTGTCCTTAGAAGATAGTTCGCCCGATATACAAATTCTTTATCGCCTTTGCATCTGACAGCACGATTGAGCACTTCTACTTCTTTTCCGCCGAGCTCTTCAATTTCCTGCATTAGCACATCTTCCAATCCTGAAAGAGTTTTGATAGTTATATCGAAAGATTCTTGATTTGGAAACATATTAGCGTATTGCCTATTTATATTTGATTTTCATAATTAAGATAGTGCCTGCGAGCAACAATGTAACAATATTTGCTGCTATTATAGGCATAGAATTGATAAGCAATCCATAGACCAGCCAAAACGCAATGCCTATGGTAAAAATGACATACATAGCCAGAGAAATATCTTTTGTCTGCTTTTCTTTAATAGTTTTTGCTGCCTGCGGCACAAAAGCAAGAGTTGTACAAAAAGCAGCGATATATCCGAAAAGCTCTATAGTCATTTAGCTAACTCACAATTACTGTAATGCAAAGATAAGTATAAATAGTTTAAGCGTAGTTACGAAATTTGACAGAGTCGGCAATGCGTTCTTGACTTTTTAACAGTTTTTAAAATGTATTTTGATATTTTGACGAGGTATAAATAATAGTTGGAGTATTATTTAGCATTGTCTTTGAGCTAATATCAGACCGGCTCTTTATCAATCGAAATTCCTTTCTGTTTTTTTATCCTCTTTACAGGCGACTTGCTATTACCTTTCAATCTCACTTTTTTGACGATGTATCTGTAAACTCCACTTAGACTGACGAGCAAAAGCAAAATACCACTCAAAGGAACAAGTAAAATATATCCTGAGCCGATAAGAGATTTGAATAATCTTCCGTTATGTAGTTCGAACATAAAATTCCACAGAGGCATGCGGTAATTTTTGGAGATAACTTCCGGCATTTGATATTTTTCTGAATTGATTACTCCAATTTCGTGGGTAGCTATTATAATTTCTCCGTTTGGCAGAAAGGCTGCCCCCGTTATCATATTTTTCCCGGGCATAAAAGGATTGATAATATTTGCGTTTTCCATGCTTACCATATCCTTTACAGAGCCTGTTGTAATGTCGCATTCGAAAAGTCCGAGAAAAGAACCTATAATATATTTCCCGTCTTTCTCCTCAAATACGGTAGCCCCCATTGGGAAAATCGGAACAGGAGGATTTGTTTTGTCAAAACCTTTACCGAATTGTCCAACATAGTATCCGTCTTTCGCATCAATTACAAATACATCTCGAGAGCTATCCCATAATATGTTTCTAATTTTATGGTGCCATGGGTTGTTTTTTTGTATGCCCGGATAATATTTCAATGGAATTTCGCCGGTTAGCACCATAATCAAAGGGGGTCTCATAAAAATTCCCGTTGTTGAAATAATTAAAATAGGAAGTGCGAGCCATATACCATATTTAAGATGATTTTTGAAAAAGAAGCGTAAACTGCTGACTGCTTTTTTGTTTTTTCTTTTTTTGATACTTTTAGGTTTGAGCCATATATAAATGCCGCTGAAAGATAGAAAAATAAGTACCAGACCTGCAAAATCAAATATCAATTTGCCCGTAAGCCCCCAAGCACTCCCGTCGTGAAGTAGAAAGAAAAAATCTACTAATGGCATTGATTCTTTGGTATTGTTCCTTTTCAACTCTAAAGGAGCTACATTTTGGGTATTGGGGTTATACTTGAATGCTTCCGAATCAGTAAAAACATAAATGCCGTCTTGTTTGCATATAGCCTTCAATATCGGTCTTTCGGTTGGCACTTTAACACTCTGCCAAGTGTTTGTCTGCTGGCTCATTTTGTATAAACCGCCGTTGGTTGAGGCTAGGAAACTTGTATCATTTGCTTCGATATAAGCTGTAAGATGATTTGTTCTTTTTAGGCGTGCATATTCCGGATAACCGTTGACAGATAATTCTTTAAAACTTCTACCATTATTTGTTGTGCTATAAATCCCCTGTCTGCCATAGAAATAAATATGATTGCCCAAGTTCAAATTGCCAACTAGAGTTGAACGATTCCAATTTTTAAGATTATAATGTTCAGGTATGTAATCAGAGGCGATGCTAAACTTATCGATTAGCTCAGGATGATTGAGCATTATACCACTGACTGACATCCAAATTACTATCAAGCTAATAAATATACCAACCCACTTATGTATTTTCTTCATACGTGCCTATTTCGGATAAATTATTCTGATTATAATACATGGCGAATATAAGCAAATATTATTTATCATCATACGACTTTTATTTGATTTTTTATGACAACGATTATGGAAAAGAGAATGTATAAATTGCCGGATGCAATACAAAAAGGATACGAAGGAAATAAAGAAGCTATTCGTAAGCGTTTGGAAGAATTTGCCGCTGTACCTGAGTGTGATTATTTTTATGAGCTATGTTTTTGTATTTGTACGCCACAGTCAAAAGCAGCACATGCATGGCAGGTTCAGCAAAAACTTACCGAACTCAACTTTTTAGAGAAGCCATTTAATCCTGTTGATATTCTAAATGACAAGCAGCATTATATCAGGTTTCACAACCAAAAGGCGAAAAGACTTTTAGAGATAAGAGAACAGTGGAACCAGATAAAATCTGTGTTAGATAGCAATATGAAAGCCACAGAAAAGCGATTTTGGCTCTTTGATAATGTCAAAGGTATGGGCTTGAAAGAAAGTGCACATTACCTAAGAAATATCGGATACAGAGAACTCGGAATACTCGACAGGCATATACTAAAACACCTTGTAAGTTGCAATGTATATGACGAAGTACCAAATATCTCCGGAAAAAAGAGATACCTTGAAGTCGAAGAAAAATTCCTTGAATTTGCTGCTTATGTTAATATCCCAATAGATGAATTAGATTTGCTCTTCTGGAGCTATGAAACTGGGGAGATTTTGAAATAATTGCTCCCGAGAGGTCTAACTTTGCTCAAGGAAAGCTACTATTGTTTCACCAAAGGATTTTTCTTTTATTAAAGACATATTTTCCGGCAGCACTATACCGTAATTTTTACTGTATTCCAGAACCATTATACCATTTGTCGAAAGAATATTTCTTTCTGATATAATTTGAAGCATTTCATTTGTAAACCCTGCTTTGTAAGGGGGGTCTGAAAATATAATGTCAAATTTTTTCTCTGTTTGCTTGCAAAATTTAAGGGCATCAGCGTTTATTATCTCAAAATCTTCTTTTGGGACGTTAAACTCTTCTGTGATTTTGCGAATCATATCTATTACTTTTCTACTTTTCTCAACAAAAGTTATATGTTTTCCGCCTCTGCTGAGTGCCTCCAAACCTAAGGCTCCTGTGCCTGCACAGATGTCTGCTATTACTGCATCTTCCGTGTCGGTCAAACCGGTAAGAATATTAAAGATACTTTCACGAGCTTGATCCAAAGTTGGGCGTACACCTTCAGGTATCTTACCTTTGTAACGTCTGCCACCGTAAATGCCACTAATTATTCTCATTTTCCTTCCAAGTGCATCTTTAATGTATTGATAAGATTAGCGCCTCGTAGTGCTGCACCCTCGGCAACAATAATACCATCAGGATTAATCAGTACCGGCTTCGGAATAGATTTTACTTTAAATCTGGTAGCTATTATATTACTGAAACCGCTCGGCAGAAAAGCGTGATTCCAAGGCATTTTCCACTTTTTGCCACGGAACTCTGCTATCTGAGCGGTAGTTTTGTCGAGCGACATACTCAAAAACTCAATTTTCCCATTGTATTTTTCGTAGGCATCATGTAAATGAGGCATTTCTCTGACGCAGGGGCCGCACCAAGTAGCCCAGAAATCAATAAGAAGATATTTTCCTTTGAAATGTTCATTTGATAGTTTTATCTTACTGTCGTCTAAAGCATCTATATTAAATATGGGTGCTTTTTCTCCTACCATACTATCTTCTATTTTATCCAAGAGCTGCTTAGCAGAGCTTAGATATTGTGATTCGGGAAAATAAACAAAAAGATGTTCGTATAAGCTGCGTACCTTTGTTTTTTCGCCTCTGGTGTAAGCAAAAACCAAACTTTGAAAAACGAAGTCTTCTCTGATTTCGGGGTACGGATTGCTCAGCATGAGAGAATCAAAATAATTAGAATAATCTTCGCCTAGCACCTGCTTAGCAGTTACCGCGACACCCATGCTACCGATATAATACTTCCAAAGAGGAGACTTGAAATCGATAGATGCGATAGCAGCAGCAAGTATCTTTTTGTCAATCAGCTCTGAATTGGCAGTCATAAAAGCACTGCCCGCTATTTTGATATACGAAGCATAAGTGATTTGTTTGTAGAACTCGCAGGGAGGTTCGGCAAGCATTTTTGTGATTTTGTTAAAATCAGGTTGCAAATCATCTGCTGTAATTTTAGTTGTGCTACCACCTGAGATTGAAGCATAAGCATTCGCCATTTTTTCTTCAATCACATTTATTTTGCTTAAAAATTCAATCTGTTTTTCGATATTATTTTCTGATTTGATTTTCTTGCTTTCCGAATAGACAGGAAATTTTGCTAAATCAAATTCAACATTGACCTTACTGTCACGAATGTTATTTACTGCATAAAATCTGTCGCAATCATAAATATAGCCGTCTGCATTTGTAGGCACAAGCAGATCATTGCCTACAGCAAGCCTGTAAACAACTGATTTGACCGGTTCTTGTGTGTTGTCAAAAGACACAGAAAACAGTTGATTGTCCTTATTCATACTGTGAGTCATTAGTCTTTGGCACTCAGATTCATAAACCAGCAATTTGGCATCTTTTGCAGCCGGATTGATTTTAACAGCTTCAAGGTAAATCTCTATGGAAGCGTCATTATTGTTGATTTCTAAAGGAAGGAAATATTTGGTGTGATTGGGTGAATCTACTTCAATAAAAAGTTTTTTAGCTTCAAGCTTAAAAGAATAGCTGTTGTCATCTGTTTTGAGTTCAGCTGCAACAAGTTCGCCTGTTTCTGCGTTTATGATTCGGATATGTGAGATATCGAGTTCGTTGCCGTCAGCACCAAAGATTTCGAGTTCAAGAGCATTGGCTGAAGCAGCAACACAAAGCAATATAAACAGTGTATAAAGTAATTTCATCTATTTCGCTTCCTTTTTGGATATAAATTGCTATTTTACAAACATCAAGATAATTCATTCTTATCTTTGTAGCAAATTTTTAGACTTATTTTTTAAGATATAAAATATTCGAATGATATATATAAGCAAAGAAATACAAATAGACGAAAACGAGTTACTGTTGGATTTTGTCAGGTCTTCCGGTCCCGGTGGTCAGAACGTAAATAAAGTATCGACGGCAGTGCAACTGCGTTTCGATATTGCTAACACAAAATCTCTGCCTGATGATGTAAAAGCAAGAATCAGGGATTTGGCAAAGAACAGAATCACTGAGGCAGGAATACTGATAATTGAAGCTAAGAAGTTTCGCTCTCAACTAAAAAACAGACAAGATGCTATTGCAAGATTAACCTCTCTTATTTTAAAGGCGGTAGAAATTCCCAAAAAGAGGCTGGCTACCAAAATCAGTGCCGCACAAAAAAGAAAACGGCTTGAAGATAAAAAGAGAAGAGCAGATACAAAAAAAATGCGTCATAATAATCAATTAGATATATTTGGAAGCTAATGAGACTGAAAAAAATATTTATAGCATTGATATTTTATACAATTCTTGCAGTTAGTGCTGCGGACAATCGATATATGTCTTCACAAAACAAGCCGGCTATTATTTATCAGATTAAAAGAACTCCTGATTATACGTTACGTAGAAAACCGCTCAGGATACCGAGATTTGAAGAAAGGAACCAGATATAATTTCTTCGGTTTACCTGACTCAAATTGCAGTCAAATCCAAATAATACTTAATATTTACATCGAAATAAGTTATTTTGCAAAAAAAGTCTTTACACTTTTTAGTATTTTTCGAGTCTATAATATTTGTACAATAGATATTATAAAAAAAAAGGAACTCTGAGATGAATAGTATTTATTATAGAATATTTCTCGTTTTGCTGGCAGTTGGTTCGTTGGTTTCATGTAGCATAACAGATCCGGCTATGCCACCTACGTCTGCAGACCAAATGCTGCATATACGTATTTTGAATGCAGACATAGACAATAGGGACGTTTCTCTTACTGTTGATTATGAAGTGTTCCAATCGAGTATTGCCTATGCATCTTTAACTAATTATAAGGAAATGGATACTGTAGCAAGCATATATACATTCAAAAACGGGAATAATATTATATTTCGTGACTTAATCAAATTTAATAAAGATAAAAAACATCACACTTTGTATTTACTCAAAAGAACTTTAGACACAAGCTACACATATTATGTCGCTGACATAGCAAATTCTGACCCGTCTAAGGCGGATATCAGATTCTTTAATTTTGTGTTTGGCTCTCCTGAACTTGATTTTAGACTTGGAAACGAAGCCGGTGAAATCCTTTTTGACAGTATTCCTTACGGCAACAAAGAGATTATTAACAGCTATGCATTAGATGAGGGCAATCATAAATTTACAATTACTAAAACAGACGGCTCCGGTGTATATGTAGAATATGACCCCATTTATCTCGAAGCAGGTAAAGTTTATTATATTTCTTTATTTGGGGATAATGCCAATCTTAATCAGACTCTTTTTGCAAGAGCATTTCTCTCCTCAAACGACGAACCGGGGCAGTATATTGAAATGAAACAACCTGTACCGAAAGTTTTAGCAGTCAATATGTTGTCATCTGCTGACAGTGTAGATGTTTATGTGAACGGCGTCAAAGGCGCTTCCATCAATTTTGCAGAAAACTCGAATTATATTATCGGCAATAAGAATACAAACAGCATTTCGGTATTTTACAGAAATACTACGACTTCTGTATTCAATTTTGATTTGGATCTTGGCGAAGATTTAAGAAAAACATTTATCGCCTACAAAGACGGCGAAACAAATACCTTCAAAGTCTTTGATGATAATACTACTTATCCTGCATTCGGCAAATCGAAAATCAGACTGATTAATATGACAGATCTTCCTGTCATCAGTCTTTTCAATTTTGAGAGTTCTCTGATAAGTAATGTAAACAGCAAAGAATCAAGCGACTTTTTGGAAATTGAAGCTGAAAAATATAACTTTACACTACGAAATGAGAACAACGACACTCTTTCGAATGTAAGAGAAATAGATTTGCCGAAAAACAGAATTATTACGTTTATAGCTTATAAATTGGAAAAACCTATAGATGGTCATTCCTATGCTATAAAACGAATAGACTATTAGACTTAATCGCACCAAAAAACGGAAAGGTTTTTTGTACATATTTTATTTAGAGAACAGACAGCAATCAGAAAAAAGGTGGATAATGTCAGAAAAAGAAGATTTATTGAACAATTTGGAAATTACGGACAAAGAAAACACAAGCATCCCGGAAAAACTAACCGTGCTGCCTCTTAGGGATTTGATCATATTCCCAAATATGATATTTCCGGTACTGATTGGAAGGAATTCCTCTCTAAAGGCTGTCGCTGAGGCGGTCGAGAGAGATAAATTTATATTTGTAGCGTCTCAGATAGATCCGCTTGTGGAAGATGCAGGTTTTGAAGATATTTACCAATACGGCACAACCTGCAAAATACTTCAGGTACTCAGACTGCCAAACAATCTGCTAAAAGTGCTTGTTGAGGGGATTTTCCAAGGAAAAATCGAAAAAAAGATTAACCACGATGAATACCTCGAAGCCAAAATCAAAAGAGTAGATGTCAAATACAATGAAAACAACAAAGAGCTTCAGGCTCTAATCCGTCACACTACGGATTTGTTTGACGAATATATCAAAACAAATCGCAACATGCCGCCTGAAATCATGACGGCATTTGATAATATTGATGATCCTGTTCGCAAACTGTATTATGCTGCGGCAAATATTAAATCAAAAATTGCAGTCAAACAGGAAATTTTGGAAGAACGTTTCCTCAAAAAACAATATTTCAAGCTTGCTTCGATTTTGAGCTCTGAGCTCGAACTCCTCGAACTTGAAGATGAAATTGATTCTAAAATTCATGACACTATTCAAAAAACACAAAAAAAATTCTATATACAAGAGCAAATTCGAGCCTTGCAAAATGAGCTTGGTGAGGACGATGAAGTAGTACCGGAACTCGCCGGAATCAAAGAGATGATAGAAAAAGCCGGAATGCCGGAAGAAATAAAAGCTAAAGCACTGGAAGAGTTCGAAAAACTCAAAAAAACTCCTACCATGTCTCCGGAGTACTCAGTAAATAGGACTTATCTCGAAATGCTGACTGCTCTGCCCTGGCAAGAGAGGACTGATGATAATCTTGATATAGATCATGTAAAAGAGATATTGAACGAAGATCACTATGCTTTAGATAAACCAAAAGACAGAATACTCGAATACATAGCAATACTAAACCTCGTAGGCAATCTAAAAAAACAAATCCTCTGCTTTGTAGGCCCTCCGGGTGTTGGTAAAACTTCACTTGCGAAATCAATAGCTCGAGCTCTTGGTAGAAAATTTGTAAGATTTTCTCTGGGCGGAGTGCGTGATGAAGCCGAAATCAGAGGACACAGACGAACATATATCGGTGCTATGCCAGGCAAAATCATGCAGTCGATGAAAAAAGCCGGCACGGTAAATCCCGTGATTCTTTTAGATGAAATAGATAAGATGGCTATGGATTTCAGAGGCGACCCAACTTCAGCTTTGCTTGAAGTGCTTGACCCTGAGCAAAATGTCAATTTCAATGACCACTATATCGAAATAGATTACGATTTGTCCAATGTGCTTTTTATTACTACTGCAAACGTAAAGTACGATATTCCGCTTCCGCTTCTTGACAGAATGGAAATTATTGAGCTGCACAGCTATCTGGAACCGGAAAAATTAGAAATTGCCAAAAGACATATAATACCTAAAGTTATTACGGAATACGGTTTGGATAACTTTAACATCGATTTCAAAGATGAGGCATTACTCAAACTTATCAATCAATATACCCGCGAAGCGGGAGTCCGTAATCTTGAAAGAGAAATCGGAGGAGTGCTGAGAAAATTTGCTAAAGGTGTAATAAGCGATTTCGAGAAAGTTCGCAAAAACGGTAGCAGCAAAGAGCGTGTAGCTTTGAAAGATGATAAAGAATTCAAAGCGATGATAAAAAAATCTTCCTTTGTGATTGATGAATCTAAGATAGAAGAATATCTAAAAGCTCCGAAATACAAAAATAAACGCGAAAACCTAAGCGATAAAGTTGGCGTAGCTACCGGGTTGGCTTGGACAAGTGTGGGTGGAGATATTTTGCCTATTGAAGTCAATATCATGCCAGGCCCTGAAAGGCTAACTCTGACAGGTAAGCTCGGCGACGTAATGAAAGAATCCGGTATGGCTGCTCTTTCTTATATTAGAGCCAATCACAAGACTTTCGGAATCAAAGCCGGTTTTAATTCTAAAAATGAAATACATATTCACGTACCCGAAGGTGCTATTCCTAAAGACGGACCTTCTGCCGGTATAACTATGACTTTAGCTCTTAT
Organism: Kapaibacterium sp. (SeqCode); assembly: GCA_963664875.1. Taxonomy (GTDB): domain Bacteria; phylum Bacteroidota; class Ignavibacteria; order Kapaibacteriales; family UBA2268; genus JBFHIJ01. Next base: position 3,226,584 of record OY761611.1, on the reverse strand, counting down.
CTCGGCGTTGACAGGCAAAGCACTACGCGGCGATGTGGCAATGACAGGTGAAGTTACACTTAGAGGGAATGTGCTTCCAATTGGAGGACTTAAAGAAAAGTTACTTGCAGCCAAACGTATGGGCATCAAAACTGTGCTTGTACCGGAGGATAACATAAGAGACGTAGAGGACATTGCATCAGAAATAAAAGACGGTTTAGAAATTATACCTGTTTCGAAAATCGAAGATGCTCTGCAGCATGCTTTTGTCAGATGGAACAGTGATGAAACGCCGCTTTTGAAAGCAACTAAAAAAAACGAATCAATATAGACTCAAACAATACTAATACAAACAAAGCTCACTTGGAGACTAATCTGGTGAGCTTTGTTTACAAATAGAAGCATGGATTTGATAATCCCAAAAATGGTTATTCATGCGATGACGCAACATATCCTAATCCTTACGATTTTTATCCACCATTAGATAACAATATTTCAAACGGATGCTATCAAAAAGGTTGTGATATTTACAATAATCACGTTAGTGTGAGTGACTTCAGAGAGGATGTTTATAAGCCTTATGATGAAGGAAAGTCAAAATTTATATATATTGGTCAGCCTAGAATTAGCCTTTCTGATACTGAATTCTATATGATGTATCAGGTGAAACAGGATATTGATAAACTTACACTAACTATAGCGGAATCACAAGCAGGAAATATAGTATTTAAAGTGTTTAATTTACTTGGTCAGGAACTAATTAGTTCTGATATAAATTTGACAGGTAAATATCAAGTTGTAAATATTGATATTTCTAAGCTGAATTCGGGTACTTATGTTTATAGCGTAATATCTTCTGATAAAGAAGTCAATACCGGTAAATTTGTTATTGTAAAATAACATTTATATATTGATATTTAATGCACTGAGTAGTTAATTCTACTCAGTGCATCTTATGATACGGAGAACCAACCAATGCGAAATATTTTTATACTTATTCTTACTTTATTATTTCTTATTCCAAATATTGCTACTTCAAAAAAAGCATGGAGAAAGAAGCACTACGTATATAATGAAGATGCTTCCGCTATGTTTTCTCTCGATTCAAATACAGTGGTAGCAATGACCACCAATATTGGAGTTATTAAAATTTATAATACAAATGATGCAGGTAACACTTGGAATTGCATATATGAATATAATTCAATAGAACATAACGATTCAGTTGGAAATGTAGGTAGAGCATGTTTTTGTTCTGACACAAGCAATATTTACTTCTCTTTTGTTGAGAGAGCAATTATAGATAGAAGTACTGATGGAGGAAAATCATTTAAGAGGGTTGAATTCGGAGAACTTTCTGCAGATAAATATGATAATTTTAGATGTATTTCTATGTATAATAAAAACATTGGTGCTGCAGTCTCATATTACAACATTGCTTCAACAACCGATAATTGGGAAACTTACAAAGTTTTCAGATACAACTATGCAGATACAACATATTACTCTGCACCTATGTTTTTTATTGATTCTGCTCATGTTGTTATGAATAAAAGTAGTGCTTATAGCAATTCTTTTATGGTATATAATATATATACTGACCAGCTCGAAGAGTACAGTCCTATGATTCCAGCTCCTGAAGGAGAAATTACAAAAAGCATCAATGATATATGTTTTATCAACGATAGTCTTCTATTTGGAGTTGGAAGACAAGATAATGATTCTACAAATTGGTCAGATGATGTTATCTGGAGAAGTACAGATACCGGAAAAAATTGGAATATTATCTTCGAAAATTGTAAAGAGCCAATGTGGGGATTAGAACGTGTTCATTTCTCAGATAGTTTAAATGGAATGGCTTTTGGACCAGGAGGCAAAGTTATACTTACTTCTAATGGAGGAGAAACCTGGGAATATCATAATGGGCCGAGACAATATTGGTTATCAGCCTTCTGGTCTAGCACAATGTGCGGTGAGTATCCAATCATTTGGGGGCAAGCTTGCGGTATATACAGGTATGAAGAGTACTCAGGAGTAAACGAAAATATATTAGAAGAAATAGAAATCATACCATACCAAAGCCAAACAGACTTCTTCATAGAGATAAACGATCCAAAACATAGACAATATGACTTAACCATAGCTTCCTTAGACGGTAAAATCATATTAGAGGAAGATATAAACACTATAAGTCAAAGTATATCAACACCTATAAATCTACTTAATCTAAACTCAGGAGCTTACGTTTATATAGTAAACTGCGGCGACATATTAGTTTCCACCGGCAAAATCTTAAATGTAAGGTAATATTTATTTTCAGATAGATAAAAGCGATTAGAGTGCTAAATTCTAATCGCTTTTAATATAATAGACTTTTGTAAATATTTTGTAAATTGAGATACAAAGAAGGCAAGCTTAAGACCTTAAATGCCAATAGTGTAAAGATATAAGTGTTAGCCATGTGTTAGCTATAAATATTTCAAAATTACATAACTAATTTAAGTATAGCTATTTATATCTATGATGCAATAGTACCGTCACGTCTTCGACGTGCCAGAGGCTGTCTCATAAATCAAAACAATCTATATTATCTTGACGATTACTCAATACAGTATGTGATCTGAGTTAAGCAAAATGTTGAGACTCACACTTCGGCTCGTTTCACTCGCTCAGTGACCTTTAGCGTCTCAAGCTGGTCGCCCTTACAGGGCTCTATATTTCAATGACTTATCTTTCCCGGGGCGTTGCCCCGGGCTAATATATTTGAGGCTTTCAGCCTCCTATTGTATTAATATTTTTCGCACGAAATAAGTCTAATAAAATATAGAGGATACTTATGAGACAGCTCCAAGCTTGTCGCCCTTACAGGGCTCTATATTACAATGACTTATCTTTCCCGGGGCGTTGCCCCGGGCTAATATATTTGAGGCTTTCAGCCTCCTATTGTATTAATATTTTTCGCACGAAATAAGTCTAATAAAATATAGAGGGTACTTATGAGACAGCCTCTTCAAAGATACAATTTGTAAGTTTTTCTTAGATTTACGAATTGAATTCTTCTTTGCAAAAATGGAAATTGCAGGTATTTTAGAGTTCTAATGAAAATCTGGGATAATATTAAATCCACTGCTATAATACACTGCTCCAAGCAAGGAGTGCAAATTTGCTTATTTTTTCTTTTTAACTTTTTTCTTGCAGGCACCATTACATTTGCCTTCACACAAAGTGCCTTTGCACTTTAATTTGTCCAAACTTTTATTCTTTTTTCCCATTTTTCTTTCTTAGTTTTAGCAAAACTATGAGATTGACGTTTTATACATCAGGTATATTGATTTATGCAAAATGATAATAAAGCAATTGTATTTGCTTTGCTAGCTATTTTAGCCTGGTCAACAGTTGCAACTGCCTTTAAACTTGCATTGGAGCATGGTTCTCCGATTAGCCTTGTTTTTTATGCTTCACTATTTTCGTTGCTATTTTTAGCGATAGTAAATTATCCAAATATTAGGAAATACCGGAAAGCAGAGACAATAAAGAATATTAGGTCTTCACTTCTTCCGGGGTTGATAAATCCGTTTGTTTACTATATTGTTCTGTTTAATTCCTACGATTTGCTTCCGGCTGCACACGCACAGATAATAAATTACTCATGGGGAATAATTCTTGCTGTTGTTTCAGCTATAGTATTCAGGAGAAAGCTACGAATGATGTCTCTTCTGGGAATTATGATTAGTTTTTGTGGTACTGCTTTTGTGATTTTTGGAAGCACAAATGAGTCAGGCGATAAGAATCCCTTTGGATATTTGCTTGCTTTCGGGAGTGCTTTTCTTTGGGCAATTTATTGGATAATCAACATGAAAGATCGACGTGAGGAAAAAGAAAAGCTATTTTGGAACTTTTTTGTTTCTTTCCTTTTTTTGCTGATATACTCTCTGATTGAGCCTGATATGCTTACTTTTAATACAAAATTGATATTATATTCAGCCTACATAGGTGCTTTTGAAATGGGCTTTACTTTTATATTATGGGGAAAAGCCTTATATTACTCAAATAATACTGCGAAAATAAGTAATATAATTTATTTGTCCCCTTTTCTGTCACTTATCTTGATAAATGCAGTGTTAAAAGAGGCGATAGAAATGTCTGCAGTCTTGGGGTTGATGCTTATTGTGGTAGGTTTAATTGTCAATTTTACACAAAAACAAGATTAGGAGAAATGCTATGAGTGCAAAACAAGGGGACACAGTAAGAGTTCATTATACAGGAAGACTGACTTCCGGTGAAGTATTTGACTCTTCAGAAGGAAGAGAGCCTATCCAATTTGCTATTGGTGGCGGTCAGGTTATTCCTGGATTTGAAAACGGAATTGAAGGTATGGAAATAGGCGATAAAAAAACTGTAGAAATCCCTGTGGATGATGCTTACGGTCCGTATCGTGAAGAATTGATTTTCCCCATCGGCAAAGACAGAATTCCTGCAGAAATCAATCCTGAAGTGGGTATGCAGCTAACTATGAATGATCCTCAAGGTCATGTATTCCCGGTTACTGTTAAAGAAATAACTGAAGATACTATTATGCTTGATGCTAATCATGGACTTGCCGGCAAAGATTTGATCTTTGACCTCGAGTTAGTCGAAATTGTTTAGTCTCAATGCTGAAATAAATAAATCATGTAAAGGCTTTCTTATCTATGGAGAAAGCCTTTATTGTTTGGAGTCGCTTGATCCCCCAAAAAACACTGTTAAGGTTGTTTCAAATGCTTCTTTACCCCCCAAAAAGTCATTTTAAAACCAAATATAGTCTATATCTTGTTTCTTTGCAGACGATATGTGAAGTAGCAAACAAGTGAGACTTCCATTGACAATTTCGGATCAATGTAATTATTAGAGTATTTTAGTTCTTTTGACAATTTTGTGTTGATGCTTATCTTTACTTACCTTAGAAGTATATCAATAATGAGTTTAGGGTTTAAATAAATATTGTATAGTATCCTAATTTTTATTACATTATTATATGAGTCATAGTCTATAAATTTGAGGCATTATGTATTCGCGATTGAACTCTGCTTCTGTTTTTGGAATAAATGCTTTTATTGTTGAAATAGAAACACACATGGATAACGCTGTTCCGGCTATGTCGATTGTAGGATTGCCGGATTCGGCAGTGAAAGAATCGAGGGAACGAGTTTCTGCCGCAATTAAAAATTCAAATTTTATATTCCCTAATAAAAGAATAACTATAAATCTCGCCCCTGCAGATATACGCAAAGAAGGCAGTGCTTTTGATTTGCCTGTTGCTATAGGTGTCCTATCTGCAATGGGAGTAGTTCGCGCGGATTTGCTCAGCGAAACAGTAATACTCGGGGAACTTGCTTTAGACGGAACTTTGCGACCAATTCACGGCACTCTTTCTATTACATTGGATGCGATAAAAGAAAAATTCAAGAGAATACTATTGCCTGAAGAAAACTCCGACGAGGCTGCTTTGGTCAATAAGTTAGAAGTAATTCCTGTGTCTTCGCTTAGTGAAGCTGTAGGATATTTGAACGGTGAATTGGATATAGCTCCGAGACAGGTAGATATAGAAAAGCTATTTAGCGAAGGCGAAAAGGATTATCTTTATAATTTGTCTGACGTCAAAGGGCAGGAAAATGTAAAAAGAGCATTGGAAGTAGCGGCTGCAGGCGGACACAATATGCTAATGATAGGCCCGCCGGGCTCCGGAAAAACAATGCTAGCAAAACGTATTCCTTCCATTCTTCCCGGCCTAAGTTTAGAAGAATCCTTGGAGACGACCAAAATACATTCTGTAGCCGGTTTACTTCCCGCAGGCGATGCAATTGTAGCAGTGCGACCATTTCGCTCTCCTCATCATACTATTTCGGATGCGGCATTAGTAGGTGGAGGTATGAACAAAATCAGACCGGGAGAAATTTCACTTTCTCATCACGGTGTTTTATTTTTAGATGAATTACCTGAATTTGCAAGGAACGTACTCGAAGTACTGAGGCAGCCATTAGAAGAAAAGAGAATTTCAATCTCAAGAACTAAAATGACAGTTGAATATCCGGCAAACTTCATGCTTGTGTGCTCTATGAATCCCTGCCCATGTGGAAACTTCGGAGACCCTGTCAAAGAATGTTCCTGTACACCGCAGCAGATCCAAAGATATTCCGGTAAGATTTCCGGTCCATTACTTGACCGGATAGATATCCACTGCGAAGTACCGACTGTAAAATACCAGGAATTATCCTCAAACAGAAAAGGGGAAGATTCGTCAGATGTAAGAAGAAGAGTAATTCACGCTCGCAAGCTACAGGAAGATAGGTTCAAAAACTCTAAATCTTTCAAAAATGCAGATATGTCGAGTAGTGAAATTAGAGAATTTTGTAAATTAGATGATGCCTCTAAGGAACTTTTGAAAATGGCGATGACTAAACTCGGACTGTCTGCCAGGGCTTATGACCGAATTTTGAAAGTAGCCAGAACAATAGCAGACCTCGCATCTGCTGAAAATATAAAAAGTGAACATATAAGTGAAGCAATACAATATAGAAGTTTAGACAGGGAGTACTGGAAATAGTATGGACGATATCTATTTAAAGAGTATCGCCGATTTGCCGGAGCAGGTCGGCACCGAATTAGATGCCTTAATCGAGGGCAATAAACGATTTGTTGAAGACGATTTGCTGGAACGTGATTACTGCAAATTGCGAGAGGATTCTTATGCTAATCAAAATCCTCCAATCATTTTATTAACTTGTGCAGATTCGCGATTGATGTCTCATCATGTCTTTGATGCTACTCTCGGAGATTTATTTATTTTACGAAATCCCGGGAATATGGCAAATGAAGATGCCATTGCAGGTATAGACTTTGCAGTGAAAACATTTGATGTGAAGCTGCTTGTAATAATGGGACATTCAAACTGCGGAATGGTCCAGGCTGCTATACGCAACGAAAAAGACATCCCATCGCTTATACCTTTAATAGAAAAACTCAAACCGGCTGTGGAAGAAGCTGAAGGCAAAAGCTCCAACCAGCAGAAAACGCAAATACTCACAGCACAAGAAAATGTTAAAAATCAGATGATAGAAGCCTACAACAAAAGCGAAATTTTGCGGAATGCTGTTTTAGAAGAAAAAGTAGCAATAGTCGGAGCTTACTACGATTTGCAGACAGGCTACATTGATTTTTGGGAGAAGTGCATTTTCGGTAAGTAAGCTTGTAAACCATTTCCCACTAAAATTTTTATGATATCGATAAAGACGCACAAAATGTGGCGTCTTTTTTTTGTGTATAGCTCTTAAACCCAAAAATGTCATTAGAAAATTTTGAAATAGTAGATTCTAATCATAAGCCTGTGGTATTTGAACACCCCGTCACGTCTTCGACCTGCCAGAGGCTGTCTCATAAATCAAAACAATCTATATTATCTTGACGATTACTCAATACAGTATGTGATCTGAGTTAAGCAAAATGTAGAGACGCAATGATTGCGTCTCAAGCTGGTCGCCCTTACAGGGCTCTATATTTCAATGACTTATCTTTCCCGGGGCGTTGCCCCGGGCTAATATATTTGAGGCTTTCAGCCTCCTATTGTATTAATATTTTTCGCACGAAATAAGTCTAAAAAAATATAGAGGGTACTTATGAGACAGCCCCAATTTTCATTCCCCTTCTTGGGAAGAATGGGTGCCCGAAGGGCGGGGCGATGCACTGAGCCTGCCGAAGTGTAGTTGACCCCTTATGATTAAAAACTTCCCTAACAATGGCAAGGAAATCTTACTAATTCGATTGTCTTTTTAATGTGATAATTCACTTATAAATAGGAAGTTATATTGAATTTGCTATTATTCTAATGACAAATCAGGGTTAAATCAAAGAACGAGATTTGGCTTATAAAACTGAGCTAATAAATCGAGTTTGATATTAAAATTGCTGCAAACCCTTTAATTAAAAGAGATTGAGTAACAAATATCAAACGAGAGTTTGTGCTAAGATACTGTGTTTTTTTCAATTTTAAACGTTAAAATAAAAGCTAATTAAACTCAAAAATATTTTATAATAAAAAATATTCAAGGATTTGGGACTTAATTTTGAAGAATAGCTATTGAATTGCGAAATGTAATATATTACGTGAGCGGTTAAAGTTCATTCAAAAAGAAAGGGGAGCTTTAATCAAAGTTCCCCTTTTAATATATGAAATCGCTTAATTTTAGCGTCCAAGATTAACTTCTTCGTCTGTAGAAGTTTCTCTCATTCTGTAACCAACACCACGGATTGACTGGATCAATGGTTTAGCATCATCAGATTCAATTTTAGAGCGAAGACGTTTGATATATACGTCGATGATGTTTGATTCAGGGTCAAAGTTGTGTTTCCAAACATGCTGAGTGATTGTAGAACGGCTCAAGATGCGGTTTTTGTTTCTCATCAAGTACTCTAAAAGAGCATACTCTTTTGTAGTCAACTCGATTTCTTTACCGAAACGGTAAGCTAAGTGAGATACAGTATCAAGAATCAAATCGCCGCAACGCAATTTAGTTGATTTTTCAGGACTTGAGCGGCGCAAGATAGATCTCAAGCGAGCAGCAAGCTCTTCGAAGCTAAATGGTTTTGGCAAATAGTCGTCAGCACCAAGGTCAAGACCGGCAACGCGATCTTCAGTTGTGCCGCGAGCAGTAAGCATCAATACAGGAGTAGCAACACCTGCATCACGCAATTCCTGCAATACTGTAAAACCATCTTTACCAGGAAGCATAACATCAAGCAAAATAGCGTCAAAGTGGTTGTTCATAGCCATTTCAAGACCTGAAACACCATCTGCAGCAGTTTCAACGATGTAGCGTTCTTCTTCCAAACCATGTTTGATAAAGCTGGCTACTTTTCTTTCGTCTTCGATAACCAAAATTCTCATGACAATACCTTTTTATTTATGAATGTGAAAACTGAAAAATCATTTTACTAAGTACAGCGGATATATTTCTTTCGCTCCGCTCGAAAACTCTAAGCTTATGTAGTACATACCGTTAGCGGCAGGGGAACCGTTTTCTTTAGTACCATCCCAAGTTTCACAATAAGCAATTCCGGGCGAACGTGGCACATTAGCAATAGGTTCTGCTACAAGTCTGTCGCTTTGGTCATATATTCGTAGAGTTACGTTAGTTTCTTCGGGTACCCTATAGACTACTCTGGCTTCTTCGAGAGGAGGTCTAAACGGGTTAGGTGCTACAATTTCAATGTATTTTGGTTTATAGTCAGTTATTACTGTGTCAGTCCTTACGCAGGAGCTTTCGCAGCAAACACGTAATACCAATGTGTCGGGCATATTAAGAGGTACATTCCAGATATATTCCTCCTGAATAGTAGCCACTCTGTCAATCATTGTAAAGGTCTGCCCCAAATCTGCTGAAATGGAGACTGAAATTGTATCGCAAGTATATTCTATATCGTTTGCCTGCCAAGATATACGAACATTTGGACAGGCAGTTTCAGATTTTTCAAATTCTACCGGAGCAAGTGCCGGTTTTACTTTTATAGGTAGAGCTTCCGAAAAGCTCTGGTAATCTGCTTTTTTGAGATTTAATCTAACATAAATAATGCTATCTACATCGGGAGACGAACAATTATATAAATTAACGCATGGAATTTCGAAATTTATTGCAAATTGTGAAATTTCTCCCATATGTATATGACAATTATCTAAGTCACATATTTTATTCCATGTTAAATTATCTTCGCTCCACTCTACTTCTGCTGAATCTACGCAGGAAACCGTGCCTGTGAGAGTAATTATTTCGCCAACTCTGTAGTAATCTTCCGACAATTCGTCAAATACTATATCAGGATAGCCGAAACTCAGCAATGTAGTAGTGTCGCAAAGTACGCCGGGGTTGGATGCTGACTCTAAAATGAATCTTCCTGTTTTTCCGGCAACTAATGTATCTGCAATATACAAATAAACTAAGGTATCAGTCAAGTTCTTTATTTCGTCATCAATTAAAATTGCATTATTGACCGGCTCGTCGCCTAAATATTCCTGAAACTTCATAATCACGTCAAACGTGTTACCAAGCAGGTTTTCCCAGATTATGTCGAGTGTATCGCCATAGCATATCTCTAAGCCGGGCTCCTGATATTCACTCGGGTATAATACTTTCAGCGGTTTGATTTTATTTAGTCCAATGGCATAAGTGCTGTCGTATGTGGTAACGATAATGTCATTAAGCTCGTCGCCTTCCAAATCTGCGATAGCCACCGATGAAATAGTCTGCATAGAAAACTCTTTTATAAAGAGAGTATCTAATATTTTACCTGTTTGGAATCGTTTGTCAGTATAGTCTCTCAAGCGAACTACTAATAATTTTGATCCATCGACAAGTACAATTTCGTCTTTTCCGTCATCTGCTCCATCTAAATCATTGACCGCTGCAACCCAACCGTTTATTTTTGTAGTTGCTATTGTATCAAATGGGAACAGGTATTCATTTGGAAGATTTGCCTTTGGAATAGCAGGCCCGGAATTATATCTCATTATATATAATTTTGAAGAAGCATAAGCGAACTCTTTGGAGCTCTGAGTAATTATCAGCTCTTTGCCGGGATTATTAGGGTAGTATTCGTCCCATGTATTGGTTGCATTACCATCTACATTACCTACTGCCACTGACCAAAAATGATTTTTTCCGCCTTTGAAAGGTGGATTGAACAAATCATCTACTATAGTAATCGGATCCCCTGCCATAATACCGCTTCCATCGTCTTTTGCATAGTAAAGATGGAGGCGAGAAGTTCCGAATGAACCGTCTATTCCTTTGTATTGTTCCGTCAGAAGAATAAATTTATCCTGATTGGAAGTCGGATCTTGCAAATCTATGTAATAAGGAATAATTACCGGACGAGTGATTCCGTCTGCGATAAATGATAAATCCTGAGGGAATACACTCTGTCCCAATCCGTTCGACAATGTGTTAAATCCAAGCAAATAAGGTCTATCTGAATAGGTAATTCCTATGTCGGTAACATTTGGATTGGCATCTATTCCCTCCTGCAGCTCTGTTGAATTAAAAACAGGAAGCAAAATGGAATTTTGTCCACTAACATAAGAAATCGAAGGCGTTGCAAAAGAAACTTCCGGTCCGAGATTTAATCGGTAGTCAAGGTCATCTCCCACATTAGGAAGCGGGAATGAGTTTAAGTTGCCACCCGTATTGAATACAGTCAGTCCTCTGAAATAAGGAGCGTTTGCAGGATTGCCGGAACCTGAAATTTGAGGATAAGCCATGTTTACAGTGGCATATATCAAATGCTCACCGTTTTCTGTTTTAGCGAAAACCGGTTTGATACTTGCAGAAACATTTGGATCGAATTCTCTCAAATCTATTGCAAGTCTGCGAAGCATTTTAAGATTGTTATTCACAGCATCATAGCCCGCTACGTAGGAGTAAGCCAAAGTATCTTCGTTTTGATACTCGATGGTCTCAAGAGCCATTAGCATTATCCCCTGCTCTTGGAGTCCAACTCCGGCGGAGGTAGAGTCAAAAAGCAGCGAGATCCCTTTAATCCCCTGAGGAGTTACGCCCTCCATGCCGTCGGAGAAAGAAGCCTTACTCAGTAGGCGACCGGTTCCGGAAATGACGACAAGTTCGTCGCCAATCACAGCGGCAATCTCATTAGGAGCGTATCGAAATTCGCTCATAAGCTTACCGTTATTGACCACATTGCCGATAAGTGGCTGTACATCGCCAGAGATGTCAGGGCTTGACCATTTTACAAGGAAAGAGTCAATATCCTGCTTTTCGGATTTTGCAGAAATAAATTTGGTGGCTTCAGGATTGCCATTAGGATAACGCCAATTCACAGGGCTGGCATTATTCACCTGAGCATTTGCCTCCATAAAAAGAAATGGAAGAGCAAAAACCATTGCTATCAAACAAGATAGGTCATATTTGAGTTTTCCGATTTTCACGGTACTTATCACTGATTCTCTTATTAAGTACATAAGTCCCCAATCCAAAGATAGTACATTTAACACATTATTCACAAGGAATTTAGCGGTATAAGTATGAAAAGTTTTCCACATTACACTACGCAACTGTTTTCATGCATAAACTATACCAAAAATATTGGAGTGCAGTTTATTGGGAGAGTGAAGGTTGAGGAGAAGGAAAAGATCGTTATTTCATTATTTAGGGGAATCAAGTTTAGTTTGAATTTTGCGAAGAATTATCTCAAATATGATTTAACCTATACAGTCATCAGACAAATCAATACATGTCCTATCTTGTTTCTTGGGAGGCTGTCTCAAAACTGACAGACTGTATATCTGAATTTACGGCAGATGATGAAGAAGTGCCGTGGTTCAGCCCCAAGTGAGCAGAGATAAGGCAATAGAGAGTTTTAGTAAAATTTTTGGGAAGTAAAAAAAAAACAGCTAACAAGAATCTATTTCAATTCCCTGTTAGCTGTTTTTATACTATCTATCGTAGTAAACCTACCTAGCTCGTAATCTACTTTACGTACGCCGTGGTCGCCCAGTTCGCTTTCTCGGTCAAGTTCTTTGCCGATGTAGGCGATAAATAATACAAAACTCCATCTTTGAAGTATTTGAGTTTTGACCTGTATCAACTATTCTAAAATCAAATCTTTAGATACATGATATTCTTTTTTGAGTTCTTTGTATTTGTCAAAATCTAAAGGTCCAATAACTTTTTCTTTAGCTTTTATAATTATCCAATAATAGATAGTGTCTCGTCCTAATGGATATACATATTCTCTTTTATCATAAATAACGTTATTATATTTATCAGGCTTTTGCTTAACGATTATAAACTGATTATCATAATCATAAGAAATAATTCTTGGGGGAATATCTACTTTGCCAATAATATGTCTATGTTCGTCATTATAAATAAAATTACTGCCTAAATCCGTACTATCGAAATCACAGGTTAGTGATAACATTAAGTATAGAAACAATATAAGACTGCCAATCCATATTTTCCAATTTTTCATTTTATCCACCAAATAAAGTAGTTAATTTTTTACTGCCATAGATATTAATTTGATAAGCTTTACCTTGACCAGCAACAATGTTTCCAATTTTTGCTTCATAATTTCTTGCCCAATTCAATGGATTCCACCAAGATTTCATATCAAAATCGTAAGTATCCGCATAAGCTCTCACTGAATTATTTGGGTAGCGTTTTAATGTAATATTTCCATAGACTAAGCCATCATTTAAAGAACAGCTATTAAACAATAAATTAAAAGTTTTTTCTTCTCCTACATATTTATCACCAAATGAAAAAATACCGGAAAGATCAATTTTGTCTAATGCAGTAAACAGGGGCTGACCATCTCCATTTTGATACCAGTCATTTGCTTCTTCCAATGTCAAATAACCATCCCAATCTGGACGATCCTTTAATCCTTCAAAGCTTGCAGTATATTTGTCTATAGCTTCTTGATCTACTAAACCATTCAATCCCAAATTATACTTCATTGCATCATTATAGGACATCCCTTGTTTAAAATCAGCTTCATGCATGATAATGGCATCGCCCTGAAGTCCATTATCATCAGTTCCCAATAATACACCATCTTGACCATAAATAGGATTCATTCCATTCTCATCCAAAAAGCTAATAGGATTATTCATACTATACTGGTACGGAGACCACGCGTAGTACTTCTCCCACAGTGGATCTATCGTAGTAAACCTGCCCAGTGCGTAATCTACTTTACGCACGCCGTGGACGCCCAGTTCGCTTTCTCGGTCAAGTTCTTTGCCGATGTAGGCGGTGCGCTGGTTGGCGTCACTACAGAAGTTACTGCTTTTTTTTCGAATGGAAGATGAACATATTTTCGGTTTATTTAATAAAAAGACTCAAGCTTTTTTGGGCTTGAGTCTTTGAATATATTTTATACTTTGTAAAATATATTCATACATAATAACTACTCTGGTTTCCATATCCACTTGCCTTTGGTATTTATATAACCCATTGTGCTGTCAAATAACTCAACCTTTATAACTCCGTTACCTTCGTACCTGGCTTCTAAATATCTATTTTTAAGCAATCTATTTTCTTCCAAATCATATATTTGATTATAATATCTATCTGAACTGTCTTTTTTTGAAAGTATTAAAAATCCTTCGTCAATGTGCCATGTATATATTTTTTTAAAATCATCTTTCGGATCTATGATTAGATTACCTTCCAAATCCACTAATCCTGGTTGGTTATGAGAGTCAAAATATAAATAATTTATACCTTTGTCAGAATAGTTTAGATAATAGCAGGGCCAGAAATCAATTCCGGTTGATTCTTGTGTAAAAAATACATCCTTTTTCACATCAAAAACTTTTCCAATGTTTTTCTTATGCACGACCACTTTTGTTTCTAAATAAGGATATCTATTATCTACTCTAAATCGTATATAGTCATATTCAAAAGGAAGTATAATTTTGCCATATAGATCAATCAATCCCCACTTATCATTTATTTTTACAGGTACTCTATTTTCAGCAGGAGAACCGGCATCATCATATATAAAAGGTATGATTGTTTTGCCTAAGGAATCAATAACTCCCCATTTACCATTTTTCTTTACACTTGTTATGCCATCATAAAATGTATGCCCTTCTTCAAACTCAAAATCAATCACAGTTTCGCCCTTCAAATTGATATATCCCCAGTAGTCGCCCAATCTTGCCTTAATCGGATTATTACCGATACTGGTTAGGAAGAAACCATTTCTTAAACTTGAATAAGATAAATTCCTATCACCTTGGATGTTGTCATATTTACACTCAATAATCTCTTTTCCGCTGGTATCAATTACACCTATTTTATTATTATTGATAACAAAAGCTAAATTATCTACAAATGAGCCAATGTTATCATATTTAGTTGGTACAATTTCTCTTCCAGAAATATGAATTATACCGTCTTTTCCATTTTTCTCAGTTATAGCATAATCCATATTTATTTTCTTTCTAAAAATATGTAGTGGCTCATGATTAACACTGTTTGAATCCAAAGCTTCTATTTCTCTATATTTAAATGGAACAATTGTATCTCCATAGAAACCAACTACACCATCATTATTTGAGTCATTTTCTGCTATAAACTTCTGATTTTTCCAATATCTGAAGTGATGAAAACTGGTTTTTATAAGTTCCCTAGTATTTGCACAAAAAATATATCTAATACTATCATCCATTATTTCAAAATTTGATACTTCCAATTTTGTAAAGTAGTTTGGGTATCTTGCTATGTAATGTATTTCAGAATATCTGGGTTCCAGTACAAAATCTCCATGCATATCTATTATTCCATACTTACTATCTTCTTTTACAATAGCATATTCATCGTAAAATTCTATTGGCCCATAGTGAAATTCTATTGGCTCAAAGTACCTATAATCTATAAGCAAATTCCCAAGTGGATCTATAAATCCATACTTACCATCTTTGTGAATAGGTAATACTTTGTTATCCATTGAATAATGCAGCAGTTTATCGCAGGATGTAATAACTAATCCTAATAACGATAAGTATAATATATGTATGTATTTCATATCTGTTCCTATTTATTTATAAGAATAGTAAATATTTTACAGTGAATATCTTTGCATCATTCTAGCGTCGTACTATTTTCTATAGTATGATTTTTTTTCTTTCCCATGAGTTCCGTCATTTACGGATGTTTCGTTATATTTTATGTCCCCATTTTTAGGATCAGTTTTATCATATTTCATTGTATTTGCATCTCTCCATTTATAAATCACATCTTTCACATTGCCATCTTTATCTTTAATAACTTTTGACACAATGCCTGCATGAGTAACTACATTATCAGTATTCCTAAAAACTACAACGTCACCAGTTTGCACTTCTGATATTTTATCTATATTTTCATATTTATCGCCCTTAAGAATTTTATCTGTGAAGGATGGATCTATTTGATAAACTTGAGTTTCAGTAAAAGCAAATCCAACACAATTATCTGGACCTGCATCATGCATGGCCATCCTTCTTGTTGTTGGAATAGTTGTCCCACTTTCAGTTGTTAGATCTACATCCCAGACTGAACCTAGATTGTCAATTGGCATGGCGATTGGCAACCTTTTACCATTTTTATCTAAATTAACTAAATCATATCCTTTTCCATCACCATCTCCTCCTGCAACTTCTTTAAATAATCCATTCTCATCCAAAAAACTCACCGGATTATTCATACTATACTGGTACGGTGACCAGGCATAATATTTCTCCCACAGAGGATCTATCGTAGTAAACCTGCCCAGCCCGTAATCTACTTTACGCACGCCGTGGTCGCCCAGTTCACTTTCTCGGTCAAGTTCCTTGCCGATGTAGGCGGTGCGCTGGTCGTCGTCTCCCATAGGTATCTGCTTTCCGAATGGAAGATATCGGAACCCTTCTTCAAAATCATGCCCAATCACCAACTTTGTTGACCCCATTCTGTCTGTCAAGATAATATTTTTTGTCCAATCAGCAGCATAATATTGATTTTTTATTGGTCTATAGCTAATTCCCGGATGTGGATTGAACTCAGCAGGATAAATAAATACAACATTATGATTTGTATCCAAATCTCCACTATTGCGTCTGTAAGGCACGCCAATACGATCTCTTATTTTTTCAATATTGAAATTATAACCGGATTTATCTATATCTTAAGCAGTGTTTATTCTTCCAAAAGTCGAGATAAAGTATCGAAGTATAAGTTTCTTCATATCACAAGTTCGATACTTCTCCAGACTTATAATCATCATATTTGTATTTACAAAATAGACTACTTAAAAATAGCTCTCTCCCCTACTTCTTCTGCTTAGGATCTATCTTGTGCATATTCTTAACTAACTTAGCGAGCGATTTGCCTTTTCGTTTCTTATCTGCACTGCTAGCTTCGAAATGAGCACTTTCCTTTTCCATTTTGAGGTAGTTTTCGTAGGATTTTCGGTTGATTTCGCCGGCTTCGACTGCTTCTATAATTGCGCAACCTTTTTCGTTTGTGTGAGTGCAGTCACGATATTTGCAGTGTTCTGCGTAGGTATAGAGCCAATCGAAAGTGGTTTCTATCCCCTGCTCCTGATTGACTACACCGACTTCCCGCATACCGGGGGTATCTATAATAATTGCACCGTTTTGGAGTAAGATAAGTTCTCTGTGGCTGGTAGTGTGGCGACCTTTGTTGGTACTTGTGCTTATAGAGCTTGTTTTCATAACTTCTTCGCCCATCAATGTATTAAGCAAGGTTGACTTGCCTACCCCCGAGGAGCCGAGCAGGCAGTACGACTTGCCTTTTTCCATTTTGTTTAAAAGTACGTCGATGCCGATACCGGTCTCATTGCTTACAGCAAGGACATCTACGTCTTTGATTCTTTCCCTGATGCTACTGATTATTTCCTCTAATTCGGTATCATCAATAAGGTCAGTTTTAGTAAGCAGAATTATGGGCGTAACTTTGCCGTTATAGCATAAGGACAGATAGCGTTCGAATCTGTTTATATTAAAATCTCTATCAACAGCCTGCACGAGAAAAGCAAAGTCAATATTTGTTGCTATAAGCTGCACTTCACCGAACTGTCCCACTGCCTGGCGCGACAATTTAGAAACTCGTGGCAGAATTTCTCTGATAATAGCAAAATCCGGGTCGTAAGCTGTGAGCAACACCCAATCACCAACAGCAGGGAAATCTTCACGAGACTCGGCAGCAAAACGCATATTGCCGGTTATTTCAGCATCTACAATACCGGATTCCATAGCAACAGCATATCTTTCTTTGTGTTCTGCAATAACTCTGCCTAATTCAGTTGCAGTAATTTTCCCTGATGAAATCTCAGAGGATATATAATTCGGGATTCCATATTTTTCAAAAATCATGATTCACTCTTGAACATTTTTTTACATAAATCATTATATGTCAAATTGGATATTTCTCCCCCACACACTCCCCGAAAATTCGCTCTTTATTGACTTTTCAGGGAGTATTAGTGCGGAGAAGTTTTGATTTATACCTGTTTGAGCTTCCAGTTGCCTTTTTTGAAGGTGAATACTGCGAGTAGCGTTAGTATCGTTTCTGCGATTACTATCGACCAGAAAACACCGTATTCTCTCCAGTCAAGGAAGACTGCAAGAGTGTATGCAAGCGGAATTTCGATCATCCAAAAGCACAATATGTTTAGGTAAGTTGGTGTTTTTGTATCGCCTGCTCCGTTGAAAGCACTCATTATGACCATACCAAGTCCATAGGCAAAGAAACCTATACTGACTATTCGTAGGCAAGTCGCACCTGCGCTTAATACATTTGGATCGTCTATAAAGAAGCTTATCCAAAATTCCGGAACGGCAAGAAATATTATCCCGATACTACCTAAAACTAAGATATTTATTTTGCTTGTTATCCATACAGATTGCTCTGCTCTGTCGGGCTTGACTGCTCCGAGATTCTGCCCCACAAGAGTTGCTGCAGAATTGCTTATACCAAGCGAAGGCAGCATAGCAAACAGCATTATTCGTATTGCAATAGTGTAGCCTGCGACAATGTCGCTGCCGAATTCTGACAGAATACGCACAAGCACTATCCAGCTCGCAGTTGCTATCAGATACTGACCAATCCCACCAATGGATATATTTATCAGATTTTTGATTATAGCAAAGTCAAATACCAATATGTCTTTTGTAAATTTAATTCTGCTTTTATCGCTGAGAAGCAAATATAGCTGAAGTAATATGCCAAGACCTCGACCAATAGCAGTCGCAATAGCAGCACCTTTTATTCCCATAGCCGGAATTGGCCCTAAGCCGAATATCAATATCGGGTCTAAGATAATATTGATAATATTGGCAAACCAAAGTACCTGCATAGAGCGTGTAGCATCACCTGCGCTACGAAATATTGCATTTATGATGAATATGAGCATGATAGTCATATTCGAGCCGAAAATAATTGCAGTATAAGAGTAATATTCTGCAGCTATTTCTGCACTTAAGCCCATCATAAGCAATATATCTTTAGCGAAGATAGCTCCGGGTATAGAAATAATAATGGAAACAACTATCCCTGTAAGTATCGCCTGAAAACCCGATTTTGCGGCTTCCACAGGTTTCTTCTCGCCGACTCTTCGTGCGACAATCGCACCGGTAGCCATGCTGAAACCAATGCCGATGGCATATATTATTGTGATGAGTGACTCAGTAATACCTACTACAGCTACTGCATCGGCTCCTAATTTTGACACAAAGAAGATGTCGAAAATTCCGAACATAGACTCCCCGAGCATCTCGAGCACCATTGGCACTGCGAGAAGAAATATAGCGTGCCTGACGCTTACTTCGGTAAAGTCAATATTCGACCCGATAATAGCCTGATAGGCTGATGAGTATATTTTTTTGAAGAAAGAAAATCTATCTATTGCTTTTTGAGAGTCTAATTTCCCCATTTTCGTTTTCGCTTTTTATGTGTTACAATTTTTTCTTTTAACCTATTTGATGATCTGTTTGATAACTCTAAACTGACGACAAAGTCCGTGGCTGCAATTATAGGTTTAGTAAATGTAAACATGTTTTTTCTCCTAAGATGTTAATTTTTTTATAAAAGATTTTGATTTTGCCTTGGTATAGCACAATTTCCTACCAAGGTCATTTCTAATTGATGCAGTACCTGATGACAACCTATTTTTTTACTGCAATAAAGAACATATAACCATATTGATCCCCGTATTTACGGTGAATTTCGATTTCTGTTTCCATTCCTTTAATTATTTCATCTGCTGTTTTGTTGTCTGAATATTTACTCTTCATTTTCTCGAGATTCCCGAGTATCGGAGTGTAATATTCGTCCCACCAGTCTGAGTAAGGCGACAAAAATTCAGATTTGAGCTCGTATCCGTTTGTTTCGAGAGCTTTTCTAATCTGCTCTTTGCTCGGCATTCCCGGATAAATTTCAGAGAAATACTTTGAGCATTCTTCGTGTGGTAAG
Source organism: Kapaibacterium sp. (SeqCode) (assembly GCA_963664875.1). Classification (GTDB taxonomy): domain Bacteria; phylum Bacteroidota; class Ignavibacteria; order Kapaibacteriales; family UBA2268; genus JBFHIJ01. The sequence goes on along the minus strand of OY761611.1, from coordinate 3,206,593 downwards.
TCGCTTGTCATTACCATTTCTGAGAAACAAATCTGTCCGCCTTTACTAAGCAGAGGAGTCCAATGCTCCAAAGCTTTTTCTACTCCAAGAATAAATATCGAACCTTCAGCCCACATCAAATCAAACGAATTGGGATAAAAAGGAAGTCTGCCCATATCTCCGAGAAGTGGAGTTACATTTCGGCTTAGTCCTTGCATTTCAGAAGCCTCTGAGAGCTTCTGCAAAAAAGGTTCGTAATTGTCAATAGCTGTTATCAGAGAGTCTTGCACTTGCTGTGCGATGTTAAGTGTCTGCTTGCCGGTGCCGCATCCCAAGTCTAATATGCGTGGGCATTTAGGTAACGAATCTTTTACTTCGCTCAAAGCTTTGAGAGTAGATGCATCGCTTCCCGGGCCCTGACGTGGCACATCATCGAACAGCTCATAGAAAACCTGTTCCATTTGGATTAAGTCCTTGATTCTAAATTGATATAAGTAAAAGTCTATCGCTTAGGCTTAAGCGATACCGTCAGAGAAGCAACAGCTTTAATAGGAAAAAAGCTGTAAATGCTTAGCGGGTTATATGTGTGTAGGTTATCATCATTTTGCATCAAATAGGTATGTAAATGTAACATAATCCTAATAGTCGTGCAAATACTTTTTTCAAATTTTGCAATTATTTTTTAAATATTACTCAGAAAATAGGAAAGAAATTTCACACCTAACAAAATGTGTGAAAAATGGTTTACAGAATACGAGATAACAAGAGATTTTCTATTACCAATTTCTTTTAGAAGGACACACCAACGAAGCTACACCAGTGTAAAAAAATATAGGAGCTTACTTTATATCGAGCATAAGTTGGAGATAGACAGCTCGTCCGGGTTGTGGCAAAAGTGAATTCATCCAACCCCTGCTGCCGTACCAGTTATCGTCAGCATCGAAATAGCCGGGGATAATCCCTGCATTTGCGTCTCTTATGCCCGGATGATAATAAGTCTTATCAAAAATGTTGTTTACTTTCAGACCCAAAGAAACATTTTTCAATATATTTTTCGCAATTAGATTTAGATCTAAGGTAAAGTATTCGGGTGTATGTGGTACAGGATTACTTTGATAATTATCTCTTTCACTAATGAATCGTGCTCTCAAGTTTAGATTGAATTTATTGTATCCGATATTGGTTCCAAAATATACTTTATACGGAGCTATATCCCCTATTTTGCTGTTTCCTATATGCTCGGCATCGTTGTTGTATCGTTCTTCACTGGTGTGAATATAAGAAAAATATGACCACACCTTCAGGTCAAGCTCAGCAGAAAGTACATACTTCATGGTAAAATGTAGATCAATCCCGAGCATTTCTCTTTCGGAAATGTTCATTGGGATAGAATTTATGTTGTTAATTGCATTTTCGATAATACTGTAGTAGGGATTGAAAGAGATATAAAACAAATGATCAGAATAGAACAGAACAGATTCCAGATTCTTAGATTCTTCAGGGACTAAACCTGCGTTATCACTACTTCCAGCCCACGCCCCGTAGAGCTGTCTTGGTGCCGGCTCCTGTATGGCTGTTCCATACATTAGTTTGAAACCAAAACGATTGTAGTTCAATATATAGGCTAAACGATAAGTTATATACGAATCAAACTCTGAGTTATCATCAAACCTTAGACCCAAAGATAAATAGTGCTGAAAATCAGAAGATAATAAATCTGACAAATCATATTTAGATTGAAAATAAGCCCCTGTATATTGCCAAAGCATAGAGTTCTCTGTTCTTGTAATATTACCAGGTGGATTTGGATAGCTGTAATTCGAAGAGTTTTCAGGCGAGACTGTTTCACCCCAGTTAATTTCATAAGCTTTTTGAAGTTGCTGCATTTCATAATTGAAACCTACTTTTAGATTTACAGTCTCAAAAAAATTAAGATCAAAGTCTTGATAGACTGACCAGCTATCGTTAGTTAGTTGCCAATATCCAAACTTGATAAGTCTTTTCTCGCCATAGTCAGAAACTTGCTCAAGTGAAGCACTTGCACTCGGCAAATCAGATTGTCTGAATCGGACGTAAGAATTAGAAGTTATCTCTGAGCTAATTTCGTTTTTACTACTTACAAACATAAAATAATCATCTTCCATCCATTCGCAACCCGGAGGTGCTTTGTCATAAGCATAATTGACACCATACTTATTATCTACTCTGAAATACTGTAACCCTATTTCTGTGTTCCCAACAAATGCAGAAAGAGCCAGACCTTTATTTTCTCTTAATGAGCTATACTCTCCGGGGAAAAAACCTGAATTTATAAACTCACCCCAAAGTTTAGGATCAGTTACATATTTAGACTTTGTATATTCGTATTCTTCGAGCTTATCTGTATCCAAATCACCATAATTAAGGAATGCACTTACTCTCAGAGAAAAATCGTTTATTTTATGGAAGATAGTAATGTCAGTATTTTTTGACTCAAAGCTTCCGATAGAGAATTTAGCATTGACAGAGGTACCGTTTTCAACCTTTTCAGTTTGAGTAATAATATTGAACACTCCCATTAAAGCATTGGCTCCATAAACAGACGAAACCGGACCATATACAATTTCAATGTGATCCACCATTGAAATCGGGATGGAAACTAAAATGTCTGTCCAATGGTAATAGAGATGGTTTATAACTTTACCATCAAGCATCAAAAGGAAAGGCGAAGAAAGTCCCTGCCGATAGCCTCGCCAATATGTTTTATAATACAAATCCCCCCAAGTTTGAGCAAAATCAATTCCGGGCAAATCGTTGAATATTTCGACCAAATCATTGTAACCACGATGAATTAGTTCAGATTTTTCTATGTAAATAATATTTCCGGGGGCATTTTTTTTAGTTTCTACAAAATTTGAAACACTTACGACTTTAACATCCATCAACTCTTCGATACTCATGCTTGTAATATCTTGAGTATCTAATGACTTCTGAAGCACAGCAGCTGAAGTAGTATGTAAACTGCATGAAAGTATAAATATTATGAAAAATATTGACCTGAAAATTTTCATTGTTTTGCACCAAACTAATTTTAATCTATAAAATCTAAGAAGAAACAAGTCAAAGAAAAGTGTATTTGAATTCTATATGGCAGCTTGATATGACGAGTAAGGCACAGTAGAAGGATGGTTATATTAATATATACTCTTGATAGTTTTGGGATAGAATCATATCAAGTTAAGTTCTCGTAATTATTATAAGAATCCCGCGCAAATATTTACCACAATATTTGATAAAATAATTGAATACTATTCTCAGAAAAACAGACTTATCTAGAAGAAGACAGCCACTCAATATATAGTTTTTGAAATTGGCAACCTAAGAGCATGAAAATTCAGCTTCCTGAGAGCTTCTAAAAACTATAACAAGAGTCTGGAATATTCCATAGTAATACCTAAAAACAGCTATATAAAAAAACACTTTATATTGCCATTTTTTAAAAATCAAATATCAAGTAAATAGATTATTATCAATGTTATATGTTTACTATCATCGGTTAGTCTGATTCTCGAGAAAAACACACATACGCAATAATAGGTAAGCTAATCTTGTAATAATTGGGATACATAAAAATACGTATATCATGCTATTGTTTATGAATCATTTTTACCCTATGTTGTAAATAACGCAATAGTATAATTAAAAATTATAAAGTGAGTACAATATCCAAAATAAGTAATTAGATAAGAAAGGCAAGACATCTCTGCTCGCGCTCGCTCATCATTAAGTATTTTCGCTCAATACTTGATAAATCACTTCATCTTGCCCAACTTAAAAAATGTCTCTGTTTCGTTTTTAACATATTAGGAGTTAATCCGATGAAATCTACCAAGATTTTCTTGCTACTTCTCGCTATAATAGTAGCAAGTCTTGATGCCGTCGCTGGTGGACGGTATTTCTCAGAATTTAATGACCTCTCTGAATGGAGTACCGACAGGTACGCCCCAAATCTATTCGAGCAGGCAACTTTCCAAAACGATGCTCGCCTGCATCTACTAATCACTGATGATTGGGCTGATAGAGAATCAAGCTCACAAACAACACACAAAAATACTCATGGCAGAAAGTTTCTTACAGACATACCAATCACAGCTAATGATGCAGCTGTCATTAAAGGAAAACTATATATTCCTCAAGATTGGCAAACAAACCACAGACGTAGTGACTTATGGTCATTAACTTACGACGCAAGTGATGCTAAAACAGACAACTATCCTATTATAGGTTTTGCTAATACTGAAGGTACAAATCCTACATTTAGAGTTTGGACGCACGCTGATGCATGGGCAAATCTTTCAACAACAATAACTTATGACCAGTGGTATGAGCTTGAAATGCGCTTATATCCTCAACAATCTGAGTTTTATATCAATGGCAATCTTGTATATACAGATAATGTTGCTACAAGTATTCCAGCAGCAGCATCTGTGGGTTATATTTGGGTACAAGGTTATAACTTTGGTGATCTAACTCTACCAGCAGCAGAACAAGTATTTAATGACGACTATGACATTTATTGGGACGATATTGCAGTTCATAGTGCAACTGATAGAGTCTATAATATAACTCAAACTACGACTCATGAAAATATCCAGCCGGCAGTTAATGCAGCCACAGCGGGTGACTATCTTAGAGTATTAGAGGGTACTTTTGTACAAACTAATACATTAAGTATAAACAAAGCCTTGACAATCATAGGTGATTCAGAAGCAGGATGTTTCATTGATGTTTCTGCAGTTAATGGCCCAGCCTATGGAATTAAAGTTGGTGCTTCAGATGTAACAATCAAAAACTTTACAACCATACCAAATACTGCGAACGGAAGTTATTTGTTCAAAGTGAGTGATGATATTGCAAATATTACTCTCGAAAATATTACAGCAAATGCTTCTAAGAAAACACCTTTTGATTTTCATGCAGTTACGAATTTGACTTTGACAAACCTAACTGCTACTAATACAGTAGGTGGCAATGCAATCAGTCTAACCGGCTGTAATAATGTAACTATCACAGGTGTTACCTCTTCGAACAACGCTTGGGGTGGTATCGCTGTTTATTGCTCTAAACCGACTTATTATAACAGAGCATCTAATAACGTAAACTTTGACTTTGCAGCTAATAATGTCGAAGATGCAGTTTATATTCAAAATGAGTTCGGTTTTGTTTCTACCAATATCAATATTTCAAATTGGACTTATGAAACAGCAAACACGCCTCTGACAGAATATACATTCTACACAGACGGTGACCTACTCGAAGCTTATGGTTTTGCAACTTATCTAAATACTCGCTTAGGCAACACTGCTTCAGTAGTTAAAGATAACAACTCTGTATATCATGTAATGCCACTATTGTCAATTCAAGCTGCAATTGACGCAGCAGCTCCGGGCAATACTATTCTCGTTGAAGCAGGTGACTACGGTATGATAGCAGCAACCGGTCGAATGGTGTTTGGTACACACGGGCCTGCAAACGGATATCAATTCGGTATGTTCATCGATAAGGACAATCTTAAAATCAGAGGTTTAGATGTTAATGGTAATGTTGTTACAGATCCTGCAAATGCAGCTGTTACATTCACAACCAATGCAACAAACTCATTTGGTTCTTCAGGTATTTTTGTTCAGGCAAACGGTGTAACTTTAGAAGGTCTGAAAATTGGCGATAACTTCAAAAACGGAGTTATGGACAATAACAAAACAATTGAAGTAGTAGGTAATAATTTTACAATCTCTAATTGCTACTTTAATACAGTTGCCAATCAAGGTTCTTTATATTTTGGCGAATGGGATTTAACTCATCCAATTACACATTATACAATCAATAATAACATTTTCCATAATGCACTCGTATCGATAAACAATGGCGTTGGAAAAACCGGCGATGTTGCAAATAGACAAATTACAAATAACACTTTCACAGGCGAGAGAGAATACTATCTAATCAGCTTCCGTGGTTGGAATGGTGAAAATCCTGTTCAAGGATGGATTGTTAAACCTGTTGGTGGTGCAGTAATCACAGGTAATGATTTTTCCGGTGTTACAAATGTAGATGATTATATCAACGCTCGCGGTAATGTGGGTGGTGTAATTGCAGGGCAATTAGACTGGGCACAAATTTGGAATCAAAACACTTTCGGAAACAAAGTAATTGCACTTTCTGACTACGCAAACTTCGTTCCTGCAGATTTGATGCTTGGCACATATCCAAATTCTGTTAGAATCAATACAAATCTTCAAGATAATATAGCTTTAACACCTGCAGGAAGCACTATCCTATTAGGAGACGGTACTTTCCTTGAATCAGGACAATTCGTAATTGATAAAAACCTTGCAATTAAGGGTGCAGGTAAAGATTTGACAGTTATTAATACTGATTATGCTACAACAAATTCTTCTTACACGCAATCAGCTGCATGGTTCTATGTAGCGCCAGATGCAACTTTTGGTATGAGCAACTTGACAATAGATGGTCAAACTAATACAATCAATACAGCAATCCAATCAAGAGGCGAATCTAATATTGATAATTGTGTAATTAAAAATATTAAAAGCGGAACATATTATGGCTTTGGTGTTCAATTCCTAACAGGAGACAACAACTCAGTTACAAATTGCGAATTCAGTGATATTCAACGCGTCGGTATCCATGTCAGAGGCGGCAAAATGCCTAATGCTCCAACAGCTACAATTGAAAATTGTACTTACCAAGGTAAAGCAACTGTTGATGCTTTAGATTACGCAATCGAATTTGGAGGTGGCGGTAAAGGTACTGTAACAAATTGTACAATAGATGGCAATAGTGCAGTTGCTTCCACTGACGGCTCTACTTCTGCCGGTATCTTAGTTACTACATATTTTGGTGCAGGCACTGAAGCAACTATCACCGGAACTACAATTACAGGATGTACTACAGGTATCGCAGTAGGTTATGATGCTAACGACGTTAGTGATGTAACAGTAAGTGGTTGTACATTCACAAATAACAATTATGCTATTACTTCTACAGCTCCTGAAGTAGATGCAACCGGTTGTAATTACTTTAGTACAGATTTGGAATCAGAAGTAAAAGCATTGTTAAACGGCGATATAAACTATATTCCTTTTATGCTTGCAAGTGGCAACTGTGACGGTGGTAAGCACGTACACAATGTAACTCAAAATATTGATTATTGGACAATTCAAGAAGCCATCAATGATGCTAATGCTAATGATATGATCGAAGTAGAAGCAGGAGATTACGATGAGTTTTTAACTATCGATAAATCTTTAACTCTTTTAGGCCCTAATGCAATTTTGAGTCCTAATACAGATACTCGTGGTGCTGAAGCTAATTTGAAACCGGTAAGTACTACTAGTACTCAACCAATTATCAAATGTACTGCACCCAATATCACAGTTATCGTAAAAGGTTTCACATTTGATCTTGTTGATTCAAAACCACATAATGATGAAACAGGAGATTACAATGTATCACGTTTCGTTGAAATCTTAGGCAAAGCCAATGTCGATTTTACTTTTGAACATAATATTTTCCAAAATGGCTATTCGGTTATTAATGGTAACTGGTATGTAAGTGGTAATAACGGTGATCTAAATCTTGACATAATTGATAACTATTTCCACAACAACTGGTGTTCAAATGGTATAACAGTTTGGTCAACAGGTACAAATTATGTTGATGTAATCGATAATGTATTTGAATTAAATGAAGCTTGGTCTGTAAATTTTAATCGTGTTCATGGTGACTTTATAGGCAATACTGTTAAAAATGACCGTGAAGGTGCAGTTGAATGGTGGCAGAAACAAGGCGGTTTCATAATCGCAGCTTCCAACAACGATGTTAAAATGTCAAACAATACTTTTGAAAACATTGGTATAGCTGGTATTTATCTTTATGATAATTTTACTGGTACTATGAATGTCAACAACAATACCTTCACTAATTGCGGTTCTGATGCGATCAAATTTAGAGTCTCAGAAAAAAAAGAAGCAGACTTATCAAATGTTACAGTTGTAAACAACTCATTCTCAGGTACTGGTGAATATGCAATTAACAACTTAACTACTCAACAATTCTCTGCTATCAACAACTGGTGGGGTGATTGCTCCGGTCCGGAAGTAGCTTCTAATATTGGTGGCGTTGGTGACAAACTTACTGATAACGTTGACTATTACCCTTGGACTCAAGGTGACTGTAGCGGATATAACATTATGGTCAAATTGATTGACAGTAAAAACAATCCTATCCCTGACCAAGTAGCTCAAATCAGAAATGGATCTTATATTGCTGCAAATACAAATCAATTTGGATATATCACTGCCAATATACCACAATACTACACTTACGTAAAAATGACACATCTCGGCAAAACAGAAACAAAACTTGGCGTGTTTAATAGAGATCCTATTGTAATTTATCAAACTAAAGAAGTAACCGTAAACTTTAAAGATTCATACGGTAATGATTTGATAGCAGACGAATTACTTTACAGAGACGGTACAGGTGCATTGATTCCAATGGCAACTAATGCCTCTACTGCTTCTATAGAAATGCTTCCTTTATCTTTTGACTTCCAGGCAAAATATTTAGGATTTGCTCAAACTGTTACTCAAAATGTCAAAAACGCACAAACAGTTGATTTTGGAACTATTGCAGTTAACCTAAGCTTAAAAGATTCTGATGGCAATCCGCTTGCTGCTGAAGATTTGGCGTATAGAAATGTAGAAGGAAACTATGTAAGTATAGCTCAAAATGCTGATAATCATACTTTGGAAATGTTGCCTCTATCTTATTATTTCCAAGCTACGTATTTAGGATTTGGTCAACCATTGTTCCAAAACACAGCTGACGATGCAACTATCGAATTCCAAACAAAACCGGTTATCGTATCTCTTGCTAATTCTACAGGCAATCCTTTAGAAGCAGAGGAATTATATTATCGCGATGCAAACTATAATTATGTTTCTTTAGGAACAAACATATCTGCTGATACTTTAGAAATGCTTCCACTTTCTTACTACTTCAAAGCAAAATATTTAGGATACACTCAAACAAAACAACAAAACGTAACCAATAATCAAGCAGTTAATTTCCAAACCGTTTTAGTGTCTTTCAATCTTGTTGATGGAAGCAATACTCCTCTTAATGGTACTGCTATCTATAGAAACGGTTATGCAAGCTATGTTTCATTTGGTTTGACAGGTCAAACACCTGAAACAATGGAAATGCTTCCTTTATATTACTATTTCAGATGTACTTACAACGGCAAAACAAAAACAAAACTTTGGAACGTAAACAACAATCCTAATGTTCTGTTTACTTACGATGGTTCAAAATTATTCAAAGAAGCTGAAGCAGGCGAAGAATTTGTATCTGACTGGTCAGGCATAACAACAAAATCATATCCTACTCCTTTCAGCACTGTATTGAATATTGAATATACTACTACAGAAGATACAGATGTAACTATCGAAATCTTCGATGTTGCCGGCAGAAAAGTCAGAACTTTGGAAAGTTCATTTGTTTCCAATGGTAAGCATGCTACTACTTGGGACGGCACTTCAGATAGTGGTAATATTCTTGAATCAGGAACTTATTACTATGTTATCATAGCGGGCGAAAACACACAAACAGGCATTATTTCATTCGTGAAATAAAGCAAAATTCTGTTTGTGACTTAAAGAGCGATATCGGTCTGTGTAAAAGCAGATCGGTATCGCTCTTTATATTTGTAAAAATTGGTTGCAAGTTAACTTTAACCCAAATCCCTAATACAAACTTGCGTTTGTGGCAAAAAGAAGCTAACTGTTTGTCTATTTTTTTCTTTATAAATATCATTTAGTCGAAAAAATATATATGATATCATAGTAAATAGTCCGTGTATTGCCTATATATTGCATCAGCACTCCATAATATAGACATTTGTTTTCAGTAATTCCTTAATTGGATACGCATCTTACGCTTAAACACTTTATGAGGAGAGGAGACGAAGCGTTCTTTTTTCTTTTTCTTTGGTTTCCGTTTTTTTTGCTTTTTTATCGCAAAAAAAAGAAAAAGAAATGGAAAAAGTAACACCAATCTCTTATTTATATCACCTGTAAAGGAAAGTCTTGCCGCCCTTACAGGGCTCTGTTTACTCAATGCTTGCAACCGTCCCATGGCGATGCCATGGGCTATTATCTATCAGCCTTTCAAGCTGAAAATATATTCATACTGACCTCTATTATTCGACTGCAACGTTTAACTAATAAACACAATATGGTTTAAATAATAAAAATTTTCTTCATATCGTTGTCTTTCATTCTAACAACCACTTTCTTGCAATTAGTTAGATGGAAAATGTCATTTGAAAACCAATTTATGTAGTTATCTTGTTCCTTGGCAAGGGGTTATGCTTTGCCTCGACTCTGCTCGGCATAAACTCTCAGCTCAGCAACCTTTCCCTTGTTCAATGGTTCCAAAAGTAAGTTTGTTTAGATTTACGAATAGTATTATTTTTAACAAATAAATGACGGGACAGGTATTTTTGAGTTCTAATTATAAATCAGGACGAAATACTTACAGGTCAGAAAAAAATGTGATTACACAAAAAAAGAGGTATCGCATTTGTAAAAAATATTTGATACCTCTTTGGTTGATTTTTGGAATCGGAGCTATTGTGTCTGCTCCTGTTTGCTTGTCATTTTTAGCATAATATAACCTGCGACACCTGCTAAAAGAGAGGCAATTAGTATTCCTATCTTTGCATAATCCCCGCTTTCGCTAGCGCCAAAGGCAAGATTGCTTACAAAAAGTGACATTGTAAAACCAATACCCGTCAGTATGCTGACCGCATATATTTGCTTTTTGCTTACACCTTGTGGCAAACTTGCTATCCCAAGCATTACAGCAATCATTACAAACAGGAATACGCCAAGTTGCTTACCAACAAATAAACCACCTATTACACCCATAGAAACCGGATTGCTAATAGAAGCTAAACTAAATCCTTCTAAACTTACTCCGGCATTGGCAAGGGCAAATATTGGCATAATAGCCCAAGTAACGTAAGGATGTAAAAAGTGCTCTAATCTATGAAGAGGAGACTGAGTCTTTTCTGCCAATGATTCAAGATTTTGAATAACATTAAATCTGTAATCTATGGACTCTTCACCTTCGGGTTTTTCTTTTAGACTGTTTAGCTTTTCAATGAATTTGTTGCTTTTTTGGCAGAATTCTTCTTTATTATACTTACCTACAGCCGGAATAGTAAATGCTAAAAGAATACCGCCGATAGTAGCGTGAATACCGGATTTCAAAAATGCAATCCACAAACCGACGCCCAAAATAAAATAAACTACTGTATGTCGGACATTAAAATAATTCATTATCATAAGCAGAGCAAGGAAACCTCCTGCGAAGTATAGAGCCATCATTGATATTTCGCTTGTATAGAATATTGCGATAATCAAAACCGCACCTATATCATCAACAATAGCCAGAGCAGTAAGAAATACTTTCAAACTAACCGGGACTTTATCGCCGAGCAAGGCAAGAACTCCAAGTGCAAATGCAATGTCAGTTGCTACCGGAATACCCCAACCACGCAAATCAGGAGTGCCACTATTTATCATAAAATAAATCAATGCAGGCACTACCATCCCACCAAGAGCTCCCATAAGCGGAAGCATTGATTTTTTAATTGAAGACAATTCGCCTACAAGTATTTCTCTTTTGATTTCCAAACCAACCACAAAAAAGAAGATTGCCATAAGCCCATCATTTATCCAATGGCTAAGATGTTTGGAAAGAGCAAAGCCTTCGAAGCCTATGGTAAATTGTGTATGCCATAAAGCAAAATAAGAGTCAGCATAAGGACTATTTGCCCAAATCATAGCTAACACAGTAACCAAAATCAGGACAATACCACCTGCAGATGTGCTATGGGCAAAGTTCTGGAATGTAGTAATAATTTTGTCGGCGGTATTGCCAACTCTGCTGTCTTTTATTGTTCTCTGAATTTTATTCATAATAATTACTCCGTAGTACCAAATAAATCATATTCTTCAGCATGCGTAATCTTAACACTGACAAATTCGCCAATGTTTAGTTTTTTGTCAGATGTGAAAATCACACCATTATCCACTTCGGGTGCATCGTGCTCAGTACGACCAAAGTACGAGCCATCTTCATTGATTTCGTCTATTAATACCTTACGAACAGAGTCTATTTTTGATTCATTAATATTTAGTGATATTTGTTGTTGCAATATCATTAATTTTTCAGCTCTTTCCTGTTTTATTTTAGGTGGGATAGGATCAAGTAACTCGTAAGAAGGCGTACCATCCTCCCTCGAGTAAGTAAAGACTCCTACCCTATCTAATTTGTATTCCTCAATGAATGTAAGCAACTCTTCGAAATCTTTTTCTGTCTCATTCGGGTAGCCTGTGATAAAAGTACTACGAATAGAGATGCCCGGCACTTTATGACGCATAGTATCTATTAGCTCTCTGATGCGGTCGCCGGTGATACCACGTCGCATAGATTTGAGGACAGAATCTGAAATATGCTGCAAAGGTATATCAACATAGTTGCATATATTATCCCTTGATGCCATGACATCTAAAAATTCAAGAGGATAGGCAGTCGGGTAAGCGTACATAAATCTTACCCAATCCAAACCCTTAATGTCAGACAGCTTTTCGGCAAGCTCTGCAATTCTTCTTTCTCCATACAAATCTTTTCCATAGAAAGTAGTATCTTGTGCAATAACAACTATTTCTTTTGTACCGCCATCAACCAGCTTTTTGGCTTCGTCTATTATATCATCAATTGGGCGTGAAATATGTTTACCTCTGATGCCCGGAATAGCACAAAAACCACATTTATGGTCACATCCTTCTGATATTTTCAAAAATGCAGAATGCTTTGGAGTCAATAGCACTCTTTCATTGATCAAACTAAATTTTTCGTCTCCAACCAGCATTTTGACAATTTGTTCTTGAGAATTAACCCCTACAAAATGATCAACAGCATCAATCTGAGAAGCCAATTCTTTTTTATATCTTTCTACAAGGCATCCCATAACAATCAAGGACTGTAACTTGCCGGATTTTTTCATTTCGCAAGCCTGAAAGATATAATCAATACTTTCTTGTTTGGAGGCTTCGATGAAACCACAGGTATTTATTATCAGACCATCAGTATTGTTGATATCTTCAGTATATTTTAGGTTATTGCCTTCGAGCATACCAATCAATTTCTCGGAATCATAAACATTTTTAGCACAGCCAAGAGTAATGACTGAAATATTTTTGACATTTTTAGTTTTCATTTGCTCCTCTGTTTTATATGTACTTCTTTTGTCTCGTATTACAGCAAAAATTATTATAGACAAGCACAAATATAGGCAAAATTGAGGAATTGAATTTTGAGGAAAGAAAATGGAGTTGCTAATATAAGAACAATAAAGCAAACATTATATAGGCATAGGGACAATTTTGAGAGGACCAGAAGGAATTGTAATTGTAAAAGCACTACCTTTCCCGGCTTGGCTTCTTACAGCAATTTTGCCGGAATTCTTTTCTATAAACTCTTTGCACAAGATAAGCCCTAAGCCGGTACCAAACTCACCATTAGTGCCTTTTTGAGAGTAAGTGTTATCAATTTTAAACAATTCGTTTATTTTTTCTTCGGTCATTCCAATGCCGTTATCTTCTATGGTGAGTCTTGTTTCCTGAACACCTTTGTAGATGTATATACTGATTTTGCCTCCAAGTGGAGTATATTTGACAGCATTAGAAAGCAAATTGCGAATAACTGCAGAAATCATATTTTGATCCGCAAAAACATTATATATGTCGTCCAATTTGTAGTCTATTTCGATATTTTTGCTTTTTGCATGCGATTCCATCAGGCTAACATTGAAACTAATAATCCCATTAAGTACAAACTTTTCAGGATGATAAGGGAATCTACCCGTCTGAATTCTTGACCATGCAAGCAAATTTTCAAGTAATTCATAGGTAACCTCTGCATTGCGGCTCAAGGTGTTTATAATATCATCTCTGTCCTCTTTCGTTAACAAATTAGCATCCTGGCGAAGCATTTTCAGACCGTCTTTGAAAGTAGAAAGTGGATTTTTCAAGTCATGTGAAATAATTGAAAAAAACTTGTCTTTGGTCTTGTTCAGTTCTGCGAGAGAATCATTTTTGTTTTGAATAATTGCATTTTGAGCCAAAACCGTTTCTCGTTCTTTACGAATGTCCTGTTGGTAATTTCTATAACGATTGACTATCAAATCAATAAAAATAGAAACTATTGCCAACGAGAAAACAGAAGATAGCAAATAGTCATAAAATCTCTCATCCGGTGAGGTATAAGCCACGACAACATCAGGATTCGACTTTTGCAGGAAAAACAGCACACTTAGCATAGAAATAACAAAAAGGACTGTTCCACGGACAAGTTTCCTGTCGCTAAATATCGAGATACCAATTATCAGCGAGATTGCAATTAGGACTGCTCCTCCTTCGTACCCCCCAAATAGAAAAAATGTAGAAGCAACAGAGAATACCGAAGCCACGATAAAAGGGAAAATGAGCTTAGAATAGCTAACTCCTTTTTTAGTCAAATAAGTCAAAAAAGAGAATGTAAGCAGAGGAATCAGAGAGTTTATTGCAGTCCATGTATGTGTACGAATAATTACATCACCAATAAAAGCAATTAGTGCAAACACAGAGGCTACTATATTGACTAAAAGGAAGAGCTTTTGCTCGAAATGTTTGTCGTCCAATTTATTCATATTCATAGATGTTTTTGCCAATCTTTGATTCTACCCGCAAATTATAAGTTCATATTCACAGACGTGATTCACTTATATGAATTGTGTGTAAAATTTATGCAGAAGTGAATATTTTTAATCAACAGTACCTTGAGTTACTGCTAACCAATTCTAAAATAGGACGATATGGGCTATGAAATTATTAAGTTCATTGTAGCATCACAATGAAGAAGACTGATTACTACACAAAAAATTTAAATTGACTCACAAAATTCAAGGAACTTTGAGGTCTGGGTTTCGTAATCATAATGCTGCTTTGCATAAGCTAAACCTGATTGCGAAAATTTTCGGATAAGTTCTTCATTTCTGCAAATCAATGCCATATACTGAGATAGTGTTTCGTAATCTTTCTGGGTAAAAAGAAGTCCGTTTTCATTGTGCTTGATTATTTCAGGAACTCCTCCGCTATCTGTTGCAAGTACAGGCAAGCCTGATGCAAGAGCCTCTGCATTGACCAATCCGAATGTTTCAGATTGTGACGACATCACAAAGACATCAAATGCATTCATAAGCTTATCTACATGAGGTGTGAAATCAAGTATTTTTACAGAATCTTCTAAGGAGTGCTCGGTTATTAGCTGCTGAAGTTCAGCGAGGTATTCTTTAGTAGCCGGAGTGCCGGCAAGACAAAGCAAAGCATCATCTAATTTTGACTTGGCAAAAGCTTTGATAGCTGTTTTTTGGTCTTTTTGGTCTTCTATCCTTGCTATGTAACCAAAGATGAACTTGTGAATAGGCAGTCCGAACATGGCTCTGCATTCGGATTTGATGTGATTGTTGGGATTAAACTTTTCAATCTCTATCCCGTAAGGTATAGCTTTGACTTTGTGGCTTTTGATGATAGTATTTTTGAGAAGCTCGCCTCTCATTTTCTCGGTAAGAGTGATAGCTCCCTTGATATTACGATAGATAAAATTATGTACTAGGTCCTTCTTTTTAATATCAGATTGCATTTGCTGATAAAGGAAAATGTCTAAACCCGCACCGTATAGCTTATTGGCAAGGACAGCAGTGGATAGCAAGGCAGTGGTGCCAACGATACACTTATTGCAATTATTTTTTTTAGAGTTATAGGCTATAATTTTTGCCAAATCTAAATCAAAATACTTTCGCTTTGGCTTTGCGTGTACAGTGGAGATTCCCAGCTCTTTTGCATATTTGTCTAATCTGGAATTTTCAAGAGTAATAAGTAAGGAGTTGCCACCTTTGTTGATAATATCTTTAGCTCTTTTTGCCATCTGCATTTCCAAACCGCCAAATCCTCCGAGCGGCACAGGAAATATGTAATTGCCAATCTCCATCTATCTTTCTGCAAGTATTGTAGTCAATATTTGTTAAAAAAACTGAATCCAAACGAGGATTCCAAGTATCAAAGGAAAAGTAGAACTATCACTAATCAACTGATAAACCGGTAAATTTGAAATTTATGCCATCGAACAATCCCTTATCGCTAAGTTTTAAGCTTGGGATGACCAACAAAGCCATAAAGGAAAGAGTCATAAATGGTGCATTAAGATTACTGCCGAGCGATTTTGCTTCCTGATTGAGCACATGATATCTTTGCCCTAATATCCTTGCCGGCTCATCGCTCATCAATCCGGCAACGGGGAGGGACAAAGCAAGCAATTTGTCATTATGACAAAGCGACATTCCACCTTTCGAATCAATCACGGTATTTATAGCTTTCAATAAATCTTTGTCATTTGTGCCGACAGCACAGATATTATGCGAATCATGTCCGACACTTGAAGCTATTGCTCCATACTTCAAACCAAAACCTCTGATAAAAGCACATGCCGGTTTAGATTGCTTGTATCTGCTAACCACACATATTTTTAAGATATCCTGTTCAGGATCGGAAACATAAAGATCGTTTTCAATTTTGGCTTCGCAAATTATCTCGTTTGTTATCAGCTCACCATCCATCGCCTCTATAACTCTGATTTTACTACTCGAAGCAGGAACAAGCAAGTCTTCAGGCAAGATATGGCTAATATTAAAATTGTTAATAGGCTGAATTTTATTGGATTCTTCGAAGCTAATACCTCTCTCCGAAGAATAAACTTCTTTACCATCAATATAGGTGCTTTGTATTTCAAATTTTGTAAGACTGTCGATTATAATAAAATCTGCCGGATCTCCTAAGCGCAGCATACCACAATCCAATCCATAATGTTCTATCGGATTTTTAATGGCAACTGTCAAAATATCAAATAAGTCATGCCCGTAAGCCAAAGCTCTAAGTATAAGTTTATTGATATGACCTTTGCATAAATCGTCAGGATGTTTGTCATCGCTACACAGCATAGTCATATCCGGATGTTTGCTGATTAGCATATGTAGAGCTTCAAAGTTTTTGGCAGCAGAGCCTTCTCTGATGAGAACTTTCATGCCGAGTGCTATCTTTTCTTCAGCTTCACGCAAAGTGAAACATTCGTGATCGGTACTAATACCGGCTGCGACATAAGATTTTAGTTCTTCGCCTGCTAAACCGGGAGCATGACCATCAATAGGCTTGCTAAAGGCTTTTGCAAGTTCAATTTTTTCTATAACATCAGGGAAATTATGAACGACACCCGGGAAGTTCATCATTTCGCTTAGATACTTAAGCTTATATTTTTCAAATAAATATTTTAAGTCTTCGATGTCTATTTTAGCACCTGAAGATTCGAAATTTGTAGCGGGAACACATGAAGGAGCACCGAAATAGAACTTGAAAGGAACAGATTTCCCACTCTCTATCATATACTCGACACCGGATCTGCCACAAACGTTTGCAATCTCGTGAGGATCAGAAACACAAGCTATAGTGCCGGATTTGACAGCAGCTTTTGCAAACTCAGCGGGTGTAAGCATGGAACTTTCGATATGGACATGAGAATCTATCAATCCGGGCAAAATAAATACCTCGGGAGCTTCATCCACCTGTCTGATTTCGCTAATTTTGCCCTGAGAAATAGTAATTTCTGCGGGATAAATTTGCTTTTCTATAATATCGATTAGATTGCCTCTTATTTTTGCAGTTTCCATACTTCACCTGCTCAATTTACCAAACATCTATATTTGCGAATATTAAACTATTTTCTACGAGAGAATTCCTGCAAGACTTCTTTAGTTATGTCTTTTGAGTACAACTCTCTTTTTTCTTTAGGTTTTGCACCAAATTTTCCTTTTTTATCAGACCTTGAGGAAAAATTGTCCTTTTTCTTTCCAAATTTATCGTCTCTGCCTTTGCCAAATCTGTCTCGTTTGTCTCGGTCATCTCTACCTTTGCCGAATCTGTCGCCTCTGTCTCTGTTGTCTCGGTCATCTCTGCCTTTGCCGAATCTATCACCTCTGTCTCTGTTATCTCGGTCATCTCTACCTTTGCCGAATCTGTCGCCTCTGTCTCTGTTATCTCGGTCGTCTCTGCCTTTGCCGAATCTATCGCCTCTGTCTCTGTTGTCTCGGTCATCTCTACCTTTGCCGAATCTGTCG
The DNA here is from genome assembly GCA_963664875.1 of Kapaibacterium sp. (SeqCode). Classification (GTDB taxonomy): domain Bacteria; phylum Bacteroidota; class Ignavibacteria; order Kapaibacteriales; family UBA2268; genus JBFHIJ01. The sequence goes on along the minus strand of OY761611.1, from coordinate 3,188,274 downwards.
CCTCTGTCTCTGTTGTCTCGGTCGTCTCTGCCTTTACCGAATCTATCACCTCTGTCTCTGTTGTCTCGGTCGTCTCTGCCTTTGCCGAATCTATCACCTCTGTCTCTGTTGTCTCGGTCATCTCTACCTTTGCCGAATCTATCACCTCTGTCTCTGTTGTCTCGGTCGTCTCTGCCTTTGCCGAATCTGTCGTTTTTACCTCTATTGTCGCGAGATTTAGAATCTCTTTTTCTGTCGCTTCTGTCAAAAGAGCGCCCCTGTCTGTTATTATCTTCAAAGAACTCTTCGCTACCTGCATTTTCAGCAGGAACAAATCTTTCAATAGTTCTTCTTTCTCTTCCGGGATCTACGCCTTCGAAGCAAATGACAAATTCAGCTTTTAGTCTTTTTTCAGAGAAATGTTCAAAAAGCTCTTTGAAAGTACCATAGTGATGAGTCTCAAAAGGCATAGTAAGATTAAAGCCAATATAAGCATTCCTATTAGGCATTACTCTCGCTGCTGCTTCGAGAAGCGGCAATAATCTGTAAGGAGTTTCAAGCAGGCACACAGTGCGAGGTTCTTCCGAAAGAAGAGTAAGTTCGTGCAACCTTTCTGAAGGAGTACGCGACAAAAAACCTGCAAAAAGAAAAGATTTCATAGGGAAAGAGCTTCTGACGAGTGCAGTCATAATACTTGAAGCACCCGGAACTACTGTTACTGCAATTTTGCTTTCAATAGCTCGCTTGACAAGCATATAGCCGGGGTCAGCAAATACAGGAGTGCCTGCATCAGAGATAAGAGCCAGGGATTTTCCATCTTTGAGCATACTAATAAGCTCAGATGTTTTAATTTCTTCATTTTGCTCGTTGAGATTATCTAACTCATTGCGAAGATTAAGCTGATGCAACAAACGAGCCCCTAATTTCATCTCTTCGCATACAACCAAGTCGGCATTTTTGAGAGTAGAAATTGCACGCTGTGAGATATCGTTTCTGTTTCCAATAGGAGTCGAAACAACGTATAAATGACCTTCCCCTTCATATTCCATAGGGGCAACTTCTTCAGCTCCTGTTGGATTATCTGTAAAATTTTCTTCGGGAGTGCTAAAAGTATTTTCCAACATATAAAATGCCTCAAAAAGTGAACTTAGTGCAAAATTGCTTGTATAGTAACTTACAAAGATAAGTAATATAAAACACAAATGCCTAAAAATCTATCGGCCTTTTGATAAGGTTAGATTATTTGCTTGTAAATCCTTATCTTTGCGATATTGAAATAATATAAGGAATGAATTTAATGGCAAAAAATGCAGCTTCAATCTTAGGCAATAAGCCTAAAAAAGAGACTAAATGGAATTTCCCTTTAGATAAAGAAAATTTTAAATGGCTTGGTATCGGATTTGGTGTCGTTATACTTGGCTATTTGCTTATGTTCACAGGAGTAACGGAAGAGCCGGCAGTAGAAGCAGGCAAATGGAATAATTTCTTTGCTGTAACTCTTGCTCCTATTGTACTTGTGATTGGCTATTTAGGAATTATTCCTTACGCAATCCTCAAGAAATCTAAACAAGTTACTGATGTAAATGAGGAAACTAAATAATTTGACTACTAAATCCGGATATATTACACTTGTCGGCAAACCTAACGCAGGCAAATCTACCTTGATGAATGCTCTAATGGGCACCAAGCTATCAATCGTAACACCGAAGCCTCAGACTACCAGAAAGAGAGTACTGGGCATATATACAGATGAAGATATGCAGATTGTTTTTCATGATACACCGGGAATTTTGAAACCCCGATATGAAATGCAAAAAACGATGATGGAATATGTAGATGAATCTATGCGGGATGCTGATATTATTGCAGTTTTGCTGGATTTGGAAAAGTGCAGCGATCCAAAGACATATTTCCATGAAACTTTTCTGGAAAATCTTAAAAACATCTCCAAACCAAAAATACTTATCCTAAACAAGTTAGATAAAAAAGCTGACAGGAAGGAAGTACTCCCACTGATAATTACTTTTAGTGAAATGGCAATCTTTCAAGAGATAATACCTCTTTCTGCCCTAAAAAACAGCAATATTGATACATTTTTGGAAGTTGCCAAAAAGTACCTCCCATTAGGCAGCTTTTATTACGACCCTGAAATGTTAAGCACTCAACCACAAAGATTCTTTGTCTCTGAGATGATAAGAGAGCACATTTTCACCGGATTTGGTGACGAAGTTCCTTACTCAACTGAAGTGCAAATCTTAGAATTTAAAGAAAGAGAAAATGGCAAGTGGTATATTTCGGCTGACATAATAGTCGAACGAGATAGTCAGAAAAGAATCATAATTGGCAAATCAGGTGCTAAAATCAAATCTATCGGCGAAAAAGCAAGGGCAGATATCGAAGAACATCTCGGACTACCTATATATTTAGAGCTTTTTGTCAAAGTTCGTAAAGACTGGCGAGACAAAATAGGAATGCTCAAATCCTTAGGTTATTAGAACACAATATTCAATTTTTCCACATTTTTGAAATTATTTGACAAAATCTAAATTTTTATTTGGATTTTTGTTGAATATATTTTAACTTGCTCAAGTGAATTAGGTGTAATACTTAGTAGGTGGCTATCGTAATTTTCTACACTTTTGATTGTCATTTTATTACTTGAGGGTGGTTGCCATGGATGCAATTACAGCTATCGCCAAAAAAGGTGAAATAGCAAGATTTAAAGGAAGACTTGGACTTTCTTTATTCACATATTATCTCTTACTTTTCTCAGGATTTATTTTGATAAATCTTTTGAAGCCGTCTTTGTTTCAGGAAGTAATATTTGCCAATTTTACTTTAGCTGAGATTTACGGTTCAGGGCTTATCTTAATTGGCGGTGTGTTTGCTGCTGTATATAATGTAAGATCAGCAAGATTTGCCAAAAAAATAGAAAACTCTTAAGATTGCCGGGTTTTGATATTTACTAAAATTCCTATAATTGCAATGCTAAACCTTTAGCATTGTTAGTCATTTTTTTCGTAACATGCTTAGGATTTCTCCTTTTTAGATTCTAAAGGGAGCAGGTATTTTTATATATTTACCGGTTTTATGAGCGTTCTTAATAGCAAAATATATTCTGAAGAGATGTCCCTTGGGACAAAGGATGATAGTAAGCTTACAAAAAGCAGCCCTCCATAGAGAGAAGAATCTATTTTATTTTTTCGGAATGTTTTTATTATTGTGATAGATAAATAAAAAGGAAACAAGTTTTACAATTTGCTTCCCTTTTCTGAAATATTTTAATTTAAAGAAAAAATTACTTACTGTAGTTCTTCCTTTTTTGCCATGATAATCTTTATAAGATGAGGGATGTTTCTTGCACCAAATTTTGTAAGCATATTTCGTCTGTGAGTTTCGACAGTTCTGGGACTTAGGCATAGTTTATCTGCAATTTCGGAGGTTGTAAGCCCTTCTAAGAGCAGATCCAATACATCTTGCTCCCTATTGGTTAGCTCATGTCCAAGGTAGCAGATATTTTTGTTTGGTGTTTTGTTTTGCACTAATGCCATCGTTGCGTCGGCACATAAATGCTGTTTGCCGTCGAGGATTTTTTCCATCGCGTGCATTAGCTCATCGACATTTACATTTTTGCTAACGAAGCCTTTTGCACCGAGACTGATAGTTTTTTTTATCAGTTTCGGATCAAGTTCTGCCGAAAGAATCATCACTTTAAGTTCAGGATTTTCGGGCATAAGTTTTTCGAGTACTTCATCGCCATTGAAATCAGGCATTTTGATATCAAGCACAAGTAAATCAGTATTACTGCTATTTACAAAAGCAAGGACTTCTGCCCCCAGTTTTGCAGCACCGGCAAGCTCCATGTATTTATTTTCAGCAACCAACTGTTGTAGCAGTGATGAAAATAATGGTTCATCATCTGCAACAAAAACACGATTCATTTTCATACTTCATAGACCCATAGAGTACTTTGTGTTTTTTTTTCTTCTACATACAATATACTACTATTACAATTAACTTCAAAATATAATTACTTATTTTAATCGATATAGGTTAAAACACCTACACTCCTACCTATTTATCTTATAATGAATACCGTTTTTCTATTACGTATTTATTTGGCACATAGCAACTTATACTGAATTTTCAGCAAATATTTTTATATTGTCTGAACATATTGTATATTATATAAATCAGTTAATAAGCAAAGCACAGGTAAATCTAATGAAAAAAATACTAATTGCAGAAGACCACAGACTATCCGCGGAGCTGCTTAGTAAATATTTAGGTACAAGTTTTAAAAGTAATGACATTACTATTGCATCAAATGGTAGAGAGGTTATTGAGCTTGTGGATAAATGCAATCCTGACCTATTGCTTTTAGATTTGAATATGCCCGAGATGGACGGGATAAGAGCTTTAAGAAAGATACGCTCATCCAATACAAAAATCAAGATAGTCATTTTGTCGGCGATGAATGACAGTTGGCTTATAGATGAAGCTAAACAGTACGGAGCAGATTTGTATATTAGCAAAACATTTAACTTCCGCAATTTGGTCTCAGTGATAGACGGTCTTTTCAGTGGAGTTAAAAATTTACCTTTTGCTTATTCATAATTCCCCATATTATTTTGGCAAGGTAATAGTTACTTTTTTCTACGACACGCATACCCTATGAAAAAGCTATATACCAGAGCTGCTCCGTACAATGCTTTTTATAAAAAAACACCCTGCAATCTTACTAGAAGAATGCAGGGCTTTTTATTGATATAAATATCAATTTTTATAAGTCAGTTTAAACTATGCCAAAGGTTCGAAACGAGCTTGGAAGAAACGTAAGTATTTTGGTTCGTAAACCATTTTCATACCTTTTGTTTCGTTACGTTTTTCGAACAATTCGATTACAGATTCAGCCACAACGTCAAGGTGTGATTGAGTGTAAACACGACGAGGAATAGTCAAACGAACTAATTCAAGTTTTGGATAGTAGTGTTCGCCTGTTTCTTTGTTACGGCCTGCAGAAACGATACCACGTTCCATAGCGCGTACACCAGACTCAATATATAAGTTAGCTGCAAGAGTTTGAGCAGGGAACTCATCTTGAGGGATGTGTTTGTAGAATTCGCGAGCATCCAAGAATACAGCGTGACCACCGATAGGACGAACAACAGGTACACCTGCTTCGATAAGTTTGTCACCCAAGTATTTAACTTGAAGTATTCTGTAAGTCATATAAGCGTCTTGAGCAGCTTCTTCCATACCGCGAGCCATAGCTTCCATATCGCGACCAGCAAGACCACCATAAGTGTGAAGACCTTCGTAAACAACAACCATGTTACGCAATTCTTCGAAAGTGTCCCAGTCGTTCAATGCAACGAAACCACCGATATTAACAAGTAAGTCTTTTTTACCAGACATAGTACAAGCGTCAGAGTAAGAGAAGAATTCGTGTAAGATTTGAGCTACAGTTTTGTCAGCATAGCCTTCTTCTCTTTGTTGGATGTACCAAGCGTTTTCCATACCGCGAGTTGCATCGATAACAACTTTGATACCATTGTCATGAGCTAATTTGTGAACTGCTTTCATGTTTTCCATAGAAACAGGTTGGCCACCTGCCATGTTTACAGTAGCACCAACAGTAATGTAAGCGATGTTTTCAGCGCCTTTTTCGTCGATCAATTTTTTAAATTTATTGAGATCAACGTTACCTTTGAATGGGTGCTCAGCAGAAGCGTCGTGAGCTTCGTCGATAATAACGTCAACGAAAGTACCGCCTGCTAATTCTTGGTGCAAACGAGTAGTAGTGAAGTACATGTTACCCGGTACATATTGACCTTTTTTGATCAAAGCTTGAGAAAGCATGTGCTCAGCACCACGACCTTGGTGAGTAGGTACTAAGTATTTATAACCGTAGTATTTTTGTACGTTAGATTCTAAATAGTAGTAGTTTTTACTTCCGGCATAAGCTTCATCGCCAAGCATCATACCGGCCCATTGGTCATCACTCATTGCAGAAGTGCCTGAGTCAGTCAATAAGTCAATATAAACATCTTCAGATCTTAGTAGGAATGTGTTATAGCCAGCTTCAGCTATAGCTTTTTCGCGATCTTCTCTTGAAGTTACTTTCAAAGGTTCTACAACTTTAATTTTGAAAGGTTCTGCCCAAGATTTGCGTTTTACAGCCATCAGTTAAATCCTTCTTAAAATTCATCAATGTAACACACCCGCGTTTCGGGTTTATGTTAGCTATCCATTTAATTGTATATCAAACGATAATTTCTCCTATATCAGGCAAATTTAGGGAAATAATTAGAATAATCCAAATTCTTTGAAAATAAGCAAGTTAGAGTTTTCCACAATGATTACAATTTAATCTACTTTCGCCAATATATATACTTCTATTTACATCAATAGAAAGCGTATAAAGCAGTTACGTTCGAGTTCAAAAATAATACTTCAAAACTCAACTGAAAAAACTAATAGGAAACAACTCATTTTTGTGGGTTGAACAAATTTGAAAAAAAAGTCCCGTATTGTGAAATACAGGACTGAATTATTGTATTAAAACTCTTAATCTAATAGATTATTCGCTTACAACCATTTTTACTGTGTAAACTTTATTTGAGAAAACTTTGACATAGTAAACACCGGCAGGCAAATTATGATTTAAAATTGCTGAGCTATTTGACTCATTATTTACCTGTTTAGTAAAGAGCAGCCTTCCCATATTATCATAAATATCAATCTTTTCAATAGGGTAAGTTGACTGTACAAACGAAACATCATTTGAAGAAGGATTCGGATAAAGTTTTACAAAATCATCACTCTCCTCTAACACACTGACTGATGATTTGACCGTAAAATATGCTCTGTTAGAAATCTCATTATAAGAATCGTTAGTGAAGAAAACAACAAAGTAATCTCCTTTTTCTTTTGGCAGATTATTACCTTCAAATACAGCAGTGCCAGATGGTTTACCTTCAACGTAAACATAACTTAATAAAGGGTTTACATTGGGGTCGTCACCTTTTTTATACATTCCTAAGTAATCTTTTGCAATACCCGGTCCATCAGTAAAATTGACAGAAATCAAGTCTCCAAGATTATATGTAAGTTTATTTGTAGAAATGCTGGCGATAGTGTCACCGACTGAAAAATAAATTCTATCACTTGCGGGTTCGTATCCGTCCGTAAGGAAGTATTGTGCGAAATAATATCCCTTTGGTAATGCGTCAAACTCTGCGGAACCGGAATCTTGAGTGATGTAAGTCCATGTGTCAGAAGCGACAGAGCCGGGTTCTTTTCCGATACGATAAATTCCAATCCAATCATTTTGATTTATAGGGCAGTTTTTGAAGTTAATAATAAGTTTTTCCTGCTCTTTATAACTAAATTTACTTGTTTCGAGTATTGCTTTTTGTCCTACAGTGATGTCAATTCTGTCAACTATTTCGTTATACCCATCATTTTCCATCAAAGTAATATAGTATTTGCCGTTTTCTTTCAAAGTAAATTTAGCGATACCGGAAGGCCCTGTAAGATAGGCCCATTCTGTCGAATTGACTTCTCCCGGAGTTTCTCCTGATTTGTATATACCTATCCAATCTTTGAGATTGCCGCTACATCCAGAGTAGGTAACGACAATAGTATCTCCAATTTCAAAATATTTTGAATTTGTAGTAAGTTCAGGATTGATTACAATACTATTCTTAACATTGAAAGAAAGCGGTTCTGACCAATCAGACCAAGTCAAGTTTCTATCTCTATGCCTCACGCGGATATAGTGTGTACCATTTCCAATCGAACCTTGTGGCACTTCATATTTAAAGATATCAATTCCTGCGTTTATGTCTTTTGATTCCCATGGATGCTCTCCCATGCCAAACAGATTCTCAAAATCTCTTAGCAAATCAAGCTCTTTAATTGAAAACTGTAAATCTTGAGATACTTGGAATTGAGTCGAGTTATGAAGCTCTCCTGCTTCTGATAAGTATTCAGAACTCGAAAATGTAAATGGTAATTCGATTGAGTCTTGGACAATAGTTGTAATAGACGGTTTCGCAGGGGGCACAATATTTGCAAATTTTCTTGTAAACTTATCTATCAGCAAATTATCTTCCCAAACATATTTTGTTTTGGTATCAGTCCAATCATTGATTTTAGTAGTGTAACCTACAGAATAGCATTCTACATCAACTGTTTGGTCTTTTACATTTATTTCAACAATCTGATAAGCCCATCTTGAAATAGTTTTTTGAACATCATCGTAATCTTCTTCTTTTGACATACCCCAATATTGATCCCAAGCAGTACCCCCGGAGATAATGTTGTAAACAGGTGCGTCTTTGTCCTGACCTCTTGCGTAAAGATGATGATGGGCACCAATATGCATAAACATTTTTGGACTTGCTTTTAGTACAGGAAATGCAGTAAATCTAACCCAGTTAGAAATATCTCCGATGTACTGTTCTGCCTGATACGGTCTGTGTCCAAGTGAAAAAATATGTTGAACTGTCGGATCATTATCTGCTGCTTCGACAACAGACTGCAACCAAGCTAACTGAGTTTTGTTATAATCAGAGTTGCCTTCAGTAGAAAGATTGATTATTAAAGCATTTCCGATTTGATATGCGTAATACTCTTCTGTATTGCTTTTTATACCTTGATACTCAAAACCATCGTAATGAAAATGGTCTGTATATGCCTTTGTTTTCAGAGTACCATAAGTCTCATGATTGCCAAGAACTGTTGAAGTACCTACATAGGGCGAAACATACTTTGTCTTATCGAAATGAACCCATTCGTAATGATCTAAAGTACCGACATCAACCTGATCGCCAACCATAAGGATTGCGTCAAGATGCTGATTAAATGGTTTCCCAAATTTAGTTTCAATTTTCTGTTTTAATTTTGTCATTATGGAATCGTATCTTGGTTCGTTTTTCAATTGGTTATCTCCAACTATTGCAAACCTGATAACACCACTTTCTCTACCTGACTCACCCTGCTTAGGAAAAGTTTTGAAAGAATAAATGGGAGAGGTTTTATCGCCTGTTGTTACTCTATAGTAATAAGTTGTGCTTGCAGATAAGCCGGTCAAGTGTACACTATGATAAAAATAGTTATTATCATAGCCTGCATCACTCCACTGATTTACTACAGGCACTGCTGAGTTATTTAGTGCAGTTTCAGACGTGCCATATTCAACTTTGCTTTCTCCGGCAAAATTCGTTTTCCAATTAATCCAAATAGAATTAGATGTGGGGATTTCTAAATATGGCTCTCTAAATTCTACGGATGAGAAAGCTTGTGAAATGCTTAATAACAGCAAACATATAGCGACTATAAGATGTTTGTGTAACATTATAAACTCCTTTTGAAAAATATATAGTACACAAATATAGATTATATATATTTACTTTGTGCTAACACACTATAAAATTTCAGCTAAGCCGTATTTCTATTATACTATAACTATATCTCGTTATATTTGAACTATATATAGTCTTGCAATAAATCGTTTCAATGTTATTTTGTTTAAGACATTCGCTCGTATTTCTTAAATAACAGAGCCTATAACAGACAATTTACCATTTGACGATGTTATAATGAATTTTCCTATTTTTATACTTCTTTTTTTGTTGTTTTTAAATAATAGTCTATTAGTTGATCCCTTAAGTATGCTATATTTTATAATTTTCTATCACTTTTTGCTATTGACTTGCAAAGATTATCTGTTTTCTTTTGAATCTACGAAGATTTATTTGCCTGAAAGCTTTACAGCTATTCGTTCTAAAACATATCTGATACAAATTATTTTGAATTTATCCTCAAGGATAGCTATATTGGAGTACTTATGAAAAGAACTTTGGTAAATATCACAAGCCAGCATTTTGAAGGTGCTAATGAAGTTGCGGTTTACGGCAAATGCGGTATAGCTATTATGCTGTTTACTTCATCGGAAAACAGCCCGCTTCAAGCAGAAAAAGACGGGCTAATAGAATGCCTTATGCCTTTCATCAGAAAGGGCAAATGCAAGGTTTACTCTATTGCCAATCCCTGCAGTGTGATTTGGGAAAGTGATAAATCGCCTGAGCAAAAATCTGAACTGTTGCACAAATACAATCTTTTTATTACTACCGAAGTGTTACCTTTTATTTTTAATGATTGTGGCACTCCTGTCCCGATTATTACTTGTGGAGCAGGCAAGGGTGCTTTCCATGCTGCCAATACTTTTTTCAGACGTCCGGATATTTTTATAGGCACGATTGCAGTATCAGGTTTTTTTGATTTGTCTCTAATGACGGATAACTATTTTGATGATAACTGCTACTTCAATTCACCGATACATTTTTTACCTAACTTAAATGATCCATATTGGATGACTTTCCTTAAAAGCAGACGTCATATTTATATTTCTTCAGGTACAGATGCAGTTTCTTCCGATTCTACTCAAATATTATCCAATGTTTTAGCAGAAAAAAATATCTTCCATGACTGCAGCATTCACAGCCACAGCCTTGATGCCGACAAATCGCTTATTAACTCCATTATCGTTGATTCTGTGAAAAGAATCATGAGCAAATCAATCTGATAAAATCATATATTTTCCCTACAGAAACAATTTTTTCTCTAAATATCGTATATTTGCTTGTCGATTTTATTCACGTTTTGTTTGGCAAGTAATAGATATAATGATAGACACACACGCACATATAGATGCTGAGGCATTCAATGACGACAGAGATGCTGTCATAAAAAGAGCTTTTGATTCCGGTTTAGATGCAATAATTATACCCGGTATTGAACCAAAAAATTTCCAAAGCGTATTAGATTTATGCCATAGTTATGATAATATTTTCTGCGGTCTGGGTGTACATCCGCATGATGCAGAAAAATATGATAAAACTACTGAAAGTTTTATAAGATCAGCTGCTGATGACTCAAAAGTGAAGGCTATCGGAGAAATTGGTCTCGATTATTATTATGATTTTAATCCAAGAGACAAACAAATAGAAGTATTCCAAAAGCAGCTTGCTTTGGCAAAAGAGCTGGATTTGCCGGTGATAGTTCACAATAGAGAGTCAGACGAAGATCTAATAGAAAATATTAAAAATATGCAAGATGGCTCGCTCCGAGGAGTTTTGCACTGTTTCTCGTCTGATGTTGAAGTGCTAAAGCGTGCATTGGATTTGAATTTTTTAGTTTCTTTTACAGGTAACATCACTTTCAAAAAGTCCACTCTTGATGAAGTGGTTCGTATGGCTCCAATTGATAGGATAATGATAGAAACAGACTCCCCGTATATGACACCGGTGCCATACCGTGGTAAGAGAAATGAACCGGAAAAAGTGCGATATGTTGCAGAAAAAATAGCCGAGATTAAATCAATATCAACCGAAGAGGTAATAAATATGACTACTAATAATGCCAGAAAGTTTTTCAATCTGTTTGTTTTAGCTTTGTTTTTTGTGTTTGGCTCTCTTTCTTTGTATGCTCAAAACGAAGAAGATTACGATGAAGAAAACGGAGAAGAAGTAGAGCTTCAAGACGGCGAATATATCGATGAAGAGACAGGCGAAGTAATGGTCAATCCTTTTGAAAGATTTATTGGATTTGGTCCGGTGATTGGTGCAAATACAGTAGTGCAATCTCAGGCAATCACAAACACTGAAGGCGAAATAATAAATAAATCAATCTCTTACGATGGTATAGTAGCTTACGGCGGAAGGGTACTTTGGGGAGTTACTGATTATCTGCTTTTAGAAGGAGCTTACACCTACTCCAAAAACACAAAAATTGCGGAAGAAAACGTAAATATCGATCCTTTTACATATACTGTTTATAATCTATCTTCACACTGGATACCTAATCCGCGCAATAGAATAAATTTCTTTGCTACTGCTGGGCTTACTTATTTTTCAAGTAATATCTCAGTATTTGATGAAGTTTCAGGTCTCAGAGTTCCTAAAACTAATAATCAGATGGGTATGAATTTTGGTTTGGGTTTGTTTGTCAACTTCAATATGAATGATTATGGAATGTTGACCTTATCTGCAGAATGGCGCGTTGATTTCAAATTAGCTAATGAAGATATGACAGTAGTAGAGTACGACGGTTCAAAAGAAGTACCTCTTAAAGCTGACGTTTCCGAATTTTTCTCTATACCAAGATTTGGAATTATCTGGTATCCTCCGTTTTAACATGAACTACTTTTAGTACTAAGTATTTAGAGAATAATAAAAAATATAGCAAAGTCTGAAAGATATATCTTTCGGACTTTTTTTTCAACAATTATAAAATTCATACGTTGTAACTGCTACTTATGAAAAACAAAAAGACGATATTGGTACTATTTAGACGCTCTCTTGTAGCTTTTTTGGCTGCAACAATACTTAATATTGTTTATACTCCATTTTTTCATACTCATGAAAATCATTGCTGCTCCGAAAGATGCTCTACGGAAGCAACTCAAACAACAGACAGTAGCGACGAAAATAAAGCCGTCAACTGTAATGTTTGCAAGTTTATCAATGTAAATTCCATACTCTCGTTAGTCCAGCTTTACAACTTCGTGTTTTTTGCTCCTGATGAGAAATTAGAAGCTACGTTACCGATACTTGCCACTTTGGATTACAGTATCAACTTTGCCAATAAAGACCCTCCCCTTTTATAAAACTTATTACAATTTCGCAATATCTCTTACACTGCAGCATAATGCCGGCATGGCTATGATTCGTGTATGTTATTATTTTCGATTGGTCTGAAGATAATACTTCTTAGCATTTATTTAGTTTATGTGCTATGGGTTATGTTTGGAGGCTGTCTCACAAGTCAAAAATTGGGTACAAAATCATACTGTGGTATTATTCCACCCCGTCATGCTACGCATGCCACCCTACTTCGACTCGCTGTGCTCGCTCAGCACATCGCTCAAGAGGGGAATTTTTAACTGCTTTTATTTAAAGTAGTTAAAAGAATTAAAAACGCATTATATTCCCCTTCTTGGGAAGCGACGTACTGAGCTTGCCGAAGTAAAGGGGTGCCCTGAAAGGGCGGGGTAGTCGTTCTTGTTTAAATCACTTTTTTCTACTTATGAGACAGCCTCTATGTTCGACCATAGGGAATGTAATCCTTAGAGAGACGAATCTATAGTCCGATAGAAAATATAGATAAATTAAGACCACAAATGGTAAATGTAATATTCAGTTTTATAAAGGATAAAAAAAATGAAATCAATAATTAGTGCTATCTTATTTGCCTTAATGGCTTTTGCTTTTATCTCTTGTTCCGAAGACGATCCTGTTTCTGACCAGCACGACCACGCAGAAGCAGAAGGCATTGTAATCAAATATTCGGGCAATACCATCATGCGAATTTTCGAAGGCGAATTCGAAGAACTGTATGCTAAAAAAATAACCCTCGACGAAGGCTCCTCAATGCCGGCATTGGAGGTATTTTTCCTCGATCATGACGGCGACGAGTTTCAGACTGATGACACAGATAAATCACTCGGTTGGCTGATAGGAGATGAAACAGTCTTGAAGCTGATACCGGACAGCGAACAAAAATGGATGTTTGAGCTTGAAGCTTTAAAAGAAGGTACAACAGATTTGGAAATCAGAATATTGCACAATGATCATCCTGATTTCAAATCACCAAAAATTCCTGTAGAAGTAGTTAAGCCATAAAAAATGAAATATATAGTTGCTTTTATCTTTATTCTGTCAGGTCTGCCCCTTTTGGGAGCGGATCTGGCAGGTATTGTTATAGACGAAGAATCCGAGTCTCCGATTGATAATGTCATAATCAGTGTCGAAAAGACTTCTATAAAGATAGTTACTGACGAGGATGGGAAATTTGAGATAAAGTCTATAGAGCCGGGTGAATATTTCTTGCAATTCAGACGAATCGGATACATCAGCCAAAGGCGAATAGTAAGAATCAGTGAATCAGAAAAGGCGAGTCCTTTTGTTCTTAAGATGACTCCTAAAGGTGTAACCACCGCCCGCGTTGTAGTTAAAGGCAATAACACTGCTTCAAAATTTATGGAGCTCTCGCAGCATGCAAATAAACTCGATGGGAAAGATCTACAAAAACAGATAGGTATTTCTATTGCCGCAACTCTCAAAAACGAAGCCGGCATTGCAGTCAGATCTATGGGGCCTGCACCGGCGAGACCTGTTATAAGAGGCCTCGGAGGAAATAGAATCATGCTTAGTCAGGACAACGAACCTGTCTCAGATATGTCAGCTTCTTCTCCAGACCATGCAGTAACGGTAGAGCCATCGGGAGCTGAAAAGATTGAAGTAATTAGAGGACCTAAAGTGTTGCTGAGTACAAACTCAACAATTGGTGGAGTGGTAAATGTAGTTAAAAATGACATCCCTCAGGAAAAGCTCTCTGAGAATACTTTTATCGCCAATACCTCTTACGAATCGGCAAACAACAGCAAACTTGCTTATCTAAAAGCTATAATCCCTGTTTCTGATTTTGTATTGAAGGGTTCATATTCGCACAGGAATGCAGGAGATATGCACTCCCCTCTCGGAGTGCTCGAGAATACAGAGCTTAAAACTTCAAGCTACAATTTCGGAGCAGCTTACTTAATGCCTGACTTTTCAGCAGGTGCCTCTGTGAGCGAGTTTAGCTCAAACTACGGCATCCCCGGTGGGTTTGTGGGTGCACACCCCAAGGGTGTAGATATAGAAATGCTCAAAAGAAAATATGCAGCAAAACTGACCTTAGACATTCATCGTGAGTTTATTGATAATTTTTCGCTGGATTTGGTGCGAAATTATTATAAGCATACCGAATACGAGTCAAATGGAGCTATAGGAGCTGAATTTGTATTCAGAGATTTTTCTTTGGATTTGAAAGCGAATCAAAAGAACTACGGCATATTTGACTTTGGCACTATGGGTCTGTTTTTCAACTATCGGGATTTGAAGTTAGGCGGTTTTGTCTTTACACCTCCAACAAGCAATACATCTTTTGCACCTTACTTTTTTGAGGATTTTAATCTGGGCGAATATATGTTTCAGTTTGCTTTTAGATATGGCTACGACAATTTTACCCCTGACCAAAGCTATGCTGCAACGTCATTTCCGGTAAGGAGCAGAACCTTTCACTCTGTTTCTGCGTCCGTTTCGATGCTGAAAGAAACTTTTAAAAACATTTTTTTTGGAGCTAATCTTTCGAGAACATCAAGAGCACCTTCTATAGAGGAGCTTTATAGCCAAGGACCTCATCTTGCAGCTTACTCCTACGAAACAGGCAATCCTGATTTGGAAGGAGAATACGGCTACGGTAGCGAACTATTCGCATATTGGCAGTCAGACTTGGTATTTGCTTCAATAACCGGATTTTATAATTATTTGCCTTATTTTATCTCTTCCTCCAACACCGGGAAAATCAATTACAGTCAACTGCTACCAATCTACCAAAGCAAAGGAGTAGAAGCCGAACTATATGGCATAGAAGCTAAACTAGATCATAAAATTTGTAAATGTATCCGCTTTATTGCTAATTTGAGTTACACGATAGGTAATAATAAATCAGAGAATATGCCTTTACCTCAGATTCCTCCATTCAAATCATTTTTGGAACTGCAGTATCTCAATAATGAGTTTGAGCTGGGAATAAATGCGGAGTACGCAGATTCACAGGAAAGAGTTGACAAATTTGAGTTAGCTACTTCATCATATTTCATAACAGGAATCTATGGAAGGTATTCATTTATGGCACTTACTGCCTACAATACAGTTTCATTTAGGATAGATAATATATTCGACAGAGAATATTACAATCATCTTTCAAGAATCAGAAAAATAATGCCTGAAAGAGGGATAAATCTCAAATTGCAGTACGAATTATATCTGCAATAACATTTCCGCTATTACACAAAGTATTTATAAAAAGTATTCCACATTTTGACGTTTTAATAAAAGCAGTTTTCGGGCTGCTTTTATCTAATCCTATATAGACTATACCACTTACAAGTATAACAGATAGATTAGGGTTCATATTATGTGAAGCTCTTTAAATCTTATTTATTTTTTCTTTTTGAGCTTTTTTTATATTTTCAGTTGCAACCTTAGAGATTGTAACGCGTCTATAAAGAAGTACCACAACCCTGAGAGTAACATCATGGCACCTCAAAAGCTCAAAGAACTCATCGCAAAAGGCGAATCCACTACTCTCGAATTCAAAAGAAAGACTACCACACCGGAGAAGTTTGCCAAAGAGATTTCTGCACTGGCAAACACAAAAGGCGGGTGGTTGCTGGTGGGAGTTGACGATGACGGAAAGATAGTCGGAGTCCATAGCGAAAAAGCAGAAATAAGCGTTATCGAGACAAGTTGTGAGTTTTTTATAGATCCGCCTGTGGCATACGAAATAGAAGTTATAGAGGTAAAACGAAAAGAAGTGGTTGCTGTTTACATCCCCGAAAGCACCGAAAAACCTCACCACATAGAAGTTTTCGACACTAAAAACAATAAAACCCTCAAACGCTCCTATATCCGAATTGGCGAGAAATCAGTAATAGCAAGCCGTGAAATGTACAGGCTGATGACCTATCGTACCAATAATTCTCCGCTCACACTCAGCATCGGAGATAAAGAGAGGCGACTATTCAGATTTTTAGAAAAGAATGAAAAAGCTACAGTAAAAGATTTCGCAAGGTTGGTGAATATTTCCGAAAGGCGTGCGTCAAGACTACTTATACGTCTGGTTCGTGCCGGAGTAGTTCAAATATTTAATGATTCGAACAGAGACTATTTTTCGCTGACTTAGCAAAATATTAGGCATTTTGTAACCATTCTTATAAATTTGTACTTTGGCAAAAGTATGAAACAGATATTTTATATATAAGGACAAAGAAAATGTACAAATTAGATACTATCATCTCTTTGGCGAAAAGAAGAGGATTTGTATTCCAATCTTCTGAAATTTATGGTGGTTTGAATGGTTGCTGGGATTACGGTCCACTCGGTGTCGAATTGCTGCTAAATCTAAAAGAAGCATGGTGGAAAGCCATGACATTTCGCGATGATGTAGAAGGAATAGATGCATCTATCCTAATGCACCCTCGCACTTGGGAAGCCTCAGGACACACTAAACAGTTTTCCGACCCTATGATTGATAACAAAACAAGCAAGTCTCGCCACAGAGCAGATAATTTGATAGAAGATTTTATCGCTAAAATGAGAAGCAAAAAGAAAAACGAACTTGCCGACGAAATTGAGGCAGCTCTTGCTAAATGCGATGATAACTCTGATTACTACGATATAATAATGAAATACGAAATCAAAGACCCTGTTTCAGGCACAATGGATTGGACTGAAGTAAGAAACTTCAACCTCATGTTCAAAACATTTGTAGGTCCGGTGGAAGATACAGGTTCGACTGTATTTCTAAGACCGGAGTCAGCTCAGGGTATCTTTGTTAACTTTAAAAACGTTATGGAAACTGCTCGCCAAAAAGTACCTTTTGGTATAGCACAAATTGGTAAAGCATTCCGTAATGAAATCAACACTAAAAACTTCCTTTTCCGTACTCGCGAGTTTGAGCAGATGGAAATGCAGTTTTTCTGCAAACCGGGCACAGAATTCGAATGGTTTGACTATTGGAAAGAAATCAGATGGAATTGGTATCAGGAACTTGGCATGAAGCCTGAAAAAATGAGATGGAAAGATCATGATAAATTGGCTCATTATGCTAACAAAGCTACTGATATCGAATTTGAGTTCCCGTTTGGCTGGGGCGAAATAGAAGGTATCCATTCACGTACTGATTTTGACCTTCGCTCCCACTTCGAACATTCCAATAAAAAAATGGAATATGTGGACACTGTGAACAAAGACAGATTTATTCCGTATGTAGTAGAAACATCCGGTGGTGTATCTCGCGGTTTGATGGCGTTCCTTTGCAATGCTTATGAAGAAGAAACAGTAACAGATGAAAACGGCAAAGAAGAAGTAAGAACAGTACTTCGCTTCCACCCACGTTTGGCTCCTGTAACTGTTGCAGTATTTCCTCTTGTCAACAAAGACGGTATGCCTGAAAAAGCACACCCAATCTATAAAGACTTGCAGAAACATTTCAAAGCACAGTACGACACGAGCGGTGCAATAGGTAGAAGATACCGCCGTCAAGACGAGATAGGAACTCCTTTCTGCATTACTGTAGATGGACAGACTTTAGAGGACAATACAGTAACTGTCAGAGAAAGAGACACTATGCAGCAGGAAAGAGTTTCGGTTGACAAACTAAAAACTTACTTGTTTGACAAAATGACAAAATAACACAAAGACATATATGAAAAGCCCTAAGCTTAAAATATTACTGATTACGATAACTGCTGCACTCTTTTTAGGTGCAGCAGATTTGTATTATCTGAAAATAAACAAAGCATTCGACATTTTTTCGGCGGTTTTCGAAGCTGTTTCATCAACTTATGTTGTAGAAACTGACCCGGATATACTTTTGAAAGATGCAATAAACGGCATGACTTCCGGGCTGGATAAGTACACAGAATACTATGACAATGAGGATTCGGACGACATTCAGTTCCTCACACACGGAACTTATGTAGGCTTTGGTTTTTCTGTGAGAAATATAGATAGTATGCTTACTATTACCGATGTAGTCAAAGGCTATTCTGCTCAAACTTCAGGGATCACTCCGGGAGATAAGATAGTCAGCATAGACTCGAATAATGTGTTGTTTTTAGACGCAGGTGATTTGAAAAAATATACAAGGGGCAAAGCAGGCTCTAAGGCAGTTTTCAAAGTTATCAAACTTGCCGGGAACGATACTCTCGATTTGCTGCTTACCAGAAACGTAATAAAAGTTCCTGACATAGACTATCACCAACTGCTTCCATCGGACATTGCGTATATCAAATTGAGCAGATTTACAACTCAGTCAACTTCTGAGTTTAAAAACGCACTGAGTAATTTGGCTGAAGAAACTACATTGAAAGGTTTAATAATAGACCTAAGGGGCAATCCCGGTGGGCTACTTACTTCAGCGATAGAAATTAGCGAAATGTTTTTGCCGATGGGTTCAATAGTAGTTAAAACCAAAGGCTATTCTGCCCGCTCGCAAAGAGAATACAGAGTATTAGACGACCCTGAGTATCCGGATTTGCCTATGGCGATATTGTTGGACGAAGGTTCGGCAAGTGCAAGTGAAGTTTTAGCAGGTGCAATGCAGGATCACGACAGAGCTGTAATAGTAGGACGCAAATCATTTGGCAAAGGACTTGTACAGTCAGTCATCTCATTGCCACATGATGCTGATATGAAAATAACAACAGCCCGCTACTTTACTCCATCAGGCAGGTGTATCCAAAAATCAGGTTATGGTGGTAAGCATGTGAAGGAAGAAATACACAAAGACAGTATTTTCTATACAGACGGAGGCAGACCGGTTATCGAATCAGACGGAATACATCCTGATACATCACTTACAGATTACAAATTCAAGTATATAGCCGAAGATGCGGTAGCTTCCAATGTTATTTTCGAATTTGTGAACTATCTTGAAAATAATCGTATAATAAATAGCGACATAAATTCTTTTATCAAATGGCTTGATGAGACTAAAAAATACAACAGTCTGTTTCTTTCTATGGAAGCAAACAAGCTAAAAGAGTCTTTCGAGAATTACGGTATAAATCCGAAGACACTTGAGGATAATTTGTGGAAAAGTATAAAAGAAATAATTGTAACTTCAAAAGACGATATACAGTCGCGAATAGCCATAGAAAAAGCAAAGAGAGTAACCGATTCTGACAGCTATAAGCAACTTATTTTACAGTATGATAGAGAGATTCCCTTTGCACAGGATTTGCTGAGTGAGGAAGCCTATAAAGATTTGCTTTTAAATGACACTAAAGATAGCATTAACAGACATTAAGCGGTTAAGTATCAGAAATATAGTATATTTGCACCTCGCTTAGCTAATATTATTTAGCTTGTTTCGTTACTATCTTGACTTATTTCTAAAATAAAGTTATACACATTGGTTTATCTATGAGGATAACAAAACAATACACGAATCGTGAAAGTCAATCTCTTGACAAATACCTTCAGGAAATCGGAAGGGTAGAACTCCTTACTCCGGAAGATGAGATAGAGTTAGCCCAATTAATTAAAAAAGGCGGATACGAAGGTAAAAGAGCTCTTGAAAGACTTGTAAAAGCAAACTTACGATTCGTTGTTTCCGTTGCGAAACAATATCAAAATCAAGGTCTATCCCTTGGTGATTTAATCAATGAAGGAAACTTAGGTCTAATCAAAGCTGCAAAAAGATTTGATGAGACTCGTGGTTTCAAATTTATCTCTTATGCTGTTTGGTGGATTCGCCAATCGATATTGCAGGCATTAGCTGAACAATCTCGTATTGTAAGACTTCCGCTCAACAGAGTAGGTGCTCTGAATAAAATTGGTAAGAAGTTTAGCGAATTAGAACAGGAATTCGAAAGAGAACCGACTGCAGCTGAGCTTGCAGACGAGCTTAATATGAGCGTTTCCGAAATCGCTGAAACTATCAAAATTTCAGGACGCCATCTTTCTGTGGATGCTCCTTTTGTTCAGGGTGAAGATAACCGTCTGCTTGACGTGCTCCCTAACGAACAGCAACCACCACCAGACTCTGAGCTGATTCGCGAATCATTGAAACGCGAAGTGCAGCAGGTACTTACAACTCTTTCTACCAGAGAAAGTGAAGTTATCAAATTGTATTTTGGACTTGAAGATCAGTGCCTCACATTAGAAGAAATCGGCGAAAAATTTGGTTTGACACGCGAACGTGTTAGACAAATCAAAGAAAAAGCTATTCGCAGGTTGCGCCACGCTTCAAGATCTAAATCTTTGAGATCTTATTTAGGGTAAAATATTAAAATGAGTAATCCTCAACACGAAAGGCCGGCACGACAAAGTCGGCCTTCTTGGTTAAAAATAACTCCGCCATCCGGCGAAAACTATAAAGAAGTCAAAACTTTGATGAGCGGACATAAGCTACACACTGTGTGCCAGGAAGCAAAATGCCCTAACTTGTCGGAGTGCTGGGCTTCGAAAACTGCTACATTTCTTATTCTTGGTGATATTTGCAATCGTGCCTGTAGATTTTGTGCTGTTAAAACCGGTAAACCTATAGTCCCCGACGAAAGCGAGCCAGATAATGTAGCTCAAACAGTCAAATCTATGGAGCTAAAGCACGTGGTTATCACTTCTGTAACAAGAGATGACCTTAAAGATGGTGGTGCTGAGCACTGGGCTAAAGTAATCGCAAGAACTAAAGAAGTAAATCCCGGGATAACTATGGAAGTACTTATTCCTGATTTCCAAGGCGATAAGGAAGCTCTTTATACTGTCTTGGCTGCAGGACCTGATGTACTAAATCACAATGTAGAAACAGTCCCACGTCTTTACCAAAGAGTGCGGCCGAAAGCAGACTTTCATCAGTCTCTCAACGTACTCAGATGGGCAAAAGAAAAAGGCTTCCGCACTAAAACCGGAATAATGGTTGGACTTGGTGAAACTAAAGAAGAAGTAATACAAGCAATGAGAGAAATCAGAAATGCCAATGTTGATATTATGACTATTGGTCAGTATCTGCAACCTACCAAGGAGCATTTGCCGGTAGAGGAATATGTTTCTCTTCGTCGCTTTGATGAATATAAAGAAATTGGTTTGGAGATGGGATTTGATATAGTCGAATCTGCTCCACTGGTGAGGAGTTCTTACCATGCACACAAGCACCTCTAAAATCAAAATTACTGTATTGGGTAGCGGCACTTCGATGGGAGTGCCGACTATCGCTTGCGACTGCCCAACCTGCACATCTGATGACCCAAAAGACAATCGCACAAGAAGTTCGCTTCTAATCCAATCAGACAGCACTACTGTGCTGATAGATACATCCTCAGACTTCAGAGCTCAGATGCTAAAACACAAAATCAGAAAGATTGATGCAATTCTTTTTACGCATCATCATTTTGATCACATTAGCGGCTTTGACGATATAAGACCATTGAATTTTTTCAATAAGCAGATAATGCCTGTGTATGCAACTCCGAAAACATTTAAGGAATTAAAGCGGGTATTTATATATGCTTTTGAGGAGCCGGAGCAGGTAGGCGGTGGAGTGCCCCATCTAGAGATGATTCACATAGAACCGTACATTCCATTCAGAATAGGTGATATTGACTTTATGCCAATACGATTGCTTCACGGTAAATTGGAGGTCATAGGTTTCATTGTGAATAATTTTGCTTACTGTACAGATACTAATTTTATCCCCGAAGAGTCTATGGAATTGCTTCGTGGCAAAGACTATCTTATAATTGATGCTCTAAGACACGAGAAACACGAAACCCACTACTGCCTTCGGGAATCTCTCGACATCGCAGAGAAGCTGGGCATCAAACAAACTTATTTTACGCACATAGCACACCAAATTAAGCACGGTGATGTTGAAAGCTGCTTACCTAAAGGCAGAAATCTTGCGTACGACGGATTAGAATTTTATATATAAGAGAGATAAACAAATGAGCAAACATACAGTTCAAATAGATGTGGATTATCTTGGTGATTTAAGCTGCAGAATCACACACGTACCATCTGGCAACTCTTTTCTGACAGATGCACCATTGGATAACAACGGAAAAGCAAGATATATATCACCTACGGATTTGGCAGGAGCTTCTATTGCTTCCTGTATTTCGACTATAATGGGCATAAAAGCAGAAGCAAAGGGCATCGATATTAAAGGCATGAAAGTTTCTGTAGTCAAAGAAATGGTATCAGAGCCGACGCGACGCATAGGTCAGTTCGACATAGTAATACGTTTTCCTCATCGATTAGACGAAAAAGATTTTCAGCTACTTTCAAACGTAGTTAAAACCTGCCCTGTCTCCAAGAGCTTAGCTCCTGAAGTAAATATAAACTTCAGATTTGAGTTTGCGGAGTAGCTCTCCCCTACTCTTTTATCAGAATAAATGCACTCATTCTGCCGGATAGTTCTTTATCTCGGCGGTATGAGTGAAATCTTTGGTCTGCTATGGTACAATCAGTACTTATTCGGAGATTGGATTCTGAAATGCCGGCTTCCAGTAGTTGTTGTTTAATAGGTTCGCGAATATCTAAAAGATATTTATGTTCGCTTTTTCTACTTACAAAGTTGCTGAAATGCTGAGCAACATCCCATTCGACTTCGTAATTTGCTTTTCCGGTACAGGGGCTAAGCCATACAAGCAAATCATCCGGTTGGCTGCCAAAATTTTCCTGCATCTTTGCTATTCCTTTCGCTGCAATGTTCAAAGATGTACCTTTCCAGCCTGAATGCAGAGCAGCAATAGATTTGCTTACAGGGTCGAATATCAATATACCGCAGCAATCTGCTACTGTAACATTTAGGACTGTGCCTTTTTCTCCGCAAAGCATACCGTCCGATTCAGTAATTGGCTCACCGAAGCTTACAAGTTTTATGCCGTCAGTGTGTACCTGCTTTTGAAATATCATAGCTTTTCGCTCTACGTTTAGCAAATCTGCAAGGCTGTGCCTGTGATTTTCTACTTCGTCATCGTGCAAAATTTTACCGGGGAAAATGGAAAAACCATGTGGAGGAAAAGAGTCTTTGTTAGCTAATGTAATTCCTGCAAAAACTTCCTGCGGGAAAATATCAGGTGTTAGTAATTTTATATTATTCATAGTTGTATTCAATAATCTGAGAAAGTCTGATAGGCAAATTTAAGGATTTTTCCATAAGTAACTGAGAAGAATGGTCTAATTCAACAATTTTGAAGTTAAGACTGTCTTTAATCATATCAGTTAGTTTAATTCCGCTGTTTCCGGTAATAGCAATGGATACATCTCCTTTTTTTGACAGGATATATTGCTCAAGAGCCAAATCGCGTTTTGCATATTGGTTCGGCTTCCTTTCGCTTAGTAAGAAGATAGTTCTTTCGCCTCCGTTTATTTCTACTGCGGTAAGCTGCTCTCGAGGATATATTTTATAGAACTTAGCACTGTTCTGTTGATAAATCAAAGACATAATAGCCACACCTGCAACGAAGAGAGCGGAAACAGCCTTCATGGTGATATTCTTTATATAAAGTAAAATCAGCAATACCCCCGTAAAGGCAGTTGCAAGAATCAAAGCATCTGTTTCAAATATCAAAAAAGCAAACGAAGATGTAATGATATGATTGATAAATAGCATAATGCTGATTATCATATCTGCTGCTGCTATAAAAATATTTCCGATAAAAATAAAATCGAGTAAGATGCCTAAGGCACTAAACGAAAGAGCTCCCAAAGCTGCAGGAACAACCAAAATATTTGCTAAAAAACCTACTCCGGAAAAGATTTTGAAATAATATGCTATAAGCGGAGATAGTGTAATCGATGTGGCAAATGATAATGCCAGTGAGTTGACTATAATATTGGATTCGCCAATCTCAAGTTTGAATACTGAAATCAATCCACTCCTTATTTTCCCATAGAACAGCACGATACCACTAATTGCAAGTATCGACATTTGGAAACCGATATTGTAAATTACACTCGGTTGTATTAGAATATTGATAAGAGCTACTGCTGAAATAATATTTATGGCAGCGACCTGCCTTTGCCGAAGTTTGAAATACATAAAAAGCACCAGCATTATTCCTGCTCTTAAAGCAGTGACCCGAAATCCGGTAAGCCATATATAAGCGAACAGAAGCATAACAAATGCTGACAACTTTATCTTTGGATTGGACACAAAACCAAGAACAACATAAATAGCCATTGCAATGATGCCAACATGCAAACCGCTTACCGCAAGTATGTGAGCAGTACCGGCAACTGCAAACTCTCTTTTAATCTGCCATGGTATTTTTGCTTTGTCTCCTGTTATTAAAGCATAAGCAATAGCGGCATTATCGGCTTGCATATTTTGATAAAGCAAATTATAAATAGCATTATAAAGATTTTCACGTAAAGATTCGAAATACTCAGGAGAGTCAGTTTGCGCAATGTTTCTGTCGGAGGCAAATGCAAGAAAATCTGCTCCTATGGATTTTAGGTAGCTTATTTCATCAAAATCTGTGGGTAAGTCAGCCGGCCGAGGCTGACGCAATTCCAAATTACCTATAATCTCAGCACCCGTTCTGTAAATTATAGTATCCCGTTTGAAGATAGTCAGTAGAAGTGTTGTGTTTTTGAAATGTGGAAAATACTTGCATTTTGCCTCTCCATTGCAGACAATTCGTGCTACTTTATCATTTTGACGTAAGACTTCTACAATTTCTCCTTTGAACATACCGGGAACGGGTTCAATCATTTTTTCCGGAAACTCCAATACCTTTTGATAGTTCGCAAAATGCACTCCCAAGCCCAAAGCAATAGCAATTACTAAAAATGATACATCCAACTTGCTCCTGAAATATGCTACTAATGCCGTAATGGAAAATATAACTATCAGAACAAGGGTAAGCAAGTAAGACAAACCCAATATTTCGGCGGATAGCATAGTCAACAAAGCAGTTGCAAAAAAAACTGTAATTCGATATTTCTCAAGTCGGAAGTACATACATTCAAAAGAAAACGGACATTAGAAAAGTCCTAATAGATAAGTAAATCAACACCTTACTATATATATAGAATACAAACATTGGACAGATTTATTGCATATTTATTTACAGCATCCTATATTTATTGTCATTACTAATATTATTTTATAAAATATGAACAAATAAAGGCTTATTTTGCACAATCTATATCACATACAGTTAGGAATTGATATGAAAAAAATACTTTTTGCGGCTTTGCTGTTTGCCTCTATTGCCTTTGCAGGAAAGATACAGGCACAGGAAGTAAAAGGAAATCTCACAGAGATAAACGGAATCCCCGTACTCCAAGTTTGGGGCAATCACTACGAAAGAGGCTATGCTTATGGCAATCTGATGGCTCAGCAGTTAGATGTTGTGCTAATGGATTATTTTATAGCAAGAATTTTTAACAATAACAAAGGCGATTATTCAAATTACCTTATGGCTGTGCAAACTGTTTTACTTGTAGATCAGAAATACAAAGATGAAGCAAAAGGCATAGCAGACGGCTTCAATGCTACTAGCTATGCTGCAAGATTTAATGAGTTTATGGGTAGAGATTTACAGGCTCTTGATATGCTGTTTGCGAACAGTATAGTAGAACTCGAATCATTATTTGGATGCTCATCATTGATGAGTTGGGGCGACGCAACTTTGCAGGATCCTGATTTACAAGGCGAACTTGTCATCACCCGACATCTTGACTGGCAAAAAGTACCTGAGCTATATAATAACCACATCGTAATAGCTGCCAACCCATCAGAAGAAGACGAGCAGAAATGGGTATCTTTCGGTTTCCCGGGTCTTTTTGGATGTTTATCGGGTGTAAATGAAAGCAGTCTTGTAGCTTTCCAACACATGGGCAATCAACCTTCCGGAAGTGTAATGGGCAAACAAATTGAGCCAATATTTCTTGCAATCCGAAATGCAATTGAGATGAAAGATTACAATAAAGACGGAGTTTGCAATACGTCTGACCTATTTGATGCAGTTGGTGCAAAAACTACCGGTGGCGGATTCATAGTAGATGCTGCAGGAGCTATAGCAAACGGCGATAGTGCCATAGTAATAGAATCTGACATGGACAATGGAACTGTATCTCGCGTCTTAGATGAGAACAGTAATATAAGCGGCACTAACCTTGTAGCAACAAATCACTTCAGAAAGCTTGTAGATGCAGAAAGTTGTGACCGATATGACAGATTGCAGGAAGCCCTTCTACTGAATGATAAAATGACAATATCAAGAAGCTGGGAAGTACTTAAAAATGCTGCAGGTCTGTCAAACAACTTACAGACTATAGAAATAGTACCTGCCGACCAAAAAATACTTTTATCGTTATCAACAGCAGATGAATATTCATGGAATATACAAGCTACAGAATTCCATTTTGATGACTTCTTCAAAACAACAGGCATCGAAGAATCAAAGGGAGAAGTAGTTTTAAATGTAAGAGCATATCCTAATCCTGTTGTGAATACACTCAATATTTCTTTGCAGTCCGACCTCGCAGAAGAATTGGAACTAAATTTATGCGATTTGAACGGAGCCATCTTAGCTAATATTAGCAGCAAAGCAAAAGCAGACAATCAGGATATTAGTTTTGACATGAGCAAATATCCAAATGGTGTTTATATCGTACAGATTAGAGCCGGTAAGACCACACATGCTTTGAAAATAGTTAAATAGTCTGCTATAATCATAACTTGTCAAAAAAAATACTCGGTATTTATAATATCGGGTATTTTTTTTTGGGGAATTCACATTTTGCAACAGTAAAGTACGACACAAGAAAGTTAAATTAATAAGCAATATTTTTCATATTGACCGTTTTTTTATTGTAGTAATTAAATCTATCGATAATATACATTAGAGGTTTACACTATGAATCTTAAAACTAACTTTCTTGGCAAGGAATTAAAGAATCCACTTGTTGTTTCTGCAAATCCGCTATCAGAATCTTTAGATAACATCAAACAAATGGAAGATGCCGGTGCATCTGCAGTTGTACTTTACTCGCTTTTTGAAGAGCAGCTGACTTTAGAGCAAAAGAGCCTTTATTACCACACTACTCAAGGAACAGAAAGTTTCGCTGAAGCACTTTCGTATTTCCCTGAACCTGATGAATACAAGCTCGGACCGGACGAATATCTTAACCACATCAGAAAATCCAAAGAAGCAGTGGATATTCCGATCGTTGCATCTCTTAATGCTTCTACTCCAGGTGGCTGGGCTGAATATGCAAAAGATATGGAAGCAGCAGGAGCAGACGCAATTGAGTTGAATATTTATAATGTTCCGACAGAGTTTGACAAGAGTGCAGACGAACTTGAAAATTCGTATTTAGAAATACTTAAGACAGTCAAATCACACATAAAAATTCCTGTGGCATTAAAGCTAAGCCCTTACTTTACAAACATGGCAAGTACGGCGAAAAAGTTTGACGAAGCAGGAGCAGATGCATTAGTTTTGTTTAACAGATTTTATCAGCCTGATATAAATCTTGATGAGCTCGAAATCGAACCAAACATCATTTTAAGTGATTCATCTGACATAAGAATAGCTCTCAGATGGATTGCAATATTGAAATACAGAATAAAGGCAGATTTTGCAGCTACAGGCGGCGTACACACAGCAGAAGACGTAATCAAGCTGATGATGGTAGGTGCAAATGTTGCAATGATGACATCGGCACTACTCAAATATGGTATAAATCACATTTCTACTGTTTTGACTGATCTTCAGACTTGGATGAATGATAAAGAATACGAATCAATAATGCAGATGCAAGGCAGCATGAGCAAGCAAAAAGCCGCTGATGCTACGAAATTTGAAAGAGCACAATACATGAAAGCTCTCACTAATTACCATGTTTCTTTGTAGCATAAAAATATACTTTCTTTTTTAACGAAAAAAAGGCATATAGATATTTGTTTTTTTCTTAGATTTAAAAGCACATAAATCTACAGATGAAGAAAACAATTTATGTATGCCTTTTTTATTGCCTATTTTCACATAAAATATAGGCAATTGTTTAGGTATTGCTTAAATGTTATGATATAACAACAAATATATTAGAATAACTTTATAGACAATAATATGCTTGACTTTATTAGCATTTTTGCTAATTTACAAGCTAAGTCTTCATCAGTTCTTTAGTTAAACAAACAAGTAAGAAGGTTTTAAAATCCAGATGGAACAAAAAGTAGAATACCTCCAAGAGGTAACGATAAGGTTCGCCGGCGACTCCGGAGACGGTATGCAGCTAAGCGGCACACAGTTTTCGAATACGTCCGGTATTGTAGGTAATGATGTCAATACATTTCCTGATTATCCTTCAGAAATTCGTGCCCCGGAAGGCACCTTGTATGGCGTAAGTGCTTACCAGATTCAATTTGGTTCAAAAAAAGTAAATACTCCGGGCAGCGAAATTGACGTGCTTGTAGCAATGAACGCTTCTTCCCTCAAGGTAAATCTACCTCAGGTAAAAAAAGGCGGTATCATTATTTGCAATACTGCCGGTTTCGGTAAGAAAAACTTAGAATTAGCAAAATATGAGATAAATCCTTTAGAAAATGGCTCTTTGGCAGACTTCAAAGTATTTGCCATAGACATGACTGAAGAAGTAAAAAATATTTTGGCTGAAACAGGTATGTCTTCCAAAAACGTAGCAAGAACTAAAAACATCTTTGCTCTCGGTGTTACATACTGGTTGTTTGACAGACCAATGGAACCAACTGAAAAATGGTTGCATACTAAATTTGGCAAAAAACCGGAAATTTTGGATTCAAACCTTAAAGTATTGAAAGCCGGCTATGAATATGCAAAAAACAGTGATAAATTCGAGGTTCAGTACAAAATCCAAAATGCTGAACTAAGAAAAGGATTTTATCGCAACATCACCGGTAACAATGCTGTAGCTCTTGGTATGGTAGCAGCTTCGAGAAAGGCAAATCTGCCTTTGTTCCTTGGCTCTTACCCTATCACTCCGGCTACTGAAATTTTGCACTTTTTATCAGAATATAAAAACTTTGGTGTTAAAACGTATCAGGCAGAAGACGAGATTGCAGGCATTTGCTCAGCTATCGGTGCTGCTTATGGTGGCAATCTTGCTTTGACCACTACGAGCGGTCCTGGTCTTTCATTGAAAGTAGAAGCTATGGGCTTGGCTGTGATATTAGAATTGCCTTTGGTAATCGTTGATGTTCAGAGAGCAGGTCCATCAACCGGTCTCCCTACTAAACCTGAGCAATCTGACTTGCTTATGGCTATGTATGGCAGGCACGGTGAAGCTCCAATGCCGATACTTGCTGCAAACAGTGCTGCTGATTGCTTTGATGCAGCAGTTGAAGCATCAAGAATCGCTTTGGAATATATGACTCCTGTAATCCTCTTGACAGACGGTTACATCGCTCAGGGTACTAATCCATGGAGAATACCATCTATGGATGAAATACCTGAAATTAAAGTAGAATTTGCTACAGATAAAGATACATTTGCTCCTTACAAACGCAATCCTGAAACTCTTGCACGTATGTGGGCTATACCGGGTACAGAAGGTTTGGAACACAGAATCGGCGGTCTTGAAAAAGAAGACATCACCGGTTTGGTTTCTCATGACCCTGAAAATCATGCGAAAATGATTGCTTTCCGTGCTGAGAAAGTAGAAAGAGTTGCTAACAGCATCCCTGAATTGCACGTAGAAGGCGAAGACTCAGGCGAACTTCTTATACTCGGCTGGGGTGGTACTTATGGAGCTATCAAAGATGCATTTGATAAACTAAGAAGCGAAGGCAAAAAAGTATCTTATGCACACTTGCGCCACATAAACCCATTCCCTAAAAACATGGGAGATGTACTTGCTAAATTTGACAAAGTGCTTGTACCTGAATTGAACACAGGTCATCTTGCTACTTTGATTCGCTCAAAATATTTGAGAGAAGTAATCCAATTTAACAAAGTAAACGGCAAACCGCTCAACGCACATGAAATAGAAGAAAGAGTAATTGAATTGTTACAGGAGGGCAAATAAGATGTTTACACATGTAGATGCGATAGTTACTAAGCCCCATATAGGAACATTAGAATACAAACCTGCAGACTTTAAAGCAGGTATAGATGTTCGTTGGTGTGCCGGATGCGGTGGTTATGCAATATTGAGCCAAGTTCAAAAAATCATGCCTGAATTGGGAATACCGAAAGAAAAGATTGCTTTTATTTCAGGTATTGGCTGTTCAAGCCGCTTCCCTTATTATATGGATGTTTATGGATTTCACTCAATCCACGGTCGTGCTTTAGCAATTGCTTCAGGTTTGAAAACTGCCCGTCCTGATATGTCAGTTTGGGTAGCCACAGGCGACGGTGACTGTATGAGTATTGGTGGTAATCACATGATTCATGCATGCCGTAGAAATATAGATTTGAACATTCTTATGTTCAATAACGAGATTTACTCTTTGACTAAAGGTCAGTACTCACCTACTTCTCAGCCAGGTCAGAAAACTAAATCTTCTCCTTTTGGCGTGGTAGATCATCCGTTCAATCCACCGGCATTGGCTTTGGGTTCCGGAGCAACTTTCTTTGCTCGCGGTATCGATAAAGACCCTAAAGATTTGAAAATGCTATTTGAAAGAGCAAATGCTCACAAAGGTGTATCTTTCTGCGAAGTATATGCGAACTGTGTTATTTTCAACAATAATGCATTTGATAATTTCTCAGAAAAAGATTTAAGAGCTGAAAACACTATTCAGTTAGAGCATGGCAAACCAATGATTTTTGGTGTCAATAGAGATAAAGGCATCAAATTGGACGGTTTCACTCCGACAGTTGTATCTTTGACTGATGGCTCTCACTCAGTAGATGATTTGATGGTACATAACGAAAAAGATACAATGCTTGCATTTATCTTAGCAAATATGACATACCATCCAAATGTGCCTCGTCCGTTTGGTGTATTCCTTGATTTGGAAAAACCAACATACAATGACTTAGTTGTTGACCAAATCCAGGCAGCTAAAGACAAACTCGGCGAAGGTAATTTGGTAGATCTTATGAAAGGCGAAGATTTCTGGGAAATCGGTTAGTCTTATTCGTAACATAGATTAAGTTAGAAGCAGCTCTGATTATTATCAGGGCTGTTTTTTTATGTGGTTGTATCCGTCAAATCTAAGATCAAGAATAGAATTGTAGAAGATTTTATGATTTGATGTATTGGATTGTTATGCAACAAAAAAGGTTGTCCTTAGACAACCTTTTTATAACATTTTCTTTTGCTTGACCAGATTAAGTGATATCTTGTGCAACAAACGGCATCAATGCTAAATGGCGAGAATATTTAATCGCTTTAGCAATTTGACGTTGTTGGTAAGCAGAAACACCAGTGATTCTACGAGGTAAAATTTTACCCTGATCGTTAGTAAAACGACCTAAGAATTTAGAATCAAGGTAGTCCACTACTCTTTGCTCTTTCATTGGATTAGGTTTTTTCTTTCCGGTTCGCTTATTTGGTCTGAACGTCGCCCCGGATTGCATAGGATGAATCGCCATGCCTTATTTCCTCCTTGTTTCTCGAATTTGCTGCGCTTTTTCAAAGCGTTTTTTGAATCTTTCTACACGACCTGCAGTATCCACAAGCACTTGTTTACCTGTGTAGAAAGGATGCGATTTTGAGTCAATCTCCAATACCATACGATCTTTTTTATAACAAGAACGAGTCTGAAAAGTCGTACCGTCTGTCATAACAACTTCGATAGTATGATATGCCGGATGAATTCCTTTTTTCATAGCTTCCCTTATCTATTTATGTCAATTTTGTCTGCTACAGCTAAATCGTCAACTTTGACGAATTGCTCCAAAAAGCGAACAGAACCTTCTTCGCTTCTGTAGCCTTTAACAACTTTGATTACCGGTTTACTTACTACTTTTTTACTTTTATCACCGAAAGTTTGTTTTTTAGCCATTTTTCTTTTCTTTCTTAGTGGTCAAACGTTATGGACAACAAATATAAGGCACTTACATGATAAATGCAAATATTAAATGCACTTTTTTTTCTACATTCGCATACAAAGCCGCTGCCACTAAGTCACTTTTTTATTTGATGACTACGACTTTTTTGCTTATAGTTTGGCTCGGAGTTATTAGCATCATCATATACTCACCGGAGCCTATTTTTTCTGTAGATATTTCTAATGTTTTTTCAGTGCCTGCAAATATAGTGTTTTCTATTATATTATCATAGATTCTTTTTCCGTTCAAGTCAAATAATTCGAGTCGGTACTTGCCTAACTCTAAGAGGAAAGCTCTTATCTGAATTTTGTCATTTGCCGGATTTGGCTCAATTATTAGTTCTGTTCGGTTAGATTGGACAAGAAGTCTGTCTCCGCCCTCTTTGCAAATATCTAAGCTTACTTTACCATTATCTTCAACAACCTCACTTATCTTCTCCCCTGCTTCGGGTATGTAATTGATAATCAAATCAGTACTTTCGATATGCCCCAGAAGAGGTATAGCGTGGAGCTTAGTTATTGTTCCCGGAATTGTATCAATGGCATAGCTTGTGCTGTCATTGAATACGACAGTGAGAGTATCTAAAGTTTGAATAATATGATATGAGGCGTTTTCCATGCCGAGGAACTTCATCACATTCCTATCAAAACTGATGCTTAAATTATTTAGTTTTGAGTCTATTGTAAACTTAGAAGTTGAAGCTTGTAAAGGTATCGATATTTCCGGAAGTGCCGGATCTACAGTTATACTCGGCATACTAAGAGTCAGAATATTATCAGGTACACCCTCCGCCGTAAATGGTATTATAAGTGTATCCAAACAGTCCGAGTATCGTATTATTACTTCAATTACTTCACTGTAAGTTTTTATCAAATTCGGGGTAAAGTTCAAATCGTATTCGAGGCTTTGCCCAATAGGCAAAGGATAATTTACGGCAGGTCCGCCGGCAAAAAGTTCTGTTACTTCTAAAGTAAAATCTGTAGATAGCGGAAACTTAACTTCTACTATTTCAATATCATAAGTACCAACATTTGTAAGAGTCAATCTTTTTGTGTCGCTCTTATATGCTTCTATGACAGAGCCAAAATCAATATCTGAAGGAGTGGCAACAACTGCTGACTTTACATATACAGAAGCTATGCAGCTATGAACCAGCTCTTTGCCAAATTCGTACACCAAGAAATCAGCGCTGACTAAGTATAAACCGTCGTCTTTCCCTATCGCATCAAAACCGATTATGATATAATTACTATCTCCCGGTGCAATTACGCTTGCAAAAGTCGGTTGCTCAATAATGCTAAAATAACTATTGCTTAGTGAGACCGCTCGCCACTCTATCGGGGAAGTCCCAATATTACGGATAAAGACAGTATCAGACACTTCGTTGCAAGGAGCGATAGTATCAAAATCTTTCAACAAATCTACATCGGCAAGACCATAATTGACATCAAAGTTCAATATTTGTTCTAAAGAATCAATACAAGGACTATCGAACATTACCTTAATATTCAGGCTCAAATCTGTCGTATCTGAATAAGTGATACTTAGAGCAAATTGTTTGGTTTCTCCGGGGGCAAATGTATAAGTATTTGGAGATATAACAGCTTCTGAGTTGTCTGACGAAACCAGATTTGCATTGCGCGGAAGCTTGCTGCTATTAGTAATATCAACAGTTGTGTTATAGTTTACAGCTGTTTCAACCGTTGCATAAGGGTTAGTGATTTTATCAAAAGAAATAAGGAAAGCATCTTTTTCTGCGACTAAAGGAATAATAATCAAAGAATCTTGGTTAGGTTCGTTTGTAAATATCCGCAGTTCTGCTTCGTATATCTTCGCAACTGTAGCTGATGATTTTAGCTCTACTACATATTCCCTGCTTTCTCCCGGTGCGAGACTTAAAGGAGAAGGTGGAAACGAAATAAGCTGGAAGTATGTCGCGTCTGCACCAGTTATTTCCGGATTGCGGCTAATCAGGACATTCCCCGATGCTGATGGATTATTGGAAAGTACAAGAGTATCAAGAGGTACGTCACATTCGGGAACAATACCAAAATTCAAAGTATCTTTAGACAATTCGATTGCTGATTGATATGAAGAAGCCGTGATAGGTACGTCTATACTACCGGCACATGACAAGCCCTGTTTGGCAGATTGCACAGTAAAAGTTCCGCTATCATCATTCGCTGCAGTTGGAGCATATTCCATAGTAACAGTCATAGACTCACCGGGCTGCAAAGTTACAGGCAATGGGCTTGGAGAATATGATATAATTGAAAATGGTGCAGATACTGCCGGCAAAGACTGAATCAAAGCATCTGAATTTCCAATATTTTCAATTTTGGCAGTTACTGTTTTAGTTTCATCAACTCTGACAGAACCAAAGTTAAAATCATCTCCCACGAATAGAGTAGAATAAAGAAAACTCACGGAAACTATTACAGAATCTGTGATTTCCGGGCATTCTTCGAGATTAAAATAGAGAGTATCCTTTACTTCAATACCTGTCTTAGGTTGAGCAGAGTCATCGTATGTGATTATTAGAGAAGCTCGCTCGTTCTGATCTAAGGGGCCATCTTCTATAAGTTGATAAGTAAAGCCTTTGTTGCTATTAACCCATGCAAAGTTTTCAGTTGTAAACCTTGCAATTGCGTTGTTTTTGATATATAGTGGCTTTTGAACAAGTTCGTCACGGCAAATCTTGCCAAGATCAAGTTCATCTCCTGCGGAAAAATTTAATTCTGAGTCGTTTTCGTCTAAAATTGAGTAATCAAATTGTTCAATAAAAATGGTTACAGCTACCCTCCAAGGCTTAGGAGTGCCGGAGCGAGTGTCATTATGAGCAACAAGGAGAGTATCGTAGATTGGCCCGGTTGCTCCTTTTTGGAAGACGTATTTAAGTTTTACAGTCACAGAGTCTTTGTGTTTAGATAATTCAATATCTGACGTAGGAGAGACAAGTGACAAACCATTTGTATTTCGAGCAAACATAGCACTCGAAAAATCAATATCAAGAGGAACAGCTCCTATATTTGTCAGATAAAAATCTCTGGTCACTTCATTACCCGGACAAGCCTGCACAGTCATATAAACATTTTCGTCGCCACCTATCATAGGTTCATCTACAGGTATAAAGATGTTGGCTGCAGACTGAGAGAGCACTCCATCAGGAATATTCAGATATTGGTTAGCACCGACACCGGTTTCTTCCTGAAAAGCGTAGAAATAGAAGTATTTATCGGTCATATAAGCAGTCAGATCGAAATCAAGAGACCAACTATTGCCAACGATATTAGCAAAAGAACTTACATCTTTCCAAGGATTTTTGCCGATTTTAAACATAAGTTTCACATCTTTGGAAGCATCTTTTGTTCCGGTAAGAGTAAAAATGCGTGGGACGTATTGCAAAGAATCAGAGCTGACAGAATTATAAATAGGCAGACCATTAGTGGTATTATCGACTATAGATGATTGGTTCGCAGCATTAACCTTGATATAGCCGGCACCGCCTACGTACCCATGTTTATTATTACCGGAGACATTAGTTTTAATATCTACTAATCTTGAGTTAGCCGAAAGCTCAATAGCACCACCGGAACCATTGCCTCCCTCAGCATCGTCAGCACCTTCACCCTCTCCACCCACAGCAGGAATATCTAAGCCTATTATTTCCCGTGCATAAAGTCGCAAAGCACCTCCGCCACCGCCACCGGAGCCACCCCATTCATTTTCTACAAACTCAGGTTGCGGATTACCGGATGAACCGCCGGAACCGCCGGCAAGAGGAACAATCATGACATTGCCATGTACCTTTCCACCAGTATTACCCGGACCTGTACCCGGGCGGGCATAGCCGGCACTACCACCGTTTTGATCATTGCTATAGCCACTGCCACCTCCATAATAACCAACTTTGGATTGGTCATTTTGTCCGTCCGAGCCTTCGCCTGACTTACCAAAAGGATGTCCTGTGCCACCTCCGGCACATTCAGCACAAAATGTTTTTGTTTCGCCACCTTTTAGTCCATTAAGAGAAAATCCGCCCGTAAAAGATGACATAGAATTATTTATATCTACCCAATATCCTGTTTTACTAATCAAAAAAGTATTAGAGCCACCAAATCCACCACAGGTAAATCCATTCCCTGCCCTTCTGCCACTGGATCTGTCTGTGTTCACATCTTCAAAAGCACCACCACCGCCACCGCCGCCGGGAGCTGCATCTTGCATTTCAGTATTCTGACCTCTTTTTCCGCCTGTCATATCTATTACTGTATTTGCTGCTCCTTTGATGGAGTATTTAGCCATCAGCACAAAAGGCAGGTACGCCTGATTGCCGGGCGTAACCGGATCGCAATCCTTTAGGGACGGATAGTAGGCTTTATCTGCCAATACTAAAGAATCGACTATCATTGCTCCGCGTGGTGAACGCTTGCCTAATGTTCCTTCGCCTAAATATCTTTCAGAATTAGCTGTTACATCACCCAAAGGAGTTGGATCAATCACGTAAAAATCCTGATAAGCAGAACGCCTACCCTGATACTCCACAGCGAAACGCTTGTTAAACTGGGAATTTAGAGCCTGCCAATCCCAAGTATTAGGATTAACGTCGGGATTGACAAAAATTTGGGTTGAAATAAGCCTGCCATTCCAAGATACAATAAGAGGTCCTACAACAATATCATTAGTATCGTTTGGATTTTCAAATACTATCTTCAATTCGTCTGAAGGAACACCCCAGTAAGTTTTGTCAGTGCCATAAGTGCCGATGGAATCGACATGGGCTATAATTTCTATGTAAGTATTCATTCCCGGAGAGCCAATATCGGGCAAAATATACGATACGTTTTGAGCAGAAACACTCACAAATGTACTGAGTATAAGCAAAATCAAAGCAGCAATATTTTTCATAATTTTATCAACCTGTCCATTAGTCAGAAAGTCTAAATCTAATTAACTAATTTTTGTAAAAAGAACAAACTTTATTATACTTACGTCCATATTTCAAGAGCATTGCAGGGGAAGTTTGGCTTGATATTTGAAGTTAATAAAGTCAATTACACACGCAACCCGCATCTAAAAACAATACGGTAAATTTGAGATGGATTTAACTTCAGCAATCAGAGCATTTTTGGAATACTGCGAAATAGAAAAAGATTTCTCAAAACACTCTTTGGAAAGTTATCGCCTTGCAATGGCAAATCTCTACGATTACTTTTTCGAAGATTATGACTCAGTCCCTTTGCTCGCGAATATTGCCACAAATGATTTGCGTCCATTCCTCGGATGGCTTCACGATAGAGGCCTTAAAAAAAACAGTTTAAGGATGAAAGTTTCTGCGGTCAAGTCATTTTTCAAGTTTTGCCATAAACGAGATTTCATTCCAAATAATCCGGCTACTATGGTAAATACACCCAAAAAGGATAAAAAGTTGCCGTCATTTCTTGTTGAAAATGAAGTTGATAATATGTTTTCAAATTTTGACAAAGATGAGCCAATAGGTGCAAGAAATCTTGCTTTATGCGAGCTGATTTATAGTTCCGGGCTAAGGATAAACGAGGCTTTGCAGTTAAATGCAGGCAATCTGAATTTGAGCAGTAGGGTTATCAAAGTTACAGGCAAAGGCTCCAAAGAAAGAATCATACCATTTGGGAGCAAAGCACACGAAGCATTGGATAATTATCTTATTCACCGTCCTGCTCTTTTGAAAGACTTTAAAGAAAATGCACTTTTTTTGAATACAAAAGGACAAAGATTGAGTCACTCCTCTGCATATAAGATGGTAAATGCAGCTATGAAAGGCATAACTGAGTCTAAGCAAAAAAGCCCGCATGTACTCAGACATAGTTTTGCGACACATCTATTGGATAATGGTGCAGATTTGAAAGCTGTGAGCGATATGCTTGGCCATGCCTCGCTTTCAACTACTCAAATTTATACGCATGTTTCCATAGAAAGACTAAAAGAGGCATATCAAAAGGCACATCCAAAAGCGGAGGTAGATTAGCAGAGCTTTGATAGATATTGTCTCGAAATCTTTTCCTGAAATATTACCTTATCTGAACTATCATAGAAAAAAGCATCACGAAAAATAATCTTGGATAGTGTTTATCTTAAGAAATTCCTTATATTTGTTTGAAAAACCTTCTTGTTTTTTTCATGTCATTTGACGGAATGACATGGGTGAGGATTGGCGAATATATTATTTGACCAATCCTCTTTTTGTTAAGGATATATTATTCCCAATATGATATTAGGAAGACCTATTTGCGTCGTTAGATTGTTTATTAGTACGGGGTTATGCTTTACCTCGACTTTACTCGGTATAAACTCTCAGCTCGGCAACCTTTCCCTTGTTCAATGAATCATTATGTATGTTTTACTTGGAACAGAGAGGTGAAAGCTCTTATTAAAAGAATGATATTTTTATAAATATACTGGTACTTCTGCCGAGATTGTCTGTGCAGGTAATTTTTTGTGAGCCGCTTATTTCGGGTGTATAAAATATCTTTTCACCGACATTGCAGGAACCTATGAATTTGCCGTCTGCATACCAATTCATATTTGAAGCATCTGAGGAAATCACAGCAGTAAGCTCTAATTTAAACTTGCCTTTTTCTGCAAGATATTCCTGATTTTCCAATGGTGAAGTAATAGTTGGCTTATTTGCAGCAACTAATCTTGTACATTTTGGGTTGTGTGGTAGCTGCTCAGGGTGAGGAAGTTGATTCTTTTTATAAAATTCTGCAATTTCCGGTGGATAATACTCCATGATTACTTTTTTGTAGTTTTTATCAGGAAGGCAGTCATAGCAATATTCATATTTGCCGTCAATCGAGATATAAGTTTCTCGTATGTGATTACATATTTCATTTGTTGAGATAAATGGTATATAGAAATCCAACGATTTGGGACAATGCTTCCCGGCAGGTAAGCCTGTAACTGAGCACACTTCTCTTTCGGACAACTCCTTAGTGGGTAGCTTACCTGAAGGATTGGACTGTTCCAATATGCGAAAAATGTCAAATAGTAATGGCGTAGCAATCGAAGCACCTGTCAGTCCTGCAGCACCTTTGTTGTCAAAATTGCCTGCCCACACACCAACAGTATATTTTGAAGTAAAACCAACGCTCCAAGCGTCCTTTCTACCGTAAGATGTGCCTGTTTTCCATGCAATTTCGGGCAAATCTTTTGAATATTGGTATGCAAAAGGGTAATCCGGCCTTTGCAGTTTTGTAAGCATTCGGCTTACCATTTCGTTAGCCATTGGGTTGAATATAGTATCAAATTTCTTTGTGTGTTCTGTTTTAAGGAAGTGAGCTTTGGAATATACTCCGCCATTGGCTATACACCTATAAAGACCGTTTAGCTCTTCGAGAGAGACTCCACAAGCTCCCAAAATTGCAGAAAGACCTATATCAGATTTGTTTTTGCTGAGCTTAGCAAAGTGCATTCTTATCAGGCGTGTATAAAAATCATCTTTACTCAGTTTGTTCAATAAATAGACTGCAGGCACATTTAGCGATTTCGCAAGTGCATCCTCAGCACTTATCCAACCTGAAAAAGTTTTGTCAAAATTTTCTGGTGAGTATAGTCCAAAATCCATAGGAATGTCAGGCAATTTGGTCTTAGGAGTGATGATTCCTGCTTCCATTGCCATGATATAGACAATTGGTTTCAAAGTACTACCCGGCGATCTGATTGCTTTAACTCCATCTACCTGCCCGGAATGTTCCATATCGAAAAAATCATTAGAGCCAACATAAGCTACAACTTCGCCTGTGTGATTGTCTGTAACTATGACTGCAGAGTTGTGAATATCCCGCATAGCCAAGCTTTTTGTGTAGTTGAAGCAAAGCTTTTCTAAAGGCAGTTGTAAGGATAAATCTAAGGTTGTTTCAATATTGTTGTCTTGAGTATTTAGCTTCTTAATATTTTCGCAAAAATGCAATGCATATTTATGCCTACCCCGCCGAAATGATGTAAATTCTTCGTTTCGAGCTGAAGCTAATCTTGAAATAGAAAAAGTACCATTGCTTTTATGATAATCTAACCAGAAGTTTTTTTCGGTGTTAATAGCCTGATTATTTTCTCCGATTCTAAACTTATTTGGGTTGTTTGGAATAAAAGAAAGGCAAATGCTTTCTCCGAGAGATAAATCTTTTGGAGATTTGCCAAGAAAGAATATTGAAGCTGATTTGATACCTTCAATATTGCCGCCAAAAGGGATGCGATTGAGGTACATCTCCAAAATCTCTTTTTTGGAGTAATGCAATTCTAACTGCATAGCTCTGAATACTTCGATTATCTTATTTACGATAGTCCTTTCTTTAGGTTCTAACAATCGGGCAAGTTGCATAGATATAGTCGAGGCACCTGAAACAACTTTTGCGGAACTTATATTAGAGTAAGCAGCTCTCAAAATTGAAAAAGGATTGAATCCTAAATGATAGTAAAAACCAGAATCTTCCTTTTCTAAAATTGCTTTTACAAAATCGTCCGAAACCTCTTCTAATGATGCATAGAGACGCCATTTGTCAGTATTATTCAAAAAAGTAGAAAGTATATTACCATTTGTGTCATAAACAGTAGTGGAATAATCAGATACCGGACGGAACGGAAAAGCTAAGTCCAGGACAAGAAACAGCAGAGCAAATACGAATAATATTTTTAGCAATTTATACATAGAAAGAAACTTAAAATCAGAGATTTCACATTTAAACAATTTACTAAATAATTCCCGATAGTTTATTCTAATCAGAATGCATTTATATGTAGAAAATTATGCGGGAAATCTATAATCAAGTTTACAGAAACAATGTATAGTGTATTTGTTTCGTCTGATTTACATAACTTTGAAGAGACAAAAACAATATTTAGGATAGAGGTATATTTATGAACTTTTTCAAAAAAACAGACTCAGTTGAAGGCAAAAATACTATAGTCATCGACAGTAAAAATATAGATTTGCAATCTTTAGGCTTAGATGAGCATAGCTTAGGTTTTGTGCAGCGCAAAATTGAATCAGATGAGAAGCAAATACTCGTGAATCTTTATGATAAATATCTTTTTATCATTATTGATGAAGACGCAGAAGATTATAAAAGAAATGAGACTCTAAGAAAAGCCGGTGCTGCTTTTGCTGCTACTATTCAGTCGGAGAAGATCGAAACAGTTGCAATCAGATGTTTAAACGGAAGAAAATCTTCACTGCTTTCAGTCGCGGAAGGTTTGGCTCTTGCCTCTTACAAATTCGTCAAATACTTTACAAAAGATTTGGATAAAATCACTCCCCCTCTCAAGTCCATAGAGCTATTCGATAAAGACATAAGTGAAGAAGAATTAAATGAAATAAACGCAGTGGTAGATGCTACTATTATCGCCAGAAATTTGGTAAATGAGCCGCTTTCATATCTCAACGCAGTGCAGCTGGCTATGGATATAAAAAAATACGGAGACGATGAAGCCGGTTATAAAACAAAGATACTCAACAAAGCTAAAATTGAAGAATTGGGCATGGGCGGATTGCTTGCTGTAAACAAAGGCAGCATTGATCCTCCTACTTTTTCTAT
Organism: Kapaibacterium sp. (SeqCode); assembly: GCA_963664875.1. Lineage (GTDB taxonomy): Bacteria > Bacteroidota > Ignavibacteria > Kapaibacteriales > UBA2268 > JBFHIJ01. The sequence goes on along the minus strand of OY761611.1, from coordinate 3,146,115 downwards.
ACTATCATACACTCCGGATAATGCAAAGAATGAGAAGCCTATTGTGCTTGTAGGCAAAGGAATTGTGTATGATACAGGTGGTCTGAGCTTGAAGCCAACCCCCGGCTCGATGGATGAAATGAAATCTGATATGGGCGGAGGAGCTGCAGTTTTTGGAGCAATGTACGCAATAGCCAAAGCAAAACTACCTATGAAAGTAATCGCTTTGATTCCTGCTACCGACAACAGACCTGACGGCAATGCCTATGTGCCGGGAGATGTAGTCAAAATGCACAACGGAATGACAGTTGAAGTGCTAAATACTGATGCCGAGGGCAGAATGATTCTTGCTGATGCAATCAGCTACGCAAAAGAGTTCGACCCTGAACTAATCATAGACATCGCAACCCTAACAGGAGCAGCCCACGCAGCTATTGGTCCTCATGGTATAGTTGCTATGGGCAACGCTGACAGAAAATATATGGACGCTCTCCATAAAAGCGGGTACAACACTTATGAAAGAATTGCAGAATTCCCTTTCTGGGATGAGTATTTCGAGTTAATGAAATCCGACATAGCTGACATGAAAAACATTGGCGGCAAATTGGCAGGAGCAATAACTGCAGGGAAATTCCTTGAAAAATTTACCGATTATCCTTTTATACATTTGGATATAGCAGGTCCGGCATTCATTCCGTCAAATGATTCATACAGAACTAAGGGCGGCACAGGAGTAGGCGTAAGACTATTATTCGATTTTATCAAAAACTACAAGCAATAGCTAAATAATTTCTCTGATTATACAAAAGCTTCTAAAAATTTTAGAGGCTTTTTTTATAACACACAGCCTCGTCCAAAAAGTATAAACCCAAATACCTAATACAAACTTTCGTTTGTGGCAAAAAGGAGCTAACTGTTTGTCTATTTTATTCTTTTAAATATCATTTAGTCGAAAAATATATATGATATCATAGTAAATAGTCCGTGTATTGCCTATATTGAATCAGCACTCCATAATATAGACATTTGTTTTCAGTAATTCCTTAATTGGATGTACATCTTACGCTTAAACACTAGATGAGAAGAGGAGACAAAGCGTTCTTTTTTCTTTTTCTTTGGTTTCCGTTTCTTTTTCTTTTTTATCGCAAAAAAAAGAAAAAGAAATGGAAAAAGTAACACCAATCTCTTATTTATATCACCTGTAAAGAAAAGTCTTGCCGCCCTTACAGGGCTCTGTTTACTCAATACTTGCAACCGTCCCATGGCGCTGCCATGGGCTATTATCTATCAGCCTTTCAGGCTGAAAATATATTCATATTAGTCTATATTATACGACTGCAACGTTTAACTAATAAACTCAATATGGTTTAATATAATAAATTTTTCTTCATATCGTTGTTTTTCATTCTAACAACTACTTTCTTGCAATTAGTTAGATAGAATTTATCATTTGAAAACCAATTTAAGTCGTTATCTTGTTTCTTGGCAAGGGGTTATGCTTTACCTCTACTTTGCTCGACATAAACTCTCAGCTCAGCAACCTTTCTCTTGCTCAATGATTCAATAAGTAAGTTTTTCTTACATTTACTCATTGAATATTTCTTCGCAAACAAAGGAAGTTGTAAGTATTTTTGAGTTCTAATGACAAATCAGGGATAAAGAGGAATGCTAAGGCACTAGAGATTATTCGGCAAGATAGATTAAGTACTTATGTAAAATCTATCTGAATTACAGGAAGTTTGTTACCTATATAAAATGTCATTACTAAGAGAATAAACTCAATAAGAAGTTTGCCTTTGTTACTTCCATAATATGCTTGTATATTTGTAGTTAGGGATATTTTAAACTTGAAGGTATATAATGACCGAAATTCGTATGGATAACCACGTCCGCTTTGGAAGAACAGTACTTGACAACGGTATAGTAATACTCACAGAACAAATTCCTACAGTTGAATCTTTTGCCCTTGGTATATCTTTAGATGCTGGCTCAGCAAATGACCCTGAAGGATTGGAAGGCATGGCACACCTGCTGGAGCATGCAATTTTTAAAAGTTCTAAAAAATACACGGCACGCAAAATAGCTACGGAGTTCGAATCAGTAGGAGCTTACACAAATGCCTACACAAGCAAAGAGTTTACCTGCTTTTATGTTAGAGCTTTGACCAAGAATTTTAAAAAATCCATAAACACACTTTCAGAGATAATTCTAAATCCGCTTTTCAAAGACAAAGAAATCAAAAACGAAATCTCAGTAGTCAGCGAGGAGATAGTCTCCTATGAAGATGACCCTGAAGAAGCAATTTTCGATTTTGGAGACGAGTTACTTTTCAAAGGTACCAGATTGGAGCATCCAATAGTCGGTTATGTAGATACAGTAAAGAAGATTACTCCGGAAAAGCTAAGAGATTTCCACTCAAAATTTTTTGCTCCGAATAGGCTTGTGATTTCATTTGCAGGAAATTTGGATCATGATTATGTAGCTGAAAAAGTTGCAGCGATTTTTGGCAATCTTCCGGCTCTCAGACTTCCTGAAATGAAAGTTGAAACTATCAACTCCAAAAAAGAGTTACTCAAGGAAATGCCAATCAGCCAGCTCCATTTCCTTATGGGTAAGCAGGTGCCGGGACTTAGAGCAGACGATAGGCATGCCCTGTCATGCTTCAATGTACTCTTTGGCGATGGAATGAGTTCCCGATTGTATCACGCCCTAAGAGAAAGAAACGGTTTGGGCTATGCAGTATATTCTAATTTGCAGGGATATAAAGATTTATCTGCATTTTATATCTATGCAGCTTTAGACGAAAACAAACTAAAGCGAGCTGAGAAAATAATCATCCATGAATTAGAGAAACTTCACTCCGGAAGCATCACTAAAGCAGAGCTACAAAGAGCAAAAGAGCAGCTCAAATCAGGCACAATAATGGAATTGGAGAGTTTGTCGGTGCGGATGCAATCGCTTGCCAAAAGCGAGATATTGAGCCAGAAGCACGAAACGCTCCAAAATCTTATGGAAGATATTGATTCAATCAGTATGGAAGATATACGAGATGTAATCGATAAATATTTTTCGAAAGATGATTGGAGCAAGATAATAATAACTCCAAACGGTGATTAAATTTACTGATTTTGCTATCATTTTCTTTCCAAATACTCTTAATACTTGTCAATAATTAAAGTATTTTTTTGTATCTTTATGGCAAAAACGGAGTATCGCTTGTGAGATTAGGTCTTTTCCCTTTAAATATTGTTCTATTCCCGGAATCAATCTATCCGCTTCATATATTTGAACCAAGATATAAGAAGCTGATTAATATGTGCCTTAATGAGCAAGTTGAATTTGGGATTGTACTTAATAATAATGGGAAAATGTCTGATATAGGATGCAAAGCAAAAGTATTTGATTTGATTAAAAGATACCCTGACGGTAAGATGGATATCGCAGTGCAGGGAGGCACGAGATTTAGTGTAAAGCATATCGTTGACGGCGAACAACCTTATCTCGAAGCTGAAATAGAGACAATTCAAGATGTTTCCATAGATATTAACGCCAAGTTGCTATACGAACTGGTAGATATTTACAATGATATTGTAAAGCATCTTGGAGCCATCGAACTAAACCCTATCGACAAAACTAAGTTGACCGATAAATTCCCTTCTTTTGTAATTGCTCAAAAAGCAGGCCTTACTTTGCAGCAACGCCAAATACTGCTTAGCACACTCAACGAGAATACCCGTTTAGAAATGTTGCGCGAACATCTAATACAGTTGCGGCCAATGGTTTATAAACATGAGATGATTGAGCAGATTATTAAAAACGACGGCTATCTTAAAAACGGTTTATCTAAAGGCAAATAAGATGTTTCGCTTCCCTAAAATCATGGGCATTCTCAATGTAACTCCGGATTCGTTTTCGGACGGTGGAGCTTTTTTCGATACACAAAATGCTATCAGACAAGGATTATCACTCATTGAAAAAGGAGCTGACATTCTGGACATCGGTGGTGAATCTACACGTCCCGGAGCATCTGAAGTTCCGCTTTCAGATGAAATAACCAGAGTTGTACCGGTGATTAGTGCAATTAGAAAAGAATGTGCTGCTACTCCAATTTCTATCGATACGACTAAATATGAAGTTGCTAAAGCCGCATTAGATGCAGGTGCAAATATTATCAATGACATTAGTGGTCTAACATACGACACAAGGCTTGCCGAACTCGCTGCAGAGTATGGGGCAACTCTTGTCATCATGCATATACAAGGCAAACCACGAACAATGCAAAACAATCCTGTCTATCAAGATTTGATACATGAAATCAAAACATGGCTACGAGATAAAATTGATTTTGCCCGAAGCAAAGGAGTTAAAGAAATCATTGCAGATGTCGGAATAGGATTTGGAAAAACTATTGAGCATAACATATCATTGCTGCAAAACCATGATGAGTTTTTGGAACTTGGTGTACCATTACTTTTAGGTATATCAAGAAAATCTTTCATCGGCAAAACACTTTCGTTAGAGAATCCCTTGGATAGAGATATCCCAACTGCTTTGATTCACGCTCTGCTTCTCGGTAAAAAAATAGATATAATAAGAGTGCATGATGTGGAGCTGCATAATACTTTGAAAAAAATAAGCAGTATTTTGAGACCTTAAAAAAATTTTTGAGACCTTTTTCTTTTGATGTGTTATTTAAAGTAAGAGAGATGGATATGAAAAGAATCATATATAGTTCTTTGAAATTGCTATTGATAGCGATTGCTTTAAATGCACTACATTCATGCAGAAATACCTGCGAGCCAATATGCTGTGGCGGAGAAAAGGAGACAAGCCTTTACTTTACGGCATTGTCAGAAAATGATGGCATTCCATTAGTTTTTCAATTGAGCGAAGATTTTGCTGATTTGAATTTACTGAAAGAAAATGCCCGCATATACTCTGCTCCAGCAAAAAACGGAGACTACTGTTACTCTCGTGAAAATCTGACTTCAGGTAGGACCGAAATTTATCTTGCAAACCTGCTTGGCACTGAGGATAAGAACATTACTGAGAATATTGTCAATTTTGACTATACCTCACCTGTCATCAATCCTCAAGGCGGTTCGATAGCAATGAACTCGCAGGATAACAGACTTTATCTCTATTCTTACGGTAGTGCCTCCGAGCAGCTTTCTATTTTATCATCTGCAATACTTCCTAAATCTGCAGCAAACTTTTCGCCTGACGGCAGGTATGTTGCATTTTTTACGGGGCAGTACCCGAGTGTGAGTCTAAACCTCTATGATGTAGTCAATGCTGAAGGACCTAATCAGATATTTACATTGAACAATGTTATAGACAATAGACGCGGTCAGGTAATCGCCGGATGGGACGAAGAGAGCAAGCATTTGTGTTTTGCTTTCGATAAAACGGAAGGCATGGATACTATCAAAGCTATTTATATTGTTGATTTGGCAGGCAATCAGTCAAATGTGATTACTAATAACAAATTAGGAATACATCAGGCAAGCTTTTCTCCGCAAAACAGCAGGCAGCTCCTGTTTGCTTCGCAGAGCGGCGATTTGTGGATTGCAGATATAAGCGACTCCGAACCAAAATTTATCAAACTAACTGAAAACAAGGAAGGCGAGATAAATTCTAATCCGGTTTGGTCTGCTAATTCAGAAAAAATTGTCTTTACTAAATTTTTTGACGACAGTAAAGAAGACTCAGAACTATATATGTTAGATAATAATACTAAAAGCGAAATCTTAATATCGAATCAGGCTTTTAGTGCTTACTGGAGAAGGTAATGGCTCGACCACTGAGCAAATATTCAGATTCGGATTTGGTAGCAGAACTAAAAAAATCTAAAGCTAAATCAGAAGCGGCGTTTTCCGAGCTTTACGCCCGGCATTCGCAACGAATATATGCTTACTGTCTTAGAGTTACAGGCGATGAAGAATCGGCGAAAGATATTTTTCAGGAAGCTTTTTTTAAATTTTATAATTCTGCAAAAGAGACAGAGGCTGTCGGTAATGTAATAGGTCTTATTATTACAATCACCAGAAATCTATGCCTCAATTACAAAAGAGATAAAAAAATTACCGTAGATATTGACAACTATCAGTTTTCATCGCAAGACCAGGGCTACGAACAAAAAGAAATGCTCGATATACTTGCAAGAGCGCTTGATATGCTAAACGAAGAAGATAGAGAGTTTTTTGTACTCAGACTTTATCACGGTTTTTCTCATAAAGAAATTGCAGATATAACAGGTGCGTCGGTTGCTGCTGTCAAAAACAGAATCTGGCGTGCTAAAGAAAAGGTGAAAGATATACTTGCTCCTTATCTCGAAGATTTGAATTGAAAATGTTGATTTAACATATATATTGGTTGATATGTCGTATTCTAAACTAATACATGAATATCTTGATGGAGGAGTCGATAGCACTCAGGAAGCTTTGCTTTTTGATATGCTGGCTAAGGACTCCGAGCTCAGGGCAGACTTCAATAAACAAATGAAACTGCATCTGATTGCTCAGCAAGATATGAACCACATTACGCCGCCGGCTGAAGCTACTAACCAGCTTTTCGGCAGACTGGGCTTTACTGTGCCCGACTATCTAGAAACTCCTCCCCCTTCGATTGCAGAAAAGGTAGGTGGATATATCAAAAAGTATGGGGCTACAGCACTATTGATTTTGCTGACTTCGGCTCTCAGCGTCGTTATGACTACAAACTATGACAGCTGGTTCGGAAGTCAAAGCAGTGTTGCTCAAAACAGCTCAGAGCTGAACTCAGTTCCGGTGGTAAGTTCTTTCGAAACCGATGTGCAGACATCTTCATCAGTTGAAACAACTGAAACAGCATCCAATAATTTAAAAAATACGACAAACCAAAATTCTTTTTCAGATAACAGTACAAACAATCAGGCAAATTATAACAATCAACATAATATCGCTAACAGATTCGACTCAGAATCTTTACAAGAGACGAATCCAAGCGAAGATGGGAACTCGGAGACTGATAATAGCGATTTAACTACTTCTTTCTTCGACAAATTGGCAGCTTTTTTCACAAGCCAAACCCCAGTGGCAAGTAGCGGGAATGGAGAAATGGCGGATAAATTTTTGAATGAAAACGGTAATATGCAGAAGCCTCAGATTGCCTTTAATCCTTTTTCTTCGACTATTATATTGCCAACTTTCAGCGATGGAGAAGAAACTCAGTTTGAGATTGGTTTCAAATATTTATCAGAGTCTTCTAATCCTGATTTTTCTCATTTAGCTGTAAATAATCAGTTCTACGACAATTTGATTGTATCGGGTATGTACCATTTTGATTCTAACCATGCCTTAGGTGTAGAGCTCGGTTGGGAAAGGTTTGCTCAGAGTTTTGTAACAGACTATTACGGACAGTTATCCGAACTGAAACAATATCCTAAGAGGTTCACAGCGGGTATGATGTATAGATTTACTTATACTGCACTTTTCGGAATTGATTTTATATCCCCTTATACGGAATTATTTGCAGGCGGCTCTTCGTTAGGCCCAATAAGCAAGTTAAATGCCGGCATAAGATTTTCACCTTTGAATAATGTGTCAATGAATTTGGGTTATGAGTATGGTATATTGTATTACTCAGTAGATAACAAAACATATAATTCTGAGAAAAACGGTCTGGTTTACCGCATTTCTTACAATTTCTAAAAGTCATTTTTACTATGCCGTTTGTTACTAATTGCAAAAAACATTAGCAATAAACGGCATTGTTGTATATATTAAACAAGATTTAAAAATACAAGTTTTGCGATGGTATCATTTTTGTTAAGTTTGTTGTCTCAGTCAGCTAAATAATAAGTTATATCTTAGACACAGACGCAAGGTTGTATATCGATTTGAGACAATAGCATTAGTGCATATTTTTTATGTATTGATCCCGAAATAAATATGATTAGATATATTGTTTATATTTTTGTTTTTACTATTATTTTTACCGGATGCGAATGCATCCCTGGCATAGATACACCCAAAGACATACAGCCGGAAAATGGAGCAAAAATTGCAATTTTTCACTTTGCGTCGAGCTATAACAGTATTTCGGTTTCGCAAAAAGGTTACACAATTGCTGATAATCTCGGATTTGCAAGCCACACTCCTATTTATAAAGATGCCTTTATCGGTTATTCCAATTTAAAAATTACCGAATCTTCTTCGAAAAATACTATATATAACGGCATTTATACTTTTGAGCAAGGCAAACATTACTCATTATATTTTTTTGAATGCAACAGAGCTAAAGTTCAGCAGGTGCAAGATTCAATTTATAAGGGGGCTTCCTTTGTCCGCATTTTGAATATGTACCCAAACGAATCTTATTATACAGTCAATCTTACAGGCAAAATTACAAATATTAGACTCCACTGCGGGGATATGACTGAATTATACGAAATTGGAAAAGACGAAGTGTTGACAATTTCAGATGCAGACAGCAATCCTATGCATAGTGCCGAAATAAAATATCTCCCTAACCAAATACAAAACATGGTCATACTAAACAAGCAAAACTCAGGTTTAACAGTAGAAAACTATTCTATAGAGTTTTGATAAAAAAATAGAAATTGGGCAACAAGAAAGACAAAAAATGGATATGGATTTAACATTATTTGAGGTTTGAACTGTTGCAAGAGGTTTTATATCATAATTCCGATATCAATATATGAAGACAATTTGCACAAAGAGGCTGCCGATTATAAAACAGCCTCTTTTGTCCGGAAATTTAAAGTACTATTTTGACACCACCATGGATAGATCTTCCAAATCTATTAGGCATTGTATTCACTTGTCTGTCTGTAAAATCTTGAGACATAATTTCAGCGTCTAATAAGTTAAATACTTTAACAAATACTTTAATTGGGGATTTCCCGTCAAAAAGTTTTGCGATATTATAATCGGCATAAACAGAAAGCATGCTATAAGCTTCAATTTCAGGATTATATTTATACAAATATCCTATCTCATCAAAACCACCTACATAGTTGTTAAATATAGAAGCTGAGAAGCCATTTTCCTTAGAAGAATAAGTAATGCCTACATTGATAAGTAATTTTGGTAAACCAAAATAGTTCTCAACTGTAGTATCTTTAGTTGAAGCAGGTAATCTATAAGTCAATTCTTGGTTGAAAGTTGATAGATTAGCTGTGAAGTGAAGTTCTGACATTGGATAATATTTAGCTTCAAATTCAAAACCGGAAGATTTTACAGAACCCCTATTTATATAAACTCTAGATCCGGCAGGTATTTGCTCACCATCATAAAATATGCCTTCTACAGATTCTCCTGGAGCAGTAAAACCAATCATATCTTTCTGAGAGCTATTGAAATAATTTGCCATTAGCTGAAAGTTTTTACCCTTATATCCTAACTGAGCATCAAAAGTTCCAATAGTTTCCGGTTTTAAATTATCATTACCGTATTGTATGTTGACTATTTTGATTTTACTTTCCAAAGCGTAAGGAGATCTAAAAGCTTGTCCATACAGAGCTTTAGCAATAAATCCGTTTTCAGCAGTATAAACAACACCTATGCGAGGAACTATTTTAGCATCAACCCCTTCCACTTTATTTATTTGAGCTCCTGCTACAAATTTTAGCTCAGGAATAACTTTCCAGTCAGCCTGAAAATAACCGCTGTACCAAGTATAGCTATAATCCGGTACCACTTTAAGCGGATTTGGATTTTCTCCACTGAAAATGTCCCAAGGTGCAGGCGCAATAATTCCGCCACCATAATCCTTCAGATAAGCATTATGCTGAAATGCATCACCTGTTTGATGGTTGAATAAACCACCGACAATTAAATTGATATCTTTAGTCAATTTAAAAAAGTTAGTTAATTCACCAATATAATCTAAAGAGCCCCCTGTGAACAAGTCGTCTTTAGCAGAGTCAGCGTCAACGGTTCTAACGTTATCTAAGCTATTCATTGTAACATTAGCTTGTAATTCCCAAAAATCATTAACTTCTGTCAAATAACCTAAATCAACCAATACTCTGTTACTTTGGTTCATTTGTTCTCTTGGAGTTTGCCAAACAGGGGCACTGGCTAAGGTAACTACTTGTTGCTCGTAGTATCCTCCATAAGCCTTCAAGGTCAGCCCTTTATAAGCCAAATCTATATTACCAACAGTTTGCATATATTTGAAAGGAACAGCATCATGGACATTTTTTACATCCGTCATTTCGTACTCCCAATCATCATATCCGGTGTACAAAGCACCTGCGCTGATGTCTAAATCGCCCCACTTACCACCGCCGGCGATGGATCCGTGCATAGAGTTATGAGAACCATATTCTAAATGTGCAGAAGTTTCTTGTTTTTCGCCTTTTTTAAGAATAACATTTATGACACCAGTATATGCCCCTGAGCCGTAAAGCACTGATCCCGGACCGCGAATAATTTCTATTCTTTCTACTCTGCCCAAAGGCATCCCTTGTATAAATTGGTTACCCATATTTCCTAATATACTTTCTCGGAAGGGTCTTCCGTCTATTAGAAACAAGACGTGCGTGTTAGCAATAGCTCCTCCATAGTCACCTCTCGTAACAAGAGAAGATTGATTCATAACAGTAGTTGAGTTTAAGTAGAAACCTGCTTGTTGCTCAATTATCTCTGCTAAGTTGGAAGCCGTAGATCGCTCTATATCATTTGCAGAAATTACGGTCATTACTGCTGGGGCAGCATTAATATCTTCTGCGGATTTAGATGCAGTTGTTACCTGAACATTCATTAGTTCTTCTAATGATAATTCAAGTAAAGAATCATCCTGCGCAAAAGTCGAAGAAGTTGCAATAAGCAACAGCAGGGCAGAAAGTAGTAGTTTGTGCATAACAATACCCATGATTTTTATGAAAATACAATAAACTAACAGACAGTCTTTATATATTGTAAAGAGTCGGAACAAAAATATTTATTGTCTAAATAGTGATAGAAATACTCACTTATCCCAAAATATACAGAGAACATGGATAGGCTATACTTACCTTTAATTGAATTTAAATACAAAAAATAGATATGGATTGAACATTATTTGAGGTTTGAACTGTTGCAAGAGGTTTTATATCTTAACTCTGATATCAATAAATGAAGACAATTTGCACAAAGAGGCTGCCGATTATAAAACAGCCTCTTTTGTCCGGAATTTTAAAGTACTATTTTGACACAACCATGGATAGATCTTCCAAATCTATTAGGGACAGTGTTAATTTGTCTGTTATAAAAGTCTTGTGCCATTAGTGATTCGTCTAACAAATTAAATGCAGAAACGAATAGATGAATGTGACGTTTGGAGTCCCATAGTTTCGAAATTTCATAAGATGCATGAACTGATAAAATATTATAATCAGATATAGCTTCATTATACTGCAAAGGAGCTCCAATATCATCAAAACCACTAATCATTGTGTTATATATAGATAACGAGTATCCTCTTTCATGAGAAGTATAGCTTAGACTAATGTTAGCAAGTAATGTAGGGAATCAGTTATAATTGTCAAAAGTCTGTTCTTCCCGCCAATTGTGAATGTTTGTTCCTGTGCTTCAGTAGAAAGATTCAGATTGATATTTTAACTACACTTATCCAAGGTACTCAAAAAATAGCAGGTAATTTTGTACCCGTTCCTGATATGGATATGGGATTTGCTTCAGATAAAATTGCAACTATTGTAGATATGGGTGAAGTATCATCTAAAATAGGAGAAACTGATGTTAATGCTCTTCCAGACGATAGAGAAATAATCTTTGGGGACCCTGATAAATTTCAGGTAGGCGACATTGATATTCCGTAACCTACTGCAGATGTAGAACACGAAGCATGGGAAGTATCAGAACAACCGGACGTTGATGTAGCAGAAATTAGCAGAAATATTATTTATCCCAGAATTGCTAAACAAACCGGTATTGGAGGTACAGTTTATGTATATGTACTTATAGGATCTGATGGTACAATCTCGAAATTAAATCTAGAATACTCTGACAATTTGCTTTTAAACCAAGCTGCAGTCAGAGCAGTAAAGAGTTCAACTTCCACGCCTGATATCCAAAACGGTAAACCATGTTCCTGCTGGATGAGCATCCCTATCGAATTTATATTGAATTGATAATATTTAGTTTTGTCGAACAATACGATACAACAACACAGCACAAGACCACTCCCCACCCCGGAGTGTTTTTTTTCTGTAAAAATATATTTTTACAATCACTCTATAAGTCTTAATTTATATTCTATAAAATAGCTATCTACTTAATCTTATACCTAATAGAGGTCACTTTCATGCTTGATATTATTTTAAGAGCTAAACACTGGCAGATTTTTACTGCTTTAACTATTCCTTCAATATTACAAATGGTTTGGCAGTTTGGTGTCATGTTTCCGAATCTCGAACAAACACTTATCACTGAGCCAAGCAACTTAACTAGTACATTTAATACAGATACTTATATCGTAGTCGTGTTTGCTTTTATATCTATGCTTGTTCTTTTTCTATGGTTTGCTGCTATTGGTCTCAAACTTTATAAATATATTCCAAAAGAAATTGCCCCAAATAATCTGATATTTAAGATTGTACCGTTCGTAATATTTATATCCTATGCTGTAATGCTCTATTTCGTTACGAATATGTTTGAAATGATGATTGAAGAGATGCTTCAAGATTCTAAATCTGTAGAGAAAATTCTTCCATATTTCTTTAGTTTTTTTGGAATAATTCTATTTAATGGTATTTGCTTCCTCTACATCATAGCTTTCACTGCTAAGGTAATAGTATCAGCGGAGCGACAAGCAAAAGCGAAATTTACAGATTACATAGCCGAGTTCTTTTTGATTTGGTTAATACCTATCGGTATTTGGTTTTTGCAACCCAGAATAAATAAGATAGTAGATATGAAAAAGTAAAGTAAATACTACTTATAATCGTAGTTCTAATTTTCCAAACATAGGTAATCATCTCATGAAATATTTTCTTATATTACTTCTCTCAATCACATTATTTGGAAGTACAATGGCAAAGAACAAATACCCGATGAAAATTGCAATGGTAAGTATTTTAGTACCGGATCCTGCAAAAGCATTCAAATATTATACTGAAATACTTGGATTTGAAGAGGTCATGTTTTCGCCTGAAAACTATATAGCTATAGTCAAATCCCCGCTTGATTCCTGTGGTACTAATATACTATTAGAGCCAACTGAACCGGGTGGAATCGAAATAGCAAGGAAATTTAAGGCTGAACTTTACGAAATGGGAATGCCGGTAATTTCGTTTGGGTGTGATGATATTCAAAAAACCTACGAAGAGCTAAAAGCAAAAGGTGTAAAATTCAAATTAGAACCAACAAAAAGGGATTGGGGCTACGAAGCAATTTTTGATGATGACAACGGGAACTATATCCAGCTCTTGCAGATGTAGATCTAAGCACCCAAATAAATGACATTTACAATTAGTTAGAAAGGATGTAAAATAAAGAATATTGTTTTCTTTATTAACATCCTTTTTGTTTACGCCCCTATTTCTTCTCTATACTTAAAAGATGTTTACTCACTGGTGCATAGAAAAAAATCACTTCATCTCCGTCATTGCACTTGTCAAAAAAATCTTTCTCGACTCTATATCTTGTGTTATTTATGATAAGCTCATAGCGTGCATAATCTCTCATTCGATCAGCGGCTCCGGTTTTTTTGATAGTTTCTCTGTGCGAGACATCAGAGGTTTCATTTTTCCTTTCAATCAATTTTATTTCAGCAATTTTCTCGTTATTTCTGATATCAGCATAGTATTTTCTGTTCAACGCCTGACTCATGAGAAACGATAATAGTAGGAATACACTTACTATTAGCAAATCGATTTGGAAATTGAAACCTGCAACTTCTGAATTGAACTCCATCTCATAAATCATAAAACCAATAGCTGAGCCAAGGACAAAGAACATACCTGAGAGGATATAGCTCATTCTACCCTGATATTTTAAAGAAGCTATATCTTTTTCTGTAAGCTTATTTTTCATATTAAACCTTGGGATTTTCGATTGGTGCGTCTAAGTTTGTGAAACAGGAAGCAAAATAGTAAAATATATTTTCACATGAAAATATATATCAATTCAGCGATAGATTTAGATAGTACGCACAGAAGTTTTAGATGTTGCTGATATTACTCAAAATCTTTTGAACAATTACATTACTCGAACCTAAAGCATTATTTACATAATCGCCCGAAAGTTTGGAGATGTTATTGTATTCTTCAGTGCTTGTGAGAAGAAATTGGAGATGGGAAGTAAGCTCCTCCGCTGTATTTACACTATTTAGAGCGCCGATTTGCTCTAATTTTGGTGCATCGGGGGAGTTTGTATTATTTTTACCTGTGATTAGAGGGACAGCATATCCGGCAGGTTCCGTTACGCTATGAACACCTACTCCAAAAGCTCCACCAATATAAGCTATATCAGCAAGGGCATACAGACCGAGAAGTTTGCCGATACTATCCACGATGATATGCTTTGTTACAAGTTCTGATTTCTGTACTTCGAGGGTGAGAGATTCCAATTCAGAAAGTAGAATTGTGTTCGTCACTAGGTTTTGCAATTCTTTTATATGTTCAGTTGTTGGTTCGTGTGGTACGTATATTATACTGAGTTTATTTATTCCAATTTCATTTGAAGCAGTAGCTATTATTTTCTCGTCCGGCTGCCAAGTTGAGCCGGCAACTAATACTTTTCGCTCCCCAAAAATAGATTTATCAAGAAGTGGAGACTTCCTTGCTTCTTTAACTTTACCTGCAATCCTGTCTAATCGAGTATCTGCAAGTGTTTCCACTTGAGATATTCCGGCTGCCATAAATTTGTCAGTTTCATCCTGATTCACAGCATAAATTTTATCAAACTTACTGAAAGCAGTAGAGATAAAAGATTTAATATTAGCAAGCGCACCTGCAGGAAAAGTTGCATCAATGAGGAATAATGGAATATTTCTGTTTTTCGTTTGAGTAAGCAGATTTAGCCATATTTCGTAGCGGACTAAGATGAGAGCTTGAGGATTTATCTTGTCTAATATACGCTTTACATTGCCTTTGGTATCGAGAGGAAGATAAAAAACAGCATCTGCAAAAGCATAGTTTTTTTGAGTATTATAGCCTGATGGAGAGAAAAGAGAGCAAACAATATTGATATCATTTCTTTTCTGCTTTAACATTTCTATAACTGGTTTTGCCTGCTCAAATTCGCCCATAGAGGCAGCATGAAACCATAAAGTCTGCTTAGATTTATCGATTTTATCAAGCGACTTCAAAGTTTCTGATACAGCATTTTCTCTTTCCCCGAACTTAGGCAGGAGAAGCTTAAGAAAAGGTTTGAAAATCAGCACTAACGGCAAAAATATGTAGTTATAGATAAAAAGCATACTATAAATCAGTCTCTGATATTCTTATATATTTCATTATATTGCCACTTGGGTATCTGAATTTTACCTCTAGGGGCATCAAACCACTGATACAATTTACCGTCTGCCTCATATGAATCATAGTAAGATAAACCCATACTCATACTCAATGGGTCTTCTTTCCATGTCTTGCCGTCATCATTACTATGATAAAGCTTCAGTGAACCTCCCAAAAATGTTGGGTTACTGACTACCATAGAAAGAATGGAACCGCTTGACATAAAAAACTTTGCGTAAGAACCAAATCCTTCATCAAAGTCTCTTACAAATTCAAATTTATCCTCTTGAATCTTATAAAGTTTTAATGAACGATTCTCTAAATCTTCTGATTTAAGAGTTGCCAGAATGTAATATGCACCATTATGTCTTACATATTTTTGGAAAAATAATTTAGAAGAGACTTCTAATCTAGTCATTATATTAGAGTTATCAAGATCTATTATACAGAACTGAGTTGTATCATGCTCATAATACTTCATATTTTTACTTTTATGAAAAAACACATAATGTTCAAACAAACCAGTGTAACCTGGAATGTCGATATCTATTTCTTCAATAATTTTCGTATTTAAATCCACAATTTGCATAAAATAACTATGTTTAGTTATTTCAGAATAAGGCTGATGCCTAAAAATAGCTTTACGATTATAAACTCCAACAAAGTAACCCGTATCAAAGTTTTCTATTTTTTCGAATAGATGCCATTTCAAATCACTCGCATTAAATTTGAAAATTTTGACAAAACTTTTTTCCCCATCTTCAAATTTTAAAGCATAATAAAGTTCTTCACTTTTTTTAAAAGCTCCAAGATATTTACCTTCACTTATGAAGATATTATTCCATGTTTTCCCACCATCAGAAGTTAGAAGAGAGTAATTTGTTGTTGCTTTAATATCTCGAAAATAGAAAGTATTGCCTGTATCTACTCTTTCTGAATATTTTTTTTGATATGTTATAAGCCCCTGCTTAGCATTAAACCAAGACATATTATAATTAAAAATAAATACTTTTGCTGAATCCTTCATTGTAACATATTTAAATGAATCATTTATGTCAAGGAATGCCCACTTATCTCTCCCAATACAATTATAAAGAGATAGAGAAAACAGTATAATTAAAAGATACTTCAAATTTACACTCCTACTCCTGCTTTTCGGATAACTCTAACCAACGCATCGTAGCCTCATCAACTTTATCTTCAAGAACTTTTAGCTCAGCGGCTTTGTCTTCCAATTCTTTGTAGTCGGTCAAAGTTCCTGATGCGAGCAATTCTTCTAACTCTGCTTTTTTTACTTCCAATTCAGGTATTTCTTTTTCTAATTGATCGAATTCTCTTTGTTCCATGTATGGAAGTTTTTTGGACGTGTTTTTTGGCTTATTGGCATTTTTGTCCTTAGGCTCATCTTTCTTTGCAGCTTTTGCTTTTCGGGCTTCCTCTTCTTTTTTCTCGAGATATACTGAGTAGTTACCCGGATATTGTTTGATATTTCCTTTTCCGTCAAAAGCATAAATAAAATCAACAGTTCTATCCAAAAATGCACGGTCGTGCGATACAATAATCAGCACTCCAAGGAAATTATCCAAATATTCTTCCAGAGCGGTGAGAGTTTCTAAGTCGAAATCATTTGTCGGCTCATCAAATAAAAGAACGTTCGGGTTAGCCATAAGCACTCTAACCAAAGCAAGACGACGCTTTTCGCCACCGGAAAGAGTTTCTATTAAGGCTCCCTGCTGCTTGCGTGGAAAGAGGAATTTATCCAATAAATCTCTGCAAGTAAGGTATCTGTCTCTACCTACACCAACGTTTATATATTCGGCAACTTCTCGGATAGTCCCAAGAACTGTTTGAGTTGGTTTTAAACTTTCAATTTCCTGCTCGAAATATCCAAATTTAGTAGAAGCACCTATAAGTACATTCCCTTGATCAGGGTACATTTTGCCACAAAGCGTTTTAAGTAATGTAGATTTACCCGAACCGTTTGGACCAATAATTCCAATTCTGTCTTTTGGTTTTGCTATATATGTAAACTTATTGAATAGGAGGCGATTGCCGAGAGTTTTTGTAATATCCTGAGCATCGATTACACGACTGCTAAGGAAAGAATTACCCAGTTCGATTTCAATTTTCTTTTCTTTAACTCTGATGGATTGATTTTTCAAGTCGTCAATCCAGTCAATCTTAGATTTCTGCTTAGAGCGGCGGGCTCTTGCACCTCTTTGTAACCAAATAAGTTCAGTACGCAATCGAGAAAGATTATGTTCTAAAGTAGCTTCTTTGGTTTGAAGATATACTTCTTTTTGCTCAAGATACTTCTCGTAATTGCCCGGATAATTAAATATTCTTTGCTCGCTGATTTCAATTATTCTAGTAGAAACTGCATCAAGGAAATACCTATCATGGGTTACGAAAAGCAATGAAATATTTGAAGCTGAAAGCCTATCCTGAAGCCACTGTACGGAGTCTGCATCAAGGTGGTTGGTAGGTTCATCTAAAATCAAAAGTTTTGGTTTTGATAGAAGAGCTTTTGCTAATGCAACACGCTTTTTCAGACCGCCGGAAAGATGCTTTACCTGTTTATTTAGCTCTGTCATGCCCAATTCTGTGAGCACTTTCATAGCTTCAACTTCGTAGTTCCATGCGTTCTTTTCGTCTAAAATATGTGTGATTTCTTCTAAGCGTTTTGCATCTTCAGGTCTATTGCTGTCGCATAAATCTTTATATTCTTCAGATATTTCATATAAATAGGGATCAGACGAAAGAACCGCTTCTAAGACCGTTTCTTCTGATTCAAATTCAGGCAACTGATCGAGATATTCGAATGTAGTTTCATTATTGAATATAACATCGCCACTATCCTGATCTTCCAAGCCTGCAATAATTCGCATTAAAGTAGTTTTTCCGATGCCGTTTTTTCCGATAATGCCGATCTTTTCGCCTTCTTCCATACCGAAAGCGACATTATCAAAAAGTAGTCTTTCGCCGTAAGTTTTGCTTATATTGTTTACAGAAAATATTGTCATGGTGCTAAAAATTCGTCCGTTTGTTTTATAATTTTGGCAGATACCAATTTAGTATATTTCTCGACAAGGGCATCGACTAATTTTCTCTCCTCGTCTCTAAGATCAATCTTGACAGAAATAAATTTAATTGCCTGATACACCCACTCGTAACCGTGCTTATCGGCTTCACCTTTGTTTATTAGCTCAACTACTTTAAGTAGTCTGACTTTTGCGCCGTCGCTTCTATCCCAAAGAAACGGTAAAAAGTAGCACGAAGAACCATAGATAAAAAGAGATTCTATGTTCGTAGTGTCTTGGCTAATTCCTTTGTCGATTATAGGTAGGGCGGTATTGACCCACTCAATTTTTTTGTGAGGCCATCCTGTAAAGACGGCTCTGCACATAGTCAGAGAGCCAATATATGTTACAGACACTCCTTCGAGAGCTGAGTCAGACTTGCCCAGTTTTTTAAAATAAGAAATAGCCGAATCTAGCAATTCTTCGTCTTTAGTTGCTTTCATATAAAGGACTCTTGCGTCTTTTATGTTATATGACTGCAGTTCGTTTGCCTTTATTGAAGGCACACAAAGAAACAAAAGCAGAAATAAGTATTTTATATATGTCATTACATCAGTTTATTTCTTGGTACAGATAGTTGCGAAAGTGCTTATCTTTAATCCTAAAAGCAACTTTTATCACTTACAAATTTACAAAAACAATAGTAAAGAAACCTTAGATAGATTTTTTGGTCAGCAAGTAAAATATTTCAATATCCGACAAACACAAAGAAACTCTTTATATTCAAGATACTTAGTAATATCTATATGAATATTGTTTTATATTTTTTCAAAACATCTAAAAATATTTGTAATTGGTGTGTAACCTTTTTTTGCTTAGCTGTGTCTTCCTTTTAAAGGGAATATTAAACTCTATACGCCTCTAAAAGGAGAGATAGTTATGAAAAAGCAAATGAAAAACATCGCAGCTCAAACTCGCTATGGAGCTCAGGAAATTAAATCTTATATGAAGCGTGCTACTCTGACTTCTTTTGGTCTTACTATTGGGCTATTTACTTCAGCTATCGTTTTGGGATTTATAATAGCAAGTTTCAGAACAACACCGAACGCTCCTGACACAACAACACCTAAAGGGACTGAACCTACAGTACTTAAGGATTTTGGATTGGATGAATTAACTAATAAAACAATGGTTAAAATTCCTATTTCAGTTTTTACAACTGTAATTTCAGGAACAAAAACTGTCGCCGGTAAATTTGTAGGAGTAGTCAATGACGCAGAAGCTATTATGACAGATGATATTTCAACAGTTGAAAACATGGGATATTCAAGTCATGAAAAAGGAGACACAGATATTAGTGATTTGGAAGGACTGATTGATGTTGTGTTTGGTGAAGAAGATGAGTTTGAAATTGACACACGAAATATTCCTGCTCCACAAGAAGAAATTTTTGAGCAATGGGAAGTTACAGAATCGCCAAATGTGGACATAAGCGAAATCAGCAGAAATATAATTTATCCGCGCATTGCAAAACAAGCCGGAATTGAAGGAACTGTATTACTCAACGTACTAATTGGACCTAACGGAACAATAACAAAACTTATCGTAGAACATTCAGACAACTTACTACTTAACGAAGCAGCAATAAGTGCCGTCAAAAAATCGACCTACACACCTGCGATTCAAAACGGTAAACCTTGTTCCTGCTGGATGAGCATACCTATCGAATTTAAGTTAAGCAATTAGTTTTAAGATTATGTATAACAATATGATACAACCTAAAAGCAGCACAAGACCACTCTGACAAGGGTGGTTTTTTTTATTTTATAATTTCTGAATAAAGCTGTTTATTTTCTAGTATGTTTAATGGCAAGGGGTTCAACCCCCTTGTTCAACAATGCACCATGTAGGATTTACATACAATTACGAACTGTATTCTTCACTGGAAACAAGTGAATAACAAGTATTTTAGACATTTAGTTACAAATATTGGGTTGTTTGCAAAAGCAAACAGGTATCTTGGTTTTGAGATAATATGTTCTTAGGGACTTGATAAGTAAAAAGCTCATCCAATTATTCAAATCAGATGAGCTTTCACATAAAAACTTGCTTTAGAAATTAGCCGATTAATTCTGCATAAGCAGCAGCATCCATCAAGTTATCCAATTCAGCAGCATCTTTGATTTCGATTTTGATAATCCAACCGTCACCATAAGGATCTTTATTTACAGTTTCAGGAGCACCTTCCAATGCTTCGTTAACTTCAATAATTTTGCCTGCAACAGGAGCAAACATATCTGCTACTGTTTTTACAGCTTCGATAGTACCAAAAGATTCTTCTGCTGCAAATTCTAATTCTGCATCAGGAATGTCAACATAAACTACGTCGCCAAGTTCGCCGGCAGCGTGTTCAGTAATGCCGATATAAGCAACATCACCATCTACTTTGATCCATTCGTGATCTTTTGTGTACTTTAGGTTTTCCGGAAAGTTCATTTTTTATACTCCGAAATAGGTTATTAAATTAAGTAAATTAGAAAGACTTCCAATCATTTCTTTCCAAATATTTTGTATCTATGTTTCCGGCTATAAAGTCCGGATTCCTCATCATTGCTTTATGGAAAGGTATTGTAGTTTTAACACCTTCTATTATAAATTCGTCCAAAGCACGGCTCATTTTTCTAATAGCTTCCTCTCTTGTCGGAGCAAAAGTAATAAGCTTTGCAAGCATTGAGTCGTAATTGGGCGGCACCACATAGCCAGCGTAAATATGCGAATCTACTCTGATACCTCTACCTCCAGGGAAGTGCAAAGATTCTATCTTGCCCGGAG
The DNA here is from genome assembly GCA_963664875.1 of Kapaibacterium sp. (SeqCode). Classification (GTDB taxonomy): domain Bacteria; phylum Bacteroidota; class Ignavibacteria; order Kapaibacteriales; family UBA2268; genus JBFHIJ01. The sequence continues at coordinate 3,124,818 of OY761611.1, read as the reverse complement.
TCGGCATAAAGTCTCTTTCAGGGTCTTCAGCATTAATTCTACATTCGATTGAATGTTGACGCGGTTCGCCTTCTTTCAAAGATAACTTTTCTCCGGCAGCTATCAAAATTTGTTCTTTGATTAAATCAATATCCATTGACTCTTCAGTTACCGGATGCTCTACCTGTATCCTTGTATTCATTTCCATGAAGTAAAAATTCAGGTCTTTATCCACGAGATATTCTATAGTTCCCGGCCCTTCATAATTCACTGCTTTCGCTCCCTGAGCGGATATTTCACCCATTTTTCGACGCAATTCAGCAGTTAATATAGGGGAAGGAGCTTCTTCGATAAGTTTTTGATGGCGACGCTGGGTAGAACATTCTCTTTCATTAAGATGGATGGTATTACCAAATCTGTCAGCAATGATTTGAATCTCTATGTGCCGCGATCCTTCGACTAATTTTTCTATATATATGTCAGGGTTATTGAAAGAGGTTGCTGCTTCGTTGCTTGCATTCAGGTAAGCATTTTCAAGTTGGTCAGGAGAATTGACCACTCGCATACCTTTGCCTCCACCTCCGGCAACTGCTTTTAGCATTACAGGGTAGCCGATTGCATCAGCGACAGTTCTTGCTTCTTTAGCGTCTTTGACTATACCGTCACTTCCCGGCACTACAGGAACTCCGGCAGCTTTCATTGTGTCTTTAGCTACAGATTTATTGCCCATTTTGCGAATAGCATCTGCAGATGGACCAATAAACTTGAATCCGTGCTGACTGCACATATCAACAAATTTATCATTTTCTGCAAGGAATCCGTATCCAGGATGGATAGCATCGGCATTAGTAATTTCAGCTGCAGAAAGAATAGCTCTTGTATTCAGATAGCTTTTGGGACTTGCCGCAGGGCCAATACAAACTGCTTCGTCAGCAAATCGTACATGCAAAGAATTCTTATCAGCTTCAGAATAAACTGCAACAGTGCTAATACCAAGTTCTTTACATGCTCGAATGACACGAAGAGCAATTTCTCCGCGATTAGCAATTAAAACTTTTTTTAACATCAGCATTTATTCCGGTTTTATTACAAACAAAGGTTGGTTATACTCTACAGCCTGACCATTTTCTACTAAAATCTCAGCAATTACACCTGCTTTGTCGGCTTCTATTTCATTCATTACTTTCATGGCTTCGATGATGCACAAAGTTTGCCCTACTTTTACTCTGGCACCTACTGATACATAAGGATCCGAATCAGGAGACGGAGCTGAATAGTAAGTACCTACGATAGGCGAGCAAATTTGATGACCATCTACGGGTTTTGGAGCTACCTCTGTTGCAGCAGGTTTAGAAGATGTCGGAGTTTCAGTAGCTATAGCAGGTTGTGCTGTGGCATAAGTAACATGCGGAGCAGGAGCAGCTATAACTTCTTTGTTTCTTGAAAGATATATATTTAGACCTTCTTCTTCGATAGAGAGTTCTGTAAGGGAGCTTGAATCAAATATTTTGACAAGTTTTTCTATGTTTCTGATGTCCATATTAAATCGCCTATAAATAAAAAAAAGCGTGTTTTAGTTGTACGATAATACAAAAAACACGCTTAACAAGCAATTATATTTTGGCTTATGCCTTTACTCTCTCTACGTATGAGCCGGTACGAGTATCAACAACGATTTTATCACCTTCGTTGATAAATATCGGCACGTTGATTTCTGCACCTGTTTCCAAAGTAGCAGGTTTAGTAACGTTAGTAGCAGTATCACCTCTTACGCCCGGTTCGGCATAAGTAATTTCAAGCTGCACATGAGAAGGCAATTCGATACTAAGAATAGTATCACCTTCGAACATAATATCAACGTCTTGGTTTTCTTTCATGAAACGAGACATATCACCAATAACAGAAGCCTGTATCGGAATTTGGTCATAATTTTCTTTATTCATGAAATAAAAAGCGTCACCATCATTATATAAATACTGGAATTCGTGGCGCTCAACTCGAACAAAATCAATAGATTCGCCGGAGCGGTATCTGTTTTCGTTGATTTTGCCTGTGTTCAGGTTACGCATTTTAACCTGATAGCAGGCTTGACCTTTGCCCGGTGTTCTATGCTCGAACTCCATCACTTGGCAGTTTTGGCCATTAAATTTCAAAATGGCTCCAACTCTAAGATCAGAAGTAGATCCCATAATAAATACCCGATATTCGTGAGTAGATACAAAAAAAGAGGTGACGAGAGGAGTCGAACCTCCGTACGCGGTTTTGCAGACCGCTGCCTAGCCACTCGGCCACGTCACCACTTAAATTAGAAGAGCGATAAACGCCCTGTCTCAATCAGTGAGACACAAACTTAAGAATAATTGGTTTATTTAACAAATATTTTTTTTCAAAGGACAATCAATTTCAAACATTTTTTTTTAAACCCAAAATTTGCTTGCACATTTTGGCAAAATAGTATATTTTTGTGTCTCCTTAATCAAGCGGAAGTGGTGAAATGGCAGACACGCTATCTTGAGGGGGTAGTGCCCTACGGGCGTGGGGGTTCAAGTCCCCCTTTCCGCACGAAAACCTGTTTTAGTTTTAACTGAAGCAGGTTTTTTTTGTTATTGTTTTATGTAGAAGAATGTGCTTTTAACTCAGATTGTTGCTATCAAACTCCGAAAATATATATGGCTAACCTCAAACAAATTATGTTTTCTTGACGATTACTACTCAAGCAAAACAGAAATTGACACCACCCACCCTTAGCCTTTTGTCAATATTTCTGCTGCTGAGTATCTCGGAGTCTTGTCCTTACCCAAAATTCATCACCTGCCTTGTAGAATTGTTTTTTTTTTAAAATCGACTATTGTTCGAGAGAATCTTGGGAAATTGCCTCTCGTTAGGTAATATTTTCGATTGATTTTGAAAATACTTTACTAAAATTAAAAAAGCAAAGGATACTGATAAAATGTATTATCTGTATATCGGGTATATTTTAAATTTTAGATGTAGAATTTTACTTTTAGCAAAATAGATTTCTATAATTGAGCAAAGCCAAGCTATGATCAATATCGCCAATAAATATGCATAATTGTATGCAGTTTTATAATATAATCTCTTAGCTATTTTTTTTCGTGAGAGATTAGACAAGAAAGAGAGCCGCTATGCCTCCTACTGCTATAAATGCTCCAATGATACCTCTGAATCCGATCTTTTCCTTAAAGTAAAAGTACGAAATTGGGAGCATAATTATTGGCATAGAAGACATTATTGTTGAAGCAATACCTACTTTAGCATGTGTTATAGCTTCGTAGCTTAGTGAGACCCCGAGATATGTCCCCATAAGAGTAGCAAGTGCTATAAGTCCAAAGATTTTAGTATCATTTTTGTAGAGATTTATTGGATTTTTATATTTTTTGAAAAATAAAGCAAATGGTAGCATACAAAGCACTGCAGCTATTAGTCGAACAGAAGTAGCTGCAAAAAAATGAACTGCTGACTCAGCATAAGCCATTTTAGCAAGAATCAGGCCTGTGCCTTGACCTATAGCAGCCAATACAGCGTAAGCGACTCCCTTTGCACTGATTTGATATTTGTTTTCTGCAAATTTCCTTTTATCCAGCACTACTAATGCCACACCTGAAAGAGTGATTATTATACCTGTGATACCCCATAATCCGAGAGTTTCATCAAATGTAAAATATGCAATAAGAGCAGCAATTGCCGGATTGAGAGAAAACACGAGCAAGCCAAGTCTCGGCCCAATTTCTTTAAATGCTCGAAAGAGGAAACTATCACCAAGGAACATACCTACTATACCGCTCGCACTGAGCCATAATATCTGTGAAACGCTCATATTATAATCAATATTAAGCAGTAACGCAGTAGCAAGTATATATATGATTCCAAGTATAAGTCGGTCGATATTGAGCTGAATGGCTCCAACTTTTTGAGCGGCAGCTGTAACAATAAAGGAACCTAAAGACCAAAGGACAGCTACAAACAGGGCAATGGATTCACCATAAAACGGCATAAAAACCACCGTAGATAAAATTAGGAAAAGAACAATTTACCCAATTTTATTTTCTACGGCAATTTTTACTTCTGATTCGGCGTGCTTCATCTAACAAAATACCGGCATAGTAGCCCCACTCCGGTACATATTTTATCAGATAATTAGCGTATATTTGCAACACATCTGCGTCTGACCTTTCGAAAAGAAGATATTTTTCGAAAGATGCTACTACCAGATAGGACGGTAGAGCGTTATGGCGCATATTGAGTCTGATTGCATTTTTTAATTCTCCAACTTCATTGCATTTATCCAAATACAATTCGTAATCAGATATAGATTTATCCATTTGAGATTTATTACATTCACCAATCAGACTTTTGCAAAATATAATATTTAGCATGGTTTCGCAAAGCATACAAAAGTCTTTCTAATATAACAATTTATATTATAAACGAGCTTGTATGGTAAAAATTTCGTATTTTGCAAAAATATTTTTTAGAATATTTACTTTTTGTGCCTTATTTCAGTTGCACATTATAGATAAATACCATAAATTTGTAGTTCTGTAAATTAGCGTGGTATATTATGTTTGAGAACTTACAAGAGAAGTTAGAAGGTGCCCTGAAGCGCCTTCGCGGTCAATCGACAATAACAGAAGATAATATAGCCGATGCCATACGTGAGATTAGAAGAGCTTTGATAGAAGCTGACGTAAACCTCCACGTTGCAAAAAAGTTTACTGAAGAAGTAAAACAGAAAGCTATCGGCACAGAAGTTAAAGGTAATTTATTGCCAGAGCAGCTAATCGTAAAAATCGTACACGATGAATTAGTTGAGCTCATGGGCAGCAAGATGAGTGAATTGCGTATAGCTCCGCAAGCCCCTACTATTATCATGGTGGCAGGTTTGCAGGGTTCTGGTAAAACTACTTTTTGCGGTAAATTAGCCCGTAACCTTAGAAAAAAAGGACGCCAGCCGCTTTTGGTTGCCTGCGACGTGCATAGACCTGCCGCAGTAGAGCAGCTAAAACAAATCGCTGATCAAATTAAAGTTCCTATTTTCTTTGAAGATGACAACAAAGACGCAGTAGCTATTGCAGCAAAATCAATAGACTATGCGAAAAAATTTGCTCGTGATATTATCATTGTAGATACTGCAGGCCGTCTGACTATAGATGAAGTCATGATGGAAGAGGTAGCAAACATCGCAAAAGCTGTAAAACCGACAGAAACTCTGTTTGTTTGTGATGCGATGATTGGTCAGGATGCTGTAACTACTGCTAAGGCATTCCACGAAAAATTAGCCCTCACAGGCGTAGTGCTTACAAAATTAGATGGTGACACTCGCGGTGGTGCTGCTATATCAGTGCTTGACGTAGTAGGCAAGCCAGTCAAATTTGTAGGTACAGGCGAAAAGTTAGATGCACTTGAGCCATTCCACCCGGAAAGGATTGCTTCTCGTATCCTTGGTATGGGTGACGTGCTTACTCTTGTGGAAAGAGCAGAAGCTCAGATTGACAAAGAGCAGGCAAAAGAATTAGAAGAAAAAATAAGAAAGAATCAATTTACATTCGAGGATTTCCTCGATCAGCTTAGAACTATCAGAAAAATGGGTTCTATTAAGGACTTGCTTGGTATGATTCCGGGTATGGACCGTCAGCTTAAAAATGTTCAGATTGACGATAATGCGTTTAACCGTGTCGAAGCTATTATCCTCTCAATGACCATCGCTGAGCGACATAATCCGAAAATCATCAATGGGTCTCGCAGGCAAAGAATTGCACTCGGTTCGGGTTCATCAGTCCAGGACGTAAACCGATTACTAAAGCAATTTGATGAAATGCATAAAATGATGAAAAATTTAACACGCGGCAAACGGTCTCGTTTTATGCCAAGAATCCCACGCGGACTCGGCGGTGCTTAAGCCCATAAATACAGATTTTTATAAATTATATATCTAAGGTTTATAATGGTAAAGTTAAGATTAAGACGCAAAGGTAGAGCGCACCACGCTGTGTACGATATCGTTGCAGTTGACCAACGTGCTCGCCGCGATGGTGCTTTCCTTGAAAAAGTTGGGTTCTATGATCCAAACACTCAGCCTAACACTATCAACTTTAAACCTGAGCGTTGCATTTATTGGTTAAATGTTGGTGCTCAGCCTACACACACTGTTCGTTTGCTTATGAGCTACGAAGGTGTACTTCTTCGCCGTGCTTTGCAGTTCAAAGGCAAAACAGAAGAAGAAATCAATGCAGAAGTTGCGAAACACGCTCAAGTTGTACAAGCTCGTTACGACCGCCAGCGCGATCTTCGCAAAAAACGCAAAGAAGCTAAAATCAAAGCAGAAGAAGAAGCTAAAAAAGCTGAATCTGCTGAATAATCTTTAGCCGAAAACAATATTAAAAATGGAAGTGTGATTAGATTTGCACTTCCATTTTTTTTTTGTTTTTTCTCAAGTTTTTCTTGTTAATTCTTTAGAATCTATATTATTAGAGAATTCGAATGCAGAACTACCCATTTCGTTATATGCTTTTCCTGATACGATGTTGTCTTCTACTTTTATCTCATCAAATCCATCATTAGATATAGACTCTGTTTCCCAAATGATACCATCAGCTTCTATTACTTTGAAATTTGACAAATAATCTTGAAGGATTGTTCTATCTTTTGAAGCAAAGTAAATAGCATCTAAATCTACGCTCACTTTGTCAATTGGAGTCTCAAAATTAGGGTCTAAGATATAAACACAACCTTGAACTATAATCAAAAGGAATCTTTTTTTAGGCAATTCAATTATTTCAGGTTGCCTATCCATTCCTTCCTTTCCTGTAAAATTGGCAACCCAATCAGTACCATCATCTTTAAAGAAACGGACAACAAAGCCTTCACTGTATATATTTTTCCCACTATTAGGAATAGATTTATACATTGGACCATACGCGGGAAGTCCGGCTAATATTTCGTATCGTTTATTTTGCATTATAATCTTCAATAATTGTCCTTTTTCTGTATTATAATCTTTATGAGTCAATCTTATTTAGATTAGATTTTCAAACCGTTGTATTTGCAAGGGTTTCATTACTAAGAGTTTAAATCGCAAATGTGCTAAACAAAATTGCCTCAAAATAACCACCATCTTGCTTCAACAAATCATCATTCATGGTGAAGCCTTTTATAAGGTATTCCCGTAGCCTTTCTGTAGCCCAAATACGGAATTGAGTACCTCTTAGAGATTTGACCCGGTAGCCCACAGAGATTATAACATCAAGATTATAGTGAACAATTTCTCGCTCAACTTCTCTATTAGCTTCTTTTCGAACAGTTCGGAATTTCCGAACAGTTGAATCCTGTTTTAATTCGCCTTCCTCAAAGATATGCTTAATGTGCTCACTTATATTTGATTTTGAGCTTTGAAATAGCTCTACCATATCAGCTTGAGATAGCCAGACAGTATCTTGATTCAATAGCACTTGAATTTTTATATCGCCATCATCAGATGTATAAAGTAATATTTCGCTGTTTGTTTTATCAGGTAACATATTTCCAATTTTTCTATTTATTTGGCACTGCTATTTCCCAGTCGATTCTGTCAGGATGTAACGGGAGTTCTTTGCCGAGTATCCATGGATTGAGAAGTTTAACTTCTTTGTAAGTAGTGTTATTTTCTTTTGCCCATGTAGCGATGTCATCTACCTTAGTTGCCTTAATGATTTTAGTGGCGTATGGCTTGTAATAATCGCTTTCTTCGAGATAGAAGCCATATTTGGTAGGATTGTCCATAATTTCTTTGATTATAGCTATTCTAAAGATGAAACGTGAAGTTTCGTCGTTTAGGAAGAGATCAAAGTAATCTTCTCCTTCCTGATACTCCAAACTTCTGCTGACTCCAGCCTGTCCCATATTGTAGCCGGCAAGCGTCAACAGCCATGATTTATGTTTTTGATAACCGTTTTTTAGATACTGCATGGCGGCTCTTGTGCTTTTTTCGGGATGTTTCCTTTCGTCCACATAGTCGCCACAAAGCAGACCCATAGAGCGACCTGTTTCTTTCATGAACTGCCACATACCTAATGCACTTTTACTCGAAAGAGCCTGAATCAGTGCTGATTCGGCAACTGCCAGATATTTCAAATCATCAGGCATTTTTTCTTCGGCAATGATACTTTCAAATGTTGGGAAATACCTTCCGGAACGTTTCAAATAAAGCATTATCTGACCCGGTTGCTGCAATAGCAAATAAAATTCCCTTTCGGCACGCTCCCTTATTTCTTCGTCTTCTAAGGGTAACCGCTCGCCACACAGGAACAATTCTTCCGGCAGTCTGTAATTTGAGATATGAACTTTATAGATATCTGCGTCCTGCTTTGATTTTTGATCGGAAAGCAGACTCTGATTATCCTGAGTGCAAGCCAAAAGAATGATAGTTAAAAACAGTACTAATTTTTTCACTTCTCCCCCCACTTTGATTTGTAATTTGATTGTTTTTTTAGCTTTTAGAATCCGTTTTAGGTATGTATTAGCTCTATCCCACTTGTATTGCTATAGCTTTGTCGCAGAGTTTTATTTCTCTGTCTTCGTTGGAAGCGATTAGCACGGCACCACCGTTTGAGATGTGCTCAGCGAATATCTTTTCTACTGTTTCTATGCCCTCTTTGTCGAGATTGCTTGTAGGCTCATCCATAAAGAAAAGCTGCCCGGGACGCTGCAGCGCGAGTGCGAATTTCATCCTCTGCTTCATTCCGGAGGAGAATTTTTTGATTTCACGCTTTCTTGCTTTGTAGATTCCAACTTTTTCAAGATTAGCTTTTGCCATTTCCTCATCATAATTGATGCCTTGTATCTCGGCAAATATTTTGAGATGTTCCAATGGTGTAAACTCTTCGTATAGATTAAGGTATGGAGATACGAAACAGAAATGTTCGTGCCAGCTGCCTTTGTCTATTTTGCCAAGTTCAGTTTCGTACGTAACTTCGCCTTTTGAGGGAGAAATTACACCAGCTAATATTTTCAGTAAAGTAGATTTTCCGGAACCGTTTATGCCTGTAACTACTAATGATTCGCCGTTGCTGAGCTGCAGGGAAATATCGCTGAAAAGAAAATTTCTTCCGTCAAAAGTCTTAGCTACATTGCATGCTGTTATGTTAAATTTTATCATTCTACTACCTTCACTGCAAATTTTCCGAGATAGTCATTTTCAGGAGTGGATATTTTGTACAAATACACTCCACTTTGCAAGTCTTTTGCTTCATCGCTGATATCAATAACTACCTGATTGTTATCCATAAATACAAAATCGTAAGTACCTGCAAATATTTCCTGCATATTTGCGGAAAAGACTACTACATTTATCTTGTTGTATAAGTTGTTTATCTCCGGCACGGGTATATACATCCCCTGATGCTTGCCCGGAATGTATGGGTTCGGGAAGGCAAAGTCCACAAAGACTGATTTATCGCCCTTCCCTAAGTATGGTATAAAGTGCGTTATATTATCCGGATCTTCCTTGCTCCAGTAAACATCTTTACCCTGTTCATTGATTGCATTGTCAAATTCTTGGGCGCTGCACTGCAGATTGTAATTTGATTTGTAGTCACTTATTGTTCCTGCATGCTTTGTGTCCAAATTTGTCATAAATACGTCTAAGGTGTCGTTGCTGGCATTGCTGTATTTCAGAACAAATCGGACACAGCGTTGTTCCAGCTGGCTAAGCACTCCGGAGGAATAGGATCTGCCATTGTCAAAAGCCTGAATCTGATAGAATTTGACTTCCGGTAAATACTTTGCATCTTCCAGATACAAATCACCTAAAGCTCGGCTGCCTGTGAAATACATATATGGCTGGAAATTTTTCCATTCTGTAAGGAAGTCTGTACCCTGCTCCCTGAAAGCAGAATCCAATGCCTCCACATAGCTTATTTTTCGATTATTTATTTCGTCGATAAGTTCCCATGATCTCCTCAGTAGATCGTCTCCAAAATTCTTATAGAGATACTGACCAAATATGGAATATGCATATCCGGCTTTGTAATCATCTTTGCCAAAGGGATATTTATATAAAGATTCGAAGAGGTACTTTACGTATTGATAATAATCCTTAATCTCAGGGAAAAATCTGTTTTCCATGTAGGTACTTGTCAGCTCTGCATAGAGAGTTCCGAAAGTGATATTACCATAAACATACTGAATAGCGTGGTGAAATTCGTGAATCAAAGTGATTTTGAGAGCATCTATGCCATCAGTGGTATATGCTTTGACTAAGCGATTGTCCACCAAAACAGAATCGCTTGGGCTGTAATCGTTGTCGATAGCAATAAATGAATGAAATTTATCATATCCATTGTCGCCTGCAGGCAGTTGGATAGCTCTGTCTGCTTGAGTTAGTCCATATAGCTTAGCACTTTTGCCAAGTTCGTATATATATATGTCATACAAATCATTTATTCCGCCGGGTTCGGGCATAGGCGAATAGTAGCCGAGCTCGATTACTTCCTTTTGGTAAGAATAATCAGCGTAGTAAGCCACGGAATCTATGTAGTCAGGCACTCCGTTTGCATTGGCATCTTTTGCTGCTACGGCATGCTCTCCGCTTATGTCATAGTGAATAAGGAACTTGCCGGAAGGGCTGGTATAGGTTTTTTGCATTATATGCCTTTTGGCAAAGTCAAAGTTGCAAATCTGAACCATGTTTCGGATTTCCTGATGTGAAAGGCAAGTACCACATTTCACCGGTTCGACCGAAGAGCCGTTATGTGCGTAAACTAAAACAGGAAAAACAAAGGCAAGTATGCTAAATATGTATTTCATTTTTTGGGTCTCATGTAAAAAAAATTGCACTATGTAGAAACAAAGTGCAATTTGTTAAAAAAATCAATGAGATAAAAGAAATTATCTGAACATTTCTTTTATCATGCCCCAAGTTCTCTGCACGGAGTTAATATGCTGAGTTACCGGCACCGGGTCACTATAAGAAACAGAACCATCTTCGCCTACAAATTTGAGTCTGTAGAAATACTCTTTTCCTTTTAGGACTTGGTCGCCGTTATTGTCTTTGGACATAAAGGCTTTGTCGTCAACATAAGAATAGCGGGAATTATCACCTTGTGCTTCTTCAGTAGTAACATAAACAAAGCTGCTTTGGTCGCTTTTTCTTTCAATCTGAAATTCTTTCAAATTTACTTCCTGCACTGAAGTCCATTCGACAATAATATCTGTGCCGCTCGTTTTAGCTGAAAACGTGCGTAGAGTTGTTCCGGCAGCGTATATGACTACTGATGCCAAAACAAAAAACAGGGCTATTATAAGTTTCTTTTTCATATCAACGCTAAGTATAGTATTTACATAAAGCTAATATACATTTTTTTGGTTTAATAGTCAATTCAAATTCTTGTTAAATTTATGTGAAGTCAAATATTTTGCCAATTATCTATATAAATATACAATTTTGTTGAAAACTTATTGTCTATTTATCTATAATATTCATTATTTAGCAACGACTAATGTCAAAAATACATCTATATATATTACTACTCTTTATACTGCTCGCAGGTTCAATAAGTTCCTGCAATGCCAACTATAAAGAAGACAATCTAAACTCAAAAAAGTTACAAACTAAAAAGGATAGTGAGATGCAGTACTCAGGAACAGTGAACGCACCGGATTTTCATGATGGCTTGGAATGGCTAAACACAGAACAGCCCTTATCGATAAAAGACCTAAAAGGTAAAGTAGTCTTGCTTGACTTTTGGACATATTGCTGCATTAACTGCATACACGTTATTCCTGATTTGAAAAAATTGGAGGAAGAGTTCGCCGAGGAGCTTGTTGTTATTGGTGTGCATTCCGCAAAGTTTGAAAACGAGAAAGTAACCGATAATATCAGAGAGGCGATACTCCGCTATGAAATTGAGCATCCTGTTGTGAACGATAAGGATTTTAAAGTGTGGCGGGAGTATGGAGTTCGTGCATGGCCTTCTTTCGCTTTGATTAACCCACGCGGCAAGTTGCTTGGTGTTACTTCCGGCGAAGGAGTTTATATTAAACTGAGAGATTTGATAGAAGATATTATTACAGAATTTGATGAGATTGGCGAAATCGACCGCACACCGCTAAATCTTGTATTGGAGAAAAGCTCGAAGCCCAAATCTCTGCTTTCTTATCCCGGGAAAATCAGCTTTGACAGCAAACGAAATATCCTTTGGATAAGCGATTCTAACCATAATCGCATCATCGGCACTGACGAAAACGGCAAGCCTATATACATAATAGGTACAGGCAAAATCGGTTTTAAAGATGGCTCTTTTGCTGAGGCTCAGTTTTTCCGTCCGCAGGGAGTTTATTATTCCGAAACAGATGATGCTCTTTATGTCGCCGATACCGAAAATCATGCGATAAGAAAGATTGATTTGCTAAAAGAAACTGTTTCGACAATTGCCGGAACAGGTGACCAAGGTGGCTGGGGCGAACAGGGTGGCGACGCTCTGACCGAAGAGCTAAACAGCCCTTGGGATCTTGTTCAGCTTGGCGATAAACTAATTGTTGCAATGGCAGGGCCGCATCAGATTTGGAGCATTGACCTTACTAAATCGACAAGCGGAATATATGCAGGGAACGGCCGTGAGGATATTATTGACGGCAATCTCGCTAATTCCTCTTTTGCTCAGCCGAGCGGAATAGCCTACGACGGCAGAAATTTCTACATTGCCGATAGTGAAGTTAGCGGTATTAGGATGATTGACAGCAAGGAGGGCGATGTTACTTCTTTGGTTGGGCAGGGGCTTTTCGAGTTTGGCGATGTGGACGGCAGTTTCCCTCGTTCGAGGCTGCAGCACGCCATCGGATGCACCTACCACAATGGTAAAGTTTATATTGCTGACACTTACAACCACAAAATCAAGCTGCTTGACCCGAAAACCAAACGCCTTTCTACTCTGATTGGTACGGGTGAGCGTGGCTATAAGGACGGCGACTTCGACGAGTCACAGCTTAACGAGCCTAACGATGTGGAAGTAGTTGGCAATTTGCTTTACATCACCGACACAAATAATGACCTCATCCGTGTGGCAAATCTCGACACTAAGCAGATTAGCACATTCAAGATTGACATCATAGAAAATATGTTGCCTGCTAACGGCAAGCTCATAGAAAAGAAATACATAGCTCAGGCGATACCTAACTTTTCCGTTAAGTTCGGGCTACCTGCGAACATGAAGTTTACAGAGGACGCTCCGGCATTATTCCGTTACTCCTTTGACGGGAGCAAGTGGGAAAGCGCCGCCGAGCTAAGCGATATTAAAATCGACCTTAGCGGCAGACCAAAACACCTTTGGTTGGACTACAGCATCTACTACTGCGAAAAAGGCAAAGAAGCCAAATGCTACGTCGCCTTCGACAAAAAGAAACTACTTTTAGAGTATATCGAGAGCGGCAAATCCGGCTATGAGATAGAGTTGATGGCTGAGTAGTTTTTTATTATTAACAACTTGCAATATTGAAATTTTTTAGTATTTTTGTCATCCGTTTGTTTTTCACAAAGCAGACGGATTTTTGTGTAACAATAAAAGACAAAACCCATGACAAAAAGAGACTTTTTCATTCTGCTAATTAAAGTATTTGGACTTTATTCGATTATAACTACATTATTTTCTGTGATACCTAATAGCCTGTCAAGCATAAGTCTAGACTTTGGCATTGCTGCTATATTATGGTCAATTTTTGGTTCAGGTATAGCTATAGGAATTACAGTTATTTTGTTATCTAAGGCAGACAAAGTTGTCCAACTTTTGAAACTTGATAAGGGATTTGATGATGATAGAATTGATTTTGGGAATATAAAACCAAGTGATATTGTTAAAATTGGATCTTTTATAATAGGTGGATTTCTAATTTTGAACAATATTCCAAATTTTATTAGCCATGCTCTTTTCTCTTATAAATCTGAAGTTGTTGGTTATGAATACACATCTAAGCAATATTTCCAATGGGCAGTAAGCGGAGTTAATATATTACTAGGTTTGTTTCTATTTACAAAATATGATCTTATTGCAAAATGGTTTAGAGCAGAGAAAAAGTATAGCTAAATACATATTGCTTAGGAGGACATAATAATAACAAGAACAGATATAAAGAAACGTTTTTTTGACTCATTAAAACGTGGAACAGGAGAAGCATATTTGATAGCTAAGAAAAATACGGGAATCGATTTTTCTACCTATATTATCAAAGGAGCTTTGAAAAATTATGCTTACGACGGGCAAATTGAATCAAATAGGGCTCAATATATCTTCGATTTATATTTACTTTCTGATAAAAAAGATAAAATCAGAAAATCTATACTCCAAGGTCTTGCAAACGAACAAAAAGATACTTGGAGTCTGACTCATTTATTTGCGATTGCGAAGATATTTGCCCAAAAAGGCGATAATGAAATGAGACAAGCTATATACGACAGATTCTGTTTTAATCCTATAGAAGGCTCAGATTGGTTGGGCTATTACGAGATATTGGAGCTTGATGGTCTTGAGGGACTTATTTTTATTGCTGAAAAGTTTGGAAAGTATATTGAAATAAATCCTACTAATCATCAAGATGACAATATTATCAGGCATTTCCAGGAAGCTCATCCTGCTTTGAAAGTAATGGACACTCTTGAAAACCTTGCTAAAGTAAACAAACATATCCGGATCTATCTGGAAAATATCAAACAAACAAAGTCAATTCAAAAAAAGCATCAACCTAAGAACAAAAAATACAGGGACATTGTTGACGAAGTTTTGAATGGTAAAAATCTCTTTTTCTCAATAAGAAATCTGAGCGAAAAAGAAATCAATCAATTAGCTAAGCAATTGCTAATAGAAAGAGACAAATCCAATATAGAAAACCTTTTACATGTTTTTGATTTGTATAAGTTTCCGTTTGACAGCAGAATAATTTTAGACTTTGCAAAACAAAAGCCGACAAATAGAAATCGAATAGTTGAATACGCAATTAGCTCATTACAACATTTACAGAGTAAAGAGATTAGAGAGTTTGCTATAAGTAAAATTCAGACCTCAAAAAATCCAATTGATTATTTAGAAATCTTGACTTCAAATTACGAAAGCGGAGATGATCAAATATTGAGTCAAATTGCAACTCAAACCAACAATGAAGACAAAGTTGAAGCATTGGCAGGTATCTATTCCAATATTTACACAGCAAATAAGACAAAGGAATGCCAAGAACCACTCGAAATTTTATACAACAAAATGACTTGTGGAATCCATCGAAACGTTATAGTTAATATTCTGATTGACAATGAAGTTTTGTCCGACAAGATTAGAGCTGAAATTCAATTTGATAGCAATTTGGAAACCAGGCAAATCCGGCTATGAGATAGAGTTGATGGCTGAGTAGTTTTTTATTTGGAGGAGAAAGTGTTGGTTTTTAAGCTATCTCATATTTTTTAACATGTTGTACGAATTTTCAACTTAAAATTAAATTATTCTTTTCTATATTTGCTTGTGTAATTGAGCGTTTCGTATAGAAACGAGTTAGATGCTTAATTAGGACGAACACAAAGGACAAGATAAATTATGGAAATGCCAAAATTTCATGAGACTTTCATTCCAATTTTGAAAGTGTTAGAAAATGGAGAAACTCTCCAAGCAAGAGAATTGTATAAAAAAGTAATCGCTCAATTCTATACGGAACTTTCAAAAGAGCAATTGGAAGAAAAAACAAAAAGTGGTGACCTTTTAATAATTAACAGGATTGCTTGGGGGAAGTCTTACTTAAAAAAGGGAGGATATATTGAATTCCCTAAAAGAGGATTTGTAAGAATAACAGAAAAAGGAAAAACTCAAACAACATCAGACTTGACTTTAAAACAAGTTGAAAGCTCTGATAATTACCTTGAATTCTACAATGAGGAAAACTCCCAAAAAGAATCGACTCCTTCTATAATTAAGAACGCATCACCACAAGACCTGATTGACGAAGGTTTTAATCAAATTGACATTCAGGTAAAAGATGAATTATTAGAAAAACTAAAGGAAATTGATCCATTCTATTTTGAGAAAGTTATTCTTATTCTCCTCAAAAAAATGGGATACGGAGATTTTGTTGAAACAGCGAAAACTGGAGATGGTGGAATTGATGGAATAATTAATGAAGATAAACTTGGATTGGATAAAATTTACATTCAAGCTAAGCGATATGGAGAAAATAAGGTACGTGAAAAGGACATTCGTAATTTTATCGGAGCTATGAGTGGAGATACTCAAAAAGGTGTTTTCGTTACCACCTCATCCTTTGATACAGGAGCAATTAAAAAGGCTCACGATGCTCATCATACAATAATCTTAATTGATGGTTTAAAATTGGTAGATCTTTTGCATCAATATAATGTTGGTATTCAGGTTAAGGCTATTTATGAGGTAAAAGAGCTGGATAATGATTTCTTCGAGGAAAATAATTAATTTGGAGATTTGTGGCTAATAGATGGGAAATCCCAAAAGATACAGAATAATTTTTTAAAAGATAATGATGCTAAATGTGTTTATTACTCTGTAGAATTTTTGACCTATAACAATTCCCAAAAACGAACAACTACATCACAACACCAACAAATAATCCCCCCCCATTTATTAAAATAAAATTTTATATATTCGGCTAATTGCTTTGTTCGATTATAAAAGTTTGGGGGTTCGGATGAGAAAAAGTTTGTTACTGCTTTTGGTCTTTTCGCTGTTGTCGCTCAAGTCTTTTGGCTTGGATAAGCCGATTATAATTGACCATGCCTGCACCGATTTGAGTCAGGTGCCTGACACTTGGGTGCTGACTGCAAAATCGAGCTTCCGCATTGCTTACGGGCATACTTCGCACGGCAGCCAGATTGTTTCCGGTATGAATATTCTGGAATCGCTGCCTAATTCCATTTATACTTACAACGACGGCGAATCTTCGCTCTATCTGAACGATGCCTCACTGCTTGCCGGCGATCTCGGCAACCCCGACAGACAAACATGGGCTACCCGCACTCGCAATATGCTTACAAACAATACAAAAAATATCAATTTAGTTATGTGGTCATGGTGCGGTCAGGTGGACGGCAGCTCTACTGACATAGAAACTTACCTCTCGCTGATGACGCAGTTAGAGCAAGAGTTCCCCGATATAACTTTTGTGTACATGACCGGACACCTCAACGGCACAGGCGAAGAGGGCAATGTCAACCAAAGAAATGAGCAAATCAGAAGCTACTGCCGCGAAAATAACAAAATTCTATTCGACTTTGCAGATATCGAAAGCTACGACCCCGACGGCAATTATTTCCTTGATAAATATGCCGATGACGGCTGTAACTATGACGGTGGCAACTGGGCGGACGAATGGTGTGCAGCTAATCCGGGCGAATGTGAGGACTGCAGCTGTGCCCACTCCAAATGTATCAACTGCCAGCAAAAAGGCAAAGCTTTCTGGTGGATGATGGCTCGCATCGCAGGCTGGGAAGGCATCACAAGCGTGGAAGAAAATATTGAACACAGACTGAGCATAGCTCCGAATCCTGCGACAGAGTATGTGGAAATAGAAGGCTATCGCAACTATACCAACCATAGGGTTAACCCTACGGCTGCAGAATCCGATCTAATAAGAATATATGACAATTTCGGCGAAGAAGTAATCAATTACGAAACTTCGATTGTGAATTACGACAGTGCTGTGCGGATTGATGTGTCACATTTTCCGACCGGCTTGTATTTTATTCAAATAGGAAACTATAGAGAAAAGTTTGTGGTGGTGAGGTAATCATTATCAGGCAGAGGCAAATGCCGCTTTGCGGATATTGATTCTATTGTTTTTGAGCTAAATAAAAAGACTCGCCATATGAAGTGTGAACTTATGCGGCGAGTCCTAATATATACAAATCTCTGCAAAATTTATACTTTTACTCAACAATCACTTTTACAGATTCTTTTCGGTAGCCATAATCAACTTCAATGATATAGACACCTGTAGCCAGATTATCAGGCAGAGGCATACTTATAGTTTGCTCTCCTGCTTCGTCCAATCCGCTGTAAAGCATACTTATTTTTTTACCGATCAGGTCGTAGAGATTGATGTTAGTATAGCTTAGTTTTTCAGGTGCGTAATGGATTGTTATATTGTCATGAGTCGGGTTAGGGAATACAAAAACATTTGCATCACTGCCTGCATAATCTCCATAACTTGTTTCAGTGCTCAATGGGTCAGGACAAACTTTCCAGTCAAATATATCATGAGTCTGCAGGGCATTGCCGTTAGCAGCAGTGAAACCCAAATAAGCCCCCATATTATTTTTCAAATCAATAGAATAAGTCAAATCAATGTTCAACTGAATCACTTCTTCTAAAGTCTTTCCGGCTTCAGCGAACAATATCCTAAGTTTTTGAGATTTGCCGTCGTATTTGATTTTGCACTGATAGACAGTGCTGTCATCTTTCAGTTCGACATTGGCGAAAGTTTTTTGGGCATCATGATTAGCTGAAATCGCACCATTCAGCATACCCATGACAGAGATATGCCCCTTAGACGGGTCATTCATATCCTCAGAAGAATTTTCGTCATCTTTATAAGTATCAAATTCGATAGCGATACCTTCGGGAATGCCATCATAGCCAAGGCCCTGTGCAGTTGCACCAATGGCATTAGTAGCAGCATTCTGAATAACAAAGGCAAGCCCGCCTTCGGTTTTAACATTATCTTCGCTAAAATGTTGAAAATCATCATTACGGGTTATTCTAAATTTGAATTCGGTAGTAAATCCGACATCCACCGGCAATAATTTATGATACCATACAGAACCCTTAGCATAAGAATTTTGAGTGTGCATAAAAAGCGTATCATTCAAGTAACTAGCCTGATCATTTAGCACAAAAGAAGAGGCAGGTTCAATCCCCATTTCAAATTCGGATTGGTGACAAGAACTGATTCGCCCACCAAATCTAATAATATATGCATCAGAAGAAGAAAACCTTTTGTTGTATGGATTATCTGTTACAGGGAAATTTGAGGATTGAGTACTACCCGTACATAAAATATTCCCTTGGGAATCAAACAGTACGTCTATGTTTTCTTCGTATCCGCTACCACCAATAAAACTAGACCATATAGGATTTCCATCGCTATCTAATAGAATTACCACCCCGTCTTGGTTCCCTGAAAATTGATGTTTTCCTCCACTACCAAACATAGGAATGTTTGAGCTTTTAGTACGTCCGCCCCAAACGATATCACCATTGGCATCTATATCAATACCACCGTACATATCATTTGTCGTATTATATCCCTCTTCGAATGCACCACCATAAAATGTGCTCCAAATATTTTTGCCATCTGTATTAAATTTAGATAAATACATATCCATGTTGCCCGAGTTACCGTTTTGAATGTAGTTAATACTGTTAGGTAGGTTATAACTACTGGTATAGCCTGATAAATAAATATTATCAAAATCATCTATTTCAAGATTGGAGCCCCAGTCTGAAGCCTCTCCTCCGAAGTAAGTTGACCATATTAAGCCCTTTTCAGGATGATATTTTAATAAAAATGCATCTCTGTTTCCTGAATAGTGCATTGAATTTTTACCGAAGGTAGGAAAATACGAAGAAAAGGTATGTCCTGATACATAAATATAATCTTCCGAATCTACTGCAATTCCTTCAGCAATATCACTATCGGAAGTACCAATAAAAGTAGATAGAAGCAAATTACCTTTTGCGGAGACTCCAAAAATAAAGCCATCATAATCTCCTGAAAAAGGCTGAGCCCCGGATGTAATTGAGAATCCACCCGAAGAGCGCCCAGTAGCCCAAACATTGTCTTTAGAATCAATATCTATTTCAGCAATAACATCATATGCTCCACCACCGAAAATTGTTGAATACAGGATGTCACCATCAGGAGATATTTTAGTTAGTACCATATCGAAATATCCTGCTACATAACTACGAACAGCATTAACAGTAGTTGGATAACCAGAGCTATTAGTCTCACCACCTATCCATATATTATCTTCGCTATCACATTTTATATCCATGACGTGGCTAGTACCTCCTCCCCCTAAATACATTCCCCACTGTACATCCATATTAGAATTATACTTCATTATGCAAATATTTCTACCACTTTGCTTATTATTGATAGCATCGTCATTGGAAAGAAAGCTTGCTTCTGTTTGAAAAGCATGGTAAATATTGCCTTTACTATCTTTTGCAAGGTGCCCGCCATAGTCGTATGAATTCCCACCTAAAATACTTGAGAACACAATTTCGGGATCTATAACTAAAGGAAGACTTTTATCATAGCTACCAATTGAAAATGAAATCGTATTATTTTTTACTTCAAATCGACTATCTATAGTGTGCTTACGACCGTCTTTAATCTGGTATGTATGAGGAGAAAGCTCAGACAATCCATTATAATTTAGAAAATCTATTTTACCATCTTTAAGCTTTATAGACTGTGATACTTCAATTTGAATATCCATGGGATTGCCTTGAGGATAAACTATGAAGTCATACTTAATAGAAGTACCTTTCTTATAAACTGTTAAATCGATATTATCGTATATATCTTGATAAAAGAGTTTTTCAGATATTTGAATATCTTTCTTCATATTATTACAATATAACATCATATTATACTTTTTGCCGATCACTTTAGGCGATACAATGTTTGCGTATTTGTATTCAAATTTCAATGGCTTTTCACCATTTAGTTTAGAATTTAATACTATTTCAGAGTCAGCGGCAGTCAAAAAGCTATTTTGCAATTCTATGACTATATCATCACTCGCATATATATTAATCGAGCATATAACAGCTAATAGATATAAAATACGCCTCATTATATAATCTCCACATGAAAATAGAATGTTGTTTATTTTCAAGATACTTGATTTTTTTGATATTACAAATTAATTATGATAATTTCAGGTCTCTTCTCGAAGATTTGCATCATAAAAATTTTACTTTATTAGAGTATATTAACTATCCAAGTGTTATATTGTATAGATGTAAATCTTGAGAGAAAAACTATGATAAAAGAGCTTATTAAAAAAATAGTACCCGATATATACATAGAAACACAAGTCAAAAAAAAGTTACAGTTAGAAAGAGAAAAAACTTTATTAAAAGATAAGATATCTTATGAAGAAATGATTGAAATACTGACAGCAAATATGCAAATACACCCTGGAGATACAGTATTTGTGCATAGTTCTGTCAATAATTTGAATTTAGATTTTTCACCTATGAAGCTTATAAATATTTTAAAGGATTTGATTGGTGAGCAGGGCAATATTCTTATGCCAACTTATCCTAAATTGACATCGTATAGATTTTTAAAGTCTAACCAAATATTTGATATAAAGAAAACTCCTACTTATACCGGCTTTTTGAATGAGCTGTTGCGTAGAAGTAAAGGTGCGAAACGCAGTTTACATCCTACAAAATCTGTTACTGCACTAGGAAAGGATTCTGAATGGCTAACAGCCGATCATGATAAAAGCATATATCCATACAGTAAAAGTAGTCCTTATTATAAAGCAATCGAAAAAGGTACAAAGATAATTGGGATTGGTGTCAAAACTACTTACTTATCTTGTGTGCATTGTATAGATGATTACTTTGCAGAAGAATTTCAACACAAGGTATATTATCCAAAACCTTTTGATTCAACTTGCATAGATTATAATGGACAGAAGTTAAACGTGCAAACCTTAGCTCATAATATGTCTAAAATGGATTTTGATTTGCCTTTGTATTTTGCTAGATTAGTTCCTGATGAGATTTGTCGGGATTTTACTTTTAAAGATCAACCTTTTTTTGTTGCAGATGGTCAGAAATTATTCGACAAGATGATTGAATTAGCTAAATCAGGTAAGGCAATTTACAGCAAAGCTTATAGGAAATAATATGAAAATTGCACTCATTTTCACAAATGACTGGGAACTATATGGCGATGGTTCAGGTGATTTCTTTGAGATTCAGGCTGAGCCCTTGCAAAAAATTGTTAAGCTTTTTAATAAATATAATGCAAAAATGACTTTTTTTGCAGAAGTAGCACAACAACTAACATATTTAAAAAATATTGAGAATGAGCCTGATTTTCAGAACGTAGCGAATGCATGGGAAGAAAATGTTGAACTTGCTTTAAAAGAAGGACACGATGTGCAGTTACATCTTCATCCTCAATGGATAGATGCTGACTATGAAGATGGCAGATGGAATCTAAATATGGAGAAATGGTCTATTGCTAAATTGAACAGAAAAGAATGTGATGGTTATGTTCAACAAGCAAAAAACTATTTAGAAGTTGTAGCAAAAAAGGCTAAACAAGATTATAAAACAATTGGCTTTAGATCCGGTTCGTATTGCACTCAACCTGCGCAACCACTTATAGATTGTCTATACAGCAATGGTCTATTATATGATACTTCAGTTACGAAAGGATGGTATCATAAAGATTTGTACGATTTTAGAGATGCTCATTCAAACGTAAAACCATGGTATTTTAGCGACAACTACAATAGGAAAGTACCTAAAGATCATGCAAAAATGCTTGAGTTCCCTATCTACTCTTTTAAAAAAACTCACTCCCTAATCGTCAAAAAGTTTTTACCAAACTTATACTATAGTTTATTTTACAGAGCGAACGGAATAGAGGAAGAGATTAATTGGCAAATCGAAAAAGAAAAAGTTAAAGATAAAAGATATCCTCGGAAAAACCGAAAACTTAGGAAAGGACTTTTTACTAAGCTAAACTTGATAAAGAAGGCTTTGATTAAATCAGAGTATATCCAACTCAGTTATGATGACTTGCCTGCAACAGTTTTTGTTAAGGAGATTTTGAAACTCACTAAGAGAAAAGGTGATGATGTATTGCCTGTGGTTGCAATAGGCCATACTAAGGATATACATAACACAAAAAACTTAGAGATTATACTCGAGCAGTTGAACCAAAAAGCAAAAAATGAAGTATTATATATGAGTTTAACAGAAGCATACAATTTTTTCTCAAAAAATACGATTGATAAATAAAAAGCTTACTCCATTAAACGAGGATGATATGAATTATAAGATACATGATATTGAGTACTATGTTCCTGAAGTTGTTATAGACAATGACTATTTGCAAAAAGAATGTGAAATTGATAAAGAATTTACTGAAAACAAAGTTGGTATAAAAGAAAGACGTATAGCAAAACCTGAAGAAACCACTTCTGATATGGCAACTAAGGCTGCTCGGAAGTTACTTGATAAGCATAATATTGCTAATGATGAAATAGATATGCTTATTGTTTGTACTCAAAATCCTGATTATAAACTGCCAACAACTGCATGTATAGTGCAGGACAAACTTGGTTTGCATAAAGATATTATGGCTTTTGACATTAACTTAGGCTGTTCGGGTTTTACACATTCTCTTCCTATTGCCGGAAATATGATTAAAACAGGAGCAATCAAAAATGCTTTGATTATCATGTCTGAGCAATACTCAAAAATTACCAATTTCAAAGATAGAAATACTGCTTCTATATTTGGTGATGCCGCAGCGGCAGCACTAATTACACCTTGCGAAGATGGTTATGGTGTTCTTGATTTTAATTACGGTACAGATGGTAGTGGTGCTGAAAAATTAGTTGCTTGGAATAGTGGCGTAGCAGTCAACGAAGAAAAAGACAACTATCTATATATGGATGGTAGAGAAATCTTCAAGTTTTCTATGATGACAGTCCCTAAATACCTCAAAAAGTTATACGAAAAGAATAACATAAGCAGCAGTGATATCAAGAAATTTGTATTTCATCAAGCAAATAAATATATGCTTTCTGAGCTGCAAAAAAGGCTTAAAATTGAAGACAGTCAGATGGTTATTTCTATGCAAATGACAGGTAATACTGTCTCTTCAACTATACCAATTGCTTTCAAAAAAGTTTTAGACGAAGGAGAACTCCAAAAAGGTGACTTAGTAGTTTTTGCCGGATTCGGAGTTGGTTTATCTTGGTCAAATGTTTTATATAGACATATTTAAATAAGGAATGATATTATGAATAAGCAAGAAATTAAAGCAAAACTTTACGAGATTCTAGAAGACATCAAAGACGAGACAAATTTTGATGAGAATGCACCTCTTATTTCTGATGGCGTATTAGACTCTTTAGAACTTATCAACTATTTGACTCAGATCGAAGAGGAATTTGGTTTTGAAGTATCAATGGAAGATCTCGAAGAGCACAAATTAGGTGTAATAGTTAATATGGTAGAATTTTTAGCTAATAAGTTATAATGATAGACCTATCAAATAAGAATATTTTGGTAACCGGTGCAAGCACAGGTATTGGGAAAGGAATATCCCTACTTTTAAATTCTCTTGGAGCTAATGTTATTGGTGTTTCTCGTAGAATGAAAGAGCTCGAAGAAGTAAAAAAGCAATCGGCAAATCATGACCGTTTTCATCCTGAATCGAGAGATTTGAGTCAGGATATTGAAAATATGCCTTACTATATCAAATCTTTAACTGAAGCCTACGGTGCTTTAGACGCAATGGTTTTGAATGCCGGGATTGAGCTGACTGAACCAATATCTATCAGTAATTACGATAAAGCGAAGAAGCTTTTTGATATTAATTACTTTGCTAACATCGCTTTACTTAAATCATTTCAAAAACGTAAACATAATACGGGCAATGGTGCATCTGTTGTCCTTATTAGTTCTATCACTGCCAATATAGGCATTCCTGCAGTTGCAAATTACAGCGCGTCAAAATCAGCTCTTAATGCAGCAATGCGTTCTGTCGCTTTGGAGTTTGCTAAAACCGGACTTAGAATTAACTCTATCCTTCCAGGGCATATTCTTACGGAAATGACTGTTACAGATAATTCTGCAAGACAGGAGTATCTAAAGAAAATTGAATCCGCTTATCCATTAGGATTTGGCAAAGTTGAAGATGTTGCTTACCTTGCAGCCTTTTTGATTTCTGACAAGGCAAAATGGATAACAGGTCAGGAATTTACTATTGATGGCGGTGCCAGTATTAACTTTTTAAATGGACTCTAACCTTATGAATATTCTTGTTATTGGTGGTGGGGGCAGGGAGCATGCTATCACGCTTGCTTTGGCTAAATCCAAATCTGCCGGTGAGATTTTTGTGGCTCCGGGCAATCCGGGCATTTTGACTATTGCTAAAAAAGCTGATATTGATATTAAAAATTTTGATGCCGTGGCTGAGTTTTGCAATGCTAATGGCATTTCGCTTGTTGTTGTTGGCCCTGAGCAGCCGCTTGCGGACGGCATGGCTGATGCTTTAACTGAGAAAGGTCTGTTTGTTTTTGGACCTAAGCAGAAATCTGCTATGTTGGAAGCTTCTAAGGGATTTGCCAAAGATTTTATGGCGAAATATCAAATCCCGACTGCGGCTTATGAGACTTTTGATGCTTCTCAGAAGGCGCAAGCTATTGACTTTATCAAAGCTAATTTCCCGGTTGTGCTGAAAGCGGACGGGCTTGCAGGCGGTAAAGGTGTACTTATCCCTGAAACTGCTGATGAAGCTATCTCTCAGCTTGATGAGATGTTCGGCGGGATGTTTGGTGCTGCTTCGGATCGCATCGTTATTGAAGAGTTTATGGAGGGCGAAGAGGCTTCTGTTTTTGCTATTTGCGATGGCGATGACTTTGTTACGCTTGCTCCGTCTCAGGATCATAAACGTGCTTTTGACGGCGATTTGGGCTTGAATACAGGTGGCATGGGTGCTTACGCTCCTGCGAAGGTTGCTACTGATGAGGTGATTACAATAGCTCATAAAGATATTATTGCGCCTGTTTTGGAGGGTATGAAAGCTGAAGGTTCGCCATATATCGGCTGCCTTTATGCCGGGTTGATGATTAAGGACGGCAACCCGCGCGTTGTAGAGTTTAATGTGCGCTTTGGCGACCCTGAAACTCAGGCTGTGCTTGCTATTTTGGATGCTGATTTTGCAGCTCTTTTGGATAGTGCTGCTAAAGGAAAATTGGATAAATCCACTATCCGCAGTGTGGCTGCCAAATCTGCCTGCTGCGTTGTGATGGCTTCGGACGGCTATCCGGGCAAATGCGAAAGTGGCTTTGAAATCAAAGGTATGGCTGATGCAGAAAATGAAGACTTAATTGTCTACCAAGCAGGCACAAAAAATGCTGACGGCAAAGTTGTTTCCAACGGCGGCAGAGTTCTTGGTGTTACAGGTCTTGGCAACAACCTGCAAGAAGCAATTGACAAAGCCTACATCGGCGTTAAAAAAATCAACTTCAACAATCATTTCTACAGAAATGATATTGGTAAGAAGGGATTGTAAGTATTTATATGGGCAAGGGGCTGAAGCCCCTTGTTCAGGTATATAATGCTTGCAAAAAGGAGGCTGAAAGCCTCAAAGATTTTAGCCCGGGGCAGCGCGCCCCGGGTTTTCTATATCGATTAAACATCGGAGCTCTGTAAGGGCGAGAAGACTTCCCTTTACTAGTGATTTATAGAATAAATTGGTGTTACTTTTTCCATTTCTTTTTCTTTTTTTTGCGGTAAAAAGCAAAAGAAACGGAAACCAAAGAAAAAGAAAAAAGAACGCTTTACCTCCACTTCTCATTCTGTGTTTTAACTTAGAAAATCAAATCCAAGTAGTTATTGATGGATAGGAAGAAATTTTTTATGCATTTGACGAATTACTATTCAATTTATACAGAACTTGCCACTTCTTTAGTTTGATGTGGCGACTTTTTTAATTCCGTAAATATAAACTAGATTATTTACAATAATTTATTATAATAGTTCAACTTAAATTAACAAACAGCAAGGAATTAATACTATGTGCATGTCAAGAACGATTAGTACTTTACAAAAAGGCAATAGAACATGGTTTCTATTCAACCTTATAGGTATCCGAATAGAAGACCAATTTGATTGGTCAGATTTTATTTTTGATGATGCAACCTTAGTGAATAAAAGTCAATTTAAAAAAATGACTGATTCTTTCTCTAACTTCAAAGACAATTACCCAGACTTTGACAGCGATACCACTTACTTACTAGTTCAATCTTTTGGTAAAATTTCTAAAGATGTACATCTCTTAGATAACGAGATGCAAAATAAAGCTGTGCAAAGAGCATACGAGGTAGCTGGATTTATAAATTTAGTTTTCCAATATCTAACTAATCACAAATATAGTATAGTTTTAGAGAAACAGTACAACCCTAAATATTATTCAAGGCTTAAGATTTTTTCAAACTATGGACATCGATCACGTCATGAATCTTTTACAAATGGAGAGTTCAAAATGCTTTCCCCCAAACAACCTTTTGTTTTCTCTAGAACAAACCTTCTTAAAATATTCAACTCAGAAAGATTTACGAGTCTATATGAAATTGTAAAATCTAAATCAAAAAAATCAAAACATATCAAAAGTGCAATTACAAATTTCTATTTAAATATAAATATACCGAATTCTATCAGTCAACTATTGGGTTCAGTAACTACATTAGAGATATTATTAAAAGATGAAACTAGCTATTCAAATTTTAGGAAACGGTTAGAAACAATCATAGATCCTAGATTAAAAAAATTAGTAATTAAAGACAGTAAAGATAGTATAATTGACAAGCGACATGAGGTTATACACGAAGGAGCAATATGTGATAAAAATTTTGCACAGAAAGCCATTATTTTAACAACAATTACGCTACTTAATTATTCTAATTTCTATGATATTAACAAATCAAAAAAGGAATTCTGTGAAAATATAGATTCTAAATTAAGGTTGAAACATATAAACGATTTTAATACAAGTATATATAAATTAACTGATATAACATTACCGCATATTTTTAATTTCGTCGGATTAAGCTCTGTAGAAAATATAAAAAATATCAAAGAAAATTTCTTAAAGTCAGTTTTATGTTATCAAAACATAAAAAAAATTGACGTAAAACCAACTTGGTCTATAGTAACTAACTTTTATTATTTTGGAAATAATCCATTCCCAATTTTTGAGGAGTTTAAACAGTATTATAATGAGAACAAAAAAAGATTTGAAATTGAAGTAAAGGAATACTTAAAATATATTAAATATTATTTATCAAATATCTACTCTGAGTAGATTGTCGAAGAAGAAAAAATGGGTATTGGACCATACTATGAAAAGCTGAATGATTCATGCTATAGCATTTTTTTTAGTATTGGTTTTGATGATTATTTCGAATATTCATCCGAAACAAAAAAGTGGAAGTATAGGCCTTAGAACGACTAAAGCAAACAAGCCCCAACTTTTTATTAGAAGGAGCTTGTTTGAGATGTTATGATTTATGTTGATCTTAGTCGTCTATCTCTTTTTCTTCTTTCAAAATTTTGCCGTTTGCGTCTATTATAATTTCTATTTCGATTTCTAAGTCGCCATCTTCTTTTTCAATTTTGACTTCATAGGCTTTTCCATATTCGCCTGATTCCATTAATTCTGCTTCATCTAATTCGAAGTCAGGATATTTAGATGTGATTGTTTTAGTTACCGCTTCCGGTAAGTCGCTGGTAGATATTTCATGCTCTGATTCGATCATTTTCCCGCTTTTGTCAAATTCTGCACTATAATCAACTCCGTCGATTTCAAATTCTGCTTCGTAATTGCCGTTTTTCTCAAGTTCCCATTTTAAGTCTTCAATATTGCTGAAATTCTCTGATAATGCATTGAGGACTACTGCCGGAGCTTTTACTTTTTTGCTTTTTGCCTGAGAGCTGCTTACACTGATGAAAGCAAAAATTAGTAGAAATGCGGAAAGTACTGTTATGATTTTTTTCATGATATCACCTATTGTATCTGTTTGATAATAACTTTGATACAAATTTAGTATACAAATCTAAAGCAAATCTGAAGTTAGACGCAGAATTTAAATTTATACTTCCAAGGTAAAATTATGCATGGAATTTTTGTAGCTATATCTGATTTTAATACCAAATAAATTACAAATTTTGGCAACTATTGCAAGACCAAGCCCATGCGAAGAATCGCTCTGATTCCCTTTTGCGAATCTTTCAAATATTTCTGCTGAATTAGGTATAATTGCATCTCCGGAATTTGAAATAATCAGTTTATCAGAATGTATAGTTAGTTGAAGCAAGGCTCCTGAGTGGCTATGCTTAATGGCATTTTCAATCAAATTAGCAATCAGAATATCCGCCAAATCTCTATTCATTGTAGTAATACATGTCTGAGATTCTTCAATTTCCAGTTTAATCTCTTTCAAATCAATAATATCATTAAGCCTATCTATATTGTTTTGAACAATTTCATTTAAATTGATTTCTTCAGTATTATAATAGGTGCTGCTTTCAACTTTGGCAAGCAGCAATAAAGATTTATTAAGCTTTCTGAGTCTAGATATACTTTTTTGAATTGAAATAATTTCTTCTAAAACATCTTTATCCAAATTTGGAGTTTGAATAATATTTTCAATTTTATTTTGCATTATACTCAATGGAGTTTGAAGCTCATGAGCGGCATTTTCAGTAAATTCTTTTAGATTGCTATAGTCATTTATAATCTTATCAATCATCTGATTCAAAGATTCTTTCAATACTTCAAATTCATGTATTCCCGAAAGTTGGAAGTTTGTTTTATCCGGAG
The DNA here is from genome assembly GCA_963664875.1 of Kapaibacterium sp. (SeqCode). Lineage (GTDB taxonomy): Bacteria > Bacteroidota > Ignavibacteria > Kapaibacteriales > UBA2268 > JBFHIJ01. The sequence continues at coordinate 3,095,184 of OY761611.1, read as the reverse complement.
AGCTCACAGAAAACTTTTTAAGTTCTTCCAAAATTTGATAAAATGGCTTAAACAGTTTTTTAGAAATTCTATAATTAACAATTACTGTAATTACAATCTGCACAAAAAACAAAGCTATTAGTGATTTGAATATCGTTTCCAGAAACTCTTCTGATTCAATAATTTTACTTCTTATACTGATTCTATAGTAAGCACCTTTTATCTTTTTAACTGCGATCAATTCATAAAAGTCATCTACAGAATCATCATCATAATCCTTCATCTTGATTACTTTAAAATCCTTTTTCTTTTTATGCTTACCTTCAAGCTTTTCCACTACAAGATATGGCGGATTAGATGGGAAAATCCCGTTTTGAATTTGATCTTCTATCAGATCTTTAAAATCATATAAATCATCTTTAGATTCTTTTGTATATATATACTTAACACCACTAAAAACCACAACGCCTAGTACAAGATAAATAAGCATCATAAGTATAAGATTATATAGCGATATCTTTGATATAAGTTTCATTAGTCAATCTTAAATTGGTAGCCAACACCGTATACTGTCTTAATGTAATTTTCTGCTCCAGCCTCAGAGATTTTTTTTCTTAGATTGCGCAAGTGAGTGTAAATAAAATCTAAATTATCATAAGCATCAATAAAATCTCCCCAAAGGTGCTCAACGATAGATTCTTTTGTAAGCACCCTATCCTTATTTGCATAAAAGAAAAGTAGCAGATCAAACTCCTTCCCTGTCAGATCCAGCAGATTAGTTTTAACATATACTTTTCTTTCTTCCGGTAATATTTTAATCTCGCCAAATTCTATAGTTGCCTGGCCTTTGGAAACTCTTCTTCTGTTAAGAGCTTTTAGACGTGAATTTAGTTCAGCAATATGAAAAGGTTTTGTAAGATAATCATCAGCGCCCAGATCCAGCCCATTCATTTTATCTTCCAGCGAGTCTTTAGCTGATATGATAACAATTCCGGCATCGCCCTGATTCTCTTTTATTTCATCCAATAGTTTCAATCCATTACCATCGGGAAGCATAATATCCAGCACAATCATATCATATTTAAAATCCCAAATTTTCTGCGAGGCAGTCTGAAAATCAGAGGCTGTATCACATTTATAACCATCAGTCAGCATAAACTTTTCAATAGCTAATAAAAGTTCCTTCTCATCCTCTATAACTAACAATTTCATATTCACTTGCTCTATTGGGAATATTTTGCATAGATAACTTAATCAAAGATATGTAGTTTGCAAGAATAATACAATAAACGATTTATTTTTTAGTATTATTGAATAAGAAAGAATATAATAAAAAGGATAAACAAAAATGTCCATTCTAAACCGCTTATCCTCAGCTATTGGTGCAACCGGCAACCAAAATGAGATTGAGCTTGCCAAAGAGATTGCTGAAACAGAGAACCATGATTATGTCAGGGAGCTGATTGATAACCTAAAAAATAAAGATAAGAAGGTGCAGTCTGAGTGCATCAAGGCTCTTTATGAAACGGGTTATATCAAACCGGAGCTGATTGCGGGATTTCCTGCTGAGTTTTTGTCTCTGCTTTCGAGCAAAAATAACAGGCTTGTCTGGGGCGGAATGATTGCCCTGATGACTATTTCTCACCTTGCTCACAAAGAGATTTTCGCAAGTTTGGAGCTGATTAGCACCACTATCGAAAAAGGCTCTGTAATCACTATAGACGCAGGAATTGGGATACTTGCTAATCTGAATGTCCACACCGAATACACAAACGCGGTCGAACCGCTGCTGACTGAGCAGCTTTGGAAATGCCCCATAAAGCAGCTACCCCAGTATATGGAAAAGTGCCTTGTCTGCATCAGAGAGGAAAATAAATCTATTTACGCCGATATTATCAGTAAGCGATTGCCGGAATGCGAAAGGGAATCGCAGGCGAAAAGATTAAATAAATTGCTGAAAAAGATAGGGTAAGGTAAGTTTGATGTTTTTTACTTGTCATGTCAAATATTGTTTTTATATTTGTCATAACAAGTATTTCTATCAATCAATCTGATGGTGCAATATGAACATCGACAAGTTTATCGAAATGTACAAAGAAGCCTTTGGCAACTATGAATTACCTGTTGCAGTGTGGTACTCTGAGTCGCCTGCCGGTGAAATTTTGAAATCAAAAGGTTGCTTTATGCACAACCTTAAACCTGCTCGCGATGGCGGAGTTGTCAGTTTTGATGTGGACGCCATTTACTGCCCTGGCGGAAAACTTTACTGCGGTTTCATCGAAATGCCGGAGTTTATTCCTCCTTATGTATCACTAAAAGAAAGATACAAAGATGTACCTGAGCAGATGATAGACTTTGTAAAAGGTTTAGAACTCATAGACATGTCAGGTAAATACCTTAATTTTGCATCTATAACTCAGATTGATAATTTTGAATCAGCAGAAGGTCTTGTGTTTTTTGCAAATCCTGATGTTATGTCGGGCCTTGTTTCATGGGTGCATTTTGACCATAACAGAGACGATGCAGTTTGCGTACCTTTTGCTTCAGGTTGCAGTGCGACAGTAGCACAGACAATAACAGAAAACAGAAGGAACGGATATAAAACATATTTAGGAATGTTCGATCCGTCAGTAAGACCGCAGGTAGAAGCAGATATTATAAGCTTATCAGTCCCAATGTCAAGATTTAAAGAAATGTATCATACATTTAACGAATCTTGTCTGCAAGGCACTCATGGTTGGAAAAACGTAAGAAAGAGAATAACAGGCAATGAAGATTAATCTTGAAGAATCAGCAAACCATCGTGTAGCGATGCTTGGTGCTTTGCTCAAAAGGCATATTTTTAGAATAATTGCTAAAAATCAGGTGGAGATTACCCCGGATCAGTGGGTAGTGTTATATTATCTGTGGCAGCAGGACGGCATGACAATAGGCGAGATTGCTGAAAAAACCAATAAGGATTTCGCTAATGTAACGCGAATTGTTACGAAATTGGAGTTTGCAGGTTATATTACTAAAAAGCAAAGCGAAACAGATTCTCGCAAAATTATAGTGGAGATATTGCCCAAAGCTGATAAAATCAAAGACAAAGTGCAACAATGCTGGCAAGACTCTATGGATATTGCTCTAAAAGGGGTCAGCAATGAAGAACAGCAGCAGCTAATAGCGATTATTGATAAAATGGAAAGAAATATCAAAGAAAGTATGTAGATGTTTTTTCTGTTTATAATTTGAGACTCGTCATAATGGGGAAACTATTTTGGCGAGTTTTTTGTTTGTATATATTCAAATGATGTGTGAAATATTTAGAGACAGATAGATGAGCAACTTCTTCCGCAAACTGATTATAGTGCTTTTAGTGCTAAATTCCGTTGTGTTACTAGGGCAGATATATCCTGAGGCAGCTCCGCCCTTTGCACGATTGGTAAACATAGTATTTCTCGTGCTGAGTTTAGTATTTTATATGTTTTTATATTTCAAGAAAGTAAAGTTGAAGTAGAGTAATCAATGATTCGGATGTTCTTCCTGCAGGAAAGTCAATAGAGAGAGACAAAATAAAAAATCCCCAAAACGATTTATAGTCATTTTGGGGATAATACTTTATTTTACATCTGCCATTTGTGAGCAGAAGAAGATTTATTTTGCTATGCTAATCTTTTTAGTAACAAAATGCGTTCCATCGCTTATATTTAGGAAGTAAGTACCGTTAGGTAAATTAGTAGCATCGTAATGTACTTTTTTAGTACCGGAGAACTCTTCCGAAATAACTTTAGCAATTTCTTTGCCCTGCAAATCTAAAAGGCGAGCTTCTACAAAAGCTCTATCGTCAGAATTGATTACAAAATGTAACATACCTGCCGACGGATTAGGATATATTTCAGAGATAGCAAAGCCAAGGCTCGCAGCGTCGAAATCTTCGATAGAAGTAGAATAGTTAGTTTTGAATAGTCCGTTACCATGAGTAGAAACAACTATTCTGCCGTCGGATTGTCTTGCGTGTACTTTAGAAACGACTGCCATACCGATGGTATTTTCGCCTTCTCTGATCCATTCAGTATTAGCACCATCTAAGTTTTTAGTGGAGTAAAGCCCGGCAGAAGTACCAACAAAATGCACAACACCATCTTTAGTATTCAATCTTGCATACGACCTTACAGAAGGACCTGAGCCGCTTCCATCTTCGAATTCTTCGAGATTACCACCATGATCAGTCCAAGAATCTCCACCATCAGTAGTTTCCAGAATGCTTCTGGAATAATAATTAGAGATAATGGCAATTATGTGGTCTCCATTCATAGGATCTACCCAAATATCAGAAGTATAGCCATAATTAACGTCAGATGGGTAGCTAATCTGTTTAATATTTGAAGAAGAGTTTGTAACATCAGCAATTTTGTAAATACCTTTGTAACTTGTTCCTACGTAAAGCGTATTTGCGGGAGTAGTAGCAAAAGCCATAGAAGTAATATTCACCCACCCCATATCTCTAAAAGACCAGTTCTGGTAAGCCTTTTTACCATCAGTATAATCAGAACAATAGACGATACCTGATGCAGCTCCCATAACTAAAGAATTAGTGTTATTCGGATTGATTTCAAACGGATTGTAGAAGGAAAATTGAATTCCAAGATGATCTTCCGGTTGGAATTGGTAGCCCCCAACGAGTTTGCCATCTTCATAAATCATTCTCATTATATAGCCCATTTGGGAAGATACAAGTATATCACCGTTTTGATTGATAACAGAGTGCATACCATCACCACCGGTCATCTCTTCAAACTCAACATTGGAAGTAAAAGTGCCCCAAGTGCCGTTATCCTGCATACCACCGATGATAGTTTCATTTCCGGCTTCGGTTGGATGAATGCTGCAATCGTAAAACTGAGTGGTGTTGTAGCCATTATTCAAGTCATCCCAAGTGAAGTTCCCGGATTTGTATGCTTCTTTGAAATTATTTACTCGATGAAGCCCATGGTCACTACCTGTAATCATGATATCGGGATTGTCAGGATGAAAGACAATTGTATGGAAATCCCAGCCACTAGTCGGGAACATCATATTGCGCCATTCAGCAATTTTTTCAAGCCATGTAGCGTTGTAATCAGAGAAAATTGTTGGGTCATAATCAGGATTGTAACCTCCAACCCATTTGGTATTTTCCGATGACATAAAGGAATATGACGACACATACAAATTAGTACCGCCAATCACAACATAATATGAATCATCAGGTTTAACTGCGATACACATATTATAGCCACTCTGTGATTTGAAAATTCCGTAATTCAAGCCGCTGTTGATTATTGGCAGATTTTCTGAGAGATCGTACCAATCACCCGGATTGGAGTTATCATCTACAACGTAAAGCGAAGAACAGCCATAGCCGTCAGGGCAATAAGTACCGTTGTTATTGGAGTGATAAGTCAAAAAATAAACCAGCTTATCGTCTGCAGCAGCAGCTATTACAGTGCGTCTGCTACCTTTTAGAAAACCGTCAGGAGTGATTTCTTCCCACTCGATGCCGTCAGTAGATCTAAAGAAACCAGACTGAGTTGCACTTGACCAGTTTGAACTGTTGCTGCTCAAAGCAGCATACAAGATTCCAAATTCAGACATAACAATTTCAGTATGCTGAGGACCATTGTTTAAATCTGATGCATCACCAAGGACTGTAGTCCAAGATTCGCCTCCGTCAGATGAGCGGAATACTCCACCGACAGAAGCTGCATAAATAATATCCTGATCTAAGGTTTTATGATCTAAAACAAGTCTGTGAATTTGGTCAAATGTGTCGTATCTGTGTGGCGAATCTGAAGAAGTACCGGGTAGCGGTGCCCAAGTCAAACCGTTATCAGTTGATTTGTAAATACCATTACCGTAATAGCTTGTACCTTTGCTCGTTCCGGCAGAGTTACCGAATACTTCGCCTCCGGCAAAATACCAGATGTGAGTCTTGCCCGGGCGTCTATCCTGCACTATAGTAGTAACAGAGGGGACTTCCTTTTTACCGGTTGTCTGCACCCATGATTGACCTCCATCCACCGAACGCCAAATCCCACCGGAAACACCGCCGGCTATCAAAATATTTGGATTGCTTACGTCAAAAGCCACAGCCCTTGTACGCCCTCCAATATTGTTAGGCCCGGCAGACAGCCAAGTTTGGGACTGAACGTTAGAACCTTTTGCCAGAAAACCCTCGGGAGCAACCGGCAAAGTAGATGCATAATTTCTTTGCAATGCATCAATATTTTCAGGGATGTTTTTATCATTAGGATTGATATAAGTACTTCTCAACCACTCATCCCTTTTAGCAGGGTCTTCCTTAGGAGGAAAAGATGGTCTTTTAGCAAAAGCCATAGGCAAGGAAAGCGACAGAATCAACATCGCCACAAAAATCTGTTTCATTTGAACCTTAATAATAATTTAAAGAGATTGTATTTCGTTCCAAAGTTTCCATTTCAATTCTTCGATATTTTCCCCTGAGACAGAAGAAATCAGCATATCCGGCTTTCTGCCGTTACCCAAATCAAGGTTAGCTAATTCTTCATGTAATTCAGATTCGAAAGAATCGACTTTAGATATACAAATCAAACTTTTTTTAGTTACAATTTCCGGATTAAATTTTTCAAGTTCTTCCCAGAGCGTCTCATACTCACGTTGGTGGTCTTCGCTCCAAGCATCAATCAGGAATAACAAAACAGAAGTTCTTTCCACATGTCTCAAAAATTGGATGCCAAGACCTTTGCCTTCAGAGGCACCTTCTATCAAGCCCGGTATGTCAGCAACGCAGAATGTTTTGCCTTCAGCAACTTTAACTATACCAAGATTAGGAATCAATGTGGTAAACGGATAGTCAGCTATCTTAGGTTTTGCTGCAGATATGACACTTATCAAAGTGGATTTGCCAGCATTAGGAAACCCAACAATTCCAACGTCAGCTAAAAGCTTGAGCTCTAATTCTACATAGAAGCTCTGCCCGGGAAGTCCCGGCTTAGCATAACGTGGAGCCTGATTCGTAGGAGTAGGGAATTCGGCATTACCAAATCCACCGTTCCCGCCTTTCGCGACAATCTCGCGTTGATCCGGCTCGGAAAGATCTGCGAGAATATCTCCTGTCTCTGCATTTCTGACAATAGTACCGAGCGGTACTTGAATAATAATATCTTCTCCATCTTTGCCGGTCATTTTTTGTCTTGCACCGGCAGCACCATCTTCAGCTACATATTTTCTTTGAAACTGAAAATCTAATAGAGTGTTAAGATGTGGATTGACCTGAAAAATAACATCTCCGCCTCTTCCGCCGTTTCCTCCATCAGGTCCACCTTTTGGAACAAACTTTTCTTTACGAAAGCTTATTGCACCATCGCCACCTTTACCGGAGCTTATCCATATTCGAGCTAAATCTACAAATTTCATAATATCTCGTCTTCGTCCTCATCATTTTTAATAGTTATCAAATGCTTACCTTCTAACTCATCGAGTAAAATATCAGAGTCTAAATCAGACTCTATATATGTTTTTTCTGCAGCAAACTCTTCTTTATGATTTACAATAAAATCATCTAACTTATGCATTTCTTCGATTGTTTCTTCGGACAAGCCTATTTCTGCGGGTGGAATGTATTTTTCTTCCTGCATATTTTCTTCCTCATTCAAAGTATCTTCAACTTCGTCCCAGTCGGGGTCATGCTCTAAAGCATCAAGTTCGTTCGAAGGATTGTAATTGTTGTCGTCTGCAAATCCTGAAATGACTTCTTCTGCTTCATCCAGCTCTGACAACTCATCTGCAAAGTCATCAGCTTTATTGATAATTGAGTCATTGTTATCAATATCAAAATCATCTAAATCTGTAGCAAAATCTAAGTCTGACACAAGAGCTGAGAGTTCGTTTTTCAAATCAGAAGGCAAATCTGCTTTGCCCATATCAGACGAATTGCTGTTTTCAGAAGAGCTTATAGTGCTTTCTAATTCGGATAGAAGATCATCCAAATCTTCCTCGTCTTCTTCCAAATCTTCGTCAGTTATTGCTTTATACTCTTTTCGTTGATGCTTCTGATCGAAAATCGATTCGTCTTGCAGCACCAGCTCTGCAAGCGCATCTAAATCATGCTCTTCGTCATCGAGCTCAGTTATCACTTCTTTTGCGACATCCTCAATATTTGTCTGTTGGTGCTTAATTAAACTATCTTTATCTGTTTTGCCAATAGTTTCTGCAACATCAGGAGACAAGTTGAGTCCTTTTGAAGTATCAGAATCTGCTTTTTCGGTTACAGGAGATCCAAGATTTTTTGGTGCTTTAAATTCAGGGATGTCAGGAGCAGTCATTTTGCTCATAGCAGGTCTGACAGAAGATTCTTTGATGTCAAATAAATCAGTAAGAATATCGATTAGCTCCTGCTTTGTAATGCTGGTTATCTTGTCTCGGAACAGCATCTTTTCAAGAGTTTTAGTAAGCTTACCTAATGATTTGTCATCAGAGAAAACAATTAAAGCTTCGATAGGGATTTTATCAGCATCTGTTACTATGAAGAAGTCAAAGATTGGTACTAACAAATCATAAAATTCTGAAGGTCCCATATCCAAAAAGTGGTTTGAATCCATTTCTCTTACAGCATTTTCGAACTCTGCTGCTGTGAGTGATTGCTTCTCATCAAATTGCTGTTCTTCAATCCAAGTCTTAACCGCTCTAACAAGGTAGTTATGATCAAAAAGATACTCCAACCTGCAATTTATTTCTTTTATAGTCCGAGTAGGTTCGCCTCTATAAATAAACCATTTCATAGCAGTAACAGGTCGGCAAAGCATATTAAGCCTTACTTTTACTGCAGAATCAATCACTTTCGCCAATGTAGCTTTGCTAAAATATGCGGTTTTTAGGTATAGTTTATCAAGAGCATCAAACTCGCTGTTTATCTCAGGAGTTATTTCAAAATAATTCCCACTACTTCTGACAATTCTATCTTGGTATATCCACCATTTGACCTCGGCAAGGAAGTACTTTTTGTATGCCTCGCTTATGTTGCTGTTTATTATACTATCTAAAGAGACCCGTTTTGTGTCTTTTTTAATCGAAGCTGTTAGGCTTTTTTTCTCTTTATCTATTACTTGTTCAAACATTATAAAATTCCAAATATCAGAGATATTTACTTCAGTGTATAAACTAAGACAATAAGAAATAAATATTATTTCTCTAAGTAAATCTAATATATCAAAAAAATGCTATCTTAGCCAAATAAAGTTGATAATGCCAAAGATATTCTTGCAGTTGGTAACAGTTTAATATCAAATTTTTTGCTTAATTTACTAATACTGTTCTGTGGTATCATTACAGATTTGAATCCGAGTTTCTCGCACTCGCCTATTCTTCTTTCTAAATTAGCGACACTCCTGACCTCACCTGTTAATCCAATTTCACCTATAATTACTGTCATTGCGTCTAATGCCTGATCTCTTAGCGAACTGATAAGTGCGGCAGCTACTCCCAAATCGACTGATGTATCACTTAGAGACACGCCTCCAGTGATATTGACAAAAACATCATTCTTTTGGAATTGAGCTCCGAGCCTTTTTTCGAGCACAGCAAGCACCATCTGAAGCCTACGGGAATCATATCCATTTGAGGTTCTTTGTGGAACACCATAGCTGGTAGGAGTAACCAAAGCCTGCACTTCGAGCAGCAAAGGTCGAGAGCCTTCCATAGCTGCAACGATAGATGTCCCTGGTTCTTGCACTTCACGCGAGGATAAAAATATTTCGGAAGGATTGCTTACTTCTCTGAGTCCTGCATCGCTCATGTCAAATATTCCAATCTCATTGGTCGAGCCAAATCTGTTTTTAATTGCTCGAAGGATTCGGTATGAGTATGTTTTTTCACCTTCGAATTGCAAAACTGTATCCACCATATGCTCAAGTATTTTAGGTCCGGCAATCACACCTTCTTTTGTAACATGACCAATGACAAAGATTGCTTTATTAGTCTGTTTTGCCAGCTGCATTAGTGCAGAAGTACATTCACGAATCTGCACAACACTGCCGGGAGTGGCTTCGATTTTTTCTGAGTGAATAGACTGAATCGAATCTACAATTATCACCCGGCTTTCTGAAGACGAAATATGATATATTATCTGTTCAAGATTTGTTTCTGCAAGTATAAGCATTTCCTCATCTATTCCTTTGATGCGGGCTGCCCTGAACTTGATTTGCTGCAATGACTCTTCGCCTGTTACATATAGCGGTGCAAACTCTTTGATACCGCCACACATCTGTAACATTAGAGTTGATTTGCCAATTCCCGGATCGCCTCCCGCTAAGACTATTGAACCCGGGATAATGCCTCCTCCAAGCACCCTATCAAGCTCTTTGATACCGGTAGATATCCTGTAATTCTCTTCGGTAGGTACGTCTGCCAATTTGTAAATTTTTGAGTCCGACTGCTGACGTGAGACGGAAGATGAAGAACTTTTAGTCTCTGTTTGTTCTACATAAGAGTTCCATGAATTACATTCGGGACATTTCCCAATCCATCTTGGAGATTTTGCACCGCATTCGGTGCAGACAAATATCTTTTTTGTCTTCATTATTCGCAACAATAATTGTAAATTAAATAATCTTAGAATACAAAATAATCTAAAGCAGATGAAAATAAAAGATATAAGTAAAAAAAGCCTAATTTTATTTTGCATTGCATTTTTTGTGAGAATTGCAGCTTCTTTCATTCTTAATAGTTTCGAAAACATAAACTATTACGAATATGGAATTATGGCTGAAAACATATTAGCCGGTAAAGGCTTTTCGTTTTTTGCTAATCCTTCCAATTCTAATGAATTTGCAGTTGGTGCTTATATGCCTGTCGGAGCTGTGTTTTATACAGTTCCGTTTTTTCTGATTAAAAGCGAGATAATCAGAAATATTGTGTATCTGTTAGCCAATCACATAATAGCGGCAATATCTGTTGTTATAATTTATAAAGCCACATCTAACAAGTTCAACGAAAAGGCAGCTCTGTTTGCAGCCGGGCTTGCAGCCCTTTTCCCTGAATTTATTTTTTCTTCTTCCACTGCCGTGACTACTAATTTCTATCATTTATTCATAGCATTAGTGCTGTTAATGTTTTCGAAAGACAGCAAATTTTCCGTAAAAGAAATCACAAAACTAGGGTTACTTTCAGGTATAGCCATTTTATTCAGATCAGAAGTTGCACTGTTAGTTTTGATTCTTTCTTTTTTTGTTTTAAAGCGTTCCTCAATAAAATATGCACTGCTATACATAGCAATTTCCTTGTCGATTGTGGCTCCCTGGACTGTAAGAAACTATATAGTTTTGGATAAGTTTATTCCGTTCACTACAAATTTTGGAATAAATCTCTACCGAGGACATAACTCACTTTATCCGGGTGCTTGGGCTGATGACAGAATGGATTCATTGAAAGCTGAACTAAAATTTTCTGAGAAGTACGAATTAGATTATATTGATTTGCATAAGCAGGAAGCACTCAAAAGGATATCAGAAAAGCCAATGTCTTCATTTTTATCCGGCTTCGAAAAAGTAATTCATCTATGGGTTTATTACCCTTACTCCGGTATGACTTCTCAAATAGTTTATATCCTGCCTTGGTTACTATACTTAGCTGCATCAATTATAGGCATCATTCGTACAAAATTCAAAGAAAATAGCTTAATATTCTCCATGCTGGTTTACCACAGCATTGTTGCTTTTATCTTTTTCAGTATCCCAAGATATCAGACAATGATGAAATATTGGATGCTACCGTTGGCAGGCTATGGCATATTTTCAATTATAGAGTATCTAAAAAAAAGGAATGGATAAAAAAAACCTTACCACCATTCCTTTTTATATTCTCTTTGCATCAAATCGCGAATTGCATCTTTGGGGCATTTTTCATCAAAAAGAATTTTATTGATTTGCTCTGCAATAGGCATTTCAACTTCCAATTTTTCACATAGCTCTACAACAGCTCTGGTAGTAAATACACCTTCAGCAACCATTTTCATAGTATTGGCTATATCAGAGTATTTTTCCCCTTTCCCGATTCTTTCACCAACTGATCTATTGCGGCTGTGTTTGGAGTTGCAGGTTACAAACAAATCTCCCAAACCGGAGAGGCCGGAAAAGGTTCTGATATCTGCACCCATTTCATCTCCGATTCTGCTCATTTCAGCTAATCCACGAGTAATAAGAGCAGCTTTGGTGTTGTCACCCATGCCTAAGCCGTCTATAATCCCTGCAGCAATAGCAATTACATTTTTAATTGCACCACCAATCTCTGCACCAATCAAATCATCTGATGTGTAAATTCTAAAAGTAGGTGTAGAGAGAAGTTCCTGAACGTAAAGTGCTTTATCGTGATCAATCGAAGCAGCAATAACGGTAGTAGGTACATCTCGCACAACTTCCTCAGCATGCGAAGGTCCTGTCAGTGCTATATAATTATGGAAATCTACGCCACAGGCATCATTAAATATTTGAGAAATTCTAAAAGAAGTGCTTTGCTCGATACCTTTAGATGCGTTTATTATGATTTTTTTAGAAAAATCAACTTTCATCTCGTGGTATAAGCTTCTGATAAACTTTGTAGGCACTGCATTTATTATTATATTCGCATTGTCAATGCCTTTGATGTCATTGGTAGCAGTAATCTTTTCAGAAAGCACTACGCCGGGGAGGTATGTATTATTGGTACGAGTGTCGGAAATTTCCTGTACTACGCTAAGCTCATGAGTCCAAAGATCGACATTATTTCCGTTTTTTGCAAGCACGGAGGCAAGTGCAGTGCCCCAGCCTCCGGCTCCAATTACTGTAATTTTCTTCAACTTATCTGATACTCCCAAAAGGTCAACTAACTTTTATGAAATATTTGTAGTTTTTTGAATCGATTTTCGTTGCCCTGAAGCAATCTTTTGATATTTGCTCTATGCGTAAACACAACAAGAACAAATAAGGCAAGACAAAAATAAATCAACTGCTGGTAACCCGGAATATCTATATGTAGGAAATTATATCTGACAAACATAGACGATGGCACTGTAAAAGCAGCCATAATAGAACCAAGAGAAATGTATCCTGAAAGGACTACTGCAATAAGAAATATGCCAAGAGCAATACTGACATCAATGGGAGCAAGTCCAATCAGCATACCGGCAGCAGTGTTGATGCCTTTTCCGCCTTTAAAGCCGGCGAAGCAAGTCCAAATATGCCCAACAACTGCAAGCATACCTGCACCTATTCTAATCAGTGTTATATCTTCAAAAGAAGTAGCATTCGGGATTGCAAGCCCTTCTCCAAGAAAGCCTGCTACAACAACAACTGCAAAAACGCCTTTGAGCAAATCCATTATCTGGACTGTAAGTCCCCATTTCCAACCCAAAACCCGGAAAGCATTTGTGCTTCCCATATTGCCGCTGCCTTTTTCTCTAATGTCGAAACCGAAAAATCTTTTACTTATCCATACTGCTGATGGAATAGCTCCTGCAAGATAGCTTAGAATAGCTATTAGCAGAAGTTTTAAGACAGTTTCTAAAACCATACTTAAATCCTGAAACAATGTTTGATAAATTTCGTAAAGAACTAGTTTGTTTTGTTAATTTACGAAAAGCACGCCAAACTCAATAGCTATTAATATCATTTAACGTCGATTTTAACCTAAACTTTGTTTGGATATTACTTAGTCAGATGGTAAAGAGAAATACCAACTGAAACCGCAACATTTAATGATTCCTGATTGCCAATTCCGGGAATAATGAACTCATGATCCAATATAGCGAGAGATTCTTCTGAAAGCCCATTAGCCTCGTTTCCGAAAAACACTCCGTATAGCTTCTCGTTTTTAAAATCCAAAGATTCTAAATCTGTCTTAGTATTGACGCTCGCTCCTAACAATTGGTGCTTTGGAAAATTTTCTTTCACAAATCCGGGCAAATCATGAGTGTGATGCACCTGTGTTTTGAAAATTGCCCCCATTGTGGAACGAACAGTTTTGGGATTGAACTTATCAGCACAATCTCTACCGAGTATTATTTGTTTGATGCCAAACCAGTTGGCAGTACGGATGATTGTTCCGATATTACCGGGGTCAGCGACTGCGTCGAGAGCAAGAAACGGCTCATCGGGAAGCAGCACAGGTTTTTTGATATTAACGACCGTGATGATGCCCTGGGGTGTTTTTGTATGGCATATCTGATCAAATTGATGCTTAGGTGCAGTATAGACCGGCACCCCTTTATCTGCAAAGTGATCTACAATTTCTGTGATTTCCTGAGTAGGAGAATCTTTTATCACAACAAGCTCTGCCTGAAAATCGCTGTCGATAATTTCTTCGCACAACCTTTGACCTTCTGCTACAAACAAATCATTCTGATCTCTGAATTGTTTCTGATGTAGAGATTTTATTAGTTTTTTTAACCTTTGGGTTATAGGCATGGTGTAATGCATGTGTGTGTTTGCTTTTTTTGTTTATAATTGCATCTCGTCTATTAAAATAAGAAATTTTTTTGTCAAACTAAACTTAGATTAACAATTTTTTTTTGCTTTTTTCGCTCTCTTACGGTTATACTTATTCGCAAACGTCTTTTTTGCAGGCACATATACACTTTTGTGCTTTTTTTTGTATTTTTATATTATCAAAATAATGCATACTCGGAGTAATTCCATGAAAATATTAGTAACCGGCGGAGCCGGCTTTATAGGCTCTCATATAGTTGACGCTTATATAAAATTGGGACATAAAGTTACTGTGCTTGATAATTTTTCTTCAGGCAAAAAAGAGAACATCAATCCTGAAGCTAATGTTATCACTGCTGATATTAATGATAACAACATCTCTGAAATTTTTGAAAAAGAAAAATTTGACATAGTCAGCCACCATGCAGCACAGATGAACGTAAGAGTATCTGTTGATGATCCAAAATTTGACGCTAATACAAATATTATAGGCAGTATCAATATTTTTGAAGCTGCCCGCAAATCCGGTATAAAGAAAATTATATTTGCTTCCTCAGGTGGTACAATCTACGGTGAACAGGAAAAATTCCCTGCTGAAGAAGAAGATAGGAAAGCACCTTGCTCGCCTTATGGTATCTCAAAATTGAGCACGGAGCATTATCTCTTCTATTACCAGTCTGTTTACGGTATAGACAGAGTTGTTTTAAGGTATGGCAACGTTTATGGAGCAAGACAAAATCCTCACGGTGAGGCTGGTGTTGTCGCTATATTTATAAATAAAATGCTTGCCGGAGAGCAACCGATAATTAACGGCGATGGCCTAATTACAAGAGATTATATCTACATAGAAGATGTAGTTGCTGCAAACTTAAAAGCATTGGACGAAGCTGTAAATGGTATTTACAACGTAACCACAGGAGTGGAAACTAACGTTAATCACATTTTCCGTCGTCTGAAAGAACTAACCGGAAGTAACTGCGAAGAGTATCATGGCCCTGCAAAAGCCGGTGAACAAAGAAGAAGTGTCTGCTCTTACTCTAAATATGAAAAAATGCACGGCTGGTCTCCAAAAATGGCATTTGACGAAGGCATGGAACTAACTGTTAATGCATTTAAAGAAGCATTGTAAAGGCGCAATAAGATAATGGCTTCTGTTCTTTTGTGAATAAACAGATTTATTCAAACCTTGTCAAAAACAATTTGAAAATAGACTATGACACCTTCAATAGCAGACTTGGCAGTAATAGCCCTTTATGTGATAGTAGTATTATTTATAGGGTTTCGCTCGTCAAAGTCCGATAAAGACGATAAAGATAGTACAGAAAACTTTATACTGGCAGGGAGAAAAGTAACTCTGCCATTTTTTGTGGGTACTTTAGTTGCTACATGGTACGGAAGCATACTCGGAGTAGGCGAATTTGTCTATAACTCGGGAATACTTGCATGGGTGTGCTTTGCCTTGCCATATTATATTTCAGCTACTCTATTCGCTCTACTGATTGCAAAAAAGATACGTAATTCAAATATTCTGACTATACCAGATCAAATTTCCTCAAAATACGGTAACATAGCGGGAACAGTGGCTTCTGTGATTGTTCTTATTATTACTCTCCCCGCTTCTTATATTCTTATGCTCGGCGTTATAATAGATATGTTTACCGGATGGGGCTTAGTTAATTCGATTATACTCGGAGCTATGATTTCTCTTGTCTATATCTATACAGGCGGATTAAAAGCAGATATACGTACAAATTTTGCTCAGTTTATAGTTATGTATGTAGGATTCGCAGCTTTATTGTTTTTCTCATACTCAAGCTACGGAAGCGTGTTTGAGCTGACTAACAAACTTCCGGAGACACATTTGGATCCAACGGGCGGAAACTCATGGCAGTACGTTTTTGTGTGGTTTATTATCTCTCTACAGACGTTTATTGATCCCGGTTTCCATCAACGTTGTGCTGCAGCAAAAACACCAAATGTAGCCAGAAACGGGATATTGATTTCTGTTCTTTTTTGGATGATTTTTGATGCAATGACATTAAGCACAGGACTCTATGCGAAAGCATTTTTTGTAATAGATAATCCACTTATGGCTTATCCGACTTTAGCAGAGTCAGTTTTGCCTCCAATATGGAAAGGCGTATTTATTACTGCTCTGATTGCGACTGTGATGTCAACACTCGATAGCTATGCGTTTCTTAGTGCTACGACAATCGGCAATGATCTACTTAAAAAAATGCGTTCTTTACAGCACATAAGTACACAAAAGCTTACACAACTTGGTCTGGTACTGACTGCTGTTTTAAGTATCTTATTGGCAACTGCACTGCCGTCTGTAATCGATTTGATTTATAAAACAAGCAGCATAGCTGTACCCGGACTTTTACTTCCGCTGCTAATCAGCTTCAGCAGCAAATATCAAATAAAAGCAAAACACGCATCTATGGTAATGCTTGCCGGCTCTTCAGCATCTTTAATCTGGATGGTATTGTTGGAGATGTCTGTCGGCTTTGCAGAAGGAATAGAAGCAATGTTGCCGGGTATTTTAGTATCTTTGATTTTTACATCAGTCTTCACTACAAGAGTTAATTATGAGCAATAAGAAATGGACTATATCGAATATCATAAGCTTAATTCGAATTTTACTTTCCATCCCTTTCGGATTTGCAATTTTATATGACTATAAGCTTATTGTTGGGATATTGATTGCACTCATGGTGATAAGCGATTACCTCGATGGCTATCTTGCCCGAAAATTAAATCAGATAAGCGAGTTAGGCAAAGTATTAGATCCTATCGGAGATAAAATGGCAGTAGGTGCAGCAGGCATTACTATGCTTATGACCGGACTATTGTCTCCTTGGTATGCAGCGATAATTTTCGGTAGAGATTTTTTAATACTGTTAGGCGGCTTGTGGGCTAAAGGCAAAATAGGATACATAATACCTTCAAATATGACAGGTAAGATAGCAGTCAATTTTCTGGCACTTCAGCTCATATTGGCATTTTACGAAGTCCCATACTGCAAAGAATGGGGAGAGCCTATCGTTTCCGTAGTTCTTCTTTATTCATTCATTGTATATGCTACGGGAATGTATAGACTTTTAACATCAAATAGGTAATAAATTTACCTATACAAAATATCCTCCATGGAATCCCCAGAATATTTAAACATGAAAAAGAGAGTAATCAGATTAGACTACTCTCTTTATGTATTCCCGAACCAAGCGTGTTATGCTAATGTTTCTGCCAAGTCAGCTTCTACTGTAGTAATAGGAGCCAATTGGAATTTTTCTACCAAAATATTCAATACTTCCGGTTCGATAAATGCCGGCAATGTAGGTCCGATTTTTATATTTTTAATGCCAAGATGAAGCAATGTCAATAGGATTGCCACAGCTTTTTGCTCGTACCATGAAAGGATAAGAGATAGAGGCAATGAATTGACATCTGTCTCGAAAACTTCTGCAAGAGCAACTGCAATTTTGATAGCAGAGTATGCATCGTTACATTGACCAATATCTAATAGGCGAGGAATGCCATTAATGTCACCGAATTCTAATTTATTAAATCTGAATTTGCCACACGCTAATGTCATTATTACACTGTCTTTTGGAGCTTGAGTAGCGAAATCAGTATAGTAGTTTCTTCCTGATTTAGCACCATCACAACCACCTATGAGGTAGAAATGTTTAATGTCGCCGTTTTTAACTGATTCGACAACTTTATCTGCAACTGATAGAACTGCGTTATGACCAAATCCGGTTAAAATATTTTTTTCTTCTTCGTCTTCTTTGAAACCTTCAGCAGCCAGTGCTGCTTCGATTACCGGTTTGAAGTTTCTGTCGCTAATGTGAGTAACATTTGGCCAGCTTACAAGTCCGCAGGTAAAGATTCGGTCTTGGTATGTTTCTTTAGGTTCCTGGATACAGTTTGTAGTCATTAGCACAGCACCCGGGAAAGCTGCAAATTCTTTCCACTGATCTTGCCAAGCTCCGCCATAGTTTCCGGCTAAGTGTGAGTATTTTTTCAAGTGAGGATATCCGAGGGCAGGAAGCATCTCGCCATGAGTATATATATTTATTCCCATACCCTCAGTCTGCTTTAACAGCTCTTCCAAGTCTTTCAAGTCGTGTCCTGAAACAAGGATTGCTTTTCCTTTTTTGGCTGTTATTCTTACCGGTGATGGTTCAGGATGTCCGTAAGTACCGGTATTAGCAGAGTCCAAGAGCTCCATTACCTGCAGATTCAACTCTCCTGTCTCTAAGGCTTTGCCTAAAAGTTCTTCGGCAGAGTGTTTGTGCAATGTATAATGTAATGTAGAGTTGATTCTCGCATATATTTCCTGTTTTTCAAAACCAAGGACATAAGCATGATGAGCATAAGCAGCAAGACCTTTCAATCCGTAAACGATTAGCTCTACTATTCCGGTGTAAGTTTTACCTTCTTCTTCAAATCTTGTTTCAATAGCAGCAAGACCTGACATGAGCATCAAATCATCTGGATTTGGTACAAAATTGAAATTGACAGGGTGGTTTTCATCAATTGGCAATCTGATGCCTAATTTTTTACATTCAGCTTTAGCTTCTTCAAGTAATTCGCTACCCTCTTTGATTTGACCAACTATTCGCATATAGTCAAAGCTTACATTAGTAACGGTAGTGAAAAGAGCTTCCATCACAAAAACATCAAATTTTTTCTGTCTTATTCCTTCCATCTGCAATTCGGTGGCAACCCATGCCACACCTTTGGCAACAAATAAAAGAATATCCTGCATGATAGCAGTTTTTTCGTCTTTACCACAAACACCAACATTAGTGTTGCATGCACCTTTTGAATTTTGTTCACATTGATAGCAAAACATATTGAGTCTCCCGTTTTTAAATCAGACTTATTTATCTGTTTTCAATATAAGACAAAATAGTCTTTAATGCAAATATTTTTTTTAGAAATTTTTTCTGTATCTTTGTAAAAGACTATACAGAGGGTATTTATGACAGTTATTTTTTCTAAAAAATGTGAGTTAGGCTTGCAGGCGGTTCTCTTTCTTTCTGCTCAAGACGAAGGAACGCTATGGAATGCTCTTGATGTATCGGAAAACTTGAACGTCCCAAAAGAATTTGTATCGAAGGTACTACAAACTCTTACTGCAAGTGGCATAGTTGGCTCAAAAAAAGGCAAAGCTGGCGGTTTTTATCTAAATAAACATCCGAAAGACATTAGATTAATCGAAATTGTAGCTGCTATTGACGGGCTCGGTATGTTTGAAAACTGTGTTTTAGGTTTCAGAGGATGCTCCGTAGAGCAACCCTGCCCAGTACATGACCAGTGGGGCAAACTAAGAACAGATGCGTATGAAATGCTAAGCCAGCAGACCTTAGAGGAGCTGAAAGACAAAACTATCGAAAAAATAAATGATCTTATCAGAAGACGCTAAAAAATTAGAATACTAATTTCTCCTGACTAGAATTTTTTCGACTCTTTGCACATCTTGAGGTGTATCTACGCCTACAAGCTCTATATCTGTTTCTACGCATAGATATCTGGCTCCATCTTCCATCAGGCGGAGTTGTTCTAATTGTTCTAAAGATTCCAACTTTGAAACAGGAAGCTCCACAAATCTCTTCAAAGCGCGTGCTTTATAAGCATAAACTCCAACGTGTTTATAAAAATCATGAATATTAATCCAATCTATAGGTTTTTGATCTCTGACAAAGGGCAAAGTATTTCTTGAGAAATAGAGAGCATAGCCATTGTTGCCCACTACTGCTTTTACGTTAGAGGGATTGAATAAATCTTCTACTGAAGTAATTTTTTTTACCATAGTCGCTACATCTGCTTCGCTTGAGGAAAGTCGGCTAATGAGTTCATCTGCCAGATGACCCGAAAAGAGTGGTTCATCACCTTGTATATTGACGATAATATCGTCTTCG
Source organism: Kapaibacterium sp. (SeqCode) (assembly GCA_963664875.1). GTDB lineage: Bacteria > Bacteroidota > Ignavibacteria > Kapaibacteriales > UBA2268 > JBFHIJ01. The sequence goes on along the minus strand of OY761611.1, from coordinate 3,074,816 downwards.
GTATTCATTTGTAGGTATGCCTGAAAGATTCTGTCAGTCCCGCTTGGCAAATCAGAATCAGTCATAATTACTTCCGCTCCAAAGCTATGAGCTACCTCTGCAATTCTCGAATCGTCTGTAGCTATTGCAATTCTATTAAGAAGTTTAGAAGTTGAAACAGATTCAAAAACATGCTGCAAAAGTGGTTTGCCACAAATATCGGCAAGTGGTTTGCCGGGAAATCGGGTCGAAGCAAAGCGAGCAGGAATGATACCTATGGCCATGGATTTTTGTCCTTTTTTTACCTAAAACTAATAATAATAGAGGACAATTCAAAATTATAAAAAAAAAGTATTTTGGAGACATTTATATCTAAATATAAAGTGGCTTCCAAAATACAGATTAAAAAGAGTAATATATGCTTATTCTAATTTTCTACCATAAACTCATCATCATAGATTTGCTCCAAGTGCAGCTTGTGTTTGGCTTCCTCGTCAGCTAATCTTAAAAACACATTCTTAGTGAGTTGATTTTCTGACTCATTAGCGAGTTTTAGATACAGTTCGTTCGCATGCTGCTCTGCCTTGATAGAAAGCACAAGTATTTCCTGATAGTTCATTTCGCTTTGAGGGCTAATATCTTCCATAGAGTCGGCTATTTTTAGATTTTGAATTTTGGGAGAAACATATTCTCCTTCGATTTCTGACTTATCAAACTTTTTGAGTATCTCAGCATGAGCAAGCTCCATATTTTCAAGTTCTTTGAGTAATTTGATACTTGATTCATGTTTCACTAAAGACTGAAGTTTATTATAAAAATCAGCTGCTTCAATTTCTCTACTAATAGCAAATTCTATTACTTCTTCAAAAGATTGGAATACCATTCTCTTCTCCTTATAACATATATTTTCAATGGAAAACGAATGAAAAGGGGATTGTATTGTTTGCAATTAACTATCGATCCAGCCAGCTTTTAAAATCTTTTACTTTATCTCGGCTAACAACAATCTCTTCCTTGCCGGCTTTGATTTTCAGCTTTAACCTACTATTGAAGTATGTATTAATGGAGATAATAGATTCTATACTAATGATATATTGTCTATTGATTCTAAAAAATTTATCAGGGTCTATCATCTTTGCGATTTTGTCTAATGTATAATCTACCGGATAAATCGTGTTATCAAAAGTAATCACATCTACTAAGCCGTCAGCAAATTTGAAGTATGAAATTTCATCTGTCAACACATACGTCAAGTTGTTTCCTTTTTTGACAAGAAACCGCTGCTTATATGCCTTACTTTGTGATTTAAGTATTTCGGAAAGGAAGTGGTAGTTAACTTCAGCCCCTTGCTGCCGAGATTCAAATTTTTTAATAGCAACAGCCAGCTCTTCTTTGTCTATGGGTTTCAATAGATAATCAATACTATTTAGTTTGAATGCTTTGATAGCGAATTCGTCAAACGCAGTTGTGAATATTATCGGAAAATTCGCAGCTCCTTCTTCAAATATTTCAAACGAGTTCCCATCCGAAAGCTGAATATCCAGCAATATTAAATCTATGTCAGGAGCAGCTTGGAGATATTGCTTGCCGTGCTTTACTGTGGTAATTACAGCGTCTATCTCTATTGTTTTATCAATTTCTCTCACAAGCTGAGTAAGTCTCTCTGCTGAGTGAAGTTCGTCTTCAAATATTGCTATTTTCATACTCGTTGCTCCTTATAATGGGAAGTAGGACTTTGAATTCTTTTTCGTCTTCTTTTATTATAACCCCCTGCTCTGTTATCAGTTTGTATCTCGAAACAATATTTGCAAGCCCTAAACCTGAACCTTCGCTCAAGAGTTTTCTTTTTTGTACCGAATTTTGCACTATAATATAATCATCTTGCTTGCTGATTTTTATCAGCAACGGCTCTTCTTCTGAATATATATTATGCTTTATTGCATTTTCAACAAGTAGCTGCAAAGTTATCGGAGGCAAAAACACTGACTCGTTTTCTACATCGGAAATATTCAGTATGATTTGGTCACCATGCCTTATCTTCATCAGATAAAAATAATTTTGTACAAAAAGCAGCTCTTCTTGTATAGTCACCAATCTTCGTTCTCTTATGTCTAAGATGTATCTGTATAGTTTAGATAATTTATTGATAAAGTCAGCAGCCAAATCTTGATTTTTATACACAAGGTTTGACAAGACACTAAGCGAATTAAAGAAAAAGTGGGGATCAATTTGATTTTTTAGAGCTTCATATTTTGACAAAGCAAATTCTTTTTCTAAGCGCTCATTTTTTACTAACTCATTTTTCCATTGAGTGTAAAACAGTTTTATACCTGCAATAGAATTGACTATTATATAAAAAATCAAAATCCCAAACGACAAATCAGCATCTGTTATATAAAAATCTTCAAATATTTTTATCCCAAATAGAGATAATGTGGAATAGTAATATATAGTAGAAAAAACAGCACCCCACATTATGCCCATTATCAAATGGACAAAACCAAAAATCACAATTTTTCTGCTAAGTTCTTTAGCATGGTAAGTGCTGATTATTTTTTTGTTCACTCTTTCTGTGATTTCCCAAGCAACAAACCCAAACAAAAGAGAAAACACATAATAAAAAGCATCCCTAAATCCGACATTGCCGACAATCCCAAAAAAAGTACTGTCATACATTTTCAGATATATGTGTATGATGCTTATTACTAAAATCCTAATCGAATAATTTTTTAGTCTGCTCATTTTAAAACTCGATTTTGTAAATCAAATTTGGCAAGAAAGAATATTGGTAAATCGAAGCAATTCTTTTATTTGTAGGGTCGTACAGGTGCATATATTCGTTTTTAGTATTTAGTACATTCATAAAATCTAAAAGTAGATAATGTGAGCTACTCATAAGATTCATTCTATATCCGATTTTAATATCCCAACGGAAATAATCTTTATATCTACTTTCAAATGCTTTACTCTCATCGAATTCTGTTTGTCCTTCTACCACAGACGCTGCCAAATCTATTGGAATATACCTTCTCCCACCTCCGAAAGTGAGTTTAGAATCCAAAATAAAATCGAATCCGTCGAACATTTCAAACTCTAATCCTCCTAAGGCTGCCAACATATAATTACCGTTGAAAGCCGTGTTCCTTTGCTTGTCGTCGCTTGCTTTGTATTTGCTGTCAAATACAGAACCTGTGAGTAACATATAAAACCCATCAGCAAAGAATCTTTCTAATGTTAGCTCTATCCCGTAATTTTCCCCTGTGCCATCATTTACCAAATTAGTTTTTGCATCTAACTGAAAATCAGCTCCGGCATTCACCATCGCAAAAGTTGACGGATAGCTATCGACAGGAATATCATACAAATATTGATAATACGCTTCTGTTTTAATATATAAATTATTTGCCAATGTCCATCGGTGAGAAAGTACAGAGTGGAAACTTTTTGTAAGCTCCAAGTTTTGATTTCCTTTTCTGCCATTTTCATCCTGATAAAAATAATATGGCAATGGTTGGATTTGACTATGAAGCCCCAAGCCTAATGAAATATTGTGTTTTTCGCTCAACTCTGTGCTAAAACCTAATCTCGGTTCGAAGACTCCGGTTTGATTCAAATCAAAATAAGTACCATGCAATCCAACATTCATTTTGGTTTTGTCTGAAAACTTATGTTCAAGTTGCACATAAGCTTCCGCCAGCAAAGCATTGTCAGTTATTTCTGTATTGATATCAAAATCAGTTCCGTTATGCGAGCTGTCAGCAAGTTTGAAATCCATGTATTTAGCAGTAAATCCAGCCGAAAATACATTCTTTTTGTCATATTTATAACTATATTGCTCTGCCCATTGCAAAGTAATTTCCTCTGCATTATTCAATTTTAGCATAGAGATTTGATTATAAAGTGTATCTGTTTGCGATTTGTTTTCCGTAGCGGTTACAGCTACAGTTGATTTTAAAAATGATGACTCACCAAGTAACATCGTATTTGAGATACCAATTACTCCTAACTTATTGCGACTGTAAATATTTTTGTTGAGATTCTCATCATATATATTAAACTCGTCATCATCATCTTTAGCATTATATAGGAAATCTGATTCGGACATACCTCCTAAACCAAAAATCTCCCAGCTTCCGAAGTCTGTATTAGGAAATGCAATTTTGAAAGTTAAATCCTGATACTTGGGTATGCTCGGCAAATCTGCTACAACATCAGAAACCTTGTCTAATAATCCCAATGTAGAATATCTGTAATTGAAAATTATAGAGGACTGCTCAGCAAATAGTGGTGATTCTACCCCCAGTTCGATACCTGTAAGCCCTAACTGAGTCATTATTTCAAAATCTTCGCTGTTCCCTTTTTTGAGTTTCAAATCAAAAGCTCCGGCAGTAGCATTGCCAAATTCTGCAGGGAATGCACCTGTCATAAAATCTGAATTTGCTAGATTATTGTTATTTAGAATACTAATCGGACCGCCGGTGTTGCCATAAGCGGAAAAGTGATTAGGATTGGGTATGGATATTCCTTCTAATCTCCACAAAACACCTAAGGGAGAATTACCACGAATGATTATATCGTTCCTATCATCATTTACAGCACTCACTCCTGCAAAATTTGTTACCATTCGAGCCGGATCCATCATAGCACCTGCATATCTGCCTGTTTCCTCGACAGTGAAGGTTTTGCTGCTAACAAGTGAAGATTCGTTTATGGCTTTTGATTTGTCTTTCTCGGCAGTTACGAAAACCTTTTCAGTCCTACTGACAGATTCTTCAAGTCCTATTTCGATTAACAAGTCCCTCGAAGAAGAAAGTATGAGATTTTGTCTAAGCTCGGATTTGTAGCCAATATATTTGACAAGAATATTATACCTACCCGGAGTGAGTTTCGGAATTTCAAATTTTCCGTCATTTTTTGACTTTGCACCAAGTTTTGTGTCTTCTAAAATTATAGTAGCACCTGGTAGAGGTTTTAGTGTTTCCTTATCAAAAACATATCCTTTTATGCTTCTTAGTTCCTGAGCATTACTTACAAAGCACATCAAAACAAAGAAAACTAATATTGCAGTTCCATTTTTCATACGATAACTCCTTTTTGTACAAACAATTTAATGCAAATTACGCCACGCATTTCCTATAGTTATTCTCTTTCTGACGAGGTGTAATATTAGCCGTTTGATTGTCAAATATCAGAGCTAAACCGTATCTGCTAAGAGGCAACACATTGATTACATAAATCATTTAGAGAAAATAGTATTTTGTTTTTACTTAGAATTATGTTAAAATTTTTATATCTCATTTTTGCATTTTATTAAATGTCTTATTTCTTGTTTTAATCGAATACATCACAACTCAAATATATTTAGCTACAATATTCATTATACACAGTATGCCGGAGGCTACTATGAGCAATACTTCAATGACAGTACAATCATTAGTGAAAAAGTACGGACGCGAGCGTTCAAGCCTTTTACCTATCTTGCAAGGGGTCTATGACAATGACCACTATGTTTCAGATGAGGCTATGGTTGAGATTGCAAAACAACTTGACATTTCTTCAGCAGAAGTTTATGGCAAGGCTACTTTTTATCACTTTTTGGACACAGTTCCGCGCGGCGAATATGTAATCAGACTATGCAAAACAATAGTCTGCGAAATGAAGGAAAAGGAAGCGATCGTAAAAACTTTAGAAAACCTGCTAAAAATCAAAGTTGGCGAAACAACTCTCAACAGAAAGTTTTCTCTGCTTTATACCAACTGCCTTGGATGGTGCCATAAAGGACCTGCAATGCTGATAAACGATGAGATTTACACAGAGCTTACTCCGGAAAAAGTAGAAAAAATCATTGCTGAATACAGAAACAGATAGGGAGTTTTTATAATGAAAGATAGACTTAAAAGAGTTGATGTGATTTTGGGAAATTATAACGATTCCAATAAATACAAAACTTTAGGGCTATGTATGAAACGCCCTAACCAACAGATTATTCAGGACTTATTAGATTCAGGACTGAAAGGCAGAGGCGGAGCCGGATTCCTGACAGGATTGAAATGGAAATTTGCAGCCCAAGCGGAAGGCGAAGAAAAATACGTTATCTGCAACGCTGACGAAGGCGAACCGGGCACATTCAAAGACAGAGAGATTCTTACAAAAGTAGCACGAAGAGTGCTCGGTGGTATGGGTATCTGTGCTAAAGTAATTGGTGCTAAGAAAGGATTCATTTATCTTCGCGGAGAATACAAATATTTAGTTCCACAGCTACAAAAAGAAGTTGACGAATTTCATGTCCATGCCGAAATACTTGGATTGGATTTTAATGTAGAAATATTCCTCGGAAGTGGTGCCTATGTTTGTGGCGAGGAAACAGCTCTTTTGAACTCTTTAGAAGGTAGAAGAGGAGAACCACGCAACAAGCCACCTTTCCCAACTAACAATGGGTATAATGGATGCCCAACTGTAATCAACAATGTTGAGACATTAGTTTCGGCTTTGATGGTTGCAAAAATCGGTCCTGAAGAATTTAAAAAGCTTGGCATTCAGGATTCTCACGGATCAAAATTATTTTCTGTTTCCGGAGATACTCCGAGACCCGGCATTTATGATATAGAATTTGGTATGTCATTATCTGATTTCGTGCGAGAATTTGGCGACGGGGACACTAAAGCTGTGCAGGTAGGTGGTGCATCCGGTTTTTGCGTACCTCGCAAAAAGTTTGCATCTACTACTATCGGCTTCCCGGGAGGTCTATCAGGTGATTCGCTTCCGACCGGAGGTTCTATGATGCTATTCAATAGTACAAGGTCTATGTATAGAGTATTGGAAAACTATCTCGATTTCTTCGAGGAAGAATCCTGCGGACAGTGTACTCCTTGCAGAATAGGTTGCCAGCAGCTTAAAGAAGGCATATCTGCAGTTAAAAAAGGAGAACGCCCACCTCAGTACTTAGAACAACTCCTAAAGTTGAGCGAAACTATGAAAATTACTGCTAAATGTGGACTTGGACAATCAGTCGCGAATTCTTTCTCTTCGATTGTTATCAATTTCAGAGAAGAAATGATTTACTAATTTGTCAAATTATTCTGCGAAATAAAAAATATGGAACAAATTATCAGTGTTAAGATAAATGGCATAGATGTAAGTGTCAAAAAAGGTACTTCTATATTGGAAGCAGCAAAGAAGGTAAACGTCAGAATTCCTACTCTTTGCTATCACGAAGACCTTTGCATAGCCGGTAACTGCCGAGTTTGTGTGGTAGAAGTAGATGGATACAGAAACTTAGTAGCGTCTTGTGCTACTCCATGCGAACAAGGAATGATAATCAAAACTAACACTCCTAAGGTTAGAACTGCAAGAAAAGACCTTATAGCGCTGCTCGTTTCAGAGCATAATACACAATGCACTACCTGCTATCGCTCTACAAATTGTGAATTGCAGGATTTGGCTTCGGAATATAATGTGGATAATGATACATATCTCAATATCTGCAAAAAAAGTGAAATAGATAAATCCAGCTGGTCAATTGAAAAAGATGACAGTAAATGTGTCCGTTGCCAACGTTGCGTAAGGACTTGTGCTGAGCTGCAACATGTCAATGCAGTATGTGTAGCTCATAAGGGCAAAGATATGAAAATCACCACATTTATGGAGCTCCCATTAAACGAAGTGGTGTGTGTAAATTGTGGTCAATGTATCACTCACTGCCCTACCGGTGCATTGACGGAAAGACGCTACTTCGATGACATTTGGGAAGCAATCGGCGACGATACTAAACACGTTGTAGTTAATACTGCTCCATCAGTCCGTGTAGCTCTTGGCGAAATGTTAGGCTTCGAACCGGGTGAAATTGTTACAGGCAAAATGGCTGCAGCTCTCAAAAAAATTGGTTTCGATTCTGTACTTGATACTGACTTTACAGCAGATCTTACTATAATCGAGGAAGGTCACGAACTACTAAGCAGGCTGAGAAAGGCACTTCAGACCAAAGAAGAGACTACTTTACCAATGATAACATCTTGTTCGCCAGGGTGGGTAAAGTTCATAGAACATATGTATCCTAACCATCTGGAACATCTTTCTACCTGCAAATCTCCTCAGCAGATGTTTGGTGCTTTATCAAAAACTTACTATGCAGAAAAGATAGATGTAAAACCTGAGGATATAGTCAGCGTTTCTATTATGCCATGTGCTGCAAAGAAATATGAAGCTAATCGACCTGAGATGAACTCGAGCGGCTTTAGAGATATAGATGCAGGCTTGACTACACGCGAACTTGCTCACATGATCAAGCAAGCAGGTGTAGAATTTACAGAACTGCCAAATTCGAGCTTCGACAGTATTATGGGTAAATCCACAGGTGCGGGTGCTATATTTGGAGCATCGGGTGGTGTTATGGAAGCAGCATTGCGTACTGCTTATGAAATAATTACCGGTAGAGAAGTGCCTTTTGAAAAACTAAATATAACTCCTGTACGCGGTTTGGAAGGTATCAAAGAAGCAGATATTAAGTTCGAAAATGTGCTGCCCGATTGGTCTTTCCTCGAAGGTGTAACTTTGAAAGTGGCGGTTGCTCACGGTCTGACAAATGCAAGAATCATCATGGATCAGATAGCAGAGGGTAAATCTCCTTACCATTTCATAGAAATCATGGCTTGCCCGGGCGGCTGTATCGGTGGTGGCGGTCAGCCTATACCTACAAATGATGAAATAAGAAAAAAACGTATGGAAGCTATTTACAAAGAAGATGAAGGCTTAGAACTCAGAAAATCACATGAGAATCCTGAGATAGCTCAGCTATATAACGAGTATCTTACAAGTGGCCCTCTGGGACACAAATCTCACAAGCTACTGCACACACATTATCGCAAGCGTAACAGATACTAATCCTAAGTTGGGTTTGGTATGCACATAAAAAGGTAGCCTGTAAATATTGTTTAATTACAGGCTACTACTTTTTTATACGAATCTTTTTTTGAAAAAGATAGCGGATATTGACATATAAGTTATCATAGCTAATAACAATATCTAACTATGCTTTCGGTGGATTCCAGCCGGGTCTTTTCCATTTGACTAATTCGATTTTTACTTTTCCGACATAGACTTTCATATATGCCTTAAGTGGGATATGTGCTTCGTCATCAGAAAACCAGCCTTCGAAAGAACCGGATAGCCCATAAACACCTTCCCAATCAGCTTTTCCGTCAAGGTACAAGGCTTTAACTTCACCTTTGACAGCATCAAGCTCAATTTTTTCCTGTTTCTTCTGAAAATTGATTTTTGTATTCACAAGCTGATTGTTTATAAAAGTAGGTACATGAGCTGTTTTGCCTAATTCAAGGAAAGAGCGGGAGAGATATAGCAAAGAAGCACCATCGCTAAATTTTTTAGTCGTAGAGAAGGTATCTCTGCTTACTAATAGTTTATTTTCCCAGATAGTTGAGCGAATTTCATTTTTATCGTGGTCAAAGATGATATTATTATATTGCCATTTATCGTCTTCCATTTTCATATTGCCGTTAAACATATAAGAATGTGTTGCATTTGGAGCCATCCAACTTTCGAATGTAGCATGCAAATCTACATAGGGAATTCCGGAGTAGCTATCCATTTGTGCTTTGGCGTACAATGCTTCTTTTCCGTTTTTCTGCTCAATACCTCCTGTGGTAATTTTTATGCTACCAAGTGGCAATCCGAAAAAGGAAACCTCGTATTCATAATATGCATCAGCAACAAATATCTCGGAATTTCTTCCTGCTTCAGATGGATACCAGATAAATAGAAGAAATAGAACAGCAATGAACCCGGCTTTTTTTCCTAAACTCATATAAGTTTTTCCATTTTGTTATTGTTTACATATTCAAAATACGAAATAATGACGGTTTTTGTTTCTCGTGCTACTGATTAATTCCCAAAACAATGAGCAGAAAAAGCCACACACTCAATAATGAAGCATGATTCAAGCCTTGAAAATAATTCTTCTCAATAAAAAAACAAAAATAATGTAACCATTTACAGTGTGATTTGTATTACTTATAGGAAGGTACAATTCATAATTTGGGGCTATAATATGAAATTTTCCCATTTTGCAATCCTGATTCCACTATTTTTTATTGTAATTTCACTAATCAATGCAGAAACTTTAGATTATCATATTTTGCAAGATGAAAATTCCTGCTTCAATGCTACATTTCAAAACAGTGTCTGCCTGACTGAAACAGCAATTTCAGACGATGAAATATCAATATCTTTCAGTGCAAATATCCAGCTTTATCCATTGAATATAGTCCATAAAAATTATCAGGGTGAGATTAAGTACGAAGGTACTATAGTTTTTGGAGCAACTTTGATAACAAGTCAGCAATTGGAAGAAATAAAGATTGTATTATACTTCCGAAAAAAAGGTGATCGTAGTTTTTCTTCAACAAAACTTCCTAATATCCACTCTAATTATTATGAGTTAGTTTATGATGTCTTAGATTTAGACATAAATGATGCTTACGAATACTTTCTGGAAGGGAAGATGTCTGTAGTAAATGAGTTTGGGGGAAAAGAAATGACTATTTACAACCCTTTGGTTGCTCCAAAAGAATATTACACTTTTTGGTTTGATAAATCAGTTAGAGTAAAAGAAGAATTTGTTTCAAATATTCGGATTGCAATGGATGCTGCAGGAGAACAATTAAGTATCTTTACGAATATAGACAATACCAATTTGGAGACTACAAGAATTTCGTTTTATACTCCAAATGGAGAATGTCTAAAAGAAGAAAATTATATCTTTAGTTATGACTCTCCAAACAATATTGACATAAGTAGGCTGCCAAACGGCATTTTGTTTATTTTGTTCGAGGGCAAAAAAAATAGGCAGACCTGCCAAATAGTAGTCTGTCGATAAAAAAGTTTTACAATTAACAGCCTAATTATTCATTACTATATAGAAGTCAGGAATTTTTCGGAAGGTGGATTGAAATGTTTAGATTTATTCTTATTGTTGCCTTTGTTCTGATAAGTTTTAGTGGTTTGACAGCTAATTCATTCAAGGATTACGGACAGTTTTATCAGAGTATTCAAGAGCTGACCCCTAACTCCTCAGAAGTGTATTATGTTAACAATCTGGAATATACTAAAGATGCAGGAGAAATGTATCTTGATAGCGGATATGTATGTTTTCTTAATGATTTTGGTGGTAAAAAGCATTTCGCAATCTTTATAGGCATTGGGTATTTCAGGTTTACTCCGACTATTGCTCCGGAGATTCAAAATCTTCGTCGCTCTTATGATACAGATACGCTCCAATCTTCTTTCAAAGAAGCCTCCTTTGTATTCGATGACGATTTTTATGACTTTGTATCACAGAGCGGCTCTAAAGTTAGTCATTACTCAGAGATAAGTAGTATAGATAGAATCTATTATGACACATATAAGCATTTTATGCACAATAAGACAAAAGAAATCTACGAAGGAATAGCTTACAGTTTACTAGAAGATGACACAAGTGGTTTTTTCTATGCCCAATTTTTCAGACAAAATAAGAACCACTTTGTTTGGATATACGACCCATACTCCATGGAAGAAAACAAACTCTTTATAGCAGAAGAGGGGATGTCTGACGATTTCGACAGAATCACAAGTTTTTTGGAATTTGAAAGCTCAGCGGATCTGCTTTTGGATTCGGATATTCGAGCTGAAAAGAAATCTCAGATTATAAAGGGACTATCGTATGATATTAACTTTGAAATGACTTCGACCACAAGCTACAGCTCTACAAGCACATATACTTTTGAAGTAGTGCAAGACCTTCACTGGCTTAGACTCGAGTTATTCGATTTTGTAGATATTGAATATGTTAAGGACGAAAATGGCAATCCTATGCAGTTTTACTATACAGACTACCCTTTCCGCAAGGTTTTCTGGCTTAGATTTGACGATAAACTACGTAAAGGTGATACAAAAAGTATTACTGTCAAAATCAACGCAGCAATGAGAAACAGATCTTTTATCTCAGGCTATAATCTTTATCCGATTTATTCAAAAGATGAATTGTTAAATTTTAGTTTGACTGCGTCTGCAGATTTGACAAAGGAACTGCACGCATTCGGAGAGCTATCGGAGCAAACCGAGGACAGGTTACTCTCTAAAAGAACAACAAAATGGGAATATCCGGCACCATTGAATGCTATTGGTATTATGCTATGGAATTATAAAGAAAAAGTACTCTCATTGGAAAACAATCCTAAGGAAGTAGTCATAAACCATAAGAATGTAAATTTTGTAGATGAGGTTATAGAAAATTTTGAAAATGGAAGTGCTTTTTTAAACCGTGTTTTGGGAGATTTGAACTCTAACTCTGCTAAACTATACGAACTTCAGTATTACATTGCTCTTGATTCCTTAGCCGGTTTGCTAAATGATTCGGACGAATCTGTAAATTCCGGAGATTGGATACTTACAGGTGCAAAGCCTTACACTCAGGTTCCAAATCCAATGGAAAGAATGCAGTTGGTAGAAGAGCGATTGCAGTATATCCACAGAAACACTATGTATAAACAGGCAAAATTTGCTGAAGATGCAAACCGGATGCTTATGTTGGCGTCTGACTACCCAAATATGCTTGTACTTCCTCCCTACTATTTCACTCGCAAAAGCCCGGCAATAACTTCAGAATATATAGCAAGACTCAGCAGTATGTGGATGTATTCAATGAGAGTAAAAAGCTACAGAGACAGCTGGATAGAAACAGGATTGCCAATGTATCTCGGCATGGTCTATTATCACACCTATTTCAAGGACAAAAGCAGTTTTTTCAGACTACTTACCGAGATTGAAAGTGAGATAATAAAATACAAAGACGGAGTCGGCAGAAACTATTCTGATTTGGGAGCACTCACTTTAGGTTACCGAGCTGATAATCTATACAAATACGGCATGGTAAGACTAAACGGGATGAAATCGGTTTACGTTTTTCACATGCTGAGGAATATGTTTATAGACTATACAAAAGGCATGAATGAAGATTTGTTGCAAAGCATACTAAGAGATTACTATAAGCAATTCCGCGATAAAAAGTATTCCACTGAAGATTTGCGTGTCTTATTGGAGAAGCATTGCGGTTACTCACTTAAGTGGTTCTTTGATCAATGGATAGACGGGACAGATATTCCAAGTTATAAATTTGCATCAGCAGTTACAAAAACTGAAAACGGAAAGTATATAGTTAAATGTCGAATTAGGCAGGAAGATGTACCGGAAAGCTTTAAAATGATAATTCCGATAAAGGTTGAATTTGACAAAGAGCTTTTCTATATGCAAAAAGTACTCATGCAGGGCAAAAGTTTTGAATTTGAACTTGGACCATTTGAGCAGGAACCGGAAGATATAGAGTTCAATCCATTCAAATCAGTATTATGTAATTTTTCGTATGAAACTTATTAGATAAAATGACATGAAACATGCATCCGAATTCAAGATTAGAATGATGAATTGGATTAATATGTCAATTGCACAAAACTGTGCCCTGATTATTTCTGTCTTCTTGCCAGAGCAGCAACATCTACTAACCGTGCTTGGTTATTTAGCAAAAGGAGGGCACATTCGTTTAAGGTAGAACCGGTAGTGAGCACGTCATCAACTATAAGTATCTTTTTGCCGACGATATCATATTTGCCGTCAAAATAAAGTGCTTCGCTGATATTTTTGCTTCTTTCTGCTGCTTTCAACTTGGTCTGAGTGCTTGTGTTGATTACTCTTGACAGCAAATCAGGAGCATAAACTGATTCGATATGCAATGCCACTGATTGTGCAATAAGGTCAGATTGGTTGTATCCTCTTTCCCGTTTCCTGGCATTGTGTATAGGAACAGGTACAACAAAGTCGTATCTGTTTACAGATTCAATTTCAATTTTCCTTGCAAGGAGTAAGCCGAGCTCTTCACCAATTTGTGCAATCCCAAAATATTTTAAATTATAAATGAGCCGAGCATAGTTGGTTTCGTCTTCTAAAAGGAACAAAGCAAACGCATTGCTGATGGCAATATCCTTTGAAGTTAAGTTTTCCAATAGCCGATTGCTGAGATACTCACTCACAGGTGCGTAAGGCAAGGCATCTAAGCATTTATTGCAGATATATTTGTATTTAGCATCTTCACTTATATAAGACTCACACACAAGGCAATACCTCGGAGCAATTATAGATTCAGCTCCGTTTATAAGTCTATGCAGTATATGGCTAAGCTTTTGTCTCATTTAGAGCTAAACATTCCATAGAATATTTATTTGATTTTGTAAAATAGAGAACAGCAGCTAAAGCAAAGGTGGCAGTATTTTCCATGATTTTTGTCCAGCCTACTTTTTGAGCGCCGATATTGGAATAACATCCACAATTTATATCGAGCCCTCTTATCATCGCAGATAAAACAAGGACATTAAAAACAATCATCAATATGCTGACTAATAGAGCATTTGCTTTTACTCGAACACCTGCCACGAGCATTATTCCCACAAACAGCTCTATCCATGCCATAGATAAAGCTAAAAGATTTAATGAAAATTCAGGAAGCAACTGATAGTTGCCTATTTCATTTGCAAAAAGTCCGGGATTGCCTACTTTGCCAACAGAAACAGCTATAAAAAGCATTCCAATAATAAACCTGAGAGCAAACTGCAATATATCGCTATTCAAAATATTCTTCATTTTTTGTTCCTTTTTATCTTATTCCTTTTGAGACTTAAGTTATTTACTTATATTTACAAAGTAAATTAAAAAACTTTGTAAATAAAAATATAAAAATCAATATGCCACTTATCAGATCGATTTCCGGCTTGAGAGCAACAATCGGAGACTCTCTTCTTCCAAATATAATCATAGATTACGTTTCTGCATTCGCAAAAGTTATGCCCGAAGGAGAAATTGTAGTAGGAAGGGACGGAAGACCGTCGGGTATCTGGATAGAACAAATTGTTGCGGGCGTTTTGGCTGCTGCAGGCAGAAAAGTAAGAGTTTTGGGTATGGTACCTACTCCTACTGTGCAGTTAGAAGTCGAAAAAAGCAACGCAGCGGGCGGTATTGCGATTACTGCCTCACACAATCCCGAACAATGGAACGGTCTAAAATTCCTTAATTCAGAAGGCGTATTTTTAGATGCTGACGAAAACCGCTTATTGTGGGAAGCAATTGAAAACAAAGGCTTTGCTTACTCTGCCAATTTTACTGAAAATTTGATTGAAGCAGATGAAGACGCTAACTCAAATCATATAAATGCGATTTTAGAAAATAAATTGCTTAAAGATAATGAACTGATTGAGTCTATTCGCTCAAAAAACTTTAGAGTTGTTTTAGATGCGGTCAATGCATCCGGCTCTATAATTATTCCGCAGCTATTAAATAATATGTTTTGCGAAGTAATTGAATTGTACGCTGATGCAAGCGGAGTTTTTCCTCACGTTCCAGAACCGCTTACCGAAAATCTTGTGGATTTGGCAGAAGCAGTACCCGAAAACGAAGCAGACCTTGGTATTGCTGTTGACCCGGACGCTGACAGATTAGTGCTGATAGATGAAAACGGCAAAGCAATCGGCGAAGAAAAAACTATAGCTCTTGCAACTTATGCAGTACTTCTAACTTTGGACAAAAAAAATCAGAAAGTGGTAGTCAATCATTCGACGTCTATGTTTACTGACTTTATAGCCAAAAAGTTCGGTGCTAAAGTCAAACGGAGTGCTGTTGGCGAAATCAATGTTGTAAAGAAAATGAAAGAGGTTGGTGCTGTAATTGGCGGCGAAGGTAGCGGAGGTGTGATTCTGCCATCAGCACACTACGGTAGAGACTCTTTGGTAGGAATAGCACTAATACTTGCTTTGATGGCTGAAACTAATAAAACGCTAAGTGAGCTTGCTGCTGAATTCCCTGATTATAAAATGCTTAAATTTAAAAAGTCTTTTTCAGGTGATGTAAATGATTACTTGCCTAAAGTCGAAGAGCTCTTCGCAGGTAAGGAAATAATAAGAGAAGACGGCTTAAAAATCATTCTCGATAATGCTTGGGTACAGGTGCGTGCTTCTAATACAGAGCCAATTATAAGAGTTATTAGTGAAGCCGAAAACATGGATTATGCTAAAGAATTAGCTGAAAAAGTGTTAAATATCTTTGAATAAATACATATATTATTCGTCCGAAGTCCCATAACTGCATATAATACTTTTATGGGACTTTTTTTATGGACACCGGCAAAGCAGAAGGCTTGGAGAACAACACAAAGGAAGAGCTGATTTGTGCTCATTGCGGCGAAATTTGCCCAGATGATACAGTTGAAAAAAACGGAAACTATTTTTGCTGCACCGGTTGCCTTTTCGTTTATGATTTGTTGCATGAAAATGGGATGCAGGACTTTTATGATATGTCAAAAGAGCAGGGCATAACTCCAAAAGTAGTTGGCAAAAACGAATTTGAGTTTTTAGATGATCCTGAAATAATAGAGAAACTTCTCAAATATTCCATCAACGGCAACGGAAAAATAATCCTTTATGTTCCTGAAGTTTATTGCAGTGCCTGCATTTGGATTTTAGAAAATCTGTTCCGATTAGACAAAGGAATTATCGAATCTAAAGTCAATTTCCTCAAAAAAGAAATCTCTATAGTCTTTTCTCAGGAAGCTACATCAATCAGAAAAATTGTTGAGCTTCTAACATCAATCGGCTATAGACCTCAGCTCAATTTGGCTGATATAGATGCCCCTAAACAGCAAAATCATAACAAGTCATTATTTATCAAACTTGCTGTGGCAGGCTTTAGCTTTGGCAATATCATGCTGCTGTCTTTCCCGGAATACTTTTCCGGTGGGTATTTCGAGTTAAATATCAAAAACTTTATCGGTTGGCTAAATATTGCTCTTGGTATTCCTGTTTTGTACGCAGCTACTGATTATTTCAAATCTGCATATAACAGTGTGAAACTAAGGAATCTGAACATAGATGTGCCTATCAGCCTCGGCATTCTTGTACTATTTATCAGATCTCTAATCGAAATACTTACCGACACCGGTTCGGGATTCTTTGATTCCATGAGCGGACTTGTGTTTTTTCTTTTGATAGGCAAAGTTTTTCAACAGAAAACTTACCACTCCCTCTCTTTCAATAGAGACTTTAAATCATATTTCCCTCTCTCTGTTGTACGAATTAATGCAGACAGAGAGGAGCATATTCCTGTCAAAAATGTGGTTGAAGGTGATTTATTACTTATAAGAAACAACGAAATTATTCCGGCGGACAGTGTACTTTTAGATGGCGAAGCGATGATAGATTATAGCTTCGTTACCGGAGAATCAACTCCGGTAAGAATGGCTGCCGGTGATAAAATTTATGCTGGTGGCAAACAAAAAGGTGCTGCGATAAAAGTAGCAGTTACTAAAGAATTTAAGCAGAGTTACCTCACTGAACTTTGGAATAATAAGATATCGAAACATGATAATGACAGATACATCTCGTCAATTTCAGATTGGGCAGGCAAATACTTTACTATTCTGATTGTGATTATAGCAAGTGTAGGCTTTTTGGGTTGGTTGCCGTTTAGTTTGCCTCATGCACTTGATGTATTGACTGCCGTTCTAATTATAGCTTGTCCTTGTGCACTAGCTCTTACGATACCATTTACCTATGGCACAATAATGAGAATATTTGGCAGACACGGCTTCTTTTTGAAAAATGACAAAATCGTTGAGAAGCTTGCCTATGGGAACCATCTTGTATTAGACAAAACGGGTACACTAACGAAGCTGGAAGGCGGAGATATAGTATTTTATGGAGATAATCTTTCAAAGACTGATTTGGAACTTATCAAAGCTGCCACTAAAAGCTCAACCCATCCTCTTTCAAGAATGATAAATATGAAGCTAAAAGAAGTAGAAAACCTTGAAATACAGAACTATGAAGAAATACCCGGATTAGGTATAGAAGCTGAGTATATGGGTAATACCATTAAAATCGGGAAACTTTCGTGGCTGTTTAAAACTGCAACTAATCGAAATCAATATAGCTATGAACATAGTGATATTTCTAACGAAACTCAAGTGTATATTTCGCTTAACAGCAAAATTGCCGGCTACTTTGCTGTAGTGCCGGAATACAGAGAGGGTATAGCCAAATCACTTTCTAATTTTTCTGAGAAATTAGATATTAGCGTTGTCTCCGGAGATAATGACAAAGACAGAGAAAGATTAGAAAGAATTTTGCCTCCAAAATCAGAAATGCTCTTCAATTACCTTCCCGATGACAAGTACAATTATATAGATTCTCTCAAACAGAGTAACAAAAAAGTAATCATGATTGGAGATGGACTTAACGATGCCGGTGCTTTAAAAATTGCTGATTTAGGCATAGCCGTTACGGAAAACACATCTTCATTTACTCCCGAATCAGATGCGATACTCAACGCAGATAATTTGGAAAAACTTGATAAATTTTATGAATTGTCTCGAAAAAGTTTGAAAACAGTTTATCTAAGTTATGGTATATCAATACTATATAACATCGTAGGTTTGTCATTTGCCTTGTCGGCTAACCTAAGCCCGGTTGTAGCAGCTATACTTATGCCTGTTAGCTCTGTTTCAGTAGTTGCTTTTACTGTAGGTAAAAGTATCTTCGACGCAAAGAGATTAAAATTATAATTTATTAAGATTATAATTTCTTAACAAGAAAAATAGGCTTTTGTAGTCTATTAAAAAATTGAAGTAAGAGGAAATTAACAAGCAAGAGCAAAGTATTAAATTACCTGTTCTCACAAAATTCAGAGCTTTACAATAAAACATTAGTTTTGAGGACAAACAAGTAAAATCAGCGTGTTTTACTCAATTGCCCTTGAGCATAAAAAGTATTCCGGGAATAGAATATTTATCTATTCCAAAAGATTCCATAACTACTATAAATAAGCATAGTTGTGATTGTAATCTATAAAGTAGTGAATATAAATAGGACTTTATGCGATGTTTGGATTATAAAGCTTATTTCTAACTACATTACGCAAAAATTGAAGTTAATGTTTCAAATTGCACAATATAAGAGTTTATGCTTCTGAGTTAGCAATGAATGTGTGTGATTGTAAATTTTGTCAATTTCTTAGACTAAAATTCTTAGGCAATTGGCATCTAAAATAATTTTCTCTATTATATAAATTTTATAGATTAGCAAGGCTTAAATATAAATATGTCAGTTATTATTGTTCTCATATTGGTCAGTATCGCCATAGCTGTTTCGTTTTTGGCTGCTTTTATATGGGCTTCCAAATCTGGGCAGTTTGAAGATACTTTTACTCCTTCTTTGAGAATACTCAACGAAGAAAGAGACGAGAAATAGATACATATTAAATATAAAATTAGGGTTGTTTTTATGAGTGAAAATGTTACTCAAACACAAAACCTGGAAACGTTTTACTACGATAATAGGATAGTCAGAGCATTTGGTTGGGCTACTATCTTGTGGGGCTTGGTGGGCATGCTTGTCGGTCTCATTATCGCATTCCAGTTATACGTTCCTGCGTATTTTCCTTCTCTCGATTTAGGTATCGAGTATATTACTTTCAGCAGATTGCGTCCACTTCATACTAATGCGGTTATCTTTGCTTTTGTAGGTAACTGTATCTTTATGGGCGTATATCATTCACTACAAAGGCTTACCAAAGCCCGTATGTATAACGACTTTATGAGCTGGTTCCATTTTTGGGGCTGGCAAAGTATCATTGTCGCTGCGGCAATTACTCTTCCTCTTGGCATCACTCAATCCAAAGAATATGCCGAGTTGGAATGGCCAATCGACCTAGCAATAGCTGTTGTGTGGGTTGTATTTGGTATCAACTTATTGATGACGCTAATCAAACGACGCGAAAGACATATGTATGTGGCTATTTGGTTCTACATTGCATCATGGATTACTGTAACGGTACTCCACGTATTCAACTCGCTCGAATTGCCTTATGACTGGTTCCATTCTTATCCGGTTTATGCAGGTGTACAGGATGCCTTGGTGCAATGGTGGTATGGACACAATGCTGTTGCGTTTTTCCTTACGACTCCTTATCTGGGACTTATGTACTATTATTTGCCAAAAGCTGCTGACAGACCGGTTTACTCTTATAAACTTTCGATTATTCACTTTTGGTCTCTGATATTCCTATATATTTGGGCAGGACCTCACCATCTTCTTTATTCTTCGTTGCCGGATTGGGCTCAATCGCTCGGTACTGTCTTCTCCGTGATGCTTATTGCTCCTTCCTGGGGTGGTATGCTTAATGGACTATTGACTTTGAGAGGTGCCTGGGATAAAGTAAGAGAGGATCCTATCCTAAAATTTATGGTTGTAGCAATTACTGCTTATGGTATGGCTACATTTGAAGGACCAATGCTTTCTATCAAGTCTATAAATGCACTTTCCCACTTTACCGACTGGACTATCTCACACGTACACGTAGGTGCTTTGGGTTGGAATGGATTTTTGACATTCGGTATTTTATATTGGTTAATCCCTAAACTTTATAAAACAGATTTATGGTCTAAGAAGTTAGCAAACGCACACTTCTGGATTGGATTTATGGGTATCATACTTTATGCTGCACCGCTTTATTGGGCTGGCGTAACTCAAGGTCTAATGTGGAAACAATTCACAGCAGACGGTATGTTGCAATATCCAAACTTCCTTGAAACAGTGCTTCAGCTTGTGCCAATGTATGTTATGCGTTCACTCGGCGGAGCTTTGTACTTATTTGGTGTTGTTTTGATGGGTGTTAACATCTACAAAACAGTTAAATCAGGCAGCTTCGAAGCTAATACAGAAGCAAAAGCCGCTCCGCTTGCCGCTGAATACAAAAGTAAAAGCGGGCTTAAACACAGATGGCTCGAAAGAAAACCTGTACCTATGTTCATAGCTACATTTGTCGTGATTTTTGTAGGTGGTGCATTCGAGATTGTCCCTATGTATTTGATTGAATCAAACGTTCCTACAATCACAAATGTTAAGCCATACACTCCACTGGAACTACACGGCAGAGATATTTATGTGAGCGAAGGTTGCTATACTTGTCACTCCCAGTTGGTGCGTCCTTTCCGCTCCGAAGTCGAGAGGTACGGAGAGTATTCTAAAGCCGGAGAATTTATCTATGACAGACCTTTCCAATGGGGCTCTAAACGTACAGGCCCTGATTTGCACAGGGTCGGCGGCAAATACCCTCACTCATGGCATTATTATCACATGATTGAACCATCTAAAATGTCTCCGGGGTCATTGATGCCGCGCTATCCTTGGTTAGCCGAAAAATCTATAGACCTTGACATGACGGATAACAAAATCGGTGCTATGATTGCTCTTGGTGTACCGTATCCGAAAGACTATGATAAGATAGCAAACGAAGATTTGATGAAACAAGCTCAGCAAATAGTAGATGAACTTAAACAATCAAATATCAATATTGATAAAGATAAGCAGTTAGTGGCTCTTATCGCTTACCTGCAGAGATTAGGTACTGATATCAAAGTGAAGGAGTAACAGAACTATGTTTAAGCATTTATTAGACAATGTGCAGTATATACATCTTTTTCCGATTTTTACACTGATTCTATTTGTAGCTTTCTTTGTTGGGCTAACATGGATAGTAGTAAAATTGGACAAAAAGTATATTAATGAGGTTGCAAACCTTCCTTTGGAGAAATCAGAATATGCCGTATTAACTAATAACGGAGAGCAAAATGGCTAAAGAACCTGAAGATAAGCTGTTAGATCATAATTATGATGGTATATTGGAATATGACAATCCCCTACCGCCTTGGTGGGTAGCTCTTTTTATTATTTGTGTTATCTGGTCCGGTGCATACCTGATGTATTACCATGTTGCAGGTATCGGTGCTTCACAGTCAGAAGAGCTTGCATTGGAATACAAAGAGTTCGAACAAAAGCAGGCTGAGTTACTTGCGGCTAATGCAGGCAAAGGCCCTGAGTTTGAGGAAAATATGTTAGCTCTTGCAGATGATGCCAGCTTAGGTAGCGGCAAAAAAATATTTATCGAAAAATGTGCTGCTTGCCATGGGCAGGCTGGTGAAGGTATGGTAGGACCTAACCTTACTGATGATTATTGGATACACGGCAACAGAATGGTTGATGTAGTTAAAGTTATTCATCAGGGTGTACCTTCCAAAGGTATGATTTCTTGGAAAACTTTGATGTCAAAAGAAGAAATAGAGCAGGTTGCAAGCTATATACTAACATTGCACGGCACAAACCCTGCAAATCCTAAAGCACCACAAGGTGAAAAATTCGATTACTAAAAAAATAGGTTATTAGATAAGTAAAACTCCCGGTAGTTCTGAAGTAGCTGCCGGGAGTTTTTTTTGGTATATTTTATTTTTGAAAAGCCATCAAAAACACTTACACTCTACATTGACATGTTTTTTTTTCGAGGACTTATTCGCAAAATTAGAAACTCAAAGAAACAGAGACTCCTGCAAAAGCATTGTTTGTTGAGGTTACTCCAAAACTTGGGGCAAAATTAATAGAACCATAGTAAGAGCGAGACAGTGCATTTCTAAGTTTCGAATTGTATCTTGAAGAGTAAGTCCATGGTAGAATCAAATCTATAACATAAGAACTCAAAAATATCAATGCTCCCAGTTGCACAGTACTACCATCAGACTGCATCAATGCAAATCCGCCTAATCCACCTATGGTGCCGAGCAGTCCACCACCAACATCACCTTGTACCCAAGATCCAATACCTAAACCTACCAATAGATTAAGAACAAATGGCACACCCCCGGATTTTTCGTATTGCATAAAAATAAATGATTTTTGTGCAGGAGTTAAGTTACTTGCAAGGCGAACGATTTCAAAATAATTTCTATCCACGTCATCTTTGATAAGCATCTGGACAGCTAGGATATCATCGTTTCCGGCTGGAGATTGTCGATTGTCCTGAGCATTTGCTAACTTAAACACAACAAGAATAATAAGAACTAAAGAGATCATGAATTTCATAAAAACACTCCAAGAAGTCAATAGATGTCAATTTACATCCTGTTTAATAAAATGATTTAATATTTTCTACAATATAAAATAATAATATAAAATTATCAAATATTATCTTCCCATATTTTATAATATAGTGATTATTTTTTATAATAGAATTTTATGAAAAGAGATGTTTTACTAATTTGTATCAAACAAATGCATTCATATACGAAGAGGTAAATAATTTCGAATCTACTTAAAAAAAAAGACTACCCGGTTCTGTTTAACCCGTGGGTAGTCTTTCCATGTTTTCTATTCAAGGTTTGCTTTGCACTTTCAATATCTTATACACATCGCACAAGATATGGTTCAAACAAAGTTGTAAGATTTTTTTAGTTCATCGAAATAGGCGAAAAGTTTACGTTTGATTTTAAGTTTGAAATCAAGTCGTACATCAGCTTTAGATCGTGCCTTTTCAGATGGTCTGTCTCATTTGCCATCAGATGTTTCAGGTATTTTACAAAATTTTCTCCTGCTTCGGCAAAGTTAGTGTCTGAAGCTACAATTTGTTTTATCCTGTGCAAATCTTCGCGCGAAATGATTACGTCGCCTTCGCTGTAGGCTTCCAATACTTTCCCGGCAACAATGATGCCTCGAGATAGTAAAAAGGCAGTATAAATCAAAAAATCTTTCTTTATTTTTTCCATGCTTTTCCTTTCACTTGTTTCTGTGCAAATTATTCAATATACCCGACAATATACCAATAATCGTCTATTTTGCGGGTGGTAAATCCCATGTACTTCAGGTAGTCAAGTTCGATATTTATTCGCATCTGGTTATCAGGCAATGTATCGAGCTTGTATGAAGTAATAGGCTTCAGTGCAATCAGTCTGTTGATTCTTGCAATCTCGTCATACATCTCATATTGCTCTATGGCGAGATACTTTTCTCCTTTCGGATTGGCAAGAATCTGAGTTGCTGCAGGGATATTATTGCTGTCCAGCTCTGTTTTAAATAGATAAACAGCACCAAGAGGTGTTTTTTGATTGTAATCAATAACCTCTCTCTTTTGTTCTTTTGCTCCGATTACAAATACTTCGCAACCGGAAATAAGAAGCACTGTAAATATGACAAATATTTTATTCATCTAATCCCAAAAACTGCAAAGTTATTTTGATTGCTTTTTCGAGCTGCTCATTTGTTACTGTAAACGGATGAACAACTCCAAAAGTATGATTTGTTTTTTCTTGTAATACTAAATTAGTCAATTTTTTATTTGAAGCATTGTACATTCTTTCTGCCTCTGCTGCCCGGACTGTTACATCAGTCGTGCCATGCAGGATTAGCAAAGGTTTCCCCAGTTTTTCAATGCATGACAGAATATCATATTCCGTGTCGTGTTCCTCTAAGTCATTTAGATAACAAATATCTATCTTAAATGTTTCACCTGTCGTTTGGTCGTTAAATTCCATCACACCACGTTTTTTCCAAATCTCTTTTTGGCGTTGTGAGTAGCGATCGAATATTGAAATAGATCCCCAAACTGCCACCTTGGTTACTTCCGGGAAATTACTGCCGGCGACTATAGAAATGCCACCACCAAGTGAATGACCAAATAGATAAACCTCACCTGAAAATATGTCTTTATAATGTTGTTTTGCATATTCAATCAGGCATTGCAAATCTGTAAGTGCAACGGAGATAGTATTTTTTGAAAATTTTTCTATGTCGTAAGTGCGTGTTACCGGGTCAAGTATGCCGTTTAAGGAAAAATCCTGAGTAAATACCAAAGCACCTGCTTTGGCAAGCTGCTCTGACAAATACGGCAAAAATCCCCACTCTTTAAATCCTTTGAATCCATGCGACACTATCACCAAAGGCATTTTATCTTTTTTGCCGCTTCTAACATGAAAATTGATTGGCTCAGCATTTTCGCGGGCTATGCGAATGAGTTTTTCCATTTCTCTCCAAAAAGAATATTTCGCTCATTACACGAACAATATGCAACTTAATTATAATCATAAACTTGTAAAATTATTTTAGTGTTACCTGAGGACATTGCTAAGCGGCATCGTATGAGATTTTTCTTTCATATTTATAAATCTGAAGCTTTGGGAAAGTTTGCATTGTTATAGTATTATTTTAATCACAATTTTTTAAAAGGAATTACTCTCTTATAATTCCCGGCTCGATATGTACTGTAGCTTTCATAGTATATTTGTCATGAATTGCTCTCTCTAATGAATCCGCAATATTATGAGCTTCCAATACAGTCATTGATTCAGGAAGCCTGATGTCTAAATTCAATTCCTTGTGGTCACCATAACTGTGCAGCTTTAGGTTGTGGATAGAACTGATTCTAACATCTATCCCTGCAGATATTTCGATAATTTCGGTTAGCATTTTTGCATCAGCTTTTTCTCCTAAAAGTCCGCCGATAGTATCTTTTATAATTTCATAAGCAGCATAGATTATCATGATACTGACTCCTAAACCTGCAACGCCGTCGAACCACCAAGCGATGCCACCGAAAATTACACCTATAAGAATTATTGCGGAGGAAATCGAATCTGTCCTGTGGTGCCAGCCGTCTGCAATAAGAGACTGTGAGTTCAGCTTTTTACCCATGCGAATGGTAATCTGTGCCAACACTTCTTTGATGATTATACTCGCCGATATGACATACAGACTAAACTTGCCGTAATATGTTACCTCTTGGGTCATCAAACGCAAACCGGATTCGATTGCAAAATTTAGCCCCACCATGCCTAATACAGAACCAACCATAATTGCAGCAATTGACTCAGCTCTTCCATGTCCGAAAGGATGTTCTTTGTCAGGTGGCATAGCAGCAACTTTGAAGCCTACCAAGACTATTACAGAAGTCATCGTATCAGAAAGAGAGTGCCAAGCATCTGCGATTATCGCTACGGAATTGTCCATAATCCCGGCAAAGTACTTAAATGCAAATAAAACTGCATTGATAAGTATGGACGACCATATCAAAACTTTCACATTACGTTGCATATAGATTACTCTGATCTAAAAGATGAAACAACATCAGTAGTGGCGGCTCTTTGAGCAGGGAAATAAGTAGCGAGTGCCGAGAGCAAAAGTGTAAATATAAGAGTGACTAATACATCCCAATAATTCAAAGAAACCGGAATTGCGTCTATAAAATATAGACCTGAATTTACTGTAAATAATTTGAATTTCTCTTGGGCTATGCACAATCCGATGCCAAGCAGACTGCCTGCAACTGAGCTAATAATTCCTATAAATATTCCTGTATTCCGAAATATTTTTCTTATATCTCCTGCATCCGCCCCCATAGCCATAAGCACTGCTATATCTTTACGCTTTTCTATGACAGACATAGTTAGAGAAGCCAATATATTAAATATTGCAATTATTATTATCAGACCTATTACAAGGAATGATGCCGCTTTCTCAAACTTCATCACATCATACAATGCTTTATTGAGGTCAATCCAAGTCTTAATCGAATGATTCGGATATTGCTGTAGCCACTGAGTTTTCTTATCTGTAGCCTGTTTAAAGTCGTATAATTTTATATCAAGCGACACAGTGTTCGACTTCTTACCGTAAAGCCCTGCGAATCCATCGAATGAAGTAAAGGCGAGCTGGCTATCATAGTCTTTAATATTTGTTTGGAAAATGCCACTTACTCTGAATTTTTTACCTTTTAGGTTGCTGTAACTGAGTAGTGACTTTTCTATTATCTCAGGTGAAAACAGCGAAAGAGTATCGCCAGGGAGCACTTTCATCTTATCAGCAAGAGCCACACCTATTACTATGCCCGGCAAATCATCGCGTGAGTAGAAGCTAAATGTGCCGTAATTCAAATTATTTTTGATACCATAAAAATAGTCTGAACTATCGCTACGAAATGCTGCTATCTCGAAGACATTCAACTTATCTTTTCCAACCGCAACCACTCTACCTGTTTTATTGAGCACCATAGAGTTTATCTGTTTATCACTTTTGAGATTACTTTCAAGCTCTAAAAGCTCTTCCTCACTTCCGCTAACTCTTACATGGGGGTCAAATCCTACTATCTGTTCTATTGTTAATTCCTGGAATCCGTCCATGATTGCCATTACACATATAAGGGCAGCGACTCCAACAGTTATCCCAATCATCGATATTTTAGTGATAATCGAAATAAAGTGATATGTGCTCCTCGAAAATATGTACTTTAAGGCTATTTTGTTGTAGTATTTCATTATACTCCGGAGAAAATCGCAGGAAGTGCTGACTGTATAACATAAATGCCTATAACAAAACTAATAAAAAAAATGATAATCTTTTGTTTTAAAATGATGCGAATGATAAGCAAAATCTCCTCTAAATGCAAGAAAGACCGCTGATAAATAATTTTAACAGTGGCCTTCTCTGTCGATTTGGATTTAACAAGCACGTTTTTTTTATTTATTGACAACTACTGTCATTTTCACAAGGTAATCTCCCTGTTTCAACACAAGCAGATAGCTGCCCGAATTGAGTCCTGAGTTTGAGAAAGAAACAGTATTTTTTCCGGCATTAGCATATCCTGAGTAAATAGATTGTATAAATTTACCCTGCATATCATAAAGGCGTATATCTACGCTGCCTGCTTCCGGTAAGATATATGCTATTTCTGAGTCCTCTGCACCAATCGGATTTGGTGTTATTGTCAGATTTTCGTTATATTCATCATCATTTATGCCTGTGCCATCATCTGCCGTTCCTTTTAGTCCCCAAGTGAATGTCAGTTCATTTGTTTCAACAAACAATGTATCTACATCTAAGTCACTTACTTTTGTAGGATAATATTTGATTCTTAACTCATGTTCTTCCTGAGGCTGCAAAGTGAATGGTAAAGGAGTGTCTCCGGAAAGAATAGTAAACTCAAGATTGTCCTGTAAGTATAGCTTATTTATCACTGCCTCAGTCCCACCACTGTTTTTAATAACAAGAGTATTTATCTTTTCTGTATTTTCTTTGATTGTCCCAAAGTCCATTTCAGCGGCACTAAGTAAGGTTAGCATATCTGCATGATATCTGATTGAATCTATTCTGATATTACCTACATAATCATATACTGCAAAGAAAGCAATTGCATCTTCGTACCTATTTTCTACTTCGAGATTAAAAGAATAATTGTCATGAGCAGAATATTTCCATTCAGTATCTGTGTATGGCTCCTTAAAGTTATATGAAGTATAACCTGAAATATCTTTTATCAGCATAGCAGGTTCAGTCCATACTTTACTGTCCACTTGTGCTTTTGCTCCTGCATCTGACATTCCATTTACCTGTTCTGTTACATTTATCGTCCATTTCCCGTTACCTTGGTAGTCTCCTATTGCAACTCCGGGAGGAACTGTATCTGTTTGGTCCAAGTTTGCACTCGCCATAGCCGCAGGCCAACCGTAGCTATCAACTGACTTAAATCCATATATATAGGCTCCAAATTTTGCATCTCCGCTACTGCTTATCTCATGAACACCCGGTGCAATTTTGAATCGAGCCCAGTACAAATCTGTTCCGGGTATTTTGTTTGATAAGAAAGACGGCATTTTATCCACGATTTTTGTTCCGTCAAACTCTAAACTTTTTAATCCTGGTAGCGACGGGTCACCGGAAATATCTTTTGCTATTATGTTAAGATGGTTCTCCCCAAAAGACTTATTAGGAGGTGCCTGCAATATTGTTTGAGTAAGGTATTGCTCCTCCCCTGTTACATTCCACATAAAAGGATCGTAATCCGCACCATCCCATGCGGAGGAGTAAGAATATTGCATAAGCATTATAGGTTTGTCAGCTTCGAATACAGAGCTACCTGTTATTGACTTGGCTGTAGGATCGGCATTTAGCACATCAGATATTTCTGCAAAGTCTCCTGCATTTTGCAAAACACCATCCAAATTGCCCAATTGCTGTTTGGTATTCAAATCGTACCATTTGACAGAATAAGAAGTGTTTTCTTCGACTGCCATAATCCTAAACAAATCACCTTTAGTCGAGCCGCTTCTGCTAAGAGCTAAGGCTGCATATTTCTTGCTTAGAGCTGTTAGCGGTTGCATCATAGATGACAAGTGATCGCGGCTTGAACTTGCAAGAATTGGCACAACTGTTCTTTGATGATAAGACACAACTCCGATAGGTTTGTCTGATTTAATTAAAGTGCCTGACAAGTCAAATTGACCACGGGTAAGTCCGTCAGATTCGATTTGATAAACTTCTCCTTCATTTATCTTTACAGAAAATGTATTCCCGATAGACTTCGTATCATCTTTTCGTAAAGTAGCAATATTTTTATCACCTATGCCACGGAGATTCACTTGAACTTTAGTATTGTCTTCTGATCCAAGTATCAAAAAGCCACCAGAAAAAGTGCTTTGGGTAGATTCGTAATTGTCATAGTATGAGCAGTGCAGATATTCGTTCCCCCAATGCTCAACCGGGATCGCCATATAGCCATCTGTTGTGGTATTCTTGGAATTCAAAACATAGACTGAAACCGGCTTAGATGCTTCTATTGTGATTGTTTTTGTAGTAGCAGTATTAGGCTCCCTACATTCTGCAGCTGTATATGAAAGATCCTCACTGTCATTTATGGTAAAAACATCACCCCCTTTGAGCATTATAGTCTTTTTTGTACCCATGATATCGAGCTCAAGCGAAACATCAAAAGCACTGGCTATATAAATTTCAATAGCCGAATCCGACCAACCGTAAGCTGCAGTCTCGTTAGGCGGTATAGCAATGATATACTTTGTACCGGTCTGGTAATTACCTAACTTCATTTGTCTTGTGAGCTGTTCTTTAAGACTGTTCTCAAGCAAATCTTGTGCTTTGGACTGCAGAGACAAAAGCATAAGTGCAATAATTAGTAATCCAATCTTACTCATTTTAACCTCTAATAATATGGAAATTCATTATATATATAAACGACAAACATAAGCATAAAAAGTTACACAAAAAAAACTTTAAATTAAATATTGCGTAGATTAAATATATTCTATATGTAGTATTTTTTCTATATATTCGTTTTATAAAGGGCTGGGAGCTAGAAAGTAAGCGAAACAAAAAAAATTCGCAAAACAAGTAATCTTTTTGAAAAAACTGCCGATATATGTCTCATAGGCAAAAGTATAAGGATGACGCGTGCCTAAAATAAAAAAAATAAAGCACCGGAAAACAGAAAATTCCGGCGATCGTTATTTGATAACTTATGCAGATTTGATTACTCTGCTGCTTGGGTTATTTGTGATATTGTATTCGACCTCGAGCGTTGACGAAGAAAAGTATAAGCAGATAAGCACTGCTTTTGCGGATATTTTCAAGCCCGGATCTGTTTTGGAAGGCTCCAGTGGAGTGCTCGAAGGCAGCCGCGAAGGACTTCCGGAACCAATACTGCCTCCGGCAGCCGGTAGAAAGAGTTTGGAAGATATAGCACAGCAAACAAAAGAATCGTTGAAAAGCTATATCGACGAGGGTACAATAGAAATAACACAAACAGGCACAGAGATTATTATCAACTTATCCGAGAAATTGTTATTCGAATCTGCAAAAGCTGACGTGCTTGCCGACGGCATGATAGCATTAGACACTTTGGCACGAATATTGAATAGTCCAAAGTACCAGATTACTGTGGATGGGCATACGGATTCCGATCCGATAAATACACCGAAATTCCCGTCTAACTGGCATCTTTCAGGCGTAAGAGCTTTGAATGTCCTTTACGCTCTTACCCAAAGAGGAGTGCCGGAAGTAAATCTTAGTTACAGAGGATTTGGAGCTCAAAGGCCGATAGCCTCTAATGCAAAACCTGAAGGCAAGGCAATAAACAGAAGAGTAGAGATTACTATATCTGAATTAAATTCTTCTGCTCCTGCGGTTAGCGGTTATTAATAACAATATTTTTGTGCTTTGACCTTTTGTTAGAGTACATATAATTTCAATACTTAGGATTGACAAACACAAGGATGTGACTATGGATACCACTGCAACAAAATCGATTAAGACTCTTCATTTCGGTGAAATCAACGTAGAAGAAAAACATATTTTTACTTTCAAAGACGGCATGTTGGGCTTTGAAAATTTGAAACAATATGTCCTTATCAGCGATGAAGAGACTGTCCCTTTCAAGTGGCTTATCAGTTTGGATGAGCCTGAAATAGGCTTCCCTTTACTCAGTCCATGGCATATCGACCTCACTTATAGTCCCGGAAGAGAAATTGACACTGATAAAGTTGTTCTCTTTGTGGTTGTTACTCTTGACAGCTCCAAAGGGCAAATGAGTGCAAACATGAAGGCACCCATCATTTTAGATGTCGAAAAACAAACCGGAGAACAGAGGATTTTGCGTTCCGATAAGTATTCCACTAATTACTTGTTTCCAAATAAAGAAGATAAGTAGTTATAAAAACACTTGAAAAAATTACAGAGAGAGAGGATAAATTATGTTAGTACTATCAAGGAAGATCGGGGAAGTAGTTACGATAGGCAATTCGGTTAAAATTACAGTCCTAAGTTTTGACCGTGGCGTTGTCAGACTTGGCATCGAAGCACCTAAAACTATTCCAGTACATAGAAAAGAAATTCACGACAAAATCGTAAAAATGAATAAAGAAGCATCTAAAACAGAGTTTGCTGCTTTGAAACACGCTCTCACCGGCGGCAATATGATTTTTTCCGAAGACAATAACGGCAAAAACCGAAAATCTGCCGATATTTTGTTTGCTCAAATAAAAAAATAGGGATATGATGCAAGAGTATTCTGTTTTGATTATTGATGATGATATCTGGATGCAAAGAATTCTCTCAAAAACTTTGCAGAATTACGGATTTGTCAAAACTTATCTTGCCTCGAACGGTTTCGACGGCATTGCTTTGGCGGTCGAGCATCAGCCAACTCTAATTGTGCTCGACATCATGATGCCCGAACTAACAGGACTTATTACTCTTAAAATATTGAAACATATCAAACTAACAAGAGACGTTCCTGTCATTATCGTCTCTGCCCTATCCGATGTTGAAAATCTCGGAAGAGCAGTTAAAAGCGGCACTGCGGGCTTTATATCCAAACCTTTTACCAGATCTACTGTTTATGATAAATTGGTCGATGTATTTGGTAAACGTAAGTTGGACAAAATTGCCAAAGGCGAACCTATTGACGATATGAATATGTTCGATGAACAATACGAAGATTTAGCTGATAAAGAAATTTTGGATGATACTTCTGAGTCGTACAAAGAAGGAATCAATTTGGATTTGGGCACCGGAGAAGCTGAGGCAAAAGACACTCAGGACAACAAGGGGCTTTTAAAATCATACAAAGAAGATGAAAAACGCAGTATAGAATCTATCAAAAAGATGCTGCTCAAAAACCGTAAATAGCTTATAGATACAGACGCTTACTAATAGGCATAAAACATTCTTTATTATTTGTTTTATGCTTTTTCCGTTTACGGTCTGCTTGATTTTTCTAAAACAAACTTAGACAAATTCAGATATAAATAATTCAGGGGTTTCCATAGAAACCCCATAAAGAATTATTTACACAAAAGCACTATCTCCATAATACTAAAACAGTACATGTCGCACTTATTTGGTATTATGAATATGAATATCTGTTTGTGGGAATGGAATCGAAATACTGTTTTCGTCAAATTTCACTTTAACACTTTCAGTCATATCAAAAAATACATCCCAATAGTCTTCAGTTTTGGTCCAGACTCTGACGGTCAAATTTACCGAACTATCCGCCAAAGCACCAACAGCTATCATGTATGTTGGATCTTTTAGTATCCTTTCGTCAGCTTCGATGATAGACTTGATAACATCTCTTGCTTTCTTAATATCATCGCCATAGCCAATTCCGAAAGTAAAATCAACCCTACGTGTTTTTTCGAGAGTATAATTTGTTATCGGACCACCTGCAAGCGGGCCATTAGGAATTATGATTGTTTTATTGTCCGGAGTTTTAAGTACTGTGTTGAAAACCTGTATTGAATTAACTGCACCGATAAAACCCTGTGCTTCAATCACATCACCAACTTTAAAAGGCTTGAAGAAAAGAATCAACACACCACCCGCAAAGTTACCCAAACTGCCCTGAAGTGCCATACCAATAGCAAAACCGGCAGAAGCAAGTATCGCTACAAACGAAGTAGTATCAACACCGACTATGGATATAACGCTTAGAATTAGAAGCGTTTTCATTAGAATGTTGAACAGTGAAGATAGGAACTTTCTCAAAGACAAATCCACTTCTTTACGCTCTATAGCAAGTTCTAAAAGTATAGTCATCTTTCGAATTACTTTGAAACCTATCCACAAAGTTAAAATAGCTAATATTAGCTTAGGACCATAGGAATATACATATCCCATCAATATGTCAATATAATTTTCCATTTTCATCTCCTAAAATAAATTAAGTGTTACTCCAAGCTGCAAAGCTTCTTTAACCTGAGTTCTTAAAGATTGGCTTTTTTCATAAACAACAAGGACATTAAGATTGACAACAATATACTTATTTACCTGTGCACTGATAGTATTATCGAAACGGACATCCCATACATCAAGCTGATCAAATCGGGTAAATAATCTGAGCTTGCTTTTATAAAGCATATTATCCATAAAAGAATATTCCACGTCTGTAACTGACTCTATACCTGTCTCAAACTTAAAGTCTTCTTCTTTATCAGCGGTTTCAGGGTCGTCAGTATAATTCAAATAAGTAGAAGCAAATGTCTCCTGCAAACCAACCCCAAGCCTTGTTTGCACAGATTTTAGCTTATTATAAGTAAAACCGAGAGATTGTGAGATGTATCCGGGATCAAAGAAATCCGAGATTTGATCATACTCTTTGGTATCTTTATTAAATTTATAACCGGGTGCTACAGTAGAACGAACTGTATTAGAGAAGTAAGGATCAACTGCCCAGCCTACTCTTTTGGCTAAAACATTTTCAAGATAAAACTCATTGTCATTTGTTCTGAAATCATCATCGCCAAGCTTTGTCTGGCCGTAGGCAAGTTTCAAACTATTAGTAAATGCAAGCGACTCATCTTTATAGTTCAAACTAAAATTACCCGATAAAGAGTAAGTCATCGAGTTGTCGCCTCCCTGAGACCAATTACTAAAAGCCATTTGGGCAATATTTAAACCTGCCACCCCTTTAGGAATCCATTTACCCAAATCAGGGTCTTTTTCCTCAGTCTCTTTTTGTGCAAAAGCAATAATAGGCATCAAAAGAATAAGTAAAATATACTTATACATTTGCGAAATCTCCATTAGTGAATGTAATATCCACTGTAAACGGGAGTATCTCAAAATTATTAGCAAATCTTTATAAAAACAGGTAATAA
The DNA here is from genome assembly GCA_963664875.1 of Kapaibacterium sp. (SeqCode). Taxonomy (GTDB): domain Bacteria; phylum Bacteroidota; class Ignavibacteria; order Kapaibacteriales; family UBA2268; genus JBFHIJ01. Next base: position 3,040,483 of record OY761611.1, on the reverse strand, counting down.
TACTTAGGTCTCGGACTTGTTAAAGATTAGCTATTATTCGCATTGCAGTTTTAATTCCATCAGCTGCAGAACTCATAATACCACCGGCAAAGCCGCTCCCTTCTCCACATAAGTACAAATTATCAATACCTGCAACATTGCCCTTGTCATCTTTAATAACCTGAATAGGCGAAGAGGTCTTGCTTTCTAAACCAATAAGCATTCCTTCTTCGTAGCCTCGGATTTTTCTGGCAAAATCCTGCAAACCGGCTTTCATGTTTTCCGCCACAATTTTTGGTAGCATATCATACAAAGGAGCTGCTTTCAAGCCAAGTGGGTATGAGGTGTCATTTAGCTTTCCACTCGACTTGCCTTTGATAAAGTCAGAGATTAGAATAGATGGAGCCGCATACCCTTTAGAAAAATCATAGAACGAATTTTCTAAAGATGAAAGCATCTCAATAGCTTCCAGAGCCTCGACTTCTCTGCCTTCAATCTCATTAAAGTTAAGACTTGCCACTACAGCAGCATTTGCATAAGGGGAGTTCCTTTTATAATTGCTCATACCGTTTACTATATTCATGCCTTCATGTGTCGCCGCCGGAACAACCATTCCGCCCGGACACATACAAAATGTAAAGGCAGAACCTTCTTTGCTTTTAGAAGTCAGTCTGTACTCTGCTGCTTTTACGCCCTGAAGCTGTTTAAAGCCCCACTGAGAGGTATTTATAAGCTCTTGCCTATGCTCAGCTCTCGCGCCAATAGCAAAGCCCTTAGTCCTAAAAAGAACACCGTTGCGAATAAGCATTTTATAAGTTTCGTAAGAGGAGTGCCCCGGCGCAATAACGAAATAATCAGCATCTATAGTTCCGGCACTCGTTTCCGCTTTGATAATATCACGACCTGCTTTTTCAATATTCAGCAACTTTGTCGAAAATAATATCTTGCCGCCATCTTCTTCAAACTGCTTGCGGAGATTTGTAACTACCGTTCTTAAAATATCACTTCCGATATGTGGATGAGCCAAAAACTTAATTTCTTCGGGAGCTCCTGCTTTTACATATTCATCAAAAACAAACTGCTTCTCTAAAGAAATAGACTTAGTTCTTGACGTCAGTTTACCATCAGAAAAAGTTCCTGCACCACCTTCACCAAAACCATAATTGCTGTTCTCAACAAGCTCACCCGTTTTCTCAAAACTCAAAATATCTTTATGCCTGTCCCGAACTTTCTTGCCTTGTTCGATAAGAGTAACCTCAAAGCCTGCTTTTTGGAGCACATAGCCCGCAAAAAATCCTGCCGGTCCGCTACCTACAACAAGAACCTTCTTCTGAGTATTTAGCTTAGGAATTTCTAAATGTTGCTCTTCGTAGAGCTCTCCATCTTTAATAGCATCAGACTTTACAAGTACAGTCATCTGCCAGTGAATACTTCTCTTATTTCGGGCATCTAAGCTTTTTTTGTCAATGCTATACTCAAACTCAGAAGTTTTAACTTCCTGTCTGATTTTCTTTTCCAACTGCTCTTTTGTATAATCAGTCGGCACTTTTATCTGTATTTTTTTGTATTTCATATCTTGATATTTCAAATTTGCAATGATACAAATTTACGTATAAAGGAAAGAAATAGGGTAGGAGAGAAAAAAAAAGCCAAAACATTTTGCTTTGGCTCTCTAAAAATCTATTTTGCAGTAGCAGTATTATCGTAGTGATTGCGACCAATTGTATCTTTCAAAGGCAAACTGTAGTTTGATTTTTTTGGAGATAGTTTCATTTTACTTATCTTTTTGATAAACTCACTATTAATAAGTCTTCCATGCTGAAAAGTCTTTGATTCCTTTGCTAGTATTGCTTCTATATTTTTGGTTTCTTGCATTTTTGATAGTCCTTCATTGACTAAAAGTATTTTCTTGTATGTTTGAAAGCACTAAATCTATGACGTAAGATATATTCCGTTATTAGGTCGTTATATTGTCGGATTAAATTTGTTCTGTTTGCATCATTTGAATAATCTTCAATTTCTAATTTAAGAAAATTTTTCAAAGTATCTATATTGATTGTTCTACCATGTGATTGCCAAATAGTATTATCACCTAATTTCTTCGCAATTTCTTCAGCTCTGTCTTGTTTCTCTTTATCAGTTACCGGTTTTTTATTACTCCTATGTTTAGTCCAATTCTTAAACTTATACTTAACTAACCAGTCCTTTAGTAGCGTTACGGTTAAATCACGTGCCATTTCAAAACTTCTTAATTCAGCTAAATCTATTTCTCTAAGGATAAGAAACTCTGCTTCAGTTAATACTCCGTCAGCAGATTTCTTAATAAGTTTATTTACTTGATCTAAATAACCTAATGCTGGAACCCAACTCTTACCATTGAAAATTTGTGGATCAATTGGACCAAGAGAGGAAGTATAATCCATGAAAATTTTATCGCCTGCCATGCAAAAAATTGTTCCGGCAGACATTGCATAATCAGGGACAATAAAATAAATCTCTTCGTAGTGGAAACGAATTACATTAACCAATTTTTCAACAGTTTCAGCACTACCACCCGGAGTATTGAGAATAATTGTCAGCCGCTTCCTAATATTTGAGTCTTTTTTTAATTGTTCTATCAAATTGCGGAACTCTTTTTCAAGAGAAGAGTATATCTCACCATAATAGAATAATACGTCAGAATCGAAATGGTCTTCGAGTTCTAATAATCTTTTATCAAGAATATTATGTATCGTTTCATCAAATAGTTGTTTCAAATCATGCTCCATGAAAATGACACAACTCAATATATGCAAATGTTTAATAATTTACAAAATTCAAATACAATTTTCTAGCTTCAATTCTAATCATTTATCTTTTTAAGAGTATGGATAAACAAATATGAGCTATCCAATTAGTAAAACTCATCGTTAAGACCTTGTAACAACCTGATTTATAAGACAAGACAAAAAAAATGCCCTACCAACGGGGGGAATGTCGGCAAGGCATGCAGCATAAAGAGGAAGAAACGACTTACGTCGTCGAGCGAGAAACGAGACTCGAACTCGCGACCCCAACCTTGGCAAGGTTGTGCTCTACCAACTGAGCTATTCTCGCATTACTTTCTTTATTAAAGAAGTATATTCAAATTACAAAAAACTTTTAAAACCTGCAAGCAAAATTTTACTTTTGCAAAAAGATTTTTTCAGAGCGAGAAACGAGACTCGAACTCGCGACCCCAACCTTGGCAAGGTTGTGCTCTACCAACTGAGCTATTCTCGCATTTAGTTTTGCCCTCAAAAGAACAATTCAAAAATAAGTTTTTTTCTCGATTTATGCAAGCAAAAAACATACCTTTTTTAAGAACTCTTGATTTTTTTTTGTTTTCTCTTTTATGAGTCTGCTTGTAGTGCAACTCACATAGCATCTGATGCTTTTAAAAAGAGTTACAAATATAAGTAGTTTTCTATAACAAATGCAAATATAATTTTTAAAAAAGTGCCACATAGCAACTATGCAGCACTTTAATTTCTTTATACATCAAACAATTGCGAAATATTAAATATTAACAGCTTCACCATAAGCCTGTGCAGCTGCTTCCATTATTGCTTCGCTCAATGTAGGATGGGCATGGATTGTGTGATAGATTGTCTCAGCAGTAGCATCAAGTGAGCGTGCCAAGCCGATTTCCCCTATCATCTCAGTTACATCAGGGCCAATCATGTGAGCACCAAGCACTTCGCCGTATTTTGCATCAAACACCATCTTCACAAAGCCTTTTGCTTCGCCAATGCCGTGTGCTTTGCCACTTGCAGTGAATGGGAATTTGCCAACTTTGACTTCATATCCCTTCTCTTTTGCCTGTTCTTCAGTCAAACCAACTGAAGCTACCTGCGGATTGCAATATGTACAGCCCGGTATGTTGCCATAGTCGATACCGTGGTCTCTTTCGCCTGCTATTATCTCAGCCGTAGCTATGCCTTCAGCAGAAGCTTTGTGAGCCAACCAAGGAGGACCTGCCACATCGCCGATTGCATAAATACCTTCTATATTAGTCTGCATTTTTTCATTGATTTTGATAAAGCCTCTATCCAATTCAATGCCTGCATTTTCCAATCCGATATTTTCAATATTGGCTTGAATTCCAATTGCATTTAATGCGATTTCTGCAGTAAGAGTTTCTTTTTCGCCTTTTTTGTTCTCTACTATAATTTCTACACCGTCCGCTGTAGGTTTAGCAGACAAAACTCGGGTAGAAGTCATAATTTTGATTTTATCTTTTCTGTAATGTCTTTCAAGCTCTTTTGAGACGTCTTTATCTTCGACCGGAAGCAATCTGTCCTGCATTTCTATGATAGTAACTTCCGCACCAAATGCGTTGAAGAAATAAGCAAATTCTACACCAATAGCACCAGCACCCATAATAATCATAGATTTTGGAGCTTTTGGCTGTATAAGAGCTTCTTTGCTGGTAATGATTTTTTTGTGGTCAACTTCAATGCCGGGGAACATGCGAGGGCGAGCTCCTGTAGCAATGATAATGTTTTTAGCTTCAATTACATCAGTAACTTCGCCGTCCTTATTTGTAATTTCTATTTTTTTACCGGGCTTGATTGTACCATGCCCCTTTACATGCTCTACGTTATATTTTTTAAGCAAAAATCCTACACCTTTTGACATCTGACCTGAAACGTCGCGGCTTCTTTTGATAACTTTAGAGAAATCAACTTCTACGTTAGACACTGTAAAGCCAAAATCTGATGAATGATTTAAAAAGTGCATATATTCCGCATTTTTCAGTAATGCTTTTGTCGGTATGCAACCCCAGTTAAGACAAACTCCACCAAGGTCTGCTTTTTCTACGCAGATAGTTTTTAGTCCAAGCTGTGATGCTCTGATAGCAGCCACATACCCGCCAGGGCCGGCTCCCAATACTACTACGTCGCAAGAGTGATTATTCATTTCGAAAATCCTTACTATTTATTTATATAAGCTAAACAATTAATCGCACTCTATCTACAATGCAAAAATAATATTTCTAACACGCAATACCTATCCTATTATTGAAAATATTGAAAAGTTCTACTTATTTATATAAAATAAATCCTTTGTTTTTGCTTTTACATATATAGGATTTTTATAATATTTTAAAGGCTGACTCAATGCTAAAATCAATCCTCTTCTTCACAGTTTTTGCCTTCCTTATTGCATGCAATGAAGAAAACAAAATGCCTGATCTGACTCCGACTAAAAATAAAATTGATGTCAAAGCTCAAAAAATAAATAACGAGCTTCAACAGATTCGATTGGAAGTAAAAAATTTGGCAACCATAATTCAAAATCTATACCTCAAAAAAGACAGTATTTTGCCGACTATCGACAAATCCCAATATATGCTTGCTAATACCGGTGTTTTTTACCGACCTAAAGATAATGGTGGGGCTGCTGTCTATGTATCAGCTGCAAAAAAAGAAAACAGTGAAGTAAAGCAAATTGTTTACTTTACCGAACCTATTGACAGCGAACTTAAACGCATAACTAATCACTACGACGCTGTTTCGCAGGTCTATTATAATGATTGTAATAACTATAACAGGATTTATCCTTTCATGGATGTTTTAGCTCAGTACGAACCTGCTCTTAATATCTCCGAATTTAATTTTTATTATATGGCAGACGCTGAGCATAATCCCAAAAAAGAAGCTGTTTGGGTCAAAGAGGCATACGTAGATCCTGCCGGAAGAGGCTGGATGGTTAGTGCTATCGCTCCCGTATATGTTGATGATAAGTTCGTCGGAGTACCCGGTATTGATATCACTACTAACACATTGACTGAGCAGTTCCTCGATGAAAGCGATCAAAACATTGTGATTGTAGATAAGCACAGTGTAATAGTTACTGCAAAAGACTTCTCGATTAACTTACTTTCTCTACCTCCTCTGAAAGATCACAGATATATCGAGACTATTAAGATGGATACTTACAGAAGAGACAACTACAATCTGCTTAAAAGCAAAGAAAAAAACGTAAGGGAGATGGCAAAATCAATTTTGGAAAAAGGCGAACGGGAAGTAAAGCTCGTGACTAAAAACAGTGAATATATAGCAGTTGCCAAATCAATAGATGAGTTATCCTGGACTATAATCGCTTTCGAGGAAATAAAATAAATGCGCAAAAACTTACCATACCTTCAAAATATTTATATGCCTATTATCGCTCTGATGATAGTTCTGCTTTCCTATTTTGCTGTTAATGACTATATGGAACTTATTAACACAGAAAGTGATAAACAGTCAAACATTATACTAAAGCAAACGAAGCTATGCGGCATATCGATAGAAAGCAGTTTCTTAGAATTTGAAACTGAGTTGAAGTTTATGGTAAGTACTTTTGACTTTGCTCAATATCTGGACAAAGATATTACTGTAACTGATAATAAATATTTAAACCGCTTTTATGCTAAACATCAAGACATAATAAGCAGAATCAGAGTAACAAGCAACTCTTCGTACAGAGATATTACTCGTAAAGATAAAAATTACTACGAACAGTCAGCTATTTTGAATCATCCTAAAACCATCGAACTGACTAAAAAAAACACCACCGACACAGACAACGGATTCATATATGTTTTGCCTATTCTAGACGATAAAGGCAAAGTAAAATATAATGTTAAGTTCGAACTCGACATAAAAAGGTTTATAGAAAGTCATTTCGATAATTTTTATATTGGTAAAAATTCCTGGCATTGGATTATTGATGGTAAGGGCAATCTCAGAAGCGTAAATTATTCTGAATACAAAATTCAGCCGGAAGAATTTGCTTCTGACAAAAAAGACCTTATAATCAATGACTTATGGATGGAATATGAAGGAAATCTGTCCCATGAAATACAGCTTGGCGGCGCAGATTATAGAGTACTTTCAGCATATTATCCTGTCAGACTTTCGGATCAGATGTTTGGAATCATTTTTTCTGTGGACAGATCCACTCTTTTCAGCAGCTTAGAATCTAATACAATCAGTATTTCTATATATTACGTCCTGATTTTAGTATTGCTGATAGTTTTATTCGCTCTGATGCTTAGTCAAAGAAAAAAAGCTCAAAACAGAGCAAAAAAAATCAGCGAATCTCTACAAAAGATTATAGACTTTATGCCGGTTGGTATGATTTTCAGTAATAGAAAAAAAGAAATTCTTGATTTAAATAACACCGCACTTGAGCTGCTTGGCATAAGTGACAAAAGTCAAATCACAGGCAAAGCCTGCTACAATACTATACCCGGTGCCGGTAACCCCAGCTGTAAAGATACTGCCGTATGCCCAATAATTGATAAAAATGAAGAAATAAGCAATGTAAAGGGCAAACTCTTCAGAAATTTTGGCGATCCTATCACTATATTGAAAACAGCTATCGAGATAGAATACTTAGATAAAGATGCAATCCTTGAAACATTTATTGACATTTCCGACCTCGAATCCGCAAGAGAAAAGCTGAAAGAAAGCGAACAGCGTTTGGAACTCTCGCTTCTTGGAGCAGACTTGGGGCTTTGGGATTGGGATTTGGGTAAAAAAACTTTCACTGCAAATGACAGATTTTTAGAGATTATGCAACACGACATACTAATTTCAGATTTGAATTTTACAGACTGGATGCACAGCATATCAGAAGAAGACAGAAGGAAATTCAAAACTAAGATGAAAATTCATTTCAGGAATCTTTCTCCACAATTTGAAGTCGAGTACAGAACTTCTTCAATAAATGGTATTCAAAAATGGGTACTTGCCAAAGGTAAAGTTGTAGAACGAAACTCAAAAGGACTACCTTTAAGAACAGTCGGCACTGTCTTAGACATTACTGAAAGAAAAAATGCAGAAGAGCGGCTTCGGATGTCGCACGAACGATTCACTACTGTGCTAAATAGTATCGATGCCGTGATTTACGTATCAGATATCCAGTCGTATGAAGTGCTTTTTACAAACAAATATACACAGGAATTGCTCGGCGACATCAATGGAAGAATTTGCTGGCAGGTTCTTCATAAAAACAAGCTCGGTCCTTGTGAATTCTGCACCAATAGCAAGCTGCTCGACAAAGACGGGAAACCCGGCGAAGCCTTGGTCTGGGAGGTCTATAATGATTTGACACAGAGATGGTACGAAGTTCACGATAGAGCTATACACTGGGTTGACGGGAGAATTGTGAGATTTGAAGTAGCCACAGACATCACCGACAGAAAAAAAGCTGAAACTCAATTACTACTCGCTAAACAGGTTGCAGAAGATGCAAATAGGGCGAAAAGTGAATTTTTAGCGAACATGAGCCATGAAATAAGAACACCTATGAATGCTATCCTTGGGTTTAGCGAGATATTGCTCCATGAAATTCCGGATCAAAAACATAAAGGCTATCTCGAAACAATTTTAAATTCCGGAAATACCTTACTCTCACTTATAAATGATATTCTTGACTTGTCAAAAATTGAATCAGGAAAATTAGAACTTAATCTGGAACCTGTTGATCTAAAAATGATATTAAGCGAAATACAGCAGGTATTTTCTCAGAAAGTTCGATCTAAAGAGTTGAACTATATGAGTTCGGTTGACATCAAAATTCCAAATCAAATTATTATAGACGAAATTAGAGTTAGACAGTTACTTTTCAATATTGTGGGCAACGCCATCAAGTTTACAGATTCCGGTTTTGTAAAAGTTTCTGCAGAAGCAACAGAGTTGACTTCTCCCAATAAATTTACACTACAGCTAAAAGTACAGGATTCCGGAATTGGCATCCCTGAAGACCAAAAAGATGTAATTTTTGAATCTTTCAGACAACAAAGCGGACAATCCACACGAAAATATGGAGGCACCGGGCTTGGGCTTGCGATTACGCAAAAGTTAGTAGAAATGATGAATGGAAGAATTGATGTGGAAAGCATTCCGGGCGAAGGCAGTACATTTATTATTACCATACCAAATGTAGAAGTAGCCGAAAATCAATTGTCATTTGCTCAAGAGAAAAACAAAAACATCAATCTTTATTTCGAAAATTTGAAAATTCTCGTAGTTGATGATATTACGGATAACAGAAATTTGGTAAAATCATACCTTTCCGGCAATTCAGTTATTATCGACGAGGCAGAAAACGGCAGCCAAGCTGTAGATATGATTGCAACAGGTGACTATGACCTAGTGTTTATGGATATTAGGATGCCTGTTTTAGATGGCTATGCAGCAACAGAAACAATCAAAACAACTTTCCCTGACTTTAGTACTAAAATTATTGCTCTAACGGCTTCCTCTATGAAAGCAGATCAAGACAGGATTGATGGACTGTTTGATGACTTCCTCAGAAAACCGGTTACAAAATTAGAGCTTGTTTCCTCTATAGCTAAATTCTTTACTCCGATAGAAAAAGATGTAAGTGCTTTAGAAAATTCTGTAGAGATGATCGAAGACGAAAAAGAAATCCCAATATCGGTAGATTTACTTAGTAAACTTCCTTATATTATTGATACATTGGAAAAGTTATTTGCTTCTCATTTTGAAGACGACAGTTCCTTCATGGAATTAGACAAAGTTGAAAAATTTGCATATAATATAAGCAACCTGAGCAACCAATTTGAATTACTTCTCTTGAACAAATATTCCGAACAGCTCAGTAAAGTAGTTTCAGAAATAGATTTCGAGCAGATAGAGCTACTTCTTTATAAGTTCGGTGATTTGATAGATAAATTAAAAAAACAAATAGGTTCGTTATGACAAACAACAAACAAATTTTAGAAAGACTCGAGAAAACTGAAGATCTCTCAATATTAGTCGTTGATGATAATCCTATGAACCTAAAAATGGTTGCCAGCATTTTAAAGCCTTTGGGTTACCGCTTAGCGATGGCAAATTCAGGAGAAAAAGCTATTCAATTTGCCACGGAAAAGAAACCTGATCTTATATTAATGGATGTAATGATGCCCGAAATGGATGGCTATGAAGCTTGTGAAAAAATCAAAGCAAATCCCTCTACCTCAGACATTCCTATTATTTTTCTTACTGCGAAAAATGACATTACTGATCTTGTAAAAGGCTTCCAATCCGGCGGAGCTGATTTTGTTTCTAAACCATTCAAGGCAGAAGAGATTTTAGCAAGAATAAAGAATCTTCTACTTGTGAAAATATCTCAGGACATAATAGCAGAGCAAAACGAGATACTGAAGCAAAGTCAAAAAAGCATCTACCAAGATGCATTAAAAATTGTAGAGCTAAATAACAGTTTAGCAGAATCTGAAGCAAATTTGCAGGAACTTAATAGAACTAAAGACAAATTCTTTTCTATCATCGGGCATGATTTAAAAAGTCAATTTTCCGGAGTTTTGGGTCTGGCAGAGTTGCTCACCAGATTTGGAAGCAACATCTCGGATAATGACCGAGAAACATATCTTTGTCATATTTTTGACGGTCTGACTCAAATGCGTACTTTCCTTGAGAACTTGCTTGAATGGGCACGCACCCAGACAGGAAGAATTCAGTTTTGCCCGGAGACAGTTACCCTTGCTCCGATTTTCAAAAATATCGAACTCCAATATAAGAACAACGCAATTAAAAAACAGATAAACTTAGATATAAATGTCCATCCCGAACTTACAATCAATGCTGACGAAAATATGCTTATGACAATACTTCGCAATTTCGTTTCGAACGCAATCAAATACACAAAAGTCAACGGCAATGTCATTATCTCTGCTAAATCCGTTGAGAGTGGCGTCGAAATTTGTGTCTCCGACGATGGAGTAGGTATGGATGAAAAAACTAAAAATAAACTTTTCCAAATTGAACATAACCAATCACTACCGGGAACTGACAACGAAAAAGGTACAGGACTTGGTCTCATTCTTTGCAAAGATTTTGCATTAAAACACGGCGGGAACATAAGAATCGAATCAGAACTCAACAAAGGTAGTAAGTTTATACTATTCCTTCCCGCATAATCAAAAATAAAAAACAAGCAATGGCATATCCAAGTTATAATTATTTTGCTTGGGTAAGCCATTTTGTTTATTTTTAGCCTCTACAAAATTTCAATAATTCGGTGACAAAATATGAAAAAATATCTTTTAGTACTGGGCACTTCAATATTGCTCTCAAGCTCACTTTCAGCTCAGCATCACAAAGGAAAAATGATAGAATATAACAACCCATACTGGGACTCTATCAAAGAAAGTGTAACAACAAGTCAAAATCCTAAGGCTGATGTCAAAAAAGAATTTAAAGTCGATTTGGAAGGTTGGAACTTGCCGAAATCAAGTTCTGAATTCAAATCTCAGTGGCATAACTCCCCTATTTCTCAGGGCTGGTCAGGTATGTGCTGGTGTTTTTCAACTACATCAATGCTCGAATCTGATATCAAACGAAGAACCGGAACTGAAGTCAAAATTTCTGAGCTACATACAGTCTATTACGAATACCTGCAAAAAGTTGAAGAATTCGTTAGGACTCGCGGAAATTCTACACTTGGCGAAGGCTCTCAAGGCAATGCAGTTTTGAGAGTATGGGACAAATACGGCTGCGTTCCTGCTGAAGCGTTTACCGGATTGCAATCAGGACAAGAATTTCACGGACATAATCTTATGTTTGAAGAAATCGAAAAGTTTATGAAATCTCTAAAAGCAAATAATGCTTGGGATCCGGACTTCGCAGTCAAAACAGTAAAAGCCATATTAGATCATTACATCGGGACACCTCCAACTGAATTTACTTACAAAGGTAAAAAATACACTCCTATCAGTTTCCGCGATGAAGTAACAAAATTCAATAAAAATGATTATGTAGATATTATGTCTTTGCTGCAACAGGGCTATTGGGATGAAGTAGTCTATCCTGCAGCAGATAATTGGTGGAACTGTGATAAATACAAGAACGTACCTTTAGATGATTTTATGACTGCAATAAAAAAAGCTATCAGATCAGGCTATACTATGATGATAGGTGGTGATGTATCCTCCACCGGCTATTACTCTTTTGCAGATGTAGCAGTCATCCCAAGCTACGACATACCTTCAGAGTATATTGACGAAAATGCAAGACAGCTGAGATGGTCTAATGGAACTACAGGAGATGATCACGCAATTCATCTTGTCGGATATACCGAAAAAGACGGTGTAACTTGGTTTTTGATTAAAGATTCCGGCAGTGGAGCTCGCAATGGTGCAAATAAAGGATACTATTTCTACCATGAAGATTATGTTAAATTGAAAATGATGAATTTCCTAATCCACAAAGACGCAGTCAAAGAATTATTAGAGAAATTCGACAAAAATAAAAGTTAGATGAAAATATCCTTTGATATTTAACAATAATAGTGTATAATGCAAATAGCTTAATAATTATGCATTTCTGTTATTTAGGGAGGATATATGGAAGTATTGATACTACTCGTGATGTTAGTTCTGATTGCTTTTATTGCTCAAAAATTGCTTAAAAGCATAAAAAAAGAGGCTCACGAAGAAAAGAAAAAACACAAAACCGGCTTCAAAACAAGTCCCGGTCATAAAAGAAAATAGTTCTTACAAAAAAAACCGCAGAAGCTCTGCGGTTTTTTTATATATACCAAATTTCAAAACATTTGTCAACTTTCACTTTAGCAACACTGTTTTTTTATTTCTTACGAAAAACGAAATACAAGCCTGCTAAAACAAACGGAATGCTTAATATTTGCCCCATATCCAACGGTAAGCCAATTTCAAATGCAGACTGCACCTCTTTGAAAAATTCTATAATGAATCTTGCTCCAAATACCAAAATCAAAAATAAGCCAAATAGCTTGCCCTGTTTTAGCTCAGTTCCGGAGCGCAAGTAAAGCATATATAGATAAATAAAAATACCAAAATATGAAAATGCTTCATATAACTGAGCCGGATGACGAGGTATATCATCTACTCTCGGAAATATCACCGCCCACGGAACATCAGCTGCTCTGCCAAGTATTTCGGAATTAAAGAAATTACCTAAACGAATAAACAAACCAGAAAGAGCAACAACAATCACAATCCTGTCTAAAATCCAGAGTAAACTCATATCTTTTTGTTTTCTGATATAAAGCCATAATCCCAAGATAATACCTACGGCAGCACCATGAGAGGCAAGACCTCCCTCCCACACCATCAGGATTTCTAATGGATTGCTTAAATAGTAAACAGGATCATAAAACAAACAATGCCCCAATCTTGCACCTATTACTGTAGAAGCTATCATAGTATAAGTAAGAGATTCAAGCTGTTTTATAGTTTTTCCTTCTTTCAAAAATATTTTTTGCATGATATGATAGCCGGCTACAAAGCTTAAAGCAAATAGTAATCCATACCATCTCGGTTGAATATGCCATATTTTGAAAATTGTCGGGTCAACATTCCAAGTAATGGCAGCAATCAAATTAATCAGATAATCAAACATTCTCTTCCTTCTCTTTATCCTTACAAGGGCAGTTATTATTTTCGTTTTCTAAAGTATTTGCAGCCCAAAGCAATTTCCTCCGCAGCACACTAAAATACGAAGAATCCAAAGGCTTAATCAACTTAATCTTAGATTCGGATTTTCTGATAACAATAGTCTCGTTGTTCTTTAGAGTTTTTTCCACTTGTCCGTCAGCAACCAAAGCAGCTTTTCCGGTTGGAGAATAAACTTTTAAACGCAATTCGTTAGAATCAGGGATAACAAGAGGCCTCAAAGTCAAAGTGTGGGGAGAAATTGGTGTGAGACAAATCACTTCTGTAGTTGGAGCAATTATAGGCCCGCCACAAGATAGCGAATATGCCGAAGAACCTGTTGGCGTAGTTACAATAAGCCCATCAGCTCTGTAATCTCCGATATAGTGATCATTGCTGTATGCTTCGAGCGTAATCATTCGTGAAGAATCTTTTTTCTCAATCACAAAATCGTTCAAAGCGAATGTAGTACCGCCATCTTCTACTTCAGTTTCCAAAACAGTTCTATCCACAACTCTAAATTTTCCGGCTAATACTTCAGCAATGGCTTGTTCCAATTTGCCTGTCGGGTATTCAGCAAGAAAGCCAAGTTTACCGACATTTACACCCATAATAGGAATGCCGGATTCTATCAAAATCCTCGCTGCAGCGAGCATTGTGCCATCGCCTCCAAATGAGATAACCATGTCAGCATGTTTTTCAAAGTCTTTTAAAGGTACAACCTTCAGTCTTTCCCTTATATCATCTCTCATACGCTCAGCCAAAGATTCGTCAGCAATGACTTGTACTTTATGATTTTGAAGTATTTCGAAAGCTTTTTCTGCCCAAATTATAGCATCCTGTTTGCCGGATGACTCAAAAAAAGCAATTTTTTCCATCATATTTATTCCGCTCCTGAAGCGATATTTTTTTCAAATCTAAGTCTTATCTCCGTACATATCCCATTTCACAAACGCAGGGACGTATGGCGGTGAGTTTTTAGTATCTGTACAATAAGCGTACCAAAAACTTAACAATCCAATCTGAGAGGCTTATTCGCACCACAAACTTAGCAGATTGACTTGCAGAATGTTGGTACACGATACAATAGCTCACTCCGTTTATTAAATCAAGCAATATACAATAATAATAAAATTTGCATTAGAGCAAGCAAAAAACTTTTATCGAACAGATTTTGATATTTTTTGTAACATGCCTAACTTTTTCCCGTATCTGTATTGTTTTCTATACTCAAGGAATCTATATGAAAAATCTACTCATTTTATTAGCTCTTTTAGTTTTGGGCACTTTGCAGCTTTTTTCACAAAAAGAAACAGCCACAACAAAAGACACAAGTCAATACTACCCAATTTCCTTTAATGCCAGCTTCCTCGCAGGCTTGCCTCAAAAGGACTTTGAAGACCATAACAATAAGACAGGATTGGGTATCGGACTAAATCTATTCTATAATATCGAAAACTCCCCTATCCATCTTGGATTAAAATTTGGGTGGATGAACTTTGCTTCTACAACGGAACAAAGACCTTGGAGCATGACTATCCCTGATGTGAAAGTAGATGTAACTACCGACTATAAAATGTACAATATGGATTTGGCAGTTAGAGTGATGCCTGAATTTGGCCCAATCCGACCATACATAGAAGCTATGGCAGGTTTCAACAATCTATCGACAACAACCACGGTAGAAGATATTAATAAAAACGATGAATATGACGATATAGCATCTTCTAACGATAAATCCGACTGGACTTATAATTACGGATTTGGTGGCGGCATTGCTTTTAATGTATATAGAGGTATCACAGATGAACCTGTCAGAAGGTATTGGGAATTCCTAATAGACTTGAATGTTGAATACCTTTTTGGTGGCACAGCCGATTATATAGTTCCAAATTCTAAAGACATAGAAAATGGTCAATCTATTTACGAAACGGCTAAGTCCAAAACAGATATACTTGCTTTTAGAATGGGTGTGTCATTCCGATTTTAGTTATAACTGACTTAAAGGAGCGAAGCTCATGGTGAATCTTTCGTCTATAAAAAAGTTCTTAGAATCTGAAAGCATCGCTGTTGCCGGAGTCTCAAGAGATGACAAAAAATTTGGTAGCATTATATTTAAAGAGCTGAAAAAGCAAGGTAAGAATGTAATCCCTATCAATCCTCACATGGAAGAATTTGAAGGACAACAATGTTATCATAATTTGCAGGATTTGCCTAAATCTTGTAAAAGCATAATTATTGTAACCGGCAAACAAAAGTCTGAAGAGCTCTTTGAAGCTGCTAAAGAAGGTAACTTCGATAATATTTGGATTCAGCAGTCATCAGAGACTGATAATATTATTCAAAAGTCAGCTAATTCAGAAAAAAACATTATATGCAAAGAATGTATTCTGATGTATTTAGAGCCTGTCTCAGGAGTGCATAGATTCCATAGAGGAATCAACAAGCTCTTTGGGAAATATCCCAAGTAACAAGACACAATCTTTCAAACAAAAAAGCAGAGCTACAACTATATGTATAGTCTCTGCTTTTTTTATATATATTTTCCAAATCTGTTATTAGCGTTCTAATTTTTTGTAGCAACTAAACAAATTCAGCACCTGATAAAAAAGTTCACTAATGCCCTGCTGTATTTTTTGAATTAATAAAATATATAGATGATAATATTACTATCAACCCAACAAAGTGCAATATCCCTATACTTTCACCATCAATAGCACCCCACATCAAAGCAATAATCGGTATCAGGTAAGTAACAAACGACGCAAATAAAGGATTAGATTTTTGTATCAATTTTGCAAACAGATATTGAGCCAAAGCAGAGCCAACTATAGAAAGGATCAGAATTGCAATTAAAGATTTCTGAACCTCAGCAGCCCCAATATCAATACTACTCAAATCTGTAGAGAGTAAAATTATTAAAGCAGGAACACTCATCAAGCCAAATGCAAACGCTGCCAACTCCGCACTCCTATAGTCTTGTAGTTTTGCTTTAAGTAGATTGTCCGCCAATCCGTAACAGAGCGTAGCCACTACAACCAAAAGTCCCCAGGCATTAGAAAAATCGAATGCTAAACCGTTTTCCCCGGCTCTGGCAAATGTCAGTATTAAAGCACCTGCAAGTCCAATAGAAACACCAAGCATTTTCTTTATTTCAAACTTTTGAGAGAAAGCAAATATCCCTGTTATAAGAGTCCACAGAGGAACTAAGGAGTTTAAAATCCCTGCAGTTGAACTATCAATATGCGTTTGAGCAAATGTATATAAAAAAGGCGGGAAACCAACACCTAAGGCTCCATAAACAAATAGTACCCTATATTCTTTAAAACTATATTTCTTAAGATTGCGTATAAATACAGGAAGAAATACAAAGGCTGAAAACAATATACGCAATGCACCCACCTGCTCAGGAGCGAAACTTTGCAAGCCGAGCTTCATAAGAATAAATGAGCTCCCCCAGATTAGACTTAGGACAAAAAGTATAATAAAAGACTCTATAGATTGCTTTTCCATATATTCCCATTTTAGAATTCAAAGAAAGCAAAAATACCTAAAGAACACGAATATAAAAAAGCAATTAGTTACATGATTAAGGCAGAGGCAGAATGTGGAAGAGACAATTTTATCACATCCATTCTTTTCTTTCTACTTCTTTTGTACAGTATATCTTTCATTACGTATGGCTCTAAAAAAAAGCCGCCCCCTTGCGGAGGCAGCTTTTTTTAATAAAGATATATGTCATGTCATACTATTTTACTAATACAACTTCTCTAAGCATTGAGAATGAACCAGCTGTCAAGCGTACAACATATACACCTTGAGGTAAGTCATGACCGGACAATGTTACTTCATGGTCACCAGCAGAGATCAAATCACCATTGATAAGAGTAGCAACTTTATTACCTACTGCATTGTAAACAGTCATTGTAACTGATTCTGTAGCAGGAAGAGTAAATGTAAGTTTTGCTTCTTCTCTAAACGGATTTGGCATAGGTTGATTGAACAAGTAACCTTGAGCTTCGAAACCGGCTACAGATGTATTAGCTTCGATAGCAAACAAGTCAGTTCTGTCATATTCAAGTTCATTATCATTGTTGTAAACTGCACGTAATACAGCTGTTGGTTTGTTATCAGTTGACAAGTTAGGAGTCCAAGTGTAAACTTTTTTCAAAGCAGCAACATTAGTAGCAACTACGCCCCAAGTTTTACCACCATCGATAGAAAGTTGTAAGTCGAACTTACTTACGTTGTCAGCAGACCATTTAACATCAGTTGGTTTGTTTTCTTTAACGCCTGTAGGGTTAGCCAAAGTAACAGCACCAGCCAATACTTTAAATGGTTTAGAGACAGCTAATACTTCGCTAGTTTCAGTTTCAATCATTCTAACAACAGCTTGTTTAGAGTTAACTGAAGGAACGATCCATTCTACTTGACCAAGAGTAGAGTTAACAGTTGCAGAAACAGACTGCCAGCTATCTACACCATTAGAAGAGAATTCGAAACGTACTTTGCTCGGTTCGTTTACTGACCAGCGAATGAAGTCATTAGCACCACCTCTGTAGATAGGATCTGTAGAAGTTGGGCGAACGATTTCTGCAGGAGCAGAGATAATAGAGAACGGAGCATCACTTCTGTCAATTTCAATAGAAGTTTTAGCATCTACCAATCTAACTAAGCATTCGTCAGAGTTAACAGCAGGAGTTTTCCAGTTATAAGAACCTGAAACTACGTCAAGAGCAGCAGCTGAAATTCTATTCCAAGTGTTACCGTTATCAGTAGTGTATTCTACGTTAACCTGGCTGTTAGTGTTAGGTTTTGTCCAAGTGATAGTGTAAAGAGCACCTGCATCCCAATCTTCACCACCGTTAGGAGTTAAGATAGCCGCATCTCTTTGTACGATTACTGGTTTAATCACACGGAAGTCACCGTATTTATTCATGTTTAAACCGTTTGTAGCTAAGACAGCAGTTGCAGGATGCCAATCAAAAGCATAAACATCAGTAGCTTTGATAACTTTAAATTTCAAAGTACCAAGATATGTTTTAGAATTAGGAACAATTTGACCTGCTTTGCGAGTATAAGCATCATAATCGATTTCGATTGATTTTACACCTGCCATAGGGTTTTTAACATTTGGCTGAGGAGCCGCATAGTTAGAAGAATAACCCAAGTCTTGTCTGTTTGCAAAAATAACTTCTTCATTATTTACAAGTTCTACAAACTGTAGATTAACCTGATTATAATCAAGAACAAACGAAGCATTACCCATTGCCCATTGACCACCATTGTTTTCAATGAACATAGAAACTTCTACCATATCGTTGTTTATTGATGTTTCTGCAAACACAGTATATGCTAACCCAGATAAAATCAAATCAGTTTTAGAAATCTGTTTTGATATCTTGTCAGGATTGTATTCTTTTGCAGCTTTATCCAAATATGCAACCATGTCATTATCAATTACATCTCCTAAGTTAATTTTTGGAGCTGTAAGACTAATTGTAGAAACATCTGTCAAAGATGACACTTTACCGTTATTGATATCAACTAAAGTACGATCTTCAGCATTATTCTGACCGTCACCGGTTACATCGTATTGTGCTGTAGTAGCTGCATTCATCGTTTGAGTTCTTATTGCAGTTCTGTCAAGACCATTGATTT
Source organism: Kapaibacterium sp. (SeqCode) (assembly GCA_963664875.1). Taxonomy (GTDB): domain Bacteria; phylum Bacteroidota; class Ignavibacteria; order Kapaibacteriales; family UBA2268; genus JBFHIJ01. The sequence goes on along the minus strand of OY761611.1, from coordinate 3,021,390 downwards.
GGTAGTCCTTCACGACATCACCGGCAACAATCAAAGGAATCTTATCATCAATATTAGCATCCAATATTCTACCACGTTTATAGTGTAAACCTGTATTAGAATATTTTTCATTACTTTCAGTCGTCTCATTATTGCCGTAAGCAGAGTATTTAGAGCCAAAAGTAGTTGGATCTGTTGCCGCTTCTGCTGGAGTCATTACATCGGCAGTAGTATTACCACCAGTCCAACTTGTAAAATCCCAACCTGATTCAAGAGTCCAAGTATCTCCATCGTCGCCTGAGAATTTGAAATGTGCAGGGTACCTTGACATTACAGGTAAGTGATTGATATGTTCAACGACTACCCAATAGTCACCATCTTCGATATCAGTAAATACGTAAGGTACGTTTGCAAAATCATTAGTACCTTGATTTCTATTCGCTAAAGAGAACGAAGTTGCATTCAAGTAACCTTCTGTCGATACATTTGTAGCCACTAATGTACCCGGAGTGCCTGCATTATCACTATAAAGTGAAATTTTCAAACCACCTTGATCATAAGTAGTACCTAAATCATTATTAGTACTACCTGTTACATCAATTGCACCATCTCCGGCTGCAACTGTATTAGGAGTATAATACCCTTCAGGAATTACTCTTACAGTAAAGTTAGAAGGAGGAGTAATATTGAAGTATTGAGACTCTGCAAATAGAGAGTGCATCATACCATCAGCATCGTTATCCCATTTTACTACATAGCCATTGACATTAGAGCGACCAGATAATTTCAAACGTCCGTTTGTCATAGCTGCGCCCATAGGTCCTTGGTCATCTGAAGTACCATCATCATTTGCATCAGGATCAGTGATTGATACATTTAATGATGCTGCATACTGAGATTTGTGAGGGAACGAACCCTGAAACTCAAACTGAGGATTAATTTCAGTCAAGGTCATTGCATTTGTAAATGTCGGATTGTCTTTCTTTGAGGCAGTTGGCTCGTAATAAAGTATCTCAGCACCACCGCCACCTACTGTACCAAAACCTAAGTCAGATTCGTTCATAACAGCATCGCCAGGGTAAAACTTTTCAGCTATATCATTTCTGTTATAGTCAAAGCCAGTCCAACGAACTCTAAGATCGGTTTTGCTGTTTGGAATTGCTTGTTTATAAATAGGTTCAATAAGTTTTAGTGTTGGTTTAGTAAAGTTGTATGTAACATTACCGTCACCTTCGCCATCTGCATCTGTAATATTTGCATAAAGGCCTGAAGAAGCAGGGTAAGCTGCAACAGTACGAACCATACCATTATTAACAAAACTTCCACCGTTCAATATGAAAGCAGCAGCTAAGTTTTCTGAGTAGTCAATACCACCAAATGATATCAATTCATCTGCTCTTACAGTTGCTGCACCTTGTACAAATTGTGTGATTGTCGCTAAACTAGTCAAACCTGCAGGATTACCATTCCAGAATCTAACTTCTTTTATCTGACCGATAAAGTTTTTAGTTTCTGTAGCACTTGTTGGTTCAGAAGCAATATATGCAGGAAGTGTATTCAAATTATCAATAGTGATGTTTGTACCAAGTTGTTCTGTAATTGCAGCTGCATCTTGGATTGTACCATCAATAAAGAAATATACACTTGACTGGCTACCACTTGCCAAATTGAAATATACTGCTACGTGGTACCACAATGAGTCTTTAGTTTCTACTGATGGTTTTACCAATGGTAAAGCTGCATCAGAAGTAGCTGTTCTCAAAGCGTCGCCGGTAGAAGATTCAAGTACTAATTGTAATTGTCCTGATTGTAATAATCTAAATGCATAGTGTGTTTCAGAACCATCTGCTGCTTTTTTCGCCATAATTGGGAAATAAGCTTCGTCAGCAGTTGGGAAGCGATAAGGACGGACCCATGCTTCAATCATTTGCGCACCGGCATTCAAGTTCAATTCTGTGTTGGAAGGTACTTCGATTTTTGAATCGCCTGTGTTTTGCATTGCAAACCAAGGAGCTACCAAAAAGTTACCTGATTCATCATAGATTGAGCTCTGAGCTCTGTCATCTGTACCGGATATTCTAAGTTTAACTGATTTAGACCAGTTAGCTTCGATATCGATTACACCTTGTAAGTCATCATCAGAACCGGAAATTGTAATATTGTTATATGGTTCCCATGTTGCTTTACCTGCTTCAACCTCTACATTATCCAAAGGCATTGCAGGTGCAGCATTGTCGATTGCATCAAACCATGTTGTGCCACCATCGCGGCTAATCATAATCTGCAAATCTTCTGACAATGTTGTTGTTGAACCAAGACCATAAGCTGCCCAACGTACTTCGAATGTTTTATCAATCAAATTACTTACGCCTTCGCCACCCAAAGGTGCTGTCAAGCGGATGTGTGAGCGGTCAGGTCTGTAGTTTATAGAGCTGTTAGTTGCAACAGCATCGATATTTGAATCAGTGTAATAGTTTAAGTTGTTGTCTGAGAACTGAATGTTGTCATCAGCCAAATCAAGACGTGAACCTTGCAATGGATAGTAAAGTTCCAAGCCTGTTCTGTAATCAACGTTTGCTTCTTCCAATTCGTTACCGAGTACTTCTCCACTTGGATCATACACGCCAGGAATGTAAGATCTCAAAACATCTTGAGATAAAGCTATACGCCATACACTCACTTCTTTGATACCGGCATTCAAATAGTCAGTTGCAGTGATGCCATCGTTAGGGTTAACACCTACCCAGATTGTCTGGTTAAAGTTTGCCAAACGTGGATCTACAACTGTAGTATTGATGTCCTGAGCTACGATTTCACCATTTACATAAAGTGTAGTTACGCCATTAGCTACTGTTGCAGCAATGTGCATCCAGTTATCGCCATGTGCATCAGTGATAGGAACTGCAGAGCTTGTAGTTGATAGAGCATCAACTGTAGGAGCTACTACTGAACCTAAGTACCCGTTAGTGCCACGACCTTCTTTTTCTCTTGCACGGAAAGCTGGTCTGTTGCCATCTTCCAAGTAAAGTATCCATGCACCTTCTTCGTCAGATTTTGAACCTTCAGAGCATGCGATAATACCAGGTTCTGCTCCAGGAGTCGCAGATACACCGTTCAAGTTTACCCAAGCCATTACAGTAAGCTGTGAAGCATTGCTATATGGCCAGCGTGTTTTGAAATAAGTAGAAGAACCATCTAATTGAGCAAAGAACAATCTGCCTAATACAAATGTGTCATCACTTGCATTCATTTGAGTTGTGCCTGTCAATTTAGTACGTCCGTCGATTGCAACACCGCTTGTATTTTGCAACTGTGTTAATCTGATTTTTGCATTTTCTGATCTGTATGGGAAGTTATCGTCTGCTTTCCAGATTGTTCTTAAGATGTCCTGATCAGAACCATCCATTACAGTACCATCTGCATCTGTAACATAGTAGTCTGTACCGGCTGCAGGATAGTCAACGAAACCATCTGCAAATTGTGCAACTGTTCCGGCTCCTGTAAGTGCAGCATGTCCTTGTGTTGTTTCAGCAAATCTTGCTGTTTCTGTCCAAGTTGTACCACCATCCAATGAATATTCTAATACATAGGCTATTTTACCATCTGCATGACCATAGTCAGCAGCATCATCAGTCAAACCTGAACGTTCGAAATAAATTGGATAGCCTAAATTATTTTGTGTATCAAACACAGGATATTCTGTAGTTGGGTATCTGTTTACTACTTGATTATTTCCACCATCTGCTGTAAAGATTTCGATACCGCGAATTGTGAAATCATCAGGAGTTACCAAAGTTACATTTGGTTCGATATTGTTACCATTTACATCTTGCAATGTAATGTCGCCGGCAAATGTTGCACTGTTCCAATCGAACATTGCAAGATCTGTATCTGTCAATGTAATATCATCAGCTGTGCTTGGATTACCATCAGGACCGTTCCAGTTGATATCAAAGCGTAACATACCGATAAATGAACCGCGACCGTCTGTAGATGGAACTACACCTACACCCGTACCGTTGATGTTATAATTTACATCCAAACCAAATACATTAACTGTTACTCCACCTTGGGTAGCTGTTACTGCTTGTGCTGATAGTGCTTTGTAGTCACCGCTCGCATAGGCAGATGTCAATGATTCGTATGGAGTACCATCATTATCTATATCTACATTAATCGAGTCTGAAGTAGAAGATGGGTTAGTTGCACCCAAATCTGCTGGTTTTAACTTTGCATTGTTATACTCGATATAGATAGAAGCGTTGCCAAGGGCAGCGGTATTCGAGTTTAGAGATTTCATCCAAATCTCAACCCCAAGCTGGTTGCCCAAGCGGCGAGGCTTCATGGAAAGTTCGTAATCTTGTGCGAAACCTTCTATGGCGAAAAGGAAGAGCGCCGCAGCAAACCATACTAAACTTCCCCATGACAATTTACTTCCATGTCTCGCGGGATTTTTAATTTTGCTTGTCATAGCATAAATCCTTTATTATTACTAAAATTTATTTACTTAATTTATCTTATTGAGTGACGCTAAAGATTTCTGTATCTCTTGTCTGCACTTCTACAGTGTAAGTAAGAGTATTATCATAAGCGCCATCAACGCCATAGATTCTAATAGAATAAGTTCCGGCGTCAAGATTATTTATTACAACATATTCGCTTTCTATACCACTTAATGTAGCACGGCGAACTCTTCTATTATCTGCATTGTAAAGTTCTAAGTTATAGTTAGCAGGCACGCCTGTGAGTTTTACTCTAATGTTAGAAGCTGCGCTTGTTACCATAAATGAGAACCAGTCTTCGTCAGTTGCATCAGCAATAGTACCTTTTACTGCAGAGTTTGAACCGATTGGTTTAGCAGTAGCTCTTGTATCGTTAGAGCCAAATGCTACGTCGTCGTCAGTTTCTGAAGTTGTAGTTTTGCTAAGTGCTGATTGAGGTCCAGGGTTATAAAAATAGTTCTCTGAACCATTAGCACCGGCATACGCAAAAGCTCTGAAATAATAAGTTTCCCCAGGAGCTAAACCACTTAAGCTAAAGCTATAATTACCAGCACCATTAGCAGGACCATTATATACAACAACAGCACTATCACCAATTACAGAACCGGCACCAAATACATTGTTACCAATATAAGAAGTACCATCAACCGGGAATTCGTCAGAATCCATTTTTCTACCAGGTTTTGCAATAATGAGTGCTTTGTCACTCGCGCTACCATTGCCGGTAAAACCAACAGTCATGGAAGTATAACCTAGATTAGCAAATGTAAGGCTATTAGCTTGAGCAGCAGGTTCTGTAGCAAGCATATTAAATACCTCACTTGTACCTGTTCTTACATCAGTATAATTACCTGGCGAAGCTGCTTGTACTTTAAGTTGAATATTATTTCTATCAGTAAATGTCGCTATAGTAGCATCGTCCATTACCAAACCGCTAATGGCGACTGAAGAAGATCCAATTGGAATAACAGCTGAAACAGTTGTTCCAGACAAAGTAATATTACCATCTCCAGCTAATTTCTTAACTTCAACTGTGAATGCACCATCAGTACTTCCTACAGTAATTGGATTTCCATATTGATCTTGGTATTGAACTGTCGCATTAAAAGGAATACCATTTTCAATATATTCCGGGAAACTTGAAAATACTAGATTCCCGTCAGTACTTGCTTCAAGAGCATCGTCATAAGGATGAGCATCAACAAATACAGACCATACACCACCAAAATCAGTGGCAGTCAATGGGTATGTATTCCAACCAGTCATATCTAAAGACTTAGGAGGTCCAGCTGCATAAGGAGTACCCAATACAACACTTTGAGAATAATCTTCCCACTGAGAACCATCCCATCTAACAGGGAAAGTAGTAACTGTAGTCTCATCAGTAGCATCACCTGGTACGGCAAAAGTCAAACCGTTATCGTGTTCAGTTCCCCAATAGAATTTAACATTGACACTATCAAATGTATTTGATACTGTTCCTATAGGAGTTATCGTCCAAACCGCATTTAATGCTTTTACAGGATCACCTTGTCTATCTACAGTTGCATTTACTAACTCACTAGACACTTCTACAACTTGAGATGTATTAGTATTTGAAAAAGTAATTTCAGCAGCTCTATATGTAGTCGCTGTTCCATCACCCAATTCAAAAAGTGTAGCACCATTTGTTACTGTTTTTCTTAAACGTCCAATAACGTGTTTCGCTGTAGTAAATGGATTACTTTGAGTATAGTCCGGTCCAAATGTTAATATATTATCACCAGTATAGATACTATTCGGAGCGGTAGTTAACAATCCGTTTATAGTTAAATTGCCTAATAAAGTAATATCTGCAGCTATTGTAATATCTTCTATTTCATCATCAACAAACATGTTCGCAGGGATTTGTGTAATTGTACCAAAATCAACTGCAGAACTTGTAGCATTTGCTAACATTTGACCAGACACGATATTTACAGATCCATCTGCAACCAAAGTTAAAGTATTACCAGCTAAATTGAGATTATTGATACTAGAATTCATTGTAAGAACAGCGCCATTCCCATCTTTTTCCATAGATACGTCGCCAGCAAGTATTTCATTTGCTCTTATTTCAATTGAAGATACTTCGTTATCAGCACCATCATTAAATAACGAATTCTGAAGAACCGGAACCGTTCTAGTACCATCAAAGATAACTAAAGAAGTAGCTGCAGTACCTGAAGTATATACCAATTCTTCATCTCCAGTAACAAGAGTTACTTCACCAAACAAATGCAAGGTTGAATTTGTAAATGTCAAGTTATCGTCAAGTGTCAAATCTTTATTAACTGTCAACTTGCTTGTAGCTGTAATAGTAACAACTGCACCAGTTCCAACTTCTAAATTATAAAGTGTACCAGAAGTTGACGAATTATCAGCACTAAATAACGTATTATCAATTGTTATTGCTGCAGTACTTGAAGCAAAAGTACCTAGGTTACCATCAATATAACCTGCAGGAGTGGTCGGAGCAACACCTGTAGTTAATGTTTTGCTCCCTAAATTTAAACGACCATTTGTAATAGTTACAGCACCAGTAGCAGCCGGTACCGTTACATCCAATTCCATCAATACTTCATCTTCAGTTCCAATAGTACCATTTGGAGCATTGAGTTTATCAACTACTAACTGTGACATTGCGACAGCTGAAGCACTTGAACCTTTAATTTTTTGTTGACTGGTACCATTAAACTCCACAGTACCTGCAACATTTGTTGCATGAGTAAATGTACCAGTTCCATTGATTGTTAAATCACCTGTAAGTTCCAAAAAATTGGTAGCAGCTAAAGTAACCAAAGCACCTGTTTCAATTGTCATATCATTTAAAATCAATTGAGATGGTGCATCAGCTCCCGTAATATTTTGAGCACCTGTTCCAGTAAATGAGATATTACTAGTTCCGCTAGCTGCAAAAGTACCATCACCAGCAAAAGTCCAAGTATCTGTTACATTGAAATCATCTGTTGTAACTATATCATTAGCGACATTATCTGCAATTGTTAAACCAAAAAATGTCAACGTGCCATCATTATTTATAAGCATATCAGTAGCAGAATCTGTATCGCTAAGGGTTACAACACTTGGAGTACTAAAGACTAAAGATCCATCAGTACCTACTGTTATACCTGAAGCTTGATCAGCACCAGCATCAGCTATCACGATAGGCGAAGCACAAGTGACTTTTGAGCCATCAGCCACTTCCAAGACACAAAAAGTTGTTGTTCCTGTTGAAGTTATTGATTTACTTACAGCATTATCAAAAACTACTTTGCCTGCAGTCGCTGTAAATGTTGCACCACCATCATCAAAAGATCCTGTAATTACTAGATCTGTCGCAGTAGTAGTTGTTGTTGCAGTTACGAACGTTATGTTAGCAAAAGTCAAACATGTATCTTGACCTCCACTATTAACTAAAACAACATTACCACCTGTCCCATCTAAAGTGATAGTTCCGGTTGCAGCATTAAATGAACCACCATTTCCAATTGTAAACGTAGATCCACTAGTACCATCTCCAATTCGGAAGCTACTATTAGTAGTTATTCTTGAATTGGAAGATATATTAATATTCTCAAAAGCTAAAGCACCTGCGCCACTTGCTACAATTTCTTTAGCACTTGTATTAGTAAAGGTAATAGCATCTGCAAGTGTCATGGCATTTGCACCAACTTTAGTTAAATCACCTTTAACAACCAATGCAGTTGCATCACATGTCACAGCCTCAGCAGTTGTATTTACATTCAAGTTATAAAAACTTATTGAACCGCCAGTAATCTCTGGGTCTGCTGCAGCACTACCAACTAAATAGCTTGTCCCAGCCGTTTGATTAAACGATCCGGAAGCAATATCAATATCACCAGAAAAAGTAATATCATCAGTTGTTGTAATTGCCGCACTATTAGCTGTTGCAAATGATTCAAAATCTAAGTAAGAATCATCTGATACAGTTATACTTGCTGCCGAGCTACCTGTGCCATCAAAGGTAATAGTAACTGCAGCTGTTCCACCTGGTGTTAATGTACTTGTACCTTGTAAATCAAGATTCCCTAAAATAGTAATTGCTGAAGCAGCAACATCAACATCATAAGTAACCGCAGCATTATATAATGTTACATTATTTACTGTAATGCTATGAGTACTTTCTATATCAATCACACTAACTGTACTAGATGAAGCATTTGTAGTATCACCAATTACCAAATTAACAGCACCTGTACCATTTGTAATACTTGCTGTATTACCACCACCATTCGTTCCTAAGTCAATATTACCTAAAACCACTAAGTTCACAGTAGTATTTGCTGTAAGGCTATTACTACCACCAGCATTTGGATCCGCGAATACCAGAGATTGACATATCGCATCAGCTGTCAAAGTAACTGTATGGTTAGCATCAATATTAACTATGTCATCTGCATCTGGAATACCATCCACATCAGTTCCTACAGGAGCTCCTCCCCATGTCGCTGGATCATTCCAAGGTCCAGTTTGAACTGACGTAAATGTTTCCCCGTATGCGTCCTGCCCTAACGCAAAGCCGAGTATTAAAGCAAGGAAAATTCCTATTTTGAAAAGTTTGAAATTCTTTTTCATGACAGTATATCCCTTTATTAAAAAATATAATTTTTTGTCGTTTTCGTGCGCTTAGCTTTTTTATTGCCTTCGCTTAGCGTGCCTAATCATCTTTCCGAGGCTGATTTGCTATCAGCCGGGTGATTTGTTCGCAGGCAGAATTGACTCTTGCATAGAATCCTCCATAATTAGTTAGACATTTAAACCACTTCCTGTGGGTTTCTTTTGTTTTTTGGACTTATTATCTTGGCGTATAATAATATTCTATTTTTATGTACCTATGCACTTATCCACTGTTATCGGATAAATCTTCACAAACTTTAGCATTTGTGTAAAATTCTTTAGTGCTTAACAATATTTATTTGATTGAATATTGTCAAGCAAGCCTATAATCGGCACTGCTATGTATAATAATAGCCATATATACATAGTTTTCCTGTATTTTTTTACCTATTTACACTATTGACAATTCAAGTGCCAATTTTCTTCTCCGCCGATTGATATGCTATAACTATATATATTTATCGGCTGATTAAATTATACCTTTACCTTATTTTATAAGGACTTATTAGTACCGCTCTTCGCGTAAGTATTTTTTGCTATTTTTTCTGTTTTTGAAAATTACGTGTTTTCCGCAGTGGCGATTATTATATATATGTCTCTATATAGATATATACTAATGCCGCCAATGGCATTTGTGGCGAAATCGCAGGCATTATTGCCGGTCGGAGCGGTTTCTGTCAGGTTGAGGGGCTATTATTTGAGTTTCTTTTCTCTCTTTTCCTGTAGCTCAAGCTCCCAAAAAAAGATATATTTCAGAAATGTATAAACAAATGTAGAAAATCCGGCTATCAATCCGTGCTTGCCGTCTAAAAAGCCTTTACGAATGATGTAAAGTCTCACAAAAGCCACAACCGGATTGAGCAAAAGATTGAGCATAGAGAACTTTCTGCCACGCTCTTTGTAGGACTTTGCAGAAATTTGTGCATAATCCAATGTTTTATCGAAATGATTACGAACGTCTTTATAGGAGTAATGAACCAATTCGCCTTGGAGTGGTTTTGGCTCGGCTGTGCATTTTAGCTCATCGTGCGGATTTAATCCCTGCCAGTAGGGTTTAGTCTCTCTTCGTACAAGTCGGAGATTCCAATCCGGCTGCCAGGCATAGTGCAGCAGTTTGCCGAGGTAATGTGTTTTACGGTTTACAGAATAAGCCTGAGCCTCAGAGCTATCAATAGCCTTTATAATAGAATTGCGAAGCTCGTCGCTTAGCACTTCGTCGCAATCGAGCATAAGAATCCAAGGTTGGGAGCATTTATCCAGAGCAGAATTTTTTTGAGCTACATGCCCCTTCCAATCTTCCACAAAAACTTTTGCACCATAGCCTTCGGCAATAGCTTTTGTATTATCGGTCGAATGACTATCGACGATAATGATTTCCGAAGCGATATCAATTACGGAATCGAGTGTGCGTGCGATATTTTTTTCTTCATTGAATGAAATAATCGAAACACTCAAAGGCAACTTATTCAAAATTTTACACCTAAATAAAAATAATGGCAAAGATAACAAATACTAAGACAATTTCCGAAAAGTTGATTTCGCTTTTTTAGATATATGGTAATAGTGCAATAGAGTTTACCATTGAAATCCAATGCTTGGGTAATTATTAGTTATAGTGGTATTTTTCCACCCCGCCATGCTACGCATGCCACCCCTCAAGAGGGGAATTCTAACTACATTAAATAATAAGTAGTTACAAGTATTGCACAAGCATAAAATTTTCCTTATTGGTCAAGTGATAGGTAGTAGATGAATTAAAAATCTTATTTCGACTTTGTTTTGCCACATTTTAAGGCTTCTCCGATAGATAGATTGGCAGTGGTGGTATATGTGGAATACTTTATATGCTTTGTAAATAATTCTTTTGTATTTTTGAGAAGTTGGTTTCAAATATACTTATATATATAAACAGCTCAGGCAGTGAACAACATGAATTTGGACAAAAAGAGCAAATGGTCATTACTGATTAGCCTAATGGGCTTTTCTATTTGGTTTGGAGCAAATATACTACGCTCAAATTTTGCTTATAATTTATTGCTTTTAGAAGACGGTATGCCGCTCAATCAATCAATCTCACCGGAAAATTTGTATTTTGCAGTGAGGCAGTTCGCAGAGATGTTTTTTTATCCTGATTTGGGCTATGGATTGTTTTTTATAGGCTTAGTCTTACTTCTGTTTTTCAATCGTGGCAAAATCAAAACCCACGGCTGGCTGATGATGGCTTCTCTTTTCTTACTACTCGGTTTACCAGGCGAACTTTATAATCATTACTTAGACTGGCGTTTGATCAATGATTTCAAAGACAATTATATTCAAGATATATATGCAACTCAAATAAAAGATTACTTTTTAATTCGTTTTCAGGATAACGGGCTTAAAGTATTTACGGTTCTCTCGTTTTTGTCGAACATTTCGGCAGCGATATGCCTAATACACAAGCCTCTCCAAAGATTTTCCAACAAATCGGAGAATTACAGCGATGAAGCCTAAAGAGCTATATAAAGAACTTACAGAGATTGCTAAAGATTTAGGAGTTAAAATCAGAAAAGGAGACGGCAAATTTCGCAGCGGTCTCTGCATGGTGAATGACGCTCCGGTGATTGTGATTAACAAAACTACTCCTGTAGAAGGGGCAGTTTCAGTTATTGCCAAAGGTTTAGCTGCCTTAGAAATCAACAATATATTTATCAAACCTGCAGTAAGAGATTACATCGAGAGTGAGGCAGAACAATCTTTGCAGGAAAAAGATTTTGAATTTGAAGTAAGCTATTAAAATAGACAGCAAGAGGCAAAGTAAAAACTGCCTCTTTTTTTTTGCTTATTCCGCTTATTTCCGCAAGCCAAAGAATTTAACCAAAAACAATTACAAATCATCATCATCTTATAATCAAATATTATTATATTGTTTAAGCGGTTGGTTACGATTTTAGAAAATGTATCCCTCAAAATGGAATTTTATATTTCTATCAACAATATATGGTTTGCTATGAAGCATAGGTTTTTAATTCTGTTCTCTTCATTAATGATGTTTTTAGCTGTTTCGATAATGGCAGAGACAAAAAACGAGGATATTATAAAATATCTCGAATCGATTCGGCAATATTCCGAAACAGTTATAGCCGATGCAACCCTTGCAAAGGTATCTTCAGGAATTTTTGTGGAAAGCAGTATCAATTACAATCTCTCTAATCTCGAATATGGAGGATTCCCCAAATATTTTCTGTTTATGAAACAGGGCGACAAGTTTATACAACTTAATACCATACCCGAGCAAATTCCTCTAACTCAGGAATTCATCGGATCTATTCGCAAAGATTTCACTTTAAAAACCGACGATGACGCTCTAACTTTCCAAACGATGCTTTCTTCTTTTGACAAAAATTATTCTCCTGCCGGCTTTTACTCTGAGTCGGACACTTGGTATTTTGTAAGAAAGAACTGGTTCGGTGACAAACAAGGATACATAGTAAGTTGCGATAAAAATGGTCAAGTTCTTAAAATTGATTACAGTAGCAAAATGGATAAAGAAATACCGGAGTTAAAAGGCAGCAACGAAACAGTCAAGCTAAACTCCGAAGAAGCTACAAAATTACTTCTTGACATCTTTATGGGTAGTTTGGAAAAATCAGATAAAGAAAAGAGCGAAGATAGCTACGAATTTGGCCCGCCTTCTGTCAAATTAAATGCAAAAGACAGCAAAACTATACAAGCGATGACAGAACAAAATTATAAACATAGATTCGAGACTGAAGCAATTAACAGCCCAATTATCTCGAAAGTATGTTCTGCGCAAATATTCAAAGCCACTTTAGTTATTATGGACTCATCAGATGAAACTATAATAGAAAGCACTGAAATGACTCTTGTAATTGCAAAAGATAAGAAATACTTCCATGCAAGTGACTTATATCGTCTTTTACAGTCAGATATTTTCCTTGCAAACATAAACAAGAGCTTCAACCTCAAAACAGATGCCGCAACTAAAGATTTTGAAGCTATGATCGATTTATTTAGCCCGGTTGGTGATGAATCACAAAAAGAAATCATCAAAAAAGATAATACTATTGTCTTCATCAGAGAAGAAAGCTTCGGTGAAAAGAGAGGCTATTTGGTGCTGACAGATGCGAAAGCTAATATTGTAGCTCTGGATTACAACGAATATTCCGACAAAAATCTTTTCAAACTGACTACAAAAGCCCCGGGCTTCAAAGCAGATTTTGCTTTCAAACTCCACACTCCTACTGCTACCAAGTTAAGCATAGCTGCATCGGAAAGCGTGCCAGTAAGTATTTCTTTCAATGAAAAACTCGCTTCGGCATTTGGAGCTTGGATACTTACAATGCAGGATGGTCAGAATGTAGGCATGAGCGTAAACTCCGAAGGCATATCATCACCGTTTTCAGATAACATCCCTGGTGAATACCTAAAACCGGGAAAAAATATTATAGAATACTACCTTATGCCTCCGGGCAATGATACAAGCGAAGCTTACGGCAAAATTACTTTAGAAATTGAAGTCAAATAGAAAATCTTTTATGCCCCGCAAAAGTTAAAAGTGCGGGGCTTCGCTTACCACTCGCCTATCCCTTACAACTCATTGAATAACAAATAATTGCAAGTGCCGTGTAACTGCTTTAATTTGTAAAACGATTAAATTCAGCAGCATTTTTTTGCAAGCTTCCCTCGATTTGCAGACCTACGATTTTTTGATTACTGGCACAGTAATTGTAATAATCTCTGCAGTTATAAAATTGATTTCTAAAAATCTTATTGGATTATTTTGATGGCGAACTCAAGCAATGATTATACTATAATTGGTATTGATGGCGGTGGCACTCATACTCGCGGTGTCCTATATAGAGAAGGTAAAGTAATTGCTACTGCAAAAGCAGGCACAACTCGTATCGGCGCCGTAGGCGTAGGCGAATCTTGCGAAAGAACTCTCAATGTTATTATGGAATTATGCCATCAGGCAGAGATAGAAACATCCGAATTAGATGCCGTTGTCGTTGGGCTTGCAGGCGTTTGGCTTGATGAAGAAAAGAAAAGATCTCAACATTTGCTCCGCACACTTGCTCGCGGTCAAAATTTAAGTTTTAACGATTTGATTGTAACTTCTGATGCAGAACTTGCGGTGGAAGGTGCTTTTGATGGTGGCAACGGTGTGATTACCATCGTTGGTACCGGCTCGATTGGTCTCGGCAAGCAAGGCAAAGGCAAATTTATTCGTGTTGGTGGCTGGGGCATCGAATTAGATGACGAAGGCAGCGGAGCATGGATTGGTCGTGAAGGTCTTACTGCAGCTGTTAGAGCACTTGACGGCAGAGGTATGCCTACAAAAATGACAGAAGTAATCGGCAATCTTTATCCTACTATCGACATAGATAATCCTCGCACTATAGTTAAAGCTTATGCAGAGAGAGCATTCGAATATCACATGCTTACCCCTCACGTAATGCAATGTGCAGTTGACGGCGACGAAGTATGTTTGAAAATAATCGAAAGATCTGCTAAGCACTTGTCCGAATTGCCACTCACTTTAGCAAAGCAATATAATGGTAAAACTGTACCTGTTGCTCTTATGGGCGGTATAATTGATGCGGACACTCTTCTTGCAAGATTGTTAAGAGAAGAGCTTGCTAAGTATGAGCAACTTAAAATTGTAGAGCCAAAAGGAACTGCTCTTGACGGAGCTATTTCTCTCGGCAAAAAACTAATCGACGAAATGATTTAGGTTTTAAAAATGAAAATTCCAAATTTTGCAGATATACGTGCTGCCAAGGCGCGTATATCTTCTTTTGTTAATAGCACTCCGCTTCTTACTAACAAGACAATAAATGAGCTAAGTGGGGCCGAGATTCACTTCAAATGCGAAAATTTCCAGAAAGTTGGTGCTTTTAAGTTTAGAGGTGCCTGTAATTCCGTTTTTGCTTTGGATGATCAATCAGCTTCGAAGGGAGTGGCAACTCACTCTTCAGGCAATCATGCTCAGGCGTTAGCTTTAGCAGCTAAGATGCGTGGGATTCCGGCTACGATAGTTATGCCAAACAACTCGCCTCAGGTGAAAAAAGATGCAGTAGCAGGATACGGAGCTGAGATAGTTTTTTGTGAGCCAACTTTGGAAGCAAGAGAGTCAACTCTTGACAAAGTAATAGCTGAGAAAGGACATACTTTTATCCACCCTTACGACAATTACAACGTCATCTGCGGACAGGGAACTGCTGCAATGGAGATATTGGAAGAAGCACACGACTTTGATGCAGTGATAGCTCCTGTTGGTGGCGGCGGCTTACTTTCAGGGACTGCAATTGCTACTAAGTGCATTAATCCTTCCATAAAAGTATATGCTGCCGAGCCTGAAGGAGCTGACGACGCATACCGTTCATTCAAAGCAGGTGAAATAATACCATCTGTCAAACCCAACACAATTTGCGACGGACTATTAACTTCACTCGGGAAGCTGAATTTTGAGATAATCTCTAAAAATGTAGATGAGATATTCACAGCGAACGATGATGAAATCAAGAGCGCTATGCGCTTAGTCTGGGAAAGAATGAAGATAATAATAGAGCCATCTTCGGCGGTACCTCTTGCTGTTGTTCTCAAAAACAAAGAGCTTTTTGCCGGACAAAAGATTGCGATTATCATTTCAGGTGGTAATGTAGATCTGGGCAAGTTAGTGTTTTAAGGGAAATACATTCAATAGTACCCACTTCTTTAAAAAGTAGAGATTATAATAAGTATTCTCTACTTTTTTTTCAGTAAGGATTCCCCCGTACTAAAAAGTATTTACATAAAATGATGACATTATAAAAAAAACACTCCGTCGTCAAAATAATGCGTACTCAAAAAGAATAAAGTTTAGCTTTTAAATTGAGCAGGTATTAGATGAAGTAGAAAAGAGCTACTTGACATGCATACAAGCTCAACTGAAATACTGCATACAAGGTAGTTCAACTGTTTTAGTATAAGGCAAACTTTTATTACAATAAAGCTGATTAATCCTCGATAAAGGTACTACACATATCATAAATTACTGGCATCTTCCACAGAGATATATCGATAATACGGGAATGTCTATTATTATAGATAGAGTTAAACCGAAAATATTACGTCTGATTCTAACTCTATGAGGAATGAGATTCGCATGAAAAGTCAACAGGCTTTTACTCGTTGATTTTAAGCATATTTGTTTACTAAACATAGATTTACAGCTTGACAACGGCAGTCAAAATTCGATTTATGTTATAAATTGAGTATTTACAACTGTTCTGGCAATCTATGTGGTTGAGATAAGACTAAAAAAGTCTATTTGTCTTTAGTTTTATACTCTTCCAAAACATCATCGAAGGATTCATCGCGGAATAGATTCCTTAAAAAAGCATCTGTATATGGGAAATATAGGTCGATAACTTCTTTATAAAAAACTATATCGTTTCCTTGCTCAAATAGTTTCTCAGATTCTATAATGGTAGTATAAATCTTTTGACCTTTGTTATTATAGAAAATGACTTTTTCTATCATTTGTCTTAGAACTTCATCAGATACCACACTATAATCGATTGTTTGACTTCGAACATATGCTACAACGATTCCATCAATTTCCAGATAGTCACAGAGCTTAGAAAAGACAACATTTTTGGATTCAAACCTCGCTCTATTTTCAAATAAATTTGGTCCTATATTATAATAAAAATCCGAAAAGTTTAAACTATGTGAAGGTATAGCAAGTTGCGGAAAGTATTGATTATCTTTCAGTTTAGTAGTGTATGTTTTAATTCCGAGGCTATCTAAAATATGAGGTGTGAGTTTAGAATATAGATTTTTTCCGTAAAGCACCTCTAAGCCAGCTGATTCTTGGAGTTTAACTCCCATATAGGTCTCTATTGTGTCCGCATAATCTGCATGGAACTGTGACAGTTGCGGTAGAATTTCATAAATATTACTATAAATTGTTTGTAGTATGATTGATTCTGTTTCAAAAGGTGGAAATATGAATACGTTAAGCAAAGCGATTTTTTTCATTTTTCTAACTGCATCTTCAGATCCTTTGTTTTTTATTTTATAAGAACTACAAGAGCTAAGCAGCAAAGTAATTATCAAGCAAATTAATATTTTAGAAGTTCTCATTGGAAATCTCAAAAGTTATAAGTGTAAGACAAAATAGGTAAACTATGGATTGTCGGAATAGCAGAAGAATAAGTAAAATCAAATGTTTTGTTTTGATAAACTATGTCAAAAGAATCAAGAAAATATCCTACTATTGCTCCAATTCCGGCAGAGACTACTGTAGAAAGCAACATTGTTCTTTCATATTCTGAGCGGTCAAGCGAGAGGCCATATCGCCATCCGAATAAAAAACCTAAACCAGCACCTGAAATTGCTCCTTCAAGTGCTCTATTTCCGGTTCTTGCAAGTATCATCTCAACATCCTCGATAGGTACACTTTTTGGAGTTCCAGTTACGGGTTCCTGATAAGTAATATGTGTTTCAAATAAGGAAATGTCTTGTACAATTTGTCTTTTATAGTCTGTCAAAACAATCTTTGCTTTGTCGTAAGTTTTGAGTGGAGATCCTTCGTTTGCAAAAAGATTGACATTGAGGATTATAATAACAAGTAAAGTTAGTAATGATTTCATATGTTTGGTTTAATTGGTATCATGCAATATTTATTTCAAACAAACATACATAAATATAATACTGTGGCAAAGTCAAAATTCTAATTTTTTAGAAAACTTTTAAAATAAAGTCGTGCAGCATGCATGCCTTTTAATTTGACAGTCTAATTTGTTTTCTCATTTACCTTTCGCATCACAAAGAGAGATTATAATAAGTATTCTCTACTTTTGTTTTACTCCAATTATCAACTCAATGCTCCTAAGCAATCGCGGATTGCAATACAGAGAACTTAATTTGTAAAATTCCGCTTTGTGCTGTAATTTAACAAAATTCTAATTTTATAGCTTTGGATTTGAATTATGACTCTGTCTTCAAAACAATCATTACTGAAAACTTTAGGACCGGGCTTGCTTTTTGCTGCAGCCGCAGTCGGAGTCTCACATCTGGTGCAATCCACCCGTGCCGGAGCTCTTTATGGGTCTAACCTCATAGTGATAGTCATCTTAGTAAATCTTTTCAAATATCCGTTTTTCGAATTTGCTCAAAGATGGACCGGTGCGACCGGCGAGAATATGATAGACGGTTATCGCAAATTAGGTAAATGGGCTCTGACCACTTATTTTATCATGTCGGGTATCACTTCGTTTATAACAGTTGCGGCAGTCAGTTTAGTAACTGCTGCTATTAGCGGATATTCTGTTAAAGTGCTGACAGGAATCGAACTTAGTACGAGATTTTCGTTAATCATTTTGTATGTAGTTTCGCTTTCACTCCTCTTCTTTGGTAAATACAAAATGCTCGACAAAGTAGTTAAATATTTGGTTGCTATTCTTAGTTTTGCTACAGTTTTTGCTATGATAGCAGCTATGCTAAAAGGTTCTAATGCAATGCCTGATTTTGTAGCTCCTGAATTGCTAAGCGGTGCCGGCATTGCGTTCCTTATTTCGCTGATGGGTTGGATGCCTGCCCCTATTGAAGTATCAGTCTGGCCATCCTTATGGTCAGCAGAGCAAACTAAGCAACTCGGCTATCGACCTGATATTAAAAATGTTCTGTTCGATTTCAATTTTGGATATATCATCACTGCCATTCTCGCTGTTTGTTTTCTTGCCTTAGGTGCTTTGGTAATGTACGGCACGGGCGAAGAATTTTCTGCTCAGGGAGTTGCTTTTTCAGCACAGCTGATTGGTTTGTACTCAAAAACCTTAGGAAACTGGACTTTGCCGATAATCACAACCATTGCAACCATTACAATGATTTCTACGACAATAACAGTATTTGATGCATATCCAAGAGTCCTTGGAGCCTGCTACAAAAATATAGTTCCAAATTCTAAAACAGATTCTGACAAAATCGAGCTATACATAACATTAGCCTTAGTTGTTGCAAGTATTTTTATAATCGAATTTTTCACTTCAGGCATGACTTACCTGATAGATATCGCTACATTTGTCTCATTTGTAGCAGGCCCAATCTATGCAGTACTAAATTATAAGCTTGTAAATAGCAGCCTTGTTCCACAGGAATTTCGTCCAAAGAAATGGCTAAATATACTTGCACTCATTGGTATATTATTTTTTGTTGCATTTACAGCAATATACATACTATCAATGTACACCAATCCGGCTGATTGGATCTAACAGTTGATTCACTTCAATAAGAGAATTGCCTTGTCCGTAAAATGGACATTTACTATTTCGGGAATTGAACCACAAGCCAATATATCGCGTATTAGATTATATATGCGGTATATTGGCACGTTATTGGCTCTATTTTTTTATTGAAGTAAAATGAATTGAATTTGTAATTAAGAAATAAAGACTTATATTGAAAGACTTTGAAGAGACAGAGAGGCTTATGCAATCGAATAATCAATCAAGAAAAAAATACTTTGATTTGTCAGAGCACAATACTTTACAAATGATTATTGTATTCGTTCTGTTTGTTTTGGCTGTAATTACTACTTTTTTGTTTTCGCTTCCTGTGGTAGAGGCTGTATTAGAGTCCGGACTTGACGGTAAGGTTTACAATGCAGGCGAACATGTGGAATATGTCAAAGAAAGTAGTGCTTCGCTGCATGAAAC
This sequence comes from Kapaibacterium sp. (SeqCode), assembly GCA_963664875.1. GTDB lineage: Bacteria > Bacteroidota > Ignavibacteria > Kapaibacteriales > UBA2268 > JBFHIJ01. Next base: position 3,001,547 of record OY761611.1, on the reverse strand, counting down.
TTCTTATTATACAAACTGGGCTATAGATATTTATATCAATACGCCTCAGGAAGTTAGGTACTGGTTCAATCCTCTTTTGTCTTTATTGATTCCTTCATTGATTATCGGATTAGTAATTTCAGTATTTATATCTACCCTACTGCCGCAACAGTTTGGGTTTATGAGACAAAAAATTGAGAGAGAAATTGCTAATACTCTCGATAAAATTGCTTTGGCTAAATACGGTTACCAATCGGACGAGCATTTGGACGAACTGGCTCAGGAGATACTGACTGCTAATCTTAGAGATATGCACGACTTCGAAGAGGAATGGGGCTTCCATCTTGAGGATTTAAAAACTCTACATAAAGCTTTGAAATGGCGTGAAAAAAATATTTTCACCAAAATTCTTTCTCTCAATGATTACATAAAAGTTTATTTAAGGTTCTATTTCACTGCAAAATACGGCAATACTGTCTTGGGCTATGTATATGTAGGTGCGGCAGTTCTTATTATAATAATTGGCTTGCGAGGTTTGAAATTTATACCTTCGACTCAGCCATCTATTATCTTTTTTGCTCTGGGATTGGAATTTTCGCTTCTTATTACTTACGCAGTTACTTTGATGTATTCCAAACAGGAACACGAAACAGAGCAGGACTCCGGCAACAAAAGCTCAGGCGGTGCATATTTCATGACGGGTGATTATGGCAATTCCAAAGAAATAGAAAACCTGCTCAGAGTTTTTATTAGAAACAACAAAAAATCTAAAACAAAAGGAAGTAAATAATCTTTCTTTTGTTTTTTTTATATTTTCTGCAAAATATCTAAAGAGATTGCAGATTGCTTCGTCTCTTGCTATTATTATACATTCCAAAAATATAGAAACAACAATGAGTATTAAAACTTTAGGTCATCACCCCGGTTTGAGCAGCGATAGCTACTCTCAAAGACAAACCTATAAAATCATCGAAAAATTCACTTCAGGTGAATATAAAAGTGAAGTCCATTTCCTTACATCTATGATTAAGGAGCTGGTGGATAACAGGAGCTTCGAAATTGTAGGCGGCAGAGTTTGGGAATTTTGTGCTGACGATATGGCATATACTTTACAGTATCAGTACGGCAATGTTCAGGAAATTCCACAGAATTACTCTCTACCGGTGGACGAATACCCGATTCTCAAAGATTTAATCAATAATAAAACTCAGCTCCACAAAGAAACAGACTCTTTCCTGCAGACAAAGGGAATCACAGTTTATTCTGTAACAGGCGTAGGAAATATAATCAATACTCCTAACGGCAAATTTTTCAAATATGTTTTGGGCTTTAATGCACCCGAGATACTACAAAGCTTTTTCGAAACACTAAGCATAATCAGCTCAATTGCTACGATGTCTTTACGTGACCTTTCCGCTCAGCTCGAGCAGGCTAAAATCAAAAAAGATATCGACAGAGCTTCTGAGATACAAAGGGGGATTTTGCCTGAACATTATCTCGAATTCAATGATTTCAAAATCTTCGGGGTTTGCGTGCCTGATAGTGCTGTTGGTGGAGATTACTTCGATTATATAAAAAGCAAGGACACAGAAGAGGAAAGTGTAGGGATTCTAATAGGAGATGCTGTAAGCAAAGGCTTACCTGCAGCAATTCAGGCTCTTTTTGTTACCGGAGCTGTTCGCATGGCTATGAATTTTGTTCCTAAGCTGTCTCACATGTTCAACAGACTGAACAATCTTGTATGCGAGACCTTCCCTTATGATGACTTCGTTACTTTGTTTTATTGCGAATTGAATATGACTCACAACAGAATGGTAGTTTATGCTAATGCAGGACATAATGCTCCAATACATTACCGCCCGAGCACTGACAGCTACCAAATGTTAGGTCCGACAGGCGGATTGCTTGGCATTATCAAAGATTCAAAATATAAAATAGAAAACTGCCGTATGTTGCCGGGTGACATACTGGTGCTTTATACTGACGGGATTACCGAAGCCCACAGCTCAGAAGGAGACCTCTACGGCGAAGAAAGACTGATGCAAAAAGTCAGAGAATTTGGAGATTTGAGTTCTAAAGAAATTGCCTTGAAAATACTGGAAGATGTTCAGACTTTTTCTACTAACACAGTTTATAACGATGATAAAACTTTAGTGGTAATCAAACGCGATCCCAAGTAATCTTTCTTACAAATCTGAAAATTCAAAAAAAGAACTCCTTCTTATCTGCAAGACGCTTTAAAAGAAGGAGTTTTTTTTATAAAATTATCAATATAGTCTATTTGTCTATGAGACCTCTTCCGACTTTATTGAGTTTGTTTTCTTCTTTGAGTTTATTGAGCATTGCATCTAAAACTCCGTTGATGAAAACACTACTTTTATCAGAGGAGTAGTCTTTAGCTATGTCAATAGCTTCATTGATACTGACTTTAGGAGGTATTTCAGGGAAATACATCAATTCTACTGCAGCCATTTGCATCAGATACTTGTCTATTTTGTCGATTCGGCTAAGATCCCAGTTTTCAGCAAGAGAGCTAAGCAAATCATCTAAATATTTTTGTCTGTTAAGCACTTCGTTGAGAAGTGAATATGCAAATGTCAGCTCATCTTCTTTCCATTCTATGGGAACGTCTGCGTCTAACTCAAATACTTCTTCCGGACGCATAATCCTGTTAGTTTTCTGCACAGGTTCGGCAGCTTGCTCATCATCGTCTATGAGATTAAAATCTCTATTCATTATATGCGAATAAACCAAAGACAATTCGGTTTGGCATACATCGTAAGCTACTAATACCTGAAGCACTTTTACGCGAGCAAGGTGACGCGAGCCTTTTGTCTTCTTAGTCTTGCTCATTGGCAGCAGTTCGTTTAGATCGAGTGTCATGTATCAAAGAACGCCAAAGTAATACAAAATATGTTTTATATCGAATTGGCAATATATAAAAAAAACAGACAACAAAAATATTAAAACAATTTTATCTCTTGCCAAATTTATATTATCTTAGCAATGAGGAGTTTTACAATCTTAGCGTCTGCGTAATTTCGACATAAAATATAGGCGTTTCTATGTCAGAGAAAACAAGTAAAATCAAAGTCCAATTCGAAAAGGAAGATAATATCCTTTTTATTAGATTAGAAGGCAAGGTCTCTATCTATGAGAGCAACAAGATACTGCCTCCTAAGCACTTGCTTAAGGGCTTATCTGCTGTTTCGCTTGATTTATCTCTTGTTGATGATTTCGATTCGTACATATTGATATATTTGGACAAGCTCACGTCTATCGCTCAGGAAAACTCTGCCAAATTAGAAATAAGAGGCATGAGTAAAAAAATTGAGAGTTTTGTCAATGCTCTCAGAGCAAAAAATGCAGCAGTCAATGATACAAAATCTGACAAAAGTGCCTTTTATCTCTACGTCGCTGAAATTGGTGACAATTTCAGACAAAAAGCAAAAGATATTTACAGTTTCATAGAGTTTTTAGGCGAGCTGATTACAGGATTGGCAAGATTGATAATTAAACCAACCGGAATCAGATGGAAGGATTTCCCTCATCACTTTTCCAAAGCCGGAGTGTTCGCTGTTCCGATTACGGTGCTGATTGTTTTCCTTATCGGTTTGATATCTGGCTATCAGGGAGCTGTCCAACTTGCTCAGTTTGGTGCCGATATATTCATTGCTGACCTTGTGGGTATTTCCATCACTAGGGAGCTATCCCCGCTTATGGTTGCAATACTTGTAGCGGGCAGGTCGGGCTCAGCGTTTGCTGCGGAAATCGGCACAATGAAAGTAGCAGAGGAAATCGATGCTCTTAACTCTATGGGTTATAATATAATTTCATTTCTTGTGCTACCAAGAGTGCTTGCTGTAACGCTTGCAATGCCACTGCTGACAATGCTTTGCAACATCGCCGGGATTGGCGGTGGATTAATTGCTGCTTTAAGCACATTAGACATCACCATCTCCGGCTATCTCAATGAATTGCAGCTTGCAGTCGGGATAGGTGATATTGTCAGCGGATTGATAAAGTCAATTATATTTGGTTTTCTTGTTGCTACGATTGGATGTTATAGAGGCTTGCAGGTAACCGGAGGTGCAGAAAGTGTCGGCAAATTTACAACAGCTTCCGTGGTAACCGGTGTTTTCCTTATTATATTCACAGATGCAATTTTCACATTTATCTTCCAGGTGCTGAATATATGAGTCAAGCAATCATAGAGGTCAATTCACTTTCAAAAGTTTATGATGGCAGGGTAATCCTCGAAAACGTAAATTTCTCGGTGAAAAAGGGAGAAATCTTTGTTATCGTAGGCGGCAGTGGTTGCGGTAAAAGCACTCTTCTTCGCCAGCTTATAGGTTTGGAAACCCCGACTGACGGCGAAATACTTGTGGCAGGAAACAATTTAGTAACTGCTAAAGGTAAGGTCAGGGAAAATATACTAAAAAAATATGGTGTACTCTTCCAATTCTCCGGCTTATTTGCCTCGATGACAATAGAGGAGAACATAGCACTCCAACTTGAAACATATACGGATTTGAGTAAAGAAGATATTCGCAATCTTGTCAGAATGAAGCTGGCGGCAGTGGGTTTGGACGGTTTTCAGGGACATTACCCATCAGAAATCAGTGGGGGTATGAAAAAAAGAGCAGCACTTGCAAGGGCTCTTGCTTTAGATCCCGATATTTTGTTTTTTGATGAGCCTTCTTCGGGTTTAGATCCTGTAACCTCAGCTTCCCTTGACAAACTAATAAAAGAATTGAACTCTTCGCTTGGTTCAACTATGGTAATTGTAACGCATGATTTGGATAGTATCCTGAGTATATCCGACAGGATAATAATGTTGGACAAATCTGTAAGAGGTATAATCGCCGAAGGCACTCCCGCGGAACTTAAATCCAGAAAAGAAATGCCTAAAGTTTACAATTTCTTTAACCGCATTCCGGACTTATAGAACAGCAATGTGGAAACCTTTACTATCTCAGAAGACAATTTTCTTAATCTACATTGCCAAAATATCATTATATTTATGTATGTAACTTGAGGCAAGTTTTGTCTTTTGTTGCTTTGATATTATTCCTGTGGGGGGAGAAACTTACTTATGATAGAAAGAACGGTACTTGTGGTGGCATATTACTTTCCGCCTCTTGGGCTTAGTGGTGTGCAAAGGACATTAAAGTTTGTCAAGTACTTGAGGGATTACGGCTGGAAGGTGATTGTACTAACAACTTCGCCTGCTGATTACTATGCTTTTGACGATTCTTTGTTGGAAGAGTGCAACGATGAAGGGATAATTATATATAGAACTGAAGCGGGAAATCCAAAGCCTGCTAAACAAAAAAAATTCCCTTCATATACTTTACAAAAAATTGGCAGAGCTGCACTTCAGACTATCTACCAACCGGATTCCTGTATCAAATGGAAAAAACATGCTGTTGCTCTCGGTGAACAAATCCTTGAAGAGCATAACATAAATGCAATTTTTTCTACAGCACCCCCATTTACTGATTTCCTCGTTGCTGATGAGCTTGCAGTAAAGTATCATAAGCCATACATAATTGACTACAGAGATAGCTGGGTGGATAACCCTTTCCACTTTTACGCTACTCCTTTTCACAAAAATTATAGTATCAAACTCGAAAAACGTGTACTTACAAGAGCTGAAAAAATCATTGTAACCACGCGACATTCTAAAGAGTTGCTACTAAGAAGATACAAATTTTTATCACACAACGATATCAAAATCATAAGTCACGGTTTTGATCCTGAAGATTTTGCTCCGAGAAGCGAACTAAGCATTGATAAATCCAAGTTCGTAATTACACATTCCGGTTTATTTCAGGACGACAGAACTCCAAAGTATTTCTTCAAGGCTATGGATGCATTCCTGAAAAAACACCCGGAAGCAAAATTTCATTTCGAAGCTCGATTTATTGGTCTGATGAGAAAGCCTCACGAAAAACTTATCAAAAAATACAAATTAGAAGAAAACGTAAATCTTGTGGGCTATCTCTCGCACAAAGAAGCAGTAAAACAGCTTCAGGAATCGGACGTGCTGTGGTTCATGCTTAATGACACAATACGCTCACCCGGCAAGCTTTATGAGTATTTTGGTGCACGCAAAACTATGTTAGCATGCTCTCCTGACGGCATTATAAGAAAAACAGCTTTGGATTCAGAAGCAGCTTTTGCTACAGGACCTAAGGATGTAAAAGCTATCGAAAATGCTTTGGAAAACTTATATTCTTTATGGAAAGCAGGGAAACTCCCAATCCCTTCTGAAAGCTTTGTAGAGCAATATAACCGTAAATTTCTAACCGGCGAGCTTGCAAGAGAGTTAGGGTTATGTGCAGATATGTAGTTAAATTTTAAAACAAATTGCGAAATCACTCGTAATAAGTTTGTATATCATTTCATTTTGTTTATAAAATGTTTTACTGTGTTTTAACTAATTTCAAAGGAGATATTATGAAAATCTTCAAACTATGGAGCTATATCGCTCTAATTGCATTTTTAGGGCTTACATTCACAGCCTGCGATGACGAAGATGATCCACTTACACCGGGCGATACTAATAAGCCTGTAATCACTTCTCTATCTACCAACAACGCTAACGTTGGCGACACCGTTACTATCAATGGTACTGACTTTGGTACTGCAGACGATAATGGATCAGTACATTTTGGTACAGTTCAGGCAAAAGGCGAAGTTGGAGCTTCAGGCAGCGACTACGTTTCATGGACAAATACCAAAATTGAAGTAATAGTACCTATGGGTGCCAAATCAGGTGAATTGAAAGTTGAAAAAACTATCGACGGCACTGTTTATACTTCTGAACCAATCATGTTTTATGTTGGTGCTGTACTTCCTGCTCCTACTAACCTAATGGCAAGATCTGAAAATGAATCTTCTGTTGCTTTAGCTTGGGATAAAGTAGAAGGTGCTTCTAAATATTTAGTAAAATATGGCGACCAAGAAAAAGAAATTTCAGCGACTACTGAACCACAGATGGCAACTAAAATTACCGGTCTTGACGAAGGTACAGTTTACGAATTTAGTGTTCATACAATAAGTGCTGACAACAATGCAGGTCCTGCTGCGAAAGTTTCTTGGGCACCTGCTTACAGATTTGAAAGCCTTGATGGTACTAACACTATTAAACTTTACGAAGCTGCGTCTTCTTTTGGTTCAGGTATCGACTTATACAACGATACAGATGCTTCTCCAAAAATCCTTACAGTTGCAGAATCTGACAACTGGAACTTAGGTTTGTACGCTAAAAACAATGAAGTGAAATTTGGCTCTGCTTCTAAAATTTCATTCAACTGGGGCGGCGCTACTCCTATCGCTTCTCTCATAAGCAATGTTATCGCATTAGAAAACGTAACCTTAGATGATCTTTACGGCTCTCAGGCTATGGACAGTCAAGTTACTTACACTGAAGAATTGTTTGACCTTACTGATGCTACATTACAAGGCAAAAACATTTTGTTCTTCGTTAAAGTTCCAAATGGTGACAAATTTAACTATGCTAAAGTATTAGTAAACGGTAAAGGCGGATTTTTGAAAGGTACTGCACCTAACCGCTACGTTGAGGTTACAATTTCTTACCAAAAAGCTGTGAATGTGCCTTACGCTAAATAAGCTATTCACAATTGTCTTTTAAACTCATAAGTTTGAGCCCGAATATAAGCAAATTATATTCGGGCTTTTTTTTATCTCCATATTTCACATATACTTATCGATTTACACGCAAATCCTGCTATTACCGTCGAATAGAGAATGCTTTTTTATTATTAAACAATGTTCTAATTGCAGATGCCAATTTTTTTAGCTAATTTAATACTGAACCTTGATTCATGAATATAAAAACTTATTATTCGCTATTCGTATATTTTTAAAGGAAAAACTTGATGAACAAGTACTTCTTACTATTCGTTTTGATTTGCTGCATTTCTTTGCAAAATGCTTATTCAAACGGTATCTCTCTCAATAGCCCGGGAGCAAGGGCACTCGGTATGGGTGGAGCAATGGTAGGTCTGGCAGACGACCCTATGACAATTTACTGGAACCCAGCAGGTATGAGCAATTTTGACAAACCATTGGTTAGCTTTTTTGCCATGGACGTTATCCCCCAAAGTAAATACGAATTTGACACATACAAAATCGACGCTACTGCTAAAACCAAACACTATGTCAGCCCCAACCTTACCGGCTACCTGCCAATTATGGACGGAAAGATGACTCTCGGCTTCGGTGCTTACGTTTCATCAGGGCTTGGTGTAGAATGGGAAGGTGAAGATTTAAAAGTTTTTAGCGGGCCTTCTGCTACTGCATTCGAATGGTACAACTATGTGAGAAATATCAATTTCTCCCCTGCTCTTTCTTATAAATTTTCTGACAAGTTCTACGCAGGTGCTTCTCTTAATATCAAATACGGTATGCTCGACATGCGCCGTCCATTAGATAAAATCAATCTTGCAACCGGTGGCCCGGGTGAAGATGGTGCAATGGATACACAATACGAAGAATCATCTTCCGGTATAGGTGTTGGCTTTACAGTTGGTGTGCTGTATAAACCGATGGAAGAGTTGAGCATGGGCTTGACTTTCCGTTCTCCTGCAAAAATTTCACTTTCCGGCGATGCAGAAAATCCATTAATGGCAGCTATGAAATTGCCTGCTGTATCTAATTTTGACAGAGATTTGACTACCCCTATGTGGATAGCCGGTGGTATTGCTGTCAAACCGATGAAAAATCTAACACTTACATTTGATGGTCAGTGGAGTCAATGGTCAACTTCTGCTGAATACTTGGAAACAACATACAACGATTGGGGCGGTATCTTAGACTCAATGGAACTAAAATGGGAAGATTGCCTTCAAATTAGATTTGGTGCTGAGTACATGGCTAATGAAAAACTTGCTTTGCGTGCAGGCTATTACTACGATCCGGCTCCATCTCCGGACCATACTCTAACAATCATGTTCCCAAGCATTTCATTCAATGCTTTTACTATCGGTACAGGTTACAAATTTGGCAACTTTGGTGTTGATTTAGGCTTAGAATATCTAATTGGTGCAGACAGAGAAATCAAACCTGCAGATATGAAAGAAGATTGGATCGCTATGCCCGGCACTCACTCTATGGATATTTTTGCTGTATCACTTGGTTTGAACTATTATTTCGACTAAGCAAAAGCAATAATTGATAACATTTTCATTACAACAAAAAGTGAACAATGATTTGCGAATAAAGCAGGATTATTGTTCACTTTTTCTGTTTAAATATGACCTGTGTAAGCTAATGCTCTCTATTTCACTTTCCGTGCAATATAAAACCCATAACTTAGATATTTTTTATACTTGTTATAGAGCTCTATTTCATGTTTTTCTGATTCAACTATCTCAATAGCTGCAGGTACATTATTATTCCTTTCCAGAAAACTGTCAAATTCGTCTATAATAGGTCTATAATAGTTATCTATCCAGCTTTTTTCAGGTAAGGTAAAATATCCCTGTAATTCGAAATCATTATCCTCAAGGATTCTTATTTTATTGGAAGCTAAGTCTATTTCAGGGTACTCACCCAACCAATGCTCAGTAATTTCTAGAGGTCTGTCTTTTGTCAACCATGTGATTTCAGACAACACAATGTGTCCACCGGGCTTCAGGAACTTCTTCCAAATCCTTATTCCATTTTCGAAGCCAATATTATAAATGGCTCCTTCAGACCAAAGCAAGTCAAGCTCTTCAACTGCAAAATCGAGTTCGTCCATGGATTTAGCCAAGGGTTTTATTTTTTCGGCAACACCACTTTTATTAGCTCTTAACATCATCTCGTCTAAAAAGGGTTTTAAGAAATCGACTGCATATATTTCAGCATTCAATTTATCTGCAAGGAGCAAAGTACCTGCACCTGTTCCGCAGCCAATATCTGCAATTTTCAATTTCATTTTATCATCGAGACCGGTCATATTTAATGCCTTTAAAGCATCTTCGTCACTTCCTGGCCCCTGACGGTGATGTCCAATATGTAAATCAATTAGCAATTCAAGATTTTCCATTTCAACCTCTATTTAGCTCTTGTCCACACAGCAGTTCTTCCAAACATAGAAAAGCCAACATATCCTCTGACTTCTAATGTATTCCCATCTTCGCTTAGAGTCATTTTGCAAGAGTATGTCTTGCCTGATTTGGCATCATAAATTTTACCATCTTCCCAGACATTATCCTCATCATAAACAAAATCCCAAAGCATTTTCATTCCTACAATTTTCTTACTCCTCTTAGCTTCGTCGGGATTATTCTTGTCCGTTTTGTCTTTACCTTCTGCATTTTTAGGTTCTTTCAGCCAAACAATTTTACCAAAGTATTTATCGCCCTCTTTATAGATTTCGATTTTTGCTTCTTTGTCTTCGCTGTACCAGTTGCCCATTACTTTATCGTTAGCACTTGCTGCATAAGCAAGGCAAGCAAGCAAGAACAGAAAGATCGAGATAATTTTGTACATTTACTTAGCCTTATTATTGTTAATAATTAGTTTTGCTCCTATATATGCTGATGGTATGTAAACAGCAATATCTAGTACCTGCATCCAAAGCGGATGAGGAAAAATAAACATATTTACAATCCCGAACAGCATCATCACTACCCCAACTGAGACACCACATGCCAAACTATTTTGGCACATTTTTGCAGAAAAAATACCACCTGCAAATGAACCTAAGGCATGTGCAAGCACTACAAACAGCATAGCACCTACTTCCATGCCTGATTCTATATAAGCTTTCAAAGCGTCAATGTCAGTTGTATCTAATCCTTCGGGCACCGGATATATTTGATGAGACAATCCCTCAATAAGTGCAACGACAACACTCGCAAGGACAATGCCAAGCACAACAAACAGTATTTTTTTGAACATAAAATTCTCCGAAAAAAGTAATAAAAAAACAATATAGCAAATTCAAATTTCTTTCCTGCTCTTTTATCTTATTATTCTCAGTATTCCTGCTAAAAAGGAGCAGAAAAACTAATTCCCCAACCGCAATTGTCTCCATCAATCTGCTTTCGGTAATCAAAACCAAAGAAAATAAAATCAGAAAAATATGATGGAATCCTTCCAATATGAAATCCTGCTTCCAAGTACCCTCGCTCTCCGGTTCCTTTATAGTAACTTTTGCTGTTATCATAAGAATATGCTGCAGAGCCTACAAGTTCGAGTTCAAGCCCTCTACCTTTATAGACCGGCAGTCCGACTGCACGCCACAAATAGTCAGAGAGTTTGAACCTGACAGTTGAGCTGTATAGTTCATTGCCACCTATTTCAGCTAAAGGAGCAGAATAAAAACCTAAGGCACTGTTTTGGAATACAAGATTGTTTTGCAATCTGAACTGATATTGAGCCGGGGTATCCTCTGAGGCAATAGCTGCTTGTGCATAAACTACAAGTTCAAGAGGTGCATAGCCAGTTTCGTATAAAGGCATCGATATTTTACCTTCGGCATGCACTGTTGAAAATCCGATGTCATTAGAGATTTGGTTTCCGAATAAGCCATAAAGAGAAAAATAAAACGGAGTTTCCCCAATCCCCAAAAAGCCTTTTGATCCGAACAAAAGATTGTATTTTAGGGTTTGATATTTTTGATTGTCTATAGTTGGATTTGCTCTCCAATTTATATCTCCAAAAGCATATTTCGATGTATTCACTCCGATAGCATGCTGATCAGATTGTTCAAAACTAAGTCCTAAGTTTAGCTCTTTATACTGCATACCAATCGAAGCACGAAACACATCAGACTGATAGTAATCATAGTAATCCTTTCCAAACAAACCTGCCTGCAGAGTATTTAGTTCTCGCGGAGAGGTATTGTCATCAGAAAAAACTGCAATTTCTTGGTGATAGCCTACGTTTGCTGAAAACTGAACAGAAGAAACGTCGAATATACCGTTTAGAAACAAGGAGCTGTAATATTGATCTGTCCCTGTGCTGTAAGCTCCTTTATAACTTAAATACCAATTTTGATATCCAACATTCGGAGTCAAACCATACATCACATCAGAAGCTCTGTTGAAATCAAGATAAGGAGTAAACCCAAAAGAAAAATCTTCTTCTTGCTGCAACGAATCAACATTCACGACAAGTGAATCTACTTCAGCATAAATTTTTTCATCTTCTTTGCTATCAGCAAAAAGTGAGTTGTTCTGCCAATAATCTTTATCAGTGCTATCAGCAAGAGAGGAAACTGTAACCCATTTTACCTGCTCTGTATATAAAGAGTCAGGAAGTTTTTCATTGAGTTTGAGATCGCTATAAATGCTGGTCACTGTCAGCTCTAAATCTATAGAGAAACTGCCTTTGATAATATCTGCACCTAATGCCGACTTAATCTCGAGGAAGTTAGGATACCAAAGATTATTGTCATATTTTTCAAATTTCTCTGTAAATTTGAGTGATTTTACAAACGATATTGCAGTGTGTGGACTGGTCGTGAGCTCTGCCCCAACAAAATCATAATCCCCTTCGGAAATCATTATTTTGCCATCGAAGGTCGGGTATAATGTAGAATTTGGGATTACCTCAACGATATAGATATATTTGCCGTCTAAGATTTGTCGTTCTATGATTTTGTAAGAATAATAATCCTGTGCATCATCTGCCAACGGTGAGATAACTTTAGTCTCCATCAGCTCTATTCTTTCATCGTAAAAATTGATAAATTCTCCCATTACAAACATATTCACCTGAGCAGGTACATTTTTAGTCTGACGCCGCGAAATAATATGAGAATGATAAATATCTTTGTCGTAGTCTTTGTAGTTTATCGCTATTGACTCCATAAGAATTTTTTTTGGTGCTTCTTTCTTGTCTTCGCCACCAATTTCCATAGTAACACTTATGGAATTATCACCACCACCCGGGAGTAAAGACTCACCGGCATCTGCATACACTTTGGTCTGCAATTTACCTTCCACCGTTTTAATCTTTGCAGAATTGCTCTTCTTCCTTGCAATCGCTCGTTCTATCAAAGTATAGGGCTCAATTTCCCCATAGACTAATGCTGTGCCGCTAACTACTCTGTCTGCTTCCAAAAGGATTAATAATGTATCAGTTAGAGAATTTACTGAAACTTTTTTGGACTTATAACCGATTGATTTAATTAGAAGCTCTTTGTCTTTGCCATCTATCTGTAGTTTGAAAACACCTCGCGAGTTAGCATAGGTACCTTTTTGAGAATCAACTACCCTGACAGAAGCACCCGGCAAAGGAGTTTTTTCGTCTTTGCTTTGCACTTTACCGTAAATAGTCTGAGCAGCTTCCAAACTGATGGATAGCAAAAAAAACGCAAGAAGAAGAGTAAACAGTCTCATAGTTTTTCTATATTTGGATTACTGGCACAATATTTCCTAATATTACTTTGTAAACTACGTATATAATCAAAATATGTTTAAGAATTTTAAATCTTTTACTATCATGAAATACTTGATTTTATCTATTATGCTTATAGTTCCGACATTCCTAAATTCCCAGATGCTGCCGGGAGGTTTAGAAGAAGAGGAATACTCCCACAGAAATCAAAAAAGTAAAGACGAGAGCAGACTATATGCCGACTATAGGCTTGGAGCTCCTTTGATAAATAAAAAAGTCGGGCTGGAAATGGGGTTCGATTTTGGCTCAACTTTTGGCGGTAACTATTTCATGGGATTCGGAATGCATACTCTAATTTCTAAAAATATAGAATATGATTTCGAAGGTGAAGTAGGCACTCCTTTTCTGAGGATGTCACATATAGGAATGCAAACAGGATATAATATCGATTTATCAGACTTATTGTATATAACTCCTTCTGCAGAGTTTGCCATGAGCTATATAAGCTATGGCACTAACAGCAGCATCGATATTTCAACAGATTATAATGGACAGTGGGGTTTTTCAATTATGCCTAAAGTGGCATTGGGCTATGCTGTAGGCGGCTCTACTTTTCTGGAAGTTCAGGCTGCTTATAGATTCATGTCAGGCTTCGATTTCGGATCAGTCAGCAATAGTGATTTAGAAAGTGCTGTGATTGCATTAAGTATAAAAACATATTTATAAGATGAAACTTTTTGTTATATTATTCCTATTGTTTCCGCTTGCAATATTGGCGGATTATGTGCCCGAGCAGGATAATCGTTCAGGTTTGACTATCGGATTTAGCACTACAACAAATAGCTTAGTAGGCAAGTTTGTCGGCGTCTCTGCTACGGGGGCAGGCATGTCATTTTCTTATATGATTTCGGATAACTTCATCTTTGGAATCGGCTATGAAGGTATGCTAAATAAAGACATAACAGCTAATGTGTTGATTAGTGAACTAAACGAGTCAGCTGTGCTCAACAGCAATGTATATTATGCAACTGCACTGTATAAATACAATTTTGATTTAAGATGGGGACTGGCTTTAGGATTACAGGCAGGTTTGAACTCTTTATGGTACGAAACAAACTACAAAGACTCTAACGGCAATCCTATTAACTTGGACTTAGGCAAAGAAAAAGTAGTAGTTCTTTTCCCGCAACTTAATTTATATTATAGAGTCCGAGAATGGTTAGATGCTTCTTTCTTGATTGGGTATAAAATTTATTCGCAATTTGAGTACAAGTACGAAGAAGTTTTTTTGATAACACAGGACGACTGTTCTTCGCCACTTTTCGGCATAGGCTTGCATTTTGGATTTTACTAAAAGAGGGCTAAAAAATGAAAAACGCTATTGTTATTTTATTGATATTATTTCCCTGTTTCAATCTTTATACACAGGAGTTGCAGGACAATGCGAAAGCTGCTGCAATTATAGACATTGGTGAAATCGAAAGTGGAGGTTATGGTGCTTTTGAAGTAAGGATGAGCAACATTAAGATAAACGACAACACTTCTTCTGCCGTTTTTGTAGGGGCAAGAGGCGGATGGATTATAAACAGCACTTTGTCCATAGGCGGAGGCGGCTATGGTATGGTTTCTAAATATACTCTTGACCATTACCAGAGCGAAATCGCTTTTGATAATGCAACTTGGGAGCTACCAACTCTACAGTTAGGCTACGGTGGCTTTTTTATGGAATATACTCATAACTCTGATGAATTATTTCATTTTACCGTGAATACTTTAATAGGTGCAGGTGGAGCTAATTACGTAAGTAACAGTAAGATAAAAACTGCCAATTACGAAGAGGAAGAAACATTACAACACGAAAACTCTGCATTTTTTGTTTTAGAGCCGGGCATTACTGCAGAGCTGAATATAGTGAGCTTTTTTAGAATTTCTGCCGGTTTATCATACCGCTATGTTAGCGGTGTTAATCTCTCGAATACGGCAGATGCCGATCTTCGCGGTTTGTCTTATACCATAGCTTTTAAATTTGGTAAGTTCTAATCTTTATTGATTAATACAATAGTTTTATTGATGATTGACTGCAAATTATCAAAGAAATACTCAGCGTATTCATAATTATATTCATTATCGGAAATCAAAGTAATAATTCCTGATTCCTTGGTATTATCATACGGCAAAAAGCAACATGAACCGGTGATACTTAATGGAATATCCTCGATATTGTGCCTCAAACAATTACGCACCAAGACATACTTTTCGAACTTCATCAAATCATGCGAGCCTGCTATATATTTGAGCAATATTATCTTAGTAGTCATAGGCATATTTTTATTGAGCATTGTGATAAATTGATTGTCCCTAAGTGCCGTTACGAGCACTCTATTGAATGGGAAATACTTTTGCACTGTACCAAGCAGATAATCGAAATATTCCTGAACAGATTTTGCTCCGATTAGCTCTAAGGTTAAATTATTCAGTTTTTTTAGAATTCTATTCTTTTTTTCCAGCTCAAATAAGCCATTTTCAAGTCGGTCTAATAAGTTAATCTGTTGCAAATCCATTTCTGTTGGATTGGTCAAACTTTCTCTGCTATCCATCAAACTTCTGGATTTATAGTCCGCAAAAAGATCATCAATTGTAGCTAATAAATAATGTGGTTCAAGAGGTTTCAAAAGATACCTATCAGCCCCAAGCGAAAGACCATACTTTTTGCTTTCCTGATCCATATAAGTTGCAGTATAAAAAATGAAAGGGATGTTCTGAGTAGATTCGTTTGCTTTTACTAACTTGCAAAACTCAAATCCATCGATATAGGGCATCAGAATATCCGATATTATAAGGTCAAATTCTTTATCCTTAAGTATCTCGAGAGCATCTTTCCCATTTGAAGCAAACGTAACACGATGATTGTAATTCTCTAAAAGAACTCTAAGCATTATAGCATTTTGCTCAACATCATCTACTATCAGTGTTCTAAACATTTTTATCCATATCCTTATAAAAATCAGGGTAAATAACTTTCAATGGGAAAGTTACAGTAAAAGTACTACCTTCGTTAACTTTCGAAATCACACTAAGCTTGCCACCCAACAATTCTACCGAACGTTTAACTATTGTCAAACCAAGACCGGAGCCGGGGATTGCACCAATATGTTCTTTGTTTCTGAAAAACGGAGTAAATAGACTTTGCAAATCATCATCGGAAATGCCAATACCTTCATCTTTAACATCAATATTGAAACAGTCATTTTTGATGCTGACAAGTATATAGACCTTTGTACCTATCTTTGAGTACTTACACGCATTTGTAAGTAGATTATTTATAACCTGTCGTAAAAGTTTTGGGTCTGAGTAGATTATTGTATTATCGGCATTAAAGTTCAAATCAATAGCATGCATTCTACTGTCAATAGAATATACTTCGTCAATCAAAGTATTCATAAGCACTGACAAATCAAAATATTGAGGCTTTGGTGTAAGTAGTCCTTCCTCGCTTTTACCAACTGCAATTACATCTTCAAGCAAATTTGTCATCTGCTTAACGCTTGCCCTTATTTTCTCCAAATGGTTATCTACTTTGTCGTATTCATTTTTTCTACCAAGTCTTTCTATCAAAAATGAAGATGATAGTATTACAGTAAGTGGAGTTCTATATTCGTGCGATACCATAGAGATGAAGCGCGTTTTTAACTGGCTAAGTTCCTTCTCTTCATTCAATGCTTTTTCTATTTGTGTTTTGGCAACTTCCAGCTGCATCTTAGTCTTTTTATGTTCTTCATTTTCTTTCTGAAGTTGATTTACTACATTTTGTAGCTGATGAGTCCTTTGGATTACCTTTTCCTCGAGTTCCATATTTAACTCTTGGATTTTTTGCTGTACTTTTTTGATTTCGCTAATATCATGGCCAACCGCAATTAGGTACTCCAATTTGCCCAAGTCATTTTTTACTGCTTTTATTGTCCAGTTAATCCACAAATCTTCATCACTTTTTTTGCATTCTTTGGTGGCAATTTCTTTATCTTTATTTGCGACCTCATTGAGAACTTCGACAAAACAGGAACGATTTTCTTCAGGAATTACTTCGAGAAAGTTCTTTGATAGTATATCTCTTTCTTCCAAATTAAGAGCTTGGGTAAAATTGGGGTTCGCGTAAAGTATTTTGTAATTTCTGTCCAGTTTTAGAACCATATCAGACTGATTTTCCACTATTAGTCTGTATTTTTCTTCCTGTTCTTTTATTCGGTTTCGTATCTTTTTCTTTTCTGTAATATCTTCAATAATAGTTGCAAATTGATATTTCAATGGCGAATAGGCTGTTACTTCATAATATCTATCTAGGTCTGCAGAGTAATTTTCAATCTGAGTAGTTTTTCCGGTAAGGGCAACCTCGCCGTAAGTCTGAATCCAATAATCTTCAGTACCCGGCAGGATTTCTTTGACAGTCTTTCCTTTGATGTCCTCTTGGAAAAGACCTGTCATTTTTTCGAAAGCTTTATTTACAACAATAAACCTATAATCAATTGGGTTGCCTGCGTTATCTAAAATAATTTCATGTACTGCAAACCCGGCATTTAGTTCATTAAATAGACGCTGATAATCTCTTTCGGTATTTCTCAAGTCATTGATAATTCTTGCTATAGCAAGGACAGACTCGACTTCTCCTTTATCATCAAATTCAGGTAATAGTCTCCAGTCAATTACAGCTAATCCGGCTTTGGAGTCAATGGTAAATTCATAGTCTCCCGCTTTTCCTGTTTCAAATACCTTCCTGATTTTTCTTTCCCAAAACTCTACCATTTCCTCAGGGAAACCAAGTTCCGCATGCGTCTTGTTAAACATATCTTTGGCTTTGATATCAACAACTTTAGTTACGTTTTCACTGACATAGAGATGCCTCATGTTTTTGTCAAATCGCATGATTGTATCAGGAAGAGATTCTGCTAAGATTCTATACATACGCTCACTATCAATCAGTGCCTGGCTATAGCGCCTTTTTTCATCGATATTTTGTGCAAATCCGAGAAGATGCGTTGTTTCGCCAATTTTAAGCTCTGTCCCAACAGCACTAAACCAAATATAGGAACCTTTTTTGTGCTTGATTCTAAATTCAGAGTAAACCGATTTCTGAGAGAAGTTTTCAAAGGAAAAATCTGTACGAAGTCTGAAAACGTCATCCGGATGGATAATATCTAAAAGCATATCGGACTGCCGCTCTGCAAGGTCTTCCATAGTATATCCAAGTTGCTTATTAAGTTGAGAATTGGCATAAATAGTTCGTTTTTGTTTGAAATTAAACAAGAATATCACAACCGGGACATTATCAGTAATGCTTCGAATGAAGTTTTCTCTTTCTCTTAGTTCATTTTCTATTCTAATTTTTTCTGATATATCCCTTACAAGCCCACTTATATAAAACTTTTCTCTGACTTGAATCAAATTAGCATTTACTTCTACTGCTATTTTTTCTCCGGATTTCTTTAAGTAATAAATCAAATCTAATTTTATAGATTTATCTACCAGCAATTTTTGAAGATTAGATTTGACAAAATCCGGATCCACAGAATACACTAAGTCCTTTATTGTCAGTTTTTTTATTTCATCTTCGGAGTAGCCCGTCAAATTGAGCAAAGACTGATTAGCTTCTAAAATTTGCAGTGTTTCTGCATCGGCTATATATATACAGTCTATTGATTGCGAAATGATAGCAGAGTATTTTGCACGGTTTTCTTCTAACTCGATACTTTGAGAATACAATTCGCTGATGTCAAGCGCTGAAACAGTAATATAAGTCTCTCCGTTACTTTGTACGATACCTCCATTCATAAGCATAGGGAACTCATCACCATTTTTCTTAGCATGCCAGACTAATCTTGGAGTGTGAGCTTTGTCTTTTGCCATTTCCTCAAACATATTATACGCATCTTCAAGTTGACTTTGGCTATGGTAAATATCTATTGTCTTTCCGATGGATTCTTCCACACTCAGGCCGTGACAATCTCCAAAATATTGATTGGAAAATACAACTTCTCTATCCTGTGTGCAGATAACAACGCCATAGTTTGCATGGTCTATTACTGCTTTGAAAAGCTCGAGGCTCTTCTCCTGTTCCTTTTGTTTAGTAATGTCTTCCAGAACAACATTAAAATGTTCAAAATCTCCTTCTGAGTTTACAGATACAGATATATGCATTTTTACCCAAATTATCTGTTTGTCTTTTCGAATATTTCTTTTCTCGAAGCTTAAAGTTTTCTTAGGATTCATTGCAAGAGATCGCAATTCCTCGGTAAAACTATCCAGTTCATCAGTATCAACAGCAAATTGTCGGAATGAAACATCTTTTATCTCTTCAATGCTATAACCTAAAATTTCTGCAAATCTATTATTTGATTGAAAAAGGAATCCGTCTTTGGAATACAATCCAACACCTAACGCAAGTGAATCAAAAGTATTCGAAAAAAGGATCTCTCTTCTCTCTAATTCAGTTCTTAGTTTATACTCAGTTGTTACATCTTTCAAAATACAATGCGTATGTAAATAATTACCAATCTCATCTTTGACAAATCTGCCGTCTATTTTTACAGCAATCTCCTTTCCTGACTTAGCCAAAAGTATCAATTCAGCATCAATGATAATTCCTTCGTTCTTAAATTCCTCAAACTTTTCACAAAATTTTTCATAAAGTTCCGGAAGGATAATATCTCCAAAGTTTTTTCCGGCTATATCTTCAGCACTATAGCCCAAAAGAATCGACCAAGCTTCGTTTACATATAAAAATTTGCCGTCAGGAGCTAAAGATTGATAAGGCATAGAGCTACTAATGAGCGTATCATCCTGTCTGATTTGAAAGCCTGTCAGACGCTCCGATAATTCTTCGATTTGCAAGTCCTTAGAAAGTAATTCTTCCTGCAATTTTTTTATTTCTTGCAAAAGTTCTTCTTTACTTTTATCTTTCAAACTCATAGTCTCTACACTTAAAAGATTGGGCATACCATATCTAAAGATAATTAAACTATATTACATTTACAATAAATATTTATAAGATATGCTAAAAAATGTTCTTAATATAAATGTTTCCGCATTATTTATCTTATTATCATTATTATTGATATATAATTCTTGTTCGCCTAATATTCGTATTATCGACAACAAATACAGGAAAATGAGTATTACATCATGGCTGGAAACAACTAATTCTATCTCTGCCTATGAAGAATACGAGGTCGAACTTACCTTTGAAAGTATAGGCACAGATGAGTTTAATTTTACTATATTTGCTAATACGGAATGTAGCCATTGCATTCAGGAAGTAGCAAAGATACTTAAGATCTTAGATAAATACGGAATTACAGAAAGCAATATTGAACTTTTCAATGTAAACGATGATTTTGAGGAGTCAGGCGGCAATCACAAAAGATTTAGCATATACTCTGTCCCTACCCTTTTCATAGAAAAAAATGGCAAGTTAATCGGGAAAATTGAAGGACCTATCTTCTCATGGGAAAAAGATATTATCAAATACTGCAAAGAATAAAACTTATGAAATATATTATTACTGCTATTTTGTTACTTGCTATCTCAGCGAATGCTTCTGCTCAATGTAACTGCTGGGGTGGAACTATTTTTGGCGGATTTTCTCCGGCGGCTTCTATCACCAACACCGGCGTCATAAAAGAACGCTATGTTTCTGCATCTTTGATGACAAAATCAATGAGTGGCGATACTTATTACCACAATGGAAGTGCAGTTGATACAAGCTTAAGATATTCTGATTTCAACGCACAATACTCTTTACTTAATTTAAGCTATGGACTTGCGGATAGATTTATGGCGGATTTGGAAACCGGCTACTACCTGAATAGAGAGTTTACAGATGGCTCAGGCACTACTAAAGCAAGCGGATTTTCGCATATTGGGATTTCAGGTAAGTTCATTTTTTATCTAAAGCCTAAATACGATATCGAGTTTTCCGGCGGTGTGGGAGTAAAATTCCCGCTTGGTGACAATGACAATAACAGTGAAGATATTGCTATTTACCAAAGAACTGCGGTCGCCAGCAGAGCTGTAACTTTTAATGCATTCTTCCATAAGGGTTTCCCTTTTGGTCTGCATTTGTATGCTGTTTCAAGATTTGAATTAACTGGAGAGAATGATGATGAATATAGATTTGGGAACAATATCACTAGCTCGCTTTTTGTATCATACCCGATAATAGAAAAACTCACAGCGATATTAGAAATACAACACACCAACAGAACCCATGACTACCAGTCCGGAAAAGCTGTGGACAACACCGGTGGCAATTTTATCCTCCTGTCTCCGCAGATTAACTACAGTTATGATAATTTCAATTTCGCAGCATTTACAGATATACCTATACTCAGGTATCCCAATGGTTATCAGCTTGGTTTGGCATATTCCCTGGGCATAAACATTGGTTATTACTTCAAGCTGTAAATTGTTTTTAGAGTCAAGTAAAAGAGGCTCTCTCATCAGTCGAATAAGATGTCCAAAATGCAACAATGACCTCGCCCTTCTTCCAATGGTAGGGATTAAATGTGGCATTATTTTCCACAACTACTTTTAATCCCTTTTTGTCATTAGAGATCAAAAACACTTGCAACATGCTTTATTTACGAAGAAGAATTCAAGTCGTAAATGAAAGGAAAACTTATATATTGTATCAAGGGACAAGGGGTTTTAACCCCTTGCCAAAAAAATAAGTTAAAGACTTAATTGGGTTTCAAATGACATTTTCTGGTTAAAATACTAATCACCACTAATCATTCTGCCAAAACCGCCAAGTACAGATCCTTCACCTTTGGACGAGCCACCTGCTGACGGTGCATGTTGAAGTATTCTGTCAGCCATACGAGAAAATGGAAGTGATTGGAGATAAATAGTACCATGACCCTGCAAAGTAGCTAAAAACAAGCCCTCTCCACCAAAAAACATAGATTTTAGTCCGCCTGCTCTTTGAATATCATAATCTATGCCTGCTGTGAACCCAACGATACAGCCGGTATCAACTTTAATAGTTTCACCTTTTAGTTCTTTTTTAACTATAGTACCGCCTGCATGCACAAAAGCAAGACCATCTCCGCGAAGACGTTGCAAAATAAAGCCTTCGCCGCCAAAAAAGCCGGCACCGAGTCTTTTGTTAAAAGTGATACTTACTTCAGTTCCTAAAGCTGCACATAGGAAAGCATCTTTTTGGCAAATGAAATCACCACCCATTTGTGCCATATCTAAAGGCACAATTTTGCCCGGGTATGGTGCTGCAAATGCTACTCTTTTTTTGCCGTGACCAACATTTGTGAAGTGAGTCATAAATACTGATTCACCGGTTAGAACTCTTTTGCCAACATCTAATAGCTTGCCAAACATACCCTGATTAGGTTTAGAACCATCGCCCAGCTTTGCTTCAAACTCGATACTATCATCCATCCAATTCATAGCACCGGCTTCGGCAATTACAGTTTCCTGTGGATCTAATTCTATCTCGACAACCTGCATATCGTCGCCGAAAATCTGATAATCAACTTCATGAGATTTCATCTTACTTTCCTAAAAACAAATAAACATCTAACATATACGACAAGATAAGAAAATAGTTATTCATAGTATAATGTATTTTGTGTATATTCTCTTTACAAATCTAAGATTGTAAATTTGGGGCGAAAATGTACGACACTATGGCAAGATTAGAAGGGAAAGATTTGGACAGACAAGTCAAATTCTTTTCCGAACAACTCCTTTATAAGCAGCTGTTTGATAAGATTCCTGATTTGATTCTTATTTTGAATCAATACAGGCAAGCTGTGTATGCTAATTTATCATTTTTCAAATTCTTCGATTTTCTTGACAACAAATCAACTCTTGGAAAACGACCCGGAGAAATTTTTTCATGTGTATATTCTTTTAAAGAGCTGGGCGGATGTGGCAATGCAAAAGAGTGCCAGTATTGCGGTGCATTTGTATCTATCATTTCTGCTTTGAACGAGAATGAAAACACAAACGAATGTCAGATATTGGATAAAGAAAATAATTCGCTCACTCTCAGAGTCAGCTCAGCACCAACCTTTATCAACGACGAAAAGTATGTTATTTTTTCTTTGTTCGACATCAGCGATGAGAAGCGAAAGGAAATCTTAGAGCGTGTTTTCTTTCACGACATACTCAATACCGCAAGCTCAATTACTTCGATTTCTATTCTGTTGGATATGGATTTGCCTGATGAATACAATGAATACAAAACAATGCTCAAAGACTCTTCAAAAAGATTGATTGACGAAATCCAAAATCACAAGCAATTAGTACAGGCGGAAAAAGACCAATTAGAAGTAAAAAAAGTAAAAATGAATACATTGACTTTTGCGAATGAAATGATTCGCACTAACTCTGCCTATGATTTTGCCAAAAAAAGTGAAATTCGTTTAAGCGAGAAATTCGAGAAATTTCAGTTTGAATCTGACCCCGCATTGTTGGGTAGAATTGTAAGTAATTTACTCAAAAATGCATTAGAGGCTGTTTACCCTTCAGGGATAGTAACTTTATCTGCATTTCAATCAGAAAATTCTTTCACTTTCTCAGTTCACAATAATCTTGTTATGTCAGAAGAGGTACAATCAAAAATCTTCAGGAAATCCTTTTCTACAAAAGGAACAGGAAGAGGGATTGGAACATATAGCATCAAACTCTTCACAGAGAAATATCTAAAAGGCAAAGCATGGTTCGAAAGTACCAAAGAAGTAGGCACGAGCTTTTTTATACAGTTCGATAAATAATATTTATTTAGCTGTATCCCGCTTTCCTAAAAACAACAATAATGTAACTAATTTGCTATTTGATAGGCAGAGATACAAACATAGTGTCTCTGTTCTTATCTTAAGCTCAAATCTTTTTAAAGTATTTGACGATGATGTAACTTCACAATGAGTGTTTTTTTTGCAATAACTGACTCAATCTAATC
This sequence comes from Kapaibacterium sp. (SeqCode), assembly GCA_963664875.1. GTDB lineage: Bacteria > Bacteroidota > Ignavibacteria > Kapaibacteriales > UBA2268 > JBFHIJ01. The sequence goes on along the minus strand of OY761611.1, from coordinate 2,977,237 downwards.
AGTATTTATTTTGTATATTGCAGTCTATCTGAATGTCAATCCACAGGTTATCTTTTTTTGTACAAATAAGGAAGAAAAAGATGACTTCTCGAAAAGAATTAATCGCTCCCTGCGGAATAGATTGTGCTAATTGCGAAATGTACCTTGCCGCAGAGAATGAAGATATCAAAAACTATCTTATAAGCAAAGGAATACCTGAAAGCATTCTTCCCTGCAAGGCTTGCCTGCCCTCAGAAGGCAAATGCCCTCTTATGAAAGATGTATGCCCGACCTATAGTTGCATCCAAAGCAAAAATGCTCGATTTTGTTTCGAATGTTCTGACTATCCCTGCAGCAATCTTTACCCCTGCTACGATAGAGCTGATATTTTGCCACACAACCTAAAAATCCTTAACCTCAGCATCATAGAACATCAGGGCATCGAAGCTTTTATTTGCAAATCGTTATACACAAAAAAGATGTATTTCAAAGGGAAAATGCAAATTGGCAAAGGGCCGCATCTCGAATAGTGTACGTCAACAAAATGGCTCGAATTGTGGCACCTATAAGATTCTGCTTTTAGTCAACTAAAAATGTGTTTGGAAATCTCGATTATGTTTTTTTTGGCACATATCTTGCAATAGTAAAGTACTCAATTTAATCAATGGAGGAAACGATGGACCCGGTATTATTAAAAGCAGCTTTCATTTTTGCCACAGCGGCAGGTTTTTGGGCAATAAATATGAGTGCAAGATTCCACAAACGTCATGCTGAAAAGAACATGATAAAATTAAAAATCAAAAGATAGTGATATATGAAGCCTACAGGTGCTTTATATATCACTATTACTCTTTGTGCATCATTATTTCTTTTTAGTTGCACCTCTTCCGTGCGTTTTGCATCTGATGTCAGACATAATACTGTCAAAAAAACATCACATAGTCAAAAAAAAGACCGCAAAACTGTCAAGCCTTCTGACATTGAAGAAACAAACTGTATTGTCAAAAACGCAAAACTTTGGCTCGGCACACCTTATAAGTATGGTGGCGAATCCAAATCCGGTGCGGACTGTTCCGGCTTTGTGCAAAGTGTATTTAGCAGCTGTGGTATAGATTTACCAAGGACTGCGGCTCAGCAATGGGATTTTGTACAAAGAATAGCACGCTCCTCACTAATTGCAGGAGATCTTGTTTTTTTCAAGTCAGGAGCACACATTAATCATGTTGGTATTTTTGTTGGCGATAACTTAATCATACATGCTTCTACCAGCCAGGGAGTAATTATTCAGGATTTGGACAATCTTTATCTTAGCCGACGTATAGCAGGATTTGGAAGAGTTAAACAGTAAAGTCAATATGCTTCAATTCTTCTGTAGCATTATTATTTGCTCCATTTTGTTTACTTTCATTAATGCGTTTAAGACCAATCAGACTCATCAATTCACCTGCTTTCGCTTCTACTTCTAAATAAGCTTGAGATTTGTCTTTGCCAAATAGTTTGCCTTTATGTGCATTGCCACTATCTTTAATATTATTGCTACCACTAAGATCATCGGATCTGTCCACAATTAGGAAACCATTACCAATTGATTCTTCCGGCTGTGTCTTAGAAATGTCAAAAGAAAAGATTAAATCTGTCAACTGAGAAGATTTTTCATTGAAGCTTAGAGCAAGTCTGTCATTATTATTTACAAATCCACCCATCGTAGATATTTCTGAATAGAACTCGCGGCTAATGGCAAAGCCAATCTGGAATTTCACCTGATTGCCACCTTCATTAGTCAAAGTACCTGAAGCAGAAAACATCATACTCTGCGATTCGAACTCCACAATCTGGCGTTTATAGTCAAAATCAAATTTGGACTCTAAAGAGGCAGGGAACCAAAGTTTACTTTTCTTTTCCAATAGCTCTTGAGCTTTTTCCATTACTTTATTGACAACAGTTTCGAGCTCTTTAAGTTTCTTGAATTCGAACTCAGCTCCAAATTTATTATTGGTTGAGTTAATGTCTTCGGCATGCTGTAAAGTATTTAAGCCGAGAGACTCCTGAGAAGATTTCTCTTTAGTCTCTCGTGCTTTGATTTCGATGTGATTTGCCATTTCAGTAGCAACAGATGTCTTAGTATTTATTTCAGAGGCATCTTCCATAAAGCGAACTCCCGCATTTCCATTCCTTTGGAGCGGTACGATAACACTGTTCGCGATTATATTTTTGACATCTGTTTTCATCTCTGTATTGACAATATGTGGCAAAAAAGAACTTCCCTGTTTTGCCTTAATCCCTTTACTCTTATTTTCGTCAATAAGAGATAAAACTTTAGCACTATTGAGCTTGTGTTTGCTAAAACTTTTATTACATCTTCCAAAATTTTCAAAGGAATTTCCGGCTTATAAGTATCTTTTTACCTCAAAGTACATATACAAAACATGCTTTAGTCTGTTAGCTTATTGCCCTGCAAATCTGTAATGCTTTTCAGTTTGAAATCGCCCAAAGAAACAGTCTCAAAAGTATAGACCTTACCCAATCTGGTGTATGTCCATATTTCTACTTTATTACTTTCGTTTAAACTGTCATCCACCCTGTCTGCAGCACCGTTGAGTATATAGACCAAGCCTCTGTCAGTGAGCGAACCATCGTTATCTGTCACTGTAGAATAATTAAAGAATGCATAATCCACCCTTTCAAAAAATACAGTCATTGCTTCGTTATATGGCGTTTGCGGAGTTGGGTCGTTCTTTTTCCAATAGGTAAGCAATTTCAGCCATTTATCCTGATCTTTTCCGGAATCTAAATTGTCAAACTCTTCGTCTGTCAGAATAGATTTCATTGATTTTACTGCATAATCAACATCTTTGAGAGATAAAGGCTCTTTTTCCCAAGTTACTTTAAATTCGTGGTACAAAGTGTCCTGAGAGCCCTCTTTACTGACTGTAAGTTTGTAATATCCCGGATAAAGTTCCTTTCCCGGAAGCTCGAGACGCAGCAAACCTGCCTCGATTCCTGTATCAACTCCCTGTGGATTGCTGATTGCTTTCAGCGGAAAATCTTTTACAAATAAATCTTGATTAACGGGATAATCTATGCTCTGATTTTTTAGTAAGGCTGCCTGCCCGGAAAAATTGACATTTTCCATCCAATTGGTTCTTGTCAAATTTCGTTCAAGACTTTCGCATTTGAAATAGTAGGGCTTATTGTCATCTACTTTGTAGGAAAGCGGGATATAGACTGTAGCTCCGTTAAACTCAAACGATGCATTATTGCCGGCAATAAAGGGAATAACTCTGTCGCTTTCGGGCTTAGCAAATATCGGCTTTGAGTAAGTAGGTTTTTCATAAAATGAGTGATTTACGTCAAATTCTATATCCTTGCTCATAGCCTGTTTGATAAAATCGGCATCAACTTTTATATTGATTTTAAACTCACCTGCTTTCAACCTAAAAAAGCTGGCTCCGTGTATAAAATCAGTTTTTGATACTGTCAGGTCATATCCTTTTACTTTAACTGTATCTTGCCAAAGGTGCCTTTTTCTTATGATGCCGTCTTGATCTTTGCACGTTATCTCAAGCGTGGGTACTGCAAAGTATGTATCTTTAGTATTTTGCTCTTTATTAAAGGCTACGACTTCATGCATTAGCTTAAAGAAAACTCCTACATCGAGCGAATCAGCATATTCAGAAGGGAAAGCATGTGCTTCTGCATAAAATTTCACTCCATAAGAATAGTACTGGCTACGGTCAAAAGTATTACTCTTTGCCGCATTTGCAACCAAAGCAAACAGGATAAAAGAAAATATAAATCTATACATAAAATCCGCCCTCGTATTCATTTAAAAAGTCCCTTAGAATAATAGCAGCAGCCACCTTGTCTGTTTCTCCCTTTTGACTTCGCTTATTTTTCTTTTTGCCGATAGTAACCATAGTTTCCACTGCCCTTTGCGAAGTGAAAGATTCGTCGTGTTCTATTATCTGTAATTGTGTTTTCTTCCTCAAAAGTTCAATAAACTTTTCGATTTCTACAATTACTTTAGTTTTTTCGCCATCTAATCTTTTGGGCACGCCTACTATAACAGCAGCAAGCTCCTCAGAGTTCAAATCTGCAACAAATTTGTCCCAAAATTCTTTGCTACTATAATCATACACATCGCGGGGTGAAATAGTTACATGAAATTGGTCACAAACAGCAAGACCAAGTCTTTTCATTCCGAAATCAACAGCAGCTAATCTTTTACCTTTCAAAGTATTTATATCAATTTTATTGCTCATTATTCTTCGCCTCTGTTCCTTATCGGTATTATAAAAATAACTTCTGTCCCTTTGCCTGGTTCAGAATTAAACTTAACGCTTCCTCCGTGCATTTCCGCAACATGCTGCATTATCATTGTCCCCATACCCATACCGCCAGTTTTTTCGGCAGTTGTGAAGTATGGTTTGATGATTTTCTCTAAAGTCGATTTTGTCATACCCGGCCCATCATCTTTGACTCGGAAATATGCATGACGCGAATCTTTATCGCAGCTGATTTTGATATTGCCTTTCCTATCCGGCATTGCTTTGATGGCATTTTCAATGGCATTCCTTACAGCTCTGATTAGTTTAGGTTTGTCACAATTAAGCATAAATGGAGTAACATTGAAATCAAAGCTAACATCAGGAAAAACAGTATCGTCAAATTCATTCCTTGCTTCAATACATATATCTGATGAATTAACAGGTACAGTATTTAGTTTGTCGCTTCTACCTACCGTTACTATATCTCTAACTCTCGACATTAGAAGATTTACCTGATGTATAATTTTCTTTTTCCGAGAATGATTATTCGGGTCTTCTTCTGTCTGTAAATGCTCTGCATTTAGTTTTATAGTTGACAAATTAGTCTGCATATCATGAGCAAGTTGTGCCCAATTCGTCAGCCTTTTCTTTTCTAACTGCTCTGTGATGTCGATACCTGTGAATACTACACCGGTAAATTTGCCGGCTATATTTGTCATCACTTTTACTGTGCAAAGCCATTCCTTAGTGTCGTTGCCTATCAGCAAATTGACTTTACGGGTCAGGTTTTCACGTTTGCTCACAGCAAAATCTATAATCCCTGTAAGTATCTTTAAACCCTCATCTGCAAAGTAAGATGTGTATAGTTTTTTTAAAGGTACACCAGCCTTTATAGAAAGCAATTCCGCAGCCGGCGAATTGAGATTGATAAGTCTGGAGTATTTGTCTATAACTAAAATCACACCTGCTCCGGGGAGGTCTATCACAGTTTTTAACAGTTTTTTCTGATTCCTTGCAAACCTCAGAACTATCAAAAACGCAAATGCAACTACTGAAATCAGTATAGCATTCCCGTACTTATATTGTATGCTGTTCCAAAACCACCAGTTATTATCGTTAAGCTCAAATATGCTGCTGCCTGCTTCCCCTCTGATTGTAAGAACATTATTCACGAGAGAAATTTCCGATTTTGAATTTACCCAGTCTTCGCAGCTGTATTCGTAGGCAGATAAAATCCCCGAATCATAATCAGCAAGCAATATACCGTTTGCAAATAGCCAAATGCTCTTATCATCCAGAGTGTGAGAACTCAGCAATTTGTAGAAATATTTATCCAAATCGTAAATTTCATAATCATCTTCATGGAAAAAGTTTTGAGCAATCAAAGATGTATGGGTCTTGGAGGTTTGGGTATATCTGATTCTTATATCATTTTGGTTCGGCAAAATATTTATATTGTTGATATCGGCAGGAACATTGACTCTTTTGACAGGCATCAAATCTTTCATCGTAAAACAATATATGTCCGTCTCATAGCCAAATGAGCCCAATAGGAATACTAAAGAATCTGTTTTTATCAATCTCTGATGCTTATATGTCGGGAGATGCTCAGAATGAAGCACTCCTCCGGAATCATTAACAATTACGACCTCAGCATAGCGATTGTTTTTAAAAAAGGCAATATAGTAATCTTTATAGCTCAAAATACTGCAACAGCCATTTATAGTTCTCTTTTTTACAAGCTTGCCTTTGTTTATCACAAATACCTGACTGGTGTTTCTGTCTTGAAGGATGATATTCTTATCCTGCCGAATCAATCTGAGATTTGGATTCGGAGTGTAGCTCGTTCTAATATTATGAACCTGTTGCAAATTATAATCATATAACGACAAATAACAATCGCCCAGAATATCAGTCAGCAAAGCAATATGTGATTCGAGCACTACAATATCCAAAACTTTTTCATTTTTTAAAGGAATAATTTGCTGACTTCCTCCACTTTTGACAAGGAATTGATCTTGCTCAAATGCCCATCCTTTTTCAAAAATAACACTGTCACTACGCGAATTAAGCCCTATAAAATATCCTTTTTCAAAATGAGCAAGCTCCTCCGGGCGTTTCGGGTATATTTCGCCGGAATATAAATAGCTTAGAGAGCTAAGTAATATTGTGATAATGAGTATTAGTTTCATTGAGTTCATAGAGTTCGAATAACACATATTTGTTTGTACGCTTGATTAAAAGCTTCTATTTAGAAATAATTACTCGCTACTTCTCTTTTATCAAACAAACAGCATGCACACCTATTCCCTCTTGCCTACCAAGGAATCCCATCTTTTCATTGGTTGTTGCTTTTATATTTACTCGTTTAGCAGGAAGCTTGCATAGTTTTGCCACCGATTCCCTGATTTGCTCTTTATAGGGTAACAGTTTAGGCTTTTCTAAAACGATTGTAGCATCTATGTTAACTAAGCGGTAGCCTTCATTGTCGAGTATAGCCATAACTTCTTCAAATAACTTAGTACTATCTGCACTTTTGTATTTAGGATCTGTATCAGGAAAATGTTCTCCTATGTCTCCCATTCCGCAAGCACCGAGAATCGCATCCATTATGGAATGCAAAAGTACATCACCGTCTGAGTGTGCTACTGTGCCAATTTTACTTTCTATATTGATACCGCCGAGTATTAAACTTTCTCCCTCAGCAAGTTTATGAACATCGTATCCAAAACCAACCATATCTACCTCTCATTGTTTTTTCAAATATATGCTTTTCAAGCGGTTTAGTAAAATATAAGTTAGAAAGAAGATCAAAAATCTGACTCATGCTAACTAAAAAGAGCATTCCTATTGAGATGCTCTTTTTAATTTGATTCTTCGATTATTAGTGCTTGTAATCTGCCGAATTTTAAAATTCAACTTTCTTATTCTCATAAAGCATTGTTATCAGCAATATCATTGCCATCCGATTTGCGTCTTTCGATACAATCACATAATAGAAAGTATCAATAGTATCTTCTACTTAGCTCAGCGACCGTCTCTTCCAGATCTATCCCTAAATTCTGCATTTCTTCATTGGACCACTCAAAAGAATAGACCCATTCATCTCCCCGGCATTTGTTAGCATAATCAGTAAATAGCAGTCTTGCTTTATAATTAGTCTGATTGCGATTCTTTAGATAAATCAGATATGCATATATTGCCATCTGATGTTTATAATGCGAAGCCAATTCTTCCAAGTCAGCATAGTCATTTACGTGATTTGTTTTCCAATCCCAAATTACTGACTCTCCTCCCTCCTCTTCTACCAAAACGTCTATACTTCCGGTAAGGTAGTGTATTTCTAATGGGATATTTAGCTCAAGTTCAAAAACAGCACTTGCAAGTTTTTCTCTGTTTTTTCGGATATAATCTGTGCTAACAATGGCAAGGCATGCATCATAGACCTGCTGCAGATAACTTTCCTGGTAACTATTTCTTCGTCTAAGCATTACCGCGATGATTTGTTTGAGTTCTTCCTCATCTACTCCGCCATCTTTCCACCATGCATTTAGCAATGACATTGCTTCGTGGATATAAGTTCCAAGTACATTCCCACGTAGTTCGTCCTCGCTCCGGTTCTCATTCTCTGCCCTCTGCTTCTTATTGAGTTGAGTATTCAGCCCAACGATATATTTAATCTCGTAGTCGTTTCTGTCAGTCTTAAACGCCATGATTTTTGAAGCTGAAAAAACTTCATTATGGAATCTTGCAGGAACCCATTCTGCATCTATAAACTTCGATTTATCTTGATTTTGTTGCAGATTCTGAAAATTATTTTGAGGACTATCTACCTCATAAATACATTTGACATTGTAGCCAAGCAAGATATTATGCAGCTCGTTAGATTCTAAAAATGAAATTTGCTGTTTCTCAATTTTAAATTCTTCAATGGCATCAATATAAAAGCGCCTATGATATGCCTCCTTAGCCACCCCACCGGGTGCACGTAAAAGTACGTTGATTATACTCTTAAAAAAGGATCGAAGAGATACTTCTTGTTTTTTACTGACTGAAACATTTGCAGAGACTATCAGATGATCTTTAGCTCTTGTCAAAGCTACATAAAGTAACCTTTTTTCTTCAGCTGCTTCAGCTTGCTTGTACATCTCTTTATTCAGAAAATGTATGAGGTTTGGCTCTTCTACCAGCATATTTGTTTCATCATCTTTGCGTTTATCGTTGAAGGTGATACCAAATTGCTGGGAGAAATAGACTGAGCTGTTATGCCCGGAACTATTATTTGCACCGTAGAGAGCAACTATTGGGAACTCCAAACCTTTAGAGCTATGGATAGTCATCAAATTAATTGCATCTTTCGAGCTTACAGATGCTTCCCCTTCCTTTCCGCGCTTCATCATGGTATTCATCTGTTGCATTAGATCAAATATATCTTTATAGCCTTGCTCTTCAAAATCATACAAGGTTGCTTTAAATTTATTGATTGATGCTTTTATTTGTGCTATAGCTTTATCATTTCCAATCTTCTCGAAGTACTTCCTCTCAATAATTAGCCTATTTACTAATTCAGACGGAGAAAGTCTGCCCGAAACGGACAAAACGTCTTCCAAATATTCAAGTGTTTCTTTGAATTCTTCTGTCTGCAATGGGTTCTCAGCAAACAATTTACATTTTTGATAAAAAGATATAGCAGGAGTGCCTTTAGCAGCTTGCGAAATGTTATACAATTCATTGTCTTGTATTTCAAAAAATGGAGATCGCAAAACTCCAATACATGAAATATCATCATTAGGATCATAAAGGAATTTGAGCAATGCAATCATGTCTTGAACCTCTTGCATTTTATACAATCCCGAACCGGAATGCAATACAAATGGTACTTGATTTTCGATACAGGCATTGACTAACTCACTTGTTTTTGACCTTGACCTAAAAAGGATTCCAACATCTTTGTACTTTGCAGGCCTGTAAGTATTGTCCTCAAATATCTGATAAGGATTATCTCCTTCCACTCTTGATTTGATATACTTTATCAGCTTCTCTGCTTCTGATTTATACGGATTCGTCTTATTATCAGTCACTTCGTCTGTATCATCTTCTTTTTCTTCAATTTCTTCTTTATGTATGATGAAATTGACTGAGCCATGTCCGGTACTGTCAGCTTGGAAAATCTGATTTGGCTCATCAAATTTATAGTGAGGATATTGAGAAAGTATCTCTTGTTTAATCGCGGTGCTGTTTTTGCCAAAAACAAGGTCTTCATAATCAACTTCAAAATCTGAAATGCCGGTATCCATGATACCACCACAAATCTTATTTACAAAAGCAGCTACTACCGGCGACAATCTAAATGAAGCGGTAAGAGAGAGATTGCCGTTATTCTCTTTATCTTTCCATTCAGGTCTCTCTCCGATGAAATTGATCATATCTTTAGAAAGCTTGCCTTCAGCCATCTTTTTTGAGTTTATTGAAGCTATAGTCTCAGCAGCTTTTTTAAATACCCTGATGTCAGCATTTCTAAACGCGTAAATGCTCTGCTTGCCGTCACCTACTATAAATAGTTTTCTGTCAAAACTTGAGGAATCTTCCTCCCCCTTTAGTTCCGGCAGTAAATCAGAAATTATATCATATTGTAGCTGGTTCGTATCCTGAAATTCATCAACCATGATATGTGTGGTATTGCCAAGCATTATTTTTCTCAATTCATCATCATTAAGCATGCTTTTTACTTTGAGCATCAAATCGTCAAAATCAAAAACTGCTTTTTCTGCCTTTTCCTGATTTATTTGATTGATTAGTTCATCGGCAAAGTAATGTATAGCTCTCTGAATATTCCTAAATTTCAAAATTGCTTCTGTATTTTCAAATAGGTGTGAGTTCTTCACAGATAGATAATGAATAGCTTCAAGAATTTCAATCTCTTCGACAGACAGTACACTGTTTTTTAAGATAAAAGTCAGCACATTGCTACGACCAATCTTTGAAGTGAACTCCACCAAATCTATCAATTCAGAAATAGTCTCTATAGGAGCAGATTCAAAATTTTTCAATATATTAGTAATGTCAGAGCAAATACCTTTCAATTCCTTTACGCGTTCACGCTCCTTATCTTGAATCTCAAGATTTTCAGAAAGTGCTTCAAGCTGTGTATAAAAGCATTCATACCCTTTAGCATACTTTTTGAGTATAGAAACTATATACGGAGTATTCTCCGGATCTTTTAAAGGGTTATAATCTTCTGATCTAAATTTGTCAGCGATTTTGTTGTACTCATATAAATTACTGAAAAGCACATCGGTAATATTTTCTATCTTATTAAAAGAATTTCGAAGCAAAAACATTTTAAAATATAGAGCTTCTACATTGCTAACCTGCGACAAAACAGATTCTATAGCATTAATTCTTGCATCTTTGTATATAAAGTAACGGTCAGTTTCGGAAAGTATCTGAAAATTTGGAGAGACATCAGCTTCCACCGCATAGTCACGCAAAAGCTTTTCACAAAAGCTATGAATAGTCGATACCTTTGCCTGAAATATTTTTGAACGTAACTCGCGGAGGAGATAGCTTTTGTTCGGATTTTTTTCCTGTTTTATCATCTCGCCGATAGTTTTGTTAATCCTTGCGAACATCTCTCCTGCAGCTTTTTTAGTAAATGTTATAGCTATTATGTTTTCGGGAGCTAAAGTGTCCCCTTGCAGGCTTTCCGGAATATTTTCTTTTTCGAGTATCTGTATAAATCTATCTACAAGTATTCTTGTCTTCCCCGAACCTGCGTTAGCACTTATGACAAGATGCCTGTCTGCAGTAAAAGCTAACTGTTGCTCACGAGTGTAATTCATATGAGATCCAATGTTTATTGATTTCAATAAATGGTAATATAGTAAAATGTGAAAAAAATAAAATAGCAAAAAAGTTTTTATTTTTCAGAAATTTTATCTATATTTGTATCACAAAACATCGCGGGGTGGAGCAATTGGTAGCTCGTCGGGCTCATAACCCGAAGGTTGCAGGTTCGAGTCCTGTCTCCGCTACTCACCAAAGCAATAGCAACTTTCTTTATTCAGGAAGTTGCTTTTTTTGTTTAGAGAGCGAATCTCTATTATTGCAATACTGAAGCAATTACTATGCATGGGGTTTCCGGTGAAATTGCAGGAACTTGGAAGTAACGAACGCAAGATTTTTTCTTTACACTTGATTTATTCTATCATAGAAGGCATCGTGCTTGGAGTAGTGGTACTCAATGAGTTTGTCTTTATCAAAAGTCTTCAGGGTTCCGAATTTCTGCTCGCAGTCCTATTCCAGTTCAGTATGATCGTATTTGTCTTTTCGGTATTCATCTATGAGATTATCAAAAAATATAAAAAGAAAAATATACTTCGCTTAGTTGCACTTTTAACAAGACTTCCTCTATTTGCAGTTGCATTTTTCCCAAAAGAACTTCTTGCCTCTGAGCAAATGCTGTTTTATCATGCAGCATTTTTAGGCATCTTTTTGTGCTATTATTTGGCTTCACCGGTTATCAACCCGATAATCAACAGCATTCTAAAAAACAATTACAAATCTGAGCATTTTGGCAGTTTATATAGCTATGCTACAAGTGCCAATAAAGTAATGATGCTTTTGGCTACTTTCGCATTTGGTGAACTTTTAGAGTATGATAACTTTGCCTATACTTACGTTTACCCATTTATCTCTATCGTAGGTATTATCTCAGTATTTCTTCTTTCATTTGCAGTCAAAAAGGACTATATGGCAGGTCACGTTACAAATAGGACTATTATAGAATCTGTCAAAGCTTCCATGCCTAATCTTATCTCAATCGTTAAAAAAAACAAACCCTATAGAGATTTCGAATTTGCCTTTATGATTTATGGTTTTTCTTTTATGATGACAGTTGCAGTTATATCTTTGTTTCTTGCCAAAGAATTAGACCTCGGATATAAAAGCCTGGCTTTCTACAAAAACTCTTACAATCTAATTGCAATAGCTACCCTGCCTTTTTTTGGCAAACTAATAGACAAAATGGATCCTCGTAAATTTGGTGCTTTTACATTTGCAACTCTTGCATTCCATCTTTTATTTCTATTGCTCACAGAATATTTCCCATGGTCTATAGAAATAGGTGCATACAAATTTTACTTCCTGCTTCTTATTTCTTTCGGATTTAACGGACTATTTGCTGCAACGATGCCGTTATTGTGGAATATTGGTTCTGCATATTTTTGCAAAGACGAAAATGCTGCTGAGTATCAATCTATACATCTTACGATGGTAGGATTTCGAGCTGTCTTCGGGCCTCTGTTCGGCATTTGGTTATTAGAATATTTTGATTATTCAGGCGTTTTTGCTATCGGGATTGTGCTTTTGCTATGGTCAATATATGTTATGATATCTTCCATAAAAACAAAATCAATCAGTAAAGAATAGACTAATTCGATTATTTGAATAGACAAAAATATAATTTGCTCGGTACAGTCAAAGATTATAAATTCGTTTTCAAAATTGAACATAAAAGAGTGAAACTACTTTGAAAAACACTTACAATAACAAATCAAGCCTTCTTCCTATTTTAAGCACAGTGTTGCTTCTAATTGTCTCATTCTACAGCATTTTCGAATTCACCGAATATGCTCAACACAAGAAAACCAAAACTGAACGCGAAAAAGTATATGAGCTTCTAAGCACAAAAAAATCGAGATTGGAGAAAGCTCTTTACTCTAGAATATATTATACAAAAGGTGTTGCCGCGTATATTTCGCTAAATCCGGAAATCAACCATCTTAATTTTCAGGAACTCGCACATGAGCTGATTCAGAACGATTCTCTTATAAACACAATGTCTATAGCAAAAGACGGCGTGATTAGCTCTATTTACCCATATAAGGGCCATGAAGAGGCTGTTGGTCTCGATTTGCTTTCGCACCCTGCCCGACGTGAAATTGTAGAAAAAACGATTGAAACTCACAATACATTTGTAGCCGGCCCTGTCGAGCTTGTCGAAGGTGGCATTGCCTTTGTCAGCTACACTCCTATTTTTTATAAAAACGGAGAAAGAAACGGAGACTTTTGGGGAGTTACAGATATAGTAGTGCGTAGAGATATGCTGTTTAGAGAAGCAGGTCTTGAGAATCAAAAAGACATATTAGATTACTCTGTAAAAGGACACGATGGACTTGGTGCTGCAGGTAATGTGATTTGGGGCGATTCAACAGTTTTTGCCAAAGATCCCGTAACTATTCAGATGGTATTACCTACAGGCAGCTGGCTTATTGCAGCCACTCCAAAGGCTGGCTGGGAAATATATGGTGAAAACGAAAAATCTTTGCTGATGTTCCTTTATTTTAGTGCTGTTATTATTTCACTTCTTATAGGGCTATTAGTCAAGACATACCTGCGAGTAATCGAGAACGAGAAACAACTCAAAGCCATGTTTGGAGCTATGAAAGATATCGTTATCGAGTATAATTTAGAAGGTGTTTATCTAAATATTGCCCCAACAAACGAATCTTTACTTGTCAAACCGAGAAGTGAACTCTTAGGCAAATCTGTTTACGATGTTTTGGAAAAAAACTTAGCTGATACGGTAATACTAAACATCAAAAATGCAATACAGCAAAATACAATTCAAATATTCGATTATCCACTGGAAATTAACAACAAGAAACTTTGGTTCCAAGGCAGAGTATCCAAAATCAGCAACGACAGAGCTCTGCTTGTATCGCACGACAACACGGAAAGAACCCTTGCAGTAAATAAAATCAAAGAATCAGAGGCTGAGCTCAAAAAATCGAATGCGTTGAAAGATAAGTTCTTTTCTATAATTGCTCACGATCTTAAAAGTCCTATTGGAAGTTTCAGTTTATTGACCGATACTCTTCGCAAAGACTATGATTCTTTTGAGGACAATGAAAGGAAAGAATTTATTGAGCTACTTAACAATAGCTCTAAAAACTTAGTCAACCTTATCGAAAACCTTTTGCAATGGTCGCGTTCTCAAAAAGGTGATATTTCATTTGCACCTGAAGCGACTGATCTTTCATTTATAGCAGAAAATGTAAAAAATACACTGTCTATATCTGCTGAAGCAAAAGGGATTCATATCGTAAACGAAATTAGCAGCGGATCATTCGCAAATATTGATGTAAACATGATTACTACTGTAATTCGAAATCTGGTATCAAATGCTGTAAAATATACTAATCAAGATGGTAGCGTTCTAATCAGATCAAAATTATCGGAAGCTTATGTAGAAGTGTCTATCGAAGACAATGGTATCGGCATGAGCGAAGATGTAAAAAATAAGCTCTTTAAATTAGCATCAGCTGTTTCTATGCCCGGCACTAACAATGAAAACGGAACTGGTTTAGGACTAATTCTTTGTAGAGAGTTTGTAGAGAAGCATGGGGGTAATATTGGAGTCGAGAGCACTCCTGGTAAAGGAAGCAGATTCTTCTTTACTCTACCTATAAGCTAAGTAGATACCATAAATCACAAAGTAATCTGCCCACTGAGTATTGAAACTCTGAAGTGGATACTTAATGCAAATTGAAGAAACTGACACTTCAGATACTTTAACTCGTCTTTGCTCGGTAATTTGCTAAGTTCGGTACATCTTTCGTTTGACTCGCATTTATCAGACGAACAAAATTGTGATATAATGCAGTGAACTATACCGTCTCAATTTGACTGCAATTGCAAAGGCTTCATAATTTCAATAACTTGCTTTTACAAAATAAATAAAAAGTGCCAAACAAATAACATTTGGCACTTTACATTTTCAGCTATTTTCGAAGATACAATATTAGTTTTCTTCTTTTTTGTCTTCAGTGTTTTCTTCTTCTGCTTTGATTTCTTCGTTAGCTTCAACTTCAGGAGCTGCAGTTTCAGCAACTTCTTCATTAGCTACTACTTCTTCAGCAGGAGTTTCGATAACTTCTTCAACTTTTTCTTCCACAACAGGAGTAACCTTAACTTCAACTTTAGGAGTTACTTTTTTAGGTTGTGATTTCTTTTTTGGTTTGATAGAAACAGCACCATCTTGCTCAGCAGACCAATCTACTAATTCGATGATAGCAGTTCTAGCGCCGTCGCCTCTTCTTTGTCCTGTTTTGATAATACGAGTGTAACCACCGTTACGACTTTCAACAGCAGGAGCGATAGCATCAAAAAGTTCCTGTAGGACAGCTTTATTTTTGATTACTTTGAAGACAACTCTTCTATTATGAATATCTACTGTTTGACCTTCAGGGAGCAGACCTTGTTTTTCACGAGCCAAAGCTTTTTTAGCTTTAGTAATAAGTCTTTCAGCAAAAGGTCTGAGCGCTTTAGCCTTAACTTCAGTAGTAGCGATTTTTTTATGCTCGAATAAAGCAGTAGCCAAACTACGCATAAGAGCTTTTCTGTGGCTGCTTGTTCTATTAAGCTTTACACCGCGTTTTCCGTGTCTCATAACTTATACTCAGATCAATTAGTTACTTAAATAAATTATTCGTTTACGGTACTTTTGTCATCTTTCAAATAATGATCTACATTCATACCGAATTCAAGACCGAACTGAACAACAACATCAGACAACTCAGTCAAAGACTTTTTACCGAAGTTTCTGAATTTTAACAATTCAGATTCTTGAAGTCTAACCAGCTCAGCCATATTTTTAATATTAGCAGCTTTCAGGCAGTTATGTGCTCTGACAGAAAGCTCTAATTCATCTACAGGGGTAAGCAGAATTTTTCTCAAACGATTACGTTCTGCAGCTTTTACTTCTTCTTCTTCGATTTCGAGTTGTTGTTGCTCTTCTTCGAATTCGTCGAAATTGATAAAGAACTTAATATGATCATTCATGATCTTAGCGGCTTGGTGCACAGCTTCCTGAGCGGAAATAGTGCCGTCAGTTTTGACATCAAGCGTAAGTTTTTCATAGTCAGTTCTATGCCCCACGCGATGAGGATCGATTTTATAAATCACATTTTTAATTGGAGTAAAAATAGCATCAATTGGTAGCATCCCGACAGGGAAATCCACCATTTGCTGTTCCTCTGAAGGCACATAGCCTTTCCCTTTGCCAATTCTAAGCTCAACATCGAACTCGGCATCATCAGCAAGAGTGGCGATATGCTTATCAGGATCCATTACTTCTATCAAGTCAGAAGCTTCGTTGATATCCTTAGCAGTCCAGGTGCCTGGTCCTTTAAGATGGAACATTACTCTAAACGGTTTTTTCTCGTTTGTTTTGAGAGCAACTTCTTTCAAATTAAGGATAATCTCTGACATATCTTCCATGACGCCATCGATTGTTTGGAATTCATGTAAAACGTCAGTGATTTTAACACCAATAATAGCCGCACCGGGGATAGAAGAAAGTAATACTCTTCTAAGAGAGTTACCGATAGTAACTCCATACCCGCCTTCTAACGGCTGCATAATAAATCTGCCGTGAAAATCAGACGATGCATCTTCAATGTGAACCCTATCGGGCATTTGCAATTGAGTATTCATAAAATATATTTGCCGGATTTTTCAAACTAAAAATATAGAAAACACCCCAAAACTTATACTCTTCTGCGTTTTGGCGGACGACATCCATTATGAGGTATAGGTGTTTTATCGATGATGCTGTGGATTTCCAATCCTGCTTGAGTCAAAGCGCGCACTGCAGCTTCGCGACCTGAGCCCGGACCTTTTACAACAACATCTACTTTGCGAAGCCCCATATCATAGGCTTCTTTTGCTGCTTTTTCGGCCGAAACCTGAGCAGCATACGGAGTATTCTTTTTAGAGCCTTTAAATCCGTTTCTGCCGGCAGATGACCAACACAAAGCGTTACCGTACATGTCAGCAATAGTTACCTGCACGTTATTAAACGTTGCTCTGATATAAGCTTTACCATGTACGTCCGCTACAACTTTCTTTTTTTGTTTTTTCTTAGCCACGGATGTTTACCTATCCAAATTATTTACGAAACCTTTTAAAATTTAAAAGATTATGCTGCTAAACTACTATTTAACAACTTTCTTTTTGCCTGCAACTGTTTTCTTGCGACCTTTACGAGTTCTCGAGTTAGTACGAGTTCTCTGACCACGTACAGGCAGACCTCTTCTGTGGCGCAAACCTCTATAGCATCCAATATCCATTAGACGTTTGATATTCATTTGGATTTCGGAGCGTAACTGACCTTCTACAAGGATTTCATCTATGACCTGACGGATATTCGAAACTTCGTCATCTGACCATTCTTGTACTCTTTTGGCATGATCCACTGATGCTTCATCAAGGATTTTAGCAGCAGTTGTGTGTCCGATACCAAAGATGTAGGTTAGAGCTATATCGCCGCGTTTATTTTTAGGCAAGTCAATACCAGCTATACGAGCCACAATACTTCTCCTTTATAAATTATCCTTGTCTTTGTTTGAAACGAGGATTTTTCTTGTTAATAATATAGATTCTACCTTTACGACGAACTATTTTATCGTCAGGGTTTCTTTTCTTAACTGAAGCTTGTACTTTCATCGCTACTTGCTATTCTATAGTTTTTAAATTATTTATATCTATAAACGATTCTGCCTTTAGACAAGTCGTATGGAGAGAGCTCTACGGTTACTTTATCGCCCTGCAAAATCTTTATAAAGTTCATTCTCATCTTGCCTGATATATGAGCAAGGAGAGTATGACCATTATCCAATTTAACTAAAAATTGTGTATTTGGCAAGGTTTCCTGTATTATACCGTCTGCTCTGATAAGTTCTTGTTTTGCCATATCACTTTAATCTCTAAGTGTTAGTATCAATGCTTTGTCGTTTTGAATTATGATTGTATGCTCAAAGTGAGCAGCAGTGCTTTTGTCTGCTGTTACGATGGTCCAACCGTCTTGTAGCGATCTAATCTCTTTCTTTCCTCTATGAACCATCGGCTCGATCGCCAAAGCAATACCATTTCTTAATTTAATATTTGGGTATCTTGACCGGTAAAGCAATGGTGGTACAAAATTTGGCACCGGGGGCTCTTCGTGTAGATTTCTGCCTATCCCGTGACCGACTAATTCCCGTGTAAGCGAATAACCGTTACTTTCGCAATGGTCTTGTATCGCTTTGGAAATATCATAAAGTTTATTGCCTGCCACAGCCTGTTCTATACCTTTAAACAGCGATTCGTTTGTAACTTGCATCAACTTTTCGTTTTCCGGGCTTATTTGCCCGATACCGTAAGTTACAGCACTGTCGCCAAAATACCCATCTAATTCTGCTCCGCAGTCCACGCTTACGATATCACCCTCTTTTAGAATTCTATCAGAAGGGATACCATGAACTACTTCTTCATTTATTGATATGCACAGAGTTCCGGGAAAGAACTTACCTTCGACTTCATAACCTTTGAAGGCAGGTCTGGCATTTTTTGAGCGAATATAGTCTTCAGCCACTGCATCTATTTCCAAAGTACTGATACCAGGTCGCATAAGCGGCTTTATAGTATTGAATGTTTCTGCTACAATACGGCAGGCTTTTTCAATTTTACTAATGTCTGATTGATTTTTTATGTTTACAAAATCGTCAGTATATTCGCGTCTTTTAGCCATTATTAGAACCCACCTACGCCAACTCTTCCTTTCATTTTGCCGCTCTTCATGAAGCCATCATAGTGACGCATCAATAAATATGATTCTATTTGCTGCAATGTATCAAGAGCTACACCAACCATAATCAATAGCGAAGTACCACCAAAGAATTGTGCAAATCCGGGAGGAACTGAGAAAATATTGATTACAAACGTTGGCAAAATAGCTACAATAGCCAAAAAGATAGAGCCAGGCAAGGTAATGCGGGTAATAATTCTATCCACATAGTCTTCTGTAGCTGTTCCAGGTCTGATACCAGGAATAAATCCACCCTGTTTCTTCATATTAGAAGCAATATCTTTTGGATTGAAAATGATAGCAGTATAGAAATAAGTAAAGAACACAATAATCAAACCATAAACAAAAGCATAAAAGAAAGACTCATGCGAGAATAAACCAGCAGCTTTTGCTATAAATTGGCTTTCAGGGAAAAATTGTTGTATAGTGTTTGGTATAAACATCAAAGATTGTGCAAAGATAATTGGCATAACGCCTGCAGTATTAACACGCAATGGAATATATTGAGTCGTACCACCGAATACTTTTCTTCCGATTTGACGTTTTGCATACTGTACCGGTATTCTTCTTGCACCCTGAGTCACATAGACTACAGCTGCTATGATGGCAACCAGACCGACAATCAAAATACCATCTACAATCAACTTACCTGCCGGGTTCGGATCGGAAGTAATCAATTGATACTCTTGTATCAAAGACATTGGCAAACGAGCAATAATACCAATAAAGATAATAAGCGAAATACCATTACCGATACCTCTTTCAGTGATTAGTTCGCCTAACCACATCATGAATATCGTACCTGCAGACAAAATTATCATAGTAGAAATAGTAAATATTATACCTGCTTCAGGCACAACCGGTATGTTGCCGGCAGTCTGAGAAGCTAACTTGATAGACACACCCCACCCTTGCAATGCAGCAATGGCAACTGTAACCCATCTGGTATATTGATTAATCTTTCTTCTACCCTCTTCTTCACGCTGCAATTTCTGAATTTCAGGAATCACCACACCGGCGAGCTGAAATATGATAGATGCTGTGATATATGGCATGATGCCAAGAGCAAATATTGCAGCATTTGAAAACGCACCACCTACAAACAAGTCGAATAAACCAAATAATGTGTTAGAATCATTGCTTGCTATAGAAGCCTGCAATGCGTTAATATCTACACCCGGTATAGTTATGTGTGCGCCTATACGAACAACAAACAAAATTATTAACGTAAACGTAAGTCTTTGTTTTAGTTCGTCAATCTTAAAAATATTCTGGAGTGTTTGTACGAAACTAGCCATTGTTTACTACTGTCCCTCCTGCAGACTCAATTTTCTCTTTTGCTTGTTTAGAAAATTTGTCGGCCTCTACGGTAAGAGCAACACTTAGCTCACCGTTACCTAATACTTTCAAAGGTAGAGACTTTTTATTGATGATACCAAGATCAAACAATACGTTAAAATCTACTTTGCCGCCTTCGAATTTATTGTTTTCGGCTAATTCTTGCAAAGTACCGACATTAACTGTTTGGTATTCTTTTCTAAATATATTAGTGAAACCAAACTTTGGAATACGGCGGTTGATCGGCATTTGTCCACCCTCGAAAGACGGAGAGATCTTCGCACCTGAGCGAGATTTCTGACCTTTATGTCCTCGAGTAGATGTACCACCATGACCAGAGCCGGGTCCGCGGGCTATTCTTTTCTTCTTGTGTTTAGCCCCTTCTGAATACTGAAGATTACCTATATGTTTCATCTATTAACTTCTTATATTATTCAGAAACTTCTTCAACATTAACTAAATGTTTTACCACTTCGATCATGCCGCGTGTTTGTACATTATCCGGCAACACATTAGAGTAGTTCGGTCTTCCGAGTCCTAATGCTTCAATCGTAAGCTTTTGCTTCTTTTTAGTTTTAATTATACTTTTTACTTGAGTAATTTTTAGTTTACCCATTTTACCACCTATTAAGATTAGTCCATATTCTGCAGTTAGCAGACTAACCGTTGATAACCTTATCAACAGAAATTCCACGTCTTTCAGCTACTGAGTGAGCATCTTCCAATGAAGCAAGACCAGCCACTGCAGCTTTAACTGTATTGTGTGGATTAGACGAACCTAACGATTTAGTAAGTACGTCTTGCACACCTGCTAATTCTAAGATGGCACGAATACCACCGGCAGCAATCACACCGGTACCCGCAGATGCAGGTTTGATAAGCACTTTAGCAGCACCGTATCTACCGAGTACTTCGTGTGGGATAGTGTTATCTTGCAATCGAATCTTAACTATGTTTTTCTTAG
Organism: Kapaibacterium sp. (SeqCode); assembly: GCA_963664875.1. Classification (GTDB taxonomy): domain Bacteria; phylum Bacteroidota; class Ignavibacteria; order Kapaibacteriales; family UBA2268; genus JBFHIJ01. The sequence goes on along the minus strand of OY761611.1, from coordinate 2,956,059 downwards.
CTGCATCAGTTGCTTTAGATACAGCATCGACAACTTCACTAGCTTTACCTAAGCCGTACCCAACGTGGCCATTACTGTCACCAACTACAACCATAGCTGAGAAAGTAAATCTACGACCACCTTTTACTACCTTAGCAGTACGGCCTACGTAAACCAGTTTGTCTTTCAATTCGAGTTCTGAGGCTTTAATCTTTGCCACGATATCTCCTTTTCCAGAACTTAAAATTTCAAACCACCATTTCTGGCTGCATCTGCCAATTCTTTGATGCGGCCATGGTACAAATATCCATTTCTGTCAAAACAAACAGTATTGATGTTTGCAGCCATTGCTTTTTTAGCAATCACTTCACCAACTAATTTGCTTTGCTCTTTTTTAGATTTACCTTCAAGTAAAGCCTTAATTTCTTTGTCCAATGTAGAAGCGCTTACCAAAGTTCTTTGGTTATCATCATCGATAAGTTGCACATAAATGTGTGACAAACTTCTACTTACTGACATTCTCGGTCTTTCTTGAGTACCAAACATATCTTTACGAATATGTTTTTTTCTTTTTAATCTGCGCTTTATTTTTAGTTCTTGTGCTTTCATTTTCAAGCTCTTTTTGCTATAAAATCTGAATTATTCAACGAACTATTTTGCAGAAGTCTTACCAGCTTTGCGACGCACATATTCACCATTGTAGCGAATACCTTTACCTTTGTATGGTTCAGGTGGACGAAAGCCTCTGACTTTAGCTGCAATTTGTCCTACCAGTTGTTTATCGATACCACTTACAGTGATTTGGTTACCTTTTACTTCAAATTTGATTCCATCCGGTGGGATGAACAAAATTGGATGTGAATAGCCTAAAGCTAGATACAATCTTTCGCCTTTCATTTCGGCTTTGTAACCAACACCTTCGATATTAAGCACTTTGTTGAAGCCGTTAGCAACACCTTCTACTGCATTAAATGTCAATGCTCTTGCTAGACCGTGAGCAGCTCTAACATGTTTTAGGTTGCTGTTTCTTTCGAAAGTGATCGTGTTATTTTCATATTTTAGTTCGATATCATTTGGTATCGTTACAGTAAGCTCGCCCAAAGGGCCTTTTGCTATTACTGATTTACCTTCGATTGATAACGACACTTTATCTGGTACGACGATCGGGTTATTTCCAATCCTTGACACGATTGTGCTCCTTATTCATTTAATTACCATACAGTACAAAGTACTTCGCCACCTACGTTCATCTTGCGAGCTTGTTTGTCTGTCATAACACCTTTAGATGTAGAGACAATAGCTATACCAAGACCATTTCTTACTCTTGGTAATTTTTCCGCAGGTACGTAGATACGTCTTCCTGGTTTGCTTATTCTTTTGATTTCAAGAATAGAAGGTTTTTTGCGATAGTATCTGATAGATACTTCTATTGTGCCTTGCACACCTTCATCGATTACTTTAAAGTCTTCGATATAACCTTGATCTTTTAGAATATTAGCAATTGCCACTTTTACCTTAGATTTAGGTGCAGAAACTTTTTTGTTTCCTGCAGCACCTGCATTTCTAATTCGAGTGATAAAATCTGCTATTTGATCTGTTACTGGCATAATTTCTACCGTTAATAAAATTACCAACTTGCCTTACGAATACCGGGAATTTTGCCTTCAGAAGCCAACTGGCGGAAGACATTACGACAGATCCCGAACTTACGGTAAACACCGCGACCTCTGCCTGTAACTGAGCAACGATTACGTAGTCTAGTAGGAGCAGAGTTTCTTGGAAGCTTTTGTAAACCTTCGTGGTCTCCGGCTTCTTTTAATGCAGCTCTTTTTTCTGCATATTTTTCTACTAGTCTTTTTCTTTTCTCGTTACGAGCTATAATTGAAACTTTTGACATAGCTACCTTCTTTAGTCTTTTCTACGGAACGGAAAACCAAATTCATCCATTAAAGCTTTCGTTTCTTCATCGCTGTTAGATCTAACTACGAAAGTTATATCCAAGCCTGAGATTCTACTTACTTTATCGACATCAATTTCAGGGAAAATAATTTGCTCTTTGATACCAATAGAGAAATTACCCCTGCCGTCAAAACTTTTATCGGAAAAGCCTCTAAAGTCACGAATACGAGGAGCAGAAATATTGATAAATCTGTCCAAAAATTCGAACATATTAGCTCTTCTAAGAGTTACCATACAGCCGATTGGAACATCTTGACGTAGTTTAAAGTTAGAAATAGCTTTTTTAGCTTTTCTTATCGAAGGTCTTTGACCGGTGATAAGCTCTAACTCGTTGATAGCACTTTGCAAAAGTTTTTTGTCTTGTACAGCGTCGCCTATACCCATGTTCAAGCAGATTTTTTCCAATTTTGGAACCTGCATTACTGAGGAGTAATTGAATTTTTTCATGAGTGCAGGTACGACTTTTTCTTTGTAGAATTCAGCTAATCTAGGGACAGGTGGCTGTGCGCCCTGTACATCTTCGAGTCTTTTACCTTCGAAAACGAAATCGGACTTGCCTGCCGTAGCTGTTTGCTGATTATTCTTGTTCTTAGCCATATTACTTTTTTATAAAAATTATAAATCTTTACCGTTTGACTTTGCTACGCGGATAGCTTTTCTTTTTTGCTTACCGTCTTTTTCTTGAATTTCGTGTCTTACACCTACTCTTGTAGGTTTGCCTTCAGAGTCAACTATCATCACATTAGAGTAGTGAATTGGCATTTCCATTGATACTTTGCCACCTTGTTGATTCTGTTGGTTTGGTTTCATGTGTTTCACACGAACATTCACACCTTCTACAAGTACTCTCATTTTTTCAGGGTAAACTTCTAGGACTCTGCCTACAGTACCCGCTGAGTTACCGGATATGACCTTTACAGTGTCATTTTTTCTTATTTTTAACTTCATTTAGCTCACCTTTATTAAAGAACTTCGGGTGCTAATGATACTATCTTCATATAGTTCTTTTCACGCAATTCGCGGGCAACAGGTCCGAAAATACGAGTACCTTTAGGTTCCCCTTTATCGTTGAGTATCACAGCTGCATTTTCGTCGAACCTGATGCAAGAGCCATCTTTTCTTTGTATTTCTTTAGCGGTTCTGACTACTACAGCTTTCTGCACCGTACCTTTTTTTACTGCAGAGTTAGGAATAGCAGCTTTTACGGCAACTATTATCATATCCCCAACGGATGCGTATTTTTTTCCATGACCGCCGAGTACACGGATGCATCTTACTTTTTTAGCACCAGAGTTGTCAGCGACTGCAAGATTGGTTTCTTCTTGTACCATGGTTTATTCCTTTTTACTTCGCACGCATTAAAATATCTACAAGTTCCCAACGCTTTTTAGCGCTAAGAGGTCTGCATTCTCTAATTCTTACAGTATCACCGATATTACAAGAGTTATCTACATCATGAGCCATAAATTTCTTACTTCTTTTGTAGTACTTTTTATAGATTGGATGTGCGATTTGTCTCTCTACTGAAACAGTGATGGTTTTATCGCATTTATTAGATACCACCTTACCTGTAAGAATTCTCTTTCTTGATTTTACTGTTTGAGCTCCCTGAGCCATATCGCGAACTACTTCTTGATTTACTTCAGGAGTATTTACAGTTTGATTTTTCATCTCTTCCATTTTCTTCTCTCACTAACTATGAACTGTGACGTTCGTTTAGGATAGTTTTCATTCTAGCTATATCTTTTTTCAAGATCTTCAGGTAGCTGGTATCATGAAGCTGCTTTAACGCGTGCTGAAATCGCTGTTTTGCGAAAGTTTCTTCAGCTTCGCCAAGTGCGTTCACCAATTCTTCCTGGGTGAGTTCTCTCAATACTTCAGCTTTACGAGGCTTCATTATACACTAAATCGATACGTTTGACAAATTTTGTTTGAATTGGTAATTTGTGAGAAGCAAGCCTTAAAGCTTCTTTAGCTGCCTCTTCACTCACACCGTCGATTTCGAATAAAATTCTTCCCGGTTTTACCACCGCTACCCAGCCCTCAGGGCTACCTTTACCTTTACCCATACGAGTTTCGGCCGGTTGTTTAGTAAATGGTTTGTCAGGAAATATTCTTATCCATACTTTACCATCGCGTTTTAAGTACCTGTTGATCGCAATACGAGCAGACTCGATTTGACGGTTAGTGATCCATTTTGGTTCTAAAGCTTTTAAACCAAATGAACCGAAAGTAACCAATGAGCCTTTGATTGCTTTGCCCTTCATGGTACCGCGTTGGGTCTTTCTTCTCTTTACTCTTTTGGGCATTAACATAATAAATTACCCGCCGTATATACTACTACTACAAATTTAACCAATTATATCGCCTTTACAAATCCAAACTTTTACACCAAGTGCTCCATAAATTGTATGGGCAGTTGCAGTGCCATAGTCTATATTTGCTCTAAGCGTATGCAATGGAATTCTTCCTTGTTTGTACTGTTCAGTACGTGCCATTTCAGCGCCACCCAAGCGGCCTGAGCACATTACGCGGATACCATTTGCACCGGTTCTCATAGCACCGGAAACAGCTTGTTTCATCGCTCTACGGAAAGAGATTCTGCCTTCTAATTGCTGAGCGATATTATCAGCTACGAGCAAAGCATCCAATTCAGGTCTTTTTACTTCGCTGATAAGAATTTTTACATCTTTAGATGTAAGTTTTTTAAGCTCTTCTTCCAACTGAGTAATATCTTTACCGCTACGACCGATAATTACACCCGGTCTTGAAGTATTGATAGTTATTCTAAGTTGTTTAGCAGTTCTTTCAACTAAGATTCTAGCGATACCGGCTTTTTTCTTACGTTGTCTGATGTAAGCTCTTACGCGGACATCTTCAGCAAGCTTTTCAGCCAAGTTCTTTTCATCGAACCAGTTCGCATCCCAGCTTCTGTTGATACCCAATCTAAAGCCGATAGGGTTTATCTTTTGTCCCATTGCAAATCCTTATTTTAAATTATCTACAGTTGCTACAACAATAGTCAGATGATTAGTTCTTTTTCTTACTCTGTAAGCTCTACCCATTGGCGCAGGGCGAATTCTTTTCATAGCAGGACCTGCATCAACCATAGCAGCTTTTACAAAAACGTCATCATCGTTGATAGCTAACTGCTCATTCTGAGCTTTTAGAGTCAAGTTTGCTACTGCAGAGCGTAGCACTTTTTCAGCATCGCTGGCGGCTCTTTTAGGAGAGAACCTTAATATAGTCAATGCTTCATCTGCTTTTTTGCCACGAATCATGTCAATTACTAAACGCATTTTACGTGGCGAGCATCTAATATACTTTTTTAAAGCCTTTGCTTCCATTATAACTCCAATGGTGTTATCTTATTTTTATTTTTTCCTGTGACCTGCATGTCCTCTATAAGTCCTGGTTGGAGCAAACTCACCTAATTTATGCCCAACCATGTTTTCTGTAACAAATACAGGGATGAAGTTTTTACCATTGTGTACAGCTACAGTATGATTTACAAAATCAGGCGTTATAGTAGAAGCTCTCGACCATGTCTTAATAACTTTTTTCTGACTAGCGTTATTAAGATCGTCGATTTTCTTCTGCAATTTATAGTGTACGAAAATACCTTTTTTTAATGAGCGAGACATACCACGCACCTATTATTTTTTATTTCTTCTACGAACAATGAATTTATCAGATAAGTTACGTTTTTTACGAGTTTTAAGACCTTTAGTGTATTTACCCCAAGGAGTTCTCGGATGTTGACGTCCACCACCTGATTTAGAAGTACCTTCACCACCGCCCATAGGGTGATCGATCGGGTTCATTGCCATACCACGAGTCTGAGGTCTGATACCTAACCATCTATTACGGCCGGCTTTACCTTTCATTATATTTTCGTGGTCATGGTTGCTTACTGTACCCAAAGTTGCATAGCATACTTTAGGGATTAATCTCATTTCGCCTGAAGGCAATTTTACCTGAGCGTATTTACCGTCGAAACCGACAAGCTGCGCCGCAGTACCTGCACTTCTTACGAGTTGTCCACCTTTGCCTGGCTTCATCTCAATATTATGGATGAATAGACCAACCGGAATTTTTGCTAACGGCAGTGCATTACCATCGTTATATTCCACTTCAGGTCCGGCAATTATTTCCTGTCCTACCTTCAATTTATCCGGAGCGAGTATATATCTGTACTCACCATCTTCGTACTTTACTAAAGCTATACGAGCCGATCTGTTCGGATCGTATTCGATAGTTTCTACGAAAGCCTTCATACCGATTTTATTTCTTTTGAAATCTATAATACGGTATCTTCTTTTATGACCACCCCCGCGGTGACGAGACGTAATACGTCCGGTATTGTTTCGTCCACCTGATTTTTTTAGGGCAGTTGTAAGTTTTTTATATGGCTTATCCGTAGTTACTTCGTCAAAAGAGCTTACAGAGTAAAAGCGCGTACCCGGAGTAATAGGTTTTAATATTCTTAGTGCCATCTTTCGTCGTCACTTTTTTATTTTGAATACTAGAATAAATTAAATTAGCCTTGAGCTCCACTTACCAACTCAATTTCTTGTCCTTCTTTCAGCCTGATGAATGCTTTTTTTCTCAATGCCGTACTGCCTCTCATAAGACCGCGTTTAGTGTAACGCATTTTTCTTTTTCCTTTTATTCTGGCTGTACGTACGCTTATCACATTCACTTCATACATTTCTTCAATTGCTTGTTTGATCTGTATTTTATTTGCATCCGGATGGCATTCAAATACGTATTGACCTTGCTCCGCAAGCTTCATCGCTTTTTCTGTGATAACCGGTCGTTTTAATACCTGGATCATTATTATATACCACTATTAATTATTAAAAGCATTCTCGATATTTACTATCGCACCTTTGAATAGAAGGATCTTTTTATGATTTAAAATATCATAAGTGCTAATCAAATCAGCTTGGAAAACATCAACACCGGGTATATTACGTGCTGACATCAAGAGCTTATGGTCGATATTGGGCAACAATACCAATACTTTTTGGCCTTCGAGCTTCAAGTTTTTGAGTACTTTTGCCATATCTTTTGTTCTAATTTGATCGAAAGAAAAGTCTTCTATTACCATCAGATTCTTTTCTTGTGCTCTCATTGAAAAGGCTGATTTTTTCGCCAATCGTGCTAATTTTTTAGTAATTTTCAAATTATATCTGTGCACTTTTGGTCCGTGGACAGTACCACCGCCAACCCATAAAGGTGACCTTGTGGAGCCGGCGCGAGCCGTGCCGCGTCCTTTCTGACGCCAAGGTTTTTTACCACCACCTGATACTTCTGAGCGGATTTTTGTCTTATGATTACCTTGTCTTTGATGAGCTAAGTAAACAAGAACGGCTTGGTGCATTGCATTTTCGTTTGGCTCTATACCAAAAATCGAATCTTGCAATTCTACTGAGCCGGATGTCTGCCCATCTTTATTAAAAAGATCTACCTGCATTTTATCGCCTTATTGCTTAACTATTTCCAATAATGAATTAGGTGCACCCGGTACGCTTCCTTTCACAAGGATTAGGTTTTTATCCGGGATTACTTCCACGATTTCCAGGTTACGGGTAGTTGCTTTCTTGTTACCCATTTGGCCGCCCATGCGCATTCCTTTAAGTACTCTTGAAGGATCGCTCGACATACCAACAGAACCCGGGTGTCTCTGGCGGTTTTTCTGACCGTGTGTAGCCATACCCACACCGCTAAAGTTGTGGCGTCTCATTACACCGGCAAAACCGCGACCTTTGCTTGTACCTGATACGTGTACCTTATCACCTTTTGTGAATGCTTCTACTGTTATTGTATCACCTACATTATATTCAGTAGCTACATCACGAAATTCTCTTAATACTTTTTTAGGTTCGACACCGGCTTTAGTAAACTGACCCATCATTGGTTTATTTGTGCGTTTTTCTGTAGTTGCACCAAAACCTATCTGGATTGCTTTATAGCCGTCTTTATCTTCAGTTCTTTTCAACACTACAGGGCATGGACCGGCTTCGACTACTGTAACGGGGATATGTTCACCGGTTGCAGTAAACAAGCTTGTCATACCAATTTTTTTACCTAAAATTGCTGTTTGCATTTCGTTTGTCCTCCCCTTATACCTTTACTTCAACTTCAACGCCTGCCGGCAATTCTAACCTCATCAAGGCATCGATAGTTTTTTGAGATGAACTGAAAATATCAATCAACCTTTTGTGTATTCTTGCTTCAAACTGTTCTCTTGATTTTTTGTCCACGTGTGGTGAACGGTTTACAGTATAAACAGTTCTACGAGTCGGCAGAGGTACCGGACCGGAGACAACTGCTCCGGTCTGTTTTACGGTACGTACTATTCTTTCTGATGATTTATCAATCAGTTTATGATCGTATGATTTTAACTTGATTCTTATTTTTTGTGTTGCCACTTTATTTCCTCAACTTATTTACCTGTGATAATCTGTTTAGTTTTCCTCAGGTTCATTAAAACTGACTATTCGATAATTTTTGTAACAACACCTGCACCTACTGTACGACCGCCTTCACGGATCGCAAAGCGCAAACCTTCTTCCATCGCAACCGGAGTAATTAGTTCGATAGAGATAGCATCCAAGTTGTCGCCAGGCATAACCATTTCTGTACCTTCAGGTAAAGTAAGTGAGCCTGTTACGTCTGTTGTACGGAAGTAGAACTGAGGGCGATATCCATTAAAGAATGGAGTGTGGCGTCCACCTTCTTCTTTTTTCAACACGTAAACCTGAGCTGTAAATTTGTGGTGAGGTTTGATTGAACCTGGTTTAGAGATAACCATACCGCGTTCGATTTCGTTTTTGTCTACACCACGAAGCAATAGACCAACGTTATCGCCTGCTCTACCTTCATCAAGAAGTTTACGGAACATTTCAACGCCTGTACAAGTAGTTTTTTTCTGAAGACCGAAACCTACGATTTCAACTTCTTCGTTTACTTTTACTATACCGCGTTCGATACGACCTGTTGCTACTGTACCACGACCTGTGATTGAGAACACGTCCTCTACAGGCATCAAGAATGGTTTTTCAGTATCTCTTTCAGGAGTTGGGATATATTCATCAACCTGATCCATCAAGTTGTAGATACATTGCAATCTTTCGTCGTCAGCAGAAACGCCGTCTTCTGAACCAGCTTCTAATGCTAATAAAGCTGAGCCTGGTACGATTGGAAGATCATCGCCCGGGAATTCGTATTGGTTCAATAGATCTCTAAGTTCCATTTCAACCAATTCTAACAATTCTGCGTCAGCGATATCTACTTTATTCAAGAATACTACGATTCTTGGAACACCTACCTGACGAGCAAGCAAGATGTGTTCGCGTGTCTGAGGCATAGGACCGTCAGTAGCCGCACATACTAATATCGCACCGTCCATCTGAGCAGCACCAGTGATCATGTTTTTCACGTAGTCAGCGTGACCAGGGCAGTCAACGTGAGCATAGTGACGAGCAGCTGTTTCATACTCAACGTGAGCAGTTGCGATTGTAATACCGCGTTCTTTTTCTTCTGGAGCGTTATCGATAGAATCAAAAGAGCGTTTTTCAGCACTTGTATCTTTTACAGCCAAAGCCATAGTGATAGCTGCTGTTAGTGTAGTTTTACCATGATCAACGTGTCCAATTGTACCAACGTTGACGTGGGGTTTACTGCGATCAAATTTTTCCTTAGCCATTTCAATAGTTCCTTTTGTTAATGCGTATATTTAAAAAAAAAGGATAATTAAAACATTTCTTTCTTTAAAGCAGGTTCATAGTGAGAGAATACCATTGTGTAAACTGCTCTTCCCTGGCTTGCGGATCTTAGTTTAGTAACATAACCAAACATTTCCGAAAGGGGTGCTAACCCATGAATTACCTGCATATTTCCTCTTTGACTGATGCCTTCTATTCTTCCTCTTCTGCTACTTAGGTCGGCTATTATATCTCCCATATATTCATCAGGAGATACTACTTCCAAACTAAATACAGGCTCAAGCAATATCGGGTCAGCCTTTTGTGCTGCTTCCCTTACTGCATTTGATATTGCTATTTTATAACCCATAGCAGTGGAAGCATCTAAATCATGTTTGACATCAATTAACCTGACACCTACATCTATCATCGTATAGCCTTGTGGTCCCACTTGCAATCCGAGCGTAGCTCCGGTTTTCAAAGCGTCTCGCATTTCTTGATCGAGAGCTTTGAGCTCTACTTTGTTTTCAAAGCAGATGCCTTTGCCACGTTCCTCGGGGAAAAGCTCTATTGTTACATGACCATACTGTTTCTTTCCGGCTATCTCACGATTAAACTCTGCCTCGTGGACTGTCCTTGAAGATACAGTTTCTCGGTATGCTACTTGAGGTTTGCCTAAGCGAGCAGGTACTTTAAACTCTCTGTCGAGCCTATCTGCAATTATCTCAAGGTGAAGCTCACCAACTCCGGCTATCAAAAGCTGACCACTATCTTCGTCGTTTTCAAACTTAAAGGTAGGATCCTCATCGCTTAACTTTTCGAGTACAGCAATAAGTTTGTCCTGATCTGCTAAAGTCTTAGCTTCTATACTTTGTTTTATTACAGGTTCGGCAAATCTGATTTTTTCGAATAAAATCTGATTTTTCATATCGCAGAGAGTATCACCGGTTTTAGTAAACCTAAGACCAGGTATAGCTACAATATCTCCGATTGACGCTTCTTTGATCTCTTCTCTTCTATTGGACATCATTTTAAATATTTTCAAGATTTTCTCTTTCTTGTCGGCACCCGGATTTTGTACCGTTTGCCCCAATTCGAGCTTTCCTGAGTATATTCTTGCAAATGTTACTCTACCCATATATGGGTCAGAGAGCACTTTAAATGCCAAAGCAGAGAATGGCTCATTTTCGTCAGGTTTGCGGGATATTTTCTTTTCTATGTTATCTACATCATAACCCTCTTGATATACAACTTCAAGAGGCGAAGGTAAATAATCAATAACAGAATCCATAAGGGGTTGAACACCCGAATTTTTTAAGGAAGTACCGCAAGTTACCGGTACTATCTCACGAGAAATAACAGCTGCTCTCAATACTCTTTTAAGCTCATCGCTCGAAGGCTCTTCGCCCTCTAAGTATTTACCAAGCATTTCGTCATCTTTCTCGGCAATGGCTTCAACCATTATAGATCTGTACTCTTCTGCTTTAGCCAAGTAGTTGTCGGGAATATCTTTGTATTCCATCGTCAAGCCCTGATCTTCTTGATTAAAGTAGATAGCCTTCATGTTAATTAGATCGATAACACCTTCATAAGTGTCTTCAGCTCCTATTGGTATCTGAATTGCTATCGGATTGGTTTCTAACCTCTCCCTCATCATACGCAAAACACGATAAAAATCCGCACCGGATCTATCCATTTTGTTTATGTGAGCAATTCTCGGCACTTTGTATTCATCAGCTTGATGCCATACTGTTTCAGATTGAGGTTCTACCCCTCCAACTGCACAAAAAAGAGCTATAGCACCATCTAATACTCTAAGCGATCTCTGCACTTCAGCAGTAAAATCAACGTGACCTGGTGTATCAATAATATTGATTTGGTGGTCATTCCAATAAGTAGTAGTAGCAGCGGACATAATAGTAATCCCTCTTTCTTTTTCCTGATCCATGGAATCCATGAATGCAGTACCATCATCTACTTCACCGATTTTGTGTAAGTAGCCTGAATAGAAAAGGATTCTTTCCGTTGTCGTTGTTTTACCGGCATCAATGTGAGCCATAATACCAATGTTTCTAATCTTTGCGATGTCTTTTTGCCGCGCCATAATATAAACTGTCAGGTTAATTTAATTGACAAAGAACGATTTAGTTTTTTTACCATTTAAAATGAGCAAAAGCTTTGTTGGCTTCAGCCATTCTATGTACGTCATCGCGTTTTTTAACGGATGAACCTTCGCCTTTAGCAGCAGCCATAAACTCAGCAGCTAATTTTTGTGCCATAGAGTTATCACGGCGAGCTTTAGCATAGGTTTTTAACCAGCGGATAGCAAGAGCGATACGTCTTTCCTCGCGAACTTCCACCGGTACTTGGTAAGTAGCACCACCTACTCTTCTTGATCTTACTTCTAAAACCGGAGCAACATTAGAAACTGCTTTTTTGAAAACATCTAATGGTTCTTGCTTAGTTTTTTGAGCTACGATTTCAAATGCTTCGTAAACCAATGAACGAGCGGTATTTTTCTTACCATGAAGCATAAGATTATTGATAAATCTTGTTACAAGTACATCATTGTACATTGGATCAGGCAATAATCTTCTCTTTTCTGCTCTTCTTTTTCTCATTTTTTTTCTAACGCATCATTGATTAAAAACGATTATTTTTTAGGTCTTTTAGTTCCATACTTAGACCTGCCTTGCTTTCTGCCATCTACACCTTGCGTGTCGGCAGTACCTCGTACGATGTGATAACGCACACCTGGAAGATCTTTTACCCTACCGCCTCTTACGAATACGATAGAGTGCTCTTGCAAATTATGGCCTTCGCCGGGAATATACGCAGTAACCTCAAAACCACTTGTCAATCTAACACGCGCTACTTTACGCAATGCAGAGTTTGGTTTTTTAGGTGTAGTGGTATAAACCCTAGTACATACACCGCGTCTTTGCGGGCATGAGTTAAGAGCAGGAGAATCACTTTTATAGTGTGATTTCTTTCTTCCCTTACGGATTAATTGACTTATAGTAGGCACTCAACTACTCCATTTACAAATCTATATACATATATACAATATACCTAGGGTGACAGAGCTTGCAAATATACAAACATTTTGCCACTTAGTCAAATATTTTTTAAAATATTTATTTTTCAGGTACTTATTTATTTTTTTCTGACTCTTGATATTCTTTGATGATTTCTTCTTGTACGCTCTTAGGCACTGGCATATATTTAGCAAATTCCATTGTAAATTCGCCTTTACCCTGAGTCGAACCTCTTAAATCAGAAGAATAACCAAACATTTCTTTCAAAGGCACTTCTGAATCTATTGTTACATAGCCTGCGTCGATCGAAGTATTGATAATTATACCACGTCTTTGATTGAGCTGACCAATAATCACGCCCTGGAATTCTTCCGGAGCTGATACTTCCAGTTTCATGATTGGTTCCAAAATTACAGGTTGTGCTTTTGAAGCTGCCTGTCTGATTGCTGCACGTGCTGCTAGTTTGAACGCCATATCCGAGGAGTCCACAGAGTGCATAGAACCGTCATTTAATTCTACTTTTACATTTACCAAAGGCTGTTTGATCAATACACCTTCTGCAAGCTGTTCTTTAAAGCCATTATCGCAGGCAGGGATGTATTCTTTAGAGATAACACCACCAACGATTTTGTTTGAAAATTCGTATGGTTCTGCACTGTCTGCCGGTAATGGTTCGATGTAACCTGCAACTCTTGCATACTGACCTGAACCACCTGATTGTTTTTTGTGAGTATAATCATAATCAGCGCGAGTTGTGATTGTTTCTCTATATGCAACTTTTGGCTGACCAACTACGATTTCGCAATTGTACTCTCTACGGATACGTTCTACATAGATATCCAAGTGAAGCTCGCCCATACCACACATAATAGTTTCACCGGATTCGTCATCGCGATAAACTCTAAATGTTGGGTCTTCTTTTTGGAATCTGTTCATAGCTTTAGAGAAGTTAGCCTGAGCTGATCTTTCTTTTGGCTTCACAGATAATTCGATTACCGGAGAAGGTACAAACATTGAAGTCATAGAATAGTTTACTTTGCCATCAGTGAAAGTATCACCAGATGCACAATCTACACCAAACAATGCTACGATGTCGCCTGCTGAAGCTTCTTCGATTTCCTGCATTTCGCTTGCGTGCATTCTCACAAGACGAGGGATTTTTACTTTTTTGCCGTTTGCAGCATTATAAATAAAATCACCTTTCTTTACAGAACCTTGATATATACGCATATATGTAAGCTGGCCATACTGACCGTCTTCCAATTTAAACGCAAGAAGTACTGCAGGTTTGTTTGGATCGTTGTTCATAGCAACTTCGGCTTCGTTATCATCCAAATCCAAAGCGATATTTTTTACTTCGTTTGGTGCAGGAAGATAATCTATAACGCCGTCAAGCATTGTCTGAACACCTTTGTTCATTTTCGCTGTACCGACAAACACAGGAGTAATGTGCAACGCAATAGTGTGTACGCGGATAGCATTTTTGATTTCTTCGATAGAAACTTCCTCTTCTCCAAGGAATTTTTCTGCAACAACATCATCATAGTCAGCCAAGATTTCAATCATTGCTGCTCTTCTTGACTGAGCTTCTTCTACTAAGTGTGCAGGGATGTCTTTTTCTACTACTTCTGACCCTTGGTCACCTTGGTAGTAAATAGCTTTCATTTTGATTAGATCAACAACACCTTCGAAGTTATCTTCTAAGCCGATAGGCATAGTAAGAAGAACAGGTCTGTGATTTAATTTTTCCTGTAGCTGATTAACTACTTTATCAGGATTGGCACCTTGGCGATCTACTTTATTGATAAAAGCAATGCGTGGTACGTTATATCTTCTCATCTGTCTGTCAACAGTGATAGATTGAGACTGTACACCCGCTACACCACAAAGTACCAAAACAGTACCGTCCAAAACGCGAAGCGCTCTTTCTACTTCTACTGTAAAATCGATATGGCCCGGAGTATCAATAAGATTAAAATGGTAACCTTTCCATTCTGCATGTGTTGCTGCTGACTGGATAGTGATACCTTTTTCTCTTTCCAAATCCATAGAGTCCATAGTTGGACCATTTCCACCTTTACTTCTTACTTCTATGATTTGGTGAATCTTACCAGTGTAAAACAAAACTCTTTCGCTTAATGTTGTTTTACCCGAGTCAATGTGAGCGGCAATACCGATATTCCTGATTTTTGAAATGTCTATCATTTCTTTACCAACCCTGATAGAATTATTAATAATATTACTATAGCTTTTTTGATTTTCTTCTTTTATTGTATCACACTATATGCGATAACAAATGTAAATTATTGTAAGCAAAATATTTAATCAATTTTTCGTGTATTTCTTAGCCGATATTTCAAATAATATTTTGCTTGACTAATATATTAATTTGCTTATATAAAACTTGCTGTTTTCTCCTAAACCAAAAAAAGCCGCTTTACTATTACAAAAGCGGCTTTTGCGGTCATATAACAAGTTACAATGCCGGCTTTTCTCTTTTAGAAATAGCAGTTTCGTTGTACTGGTCTTCTACCGGTCTTCCAAAAATATTTCCTACATGGCTTGTTACCAACATTTCCTGGTACTCTCTGAGTCCGGTACCTGCAGGTATAAGCTGACCTAAGATAATATTTTCTTTCAAACCGACCAGATTGTCAACCTTTCCGGCGATTGAAGCATCAGAAAGTACTCTTGTTGTCTCCTGGAATGAAGAGGCAGACAGCCAGCTTTCAGTAGTCAAAGATGCCTGAGTGATACCTAATAATATAGGTACTGACACTGCCGGCTCTGCAGGTCTGAAACCTGCAGCTCTTAATCCTTGCTTTTTGAGCTCTCTGTTAGCTTCTCTAACTTTCTTTCTTGACATCAAATAATTTTCGTTGAACTTAGAATCACCTTTTTCTGTGATTACTACCATTGCTTTCAATTTATCATTTTCATCTTTGAAACGCAATCTGTCAACGTTATCATTTTCCAAGAATGTAGAGTCACCTGAGTCAACTATTTTTACTTTCTGCAACATTTGGCGTACAATCACTTCAATGTGTTTGTCGTTGATTTTTACACCCTGCATACGGTAAACGTCCTGAATCTCATTTACTAAGTATTCCTGTACGGCGTGTGGTCCTTTGATTCTCAAAATATCATGAGGATTGATAGAACCTTCTGTCAGTCTGTCACCTGCGCGTACGAAGTCACTTTCCTGGACAAGGATGTATTTACCGATAGGCACGCTGTATTCCATCACAGTTTTTTCGTCTAATGAAGTAATTACTACTACACGCTGCCCACGTTTTTGCTTACCAAATGATACGATACCATCAATATCGGATACTGATGCAGGATTTTGAGGAGCTCTTGCCTCAAACAATTCAGTTACTCGTGGCAAACCACCTGTGATATCTCGGGTACGACCCAAATCACGAGGTATTTTAACCAATGGAGAACCGATTGTTACCATCTCATCGTCATCAACTCTAAGCTGAGCGCGTGTTGGAATATTGTATGTTTTTAGTACCTGTCCATCTTCATCTATGATTTCGATTGCAGGTGCTTTAGTTCTGTCGCGAGAGTCAGTAACAACTTTTGTAATGTGCCCTGTCTGTTCGTCGTTTACTTCGCGATATGTTACGTTTTGTAACAAATCTCTATATCTCACACGACCTGTAGCTTCAGTTACGATAGAAGCATTGTAAGGATCCCACTCATAAATCATCTGACCTTTTTTGACGATGTCACCTTCGTTTACTAACAGTTCTGCACCATAAGTTGCATCGTATTTAGTAAGGGTTCTGTCTGACTCAGGATCTACGATATGAATTTCACCACTACGGCTTACTACGATTTGGATTAGACCATCGTCGCCTTCGTAACTGATAATTCTAATATTTTCGAATTTGATTTTACCTTCAAATTTAGCTACAACTGATGACTGGGAAGCAATCAATGCAGCAGTACCACCTGTGTGGAACGTACGCAAAGTAAGCTGAGTACCAGGCTCACCAATTGACTGAGAAGCTATAGTACCTACTGCTTCGCCTTCGTCAACCTGTTTGCTTGTAGCCATGTTACTACCGTAACATCTCGCACAAACACCGCGACGCGATTCGCAAGTAAGCACCGAACGGATAACAACTCTTTCGATAGCTGACGCTTCGATAATTCTTGCTACCTGTTCTGTAATCATTTCACCTGCTTTGCAAAGTACTTGGTTAGTAATCGGATCTACTACATCGAATAGAGCAGTACGACCAAGAATTCTTTCGTAAAGCGGTTCTTTGATTTCTTCGCCATCTTTGAGTGCAGTCATTTCTACACCACGTATAGTGCCGCAATCCTGTTCGGAGATAATCACATCCTGAGCTACGTCGTGCAAACGTCTTGTCAAGTAACCTGCATCGGCAGTTTTCAATGCTGTATCCGCCAAACCTTTACGAGCACCGTGAGTAGAGATAAAGTACTCAAGGATAGAAAGGCCTTCTTTGAAGTTAGACATAATCGGGTTTTCAATCAATTCGCCTGTTGAGCCGGATAATGATTTTTTAGGTTTACCCATTAGACCACGCATACCTGCAAGCTGACGAATCTGCTCTTTTGAACCGCGGGCTTGTGAGTCAAGCATCATCCAGAATGTATTGAAGCCGTCTTTGTCTTTTGATAATTCATTATATAGTTTATCTGCAATTTTGTTAGTAGCGTTCGACCAGTTATCGATGATTTTGTTATAACGTTCACCACTGGAAATAACACCATTAGTATATGCAGATTCGATAGTATCAATTTTATCCTGCGTAGCAGAAATAATAGTCATTTTATCGTCAGGTATTACAACGTCGTGGATACTTACAGAAAGACCACCGCGAGTTGCATAAGTAAAGCCCATTTCTTTAAGGCTGTCAAGGAAAACAACTGTTTTAGCAAGACCAGCCTGGCGGAAACAAACACCAATAATCTGACGCAAACGTTTTTTCGTCAATACTTCATTGATATAGCCTAATTCTTCCGGCACAATATCATTCAACAAGATACGACCAACAGTAGTTTCAAGCACTGTGCCATTGTATCTTACTTTGATTTTTGCATGAAGATGTACTTTGTCAGAGTTATGAGCAATAACAACTTCATCTTTAGAAGCAAAGAATTTGCCTTCTCCCGGAGCTCCTTTTTTCAATTTTGTCAGATAGTAAGCACCAAGTACCATATCCTGAGAAGGTACGGCGATTGGATTACCGTTCTGAGTGTGCATGATGTTATGCGGAGCAAGTATCAAGAGCAATGCTTCCAACTGTGCTTCATGGGAAATTGGCAAGTGAACTGCCATCTGGTCACCGTCAAAGTCGGCGTTGAATGCAGTACAAACCAATGGGTGCAGCTGAATAGCTTTACCTTCAATCAGCCTTGGCTGGAATGCTTGGATACCCAATCTGTGAAGCGTAGGAGCACGGTTTAGCATTACCGGGTGACCTTCGATCACTTTTTCTAGGATATCCCATACTTCATTAGTTTTGCGTTCAACCATTTTCTTAGCACTTTTCACAGTCTTAACGTGACCGCGTTCGATAAGCTTTCTAATAATAAACGGTTTGAACAATTCGACTGCCATATCTTTCGGAAGACCGCATTCATGAAGTTTCAATTCAGGACCAACAACGATAACCGAACGACCTGAATAGTCAACACGTTTACCAAGTAAGTTCTGACGGAAACGGCCTGTCTTACCTTTCAAAGTATCGGCAAGCGATTTGAGAGCTCTCTGTGATTCACTTCTAACTGCACGACGGCTGTTATCAAAAAGTGCATCTACAGATTCCTGAAGCATACGCTTTTCGTTTCTAAGGATAACTTCAGGAGCTTTAATATCTATAAGTCTTTTCAGACGGTTATTTCTGATGATAACACGACGGTAAAGGTCATTTAAATCAGAAGTAGCAAATCTACCACCTTCTAAAGGCACCAAAGGACGCAAATCCGGAGGAATTACCGGAATAACATCTAATACCATCCAGCTTGGCTCATTCGGGAATTCACCCTCCTGGCTTTGTCTGAAAGCATCGAGTACTCTTAGTCGTTTTAGCAAATCAGCTTTTTTCTGCTGAGAAGTTTCAGTTTTTAGACTTTCCTTCAAATCGAAGTATTCTTTTTCAGGTTCTACTCTTTTGAGCATTTCCTTCAAAGCTTCACCACCGATAAGAGCAATAAATTTGTTTGGATCTTCATCATCCAACTCGTGGTCTTCTTTAGTTAAAGAATCCAACACATCGAGATACTGCTCTTCTGTAAGTAAGTCTTTTTTCTGCAAACCTGTGCGACCAGGTTGTACAACTATATATGATTCGTAATAAACTACGCGTTCGACATCTTTAGTCGGCATACCTAAAATTGCACTGATTTTGCTTGGCAAAGTGCGTAAAAACCAGATATGTACCACAGGAACGGCAAGCATTATATGCCCCATTCTTTCGCGGCGAACCGATTTTTGGGTAACTTCTACACCGCAACGGTCGCAGACAATACCTTTGTATCTGATTCTTTTGTATTTACCGCAGGCACATTCCCAATCTCTGATAGGACCAAAGATTTTCTCGCAAAATAGACCATCCTTTTCAGGTCTGAAAGATCTATAATTTATAGTTTCAGGTTTAGTTACCTCACCATGCGAACGATTCAAAATATCATCCGGAGAAGCTATTTTGATCGAGATTTTTCTAAATCCTCGCCTTGGTATAGCCATAGATTGCATGGGTGTCCTCTATAAATTTATTCTACTTTTTTGATTTCTTATTATAATTTTTCTATTGCTTAATTCCCTTTTGCAAGGCAAACATGTTTGCCCGGCTAAGCTACTCAATATGCACATCTAAGCACAATCCCTGTAGCTCACGAACCAATACGTTGAATGATTCAGGGATATTCGGGTCAGGCATATTTTCGCCTTTGACGATAGTTTCGTACATTTTGGCTCTACCCTGCACATCGTCTGATTTCATTGTAATCATTTCCTGCAAAGTATGAGAAGCACCATAAGCCTCCAATGCCCAAACCTCCATCTCTCCAAGTCTCTGTCCACCAAATTGTGCTTTACCACCAAGAGGTTGCTGAGTAATCAAAGAGTAAGGACCAATAGAACGGGCATGCAACTTATCGTCAACCATGTGACCTAATTTAAGCATGTATATAATACCGACTGTAACTTCTTCATGGAATTGGTCACCGGTACGTCCATCAAATAGAACTGTTTTACCGGAACGTGGCAATCCTGCTTTTTCCAAGAAATCGCCTACCTGATCCCATGTAGCACCGTCAAAAATCGGAGTCGCAAAGTAAGTACCCAATTTATGACCAGCCCATGCCAATGCTGTTTCATATAGCTGACCAAGGTTCATACGCGAAGGCACGCCAAGCGGATTAAGTACGATATCAACAGGAGTTCCATCCGGCAAGAAAGGCATATCCTCTCTAGGTACGATTTTAGATACAATACCTTTATTACCGTGACGACCTGCCATTTTATCGCCCACTTGAAGTTTACGTTTTTTAGCAACATAAACTTTTGCCATCTGTAAGATACCGGGTTGCAATTCGTCGCCGGCAGCTAATTTATTTTTCTCAGATCTAAATGTAGCTTTTTCGTCTTCTCTACGTGCTCTGTAGTTAGACAATAGCTCCATTAGAACCATATTTTTATCTTCGTCAGCCAAAATTGGTTCTCTTGTAGAGATTTTGTCAAGGCTGAGAGTTTCTTCGTCAAATTTGTTTACCAAGTCGCCTTTATTGATTTTGGTACCGCTTCTAAATACAGTGATATTTGGCTCTTCGGTTTTCATACCAAGTATAGTTTCGCCTACGAGCAATTTTTCTAACTTTTCGAGACAGTCCAAATCAATTTTCTTAAGGTTGCGTTTTTCGAGATTTTCAAGTTGGTCTTTGCGTTTTTTCTCTCCGGCTCTTTGGTCTTTGTCCATAGTAATCAATCTACGGGTAAAGAGTTTAGTATTGATTACAATACCTTTCAAACCAGGAGTAGCTTTCAAAGAAACGTCTTTAACATCACCGGCTTTATCACCGAAGATAGCTCTAAGAAGTTTTTCTTCAGGAGTCGGGTCAGTTTCACCTTTTGGAGTGATTTTACCGATAAGGATATCACCTTCCTGAATTTTAGCACCAACTCTAATGATACCGTGTTCGTCAAGATCTTTTGTAGCTTCTTCGCTCACATTCGGTATCTCTCTGGTAAATTCTTCTTCGCCGCGTTTAGTATCTCTCACCTGAAGAGTAAACTCTTCGATATGGATGGAAGTAAAGATATCTTCCGCTACCATTCTTTGAGAAATAATAATCGCATCCTCGAAGTTATAACCACGCCAAGGCATAAATGCAACCAAGATATTTTGTCCTAAAGCCAAGTCGCCCTGCTCAGTGGAAGCACCATCTGCGAGAGGTGTGCCTTTTACAACTTTCTGACCTTTTTTGACGATAGGTCTTTGGTTGATACATGTATCTTGGTTTGTTCTGATAAACTTATGCAATTTATATTCTTTGACTTCTTGATAGTTGAAGTCAACTAATTTTTCATTTTCAGTACGTCTGTCTTCGTATTTGACACGAATGATATCGCCACCTACATATACTACTTCGCCTTCGCCCTCTGCAACAATCAGAGTACGCGAATCGCGAGCAATTCTTGATTCCATGCCGGTTCCTACAAATGGAGCTCCCGGTCTGAGCAAAGGCACTGCCTGACGTTGCATGTTCGAGCCCATTAGGGCACGGTTCGCATCATCATGCTCAAGGAACGGAATCATAGCAGATGCAGCAGAAGTAATTTGGTCAGTGGAAACGTCCATGTAGTTTACCTGTTTAGGATGAACTATCACAAAGTCACCACTTCTTCTGGCTCTTACTTTATTACCAAGGATATTACCATCGTCATCAACCGGAGTAGAAGCAGGCACAATGATTTTACCGTCTTCTCGCTCAGCAGGTAAGTATTCCAATTCATCAGTTACTACACCTTTGACTACTTTCCTGTATGGAGTTTCAATAAAACCAAGCTCGTTGATTTTAGAGTGAATAGCCAAAGAAGAAATCAAACCGATGTTCGGACCTTCCGGAGTTTCAATCGGGCAAAGTCTGCCGTAGTGAGTATAGTGAACGTCACGTACCTCGAAACCTGCTCTTTCACGAGTCAAACCACCCGGACCCAAGGCAGAAGTTCTGCGTTTGTGTGTCAATTCAGACAGTGGATTAGTTTGATCCATAAACTGAGAAAGCTGGTTAGTGCCGAAGAACTGATTGACAACAGAGCTAATAGTTCTTGCATTAACTAATTCACTAGGAGTAATTTGATCACCGTCATGAATAGAAAGTCTTTCTCTGATGGTACGAGCCATTCTTGCTAGACCTACGTTGAACTGAGCAGCAAGCTGTTCGCCGACAGAACGGACACGTCTGTTACCCAAGTGATCGATATCGTCACCGGTATGTTTCTGAGCGTGCAAAGAGATTAGCTTCTTGATGATAGCTACTATGTCTTCCGTGGTTAAAGTAGTTTGCTCAAGAGGCAAATCAAGATTTAATTTTTCATTTATTCTAAAGCGGCCTACAGCACCTAAATCATAGCGTTTATCGTTAAAGAATAACTTATCCAAAAGAGCCTGAGCAGTTTCAATGTCTGGCGGTTCGCTACTGCGAAGCTGACGGTAGATAGCTTCCAAGGCATCTTCTTTAGTTTTGGAAGTGTCTTTGGTCAAAGTACGAGCGATTACAGGTTCGTCCGTAGGATCTTTATATTTAAACAGTCTGACAGGAAGCAATTCTGCTTCTTTCATGACTGCAAAGAGTTCTTCATTGATGATAGCATCGCGAACTGCAATGATTTCACCTGTATTCAAGTCAATCACATCCGAAGCAATTCTTCTTCCGATTACTTCTTCAGTAAGATTTTCAGGCTGGATATCCTCAGCAAGTTCGAATAAAGAAAGAATATCTTCATCAGAAGAATACCCCAAGGCTCTAAGCAAAGTAGTAACCGGGAATTTTTTCTTACGATCGATGTATGCGTACATAACATCGTGAATATCAGTAGTAAACTCAACCCAAGAACCGCGGAACGGGATAATACGAGCTGTGTATATACGTGTTCCATTCGGGTGCATGGCATCGTCAAAGAACACACCCGGAGAGCGGTGAATCTGCGAAACAATAACCCTTTCGGCACCATTAATAATAAAAGTACCTCTTGGAGTCATCGCAGGAATATTACCGAGATAAACCTCTTGCTCGATAGCATCGATATAGTCCTCAGAGTCTTTTTCGGCTTTGGAAGAGAGTCTAAGTTTAGCTTTTAACGGTTTAGAATACGTAAGCTCTCTTTCGCGGCACTCTTCTTCGGAATATTTAGGTTTTTCGATAACATATTCCACAAAATCCAATTGAAATATCTCAGATGCATCTTCGATTGGAAAATTGGTAGCAAAAGCTGCCTGCAACCCTTTGTTTATTCTTTTAAAAGGTGGCACTGTTTCCTGAAGAAAATCTTGGTACGAATCTAACTGAATATTAAGAAGATCAGGATAAGTACTGGCGATGTCTGCTCTTGAAAAAGTAACTCTTTCGCGAAGTCTTATCAAATCGGAATCGCTTTTCAAAACGTTCAAATTATCTATTGTATTAGGTCGTCTCGCCTTATCGCTAATAAGTATGGATTCGTAACCTTTTTCGCTAATTTGGTCTTGAGTTTTGTTGGCGTCCACGGAACACCTCCTCGCTTGAATACATTACGAAAAAAATAGGATTTTTTGATAATTCAGGCATGTGAATTATCAAAAAATCCTATTCAAATTTTATTAGTAAATTTCTCATCTATTTCTTAACTTATATTAGAAAAAACCGGCGGCAAATAGTGTTTTACACTTCATATAAAGAAAAACGTAAAAAACCTAAATGAGAAAAAGGGGAAGCGATTTTTTTAAGAGAACCGCTTGCCCCGTTTAAAATATCTGGCTTAGGCTTATTTAAGGTTAGCTTTAGCGCCTGCTTCTTCAAGTTGTTTTTTAAGAGCTTCAGCTTCTTCTTTAGTGCAAGCTTCTTTGATTACTTTTGGAGCAGATTCAACTAAATCTTTAGCTTCTTTCAAGCCAAGGCCTGTAAGTTCGCGAACGATTTTGATGATGTTCAATTTTTTGTCGCCGATTTCAGTCAATTCTACGTCGAACTCAGTTTTTTCTTCAGCTGCTTCTTCAGCTGCAGCAGCTACCGGCATAGCGCCACCCATCATTACAGGAGCAGCAGCAGTTACGCCAAATTTTTCTTCCATAGCTTCTTTAAGTTCAGCAGCTTCAACTAATGTTAAATTACCAATTTTTTCAAGCAATTCTTGAACGATCGGTGTCATATTATCACCTTTATAAATTATTTATTGACTATTTACTTATTTAGAATATTTTTCTATTGCATCAACTACGTGTTTTATGCAACGTTATTTTGCTTTTTAGCAACTTCTTCTACCAACGACGCAACGTCGCGCATTACTGCGTTGATAGCACCAACGATACCTGATGCCGGCGAACCAATTGAGCCAACGATAGCAGCATAAAGATCTTGTTTAGAAGGCAATGTAGAAAGTACTTCAAGTTTAGTACTGTCAAAGAATTCGCCTTCGAGAACAGCTGCTTTGTAAACAGGTTTTTCTAATTTTTTCATTGATTCTTTGATTATCTTAGAAGGAGCTGTAGGATCATCATAACTGATAATCATAGCAGTCTGTCCTTTAGTGGCTTCGATTGGCATGTTTTCATAACCACCGATTTCATCTAAAGCTCTTCTAATCAAAGTGTTTTTAGCTACGCGCATGATGATGCCTTTTTCTCTCAAAGTAGAGCGGAAAGCACCAGTTTGTGCGACTGTCATTGTAGCATAATCAACAAAGTAGATACCTGTAGCATCTTTTAGCAATTCAACTAATCCGGCAACGATATCCGTTTTTTTTGATTTAGAGATCATTAGCCATTTACCTTTGTTTTTCTCTCAATTTGACTTATCGCACCCTTAGTAAAATTTACTACGGGAGAAGCAGCGAAAAAGCCGTACATATTATTATGCGTAATAGTCTTAATTTTTTTTATTATTCAACGTCAATGACTTTGAAAGACAATTCTTCTACACCGACACTTGGTCCCATAGTAGAAGACAAGAACACGCTTTTCACGTATTTGCCTTTTGCAGTAGAAGGCTTAGCTTTTAATATTTTAGAATAAAAAGCGTTAAGGTTTTCTACTAACTTTTCAGAATCAAATGAACATTTACCTATAGAGGCATGAATATTACCAGTTTTGTCAACACGGTATTCGATTTTACCTGCTTTTACTTCCTGAACAGCTTTAGCAACGTCAAGAGTAACAGTACCTACTTTAGGATTTGGCATAAGACCACGAGGACCTAAGATACGACCTAATTTACCAACTTCACCCATTACATCAGGAGTAGCGATAATTACATCAACGTCAGCCCAGCCGCCTTTGATTTTTTCTACATATTCTTCCAAGCCTGCATATTCTGCACCTGCAGCTAATGCTTCTTGATCTTTTGGAGCTTTACAAAGCACCAAAACTCTAACAGATTTACCTGTTCCATTCGGCAATGAAACTGTACCGCGGACCATCTGGTCAGCTTTTCTCGGGTCAACTCCAAGCTTCATTGCAATATCGAATGATTCATCGAATTTAGCAGTCGCAGATTTTCTGACAGCTTCAACAGCTTCAGTCAAGCTGTATTCTTTTTTGCTATCTATAGTTTTAGCGACGGCATCATATCTTTTACCACGAGATTTCATTGTATATCACATATTTATAGTTAATAATTTTTCTTCGCGGAATTAGTCTTCGTAAACTACACCCATAGCTCTTGCAGTGCCTGCGATCATTTTAGTTGCACTTTCAAGAGAGTCACAGTTCATGTCAACAATTTTGATTTTAGCGATATTTTCGCATTGTTGTTTAGTGATTTTGCCGACTTTTTTCTTGTTAGGCTCTGCAGAACCAGTTTCCAAACCAATTTCTCTTTTGATAAGGAATGCTGCAGGAGGAGTTTTGATATCAAAGACAAACGATTTGTCTGAATAGAACGTTACTAAAACAGGCAATATAAAACCTTTATCTTTTGCAGTTTTACCATTGAACTGTTTAACGAATTCCATACCATTCAAACCACGTTGACCAAAAGCCGGACCAACAGGTGGAGCCATAGTTGCTTCACCAGCTTTTAGCTGGAGCTTAAACGAACCTGCTACTTTCTTTGCCATTTTATTCTTTCACCGGAAATGTGAATATATTTTATTTGAATTTTTGCTTAGTGACTTTCTAGTTCTACTTGGCTAAAATCTAATTCTACCGGAGTTTTCCTTCCGAGGATACCGACTTCTACTTTCAGTTTTTGCTTCTCTTCGTTAACTTCTTTTACAATACCGCTAAACGTAGAGAAAGGACCGTCAATAACTTTGATAGGGTCGCCCACTGAGAAAGCTGTATCCACAGTAGCGAGATCTTTGCGTTCCTCTACCCTTCCGATGATTCTGTCAACTTCGGATTGTTGCAGAGGAGTAGCATCATTTCTTCTGCCTACAAAGCTCACAACACCTTGAAGGTTTTGAATAACATCTTTAACTTTTTTATCCATAATAGTATGGACTAATATATAGCCCGGCAAAAAGTTTTTCACTTTAGTTCGACGTTTACCGTTTCTTACTTCGAAAACAGTTTCCTGAGGAATAACAACCTCTTTGACTCTGTCGCTCAAACCAAGTCTTTTTACCTCAGACTCAATCGCCTGTTTTACTTTTGCCTCATGACCGGTAAAAGTTCGGACAGCATACCACTTATGCTCGTCGGAAAAATAACCGGTATATATATTTTGATCCAAACTCATAATACCTTATATAAGATAAATGTTTAAAAGATGCAGTGCAATAATTAGAAGAGCAAGCCCATTCCGTAAGTAGCTATCTGATCGATAACCATTACCAATGCACTTATAACCAAAGTTGTTACTATTACAACCTTGGTTGACTCTTTTAGTTGCTCTTTAGTCGGCCAATGTACTTTTTTCATTTCACCGGCGACTTCGTTGGCGAATATTTTGATTTTACCCAGCATAATTATCTGTGTCATATTTGATAAAAATAAAGTCGCTGAGATTGCGACTTTTTAATTTTTTCTCGGGCACGGGTGGTAGGACTCGAACCCACAGCCTACGGTTTTGGAGACCGCCACTCTACCAATTGAGCTACACCCGTATATATGTTCACTTAGTCTCCTGCTTCTAACATCTTCACCGAATTAACGGCTTTTTTTATCATCTGAGCTAGTGAGCGGACTTGAACCGCCGACCCCTTCCTTACCAAGGAAGTGCTCTACCACTGAGCTACACCAGCAGCAGCGTCTTGTCCTCTACAAACATAAAATAGCCAGCAATTCTATTGCCGACTTATTTTATTTAACTCATTTTCCATAATTGGAGCGGGAGACGAGACTCGAACCCGCAACCCTCAGCTTGGAAGGCTGATGCTCTACCAATTGAGCTACTCCCGCGGAAAATAAAGTCAGTGTGGGCAGGGAAGGATTCGAACCTCCGTAGGGCGGAGCCCAGCAGATTTACAGTCTGCCCCGTTTGGCCACTTCGGTACCTGCCCGATTTAGACTTCAAAATTAAAGCTTTTTTTCGAGATAAAAAAATCTTTTTTTTTAGATTTCTTTATTTTTTTTTCTAAGCCTTAATAATAACGCCTCTTTTTCTACCTTGTCAAATAACAGGAATTCAAAAATACAACTTTTCTTGAAACCTGCAAAATCTTTTTTAGATTTTTTTTCGATTCGGCTTTTTGATGTTTAAGAGCTAAGTGCCTCCCTTAAGAGAGCTCGCAAATATACACCTTTTTGATAGTCTGTCAAAATATTTTTTCGACTCTCTCGTAAAATTAATTTACGAGATTTTATATTTCTCGCATTGATATACAAATACGGTTTCCTATTTTTTTCTTTTTCATTCTTTATTCTAACCTATTACGGAAATATGCTACATGGAAAGTTTATACAATGCTACGGTTACAGGTAAAATAATGCTTACTCCTGACCTGATGATGCTCAGAGTAAGAACTGACTCTCCCCGCGATAAGTTTATTGCAGGGCAATATACGAATATCGGCTTAGCTGCCTCGGAAACAAGAAGCCCAAATAGTGTCATGCCGCTCGAGACTATGCCTGAAAAGACACTTATCAAAAGACCTTACTCCATTGCATCTGCTAATCATCAGACTCAAGATTTTGAATTTTACATAAGCCAGGTCAAATCCGGTCAGCTCACTCCTCGCTTATTCAATCTTTCTCTTGGCAGACGTATGTGGGTAGATGAAGATATTTTCGGCATTTTCCATCTTAGCCAAATTCCCGAATCCTGCAATATTGTAATGATTGCTACCGGCACAGGGCTTGCCCCTTATATCAGTTTTTTGAGGTCTCACATGCAAGACTCTTCTAATAACAGAATGGCTGTTTTTCACGGTGCTGCTTACCCTTGGGATTTGGGTTATTACAGTGAGCTTACATTTATACAAAATTCTTTTGCTAATTTTCACTACTTCCCTACTCTTCTTAAAGCAGATTCGACTTGGAACGGTCTTACAGGTTATATAGAGAAACACCTTGAAGCCGGGGTACTGCAAGATGCAGGAATCGAAGTAGATCCTGCGAAAACTCACTTTTTTCTTTGTGGCAATCCAAAAATGGTAGAATCTGTTACTGCTTTTTTGCATAAATTTGGATACACAAAACATTCAACTGAGTGCGCAGGAGCTTTACATGTCGAGGAGTATTAAATTTTTTAAGCTTTTAAATGCTGTTTTTCTCTTTGCATTTCTTATCTTTGTAAATGCTTGCAATAATCATAGTTCTTATATAAATGATTTACTTGCGGAAAGGCAAAAAAACGATAATTATTATAAATATGATAAGGAATCTCCTATCCCTGAATCTATAAGAGACAAATTTAAAGGTCTTAATTATTTTGAACCAGATAAGTCTTTTAGAGTAACAGCAGATTTCAATATTTACGATAATCCTGACACAGTAGAGTTTTTCACAAGTAAACCTGATATAACTAAAAAATATCTGAGATATGCAAAGTTGAGTTTTATTCTTTCCGGCACAAACTGCTCGATAGATGCTTTTCTGTCTCTAAAGGAAGGAGCTACTAAATACATCTTTATTCCTTTTTCTGACAAAACCAATGGCATCACGAGTTATTCAGCCGGTCGATATCTTGATATAATGGGAATCCCAAAAACCAATCAGGTAACGCTCGATTTTAACACTGCATACGCACCTTACTGTGCATATAGTGATAATTACAGTTGCCCGGTAGTGCCGCTTAGCAATCATATAGACTTAGAGATAAAAGCAGGCGAAAAGATATTTTCTGTAAACAAATAAAAACAGCCCTATATGAGCTTCAAAATAACGAACAAAATAGTATTTATATTTGTGCTTATAGCTTTCGCTATGAGCTCTTGTATTTTTGTGAAATACAACAACTCTGACGACAGGCAACCGGAAATGGATTTGAGTCCGAAACCTGAAATACAGATGTCCGATGTAATAATTCGCTCTGCACAAGGCGACATGATTTCTTTTATTCCTCAGGACTGGTTTCTGATTGATGTAGAAGAAAGGGCTGCATCAGGCTTGATAGCAGTTGCAGTCAATCCTGATTATTCACTGTCAGCCGTTTTCTCACTTATTCGTAGTAATAATATTATGGATAAGACTATAGAGAAAGAGGGACTTTTTGGTCTTGCAAGGATGAATTTAGAGAGACATAAACGCAAAACTGCCGGTGACATTAAACTTATTGGCCAATACCAACCCTTTTCTATAGGAAATAAGCATTTTGTCAAATACAAAATTAGTACTACCGGTGGTGCACTTTCATCAGACATAATAGTATTCATGACTGAAACAGGGAACTATTACGAATTTGCTTTGATGCCTATGGATGTAATTGGCAAGCCGTTGCCAAGCAGACAGGATATGGACAGAATTTTTGATTCTATAGTTGCCTCTATTCAGTTCAACTAAAAGTTTTGATTGAGCGAAGTATTAGCTGTTAAATTTTCGAACTCTTGTTCGCAGCAAAAACAATCCGTCTTTACTTATAAGATTGTTTTCCCATTTTGTTTAATAATAATTATACCACATAGTAGGTAATAAATCTAAAAACTATGGAATATTCCGAAGATATATTACAAATCATAGAGGCACTGAATATAAAATCAGACAACAGTCTTCGCAAAGAAGCTGATTTAGCTGCAATTCTTGAGCTGATAGCATTAAAATTAGACCATGAGCTTCTTAATAGAATTGTCTTTTCGGGTAAGTCTCTTTGGAAAATATCAGAAACTTTAAGACGTGCTTCCGGCTCAAGTGAACTGACCGATAAACTTGAATATGAACTTAAACGACACATCAACGACCTTGTAGAACTCATCTCAAATGCAATTGAAGGTGCCGAAGAATATGTTGTCTCCCGATTCAATGTTACTTATTTAGAAGTAACACAAGGTAGCGTAAGAAACCTTATAGACCTATCACACGATCTCGCTCTTCTAAAAGAATTGCAATCATAAAAAAGTCCTGCATAACATTAAATTAATCTTTAGTCTCATACAATTAAATTGCCTTAATATGATGCGAAATCAAAAGCTTTTTTCTTAATTTGCACTGATAAATTTAAGTGTATGAAATATAAATATTATTCGGAGTTATAATGGATTCGCATCATCACTCTAATATTGTTTTAAACGGTAGCAATCTTACTTTTGAGCAAGCTATATCTTTTGCTCTTGGTAATTGTAAAATTGAATTAGATAAAGATGTAAAAGCTAAAGTAGAAGCAAACAGAGAAGCAGTAATTGCTTCTACCAAATCAGGCAAACCGGTTTATGGCTTTACTCGCGGTTTTGGTCAAAATCAAGATGTAGCTGTGTCTGAGGAAGGTTTGATTGAGCTTCAGAAAAACTTGATTAGAACACACTCTATCTCATTTGGCAAACCAACGATAAAACAAATCGCTAAAATGTCTATGCTGTTCAGAGCTAACGCTCTTTCTAAAGGACACAGCGGTATCAGATTCGAATTGCTTCAATCAATTGTTGATTTCGCTAATTGCGATGATATTTATCCTTATATCCCTGAAGCAGGTTCTTTAGGTGCATCCGGAGACTTGTCTCCGCTTTCGCACATTGCTTTGAACTTGATGGGCGAAGGAAAATGTTATTATAAAGATGAGCTGATAGATGCCGGAATAGCACTTGAAAAAGCAGGTTTGAAACCGATCGAATTAGCCGCAAAAGAAGGCTTGGCTTTGAATAACGGGATGCAATGGTCAAATGCTTTTCTTGCTTGGAACTTATATCAAATTGAAAAACGAGCTACTTTAGGTCTGTTGTTTGCAGGAATGATGTCAGAAATCATGATGGCTTCGGACTTACCTTTCACCCCTGAAATACACGCTTTACGTCCATATCCGGGGCAAGCTAAAGCTGCAGCTATCTTGAAAGGTGTATTTGCAGAAAGCCAAATCAGAAAAGCTCACGAAAGCTTTGATTATGATGTAAATGTTCAGGATCCTTACAGCTCTCGCTGTTTGCCTCAGGTTTACGGACCTTTGTTTGATGCAATGGACGAAACTAAAAAGAAATTAGAAATTGAAATGAACTCTGCTACTGATAACCCGTTAGTATTTGACGACATGGTTATTTCAGGTGGTAATTTCCATGGTATGCCGCTTTCTATCGCAGCAGCTAACTTATTTAATGCTTTCTGTGGCACTGTAGCTATAAATATGTCATTAGTAAGAAGAATAGTTGATAAAGACAAAAACCGTTTAGGTGTTAGCTGCCTTATTTCTCCGGAAGCTAACCACTCAATCAGCAGCGGCATGATGATTTTAGAATATAGCCACACAGCTCATGGCAACTTGCTGCTATCTAAAAACAATACTGCATTTTTGCATGCTCAAAGTAGCGCAAGCCATCAGGAAGACCATGTTTCACATGCTCCTACTGTTATTTTGAATATGAGAGATGCAATTGAGCTTCACTCAGTTCAGCTTGCTCTTCAGGCTTCTATTATCCGACAAGGCTATTATGTACTTGAAAAAATGGAAAGCAGCTGGAAAGAAGCAGGAAAAATTCCTCAGGATGCAAAAATGGTAGCAGGGACTACAGGTAAAACTTTGATTGAAAATATGAAAGATGTATTCCCTGTTGTTACAGAAGACAGATATATGCAGGATGAAGTTGAAAAAGTTCGCATAGAACTCATCGAATCTGATAAATTGTATGATTTGCTTGCATAGTTCCTTTCTGAATCATATTTACAGCAAAGGGGTACATTATGAAAATGATACCCCTTTGTTTTGTCAAATTTTATCTTATAGCTCTTAATCTTCGAGCAGCATTAAAAATTCTTTTATAAAATCGTCCAAATCCCCATCCATCACTGCATGAATATCAGTTCGTTTGTATTCAGAGCGGTGGTCATTAACCATGGTATATGGTTGGAAAACGTAGCTACGGATTTGGCTTCCCCATTCGATTTTCTTTTTAGCACCCTCGACAGCAGCTTTTTCTTTTTCCTCTTCTTCCATACGTTTTTTATAAAGCCTTGATTTCAACATTTTCAAAGCTCTTTCTCTGTTTTGGAATTGAGAACGTTCCTGCTGGCAGGCTACCACAATGCCTGATGGAATGTGTCTAAGTCTGACGGCTGTTTCGACTTTGTTCACATTTTGACCACCTTTTCCTCCGGCTCTGAAAGTGTCCCATTCGCAATCAGCCGGATTGATTTCAATGTCTATATCATCATCAACTTCGGGATATACAAAAACAGAAGCAAAAGAAGTGTGTCTTCTTGCATTCGAATCAAACGGTGAGATACGAACTAATCTGTGTACACCGTTTTCTGCTTTTAAATAGCCATAAGCGAACTTACCTGTAATCTCTATTGAAGCAGATTTAATTCCGGCTCCATCACCCTCGAGTTCTTCAAGCAAAGCAACTTTGTAATTTTTTCTTTCAGCCCAACGCACATACATACGCAGCAGCATGTGAGCCCAATCGCATGCCTCAGTGCCTCCGGCTCCCGCATTGATAGCAAGAATAGCGGTTCTGTCGTCATCTTTGTGACCCAATAATTTTCGGACTTCTAATGAACTGACAATTTTTTCTGCTTGTTCTACTTCTGCATTTGCATCAGCTTCCATGGATTCATCTTTTTCTTCTTCTGCCAATTCTATGAAGGCAACTGCATCCTGCACTGCAGCATTTGTGTCCTCCCATACCTTTACCCAGTCTTTCGCCTCCGAAATTTGTCTCATTATCTCCTGAGCTTTGATATTATCATTCCAAAAGCCTTCGACATGGGAGAGTTCTTCTTTTTCTTTGATCATTGCTAACTTACCGTCAATGTCAAAGGAACCTCCGTAGTTGATTGACTCTTGACTCCAAACCTCTGAGCTTTTCTCTTTGCGGTTCGAACATAATTTTATATCCCGAAAATAAATTTGACATAATAACTAAGCAAAAATACGAAAAATCAGCTGAAAAAGTTAAGATTTCGAGAAATGCTTTTGCAGAGCTAAAATATTGGAAATAGTTTTGAAACTTTTAAATAGCTCAGGCGTATCAATTAGTAACAACCCTACTCATAAAAGCTTAACTCATACAAGCTTAGCACTAAACCCTGAGCCGCATATTCAAACAAAGAATTGCGGCTTTTTTTATTGCATCTGAATATAAAACTCAAAAAAAAACAGAGAGTATTTTTATATACCCTCTGCTGATTTTACTACTGATAATTGTTTTTATCTGGCTACAACAAACTGCTTCAAGAAAGCTCTGCCGTCGGATTTTATTTTCAGGAAGTAAGTGCCTGAACTTAGATTTGAAATATCAATTTGGTTTCCGTTGCTTTCTGTTTGGAATGTTTTGCCGTTTAGGTCGATTATTTCTATTTGCTCTATATTGCCGCCAAATGAGTAGTAAATATACTCAGAGGCAGGGTTAGGAGAGATAGAAAGTGAGACTTCTGATGTTTCTTTCTCAGCTATAGATGTTCCTTCTCCCCAACCTTCTAATCTGATGATCGAAGTTTTGTTTTCCGGATCATTTGTTTCAAATTCTAAGTTTGCTAAATATTGCGA
Organism: Kapaibacterium sp. (SeqCode); assembly: GCA_963664875.1. GTDB lineage: Bacteria > Bacteroidota > Ignavibacteria > Kapaibacteriales > UBA2268 > JBFHIJ01. The sequence continues at coordinate 2,922,122 of OY761611.1, read as the reverse complement.
ATTTTCTTTCGGAGTGAATCTGATTGTTACAATCAGCGATTCTCCCGCTGCCAAGCTTGTATCCTTTTGAATATCTACAAATTCGAAGGCTGCAGCGTCAGCGCCCCTGAAATTGAATGATTCGAGTGTAAGTGTTTCAGAGCCGATATTATTTAACTGTACTGTTCTTTCGCTGTATGAGTTATCTGCTATTGTTACTTTGCCAAAATCCATTTTATCTGTTGATGCTGACAAAATAGGAGCAGAGTTGCTTATACTAATCTGATCGAGCCAGCAGGCTAAACCGTCTAAGCCGGCTGTAATGCCAATTCTAAGTATCACTTTTTTGCCTATGCATTCCTTTATGGGAACATACTCTTTTATATATTCATCTGAATGAAGTTTATGATAAGGTGATTTAGTTGAGGATGTTTGTTTCAGATTCATAGAATGTATTTCTATCCAAGTCTTACCGTCGTCAGTAGAGTACTCAGAAGTACAAGTTGGTAGAGTTCCGCCTGCTTCGTCGGCTAAATACGCATAATAGTAAGACATATAAGCTTCAGATACACTAGTAAAATCAGCTTCTCCAAAAACTACATAAGCTGTTTTAAACTCATATTCACCTGATTTACCTAAATAAAATTGTAAAGTATTATGGGAATTTTCTGCACCAATTGAATCTCCATTTGTAGATTTTAGAAGTTGAACCGAAAGACCATTGCGATATTCTATACCATAGTTCTTATCTGAATCCTCTTCAAAAGTAAATTGGGTATATACAAAAGCATTTCTTTGGAGCCTAATGCCCTCTATCAAACAATCATTATCTAGGGGATTATTGTCCGCAATATATTCTCCTGTCACGTGGGAATTGTTAATATTCCCAAAACCTGTAACTGCAAAGGAATAGTTCCCGACAAAATCAGCTTTAACAGTATCAACAATAACAGATTTAGCAAAGTTGTTATTGATTTTTTCATAGTATGTATTTGAGTAAGTAGTGTCTGTAAGTTTCAAGTTCAAATCAAACTGATTTATATTAGTTGAACCATAGTTTGTAATGTGAACTTTAGGAATAAATTCATTAAAGAAATACTCATATTTAGTTTCTGTAATGTCTTCTATGTTCAGATTTACAAGGTTTTTGTCAGGAAGATTTACTTCAGTTTCTACAACCTGCAAAACTTCTTTATATTCATCTTCTTTGTTTATAAAAGCTATAAGCTTCAAATCGGCCAATTCAAGTTTGATATTTCCAATTGTGTCAGGTAAGATAATTTTAAAATTCCTTTCGCCGTAAATACCTTCAGAAGTATTCGGTATTTTGTCTCCTTTAGCATCGTCACTTAGGCTCATTCTGAACACGTTGCGGTGGTAATATTGACCATCCAGAGCCAATGGTGGTAGTAAAACATTTGTATACAATTCTTGTTTTCCTTTTATATAGTCCTGAAGCAGGAATACAGACAAAGTATGCGAGCCACTACCTTCTTTTTTGTACAAATAGGAAACATTTGCAGTAAGCTCCCTTGTATTAGGGTTTACATCTGCTGAAACTGATATATTTACTTCTGAAGTCTGGGCGTGAATTTTGTCCATCGGATCAGTAACTTCATCGCCATCCGTAATATCAATATAATAATTCCTGTTCAATTCGTTTAAATCCCGAATATATGCTAGTACACTGTCTGCTCCCTCTGTTCTAAAATCGGGATCAGTATCATTTTTAGGAGTGCTACTTTCGTAATTCCCGTGATAAACAACATAGGAGAATCTGCCGGCATATTCTTGCTGCAGCCGATCTGCATAAAAGCAAAAGACATTTGAGTAGCCAAAATAGATTCCACCGGATGTTTCAATAATTGTATTTCGGTTTCCGTCTTCTGTGCTGACTTTATTGGTAGCCAGGCTTACAAAAAGTCCTTCCTCTGTGTAAGCGTAGATTTTATTGTTCAAAAACTCTACTGCAAAAGCATAAGCAGTTGTAACACTATCAAGCACGTTTTCCCATTCAAGTTTATCATTTAGCTTTAGAATTCCTTTTGATCCCGAAGTATAAATATCACCTTGATATACTGCTACGTTGTCACACAAAACATCTTTTGCTTTATATGTTTGAGGGTTTGTAATTGATATAAATGAAGAACCTTTGTTGTCAGATATATACAGCTTCTCTTTGCCGATTAGATATAAGTTGTCTCCGCTAAGAATGGACTTGATAATCTTATCATCATTTATATCAAGATTCAATTCAATAGTATCTTTACCTGCTTTATTTATATCTTCAGATATGAGCTTAATATTATCGGATTTTTCTATATAAATGTAATATATCTGATCCGGGTTTTCTGTATTTATACCTGCAAAAATTTCTTGATTTTCTGTTACTAACATCTCTTCAACAACTTCTGAATCTTTGATATATAACAATCGATGTGAATTCTCTTCTGAGTTTTGGCAAAGCAGAATATCAAGCCAAGGAGTTTCTAAAATTACTTCAAAAGAAGAGATACTTGAAGCCAATTCTATTGATTCCGGTTGTTTGCGGAGATGTAATATACCTTCATCAAGGAAATATTCTTTATCATGTTTTGTAAGATATATTTGCTCCTCTGTGAAATTATACTTGTCCCATGTTACCTGATTTAGATTTTTGATGTCATTATTATTTGTCACTCTAGTTTGATAGTATGCTTTATTGCCGGATTCTCTATAAGTTCCATAATCAGTACCCAAAAAATAAGCGTTTGAGCGCAAATCTAATAATGTATCATATTGAATATATGTGCCTTTTGGGAAATAACATGCACCATTGATTACAATTGGTTTTTCCTTGTCGGTAAAATACCATGTCTTTCCATAGTCAGGAGAAACGCAATATCGGTTTTCAAACTTACCATCCGAACCCTTTCTGTCCATGACTGCTGTTATTACATCACCATCAAAAGTATATTCAATTCCTTGATTAGCAGCTGCCGGAGCTAGTTTGTGAAACACATCTGTCATATCAAACCATATTCCCCATGTATTACCTCTATCAATGCTTCTGTATATATAGCTAGGCAAATACCATAAAAAATAATCTATTGTATCTCCTCTCACAACTGTTGGATCATAAGACCATTTCATCATGTAAGAAGGAATAACTGAAGATTCTTTTTTGTTTGTTATCGTATTATGATAGACTGTAGAATCAAGAAAATAAGCTGATTGCTGTATATAAAACAGTGTAGAATCATTGACTGCCTGAAGTTGGTTATAGCTAGGGTCCAATTTTTGATCAGATATATCATCAGCAAATATTGTCCATGTTTTACAAGAATCCTTAGTTTGCAATATTACATCCGGTGTATGTGGGCATACAAAAAAGCTATTGCCAACAACAACCGACTCAAACAGAGCACCAAAAGACAAATTTTCTATTTCTGAGCCGGTAACTGCCCAAATTCGACCTCCGTCCTTTGAATATAGGCATTTATCTTGCGAAGGAATTGATACAAATAGTACATTGAAAAAAGGATTAGCAATACTGTGATTACTTTTAAAATCTACAGTATCTATTCCTAAATCGAAAAAGGATTGGCAAATAGTTGATTCGAAATCATAATCGACTTGATACTTTGCTTTAGGTTTTGGTAAAGAATCCACCCCGTGTATTTCTAATTCAGAAAGGTTGGAGTTATGTTTGACCTCATAATACGGATAAGATGGTAAATCAATTTTTTCCCACTCTACTGCGCTTAAACTTGCTACACTTGCAATTAAAAATAATATGTAAAATAACGTTTTCATCTTATACCTCCACAACATAAAATTATCTATCTATAATGATAAACACATTTAATTGTAAAAGGTCTCAAAAAAAAACCGCAGAGAGTTTATTGTCATTTACTCTCTGCGGTTCTATTTTATATTTCCTATTCCTAACAGCAGGGCGAGCCCTACGGTTGTGAATATGCTACATATCTTTTACCATTGCGGCAAAGTTTGATAGTAATTCAGGCAATTTTGATACATCTCTGCCGCCTGCTGTAGCCATGTGAGGTTTACCACCTCCGCCGCCGCCAAGTGCTTTTGCAGCAGCTCCGACTAATTTGCCTGCAGGATGCGATTTGACTAAGTCATCAGTAGCAACGCACACGAGCTGCACTTTATCTTCATCTATGCGAGCAAGAAGACCGATACCCTGTTTGCCGAAACCGTTTCTAAGCTCCTCGCCAAGGTCGCGGAGCTGATCCATATCTTCTGCTTCTACTTCTTTGGCTACTACTCTGATTTCGCCCACAAGCTCAGCCGCAGCTATCATATCAGGAACAAGCGAAGCCATGCCCTGCACTTTTAGCTCAGACATTTCTTTTTCCATTTGCTTGATTTTGTGATGCAATTCCGCAATAGTAACGTCTTTTTCTTTTAGCTTAGCATTTTGATTATGGATATATTCTTCCACACCTTTGCCTGTTACTGCTTCCAAACGACGAACGCCGGCAGCAATAGAAGACTCAGATGTAATTTTTACCAAACCGATTTCTGCTGTGTTACTAACGTGAGTACCACCACACAGCTCCATAGAATAGCTAGGATCCATAGTAATTACTCGAACTGTTGAGCCGTACTTGTCTCCGAAGAACATTTTGATTTTATCGTTTTTCTGAGCATCTTCGATAGATTTTTCTTCAATATCTACTGAATGAGCTTCCAGTATTTTTTCGTTTGCAAGCCTTTCGATTTGCTCGATTTGCTCATCTGTTACTTTTTCAAAGTGGTTAAAGTCGAAACGTAGATAATCAGGAGCTACAAGTGAACCTGCCTGCTGCACGTGATTACCGAGAACAGTGCGAAGCGCTTCGTGCAAGAGGTGAGTTGCAGAGTGGTTTCGTTTGATAGCTTGTCTGCGTTTTTCATCTACTTTTGCAAGAGCTGAACCGCCGATAAGCTGCTCTACTTCGCGGTCGCAGATATGAATAATAGCATCACCCACTTTTCTAACGTCGATAACATCATATTTATTAGCAGCTATTGTAAGCGTGCCATGATCTGACACTTGACCACCGCTTTCTGCATAAAATGGAGTTTTGTCAAGAACTACTTTATTATCATCTGCCCAAAGAATTTTTGCTTCGGCTTCTAAAGTATGATAACCAATAAACTCTGATTTTTCATTTACTTCAGGTATTTCTGCTTCCTGAGAAGTAACTTTGCGAGCTGCACGAGAGCGTTCTTTTTGCTCTTTCATGTTTGCATTGAAGCCTTCGATGTCAACTTTATAGCCTGCTTCGCGAGCCATTAGCTCAGTCAGGTCAAGAGGAAAACCAAAAGTATCATAAAGCATAAATGCATCTGCACCTGCGATAGTATTATCTTTTAGGTCTTTTGTCATCTCTTCAAATTTTTCGATCCCTCTATCAAGAGTCTGAAGGAATGATTCCTCTTCGCCTTTGATGATTTTTTCGATTGTTGTCTGCTGTTTAACTATTTCAGGGAATTGCTCGCCCATTACTTCAATTAAAGTAGGAACAAGTTTGTACATCATAGCTTCTCTGAAACCGAGATTTCTAGCAAAGCGGCAACCACGACGCAAAATTCTGCGAAGGACATAAGATCTGCCTTCATTGCCCGGCATAGCGCCATCGGCAATTGCAAAGCTAAGTGTACGAACGTGGTCAGCGATAACACGCATTGCAATACCGGTTTTGTCAGTCAATTCAGTACTATAAGCCTTGCCACTCAACTCTTCAATTTTTCTCAAAATCGGCATAAATACATCTGTGTCGTAGTTTGAGTTTTTACCTTGAAGCACTGCACAGATTCTTTCAAATCCCATACCTGTATCAACGTGAGTGTTAGCAAGATTTTCAAGAGAACCGTCAGCTTTTCTGTTGTATTGGATAAATACAAGGTTCCATATTTCTATAACTTCAGGGCTATCCATATTTACAAGTTTTGCACCTGATTTGTCTTTTGTTCTGTCATAGTGTACTTCAGAGCAAGGGCCGCACGGACCTGTTTCGCCCATTTCCCAGAAGTTATCTTTAGCGCCATGGCGTTGGATTTGATTTTCAGGAAGATATTTTTTCCAGATTTCCAAAGCTTCATCATCTGATTCGAAAACTGTTGCGTAAAGTCTGTCAGCAGGCAGTTTCCAAACTCCTGTGAGAAGTTCCCAAGCCCAAGCAATAGCTTCTTCTTTATAATAATCACCAAAGCTCCAGTTACCAAGCATTTCAAAGAAAGTATGGTGGTAAGTGTCAACACCAACTTCTTCAAGATCATTATGTTTACCGCTCACACGGATACATTTTTGAGTATCAGCAGCACGGTTAAAATCTCTTTTTCCCTGTCCAAGAAATACATCTTTGAACTGGTTCATACCTGCATTAGTAAAAAGCAAAGTAGGGTCGCCGTGAGGCACTACAGGCGCAGACGGCACTATAGCATGCTCTTTGCCTTTAAAAAAGTCAAGGAAGGATTGTCTTATCTCTTTAGATGTCATTTTCAATATTCCGTTTTGATAATTAGTTTAATTCCAATCTCCTAATTTACCACTATATATGAACATAAGCAATGGAAATTGAAAAGATCAGACTTAGAAAATACTGAGAATATTGACGAACAGGATTGCTATTGTTTTTTTTGGGAGATAGATATTCAGGAGCAGGAAAGGGTGCTATTTCAGGGCTCTTTCAGACTGAAAGCAAAAAAAAACGGGTAGTATATTGCAACCACCCGAATTATGGAGGATCAGGGATATATTTCCCTGATTGTCTTGTCATCTGCCTCGATGATTGACACTTTTTATTATTATCGACTTAATTTGCTAAAACATTAGCTATTATCTTTTAAGCTGATTTATTTCCTGAAGTAGCTGATCGCTTACGGAAATTGTTCGCGAAGCAGCTTCAAAAGCTCTTTGAGTCGATATCATATCAGTAAATTCTTCTGTCATATCTACATTTGATTGTTCCAATGACTGTCCAGCAACCATCGTAGAAGCAAATGTTTCTGTAGCCGTACCGATCACTGGCAATCCACTATTTGGAGAAGGCACAAAGAAATTGTTACCTGATCGGACTAAACCATCTTCATTGGTAAATTTTGCGACTACCACCTGCCCCAAGACTTCTGCCTGCCCATTCGAAAAACTACCCACTATTCTACCATCAGGCTGAACAGAAAGGGAAAGTAATGATCCGGGTTTGTAACCGTCCTGCGAGGTCGCTGTTGCAGAATCTGCCTGTGCAAAATTGGTTAGTCCCTGCAACAGGTTATTTGAATTTGCAAGTGTAATAGTTACATTTTTTGGAGTGCCTGTATCAAATACATCAGATCCAACTGCAGTATTCAAATCAGCAGCTGTCATATTCAATTCTAAAGGTGTACTTATCGAACCGTCAGGATTGAAAGTAATGTTTGTAGCATCTAATGATATATCGTTTCCGTCAACTTTAGCGGCAACATCGTACTGATTGGCAGTAGCACTTTTTGTAAACGAAAGTGTTACTGTGTGCGAACCGCCGTTATTATCGAGTATATCAATACTGGTAGTACGAACATTTCCTTCGTCTGCTTCAGAATTCAAATTACCTTTCAATGCAATATTTTCTGTCTGTTTAGGAGCAGAGACCACATCGGGCGAAATTGTCAAATTAGAGACGGTTGCGTCAAGGATATTAGCACCGTCAGAAGTTTTATTGATTCGTCCGTTAGCATCATAGGATACATTATATCCCTGCAAGAATGCACCTGTGCCACTATCCACAAGATTACCAAGTTTGTCCTGCGAAATGGCTCCGGCACGAGAATAATAATCTGTACCACCAAGATTATACACAAAAAAGCCTCCACCCTGCAAAGCCATATCTAATGGTCTGTTGGTAGATTCGATAACTCCCTGCGTCATATTCTGTTGGATTGAGCTCAACTTAACTCCAAGCCCATACTGCAAAGGATTAGTACCTCCTGCAGCGGAAGTGCCGGTGTCTCCCGGGCCTCTTCCATAGCTATAAACCTGATTGAATTCCTCTGCAAAGTTAGCAGAGTTTGATTTATAAGCTACTGTATTAGCATTGGCTAAGTTATTTGAAATAACGTCAAATCCTTTTTGATGGGTTTTTAAGGAACTCGCTCCAATCGAAAGCGATCTTATTAAGCCCATATCAACCTCCTTGTTGATTTTCAACCGAAAAAGCCTATCAGTCGGTCAAGGCTTTTCGAGCATCTCGCCCTTATTCTCTGAGACAAAGGCAAAGTCCTGCTCGCTCTTATGCTATCACAGCCGAGTCGATATTTGTAAAAACGTTTTCCTGCATCTGCGAGCTGTCAAAAACGGTAACGATTGTTTTAGATGGTACGTTAACAATAAAGGATTTGTCCTGCATCATCACCAACGAATCTTTACCGCCCTTTTCAGCTAACTTATCAATTGCTGTTTCTAATTTTTCCATTTCAGCAGGCGAGATACTAATATCTCTACTTACCATGCGCGATTGAGCATGAGACGAAAAGTTTACCTTTTCCAGTTCTTTTTTGAAAATATCACTGAAATCAGTACTTTTCCCATCCGGAACTTTAATCTGCTGAGCAGGATTTTTGAGAGAACGCACACCGCCTGCGGGAACAAACGGTAGTCTGACGCCTTCAATATCAATCATAGACGCCTCCTGTTTTTTTAGTTAAATCAATTACCCGGAAGTAACTGCAGAAATGTCACCAAGTGGTATTTCCATACCATTGATAACCAATACAGTACCTTCACTTTTAAAACGAACTGCTTCGATTTTTCCGTTGACAAAAGTTTCCGTTGTTATTGCTTTGCCTTCGCCGTCTGCCACATTAGCAACAAAACTATATTTACCCTCATCGACAGTATTGCCCTCTGCATCAGTGCCATCCCATTCGATAGTGTTATCGCCGGTTCGCAGCACAGAGCTGTCAAGGTCAATTGTTTTAATCAGCGTTCCGCTTTCGTTATATATAGAAACAGAACCTGATGAAGCCGAATAAGGTAAAGTATAACCAAGTTGCACAGGGTTTTCACCGTCAAAGGAAACACCATCGGTGTAAGCTTTGGCAGATTTGCCAAGCATCCCCGGCAAAGCAGTATTGGACATAGTTTGAGTAAGCAAGAGATTGACCTGCGATTGTTCTTCCATTATAGAACGAATGTCAGTAAGCATTTCCAATTGCGAGAATTGAGCTAACTGAGAGGCAAACTCTTGGTTGTCGTATGGTTTCAACGGGTTTTGTGCTTTTAACTGATAGGTAAGCAGCTTCAAAAATTCGTCTTTGCTCACATCGCTTCCGCTGCTTGCTGACGTGCTGCTACCAGAATAGTTATACGCACTCGAAGTAGTTCCGGTTACTCCCTGAGTCATTTGCAACCTCCATGTTGAAAGGGTTAAATGTACTGCTCTATACCATTTTTACTGCTGATTGTAGGCTCATCCTGAGTAGAATCAGAAGCTAATCCGGTAAAAGAGCGCACGAAATCTTTTCGTGCTTCCATTTCGTCCTGTTTTTCTTTTGAAAATGCAAAGCTGTTAAAAGCATTTTCTCCTTCCTCGTAGAGAGCAAACTCAATGTGTTCGGCGACTAAGCCGGACTTTTCAAGTTTTTGCCTGAGCTCTGCTATTTGGGCTTCTAACTTGTCAATCACTTCCTGTGACTGAGCCTTGATTTTCAATTTAACTACCCCCTCAGTTGAGTTAATATCTACAAATACAGTGCCAAGCGATTCGGGACGAAGTACCATCTTGGCTGTGGCATTTGTAGAATTAGGAACATTTTTGACCACAGAGGTTAGCTTTGCAGCAAAATCTTTTATCTGTGTTCTTATAACTTTCTCAAATTTCAGGTTATTAGCTCTGTCCAATATTTTTTGTCCGTTGAACTCGAAATTAAAACCGGACATATCAGAAAAGCCGGAACCCGAATTATTTAGTATTTCTTTTATCTGCTCGAATGATTTGCCGTCAAATAATTCTTTTATGCCTGCATTTTTTAGTAGATTATCAGACATATTTTCAATATTCGCCGCACTACTATTAGCCATAAACATATTTTGAATATCTTTTATGCTCGGTTCAACGGCAACTGCTTCTGATTTGACAGACACTTTTATATTGGCATTTTCAAATTTTTTGACAAAATCCATCTGCTCTTGTAAGCTTGTCTGTTCGCCCGTCTGTGTGCCTGTTTGAGGGAGCTCAGACTTAACGCTTACGGAAGTGGTTTGTTTAGATTGATTAGAGTCTGCCTTAACGGAAGATATGCTGTCAGATTTAGACATTTTTGTATCTTCAGATTTTTTTTCAGTGGATGTGGAATTTTTACTTTCTTCAGATTTATTGTCTGTAGTCTCTGATTTTTTTGGGCTATTATCAGCCGATTTGATGTTATTCTCCACCTCTCCGTTGTTTGCTTTTCTTTGCGAAGAGTTATCTTCTTTAACATTTTGGCTATAATTAGCATCAGATTTATTTTGGTTTGCTGACTTATCTGCCTGAATATTATTCAGCACATCGCTAAACAGGTTACCCATACTCGCCAAAGCCATAGCTGCCTCTTCGGCATATCGCTTTTCCGCATTTGTAGAGATTTGGTTTCCGGCATTATTTACAGGGAAGATTTGCATGGTGCGTCCTTGCACTAAAATCTACATTCCTAATTTTTTTATTCGCTACCCAATAACAATATTGCAGCAGCACTCTCAGGAGTCATAGATTCAAGAACCTTGCCAGCTTTCTTTTTTTGCATAAGTTTGAGGATTACAGCAGCGTCGCGTTCGTCTATTTGTTCTAATATTCTGGCAACATCTGCAGGATTAGTAGCATCGTACATTTTAGCAAACACTTTGAAGTTTTCTGTTTCAGATGAATCTGCTTTGGCAACAAGATAGTCCTGAAGATTATCTATTTTATTTTGCTTAAGCAATATTTTGATGGAATCTTTTTTCACCTTAGCGGCAAGCTTTGCCAAAGAATCAGACAAATGAGATTTTGCCAGCTTGGCACTGTCAAGATATTTTGAAACAGATTTGATAGAGTCATTATACTTTTTGCCCATAGCTACCAGCTTCTTTATGGAATCCTGAAGTTGCTTATTAGCTTTGGCAAGTGAATCTTTGCTTTGTACAATCCTATGCTTAGCTATGAGCTCATCTTCCATTTCTTTGAACTGGGCTTCTGTGATTTCTACTGTTTTAATAGATTCTACTGGCTTTGGCGGTGGCGGAGGAAGCTCCACAACCTGAGTAGTATCCTGAGGATGAGGTGGCAGTCCCATTAAAGTCGGATCCCACTGGTAAATACCAATTACAGCAAGCACTGTCAGCGTCAGCGAAAAGCTGATACCTACAATAATCATTGCTGCTTTTTTGATATTCATTTCCATTAGGATTCTCCTCTTTTTTGATTGCCACGAAGGATAGCTATTTCGTCAATAAAGGCATTTTCTTCTTTTAGCACATCATGCAGATAAGCGTGTTCTTTTTTGTCTTTCAGCTTAGTAAGAACTTTTTCTTCCTGCATCGCTTTATTTAGTTGTTGTCGTCTTATGTTTTCAATTTCTTTAAGTTTATCTATTTCTTTTTGCAATTTTTCTATTTGTGAACGAACATAAGCATTATGATAGCTTGCTGCCTGCATTTGCAATACGTTTCCGGATTTTTTGCCGGTATTAAGCATTTCTTTGAGATAAGCCAAATTCTTTTCTTTCTCATCTTCTTTCATAAAACGCATCTGGCTGACTTCACTAAGCATTTCCTTAGCTCGCTCAACCTTATGGCTCTTCAATCGAAGAAGAGGATCTAATCTGAATTTGAATTTTTTTGCCATCGCTGTACTATAAATAAGATAATATCTTTAAGTTTTATTTTGCCTAATCTTGTAACTAATTCTTCGAAAAATCACCTTAGTAAACAACTCCGTGTTTTTTAACCCGACTTTTCGTCCATATCAATAGTTTTATTCAGGACCTATTGGTTTGCAAGCTCTTTTAATTCCCTGATAGTGTCTGATAAATTATGCGACGCAAGGACTTCCTGCATTAAAAAGCTATTGATTCTGTCTATCATCTGTATTGATTTATCGATTTTAGGGCTACTTCCTCTCTGGTAAGCCCCGACACTAATCAAATCTTCTGCATCGGCGTAAGTAGCAAGCAAAGTTTGTATTTTCTGAGACGCCTGAAGGTGTTCTCTGTCAGCAATATCATTTTTCACACGGCTAATACTATCAAGAACACTAATAGCAGGGTAATGCCCTGCTGAAGCCAACTTTCTGGAAAGCACTATGTGCCCATCTAAAATACCACGGGCAGTGTCGGCTATTGGTTCGTTCATGTCATCACCTTCGACAAGAATAGTATATAGTGCAGTTATGGAGCCGTGCTCGGAAGTACCTGCTCTTTCCATTGTATTTTGCATCAAACTAAATACAGAAGGTGTATAGCCTTTCGTGGTAGGAGGTTCGCCGATGGTTAGACCAACTTCTCTCTGTGCCATTGCCAGCCTTGTCGCCGAATCCATCATCAGCATCACGTCCATACTTTTATCTCGGTAGTACTCAGCAATGCTCGTTGCTACTAAGGCAGCTTTAACACGAACTAAAGGAGGAGCATCGCTAGTTGCAACAACAACTACCGACCTTGCTAATCCTTCTGTGCCCAAATCTTTTTCGATAAACTCTCTGACCTCTCTTCCACGTTCCCCAATTAGAGCAATAACGTTAATATCGGCAGAAGTTTGTCTTGCTATCATGCCAAGTAAAGTAGATTTACCGACACCTGAACCTGCGAAGATACCAACCCTTTGACCTTTGCCCATGGTGAGCATCCCGTCAATAGCTTTAATTCCGGTAGATATCGGTTCGGTAATTCTTTTTCGTAGAAGCGGATTCGGAGGCTGAGCATAAATAGATCGCTTCTCTGAGGAATAGATGTGACCTTTGCCGTCCATAGGTTCGCCAAGTCCATCTAAAACTCTTCCGAGAAATCTATCGCCCACACCCACTTTCAGCGTTTCTCCGGTTGCAACTATATCCATGCCGGGAGTAATATTATATAAATCACCGAGCACCATGGATAAAATCTTATTACTATCTTTGAACCCAACTATCTCAGATTTTGATATGATATTGCCCTCTTTATCTCTCAAATGGCAAATCTGACCAATAGGTGCTTTAGGTCCATCGCTTTCGAGTACCATTCCTATCACTTTATTAAGTCTGCCGGTCATTTCTGTTGATTTAACAGTTTTGACTGCATCATTAAGTTTGGCTCTGAGTATATCAGGATTTATCATAATTGTTTACATTTGTGCTTTTAATTCCGGGTCATTCATTATTTCTCGCAAAGCAATTTTGATTCGCTCTATTTGCCTCGATATTCTTGCATCTATAGTGCCTGCAGAGGTTTGAACAATGCACCCACCCGGGCGAATACGATCGTCAGAAATAAATTTCACATCAGGGTACTTTTCTTTATTAGCAAAGACGCTGCTTTTAATTTCTTTTAGAATAAACACATCTTCGCTGTTGAGTCTCACCTCATATACATTTTCGTCTTCGACATCTCGGATAACTTTTTTGATTTGCTCGATAACAATTTCGGAATTTTGAGAAATTTCGTGTTCAAGAATATGCTCGGCAATCATGGTAGCTGTATCTAAAAGAACTTTTTCGAATTTGACTAATTCGTCAGCAAATGATTCACGCATTTCATCAACAACTTTATCTATACGAAGCATCCATTTCCTATAATCTTCAATTTCGGTAACAAATACCGCTTCGCTTGCTTTTTGCCCATCTGAAAATCCACGGTCATAAGCATTTTGCACCTCAGTCATCGCAACATCGAGCGGTACAGTTTCTTCTTTGATGTTACTCAGATTGATTTCGACAGGGCTTTCATGATCGTATATCACAAAAGTCTCAGTGAAATGCTGATGTGGTATTTCTGTCTTTAGGGCAACCTCAATCTCCGGCTCCGCTACAATCTCCGGTTCCGGTTCGGGCTCAGGTTCTGCCACAGGAATTTCGACATACTCATGCACGGCATGTATTTGTCTTTCCTCTTCAATTCGCCTACGAAGTTCTAACTCCCTCAGCCTTTTCTTTTCTAATTCCTGCTCGATTATGTCTTGAGAGCGAATTATCTTGACTTTCGATTTTTTTCTAGGAACCTTTACAACAATTTTGGTCATTTTTCACACTCCCATTTCCTGAAACGGCATAAATGATTATACAAAGATATCTTCTTTGCCTCTGCCGCCAATAGCAATCTCATCCTGTTCTTCAAGTTCTTTAATCACATCAACAATACGCATTTGTGCTGATTCGACCTCTTTGAGTTTGACTGGTCCCATAAATTCGAGTTCTTCTCTGACCACCTGAGCCGCACGCTCTGACATATTTTTGAAGATTTTTTCGCGGATTTTTTCTTCTGAAACTTTGAGTGCGAGAGCAAGGTCTCTTTTGTCCACATCTCGAAGAATCCTTTGGATACCTTTGTCGTCGATAAGGATAATATCTTCGAAAAGGAACATCATGCGTTTGATTTCGAGAGCCATATTATAGTCTTTTTCTTCGATACTTTCGAGCATTTGCTTAGCGGTAGCATTGTTACTCTTATTGAGGATATTAGCTACCATCTGAGCACCACCGGCTGTAGCAAGGTTTTGCGATAGTGTAGATTCTGCAATTTGATCTACGACATGCTCTATCTCGGAAACTAACTGAGGCGAAACCTTTCCGAGGATAGCTATACGGTGAATTGTTTCAGAACGTACATCTTCTTTGAATTCGTTAAGCACTTCCGCAGCATGATCGGGTGTTAGATGCGATAAAATAAGGGCAATAGTTTGCGGATGCTCTTTTGATAAAAAGTTAGCAAGTTGCTGAGGATCTGCTTTTTTAAGAATATTAAAACCACGAACAGTAGTCAGCACTCTGATTTTTTCTATAATTTCACGAGCTTGCTCTAAACCATAACTTTTTTCCAACAGCACCTGTGCATACTCTAAACCACCTTCTATCATATAACTGGAAGCGGTCATCAACTGATAAAACTCGTCGATAACGTCTTCTACTATCATAGGCGGCAAATCGCGAAGGTTAGTAATCTCCACCGCAATTTGTTCTACTTCCTTCATCTCAAGTTCCTGAAAGACTTTCGCAGCTACGTCCACATCCATAGACATAAGAAGCACAGCTGCCTTTTGCCTGCCGGTAAGTTCTTGTATGTTTTTAAATTTTGCCATTTTTTTTATTGCCTCAATTCAAAGAAATTGCCTGTTTAAGTTTAATACGAATTTGTTTGATTCATATTAGTAGCCTCGAATATCTAAATCCTGTGATAATAATAATCTAATCAGTTTTACAGCATCTTCGGTATCCTCAGCGAGGTAATTTTCTACTTTTTGTTTTATTTCAATTTTCATCAAAGTTTCTTCTGTAAGTTCCGGTGAGTCAGCTTGTTCTAATGAAGCTCTTGCTCTTGCAGCCAAAGATTCGGAATCTATTTCTTCAGTTTCATCTAATTCCATTTCCTCTTCTTTTTCTTTTACCAGCTTTTCACCTTCTAAAAGTAGCTGTTCGGGCAGTTCAGCAGGAAGCAACATCATTTCATCTTCATCTAAGTCGAGCTCTTCGAATAGTTGCTCTTCTTCGTCAAGTCTTTCGTCTTCTTCGTCCTGTTCGTCTTCTCCGATTTCATCTAAACCCATAGTTACATCAGCAGGCAATGAAAGTGCAATACGCATTCTTTCTTTGATTAGTTTTGACCTTAGTACTCTCCAGAATATCAGCATAGTAAGCAAGATAGCAAAACCAAGTAATATTAGCTTTTGGTTTTCTTCTATTTGCCACCAAGGTAGTTCCTGAATTATCTGCTGAGCGTCTTCTTCCCATGAAGTATCGAACGGGATATTCAAAACAGAAATATTGTCTCCTCTATCGGGTGCAAATCCTACCGCATTTTGAACCAAGTCACGGAATTGTTGCATTTCTTCATCGCTTCGGGGTACATATTTTAGCTCTTTGAGTCCCTGTTCGTTGGTAATAACTTCGTGTGTACCATTTATCATAACAGCAACAGAAAGGCGTTTCACATTGCCCACAGAATTGACAATATGCTCCACAGATTTGGAAATTTCATAGTTCTGTATGTTATTCGCCTGATCTTTCGACATATTTACAGCAGGATAGCTCAGTGAATCAGAAGATGCACTTTTTTCGACAATGTTTTGTTCACTTCTAACAACCTGGCGTTCGGGATCATAGTCGGTAATAGTTTTTTCTATACTTGTAAAATCAAGATCCGCATTAACTTCTACATTAGAATTACCGGTGCCAATAACATTATCAAGCATAGACTGAACTTTGCTTGTAAGGTGCTGTTCGACTCTTCTTTGCTGTTCGTGTTGCAAAGCAGTTTTGCCTGCAAGAGTAGTCTCGTCGAAAGGAGCTTCTGAAAGCAGCTTACCTCTTTGATCGACCACGCTTACATCTTCAACTTTCATACCTTCGACACTTGAAGCAACCAAATTTTGAATACCTTCTATATTCAATTTGTTATCGCTGCGTGTGGAATTAAGGTGAAGAGTTACAGAAGCAGTTGGAGAACGTTGATCTTTTTTAAACAATGCTTTTTCAGGGATAACGATGTGAACTCTTACTCTCTTGATTTCTTCCATAGAGCTGATGGTGCGTGCAAGCTCACCTTCGAGAGCTCTTTTATGGTTGAGCTTTTGTACAAATTCGGACATACCGAGATTTGTTTTGTCAAAAAGCTCATAACCAACAACTCCGGATTCCGGCAATCCCTGACCTGCTAATGCAATTCTTGTATCATAAACTTTATTTTTGTCGATAAGAATAGCAGTACCGTTTTCAGTCAGCTCATAAGGTATTTCACTTGTTTTTAGGTAGTCCACTATTTTTGAGGCTTCTGCCGGCTCTAAAGATTTATAAAGCATCCCCATTTCGACTTTGTCTTCGTTAAGCGAAAGAGCAAAATAAGCCCCAACCAGCAAAATAGCCCCGGCTACAGCTCCAAAGAGCCATTTCTGCATCATTGACAAATTAGAAAAGAAATTTCTGGTTTGTTCTATAACTTTATTTTCAGCCATCGTACCCTACTCATTGGCGTTAACAAAAAAGAATAAACTTAGACCTGCATACGCATAACTTCGCGATACAAATCCATACCTTTGTTGCGCAACTCAAGCAAAAGCTCAAAACTTGTTTTAGCTTTCTGAGCGGAAATCATTACATCATGCAAGTCCACAGGTTCGCCTTTGATGAGCTTTTCTTTTTGCTCAGCAGCATCGACCTGAAGGGAATTGACATCATCCACCAATTCAGATAAAGTGTCTTTGAATGTAACGCCGTCATGTCTGGGCAATTCCAGCTCATTGGTGCGTTGCTGTACGATGGGTAAATACTGCTTACCCGCAGCGAGTTCATTAACTACCATGATGCGATTCCTTTCGTTAGTAAAACATGGCATCCTTGCCAAAATAGCAAAAGCAGGAGCGAATAGCAGATATTATATTCTGCCGTCCACTATCATACCTTTATTTAGATTTGGAGCAGTAACTTTACCATTTCGATTGAAAATGATATGTTTATCAATTTGCTCCGAGCTTTCAGGAAACATACTTTTAAAAAATTCTCTTTCCTGTTGCGATATTAAATCCTGAGTTTTATTGGAATCGGTTTTCTCAGTCTGAGTTTTTGCGATTTGCTCAGTTTGCTGAGTTTTATTGATTCCACCGTTTACTCTGGTGGCATTTAGCCCCTGAGAGTAAACGCTATTGATATATGATTCAACAGATGATACCTTCATACATACCTCGGTTATAAATTATAACCCCCCATTAAATTTCCAAAGAGTTTTTAGCAATATTCTTAGTAGCATCAACTACTCCTGTATTTGCCTCGAAGCCTCTTTGGGCTGTAATCATTTCTACCATCTCCGTAACAACATTGATATTAGGCATCCTGACATATCCGTTGTCGTCGGCGTGTGGATGATTAGGATCATAAACAAGTCTTGCCGGAGAGTTGTCTCGTGCAACTGCTGCTTTTAGCACATCGTAGTTTGGAGGATAAGTTCCCGGTCTGGCGTTGGAAGCATGTGAAGAATCGGACTGCTTCAAAGCTATCTGATTTTGCACTTCGTCTTCGAACGGGCTATCGGGAATTGCCCTAACTACAACAACTTCTCTCTGGTAAGGATTGCCATCCTCTCCAACTGTCGTGTTGGCATTAGCAATATTTTTTGCAACTGAGCTAAGACGCATTCTTTGCACACTCATGCCCTGACCGCTAATGTCAAACGATGAAAATATATTTTCAGGCATATTCGCACCTAATATGATTCAAAAAAAACAAACCTGCAACAGTATAAATACTTATTCTTTAGTTCCAAATATAGAAGAAGACATTCCGCGGAAAAACTTATTTACCATTAGCGAGCCAAATCTGAAACGGATTTGATTTTCAGCCATTTTTGACATTTCGCGGTCAATATTGACATGTGTTTCGCCCGAGAAATAAATTTCCGGTTTTGGAACAGGTGCATTTTGCACTTCGCCTTCTACATCTTCGTATTCTACTTTGCCCAAAGGAATAGAGACTCCACCATCAGAGCTTTCGCCTTTTACTACTACTTCCTGATTTTGGAAAAACTCTTCGAATTTCACATTCTCAGGTCGGTAGTGCGGAGAGTTGACATTAGCTATATTCTTTGCCGTTGTCCTGTTTCTCACAGCATAAGCATCTAAAGCTCTATTCATCAGAGGCAATCTGTCTTTGAATAAATGATTTCTAAATACCATTTTTTCCACCTTTACGTATTATCTGCTTAAAGCACTACTTCAAAATAAGTGCCAAAGAGCAAATACTCTTATTTTTTGGCAAAAACGGATATTTTAATATTCAAGTCAGGTTAATTTCGACCATTAGTGGCTAATATTACAAGGTGGTGTTATATAGCCATCGGATTATAGGTTGAGAGCTTTCTTTATATTTTCAATCGCTTTTTCGACTTTATCTTTAAGAACAAAATTCTCCTGCGAGAATTCTGTATTTATCAATTCCTGTGCCGAAATATCAACTATCTCAAAATAAGTAGGAATATGATCCGGAGGATTATCGTAAACTTCTTTTTTATAAGGACCTAAAAGCAATGCAGCCTCGCAGTTTACTTTATAACAAATGTTATAAATCGAAGATTTCAGATTAGTGGTTGCTGCAAATGAGATATTTATTTTAAAACCTGAAAGCAAACTTGCTACGGCAAAGAGAAGTGTTTTAAATTTGTCATGATGACAAAAGAGGATTAGATGCGGATGGTATTCTTTTGTTTTCGAAGATTTTATAATATCTGCAAGAAAAGACAGTAATTCAGTCTCAACAAATGATTTTTCTAATCCGGAGATTGATTTAATAGTAACCAATGGCAGTATAAAATCATATATAAGTTTCTCTCTACTGAGCTCAATCCTCATATCGTATAGCAGTTTTTGCAGACTAAAGGCATCGTAATTTTCAACCATAGAAACTGCCTCTTGTAGATTGTCAAAAAGCGGATGTTGATTGTCAATCTTATACAGCTTCACTTTTAGCTCGAGCTCATCATTAGTGCAATGTGCAATAGTTTTAACATCCATGCCTAATTTAATTGCTTCAGAAAAATATTTTAAGCGTTCTAAGTCTTCTGCAGAGTAAAACGGTTTTTGGTGTAAATCATAAACAGGCTTTACTGCAGCATATCTAATCTCTAAGGCTCTGATAGTCCTTTTAGTTAATCCAACTTTTACAGCAGTATCGTGTAGGGAAAATCGCATATTGCCCATGTGAAGAATTTTATGATAATAAGCTCCAAAGATACTATCTATCCATACTAAAAGAAAACTCTTTTTTTTCCATTGCAGTTATTGGTTAATCAGGTAAGTTTTTCTCCAATATACAAGAAGTATATTCGATATAAATCAAAACAAAATAGAGAGCCTAAAACATGGATTTTGAATTTCGGACGGTTTTCAACACTGCAAAAGTTCAAGAACTTGCCTCTTGGATAAAAGCTGTATATGCTGACTTCGACAGCAACAAATTTGTAAATGAAATAGCCAAAGATATAGACGCTTTGAACTATAAAGACAGAATGCTACTTATAACTTATTCTCTTGAGAAGCATCTTCCAAAAGACTATGCAGAGTCATTAAATGTTCTAATCAAAGCACTTCCACCAGAATTAGATACAAGCGAGCTTAGCGGATTTGATAATTTTATAATTATGCCTCTGACTCACTTTGTGGCTCGCAACGGATTAGAACACTTTGAAATTTCTACAAATGCTCTTTACGAAATGACCAAACGTTTTACAGCAGAAGGAGACATCAGACCATTTATAGAGAAATATCCTGATAAGATGCAGGTACTTCTTGCAGAGTGGGCTAAGGATAAAAATTTGCACGTAAGACGATTGGTATCTGAGGGCACTCGCCCACGTTTGCCACTTGGCTCAAGACTGCATCAGTTTGTCAAAGATCCAAAGCCGGTGATAGATTTATTGGAGCTACTCAAAAACGACGAAGTACTTTATGTGAGGCGCTCGGTGGCTAATAATTTGAATGATATTTCAAAAGACAATCCTCAAATAGTCTGCGACACTTTAGAAAGATGGAATAAAGAAATTTCTACACCTGAAATGAAATGGCTGACTTCGCACGCATTAAGAACACTTATAAAGCAAGGCTATCTTGCTGCATTAAAGCTTATGGGAATTGCTCCTGCGAAATTTGAAATAAATAATTTCAAGCTGAAACCGGAAGTTAAAATCGGAGAAGAGCAGATTTTCTCTTTTGATATAAGCAACACCGGAGAAGCAGCAGATTTCATGATAGACTTTATTATTGAGTTCAAAAAAGCCAACGGTAAAAATGCTCCAAAAGTCTTTAAACTGAAAAAATTACACATCGATTCAGCAGAAACCCGCCATTTAGAAAAGAAATATTCCTTTCAGGAACGAACAACCCGCAAATTATACACAGGCGAACACTATTTATCCTTGCAGATAAATGGTGAAGTTTGGGGACGTTTTGAGTTTGAGGTAGTTGTGTAATCCTACTCAAACTCTTTTGGTGGTAACTCTTTGACAATGTCCATGAGAAAATCTACAGTTGAGCGTAGCTGTGCTATGCTGCCGTTGTTTTCTATTGAAAAGTCGGCACTTTTTAGCTTTTCTTCGGAGCTTAACTGGCGACTCATTCTGTATTTGATTTCTTCTTCGCTGATGCTGCTTCTTTCCATTACCCTCTTGATTTTTATATCTTCTTTCGCATCTACCGCTATTACATAATCAAAGCCGTCATCTATCCCAATTTCAAAAATGAGAGCAGACTCAACAAAGACTATTTCTTTGCCTTCTTTGCGGTAGTTGTCAACTGTATTTACCATTAGCTCTATTGTGCGGGGATGCACAAGTTGGTTAAGTTTTTCTAAGTTATCTTCAGAGGTTTTATCGCGTCCGAAAACTTTTTTTGCTAGGAATTCTTTATTAAGAGTTCCATCTTCGAGATATGCTTCATCGCCAAAAGTCTTTTTGATATCCTGCTGCAGAGATTTGTCTTCAGCCATAATTTTTTTTGCGTTCTCATCAGAACTAATTACAGGATAGCCTTGCTCCAAAAGGTATTTTGCAACTTCGGATTTGCCGGAGCCTATACCGCCGGTCAGACCAATTACGAGAAATTTCTTTTCCATATCTCTTCCGCCAATAATTATTTTTTCAATTAAACAAATTTACGGAAAATCACAGCTAAAAGCAGATAAAAAAGGGAAATAGGATGCAATATGTCAGGAAGCTGTGCTAATGCGACGAACGGCTTGCACAAAATGATAAAAACTTTTAGAGCGATTATTATTCAAATCAATAAAATCAGCTATTTTTCTTGAACCTGATACTTTTTGATATTGGCCTTTAGTCAGTGTCTCCAACTCTTTGGAAGGATTTTCTAAATTATCAGGCTGCCTATATTGAGATTTGTTTTGCAGTTTAGCAATGCCTTTAATGTCTAAAGCATTTTCGACAGCAGATAAATCCGCCAAGTACCAGCTTTCTAATTCTCTACAAGCAATTCTTACTATATAATCCTGTTTGCCTGTTTCTCTACAGATGTCGGAAAGATTCTGTTTTATTTTAATACAGTCACCCGAATCCTGATCTCGTACAACAAAGAAATAGGAATTGGATACGAGGTAATACTTCATTTTTTTGAATAAATTCTTCTCTAAGTCCTGCTTCCCATTGAAGGGAATTGTTTTGAACGTAACTTCTGTAGATATTCTCGGAATTAGTTTGTCTATGAATTCTTTAGCAGAAAGCTCCTCTACAAAAAACACAAGATGCATCATATTGTGTCAACCTCCTCAAAAAATCCCTGAGTCCAGAGATACCCCATTTGATCACCGTTCTCCATGTATATTTTGAGTTGCTCGTTATCAAAAGCACGCTTAATTCCGGTATATCCGTTTTTTTTCTCCAACCAAAAAACTTCTTCAATTTTCATAGCGTTTAGAAAATCCGGTGAGTGAGTTGAGACAAAAACCTGACCGCCTTTGTTTGCATACAACCGAAACTCTTCTGCAAGCTCGACTAATAACTTGGGATAAAGCTGGTTTTCGGGTTCTTCGATGCAAAGTAGAGGGTGAGGTGCTGGGTCATATAACAATACTAAATAAGCAAACATTTTGATTGTACCATCTGATACATATCTTGCTAAAAATGGATCTTTGAAACTCCCATCTTGGAATTTAAGTAAGACCCTCCCTTCTTCGGTAGTTTTTGCACTAACTGAAGTAATTCCAGGAACTCTGCTTTTTAATTTATCAAGTATAGATAGAAAAACAAAATGATGCTGATCATATAAGTATTTCGTTACTAATGACAAATTCTCCCCTTCTCTAGACAAATGTTCCGCATATGCATCATCTTGAATAGTTCTAGCACTTGTAATATGGAAATCGGAGATGTGCCAATTTTCAATTAATTTACCAAACTTGACAGCTACTGGAAACTGCTCAAATTGAGACAGGCCTTTAATTGCAAGAATATCTGGTCTAGAAAGCTTTTGATCTTGTCTTTCTAATTCTTTTGTTTCATCCTCTAAATATTCTAACTCTGTTGTGATTGAAGAGCCTCTACCACGGGAGAAGTCTAGAAAGTGCCAAGGTTTCCCTTTGCTACCTCTCCTATATTTTAATATTTCTCTTTCGACCACTGGCTTTCCCGCTTCGAGTGAAATTATCAAATGATATGTAACTAGAGGCTTATCTTTATCTTCTCTAAACTTAATTTCAAGTTCTATCGGCTTATCAATATTTCTACTTACAACTTGGACAAATCCACCTCTTTTATTTAGGGCAGATGTTACATTGTCTGTCATTGCATCCTTTAGAAAGCCAAAAACGTCGAACAGTGTTGATTTCCCAGTACCATTGGCACCAACAACCACACAAAGGTTTGGTATATCTTTCATGACCGCATGTTTGAACGCTTTAAAGTTTTTGATTTCTATCTGTTCTATTTTCATAATAGCTCTATCTTGAAAGTTGATATTTTCTGTTCAGTCAAAAGATATGATTACATAATATCAATATACTATTCTAAATCGTATAAGGCAAGGTGTGATTATAAATTCCTTGCCTACCAAACAAATTTACGGAAAAAGCTTGAAGTTATTTCTTTAGAATACATCATTTGATTTATATTTGCAATTATGTTTGATGATTAGAATCCAAACCAATGCCAAATTATGCAATACTCATTGCCGGATTACTGTTTACAATGCTACATTCTGCCATGAGCATAGATATTCTTGTTACAAATTCAAGGCATATAATCATCGGCAAGATAAACTCTCACGATAGTCTCAATATTTCAATTTTTAACAATAACAAACTAAAGCATATTCCAAAAAACAGAATAGAGATGCTCTTTTCTCTCCCGGAGTTATCTTTCCGCGAAAAGTTAGAGATATTGCCTAAAGGCCTGCCAATTTATTTAAAAAGAATTGAAAAATGCAAAGGCATCTTCTTCGGATTAAGTCAAGACAAAATTCTTTTAGACACAGGTGCAGGAATCATGCAGTTGCCAATTGATGTGATTGAAGATAAGTATTCTGACGACTTCCCCGATATTAGACTTTTTAACCTGATACAACTTATCAAAAATAAGAGAGAAAGCATAACACTCCGTACCTATGAATACGGGGATTTTGATTGCAGGGTAGTCGGGCTGAACTCAGCAGCTTGTAGTGCAATTAGAGACAATGATACTTTACATTTGAACCTTGAAAGCATCATCAGCATTAATGGTGATACAATGTTTGACTATCAGAATATAATAAACCGCTTTAGTAGCAGATATTTATTTTTACCCTCAGCATACATTGGGAATGCAGAAGAAGTGAAGGCTGAAGTTATAGATTTATATTATACAACTGTTAGTTATAACATCAGCCACTGGCTGCAAATAGGCGGAGGCTTTGCAATGCCAATACTTTACGAACAAAGCGGAAAGTACCCAATATCTTTTTCAGTAAAGGGGGCTGTTCCTTTAACAAAGTCTCTCAAACTATTTGCAGAAGCAATTGCATTCCATAAAGAGGGTAAAATGCCGGGACTTTTACATTTAGGTCTTAATTTCGGTAGTGATGAGAATAACATTTCTGTATTGTATTCTTACCAGTCAGAGATGGAAAAAGATTTTGCTTCTAATATTTTGAACTTGGCAGGAGTATTTAGACTCTACAATAATTTTTACTATACAAGCGAAGCAAGTATGCTAAAAGAAGCACAAGGCAAGGCTTATATCCTTAGCAACGCAATACAGTACAACTTTTATAATATTTCTTTCAAGCTCGGTGCAATTTATTTCATTGCAGAAAAAAAAGAATATAGTATTTTGCCTTTATTAAAAGCTGAATTTGATTTCTAACAGGTTTTTCAAATGAAAAGATTATTTCTCGCTACTTTTGTCGATCAGGATATATTCCGATTTGTATTAGATGACATCAAAGATGATTTTGCAGGCTGCATTAAAGGTAAATGGGTCGAACACTCCAATCTGCATTTTACTTTCAAATTCCTCGGGGACACAGAAGAGTCAAAGATTCCGGAGATAAAGGATGCTTTGAAAGACGAATTAAAGCATTTCAAACGCAATCTATCATTTTCGGGAGTAGGAGCATTTCCCAATTTGCACAATCCTCGTCTTCTTTATGTTCCTGTCTTTTCGGAAGCAAATATATTAAACAAAATAGCCGGTCAAATAGAATCAAAGTTAGAAAAAATTGGCTTTGCTCGCGAAAAACATAAATTCCAATCGCACCTTACACTGATTAGAATAAAAGAAGCAGATAAAAATACATTTTCACAAAAAATCAAAACTTATAAAGATAAACAGTTTGGATTTATGGATGGATTTGATGTGAAATTAGTAGCAAGCGAACTTACAAACAAAGGCCCTATTTATACAATCATTGAATAATTGATAGTTGATAGTATAAGCTAACGCTCAATAATATTTTCAATTCTAAAAAAACAGTACAGGTATATATTTAAAAAGGTTTCCTTATTTGGATATATATCAATTACTTAGTATATTACAATAACAAGAGGATGCCCCTCGTCTCGAAAGAAAAGGGACATCCAATTGCGAGATTAGAATATCTCACTTATCGCTTTTAAAAGAGATTTAATCCCTTTAGCTAGCGACGTTAACTTACTCACAGCTTCAATGCTTTGAGTTAAGTATTTCAAAAAAGAGCGGTGGGGCTTGTCAGGGCTGCCGCTCTTTTTTGTATTTTCAGTGGTATTTTGCATACTACCTCCAATATCGGTTTAACAAGTGTAAGCGCATTTAGTGCTTACCTACTCTAATCTCTTTAAACTTTTTCAAGTGTGAGATTGTTAAACCTATACAGCCCTTAGCACCTCTATAAAAAGTATTAAAAAATATTTTAATAAACAATATAAATTACTTTTTCTCACAAAAAAAACTCCCTATCCTGCAAATTAGAATAGAGAGCAATAAACTACTGATGTACGTTGTTATATTAACATATCGGAAAGATCGATTAGATACTTCCAAAGCTCTTTTTTCTTCGTCCAGGTATCTTTTAGAGGGGTATATTGGATTTCGTGATATTTTCTGCCAATCATTACATCTGTTTTACCGTCTAAAAGGGCATTTACTGCTTCTACTCCAAGGTGGCTTGCGAGAACTCTGTCTCTAACAGTTGGGCTGCCACCACGTTGGATATGCCCTAGTATTGTTACTTTCGGATTGATATCATATTTTTCCTGAAGAATTTGCCCCATTTTAGTGGCTCCTCCGTTTTCGTCACCTTCACCAACGATAACGATAGTTCTTCGTGTCTTGCCTTGCTTGAGTATTCGCTGATAGAGTGTATCCATATTAGTTAGTGACTCAGGAACTGCTATGAACTCAGCTCCCGTGGCGATACCAACATCCATTGCTATAAAGCCGGCATGTCTGCCCATTACTTCAATTAAGAAAACACGACCATGCGAATCAGCAGTGTCACGAATTCGGTCAATTGCTTCTGCAGCTGTGTTAAGAGCAGTATCATAGCCGATAGTATAGTATGTTCCGTAAAGGTCGTTATCAATAGTGCCGGGAGTGCCGACAATCGGAATGCCGTGCTCTTCCCAAAGCGCGTGAGCACCCTGCAATGTTCCATTACCGCCGCAAGCGATAATACCTTCGATACCTGCCTCACGAATACTGTCAGCGGCTGCTGCACGTCCGCCGGCATTCATAAATTCTTTGGAGCGGCTTGTTTTAAGGATAGTGCCACCGCGAGCAATAATATTGGCAGTTTCTTTTCTGCCGAGCTTTTCGAAATTGCCCTCAATCATGCCTGAGTAACCGCCTATAATTCCATAGACTTCAACTCCCCGAGCAAGAGCAGTACGAACGACCGCTCTTACATGAGCATTCATTCCGGGAGCGTCGCCCCCACTTGTCAAAATACCGATTCTTTTCATGTGCGTGTGATTTTGTTAAAAGTTTATCAAACTGTGTAATTATTTTTTTAGGATTGTACCAAACTTTACTTCTTAAAACTCAAATATTGATGCAAAAACGCATTCCCCTAAGTCATTACACGCTCTAACATAAACAGAATTGTCGAAAATTTTTCGGGTTAATATAAGTTCGTCCCCAAAGTTACATTCCTGTTTAAATTCTATCTCGAATGTTTTTAGCTTTCTCTCGAAATGCTCCTTTGGAAGGGCATCTAATGCAAGTTCTACGTATCTTTCGTTGTTCATGTGACCATTGATATCAATATCGCAATGCCTTACTGATTTAGTAAAAACGAATTCAGTATCTTCTATGATGTCAATCTTGCGAGGAATTTCGTCTATTGCACTTTCGTCTATGAATTTAGTTTGGTAATCCGTTATAACATTGGGTCTTTGAGGCCGGCGAGTTTTTTCATCAATAATCAGCCACAACGCTGTGGCTTTTGCTATAGTTTTTCCTTGAGATTCCAAAACATAGTCACGCTTAAAAAATAGGCGCTCAAGACCTTTTGCCCAAGTAGAAAATTTGAGCGAGTCTTCAAAGTATGCGTCATTCTCCCAGATTACTTTGATTCTTGAAATGACCCATACGAGACCCTTGTCGTCCATATCGTAAAAACCATAGCCATAATCGTCAGCATTTTTGTATGCTCCGTCCTGCATTATATCAAAGAAACTACTAAGTTTTAAGCGTCTTAGGTAGTCTGCCTGATGTGCAGATACTTCTGAGTTTGCAGTCAGCTTTGTGTGCATTTGATTCTCATCTGTCATTTGAATAATGTGATATATAATACAGTTTGATAACAAATACAAATTTATCTTTCTTAGCTTTTCTTAGAAATCATAAGATACGAAAGTCTAATCTCGGTAATAAATCGTTGGCATTAAAAACATCGAATGTGATAGGATATATCGGTAACTTTCAGCAATAAACCGGAATAATGAATAAACCAGATTTGACTAAAAGTATAGACATTTTGAGGGCAAAATAAAAAAACCGAACAGGCTCGTGCTAATTAGTGCTGCTAAATATACGCAAAACCCGTTCGGAAATCTTAATCGCTGGAAGTAAAAATATGTAAAAATATTGTTAATAGCAAGTAAAAAAATCAGTAGTTAAAAATGCCGCAAGCTAAAGCATGCGGTTGCACTCTCATATAATTTAATACTGCTTTATTGTACTTGGAGAGAACACAGAGAGTGCTTTACATTGAGAAACACCATGTTTTAGGTGATTGTTTTTTATATAGTTTACCGATTCACCAAGATGGTTCATATCTCTGATTAAAGTTTTGCTGAAGCTTTTAGCCCATATTTTTGTCTGCTTTCCTTGACTTTTTAATGTGTAACCCAGAGTTTTGGATATTTGATAAGAAGAATACCCTTTTAATTTACGAACAATTTCTTCAAATTCAGTTTCAGATGATTTAATAAGAATATGGACATGATCAAGTAGTACATTAAAAGCATAGATTTCCAATGCTTCTTCTTGTGTTTTTCGTTTGATACTTTCTACAATAATATTACGCATTTCATCAGTGAGTATGACTGGATTTTCAAGCTTAACCTTATATAGAGTCATCCTTTCGCTAATTCTACTATTACGAGTAACCCAGGTCACATGCCATATCTTGTTTTTTTGTACCATATTAACAATTCACAAAATTTGTACAAAAAGATATACTATAGTTTCCTTCATAGCTAAAATATGAGATGGTTCAAATAGACATAAATTGTATCTACAGTGCAACCGCATGCTTTAGCTTGCGGCAAAACTCTCATAATTTAATAATAAGATGTAATTTTTGACTAACGAGACGAGCACACAATAAGGCATTATTTACAGTATTTAAGTTTAATAAGATGTAGCTTTCGGCAAAAAAACGCCACTATCTAGAATCACTGAGCGAGAAAAGCAGGAGATGTATTGAGTTTGTCGAAGTATCGAAGTAATCGTCACTCCACCACAGTCTTCTCTGCTACTCTGAGCTTCGCACTTCTTGCTCGTGGGTTGATTTGGATTTCTTGCTCGCTCGGAAGCATAGGCTTAGGAGTAAGCAAGGTTAGAGGTGGCAAGTTGCCTTCTTTGTTGTAGTCGGGATGTTGTTTGTTGACTTTTATTTTTTTTGAATATTCTTTGAATATACTTTTTACTATTCTGTCTTCTAAAGAGTGGTATGATAAAATTACTATTCTTCCGCCCGGTGCCAACATAGGAATTATTCCTTTCAAAGTATCTTCCAGCACCTTTAGTTCCTGATTGACTGCTATGCGAATAGCCTGGAATACACGCGACATTGCTTTAAAATGGAGTGCGGTCGGCACACATGACTCTACTGCCGCTCGTAGATCGAACGTAGTATTCATTGAGTTAGCATTGCGTTTGAGAATAATGGCTTTGGCTATTCTGCGAGCCATAGGCTCTTCGCCATAATTGCGGAGTATCTCGATTAGTTCATCTTCGGAAACGGAATATAACAGGTCTCCTGCTGTCAAACCAGTATCTCCAAATCTCATATCGAGTTTGGAATCCACTCTGTAGCTAAGTCCGAGAGAGTCTGTGTCTAACTGCTTTGAGGAAACGCCAAGATCCAACAAGAGACCTGATATTTGCCCCCTAATTTCATCAAAGTTGCAGACTTCCGAATAGCAGTAATTATATAAACGGAGACGACTCGAAGTTCCTCTTATGAGTTCTTCAGCAAATCTTGCATTACAATGCTCGATAGCAGTGCTGTGTTTGTCAAAGGCGTATAGTTTCCCCCCAGAATCTATCCTTTGCAAAATCTCGGCCGCATGCCCACCACCTCCGAGCGTTCCGTCTATATAAATACCATTGGTGTCTGTAACCAGAAAATCGATTGTTTCCTTGAGCATTACCGGCAAATGGTAATTATACTCTGCCGCCATGCTTTTGTCTATTCGCGTCCTGCCTGACTTGTGCTGTGATGCTTTCTTTTTGCTCATTACTCTTCGCCCATCACAGTACCGGAAACTTCTTCGTAGCTAATATCTTCACTATCTAAGTATTTGTCAAACTCGTCAGGATCCCATAATTCAATATGATCACCCATACCGCAAATCAACACTTTGCTGTTGATGCCTGCGTATTCCAACAATTTTTTTGGAACAGTAATTCGCTGCTGACTATCCAAATTGACTTCTTCTGACCACATCAATATCATCCTTAGGAAGCGTCTGTTCTGCGGATCGTATTGATTGAGGGCTTCGAACTTTTCTTCGTACTTCTTCCATTCGTCGAGAGGATAAGCTTCGATACACTTATCCTTACCACGTGTAACAGTAAAGGTGCCATTGGCTTCGGGCGATATACCTTTACGCATTTTTGCAGGTATATTGACCCTCCCTTTACTATCCATAGAGTAAAGTTCTTGTCCTTTAAAAAAAGCCATAGTCAGATTGTCAAATTTGTTTTTTAGCCGGCATAGTTTGGAATTATCATGGGAACATTACCCACTTTCTCCCACTTTGATGTATGCAAATAACACAAATCACCACTTTATAGGAAAAAAAGTTTTTACGTTTTTTGAAAAATACTTATCCACTCCAATATGTCTCATTTTTTTGCATAATCGGCAATTTCATTATTTCTATTGTCAATATTATTTTTTTACATATTTTACTTATGAAAATATTGCAATAATGGGTAGGATTTTTGGCACAATTTTTACTGAATACTCTTTCAGAACCTAATGCGTCTTTATAATAAATATCAATCTATTTCACATAGCGGAAGCAATAAAATGGCTGTTGGAAGAAAAAACAAAAACCAGCTCACAGACAGGCAGAAAGAGATACTCGACTATATCAAACGCGTGATTAAGCGCGACAATATGCCTCCTACTATCAAAGATATTTGCAATGAATTTGGTTTCGCTTCTACGAATGGCGTACATCAGGTACTTACTGTACTCGAAAAGAAAGGATATATTAAAAGAATTGCCAAGGGTGCCTCGAGAGGTATTAAAATAATCAAAAAAGCCGGTAGAAAAACTACTGAAGAAGTGGCTATAAATCAAACCGAAGGGCTAAAAATCTTCAATACGCCAAAAGAGTTTACTGAAACAGCCCTTGCTGTAGATAAAGCATTTTTCGGAATTTCAGAAGAAGCAGTGGCTCTTTTTGTGATAGATAAATCTATGTTGCTGAAAGGATTAAACCCGGGAGATGTTGTTATAGCTGATAAAGCTATTACTCCTGAAAATGGCAATCTAGTAGCTGTAAAAATAGGCGAACGATATATCATACGTGAGTATGTAAGCAATCTTTTTGGATATGAACTTCATCCTGCCGGAAAAGGTTTTTCTGTGATAAATGGAGATTTGGAACGCGACTTACAAATATTGGGGGTAATTGTGGGTAAACTCAGTAAAATCTAAATGCAGGTGGGAGATTTGCCCTAAATCAAATAAAAAAGACAAGAATCTTCCCACTTTCGCAATTTTTAATTTTTCTTGAGGAACAAAGTAAAAGTTGAACCTTCGTGCTCTTTACTTTGCAAAGTAAGTCTCGCATCAAGCATATCCACAAATCGTTTTACGATGGCAAGCCCCAAGCCGGTGCCCGGGATTGTACCTATATTATGGCTTCTGAAAAATGGTTCGAAGACTGATTTCTGCTCTTTCTCAGGTATGCCTATGCCTTTATCAATTATTGCTACTGAGATTTCTTCTTCGGATTCACGAATTTTTATTCTAACGCTTTCTGCCTTTGGAGAATATTTGCAGGCATTAGAAGCCAGATTGTTTAGTATATGCAACAAAATTTTGCTGTCTGTTCTAACATAAACCTTCGGCGATGACGAGTCGATAACAATATCGTGCTCACCTTTGAAAAGTGCTTCCATTTGATCTTTAATCTCGAGGCAAAGGTCAACTATATCGTATTTCTCGCTAAAAATTTCTACTCTGCCCGATTCCTGTCTGCCAATTACAAGGACATCTTCCAGCATTTCTGTCATTGATTTCACAGCACTCTGAATATGATCTATCTGCTTTGAAAATCCCCGATAATCCTGCATCTGGTAGAACTGATCCAAAATATAAGTTGAAGATAGGATTACAGTCAGAGGAGTGCGATACTCATGGGAAACCATAGAGATAAATCTTGTTTTCAACTCGTTAAGCTCTTTTTCGGCTTCGTAGGAGATCCTAAGCTCTTCCTGAGTTTTGTAAAGTTCTATTTCTGCACGTTTGCGTTCGTCCACTTCGTAACGCAATTCTTCCAAAGCATCTTTGAGCTGCTCTGTTCTTGATTCGACCATATCTTCAAGCTTTTCATTGAGCTTGAGTATCTGACCTTCTGCATGTTTCCGAGCAGTAATATCCTGAAAGATTACCACAGCACTTATAATAGCACCTGTGCTGTCCCAAACAGGAGAAGCATTTAGTAAAATCCATCTTTTCACACCATCGCGGCGTTTAACGTAAAGCTCTAAGTTTCTTGTTTTTTCACCATTTCTTATAGCCCGTGTAAGTGGAAATTCTTCTAAATTAAATGGTTTATCCTCAAGGGTATAAATCCACCAGTTTTTAGAAGGATTTGAAGGAGATTTGCCCAAAAGATTATCTTCTGTGTCTCCCAAAATTTCACAAGCACCACGATTTACTCTGATAAATTCACCTTTGGAATCGGTGATAACAACACCTGAAGCCATATATTCGATTGCAGAGCTAAGGAGAGCTTCTGTTTTACGTAATTTTGTTTCAGCTATGTATTTGTCAGTGAAGTCTTCTATTATAGCAATACCGCCGGCAGCATCATCTTTACAACCAAGACGCTTGAAGATAGCTTTTACCCAGATTTGTCTGTTTTGATGTTCTGTTACTATTTTAAATTCGCCATTGAAAAAGCTTATTCCATTATCCAAAGCAGCTTTTGCCTGTTTGCTGACGTACTGATTGTTTTTCAAATCATCGATTATATTATAACCTAATATTTCATCTTTGGACAGATTCAACATAGCTATAAGCGAACCATTTAGATCTGTAATAGTTCCCGTAGTGTCAAAATGACAAATGCCGTAAGGGCTTTGTTCGAAAATTGTCTTAAATTTCTCTTGAGACTCTTTGATTGTAGCTTCGTATCTATGTTTTTCGGTTATGTCAGAAAGCATTCCCAAAATACCGATAACTTTGCCATCTTCGTTTGTCAATGGGATTTTGGTAGTTTCAGTAATTATTTGGCTGCCGTCCGCTTTTGTCAGTCTATTTATTATGCTGCTAATGACTTTTTTCTGTTCGAGCACTTGTTTGTCATAGTCTCTGAAGGAAACAACCTCATCCATTTGCCAAGGAAGTTCGTAGTCCGTCCTACCAATAATATCATTAACGTCTTTTAGGCCTGCTAATTCAGCAAAGTTTGCATTGCAACCGGTATAAACCGAATTGTTATTTTTCCAAAAGATATACTGAGGTATCGAATCAATGATAAGTTCCATCATTTCTTTTTGACGGATAATCATTTGTTCGTCTTCCTTTTTGTCGCTGATATCTTTGATAACAGCCAAATATTTCTTGGCTCCTTTGACATTAAAAGCAGAAATCGACAATTCTAATGACAACTGATGGGTTAGTGTACTGTGATACTCTTTTTCTACCTTGACAACAGTTCCATCATAGCCATCTAAATGCAATTTTTCTAAATCAATATCAAACAAATCAGTAAGTCTGAGCTGCAAAAATTCTGATTTGGATTTTGTAAACATAGAAACAGATTTGACATTAACATCTACAATCTTTCCGGATTCGTCGGATATAATGATTGCGTCGTTAGCACTATCAAACAGAGTCCGGTAAAAGACTTCACTTTCTTCGAGCGATTTCAGCATAGCATAGTTTTCGGTAACATCACTGAAAACTAAGACAACGCCATATATATCATTTTCGAACTTAATAGGTGCTGCAGAATCAGCAATCTGAAATACTCTACCGTCTTTTGCTATAAGCTCTGTATGATTTGCAAGACCAACAATCTGTCCATTTTCAAGTACTTTTCTGACAGGGTTATCTACCGGTTTTTTTGAGATTGCACTAAAAATTTTAAATACCTGCTCAAGTTCCATACCAATAGCTTCTTCTTCTTTGTAGCCGGTCATATACTCAGCTACAGAGTTCATTCCGGTGATTTTACCCTTTGTATCTGTGGCTATTACTCCATCACCAATAGAATTAAGAATCACTTCCATTCTATTTTTGGTATTGATTTGAGCTATGTCTTTTTTTAGCTGAGAGCTAATGTCCATTAGGCCTAAAGTATAAGAGTTATTTTTGTGACTTAGTAAACCGCAACGAAAATAAACTATTTTAGTATTGAGCTGAATCTCTAAGTCAATAACTCTTGCTTCGAGAGAAGCTATTGAAGGCATAGCTAACTCAAACGATTTTTTACCTTCGAGAGATAAAATATCAGATATATTTTTACCCAAAATATTCTTAATTGGCAGTTGTGTATCCTGAGCGAAAACCGGATTCGCATTTAGGAATCTGCCGGTTGCATCTATTTCTATTATAGGAAAAGGGAGATTTTCGTATTGCTCCCAATCAGTTTTTGGTGTGCTTTTTATGTATAGTTCTTCGCGGAGTCGTATATTTTCTTCTAAGAGTTCTGCAAAGAAACTAAATTTCTCACTTATATAATCTATATCCTGCTGTTCCATCGAGATAGCTTCCAATGACGGCATTTTTTCGATAATACCAATAGGAGTATCTATCTGTATCTGATTATCCGCATAAAATGGAGCAGAAATGATTAGGAATCTGTTGTCCGAAGTTTTATAACGTAGTATAGAATGTTTGCCTGATGAAAATAGCGAGGATTCGCTCTCAACAATCTCTTTAATGTTATTTTTAACATGATTAAAATAATTATCATACTCTTTTGATAATTTATCGTTTTGGGCTACCCAAAGATAATCATCTGCACTATTATCATAAAGACAAATCGGTAAATTGTACTTATCTACAAATTTACCAAGGAGTTTATCATAACTTATTAAAATACTAGTTGTTGGATGTGTTTTTGCACACATTCTACACTCCGGCTAAATAAAATTCTCTTTTCTACGCACAAATACAATTTAGTTACAATCCGAACAATATACAATAAAATTATCAACATTTAACACAATATTGTTAAAGATTCCAACTTCACTTTTCATTAGCAACACGATAAAGTTGCGTGTATTTACGTAATTTCGAGACATTTCTTATGATACATTATACTGATTACAACAAAAAAGCTCGATAAAAAATCGAGCTTGTTAATATATTATATTATCAGAAAATCTATATTGATTTTAGATAATTTACCAACCCTTTACATTCAAATATTTTTACTAACTCTTCAGGAAGTGGAGCAAAAGAAAAGGTATTTCCATTTAAGTTTAAAATTCCGGCTGACATATCCAGCTGGATAGAGTCCCCTGCTTTGTAATTATCAACAAATTCGGGCAGGATAATAATAGGTAAACCCTGATTTACAGAGGAACGATAAAAGATTCTATTGACAGATTTGGCTATCACGGCTTTGACTCCTGCATGAGCCAAGCCTACTGCAGGATGCTCTCTCGAACTTCCGCAACCAAAATTATCACCTGCAACTATAATATCTCCCTCTGCTACTAATTTTGTGAAATTCTCATCAAATCCTGCGAACAGGTGTGGCATTATCGCTTCAGCGTCAGAGCTGAGTATGTTATAAGTTAAATTGCCGGCAAACATCTGATCTGTATTCAAATTATCAACATCTGAGTAATCCCAAACACCATTTTGTTTGCGGATATCCTTAGCATCAATTAAAATCGTACTTCCTTCAGATTTTTCAGCAATCTCGAATTTGCCTGTCAGACTTTCTAAATTCGGATGTCCAAGTTTTCCACTGATTGCAGTATATGCTACTACTTCCGGCGAAGCGAGATAAACCTCAGAATTTTTATTTCCCATTCTACCAAGGAAGTTTCTATTGGCAGTGGAGACTACCTTATATCCATCTGCAGGAATACCCTGACCTGTACCAAGGCAAGGTCCGCAAGAAGAACTCAAGACATTTGCACCTGCTTCGAGTAAAGTAGTAAGTATCCCCTCTTTTATTGCCTGAAGATATATTTCCTTTGAAGCAGGAACTACCAGCAACTGGAATCCCGGTTTTACTTTTTTGCCCTTAAGCACTTCTGCAGCTATTCGCAAATCTTCAATTCTTCCATTGGTACACGTGCCTATGAGCCCCTGATCTATATCAGTGCCTTCGAGTTCTTTGAGCGATTTCACATTATCTACATGATGCGGAGCAGCAATTAGTGGAATTATCTCATTCAAATCTATCAGCATTTCAAAAGCATATTTAGCATCATCATCAGCCCACACGCCTTCTATATCGGCACCAAGATACTCGTGGAGCACTTTATCTGAAGGGAATACTGCATTTTTTGCCCCCATTTCGCTTGCAAGATTTGCAATAGTCATCCTATCAGAGATAGAGAGAGTAGCTACTCCCTCGCCATGGTATTCGATAGACATATAGTTAGCTCCGGCAGAGCTAATTTTGCCAATGATATATAAGGATAGGTCTTTTGCATGCACTCCTTCACGTAGCTTACCTGTTAAAGTAATTTTGATTGATTCCGGTACACGGAACCAAGTCTCACCTCGCTTCCAAAGACCTGCTGCTTCCGTGCGGTCTATGCCTGCAGCTAAAGCATTAAATGCACCGGCTGTGCAGGTGTGGCTGTCGCTTCCGACTATAATCATACCCGGTTTCGCATAGTTTGCCATCAGCTGATGACAGATCCCATCGCCGGCATCATGGAATTTGGAAATACCTTGCTCATTTACAGTATTTCTAATATCCTGATATTGAGTAGCAAGTTTTGCATTGGTCGGTGGTGCATTGTGGTCTAAAACAACAAGTAGCTGATTAGCATCTATAACTTTTTCTCCGCCCATTTTTTTAAAAGTTGACGCAATCGATGCAGTATTGTCATGAGTTAAGACTATATCGGGTTTTTCAAAAACAATAGCTCCCACGGGAGCTTTTAATACCTTTTCAACAAAAGTTTTCCCTGCCATAAACCTATTCAAATAAAATGGTACATAAAGTATTTGCCGACAATTTAGTAAATTTCTATTTAGCTAAGCAAGCAATAAATTATAAATATTATAATTCTTTTGTGTAAAACCTGATTTTCTACAAAGGATTTTCGCCTAAAAGCAATATTGATCAAACAATAAAGGTTTCTCGTACATTATGAGCAAGTCTCCTTCTCGTATTTGGCGACAATCAAATAGCTAAGCAACGATTCGCAACAAACTATATAACTTTAATACGCAAATTTTTTTTATATTTACTATCTACGAAAAGGTATAATTAAGAATTAAGTTTTTAGATATGAAATATATAGCAGTTTTGTTCTGCCTCGCATGGCTTATGAGTGCTTGCAGCAATGAAGATATCGTTGTCGAACAAGGAATATTTGAAATTAGAAATATTGAAAATTCAGATACTTATATTGGTGACACTATCACTATCTGGGGAAATAATCTCGGCAATGGCACTAATTCTTCAGTAAATTTCGACTCAACTTTTGCCATGACTTCAGACAGATGTATTTTTTGGTCTAGTAACAAAATTATGTTTGAAGTACCAACTCAAGCATTTTCTACAGATATTTATATAGACAAAAGCGGAGAGCATTCCAATCTTCTGCCAATTAAGATTTCTGCGATTCCTGATTTGCCACTTGTTGTAGTATCCGGAAATACATACCCAATGGGGTCGGTTACAGGAAACGAAGATGAAAGACCAATCCATCAGGTAACTATCACAAAAACTCTCGAAGTAGCCAAATACGAAATAACACAGAGATTCTACAAGCTAATCACAGGTGAAAATCCTTCGCAAATGTTAGCTTCTGATTATCCGGTACATAATGTTAGCTGGTTAGATGCTGTAATTTTTTGCAATCTCCTTTCTGAGAAAATGGATTACTCCCCTGCATATCTGATTGAAGGTGAAGTAGTAACCGTAATAGATACTGCTAATGGCTGGAGACTGCCAACTGAAGCAGAATGGGAATTCCTGTGCCGAGCAGGCAAATCAAATGATTTTTCCGGAAACGGAAGATTAGAAGATATGGGATGGTATTCTGCTAATTCCGGTATGCAACTGCAGCCGATTGGCAAAAAAACAGCAAATGATTTTGGCATTTTTGATATGCACGGAAATGTAAGCGAATGGTGTTTTGACTTATATGCTCCTGACTACTACTCTTCTTCCCCTAATGAAGACCCGCAGGGAGCAACAGAGGGAAGCGAAAGAGTCGTCCGAGGCGGCAATTATCAATCAGGCAATACCGAATGTCGCTCTGCTTTCAGAACTAAAAATCTTGAAAAAATGCTTTGCGGTATCAGAATTGTAAGGGATGTAAAGTAATATGAAGAAATTTCTAACACTGATTTGCATCGTCGTAGGATTGTCTGCGTGCTCCGAAGAAAAGGAGATGCTGCCTTACAGCCAATATGGAGGTCCAAACGGCAATAATAATTATCAGCGATACGAAAAATTCTTCAAAGAGTACCACAAAGTTTCCTACGCAGATGTTAATATTCAGAAGCAGGATTCTGTTGTAATCAATGCACGAGGTGCAGTGATACCACCATTATCCATTTCAGAAAATGAGACAGTGTTTGCAGATAAGTCCGGAAATATATTTTTGATGACCTATATTTCTGCACTTTGGAATTACAAATTGGATGAAGGCATTTTTCCGGTAGGCACATTTGCTGCTGACTTGGATAAAAATATTTATTTTATCGCATCAGACGATTGTCTTTATTCTTTAGATTACAAAGGCAAACTACGCTGGAAAAAGCAGATAATCCGTAACAAAACAAGATACTACTCATTTACTGATTTAATCGCAGGCAGATCTGGTATTTTGCTTGCAGCAAGCACAGGAGAATTTATCAAATTCGGTTTTGACGGTAAAGAAATCTGGCGCTACAACACAAGATTGAAGCCTTTGGAGATAGTACCCGAAACTAACAGCGAAAATGCAATCTTAGGTCTGTCAAATAACGAGTTTGGAAAAAGCGATAGTTTGCTTCTCTTAGATAAAAGCGGAAAGATAGTTTGGCAAAAAATGGTAGCAAATACAAGACTTATTCAAAAACCGGCATTTGGCAACAACACCATTTTTGTGGGCGGACTAAAAGAAAACGGCAAAGGTAGAGATTCCTACCTAATTGCTTTCGATACACTTGGAAATAAGAAATGGGAACAAATGCTTCCCGCTATGCTCCGCAATATAGCTACAGACAAAGAAGGAAATGTTTACGTTACTGCTTACAATTCAGGCATGGGTAGAGCAAAAACAGGAGTGTACTGCTACGATTCGACCGGCAATCAGAAATGGAAGCAATACTTAAATATCTCTGTACCAATGCCGCCTATGGTAGCAAACTATGAAATAGCCTTGGTTGGCACTAATCCGGATGCCATTGGAGTATTTTTCCTGCAAAAAGATAAAGGAAATCTTTATAAAGTACTTTCCCTCTCCAATGCACCTATTCTTAATTTGCAACCAACAGTAAGTGAGCATGGCAATATAATTTTTGCAGGAGCAGATAGTCTTTGTATTATTAGGACAGAAGACACACAACTCAATAAAATTTTAGATTAGTTACACAAAACATCAGAAAGATAGAGATATGAAATTAGAAACCGGAAAAAATGCAAGCTTGATTGGCTATAAAGGTATGTTCCCTAAAATTCACGATAGTGCTTTCCTTTGTGAAGGAGTGAGAATTATAGGTGATGTAGAGATTGGCGAAGATGTTTCTGTTTGGTACAACACAGTTATTCGTGGCGACGTTCACCATATTAAAATCGGTGATCGCTCCAATATACAGGACAACTGTATGCTACATGTAACAAATGGTAAACACCCTTTGGAAATCGGAAAGAATGTATCAATAGCTCATTCAGTTTCTTTACACGGTTGCACTTTAAAAGATAATTGTTTAATCGGCATTGGCGCTATCGTTCTCGACGGTGCGGTTGTAAACTCAAACTCTTTGATTGCCGCAGGTACAGTAGTAAAAGAAGGATTTGAAGTACCGGAAGGAGTATTAGTTGCCGGTGTGCCCGGGAAAGTTATTCGTAAATTGACAGAAACAGAGCTCGAAAGAGTGTCTAAAACACCATATAACTACATGAAATATGTTTCTGAATATCGCGACCAACTGCCCCAAGATTAATATAGATGTATTATTATTAGGTTAAAAAGCAATGTTTAAAAGCATGACCGGCTTTAGTAAAGCCGAAATTACAGAAGACGGCATTTCCGTAACGGTCGAGGTGAAAAGTCTTAATGGAAGATACCTCGAAGTAAGCACAAGAATGCCTCGCAATCTACAGCACAAAGAGCTTCAAATACGAGAAGCTGTAAGAACTATTATAAGCAGGGGTAGCGTCAACGTCAATGTCAATATAGAATTGGTAGATGCATCCAAACAGTTTGTAATGAATCACGACTTAGCTGAAAGCTGCTTCAATGACCTTTCTGAGCTAAGAAAGAGATTGAAACTAAGAGAAGCTATAAAAATCGAACATGTTCTACATTTCTCTAATATGTTCTACCAAAAAGACAACTCCGAAGACGAAGAGAAACAGTACGTGCTTGTAGAAAAAGCTTTGAAAGAAGCTCTCAAAAACTTAGACGAAATGCGCAAAAAAGAAGGCAAAGAAATTGCAAAAGATTTGAGCATGAGAGTAAAAAGCATTCAAACTACTGTTGATAAAATCGAATCTATGGCTCTCGAAAGAGTTCCGCAAGAAAGAGACAGATTGCGTCAGAGAATTGCTCAGCTCTTCGAATCAGATGAGATAGACGAGCAACGCCTGCAAATGGAAATAGTTGTTCTCGCAGATAAATTAGACGTCTCAGAAGAAACAGTAAGACTCAATTCTCATATCAAATTCTTTGTTGATGCTATGAAATCAAAAGAATCAGCAGGAAGGAAAATCAATTTCTTGCTTCAGGAAATGCACAGAGAAATCAACACTATCGGTTCAAAAATCAATGATGCCAATATTTCTCAGCTTGTAGTTGGTGTCAAAGAAGAATTGGAAAGAATCAGAGAGCAAGTGCAGAACATAGAGTAGTATTATTATAATATAAGTCTATTTTAAAACAGTGGTTTATCAAAGCCACTGTTTTTTTGTTGTAACTTATTCTTTTTTTTCGTGTCTATACAGTAGAAGCAATAAGCAAATTCACGGATAAAACTCTCAATTTATACACTTAACTATTCGTTTCACATCGCTGTCAAAATTGTTTTCAATATTTAAGATGTTACTATTTATGTATTAGAATATTTTTTAAACTGTGTTCGGAATGTCGATTAATATAACTTAACACAAAATTGTGTTGTTCTTATCAGGTCTTTTTGCAATTTGCTTTATGTGTGCTGTCGTATTTTAATGTTAGGTGTCAGGAATGACCGGATTTGATGATTTTGAATTGAATGAATTCA
Source organism: Kapaibacterium sp. (SeqCode) (assembly GCA_963664875.1). Lineage (GTDB taxonomy): Bacteria > Bacteroidota > Ignavibacteria > Kapaibacteriales > UBA2268 > JBFHIJ01. Next base: position 2,880,475 of record OY761611.1, on the reverse strand, counting down.
ATGAGGAGATGGACGAACAAGTCCGCTTCTACAAAAAGAACATGCGTAAACGCAAGCTCGATTCTTCGGAATTGCCTGATCCTGAAACACTCGACAAAATGATAGATTACTGCCTAACAAAGGAAGACTATTCTGACGCTCTGTCATTTGTCAGTTATCTGCTGGAATACAATCAATTTTCTTCTGACCCATGGTATAAAAAATCAATGTGCCATGCCGGTTTGGGCGATTATAAAAAAGCTTTGGAGGCAGTGGACAAAGCACTCACTTTTGACCCAATGGATCAGGACATGCTAATTCATAAAGCTGCAGTTCTTGATTCGCTTGGCAACCATAAAGAAGCTTTGGAGATGATTAATTCGGTTTTGGAGTACAATAGTGGCAATGAAGAGGCTATGTTTTCCAAAGCTGCTATTTTGCAGCAAAACGAATTCCACCTTCAGGCTGTTGAGATATTTCAATATTTAGCCCAATCCAAAGAGTTTGTCAAAGATGTATATCAGGAAATAGCTTATTCCTATAATTGCATTGGCGAATTTGAACTCTCATTGGAGTATTACATCAAAGCTGTTGATGAAAACCCATTCGATAGTGATTTATGGTATAATTGTGGTTTGCTCTACAATCACACAGGGAAGTACGAGGAAGCAATAAAAGCTTTTGACTATGCGGTGCTGATTGAAGAGGAGTTCGCTGATGCTTGGGTACATAAAGGTCACTCTTTGATGCACCTCGAGCAGTTGGAAGAAGCTACTGATTGTTTCCGTAGAGCTCTTGCTGTCAATCCCAATGATTTGGAAGCCAAACAGTTTCTTGCAAGTGCACTTGGCGATGCAGGGAACTACGTAGCTGCAATTGAAATCTTTACTCAGATTTTGACTAAAAATCCTAAAAAAAGTTCTTCTTACTTTGGCAGAGCGATATGCTACGACGCAATCGAATCGTTCGACAAAGCAATAGATGACTACAATAAGGCTCTTGAAATCAATCCGTATAGTTTCGAAGTGCTATACTCTCTTGGTGATGCATACTACAACAATAACGAACTAAAAAAAGCCTGCAAGGCTTATGAAAAGGCTTGTGATGTCAATCCTAATAATGCAGATTGTTGGTTCGATTATGCACGTACTTGTTACGAACTCAAGTTTTTTAAAAAGGCAGAACACGCTTTGAATAAAAGCATTCAGCTTAGCCCAGAGCATTCAGAGTCTTATTACTATATCGGACGCATAGAGCTAAGCAGAGACAAGTATGACAGTGCTGTAAACTTTTTTACTGAAGCTTGCGAATTAGACTACAACATTCTTCCTGTATTGGCTGAAGATCTTGCAGAAGAAGGCTACAAAGAAGAACTTGTAGAAAAAATAGTACTTGATATTTTAGATGCTTTAGAAGATTAGCAATAGTCCGAAGCATTTTACATAAAAGCATTTATAAAAACAACCGGTCAGAATTATTTTGAACCGGTTGTTTTTTTAGATAATATAAAGCCCAAAAGAAAACATCTGCTATTACTACAATAATGGATATTATTAGCCTCATACTTTTTTAGTTTGACAATTATTCGACACTACTTTATCCGGCTTCCCTTACCGCCCTCTTTATATATAAGTTGTTTAGTAAACATACCATAGATTGGCATTATTTTCGTTGTAAAGAATAAGGATAAAAATATTTTGCCTTATAGCTTGCTTTTCAAGCTAACTTTATTGATATTACGGAATAGTATGTTTAATAATATAACAGAAGTACACAATGGCTGAAGAACAACAAGGCGTACAAGAACCGGAAATGCCCACGAAAAAACCCAAGAAAAGCGGAGGTGGACTTTCTACTCCAATGTGGATTGGTGTGATTGCGGGTGGTTTGATTTTAAATACAGTTATCATTATACTGGCTATAAAGTTCTTTGTCGGGCAGCCAACTGCTGCAGAGCCACAAGAAGGTGGTAAAGAACATACGGAAAAGGTCGATAATAAACATAAGTCCTCAGATGAACACGCAGAAGAAGGCGATGAAGCATCTGTAGATGATTTGGAAGAAGAAAATGTTTTGCACGGTGACGATAATGTTGAGTTTATGGAAACCGGCAGAATTACTACTAACCCGAAAGGTAGTACATCTTTTGTGATACTAAATTTGGGGTTAGAGTATAGAAAAAAACACACTGAGGGCGAAGAAGAAGGTGGCGGAGGTCACGGTGGTGGTGCTCCTGCGGGGCCTGATCCGGTCATGGCGAGAGTCAAAGGGGTAATCAATAACACAATAGGCTCAATGACTGTTGAGCAGCTTCAAGACAGAGAAGCTCTCAGAACAAAACTTAGAGATGACATAAGAGTTGTATATAAAAAACACAAAATCTATTTGAGAGATGTAGTGTTGGTTGAATTTTTGATTCAATAGGATGATTGTAATCTTGTAGCAAAGGAAGGCTATGACTGACGTTTTATCGCAAAATGAGATAGATAGTTTACTCTCGGAGATGACCAGCGGTAGGGTCGATGTCGAAGAGGTGCTTGGTGGGAATTTGCCTAAGGGCGATATTTCTAACTATGACTTTAGACGACCTAACCGTATTTCCAAAAACCAAGTAAGAACACTGCAGACAGTACACGAAAGTTTTGCAGAGGTTTTTGGTTATTATCTCGTTTCTAAACTGCAAACGGTTGTTCCCATAACGGTAACATCTGTGGATCAGTTATTCTATTCCGAGTTTATTTTGTCTGTGTCCAATCCAAGCTGCTTATATGTTTTTGACATAGAGGGCACGGATGGTAGCGGTATTTTGGAAATTAGCCCTCAGCTTGCACTGACTATTGTTGAAAGATTACTTGGTGGCGCTGCAGAAACTCAATCTAATGCACGCACAATCACACCAATAGAGCAGGCTGTTATTCGCAGCATAGTGGAGCATGCTCTTTCTGATTTGAGAAATGCATGGAAAGCAATTGCGGATTTGCAGTTTAAGTTTCAGCGTTTGGAAATGGAAGCAGATTTTGTGCAAATCGCACCTTCATCAGAGATTGTGGTGGTAGTTTCTTTCGATGTGAATATCGGAACGAATACTTACCTGATGAATCTTTGTTTTCCTACGTTTGCTCTGGAGGAAGTTCTAGCTAAGCTTAACAGACAGCAGGTAACTTCTTCGGCAGTGAAACTCTCTGCAGCTCGTAAAAAAGACAATATGAATATACTCAATCAGCAAATGTCAACTACTTATTTGCCGATAATTGCCGAATTGGGTAAAGCAGCTATATCAGTTAAAGAATTGATGGATTTGAAAATTGGTGATGTTGTTAAACTAAATAAACGCATAAATCAGGAAATCGAACTCATCATTAGTGATAAAAGAAAACTTGCCGGCAGACCAGGAAGCGTCGATGGCAAAAAGGCGGTGCGAGTTACCCGTCCGCTTACAGAAGATGACTTAGTCGATCAGGATATTACATACAAGGAGGATAAAAAATGACAATGACTCAGGAAGAGATTGATGCTCTGATTTCGAGTGGAGGCATCGATGATATTGGCGAGGGGATGCAAGCGGATCATGATTCCGGTGATATAGATACAGAAAGTGCAGAATTTGCAGACATGGATTATGGCGAAAGTGATACTATATATTCGCCATTGGATCCTAAGCTCGAATTATTATATGACCTTCAGCTGCCTGTATCTATTGAATTAGGCAGAACCAATATGCTTATTCGTGATATTCTGCGATTAGGTAGAGGTTCTGTGATCGAATTTGATAAACTTGTCTCTGAGCCTGTTGACGTGCTTATTAACGGCAAAAAGGTTGCAGAGGGTGAGGTAGTAGTTATCGATAAACATTTTGGTATCAGGATTACTACTTTGGTTGACCCTGCAGACAGATTGCGTAATCTCAGAAGATAAGCGGCAAGCCCTATTTTGTTTGGAAATAATACCATAGGGCTTTTTGCCGACTTAATTTGGATTTCATATTTATAATTTTCCGGTCTTTAGCTTTCAATCCGGCGAATGTGTTAGCTTAATTCATCAAATACAGGAAGTACAGTTATGGATAGCACGATGCTACAATCTCTCCTTACCTTGGTCGCAGGTGTAGGGATAATAGGGCTTATGTTCTATTATCTTAAAAAGTACACTCTTAAAGCCCAGAACTCTTCCGGCAAATTAAATCTAAAAATTGTTTCTAAGCTACACTTACAACCTAAAAGTAGTCTATTTGTAATAGAAGCTGGTGAAAAAACACTATTGATAGGTGTGTCCGAAAAAAATGTTAGTCTGATTACAGATCTAAGCGATGAAAATCAAAAAATCATTTCGCAAAGTGAAGAAATCGGAAAGAATCTACCGGCAAAGACATATCACGAAAATACAAATTTACCTGAATCTTTGTCGTTTAAGAATTTTTTGAAATCTGCTATAAATAAGCAATAATCACATTTAGATATAACTTCCCCGGATAGTAAAGCTAATCAAATATAGTGAAGATAATTAGAAAGCAATTCCCTGCTTTTTGAGCCACTGTTTCACCTGAATAGATGCGCGGGTATTTTTCGGAGAAAATTCCAAAAACTTTTTGAAATCATTGCCGGCATCGTCAATCATTTTTTCTGCTCTAAATGCAATCCCCCTATTCATATAAGCCTGAGCACTATCAGGTTTCAGCTCAATAGCGAGAGTAAAATCTTCCAATGCTTTTTTGTAGTGCTTTATCTTCATAAAAGAATTGCCACGACCTATATAAGCATGAAAGAGTTTAGGATTGACTGTTATTGCCTTGCTATATTCTTTAATAGCCTCTTTGAATTGACCAAGATTAAAATACGAGTTGGCTATTCCGAGAAATGCTGTTTCCAACTGAGGATCTAATTCCAAAGCAAAAGAAAAATCATTTATGGCTTCTGAAAACTGCTTATTGTTGTAGTACGAGTTTGCTCTGTTGTAATATAATCGAGCTGAGTTCGGATTCAAATCCATTGCACGAGTATAGTCCGCAATAGCTTTATCGAACTGTTTAAGAGCAAAGTGTGCGATACCCCTATTGTTATAAGGATCAGGCAACTTAGGATTGAGTTCAATTACTTTGTTGAAATCATCTATAGCTTTTGAATAATCTTTTTGTTTACTATACACCAATCCACGATAGTTATAAGGCAACCATGCATCTGATTTTACATTTATAGCAGAGGAATAGTCCATAACGGCTTGGGAGTAATTACCAAGGGCACCATGAGCAATACCCCTTGAGGTATAAGCCTGTTCGTTTGACGGGTCGAGCTCTACCACCTTACTATAATCTTTTATAGCAACTTCGTAGTCTTGCTGTTCGAAATAGCAATTTGCACGATTGAAATAAGCAAGCATATAAGTTTGATTTTTTTCTATTGCCGTAGTAAAATCCTCGATAGCACCTTTGTAGTCTTTAAAGACTTTTCGGCACATACCCCGCTTGTAATAAGCAAAAGATAAGTCAGGATTGAGCTGCAAAGCAATTGACAAATCATCTGCAGCATTTTGATAGTGTCTTATTTCGTAGTAAGCAGAGCCTCTTTTGAAATAGGCAAATGAGAATTCTTTGTTTAATATTATGGCATTGTTATAGTCAGGAATCGACTCTTTGAATTTGTCCATAGCGTAAAGAGCATTGCCTCTTTTAAAAAAAGCAAAAGCTGCACGGGGATTCATATCTATCGCTCTGGAAAAACATTCCACAGCTTTTTCATAATCCTGGGCTTTGAAAAATCCGTCGCCTCTATCTATCCAAAGTTCCGCTTCTTGCATATTATTTGCCATAAACACCTCAGTATATTTTGATAATTACATTCAAAATCAATGCCAAATCTTGAAGCTGAACGAAATTATACTAAATTACACGTAATTAAGGTGTTTATCTTGTTATTTATAAATATTCGAAAGGTATTGTTAAAAGGTATATCTAAGACCTATCCCACCCCCTAATCCGAAGAAAGAAGTACCGGATGGATTTCTATCGAAAAGTTTATCAAGATTGCTCTCATCTGACTTTTGAAATTGCAGACCTAAAGAAGCACTAAAGGCAGCATGACCCCAAAATTTTATTTCGTAGCCTATGCCTAACCCAAAATTATAGAGTCTGTGCAAATCATTTTCGGCAAGCTTAGTAAGTATATCATTGACATAGCCCAATTTGTAATCTCTTTTTTCTATAAGCCAGTAGCTCGCACCTGAAAAGAGATAATAGCGTGTTTCTCTGTCATTGAATAGATTATACTGGTATTCTAAACCGATATTGGCATATAACTTGACTTTGTCAGGCGGTTCTTCGCCCTGATAGTATGCAAAAAAAATGGTCTGAATGGAGCTTACTTTACTTACATCTAACTGATATGTCAAACCTGCACCGCTTATCGACGAAAAACCTAAGCCAAATTGATGTTTTGGGTAACGTCTGGAATTGTTTGCCTCAAGTTCGCCTTTAGCAAGTAAAAATAGAAGTACTAAACAAATAGTTTTAAAATATCTCACGGAAACCATACTCTGCTGATAATACAAATTCTCTCATTAACTCTTCGGACTTATTGCCGTTTTCATCTTCAATGCCTGTATGAGTATCTACTCCGGCGGGCTTTACATATCTAATAGCATCAATGACATTATCAGGATTGAGACCTCCTGCCAAAATTATAGGAGTTTTAGTTTTTTCTACTATTCTTCGGCTTATGTCCCAGTCGTGTACTTTCCCTGTAGCTCCCGAAGCACCTGTGGAAGGGTCGTAAGTATCGGTAATAAAAGCATCGACCATTTTGTCAAAGAGTGACAATTGATAGAAAATCTCTTTTGTATTGTTATCAGCAATGACCAGAGATTTAATAACATCTATGCCTGCGCGTTTGACTTTTTGCAATTCTTCAAGCTCAATATTTCCATGAATTTGTACTATCTTGCACTGAGTAAAAGTGCAAAGTTTTACAATATCTAATCCGTTTTCAAGATAAGTAATCAGCACCGGAGAATATATATTTGGATAGCAAAGATTGATTTCTCTGACTTCTGCGTCGCTTATATCTTCCGCGTGCCTGTCTAATCTAAGAGGAAATCCTAAATACTTAAAGCCACATGCCGCCATCAATTCTGCTTCTTTGGCAGATTTGACTCCGGCAGCCTGTATGATTGGAATGGAAAATCTAAACATTAGGTTTACCGTTTGCCTTGAAAAATTTATCCGTATAGTCCAATAGAGGATTGATAGTCTTTTCTTGTAATTTATGAGGCGGATCCCACTTAAACCACTTGAAGGACTCATGCTCAGTTGGTTTTATGTCTTTATTTTTTTCTAATATTGCAAGATAAATATAAAGATGCTTTTTTACTACTTGCCTTGGATATTTTTTTAGTCTCGGGAAGTATATTAATTCAAATCTGTAAGCAGGAATAATCCTGATATAAGTTCTTTTTATTCCGGTTTCTTCTTCAAACTCTCTTATTGCACAATCTATGAAACTTTCACCTTCTTCGATATGCCCCTTAGGCAAATCCCAACGGTCTTTGTGCTTCATCAGCAAAAATTTTTTCCATTCATCCTTGAACAGTAATATCCCACAGGAAGTAAACTCTACCATTAACTACATTTCCGGTAATGTGAAAGTAAAAACGCTACCTTTGCCTTTTTGAGATTCTACCCAAATCTTTCCGCCATGTCTCTCGATAAAATCTTTGCATAAAATCAAACCTAAACCAGTCCCTTTTTCGTTAGAAGTGCCGACCGTAGAGTGGTGATTACTTAAGTCAAAAAGCTTTTTAATATCGCTTTCTGATATGCCCATCCCGGTGTCAGTAACAGTAACGGTTGTAATCTTGTTAGACTGAAAAGCTTCTACTTTTATTTTACCTCCCTGAGGTGTAAATTTAATTGCGTTGGATACAAGGTTCCTAATCACTGTGGTAATCATATTAGGATCAACAAAAACTTTGACGCTCTCCGGCACATCAGTAACAAGTTCAATGCTTTTTGCCATAGCATTAGTATTTAACACTGAAATAGTACCGGTAACTAACATCTTTAGATTATAATGCTCTGGAGAAAAGTTTATCCTTCCGGACTGTGAGCGTCCCCACTTCAGCAAATTTTCCAAAAGAGTATATAATCCTTTTGCAGATTCGGCTATATCATTGATAGATTCTTTTATTTCTTCTTTGCTTAGCTCATTGAAACTGCGCTGTATGAATTGAGTAATCCCAAGGAAAGCATTAAATGGATTAATCATATCGTGAGCAAGGATAGACATAAATTTGTCTTTAGCTGCATTAGAATCTTTAAGTTTCAAATTCATCGATTGATATTCTTTATTTCTCTGAGTCAACAGAGCAGCAAATCTTTCCTTTTGGCGGTAGAGTTGAATAATGAATGCACCAAGAAACAAAGCAATAACTACAAAAGCTAGCAATATATAAGTAATGTTTTTCTGTTTTTGCAAGCTGTCTTCAATGTCTCGTTTTTGTTCTGCTTCTTTCAATAAGGACTCATTTTTTGACTGCAGTCTTGTGATAGCTTTAAGTTCGTTGATTTCTTTTTGTTTTGCAGAGTATTCTAAAGAGTCTTTTATTTCATGATATTTTATATGTGCTTCTAAAGCTTCTTTATGTCTGTTCAAAGTTGAATATGATTCGTATAGTTTTTTATAAGCATCTTGAAATAAAAACACATCATTTAGCTTTTTGCCATATTCTAAGGCTTCTTCAAAGTAGTTCACAGCCATATATGTTTTTTTTGACTCCAGAAAAATGTAACCGACAGTCATCAACGAGCGGGCAGTTCCGGGTATATCCCCAAGTCGTTTTTTCATCATGATTGCGCTATTGCCGTGGTACTGTGCCTTTTTATATTCTTTTAAATCTGCATATAAGTTTGCTATATTCAAGTGGTAGTTTGAATACAGAACCAAATTATTTGTGTCTATTTTTTCTTTGGCAAGTTTGAAATAGCGAAATGCTCTATCGTAATCTTTTATTTTTCTATAAGACAAAGCGAGGTTGACATATAATCCATTGATATTGTCTCCTTTTTTTGATACGGTATTCAAACGTTCGGCTTCTAAAAAATAATCAATAGCAAGGGAGTCATCATTACCGTAGCTATACATAGTAGCAAGAAGAATGTTACTTTTTATAATTAAACTCGTGTCTCTGTAAGCTTTAGTAAGCTGATAAGAACGTTTCATATAGTCAAGGGCAAAATCAATCTCTCTTGTCTCAAAAAATTTACGAGCATAGTACTCATATACTTTGACTAAGAGCAAAGTATCGCGGTCGAGTTTTCCCTTTTTTTCTCCTTTTTGCAGCCAATAATCTAATTCTTCTCGGTTTGATTGTAAAAAGTTTTGTTTTACAATTTTATGGTACTCTTCCGAACCTATCTCTATAGAGTCTTGCTGCAATGACTTCGCTACATTCGGAAGCAACAAATACAACAGCAAGGCTACAATATTGATTCTAAAAGTAATTCTATATCTCTCAGGAAATGTCATGATTTTTTGCATTATTAATGAGAGTAAAAAAGCCCTAACTTTCAAAGATAAAAAAACTATATGATTATAAAACAAAAACTTTATTTTTGAATAAATATTTTAACAGCAGATAGAAAACAAATGCCAAAAAAAGACAAAAAATCAATCAGAAAAACTATAGTTAGCGATTTCCTTGAGCATGATTTTTGGAAAAATTCCAAACAGGATTGGTCAGATTCTCAAGAGTATTATCTAAACGACTCTCAAAAAGACAAAATAAGGAATATGAGCAAAGCTCGTGGGTTGTTTTACATTGTCTATTGGCTACTGAGAGATATGTTTTTAAAGCTATCAGCGAACAGAAGAATAGTTTTGGTAGTATCTCTGGTGATGTTTTTTCACTATCAGCATTTAATCAAATCTGGTGAAGATGATGCTGCGATAGTTTTAATTGCCGCTATTGCCGGACTTATTTTTCTGCTTATGCTCGAACTGAAAGACAAAATGCTTGCCCAAGACGAACTGCACGCCGGCAGAGCTGTGCAATTTGCGATGATGCCTGATACCATAAAACAAATAAATCACTGGAACATTTGGATGCTTTCGAGGCCTGCAAAGGAAGTCGGAGGTGACATAATAGACTATCAGGAAATTGATGAATCGAGGAGAGCAATCTCACTGGGCGACATATCAGGCAAAGGATTAGCAGCTGCACTACTTATGGTCAAGTTGCAGGCTACAATTAGAGCACTTGCTGATAATAATACTGATCTTGCTGTACTCGCTCAAAAAATCAACAAAATCTACTATCGAGATAAACCCAAAGGCAGTTTTGCTTCATTAGTATATGCTGAGCCTGATGATTCAGGGCATATATCTTTTTTTAACGCAGGGCATTTGCCACCGATGTACGTAAGTAATAATGAGGTGAATTTTGCTCAGAGCAAATCCCCTGCTCTTGGTATTCTAAAATCAGTAAATTTCCAAGTCAATGAATGTAAACTAAATATCGGCGACTATTTTATTATTTATTCTGACGGTCTCACAGAAGCAATGAATAACACCAAAGAGCTTTACGGAATTGATAGATTGAAAGAGTGTGTAAACAATTCAAAAAAATCTTCTATAGAAGAATTAGCAGAAGCAATTATATCTGATATAATGCTGTTTCTTGGAGAAAACAAGCCAAATGACGACATGTCGCTGGTGATAATGCAATATATATAGCTTCTAATATTATTCAAATAAGACGTTATTATTTCTTTTTTTTACAATAAAATCTGCTTAAATTTGTTTGATTTATGTGTATTGTAAATTCTGAATGAGATATAATGACATTTGAGATTATATACCAAGACTTACTTAGCTATTCTAATACTCAAACTTATAAAACTTACAAAAAACATGGTGCTAATGACAGAATCCTGGGTATTAAACTCGGCAGTATAAGAAGGCTAAAGAAAAAATATAAGACAAACCATGAGGTTGCTTTAGAGCTTTGGGATACATCTTACATGGAAGCGAGACTACTTGCCTGTCTCCTTGCTGACCCAAAACAAATGACAAGTGATTTGTTAGACAAATGGGTCCACGATATTGATTTCTACTATCTTTCAGAGATATTTGCCAATAACCTTGTGGTAAAGACTGATTTAGCCTTAGAAAAGGCTTTCAAATGGGCAGATAGCCCTTACGAATACGTAAAAAGAACTGCATACGACATCATTTCATTTCTTTGCAAATCCGGCAAAACTATCAACAACGACACTATGATGCATTTTCTCGACAAAATTGAAGAAGAAATAATGCAGGCTCCCAACCGAGCAAAGCAATCTATGAATATTGCCCTCATCAATATTGGTAAGCGAAACGAACATTTGCTGGCACACGCTCTGAAAGTTGCTAAAAAAATAGGTGAGCTCGATTTGGATTTGGGAGAAACAAATTGCAAAAACTACAATGCATACCAAGAGCTCAATGGCTTTTATTAACTCTCTCTATCTTGTTTATGTTATATTGAAATAGCATAAACAATTTTTCGTATTTATATAAATAATACTTAGCTAAGAGTGAGGTATAAATATGAAGTATCAGGGCTATATAGATATTGCCAAACCAAGGGAACTTGTTGTCGAGTTATTTAAAGATCCAAATAGTCTTGCGAAGTGGCAGGACGGCTTTCAAAAAATCGAACATATAAGCGGTGAGAAAGGCGAAAAAGGTTCTGTCTCAAACTTATACTACCTAATGAATAATCGTCCTTTAGAACTCAAAGAAACGATTATAGAAAACAATCTCCCCGAGACTTTCGAAGCATTTTACGAGCATAAGCACATGGACAACACAATGAAGTGTAGCTTCTCCGAGCTCAGTCCAAATTCGACTCGCTACACTTACGAATTTGAATATACACGAGTCAGCGGATTGATACCAAAAATGCTGTTTATTTTCTTTCCGGGGATGTTCAAAAAGCAGGGCGAGAAATGGATGAAGCAGTTTAAGGAATTTGTGGAAAGTGTGTAAAAATATCAAAAAAGCTGCTCACTTTCAATATCGTAAGCAGCCTTTTATAAATAAGTATATTGAAATCTTAACGCCATTTTACATCATAGTAACCGGGTCTTTCTTCTATTGCTCTTTTGAATGTTTCGTTGCCATAGCCCACGCCTTTAGGGTGTCTGCCGTTTTCGTTGCCCGGGGCTGTGAAGTCATTGATGTAACCATCATTGTATTTTACCATCAAATCTTTATATAGCTGTCTCCAAGCTTCTACTACGTTTTCTGAAGAAGAAACAGAATAATCTGTTAAATATTCTATAGCAGCTTTTTTGTCTTTTTTGTAAAGCTCCTGTGCCGCCATTTCAATAGGCTTTTGGAATAATTCAAATTTATCTTCATACTGTTTTTGTACTTTTTTGATGTCTTCTATCATGTAAGAGTATTTTGAGTATGCTTTGTTTGCAACTGCGTTAAATACCCAAAATGCTTTATCCATATCAAATTCTTTGATAGATCCGCCAACAAAAGGTTCAGGACATTTTGTCATAGAACAATAAAGAGGAATATAACATGAAGTAGAAGCAGCATCAACGCCGTACCAGAAAACACCACCAATTTCTCTTGGCATAAATGAACGCATCTGAGAAACAAAAGTGAAAGCCGACTGTTGAGTTGCAATTGGGCGTTCCCAACCATAGGAGTTTACAGTGTCGCCGTCAACTTTCCATGTTAAATTTTTCCATCTGTAAGGGCAACCGAATGGACCAGCACCCACACCTTTTGTCATGTCATATTCTGTACCCTCAAAATGGTCTCTCATGAAGGCTTGCAAGTCTCTTGGAGTTAGTTTTTTATCCGGTTTGATATAAAGAGGATACGGCTCTGCTCCCTTAACTGCTCTCCAATAATCTTCATTTAGTTTGTTGCTCGGAGCAGCCAAAGAGAAGAATCTCCAGACTCTACCTTCGCAGAACAAAGCACCACCCGGATCCAAAGGATTGTATGTATCTGCAAAGCTAAATTCGCCGTTGTGTTCTACTACGATATTCTTCTCTTTTGCAAAAGAAATAACATCTTTTGAATACATACAGTTTTCAGGATCGTTCATGATGACTTTGCGGATTCTTGACTGATTAGCGTGTGCAGCTACATAGCCGTCAGGAATGCGACGAGCAACCCACACAGTACCTTTGCTGCCGGGACCTTTGCCAATCATCTCCAGTATCCAAACTTCATCAGGGTCAGCAACCGAAAACGATTCGCCACCGGAATAGTAACCATAAGTGTTGACAAGATCAGTCATAACTTTGATAGCTTCTCTGGCAGTTTTTGCTCTTTGAAGTCCTAATTGAATAAGAGTACCATAGTCAATAAGACCTGTTGTATCTCTCAATTCGTCACGACCGCCGAAAGTAGTTTCACCGATAGAAACCTGCCACTCATTCATATTGCCAACCACGCCATAGGTATGAGGCACCTGAGGTATCTTGCCAAGATATTTATGTGAGTCCCAATCGTGTATAGTAAGCATATCGCCGGGTTTGTGGTCAGCAGGGTTAAGGAAGAAAAGCGGTTCTAAAAAGCCGCCTGCATCTGCAGCATAGGTTATCATTGTAGAACCATCTGCAGAGGCTCCTTTTGTAATTAGGAAATTAGTACATGCTTCCGCTCGGTACATTCCCATTACAGAAGCAGCTAAAATCAGAGATAAAAGAATCTTTTTCATCAAGTGCCCTCAATTTTATTTATCATAAAGACTTATTCATTACCAAAAGCAATTTAAAAAAGATTTTCTGATATAAAATATCAAATCGTTAAAAGCCTCAAAAAAGTAGCATCTTTTTGCTGTCTGATGACCGCAACTAATAACCAAATCCGACTTTACAAAGTGAGATATTTTTTCAACAGAACTTTAAGATAGCACTCAAAGGATTCACTCACAATAAAGCTTATGCACTTAGGAATAAATAACAATGATATTTCTTCACATTTTGATTCTAAGTTCAGAGGTCTGAAGAAATGTGAGTAAATAAAGAAAGAATCCGAAATTCATGGATTTTATTTATATTGTGTTTGAATTTATACGCAAGGGAGTAAGATTTGAATCTCAAAAAGATATTTGCTGTATTTAAAAAGGAATTGAAAAGTGAATTGAAGACCAGATATGCTGTTTCGGCAATTCTTCTTTTTATATTTACTACGATTATAATGATTGCATTTTCAACTGCAGGCATCAAATTGGAAACCGCCACAGCTTCCGGCATTTTGTGGATTATAATGTTTTTTGCCGCTATGACAGGATTATCCAAATCATTTATTAGCGAAGAAGAGAGAGGTACAGGCTTCCTTTTGCAAATAAGTGCTGATTCCTATTCTGTCTTTTTCGGCAAATTGTTATTCAATATAACTCTTTCGATATTTCTAAATTTCTTTGCTACGGCACTTTTTCTTTTGTTTAACGACTACATATCGATAAGCTTTGTTTGGGAATTTTTACTTTCGCTTACTTTGGCTTCTATCGGATTGGCAGGTGCTACTACCATCATTTCTGCATTGATAGCAAAAGGCAGCAGCAAGAACGCTTTGTTTCCTGTTTTGGCTTTTCCTATTTTAGTGCCCCTGATTCTTTTGGGTATAGAGTCATTCCGCTATACTATCGATGGCGGTGTAAGCGGAGGAGATAGCAATTTCCGACTAATGACAGCTTATGCCGGTTTGATAGTATCAGTGTCTTTTCTTTTGTTCGATTTTGTTTGGAAAGAATAAAAGCAGGAATTACATTTTATAACTTCTTTGAGTTTCGCGTTTTTGTTCTCTTTCTTTGAGAGCTTCTCTTTTATCGTATTTTTTCTTAGGTTTTGCTACGCCGAGCTCAACTTTGGCAAACTGACCTGAGAAGTAAATTCTAAGTGGCACGATAGTCATACCCTTTTCCTGAGTCAGATTGCGAAGTTTCTTGATTTCATTAGCATTTATCAGTAATATCCTATCACGTTTAGGCTGATGATTTTGGATATTACCATGAGTATATTCATTGATATGGCAGTTGTAAAGCACAAATGTATCATCATTTTTGTTTTTGAATGCAGCATAAGCATCAACAAGACTGCATTTGCCTTGTCTGAGAGATTTGACTTCCGTACCGGTCAAAGCTATGCCTGCCTCTAAGGTAAACACAATCGCGAAGTCGTGGCGAGCTTTTCTGTTGCTAGCTACGAGTTTTTCTTCTCTTTGGAATGCATCACTTGATATCATTGTTGCTTTTTACATTATAATTTGAAGAGAAATATAGTATTTACTAAAAAAAAATCCCCCGATTTAATCGAAGGATTTGCTGCCCCGTCAGGGCTCGAACCTGAACTCTTCTGATCCAGAGTCAGACGTGTTGCCAGTTACACCACAGGGCAGTTTGTCTCTCAAAGAGTGACACAAAATATCTTTTTTTATTCAAAAAAGCAAACAATTTTTTTTTCTTTTCGATTTTTTTTATTTGACTAAAGAAGATAAAGAAAACATGCAAAAGCAATCATGCTTTTCACAGTCGATTTTTTTTTGAAATAGAACAATTTGAATTCTCGTCTTAAAATAGTATATTTAATATATGTTATACTCATAATATTTACGTCTTTATGGACTATTCAAAGCTAAGCAAAGATGAACTTCTGCGAGAGCTCCTTTCTCGTGACAGATTCATAGAAATATACGAAGAAGAAAAAGAAAAAGAACTTGACCTTGCCTTTGCTTGGACAGGTAATCTTGGGCATTGGTATTGGGACGTGCAGGCTAATATTGTGAAATTTAACAAGAAAAAGGCAACTGCTTTGGGATATTCTGATGATGAAATCCCTGACAATGTAGGTTTCCAATGGTTTACCGAAAAGCTACACCCTGATGACTATGAGTATGTGATGCAAAATATGCGCGACCACCTTTATAACAACTCTGCTATGTACGAAGTGGAGTATCGCATCAAAGCAAAAAACGGTGATTGGAAGTGGTACCATGACAGAGGAAAAGTAACCAGAAGAACTGATAAAGGCGAACCAATTTTTCTTGCAGGCATTGTCTTTGATATTACTGAAAAAAAGGAAGTAGAGCTAAAGCAAAACAAACTGATTGAAATGCTATCAGAGCAGATGAAATTACAGGAAAACATATATTCTGTTATATTTCATGATTTGGCAAACCCACTTAATAGTGTCATAGGATTCGCAAGAATTTTGAAAGATGAAATGGAACACAATGATTGCGACGATACCGTGAAACGATTTGTTGATATTATGTATCAATCCTCTACCAATGCTATAAATATCACTAAGACACTTATCAATTGGACAAAAGCAAAAAGAGATTTAGGAGTAGATAGGCAGGCGTTGGATTTGAATTCTTTTATTTTTGATATCCTCGAAGAGTTTGACTTGCAAATCAAAGAGAAAAATCTAACCGGTTCTGTGCTTATACCTCAGAACACAAAAGTAGTTGCAAACGCAGCAATACTTAGGATTGCAGTTAGAAACTTCCTTTCAAATTCAATCAAATACTCCAATCAAAACGGTGAACTTCGTATTGCGTACACTGGTTCGAAATTGCTGATTGAAGACAAAGGAATTGGAATGGGACAGGAACAATTAGAGAAACTGTTTAAATCCGTGATGTCTCCCACTTTTGGCACTGCAAATGAGAAGGGGCATGGCATCGGTCTAATGCTTGTAAAAGAACTTTTAGATCAAGCCAATATTGCTGTAAATGTTACATCAACGCCGGATTTCGGCACCAAGATTGAGCTTTCACTCTAACTATCAATTTCAACAAAAAAGACTCTGAATCTTCTTCACATTTTAAAATATTGAATAGAAAGTCAAAATGAATAGGATTATAAAAAAAGTGCCTGCCGAAGTTTTTTTAATCCTCAGGCAGGCTCCAAAAGGGGCGTATGATTTATATACTAATACGCTAATGTTTTTTTAAAGTTTCAAGATTATTTGACTTTTGCAGCAAGTTTTACTTTAAATGTGTGTTTCTCTGTGTAGTCTTTTCCTCTAAGCACTTCTACATCAAGGACGTCCCCAACTTTGTGTTCCATTACAGTGTACATAAAATCGTGCAAATTTTTGATTTCTTTGCCGTTGATAGTAGTAATTATATCATTTTCGATCAAACCGGCTTTCATTGCAGGGCTACCCGGGCTTGCTCCTGAAATTTTGCATCCGAGAGGCGATTCTTCGAAATTAGGAATAATTCCAAACCAAGCACCTGATCCATAGCTATGTCTGCCTTTTCCAGTTTTGTCATCTGACTCCTGCACTTTAATGTAATCAGGTCTTTCAGATTTATTACTTACGCATTCAACATAAGAATAAACAAGATTCACTACTTTTTCCATGCCTTCATAATTCAGTTTGTCCCAGTCATCATTCGGATGGTGGTAATCTCCGTGTGTACCGGAAAAGAACATAATTACAGGCACATGCTCTTTATAAAATGAAGAATGGTCACTCGGTCCGTAACCTTCATTGTTTTCTATCAAAGTCAAATTGCTGACTTTTGCTAAAGAGTCAGTAATCTGTTTCCAATAAGAAGATGAGCCTATACCGAAAAGTGTTAATTTGTCGTCTCTCAATCTTCCAATCATATCCATATTAAACATAGCGACTGTATTTTGTAGCTCTTTCAAAGGATTATTCACATAAAATGCAGACCCTAAAAGCCCCATTTCTTCAGCACTAAATGCCATTAGTACAACAGAGCGTTTCATTGGTTTTGCAGCAATTTTATGAGCTAAGGCAATGATGCCGGAAGTCCCGCTTGCGTTATCGTCTGCTCCGTTATGAATTGCTTTTCCACTTTTAAAAATTGATGAGGGGCCTCCCCAGCCAAGATGATCATAATGAGCACCAACTACTATATATTCGTTTTTCAATTTTGCATCTGTACCTTCGATCACTCCAATCACATTAGAAGTAGTCGAAACAACATCCCGTAGGACAACATTCATGCTCAAGGTTTTTTCTAAAGTCTTACTTGCAGTGGTATTTGATTGGATCATGCTTTCTTCCAGCTGCTGTATCATTCCTGGAGCAAGAAGCTGATCAAAAGCTTCTCTTGAAGCATGGACTGCAACAACACCGGAATTTTTTGTCATAGCTGCATACTCTAACTCAGGTACATGATCTTCCCCTTTGACAGAGTTCACAAATATCACAGCTTTAGCACCATGATTTCTTGCATTGGTGGCTTTGTAACGAAGTTGACTATAAGCATAGAAATCAGTATCTGTTCCGTTTCCTTTCGGAGTAGAAGTCAAAGCAACAGCAATTTTATCTTTAACATCAATCCCGTCATAGTCATCATATTTCAGGTCAGGGGCGGTTATTCCATACCCAACAAACACTAGCTCTCCTTCGATATTTCCATTTTCTGAGAATGCAGTAGGCAACCACTGACCACCGGCTTCAATCTCAATATCCCCTGCTCGCATTATATTGTGGTCACCCAACTCAATGCCTGTAATAACTTCAAATTTTTGTCTGTATGAATCGTTGATTGCCTTCACACCGGCTTTTTTAAAATGATTTTCTATAAACTTTGCAGCTGCTTCAATACCTTGTGAGCCGGGGAAACGCCCTTGCAGGCTATCAGAAGCAAGGTATTTGACATACTCACGCAAGTCTTCTTTTTTAATATCTTTAGCGTCAGTAGTATAGACATAAAGCAGTGCGAAAAGAATAAGTAAAGCAAGTTTTCTCATAGTTTTTCTCTATTAATAATTTATATCAAACTAAAAATTACAATCGAATAAAACACTAATATATTGGATTGGAATATAAATGGCAAGTAATATATTTTACTATATTTAGTCCAATCAAAATACGAAAAAAGGCAAGTCGAATATACTAATTCTGCTTGCCTTTGTTTCCAGCTCTAATTTTGTCTTTTCTTATAATCAAATAGTATTATGCTTTTAGTTGAGCTCAAATTCTTTTTCTTTAAGGATTTTGCGTTTAGCAGCTCTTGCTTCTTTTTCCATTTTATAAAGCACCTCGTGTAGCAAATCCTGAGTCAATTTAGCATAATTTATATTATTTCTTATTTCTTCTGCTGTTTGCACATATTCATCTTTTACTAAAATATCAGCATTCTTCTCAATATATTTTTCAATTTCAGCTATTCCCAATTCGAGATGGCATTGGATAGCGAGAATATTGTTATTATATACTATCATTTGGTTTTCACATGCAGGAGATGAAGCTACAACATTAGCTCCTTCCGGCAAAGAAAATGCCTCATTATGCCAGTGAAAGGCAGTGAAAGTGTCAGGAAAATATTTGAATATTTTACTATTACCCATACTCTTTTTGGTATAAACAGGTAACCAGCCTATTTCAGGGAATTTGGAAACATAAACTTTTGCTCCCAATGCTTCCGCAATTAGCTGAGCACCAAAACAAAATCCCAGCACAGGTTTGCCGGAATCTATCATTGCTTTTAGAAAACTCTTTTCACTTTTCAACCACGGAAATTTTGCCTCATCATGAACACTCAAAGGTCCCCCCAGTACAATCAGCCAATCAATATCTTCTGCGTTTGGCAAAGAAGGATCCAAAGGGAACTTAGTTATTTCGTAGCTATGACCTCTCATTTCCAACCAGTCAGTTATACTGTGTGGCACATCAGATTTGATGTGTTGGAAAATATGTACATTCATGCTTTTCTTATTAGGAATCATCTCTTTTACTCAATCTATGTTTCTATTTCTGCAATTCAAAGGAATTAAAAAATCTATCAGGAAAATTAGATTCAAAAATAAAGTCATCACCTAATACTTCAAAAAGATAGATTCTGTCTTTAGTATAGTACACTCTAAGATACCCTCTAATGTCTTTTTTCTTAAGAGCAGAGTATGTAAGCATAATACCGGAATATTCAACGCCTTTATTCTCAAAATTTTTATTCGAAACACTATCCACAAATTTGAAAGTCCCTTCTTTGTAATTCACTTTGAAAGCTTCCAGGACATTATCCAATCGTTCTTTAGGTGTTTTTGAGTCATCATATACAAAACACTTGCAGGCAAAAGCTACTGCATAAGGAATACTTGAATATTCGTGAATAAAAGCCTCAGCATCTATTCCGCCTCCGACTTTTGGTATGTGACTCTCAATAGGATACTCAGGAAATTCCATTTTATAATTCCCTCCTTTTGATTCTACCGCAAACCAAGTGTTTTCTTTTTCTTCGGCAAATATACCGGTAAAAAGCAGTAACAATGCCAAGATACTCAATGAGTAATAAGTTTTCATATACATCTCTCATTTTTGGATGTTTGAGTTTATATTGAGTGGTCTCAATACTTTTCAGAAGCTAATTTTCTATAATAGGTATAGATTTAGGTCTTTCATTCTTAGTTATTTCAAAATACAATAAGTCCCTGTGCAATAAAAATCTATATATAGCGAAGCAGACTATATGAGAATTTAATATTGATAAACTAAGAAAAAATCCACCTTGGATTTTATTCACCTTTGATAATTTTGATTACAAACGAAGCTCTGTATGACTCGAGTTCTTCTATAATCTTTTCTGTAAGCAATGGCATAAGGATGCTATGTTCACCTCTGATTTGAGTACTCATAGAATTTTTTTCAATTTCGACACCTTCTATCGATTCTAATTTTGAAATAAATGCTTTGATTGGAATTTTAAATTCTTCTACTAAAGGGTAATAGCTGATATCAACTGCAATTTTCATGTCATTTGTCCCGATTTTTTTTGTACATTATAAGTTCGAATGTTATACGTCTGATATAACTAAATAGTTGTATATATTTCTCGCAATAATTATATTTAATTTTAATTATAGAAATAACTTATATCTAAAAATATAGAGGTTTAATATGGCAAAGATATTTACTCTTTTATCACTTTTATGCCTGATTCAATTCAGTGCAAATTCGGCTTTAACACTTAAGTCGGGAGCTACAATTTCCGAAAAGAAAATATTTGTGCGATTGTATTCAGAAAATATTGAAGTGCTCAGCAAAAGCGAAAATATCAAATTTTCTCCTGCCCCGTTCCTGCACAGAAATCTCTCAATCAAAGAAACAAAATTATCTCGAAAAAGTTACTCTTTTGAGCAAATAAAAAAAATAGAAAAAGCTGAAGAACCTCTTTTCAGGACTTATATCCTACCGGTGCCTGAAGGTAAAAATCCTTTGGAATATTGTGCTCATCTGAGTTCGCATTATCCCAATTTGGTAGAAATCGCAGAACCATACTATTTGCCACAGATAACCGGCTCAACCCCAAATGACCCTGACATAAATAAACAAAATATGCTGATAAATATTAAAGCATTGGAAGCATGGCAGATTTTTGACGGTAACTCTGAAATAGTAATTGGTATCAGTGATATTGGAATAAACCAAGATCATAGTGATTTGCAGGCAAATATTGCTTTTAATAACGATGAAATACCCGATAACGGCATTGATGATGACAATAATGGTTATATCGACGACTATAAAGGTTGCAATCTTGCCCATTTAGATGATGGTGCAGGCTGGGACAACACTTACCATTCTGATTCGCACGGCACAGAAGTTGCAGGCATTGCAAGTGCGACTTACAGTAACAATAGAGGTCTTGCGGGAATTGGAGCCAAAACAAGATTCTTCCCTATAAAAATTGCACCTCAAAACGAAGGTCAACTCTCTTATAGCTATGAATCTATAAGATATGCTGCTCTTGCAGAGTTAGATGTACTGAATTGCAGCTGGGGCTCTATCAAAGACTATTCTCCTATTGATCAGTCTATCATTGACTTTGCTGTTTCCAAAGGTGTTGTTATAATAGCTTCTGGTGGGAACAATAGCCAACAAGGCATCACGGACAGACATAGCTCTGTTTGTTTCCCTGCCGGATACGACGGAGTGTTAGGCGTAGGTGAAGTGGACAATATCGATAAAGTTACGGGCGAATCGCTATTTGGATCGCAAGTTAGAATTGTAGCTCCCGGAAAAGGGAATTACACAACCACAGGTAGCTCTTACGGAACCATGGGTGAAGGTTCCTCATACTCATCTCCGGTTGTTGCAGGTGCAGCCGCATTAGCTTTGGGCAAGCATCCGAATCTGAATCCTAATCAGGTTATTGAATTTGTCAGACAATGTACAGATGATGTTTCCTCAAAAAATGGGGCTTATGCAAATTTATTGCCGGGCAGAGTCAATCTCTTAAAAGTTGTAAATACTGATCCTATGTCATTGGCAGGTATTCGGTTCGAAGATAAAGAGTTTTACGGAAAGGATGGTAAACTGTCTTTAAGAACTGTCCTTGGCGAAACATACTCCCTGAAGATAAAAGCAAGAAACTACTTAGGCGGTTTGAAAAATGTAAGATTTTTGCTTTCACAGGCTTACGACCCTCAAAATGCTATAGAGGTTACAAAAGAAGAAGTTCTTATTTCTGAAATTCAGCCTACTTCGTACTTGGGTTTAAACGGTTTCGAGATAAAAATTGCAAATGAGTCATTTAGCCCGGTAGTTATGCGTATAGATGTTTTTGCAGATGGTGACTACCATGATTTCTTTAAGTTCGATGTAGTACCTACTCAAAACTTTATTACATTCCAAAATGGCGATTTGACTTTGTCCTTTGGCGACAGAGGTGAATTTGGTTACACCGGAAGTCAAACTCAATACGGCAAAGGATTTTTGTTTAAGGATACTTACAATCAGCTATCTATACCAGGCTCCGGACTAATTTTTACAGCCGGGGACTCAAAAGCTGTTACTTCGTTCCAAGGACATTTCAAAACAGTAGAGGCTTGGAACAGTAGCAATAGTAGCTCACTGGTTTCGGATGAATTTGCTTCCGGCAATAAAGTAGGTATCGAAATCAAGCAGAAAGTTAGCTTCCCATCTGAGGTAAGCAATGTCGCACGCATCGACTTTACGATTTACAATAAATCGGGCGGTAATATAGCAAATCCATCTTGTGGCTATTACTTAGATTGGGATGTTAACGGTGATTATGACAATAACCTTGCCCGATATTTTGCAGATGCAATTCCACCGGAATTGATGGGAATGCCTAATTATGCAGTCGAAATGATGAAAGAGAATTCTGACGGTATGCCTCTCGTAGCTGCAGCAGCTTATTCTTCAGTTGATGGAGCGGTGGCTCAGGCGGCCGGTACTGATGTACTACCTGACAATCCTTCAAGTGCAATGATTGTAGAACTTCTGAATAGTGGAATCAGCAAGCAAGTAGTAGGCTTTAACGATAGAGCTATGGCGATAGGTATGCGTTTTAATAAGGTGCTTCAAGCAAACGATAGTTTGCAATTTGTAGTACTTCTTGCTGCAGCTGACTCTGAAACTGAACTTGCTAATTCTCTCAAATCTATAGCTCTTGGTTTAGTTTCTGTAGCTGAAGAAACAGACAATCAGTTTGTAGTTTTCCCTAATCCTGTCGCAGAAAATTTGAATCTCAAATTGAAGCAAAGTTTCCGTGGTGCAGCACAAATTGAAATAGTATCTATGTTAGGTGATAGAATCATTCAACAAGATGCATTGCTTGACGGAACCAATTATACAGTAGATTTATCCGATTTAAACCTCGCACCGGGAATCTATATAGTAAAAATATCACACAAGGGTGAAGTTACTTTAGGTAAATTTTGTGTAGTCAGATAATTTGATTTATAAATATTGACATTGTCACAAACCTCGGAACTGTATCTGTTGCCGAGGTTTTTTTATCTATAATGTAGAAATTCCAGTTTACGAAAAATATTTTTCAAACATTTTTGTATTTTATGTGTAGTTTCGATAGAGAGCTATTTAGATTTCTATATTTTGGCAAAAATATTTATCACTAAAAAAGCTGTTTTAGTCAAATTTATACTTGAATTTATAGTAGTCTCCATTTTTTTAAATCTAATTTGTCAACTTTACGGCCTGAAAAAATGAAATTATTTAGATATATTATCCTGATTGCAATCCTCTCTTGGAACTTCGCTTTTGCTGAAACAAGTACTTCTAAAGATTATTATATTAAGTTTAATCCTAAAACCAAGGGGAAATTGACTCAAATTGTAACAACTCTCAGCAAAGTTAATAAAATCAAATTAGTCCCTATAGTTCCACCCAATATTGCTTTAGATCAAACTTTATCCAAAGAGAGTTATACGTCATTAAGTCTAATATACAAAGCTGAGAATCTATCGAATTCAGATTTTGAGTATTTACATTCGAATTATGACCTTATGTATATCGAAGAAGTACCAGAAATGAAAATTGTTGAAAGACCTAATGATATGCTTCTTGCTCAGCAGTACCATCTCGATTCTATGAATATTTTCGCTGTTTGGGATTTGATTGATGACTCAGAAGAAGTTGTTATTGGGGTAGTCGATACAGGTGTAGAATTAGATCACAGCGATTTGGAAGACAAAATCAAACATAATCCCGGTGAAATAGGACAAGACGCCAACGGCAAAGACAAAAAAAGCAATGGAATAGATGATGATAATAACGGATATATAGATGATTGGCAAGGCTGGGATTTTTATGGAGAAAGCGGCACCGGAGATAATGACCCAACTCCGGGTAAAGATCATGGCACACACGTTGCCGGCATTTCCGCTGCCTCTACAAACAATTTCATTGGTGTAGCAGGCGTAGCTCCAAATGCAAAAATTCTTCCTGTTAAGGCAGCTCCGGACAACCCAAATTCGACTTCAATAAACAATGGCTACCAAGGTATATTGTATGCAGCTATGATGGGAGCAGATATAATTAACTGTTCTTTCGGTGGTGGCGGCTACTCAAGAGCAGAGGAAGAAATTATTAAAGCAGCTCAGGATTATGGTGCTTTGATAGTAGCCGCCGCCGGCAACGAATATTCTTTTTCCGATATATATCCAGCGTCCTATTCGGGCGTTCTTTCTGTTGCGTCTTTAGATCCTGACCGCTCAAAGGCAGTATATTCAAATTATGGTGTTTCGGTAGATATCGCTGCTTTTGGCTCATCTATTTTGTCCACAATTACTGACAATTCTTATGGTTTTAAAAGTGGGACTTCAATGGCTACTCCAGTGCTTTCAGGTGTGGCTGCTTTGGTAAAGGCAAAATACCCTGAACTCACAGCTGAAGAATTAACTGCAAGACTAAAGGCAACTGCAGATAACAATTTTACAACAAAGCCTCTTTTGGGAGCTATGGGCAGAGGCGAAGTAAATCCAATGAGAGCAATCACAGAACCCAATCCGCAATTATTAGATATAGTATCTGCGAAACTTTCTTATAATTTTAATCAGTTTAGAGAAGAAAGTAAAGATACAGTATTTTTAGATTTTACTGTCAAAAACTATTTTGATGACATGAAAAACGTAACTTTCTCAATATCCACTTCAACTTTGGAACCTAAATATATAGACAGCTCATTTACTATCGACAAAATCAGCTCCAAAGAAACACTATCTTTTGATAAAAGATTAAGTTTTGTTTTACCGGAAGACACTAATTTGGACTTGTCATTATTCGTCTATCTTTATATTGAATCGGAAGAAGGTTTTACTGATACAAGAATCTTTTCAGTTACAGTCAATCCTTCTTATTTGGATATGGATAATAACAACATCACTGCCACTTTCAACAGCGAAGGAAACATAGGATACAATGACTTCTCTACTAATAGCCAAGGGAATGGTTTGGTTTACAACAATCTGAACTATCTTTTTGAAGGTGCAATTATAGCAGCTGTTTCGGAGGAAAATCTATCTAATAATGCAAGAGGCTCTTCCGGAGGTGCTAAGAACAGAGACTTTAGCAAAATTTCTGCTTTTAGTAAGTTTTTTAAAGAGCAAAATCTCCTCTATGGCAATACAGAATTTACGGATTTCAACTCTCCTATGAATACTAATATACATATCAAGCAGGAAGTCTTCCAATCCAACAAACCTGAGTATTCAGATATTTTGCTCGTAAAATATAATATCAGCTCGTCAGATGGCAACAAGATTACTTCACTGCTTTTTGGCCAGTTTTACGATTGGGACATTAGTCTCAATGGTGGCTCTGATTTGATGAGCTACAACGCTGTTTATGATTTTGCAAAAGCACAGCACTCTGAAAATAATGATATAGAGAAGGTATATGTTAAAAACTTGTCCGAGTACAACAACATTTTTTATCCTATAGATAATGCCGGTAGTGGAAATAGTTTTTCAATTTATGACGGTTTTTCTGAATCTGAAAAATGGGCTACTCTTAGTAACGGCATTGCAGCTCTCAGCTCAAGCGTAAATGACTGTTCGATGGTCATAGGTGCAGGGCCGATAAACATAGATGCCGGTGACACTGCTTCACTTACTTTCGCAATAACGTTTGCCGATGATGACAAGCAGGCAAATGACTTGTTTGCAAAAGCCGGGGTGTTGCTCAATTCGATAGATACATCTAACAGAGAGATGCAAGCTGCGGCTGAAGTTTCTATATATCCAAACCCTACGAAAGAAACACTAAATATTAAACTGCACGTAAACAAAACCCAACAGTACACAATAACAATCAATAATTCAATTGGTGAAGAAGTTGCAGTTTTAGAAAAAGAAAAAATGTTTTCTAAAGGCATTCACTTTATGAATCATAACATTGCAGAATTGCCTCAGGGACAATACTTTGTTACAATTAAAACTGAGGACAGCAGAGATTCTTTTGCGTTTGTGATTATCAAATAAAAAAAAGCGAACATCAGTTTTTTTTACAATTTGCAGGCATTTTTTGTGTCTAATGTAAAACAACTTTTAGTAAGTTAGTGTTTTAGGTTTAAACAAATATTTCTAAATGTTACAGTATATTAAAGTAGAGATATGGCAGGATTGATTAAGTTCATGATAGATAACATAATACAAAGGCGTTCCAAAGGGAATCCCTTAGTAGCAAATCTCATGCGCAACAAGCTCATACTTAGCGGCATCAATCCCGATAATTATACATATACTTCAGACGATGATAAGGATGTTATCAAAAAGTTGGAAGAGTTTGCTGCTGATGCATTGGGTAATAACAATCAGAATCATATAGAAATATTTCATACATCTAACAAAAACATTATAGAAGCTGTTTCCCAAATACGTTTTAGCTTAATGCCGGTCAATCCGAAATTAGTTATTTATTTTGCATCTTCGGAATATGATCATAGGTGGCTGGCTGCTGAAATGAGATATGCTTTCAACGACGCACAAGTCATTGGTTGCTCCACTGCCGGTGAAATATTTTCAGGAAAGATGCTGCAAGGCAATATAGTAGCAATGGGTCTCGGTGGTCATATTATGGAGAGAATATCCGTACAAGTAGTTGAAAACCTTTCTGACGGTATCAATCTTGCTCCGGCTCTTCAGGGCTTCGAAAATGATTTTAGCAAGCCTCTAAGCAGCCTTGACTTGGACACTTATGCAGGTCTTGTCTTGATAGATGGAGTAACGGGTAACGAAGAAAAACTAATGGAAAAGCTTGGAGCTACTAGCGATTTGATTTTTGTAGGAGCTTCTGCAGGCGATGATTTGCAGTTTAAAGAAACCTTCGTGCATGCTAATGGTTATGCCTATAAAGATGCGGCTGTGCTTTGTGTAATTAAACCTGATACTGATTTCCAATTTATCAAAACTCAAAGCTTTAAATGCCTCGACGAAGTGCTAATAGCAACAAAAGTAGATGAGAAAAACAGGGAAATAATTACTTTCAATAATAAACCTGCTGCCTTGGAATATGCCAGAGTTTTGGGAGTTGAACCCGATGAAGTGTCTGATTATTTCATAACAAATCCGGTAGGACTCATTATTGACGGAGAGCCTTTTGTTCGCTCCCCTCAGAGAATTATCGATACCAAAATGAAATTTTATTGTGCAGTTAAGGAAGGTATGGAGCTTCATCTGTTGGAAAGTCATGATATTATTAAAGAAACAAAAGATGCAATAGACAGAGCAGAAAAGTCTCTCGGCTCCATCTCCGGTATTATCAATTTTAATTGCATCCTTCGAACACTTGAACTAAAAGCTAAAGATATTGAAACAGAGTATGCAGGTCTTTTTGCTGACTATCCGACAATAGGTTTTTCTACTTATGGGGAAGAATTCCTTGGTCATGTCAATCAGACTGCGACAATGCTGATTTTCAAATAGAGCGTATTTTATAAATGTTTTGGCTAACCGCTAATACATTTCATGCAATTTTTGCAAATAAGAGAACTACTTAAACTAAAAGTAGTTCTTTTTTTTTCGCTGTAAATCTTACCACAACAATAAAACATATCAATGAGAAAATACAGTCTTAGAAGACGAGTTGTTAATATAACTGCTATCATATCTTAAGATATAAATCCTTATAGTTGTATTTATTATATATTTTATACAGAGAATATAAATTATTTATTTATATTTGTCACGATATAAGAACAGAAATGCAGATTTTATGATTTTACATTTATTAGGAGAAATATGAAATATCTTTTGCTCACTATCTGTATATTTATTTCAACTCATTCTAATTTGTATAGCAACAAAACTGAACTTATCAAATCTAGCTCAGAATATCTTGTAAGCCTCGAATGCCATCGCTTGTCAGAAGATGCTACCAAAAGTTCCCTTGCAATACAGAGTGGTGTTGTTATAGGTAACAAACTTGTGCTCTCTTCTTTGAATTCAGTCAATGACAGTACGATAGTAAATGTCTTTCGGCATAATTCCAAAACGCCATACGGAGCAGGTTTGATTTGGAAAGACTCTGTGAATAATATAGCAATATTCATGGTACCTGAATTGAAATGTCAGCCTATCAAGATGAAGAAAAGCAGTGATTTGTCTCAAATTGATGAGATAATGATTATGAATTGCGGCAGAAGAGACTCTACTTATTTAGAAAGCACATGGGGCATTCTAAGTGGAAGTCCTGCTGATACACTAATAACTGTAGGCGCTGCTGTCAATCCGGGTGGGATTGGAGCACCGGTTATTACAATGGATGGCTCTCTTGCAGGAGTTATAGTCGATAAAGAAGTAAATCTATTTACTGAAGGTATAGCCTATATGGTAAATATTGATTTGATTCATGCGGCTTTGGCAGATATTGACTACAACAAAACTCCGATAGGAGCCATTAAGGA
The DNA here is from genome assembly GCA_963664875.1 of Kapaibacterium sp. (SeqCode). GTDB lineage: Bacteria > Bacteroidota > Ignavibacteria > Kapaibacteriales > UBA2268 > JBFHIJ01. Next base: position 2,851,340 of record OY761611.1, on the reverse strand, counting down.
TTATAAACTTATAGAGTTGATTGGCAAGGCTTTCGAAAATGAAATGCTTAGTTATAAAGCTGAAAAGATTAAAGATGAAATCGAGCTGCTATTACAAGCCAAAGAGTACGCAAACGAATCGGACAAATACGTAAATGCCTCCTCTTTATCACCGGCTTATTTAAAAACATACTTTTACCATCTTCTTTTCAATGCTTTAGCACAAGATTATCAGGAAGAATTAGCTTCTAAAACTTACGACGAATTTTTGGACAATGCCATAAAAGTTAAGGAAGAGATTCTAAAACGAAATTATCCGGACGGGATTATTCCCGAAACCGAACGCATCAAATTAAAAAAAGAGTACTATCCGAAGATGAGTTTTGCTGCTGATGAAGCAAGAATGGAGCAAGCTCATTACAGACTGGACGGAATACTTACCAGTATTCGCAGAGCCGATTTTTATGGATACCTTTACTACGGCACAACGCCGAAACTCTTTAAAAAAATACTAAATGACTAATTGTTTAAGAAAATAAAGAAATCAAAATGAAATTATTATTTTTGAGCATCATGGCACTTGCCCTATTCCATTTTTCACTTTTGGGGCAAACTAAAAAAGATGCGTTCTCTAAAACAAAAGATGCTGTTGTTAAAGTAATCTCTTCTGACTTGCCCGAATTAGGCTTCAATTCAAATTACGGGAGTGGTACCGGATATATAGTTTCCAAAGACGGATATATTATCACAAATCACCACGTCATAGACGAGGCTGTAGCGATCAGTGTTATAATCACAAAAGGAAACAATATAGATACTATCCCTGCCTATACTCTTTGGTCTGACAGTGAAATGGATATGGCTGTTCTGAAGATTGACCAAGACAATTTACCATTTCTCGAATTTGAGGAAAAATCAAAAATTGCTCCCGGTGATGAAGTATTAGCTTTGGGTTTCCCGGGCGGAAGTAAAGACATCAAAGTTACTTGGGGTATTATCTCCGGAATTCCAAATGATTCTACACTTAACACAACTGCCGCACTTAATAGTGGAAACAGTGGCGGTCCTTGTATCAATCTACAAGGCAAAGTAGTTGGTACAATTTACGCAAAGAAAGTCTCTATTTCTGTAGAAGCAACAGGCTTCCTCCGTTCTGTAGATTATGCCACATCATCGATAGAAAAAGCTAAAGAAAACAAAGAAGAAATAAAAAATATAATCGGAACTCCTAATAAGGAAGCTTATGCTGAGCTTTGCAAGGCAGAAACTGCATTTCAGGGAATTAACTACTTTCTGAAAAGCCAGGAAAAAACGCAATATCTCGATGCGGCACTTATTCACATTGATAAAGCAATCAGTTTAGATCCGAATTATACTTTAGCTTATTTCTTCAAAGCATCTTATGAATTGTACTATGCGATTTATAACTGCGAAGAAAACAACCCTGAGCAGTCATCTCTTTACGCATCAAAATTTAAAACAAGCCTTTCTAAAGCTCGAGAACTCGACAATCCTATAGGGAAGTATGACTATTATAACACTACTATAAATGCCGAACTCGAAGAGTATGTTGACGGCAACTCTGTAGATTGTGAAGAATGGAACGATATGGTTAGAAATGCCAAAGAGAGCTTAGACAAAAAAGATGAACGCATAGAAGAATTTGACGACTATATCTACAGGGGTAAAAGACCGGTAATGCTTGGAGATGCTATTGGTGCTGAAATATCATATATAGATCAGGAAAAGAAAAGCAATTACGGTTTCCATGCCGGAGCATTATGGACAAATGGCTTGGAATATTGGGGCAGGAATAATGATATACTTGTGCAGATGGAAGTAATAAAACTTGTCAGCTTTGGAGCCTATTTAAATTCCAATAAGTTTGGCTGCGGGCTTCATTTTCTTAACTCTAGTAAGAAAGAGGCTGGCGAGTGGGCTCTCACAGGGCATTTGCGTTACTCATCTGTTGAGTTTGACTTTAATGTATTAGCTGATCCTGACCTTGCAGCAACAACTCCAAGTGCTGCCTTGAGCTTTGTAAGTGATGGGTTCTACAGTCAAACAAACGGCTTTAAAGTAGGGATAGGCTATCATAATTTAGATCTGCGTTCTAGAGAATTTGATGCTAAAGAAAAATTAAGTCTGATTTTTTCACTTAAAGCACTTAGCATTTCTCTTGGCAACAACCCAACATTCTCTCTCTTGGCAAAATCCATCATTCTGCCCGGTTTATACTTTTCTACTGGTATAGAATTTGTTTTCCATATATATTCTAAGTAGGGAGAAAGAATAATGAATTATAAAATCAGTCTGATTCTTCTCCTAATCACTACTTTGTTCATGTCTTGCATGAATGATATAGCTATTCGTTCGCTATCTGTCGAATCTAATGAATATTTCGATAAGTTGGCAGAATTGGATGCACCGGAGAAGATAAGTGATATAGTTGTGGACGAGGACAAAAACATTTCATATTTGATATCTATTTCCGATAAATCAAATACAATGCCTCAAACAAAAATGACTCCGATAGAAAACCCTGATATCAAAAGTTATCTATCAACATTTACTATTTCTGAAATAGAGGATAACAACATAGTTACGATAGGAAGTATATCATCACTTGAAGATGAAAACTATTTCCATAGCTACGTTAGAGATAACAAACTTTATCTCTTTTCGTGCTTTTCGTCTAATAATATTCAGGTTCCTTTTAGCGTTTTCCTTAGAATTTTTGATTTGGGTTCTAAACAGCTAATCTCTGAGAAAGTGCTATTCAGAAAGTATCTTGAAGAAATATCTTACTTCAGAGAAAGTGAGAATATATTAAGTTATACTCCTTCGATAAAGGTCTCGCCAAACAAAGAATATTTTGCTATCTATATCAACCATTATTATCAAAGAATAATGTCTGTGTGGGATGTAAACATTTTTGATAAAAATGCCAATAGAATAGAAACTAAGCAGATCGACAGGTTTGGCACTATTGATTTTTCTATCGATGACAATGGTTCTATTTGGATCACCGGCTTGAAATACAAAAATTATGCGCATTATTTTCAGGTAGAACACCTTAGAGGCAATAATTACATGGGTGATTATATCAAAATGCCATTAGTTGACCATCAGGACAAAACCAACATAGATATGCTTAAAACAGTTAACCCAGACAATTATGCAAATGGTGAAAGAGAGTATGGCAATACTTTTTACCCTACAAACCAAAAGCAGATTTTTCACGAAAATAAAGCATTATTTTTCAATTATATATTTTGCTACAGAGGCAATGGTGGAATTACAATAAGCGAATTTGATAAAAAATCAGGGAAGATTGCTAATATCAAACTCATACCATATCATGTAATATTTGACTCCACCAAGAGTTTAAATAATGAATTCCGATGCAAATATGTTCCTGAGTTGGATATTACAAACCTTATAGAACATAACGGTAACTATTATTTAGTTTTAGAAAACTTCTCTACTCAGTTTTTAGTCACTGAATACCGCTCCTACTATCTCGGATATTCAGGTAACAAATATATAGTAGCCCTTGATAGTAATTTCAATGTAAAATGGGCAGATGCCTACAATCTCTGGCATAGATTTATTATGCGAGGCGGCAACTATACAGACAGCTATCGAATGCAGGGATCAAGCCAATTTTATATAAAAGATGACAAATTGGAAGGTCATATTGTTATTCAGCCTGAACAGGAACAATTCAACTATGTAGATATGGGATTTTTCAAAGTTAGTTACGACTTAGAAACCGGAAAATCTGAGAAAAAACTTATCACTACAGTTGATAAAAGTCGTAAAGTCTTTTATAACTCACTTTATCCTGTTGGCAATGGTAGTGTACTTCTAGATCAAAATTATCGGGATGAGCTATATCTGATAAAAGAAAAATAGAACTACAGTGAATAAAAAAAATCGGATGATTACGATAATCATCCGATTTTTTTTAAACTATATCTTGGTTTTGACTTTTCTGTCATGTGGATCAAGTTTAGCTTTTCTGAGACGAATATTCAGAGGAGTAACTTCCACTAATTCGTCTTCGGCTATAAATTCTATAGCTTCATCTAATGACATTTTTCTTGGAGTTTTAAGGACTACAGTCTGGTCAGAGCTTGAAGCACGCATATTTGTGAGCTTTTTCTCTTTGGTAATATTAACATTCAGATCTTCCTGTTTGTTCCTTTCACCGACTATCATTCCCATATATACATTAGTACCAACTTCGACAAAAAGTTCGCCTCTGTCTTCCATACCCAAGCAAGCGTAAGCTGTAACTTTTCCGGCTCTGTCAGCAACGATACCACCATTTTTCCTTTGAGGAATTACACCAAACCAAGGTTGGTAGTCTTCAAAAAGAGTATTCATGATACCGGCACCTTTAGTTTCCGTCAAAAATTGCGAACGGAAGCCAATTAGACCGCGAGAAGGTATCAAAAATTCTAAATCAACTCGACCAAAACCATTATTTACAAAGTTAACCATTATACCTTTGCGAAGCTGTAGTCTTTCGGTAATAGTGCCTGCGTGATCTTCAGGCAAGTCTATAAAAACTCTTTCCACAGGTTCACACTTAACTCCGTCTATCTCTTTGATAATAACCTGCGGTTTTGATACCATAAACTCATAGCCTTCTCTTCTCATAGTCTCAATCAAAACAGCCATCTGCAATTCGCCACGACCTGCAACTTCAAAAGCATCTGTTCTTTCTTCGTAGTTGCTAACCCTGAGCGAAACGTTTTTCAAAGTTTCCTGTTGGAGTCTTCCGGATAGGTTTCGTGAAGTAAGGTATTTACCTTCAGTACCTGCAAATGGACCGTTATTGACATAAAATATCATAGAAACAGTAGGTTCATCTACATAGATACGCGGTAAAGGTATTGGGTTTTCAAAAGAAGATATCGTATCACCAATGTTTACATTATCGATACCGGCTACAGCAATGATATCACCGGCTTCGACTGCTTCAACTTTAGTTTTTTCCAAACCTCTGAAAGTATATAAAGCTGAAAATTTTACAGGGCTTACGTTCTCTTTTTCGCCACATAATGTGTATTGTTCATTGAGCTTAAGATTGCCGTTTGACAATCTACCTATTGCTATCTGACCTACATACGAATCATAATCCAAAGATGTAACGAGGAACTGAGGAGTAGCATCATCGCTAACTTCAGGTCCCGGGATATGATTGATAATAGTTTCAAATAAAGGCTCTAATGTTTTGCTGTCATCACCGAGTTCGAGATGAGCCACGCCTTCTTTAGCAACTGTATATAAAATAGGGAATTCTAACTGCGATTCATTAGCATCAAGGTCTATAAAGAGGTCATAAACTTCGTTTATAACTTCTTGTACCCTTGCATCTGCTCTGTCTATTTTGTTGATTACCAAAATAATAGGCAAGCTTTTGGCGAGTGCTTTTTTGAGCACAAATCGAGTCTGAGGCAAAGGCCCTTCGCTGGCATCAACTAAGAGCAAAGCTCCGTCAACCAAATTAAGGCTTCGCTCTACTTCACCACCAAAATCGGCGTGACCAGGGGTATCCATAATGTTAATCTTGATATCTTTGTACCATACAGCAGTATTTTTTGCGGTAATAGTAATCCCGCGCTCTCTTTCGAGATCCATGGAATCCATTACTCTTTCAGCTACCTGCTGATTGTCACGGAAAGTGCCGCTTTGGCGAAGCAAGCCGTCCACAAGTGTAGTTTTGCCGTGGTCAACGTGTGCTATAATTGCAATATTTCTAAAATTGCTTTTTCTCATTCTTTAAATGCCTATTATTAGGAAAATACAAAATTACGAAAAATCTGAGAATAGCTTGTTTATACTTTGACAATTTTGTGTTAAATGATGTTAATTACCTCTTTTATGCTCCGAACTAAAGAAAGTAAAGTATTATTCAAATAATGATTTGCATTTGTAAGTGTATTTTTCTAATATTGAATTAAGAAGTATTGACAGTATTGGTTTAGCAAAATATGAATCTGCCTTACCGCTCTATAGTTTCAATCATAGTGGCAACTTTATGGATAAGCATAAGTGAATTTGTAAGGAATGAGTTCCTACTCAAATCTTATTGGACACAGCACTATGCATCGATGGGAATTGTTTTTCCATCCGAGCCAATTAATGGTGCTGTATGGGGACTTTGGTCTATGTCATTTGCCATAGCGATTTATATCATCTCAAAACGCTTTAGCTGGATACAAACAGCACTTATATCATGGCTCGTTGGATTCGTTATGATGTGGCAGGTAGTAGGGAATATGGGTGTGTTGCCCTTTTCAATCTTACCTTACGCCATTCCCTTAAGTCTGCTCGAATCTTTTGTAGCTGCCTACATTTTTCATAAGTTAAATTTGACTCCAAAAAAGGAACTTTAGTCGTAAGGATTTTGAAAATTGCTTCAAATCAAATTACCTAATCAATATTAGTTCTCTAATTTCTATTTCGATATTATTTGCATTTGCTGTAAATTGCTTTTTTATTTTGTAAATTTTTTAATACATAAATATAGAAGAGTATAAGCATTATGCGATTATTAAAAGAAGACTGCTGCTTACTTGTTATCGATATCCAATCACGCCTATTCCCTCATATTCATCAATATCAGGAATTTGAAGATAGTACCTGCAAGCTGATTGAGGGTGCAAAAGCTCTTGGTTTGCCTATATTTGTTTCTGAGCAATATGTAAAAGGATTGGGCGAAACTACAGAGAATGTTCAAATAGCGTTGGGAGATGCCTACAAGCCTATTGAAAAAATGGCATTTAGCTGTATGGATATGGACGAATTCAAGCATTTTCTAAAAGAGACCAACAAAAAAAATGTTCTGATTTGCGGTATCGAGTCACACATTTGTATATTGCAAACAGCACTGGATCTCTTAGAAATAGGATTAAAACCTGTAGTAATAGAGAACTGTGTCTCTTCTCGCAAAATTAGCGATAAAGAAACAGCAATCCGAAGATTACTGCAGGAAGGCGCCGTAGTCAGCTCTTACGAGTCTGTTCTATTTGAACTTTGCAGATACTCAGGCACTCCGGAATTCAAAGCAATATCCAAAATTATAAAATAAAAAAGCATTTAGCTTTCGCTACAAGCTTTAGGCCAAATTTGAAGATATAGGGGGATTTTTTCCCCTTTATTTATTCCGCTTTACACCCATGCCTCGAGTGCCCTCTTTGCAAGCACCTCTTCTGTATTATTTATTTCTATTGGTTAATAGGCAGTAGCAATATTTTTTTTACAAAACAATTCTCATATTTGCATGATTTACATTTTGATTTCAATAAAAAATATAGTATTATGTGAAATAATCCACTTTCTCTTTTAGTTTACTGTGTGGGAATATGAGCGGAATTTTAACAGACATTTTGTCAAGTACATTATTTGACTTGGTGCCGTTTAGATTATCTATTGTAGATAAAGATTATAATATAGTTGCTGCAAATCAAAGATATAGAGAGGCTTTCGGAGACATCGAAGGTAAAAAATGCTATACCAACTGCAAACAGCTTTCTGATCCATGCCCCAAATGTAAAATGCAGCAGGTATTCGAAACCGGCCACACAAGGGTTGCAGACGAAACAACCATAAACAAAAGCGGGTTTTCTACCCATACGGTAGTGCATCTAACTCCTATTAAAGATGAAAATGGAAATGTTCTATATGTACTTGAAATGTCATCGGATATTACTGACAATAGCCATTGGCTCAAAGAGTATAATATGCTCTTTGAGAAAGTTCCTAATTATATCACTGTTATCGATAAAGATTTTAAGATTATTCGATCCAATGCCAAATTCCGTGAAACTTTTGGTAATAAGATAGGCACCCACTGCTACGAGGTTTATAAAAAGAAAAAGCATAAATGTGCCAACTGCCCTGCTGTACATTCATTCAGACACAACGCTGATAATATCTCAACTCAGATAGGAGTTACCAGCACGGGAGACAAGAGTAATTACATAGTCCAAACTATTCCTATCAGCAAAAAAGGCGATCAGGTAGAATTGGTGATGGAAATTGCTCAGGACATAACGGAAATTAACAAACTGCAGGAGCAACTCAGTACTGTTCACGATTTTTACAGTGCACTTATACATCATGTTTCTGATGCTATTATTGCCGTTGACAAAAAAGGCAAAACAAAAATAATGAATCCTGCAGCAAAAGAGCTTTTAGGATGGGCTTCTACAAGAAAACCACCTCTCAATAAAATTTTCACGATGTTGCCTCCTGAATTTTTGAGAGATGCTAACAGAAATGGAATTATAGCATCCAATGTGGAAACTCAAATCATTAGCAGCAACAGCACTTCAATTCCGGTAATCTTAGATGCTTTCGAGCTTACTACTAAAAAAGAAGTTCTCGGAAGAGTTGGCTTTTTCAAAGATTTGAGAAAAAAATTGATTCAGGGTTTCCAAACCTACGAATCGGAAAAAGCTCTTGCGGAAGCAAAATACTTATCGCATGTGTCTCAGAGAATTAAACATAACTACGGCAAAATAGAAGAATTGATTGAGCAATCATCTTTAGATGATGAAACAAAGAATCTACTCGCCAATCTGAAGCAAGATATTGCATCTCTGTGCGAAGTGAATTGTAGCAATTCTTACTTTACACTCGCTTCTCCAAATCTTATCCTCGAAGAGATACTTGACAGCTTCGACAATATCCTTGAAAAAGATATACCTCCGGCAAAACCTATTTATCTAAAAACTGATCTATTTAGAGATAGCCTGAGAAAAATATTGAATCTGCCTGAACAGATAAGGAGAATCAGTGCTTTCGAAGAAGGTAACTGTTACATAATCAATATCGAATTTGAATTAACTGATAATTGCAATCAGTTTGACAACGAAATGCATTTTTTAGATGCTGCAAGAATTATTAAATACTTTGCGGGCGATATACAGTGCAGCAAGACAAAAACTTCTTCCCTATTTACTATCAGATTGAACAATAAATATTTAGAGCATATCGCAAACAAGGAGTTTGATGAGGGTAATTTTTAGGCTATTAGCTCAATTTTCTTCATCTTGTTCCGATAATATGCTTATGAAAAATATCTGTTTATTATTGCTTCTGTTGTTATTGGCGTCTTGTCGTGAAAATATTTTTTCTCGACCGGATATAATTGTGCAGGGCAAACTGCACAATTCATATACTGATAAGATGTTTATCACTTCGCAAAATCTATTTTTCAAATACTCTCTTCCTTCAATTATAGACACAATTTATATCGGAAAAGACAGCGTTTTCAAATTTTATTCTTCTGCTAAGGAAGATGATGTTTTTGCAACTCTCAATTTTAGGAAATATAATTATAGCCTGCCAATCTATATAAGCAAAGGAGACTCTGTTTATTTAGATTTAGATTTGGCTCAGGGTAGGATTCTCAATATTGGTGGAGAAGGCTATAAAAAGATTTTTTTTAGAGATTCACTCTATAACATTTCTGACAGGCTAAGAACTTTCGAAGATAATATGATGAGTAGAGATTTTAACTGCAATCCAATTCTTATGCAGTCTCAAAAATCTATTGAATTATTTGTTAAAGATTATTTTGCTGAATTTAGAGAGGCTCACGCTTCTTTGAAAGAAGATTGGGCAAGACACTTTGATTTGCTTTTTGATATTTGCAGCTTCAAATCCGACTATAGCGACAGCAATTTTAATAGACTGGTAAAGAAATATAATATCAAAGGTGCAATTTATAAAAATGACAGAGCCTTTTTCCATTTTGCCAATCTTATGACAGATTATTTTCTAAAAACAGTCGGTATGGATACCACCGAAACAGGTGCTGAAAAGTACGACGCTGTCATAGACAGCATCATGAGCAAAACAATTTATAGCTTCCGAGATATATGTATAGTCAGCCTATTCGAAAAGATAATTCCTCGCGAATGGAGCTACACAGATGAGCTATATATTTTTGGGAAACGCCAAACTATCACTCCTGAAATGCATGAGACTGATTACCGTGATTATTTGATTGATCTTATTGATAAACACTTCAAGTTTCAACCGGGAAATGCTTTCCCTGAATTTCTACTACAAGACAACAAAACATATCAAAACAATCTATTCCGCTTTAAAGGTAATAAACTTGTTATCATGTTCAGAGATGCAGGCGAAAAAGACCTGACTGCACTCAGACAGTTATATGAAAACTTCCCTCCAAATGACAGCATTGCTGCTATTTCAATTTCTCTCGGGAATGACAACAAAAAATTGTGGAAATCTCTGATAGAAAACTATAAAATTGCAGGTACAAATCTCTACGAACCTAATGGATTTTATTCCGAATTAGCAGAAAAATTACTTATTAGGGACTTACCAATTTACTTTCTCATAGATGAAGAGGGCAATATAGAAATACCAGGCACTTCAGATTTAGATGAAATTCGTAAAAAAACACTTGCAAACTAAGACCTAATTGCTTTAATTGACTACTTAATATAATTCGTTTTAAAAAGGAATGGTACTGTTATTTTCATCGATTTACGATCAAGTACCTATTGCACTTTCTTATTAAAACAAATTATCATCACAAAAAAACTACACTTAAAAAAGCAGCATGAAACAAAAAGAAACTATCAATATCCTTGTGGCGGCAGGCGGAACCGGGGGGCATCTTTTTCCGGCGTTGGCAGTCGCTAAAGAAATAGAAAAAACTTCGGACAAAAAGGTAAAACTTTTTTTTACAGGAAGACCTGACAAAATTGAAGCAGAAAAAATTCCGGCTATGGGATATCCATTTATACCTATGAATATATCAGGTTTAGTCAAAAAATTCTCATTTGCTACTTTGGCTTTACCCTTTAAAATACTATGCTCTACTCGCAAAATAAAAAAACTGATTAAAAAAGAAAAGATAGATGCAGTAATTGCAGCAGGTGCTTACATTAGTTATCCTCCGGGCATAGCTTCTTCTATTACAAGAACTCCTTTGTTCCTCTTAGAAGCGAATGTAAACCCCGGCAAAACTATTATGTCTCTTGCCAATAAAGCTCGATTTATCTTCACTTCCTACGAAGAAAGTAAAAAGTACTTTCCTTTTGAAACACAATCTAAAATAATACACACCGGCAATCCAATCAGAGACAATATTCTTGTTATGCCGGAGCAGGGTAAAGCAAAAGAAGAATTGGGTTTCGATAGAGAGCGTAAAATGGTTTTTGTTTTTGGCGGAAGCCTTGGAGCAAAATCCATCAATCAGGCAATGCTCAAATATTTAAACAATCTTGCAGAATCCGGTTTAAATATTCTTTGGCAAACCGGGAAAAATTTTGAAGCACCTAAGCTAATACCCAAAAATATTAAAGTAGTTGAGTTTGTTGATGATATGAATATAGCATACTCAGCTTCTGATTTGCTAGTATGCCGATCAGGCGGCACAACTGTTGCAGAAATTGCTGCAATTGGTAAACCTTCTATTTTGGTACCTCTCTCAACTGCTTCGAACAACGAACAGGCTCATAATGCCAAAGCGTTGATGGAAAACAATGCCGCTATAATGCTAAATGATAAAGAAGTCGGCGATAAACTTTTCTCAGCTTTGATGTCTTTGATTAATGACGATACTAAACTTGCTAATATGTCGAGCAGAGCAAGAACTCTCGGCAGACCATTTGCAGCAAAAGAATGTGCTAATATTATACTAAAAGCAGTATCCGGAGATTAGCTGCCAGAAACTGCTTTTAGAACTTACTTTTTGATTATCAGGAAAAAAACTCGTGCTTGCCTTATGGCACTGCATTTATTAAATCCCCTAAGAGCCAGACTGCAATGCTAAAATAAATAATAATACCCGATATATCAGTAATAGTTGTGATAAACGGATTTGAAATAACCGCGGGGTCAAAACCAATTCGTTTGAATAAAAGAGGTAAAACACTCCCAATTGTGCATGACCAAATTATCATAATAAATAAAGACAAACTAACCACAGATGCCACTCTGATACTCATCATACCGGCAATAGCATTGGAATCTATATATTGAATAAACAGTGCTATCGCAAAGCTAATCAAGCCCAAAATGCTCGAAAGTAAAACCCCAACAACTACTTCTTTTTTTACAATTTTAAGCCAATCTTTGAGTTTGATATCATCTAATGCTAAAGCTCTTACAACAAGAACTGAAGATTGCGAACCGGAATTTCCGGCTGTTCCTAATATAAGAGGAATAAAATTCGAGAGAAGAGCTACTTTCGCAATGACAACATTATAGTTCTGCATCGCTGAAGCAGTGATTACGTTTGCAACTAACAGGGTGATGAGCCAAGGCAATCTCTTAGACCAATATTTAATTGGATTTACGTTTAAATAAGACTGTTCAACAGGGTTAATCGCAGAAAGTTTTTGAATATCTTCGGTAGCTTCTTCTTCGGAAATATCAAGAACATCATCGAATGTTATTATACCTACAAGCATCCCGACAGAATCTACAACCGGAATAGCAAAAAGGTCATATTTTTCCATTTTCCTTACAGCCTCTTCCTGATCCTCGAAAGCCGAAACACTTACCACATTGTAGTCCATAAGGGAAGATACTTTTTGGTTTTCATTTGAAACAATAAATGACCTAAGCAAAATATCATCTAAAAGCTTACCATCTTTATCAGTAACATATATTCTGTAAATAGTCTCACTATCTTTTCCAAATTGCCTTATATGGTTTAGTGCATCTCTGACAGTCCAGTCCGGTCGAACCGCTACAAAATCAGGAGTCATTTGACGTCCGATACTATCTTCGGGGTAGCCAAGCAGCTGCCTTGCTTCTATCAAATCTTCCGGGGAAAGTAGATTAAGCATTCGCCGTGTAACCTTGGCAGGCAACTCTTCTAATAGCTCCGTCCTATCGTCAGGAGACAAATCAGCGAGCAACAGTCGTGTTTCATGGTCAGTAAGGTCATGCAGTAAACTGTCTCTTTGTTCGTATTCTAAGTACGAAAAAATGTCAGCAGAAAAGTCTCGCGGGAGAGACCTGAAAATAAATACTCTATCAGTCTTGTCTAAGTCTAAAAGTAAGTCAGCAATCTCGGGAGCAGGCCAGGTAATCAGAACATCTTTTAGATTATTCCAGTCTCTGTTTGCAATGAGTTCCAATATTTCCGGCTTCAAGAGTTCTTTAAGCATTTTTGCCCCCTTCTTTTGTGCAAATGATGTTTTGGAAACGTAGAAGGTATTTACATTATTATAACAAAAATAAACAATATCAGACTATAAGCAAGATTCTTTTCTTTGGATTGCGTACATCGAAAAAAGTTTTTTGCATATTATCGATTCTTCCTTATATTTGTCTGCTAATCGAAACGCAATCGATAGCAATAAGAATTCAATATTTGACAATTTGAGAAAAAATATTTTGCAGGAATGCAAAAAATTGTATAAATTTGTGATTCTTAAAAACAGTGATTGATTTTTAAAGTTTAAAATACAGAAGACGACATGGCTCATCACAAATCAGCGATTAAAAGAATTAGACAAACGAGAAAACGCAAACTTTATAACAGACTTAACAAGAAATTAGTTAAGAATGCTATCAAAGCTGTTCGTGAAGCTGCTACATACGAAGAAGCTTTCGAAAAATTCAGACTTGCTACACGTTTGTTAGACAGAGTTAGCTGCAAAGGTATCATCCATAAAAATACTGCTGCTAACCGCAAGTCTTCTCTACAAAAATTTGTAGATTCTTTGAAGACTGCTTAAAAAATTGACAAGGTTGCACCCGTAGCTCAACTGGATAGAGTATCTGACTACGGATCAGAAGGTTAAAGGTTCGAATCCTTTCGGGTGTACACTTACCAAAGTCTTGAATTTCGATTCAAGGCTTTTTTTTAGTTTATACTCAGCTCAAAATATTTTTGAGCTTTTTATTTTTCAATAAAAAAGTATAAATTACATATATTCTTCGGGGCGGGGTGCAATTCCCCACCGGCGGTTAAAGTCCGCGACCGGGGCTGTCTCATGTACAAATCAAATAGACAGAAGATATTGACTTAAAAAGCAGAAAACACATGCCGAACTTACAACAAAGAAGCGGCAGTAATAATATTCATCTTAGAAAATGAGCTTAGCTCACCGAAATTAGATAATAAATACAAACCTGCAAAATATCTTCAAAACTAAACGAATGAGACAGCACCATTGAATCGGTGAAAATCCGATACCGACGGTTATAGTCCGGATGAGAGAAGAAACAGGTCTGTGTTTGCATCCTGCTTGTAATTGCTGCGTCCAAGCTGCGATTGCTCCTTCTTTATTAGCTCCGTTTGAATTTAATTCAAATTCTGAGTTTTTCATATTATTTCGGATTATTCGATGGATTTATTAAGTAAGTTTGGCCAGAGCTATTCTGAACGCATAACTAAAGCAATAAAAGCGTTACAAAAAGGTACAGGTATATTGCTCGTAGATGATGAAAACAGAGAAAACGAAGGCGATATTATTTTCCCTGCTGCAAAAATGGATGTGAAAGATATGGCACTTATGATTAGAGAATGTAGCGGCATCGTTTGCCTATGTCTAACTGAGGAAAGATGCCAAACTCTTGGCTTGCCTCCTATGGTTCAATGTAACGAAAGCAAAAATCAAACAGCATTTACTGTTTCTATCGAAGCAAGAAAGGGTGTCAGCACAGGTGTATCTGCTTCTGACCGTATAACAACAATTAAAACAGCAATCGCTGACAATGCTGTACCGAATGATCTTGTCCATCCGGGGCATGTTTTTCCTCTTAGAGCGAAAAATGGAGGCGTTTTCGAAAGAAGAGGGCATACCGAAGGCAGCATTGATTTGGTTAAGTTAGCAAATCTCGGAGATAGTGCTGTGCTTTGCGAACTAACAAATGAAGACGGCACCATGGCAAGACTACCCGAAATAGTTAACTTTGCAGAAAAACATGGCATGCCAGTTGTTACTATTGAAGATATATATCAGTATCGAAAAGAAATGGAATTGAGGTAAACAACTATGTACTCTGAAATTATAGCTCAGGCAAAATCTCTTTGCAAAGGTGAATCTAACTTTATTGCAAATGCAGCAAATATATCTGCTCTTATTTACGAAAAAATGCAGGATATAAACTGGATTGGCTTTTACATGAAACTTGGAAATGAACTTGTTTTGGGCCCGTTCCAAGGCAAAACTGCTTGCATCCGCATTCCTTTGGGAAGAGGTGTATGTGGTACTTCTGCTTTAGAAACTAAAACGATAATTGTACCTGATGTTCATAAATTTGAGGGACACATTGCCTGTGACTCCTCCTCCAATTCAGAAATCGTAGTTCCTCTGATGAAAGATGACAAATTTTATGGTGTACTTGATTGCGACAGTCCGGTTTTTGAGAGATTTTCAGAGCAGGAAGAGCAGCTGTTTTCTGAAATATGTAAAATCCTTACAGAAGAAAGCGATATGTTGACTTTGACAAAATATTATGAAATAGGTTAGCAATGAGTAGAACCATAGCTGCACTGGCAACTCCACCGGGTACGGGCGGACTTCACGTAATCAGAATTTCCGGTGAAGAATCATTTGAGATTGTCAACAAATGTTTTTCAGGAAATCTTTTAGAAGCTGCTTCCCATAGGATTATTTACGGCAAAATAGTCTCATCTGACAAAGTAATAGATACTGTTACAGTTTCTACTTTCAAAGCCCCTCGCTCTTATACAGGTGAAAATGTAATAGAGATTGGCTGTCATGGAGGTCAGATTGTTTCCCAGGAAATACTAAAAGTACTTTTTGAGAATGGAGCTTACCCTGCCGAACCCGGAGAATTTACTAAGAAAGCATTTCTAAATGGTAAATTGGATTTGACTCAGGTAGAAGCAGTTGCGGATTTAATTCACTCTACATCTATTCCCGGAGCTCAAACTGCAGCACGTCAGCTATCAGGCAATTTTACTCTAAGGCTCGCCGAACTCAGGCAAAAGCTTTTAGATACTGCTGCGTTACTCGAGTTAGAATTAGATTTTTCAGAAGAAGAATTGGAGTTTGTAGATAAAACAGAATTTAAGCAGCGAGTAAATGACGCTATAGATTTTTGCAAAGAGTTAGCTTCCTCATACAGCTCCGCAGAAATCCTAAGATCCGGATTTTATGTGGCTTTGGCAGGTTATCCTAATTCAGGTAAATCAACTCTATTTAACACTCTGCTGAGCCGTCAACGTGCTATTGTCAGTCCTACTCCCGGCACTACACGTGATTACCTCGAAGAAAATATAATACTTGGTGGCATAACGGTCAAACTTACTGACACTGCCGGCTTACGTGAAGACAGTAAGGATTTAATCGAAATAGAGGGCATTAGGCTTGTGGAATCTGTTTTGGAGCAATCCAATCTGATACTTGTATTAAACGATGTCTCCGAGTCTGTAAAGCACTCAGATAGCTTATATCGAAGACTCAAAGAGAAATATTCCGACAGAAAAGTTTTATTATTACAAAACAAAGTCGATCTTGTAAATATTACTCAATGTAATGACGATGAAACCTACTTTATCTCTGCTAAGCTCAATGAAGGCGTGGACACTTTACGAAGGACAATTGGCGATGAGGCAGAAAAGTCTGCTGATAGAATCACAGACATTCTAATAAATAAAAGACACGCAGAGCTGCTAACCAAGGCAGCTGAGTCATTGCAAAATGCTTTAAACGCATTAGATATATACACTGAAAACGAAATTATAGCTATTGATATCAAAGAAGCTGCACAAATTCTTGGTGATATTGTCGGTGATACTTGGGACGAAGACGTATTAAATACTATCTTCTCTCGCTTTTGCATTGGCAAGTAATGCTATTTTGTTTATTCTAATATTTAACTTCCTTGCTATAAAAATCTTAGCTTTTCGGTTTGTTAAGCATTTTGTTTCTTTGCTTTTGACATGTTTGTTTACGAAAATTGACTCTGAGACAATATTGTTTTCTAAAGACAAATCCTTTGTAATAACCTTATTTAAGAAAAAGCCCGAAATATAATTACTTTTATTATTTCGGGCTTTTTTTGATCTTATAATTGCGATTCTATTTTAGAGTTTAGAATCCCATGTCCATTCCATCGCCGCCGCCATCTCTGTCGTTTTTCTTTTCTTGTTTGAAGTTATTGAATCTATATGTCAAAGATAAAGAAATAACGGGTGCTTCTCTTTCGAACATATTGTAAGTATAATAATTTGCACCATTTGTAGTGAATTCATGTTTCATCTTTCCGATGATGCTTCTTGCATTTAATGCAAGTGATAGCTTTTTGTCCATGAAATCTTGTCTAAGTGAAGCAGACATATCAAAGAAACCTTCTACATCGCCCTGAGCAGAAACAGAAGGTCCGTTGTAGAACGAATTGAATTGCAGCCTTGTGTCAGCTCCAAGAATAAAATTGCCCATTGCTCTCAAATTCCAGCTGTTAGTGCTTTTATTTACTGCATCATCATCTTGGAGTTTGCCATCTAATTTGTAATAGAAATATGAGCCTGTTATGTTAAAGTTGAACCAAGTTGTAAAAGCATAATTTGCCATCAATTCTAAGCCTGCAGTGTGCGATTTATCTAAGTTAGATACTGTATGATAAAAAATACCCGGCTCATCATCTTTTGTATTGATTGTTCGAGTGATTAGATTTTCTGACAACCTATAAAATGATTCTAATGACACCATACCGCCTTCAAACATTTTCTGGTAGCCAAGCTCCATAGAGTTAACATATTCAGGTTCCAATTCCGGATTACCGATTCGAATATTATAATCATTGATAAACGAAGGGAATGGATCCAAATCTCTGCCGCTCGGTCTGTTTATTCTTCGGCTGTAACTTGCTTGAATCTGGTCTTTTTTGCCGACTTTTTGAGAAAGATGTAAAGTTGGAAATATGTCGAATCTATCTATTTTATATTCGCGATTGGCTAACTGCACGTCAATAGTTCTATTAGTATATTCGCCTCTTAGCCCAAGCTGATAGCCAAATTGGTCAAAAGCCCCGCTGTAAGTTGCATACATAGCTTGTATATTGAGTTTGAAATCCATCATATTGGTATATTTGTCATCTACCTGCCAAATGCCATCAAGCAAATTGTAAAAAACAAAATTTTCTTTTTCTTCCTCAATTGTACTTTGCCAGCCGGCTTCAAATTTGTCAGTTTCAGAAATTGGTAGGGAATAATCCAATTTGAAACGGTAGTCTTTATCGGTCTCGTCTTCTACTGATTTATTCTCATAGTCTATCACTTTATTATCAAATAAGTTGTCAGTGATATATTTACTTTGAAAATCAGTTCCGTTTGCTTCTCGAGAAGAGAAATAAACCATACCGGTTAGTTGATGTCCACCTTTATCAAACTGGTGCAGGAAGTCAAGTGAAGTGCTATAGTAGTCTCTATCACGATTCGCTTTATTATCATTTACGTAATAATCTATCACATCTCTAACGTCAGAGTACTGATTTGCTTCTGTATAGGCATTTCTGTTGAAACCACGATTGCCGACATTACCTTCTAATTTGATATTTGTGGCATCTGTAACGTTCAATCCGATACCAAATTTTCCGTTTAGACCATTCCTTGCAAAGAGTCTGCTACCATCATTGCTTCTAAATACGGTACTATCTGCATAATATGTCTCCTGACGCATTTCTCCTTTACCGTCAGAAGTATTGTCATTCCAGTCGAACCCTCCGAAAAATTCGAGGTCAGAAGTTCTGTAAGACAATGTAAGATCAGAGCTGTATTTGTCTTTTGTGCCCACAGACATATTAAGCAAACCGCTTAGCCCGTTGAGCATATCTTTTTTTGTGATAACATTGATAATGCCCGCCATACCATCCGGATCATATTTGGCAGATGGGTTGGTAATTATCTCAATATTCTCTATTGCAGAAGCAGGGAGCTGTTGCAACAGTTCATTGCCATCGAGTACGCTCGGTCTGCCATCTATAAACACAGTAAAATTTGAGCTACCTCTGAGGCTCACATTACCTTCAACATCTACATTTATAGAAGGAACATTTTCAAGAGCTTCCGCAGCTGTTTTGCCCTGAGAAGCAATATCCGTAGATATATTTACTACTTTTTTATCAATTTTGAATTCCACTCTTTCTCTTTCAGCAGTAACCACCGCAGTCCCCGTGCGAGTAACAGCCTGCTCGAGTGAAATCACACCAAAATCTCTAAAGTTGCTTTTGGGCGATATTGTTATATCTTTAATAACTTTCTTTTCGTAGCCTATAAATTTTACTTCCGCATAGTATTTACCAACCGGTACTTTTTCTATCAGAAAGCTACCATCCTGCTTGCCGATAGCACCGGTAACGGTTTTATCGTCTTTTACGCTTTTTATAAAGATATTTGCATAAGGTAGAGCTTTTTTTGTGTCAGCAGCTATAACTTTGCCCTGTATAGTACCAATTTTAAAATCCTCAAGATTCCTTCCTCTTCCCTGCTGAGCAGAAGCGGAATAGACCAGTAAAAGCATCATTATAATGCTAATGTGTTTGTACATTCTTTCTCCGATGAATAGTGATTTTCTCTTAGACCCAATCATAACTCTGGTGGTTTAAAATAAAATGAGTGATGAAACCCAAAGTTTGTTTACGTAATTTTCTTGTTTTTGTTATTAACAGGCATACTCAATTTTAAAGATACATAGCAGTTTAGCAGGTATGTTCTTTCTATTTTCTGCTAAACACAATTCCGCAAATTACCTACTTTTTCTTAATGTATATTAGATTTTGTGAGAATATGTGCATGGCTTATGGCAAAGACAAATTTAGACGATGCAGATTGTTTTCAAACTGTGCAAATTATATTTTGGAGCCGTCTCTTCACTCAATTTTTAAAGTACTAAATACACATAGATATACCTAAGCAAGAGAGCCTGCAAAATAAAGTGGATATTCTTTATAATTTATAAACAGATTTATCGTATATTACTATATATTTAAGCTTATTCCGGAGTTGTATATGAGTGTAAAGACCAACATCCTTTTAGAGTCAGGCACTAACGAATTAGAAATCGTAGAGTTTATTATTGGTTTCAATGATAGAGCCGGGCGTCCTAAGAAGCAATCCTATGGTGTGAATGTTGCTAAGGTAAGAGAAATCATAAGGATGCCTGATTTGACATATATGCCAAGCTTGCCGGATATGGTCTGCGGTGTATTCAACCTCAGAGGTCATGTAATTCCGGCTGTAGATTTAGGAAAATTTCTTTATGGCATCGAAGAAGACTTCGATAAAAAGAAAATGATAATTGCTGAATTTAACAAAGTGCAGGTTGGCTTTATTGTAGAAGATGTGCAGCGAATACACAGAATATCGTGGAAGCAAATTATGTCGCCGGACACTATGGAAGAATTCAATCCCGAAAAATCCACAGTTGTCGGTCTAATCAACTTTGAAGATAGACACATTTTGATGCTTGACGTCGAAAAAATTGTGGCAGACATTGATCCTGCAAGTGCGATGGACGCTTCTAATCAAGAAAAGTTCTTTGACCATAAACCTATTGCCGTAACAGCTGAAGATTCTTCCCTTATCCGCAAATTGATAACTGAAAGGCTAAAAAAAGCAGGCTTCGAAATTATATCTTTCAGAGACGGAGAGTCAGCTTGGAATAAAATGCGTGAAATTTCCCAATCGGTAGCAAATGGTGCTAACCTTGACGATTTGGTGAATGTGGTTATTACTGATATTGAAATGCCGGGTATGGACGGATATACTTTAACAAAACACATTAAAAATGATGATAAACTCAAGAAATTACCGGTTGTAATTTTCTCTTCGATAGTTTCAGATGATATTTTGCATAAAGGTCAATCAGTAGGTGCAGATGCACAAATGACAAAACCTCAGATTGGCGAATTATTAGATGTAGTCCGAACTCTAATTGAAAGGAATATGGCGACTGTTTAGTCAAAACTCTATGTGAGTATTACTCCTAAAACATAAATCTACAAGCCCTTCAACACATATCGTAAATGCTGAAGGGCTTTTCTGTGTCAATATAAAATGCCTTTAGAAAATACTGTTAAGTCTTTATTGCAGATATTTGCCCCGGGGCAACACCAACAGGATAATAAAATCCACCTTTTTGTGCAATAAAATGATACAATATGTTTATGGAAGCCTCAACCATTATGAAAGGTATTTTGTGCGAGCAAACTCGAAGTTTGCAACAATGCCAATAGTAACATTATAACTAGTTTTTTGTGTTTATTTTGCATTTTGTGGTGTCCTTAGGTGTTACTTTATTAAAATGGTAATATTTGTAACCATCTTTGTGAAATCCAGGTAATTGGCAGTAGATAAAAGAGTCCTTGCCAGTGATGATACCCTCAAAATATTTTCCAAAAAACTTAAAATAAATTCTACCTGACTTACAGTAAAACTTTCCTTTAGCAATCTTTCTATTGTTAAAATAATATTCAAAAGTAGAATTGTTTTTTAAGACAAACACATATCTATATTTCTTTGCACCATATATGATTACTTCATATTTGCCTGGTACTTTGAGATTAGTCTCCTTTTGTAAGGCAGATAATTCTTCTAAACCTTTCTTGCTATTTGTTAACCATTGAACCAAATAATGTTTTGCGTTTACAGTATCTTCTAGAACTGTGTGAACGAATTGAGTGGCTGTATCCTGAGTAAATAGAGATAATTGCATGCTGTCAAGAAATGTTCTTGTATTGTGAAACACAAAAGTACTATCAGATATAGTGCCTGTAAACTCCACATTATAAAATAAATCTTTAAATTTTACCGTGTCATTTTTAATAGAAAATTGCCCTCCAAGAATCGTATGGTGATAAAATTCTTCGCCTGTATTTAGGCCTACCTCATAATTATTACCTTCTAAAATCAAGAACAAACACGGAAAATCCTCTATTTGTGTATTGTTATTCCAAAATTCTTTGTACCCTTTGATACCAACTTCGTTAGACTTCAAACTAAGAAAGCAAAACAAAAATAAAATTAGATATTTCATTTATTTTCTCAATGGTAAATTAACATTATAAAAGAATGGAGCATCTGAAGTGTCATATCCTAAAGTTATCGTGTGCTGTGCGAGCAAACTTCAAGTTTGCAGCAATGCTAATAGTAGCATTATGACTAGTTTTTTGTGTTTATTTTTCATTCTGTTTTCTCGGTATTATGGAATGAAGATATTAGTACTATCTGGTTTATTTTCATACGGGACAAAAGTATAAAGAATAGGTTTGTCTAATTTATAAAATTCGTCTGTGTCATATGCTCTATGTGTCAATTCAAATGTAGTATCACTTAAGACTTTCCCTTTATGTGTAATTAATGTGCCATTGCATTTCATTGAAGGTGCCCATCCCTGTATCAGAATATCGTCATCAGTCAAAAAATAACTATACCATATTTGTTTATCTTCTGGGGCATTGTCGAATTCTATATTACCAGAAATTGCATCACCCCTATCTACTCCAAAAGAATATAAAGCAATTCCATTTTTGTATAGTACAAAACAATAACTTATATAATCAATATCTTCAGGACTATCAAAATAATATCCATCAAGCCGCAAAATATCACTATTATTTTCCACTACTTCTAATGTGGGAGCTGGTTCTTGATCACAATCACACATAATCGCGCAACCTTGCAATAAAAGCATAAACACTGTGAAGTGTAGATAGAAATTTATATTAAATTCTTTCATTAAACATCTCATAATTGAAATACAAATTGACTTGTACAATTAGTTCTAACAACCCTATCTTATTTGTTATTTTTTTGTGTTTAATTTTCATTTGGTTTTCTCTTTATCAAGGATAAATTACAATCGTATCTGACTTCAAAACATCATCTATTGTAATAAAATGTGTCTTAAGAACTTTATATTCGTCTCGGATAACTTCCCATGGATACGCTTCTAGAGTATCCGGATCAAAAACAAATACTGCCATTGTATCATTAGGGAAAGTATCTAAATATTCATCCCAATGTCTATCAATGGAATAAACAAAACTTGTTTCTTTGAGTAAGGTTTTGGAACATTTTTTCCAAAGGTCAGATTGTGGTAACAATTCTGGATAAGATACAGTAGAGCACTGTCCATTTCCAAATAATAATACAATACTATGATTTCCTTTGTTTTGGAAATATAAAGTATAATCAGTCGGTTCCATTGAAATATCTTTACACGAACACAATAATGATAAAATTATATATATATAGTATTTGTACATCAATTTGTTCCTCCAATAATAAAGGCTATTTTCTAAAATTCCAATGAACTCCATGCTCTTTACCAAAATAATTGGCAGCATTACTATTGGCTCTCAATTCTGTCCTCAGGTCATAAAAGTATAGAACTTATAACATTCTGCATATTCAACCGGAATATTAAAGTAGCCCTTCAATATCACAGCTGCCGTCAGTATTGTAGGGACAACGGCAGAATAAACCTGTTCAGTCAAAAGGAGAATTTACTTATATCTTATTCCCACTGTTACTTATGTCGAATAAATTCCGATTCAAATGATATTTCAGCTATAAATCAGATATTCAATATCAAAAGCCGACAAAATTGATAGACATTCCGGAAGTACTTGAGCATTTATAATTCGTAAATACACCGGAATCGATTACTTCAAAGAAGTCTATATTGCCACATACATCATCTCCTTTGACAGAATACCAACCTTTGATGTCCTGACGGGCTAACTTCGCAGGAACATTCACAAACTTAATATTATAGCTTTCAGCCAATTTGCCTGTCACTGCATGAGAGTATGTAATAAACACATTGATGTAATTGAAATTAGTCGGATTATCTTCTTTGTCAAATGCAAATTCCAGATTTTCTTCCGCTAATACCTGATCACCCCACGAATTGACAAATGTTCTTGTTCTACTGCCTGAGTAAGCTTTACCGCTTCTCTTCAACGGCAAATCAGAAATGGCGACATCCATATTATAGTATTCTACTCCATTATCATCAACAAGC
Source organism: Kapaibacterium sp. (SeqCode) (assembly GCA_963664875.1). Classification (GTDB taxonomy): domain Bacteria; phylum Bacteroidota; class Ignavibacteria; order Kapaibacteriales; family UBA2268; genus JBFHIJ01. Next base: position 2,827,347 of record OY761611.1, on the reverse strand, counting down.
TTGACATAATCAAGACTAAAGTATGGAAGTATTATCAAGTTTCTTCTGTCAATTTGAAAATCTATTCTAAAACCATCCAAAAATGCACCGGTGCTTTTGTCTTCGATAGTTACTGAGATAGCACCTTTCACCACATCACTGCCACCATAAATATTTATTGGCAACTCTCCATCTATTTTTGAATTACCCATTATTGCCGTATGTGTTTCTTTGATTTCAGCAACAGTCTTTCCTGAGGTGTTGTTAATCATCTTGATAATATAATTAAGTTCTTTATCCGCAGCTCCGGCATTATAAACAGGTAGGCTAAAAGCAAAAGCAGAACTCGTATCCGGCAACACTTTGCATATATCTCCATTTGCAAAAGCCCAGCTGTAACCATCTTCTTGAGCTTTGTCGTAAACCATTCCTATTGTGTATTTCTTACCTTTAGAGCTTACCACAAAATTCATGTCTCCAAGTTCTCTTTCAATTGGCATACCGACTGTAACCGGAGTTCGTGTAGGCATTGCCGAGTTAGAGTAAAGGATTTGATAAGCCTCTGTCATCGCTTTCTCTTTCATTAGCCAATCAAAATCCACCCACTTATTCATAGCTTCACCGCTCATATTTTGCGGATTATGGATAAGCAGTTTCACAGCAAGTTTTGAAGCTGATATCTGCTCTTTTTTATAGCCAATGACCATTACAGCATGGCGTCCGACATTGGGATAAGTCAGATTCAGAATCATTGGTTTCTGCTCGTTGAGTTTTGTAATTATTTCTTCAAGCAGTGAAGACTTAGAGACAAATGTAGATACCTCTGTGTTTGTTTTTCCATAAAGATTTATAGCTTTAGTCAAATTTCTTTTAAAATCCCAAAGACCAATACCCTCATTTAGAGAATTATGCCCGATATACTTCACAAACTCTGTAATTTTATTTGTATAGTAATTATCTTTAGGATTAGCATAGGCATGGCTCATCATTTCTGCACAAGTAGCCCAGCAAGAAGAGCCGGGTTGCTCATAAAAAGGCATTTGTAATGCAAGTTCTTCGTCGCCCTCAGCCATTTTCATCCTATCGGTATAAGAAACAACAATACGGGAATAATCTTTTCCTGCCAGCAAAGTAGCCCCTTTGCCTGAAGATGGTTTCCCTGCAAAATTGTACTCCCCGTTTATTAGCCCGGTGCCTGCATCATAGTTAAAGTTGATTAGTCCTGCCTTCAACTCTTGGAGCGACTCATCAGGAGAATAAGAAATAATCGAAATATCTTCTTTGACTAAATTGGGCAGTGCAGTTATTTCATACTTATATTTAACATCGATTGCCGTTTTAGCAAAATCGAGCACAAACAGATTATCGCCATTGAAAAACTGTTCTTCGTCCATTAGTCTAATAGTTATCTTGCCCTTGACAGAAGGATTGTCTGCCGAGTTAACAAAGACTGTCAATCCATTTTCAAAAGTAAACTCAAGGTCAGCTCCGTCGAAATCCTTAGATATTTCCTGTTTTACTGTTTCAGATACAGGATTGACAACTGGCGGATTATCCGGACCGGTAGAATCAGAGTCTCCACAAGAAGTTAAAACAAAAGCGCAAGTCAATAGAATTGCGAGCATCAAAAGCATAGACCTTTTCATAGCAGTACTCTCAAAATAAATACACATTTTCCAATTAACTTAATATAAGATAATATTTTGCAAAACTAAAATTAATTGCACGGAGATTAAAAGCATGAGCTTCAATTTGCTTTTGACAATTTTCAAGCATATTTCCCAAAACCTAAATATCAAGGTTACTATTTTATTCTCTGGATTCTAACTTTCAGATATTCTATAGCAATAGTAAATCTTTTTATAAAGCGTAATAAACTTTTAGCTTCAATAAAAAACAGAAAAGCAGAATCCGAAGTAAATCACTAAGGTTTCTGCTTTTCAAATATTTACAGGCATTTTTTTTTATTTGCTTGCTTTTAGCTCGGTCATTGTAAACAGTGCATTTAGCTCTATTCCATCTTCGGCTAATTTCTCAACACCGCCCGATTCGCGGTTGATTACACAAATTGCTTTTGTAATGTTTGCACCTAAGTTGCGCAAGTCTTTAGTAGAGATTATAATCTGACCACCGCTTGTTACAACGTCTTCTACAATAAGTACATTTTTTCCTTCAATGCTTGGTCCTTCAGCAAATTTTGCTGTGCCGTATTCTTTAGCTTCTTTTCTAACGAATACGCAAGGGATACCTGTTTTCAAAGATATAGCAGTTGCGATTGGAATACCTCCCATCTCTAAAGCACCCAGTATGTCAGTTCCCTCAGGAATCATATCTTTCAATTTGTCCGCAATTGCATCTAAGATTTGCGGGCGAGCTTCGAATTGATATTTATCGAAATATTCGTTGCTTTTTACACCTGATCGCAATTTGAATTCGCCTGTGATATAGGCAGCATCATATATGGCTTTTGCCAAATCTTTTCTTTCCATTTTTCTCATCTATTTAGCTAATATTACAAATTCTGTTCTTCTGTTTTTTGCTCTTCCCTCTTCGGTTGAGTTTGGAGCTATAGGAACTGACATACCGAAGCCTCTTGCACGCAATCTGCGACGTTCTACACCTCTTTTAGCTATCTCTTCGACAACTGCATAGGCTCTTAAGTCAGAAAGAGTTTGGTTGTACTCAATTCCGCCGACATTATCGGTATGGCCTTGTACTTCTAATCTCAGTTTCGGGCGCGAAAGCATGGCATCTACTATTTCATCAATCACCGGATATGATTCAGATTTAACAGTCGCACTGTCAAAATCGAAAAGTATAGGCCTTTCAAATGCTTTACCAATTTTATCCCAAGGGAATAAGTCCCCTGTGCCATACTCTGCATATCCGCGAAGAGTATCCTCTCTTCCGGGCAACTCAAGAGAAGCTATGACCTCGTGATGTCCCCAAAACTTAGGAGGATGGTAGGTAATTAGATAGTAATATCTCAGACTCATATATATATCGCGGAAAATAGCAATCAAATCTTCTTTTGTTTTTGCTTTGTAAAACTTTCCGCCTGTATATTCAGATAGATATTTGAGGTTGTCATCTTTAGAATAGCCGAAAGCTATTGAAAATACATTGATATTATCTTGTTTGGCTTTTTCTATTAAATCTCCAATTTCAGATTTTGAGTAGTTGTCGTCGCCATCTGAGAAAAGAACCAAAACTCTCGGAGAGTCTTCCGGTGTATTTTCGTACATAGTAAGGCACTCAGCTACAGCATCATAAACTCCTGAAAACAGCCCAAAACCCTGCTCCTTTTTGGCATTGTAAAGAGTCAGTATCTGCTGTTTATCTTGAATAAGAGGCACTTTTACATCAAAATCTTTATTAAAGGAAGTAATACCTATCTTGTCATAAGGGAATTTCATATCCACAAAAAGATTTGTGCCCTCAAATATTGCCTGCATCACTGCATCCATTGAGCCGCTGTAATCAACCGACATGACGATATTATAAGCTATTGAGTCATTTGCTCCAAACTCTCTGACTGTAAATTCCGGTACATTCACATCTCTAACATTATAAACCTTACCTAATTTCTCATCCATTCGAATAAAGAAGTTATCATCCGGATTTTTCTTATACGGATCTGCCATGTTGGTAATAAAGTAGCCTAAAGAATCATAAACGCGGGCGAATGCTTTGATTGTATCGGGATACTGATTTGTTTTAATTCTCCAAATATCATAAATCAGCTTGGAAACATCGGAGGAGTCTATCGGCTTTGTGCCTTTTAGATAAATTTCCTCTTTTTGCGATGTATCTGTTTCATCTATACTGTATAGCTCCTGCTGCAATTCAAAACCGGTCTTTCGCGATGAACCGCAGGAGAGTATAAATATGGCTAACGCTGCCACCAAAGTTGCTTTAATGATATAAGAATACTTCATAATCTATTTTTTATAACCCATTATTAGTCCATCGCCAATAGTCAAAAGATGAGTGAAATACTCTTCCTTTTGAGTAAAATATTTATTGAACTCCAAGATTGCTTTCACCTGCTTAGGATTGCGTGTTGGCTCTTCCATCATCAGGCATCCGAAGGCAAGAGCATTATCTGCAGCGAATATTCCACCTTTCTTCAGCATTGGAGTAGTCATATCTAAATACTGTGGATACGATGCCTTATCTGCATCTACAAAAACTAAATCAAAATGCTCTTTATAATCCACAGATCTAAGATAATCCTTCCCATCTGATACAATTACCTCTATTTTATCGTTCAAATTTGCTTCAGATATTTTCTTTTTAGCAAATTCTGCATGCTTTTCGCTTTTCTCAACTGTTGTAATTTTCCCACCCTCCGGCAAAGCCCGAGCCATAATAATAGCGGAATAGCCCGCAAGAGTGCCTATCTCGAGTATATTTTTAATCCCGGCAGATTTGATGAGAAACTGCATATAGTTTCCTTGGTCAGGAGAGATGCAGATTTCAGGGATATTCTCTTTGCTTGCTTCAGACCTTAGATTTTTGAGGAAATCATCTTCAGCAGAGTAATTATCTAATATAAAGCCATATATATCATCAGAAATTTCAGTTGGTTTAAAACTCATATTTTTTGCCTCTGTGTTATCTTTTTTAATAATTACTAATAATACAAACTAAGGTCTTGTTCCAAGTCTTAGATTAACATTTACACCGTGCTCTTCTATAAACTTGATAAATTTGTAAATATCAGTCAGGGCAGAATCAAGGGTGCCTGCAAACTTTTTGTCGTAAATAAGTTTATTGGCAAAACCTTCTCCGTCTTTAACTTCTGAAGCGATGCTATTCAAATCCAGAATAAGCTTATCTGCATTTGCGATTGCATTATCAGTTTTATTGATAATTGGCTTAATATCTTTGATAGTATTTTCTAATTCCGCAATGATATTAGAAACCTTCGGCTCGTTATTTTTTATGGCTATTTTTAGATCTTGTGTAATAATAGCCAGATTGTTTAGAGAATTTTGGATATTATTGTAATTGTCATCTAACAAAGTATTTGCGTTTGCAGAAACATTTTTCAGATTGCTTACCGTAACTTTAATATCATCAGCCAACTTTCCGTCTTCGAGCAGATATGTTACTCCGGCAGCGATGGTATCAAGTCTTCTTACCAAACCTATGGCATCTCCGCTTACTTCTCCAAACAAGGCAACAAGCTCGGATAAATCAGGAGGTGTAGTTCCTTGTATTTCGCTTCCTTCTTTTAGTTTATTTGGTGAAGTCCCGGGGAAGATTTCTATCTTCTTGCCACCTGTGATTTCAAGGATAGTAATCCTCGCATGAGCATCTTCTCTCAAATCATCAATATTATCAATAGATGCAGTTATAAGCACAGAGCCATTATTGTTTTCTATACTTTTGACATCGCCTCTATCGACTCCGTTTACTACCACGGGCGATGAAGCTTGAATACCGCCCGAAGCAGGAAAACGAAGTTTAATAATCGATTCGCCGGCAGAAAATCTAAGCCCCTTACCCATGCTAATCCCTAAAATCAAAAGTATCAAAGCAGCAAGAGAAACAATCCCCACCTTAATTTCAGTATTTCTCGACACGTTCATATTTATTTATTCCTGATGTATTGTAGCATAGAAAAGTCAAGCTGAGCACATATATTGTAGTAAGAAATTATATTCTAACACTAACTTTGAAGCCCATATTTTAGATATGAATCGTTTAGTCCCATGCTGCAAAATATAAAAACCTTGCAGCAATTATCTATTGACTCATCTGCTCTATACTAAAATGTAAATATAATAAAAAAAAGGAAAAAAGCCGTGTAAGGCTTTCTTCCAAAACGTTTATTGTACTATTTAGTTTCAAAATCAGAAAGGCATATCGGTAGGTTCCGGTGGTGCATCATGATCAGAGTATGTAGTCTCAAAATCAATATCATCCAAAGCGTAATCTCTGATTCTGTAATCACCATAGTCGCCTTTTTTCTTGTTTTCTAGCAGCAACATATTATCTGCCAAAATTTCTACCACATGTCGTCTGCTTCCGGTCTTATCGTCAAAAGTGCGTGTCTGTATGCGACCCTCGATATAAACTCTTGAACCTTTCGTAACAAGCTTATGTATCACTTCTGCCAACCCTCTCCAAGCTACAACAGTATGCCAGTCTGTATGTTCCTGCAGATTGTTGCTTCTGTCTTTCCAAGTTTCGGAAGTAGCAAGGCGGAAAGAAATTACAGGAATACCACTTGGCGTATATTTAAGCTCAGGATCTCTCCCAACGTTTCCAATCAACATAACTTTGTTTAGTGTTCTCGACATACGCTTTTCTCCAAACTATAATATTTACTTAAACTCACCCTAACTCTACCTATAAAATACAAAACAAATCTTAATTAAAAAAAATATAAGACGGTTTGAATGAAATTTTTTTTTACACATGGAAAAAACTAACGGCAGAGCATTTCAAATATGATAAATAGACCGAACTGTCGGGTAATTATTTTGAGGAATAGAAATAAAAGAGTTCAATAAGTACTATTCTAAATTGAACTCTTTTACTAATTTTTGAGCTACTTCGCGTAGCACATCAGGTTGGTTATAAAAGCCACTTTCGATTTTAGCTTTTATTGGGGACAATTTTTTTGCTTCGCTCGAAAGCACTAAAGAATCTTCGCGACTTAGAGAAGAAGCCTCTGTTTCTCGAGACTTATCGCTGTCTTTATATTTACTTTTTATAGAAGATTCCGAAGCTTTATAAAGCCCACTACTTTTTATATTGTCTATAGTCATCGCATCACCTTTTCGAATATATCAACAGGGACTTTTGCTGTGCCTGTTTTTTTAGCTTATCTGCAAGGAGCGATTTCCTTGCTTGGATAAGGGAAAGATTTTCTTCCTCTAAGCGTTTGTATTCATTAAGCTTATTACTACTAATATCGGAAAAAATTTTATTATCTTTATTATTTTTTTTTCCGAAAGCTATAGCAGCTTCCAAAAACTCTTTTTTTTGGTTAAAAAGGTCGATTATTCTATGAGAATTTTTTTCGTTTTCCGGTTCTTTCAGGAGCAGATTTATCTTATTTGCCGCACTTAGCATTTTATCAAACAATTCTTCCATATCGTACATCATGCCTTGAAATTTGTAATCTGACCGTTACCAAAATGGTCTTCTATAACTTTTGCAATTTTCAAAGTAACATCAGGAGGAAATTGCTGGATAACCTCTTCTGTTTCAGCATCAAGAAATTTCACTACCATCTGCTTTGTTTCTTTGTCAATCGCAAATTCGATGCTCAAGTTATTTTCGCCCATAATTTGCTTTAGTTTTTCGCCCAACTCAGTAAATTTCACTAAGTCTTTTTTGGCGGTGCTATCATCACTCTTTTCAACGCTTTTAGCTAATGAAGATGCTTTTTTGCTATCCGATTCTGTAGATTTGACTTGGATGGTCTCCTTATCTTCTTTATCCACAGAAATACGCACCTTAGGCTCGCCAAATTTTTCATTACTTGGCTTTTCGTTAATTAGAGAGGATATATTTCCAATAGAATTTATCATTTTATTATCCCTCCATGCCTAATATAGTACAGAGATTATTGCCTACGAATAGTTCATAAACTGCGAGTACTGAGCTTCCGCATTGTAATAAACCTGTAGCATGTCTTCGTATTGCTTTCTTAGTGCATCAGCCTGTTTAGCTATTCTTTCTTCCGTTTCTGTAATTTTTTTCTTATTATCTGCTATTCTGTCCTGAAGGCTTCTTGTTTTTGTCAAAATCAAGCCATTAGAACCCTGCATGTCCGCGAACATATTATCTAATTTGCTTACAATCCCGTTCTCTCCGAGAAACAAATTATAAACTTTGCTTGGATCTTCTTTTAGCAAATCCGTCAAAGTCTCTTCGTCATCTATCGTGAGCTGTTGGTTGTCGAACTTTATCCCGATACCTGAAAGATATTCTGGGTCGCCATCCTCTATTCCTTCTACTTTTTCGGAATAAAGCGATCTTAGCTGATAGAATATGTTGTTAGGTGCAGATTCACTTCTCAACAAAGACTTATCTTTAGAAAGATACGATAAAATATTATTGATATTGTCTAAAAGAGGTTGGATAAAGTCTGCGACTTTATCTGTACCTACTTCAGTTTGTAAAGTAACCGGCTGATCATTTTCATCTTGTGGTTTGAGCAAGCTGATAGACAAACCGGGTAATACATCTTCCAAAGTATTAGAAGACCTAGTAACTTCTATCCCATTGATAGTAACCTGCGAGTCAAGCTCTGCTGTGTCAGATTTCAGATAACCGGCACCGGCTCCCGAAGAGAGCTTCCTATTTCCGTCATTACCGTTAACAACCGAATTCAGACCAAGTTTTTTCATCAAATCGTTATCAGCATTACTGATTTTGATTTGATTTTCGCTACCGGCTTCTTTCGAAGTAAAAGTGATTCGCCCGGTAGTGTTAGTATCTTTAATCAAAGAAGCAGACAGAGTAATCTTCTGATCATTGCCGTCTTCATCTTCGTATCCAATATCATTTACAGCATTAGTAATTTTTTTAAGAGCTTCTTCGACGGTTTCAGTACCATCGAACTCTACAGATACATCAAAATCCCTGTCTTTGACAGAGATAGTAAAATTTTTAGTACCTGATAAACCAAACTCATCACTGAGAGTCTGTCTCTCAGTGATGAGAACATCATTTGTAGCTAATCGATTTACTTTTACAGTATTTAAACCAATAATAGCATCGCCGTCAGCCGAAACGCTTAATACTGAAGTATCCGAATTAGAAACTTGTCTTGTAACAAATTTGCTTTCGACATCGTCTGCCTGGAACTTATCCAAAGTGCTGACTAAGCTATTGATACGACTATTTAAAGAAGTATAGAATACTGATCTTTTTTCAAGGTCAGCCTGCTTATCGTCTAAAGCATCAATCTTGGATTGCTGAGTTTGCTTGTACGCCTCAACAAGTATATCACTCTGCGAAGTAGAAGAAGTATTTCCGCTTGCCAAGCCAAATAAGTCCACCATTTTTTACTCCTCCTTACTGTTCAAGATCAAAAGCTTTAGCCCAAGTATCTCTAAGTTCTTTGATAATGTAAAGAGCTTCGTCAAATTTTTTCTGGAATATGCACCTCTGGCAGTATTCATATAATCTGTATAAGCGAGTAGCTGTTTCTTCGTATTCAAAATTGAGCGATCCCATAAGCTCAATCAGCACGCGACTCATTTTGGTTACGTCCTTTCTCTTGCAACTTACTATAAAGAGATCATACATTTTAAGGATAATCTTTTCTTTATTCCAGGACATTACTTCCTGTTCGAGGTAAGTAGGGACTTTTTTCTTGTCTCCACTCCCGCCGCCTCCGTATGCCCTTGAAGCTGCAAGTTGTTGTGCTGCATTAGCCATAAGTATAATCCTTATATATTTAGTCCTTTTAAAAAAAGGCAAGCAAATACTATGCCTGCCTTTTAGTTTTCTCTTTGCAACAAGGATCGCCTAAATACTTTGCTAATTATTAGAACAACTGCAAGTATGATTGCGGATTCTGGTTTGACTGAGCCAAAGAGATAAGTGAAGTTTGTTGCAAGAACTGAGCTTTCACTAATTCTAACTGCTCTTGAGCCACGTCCGCATCTTCGATCCTTGAGATGGCAGCTTTATAGTTTGTAATCTGAGAGTTGAGCAAATCTTCCTGAGAAGTAAGTCTGTTCTCGATACCACCTAAATATGAAGCTACTTTATTTACATTGTTTAATGCATCAGATAGACTTGTAAGCGTACTGTTGATATTTTCTTTGCTAAACATACCCAAATCTGTAGCAGAAACATCATTCAAAGACTGAAGGCTTAGGCCTTGCACGCCTGCAAATGAAGTTAGTGAGCTGTCTGTAGCATTCAAATCAAAGTTGCCTGCACCACTACCTACAACGTTAAATTCTGAGGTATTTGATGAAGTCAAATCTACTGCAATTTCTAAAATTGAGTTGTCATGAGTGTAACCCACAACCCAATCCCCGGAATAATCACCTTTAAGCAATTGGTTCCCGCCGAATACTGTTGAGTCAACGATAAACTGAACTTGCTCAGCCATTCTGTATGCACCTTTTGCCAAAGCTACTTTTTCGTCTGTGCCTAACGCACCTGAAGATGCTGTAGCTGCAGCGTCTTTGATTTTAGTCAAAAGACCGTTGATATTGTCAAGTGCATCTTGAGAAATAGATGTTACGTTTTTTGCATCGCCTGTTGATATTTTAGCTGCCTGCAAAGCACCGTTTCTTGCACCTAATGCTCTTGAAGTAATATAACCGGCCACATCATCAGCTGCCGAGTTAATTCTTTTACCTGTTGACAAGCGCAATTGTTTGTCTGCTATAATGTTATTGGATTTCACCAATGAATTATAAGCATTTTGCGCCGGGATATTGGTGCGTATTCTTCCACCACTTGCAATTGCTGTTGGCATAATCAACCTCCGTGTATTAGTATAATTTTGGTTCCGGGCATCCTGCCAACAATGTTTACTTTTCCTACTATTTCCTTATTCGGCAGTATTTTCTTATACTTTAGCTTTTTTTTTATTCAAAAAGAATATAGTAAGGGAGAGCGCCTTCGTATCTTGCGTCCTGATAAAGATATCTGACCTCCCAACCTGTTACCTCTAAGCTACAATTTTTTTCTGTCCGAATTATTATGTATTCCGTCGAAGGAATATTTGTTTTATAGTTATATATTTCGTCACAATCCCAATATATCTTTAAGTGTTTTCCGTCATTAATTGCAAATATTCTGTTTCCCTGCTCCAAATCAAGCTCTACGGGTACAGTTATTTTTTGTTTCGAGTCAAAATCTTCGATGCTTATCTCAGATTGTTCAAAATTGACCTCGAGTTCTATATACTTTTGTTGCGGTAAGTCATTATCTGTTGTTCGCAGCAAAATTGAATAATTTCCGTGATTGTTGCCATAATATTTGACTGTCATATCGCTTATTGACTGAGTTAACCTCGGAGTCTGAATAGCAACTGTAGCATCTTCATAAATTATGAAACCATTATCTGCGTTTTTTTCTACGGCGTCATAGCGGCTGAGATTCTCTGCTATGTTGTACATTCGTGTTTTCTCATATTTATTGAGTTCGAAAACATACGGATTGCAACCCCACAATACAACTATGAGCATTATGTACAAGTATTTTATCATTTGTTATATCTCAGTTCTTCTGAGTAAAATATTCTATCAAGTACATTAAGACCCACACCTATGTAATATCCGGAAAAATTGCCCTGAGCCCCCCAATCTTTGCTGTAAAAGCTACCTGCATTAGAAGAATTATTTCCGTTTACATAACCAAATGCAAGGTCAATATTAAATTCTTTAGCTATTTTAAGCTTTAGCTCACCACCCAGATGAATCATCTGTGTTGGGAGATAGTTAAATTCGAGGAATGGTTCAAATATTAGGTCATCTGCTATAAGAGTCTGCCAGTAACCTACTCTCAGTGGTAGTATCCCTGTGCCAAAAGCATTTTGTCCCAATGCGACAAGATTGAACAGCGAAGTACCTGCATAAAGTTTGTAGTCCAGAACAGGCAAAGCTACTTTTGCGTTAGCAAGTTTGATTATCATACCTGAGATAGCAGGTTCCGTTTTTTCCTGCTGAAAAGCAGCAAAGTCAGGATTGATACTATGGTCAGTAAATAAAGAATATTCCGAATTTGATTTGAGTAATTTGATGGAAGCAAAACCTATTTCCCATGAAGAGTGTTCGTAGTCTTTCCATTCTCTTTCAGTTTCTTTCGGCAAGTTTAGAAAATCTAATACTGAAACACCAAGACCTGCATAGGCTGCACTTACATTATTTGTTTTATCCGTAAAGTCATTATTGGTTATCTGAGGAGTGTATTCCAAATTTACACCATAGGCATACCCTAAGTACGCCCTCAAATTAAGCCCACCTATAGAACCTATATCAAATGAAACCGAAGCATTGATATAAATTGAAGGATACAAACCTATACCAACAGCAGGAGTAACAGCTACATAAGGTATAGTTTCATCTAAATAGTATCTTTTTCTAAAGTAAATCGGAAAAACACTTGTAAGCATATTTTCGCCGCGAGCATCCGGGATGATTGCTTCATAAAGTGATGTACCTATTGTCCAATTCTTGGCATCTCTAAACCAGCGGAGCCGATATTCCATGATACCAATGCGGTATAGTCCACCCGGAACTAACGCATCACTATTACCTCTAAATCCATCTGTGAGATTGCCAAGTTCGGGATGAACTCCAAACAGTCCGGCACCGAGAGCATGATTGCCATCGCCACCAAACAAGCCGACACCTTCGAACAGTCCCAATCTAATAAAATCAGGGTACTCTCTTTCGACTATGCTATCGTGCATTACGACATCTCTTTGGAAATCTTCTCTGGTTGAAGAGGGATATATCACGCCGTTGTCTCTATTGCCAGGTACATTTAGAGCGTCATAATTCTTTAAAGTATCTACGTCCGCGATAGTATATATATCTTTTTCTGTCCGTGTCGAAATTGAGTTGCACGAGGTCAATACTATCACTGAGAGGATTGCAAATAGTAACACTCTAAATTTCATAAGCTTATCCGCTGTTATTATTTTACTTTTATATTCAGATTAACATACCCTACAAGAGAGGCTTCTAATGTATCGCTACTGTTGATTTGTCCGACTCCTTCCGGAGTGCCTGTAAAAATCAGATCACCTTTACGCAAAGTAAATACTTTTGAAAGATATTCTATCAGCGTTTCTACGCTACGTTCCATTTCTTTTGTGTTCCCTTGTTGTCGTATTTCACCATTTACTTTGAGCTCTAAATCAAACAGATTATTATCCCCCACTTCAGAAGCCGGAATAAATTTTGAAATAGGAGCTGAAGTACGAAATGCTTTTGCAGTTGCCCAAGGTTTTCCTTTATCTTTAGCATCCTGTTGCAAATCTCTCAAAGTTACATCTATACCTACCGCATAACCAGCTACATAATCTAAAGCGTTTTCTTTACTGACATCCGTGGCGTCTTTACCAATGGCAACAACAAGCTCAACCTCATGATGCACATTATTGGAAAAATCAGGAATGATTATTTCTGCTCCGTCCGGGATATAAGCAGCCGGGGGTTTCAAAAACACAACAGGCTCTTTTGGGACAGCCCCCCCCATTTCAGCAGCATGCTTTGCATAATTTTTACCTATGCAGTACATAGTACCCACTTCTAACTGATACCCATCTGTAAATTTTATCTTTTCATGCATATTAGTCTTCTCTCAAAAATGTTTCGCGATACGCTACTGAATCTATATTATTCCCATTTGTCCCGTTTCTTCCTGACGAATCACGATTCGTCTGGGAATGATTAGACATTTTCGGTTCAGGTTTTCCGGTTTCTTTCTGTGTCCTTGTGTAATACTTTTGGATACTAAACGCACCGGTCGAATCAGTTTGATAAAAATCAAATTTTTTCTTTTTATATGGTAACGATTTATCGCTGTAAATCTTATTCATAAGCCTGCCCCATATCGGAGCCGCTGCTCTTCCGCCGTAGCCGGCTGAACCTATGCAGTCAAATGTTATCCGTCTGTCGTCAAAACCTACCCAAATGCCTGCAACAAGTTGCGGAGTATAGCCTGTGAACCATGCATCAGCAGCATCGTTAGTAGTACCTGTTTTGCCGGCAGCATCTACCCCTTTAAAGTGTTCTCTGATTCTGTAAGCCGTACCACCATCTACAACAGCCTGCATCATATAAGCCATCTGCACAGCAATATTTTTATCGAGTGCATCAGTTATTTTGCCAGTACTTCGTTGCTCATGTAGAATGTTGCCATATTTATCTTCTATCATAAATACAGAATATGGTTCTACATGGTAGCCACCATAAGGGAATATTCCATAAGATGAGGCAAGTTCGATCGGCTTCACATCTTCTCCGGCTCCAAGTGCTATCGCAGGAACAGGCATCAATTTAGATTTAATTCCGGCACGCTGAGCCAAATCTACTACTGCGTCAGGAGATACATATTGAGTAATCAACCGAGCGGCTACAGTATTGATAGATCGTCTCAAGCCTTCCTGCAATGAAACTTTTTCAGAAGGACCACAGTCACCCGTACCCGAAGGAGACCATGCATCTCCGGATTCTGTTATATAAGTATAAGGTCCACATGGAATAGAATCGTATGGAGTCATACCTAATTCGAGGGCAAGTGCGTACACAAAAGGCTTGAAGGAAGAACCGGGCTGCCTTGCTATTTGAGTGGTATGATTAAGCGAATGTAAAGCGTCCGGATTTTCACTCATAAACTTAGGAGATGCCCCAACCATCGCAAGTATTTCTCCTGTAAAAGGATCAATCACTACAGCTCCGGCTTGTATAGTAGTCGCCGAGTTTTTCAAAGAATCCAAAAATCTTTTATTATTCCTGAGTTTTTTTGAAATTCTGATTTTTTCTTCTTTCGAAGTGGCATCTTTATAATCAGGATGATCCTTGATAGCTTCCGCAATCAAATCATTCAGAAGTTTAGTATTTCTGCCCCAATTCCATTTTTGGTCAAACTGTTTTTGAAAATCAGAAAGATGTTCGTTTATAGCTTCGTTGAGGTAATTTTGCACTCTCGAGTCAATTGTAGTATGTATTGTAAGACCTGATGTGTATAGGTCATATTTAGACAAGTCTTCCATTTTTGCATAATTTAGACGAACCATTTCTACAAAATGCGGTGCGAAGTAGCTACCTGAGTTTGTAGTAACAACCCCTTTTGCACTGCGATCTGCTGTGGCAGTAATAGGCAGCACCTTTGTTTCCTCGAAAGTAGCTTCACTGATATAACCATTTTCAAGCATTAGAAGCAATACTGTGTTTCTTCTTCGTTTAGCTTTTTCTTTGTCTCTGCGTCCGTTGTATTCTTCCGGACCTTTTAGAAGACCTGCAAGGAAAGCACACTCATGTAGCTCCAATTCAAGAGGATCTTTTGAGAAATACAATTGTGCAGCTGTTTCGATACCATACGCACCTCTACCAAAATAGACAGTATTGGCATACATCTGCAGAATTTCTTTTTTAGTATAAGTTTCTTCCAGCATTACAGCAACTTTTGCTTCTCGGAGCTTCCTTTTCATGGAACGCTCAGGCGTTAGGAAAAGGTTCCTTGCTAATTGTTGAGTTATTGTGGATGCACCTTCTCTTCTACCCATAAAAATATTTTTAATAGCAGCTTTGAAAACCCTCTCCGTATGCACCCCCCAATGGCTAAAGAAGTCCTTATCTTCAGTAGCAACGAGTGCATTAATAAAATCAACAGGGATACTGTCGTAAGGAAGCATTACACGTCTTTGCTTGTAATAATAATCCAATACAACCCCGTCTTTGCTCAGCACCCTTGTAGCTAAGGCTTGATCTGGATTTTCTAACTGAGTGATAGATGGAATACCTTCACTTGTTACATAGCTTACAAAAGCGTAAATGCCTACAACTGCCAATAAGGAAACACTAATTAGTGCAATGAATAATTTTTTGGGAGTCATTATCTTTTTTGTCTCTTCATTATTTTTTCAACAGTTACACGACGCAGTCTTTTTCTGTACTGCTCGTCTTCCTCATCCTTATGTTTCGGCAACAACTCCTTTTTACCCTTTGAAACAGATTTTAAAATGTTTTCGGGCACACCGAGTTTCACCAATTCCGAAATTACAAAATCTACTCTTTTTTTACCTAATTTAATATTATAACTGTCAGAAGCTATAAAGTCCGTATGTCCTGTAAGTACTATATAGTCAATACTTTCTATGCTGTTTAGTATATTATCAGCAAGCATTTTCAATTCTTCCTGCCATGTTCTTCCTGTCTCATTGCCAAGGCTGTCAAGAGTCATATCATAAGGATTATCCCACATATCATAAGGGAAATTGATACGAATAATCTGTTTCTTTTCAACTCTAAAATCTTTAATAATTTCCTTTCTTGTGTCTCCGGAATCGACTTTTAGATTATATGAATCGTAAAAATCTTCTTCACCGTGAGCTGTTATTTTGTATTCTTTATTTTGCTCAAGCAAAAGTTCGTAGCTTCCACTCGTGTCAGTTTTTGTGTCTGCAAAAATTTCATCTTTGACTACATCCGTTGCTATAACAGAAGCACCAACTATCGGCGAATTGTCTTTAGTACTGCGTACTTTGCCTTTTAGTTTATAGAGTGTGAAATCCACAACGGGAATTTTCTTTCTCGGCGATTGCTGCTTCAGCTTTTCTTTAGGTACATCAAAAGCGGGCTCTTCTATTTTCAATTCTTCCCGATTTTGCGAAACATTAATGTATTGCTCCTTCCTCTCTCTTTTTGCATACTCATAGTTATCAGGATAAACTATCCTTCTGACAAAAATATCAAATCCGCCTTTTAGACTAACAGAACTAATTGCAGCACCGTTTCTGTCTGAACTAAAGTAAAGAATAGAATCAGGATTTGCAGGTGATGAAGGGAAAAACTCGTCGTATGAAGTATTGACAGGGGAGCCAAGATTTTCAGCTTCGGTTAAGGAGCTTAGTGCACCTTGATAATTGGATTTCAGTTTATCAAAAAAGCCATCAGGAAGTGAAATCCTAAAAATATCATAGCCACCGATATTGTCGCGACCGTTACTCGAAAAATACAGATATTTCCCATCATGTGATACAAAAGGTGTAAGTTCATCACAGTCAGTATTGATTACATCGCCACAGTTAATAGGCTCTGACCATTTCCCGGATTTTAGTACGGAAAAGTATATATCTGTCCCTTTCAGTTGCATGTCCTGATTAGTAACAAGGAAAAGCACATCCCCCGAAGGACTTAAAGCAGGCTGAGAAAGCCATGCTCGGTTTGTATCGTTAAAGTTAAAGTCAATTTTTTTTATATTACTGATATCTTTATAATCAATCTCAGCTTCGTACAATCTGGAATTGCCAATACTTTCTTTGTAGTTGTTGATTTTGAAAGAGCCACCAATTTTTGCATTTTCTGCCTGGGCGAAGACTAATTTTTTCCCTCTCACGGAAACAGCTCCGGCTCTCATCTGCTTAATTTCGTCATACAGTTCGCCTGCCACAAAGTTATCAGAAGTTACAGCATTGCAAAAATTAAGAGTGGATTGCAAGTCAGAACTTTGCAATATAAAATCGTTATCTGCTATATGTGCAATTCCGTATTCCTGAGCACCTGTGTTTAAGCCTTCTACTTCCGAAATAATTATGTAGTACGGTTTGTTTTCCGAAACAGTTCGCGAAGTATCTTCGGGAGTGCCTGTCCATCTCTGAGGATAGCATTCTTGCCTTTCGACAACACATTCCAATTTCTTTGGCTCAGTGACTTTATAAAAGCACGAATTAGAAACCAAAGTAATTAGAATCAGAAGGAAGTAGTATCTGGATTTTTTGCTCATAGTATCTGCACGTCAAAATATAATAGACGAAACAAATATAATATAATTCATTTAATATCAAAGATATTATTTCAATGTTCGACTTATTTATCTCCGAATTTTGCTATTATCCGATATTTTTCGAGTAAATCAACAAATGTGATTAGGAAATCTCATTATGTCAATATTTTTTTCTTGACAAAGGATTATGCAAGCCTTTGGATACAAAAAAAAGAGACAGCCAAAACTGACCATCTCTTCAATTATTCAGCAATTTATTTATGCTAATTATTTTTTGAGAAGCTTTTTGATTTCAGCAAGCAATTCTTCTTCATCTCCCGGTGCATAACCGTTATGCTGCCAAACTATTTCGCCTTTACCGTTACAAAGGAAAGTGTGAGGAGGATTGTTTACGTTCATTTTTCTTGAAAAATCTTTATTTTCATCTAAAAGTACTTCGTATTTCCAACCACGACCTTTTACAAAAGGAGCAACACGACGACTGTTTCGTGAGTCATCAATAGATACAGCATAAATTTTGATACCGGTTTCTTCTACCCAATCAGGATAAACTTCCGCAATATTATTTAGCTCAAGGATACAAGGCTTGCACCAAGTAGCCCAAAAATTTATCACAAACGGTTTTCCGCCGTTAGACAAGTCTTTAGTATCTATTTCGTTACCTTTGATATCTTTAACTTTTACTGAAGGCACTTTATTAGCATCTTTCGCAGTGCTTACAGTTTGGAAAACAAAAGCAAGAAGCAGAACCGGTAGAATGATTAGAAGCTTTTTCATGGTGAATACCCCGTTTTATTTTGTTAATATAGCAAATTCTCAAATTTTCTTGTAACTTATTCTTTGCATATCTTGTCTATATATTATAACTTTACGCTAAATTAAGAAAATTGTTCTATTATACACAAAGGTTTTTTGCTATGAAAAAACTATTGGCTCTATTGCCCTTCCTTGCTCTCGTTTTTATCTTTACATCATGCTCTGATGACGATAAAGATGATAATCCGGTAACTCCTACTCCTAAAGTAAAAGTTTTGGAGTTGATCTCTGATGCTTCTATAAACGAATCTAAACTAATGGTACAAGGTAGCGACAACTCAGAAATAGCAGTCTATCCTACTATAAAAAATACAGGCGATGCAACTGTTGAAATCAAGATGGAAATTGAAATCACTTCTATAGAAGGTGAAAATGTTTCTATCGGTGCATGTCTTGGTGACGGCACTTTAGCTCAATGCCTTTCTCAATTCAGTACTGTAGGCAAACATGCTTACACTATGAAAAATATCACTTTGGCAGGAAAAGCTGAAACTCACGAAAATCACTTATCTGTGCATTATTATATCAACAACAATGTTGGTAAAATCACCGGTAATCTGATTTTGACTAATAAAAACAATGCAGAAGATGTAATTACAATCCCTTATACTTTCGAATCTAAGAAAATGGGCTTCTAATATTTCAAGCTATTTTCTTTGAATTTAACACAAAAGCCTCTGCATTCGTTTGCAGAGGCTTTTGTGTTAAATATTCCGGGTAAAAAAGTGTTTTTACTAGTATTTGCACTGCGGAGAATAGACTTGATTAATCCGCAGATTAGATTGCAACTTCTACTTCTGTGATTGGGAAAATATCTTTCAAGACCTGAGGTTTCATTTTAAGAATAAATCCCTGTTTGCCACCATTTATATAGATACTATCTAAATCAAAAATACTTTTTTCTGCAGCTATCTGTAAAGATTTTTTTGTGCCAAACGGGCTTGTACCACCGAACTGATACCCTGTTGCTTTGCTTGCCATATCAGATGTCGCCGGCTGTGCTGTTTTGACAGCAAGCTGCCTTGCAAGATTTTTCATAGAGACTTCTTTGTCTCCGTGCATCAGAATGATGACAGGGTCTTTTTCCCCACAATCTATCACCAAAGTTTTTATTACCGAATGCTCCTCCACTGAAAGCTCGGTTGCCGTTTGAGCAGTACCACCCTTTTCTTCATACTCGTATATAAATTCTGTAAAATCAGCTTTCTTTTGCTTCAGTAGCCTTATAGCAGGCGTAACAGGAAATTTATCTTTAGCCATTAGTCAAAAATCCTTCTTCTGTTTTGTACAAATTCGTAAGCCATTTCTATCGCTTCGAGGGTGCTTCTGTGGTCAGCAATATTTTTACCTGCAATCGCAAAAGCAGTGCCATGATCCGGAGAAGTTCGAATAATCGGCAAACCTGCAGTTACATTTACTCCGGCACCCTGAGCTGACATTTTGAGAGGTATTAGCCCTTGATCGTGGTACATTGCAAGTATTCCGTCGAAATCTCGATAAGCTCCGTGTGCAAAGAAACCATCTGACGGGAAAGGCCCTTCGACAATTATATCCTTTTGTTTTAGAATTTCTATAGCCGGAATTATTATATCTATTTCTTCTTTGCCGATATTGCCGTTTTCTCCTGCATGCGGATTCAGTCCGAGCAAGGCAACTTTTGGTTTATCTATGCCGTAATCCAGCTTTAAAGCCTTATTGAAAATGACACTAAGCTCCACGATATTTTCTATGCTGAGAGATTGAGATACTTCGGTAATAGGAATATGCACGGTAGCCAATGCTACACGCATTTCTCTAGTGCAAAGTATCATTAGAGGCTTATCCGTATTGCAACCCGCGGCAAGCATTTCTGTATGTCCCGGATATTTCCAACCTGCTTTGTAAAGGCTTTCTTTAGAGACCGGCAAAGTCAGCATAGCGTCATACGTTTTATTGATTGTATGTTCAAGAGCGTACTCAACTGCTGCTGCTGAAAGTTTACCGGCTGAAAGACTAATCTTACCAAATTCAATCGGAGATGCAGCAGCTATATCAATTACTTTTATGTACTTATCATTGATATAAAAGCCCTGTTTGTCAAACTTGAGCTTATACCCCATTTTGTAGATATAATCAGAAATTGTGGTAAGATTACCGGCAAGATAGAAATCTATCTTTGTCAGTAAATCCCTGCCCAATGCCTCTACTGCTTTTATAAATATTTCTATTCCGATGCCATTGGGGTCGCCAAGTGATACAGCAAGTTTCATTACAGTTCTCATAAATTCCGATTTGAAAAGTAATAAGTTATACGACGCGTTTCAATTTGTAATATCTATGAGCATTGAGCAATAGCCCTACCATCGCCATATTTATTATCAAAGCAGTACCACCCTGGCTCATAAACGGCAGAGGGATGCCCATAACAGGCATTATACCTATAGCCATTCCGATATTGATAGTTATATGATAAAACAGGACAGTTGCTATGCCGATACACATGACAGAATAAAATTTGCTGTCGGTGTCGTAAGCTATTTTTATTGCTCTTAAAATCAAAGCTACATGCAGCAATATCGCAAGTGCTCCTCCGATAAAGCCAAACTCTTCATTAGGCACAGAAAAAATGAAGTCAGTCCATTGCATAGGTATGTATCTTAACTGAGTTTGTGTTCCCTGCAGATAACCTTTACCTGTCAGCCCGCCACTACCTACTGCCAATATCGATTGGAGTACATTATAGCCGGCACCGCGAGGGTCTGCGTCAGCTTTGATAAAGGTATCAATCCTTTTTTTCTGATGTGGTTCGAGCACTTCATAAAAGTGTTGCCCGTAAAAACCAACTGCAAAAAATACAGCAATTGCAATAATCGAAAAATATATCTTTCTTCTGAAAAACAATACTCCGGCAGACATAATACTTGTGCCGATATAATAAACAATAGGAGAAATCCAAGACATGACCATAATAAATGGAAGGCAGAAGAAAAAATAGAGTATAAATGAATCGAACCCTGCCCAAAATACTACCCCGACAAACAAAACTATCAAAACAGTTGCAGAACCGAAATCGGGCTGTGCTACAATCATCGCAACCGGAATCAGCGAAAGTAAGGCAGTGACGCCCAAATCTCTGAAGGACTGAATATCTGTTCCCTTGAGAGACAAGTGGCGTGCCAATACCAAAATAAGACTGATTTTAGCAATCTCTGATGGCTGCAAAGAGAAGCCTCCGAGTCGTATCCAGCCTTTTGTACCGTTGCTCTCATGTCCGATAAATGGCAACAAAGCAAGTAAAACAAGAGTCATCCCAAATATTATATAAGACGAAGCTTTTAGCCATGATTCGGGAATAAACGATAAGCCAATCATAAAAATAAAACCAATTCCTGCAGACATTAGTTGCTTATCGAAAAAGCTACTCATCGAAGAATCGTACGTAGCAGAGTAAATACACACAAGCCCATAGGCGACAAGAGACATCGCTATCCAAAAAGTTGCCCAATCGAAGTGGCTTTGGTTTGTATTATCAATCAGAAATATATTCTCTTTTGCCATTTGACTATTCTATAATAGAGTGATTCAAAAATATTAGCAAATATACTTATTATTTGAATCTAAGAAAAGTCATAGATTGGTGATTTACTTCGAAGCTTATGGGAGATTGCTTTCTTATGCTGCAAAATCAGTGAATAGTAAAACAATTAATTAAAAATATGTCCGTTTTAGAAATTACGTTTTAGCAATATACATAATTGGTAACTACAATGCCGGACAAGCAATCAAAAATGGAAAATGAGAATCTCTACGAAGAGGAATCACTCATTACCGAAACAGGAGAGTCATATAGAGACCGAGTTTCGAATATCGACAAGAAGGGACACAGAGTATGGATTTATCCTAAAAAGCCAAAAGGTTCCTACCATAAAGCAAGAGCTTGGGTTGCTACATTTTTGGTGCTGCTATTTGTTGGCTTGCCATTTGTAAAAATTGACGACCAACCATTTTTATTGCTTGATATTTTCAATAGGCACTTTATCATATTTGGGCTGGCATTTTGGCCTCAGGATTTTTATTTATTTGCCCTTTCCTTTTTGACACTAATTGTATTTATTGTGCTGTTCACTACTGTATTTGGTAGAATTTGGTGTGGTTGGGCTTGCCCACAGACAGTATTTATGGAGATGGTATTCAGGAAAATAGAATATTTTATCGAAGGCGATGCTAACGCTCAGAAAAAGCTAAACTCTTCTGAATGGACCGGAGAGAAAATATTCAAAAAAGGAAGTAAATATTTTATTTTTGGACTACTTGCTTTCACTATTGCAAATTTTGGATTAGCATATCTAATTGGTATCGACGAAGTTATTGCAGGCTTAAAGGCAGGACCGGCAGCCAACCCCGGCGGTTTCGTTGGGATAATGGCATTTACGGGCATAATTTATTTTATATTCTCATACTTCAGAGAGCAGGCTTGCACTTATGTATGCCCATACGGCAGATTACAGTCAGTGCTATTGGATAAAAATTCTATCATTGTAAACTATGATTACAAACGAGGCGAGCCTAAAGGCAGACTTCAAAAAGGCCAGATAGCAGAGGGTAACGGAGACTGTATAGATTGCGGTTCATGTGTCAGAGTATGCCCGACTGGTATCGACATTAGAAACGGAGTGCAGCTCGAATGTGTAAATTGTACTGCCTGCATGGATGCCTGCGATGATGTGATGGAAAGAATAGAAAAACCAAAGAAACTTATAAAATATGCTTCAATTAATCAAATTGATAATGGTCAGAAATTCAAGTTGACACCTCGCATTATAGCATATTCTTTGGTGCTTACTTTCCTTGTGGTGCTGACCGGGACATTGCTACTCACACGTAGCGATGTAGAAGCTACTATATTGAGAGCTTCAGGTACTTTGTTCCAAGAACTTCCAAATGGAAATATTACTAATCTCTACAATGCTAAAATCATCAATAAAACGTTTGATAATATGCCTGTTGAAATTAAGTTATTAGAACCTGAAGGCAAAATTCAACTTATAGGCAAATCAACTTTAGATTTGGAACCCGAAAGTCTGGTTGAGGCAACTTTCTTTGTGGAATTAGAAAAATCTAAAGTACCTTTTACTAAAAATAA
This sequence comes from Kapaibacterium sp. (SeqCode), assembly GCA_963664875.1. Lineage (GTDB taxonomy): Bacteria > Bacteroidota > Ignavibacteria > Kapaibacteriales > UBA2268 > JBFHIJ01. The sequence continues at coordinate 2,803,982 of OY761611.1, read as the reverse complement.
AATTGAAATCGGAATTTATTCACAAGGTAAATTGATAGAAACCACTTCTACCAATTTCCAGGCTCCGGGGAGATAATATATGAAATTGAAATGGAATTGGGGAACCGGCATAGCACTTTTCTATGTTGTTTTTGTGCTTTTTATGTTGGGCAATCTGATATTTTCGTCCACAATCCCAATAAACTTGGTAGCTGAAGATTACTATGTGCAGGAATTGCAATATCAAGATAAAATCGAAATGATAAAAAACACCCAAAAGCTACAGGAACAACCAATCTTGCAGTATGCGGACAATTCATTCCTAATCAAATTACCGTCATTGTTCAAGTCCGAAGATATAAAAGGCGACCTGCATTTTTATAGACCTTCGGATTCAAAACTTGATAAAATCTATACGCTTAAATTAACTCCTGCCAATAGTCAGGTATTTGATATAAGCACACTCAAACCCGGCACTTGGAGAGCTAAACTAATGTGGGAAGCCGGAGATAAGTCATATTATCAGGAATCTGTGTTTGTAAAATAGCAGCTTTGTAAATTGCTGAAAATATAAAAAAAAACCGTGAGACTGAGATGTCTTACGGTTTTTTTATATATTAAGCAGAGTAATAATTCAGTAGTTTTTAGAACTGATTCAAAACTCGTATATCATTTTCGTAAAGAAGTCTGATATCATCAATGCCTGTGCGAAGCATAGCAACTCTTTCGATTCCGAATCCAAAAGCATAACCTGTAAATTCTTCAGGGTCAATGTTGCCGGATTTCAAGACATTAGGATGTACCATACCGCAACCTGCAATTTCCAGCCAGCCGCTACCTTTACATATTTTGCACCCTTCGCCACCGCAGAGGAAACAGGTAATATCCATTTCAGCGCTTGGTTCTGTGAAAGGGAAAAATGAAGGACGGAATCTAAATTCGGAATTCTCGCCATACATTTTCTTAGCGAATATCATCATTGTACCTTTAAGCTCGGCAAATGAGACATTTTTATCAATGTAAAGACCTTCAATCTGATGGAACTCGGCAAGAGAGCGAGCATTGATAGCTTCGTTTCTATATACTCTACCCGGCATAATTGAGCGAATAGGAGGCTTTTGCCCCTGCATTACCCGAATTTGTACCGGAGAAGTATGAGTACGCAAGAGTAATTCTTTATCGGATTTGACAAAGAAAGTATCCTGCATATCACGAGCGGGGTGATCAGGTGGGAAATTTAGAGCATCAAAATTATGATAATCATCTTCAATTTCCGGACCCTCCGCTACAGCGAAGCCCATATCAGTAAAAATTGAAATCATCTCGTCCATTATCTGAAGGACAGGGTGGTAAGTACCACGAGAAGACAATCTGCCCGGCAAAGACAAATCTAAATCAGGCGAAACGTCATTATCTTCAGAGAATTTGGTAACGAGAGATTCGTAAGTAGATTCGGCAAAGCTTTTGAGTATGTTCAGCTCTTTGCCGACAATTGGTTTGATATCTTTAGGGACATCTTTCATTTTAAGCAGAAGCTGCTGTAGAGTGCCCTTTTTGACTAAAAACTCAAGCCGGAATTGCGAGAGCTCTTCCGGCGTTGAGATATTTTGAAGCTTTTCTTCAATTTTATTCTTAAGGGATCTTATTTCTTCAATCATGATCCTTATTCTTGCTTTATTGAAAAAAAAGAATTAAGCAACGGCTTTTTTGCAAATAGCAGCGAAAATTTCAGGTCTGTGAACAGCCAAATCAGCTAAAACTTTACGATTGATAAGGATATTGTTTTTCTTCAATCCATTGATCAAACGAGAATAAGTAGTACCATTGATGCGAGCCGCAGCATTGATACGAACGATCCAAAGTCTGCGATATTGGCGTTTTTTGAGCTTACGACCAACGTAAGCGTGCTGTAAACCTTTTTCGATGTGGTTTTTCGCAACCGTCCAAACATTTTTTCTAGCTCCCCAATAACCTTTGGCGAGTTTTAATATTCTTCTGCGTTTACGGTGCGAAGCTACTTTATTGACACTTCTTGCCATTTTTTTACAACCTTGTGTAATAATTTAAACAAAACTTTTTGGCATGGGGGGAGCTTCACTAAATTATAACCCCTTAGCCGGTGTTTATAGAGAAAATGAGAGAGAAAGCGGAAAAACTTTTTGCAAAAAGGCTAAATTAGCCTTGACCCATAAGTTTTTTAACTCTTGGTTCGTCCACTTTAGAAACATAAGTAAGTTCTCTAAGAGCTTTTTTTCTTTTAGGAGCTTTTTTTGTTAAAATGTGGCTTGCAAAAGCTTTTGCCCTTTTGAATTTGCCGCTGCCGGTTTGTTTAAACCTTTTTTTAGCGGAGCCGTTAGTCTTCATTTTAGGCATGGCTTTTCCTATACGTTAAATGTAAAACAAAAATCGGTTCTCGACCAATATGAGAACCGACAATATAGCAAAAAAGGGGAAGAAATTGAAATTAATTTTTCTTTGACTTAATTGGAGCAAGAATTACCGAAAGGTTTCTGCCTTCAAATTTGATAGGCACATCCACTTTCGCAACATCTTTCATTTCTTCGACAAATTTTTTGAGTAATTCTCTTCCGATTTCCTGGTGAGTAATCTCTCTACCTCTAAAAAGAACAGAAGCCTTTACTTTGTTGCCTGATTCGATAAAATCTTTTGCATGCCTTGTTTTAAAGTTAAAATCATGGTCAGCAGTTCTCCATTTGAAGCGAATTTCCTTCATTTGAGACTGTTGTTGATTTTTTCTTTGTAGCTTTTCTTTCTTTTGGATTTCGTAAAGAAACTTTCCATAATCGATAATTCTACAAACCGGAGGCTTTGCTTTAGGAGCAATCTCCACAAGATCCATTTCGGCTTCCTCAGCCATTAAAACAGCTTTTCTCGGATCCAAAATGCCAAGCATTTCGCCATTTGCATCGATTACACGTACTTCTTTTTCTTTAATTTCGTCGTTAGTACGGTGTTTTTTCTGAGCCGGTAAGACTCTTCTGCCTTTGTTGGCAGGTGTAAAATGCGCAAGTAATAGAATCGGCTTCAAGTAGTCCCTTCTGGTTTATTTATAATACCTTAATATGGCTAACGTATAATATATTGGAATATTTACAAATATAAGACAATCTTAGCGAATTACACAAATTATTCCAAATATTTTCTCAAAAATGCCTACATTTGAATTATTGCATTTTACATATTTACAAATTATATTGGTATTTTATGTCTGAGATTCAAAGAAATGACCAAGAGTTGCGTAGATTAGAAGAATTGCAGCTTTTGGAGGAAGCGGGGATTAATGCTTACCCCTATAGCTTCGACCAAACTCACAGAGCCACTGAAATTCTTACTGCTTTCGACGATGAAAAGGCGGAAGATTTTAAGGATGTTGCTGTTGCCGGCAGAATTATGGCTATGCGAATTATGGGTAAGGCTACTTTCCTTCATATACTTGACCAAAGCGGCAGAATCCAGGTCTATCTAAAGCGTGATGATCTACCGGATTTTTACCCTCATATCAAAAAACTCGATATTGGTGACATTATCGGTGTAAACGGATATGTTTTTCGTACTCAAAAGGGCGAGATATCTATCCACGCTACCGATGCCAAGCTGCTTACAAAATCTTTGAAGCCTCTCCCGATTGCTAAAGTTGAAGTGGACGAAAACGGAAATGAAATAATTCATGATGCTTTTGCTGACAAAGAGCTAAGGTATAGAAAAAGATATATTGATTTGATTGTTAACTCTAACATTAGAGATACTTTTATTAAACGCTCCAAAATTATTACCTACATTAGAAGATTTTTGGACGAGAGAGGTTATTTGGAAGTTGAAACTCCTGTGTTGCAGCCTATTTACGGTGGTGCTTCTGCCCGTCCGTTTATCACTCATCACAACACATTAGATATTCCTCTTTACTTACGTATTGCTGACGAATTGTACCTCAAACGTCTTATCGTTGGTGGTTTCGAAGGTGTTTATGAAATCAGTAAAAACTTCCGTAACGAAGGCATGGACAAAACTCACAATCCTGAGTTTACTGCTATGGAGCTCTATGTAGCTTACAAAGACTATAACTGGCTTATGGATTTGACAGAAGAATTATATAGAGGTGTTGCTCAAACTGTATTGGGTAATACGACAGTAACTTTCGACGGTAAAGAGTTTGACCTTGCTGTACCATTCCGCCGGGCTAAAATGTTCGATTTATTCAAAGAATATACCGGAATGGATTTGAAAGGCAAAAACAAAGAAGAACTTAGAGCGGCTGCCAAAGAGCTTGGAGTAGAGATAGACGAAACATTTTCAGAGATGAAGATATTAGATGAAATATTCGGTGAAAAAGTAGAGGAACATTTGATTCAACCTACTTTTGTTACTGACTATCCTATCGAAATGTCTCCGCTCACCAAAAAGCACAGAGAAGAAGAAGGTCTCGTAGAAAGATTCGAACTATTTATCAATGGTGCTGAATATGCAAATGCTTACTCAGAGCTAAATGACCCTCGCGATCAAAGAGCCAGATTGGAAGAACAGGCAAAAAACAGGGCTGCAGGCGACGAAGAAGCAATGATTGTAGATGAAGACTTCCTTCAGGCTATCGAAATCGGTATGCCTCCTACTGCAGGTATAGGTATTGGTATCGATAGACTTGTTATGTTTATGACTGATAACACTTCAATCAGAGACGTACTTTTCTTCCCTCAGATGAAACCTGAAAAACTAAGAAAAGAAGAAAAAGACTCAGAATAAACTTTGGTGCATAATACCCGAATAGATTAAAACGAAACAAGCCCCGGATGTAAAATCGAGGGCTTGTTTTATTTTATAGTTTATTTCTTTTTTGTTCTTGCAGATTAAAACGAAAGCTGGAAATTCAACGCGTAAGAGTCCTGATCTTCTATTTTTTTTGAACTTGTAAATATCCTCACATCTTTCTCGAGGCAGATATAAGACATAAATATACCAACAGCTGCACCGGCTAAAATGTCACTAATATAATGCTTATCTGCATAATATCGAGACCAGCCTACATAAGCTGCCAAAGCATAAGCGGGAATTCCAACCTGCCACCCGTATTTAAACTGTAAAAAAGAAGCCGCCTGAAAAGCACATGAGGTATGCCCGGAAGGGAAAGAATAATCGCCTCCGTTGGGTCTTTCTCTGTTGATGGTACGTTTTACAGTGTGAGTAACCACCTGAGTGGCTATCATACTGTATAGGAAATTTTCGTAAGAATCACCGTCAAAGCAACTAACAATAAATGCACCGGCAGGCAATCCAAGTTGAATTATATCTCCTGCTTCTTCTATTGCATTTTGGGACAAACACTTATTGCAAACACAAAGATACAGGGCAATAGTCAATAAAATCAAAACTTTCATATTCAAATAAAATCAGTATAATGGGTACGTCAAATTGATGCTCAGACCACCCTGCAAATTTACAGAAGGGCTAACTTGAATTTTGTCGAACCAAGTTTGGTCTTGAACGTCGTTCAATTTAACAATTTTTCTGCCATTATCAACAGCTATTTTTCCCATTAGGTAACCAATCGCTATGCCAAGCGGGTAGTCACTCGCCCAATGCACTCCATTATTCATCATCTGATACATTAGAAGCGTCATCAAAGTATAGCCAACAGGTCTTATATAAGTATATTCAGGATAGTTTTCTGCAATAACAGTTAGTGTCATCATTGCAGTAGCGATGTGCCCCGAAGGGAACGCATCATAGGAAGAAACATGTTTATGATACTCTACCTGATTAGGAAACAAATCCCATCTACCTCGCTTTTCTGTAGAAACATAAGGGCTCTGTCTTCCGGTGAGATGTTTCAGCACTTGAGTAGCAATGCCTGTAGTAAGCATTCCCTGAGCAATTTGAGATGCTGTTTGCAGAGCTCTGTTGTCGTCATCAATTAGACCGTAGGCATAAAATCCGAGTGAAAATCCGAGATGAGTCCATCCATCTCCTATGAAATACATTGCTGAGCCCCAGTCGGAAGGACCTCTGAAAATAGGTAAATCTCCAATAGAAATGTATGTGCTGGTATTGTCTCTATTGCCAAGCCCCAAATCCCTGCCTAACTGCTGGGACTTGTCGAGCAAATCTTGATCAAAATACCAAAGAAGTGCGGTCGAACCGGTAATAAGAGCATATTCCTGCCACAAGTCGCAAGAAAAACCTCGATTGTAAAAATCTATGAAATTACCGGGAGTATTTGTAATAAATTCAAATGTTTTAGGCTCTTGGTACAACATTATTGTGTTGTCGTCAATTTTATACTGCTGATATGAGGAATCTGCAAGTAGGGAGCGATTGCCGGATTCTTGTGCCAAAACTGTGCCTGCAGAAAAAATAAAATATAAAAGTAGGATATATTTGTACATTTTTTTGTTTTCAGGGTATTAAACATATACAAATATATATAAATCAGTTCAAGCTACGAAAAAATACTCTAAAACTTAATATGCTGTTCGCAGAGATTTCCGGGAACGGATATTCAAGAAAAAATGCCCTCGTAATCAAGTAATTGCGAGGGCATGAACATCAAAGATACTATTCGGGGGCTTCTTCCAAAGAGACAAAATCAGATATTTTGTCCCAGCCTGAACCCTTTCGAATTAGGTAGAATTGTTCTTCTGTCATATCGATTACAGTAGATTCTCCGAGAAAATTGTACTTCTCTGAAGTAACTACTACATCAACCAATTTTGTAAAGGCATCCGCTAATTCGTCAGGTGAGTTTGGCATTTCATTATCACCAATTTTAGCAGATATAGAAATAATCGGATGACCTACATCTTTTAGAAGTAATCTTGCAAGGGTATGCTGAGGCACTCTGATGCCTGCGGTATTCCTTTTAGGATTTTGAGCAAATTTCGGGACTTCCCTCGAAGCGGGCAAAATGAAAGTATAAGGTCCCGGTATCAATCTTTTGATAGTTTTATATGCTTCGTTATTTACTTTAGCAAACTCAGAAATATTAGACAGGGAATCGCAGAGAAAAGTCAGCGATTTATCAGTAGAAAAACCTCTGATTCTGCGGATTTTTTCAATTGCATTTTTGTTAGAAAGGTTGCAACCTAAAGTAAAACCGGTATCTGTCGGATAAAGAATAACAGCTCCGTCATTGACTGCATCGGCGACAGCACTAATCTTTTTCATTTCCGGCGTTTCTGAATGGATATTATAAACTAATGCGCCCATACAATACTCCTGTATATAAATGGCTCAAAATTTGGGGTCTATCTATTTTGCCTGTTTCTCTTTTCGAAGTAAAAATAAAAAGGCAACCCAACTGCTACTAATAATAGACCAAAAAGAGAGTTAATTATTTGAGAATTTCCTTCACTGTAATTTATAATATCATTATACAATGTAAATATGACATACGCAAATGCAAATATTACAAACAACAAAGGCACTATAGGGTAGCCCGGCACTTTATAGGGACGGTGGATATCAGGGTGTTTTTTTCGCAAAACAAATACGCCTGCAGCTCCCATACCATAAAATATGAAGCTAACAAAAATCAGCATATCGGTCAGTATATCAAAAGTACCGCTCAGAACTAAAATACTTGCCCAAAAAGCCTGCAAAATTAGCGATCTGCCCGGTGTTTGATATTTTTCATGTAAATTATCTACGAAACCAAAAAACAGTTTATCTTTTGCCATTTTGTAATATACTCTCGACGAAGCCATAATTGAGCCATTAGAAGTCCCAAATGCAGAAATCATTACAGCTGCAGATACAAAGCCTGCCCCCACACCTCCGATTGCGACATTTGCCACATCAGCGGCTACAAGTTTGCTTTTTGCCATCACTTCTATAGGCAAGACATACATAAATCCGATATTTATCAATAGATAAGTTGTGATGACAATAGCCATTCCTATGATAAGTGCTTTTGGAATATTTATCTGAGGCTTTTCGACTTCGCCGGCGAGGAAAGTAATATTATTCCATCCGTCATAAGCCCAAAAAGCTCCGGCAAACGCTGCAACAAAAGCACCAAATATTCCATTACTTCCAAAGCTTGGAGAAGCGATTGGAGCAAGATTAGATAGATTGCCCGCATCAGATAAAAATGCAAAAAAGACCAAACCTGCGAGTGCTGATAACTTCATAGCAGTAAAAATCAGAGAGATTCTTCCCCCGTATTTTACACCAAAATAGTTTGCTGCAGTCAGGAAAGAAATAATCCCTATTGTAAGCAGCTTGACCCCAAAATCATATAGTGGATAGATATAACCTATGTATGGAATATAAAGATAGATACTTTTTTCTGTCTCTGCATCAAATCTCGGAAGAATAAAGAAGTATTCGCTATACTCGGAAAATACATAAGTAATCGAAGCAATCGAACCTGTTTGGATTACTGCAAAAATCGCCCATCCATACAAGAATGCAGTTAGCTTTCCGTACATTTTTTCAAAATAGACATACTGCCCACCCGTTTCCGGATACATTGAAGCTATCTCAGCATTGGTCAAAGCTCCGAACAATGTAAAAATGCCTGCTAATATCCAAACTACTAAAAGAAGCTCCGGCGAGCCTAATTGCTCTGCCATAAATGCAGGTTTTTTGAAGACACCAGAGCCAATCATTGCACCAGCGACTATTGCGATTGTGGTATATAAGCCTATAGACGGTTTATGTGACTGAGTTGTATTCATTTAACCTTTGTGCAGCTTGATGAGGTAAAATAATTTCAGGAAGATAAGGTAAATATATAAAACATCTTACAGAAAAGAACAAATCTTAATCAGATACATAACTTATCCAAAATAACTAGTTCAATAAGAAAAGGCGTCGCTTTCGGGCATCGTACACCATTGGCTAAATGTTAGTGCCTCTTTATCTCTTTCAGATACATTTGGCGAATCACAGTTCCAATCGATTTTAATATCCGGGTCGTTCCAAAGTATGTTATTTTCTCCACTGGGATTCCATAGAGCAGTGCATTTATACATCATTTCAGTATTATCTTCCAAGGCAAGGAATCCATTTGCGAAGCCCGGGGGAACCCAAAGTATATGTTTATTTTTTTCTGAAAGTTCAAAACTTTTCCATTTGCCAAAGCTGGAAGATTTTTTTCTTAAATCTATTTCGACCACAAAAGCACTTCCTGACGTAACCCTTATCAATTTTCCCTGAGGTTTGTCCCACTGAAAGTGCATACCCCGAATTACTCCTTTTGCAGAGCACGAGTGATTGTCTTGTACAAAATTGGTAGGCAAGCCCAGTTGCTCGAAGTCATAAGCATTATAAGATTCCATAAAAAAACCACGCCCATCCTGAAAAACCTGAGGTTCTATTAGCTTCAATCCGTTCAATGCTTCATCAATTATTTTTAATCCCATAACTTTCGCTCTATAATTTTTGATTCGACAATCGCCTATTTACTTTTACACATTAAGTAACTTTGTGTTCGACTCTTTAGAGATAAGCAAAAATACTTCTAAAATATATTTGAAAAAAACACTTAATTTGTGCATCTTTTGAGTATTATTACTTAGCTTGAGCAGATCTGTGATTTGGTATTCTCTTTTGTCAATAATTCTGATGTTATCGATTAGCTTTGACGAGCTTTCCGAAACGCATCAGGCTGCTTGGGAGATATATAACGAAAATTTGGACAGCGCGGAGATACTTTTCAAAGAGGCTCTGAGCGAATATAAAAGCTATTTAGATGTACGTAGGGAAACCGTAGTATTGATAGATCTTGCTTCTTTGAATAATCAAAGAGGGAACCTTATCGATAAATTAAGATATCTCCACCAGGCGGAAAGATTGTCGGTACAATTTGAAGATTCCACAATAAAAAGAAGCCTATATAAGCAGCTCTATGGTTCTTATGCCTATTTAGACAGACTTGATAAAGCACTGGAATACTTAAAAAAGCAGTCCGGTTACATTCAAGCAGGCAACGATGCAGCCAGATTCGATTACTTAAACAACATTTCAGATTTGTACATTCAAACCGGCGATTTTAATCTTGCAAAAGAATACTTAGATACCTTAAATTTTATTACGCCATTTTCGGATATTAATAAAAGATTCGTTTTAAATAAGTATGGACTGTATTTCTACAAAAGAAATAAGATTGATTCTGCACTTCATTATTATAAAAAATCTATGGATTATTATAGCACCTGGCACGAAAAAGTTGAGTTAAGTGCTACTTTAAATTACTACTCTATACGACAGGAAACTTATGGCGACGTCGCTTTATATACAATTGATTCTTTGTTGGCAGTTGCAAAAAATTTGAAATATATGGATGATTTTGCACAACTGTTATCAATAAAATCAGACATCACAAAAGATACTACATACATACACGAAGCAATACAAATTGCGGATACTCTGGGTACTATAGGTTTCAAATGTGATTTGATCAATGCCTTTGTAAAGCTTCAAAATGAATTGCATCACTTTGAATACTCTGAATCTAATAAGAATCTGTATAATCACTTAAAAGATTCAATTGAAAGTTACAATACCAAATTAAAAGCTAAACATGTCGCTGTATTAGAAGAAGCGATTCAAGAAGTAGAAGATCAAAATATCTTTCGCGAAAACTTCTTACTATATTTACTAATATTTATATCTTTGGCTCTAATTTTGTACAGTTTTTATTATAAAAATAAAAATCGAACCGGATAAGTTATGAATACTTTTTTCTATATTTTTTTATCAATGATAGCTATGCTCTCAATTACATTTGATGAGTTATCGGAAACGCATCAGGCTGCTTGGAAAATTGTACCTGAAAATCTGGATAGTGCTGAGGTACTTTTCATGCAGGCATTAGCAGAATACAGAAGTTATCTTGATGTCAGAAGAGAAGCAGTTGCTTTGATTGATTTGGCTTCGTTGTACAACAAAAAGAATGCTCCCCTCAAAAGATTAAGTTATCTGCACAAAGCAGAAAGATTGACCAAAAATTTTGATGATACTACAATCATCTCTACGCTTTACTCAAATTTGATTTTTGTATATTCAGCTTATAATCGCTATGATAAAGCGTTAGAATACCTCAATATTAAACGGAAATACATAGCGGAAGATGACTCTCTTAGAATTTCCGATTACTACAAAGACCTTGCAAGCATTTCATCTGCTATGGGAAATAATCAGGCAGCTATAGACTATATGAGGAAAGCAGACGCCATTATACCCCTTGATGTAGAAAAAAAACGAAATATCTATATCAGCTATGGTTATTATTTTGACGAACTTGGCATAGCAGATTCTGCTCTTTATTATTTGGACAGAGCAATGTATTATGATGGTTGGAAAAATAAAATCAAATTGCAGGCTGTACTGAATTATTACTCTACCAAGCAGAAATATTATGGGAATGTGGAAATCAAAACTATTGATTCTTTGGAAACTATAATCAACAAACACGATTTAAAAGGCGATTTACCTCAGCTATTGGCATTAAAATCGCAAGTGCTTAAAGACACTTCTTACATTCATCAAGCTATTGATATTTCCAAAAAGCATCGTCCTGAATTTTATCTTGATTTGATAGAAGAACTTGCAGATTTACAGTTCAAATTAAAACACTATGAAGCATCGAGGGCAAATTCCGAACTTTATCACAAACTCAAAGATTCAGTCGAGCAATACAAATCCAGTGTCATATTAAAGAATTTAAGTGAGTTTACTCCGGAATCTGAGAAAACGACTGAAGAGAAAGAAAACTACATTTTATATATTCTTCTTGCTGCAATATTAGCTCTTATTTTGTATATAGTTTATACTAAGTCACGGAAATCCTGAGGTGGTCCTATGAACTCAATTTTCTACATAGTAATATCTATGCTGGCGATGCTTTCTATAACTTTCGAAGAGCTTTCGACAAAGCATCAGGCTGCTTGGAATATTTACCATAAAGATTTAGATAGTGCAGAAAAACTTTTTAATGATGCCTTGATTGAGTATCGAAGTTATTTGGATATTAGAAGAGAAGCCGTTGCTTTGATTGACCTTGCAACCGTTAACGCCAAGCGTGGCAATCAAATAGGACAGTTACGGTTCTTACTTAAAGCAGAAAATCTTGTTACTCAATTTGAAGACTCTTCACTGACTTTCCAGCTTTACGGATTCCTTTTTAATGCTTATAAATCTGTCAATGATATGGAAAAGGCAATTACTTATTTGAATAAACGCAAGGGATATTTACAGCTAAGTGATAGTATTTCTGTTTTTGCATTTTACGATGATTTAATTTCCGCCTATTTAGACTTAGACATGAAAGACAGTGCCAAGCACTATCTCGACATAGCTTATAATTCCATCTCTTTTGGCAATATCGAAAAAAAGACCTTTTTGGATATGTATGGATATTACTTTTATAGATTCAATCAATTAGATTCGGCATTATATTATTACAAAAAATCTATGGACTACTATGATAAATGGAAGAATAATAACGATTTGAATGCCACTCTAAATTATTACTCGATAAGACAAGAAGCCTATGGAGACGTGAGTATAAAAACAGTTGATTCACTTTTGTACATAATAGATGAAGCAAAACAACCGAGTGATGTCGCGCAGCTTCTTGCTCTAAAGTCTAACATTACTAAGGATACGAATTACATACATAGAGCCATCTCCATTGCCAAAGGATTAGGTGATAAATTTTTTGAACTCAACCTCCTAAAAGAACTTGGAGATTTGCAGTTCAAACTTAAACATTACGACTATGCTAAGCGTAATACTGAGTTATATCACAGAATTAAGGACTCTACTGCGTTGCAAAAAAGTAACGATATGATGGCTCAGTTAAGTCAATTGGATGAAGGGACTCAATTATTTAAAGAAAATAAAGATTCTGATAAAATATATTTGCTACTTGCACTTATAATAATTGTATCTCTTTTAGCTTATATAATATTTACAAAATTTTCAACTTACAGAAGGAAAAAGTAAATGGAAGCTCCGCAAAATGTCAATTTTGACCCGGCTACCGGCATTGTAACGTGGGATTCGGTTGATGGTGCAACAAGCTATAATGTCAATATTTGTGCAACGGAAAGTGGCACTTACAGCATATACAAAAACGTAACAGATACTCAATGCTCTATGGAATCCGCAAGTATCAACAAAGGATTTCTGAAAGTAAATGGAAAAGAAAACGAAGAAGAAGGCGAGTGGTCTGAACCGCCTCAACCATGGGAAAGACCAACTGCTTAATCCTGCTTTTGAAAATTATTTAGGGAAGCTGTTTATTGAAAACAGCTTTTTGTTTATATTGAGTACATGACTAAGTTTATCTATATATTGATTTTTGTACTTACTATGTTTTCTGCCTCAGCAGAGAACTTATTTGATAGGCTTGTAGATTTCACCAAGGCAGGCAGGTTGTCAGAAATCAGTTACCCTGAAATTATTTATTCTTCGGGTGATTTAGGTTTTGTTTCTGATGGCACAAAAGATAACTCAGCCATTTTCAACACTTTCATAGATACAGTATCTACTCCTGTAATGTTAATTTTAGAACCGGGTGAGTATCTATTTTCATCTCCAATCCGATTAAAATCCGGTGTAATTATTAGCGGCTATAATTCGAATCTTACTTTTCTGCAATTTGATTTTGGAGACGAAGCAAAAACCTGCATAAATATCAGCGGAAGTGCCTCTAATCAATATACTGCTTTACAGAACGCTCCAAAACGAAACGATGCTTTTTTGATAACTTCTTCGCAGCTTGATGTAACTTCAGGTGACTTGATAGAACTAAGACAGGAAAATGGAGACTGGGATTCTAACCCTGCTGACTGGGCTAAATATTCTGTAGGTCAGTACCTTACAGTAAAGCAAATCTCTAAAGACACGGTTTTTACCAATGAGTTGGTTTACATTAACTATTCTATGGGGCTTAAGCCTGAAATCCGAAAAGTAGCTCCCATTAAAAATGTAGGTATTCAGTATTTGAATATTGAAAGAATAGACGAACCGGCAAGCGGAGCAGGCTATAATATTAGCTTCTCGAAAGCGTATAACTGCACAGTCAGAGGTATCGAAAGCAACAAATCAGTAGGCAGCCATATCATGATTGCAGGCAGCAAAAATATTGAAGTTAGCGGTTGCTATATCCATGATGCTTTTACTTACGATGGAAGTGGCACACGAGGCTATGGTGTAACACTTAACGACCATTCTTCAGATTGCAAAGTCGAAAATAATATTTTCAGACACCTTCGACATGCAATGATGACAAAGCACGGAGCCAATGGCAACGCAATAGCCTACAATTATGCTCTCGAAACACACCGCTCCGAACCTATTTCTGATTTTGCCGGAGATATCCAGTTACATGGGCACTTCTCCTATGCAAATCTTATAGAATCTAATATTGTGCAGAACATTTGGATTGATGAGTATTGGGGACCTTCCGGACCATACAATACCTTCCTACGGAACAGAACTGAACTCTACGGGTTTTTCTGTACATCTTCGCAAACAGATACACTCAACTTAATTGCAAACGAAATAACCGGAAACGGTTTAGCTTATGGCTTATTTAATATTCAAGGTGAAGGGCATTATTTCCTCTACAATAATATCAAAGGGAAATTAGACAATACAGAATCAAACTTAGAGAGCCTGCCAGCTTCATTTCTTTATACTGGAAAGCCAAAATTCTGGGATATTCCTGACGAGTTCCCGGCTATAGGAAGTCCAAACTTACCCAAAGAATACACTATACCTGCAAAATTCAGATATGAAACAGCTGTACGCAAAACAGTTGGGGAATACCTCCCTACGGGCATATTAGAGAACAAAAATACGTCTGAAATATTAAAATATATAAAAGACTCGCCAAATAAGCGGATTAGACTCTACAATTATACCGGTTGTGAGATTTTTGACGGGATGGTTTTTGAGCTCGATTTTAGCAAACTCCATAATGGATTGTATTTTGTATTTATTGACGACAGGTATTGTAAGATTTGTATATAATCGCAAACTTAGCAGTATCGTTTCCAATTATTTAAACTATATAAAAAAAGCCGTCACCAAGAAAAACTTTCATTTAGCAACGGCTTGAATCTCTATATTCCGGCTATTTTTTTACTTTATCGTACCGAGCAATGCGTTTAGTGAGTCCATTGCTGCTATGCATAGTTTATTGCCTTTGTTGACATGGTGAATGTTCCAAGAAAACCTCATACTTAGCTCCATATCATGATTCTCAAATTCTATAAAATATAGAGTATCGCCGGGCGTGCTGTAAGTTTGAGTTTTGAGCAAATTTGCTCTTACAGATCGAACAACATTACAATAGCGATGCAAATCAGCCTGCCCAAGGTCAAAGATATCGCTCTTGTTTCCCTGAGTAAATTGACTAATATTTGCATTGCTTGTTAGCTCATAAGCATCAAATTTGTCCTCCTGAACAAAATATTTCCCCCATCGGATAATCTGATTCTTATTAGCTTCATTGTAGCATACCGGCTTTTGAGCACAACTCAGAGCAAATAACGAAAGCAATATAAAAAGCATATACTTCATACTACAATTCACCCGCTTCTTTTCGTGCAAGGAAGGAGCTGAATCTGTTCAAACATTCTTCTTTGCCGATAAGAGCCATAGTGTCAAACATTCCGGCGCCGGCTGATTTGCCTGTAAGCATAAGTCTGAGTGGATGCATCAATTCACCCATTTTTATACCTGCTTCTTCGCAAAAAGCTTTGGTGCAGTCATGAGTGCTGTCATGAGTAAATTCAGAAAGTGTAGAAAGTTTTTCGATAAGCGGTCTAACTAAATCTGCTGTATCAGCTTTCCAACGTTTAGCCATATATGCTTCTTCAAACTCTGAAGGAGCAGCATAAAGATAGTTAGTCATTTCCGGAATTTCACCTATGAAAGTTACTCTTTCTTTGAATAATTCAAATATTTTGCCAATGTATTCATCTCTTAAATTTGCAACTCCTGCTTTCTCGAGTTCTACTTTCAAGACAGGAACAGCTTCAGCAGTGCTTAGCTCTTTGAGATATTGTTGATTCATCCATGCAAGCTTTTTCAAATCAAATACTGCACCCGCTTTGTTAACTTTTGACAAATCAAATAAATCTATAAGTTCTTCCATAGAATATATTTCTCTATCTCCTGTCGGATTCCATCCTAATAGAGCTATAAAATTGACAAATGCATCTTTTAAATAGCCTTTCGCTCTAAAATCTTCGACAGCAACATCTCCATGGCGTTTGCTGAGTTTTGCTTTTTTATCATTGAGCAACAATGGTAAATGAGCGAAATCAGGAGTATCCCAACCAAAAAATTGATAGAGTAAGACGTGCTTTGGTGTCGAAGGAAGCCACTCTTCGCCTCTAATCACATGCGAAATCTGCATAAAATGGTCATCTACAACATTTGCCAAGTGATAAGTCGGAAATCCGTCGGACTTTAGAAGTATTTGGTCATCTACATCTTTGCAGGGAACAGTTACTTCACCACGAATTATATCATTGAATTTAACTTCTCCATCTTCAGGCACTTTCATTCTAATAACGTATTTTTCTCCTGAGTCGAGAAGTCTTTTAGTTTCTTCATTACCCAAGGTAATGGAATTTCTCATTTTGTTTCTGTCATATTTGAAAGATCCGCCTTCTTCCTGCAATCTTTGTCGCATAGCTTCCAATTCTTCAGAAGTATCGAAAGCATAGTATGCCAAGCCTTTTTCTAATAATTCCAAACCGTATTTTGTATATAAATCGAAACGTTCTGACTGGACATAAGGCCCGAACTCACCACCTTTTTCTAAACTTTCGTCAAACTCGATACCAGCCCATCTCAAATTTTCAATCAAATTTTCGGTTGCATTTTCTACAAATCGTGTTCTGTCAGTATCTTCAATACGCAAAATACATTTACCACCATGTTTTCTTGCAAAAAGGTAGTTATACAATGCAGTTCTCAAGCCACCCACGTGCAGATACCCGGTAGGGGAAGGTGCGAATCTAACTCTTACATCCATTTCGATTTATCCTTAATTTTCTCAATTTTTTATTTTGCAAATCTATAACCGGTAAAATACAAAAAAAGCTATAAATAGAGAAAAACATGCTTAACATAATTATCAGTAATCAAAGCCCATCTCTTGAATTTTTGCTCTATATGTAAAACGATACATTCCTTTAAAAATGTATCGTTTTGTTGTCTTTTGCTATTTGGGAATATGTCAATCAGTGTTAGCTTTTCTCTTCTCTCTATCTTCCAACCACTCGTAAATAGTTGGCAGCACAAGTAAAGTAAGAAGCGTCGCAGTAATCAACCCACCAATTACTACAGATGCTAGCGGACGCTGCACTTCCGAACCCGGCCCGGTATTAAATGCCATAGGAATAAAACCAAAGCCTGCTACCATAGCTGTCATCAGCACAGGGCGAAGCCTGTCTGCTGCCCCGTGTATTACTGCATCGCGAACTGACTGCCCTTTTTTACGAAGCACATTGATGTGCTCTACAAGCACAATACCATTTAGCACCGCCACACCAAACAAAGCTACAAAACCTATACTTGCTGAAACTGAGAGATATAGCCCTCTGATATAGAGCATAAATATACCACCCGATAATGCAAATGGAAGATTTAAGAAAATAAGGAATGAGTACCTCAAATTTCCGAACATCAGATACAGCAAACCGAGTATTATAAATAATGACAAGGGCACTACTATAAGTAAGTGATTCATAGCACGTTGCTGATTTTCGAAAGCACCACCGTACTCAAGAAAATAGCCGGCAGGTATATCTAAATCAGCTTTTACTGCTTTTTGTAGATTTGCTACGTAAGTACCTATATCAATATCTTTAAGATTAATACTCACTACTACTCTGCGCCAACCATTTTCCCTGACGATTTCTCGTGGACCTTCTTCAGGAATAACATCTGCTACATCTTTCAATGCAATAAACCCACCGGTAGGCAATGCTACAGGAGCGTTTTTAATTTTCTCAAACTTATCTCTTATATGCTCAGGAAAACGAAGTACAATGTCAAATCTCTTCTGCCCTTCGAATACCTGCCCACCTGTGTAACCACCGATGCCAAGCTCGATTACCCTCTGCACATCATCTACGTTTATACCGTATTTTGCTACGGCGTTTCTGTCAATTTTTATATTCAGATATGGCTGCCCAATAGGTTGCTCAAGATAAGAGTTATCTGTGCCTTGCAGCTTTTGGGCAACAGAGAGTATATCCGCACCGATTTGATTTAGCTCCTCTAAGTCTTCGCCGTAAATTTTAACAGCAACATCTGACTTAACACCTGAAGTAAGCTCATCTACTCTCATGGCGATAGGTTGAGTAAAGTTGTAAGCAAGACCAGGTTCGTGGCTAAGAAATGGTTTCATCTCTTCAACGAGGTCTTCTTTTGTAATACCCGGACGCCATTCATCCATATTTTTCAAAAGTACCCAAACATCTGTTTGATGCACGCCCATCCAGTCATTTGCTAAATCGGAGCGTCCTGTTTTTGGTACAACAGTCTGCACTTCAGGGATATATCTTTTGATGCTGTCTGCTATCTTATTAGCATTGCGAACAGATTCATCTAATGTAACAGAAGGCATTCTCACCTGTTCGATAAGTATCGAACCTTCATCTAATTCCGGTAGAAACTCTGTACCAAGATACGGAATCAGTAAAAGTGAAAGGGCAAGAACAGTTAGTGCCACACCAAGCACCAAGCCACGTTTATAAATTATCTTAGAAAGGAACTTCTCGTAAAGAGGTTTAAGTTTATCCATCACTATATTTTTTCTAAGCTTAATGCCTTTTCTGAAGAAAATAGCGGATAGTGCAGGCACATAAACCAAAGCGAGTATTAGAGAACCAAATACTGCTGTCATTACAGTAATCGCCATGGGACGGAATAAGATACCCTCCATACCGCTAAAAGTCATGATAGGCACATATACCATCAAGATAATCATCACACCGAAGAAGATTGGTCTGGAAACTTCTTTAGCAGCCTTCAGCATAATTTCAAACTTACTCTCATCTTTGCTGTGTTGCAGCTTGTGGATTATGTTTTCAACCATAACGACCGAGCCATCGACCACCATACCAAAGTCAATTGCACCAAGACTCATAAGGTTTGCAGCAAGTCCGAATTCTTTCATTCCGATAAATGCAAAAAGCATAGAAAAAGGAATTACTGTTGCAACGATGATTGCACCCTTAATCTCTCCAAGCATCAACAAAAGAACCACCATTACAAAGAAACCACCTTCGAGAAGGTTAGTCTTTAAAGTGTCAGTTGTTCTTTTGATTAAGTCAGACTGGTCATAGTATTTTTCAATTTTTACGCCATTAGGAAGTCCGGCGTTGATTGTTTCAATCTTATCTACAATACTTGTGATAACATTTTTACTGTTTCCGCCTCTAAGCATCATTACGATACCGGTAACAATTTCGCCTTTACCGTCTTGAGTAACAGCCCCTTGGCGGAGTTGTTTGCCAATATTTACTTCAGCTACATCGCCTACATATATAGGTCTGCCGTCAAGATTTTTAATAATAATATCTTGAATATCATTTACACCTGTAATCTGTCCAAAACCACGAATAATGTACTGCTCGCGGTTATGCTCTAAATAATTACCACCCGAAACGCTATTGTTAGATTCGATTGCGGCAAGAATCTCCTCTAATGATATATCAAGGTTTTTCATCCTGCCGGGCATGATAGTTACATCATACTGCTTAACAAAGCCACCAAAAGCTGTTATCTCAGTAACACCTTTGATAGTTTTCAGCTGTGGAGCAATCATCCAGTCCTGAATTGTTCTAAGCTCAGTAAGAGAATGTCCGTTACCTCTGACTACATATTGATAGATCTCACCAAGTGCCGTCGAAATCGGCCCTAACTGCGGTGAAGACACACCCGAAGGCAGCTCTTCAACAATAGACTGCAAACGCTGGCTTACCATCTGCCTTGCAAAATATATATCTGTATCTTCTTCAAACTCTACTGTAACAGCTGACAAACCGAATTGAGAAACTGAGCGAACCTCTTTTACTTCCGGAAGCCCGTTCATTGCGTTTTCAATCGGATAGCTGACGAGTTTTTCTACATCGTAAGGAGAGTATCTACCTGCTTTAGTTATAACAAGCACCTGCACAGGAGTTACATCCGGCAAAGAGTTTAAAGGAATTTCTTCAAAAGCAAAGAAACCGCCGATACCCATCAGAATTACTAATGAAAGAGCAACAGCCTTTTGCCTGAAACTAAAATCTACTAATTTATCTAAGATCAATTTTCTATCCCCCTATTACTCTGCAAACTGTTCGTATCTACTTAAAGCTTTCAGAGTAAAGAGCTCATTGATTGCTACTTTCTCACCTTCTTTCACACCCGTTACAATCGCTTTTGAATCGTCTGAACGAAGCACTTCGATATATCTCTTTTCGTACTCAGAGTCTGATTTCTGCACAAAAACTGCAGCATTTTTACCATCATAGATAATAGCTTCTGCCGGAATCGTAATTACTTCGCTTTGAGTCCTTGATTGGAAGCTAAGAGTCACTGCCTGACCGGGCATCGGGCAACCGCCGTTTGTTTTTACTATAATGTTTGCAATGATTGATTTCTTTTCGTTATCCAGAGCAGGATTTATAGATTTGACAACAGAAGCTAACCCGCCTCCCTCTTTGTATTTTCTGTTTATGATAGAAACAGAATCGCCTACAAAAACACCATTCCCCTCATTTGGAGAGAGGTAACCTTTTATCATTACTTCGTCTGTGCTGATTACAGTTAGCAGTTTTTCGTAAGTTTCTACTGCCTGTCCCATATCAATAAGGTGTTCATTCAAAAAGCCACTAATTGGAGAGTTAACTGTAATTACAGGTTCAGGAGCGTCGCCGTTTAGCCATTTATCAATTTGTGATTGGCTTACACCTACAGCAAGAAGTCTTGACTTAGCAGCACTTAATAGCGCTTTTAATCTGCCAAGATCTGCTTTTGCTTTTTCAAATTCACTTTTTGAGCTAATTTTCTTACTTGAGAGCTGCTCTAATCTATCAACCTGACTTTGAGAATAGTCGAGCTCGGCACGGTATTGCAAATACTCAGCTATCATATTAGCATATTCCAAACTCTCAATTTCAACAAGAGGATTGCCTTTTGCTATTTGATCACCTTCATGTACATAAATCTTCTTGACTCTTCCACTAAGAGGAGCCGCTACCACAGCTATCTTATCAGGAGAAGGATATACCTGCCCCGGAGCAATTATGTTCATTTCAGCTGTGCCTTTCTCAGCAGCCGCAACATTAATAGTAATTTCAGCAACCTGTTTTGCATCTAATTTAATGATAGATATTTCCGGTTTAGGTGCAGGATCTTCTGTTTGTACTGTTTCTTTTACTTCCTTATCGCTACAGGCAGCAAAGACAATCAACAGAGTGAAAATCAAAATCTTCTTCATTAGCTAACTCCTATTTAGAGGTAAAAACAAGGTCTTTACCGAGATATTTTTCAAGTTCTATGATATGCAAATAGTAATCTCTAAGTTCGTTATAGTATTTAATCTCGTTTGAGAGATACATCTTTTCAGAATCCAACAGTTCCAATAAGCTAATCTGTCCTTCTTTGTATGCCTCTAAAGTGAGAGAAAGCAATAGTTCCGATTTTTCTCGTATGAGTTTGTCGTATCGCTCTATTTTCTGCCGACTTTCGTGATAACCGTGCCAAGCAAATTCTATATTTTTTTTAAATTCTAGTACTGTTTGTTCCATGCTGTTTTTGGTCTGCTCAGCATTCATTTCATACACTTCGTTTTCTCGTGCTTCTGTAAATGGATACCATAGTGGTATTGAAATACCAATTTCATAACCGTATTGATTATATCCTGTGCCAAAATCCTGTTTGTACCAACTGAGATTAAACTCGGGAAACAACTTGCCTCTTACTGCATTGGCTTTTTCCATATCTGAGCGGTACATATGATGTTGCGACATAATTGCAGGATGATTGTCCAAAGCTGCTAATGCTTCAGCTTGTTTAATATCGTAATCCAAAAACTGTAATGTGTCCGGGAAGCTTATTTGATAGGTTTGTTCATCAGGATTGAGCCCAATAATTGTGAAAAGTGCGTAACGGCTTATATGATACTCTTTTTTCACATCATTTAGTTCGTTTAAAGCTTCCTGATAGAATATTTCTGATTTTAGCACTTCGAGTTCTGTAGCAACACCGGCTTCTTCGCGATAGTTAACTACCTGCCTCAAAGAATCTGCTAATGCAGTTTGGCGAGTTCGTAAATCAATCAATTTTAGATTGAATGACAAACCTGCATAAGCCTCTTTTACTTTAGACTTAATTGCAATCTTAAGATTCTCATACGCGAGCTTTTCAGCTTCTACTTTTTCTGAGACAGAAATATTGCCGTATATCCATGTTAAAGGAGAAGCAATTGATTGACTGAGTCGTATCTGCTTTTCGGTAAAATTGCCTGCTTCAATACCTTCTTCCATAATGCTGATTGAGGGTGAAGACAGAGGGAAATACTCAAAAGATGAAGCCTCAGCAGATTTAATCTTAGCCTCTAAAGCCTTCAAATCTCTATTTTTTTCGAAAGCTATTTCCAAAGCCTTACCTACAGGAAGAATGTCGCCGATTGGCTTACCTCCTCCTGCATAAACAATATTACTATATAGCAATATTATTATTAAAATACACCAAACCCATCTAAAAACATAATTCATAAGCTAAAGCCATAGTAATTGAGTAAATGTAAGATATGTATAAGACTATCGAAAGCAGTTGTTATTGAAATATCATTACAATTCGTAATTTCTGAATTTGCTTCATAATGTTAGTGTATAGATTTATACAGTGTCAATCTTCCCTATCATGAAATCGAGCAAACCTGAATATTGAATCAGATTAGTCATTTTTTCAATTACAACTCCTAAACAACAGCACTAATAATTTATTAGATGCATATATAGCTGTTTAGGTTTAAAAAAAGCACTTCCTGAAATAGAAAGTGCTTCTGTTAATATATTTTGAAACTAATGTTTTAGGTTAGAATTTTACTTCGTCAATACCCATATTGTGTAGAGTAAAGCCGTAAATGTCTGCAGTTTGTTCCAATCGTTTAGAAACAGGTGTGCCGGCACCATGACCTGCATTAGTTTCTATTCTGATTAAAACCGGATTATTTCCAGCTTGTTTAGCCTGTAGATGAGCAATAAATTTGAATGAGTGAGCCGGAACTACTCTGTCATCATGATCACCTGTAGTTACAATTGTAGCAGGAAAAGAAGTACCTTCTTTCACATTATGAACCGGGGAATATTTATATAAATATTCAAACATTTCCTTAGAATCTTCGGCGGTTCCGTAGTCATAAGCCCAGCCTGCGCCTGCTGTGAAAGTGTGGTATCGGAGCATATCCAATACACCTACTTCAGGAATTGCAACTTTCATTAGATCAGGTCTTTGAGTCATTACTGCACCTACCAATAGACCTCCGTTTGAGCCGCCTTCGATGGCAAGATACTCGTTTGTACAATACTTATTGGCAATTAAGTATTCGCCTGCTGCTATGAAATCATCAAAAACGTTTTGTTTTTGAAGTTTTGTACCTGCATCGTGCCATTTCTGACCGTATTCGCCCCCACCGCGAATATTTGCAACGGCATAAACACCTCCCATTTCCATCCAAACAGCACGCGTTACACTGAAACGTGGTGTGAGGCTCGCACTAAACCCACCATAGCCGTAAAGCAAAGTAGGATTGGTACCATCAAGTTTAATTCCTTTTTTATATGTGATAATCATAGGAATTTTTGTGCCGTCTTTAGAGGTATAGAAGATTTGTTTGGATTCGTATTTATCGCTGTCAAACTTGATTTCAGGTTTCCAATATACTGTTGACTCGCCGGTTTTTGCATCATAGGCGAAAGTACTGCCTGGAGTTTTATAATCTGTAAACGAGTAGTACAAAGTCTCCTGAGTATCTTTTCCGCCAAAACCTCCGACAGAGCCAACACCCGGAAGTGCTACTTCGCGTACCAAATTGCCGTCATAGTCATATTGGAGCACTTGTGAAATGGCGTCTTTCATATAGATTGCAAAGAAGAAACCTGAGCCGGTAGTTGTAGATAGAACATTTTCTGTTTCAGGAATGAAGTCTTTCCAATTCTCAGGTGTAGGATTTGAAGCATCAACCGTTACAATCCTATTATTAGGAGCGTTAAGATTTGTAGAAATATATAGCTTTGAGCCTTTAGTTTCTATTACATCTGTGTCAGAGTCAAAATTATTGATAATAGCGACTAATTTCGAGTTCGGTTTAGTCAAATCCATCATATATAACTCGTTGCCGGTAGTAGAGTTTGCCGCAGAGATAAAGAGGAATCTCTGGTCGTCGGAGACATAAGCACCGCAGTATCTTCTTTTCATGTTAGGGTCAGCACCAAAGATTACTTTGTCATCTTTCTGAGGCGTGCCGAGCTTATGATAGTACACTTTATGCTGGTCTGTTTTTGCTGAAAGCTCGCTACCTTCAGGTTTGTCATAGCTTGAATAGTAGAAGCCCTCATTGCCTTTCCATGAGATACCGCTAAATTTCACATCTACGAGAGTATCTCCGATTATTTCTTTGTTTTCTGCATTTATTACTATAACTTTTCTCCAGTCGCTACCACCTTCGCTTATCGCATAAGCAGCGAGCTTGCCATTATCAGAAAAGTTAACTGATGCGAGCGAAGTTGTGCCGTCGGCAGAGAATTTATTAGGATCTAAAAATACTTCAGGAGCAGCTTCGCCTTTTTGGGCGTAAAGTACGCTGTGATTTTGTAAGCCGTCGTTTTTATAAAAGTATTTTACGCCACCTTCTTCGAACGGTGCACTTAGTTTTTCGTAGTCCCAAAGCTCTTCAAGTCTGCTTTTGATTTTAGATCTGATACCAATTTTAGATAGGTAAGCAGAAGTAAACTCATTTTGCTTTTTGACCCAAGCTTCCGTTTCCGGGCTGCGATCATCTTCGAGCCAGCGGTAAGGATCTGATACTTTTGTACCAAAGTAGTCATCAACTACTTCAATTTTTTTTGTTTCAGGATAAGTCATCTTTTCGCCCTCATCCTTTGCAGCTTTAGAGCAAGCACCAATTGCCATAGCTGCCATTAGTAAATACACTGATAATTTCATAAGACCCAATAAAAAATGATGAATATTATAGTTCTTACGAATTTACGACACTTTTGTTACCTAAACCCCGATAAATCATAGATTATAGTAAAAAAGGAATAAAATTTTATGCAGCTTTTAAGCAATTAATATGTTAGCTTGTACTCTCCGTCTTTAAAAGTAACTTTTTTTCTTTGCAGCGGCAGTCGGTAATTGATATTTAAAAGCATAGATAATTGTCTGTCTCGATGGTATCCTCTTTCACGGAACGTTTTACCTGAATAGTGCATCATAAGTTCGACACCAAAATTATTGAAAAAGGCATATTGAACTCCAATGATTGGATTGAGTGATGCATAGGCTGATTCTCCTAAATATTCGACCCATGTTGCACCATAGTCTTTAGATTGATATTCAAATGTATAAGTAGATATGCAGTAAACCAATCCGAAAGAGAAAACTAAGTTCGAATAGACTACGTTTTCTGTTAACGAAAAGCCATAATTCGTCAAGTCTTTCCGACGATAGTATTTTTCAGGATCAATAGGTACCGCACTCAATTTGGAATATACTACATTGTCGAAATGATTTCCTGAAAGAGTATTGCCTCCATCAAGATAATCATAAGAAAAGCTGAAGTTGAGATAATGTCCGTCGGCATACGTGTAATAATACCCCAGACTGATGCCTCCAAATCCTATAAAATTGTCTCCTGTTGTAATATCATTCTTTAGATGATAATAATTTAAGGGCGTTACGCCAAAATTCACAAAAGAGTTATCCCTCACTATCTGATTTTCGAAGGTGGCATTTTCGTCTAAATACCGAGGCACGTATCCGTTTACGACATTAGAACTATCTTGTGGGAATAAGTCATTAACACACACTATCAGCAAAAAACAAAGATTTAAAAGCAATTTCATAGCGTAATTCCTTATGTTAGAGAACTCTTTACCTAATCTATCAAACGTTTATATGGAGTAAAAGATTACACCTAAATGTGATTTATTATAAACAATAATAATAACACAAATAACATAATATTCCAAATATTACAGATAATTGTTGTACATCGATAAATGGATCTTAAGCAAGTGTTGCATTTCGACAAGCTCAGGATACTTTCCACCTTTCAGTTTTCAAAGTTGTAATCTTTGCGATATGGTCAATTAGAGGAAACCTGCTTGGAACAGTAAACTAATTTCTATAAGGTGAGTATCCCGGGAATACTTCAAATAGATAGGTGCTATTATATGCAAAAAACTCTCCAATTCTTTGTAGAGTTGGAGAGGTTTTGATTAAGAGATATTTTATTTTTTATATAATCATAAGGATTTAAAGCAATCTTCTCATTAGCAGATTGTTTTCCTTCCATTTTGATATTTTTTGTTTTTCGCTTACAGGAGACTGATCTTTGCGAGTCATCCTGAATCCAAAAGCAGCAATGGCTGCTATAATTTCTTCCTGTTCTTCTTTTATTTTGTCCAACACATCCATATCAAAAGTATGCTGAATAAATCCGGTGTCAAAATATCCGTACCTAAATTCCGGATGCTGCATTACTGCTATCAGGAATGGAATAATAGTTCTGACTCCCTGAATTCTGTAATTCCTAAGAGCAGATTCCATTCTTCCCAAAGCCTCGTTTCTGTCTCGTCCCCAAACAATCAATTTTGAAAGCATCGGATCGAAATGTATTGTTACTTCGCTACCTTCATCTATTCCGCTATCCACTCGCACACCATTTCCGCAGGGTCTGCGGAGGTGAGTGATTTTACCGGTGTCAGGAAGAAAATTATTAAATGGATCTTCAGCATAAATCCTACATTCAATAGCATGATTTGTAAATCTTACATCTTCTTGTTTAAAACTTAATGGCATGCCGAAAGCAATTTTGAACTGTTCTTTTACCAAATCAATCCCGGTAGCCATTTCCGTAACCGGGTGTTCTACTTGTAGTCTGGTGTTCATTTCTAAAAAATAGAAATTTTTGTTTTTATCAACAAGGAATTCCACCGTCCCGGCATTCACATAGTTGCAGGCTTTTGCAGCTTTGACAGCAACCTCGCCCATCTTAGTCCGCAGCTCTTCATCTAAAATTGTAGAAGGCGATTCTTCTATTACTTTTTGGTGTCTTCTTTGGATAGAGCAATCTCTTTCGCCAAGGTGAACGTAATTGCTATGAGCATCAGCGATAATTTGAATTTCTATATGCTTAGGATTTATAATATATTTTTCAATATAGATAGCATCGTCACCAAAAGCATTAGCTGCCTCACGCTTAGCACCACGGTAGCTTTCAATCAGCTCATCGACAGAGTCAACTTTTCGCATACCTTTACCACCACCGCCTGCAGCCGCTTTAAGCAAAATAGGGTAACCTATTTCCTCAGCAGTTTTTATTAGCTCCTCATCACTTTCTATTTGCTCTTTAGTTCCCGGCACTATAGGCACGCCTGCAGCAGTCATCAACTGCCTGGCTCTTGTTTTGTTACCCATTAGCTCAATGGAATTAGCATCAGGTCCTATAAAAACAAGCCCCGCTTTACTTACTTCTGAGGAAAAAACAGAGTTTTCCGAGAGGAAACCGTACCCGGGGTGGATAGCTTCACTATTGCTTCTAATTGCAACTTCTATAATCTGAGGGATGTCAAGATAAGCAGCTTTAGGTGTAGTGCCTGAAATTTTGTAAGCATAGTCAGCATACTGCACAAAAGGAGCTTCTTTGTCAATGTCGTGATATATTGCAACGGATTCTATATTCATTTCGCGAGCAGCTCTGATTATTCTCATTGCAATCTCGCCTCTATTCGCTATCAAAATTTTTTTAAACATGTCACACCATAAACGATAAATTAAACCAGTATTTATACTTCACGACAGAGAGATGATTTTATTTAATAATATCTGCTTTTTGTCTTGCCAAGCAGGAATATGGCACTATAAGTGAAACATTTTAAATTTTTATTTTTAAACATGCACAATTATGCTTACTTTTGTCTTTTGAATGCAGCATATTATTCACAACCCTTCTAGTAAAATATGTTATACTACTTATTCCAATGGATCAACGAAATGTTTGACCCACCGGGGTTCGGTGTTTTTCAATATATTTCGTTCAGAGCGGCAGCCGCAGCTGTTACTGCTTTACTAATTAGTTTTTTCTTTGGGCCTCTCATCATTAAGAAGCTAAAAACAAAGCAAATCGGAGAACAGGCAAAGCAGGAACTTCAGAAAGTTGGCAATCATTCGCTAAAAGCCGGCACTCCGACTATGGGCGGATTGATTGTCCTAATGGCACTTTTGGTGCCGACTCTGTTATGGTCTAATCTAAATATGTATAGTATCCTAATTGTGCTTACAACAGCCTGGCTTGGTGCTGTAGGCTTTTTAGATGACTATTTGAAAGTTATAAAAAAGCTACCTAAAGGCTTGATTGGAAGGTACAAAATAGTTGGTCAGGTAGGTATAGGGTTGATTATAGGTTCGAGTATATACTTTTTCCCTGAGCTTTTTCCGGAAGGATTCGAGAAAATAAACACGCTCACCACATTGCCTTTTTATAAAAACTGGAATATTGACTTCGGGCTGCTATACATCCCGCTTGTGATATTTATTATAACAGCAACGTCAAATGCAGTAAACCTCACAGATGGCTTAGATGGTCTTTCCATAGGGACGGTAGGTATAGCGGGTTTGGCTTTTGCAGCTATGTGTTACTTCTCAGGTAATGCCACCTATGCAGAGTACTTCCATATCATTTATCAACCCGGCAGTGGCGAACTTACAATCTTTACGGCAGCTTTAGTTGGTGCAGCTCTGGGTTTTCTTTGGTTTAATGCTTACCCAGCACAGATATTTATGGGCGACACCGGTTCGTTGGCTCTCGGAGGTGCTGTTGGCGGTCTGGCAATCCTTATCAAAAAAGAATTCCTTTTGCCAATCCTTGGCGGGATATTTTTTGCAGAAGCAATTTCGGTAATCATTCAGGTAAGTTATTTTAAATATACAAAGAAGAAGTATGGTGAAGGAAGAAGAGTCTTCAACATGGCACCTTTGCATCACCATTTCGAAAAGTCAGGCATACATGAAGCAAAAATTGTAAACAGATTTTATATAATTGCTGTTTTACTTGCAATCATTGCACTTTCGACATTCAAACTCAGATAATCCATTATAATCCAAAAGGAGTTAAATCTTAAATGAACCAACAAACTTCAGATTTAACTCCTTTTTGGTTTCAAGTCTCTTACAAGATTTTTCGATATATTCGTAATAAGCTGAAGACTTATTTCATATTACGAATGGCACAATGCAATCTATTATACAAAATATAAAATCTATAAAAAGCAGCTTCTGGATATTAAATCTGATACAAATGACAGAGAAACTAGCGTATTGGATTATGCTGCTGCAAATTCCTATCTATATCGCTCAAAAAGATGCCGCCGGAGGGCTGCAATGGGGCCAAGACACAAAAGGACAAATCTTCTTTTTCTGGGCTGTCCTTCAAAATCTGACTTCTGTGTTCTCCGGAGCTTTTATTGATAAGCTTGGCAGAAAAAAAGCCATGTTTGCTTCATACCTGACTATGATTATCGGGCTTGCACTCATAGCTACACAAAGAGACTTTTATCCTTTCCTTTTCGGAACGATTACATACGGTATTGGACTTGGTGTGTTCAGGCCTGCTTTGCAGGGAGCAGTAGCAGCAAATTTAGATGAGAAAAACTCTGCTGTGGGCTGGGGTATTTATATTATGCTTTTAAATTTGGCAGCTTTCTTTGGCCCGCCAATAACTATGTTTTTCAAAGAAATATCATGGCAGGCTGTGTTCTTTGGGAGCGCTCTGATAATGAGTATAAACTTTGCTTTGACATTGTTTTATAAGCCGGCTGTAAGTCAGGAGAATAAATATCCCGGCACAAAAGCTATTTTGTCAAACTTCAAAGCCAATATACTTAATCCTCAAATTTCAGTTTTTCTTCTGATAATGACCGGATTTACGATAATCTATATGCAGTTTTACGAGACTTTGCCCAATTTTATTTTTGATTGGGTGAACACTGCTAACATCGCTAAGGATTTCAATCTTCCTGACTTTTTGCTGAGTGAAACACCTCTCGGAAAGCAAATATCCTACGAGTGGCTGTATAATATAAATTCAGGGTTGATTGTGCTTTTTGTTGTGTTTACTTCATGGCTCTTCTCAAAAGCTAGGATTATTACCGGGCTTTGGGTGGGCGTTTTATTTGCTACACTTGGTTTTATACTTAGCGGCATTTCTCAAAACGGTTATTATTTAATAGCCGGCTTTTGGGTTTATACATTTGGAGAGATGATTGCCAATCCGCACTTCAACGAGTTTATGGGGCGCCGGGCTAAGTTAGAAGACAAATCTATGTTTATGAGTTTTATGTATGCTTCCTGGACAATAGGGCTTGGCATTGGTGCGTTGTCGGGGGGATGGTTATATAAAACTTTAGGCGAAAAATCCGGCTTTGCAATACGCTACCTTGCAGAGAAATATAATCTCACGGGAATAGACCACAGCACCGCATTCCAAACACTTATAGAAACAAGCGGCATGAACGCACAGGAAGCCACAAATCTGCTATGGACTACATACTCGCCACAGCTCCTTTTAGTTCCTTTCGGTGTGATAGGCTTACTATCTGTTGTGGGCTTGGTTTGGTATGGAAGGAGGTGGAGGTAGTGGTAAAATATTTTGCTTCTACTATCGCATATTCTTAAAAATAATACAGGCTACTAAACTATGAAATACATCATCTTAGCTCTATTTGTAATGCTTTCTTATTGCGCATCAGCTCAATCAATAAGCACTACCGACACTTTGCCATCAGGAGAGCTTATGCTTAGGCAGGAGATTATAATAAATGCTCCACTACACGATGTTTGGAGGGCATATACTACTGAATCTGACTGGAAACAATGGGCGACGCCGGTTGTTGAAATAGATTTGAAAATAAACGGTACAATCAAATCACATTACACACCTAATGCAAAAATTGGAGATCCGGGTACTATCACGATTCACATTCTAAATTACATCCCTTACCGTCAAATTACAATGCAGGCGGAAATTGCCAATAATTTCCCTGCATTTATAAAAGCTGAAGAGAAAAATCTCTATAGTATTACTATGTTCCAAGAAATCACTGCTAACCAAACTAAAGTGACATTATACGGCATAGGCTACAAAAACGAAGACAAATGGATAAAACTCCTCAATTTCTTCATCCAAGGCAACGAAATGACCTTAAACAAACTCAAATCTTACATAGAGAATGAGTAAAATAATCTTTATTTAAAGAAAATTTATACCACTAGTCCACCAAATTAAGCTTATAAGTTCCTCTCTGAGGATACCTTATTTCCGAGCCTGATGAGAAACTTGTGAAAGAGACTTCTTCCGGCCTTATTCCTTCAAACTCTATTGCAAGCTCAGGAACACCTCTATCTTCATAATGGAAGTAGCTTATCTTCGATTCACAGCTAATTATTTCTAAACCGGAATTTGATATTTTGAGATCACAGGCATTGTCTATCTGAAGTTTTAAGTATTCACTATCTCCAAGTTCGTTACTCGGTTCTAAACGGAAGAAAATTCGGTTACCTTTGTTGCCCCAATATACTCTTTTGAGCAATTCGCCTATCTGGTGCATCGCAGACATAGCTCCCACAGCATTAAATACTCCGGCACCTTCCCATCCGCTTTTCTCATCTCTGAAACCGGCAATAATTGGCTCTATTGTTGTTTTAGGATGTTGGAGTATTACATTTTCTGTTGCTGAAATTGGTTGTGTCAGATATTCCGGTGCTTCTTTACCGACTATGCGGTAAAATTCCATCAAGTGCCAACGGAACAGTTCGTCAAAATCGCTTTTGTTTTCTGCGCTGTGTTCCGGGCCATACCACCAGTACCAGTCCGAACCTTCTGCAATGTAAAGTTCGTTCATCGCTTTTTCGAGCTGGTCTTGAGGCAAGCGTCCTTTCAGTGTTTCAGCAAGCTCACGTGCTTCGCCTAACATATTCCAGGCTTTGCGATCATCTTCGTCTCCAATCCAAATTGAAAAGTCAGCATTAATCCATGAGCCTGAATATATAGAATCCAAGGCAGGTAAAAACTCGTTTTCCCTTTTAGAAATTGCCTCACTCATTGTAACAGTCGTGATTTCGTCCATATTTGAGAATCTTGCATAAAGCTCTCTGAGGAAAGGTCTGCCGTTGTCGAAGTAATATTCCCAACAGTTTTCACCATCGAGGATTACAGGAATAACAGCATGGTCGAGAGCGCCCTCGCCATATACTTTAATAATTTCTTTTCTGATGTTTTTGACGTGATTGCAAAAGTCTTCCGCCGCCTGCGAACCATCCCAATTTGAATAAACAAAGCCTATTCTGTCAGAAAGGAAGTGGTCACGGAAAAAGACAGTAATATCTCCTTCGACAGTATTGAATTTGCGAGGGAAGAATTTATCAACTTCTTTATTAATGCCACCAGGAGTGCGGCGTAATATTTCTTCGTCAGTGGCTACCCAACGTACTTTGTTTTTCGCAAAAAGCTCCAAAGCTTTGTTTGAAACCGATCCTTCGGAAGGCCACATACCACTAGGCTTTTGTCCAAAAATATGCTCTGTGTATTTAAGTGCATTTGAGATATGCCATTCCGCATCTTCAGGGTATTTATACATTGGATTAGGCATTGGTACGTTCGGCATAGCCTGTTTTGCTGATTCCGAATCGCACACAAGCGGTATAATCGGATGGTACATCGGCGAGCAGCTAAGCTCAATTTGACTTAAATCCTGCAATGATTTCATCTGCCCGGTTACTCGCTTGAGCAGCTCTATATGCCTATCGAGAATAAAAATCTTCTCTTCTTCAGTGAAGTTACCACCTTTATCAAAGAATCTTTTAATTGCGATATTTTCTTTAGAATAAGGCCCGAACCATGTCAGATTATACCAAACCTGCAAATCACGAAAATCCTGTTCTGTGAAGTTTGCCAAAGCCGCATCGTGGTCTCTGCTTCGTTCGTACAAATCTCTGTATCGCCCGTAAGGTAGTACCATATTATCAACATGGCAAAGGAAAAACAGATTCAATATTTCAGACTTCTGCTTCATATTCAGCAAATCTGCAGGAATTTTGCTCAGCCGAAGAACTTTATCCTCCTGCTTTGCAAAAATATAATCCTCGATCTGCATCATCATAGAAGGCACGAGATTAAAAGTCTGCTTCACTTTTGGGAATTCGTGTAGCACCTCAGGCAAATCAAAATAATCTTTGACGCCATGCAGGCGAGTCCAAGGCAAAAGGAATCCGTCTTTATAAGAATAAAGCGGCTGGTGTTTGTGCCACAAAATGGCAACTTTGACAGGTTTCATTATATCTCAATCAGTCTAATTAACATTGCATACCAAATATATAGGTAGGCGAGAGAAATAGCAAGATATTATTTGTTTTTTGTGTAGGTTTATATCTTTTTGATAAAAGACTTTTATTTATTATAATACAAGTTGATAAAAAACTATTCCCTGTAATTTTCCTTGATTTCTTGCTCCATCATAACCACAAGTTATAAGCAATAACAATATTCAATTTGTAAATGTTATATGCGAGAGCTAAGTTTGTCCTAAAAAAACATTTGAGGCAAAACAATGCAGCTTAGTCAAAAGCATTCCAACATTATATTTGTTGTCATTATTATTCTTTGCTTTACTCCATTTCTGACTCCGGCGATAGCACTTGCTATTGGTATTGTGCTGTCTATTGCCGGCATCAAAAGTAGCGGAAGTAAACGCTATACATCTCTTGCCTTGCAGGCTTCTATTGTGCTTATGGGCTTTGGAATGAACATGATTCAAGTGTTGGCTGCTTCTAAAGAAGGGTTCGCCGAAACGGCAGTATCTGTTATTTTTGTAGTGGCTATTGGCATGTTACTGACTAAACTCTTCAAAGTAGAATCTAATATTGGCATTTTGATTTCTGCCGGCACTGCAATATGTGGTGGCAGTGCGATAGCGGCTGTATCACCAATTATCAAAGCGAAGAATTATCAAATTTCATTTGCTTTGATTGTTGTATTTGTGCTAAATGCAATCGCTCTTATGATTTTTCCGCCGATTGGCAAATATTTGGGTTTAAGTCAGGAAGTTTTCGGGCACTGGGCTGCAATTGCTATACATGACACAAGCTCTGTAGTCGGAGCAGGTGCTATTTATGGTAGCCGGGCATTGGAGATAGCTACAACTGTCAAACTAATCAGGGCACTATGGATAATACCACTTTCATTTGGCATAATGCTGGTCACCAAGGACAAATCAAACGGCAAGATAAAAATTCCATGGTTTATCGGATTATTCGTACTTGCTATTATTACTGCTTACCTACTACCGCAAGCTGCCGAGTTATTTACTAATTTAGCATGGCTGGGCAGGAAAGGAATGATAGTGGCACTGTTTCTTATCGGAGCAAATATCTCGTTTTCCGAAATCAAAGAGGCTGGTATAAAAAGCTTTCTTCTTGGTGTGATTTTGTGGTTCATCATAGGGATAAGCTCATTAGTGGTGTTGAAACTCTAAGGGCACAATTTGCCTTTCTTTGGCTATTTTCTGTCATCTCGATTTCACGTCAAGACTTTACATCAGTTTTTTGAGTAACCCGGAAATGCTTCAAAGAGATAGGTGCTATTATATGCAAAAACCTCTCCAATCTTTTTGTGGAGTTGGAGAGGTATGAATATTAGATGCTATTTTTTTCTAATCTAAAGGTTTTCAGAATATTTTTGAATTCTTCTCTATCTTCTGGAACATACTTTTTTTTAGACATATAAATTGTAATAAATTGATCATCCGTCCAGCAAAATATACTTTGATAGCCTAGAACTTGGTCTTTACCCATACCATCATCTGTACCATAGTAACTTATGATATTTTCGCCAAATCCATTAATCACAGTTGAGTCTATTTTTAATGTTTTTGGTAAATTCCTTAAAAACTCTTTCTTTTTATAAGGAAGCAATGATAAAAACTGATCTATAGATACTCTTCTTTCTGTACAGAATATGTATATAAACCAATCCTTTTTTACAAGATACATGTGATAATGCTCTGTATTATCCCAAAAATGTCATTAGCGATAATCTCTAATGACTGTCATTAGAAAAAAGAAGATATAACATGTTGATAAATAGTGTTTTAGCAGATATTAAAAAAAGTCTATATTAGGAAAACAGATGTAAGAAAATCTTACGAAAAATATGGATGTAAAAATTGCTTTTACCGACAAAGAAATTACACCTTGGGCAGGTATTTCTTTGATGCAAAATATGCTAAAAAAAATGTCTTTTGATCAAATATTAAAAGATTTGGCGTTACCATCACAGGGTTCGAATAGAGGTTACAAACCAGAACAACTAATACAACACTTTTTACTGGGTATTTGGTGCGGTGCAAGTTGCTTCGAACATTTAGAAGTAACAAGACATGACAAAGTCATCCAAAATTTGTTTGGATGGTCAAAAATGGCTGGAAGCAAAGCATTCCACAGATATTTTAATAAGTTTTCTCAGGCAACAAATCAACAGGTTTTTGATGAGCTTTACACTTGGTTCTTCAATAATTTTCAGTTTGACAACTACACAATTGACTTTGATTCTACGGTGATAACTCGCTATGGAAATCAGCAGGGTGCTGCAAAAGGTTATAACCCTCGTAAACCGGGAAGAAATTCACATCACCCTTTGCTTGCATTTGTCTCAGATTGCCGAATGATAGCCAATTGCTGGCTTCGGCCCGGCAATACCGGTGCATCAAGCAATTTTCTGAGTTTTTTGGAAGATACACTTTATAAGCTTGGTAATAAAAAAGCAGGTTTAATCCGTGCCGACAGCGGATTTTACTCAGACGAAATAATGAAATATCTCGAAAGTACCAAACATAATTATATAATAGCAGCAAAGTTTTACAGACCTTTGAAAGTAAAAATTGCCAAACATACAAAATGGTGGCCTATAAGTAAAGGTTTAGAAATAGGCGAAACAAGCTACCAATCAGACAACTGGGATGAACCCCGCCGAGTTATAATGATAAGACAGTATGTTCCACAACGTCCTAAAGCAGTCGGAAAACAATTGAGCTTTTTCGAAGGAGACATGCAATACAAAGATTATCGCTACTCTTGTTTTGTAACAAATTTGGATTTGCCTGCACAAATAATATATGATATGTATCGTGGGAGAGCCGATTGCGAAAATAGAATCAAGGAGATAAAGTATGATTTTGGAGCAGAAAATTTCAATATGCGCAATTTTTGGGGTACAGAAGCAGCACTAAATTTTGTTATGATTGCCTATAATCTGATGAGTCTGTTTAGGCAAGCAGTTTTAAAAACTAAAAAGCAAAATTTTCTAAGCACACTCAGATATAAGACTTTTGCAATAGGCGGATATTTAATTAAAGATGGAAATTCTAAAATTTTGAAGTTATCTTTAGCAATGCAAAGGAGGCAATGGTTTAAGGGACTTTGGAGTTCGTCAACCTATATAAAATTGCCTCATGTGCTTTAATATGATATTTCTAATGACAAATCTGGGATTATTAGAAGTACGGTACCCTAATTCAGCAATATCTATATAATCTGGAGCTTCAATATACATATTAGCAGAATCAAGAGATAATTTAAATATATCTCCATTTCGAGATATCTTATTATCGATGTTTTTTACACTGCAACTAGAAGAAAATATTAGCATAAATGAAAAAATTAAATAATTTACTATCTGGGTTCTATATCTTCGCATCTTTGCTTACCTTTATTTTTAGACTCTTCTTTCAAATCTGTTATATTATCTAAAATCCATTCGTCAGAATATCTCAAAAAATTAAATTTTATACTATCATGATCTGTTACTACTAATACATTACATTCGAAAGAAAGTGCCTGATAAGCAGCTCCATTCAAGAATATAAAAGGTATGAAAGTAGTTTCATTGACTTCAATGTCGTAATCTCCAAGAATAATGTTTTTGACAAAATATTCAAACAGTTGTTTTTCTCTGGAATTAATTGCTTCGGACTTGTAAGTTAAAGCTTTTCTGGCATTAAAATTATTATACGCAACAACAGAATCTATTACATCCGGATTCCTAAAACAAATTTCTAGCATTTCAATTTTTTCTTCCGACAAAGTTGGAATAATTGAGTTCTTATATGAACATGAGGAAGAAAATGCTAATAACAATGAAATAATCACATATTTTATTTTCTGGGTTCTATGTCTTCGCATCTTTGCTTACCTTTATTTTTAGACTCTTCTTTCAAATCTGTTATATTATCCAAAATCCAAGTGTCAGAATAACTTACAAAATCAAATTCGATACTATCCTGATTGGTGGTTACTAATACTTTACTTCTAAAATAAAGTGCTTTATAATTAGCTCCATTCAAGAATATAAATGGTTTGAAAGTAGTTTCATTTACTTCAATGTCGTAATCTCCAAGAATAATGTTTTTGACAAAATATTCAAACAGTTGTTTTTCTCTGGAATTAATTGCTTCGGACTTGTAAGTTAAAGCTCTTCTGGCATTAAAATTATTATGCGCAACAACAGAATCTATTACATCCGGATTCCTAAAACAAATTTCTAGCATTTCAATTTTTTCTTCCGACAAAGTTGGAATAATTGAGTTCTTATAAGTACAAGAAGTGATAACAATTATCATTGATATTAATACATATCTATATATAAACATATTCCTCCAAATATTCAAATTTATGATTTTCTAAAGAAATTTTTCCAGTTTAATTTTAATAATTGATCTTGGTCAACAATCTAAAACTAGAACATTGTTCTGTTAATTTTGTTATATCAATCTGGATAATCTCTGTAAGTTGGACAACCATGATATGTCGGATGTGCTTCACGTAACTGTTTATTCCTTTTTTGTCGCAATATATTAACTAATTCAATAGTAAATTGTTCTTTCAAACATTCGTCTAATTGATCAAATGCAGAGTCTCCTAATTTCAATTATGTATAACATGACCTAATTCATGGTCAGCAGCTATTGAGTTGCTATATTATTTTTTTCTTTCTATTTTAAAAGATTCTATTATGTTATCCAATTCCTCTCTATCTTCTGGTTTATAATGATATTTGAGAATATGAATCTTTAAATCAAGATCTGCGTCTGAAAGATAAAGGATTGCGGATGCTATTTGGTCATCTTCTCCCAATCTTTTTTCAATACCTAAATGTCCATACTGAAAACCATTATAATCTTTAATTTTAAGTGAATCTTCGAAGCTAACAAGCTCTGAAAGTGATCTGAATTGATCAAAATCAATTTCTTGCCCTCTTTGAATATTAGTCGTATCCGAATATTTATTGGCAGTAATTTTGATGTACCAATCCTTTTTAGCCCAAGTTGAAATTATATAATCACGATCACTAAAAACCAAATCTAAATAGTCTTTGTAGAAACGTTTAAACTCATCGATACAAAAAGTAATTTTGTAATGCGAAGTTTCGAAAGATTTGCAAGAATCTTCTTCATCTATCTCAAAGGAGTTAAACAATTGATGTAAACTAATACAATCAATAAGCTCTTTTAAAAAATCTGATCTGGCTAGATATCTTTCTATGTGCTCATCTAAATCACTACATCTACTAATACCCTCAAAATACCATTTATCACTCTTTTTTAGGAAAATAAAGCTAATACAATTATTGCTTGTTTCAACATTAAACGAACCTATATACTTTATCCCACTTAAACTATACATCCCATATCCGGCAAAATCACGCCAAAGCGCTTTTTTCACTTCATTAATATGCACACTCTCTCTAAAATGCTTTTTGTCTTTTAAATCTGCCAATAAAGATTCGAAAAATATTTTGTGCGTATGATCTAACTTGGCATCGCGATTAATGTCATTATAATCAATCGTGCTATTAAAATCATCAAAAGCTGAATCTATTGATTTCGAATTGAATAATACTGATTCAATAAACTCTATATTTTTTGGTTCAAAATCCTTTTCTTCATAATATTGTGCACTAGAGCATCCACTTATCAGAATAATATTTACTAAAATAACAATATAACTAATAGTCCGCATGATCAATACCTCTATTATAAAACCAACTTTGAATACATCCCATAAATATTTCGGCACTCCAAATAAATCTGATTTACTTTTTAAGACATTTCCAAAACCCATCTTAACTCGCATCATATTTTCTGAATCTATAGCCCACCATTCACGCACACCAGCAGGAATATCAAAAAATGGATCATGTCCCAGTCTTAAAGCATCAAATATATGACCTAATTCATGGGCAGCACTCATCCAAGACAACATAAATGCATGAGTTGACACTTTGACTGGATAAGACTCCAAAGGTTCAAGTCCATCCTTAGAAATATTAGTTTTAGCACCATAATATTCAGCAACTGCCGCCATATTTTTCCACATATAAATATCGCCTAAAAGCACATCTCCGTTACCTTGCTTATGTTTTTCCGGAGCAAGCCCACTCGGATCGCCAAACATAATAGGATTGTTATACCCATAGCTATATGGTGAGTAGCCTGGAAATGCAAAAGAGCGTGGAATTTTGTAATTGACCATGCTCTTTTTATAAGTACAATTATTGGTTAATCTACTATTTTACTTTATTTTAAGAACTTTCCTACTTAGCTCTGTTTTTTCATTGAGCAATCTTATGAAATAAACTCCGCTAGCTAAGTCGGCAGAAGAAAAGTAAGCTTCGTCACTATTCCCAAGTTTATATTCGTACAAAACCTCACCATTAGAGTTGCAAAACTGAAGTATATTTTTAGGGTTGATTTCTTTGCTTGCTATCTTAATTCTAAATGCATTAGTAAAAGGATTCGGGAATACACTTATCGGAGTATTACTGACTGTGTCGTCAGACTCGATTCCAATTATATCATCTACAGGGATAGCCATGATAAGTAATGTATGTTTTGGTATAGTAAATATACTATCATAGGGCTTAGTTGCTACAATTGGAGTAACAGAATCAGGAATTGCCGCCGATGGACCATCGAGGAAATGATTTGCAGTCATAGTATATGTAGTCATATTCCCGTTAGCATGAAGTTCATTTAGATTACATTCAATCTCAACCGGACTGTTGGGATTGCGATTTACAATATACATAAAGAGCGTGTCATTTGATATACTTGATGCTGCATCTATCCAAGGTACGTTTGGGGTGCCCCATGTACCGGGAATAACTTTTGCCTCATAGGTAGGACATTCTACCGACAGAGGGTAGTTATATTTTCCGTGATGATTCCTA
This sequence comes from Kapaibacterium sp. (SeqCode), assembly GCA_963664875.1. Classification (GTDB taxonomy): domain Bacteria; phylum Bacteroidota; class Ignavibacteria; order Kapaibacteriales; family UBA2268; genus JBFHIJ01. Next base: position 2,763,460 of record OY761611.1, on the reverse strand, counting down.
TAAAGTGCCATTGCCCAGAAACTGGGGCTTGGGGCAATTACTCTTGTACCGGCTTCAAAATCTGTATGAGTAAAAAACATACCTGAGTTACAGGTTCTTTCGTTAATATCAAATATTGGAGATTGGCGAATGCTAATGTTCATCTGCAGTGCAGTCCATAGACCAGATTCCAATTTGTAAAGTCTTGGGTGAAACGTCCAATCATGGTCATTAAAAGCAGTCCAAAGCTCGGTAATGCACTGTCGGGTTCTTGGAAAAAAACCACCATCTGTAAGCCACTGTTGAAAAGTTATATATGAGCGTTCATGATCTATTGTGTTACCCATCAGCGTTAGAAATACATCTAAAGAATCCTGTATATCCCTTTCAAAGCTTCCTGAAAGTAGGTGCCAACTATAGTAGTCCATTTGTTCGGCTGCGATTTCCATACACTTATCAAAGAATGCTTTACCCTGCCAGAGATCGCCTCCTATAATATATTTAACATTTGGATCTACTTTTACCATTTCTTTCCATATCTTGACATAATTATTAGCCATCCATTCTGCATCGTCCCACTGCTCATTGCCTATATCCCAGAATTTGACATTGAAAGGTTCCGGATTACCGTTTGCAGCACGCATTGCACCGTATTCAGATTCAGAACTTCCGTTGCAGTACTCTAACCATGCAGCTGCTTCCTGAGGAGTGCCTTCACGCATGTTAGCACAGATATGTGGTTCACAATCTAAAGATTTGCAAAACGCAATAAATTCATCTGTTCCGAATTCCAACCTTTGAGAATGAGTAAAATTGTATGACGGAGATTTTCTTTTATCTATATCGCCAATGCCGTCTTGCCAATGAGCAAGTTTCGAATCGGCATACCAACCACCCGGATAGCGCATAATACCAGGAGACCATAATTTGAATAAGTCATAGTACTCTTTGCGAAGTGAAAACATTCTATTTTGCGGCATAAAAGAAATTTCATCAATCTCAACATCAGAAGAGTCGAGCACAAAAAAGCCTATATAGGCACTACCGTGTCCTTCAATATGAGGGAAAGTGCCCGAATACTTTTTCCAATCGCTATCGCTTAGTTGAATTGGAAGAGCATGCAACACATTCATTTTAGTATCTAAAAGACGAATTTCTACTTTAGATTTCGCATTATCTTTGATGTAAATATAGAAGTCATTTCCTGTATCCGGAGTCAGAAAGATTTTTTGAATAATAGAATTATATTTACCCTTTTCTTCATTGACTAATCGAACAGAATACAATCCATTTTCATTGTATCCTCCTTCGATGAGTTCAAACTTCTGAAAATTGCTGTTTGTAAGCAGCTCCCAATAATCAGGGATCTCCGGTTGTGAATGTAGCAAATCAAATCCTCTATTTTGGATTTCTTGTGCTACATATCCTTTTTCTGAGTTAAACCAGTGGTGAACAAATTCCATGAAGCCACCAAATATTTCTTTTTTTATTGGAATAGGCACCATTTCTGATTTTGGTTTAAAATTTATTTTTGCTTTTATGACCTCTGATTCTGTACTTTGGGCGACAAAAAGAAGAAGTAAAAAAGAAAGTGTAAGAAGATTTTTCATAAAATAAGTTCCTTTGTTTTCTGATATATCTCACAAAGTAATATACGTTATATTTGAAATAGTTCATAGTAGTTTTAAAAATGTCAACACAAATCCAAAATTTTTACGATCTATCTAACTTATCGAACTTAAAAGCAGTTGCCTCAAAGAAAAAGATATTTTATGTAAATATTTTTAGCATTTGCATCTTATTTTTTGTATCTTTAAAAGCAGCATAAGGTATCATTTTCGATTACCCAATACTTGGGCGTCTATTCCATCTCGCAAAGTGGTACTGCACTATATTATATAATAAATAAGAACAGAAACGATGAAGTGGTTTAAAGCAGTTATAGCTTACTTCTTTATGGCTTGGTGTATAGGTCATGCAGGAGTTCTTCCTGATATTTACGAATATGGCTCAGATGAAATCACAAAGATTAAAAAAGATTTTGATTTTGAGCTTGTCAGGAAAGCAGAATATAAGCTTTTGGAAACTCTAAAAAAATATCCTGATAATGTCTCAGGTGATTTATCCGTTTTGATAAACTCAAATATTGATTTGCTTTCCGGCAACTACAACATTGCCAAAGGCAGACTTGCTGAGTTTATCAAAGTGAGACCAAATTCTCCGTTTGTACCATACGCCGCACTCCAGAGAGGCTACATCGCATTCGAGCAAAAGGAATACAACGAGGCAGAAAGCTATTTCAGAGAGGCTGTGGAGCTCGCCGAACGCGACTACCTCGAGCGTCAGGATGATGACTATTATACTATAGCTCACCAGGCACTTTATTGGAGAGGTATCACTCTCAATCAAAATGCAAGGTACCAGGAGGCGATAGAGGTTTTCGAATTAGCTGCTAATAAGTACCCCACCGGCGAATATGCAGATGATGCACTTTTTGCTATGGGACAAAATCACGAAATAAATAAATTTTATACCAAAGCTATTGAGCAATATACAGACCTCGAAAAGAGGTATCCTTACTCTAACTGCATAGTAGCTTCGGGCATAAGAAAGGCAAATAACAAACTCATACTAAGAGATTTTTCAGGTGCTTTGCTTTCTTTAGAGAGGACTGAAAACATAATTGAAAATATTCGTACGCAAAACGAAGAAGGTTTGCGTTATCCTGAGCAGGATTTTGCAGACAATTCGTTTGAAAAAATACTCTATTTGCGTGGCGAATCCTATAATCTTTCAGGGAACTATGCTAAAGCTGCAGAAGTATTCAGAACATTTTTGGAAACCATATATGGTTCTGAAATTGAGAACTACGTCAGATTAGGTGCAGGTTGGGCTCAACTTCACTTGGAAAATTATAAAGAAGCTTTGGACTACTACGACAGTGTAATCGACAAAGCAAAAGAAGACGAATTTAGAGTAAAGGCTACGGCTCAGCTATATAGAATCGTAGCTTTGAAGAATCTCGGCAATAAAGAACAGGCTCAGAAAGAACTTGCAGCACTATCAGTGCAACCGACTTATCCATATCTCGGCCAGATACTATTAGAATTAGGTCAGATGTACTACGAAGAAAATGATTATGATAAAGCAAGAAGGACGCTCGAAAGAGCTGAACGTGAGGCATACGATGCACTTGTACTTGTTCGTGTTCATTTGTTACTTGGTGCTTCTTACATGGAAATGGGATTATGGAGCAAAGCGGTTAATTCTTACAAAAACGCAGAAGAGTTAGCTACTAGGGCAAATATTATTTTCATGCCTCAAAAAGAATGGTACCTTGCAGAATCGCGCTTGAAACAAGGCATAGCTCTTGTGCGGGCAGATAGAAGTGCTGAGGCAATCCCGGTTCTGATTACATATACAGGATCGTCTTTCAAAGATTCGAGAATCGACGAAGGCTTTTTCTGGTTAGCGGAGGCATATTATAATTCTGATTTGCTGAATAATTCTGCCGAAACATATCAAAAAATATTAGACAAATATCCTCGAAGCGAAAGAAGGGAAGAATCATACTACGGATTGGGCTGGTCTTATTTCCGTCAGCAAAAATTCAGTCAGTCATCAAATATTTTTGAAGCCATGATTCAGGAATATCCAAAATCTAATTATGCAGTAGAAGTATTCACTCGCCAGGGTGACGGATATTACTGGATAAAAAATTATAAACTTGCAGCACAGGCGTACCAAAAGGCAGCTAAGATAAATTCTCAATCCGACGAAGTGCAGTACTCTGCATACCAGCATGCTCATTGCCTATACATGATGCACGAATACGAAAATGCGGTTACTTCTCTTTTAGAATTTGTTCGCCGATTTCCTCGTAAAAAATATGCACCTTATGCTCTTAATCTAATTGGTAAAATTAGGTTCCATCAGGAAAGATATGATGAAGCCATTCAAGACTATGAATTTATGATAGAGGCATATCCGGATAGCGAACTGCTTCCTGATGCTTACTATAACATAGCAGATGCATATTATAATAAAGGTGAATACGAAACAGCTCTTAATCAATACAAATTTGTTTGGGAAACTTACCCGACTCATGGTTTGGCAAATGAATCTCTGAAATCTATGGAGTATTGCCTTATAGCTTTGGGTAGAGAGGCAGAAGCAGTAGAAATTTTGCAAAATTATATCGAAAAAAATCCTGATTCCAGATTTACCGAAGGGCTTGCATTCAAAAAAGCAGATATGTTTTATTCCGGCAAACGTTATAAAGACGCAGTAGCAGAATATGATGCATTTATCAATAAATATCCTGATTCTGACAAAGTGCCTGAAGTGCTTTATCAAAAAGCAAAAAGCTATATCTCAATGAATGACAAACCTGAAGCAGTGAAAACTCTTGATAGAATAGTAGCAGAATATCCAAAATCAGAGTATGCTCCTATAGCTATTTTAGAACATGGACTTATGGAAGCATCAGGTACGGACATTCAGAAAGCAGATTCAATATTTTCTGTACTTCAAACCAAGTATCCAACGCACGAAAGCTCTGCTCAGGCAGGCTTCGAGCGAGCCATATTGAAATACAACACGGGCGATACTTTAAGTGCTGTGGAGATGTACAAAGGTGTAGCGGCTGCATTTGACAGTTTGGAATATGGTTTGCAAAGCCGATATTTTGTAGCCAAATATTACAGAAGCAAAGAGTGGAATGATTCTGCAAGAACAGAATTCAAACTTCTTGCTGTGCAGGAATATAATCTACTCCTTGCAGCAGAGGCTCAATATCGCCTCGGCGAGATGTATATGCGTGAAAAAAATCTTGATTCTGCCATCGTAGAACTTGAAATACTTAAAGAGAAATTTGCAGGCTACGAAGATTGGTATTCTTATGGTTTATTAGCTCTAGGCGAATGCTATGAAAACACAGAAGCATATCAGAAAGCAGAAGAAATATATACTGTGCTCAAAGAAATCAGAATTGATGATGATTTCGCAAAAACTGCAGAACAGAGGCTAAAAAGAATAGCTAAAATGATTGAAAATTTGAAAAAAGAAGAAGAATAATTGCCATGAAAAAGTATATTATAGCAGCTATTTTATGTTGTGTGACAGGCTATGTTACCTTACCGGCTCAGACCACTCAGGAACGCTCAAATAGTAGTGCCTCGGAACCGTACGAACTGCCGAGACTTAATATAATCGGCAATTATCAGGCTGAAATAAAAGCAAGCGAAAAGCAAGATCCTCAAAAGCTTGTACCTTTGAAAAAAGGTGAGTTGGATTCTCTTAATTCTTTAGAAAAACAACAAACTATGCTTTTGCCGCCCGGCGAAACCCCTGATCATATCATATCAACTGATTATGCACACGGTTTTGTCAGACTCGATGGGGGAAGTTTCCTCACGCCAAAGCTCGAAGGTGGCTACGGTTTACGCTACGAAGGTTATGAATTATACGGCAATGCAGGTATGGAGCTAAGCGATGGTCATATCGATAACGCAGGCTACAGCGATATGTTTCTAAAAATCTCTTCTGACTATATAGCTCCTTCCAAATTTTGGATATTTGGTGGCAGTAGAACCCGTACCTATCTGGATTTTCGAAACAGGGGGTATAAATTATATCCTATGCCGATCGCTGACGAACGAAATTTAATGAATTTTAAGTTCGGAGTCGATGTAGATGGTGATTATGACGGGTATCAATTCAAAACCGGAGCCTTTTTTAAAACACTTCAGCTTTCAGGCGATTATGCCGATGGTTTTGATAACTCTTTTCGTGGTTATGTAGGAGTAGAGTCGTTTTATAAAAAATACTTTTTGGGTGCAAATATAGATTTGGATATGCACGCTACCAACGGTTCGTCAGCAAAGATGATTCAGATAGACGGGCATGGTGCATTCTCCAATGAACTGCTTACTTTCAAACTGAAAGCAGGGCTACAGCTGGCTAATGCATCTATCGATGAAAGCAGAACAGGCTTTTTGCTTGCCGGCAATATAGAATATAGACTAAATAAAAATATTACTATAAACGGAAGCATAGAAAGCGGGCTTGATAAAAATTTCTTTTATGATATGGCAGAATATAATCCGTACATCAATCCAAATGCAATCACCGATATGCCCTATAATATTGGCTTGATTAAAGGTGGCGTTACTTATCATCCTAATCAGAAATTTGCAGTTAGTGCGGGTATAGAATTTAAAAAAGCTGAAAGATTGCCGGCTTTTGTACCACTGGCGCTATCGGATTCTACTTTCAATCATTCTATGTTTGATGTGGAATATATGGATGCAACAATAATTGGTTTGAATGCAGAAGCATTTTGGTCGCCAACGGAGATGGACAAAATGACCATGAAAATAATGGTTCGTGCCGCAAATTCTGATGATTATGACCAAAATATTCCGTATTATGCTCCTATAGAGCTTGGTATCAATTACAGAAGGCTGTGGGCTGAAGTAATTGGCACAGAAATTGGTTTGGTTTATGTAGGGGAACGCTCCGCAGACCAACAAAATGTTATTAAAATTGACTCGTTTAATAAGCTAATGATTGGAGCTGACTATAAAATCAACAATGATTTTTCAGTCTTCCTTAAATTTGATAATTTGCTAAATTCAAATGTTTACATTTGGAATACTTATAAAGAAAGAGGTCTTTTCGCCTCTGCTGGTGTTATGTGGCAATTTTAGGTAAGTTATGCCGGGATTTGATCCAAATATTTTAAAACCTGAAGAGCAGCTCAGCGGCTTCGGACTCAGCGAGCCCGATGGTGATATCTTTGCACTCAAAGAAGATTATCCCGAAGAGGTGCCTCAATTCGACTCTGCTCCTGAAGCTCTTATAGAAGAGTATGTGGAGCCGGAAGAGATAGAATATTCCTCAGGTTTGGATCTTGATGCAGATGGAATAACTCAAGCACCTCTTATTGAAACGCCTGAGGGCGGCAGTGTATGGGATGCTTTCGATGATGACCCTGCCCCTGCTGTTTCCGAAGTGGTTGCCTCAGTTGAAGAAGAAGAGGCAATAGCTGACACTGTGGAAGAAATTACACAGGAAGAACCTAATGCCGAAGAAGATTTGCCGGCTTTCGAAGATGATGAAGAAATTCCTGATGATCTAAGATTTGACAACTCAGAGCCAGAACCGGAAGTAACACAGGAAGATGATACTCCTGATTTATTTGAGGCTCCGGAAGATGACTCCGACATTTCTGCAGACGACAATGAAGTAACATTGTCTCTCGATGAAGATTTGAAACAAATGTTAGAAGAGGAAATCAATCGCTCTAAAGCTCGCAGAGAAGAAATTGAATCTAAGACAGAAGATATAGATCAGATTCCTCTTGCAAATCCGGAAGACTTCAAACCGGTAGAGCAGGTAGCAGAAACAGAATTTGTAGATATTACTGCTCTTGATGCTGATGAGAATAAACAGGCTTCTGCTGAAGAAAAGGTCAAAAAAACCGAGCCTGTAATAGAGCAAAAGCCTCTTAAGAAAAAATCAAAACTTTTTAGGAATATAAGTATTTCGTCTGCTGCTGCAGTTCTTTTGGCAGCTTTAGGTTTAGGAGTATTTCAGTATTGGTACTATCCAAACTTTATGATTGAAGAAACTCAGATTGCTGAAGCAGTCCATGAAGAAAAACATGAAGAAGCTCCTGCTGAAGACAAACATACTGAGCAAGACGAACACGCGATTGCTCACGAAGAACCCGTGTCGCATGAAGAGTCACAGCACGAAGAGCAACATGCTGAAGCTACTAATACAGACCTCGCTTCGCATGAGGTACCAAAGAATGAAGAGCATACAACAACTCATGAACCACATGAAACGCCTGTTGTTGCTCCTATAAAGCAAGAAACAGTTAAAGAAGAACATAAAGAGACTGTGAAAGTTGCGGCTAAGCCGGTCGAAGCAAAACCAACTGCTCCGATGGTACGCAAAGAATCAAAGCCGGTCGCCAAAGACCTTGCAACTCACAGCAATACAGTACGTACTAATAAAAAAACAACATCTGCTGTTAAAACAAAACCTGTGGAGCAGGAAGCCCCTGAAGCACTTTATGCAGTGCAGATTTATGCTTCTCCGTCAAAAGATGACGCAGAAACTTGGTTGGATAATTTGAAGGGTATGGATGTTGACAATCCACGCATCTCCACTCAGAAAATTAGAGATGTGATTTGGTATAGAGTAAGATTTGGAAATTTTAAATCAAAAGATGATGCAAGAGATGCTGCCATGAGATATGGATTTGCACAAACTTGGATCGACAGAATAAAGTAGGTAAGGTTATGGTACATACTTCAAGACATGAGCAGACAAACGACATACAAATAAAGCTACCTTGGGATAAAAACACCGCACGTGGCTTTGTGGTAGCTTGTGTTGTTACCTTTTCGCTTTTGCTGTTTACTCAGATGTTTGAGTTCGAACCTCCGGTTGTGAGAGAAAAAATCACTTCTATCCCGGTGAAGTTGACGACTTTGAAATTCGGAGATGGTGACGGTACCGGCAAATCCAAAGGTAATCTGCAAGAAGAAGGTAAAGCTCACAAAGGTGACATACCTTCTACTAACCTTGATGATGCGAAAATTGCAGCTAAAACTAAAGTTTCAGACAGTCCGGCAACTGCCGAGTTAGGTGAATCTATCAATGTTGTGGCTGTGAACGAAGTAGAATCAGACAAGGCACTTGCAGGCGAAGAAGGCGGCAGCGATGCAGAAAGCATTGGCAAAAAAGACGGCTCGCCCACAGGCAGAGGTCTTGGCGATAAAGGTGTCGGCAAAGGTGCAGGTAATGGCTTTGGTAATATAGAGTGGGGCGGCGGCGGAAACAGGAAACTCATGAATAAAGTTACTCCAAAGTTTCCAAAAAATTCTCAATTCCATGCCAGCATGAAGTTTAAACTTTATGTGCAGGGTAATGGAATAGTGAGCAGAGTAGTGCCTCTTCAAAAATCCGATCCCGAATTAGAAAAAGAAGCTATCAGAGCATTGCGTCAGTGGAGATTTAATCCGCTCGACACAGAAGAAATGATGGTGGGCACTTTAGACCTAAACTTCGTGCTTAAATAAGCTCAGAAAGATTATTTGGAGGATCAGGGACATATTTCTACTTTATTGTCGGAGTATGTCCTTTGTCGTTTTACTTAAATGCTCTTTGCTGGTCTTCCGGTTGCTATGCTAATAACACTTAGTATAATAATTACAATTGCAAAATTTTAAAAAACATAGTATCGTATAGGTCTAACCTTATTGTCTAAACAATTGTAAATTTGTATCGTATGATGATTTATACAGATTTGTAAACATATTTGAACCGGTGAAAAATGTCAGGTGTAGTAATTGCTGCAGTTGTGTTTATAGCTTTTTTAGCGGTGGTTTTCATCGTCAAAAAGCTTTTGAAAATAGGAATATTGTTTGCCGTTTTGGCTATTTTGATTCTTGCATTCTACAAATTGATGCAAATCTAATTCACAAAATTCCTTATTTTTATCAAATTGATTTTAGTTGATTAACATAAATTAGGTAGTATAATGTCATATAAAATAGGTGTTATCGGCACAGGATATGTCGGGTTGGTTTCCGGTACAAGCTTCGCTGCCACAGGCAATCAAGTCTTGTGCGTTGATATAGACGAAAATAAAGTTGCTAAAATGAAGCAGGGCATTTGCCCCATCTACGAACCGGGGTTAGATGTGCTTATGACTCGTAATATTAAAGACGGCAGATTGAATTTTACTACTAATTTGAGGGATGCTGTTCACCAAAGCAGAATTATTTTCCTTTGTCTGCCTACTCCTCCTAACGAAGATGGTTCGGCGGATTTGCACCATGTGCTGAAAGTAGCTGAAGATATTGCTAACATCATCAAACAGGACGGCATTACTGAAGAAAAAATCTGCGTTAACAAATCCACTGTTCCTGTTGGGACTGCTGCCAAAGTTAAAGCAATTTTCGACAATGTGCTCGGCAAACACAATGTACATATCATTAGCAATCCCGAATTCCTTAGAGAAGGCTTTGCGGTGGAAGACGCAATGAAACCCGAAAGAGTAGTTATCGGTACATCAAACGCAAAAGTTGGTGAAACGATGAAAGACCTTTACGAACCTTTTGTTCGCTCCGGCAACCCTATTATTATTATGGATGAAAAGAGTGCTGAAGTTACCAAATATGCCGCAAACTCTTTCCTTGCTACCAAAATCTCATTTATGAATGATTTATCTGCTTACTGCGAAAAGGTCGGAGCCGATATAGATAAAATACGTTTCGGGATTGGTTCGGACACACGCATAGGTAAAAGATTTCTCTTCGCCGGTATTGGCTACGGTGGTTCTTGCTTCCCCAAAGACGTAAGAGCGTTGGTCTATTCTGCGGAAGAGGCAGGAACACCTCTCGAAATTATCAAAGCAGCTCAGGATGTAAACTATAAGCAAATCCATAGATTTTTTGGAAATATTGAAGCAAGATTTGACGGCAATCTCAAAGGCAAAAAAATTGCAATTTGGGGCTTAGCATTTAAGCCGGACACCGATGATACACGCGAAGCTCCCGCTTTTACTTTGATTGACAGTTTACTCGAGGCAGGTGCAAGCGTTAGAGCTTATGACCCTGAAGCCATGGAAAACACAAAAATACGATTTGAAGACAAAATAGAATATGCAGAGAATGCCTATCAGTGCCTCGAATCAGCCGATTTCCTGATTATAACAACTGAATGGACTATGTTCCGCAAGCCAGATTTTGACAGAATAAGGCAATCACTTACAATGCCTTTGATTTTTGACGGCAGAAACCTTTACGATTTGGAAGAAATGGAAAAACACGGCTTTGAGTATAGAAGTATCGGCAGAAGAGTCGTAAATGGGTAAATTTATCCCATAGATGATAATTATAATAATAATGCATCTAAAAGACTAAATATCTCTACTTACAGAAAGGCACGCTCAGTGCCTTTTTGTCGTTTGAGTAGCAAACAAGATCCGCTCTTTGAAGCATTCCCGGGCTACTCACCATATAGCTATGGGTATAACAATCCTATTATGTTTGGCGATCCGAGTGGGCTTGCTCCGGAAAAACATAGAGATTTAGATTATTTGTTGGTTGGATCTGATGTGCCTAATGATGAGGATATAATATGTGAAAGTTCCGGTCATAAGGGAGTTGTTGTAGTTACAGCAGATAGATTACAAAATAAAACAACTGACTACATAAAACCGTTGCCAGGTTACTACGTTTCTCAAATTCCGAGTGGCGGGTATGGAAGTGGTAATAACAATAGCGTTATCCAAGAACCATCGCTTTGGGATCAAGAGAAAATGAATTTCTTGGGAAGACCAATCGATCAGGATGCTCCTGTTTATGGTGTAGGTGATAGTGCCACTGCGGTTGCAGTTAGTCAGTCCGCAAACAGTGGCGGCGGCGCTGGTGTGAGTGGGAAAGCAACTGGAAGCCTTAGGTTATCGGGACTACAGTGCCCAGCTTCTAAAGATGATGGTTCTGCCAAATCTAACGGATCTAATATTGGATTTATATCTAATCTGTGGAATAGTGTAATTTCCTTATTTAATACGTCACAATATGATGCCGAATTTAATTTGTCTGAAATGAAAGGTAAAAGTTTTAGTACTAGCGAATTAAGATTTAACTTTTTGGGTGTTGAAGGTATGGGCATTTTTGCCACTGGAAGAGCTTATGGGCAAGGAACTATTAAATCTCTTACCTCAATACTTGTGACTGCAGAGATTACAGCTGGCATAGATAAAGATGTTCAGTTAGAACCTTATGGGTCTGTAACTTTGTCTAATGATGCAGGAGATATTTTAGATGAGGCACCTTTATCAACTTCAATACCGGATGACTCAAATTCACCAAGTAGATATTTTTATAATACATGGGGATGGATACCTACAGGCAGGACTTTTGTAGGATCTGTAATACTCTATTATCCAAAAGACATAAACTCTATTGTATTGTCTTATACTTTGGGATTTTTTATTCAACAACCAGAGGGGGCTGCTACTCCATTGTCAGATTTGCTTTATAAGAGAGAACTTAAAGTAAAAAATTAATTTAAATAAGTAGAGGTAAATATGGATACAATAAGATATGTTTGTATATTTCTATTATTGTTTGTGATCAATTCATGCTCGGGCAAAACTGATGAATATCAAGAATTTAAAGAGCTTTATGGAATCGCAATTGAAAGTAAGGAGCCAAAAGATTGTGAAGCTGCATTAGAGTCTGCATATAAAGCTTTCGAAAATAACAGAGATTTTGTTGCTATTAAATACGCTTATGACTTGATGCTAAATGCTGAACAATTCGATATGCTTCATAATATGCTACATAAATTGGAAAAACAATATAAACTGTCAAAAATTGGGATAAGAATGCTAACTGCATTTGTTTATTACAATGAAGCTAAATATGATTCGCTACATTTCGTGTTGAGTCCAATGCGCAAAAAAGTAGAAAATTATCATAGACCTGATAAATCAATTGACTCTAAAAAGTTATATTTATTCCTAATGACGGAAATGCTTACTGATAGAAGGGAAGAAGCTCGAGTATTACTTGATAGACTAGTATCCGACGGTAATATAAGTAGCTCTACTTTAAAACGTTTTGAACATAATATTTTGCAACCAGGAACTAAGTTTCTAAATCCAAACAATTTTCTGGATTTGCTACTTTTCAAAGATGAGGCATTGAATAATGAATAAGATTTATTTTGTTTTGATTTTATTACTCTCTGCATGTAGTGTGTCAATTGAAGAGAAATATGATGAGTTAGTAAAACTGTCTAATATGGGTGGCAGCAAATTATCAGAAAGTTCTATGAAAGTTGTGAATTATGCTGATGAAATTCTATCTGAAGATTCTCTCTTTAGACCCGAAGTTTACAAATTCAAATATTTAGCTCTCTACAATTTAGAAGACTATGAGAGTATACATATATTTTTAGAAGATATTAGATATATGTTTTCGCAAGAAGGTATAGCAATTTTGGATGCTATTGCCTACTCAAAACAACAACAACAAAATAAAGTAGATAGTTTATTGAATCCGATAATTGACCGACATAAAGACTTTTTAATTGATAGCACTGGTTATAAACCTAAAGAATTTATTCCTTACATAATTGCTCTCACAATAAAAGGTCAGAATACACAAGCTGATGCAATTGTTAATAAACTATTAAATAACAAAATTATAACAAACCAAGAATCTGAAATAGCTAAATTTACTTTGGCAGATACTAATTACTACCATATCGTTTTTAGTAATTTTAAATATTTAATTGGACTTGGGGAGCAATATTCTATTTACTGGCAAATTAGTCAACAATAATTTGTATCATTTTGACATTAGCAATCCAACTTTTAAAAACTAAGTCAGATTTTGGAGATGCATTTGGTGTTGGTGGAGTAATTGATGTTAAAAGACAGAGATTTTACACTTGAAGTGAGCATATCAAAATACCATTATACTCCTGCGGATGACACGACATTTCAAAAAATCATAGATGGTATTGAAATAATTAGGGAATAGATAAGCTAAAAGCAATTAGAAACAACACACTTGCGTACAGATTTGCATTTTTTTGCTGCAGAATGAAGACGCAAGCATTTTTTGTATGCTGCTTATCCGGTAAATTCTTATTTTTAAGAGTGTGTGTATATCTACATTATAAGGTGATGCTATGCAGCCGATTTATGATTTGGAAAGGTATAATCGCCATTTACTAATCCCGGGCTTTGAAGAAGAGCACCAAATTAAGCTCAAAAAAGCTTCTGTATTAGTGGTCGGAGCCGGCGGACTTGGCTCTCCAAATTTACTTTATCTGACAGCCGCAGGCGTAGGCAGCATCGGCATCGTCGATGACGATAAAGTAAGTCTGAGCAATCTGCAAAGGCAAGTGCTTTACGACGAGTCAATGCTCGGCAAAAGCAAGGCAGAGGCAGCAGCATCAAAATTGAAGATGCTATCATCTTACACTGCTTTTGATGTTTATAGCCATAGGTTGGACGAATCAAATAGCAGCAAACTTTTTGAGGGATTTGATATAATAGTTGACGGCACCGACAATTTTGAAACCCGATACATTATCGATGATTATTGCCGCAAAGAGCATATACCTTATGTTTATGGTTCAATTTCCGAGTTTGGAGGTCAGCTGTCTGTCTTCAACTATGGAGATGCTCCGTCCTATAGAGATGTTTTTCCGGAAGCAACAACAGAGACCAAAAGAATAGGAGTGCTCGGAGCCTTACCCGGCATAATAGGTTCGATGCAGGCGCTTGAATGTATAAAAATAATTACCGGCCTTGGCGAGCCATTGGCAGGGACTTTATGCCTTTATGACGGGAAAAAAGGCAGATTTGAGTATGTAGATTTATAATTTCTTTTCTATATTTGTGCTCGTAAAAAAATTTGATTCGAAAATTGTGCAAAAATATTTCTTGAATACAATATTTTTTTATAAATTTGTAGTTCTCTAACTTAGCGTAACTATAATAAAGAAAATAAATTGTAAGATATTCAAATCAAAGGTGATGTAATGAAAAGAACATATCAGCCAAGTCGCCGCAAAAGAGCAAACAAACATGGTTTCAGAGCTCGTATGGCAACTAAAAACGGACGCAAGCTACTCAATCGTCGTCGCGCAAAAGGACGTCATAAAGTGTCAGTCGCTTAAGTCTCTAAAGTGTTTTTTCTTTGGGTTTGGATAGGCTTTTTAGTCTATCCAAATTTGTTTATATATAACTTGTCGGATTTGTGGTATTTTTTGCGACCTGTGCTTATTACATGAAAAACAACAATGTTTGCCCACTCAAAGGGTATAAGGTATTTGACAAAGTCTTCCAATCGGGAAAAAAACTATACAGCGGCTCCGCTGCTTCCGTTATTTGTTTTGATTTTTCGGCGGATTACGACGGCAATGTACATCTTGGAGTTACAATCAGCAAAAGGTTAGCAAAAAAAGCGGTAATACGCAACAGAATAAAACGACTGCTCAGAGAATCGGTAAGGTTAGCAATAAAACAGTTGAATCAACGAGGTACAATTATACCAATTGACCAAATGATTATTTCGTGGAGGCAGGCACCTGATATGCCATCAAAAATAAGGCTTGCAGATGTGATGCCCCATGTGATAAAAATAATTCAAAGTGCTGAATCTATTTACAATCGTAAAAAGGCTGCCGGCAATGAAACAACTGATGATAATGCTGATAAAAGCATATAAAAAGTTTTTATCTCCTTACTTACCAAATTCCTGCAGGTTTTATCCTACATGTTCTTCTTATTCGATAGACGCCTTCGAAAAGCATGGTTTTTTCAAAGGCATGTGGCTGACTACTTACCGGATTTTGAGGTGCAATCCTTTCAATCGTGGAGGAGTGGACAATGTACCCGACAAGTTTTACTTTCTTCAAAAAAAAGATGTGTCAAATAAATAAAACGACTGATTAATATGGATAAAAGATCTCTACTCGGTATGGCTATGATAGCCGTCGTTGTTATGGTTTGGGCTTACTGGCAAAGCATGAACCAGCCTGCCACTCCTGCAGGGCTTGCCAAAGATTCCGTTTCGGCTGTTGTAGCCGAAAGCACCACTCAATCGGAGCAGATTCAGCACAGCAACAATGACTCATCAAGCATAGCTCTAAAATACGGACAGTATTTTTCTCAATTCTCTACCGGTGCCGAAAAAATCATCACAGTAGAAACTGATTTGTATATCGCAAAAGTTTCTTCAAAAGGCGGCGCGATAAAAAAATGGACACTTAAAAATTACAAAAAGTGGGATCAGGTTCCTTCTCAGCTTATCAATGATAAAAAGGGTGAGCTTTATCTTACTTTCAGAACAACTGACAACAAAAAGATAGACACTCGCGATTTATATTTCCAGTTCGACAATACAGAAAAAGATTACTACAAAATCTCCGGCAAATCTGAATTAAGCCTAAAGGCTAAGCTGGAAACAGAGCCGGGCAAAAGCATCGTCAAAACAATCAAATTTGTCGGTAACGACTATGCGATTGATGCGGGAGTGCAGGTATCAAATATGTCAGATGCTATCACCAACCGCGGCTATGACCTAGTATGGTCAGACGGTATTAAATATCAGGAAAAGAACTCAGCAGACGAATCTACTGATGCAATGGCTGTGATAAGTATGGGCGGCGAAATTGAAGAATTTGAAGCCGAAAATGACCCAATCTCCCCTGCCGGCATCATCGACTACGCAGCAATCAAGACTAAATATTTCGGTATGGCTATCATACCTCAACCTTGGCAAAAGTTTGACGGCACAATAGATGTTGATGGCAGTGTTAAAAAAGTAAAAAATGACGGTTTAGTAGAAAAATATAATCTTGCTATTCGTTTGCCATACGACGGTGGAAGCCAAAGTAATAATTTTAAAGTTTATATAGGCCCATTAGAATACGACAGATTGAAAGAATATGGCCTGACTGACATTATGAGCTTTGGTTTTAGATTTGGTATCCGCCAGATTGGCGAATACTTAATGTTGCCTTTGCTGAATATGATTCACGGCTTCATACCGAACTATGGTATAGCTTTGATAATATTCTCTATCTTTATCAAACTCCTGCTCTACCCGCTTTCTATCAAGCAGATGCAATCTGTGCAGAAAATGCAGGTACTCGCACCTGAGATAAACAAAGTAAGAGAAAAATACGCAGACGACAACACAAAACAGCAACAGGAGATAATGAAGCTATACTCCGAATACGGAGCTAATCCTGCCGGTGGTTGTTTGCCTATGTTGCTTCAAATGCCTATCTTATTCGCATTGTGGCAATTGCTGAGAAGCCAGATAGATTTGCGTCAAACCGATTTTATTTGGTGGATTACTGACTTGTCTGTGCCTGATAAATTATTCTATATCGGACTACCTTTCATGCCGATTGTATCAGGTTTAGCTCTTGCAATGGGTGTTACGATGTTCGTGCAACAAAAAATAACAGTGACAGATCCGAGACAAAAAAGCATGGTATATATGATGCCAATCATGTTTACTATTATGTTTTCGCACTTGCCTGCGGGTTTGAACCTGTACTATTTCATGTTTAACTTGCTTAGTATCGCTCAGCAAACTTGGATGAATAAATACTCCAAAAAACGCGTTACATTGGAAGACTTGAAAAAAGCACCTAAAAAAGAAGGTTGGTTTGCCAAAAAAATGAGAGAAGCCCAAGAGTTGCAGGAAATGCAAAAATCAGGTCAACTCCAAAGACAAACAGGAATGCCTACTCCTAAGGGTGGACAAAAAACCAAATACTTGCGTAAAAAGAAAAAATAAGACATCTCATTTTTGACTCTATTATAAAAAAGCCTCTGACAAGTTCAGGGGCTTTTTTTGTTTAGTTTTTGAACCACAATATTCCTTCCGGGAACGATGATTAGGGGATAGAGAGTAAGAATGATTTAGGATATAAAGAAGTTCGATATATATTCCTATAAAAGTAAGTAACGGAAATTATAGGTTTTAAGTATCAATTATCAGCTCAAATACAGCAAAAGACGCATCATAAAACGCGTCTTTTGTCAAATTGTTTGTGCAAGTCTTATATTAATGGTTTTAAAATTTGTCTAATCTCTGAGATTTACTTCCACTTAATGCTTAAGGTTTCTATTACTTGATCAAAGATTTTTTCGTAGTAACCAAACTGGTCAGCAGGGCATCTCATTACAAGATAAGCCAAGTCATTATCTGTGGCAGTTGCATATTCGTAAACAACCATAGGTATAGAATTTTCGGTGTATTGCAGAGTAGATTTATATAATCTTGTAGGTAAACCATTGCGGCTTTTTTGTACTTGCTGGTTAGTAACATGATGAGCATAAGACATTACGTTTTTCCCAATACTACCATCCCAAAACTCAATAATGCCAAAAGAGCCCTTCACATCATACTTCTTAGCCATATCTCTGACTATCGCTGCAGAAACCATAACATCATTTATATTATTAGAACCTTTTGGGAACTTAGTATATATATATTCTGTAACATCATCATCTCGTTGAATCTGGTCAAAGTGCCATTTTTCGGGAAGTTGTAGCGTAAAGACTTTGTCAGGAGTGATATATTTATCAAAACGAATATCGTCCATAGGCTGATAGTCTGCTTCAGCTGCTGTGGCGGCATCTTTTCTGTCCTTTTCTGCAAGATCTTTTTTGCCTAATTTTTCATAAGTATTAGCACGAGCGATATACAGCTGAGGATCGCGTGGTTCCAACTTAATAGCTTTTGTAAAATCTTCTGCGGCTTTCTGAAATTTTTTGAGAGCATAAAAGCTTTTGCCCCTTTTCAGATATACTTCAGGGAGATCTAAGCCAATTTTGACGCATTTGTCAAATTCTTTGATTGCATTTTCAAATTGTCCTTTGCTATAAATCAATCTCGCAAGATTGAGCTGAGCAGGCTTATGATCGCCTCTGAGATTAAGAGTTTTTCTTAAGTCCTTTTCTGCAAGGTCGAATTTTTTTTGAGCAATGTAAGCAGTAGCTCGATTTGCGTACGCTTCAGCAAATTTCGGATCCAATTGGATTGCTTTGTTGAAATCGAGCATAGAAGCACCGACATTATCCAAATAACCAAAAGCAAGAGCTCTGCCGTTGTAGGCATCTGCATTGTCTGATTTGAGGGCTATAGACATAGTAAAATCATTTTGAGCTTTGTCGTATTCGCCGATCGCAAGATAGCTCATGCCTCGATAGTAATAAGATGCATAATCCTGCACTTTTTTTAAAAGCTCGTCAAAAGTTTTGACAGCTTCTTCAAAGTCCCCTTTGCTATATTGGGCAACTGCCTTTTTGTAAATCTGCTCAGGTTTTTCGGCGAAAGCATTGAAACTAATGCTAAGCAACAATAAAATTGTAAGTATTATCTTCATGTTTTCCTGCATGTTGTATTTTAAATATTCTAAGCCCAAATATATGGATAATCAGAGTTTTGGCAAAAGAGACTAAATCCAGTCAAGCAATCTGTCTTTTGACCAACGCAGATAATTATCAAGTTGGAAGTTAACAAAATCAATATCAAAAGGTCAAAGACTAAACTCCTCGAGACCTGTTATATCGTGATACCAGGCAAGTGCATTTGGGTAGTATTCGTGCTTTAGATCTTTCATCGTTTCACAAAAATCAATGTATCCGTCCACTCCGCCTACCCCCTCGAAAGGAGTACTTCCTGCTCTGTCGATACAAATCGGATGAAAAATCAAATCCTCGAAACAAGGGATATATTCATCTTCATAATCATCATCGTCTTCTATTTTTTCTTTACGTTTTCCCAAAAGCTTTACTTCGTGAGCCCATGTATCTTCAAAATCATAGATGTAAAGGAGGGAGTCGTTTTTTCTTTTCAGAATGGAATTCAATCGACATGCTCCTTCTTCCAAAATATCTAAATGCTCATCTCCCATGAGTTTCGAAATCAAACCGGCATCCGCATAATTATTTTTTCCCATGTTTAAAAAGATGTATATGCGAATCAGACCATCCCATTGCTATTCGAATGACATCATGCAAACGATCAAGAGATATAGAGACAGGAACTTCGATTATTCTCCAAACCACATCTTCCAATCCAATCAGATTGATTTGCAGTTTATAAACATAATCACTCATATTATTTTCCCTATATATTTAAAATAGTGTGGTGATTGCCGTAGCTCTCGCCACACCAAATTATCGTCGCACATAATAAAAGACACACAAATCATAAAAAAGTCTCACTATGAGCTAAATCTTGATTTTAGGTCGTTGACGTTAAACTGTTTTTTTACTTCCGGCTTTTTGATATTGTTGCCACCTACCTGCTTCATAGATAGGTTAATTCTTTTCAGTTTTTCGTTTACTTCTATAACTTTTACTTTTACGATTTGGCCAACTTTAACAACCTTTGTCGGATCCTTTACAAAGAAGTTTGCCATTTCTGATACGTGAACAAGGCCGTCCTGATGCACTCCAATATCGATAAACGCACCAAAATTGGTAATATTAGTTACCACTCCTTCGAGTTCCATACCTTGTCTTAAATCTTTAATTTCGTTGATTCCTTCAGCGAATTTGGCATATTTAAACTCTTCTCGCGGATCTCTGCCCGGCTTTTCGAGTTCAGCAATTATATCTCGTAAAGTAGGTTCGCCAATTGTGTCTGTGATATATTTTTTTAGATCGAGCGTTTGTAGCTTATCAGAAACTTTTGTGATTTCAGTTAAGTTCACATTTAAGTCTTTGGCAAATTGCTCTACTATGTGATAGCTTTCCGGATGCACTGCAGTATTGTCCAGGATGTCTTTTCCTTCTCTGATACGAAGGAAACCTGCAGCCTGCTCAAATGCTTTTTTTCCAAAACGAGGTACGCTCAACAAATCCTTCCTACTACTAAACATACCGTTTACATTTCTGTACTCTACAATGCTTTTTGCTACTGTCGCTGTAATGCCTGAGACATAAGTCAAAAGCTCTTTAGAGGCGGTATTTAAGTCAACACCAACGTAGTTCACACAGCTTTCTACTGTTTCTTCCAGTTTTTTCTTTAGGTTCCTCTGATCCACGTCATGCTGGTACTGCCCCACTCCAATAGATTTTGGGTCAATTTTTACAAGCTCGGCGAGAGGATCCTGCAATCTACGGGCGATACTTATAGCCCCTCTCACAGTCAAATCTAAATCCGGGAACTCTTCGTTCGCAACTTTGCTTGCCGAATAAACAGAAGCTCCTGCTTCATTTACCATAACTTTTACCAATGTAAAGCTGGTATCTTTTAGAGTTTCCTGAACAAACTGATCTGTTTCTCTTCCTGCGGTGCCGTTACCGATAGCAACCAACTCAATGTTATGTTTTTTTATAGCATCTAATAATGTATCTGCTGCTCTTGCTCTTTCATTTGCAGAGTTGTGAGGGAAAATCTGATCATATTGGATATATTTTCCTGTTGCATCAACAACTACCATTTTGCAACCTGTGCGGAACCCCGGATCGAGTCCGATAGTAGGTTTCAAACCTGCAGGAGCGGCAAGGAGCATTTGTCTGAGATTTGCTTCAAAAACTTTTATTGATTCTTCGTCTGAATAAACTTTTTTATCAAGTCTGACTTCACCAATGATAGAGTGTTTCATAAGTCTGATGAAACCATCTTTGATAGCAGCATTATAAAAATCATATATGTTTTCATGAAGAGATTCTATTACCTGAGATGCGAGAAAATCTAAGACACGGTCTTCGTCGTATTTCAAATCAAGCACTAAAATTCCCTCTGTCTCCCCTCTACGAAGAGCTAACATAGTGTGGGAAGCAATATCTCTTACGGGAACTTCAAAATCTCGATACATTTCATATTTTGTGCTTCCTTCCTCGAATTCATCTTTTATTTTTGATGTAAAGACACCTTCTTTGAGAAAGAACTCTCTTATCCATTGCCTGTACTCAGCAGTTTCTGCTATTTCTTCGGCTATAATATCTGCAGCTCCCTTGAGAGCTTCTTTTATGTCGGCAACTTCTTTTTCAGATGAAATGTACTTGGCAGCCTCCGCTTCCAAATCAACCGGCGGCAAGCCCTGTTTGTTGTTATCTTTCACAAAAATAGCAAGAGGTTCCAAATCTTTTTCTTTTGCTATAGTTGCTTTTGTTCGTTTCTTAGGTTTATATGGTAGATATAAATCTTCCAATTCTGTTTTTTTCAGGCACTTTACAATTTTTTCTTTTAGCTCATCTGTGAGCTTACCCTGCTCTTCGATAGAGTCCAAAATAGTCTTTTTTCTTTCTTCGAGCTCCGTAAGATACTCGAATCTGTCGAACATATCCCTGAGTACATTTTCGTCTAATTCGCCTGTACGTTCTTTACGGTATCTGGCAATAAAAGGTAGAGTAGCTCCTTCATTTTTTAGAGCCAAAGCATTCTCGACCTGCCACGACTGAAGACCTAACTCTTCCGTAAGTATCTTATTAATGTCAATCATTTCGATTCTCCAAAACTTATTTTATCAGACTACAAATGTAATAAATCCAAACTTAAGTTTTTCCACATACGTTGCTTTATGTATGCTGAAAAACATTTATTTGTAGCAACAATCAAATAAGACTATTTTAGTCTATATTACTTCTTGGCAATATTTTAAAAGGTTAAAATTGATGGAAAAGATGTTACGCATCAAAAACTTTCCGGTTTCATTCTTTGCAATTATTTTAGGCATGTCCGGTTTGTCTATCGTATCTCAAAAACTATCGAGTATTTTGGGGCAGCATTTTCAATGGATAATGTTTTTCATTACGGTCGCACTATTTACGATGCTTTTAAGCATTTTTGCAGTTAAGTTTTTCACTTATAGAAGCGAAGTTATTAAGGATTTTTATCATCCAATCAAAATCAACTTTTTCCCTACAATTTCGATTAGTTTGCTTCTGTTTTCAGTTTTCCTTCTGCCGCATAGTAAAGAAATTTCGTTTTACTCTTGGCTAATAGGCACAATGCTGCATTTTCTATTTACTATGAAAATTTTATCTGTTTGGATTTATCATGAGCACTTTGAGCTCAAGCATATCAATCCTTCCTGGTTTATTCCTATAGTCGGTAATATCATCGTACCGGTAGCCGGAACTTCGCATGCCCCTCTGGAAGTGTCATGGTTCTTTTATTCTATTGGCTTTGTCTTTTGGATTGTCCTTTTGACAGTATTTATGTATAGAATAATATTTCATAACCCTCTTCCGCAAAAGCTGTTGCCAACATTTTTTATAATGATAGCACCTCCGGCTATAGGACTTATTTCATATATAAAATTAGGCAATGGCTTAGATGCCTTTGCAAATATTATGTATTTCTTTGCACTGTTTCTGTCCATATTCTTGCTTTATCAGATGCCGCGCTTTTTTAAAATCAAATTCTTCCTATCCTGGTGGGCTTATACATTCCCTCTTGCTGCAATAAGTTTGGCATCTGTCCAAATGTTCCATCTGACACACAAGGAGTTTTATTTCTACATTGCAACAGGATTTTTCATATTATTAGTAACAATGGTTAGTTTATTATCCGTTAAAACAATTAGAGCTGTTTTGAGCAAAGAAGTATGTGTCGAAGAAGACTGATTTATTATAAATTCGTTTTAAGTATTAACATATTTTTTACTATGTTAGCATTTAACATCATATACTTAGGGGATTTACTATGAAAAAAACGTATTTACTTCTTTTCTTATTATCTACTTTTATGTGGGTAGCATGCGACAATTCAAACGACCCTTCGGACGACCCGAATGTTATTGGAGGTTCTACTGACCTTGACATTACTAAAGTTGGTACAAAGTACATCGGAAGTTTTAATTACGACGAACTTACTAACGGGAAAATAAGCAGAATAAACAACGAAGCGGTGATTACTAAAAACGAAAATGGAATTATTACTGCTGAATACCACATGACCTTTGATATCGAGGATCTTAAAGTGCTCGATACAATTTTCGGTCTTCAAAATTTGCCGGTAGATGACAAAATTTCATTAGCTACCTCATATTTTGAACCTTTTAATTTCAAACTCGATATATCTGATACGCACAATATCAAAGTTGATTTTGAAGCTAAAGGCAAAGTAACAAGCGAAGGTATTCAGGATTTTCGACATAGTGGCGGGAATACTTCCAAACCATTTACCATAGTGAAATATGATTCGAATGTTGGTGATAAGTATTCATTCACAAGAGAAGACGGTAAAACTATCACACGCGAAGTAACCTATAAATCTACCACAGATGATTTTTCGTGGGGATTTTTTGATATTAAAGTTATAAGAGTAAAAGAGAAAGCTTTAGCTGACGACCCGATTGTTCAGGAGATTGAATATATAGCCAATCACAAATTCGGCCTCGTCGGAGTCTATGTAACTCTAAAAACCGGCGAACAAATCAAAATGAAGCTAATATAAACATCAGACAAAAGTCAAAAAAGTAAACGGCGTGTAAAGAAAAATATCTATATACGCCGTTTTTTTACATATTACTGAAAAATAGGATGAGACTATCTTTTTTAATCTCTAAAAGGTATTTGTGTAAAAGCAGGGTTGTCGTTTTTTGCTCTCGACTCTTCAGCCATTGTTTCTTTATAGCTTATCATTTTTTCCATGATGGCATTGTCTGCAACACCAAGTATTTGCATCGCCAGCAAACCGGCATTTTTTCCACCGCTGATTGCAACTGTCGCAACAGGCACTCCCGGAGGCATTTGGACTACTGAGTGCAACGAATCTACGCCGCTTAATGTACTTGATTTGACGGGTACACCTATCACCGGTAATGGAGTAAATGATGCCGTCATGCCGGGAAGATGAGCAGCCCCGCCGGCTCCTGCTATGATAACTTTTATACCTCTTTTATGCGCAGTCATTCCATATTCTGCCATGTCCATAGGTGTTCTATGTGCAGAAATAACTCTGATTTCATAAGGTACGCCAAACTCTTCACAAATCTCAGCAGCAGGCTGCATTGTAGGCAAATCAGAATCGCTGCCCATTATAATTCCGACCAAGGGTTTATCCATTAGTTTTGTTCCTTATTTAATTTTTGTAAATACTCTAATTGCATAAAGTGGAGTGTCCTGCTGGCTTTTGATTGTGGATTGCACACCTTCAAACACCAAACCACTAAATTGTATTGCATCTTTGGACTCAATACCCTGCAGCAGCAAATTATCAAAAAAATCTGCTTCTATCTGAGTGAAAACCTGCACCTCTCTGAATCCAATAATATCATCTCTTTTCTTTTTGATTTTTAGCTCAAACTCTCTATTTACAAAATCGTATTTTTTTGTTTTTAAATCAACAACAGAAATTGGAATTGGCAAACTATTTAGAAAGAAATATAGTTTTTTTCGTTGATTGTCCACATCGCGACTGTTTTTCATAAGCCATTGGTGGTTATATTCCAATTCTTTTATTCTTTCTGCCAGCACAGATTTCTCTTCATATAAAGTCTTTAGCGTACTCATAAGTTTTTTAGAATCTAAAGCGTTGTTTTGTCCGCTATTGAGCAGAGTAGTAAAAATAGATAGAGCAGCTACATTACGTTTTCTGTCGAGCAAGGGATGAATTTCATACTTGATTTCGCCATCATGTGTGCGGATGATAAACGAGACGCTTGATTTGGTGATATAAGCCTGATTGCTTTTAGCTTGTCTTTCTTTAGTTGTTTCGGCATCATCATTTATAAATATCTCATAAAAGGTTCTTCCTATAAGCGATTCAGTTTTGATAAGTTTATTGTCGCTGGAGACAAACATATCCTTAGCTGCAGTATTGATATAGATTATTTTACCATCAGGATTAAGGATGGTAACACCTCTATGCGAATATTCGAACACTTGACCATAAAATTTGTCTTTATCATCAAGGGCTCTTTCAAATTTTTCCGTAGTTTGCTTGATGATATTATTGGTAGGAGTTATCTTAAAGTAAGATTTCAACATTTTACCGGTCTTTTTCATTTTCCAGTCAAGCAGGAACAGCTCTCCACTCTCATCTTTGACACCCAATATTTCTATCTTCTTTTCGGTTCTCGGACTCTGCACAAACTTAGTTACCACATCGACGATGTCTTCTTTATCAGAATCGTCAGCTCTGCTTTTAGTCTCCTGAGTAGCTTTTGCTACCAGCATAGTAAGATTAGCACCGCGCTCGACCTGTTTGGCAACATTTTCGAATACATATTCTATATCGCCATAATAATTTAGAATTTTCATATCAAGTGTAGATTCGACAACTACCATTTCCGAATAAATCAAAAGCTCGGAGAGTTCCTGATCCTGCTTTTGAATTTTCGAAGAAAGAGCATCTTTTTCTGCTTTAAGTTGAGAGACAAGACGCTGCAATTGTTCTTCTGCACTTAATTTGATCTGCTTCATAGTGGTCTCAAAAAATATAGATATGCTACTATGCAAGAATACAACAATAGACATTGTATTGCAAGTTAAAAAAATGATATTTAGGTATATTTAGATACGTATTAAAAGGTAAGTTAATATTTGGCATTTAAAGAAAATCTAGGGTAATTCAAGAGATATTATTTTATCAAAGCCCTGCTATTTTTGACACAGCAGGGCTTTGATAAAAGAAAATTATTTGCCGCTAAAATGCTTCATAAATTGAACTCTTTCTAAGGCTGCCGGATTGGCTGCTTTTTCGTAGCTGAGTTTACCACGGAAATCATCGATTGAGTCATAATCATGATCGTGCATCCAGTTTTCCAAATCAATCAACATTTTTTCAAGATATTCAGGTCCGTTTTTGTAAAGTGTAGAAGCTATCTGCACTGCATTTGCACCCGCCAATAGTTGCTTGATAACAGCACTTCCGTCATGTACCCCTGTGGAAGCAGCCAAATCACAATTAACTCTGTTTGCCATGATAGCAATCCATCGCAAAGAAATTGGCAATTCTCCTGGTGTGCTCAGTACACTTGCACTATTGACCGTAAAATTATTTATGTCAAAATCCGGGCTATAAAATCTATTGAAAAGAACTAGTGATGCGATGCCGGTTTGAGACAATTTTTGAATCATCTGACCAAGATTTGAGAAGTAATAGCTAATCTTCATTGCTATCGGAATTGAAACTTCTTTTTTTACTTTTTCTATAATATCAAAATAGATTTGCTCATTTTGCTCTGAGGATCTATTCACATCTGAAGGTAAAATAAAAGCGTTTAATTCAATTGCATCTGCTCCTGCTGCCTCTATTCTTTTAGCAAAAGATGTCCATTCATTCGAAGAAACTGCATTCACAGAAGCTATAACAGGGATATCAACTGCTTTTTTAGCATCTTCGATAAGGAATAAATATTTACTTACAGAGTCTTCCATGTCATCATAGTCAAAAAAGTCAAATATTTCCGGATAAATTGTGCCGGGTGTGCCTGCCTGATGCATTGCTTGACGCATTTCTGCCTGAATTTCTTCTTCAAAAAGTGATTTTAAAACTACTGCACCCGCACCTTTTTCGTATAGGTGTTTGATTTTGTCCAAACTTTCAGTAAGGCCTGAGCTACCTATCACTAATGGATTGCGAAGTGTCAACCCCATATACTTGGTTGTTAAATTTGCCATTTTTTTTAACTCTCTATATTTTATATACAAAACTAATCTATGTCTTTGTCTATCTGACGCGACGAATTTTTATTAGATTAATTTTACAAATAGTGCTTTATATAGATAATTTGTAATAAGCCATACGAGAAAAGGCAAGTATTTGATAGACTGGATTGTAGATATGCTTCTATTATAAATAGAAGTAATGGTATGTTGCTAATCATTCTGCACGCGAGATTTCTAATTCTAAAAAAGCCGCTCTGAATTGGAATCCGGAGCGGCTTTGTTTGCTATTTGAAAAATCTAATTATAGAATTATTTCTTTTTAGATTTTTTCTTGTTGTCTTTTTTATCAGATTTTTTTGAAGATTTTTTGTCTGATTTTTTGTCTGATTTTTTAGCTTTTTTAGTTTCTTTTTCTGCTTTTTCAGCTACGCTTTCTTTGATTGCTATTCTAGCAGCAGCCAAGCGAGCTATAGGAACTCTAAATGGAGAGCATGAAACATAGTTCAAGCCAACCTGATGGCAGAATTCTACTGAGCGAGGATCACCACCGTGCTCACCGCAGATACCTAATTTGATACCTTTTCTTGCTTTTCTACCTTCAGCAACTGCATGTTTCAATAAGAAACCAACACCTTCCTGGTCGATAGAAACAAAAGGATCTACCGCATAGATGTCTCTGTTTACGTATTCAGGTAAGAATCTACCTGCATCGTCACGGCTCACACCCAAGGTAGTTTGAGTCAAGTCATTTGTACCAAATGAGAAGAACTCAGCAGTTTCAGCGATTTGACCGGCAGTGATAGCACCGCGAGGTATTTCAATCATTGTACCTACTAAGTATTCGAATTCTACGCCTGTTTCTTTCATAACTTCTGCAGCTACACGGCGTACAACTACTTCCTGAGATTTCAATTCTTTTACATTACCTACAAGCGGAATCATCACTTCAGGCAATACTTTCTGTCCACCTTTGATTACTTCTACTGTAGCTTCGAAAATAGCACGAGCCTGCATTTCAGTAATTTCAGGATAAATAAGACCAAGACGAACACCGCGGAAACCAAGCATAGGGTTAAATTCGTGAAGAGCAGCTACTCTGTCTTTGATTACTTTGAAATCAACACCCATGTCTTTAGCTAATGCTTTTTGTTCTGCTTCTTCGTGTGGCAAGAATTCATGCAATGGTGGGTCAATAGTTCTGATTGTTACAGGACGACCATCCATAGCTCTGAAGATACCGGCGAAGTCTTCTCTTTGGAAAGGAAGAATTTTAGCTAATGCTTTTTTACGACCTTCAACATTAGAAGAAAGAATCATTTCGCGCATCGGGCCAATTTTACCTTCACCAAAGAACATGTGCTCAGTACGGCAAAGACCAATACCTTCAGCACCAAATTTTACAGCATTTGTAGCTTGGTCAGGTTGATCAGCATTAGTACGAATGTTTAATTTGCGATATTTGTCTGCCCATTTCATAATCTGAGCATACATTTGGTAGAACGGTGCATCTTCTTCTTTTAAAGTTCCATCAATCAATACTTCGATTACTTCAGATGGTTTAGTAGGGATTTGGCCTACGATTACTTCACCTGTGCTACCATCGATAGAGATAAAGTCACCTTGTTTAACCACTACATTAGAGCCCTCAACACCAAACTGGCGTTTTTTGTAGTCAACTAATAATTCACCGCAGCCGGCAACGCAAACTTTACCCATCTGACGAGCAACAAGTGCAGCGTGAGAAGTCATACCGCCACGAGCTGTCAAGATACCTTCGGAAGCATCCATACCGGCAATATCTTCAGGAGAAGTTTCGATACGAACCAATAACACTTTTTCACCGCGTTGAGCAGCTTCTACAGCGTCTTCTGCGTTGAAATAAACTTTACCTGTAGCAGCACCCGGACCGGCATTCAAACCTTTAGCAAGAAGTTTACCTTCTTTAAGGGCTTTAGCTTTTTCGTCTAGGTTGAATACTGGGCGAAGAAGTTGGTTCAACTGATCAGGCTCTATTCTCATCAAAGCTTCTTTTGGTTTGATGAAACCTTCTTTTACCATGTCGTAAGCGATTTTAATTGCAGCCATTGCAGTACGTTTACCGTTACGAGTTTGAAGCATCCAAAGTTTTTTGTTTTGGATAGTAAACTCAACATCCTGCATATCGCGGTAGTGATTTTCTAAAATTGCTCTGATTTCTAATAATTTGTTGTAAGCATCAGCATCAATTTCTTTCAATTTTTCAATTTTATGAGGAGTACGAGTACCTGCCACAACGTCTTCACCTTGAGCGTTCATCAAGAATTCGCCATAGAAGTAGTTTTCACCTGTTGCAGCATCGCGTGTAAATGCAACACCTGTACCTGAATCTTCGCCTGAGTTACCAAATACCATAGTCTGAACGTTTACAGCTGTACCCCATTCTTCTGGGAAATTGTTCATTCTGCGGTAGTAAATAGCTCTTTCATTCATCCAAGAACCAAATACAGCATTGATAGCACCCCAAAGCTGTTCTTTTGGATTTTCAGGGAATTCGATACCTTTGATAGCTTTGATAGCAGCTTTGAATTCTTGAACCAATTCTTTCAAATCTTCAGTAGTAAGCTCAACATCAAGCTTAACGCCACGAGCTTCTTTTTTCTTGTCTAAGATTTCTTCGAATGGGTCAATATCGTCTTTAGTTTGTGGTTTCATATCCAATACCACATCGCCATACATAGCTACAAAACGGCGGTAAGAGTCGAAAGCAAATCTTTCGTTTCCGCTTCTTTTTGCCAAGCCTTGAACTGTTTTGTCGTTTAGACCAAGGTTCAAAACTGTATCCATCATACCAGGCATAGAAACTCTTGCACCTGAACGAACTGAGAAAAGAAGTGGATTTTCAGCATCGCCGAATTTCATACCCATTTCTTTTTCCAATTTTTTGATTGCATTATCTACTTCTTCTTTCACAGAAGCAGGGTATGTTTTGTCGTTTTTATAGTAGTATGTACAAAGTTCTGTAGAAAGAGTAAAGCCCGGAGGAACCGGCAAACCGATATTGATCATTTCCGCCAAGTTAGCACCTTTACCACCAAGAAGATTTTTCATTGATGATGTGCCTTCTGCCTTTTTACCACCGAAATAATATACAAATTTCACGTTCTTTGGCATTGGATACTCCAATTATGTTATAAAAAAATATGTCTATTTTGCTTTTTATCTTGTTTTGAATAAAAAAGAGTTTACACTAAGCTACAAAAATAAGTATAGTAGTACTAAAGAACAAATGAATTTAGCAGTATCTAAATTGTAAGGAATTTGAGACATCAATACACTTTATATTCCAAACCAAATATTATCTTTCTCGTCGGTGCGAGATTGCCAACCATCTCTGTGTAGTAGTAGTCTAACAAATTCTTTGCAGCTAAGCTGATCGTAACAGGTAATGCTACGCTCGAAAAATCGTAATTGAGAGACAAATCGACAATGTGCATATTTACATAAGCATCATGGTCTTCTACCTGCTGACCAAGTATCTCATCTATTGCGTCCGGTTTGCTCATATATTTATAGTCCAGAGCCATTGATAAGTCCTGCCACTTGCTTACTATCGAACTTTTACTCATCCACTTATTTCTATATTTTAATGTTTCGTCTGTATCAAGATTTTTAGAGTCAAGATAGGTAAAGCCTGTGCTTAAAATAAAATATTTCATTCCAAGCCTCAACTCTGCTTCTGCTCCTAAGATTCGTGCTCGTGTAAGATTTTTGAAAATAATCTGAGTGCCGGAACCCGATTCGACCGTAGGCTCTATCAAGTCGTACATTTCATTGTCAAATACCGAAATATCTACCCCGTAAAACATATTTTCAGCGAGGGTCTTTTCAAATTTTGCACCAATTTCGAAAGACCAGCTTTTTTCGGGTCCCAAATTTGGATTTGCAATTACTTCAAAGCCCTGAAAGTTCGCCGTTGCGAATTTTTCGCCGATTACAGCAGCTCTGAAACCACTGCCTGCAGACATTCTAAAATCAACATCCCACAGCTTGTAAGAAACACCTAACTTCGGTGAAATCTGCCATTTTGTGGAAATAGAATCAGTGCTTTCTTTATCGGCTCGCAAACCGAAGTTTAGAATAAATTCCGGAAGTTTATACTCTATTTGCGAAAACAAAGAAAATATCTTCTGATTGTGCTTCCCGTAGGTAAAAGAATTAACATCATTGAGAGTAAAAGAGCTCCCACCTGATAAAAACAAATTATCAAGCAGATATGCGTGCACATCAGAGGCAATAAAATAGGCAGTTGCATCGGATTCTCTGTAGTCAGTATCATCTTCATTAAGCGAATTGAAGAAGTGAGTATTTAGCAAAGAATTCTTCAAATTGATTGTAATGTCGTTTATCAAATAATTGCCTGATAAATAATATCCAAGTTTTCGACTTGTTAGCTTTACCTCGTTATCATTACCTGCAGGTGGTCGGGTTGCACTATCAAGACTATTCCAATAAACCCAATCATGATTTTTTGATTCGGCACCATACATCCTGAATTTCAATCCACCCTGACCAAATCTGTATTGCAATGTTGTGGATATATTATAATTCCTCTGCTCATCGAAAAGCCGGTAACTTTCATCTTTATTGTACTGACCAGCGATGCTAAAATCTAAGTCTGAAAAGAGCTCTTTCTGAGAAAAATATAGTTTAGTGGATGATTCAAATCGAGGATAATCAGAGATTTTCCAAGTCTCATATTTAGGTGCCGTATAAAGACCAAGATGCTGAGAAACGGACAGAGTACTCTCGAATCTACTTATAGTCTTCATATTTATTATTCCACCAAGTGCGCTCGTGCCATAAAGTGCTGAACCTGCTCCCTTGATTACCTCAACTGTTTCAATTTCCTGCATGGGAATTATATCAAATTTTACATCGTTCAAATCAGCTGAAAGCATAGGAATACCATCAATCATATAGCCAACTCTCGAGCCTGTCCCAAAGGAAAAGCCTGACGAACCCCGAACGCTTACCTGGTCATCAGTAACAAGCAAGCCCGGAATAATATCCAGAGATGCAGCCAAATCAGAATTAGGACGTATAGCAATGTCTTCACGGAAAATTGCAGCAATTGAAATAGGTATTTCCTGCATAGCACTCCCGCTTTTTTTTCCAAAAACATCAATTGACTTTGTTCTCACAGTTTTTGAAATAAGTTTGATTTTTTTTGCCTGATTCGCAGGATAATTTTCCAATCTGACAGTTTCTTTTCCTACTGAGGAAACTATGATTGTAAAACTTTGGTCTTCCAATTTATCTATTTTAAAATAACCGTTTGCTGCTTTTACGTAAGTTCCTTTTTGAGTGTTTTCGATTCGTATAGTAGCACCTACAACACCTCTGTTTTCTTCGTCAATCACATAACCTTCGACAGCACTACCAAACACTAAAGCACTATTTAAGAGAAGCAAACACATATATATAAGATTTTTCATATACATCCTAAAATGGTTGTGGTGGTAAATTGTCAAAATCAACTGTAAAATTGGCTTCTATTGATTTACCCTTTTGCACTTGAAGCACAATCGGTTCGCCCTCTGCACTATATACGCCAACCGCTTTCCATTCGAGCAATCCTCCGTAGTTTTGAGCCACTGCGAGATACTCTATAGCCAATGGAGCATCATCGACCACAATTTCATAGTTTATGCTAGGCACATAGTAACTCAGAGTAGCCTCTGTAAAAAGGATATCTCCGGCGAAAAATGCAGTTTGGAAATCTTTGGGCGGGAAATTTTTGATGCCGATTACTCTCAAATCTTTAAGAGAATCAGCAATGGGCCAGCTACCTTTGAAGGTAATAGTGCCGTATATTTTGCTTTTATTTTCAGGGAAGGTCTTAAAATTCGGTTCTAACCCCTCGCTACATGAAGCAAGTATCAGCACAAGCAGTAAACAAATATACTTCATATTTCCTTTTCAAATAAGTGTGGTTAAGTATATTGCATTATACGTATAAGAACTGAAATGTTTTTATAGAAATTTGGATTAGCTGAGTTTTCGTAACTATACAAAAAAGCAACTTTTAATCTACAGAATTGGCAAAGAAATACTAAAAACAGGCAAGGAGGATACCCCGGGTTTTGGTGCCTGCTCCTCAGTATCTTGACTATTAAGCTCAAGAATGATAAAACCCGATAAAGTACCGATTAGTGCTCCGAAAACGGTATCTGAAAACCAATGTTTGTCGTAGTATATCCTTGACATCATGGTCATAAATGATAGTCCGTAGCTTATATAATAAGCTGTAGGCGTATTTATTTGATGCGCGACAATAGTTGCTGTTGTAAAT
Organism: Kapaibacterium sp. (SeqCode); assembly: GCA_963664875.1. Lineage (GTDB taxonomy): Bacteria > Bacteroidota > Ignavibacteria > Kapaibacteriales > UBA2268 > JBFHIJ01. The sequence goes on along the minus strand of OY761611.1, from coordinate 2,730,008 downwards.
GCGGCACTTGAATGCCCTGATGGACATGACATAAAAGCATCTTTGAACGCCCAGAATGTAAACTCATTATTGCCCAAATTATTATATGGCCTCGCTCGACCTAAAACGCTTTTTAGAGTGAATGTAACAGCAATATTCAAAGCATAAGCCTCTCCGAGATATAAACCTGTGTTTTTTAAGCTTGTATTGTCAGCCGCAAGTCCTCCTAAGTACATACCCGCTATCAAAGGCAGGGTAACATAAGGTTCTCCCATTTGGTTGCTTATACCAAACACAATATCTGAAGTAGGACTTGAAGTAGATCTGACAAAATCTCTCATTGTGGCATCTAATAAAAAAGCTACAGGTACCATGCCGACACCTGCAGCAATATTTTTATTTTGCTCCGGAAAATAGTCCTGAGCCCAAAGTATATCGTAACCGCTACCCGAAAGCAACAATATCATCAAAATAAAATATCTTTTCATACACTATCTATAGAAAAATGATAGCAATATACCCAATTTATTATTTTGAGCCAAGGTGAGTATATCTTTGTCTGTAGAAACTTGGATTTCTTATAAGGTGCAATTGAATTCTATCTTTTTAAAGATTAGTATCACTATTCTATTTTGATTGAACATTAAGGCTGAACTGTCGAATAATATCTATACTTGTCCGTTTATTTAATTACATTCAAAATGACACTTGAGCTCTATGCTGAAAAAATGGATGATATATGGTGCCTATGGGTTTACCGGTGAATTATTGGCTAAAACTGCCTGCCTCAAAGGTATGTCCCCTGTAATTGCCGGACGGGACGCTCTCAAAACAAAACGTTTAGCTTTGTCGCTTGGCCTTGATTTTCGCATTTTCGATTTGAATAACGACAGCAAAATTGAAGCTAATCTGAAGGATATTGATTTGCTTTATAACCTTGCAGGTCCGTACTGTAAGTCTGCTCCGACGCTTGCAGAAGCTTGCCTTCGCACTAAAACACACTACCTCGATCTGACCGGCGATATAGAAATATACGATTTCCTTTATACTTTGGATAACATTGCAAAAGAAAATGGTATAGTTATCATGCCGGGTGCAGGATTTAATATAGTTGCTACGGAATGTGTCGCTGCTCATACTTTAAAAAAATTACCAGATGCAAGCAGCCTTGATATAGTAATGGCTACTCAGGCAAAACCTAGTAAAGGAACCTTTAAACAGATGATTGCTTTACTGCCAAAAGGTGGCTATGAAATTCGTGAGGGAAACCTGGAACAATGTAGTATAGAAAAATCTGATATTTATATCAATTACCCCACTAAAAAAAGAGTTGCTTTCAAAATACCAATAGGTGAGCTCATTGCCTGCCATAAATCTTTGCATATACCTAACATTCGAACTTACTATGCTCTTTCCACAGTTTGGGCAGGCATTGCAGAATCAATGATCGATATCATCAAAAAATTTTCCGGTAAACGTTACGGACAAAAGCTCCTAAAAGGTTTCGCAGCTTATGCAAAAGGACCTGATGATGAATCGATGTTAAAAGATAAGGCTTATGTATATGCCAGAGCTGCAAACGAAAACGGCATCTTTGCGGAAACTATGATTAAAACACCGGAACCATACTATTTTACAGTGCTAATTGCCCTTAAGATTATAGAAAATATTCTTGACGGAAATTATTCCGGTGCAATGACACCGGTGGAAGCTTTCGGGAGTAGTATCATTTTTGATGTAGATGGAGTTGAGTATGTTTGAGGCTTATCAAATTTGGCTAATAAATAATGTTTGCATCTCGCATTGAAATAATTTTTGGGGATTCAGACTAATAGAACTTATACGCAATATATTTTCTTTGTACAAGCATCTTTTATAAAAAAGACTTCCTCATTTTCACAAGGAAGTCTTAAATATGTTTACGTAACTAACAATGCTTATTTTGCAAGAGCTATTGAGCGACGTTCGCGAATAACAGCAACTTTGATTTGCCCAGGATATTCCATTTCATGCTCAATTCTTTTGGCGATTTCGTTTGCCATATCGTCAGCAATTTGGTCTGTAACCTTTTCAGGTTCTACAATAACTCTGATTTCACGACCTGCTTGGATAGCAAATGTTTTTTGAACACCTTCGAACTCATTAGCAAGCGATTCGAGTTTTTCCAAACGCTTGATATAGTTTTCGAGCGATTCGCGTCTTGCACCCGGTCGAGCACCTGAAATACTATCAGCAGCCTGAACAAGAACTGCATAAGGAGATTCCATTTCGATGTCTTCGTGGTGTGCACCGACAGCATTGCAAACAATTCTGTTTTCTTTATTTTTCTTACAAAGCTCCATACCAATTAGAGCGTGAGGCCCATCAGTATCTTTATCAACGCACTTACCTATATCGTGCAATAAGCCTGCTCGTTTAGCCTGAGCCGGATCCAATCCGAGTTCAGCAGCCATAATGCCACATAGATAAGCCACCTCGATGGAGTGACTAAGTAAGTTTTGACCGTAACTTGAGCGATATTTCATCTTACCTATATACTTGACAAGTCCCTGGCGCATACCATGGACACCAAGCTCGATAAGAGCGTTTTCGCCAATACGGTAGATTTCTTCTTCAAGTTCTTTTTGAGTTTTATTCACCACTTCTTCAATTCTGGAAGGGTGAATTCTTCCGTCAAGCATAAGTTTTTCGAGAGCTTTTTTAGCAACCTCTCTTCTAAACGGGTCGAAACCGGAAATAACAACAGCTTCAGGGGTGTCATCAATAATAAGATCGATGCCTGTAGCAGCTTCGAAAGCACGAATGTTACGGCCTTCTCTACCGATAATACGACCTTTCATTTCGTCGCTGTCGAGACTTACTACCGAGACAGTAGTTTCGACAGAGTGGTCAGAGGCAGTCCTCTGAATAGCTTGCACAATAATAGATTGTGCTTCTCTTTGTGCAGTGATTTTAGCTTCTTCACGGATTTGGTTGAGCGTAGCCGCAGCTTCAGTTTTAGCTTCGTTGAGGAAGTTTTCAATCAGTTGCTTTTTGGCTTCGTCTCTGGTCAGTCCTGCAATTTTTTCAAGTTTGGCGTTTTGTTGTTCAACAAATTTTTCCGCTTCCTTGAATTTTTCTTCGAGTTTAACCTCACGTTTTTTAAGATCTTCTTCAAATCCCTGTAGGTTAATCTCTTTTTTCTGAATCACTTGAAGTTTTTGCTCGACGCCATCTTCTCTTTTTTGAATATTGTCGTCTCTTTTGTTGAGCTTTTCGTCTCTTTTTTGTGACTCTCTTTCAAATTCCATTTTCTTTTTATGCCATTCTTCTTTGACCTCAAGAAGTTTTTCTTTCTTGAGATTTTCGGCATCTTTTTCGGACTGTTTGAGCAAGTCAGCAGCTTTCCTATCTACTTCTGCAAGTTTATTAGCAACCTGCTTTTTACCTGACAAATAAGAAAGAGCAAACCCGCCGATAGCTATCACTACACTAATGATCAGATAAATCTGTTCACTCATCGGTCAATTACTCCTATTGCACTAAAGTATCGAAAAATCATTAGCGGCAAAAAAAAACCGCATAATTTTATCTGTCTTATATCCACGAGAGTAAGAAAGAACTCTCTTAGACACAGTGGGTAAAAGCCTAATCATATCTATAATCCACCGATCCTCTGAAAACAGCTCTACACCTTGGCTATAATCAGCTGATTACATACCGCGAGGGTATGATGTGGCCCGCTATCAACAATTAGAGTCTAATTCCCTTTTGAAAAATGTTAGTTCTTTATCCGTGTGACAATGACAAAATTATGCGGCGCATAAATTTATTTGAAAGAACAAAGATTGCTGTTTATCACTTTTAGCAATAGCTTTCTGCTCATAAGATAACAAAGTTTTTTCTAAAGTCAAGTAAAAAAATTATAAATTTATCGAATTATCTAATTTCTCTGACATCTGGTTCAATTGATCTATCAAGTATTGAGTATCAACCTCTTTTTGTTTCTCATTTTGCTGATTCTGTCCGGCTATATTTAATGCTGCCAATACAGATACTGTATTAAATGGCAAAGATCTGTGCTTTTGCTCCATCTCAGTTACCTGTCTGTCAACTAAGTTCGCTGCATTTCTAATCAGTTGCTCATCTTCTCCTACGAGGGAGAAATGCTTACCACCTATTACTACATCTATTGTTTTTGCCATTATCTATATTGTCTGAGTAAAGAACTAAAATAAAATATATTTCAACTTTTAGGCTAAACTATGCAAACTTAGAATAATATACCATAATATCCAAAAGTTTTTTTGAATAGTCCGCCCCTTTTTATAAAAGACTGTTTTAAGTAAATAAAATTTTATATTATCTCAATATAAAATGCTGTCTATTTTAGCTAAATATTTATCTATATCTGCTTTGATTGATTCCTTTTCTTTTGTATAATTTGCTGCCTTTTGCTGCAAATCATTAAGCTGCTGCTCTAATAGTTGTATCTGTTCGTATCTTGTTCGAAGCAAACTTTCCAAACTTACGTTCTGTTCCTGCACTTTTGCCTGGATGCTGTTTTGGTTAGCTATTTGAGCTTTTAACTCTTCGATTTCTTTTTCGAGTTTGCCTACATACTCTTCTCTGATATAAAGCTTTTCTTTTTCTCTTTCTAAGCTATGGTAGCGAGCCAAAATGTTTTGGTGCACTTCTTCTTGTCCTAATAGCTTATGTTTCAATTCTTCGTTGCGGGCTTCAGATTTTTCGAGTTTATATGCTATACCTTTTAAATCGCTAATGTCAGATTCTAACTGTAGTTTCGCTTTGCCAAGTGTCTCTATTTGCTCAAATAGACCCGCTTTTTCAGCTTCTAATGAAGCTATGTTTTGTTTTTGGCTTTCGGAAAGCTCTGCAAGTGCTGAAGATTTATTTTCCAGATTATTTTTTTCTCCGGTCAATTTAGCAAGTCGGCTTTCAAGTTCATTGATTTCCTGCTCAAGTTCTATGCTATAGCTTTGCTTAGCTTGCAAATCGGCTTTTACCAAATGAAGCTGTTCGGACACTTCTTTATTCACTGCAGTAAGCTTTTCGAGTGCATTTGCCGCGTGCTTACAGTTTAAAGAAATCTCTTCATTTTCTAGTTTAAGTGTATCCAAAGTTGCATTTGCTCGGTTAAGCTCAGCAATAACATCCTCTCTGGCAGCGTAAATTTGGAAAAGTTCTTCCTGCTTTTCATTCAATTCGCTCTGCATGTGAGCAATAGCTCCAAGTGTTTTTTGGTGTTCGTCCTGCAGATCGTTCAATGATTCCTTGAGAGAGTTATTTTCGGATTTTACTATAATCAAATGGTCAGCGATTTTGTCACGTTCACTTTGCAATGAATCATAGTCAGATTCGAGCTCTTCAATTTTGATAAGGAATTCTTCCTTTTCACCTGCAAATACTTTCAAAGCTTCGGTGCGTAGGTTAAGCTCCTCTTTAATCTTATCAAGTTCGGCATCGGTTATTTCAGCGTTCCCTGCAAGATTTTGTAATTTATCTATGGATTTGCTATATGCCTCTTCCATTTCATTATATCTAAGCTCTAATAATTCTTTTTCCATGCCTAATAATGCAAGACTGCCGGCAAGAGAATTATTAGTATTCAGAGTTTTGCGAAGTTCTTCCTGCTCTTTTCTGTAGTCACGTTTCAGTCTGTCTCTTTCGTTTCTTACATCTCTTAGCTGTTCATTAGCAGATTCATTGATTTCTCGCAAATTACTAATTGTTTCTGCTTTTTCTGTAATTTCTTTCAGAGCTGACTGATAGGTGTTTATGAGTATATCTTTTTCGCTAAGCAATTCATTTATTTTTGCTTCGAAGACTTCGTTATGTATTTCGCTTTGATTGAGCTCTTTTTCTAACTGTGCTATTGTATCTTCTAACTCTGATTTCTTAGCCCTATAGCTCTGCAAATAATCTTCAAGCTGCTCTTTTTCGATTGAGATTTGACTTAACTTTTCTTCGTAGTTCCAATTGTGAGTGGCAGCATCTCCCAATTCCTGCTCTAATTTGATTATACGAGCTTCGTAACGAGCCAACTCCATTGATGACTCTTCTAACTTTGAAGCAAATACTTCATTATAAATTTCATTCCTATTTAGCTCAGTTTCCAATTGAGTGACTTTTAACTCAATATATTCCTTTTTAGCCCTATAGCTCTGCAAATAATCTTCAAGCTGCTCTTTTTCGATTGAGATTTGGTTTAACTTTTCTTCGTAATTCCAATTGTGAGTAGCAGCATCTTCTAATTCCTGCTCTAATTTGATTATACGAGCTTCGTAACGAGCCAACTCCATTGATGACTCTTCTAACTTTGAAGCGAAAACTTCGTTGTGTACTTCGCTTTGACTGAGCAAGGCGTCAGCTTCTGCTATTTGTAGCAGTAAATTTGAATTAAGCAATTCTGCATCATTCAACTTATCATATAGATTGCCGGCATGAATGTTAGCTGATTGCAATTTATCAGCTAATAAGCTTTTCTCATCATTAAGTATATTTACTTTGAGAGCTGATTGTTCGAAGTTGACTTCAAGTGTCGCAAGTTTTTCATTCAAATCCAGAATTGTAATATTCATATTATCCAATTCGTTCTCAAGCTCAGTCACTTTAGCAGATAAGACATCTTTTTCGTTCTGTAAAGCACTGTTATTATTTGATGACTTGGCTAATGAACTTTGCAATTCTTCTAATTGTAGTTCTAACTCGAATTTCTGCTGATTCAAATCCTCAAGTTCTTGGTTTAAATTTTCTTTTGCTTTGTCAGTGTCGTTCAGCTTTTCTATCTCTGAAGAAAGAGCGCTTTCTAAGGTTCTGATGCGGATTTCCAAACTCTTGACGCTACTGTCTTTCATGGCTATCGTATGTCTGAGGTCTTTCATAGCCTCTTCCATTGCAGAATTTCTGCGACGAAGTTCATGAAGTGCAGATTCGTATTCGAATATGTTGGATTCAAGCTCCAAAATAAACTCTTCTCTACGTTGCAGATCTTTGCTAATCGCAAGGAAGCTATTCAAATCACTCGCTTCGAGGTAGCTGATTGAAGAAAGTGTATTTTTCAAATCTTCAATTTCAACTGCTCTGCCAAGTGAGATAGTTTCTATATCTCGGATTTTTGACTGCAACTTGTCGTATGCCATATTTACATTTTCGATTCTGCCTTCTGAAATTCCAAGCTGCTCTTTCATAAGGGCAAGTTCTAATTCTTTTTCTTCTAACTTAGCATTAAAAGCTGCAATTTCTTCGCTCAATAGTCTATTGTCCGAGTCTTTTACTGTCAGTTTGCCTTCGAGTTCAACTATTTTATTCCGTAGCTCAGCAACTTGTTGTGCCTGTTCAGCATAGGCATTAGCCTGTTCGCTGTACGAAGACTGATTGAGCTGAATTTGCTCTTTGAGAGCAGTAAGTTCTTCCGCCAATACTGATTTTTCGCTCTGAAGATTACGATTAATCCCACGCAAACTAAGCAGTTCGGCATTCAAACCTGCAATCTTTGCTTGGTCAGTATTATATTTTTCAATAAGATTTTTATAATTATACTCAAAAGATTTAAGCTCAGCATTGTCGCTTTTTAACTTTGAAATTTCCTCATTAAGCTTAATAAGCTCGAAATTTTTGCGGACATGGTCTTTTTGGCTAAGTTCCAAATCATTTGTTTTTCGGATGTAATCTTCCAATCGTGCTTTGAGCTCTGAATTTTCCTGTTCCAATACTTGTGCTTTTTGAGACTCTGCATGCAACTGTTCTGTCAATACAGGAACAGCCCGACTTTTAGCTTCAAAGAAATCCATTTTTTCTTTCAAATCTGCAAGTCGTTGGAAAGCATCATTTTGATTAGATATAATAGAATTTTTTTCGGATAATTCGATAGTCAGCTTCTCCAACTCATCTTTGATTTGAGTAAGCTGAGCTTGCTTGTCTTCGAGATCCGCCTGCAACGACGCATAGCTCTCATTAGCTCTCGAAAATTCTTCTTCTGAGCTGTTTACTCTCGAATTTAGAGAGCTGATATGTTCCTGTAGCTCGATTTTTTCGAGCTTTAGATTTTCTATAGTGTCAGCTGCTTTTTCAACCGACTGCCATAGCTTCTCTACCAACAATTGTATATTTTTATCCGGTTGCATAATTCCATTTTTCTATTTTTTGTACAGAAGTACTGCGTTTTGTTATTGAGAGTGCAATAGTAATATATTTTACCACACCATCACTTCGTGACACCTCAACGGAAGGGATTGATAGAAAGCTTTTGCCGATGCTACTTAAACCTAATGTAAATGTACAAGGAATTCCCCTCTTGAAGGGTGGCATGACGGGGTGGAAAGATTCCACCAAGCTATCTATATTTAGAGTTTATGATTGGCATTACGCCCAACTACCCCACCCTTCGGGCACCCCTTCTTGAAAAGAAGGGGAATTTATTTTTATACCAACCTTGGGGTTAACCCCAAGGTTGTTTTCGAAGTTAAAATATCTATCCCCGCAATTCAGCTTCAAATTTCTTTTCGATAGTCTGAATTACCTTATTTATTGCCTGATCTACTTCATTATCTTTCAAAGTTCTGTCAGGTGCTGCAAAGTGTAAGCTGTATGCTAATGATTTTTTGTCGTCTGCTACATTTTTACCTTCGTAAACGTCAAAGATGTTTACAGATTGAAGCAATTTCCCACCGTTTTGAATTATTTGATTCAAAATATCATCAGCTTTTACTTCTTTTGCTACGATAAATGCCAAGTCTCTTGTAGAACCAGGGAATGGTGCTACTTTGCTGTAGTAAGGTTTCAGAGGTTCGATACCGTTTAGCACGCTCATGTCAAACCATGCTATAAAGACAGGCATTTCGATATCATAGTGCTTTTTGATGCTGCTGTTTACTTCGCCAACATAGCCTACTACCTGCTTTTTCTGCATGATAGCAACAGTGTTTTTAGAGAAAGCAGGTATTTCTTCCTGCACTTCTTTATATTTCAAACCTTCGATTCTAAGCTGTGCAAGTAAACCTTCTGCTACGCCTTTGATGTCATAATAGTCAACATCTCTTTCCGCCATCGACCACTGTTTAGGGAATGCTTTGCCAGCGATGGCAATCGTAAGTTCCTGTTTTTCCATGAAACCTTGGATAAATGTTGGTACGTTATCGTTGACGCGATGGAATGACTTGCCTAACTCAAAAAGTCTCATACGACTATTGCCAACTCTGATGTTGTGATTCAATGTTTTTAGCATAGAAGCAATCGTAGAAGGTCTCAAGATAGAAAGCTCTTCACCGAGAGGATTTGCTATAGTTACAAGATCTTCTCCGAATATTGCAGCAGATTTAGGATCCATCATGTTTTGAGTGATGATTTCGTTAAATCCGTTTTGCACGAGATAGTCTCTTACTTTTTTGCGGAACGGAGGCAACGACAGTTCCTTAGGAACATTATAAGCACCAAAGTTCACTGCAGAAGCAAAGTTAGGATTGATATTATCATAATTGTAAAGTCTTGCAACTTCTTCTATCAAATCTATTTCTAAAGTAACATCTACTCTGTAAGGAGGCACTTCAAGTAAGATGCCTTCTTTGTCTTCGCTTATCACAACGAAGTTAAGAGCTTCCATCATCTCTTTGATTAAAGCATCTTTTATATCAATACCGATAATCTTTCTTGCTCTTTCGTATCTGAGTTTGATTTCTTTGCGTTTAATTTCGTTTGGATATACATCAATCATACCTTCAGCGATTTCACCGCCTGTGAATTCAGCAATCATTGCTGCTGCTTTATTTAAGGCATTAACGATGTTTTCGTGGTCAACTCCTCTCTCGAATCTGTAAGAAGAGTCGCTTTGTACTGCCAATTTTTTAGAAGTACGACGAACTGAAGATGGATTGAAGAACGCAGATTCTAAGATAATGTTAGTAGTAGCATCTGTAATTTCAGAGTTTTCACCACCCATAACGCCACCAACTGCGATTGGCTTTTCTGCATCGCAAATCATAAGCATTTGCTCGTCCAATTCTCTTTCTTTGCTGTCGAGAGTAGTGAATTTCGTTTTGTTCTCTACAGTTTTTACAATGATTTTTCCACCTGCAACCGTATCCAAATCAAACGCGTGCATCGGCTGACCACATTCATACATTACGTAATTTGTTACGTCAACTGCCGCATTTATGGGTCTAAGACCAATAGCAATTAATCTATTTTTGAGCCAGTCAGGTGACTCTTGAATTTTTGTATTTCTGATTACTCTTGCAGAATAGCGAGGGCATTTTTCTGCATCTAAAATCTCAACGCTAAGAGATTTTGAAATATTATCGCCTTTTTCGTCTAATGATTTGTCTGCTGTTTTCACTTTTGTTCTCAAATACGCAGCTAAATCGCGGGCAACTCCAAGATGACTGATACAGTCCGCTTTGTTTGGAGTAAGCGATATTTCGAAGATGGTATCATTCAAATCTAAATAATCTGCAAGCGGTTGCCCAATTTCAGTGTCTTCCGGAAGAACCCATATACCTCCCGTAGATTCACCAAGCTCAAGCTCATCTTTGCTGCAAATCATGCCGTTGGATTCCACGCCTCTTACTTTTCGTTTGGCGATTTCAAATTCCGGTCCAGGCACAAAAGCACCTTCGGTAGCAAGAACAATGGTTTGACCTGCATCTACGTTTGGAGCGCCGCAAACTATAGTTCTTTCCTCTTTGCCGTCTGAGACTTTACAAATCGAAAGTTTATCAGCATCCGGATGTTTTTCTCTGCTAGTTACTTTAGCAGTATAAAATTTATCATATTTTTTAGAATAATCGATAATTCCTTCTACCTCGATACCGAGCATCGTGAGCGTCTTATCGAGTTCTTCAATAGTCAAATCGAAATCAACTAATTCTTTAAGCCATTTGATAGATAGAAGCATATTAAAGCACCGCTGTTTCTGCACAAAAGATATTTTAACTAAACTATGCAATTTACTAATTTATTTTAAGAAAAGAGATTAAATTTTGGGTTAAGGCTTGTGAGAAGTAGAGATTTTCCTAAAACACCTTAGAGTTTTTGGAATTGGAGTTCAACTTTTCCGTCAGGTTGAGCGAAAAAAAAACCTCTATCTTTTTTTAAATAGAGGTTTTGTGATGCAAGTGATATGTTAGGTTATGTTAAAATCTAAAGTTAATTCCGAAATTCAACCCTGTTTTGCTTGTGGCATACTGCAAATTATTTGATTTGTAAGTCAGTAAATTTGCACCATAGCCCAAAGTAAGTGCATAAGTATCAGAAAGTCTGTATTCGCCTCCAATAAATGCTGCAAACACAGGACCTCGTGACGAGCCACCACCGTTAACTCTTACATAAGGTGTTATCCCTGAAAAGTTAAGCTCGTTGACTAAATAACGGAAACTTAAAGCATACCAAAACACATAAGGGTCATCCTGCAAGCCCTCGATTGTGTTCGAAAAGCTATAAACTTCTCTTCCACCTTCGAGACCGAATGAAACATCTTCTGAAAGTTTCATCATAATGCCGGCTGCAAAGCTTTTTGTAGGATTAAATTCCTGCATAGCTTCATTATCAGCATTAAGATTATAAATTCCTCGCAGGTGGAGAGTCCACTCTCTATCTTGTCTCGTGTGCCTTATTGCTTTAATGTCAGAAATTGCAAAATTTTGCATTTCGGAGTTGTCTGCAACTAAAATCACATCTGAATACATATTGCTGTTAGTAATGATTTTAGAGTCTAAGAAATTGCTTTGTGCAAAGTCTTCCGGCTCAGATTCAGTTGAAACTACATCATATACATCATTATCTGCGAACTCATCTGCATCTTGATTGCCCGTTAATATTCTTTGATTAGAAGATGTTGCCAAAGCTGCATTTGCAGAGCGAGATTGTAGATTCTCCGTAGTAGAAACAGAATTTGCTTCGACTACATTTGTGTGCTCTTGCTCGATACTTTCCGAAGAAATAACCGGAACAGAAGCGTCTATAGTGTTAGTATCAGTAGTTGCATTATATATCAATGGCAAGGTTATTGCCAGCATCATCAACATGAGTGGTGCGGCAACACGTCTCATGAATCTTGACCAATCGAAGCCCAAAGGAGCTATCTTAGGTCGCTGAGCATAACCGAGCTTATCAAAAAGCTCTGCTGTAAGATCAGGCGGAGGAGCAAAGGCTTCGCTGTCGGATTTGATAGCTTCTCTGATGGCTAAAGTATCCTTTAGCTGAGCCTGCAAATCAGTTTCTTTTGCCAATTCGGCAAAAAGGGACTGCTCGTTTGCATCTTGTAGCTCACCATCCATAAGAAGCGACAGGATTTCCTCTCTGCTTAGCTCATTATGATTAAAATTGTCCATAATCGTTATCTATAGTTTGTCAATTCTTTCAAATAGGGTGCAAGTATCTCACGCATTTTCTTTTTAGCTCTAAATATCTTTACTTTTACAGTATCGACATTAGTGTTCATGATTTCAGCAATTTCGTTGTAAGTAAAGCCGTCGTATTCCCTTAACACAAAATATTCACGGTACTCTTCGGGCATTAATTGCAGACCTTTTTTTATTAGACCGAGCAACTCTTTTTTATCTCTCGAAATTTCTTCGTCGTAAACTCCCATATAATCCTCATAAGGGACATCAGGGTTGTCTTTTCTGATTGCGTTGATACACAAATTTCTCGCAATTCTCATCAAAAAGCCGGGGACATTAGTCATTTCTCTTTCTTTATCGGCACTTTGATGGAATTTTACAAAAGTTTCCTGAAAAATATCGCGAGCCTCTTCCTTATCGCCTAAAAACCTTAAGCAATAGGCATATACTTTACCGGAAAGCCTTGCGTATAACTCAGCAAAAGCCAATTCTGCTGTTCTTTTGTCATCGCATAGCATATAGTATAATTCGGTATCACTATATTCTTCTATTTTTTTTTGCATCTTGTATATATAACAATAATTGGAGATAAATGTTACACAAGTGTATAAAAAAAAGCGACTTATTCGCCGCTTTTTTTATCGTAAAAGATTATTTCAAAACTGCTGATAGGATCTTCCGCATTAGAATAAACATCAAACTCCACTCGCCGAGCATCACCGTGCAAGCCATGTTTGTTGATAGATATATATATTTTTCCAGTTTTATCGGGCATCACCGTTCCTTGCTGTAAAGTACCGGAGGAGCATGAGCAACTCGCCTGCACTTTTTTCAATTTCAAAGGTATGTTGCCGTAGTTATGCACAACAATCATTGTATCAAAAAACTGTCCTTCATGCCCAAAAAGCTCTAACTTTTGGGGAGAAAAATCTATTATTGCTACACTGTCTTTTTTACTCATTTGCCCATTGTTAGAGTCTTGGGTTTCTTCTGCAAATATTGAAACAGCAAAAAGAGCAAGTAATAATATACCAAGCAACTTCATGGTGATTAGTCCATTATTTCATCTAAAACGTCACTAAAAGTGTAAAAGCCTTTTTTGCCTGCAAGCCATTTTGCTGCCACAAGTGCTCCTTTAGCTAATCCACGTCTGTTTTTAGCTCTGTGTGTCAGCTCTATTGTGTCAGATTTCGAATCCATATAGACAGTATGAGTGCCTGTAATCGCTCCTATCCTTGAAGAGCTGACATGGATTGAATTTTTATCTATTTCTTCGTGGCATGTTTCTTCTTTTATTCTTGTTTTTCTATCTACATTTTCAAGCAGTATATTTGCAATAGCCAAAGCTGAGCCACTTGGACTGTCTTTTTTACGTCTGTGATGTATTTCATGCACAGAAACATCGTATTCGTCTAATTTGTCTATCAGACTGCCTGCGTTTGCTATAAGTCTGTAGAATGTCTGCATACCTATAGAGAAATTTGAGCCCCACAGGCAAGATCCGTTAGAATTTTCTGCAAGTTCTCTAAATCTGTCCAATTTATCATACCACCCGGTAGTACCAATTACTATGCTTTTACCAAGACTAATTACTTTTCGAAAGTTATCTTCTACCGCCATAGGTATAGTAAAATCAATAGCTACATCAAAATCTATTTTATCCAAATCATTTATATCATCTGCTAAATCAAGTTTAGCAACTATCTCTACGTCAAATTCTTTGGCAATAGAATCTATTTCTCTACCCATTTGACCATAACCGAGTAAAACTACTTTTGTCATAATTTTTTATTCCTTAATGTATCCATCTTCAATTGTAACAATTCTGTCTGCAGCTGCAGCTATTTCTTTTGAGTGAGTAGCTGTAACAACAGTCAGATTATATTCTTTTTTAATAGTACTGATTAGTTCGAGAAAAGATTCAGAATTTTTTGTATCAAGATTGCCCGTCGGTTCGTCCGCAAATAGGATTTTGGGATTGTTAATCAGAGAGCGTGCAATAGCTACACGCTGCTGTTCGCCTCCCGAAAGCTCGCTGGGCTTATGGTCGAGCCTATGTGATACTCCGACTTTATCCAGCAGATAAAGGGCTTTTTCTTTAAGTTTAGCTTTAGCTGTGCCGGCAATCATTCCTGGAATCATAACATTTTCAAGTGCATTAAATTCCGGCATAAGATGATGGAACTGAAAAATAAACCCGATGTACTTGTTTCTAATCTCAGCTATCTTTTCTTTGTTCAAATCAATAATATTAAATGAAGACGAGTCAAGATTAAAAAGAATTTTACCTGAATCAGTTTTTTCGAGTGAGCTTATCAAATAAAGCAAAGTGCTTTTCCCGGCACCGGATGGACCAACTAAAGCAAGATATTCTCCATGATGCACATTAAGGTTTATTCCCTTGATCACTTCAGTAGCATTTTTGCCGTTGTAGTAAGATTTTTTTAAGTCAGTAGCCTGTATAATCATTGTATTTAAGATCGAATATAAATAAATCTTCTGCTTCAAAATGATTGGGTATTTTTTCTTTGAATTGAAACACCCAATTTAGTTATCAACAAATATATTTATTTCTAAAAATATTATTCACACATTTTATCGAACAATCCAAAATACTTGCTCCCAAGAAATCCTTCTTTTATATATCCGCTCTAATATAGAGCAAATTTAGCCTAGGAATAATTCCTTCCTACTCAACTACCTAAATCAACCGGCAATTCGACATAAAAGGTTGTTCCTATTGGTTCTTTGCTCTCAAAATAGACTTTGCCTTTTAGATATTTCTCAGTAAGTAGCTTTATGCTGTAAGTGCCGAGTCCTCGTCCTGCTCCTTTTGTTGAAAAAGAACGTTTGAAGACTTGCTCACGAATACTTTCCGGCATTACACTTGGGTTGTTTACACTAAAACAAATTGTATTCTCATCTTTTTTGGAACATGAAACAGTAATTTTGCCACCTTTGTACTCAGCTTCGTATGCATTTTTTATCAGATTAGTAAGAACCCTTGCAAGTATTGCCCTATCTGTTTTGAAGCTAATCTTCTCCATTTCCCTGTCAATTTCCAATTGTTCGTCCTGCAAATTATATAACATAGCCATATTTGCAGTATTGCTGATTATTTCACAAGACACGGTATCGCCAATTTCTAGAGACAAATTCCCGTTTTCTGCAGCGATTATCTGTCTTTGTGATTTGATTTCATCTATCAGTTTATTAGAGTAATCGCCTGCGAGCTGTTTATATTTGGAGTATTCATCAGGCAACTTTATATTAAGCAGATGAGAAAGTGTAGAGATTCCGGTGGCTGTATTCATCAAATCGTGGAAAAATATTCTTTCAAGTAGCTGTTTTCTTTTTGTATCACTTATATCAGCAAGTGTAAATACCACAAATGATTCATCATTTAGCTCTAAAGCAGAAGAAGACACTCGCATCTCATAAGCATCCAGATTATTTTTTGTAAGTATCAGGCATTCGTTTTCATTATTATCTCCACCCTGTGCAGCTTTTATTGAGATTACTGCTCCGCAGTATTTGCAGGCAAGTGCATCTCCGCAACCACTGTCAACATCCTCTGCATGCAAGCATCCGAATATCTCTCCGGGCCTCTTACCATAAATATCAAGAGGATTATCTACCTGAAGTAGCTCTTTTGTTTTTTTATTTATAAATACTGATTCTCTGTATTTATTTAATATCAGAATCAGTTCGGGAATCCTGTCAAAAAGCTCTTGATAAACTGAGCCGGAGTTAAAATATCCTATGTGTTTTTGAAGTTCCTCAGGTGCAGACCTTCCTACAAGCGCTGAAAAGTTTGACTTATCCATTTGCGAAGCCCTCCATATCAGGTTAGTCATAAAAGATGCTCAATGCTTTACAAGCTAAAAAAAAGAATTGATTATATCTAATATATAACTCGATAGTAAGAGATATATTTTATGTTAAAATCTAAGATTTAAAAAACATAGACTTTCATTGTTTTATCTGATTTTTATATCTCATTCATTGAGCAGCAGAAACCATCAATATTTTGCTCTAAATTCTTTTCTTAAAGAATCAATAATCCCATAAATCTGGCTATCTCCTGACATTAAATCCTGATACTCTTTAGCAAATGTCTCCATAGTATAATCATATTTGGTAAGGATCATTTGCACTTCTTTATTGGCAGCTACAGAATCAGCAATTGATTCGCGAGCAAGCAATATTTCACGGTAAGCGTTAATAAAATGCTCTTTATCTATATCCGGTGTTTCGTCGCATGAATACAAAGTCAAACAAAGCACTAAGGCAAAAAGTATTTTCTTCATCTATGTTCTCCCATATTTTCACTACAATATATAAAATTATTCCTCATCATACTAATTTGAGTTGAGCTATTCAGATAGCTTGGGACTAATGCTGGACGAACTATATAGAAAGTCCGATATTTCTTATATTTGCATTTATCCGATTTGCAGTTTTACAAATCATTTTTATTTTTCATTTAAACAAGACACCTGTTACATGCCAATAATTGAATCTATAAAATATAAAAAAACTAAAAGAGTTTGTGTCGTAACTTTTGACACCTCCGACTACATAGAATTAGATATGGATATTGTTACAGCGGCAAATTTGAAAAAAGGGATGGATATTTCGATACCCGAGTTAGATGACTTGAGAGCAAAACATTTGTTCATAGCTGCAAAACAAGACGCATACAACTATTCAAGCTACCGATTGAGGTCTGAATGGCAAATCCGTCGTAAATTAGAAGAAAATTATCCTCCTGAACTTGTTACCTCCTGTTTAGATTTCCTGTTTGAGTTTTCGCTAATTGACGATAACAAATTTGCAATCGCCTATATCAAAGATTCACTTTTAAAAAAGGAGAACGGCCCTCTAAAAATACGTGCTATGCTTAAAAGTTTCGGAGTCTCTTCTTATGTTTGCGACGAAGCTCTCAAAGCAGCTTATCCTTATGAATACGAAGAAGAGTTCGCTGAGAAAGCAGCAACCAAAAAAATGAACTTAATCAGCAACAAACCCCGAGACAAACAAAAAGCTTCACTTTATAACTACTTGAATTCTAAAGGATTTTCCACAGAATTGATAAGAAAAACTGTGGAAAAGTTTTGCCCTTAATTCCTAATAATATTTTTCTCTGTGATTTATTTTTCTTATTTTACAAATACAATACTGTAATAAATCACCACTCCATGAAAATGAAGAACTGCTCCAAGATAAATATTCTGACAAATTTGATACTAATACTTGCAATCGCATTATTAGTTTCAAGCGATTTTGGTTTCCTGCTTGGTATAATTCTTCTTGGAGTCCTAATCAATACAGCTTTTGTTTTAGCTTGCATTCTCAAAAATCTTTTAAAAATTCCGAAGTTGACTATCGAAAACAACAAATTGATATACAACGGTAGTTTGATTCCTAAGAAGTTCGATTTGGAAAGTACGGTTATTAGCCTAAACTCCGATTTGGGTTCGCCATATTATCATATAATTTCAAACTATAATACAGCGACTATCAGAGAAAACATCTTGAACGAGACTGAGAAAAAGATTCTCCGAGAATTGGATTATATTCGTAATGAAAGTATCCTTTCAGAGGTATAGGAATCTTTGAGAGAGTGTTTCTAATCACTGAGCATAATAAAGTCTAATTTTTCTTTCTCTGCTCTTTGAAATGATAGACGTAAGCAAGCACCTGTGCCACCGCTTTGAATAGCTCCTCTGGTATTTCTGCATCCAGTTCGACATTGTGGTAAATCATACGACATAAAGGCGGATCTTCAACTATGACTACATCTGCCTTTTCGGCTATCTCTCTGATTTGTTTTGCAAGAAAATCAGCTCCTTTTGCTATAAGCACAGGAGCCCCAATTTGTCCCTGTTTATATTGAAGTGCCACTGCGAAGTGAGTTGGGTTGGTGATAACTACGTCAGCATCCTGCACTTTTCTTAGCATCATTTTTCTCATCCTTTGACGCATCAGTCCACGCAAGCGAGCTTTAATCTGAGGATCACCTTCTGTTTGTTTTGACTCTTCTTTAACTTCCTTTTTAGTCATTTTCATATCTTCTGCAAATCGCCATTTCTGATAGTAAAAATCAGAAACAGCTATTATGATATAAACTACACCAACTTTGATTGCAAGCTCGAAACTAAGAGAAAACATAAAATTTGACATTTCTGTAAATGGCTTTTCAAGCAAAGCAACAATGTCCTCATCTTTTCCATTAAGAACTGAATACACTACCAAACCAAGAATAAAGATTTTGGCTAAACTTTTACCGAGTTCGAATAGAGAGCGTGAAGAAAAGAATATTTTTTTTATTCCGGAAAACGGATTGAATATTTGTTTGAACTGCAAGCCTTCTGTAAATTTTTTGGTGGCTATTTTTATACCTATCTGGCTGACTTCACCCACAAAAGTGATTGCGAAAACCACCAATAACAATGGAAGCAATATCTTGACAAAAAAGCCCATCAAAGCATTAAAATAAAAGACTACATTGCTGTCGCTTATTTCATAATAGGCGGAGTTATGGAGTACAGTTGTCATAAAACCACGAATTGATTGAGCTATCGAAGGGCCAAAAAGGAATACAACAAGAGTGCCCACCAGCAGCACGCCGGCGGTTGTTACGTCTTGACTTTTGGCGACCTGGCCTTTTTCGCGAGCGTCCGTTAGACGCTTGGCCGTCGCCTGTTCCGTCTTCTCTTGACCGTCCTTATTCTCAGCCATTTTATTCCTCCACTTTCTACTGTATAAAAATTATGCCAAGTCCAACTTTTTCTGTGTTCAATATATCCAACATAAAGCGTCATTACATTATATGCCAATAAGAGAGAGTGAACTGATGAAACTAATTATAGTGTTCTTGCTGTTTTTTGACACTGTCTCTGCGGACTACTATTTCCCTCCGAATGGAACAGAAGAATGGGAAAATGTTGAGTTTAATGAGTTAGGCTGGTCAGAAAGTAATCTCCCGATACTTAAAGACAGTTTGCATTCATGGAATACTAAAGCATTTATAGTGCTTAAATCAGGTAAAATTGCTATAGAAGAATACTTCGATGGATTTACTTCCGACAGTATTTGGTACTGGGCATCTGCCGGCAAATCGCTTACTTCATTCTTGGTAGGCTTGGCGCAGGAAAATAAGCTGCTTGATATAAATAATAAAACATCAGACTATTTAGGGAAAAATTGGACAAGCCTGCCAATAGCTAAAGAAGACTTGATAACAATCAAGCACCAACTAAGCATGAGTTGCGGATTTGAAGTAACAGGTAATTTAGACTGCACTTTACCTGAATGTCTGACTTATAAAGCAGATGCCGGTTCGGAATGGTACTACCATAACGCCCCATATACGCTTTTGCATCAGGTACTCGAAGCTGCGTCAGAAAAAAAAGTCAACATCTTTCTATATAATTCGCTTAGTAAGTTTACGGGGATAGAAGGAGCATTCCTTCCTTCAGGAGATAATATTGTATTTTTCAGCAAACCAAGAGCATTTGCACGATTTGGCTCTCTGATTATCAATAGAGGCGAATGGGACGGCAATTTGATTATGCAAGATGCAAATTATATTGAGAGCATGATTAGTACATCCCAGCCGAATAATAAATCTTACGGCTATCTTTGGTGGTTAAACGGGAAAGGTGAATGTATGCTCCCCGGTAGCAGCCTTGTTTTCAAATCGCATTTGTTCCAAAAGGTTCCTAAAGACGCATTTGCAGCTCTTGGCAAAAACGGTCAGATACTTTTAATTATCCCAAGTTTAGATTTAGTTGTTGTAAGAATGGGAGAGTCTAATGATAAGGCAGCAGTTTCCATTTCTTTAGTAAACAGCATCTGGGATCAACTTCAAGCTGTCATGCAACAAAGCTCGGTGAATGACAGGTCATGCTCTACCCTACAATTTTATGTTTCAGACAACAAACTAATTTGCAGGGATATAAATGAGTCGGCAGAAATTTGCTTTTATAATTCATTGGGACAGATTATTACTTCTGTCAATTCCGATAACAATTTTGAAATCCAAATACCTGATGAGCTGAGTGGGCTTGTATTTATTACAGTCAGAACTTCAAAGAGTACATACTATCACAAAATTATTTTGTAATATAATCTATAGATAGTTTCTTTTGAACTCTACTAATCTTTGCTGATGTAGTAAACAGTGCCTTTGTTTTTACCTTGTGAGGCAACCACATTTTCGTTTTTGAGGTACGCCAAATCCTTTTTGAGAGTATTGATAGATATTTTTTTGAACTTATCCGATAAGTCGGCAAGTTTTATAGGCTGATTGCTTTGGATAAAATCAATTACTCTTTTTTGTCTTTTATTGAGATAAACTCCTTTTTTATCATACTCTTTTTTGGCAGCAGCAAGCATATCGATTTCAGCAATAATACAATCAAGCATAAAAAGAAGCCACTGACCAATATTTTCACTTCTCTCTCCCCGCATCTTCAACCCTGAGAGCAAGGCTGAATAGTAGTCCTCTTTTTTACTTAAAAAGCTGGCCTCAAACGCGGTAAACATAACAAAGTTATATCCATTTTGCAGCAACAACAAATTCAACATAAGTTTAGCAAACACGCTGTTTGCAGATTGGAATGGATGAATAGAAATAATCTCATAATAAAAAAGTGCTGTCAAAATGAGTGGATGGTACTTTTTAGTTAAACAATGCAGATTAATCATCTCGATTAGCTCTGCAATTCTGGATTCAACTAATTCAGGAGCGGCAGTATCAGCAAGGATAGTTTTATTGCCGGCATCGTCTAAGGAAATAAACATATTGGCAGATGATTTGTATTTACCTCTTGTGTTAAGCTCAGACTGCCTGTCTCTGAGTATTCTTTGATGTAAACCTTTGAGATAATTTGGAGCAATTTTGATTTGCGAATAATTTTTTTCAATAATACTAAGAGCTTGCCTAAAAGCAATTACCATATTTTCTTTATCAGAAACAGCTACTTCTTTTTTGGTGAGGATAGCAATGACTTTATCTTCTCCAATATTGCCTACATCCATTTTTATTAGAGCATATACTTTATCAGGTACGATTAGCCTTTTTCTGGATTTGTAGAACGCAGAACCGAGTTTTTCCGAATTAGAAGAAGAGCTTTTGAAAGCATCTATATATGCAATTCTGTTCAAAATCTTGTGATTGGTTTCAAAATCAAAATTCAATTTTGCTTCTAAGCTATCCATATCATACCCAAATATTTTTTTATCTGCAATATAAGGAATTGGAGCTAAATTATTTTAGCTTTTTCAAAATCAATAAATGCTTTTTTGGTTATTTTATTTTGATACTTATCAGTAAAAAGCATTAGATTGCAATACTATTCTTTAGAAAGATACGTTTTAGAAGAATGTAATCATAAGCCTTCGGAGCATTACTTGAGATTTTTATTAAATATACTTTTTATATTGCTATTGTGCTATCCACTCCAAGCTTCTAAAATAGACAGCTTAAAATCTGTACTTAAAAAGACAAAAGGTAAGGATAAAATTGAAGTAATATTTTCGCTTGCTTCCACTTATGAGCCAATTTCTCCTGTTGAAAGAGGTCAATTTGCAGAGCTTGGATACAAATTAGCCTTGGAGTCTTTAAATGATTCTCTGATTGCAGTAGGTCTAAAAAATATGGCTCTAAGCAAATATTACTTACAGGATTTTGATAGTACTACTTATTATTTCCAGGCAGCTTTAGAGCAATACAGAGCAAATAAAGATACGTTTGGTATTTCTGTTTGTATCGGCAATCTTGGTATGCTTTATCAAAATAATATGCAGTTTGCTAATGCAATAGATTATTATCTTGAATCAAAAGAGCTAAAAGAAAAGAGGAAAGATACAGTCAGTCTCACAATTTTGTATTCCAATTTAGTTTCTTTGTATTTTGAAATGGAAGACACCGACCAAGCTCTCGAATACAACAAACTTGTCGAACATCTAAATAATACTTATCCGAAAATGCCAAAAGATTTTTCTCCGGGCGTAGCTTTAAATTATGGAGCTATCTATCTTCGTATGTCGCAAAAACATATTTCAAAGTCATTCAAAGACATAGAACAGGTTTATCTCAAAAAAGACAATTATACACTTAATGATTCTGCAAGGTTTTACCTGCATTTATCAAAAGAGAACTACGAAAAGGCTCTAAAATATTATTCTTCGGTAAAGGATTCTATCAATCTTGCCTTGGTTTATCAGGGTATTGGTAACTATCTCATGATAGAGAAAAACTTTGAAGATAGCTTTGAAGCATATTTCAAAGCTTTAGACATATATACGAAATATAATTCTATCCGAGAAGTTGCAAGAGTCCTAACAAATATTGCTTACATATATTCTAAAATTTCTAACTTCAAAAAATCCTTAGAGTATTATCAGAAGGCAGACTCTATTGCCACTATATACTCAATTTGGGACGTTGCTCACAACGCAAATGAAGCTTTGTACAAATATTATTATCTAATTGGTGATAAATCAAAGGCTATCGAGCCTTTGATGAAACTTAACGAAATAGAAGACTCTTTGGATATTCAAAATATAAAATACAGACTTAATAAATTGAAAGCTCAAGAGAGTATAAGCAGAAAAGATTATCAAATTCAGCTTCTTGAAAAAGACAAAAAACTGCTTGGTAGAGAAAGACTTATACTATTTATACTTATAAGTATAGTTATCGTCCTCGCTATCCTACTTTATGCAAGATTCAGATATAAAGCAAAAACAAATAAACAATTAGAAAGCAAGAATAAAGACTTACAGCTATTAAATACTGCTTTGGAAGAATCCAAAATTGAGTTAACTGATACCAATAATGCTAAAGATAAAATGTTCTCTATCATTGCCCATGATTTACGCAATCCTGTAGGGAGTCTAAGGCTTATGTCCGGCATGCTTGTAGAAGAGTATCACTCGTTCAGCGAAGAAGAGCGAATTGACTTCCTCAATTCCTTGAAAGATTCTACTGACAAAGTATATAATTTGATGGAAAACCTACTCACTTGGTCACGTTCTCAAAGAGGGAAAATTGAATGTCACCCGGTGCAAACAAATTTGTTCCGATTAGTAGAAAACGTGAAGGATTCTCTTAAGAATAATGCAGATAGTAAAAATATAACTGTTTATAATTTAGTTAAAACAGAATTAGAAATGATAATAGACCCTAATTTGACCGCAACTATAGTTCGCAATCTACTTTCTAATTCTATCAAGTTTTCTGAAGATAATACTGATATTACTATAGAATCTAAAACATCACACAACGAATGCACTGAAATCATAATCAGGGATCAAGGAATTGGTATGTCCAAAGACCAAATAAACAAGCTTTTTGCATTAGACAGTAACAATACAACCAAAGGCACCAAAGGAGAAGAAGGTACAGGTTTAGGACTTTTGCTCTGTAAAGAGTTTGCTGAACTTCAAGGCGGTAACATCAGGGTCGAGTCCAAGCAAGGTGTAGGTTCTACCTTCTATCTGTGTCTTAACAATATTGAAACTCCCTTACCGTAAATATTGAACAAATTAGATAATATATTCTTTCGATATTAGAGACAGAATTACCATGAATGTAGAGCTGTATCATAGGCAAAAAAGGAACAGGAAGAAATATTTAATAAAGTATAATACAATTTTTTGATAGTTTTTGTATATATGCTAAATATGTTTTTGTTTTCTTATTGGAAAACTATTATTTTGCCTATGGTCTCTAAGCATAATAAAGAAAAGCGGTTTTTAAATTTAGGTATATTATGGCATATACTTTCAGCAAAGATGATATACTCAATATATCAAGATTTTTGGATGCAGAAGCCAAAGATTTCGGCAATGCCTTTACTTGGCAAATGAGCAACAAAAAAACGCAACAGAGCATGGTAATCAACCTACACAATGATGTTTCACTCGGTGGCGACACAACAGGAAGCATGATTAGTGTGCAAACTCAGCACGGCTATCACGAATTGCATGACTGCACTTTTTATATAGAATTTGAGCCGGACGAAATTATCTTCGTAAATGCAGACGATGATTTTGTTTCTTGTCTTATAGTAGGTAAACAATGCTCTTGCTCTTCATTTTCTAAAATCAGAAAAGAAATAATCAATGCTGATTTTGCCAAGCTCGATCCTGCAGTACTTTTGGCAGCAATGCAGCTTTCAATTACTGAAGCCAAACTTCAATAATATGCTTAGATAAGAATATAAAAACAATTTGCTCGTCCACTATGTAAGTGCTTTGATACATGGCAATAGAAATAGAAGTATTCAATCACACTGAACGTAAATTTTTACCTTTAAAGAAAATGAAGGAAGCAGCTTCTAACGTTTTTGCAGGTGAGGGACGGCACGATGTTGAGTTGAATATAATTATTTTAGATGACGCTGCCATACATCAAATGAATATCGAATTTTTGCAGCATGACTACCCAACTGATGTTATTACTTTCAATCTTGATGAGGAAAATTTCCTCGCCGGAGAAATATATATTAGCGTGGATACTGCAGAGGTTCAGTCTAAAGATTATAAAGTTTCTCTTACAAATGAATTGATGCGACTAGCGGCTCATGGTGCCCTTCATCTTTGTGGATACGACGATGAAACCCCTGAGCAGAGAGAATATATGCACTCTTTAGAAAATAAATATATCACTAAATAGTTGTGGAAAAATATGTTTGAACGCATAATCGAAATAATAGTATATTTGCTCTCCGAATTGAGAGAAAAGAACGATATGTCTGAGATTGATTTGTCAAAACTCAAACAATTGGGCTATTCTAATTCGGAAATTTCAGCTGCATTCAGCTGGATAGTGGATAGAGTTGAATTTTCAGACGAGCTATTTAAAGGGGACTTATTTCCTTCTAATGTTTCGTTTCGTGTTATCCAAGGTGCTGAAGAGGACTTGTTTACACGCGATGCATGGGGTGAAATGATTCAGTATCAAATGCTCGGATTGATAGACAACGAACAAATCGAAACAATGATAGAAAAAGCTATGGTTTCCGGGACCAATGGCATTGACAAAGGTGCTATTCGTCAGTATGTAGCTAACTACTTACGCAATCCGGATACCAGATCAAAATTTGGTTCCCGTTTTATGTTAGACGGCAACGAAACAATCAATTAGGTCCCGTAGCTCAGTAGGATAGAGCACAAGTTTCCTAAACTTGGTGCCGCAGGTTCGAATCCTGCCGGGATCACTCCTCCTTTTTTCTCTATTACTTCTAATATCTATAATTCCCTTATTTATTATTAGCTTACACTATTTTTTCACTTGTCTTCTTGTGAGATTATTTCTCATATAGTACACTGTCATGTACTCTTCGGATTACAAAAATTCTCACCCCTCTCTTTCTAATCCCAACACACCCTGGCACAAAAAAAAGCCGGCACTTTATTTTTGAGGTAAAGTGCCGGCTTTGGTGAGTTAGCGTTTGCTTCGTTTGGCAAATGCGGTGTTTTTTGGATTATTTCACTACATTTACTTTACGTGTGATTACGTAGCCGTCTAATTCGATTACTAATGTGTAGCTGCCGCTTGTCAAGTTTGATGCGTCGATTGTTACTTCGCTGCCGTCAAAGTTGCCCTTTGCGTATTCTACTACTTTGCGTCCGCTCATGTCGCTTAAGTAAATGTTTGCTGTGCTTGCGCCGCTTACTTTTACTTTAGACTGTGCACTTACAGGATTTGGTGTTACTTCGCCTACCATCAAGTTGTTTGGTGCGCTTAGTTCCACTTCTTCGATTTCGCTGTATTCGAATTTTCCGCTGCGTTCTATCATTTTTAGTCTGTATGCATATTTTTTGCCTAATTCTACGCCGTAATCTGCTGTGTTGTAGTTGCGTACTGAGTGGCTTGTGCCGCTTGCGCTTACTTCTGATACTTTGCTGAATAGGTCTGCATAGCCGTCTGTAATTTCTGTTCTTTCTACTTCGAAGCGGTCACTTTCGATTTCTGATAAAGTTGACCAGTTCAAATCTACTCGGTTGCCTACTGCTTTTGCATCAAATGTTGCCAATTCGATTGGAATTATGATGCCGCCGTTTGCTTCTGCGAAGTCAAATACGCTTCTTAGCATTTTTTCGATGTCTGCTATGTGGCGCCAGTCTGCTCCTAAGTAGCATATATTTGTTCCGATTGTTGTTGTGGCTACACCCATGATTTTTTCTTCCGGTAACAATGTGCTTGTGCCGTTTAGTTCATTTGTGTAGTAGTATGCCAACTTAACTCTACCTTCGCCGCCGTCCCACATGTCAACTAATGCTGGGTTTGGTGCTGCGTCGCCTACGAAGTTTGTTGGTGCTATTATGTTTGTTAGGTTTCTGCCTACGCTGCTGCCGGTTACTTCTGTGTAGTCGATTACTTCAGGATTTGCTTTTACGCGGTCTGTAGCTCTGAATAAATCGCGTGCTACTACGCCGTTGTTTCTGATCATTTCCTGTGATGCTAAAATCAAGTTTTTCTTATCGATTGAAGTTCCGTTTGCAAAGTAGTTTTCTATGTCTAATTGTTCGTAACGTGATAATTTTACATCTGCATCGCCCATCACATCGTGTGCGTCTGACCATACTACTGTGCGGTAGTGACCATAATCTATGGCTCTTGCTTCCCAGTTGTTTCTGTCTAATACGTCATAGTCGATTGTGTCGTTGGCGATTGTTGTTGCTGTCGGATTGATTGCTACTTTCCAGCCTACAAAGCTCAAACCGTTTACTACGCGGTCGTGGTTCAATTTACCTGCGATTTCTGTTAGGCTTGGTGTGTTGCTCAAGTCTGCATTTACATACTGGCTGCTTACCAACATGTTCATCCATGAGCGGCGAATGAAGAATCTTACGATTTTTGATGCTTCGTTGTTTGTGTTGTCTTCATCGCTTTCTGTTACTATCATTATTTTGTAGCGTGGTGTTACGTTTGCTGTCATTTCTGAATATACTTCAGGTACTGATGCTGCATAGCTTGGGTTCAAACGCAAGTCTGCATACGTTTCTGGTACAAATTCTAAGCCTTTGCCATCGGCAAGGTTGAAGTTTACATCAACGTATTCGTAGGTTGTTGCATCTACTTTTACTGTTTGTTCGTAGTCAGGTGCTGCACCGAATGTACCGTTTGGCAATTCACGATAGATTTTTACTGTTACTTCTGCGCCTGTTTGGAATAAGCTACCGTTGTTTCTCAAACGTGCACTTACTTCTACAGGGGCTTCTGTCATGATGTGTTCTGCATCTGCAAAGATACCTTCTGTTGCACGGTATGATGCAGGTGCTGTGATTGTAGTTGATTCCATATCGCTTACATATACGCGTCCGTTAAATTCTAACGCACCGATGTCGTATCTCTGACCTGCTTCGCCGCGTACTTTGCCTGTGATGTCGCTTGTTGTTACATCTAGGATATCGCCACGGTTATTTAGTACTGAGTTCAATGGCATTGGGTTTGATTTAACGCGTAAGTTCTGTGGATTTGTTCCTACAAATGCGTAATCTGTCATGAATTTTGAATATACTGAGTATTTGTCTGCTCCTGCCCATGCTTGCCATTGTGCCAATGTTTTGTATTCATTGATTGCTGCATCTGACAATTTGTTGCCGGCTGCATCTGTTTCGATCCAACGGTAAACTGATGATGCTGAGTTTTCTGTCCAATATACGTTGCGGTCAGAAATTACGCCTGCCTCTTCCATTGAAGGTCCTTGGTAGAACACGCATGCTGATACAGGGCAAGTTGCTGCATAGTCGTTATCCATTGTTGCGATTGCGTTGTTTTTGAGTACTGTACCCATTACGTTTTGAAGACCTACGCCCATTACTGCACGTGTGTTCATTACGCCGTCATCGCCGTTTACTATGATTGTATTATTTACGATTGCGTCATTTCTTGAGAAGTAATCTGACTGCAATGGTGAGTCAAAACTGTTGCGTTGTGTGAATACGTAAATACCTGCTCTTGCTGTATTTGCGTCGTTTGGCAACAATTCCCATACGATGTTACCTGCGATTACCATTGATTCAGGATTTACCGGGAATGTTGTAAGCAAGCTACCTTCGATTAGCTGTTGTGGTGATTGCTCTACGCGAATACCACTTACCATGCCTGTACCGCTGATGCTGCTGATTTCGTTGTTCAATATGTTTACCATACGGTTGTTGTAGCCGAAATAGCCACGTGCTGACTGACCGCCTGCCATGATACCTGCTGCGTCAAGACCTGTGCAACCGCCTTCGATGTCATATATTCTGTTACCGCTGATTTCTGTGTGTTTTTCATGACCTACAAAAACGCCTGCGCGGCCTACATTATGAATTACGTTGTTGCTGATTACGTTGTTTTCGTTGAAATGCTCTACGTTATGGCCTAAACCTTGTACGAGCAACTGACCGATACCCATAGAAGCAACACCATAAGCGAATCCGCTGATTTCGTTGTTCATGATTACGTTGTTTGCATTTACAAGGGTATCAAGACCGTCTGTGTTTGCATTGAATTTTTCGTTAATCGGTGCTTTACTGCGCATCACGATACCGGCTGTGTAAGCCAATGTATTTGAGCGTTTGTCTGCTTCGTATTTGAAGCCGCCCTGTGCTGCTGAATATACTGTCAATGGCAATGAGCATTTAAAGCTGCCTGCATCTGTACCTTCGATTATACAATTTTTGATTGTATTGTTTGATGCACCGTTACCCAAATAGAACACTGCTTTGAATGGTTCGTCTGTGTCTAACGTGAATTTGATTGATTTCTGGCTGCCACCATCAAATGTGATGTAACCCGGTGAATTTGCATAGTCACGTTTCAATGTTGCTCTTACTACATTAATTGCTGCTGCTGCATTGCTGTGCTCTGCTGCCTGGGCAATGAACACACCAATACCGTTACCGCTTTTCATGTTAATTGTAATTGAGCCTTTGCTCACTGCACGGCTTTGTGATGGTTTGAACACGATTGGGTGATCTTCGCCGCCGCCGATGATGTGTGATGACAAGTCCATTGCAGGATTTTGGCCAATTTTGCTACCTACTGTGTATGATGCATCTGTCAATTCAAATGTTACAGGACCGTAAACACCTGATTCATATATCATATCCAATGCATCTTGGATTGTAGCAAAGTTACGTGTGCTTGATGAGTTTGTTGTACCGATTGTGTATGTACCTGACAAGGAGTTAATAACTGTGAATGTTGTTTCATACATGTCATTAGCTTTATTGTCATCTGTTGTTAGTGATGTATATACTTTGGCTGTATATGTGCCTGCCATTGCAGGGATAAATTCTACAGGCAAGTATTCTTTCATTGTGTTGTATAAGCCTGATGGTACTACTTCTACTTCGAAGTCTTCATCATAAACTACTGCGCCGTTTGGTGCTTTGATTTGCAATTTTGTCGGTACGTTAGATAAGTCAAGAATACCGTTGTTTTTTAATTCGATTCTTGGGATTATCGGACGACCTACATAGTTATTTGAGCCTACAGGTGCGATTACTGCTATTGGCTGTGCATCGCGTTGGTATGCTACTTCAAATACGTGTGCAGCCTGGCCAACTTTTGGATATACGTTGTTTGCAGGTGCTTCGTCAAATGCACTTATCAATTCCACTTCAAATTCGATGCGGAAATTACCAACACCGTCTTTGGCTCTGTATGGATCTAATTCCATTACTGTCAAATCGCCTGTTGATAGTGGTGCTGATGTATTTTTCCAGCGTTCTGATGTTTCGAATACAGGATTTGTTCCGTTTTCAGGATATACTTTTGCTGTGATTTCAAATTCACTTACATCATAAAGACCTACGTTTGTTACTGTTGCTGTGATTGGAACAGGAACGTTTTTGCCATATTTCATTTTTGGCATTTTGATTGGTTTTCTTACTGATGTAATTGCAATATCATTGTCGATTGCGATTACAAAATCTTTATATTTTGTAAGTGTCATAGGCTGACCTTCAAAGGTGAAGCTTAGCTCAGCTATTGCACGGTATGAACCGCCTTCGATTTGCAACTGATTTGTCTGTAAATCAAACACACCTGTGTTGTCAGGATTTGCTGTGCCACCTACGTTGTCAGGGTTGTTTGCATCATATTCTGCTGCCAAACCTGTTGCATGAGTTACTGTCATTCTTGCAACTTCGCCTAATGGCTGTGGGTTTGGTGTGATTAAGTTAGATGCTACATTGCCTTCTACTTTTGCTTCATAAACTACTGTTTCTAATGGCAAAGGACCAATTACTTTGTATTTATAAGATATGTTTGGCATGCCATCTACGCGTTTTACGTCAACCCATGGTTGTCCCATTTTGTAGCCACGTGAAAATACGGCTACGCCATCTTCGGGTGTTGTTGGGAAAATGTCAACAAGTGTAGGTGTCTTAGGCTTAACGATAAGGGTAACATCAACAATCATTGCATAAGCATCACTACCACAACCTGTACTTGAAAGAACAGTTGGATCGCCCCAAGTTGATTCTGTTCCAACAATACACATTCTATATTCGCCACCATCTACTTCTTCAGGAATAGTAATTTGTGCTTCATGTTCGTTAGCACCTACTGTAGAAATCCAAATAAGTTCTCCTTCATCTTCGAAGTCTCCATCTGAATTGAAATCTACAAGTACTGACACACGGCAAGAATATAGCCCCAAAGGACTTCCTGCACTGTACCACTCAAGACCGTACGCATAAAAATCCATAACATCGCCAGCACTAACTGTTATTGCTTGATTTGTATAATCTACATAACCACCAGGTGCTGCAAAATGATTAGTGATCAACTCTAATCCATTAATTGTTAACTCATGGAAGGAATCCGGACCAGAGCTTGAACTTGCAGTACAAGTTCTGGCCACTGGAGCAGCCCATGCTTGTATGGACGCAACTATTAGTAACGTTGCGAGAGCGAAAAACTGCATTAAACGTTTTTTCACTGTATCACCTTATTTAGTAAAACAAATTGTATTTTATCTGAAATTCTATGTTATTTATTGAAGTATTTTATTTGTTTTAATACGTATAATTATATTCCTTTTATCTGGGATAGTTTGTTGCGTTTTTGATGACTATAAAAGGAGTATAATTTACTTCATACAATCTACTAAAATGATAACAAATGTTTTCTATCAATGTTACAGCTAATGATAAAATATTTTATTAATGTTTCGAGATAATATTGTTATCTTCCTGTATTAACAGTAGTTTAGAGAAATGCAGAAAACTTTATTTTTTTTCTTTCCGAATGCAAGGTAGGCAAGAATTATATCGAATGAATTCGATGAAAAAAATAAGCCCTTTTGCTTTATGAATAAGCAAAAGGGCTTAATGTTGCTATGGAGTAATATTATTTTACTACTTTTACTACTGTAGTTCTGACAATACTATTAGAATTTAGCACTAATGTGTAGTTACCTGAAGCAATATTTGCTACATCAAGTTTGATGCTGTGAGTGCCCGCACTCAAATTGCCTGAATATACATTAGTAACTACTTTTCCGCTCATATCAACTAAATACATTTCTACATTTGCGGATTCGAACAATGAGATTTCCACGTTTGCATCAACTGCAACAGGATTTGGAGTAACTTCTTTGATAGCAAGAGAGTTTGCACCTTCCAAAGTTACATATTCTGTTTGGCTGTATTCAAATTTGCCATCGCGGTCAACCATTTTCAATCTGTATGCGTATGTATTACCGAATGTTACATTTTCGTCAATTGCATTATAGTCGATAACATTACCTGATTTGCCTGCAGCTTCAACTGATTCAATTCTTTCGAACAAGCCATCAAAGCCATTATTAGCAGTTGTTCTTTCGATTTCAAATCTATCGCTGTTCAATTCGCTTGCAGTAGCCCAGTTCAATACAACTCTGTCATTTACAACTTTTGCATCAAAGTTAACCAATTCTACAGGGATGATTGTACCACCATTAGCTTCTGCGAAATCGAACAATGAACGAAGTACTTTTTCGATATCTACAAAATGTCTCCAGTCGCTACCCAAAAGTATTCTGTTTGCAGTCGGAGAAACTGTTCCGATTGTATGGATTTTTTCTGTTTCAGTAACAGCAGGGTTTCCTGCAAGTACATTTGTATAGTAGAATCCAAGTTTTGCAATACCATCGATGTTTTGATTCATATTCATCAACGCAGGTTGAGGATCAGCATCGCCGTTGAAATTAGTAGCACTAATAAAGTGAACTAAGTTACGACCGATATTCATGCCTGTTACGTTAGTATAATCAATTACGTCAGGAGTTGCAACAGGTCTGTTGAATGCACCAAATACTTTAGCTGCAAAATCAGTTGTCTGATTTCTCAATAATTCCTGAGAAGCGAAGATAAGATTTTTCTTAACGCTAATAGTACCGGCAGCAGTGTAATCAGACAAGTCCATTTCTTGGAATCTTGTAAGAGCATTAGCAACTTCTTCGCCAGCTACAGTTTTAGTATCGTGAGCATCTGACCAGATAACAGTATTGTAGTTTGTATAGTCAATTGCTCTTGGTTCCCAACAATTTCTGTCAAGTACATCGTAGTCGAATTTATCGTTTTCGATTGAAGTTGCGTTTTGATCCATTTCTACTACCCAACCTACATGGCTAAGACCATCAATAAGTTTGTTGTGGTTCAATGTAGAAGCAATTACTTCCTGAGATGGGCTGTTAGTCAAATCAGCATTTACATTTTCAGAAGTAACAAGCAATCTCAACCAAGATTTGCGGATGAAGTAACGTACATTTTTAGTAATTACGTTGTTGTAGTTATCTTCGTCATTTTCAACTGCAATTTCAATTTTGTATCGAGGAGTAACGTTAGCTGTCATTTGAGCAAATTTTGCCGGAACTGAAGCAGCGTATGCAGCATTAAGTCTCAAATCGCTGTAAGTTTTTGGTTCGAATTTACCTGCCAAGTCAAATACTACGTCTGAGCTTTCATTAGCAACTGCGTCAAATTTCACAGTTTCGATATACTCAGGAGTTGCAGCAAATTCGCCTGTAGGCAATTCGCGGTAGATTGAAAGTTTTGCATTAGTATTTTGTTGCATCAAAGAACCATTATTTCTTACTCTAACTTTTACTGAAAGAGGTAAAGAAGTCATGATATATTCTGCATCACCAAATTCTGTACCGTCGTTAGCTTTGAAAGCAGCCGGTTCTAAAATTATAGTGCTTTCAACATCGCTCACATAAGTTCTGCCGTTAAATTCCAAAGCACCGATATCGTATCTCTGACCTGCTTCACCACGAGTGTAGCCAAGTAAGTCAGTAGTGTTACTTTCAATTCTGTCACCTCTGTTATTCAATACTGAATTAAGAGGAAGCGGATTAGATTTCACTCTTAATGTCTGAGGAGCAGCTCCTGTAAATTCATAATCAGTCATGAAGTTAGATTCTACTGAGTTCATATCCTGAGCAGACCAAACAATCCAGTTGCTCAAAGTGTTATATTCAGTAGTGTAACCCATTTCGATTACTTCGTTTTTGTCGTTAGTTTCGATCATTCTAGCGATAGTAGAAGCAGAGTTGTTTGTCCAGAAAACGTTTCTGTCAGAAACTATATTCTGATTTTTAACATCGCCATTTTGTAAGAACATTGCAGTAGATGCTAAGCAAGTTTCTGCAAATTCGTTATCCATAGCTGCAATAGCGTTGTTTTTGATTTCTGCATTTCTGTTATCCTGCAAAGCCAAACCGATAACACTACCAGTATTAACAACACCATCGTCACCGTTCACTAAGATAGTATTGTTTACTACTTTAGTATTTCTTACCACATAATCTTTTTGGAAAGGTAAGATAGAAGCAGTTTGGAAGTTACCTTTTGTAGCTCTCTGAGAAAATACAGCAACACCAACGCGAGTTGTGTAAGACTGTTGCGGTTCTAATTGCCAGATAATGTTATTAGCAACTAAGACGTTATCATCAGCTTTAGGATATAAAGAATATTTACTGTTTTCGATTACGATAGAAGGTGACTGATCTACTTTGATACCATAGATTTCATTAGCATTAGTCAAGTGGCTAATTTCATTACCAAGGATTTTGATATCAACTGTGTTGTAACCAAACATATCTCTATCAGCTTCACCACCGGCAACAATACCGCAAGCAGCAAAAACTTCAGTTCCTTTTACATCGTAAATTCTGTTGTATCTGATTTCAGATGCATTTTCGAAACCAACAAAAATACCTGCGTGACCAACGTTATGGATTTTGTTAGATTCGAAAATATTATTCGAGTTATAGTATTTTGTAAATTTGTTGCTACCACCTGCTTGGAATAACAAACCTGTACCCATAGAAGCTATACCATAGCCATAACCGCTGATTTCATTATTAGCAATTACGTTATTGTCTGCAGTAAGCGTATCAAGATTGAAGTAGTTAGAGTTTGTTTTATCATAACGTGGAGCTACAGATCTAAGCACGACACCAGCTGTGTAATAAGCAGTATTACTTCTTTGATCTGCTTCCTGAGTGAAAGCACCTGCACCTGCATTATAAACTGTCAAAGGAAGAGAAGATTTGAAGTTTGGAGTTTCATCTTCGATTATACAGTTTTTAATTTGGCAATTAGAAGCACCTGCACCAAGATAAAATACTGCTGCAAATCTATTATCTTTCGTTTCTAAGTTAAATTTGAAAGATTTTTGAGCACCACCATCAAAGATGAAGTTACCTTCTGTATTTGCAAATCTGTATTTATTTTTTTCTGTAACTACATGCACGGCAGCATTGCCATTAGCAGGAGTGTAGTTCTGTGCGATATAAATACCAATACCATTACCTGATTTTAAATTAAATTGGATACTTGCTTTTGTAGTAGCCAATGCATCTGATGGTTTGAAAGTAATAGTATTTGTTTCACTTACACCAATGATTTTAGAAGACATGTCCAATGCCGGAGCATCTGAATTAACATTACCAATTGTATATTCAGGATCTAATAATTCGAATGTTACAGGACCATCTACACCTTTAAGATAAAGCATATTTAAAGCTTCTTCAATAGAAGTAAAGTTTCTTGTACCTGTAGCAGTTTTGCCGATAGTATAATTACCGGACATCAATGATACTACATTGAAAGTAGATTCGATAGTATTATTTGTATTATCTTTATCGTTAGGATCGTTGATGCTCACAACACATTTGTAAGTACCTGGCAATTCAGGAATAAATTCTGTATTGAAAGGAACAGAAGTAACATTGTAATTACCAGCCTGCAAATCCTGAACATTCATTTCGTTTTGATAAACTACGTTTGTCGAAGGAAGCGGACCAACAATTGTAAATATTGCAGGAACGTTTGACAAATCTACAATACCGTTGTTGATAAATTTCGCTCTTGGGAAAAGCGGTCTGCCAACAAAAACATCTGCTGCAGGAGCCTGAACTGAAACTGCACCCGGTTCTACATCATAAACAACATCAAAGTAATGTCTGTTAGTTGAAGATGTGCCAACAGTATTGTTAGTAGGCATATCATCATCAGAGCTTAAAAGTTCTGAAGTATATTCTACAAAATATCTACCAACGTGAACCAAAGGTTTTTGGGTTCTAAAGTTAGGGAAATCTACAGATACAAAATCACCTGTATTTAGTGGTCTTGCAGTGTTTTGCCAGTTAAAATACTCAGGACCGTAAACTAACTGATTGTTATCAGCATCATATATTTTAGCAGTTACTCTGAAGTTAGAAATCTGAGCAGTACCAAAGTTTCTCATTCTAACTTGAAGAGGAACAAAATTATTGATAAGGTATCTTCCGTTTTTCTTAGGATATTTTACATCACTAACTGCAAGATCGTTTTCCAAAGCGATTTGAACATTTTTAGTAATAGACTGAACAGCTACCTCGCTATTAGGAATTATCAATTTACATACTAATTCATATCTACCCGGTTCGATTGAAGCTGCATCTGTAATCAAATCGAAACTACCGTCATTTAAGTCAGAGTTAGGATTTTCTCTATCGTAGGCAGCAGCTTTACCAATGGCATGAGTTATAGTAAGAGTTTCTTTCATTCCTACCGGTTGTGGATTTGGAGTGAAAGTGTTTGTAGAAGCATCACCTTCGTTAGTAGCTTTATAGATCACTTCGCCAGTTTTAGTATTTTTCAAAGTGTATTCGATTACAAAGCTTGGCATATCTGCTAAACGCAGAACTTCTATTGAAGGAGCAGGATAAGTTTCGCCTATTTTCCAAAGCACATCGTTTTCTGTTGATTCGGATATAAGCACAGGGTTCACTAGAGAGAACTCAACAGTTTTGCCTGCAGGGAAAAGAGGTCTGTCATCTTCCGTAAGATATTTTTCAGTGGAATTGCCATAGTGTCCAACAAATCCTGTGGCAAGTGGTTCAATATTGATATATTTTGTTCCTACAGAACCAGAAATATAGCTGAAAGATTGATTAGTTCCGCCATCATCGAGAGCTGTCATATTTCCGTAAACAAACCTAATGATATTAGAACCTTCGGAAATTTGGCATTGATAATTAAGTGTAGAAAGATCTTTTCCATAGTATTTATGGTCTTTCCACTCAACTATTAAAGTTCTGCTTGGAGCAGTCCCAACAACGTTCCATCTAATGTCTCCAATACCTGCATCGGCTCTTAAATCTTCATTACAAGGCACTAAAAAGTTTGCATTTGTCCCACCGGGAGTTGCAGTAATACCTGTGTATGTAGAAACACCGAGAACCATCCAACCGTTTGTAGAAACTCTTGCTTTGGTAAATTCTTGACCGTCGTGAGACACAGTGAATGGCAAATCAAAATCAAATTCTGAATCATCACCGTCACCAAGAATTGTACCTGCAATAGGAGTATATTCTCCTTGATAGTCAGATAGCTGCAAATCATTCAAATCCACCGCCATTGCTTTTGGTGAACTCAAAAGTACAACGAGTAGCACAAACAATGCACTAAACACATTGATCTTTTTCATGTAACCTCATTTAATAATATTAAACAACTATATATATTACAATCTCTTTATCTGTATCAAATCGCAACTTATCACATACAAAATAGTAAAATTCTATTTTTTATAGCATTAAATTTGTCATATTTAATGCTTTTCATTAAAGTATTATTTTGACAATATACTTTGCATATATTCTACTTATTGTAAATATATTTCCATTTGGCAATACATATCTTCTTTTATATATAATACTTATAATATTTACGCCAATACAGAACTATACATTCAATAACACAATAACACATAGTATTGAATTATGTTTCAATTGATTCGCTTATTTTTTGATTTTTCTACTTTATTATTCGATTTTACATTTTCACATATATAAAATATTTATTGTCATATTATTTGCATTTATACTGTCATTTATTTTCTAAATATTACTTTGCAGGTTACTTCACATACAAGGGATATTCTTTACTTTGAATTCTCCGCTTTCATCACTATTTTTATACTTTACACATATAATGCAAAACAGCAAACAGCTATGGAATCAATAAACAGATCTGAGGCGACTAATCCTTACAGATTAACTGATGAGGAACTGGACAGATCGCTCCGTCCGCAAACATTTTCCGACTTTACCGGACAGAAAAAAATTGTGGACAATCTGTCTGTATTTATTACAGCAGCTCTACAACGAAGCGAATCTCTGGATCACGTACTTTTGACAGGACCTCCGGGCTTGGGTAAAACTACTTTGAGTCACATCATAGCCAAAGAGATGAAAAGCAATATCAAAACTACTTCAGGTCCTGTGCTTGAAAAACCCGGCGATCTTGCGGGTTTGCTGACAAACCTCGAAGCGGGCGATGTGCTGTTTATTGATGAAATACATCGATTATCACCTATAGTAGAAGAGTTCCTCTATTCGGCTATGGAAGATTTTAGATTGGATATCATGATAGATTCCGGCCCCTCGGCAAGGACTATTCAGCTTTCTATTCCAAACTTTACACTTATTGGCGCTACCACAAGAGCAGGCTTACTGACAGCACCTTTGCGTTCGAGATTTGGTATAATCAACCGATTGGATTACTATTCGACAGAAGAGCTGATGCTTGTAGTGCTTCGCTCTGCTCAACTACTTGGCGCATCTATCACAGAAGAAGGAGCTTTGGAGATTGCTTCCCGCTCGCGTGGCACACCTCGTATTGCTAATCGACTTCTCCGTCGCACAAGAGATTTTGCACAAGTGAAAGGTGATGGAACGATTACAAAAGAAATCGCACAAATTTCTCTCTCTGCTTTAGATGTTGACGAATACGGCTTAGATGATATGGACAAAAGGATACTTCTTTCGATAATAGAAAAGTACGATGGCGGCCCTGTGGGTGTTGGCACTATTGCTGTGGCAGTCGGCGAAGAGGCAGGCACAATAGAAGAAGTTTACGAGCCATTTCTGATTCAGCAGGGTTTTTTGAAACGAACACAACGTGGACGTGTTGCAACAGAGCAAGCTTATAAGCATTTTAAGATTGAATACAGAAACAAAGACTCTAAACAAAATTCCTTGTTTTAATATTTTGGAATTTGCATGATTAACAATATTTTGTCTCAGATACCTATAGATTCAAAAGAAGAAGTCTTTCAGGATATTCTTTCTCTAAAGAATGTAAAAATTGAAAGAATCATCTCTAATGGAAATATAACTCCACCGGATGCTCCATATTTGCAGGAGCAGGCAGAATGGGTATTAGTACTGAAAGGTGAAGCAGAAGTTTTATTTTGTGAGACAGGGACTTATCATAGACTTAAACCCGGAGATTACCTGTATATACCGGCTAATTGCAGCCATAGAGTTACTTACACTTCACTCGAAGAAGCGACTATCTGGTTAGCTGTTCACATATTATAATCCTCTTTGAGCTTAGATATTTAGCTCATACTTAAGCAAATTGACACATAATATATTTTCGATTGGTTTCTTTTTTTTTATTTTGCATATTGTCTTATATGCAAAATTGTATTCTTGATTTTGTGTACTTGGCATATAGTTTTTCTCATGGGGGGAGAAAATATAAATGTTCAATTTTTTGAGAAAATTTGCTGATAAGATAAGTCTATTCGATTATATCCCACGACTTAGCGAGATCAGAAATTATATTGTCAATAATAGATGGAAAAGCCTTGGCATAATATTGCTTGCGGCACTGCTTACTATTTTCTATGTTGATAATGTATTTCAGATTAATTCGCTCCACAATGAAATTCGCAAACTCTCACAGGAAAAAGAGATTATGCGAATGGACAGAGACCGCTCTCGTGCAGAAATTATTCGATTGCGTTCTGCGGACAGAATCATCCCCCTTGCCAAACAGAAACTAAATATGACCGAACCTGAATCTGCTCCTGAGATTATAGAAAAGGATTGATGTAATGTCTAATAACGATAAATCACCAAAAGAAGTAAGGCACGCAAAGCTGTGGAAGTACTTTTTTACTGCTTCATTTTTGCTTTTATGTATCTTTATGGTCATCATCAGATTGTTCTACATACAAGTAGTAAATACTGATTATTATAAAAGTAAAGCAAAAAGGCAGCACGAATCTAAAATTGATTTGAAGGCTGACAGAGGATTTATCTTCGACAGAAACTTCAATTTGCTTGTTACAAATGACCACGAAGTTTCTATAGCAGTAGATCCTGCACTATTGGAACATAAAGATTCGCTAATTACTATACTTTCTTCCACTCTCGGTATGGACACGACCGAACTTAAAAAGAAAATATATCATCCTAAAAGCAGATTTATTTGGATTAAGCGTGGTGTAGATAGGTATCAGGTTCGCAATCTTGAAAAATTCTCCGATAGAGGGCTGATTTTAAGAAAGGAACCGCAACGCAACTATCTATATAACAGCTATGCAGCTCAGGTAATCGGATGCACTAACATAGATAATATGGGAGTTTCCGGTTTGGAGATGAGTCACGATTCAATTCTTAACGGAATTGACGGTTTCCTAATAATGACGAGAGGCAGAGGAGGCAAATTATCTTATTACGCCGATCAACCTATGAAAAAGGCTACTGACGGTGCTTCTGTGCAGTTGACCTTGGATATGAATTTGCAACAACTTGTAGAATACGAACTAAGGCAAGGCATTTTAAGAACAGATGCTGCTGCAGGTACAGTAATAGCTCTTGATGTTAAAACCTCAGAAGTGCTTGCAATGGCTTCATATCCGGGATACAATCCAAATTCCAAAACAGGGAAAACTTCTGAAACGATGCGTATCAGAGCAATAACTGATATGTACGAACCCGGCTCTACTTTTAAAATGATTACTGCTGCTGCTGCAATGAACGAAAACATGGTAAAACCTGAGGACCGATTCTACGGCTACCATGGGCTTATGCAAATGAAAGATTATAAAATTAAAGACGAACATCCGTTTGACTCATGCTCTTTTGCAGATGCAGTCAGATATTCGAGCAATATAGTCTTCTCTACTATAGCTGATAATATGAGTGACGGAAAGTTCTATAAATATGTGAGAGACTTCGGCTTTGGAATCAAAACAGATATAGATTTACCCGGCGAAGTTCAGGGTAGATTAAAAAAACCTGACCAGTTCACAGGGGCAACTAAAAGATTTATGGGTCACGGTTACGGACTTGGGGTTACTCCACTACAACTAATCAATGCTTATGCCTGCATAGCCAACGAAGGTGTATTGATGAAGCCATATATAATCAAAAAAATTCTTGACAGGAATGGCAACATAATCGCAGAAAATCAACCCGAAAAAATCCGAGGAGTTATTTCTTCTCAGACAGCTAAAGACATCGCAAATCTCTTTTGTGCAGTAGTAGATAGCGGTACAGGAACTGCAGCAAGAATTAAAAACATTAAAGTTGCAGGCAAAACAGGAACAAGCCAGCAATTAGTAAAC
Source organism: Kapaibacterium sp. (SeqCode) (assembly GCA_963664875.1). GTDB lineage: Bacteria > Bacteroidota > Ignavibacteria > Kapaibacteriales > UBA2268 > JBFHIJ01. The sequence continues at coordinate 2,688,776 of OY761611.1, read as the reverse complement.
GGTAGGTACACTCGTGGCTACTATACAGCCTCATTTGCCGGATTTTTCCCGGCAGAGTCTCCTGAGATAGCAATGATTGTGATAGTTGACAGGCCAAAGCGTGGATTTTACGGAGGCTCGACTGCAGCCCCAATTTTTAAGAGCATAGCAAGCAAATGGATTGCTGCAAAAGGCATCAACAATCTCAGCCCGGAAATTGAGTCTGATAGTGTGAGAGTGCCAAATCTGATTGGTCTGGATTTAGATTTCGCCGAAGACTTGCTTGATGAGATTGACCTCGAATTCGAGGATAGCCCTGACAAAGGAACAATATCATATCAAATGCCTGCAGCAGACTCAATTGTTGAAAAAGACTCAGAGATATCTATAAAGATTTTTGAGAATATACCCGGAGATGAGGAATTCGCAGATTCCACTGGCACTCAACCAAATCTAAAAGGCTTAAGTATTAGAAATGCAATAAAAGTACTTAGAAAGAAAGGCATTGATTTTCAGATACTTGGTTCAGGCAAAGTGAAAAAGCAATATTGGCAGAAAAGAGGTGAAGATAAATTTTTCTGCAAAATCTTAGCAGGTTAGAGCCCGATAAATAAACAGTTTGAAAGAAAAATGGGGAATTAATAGATTATCTAATAATTCCCCATTTTTTTATTTCTCAATCTAATGCTATTCTATGCAGTAGCAGTTAGCTGACGTTGCTTCAATTCGTTATCAAGGAAGAACAGACCACCGGCAGAGTCTCCGGCAAGTTTAATTCTATCAACGATTTCACTTACTGTGGCTTCTTCTTCAACCTGCTCTGTGATGAACCATTGCAACAGAATTGTAGTTGCATGATCGCCTTCTTTCGCAGCCAAATCAGCTAATTTATTGATAGATTCTGTGATTGATTGCTCATGTAGATAAGATGCTTCAAATCCTGCAAGAGGAGAATCCCATTCGGAAGGAGGTGCTTCCAATGAACCTATTTCAACATGACCACCTCTATCAAGCAAGTAATCAAAAAACTTAAGGGCATGAGTCATTTCTTCCTGTGCCTGCAATCTCATCCAGTGTGCAAAACCATTAAGATTGATAGAATGGAAATATGCAGCAATTGCCAAATAAAGATTTGAAGAATACATCTCTTTAGCAATTTGTTTATTGATTGCATCTTGCATTACTTGTTTAATCATTTTAAAAACTCTCCGATATTTATTGTCAAACCAAACTGTCTTTGCAAACGAGATTTTTAGTATATTATTTTATCCCGATAGTACAAAGTAACAATTGCTTTTTTTGGACATCAATCTATGAAGTATTCTCTAATTATTTTCAACCTTGGTTTTTTGGGTATATATTTATATCGAATATCTGCAATCAAAAAGCACCTCGGTAGCTTGCTGTTCGCAATACAACCGGCAGACAAAAAGTTCAAATGGCTTTTTTCGACTGTTCTGCTTGTGGGTGTGGTATTTTCAGTTTATGGTCTTGTTAAGTTTTTTGTATTTGCTGACACCACAGAGGCTTTGCTAAACAACCTCCTGAAAAGCTCGATGTTTTTCTTTATAGCGATGCTTATTAAGCAATTAGGACCTCTACTTGTAGGAGAAAAAGGAATCTTCGGTGGTTCATGGCATGTTATTCCTTGGAAGACGATAAGCAACTACGAAGTAATAGAAGAAGATGATTCCACTTTCAAATTTACTTTGTTGGTTACTGACGAAACCGAGCCAATTGCTTACCGTGTAAGCAAAGAAAACACAGATAAATTATTAGAAGTATTTGAACAAAAAATAGAAATAAGAGACCATGATTCCGATATTCAAGAAGAAAAGAAAAGCTAACTCTGCAAAACCGATTCCACAAAAAGTTAAAGATTATATTCTTTTTGCAGTTTCAGGGGAACTGTTTGTGTTTGCCTTGTTTTATGTTGTTATCAATATTTTCGGTGCGTCGGGGATTAGTGAGTTTGCTGCTACTAATTTGAAGCTGGCAATCTTGATATTTATGATAAACCTGGCGCTACTACCTGTGTTGATTATAATATATGTCAATCACAATTACTCGCTCGAGGAATTTTTACTGACAACACGGCATAAACGAGCTGCTATGCTTCTATTGCTAAACGTCTTTTATTTCCCGTTTTACTGGTATAAATATATCTATACAAGGAATAAAAGCAAATACTGATACTGCTCTTCCGAAGTTAGGTTAGGAAACAGACATAGGCTCAATACACGGCAATGTTCCGAGATGGGTTTGGCAAGACAAACATTTTAACCTTTGTTCATTGCGGGTTGCAATCTCCTAAGAAGGCTTGGCAAAATGATGATTAGCCCATTAGCAAAAAAGGAGCTCAACACCAAATTATCCCCAATACCATTATAACCATACAATGCCAGAAGTTTTCCGGCAAGTGCTAAAACTGCCCCGCAGAACATCCCTGCGACTGCAAACTTATTATTGCCCGAACGGTAACCCATCAAACCTAACAACACCGGCACTATAAATGCTCCTGAAAATACTGCAAGTGCTATCAAAAATATTCCTATAACATTACTATACCACAAAGAGATAAGAATACTCACGGTACCTACTGCGAAGATTGACAATCTGGTATGCTTGATACTGCTACGCTCTTTTAGATTTTTGCCACGCAAGTCTGTAATTAGAGAAGCTGCTGTTAGCAATATAGAATCAGCTGACGACATCACTGCCGCAAGCAATCCTACAATGACAATACCAACTGCCCAAGCAGGTAATAGCGATTTTACCAATAAAACCAAAGCAGATTGGGATTTAAACAAATCAGCAGGGAATAGCATTGTAGCTTCTATGCCGAGATATGCAAGTACAAATGCTATCGGAATCAGAACAAGAGCTGTTAACAATAATGCCTTCGAAGCACTTTTATCACTGCCCGCACAGAAAATCCTGGAATATACATCAGGCCCGACAAGAAAAGTTGAGGAATACGTGAAGAGCATCATAATCAAATCAGAGACTGAAAATGATTGGTTAAATGGAAATTGAAGTATTTCTATATTTTGAGATTGTGTTGTTTCTGAATTTAGAACGAATGCAAAAATTACTCCGATAGATGCTATCAAAAGCAAAGCCTGCATAGCATCAGTCTTTATAATGGACTTTTGCCCACCTGCCATAGTATAAGCAATAAAAACTACGCCGGCTCCGAGTGCTGAGTAGAAATAATCTATACCTGCATAAGCATTCAATATTTTTCCGGCAGCAATTATTTGAGCGGCTGTTACACCAGTCCATGCTATGGGTATCAAAATATTGGCAAAACGTCTTGCGTTATTCCCGTAAAAATTTCCAATCAGCTCAGTTATCGTAAAATTGGCAAACTTTCTGGCTTTAGGTACAAACGGTATAAGCATCAACAGTCCTAAAGCAGCACATAGCATAAACCAAGCAGCAGCCCAACCATGGTCTGTGCTGAAGTTGACAGTGCCTATGACAGCCGAACCACCAAGGATAGTAGCAAGCAGACTCCCCCAAACACCTTTGTAACCGACATTTTTGCCGGCAGCATAAAAATCATCAGAGCCTTTAATTTTTTTATAAGCTCTAAAAGATAAAATAATAAGCATCAAAAAGTATATCGAAAGAATAAAGTATTCCATCAGTCTTCTAAAATTTGGTTTGCCAATAGAAGCTATATAATCATTTTTTTTTAGAATGGATTACTATGTATGTGTTTTAATTATGAACATCCAAAGTTTTTAATACTATGAGAGTTGGAGTAATCTCTCGACTTTTTTCAAATTTCCTACTTAGATTTGGCACTTTTTTTGTAGATTTTTGTATCTTATGATTGTGTCAAGCATTGAAAAAGTAATTTATGAGTCCAGCTGTGAGATTGATTCTCTTATTTCTTATATGCTCTATATCTTTGTCTGCTGCAGAGAGGAAAACTCACAAAGGACTTTTCCCTGCTTTAGACCATGGCTATGGCTACGAGATACATGAAATCCGCTTCCAAGGCACTCAGGCTTTCCTCGAAGATGAGCTCAAAAGCATTATAAAAACAAGAGAGAGCGACAGAAGCTTTACCCATAACTTCCTTCGGTACTATTACGACAATATTTCTAAAATGAGCAGCCCTGAGTTTGTAACAGAACCTATCAAATCAGAACTAAAGCGAAGCCTGAACAGTATGAATGATGAGCTTAGCTTTTTTAGTCCTAACGTGGTGGAAACTGATATTCAGACTGTACTAAAAGAGCTGTATAATATGAGTGGCTACCATTGGGCACAGATTGATTATACATTTGAACCTGACTCTTCTGCAAAAAAAAATGTACTTACTTTTGTTATTAATGACAGCACAAGAGCAAAACTCGCCTACTACCAATACCATGGCTTGGACACTCTACCCAATGACATCAGAAGCAAGATAAATTCTTTTAGGGTTATCGAAGAAGGTGAATACTTCAATGAAACAAGAATAGTTTCTGAGGTCAATGGAATCATCAGATTATTACAAAACAACGGGTACTTTTATTCCGAATTTGCGGCAGATTTTGTTAGGACAAAATTTGGAAGCAGCGACGACAGTTTAGATATATATTTCAATCCGGGCAGGAGAGTTAAAATTGGTAGTATTACTTTTGTGGACAGTCTTAATGGGCAGAGATCCGTTTCTCTCTATCAAAAACGGCAAATGCTTGATTTCAAAGAAGGTGACTGGTACAGCAAAGACAAAATAAAAAATTCCGAAATAAATCTCATGTCCCTTGGAGTTTTTATTCCGGATATTGATACATCATCTACATTTTCAGCGTTCACAGATTCGACGATCAATTTCAGGATATTAAACAATTACGGGCATCAATTTGAGTATGGTATTGAGCCTTACTTTAACGAGGCAGTCAATAGCCAGGAGCAGGATTATTATTCAATAGGTATTGATGGTTCTGTACTATTCAAAAACTTCGGTGGAGCTGCTCAAAAATTAGGTATCACAGGCAAATTTGCAATTAAAGACATAATCGAATATATCAAGACCGGCAAAGCCGAGAAAGAATACAGACTCTCGTTCGAGTTTATGCAGCCATTACTATGGAACTTCGAAGGAGTGCGTGTTTCTTTGCTATCAAGGCCGGAGTTTATTCGTAGGAATATTCAATCTGATTTTGAATTAGAAACATTTAGCTTCCCTGTCAGATTTACAGCTAATCTCAGAAAATTTTTGTTTATAGACAGGGTTTATCTCGACTTCTGGCTTACAAGGGAATATCCCATCGACATTACTCAGTGGCGGGAAATAATGAATGACCCAAATAGAGACAATAAGTTCTCCGAATATTCTTTCAGGTATTACGAACAACTTGCAGATTACACCAATAATCACTTTTTCAGTTCCAATATTCTGGGCCTCACATTTTCGGGAGACAAGCGAGATCATCCTTTAAATCCAACAAAAGGACACTTTACTTCTATAGCAACTGACGGATGGAATATATTTATGTCCCTCTCCGATTTATCAGGGATAGCAAGATATGCAAGATTCCAATTTGCACATTTCCATTTTTTCTCCCTTGCCAAGAATCTTGTATTAGCAACAAAATTTAAAGCCGGTCACATAATGCAATTAGATGACAATTCTGTTATCCCATTTGACAGGCAGTTTTTTGCGGGAGGAGCAAATAGCGTTAGAGGCTGGCCTGCCCGCCAGTTGCATTATTCTTACAGAAACACACAAAATGCAAGCAACACCGAAGATTTTAATAGTGATCAGTTCGAATTTGATTCTGACATAGTAGGAAGTTCTACGCTAGTCGAAGGTAGCATAGAGTTCCGTTATCATTTTAATCGCCCAACAAATTTGAGTTCACAGTTGGCAGATCAGATAAGCAGTATAGGCTTTACAGGATTTATAGATTTTGGCAATGCTTTTGGTTGGTATGCAGAGTCTCCGGACAGGCAGACAAGTTTGAATCCTATCGACTATTTTACTAAATTGGCTGTCTCAATCGGTGCTGGATTGCGATATGACATGCCGATTGGGCCACTGCGTGCTGACGTAGCGTTCCCGTTTTTTGGTCCTAAAGTTGGCACAAGCAACTACATGACATACACATTTTCGGAAGCATTCAAATCCCCTGTATTTTATATTGGCATAGGTCATGCATTCTAACAAAAGAAAAGAAGCGTAACTGAACATTTGAAACCAAATGCTCTGATACGCTTCGAATAAGTTTTACTACACAAACTTGAATGGATGTATCTTAGAAATACTGTTCTTCTTCATCGTCATTATAGAAGTATTCTTCGTTGATTACATCTTCGTACTCAGGCCAAAGATCTTCCACACCTTCGATCAATTCATCCCCATCATCAAGCTCCAATAGATTATCAAGGACTTGCTGTGGCGCACCTATTCTGTTTGCATAATCGATAAGCTCGTCTTTAGTAGCCGGCCAAGGAGCATCCTCAAGGGTTTGAGCTAACTCAGGAGTCCAAAACATACTTCACCTCATAAAATATTACAATCCCTACAAAGGTCTGCAAAAATAACATATAAGTCTGCAAAAAAACAAAACATTTTTCTTTCTTTGATACACAATTTTGCAAATATATTATTGTAGAGAAATATTTATTTCCAAAAAATATTTCTGTAGCTCCCAAAAGCCCTCTATTTCAGCATTTTCCCGTCTGATTTGACATCTGACAAGACAAGCTCCAACTTAACTGTTTTTGATTATTTTTCTTATGCCAAATAAGATATCTGTTTTAAAAATATTTTTACTAATATCTACTATGAGGCATCTTAAGCTCGATATAAAACTAACAAGTTATCATTTTAGAATACAAAATTATATATACAGTTAAATCTTAACAAGAGCTTGTTTTGCTGTTAGCTGTCCTACAATATTCAATAGGGTTTTCACTTCTTTATACTCAATACTTATCGAGAAAATATTCTCGATTTGTCTTTGCTATAATAATTTTCTTTTGTAACTTAACACAAAATTGTGCTTTTGTGAGTCTGTAAGTAGTGAATATTAAACTCGCTTGAGCGAGACTCTACAAACTTGATTTTCATTTTCTGCAATTACTATATAAGGACTAAAATGGCTAAGAACACTATTATCTGGACTAAGATTGACGAAGCTCCTGCTTTGGCAACTTACGCTCTATTGCCTGTGGTGCAAGCCTTTACTAAAGGTACAGGCATTGATATTGAAGTAAAAGATATTTCACTTGCAGGTAGAATTATCGCTAACTTTCCTGAAAAACTAACTGAAGAACAAAAAATCGATGATTATCTCACTGAGCTTGGGGAAATTGCAAAAACTCCTGAAGCTAATATTATCAAATTACCTAATATCAGTGCTTCTATTCCTCAGCTACAAGATACAATTAAAGAACTCAGAGCTAAGGGATACGATATACCTTTTTACCCGGAAGAAGCAAAAACGGAAGAAGACAAAGCTTTGCAGGCAAGATTTGCTAAAGTACTTGGTTCGGCTGTTAACCCTGTTTTACGCGAAGGTAACTCTGACAGACGCCCTGCTGACTCCGTTAAACGTTTTGCTCAGAAAAATCCTCACCGCATGATGAAGCCGTGGCCTGAAGCAGGTTCTAAATGCCGTGTAGCTCACATGACAGAAAAAGACTTCTACGGCAGCGAAAAATCAGTAACGATGGACGCAGATAAAAATGTTCAGATAGTTTTCAAAGCTAAAGACGGTAGCACAAAAATTCTAAAAGAAAAATTGCCTTTATTGAAAGATGAAGTAATTGATTCTTCTGTTATGAATGTAAATGCTTTGCGTAAGTTTTATGCTGAGCAAATCGAAGAAGCCAAAAAAGACGGTGTTCTTCTCTCCTTGCACTTAAAAGCTACAATGATGAAAGTGTCTGATCCAATTATGTTTGGTCATGCAGTTTCCGTCTTCTTCAAAGATGCTTTGGAAAAACATGCAGATACATTAAAAGAAATCGGTGCAAATGTAAACTTTGGTCTTGCTGATGTTCTTAGCAAATTAGACAAACTTCCTGCAGATAAAAAAGCTGAAATAGAAGCAGACATCAATAAAGTCTATGAAACTCAGCCTGACTTGGCAATGGTTGACTCTCGCCTTGGCAAAACAAATCTTCACGTACCTAACGATGTTATCGTGGATGCATCTATGCCAAACGTTGTTCGCGATGGTGGTAAAATGTGGAATAAAAATGATGAATTGCAAGACTGTATAGCAATGGTTCCGGATAGATGCTACGCTACTATGTACCGCGAAATAATCGAAGATGCAAAAGCAAACGGTCAGTTTGATCCATCCACTATGGGCAACGTTGCAAACGTCGGTCTTATGGCGAAAAAAGCAGAAGAATACGGCTCTCACGATAAAACTTTTGAAGCAGAAGCTGAAGGTTTTATCAATGTCGTTGATACTGACGGTAATATTCTATTAGAACAGTCTGTAGAAAAAGGTGACATTTTCCGTGCCTGTCAAACAAAAGATGTAGCCATCAAAGATTGGATTGGTCTTGCTGTGCGAAGATCTAAAGCTTCCGGTTCGCCTGTAGTATTCTGGTTAGACGAAAACAGAGGCCATGATGCACAAATCATAGAAAAAATCAATAAATACTTACCTGAGTTTGATACAGAAGGATTGGAAATACATATCCTTGCTCCTGTAGAAGCAATGAAATATACTTTGAAAAGAGTAAGAAAAGGCGAACATACTATTTCTGCAACAGGTAATGTGCTGAGAGATTATCTGACTGATTTATTCCCAATCCTCGAACTTGGCACAAGTGCAAGAATGTTATCAATCGTGCCGCTTCTAAATGGCGGTGGCTTGTATGAAACAGGTGCCGGCGGTTCTGCTCCTAAGCACGTACAGCAATTTGTAAAGGAAGGTCACTTACGCTGGGATTCTCTCGGTGAATATTGTGCATTGGTTCCGTCATTTGAGCAAATTGCAGCTCAAGGCAACGCAAAAGCAGCTGTCCTTGCTGAAACTCTTGACACAGCAGTAGGTAAATATCTCGAAAACGGCAAAGCCCCATCAAGAAAAGTAAACGAAATAGATAACAGAGGCAGCTCTTTCTATCTTTCTCTTTACTGGGCAGAAGCTCTTGCCGCTCAGGACAAAGATGCTGAATTAAAAGCCCGCTTCGAAACAGTAGCAAAAGATTTGGCAGAAAATGCTGAAAAAATTGACGCGGAACTTCTTGCTGCACAGGGCAAACCTGTTGATTTAGACGGTTACTTTATGCCGAATGATTATTTGGCGTTTAAAGCAATGAGACCAAGTGCTACTTACAATGCAATAATTGATGCAATGTAAGTATTATAAATTATAGTTATACAACCTCCTTTTGAGATACTCCGAAGGAGGTTTTTATTATTCTAAACTACCGTAAGTAAAATATTATTTCTATTTTTGTATCTATTAGTATTCAGAGTTATCAACAAATCCAGACAAAAGCAAGTGATTAAAGATTACTACAAAATATTGGGCATCAGACGGACTGCTTCTACGGAAGAAATAAAGAATGCTTACATGAAACTGGTAAAAAAGTACCATCCGGATATTAATCATGGCAATGAAGCCGCAAACATTCTATTCAATGAGATAAATGAAGCGTATTCGGTGCTTGGCAATCTAAATACAAGATTAGATTACAGCTTAGCTCTTTATATGCAGGACGATATCAGACGTGAGGCTTGGGAGCAGCTCCGAGAAAAGAAAAAGGGGAATCTGAGAATAACTTTAGATGATTTATAATATTTCGAGTAAACTGTATAGCCTCTCTATATCATTATAATCAGATATGATATGTTCTACTCCGTTGTTTTCTAAGATACCGTCAGAATGATAATCCACCCCAACGAACTTAATTCCCAACTCTTCTGTGGCTTGTTTGTCCCATAAACCATCGCCGAAATAAATTACTTCACTCATCTCGCCTGAAAAGCCGGATAGTTTGATTGCATGATTGATTATGTCTTTTCTTACGGAATATTTGCTACAATTAGCATAAGGCAAATCGCCTAAGTCGTAGCCGGCAGCTTTCAGTTTGATTCTACCGGTTTCGTCCCAAGATCCAGTGGCAACAGCAACAGAATAATCAGGATTACTTTTGATATGTTCGAAGAACGACACACCTCCACTAACAGGCAGAAACCTTTCCGGGTTGGATATGCTCATTTTAGTAAGGCAGGCTTTGAAATAATAGTAGAATAATCGCTTTTCTTCAGTTCTGGGCTTGCTGTGGCAGATAGATTCGCACAATGCAAGCAGCATCCCCATATCTGTGCCTGAGCCGGCTTTTTTGATAGCGTGCCAGTCCAGATCACTAATATTGAGCTTCATGATGTCAGAAAGAGCCATGCCATAGCAATAATCATCGACACTGACAGTATCGGTTAAAGTGCCGTCTATATCAAAAATTACTAATTTCATTGAACTTACAGTCAAATATTACAGGTATGTAAAGCTAATAAAAACAATCGGGAATAGCAAAAGTATTTATACTTACTTGAGTATGGTTTGATGTTGGTTAAATTGAAAAGAAGAATCGGAATGCTTCAGTCTGTCAGCAACTGCTTCGAAGTAGGCTTTTTCTAATTCGTCTATCTCTTTGCCGTTATTTATCATACGCCACAAGCTATCAACAAGATAGGACGAATCCAAATCTCTATCAGCACAAATCAAATGTTTTTTTAGGCTTTTTTCCATTGCAGTATTTATCTTCCTGAGCATAAAAATTGGATACAAATATGCTACCTATTTTTTAGAAATAAAAATTCAAATATTCTCATTCTCTCTAAGATTATCATTAGTAAAAATGAGTAGTGTGAATAACAGACTGCTAAGTATAAACAAGCAATTATTGAGCCAACTCAGAAGAAGTGTATGTATTTTTACTGATTTGCAAAAATAGTCTATAAGTTCTGGCGGTTTGTATGAGAAGGCGGATAAGATTATCTCACTTTTGTTACGAAACTTATATCTAACTGCCATAAAAGAATGGGAACTTGTACAGTATTACAGTTTAAAACACACTTTTCAAAATGTGCATAATCGCATGTTGCAAAATAAATCCGCAAAAAATTCGTATATTGCGAAAGTTTCCGTTGGAGGTGGGGCAAAATGAGTCCCTGAGAGAACACTCTTGGAACCTGATCCGGATAATACCGGCGTAGGGAATACGGAAGGCATTGCTTTGCATTGTTCTTATCGCTCTCTCTTTATATCCCCAATTGGAAAATCTTTTGTAAAACTTTTTTAAAAGGATTTTTCCATGTTAAAAAAAATGTTTATTGCCGCTGTGGCTCTAAGCTGCTTTTCTGTGAGCCTGTTCGCTCAAAAAGTAACAAGCGACTCTATCAAGACAGTTAATCTTCCCAGCATTACGGTTACTTCTACCCGAGCTGTCGAAGGCAAAAGCCCTGTAGCATTTTCAGAGATTAAGCGTCAGGAAATTGAGATGCTACACACTGTGGCTGACCTACCTATGTTTCTTAATGCTATGCCATCAGTGCACACTTATTCGCAATCCGGCAATGGAGTAGGCTACTCTAACCTTTCTATGCGTGGCTTCGACCAAAGACGCATTTCGGTGCTTATCAACGGCATCCCACAAAACGACCCGGAAGATCACAATGTATATTGGATTGACTTTCCTGATATCCAATCTAATTTGGAAAACATACAGGTGCAGCGCGGTGCAGGTATGATGAATTATGGTGCGGCTGCAATCGGTGGCAGCATCAATCTGGTTACTTCCAATTTTGTTAATAATTCAGGTATTAAACTATATTCCGGCATTGGCTTTCAGGAATACGGAAGTGCCGCCAAAAACAATTTGCAGAGTCTCAGCAAATTTTCAATGGAAGCATCTTCGGGTTTGGTTGATGGGAAATATGCATTTTACGGTCGCCTTTCACGAATAAACTCAGAAGGCTACAGGAATCATTCTTGGGCAACTCTGAACAGCTTCTTCTTAAGTGCAGCAAGATTTGACAAAAATCTGACAACACAAATCAATATTTTTGGAGGCCCTCTGACTGATGCATTAGTATATCAGGGTATCCCGAAAGCACACATTGGCAACGAAGACTTACGCATAAAAAATTACAGCTGGTGGAATTACGATTCTACAGGTACGGCTGTAGAGTGGGCAGACGAAAGAAGCAGAAATGATGTAGAAGCTTTTTCGCAGCCTCACTACGAGTTGCTCAATGATTGGCAAATCACAGATAATTTGTCACTTAAATCTTCATTGTTCTATTACACCGGAGACGGGCAATTCGACGAGCTGAGCACATGGATGTATTCTCCATCATATTTCAATTTTAACGAAAACAACGGATTGGGCGATGCAGAAGTTCCACGCAACCCGATTGTGAGATACTTTGTAGGAAATAGACACGGAGGCTGGATACCAAGACTTGTTTGGAATCAGGGCGAACATCAGATAACAATGGGTGCTGAAATCAGAAGACATCGCTCGGAGCACTGGATGAAAATACTATACGCAGAAAATTTGCCTGAAAATTTTGATCCTAACTACAAAGTATATGAATACGACGGTATTAGAGATATAATGTCTTTCTTTTTCCGTGAACAGTACAAAGTTACTGATAATTTGATGCTAAGCGGCGAAGCCCAGTTTGTATATAATAAATATGCCATTGACAACGAAAAATTCGGTGGTATTTACTCTGCATACATAGATAAAGACGGGAAGACAGTCGGGAATGGCGGTCAGATATTTGACGTAAACTACTTCTTTGTCAATCCTCGAGTTGGTGCTACGTGGAATATAGATAAGAATCAGACTGTATTTTCATCAATAGCCTACACCAATAGAGAACCACGAATGAAAAATCTCTATGATGCTTCTTCTTCTTTTTCAGGTTCGCATCCTCAGTTTGCAACTGTTCAGACAGGCGAAGAAGTTTATTATGATTTTGACAACCCAATCGTAAAACCGGAAAAGATGCTCGACATCGAATTAGGCTATTCATATAGAAATGAAAATCTTTACTTTAGTGTCAATGGATACTTTATGGATTATTCTGATGAATTAGTAAAAACAGGGAAGTTAGATATATTTGGTAACCCTGTCGATGGTAATGCACCTAAAACACGCCACACCGGATTAGAATTGCAGGCATCATATCTGATAAAAGGTGTGATACCGGGCAGCATAAAACCATTTGCAAATGCTACATTTTCAAAAAATGAAATATTGGAATGGGATTATATCTCAAAAGACCAAAAGGCTGTTTCGTTAGAAGGAAATGATATAGCAGGATTCCCGAGCTTAATGGCAAACTTCGGTTTCATCTATGAACATAGTAATTTTTATATCAATTTGGCAGGAAGATACCTTGGCGAATCCAAAACAGACAACTATGGAGACATGCTGACTAGTAACGAAATCATCATGACTGACCTGAAAAACAGCTCAGAATACTATACAGATAACACTTTAGATGCATTTTTGGTTTTCAATCTCGATCTTGCCTATACATTCAGAGATGTGCTTGGAGCAGAGAGCATCAAAGTACACACTCAAGTCATCAATTTATTCAACAAACTATACGCAGCCGGAGCTGAAGGTAGATTTTTCTTCCCTGCAGCAGAGCGAAGTATATTTATAGGGTTCGAATTAGGAATATAAAAATAAGCTTATAGGCAAAAATGTAAATAAAAATTGTGGAAGATGCAGCAAAAACAAACATGCTGCATCTTTTTTTATTTCAGTACATTTTCAAGTTTATCTATATCTTCTGCAAAAACTCCCTTTTTAGCTTCTAATTCTAAGAGTAACTTACCTGAATAATCAAAAACAGCAAGACCGGAGATAGGTTTGACTCCAAGCTGTTTAGCAAGATTTTTTTTATCTGCATAAATATAATAATTCCAATCATATTGCTTTTTGAAAACATTAAGCTCAATATCCCTATTGCATTTGACCGCTGCCACAATTTTTATATTCGATAATTCAATTCGAGCTTTTAAAGATTCTATTAAAGCAACCGGAACATCATAACATTTCACACAATTACCCCCAACCTCTTGAAACGTAACTATTAACTTCTGACCTGTATTCAGATTCGTTAGCTGCCTAATTTCTACAAATGAATTAGGGACAATGCCCCCAATTGAGATTATTGCAGATACAAGAATCCAAATAAACAGAACAATTCTTAGATTCATTGCTTTTACTCATTAAAATAATTGACATACTCAAAAGTCCAACCGATTTGGCTATCCATCTTTATGAGATAGAAACAATCCTTTTTCATTGCATAGCCGATATATTTAATTTTATTTTCTTTATAGTCCCCAAGTTCAATAGATGCAATAAAATTACCCTCCAAATCATACTTTTGAAGAATACCTGTTCGAAAAGTCTCATTATTCTCAAACACTAATTGTAAAATATTTACATAAATATTTTTACCGTCTGAAAACAAACCATTTAAAGAAATCGGAAATGCTCTTTCATATTTGTCTAAATCAATTTCCATTTCGGGATTGAATTTTTCAAAACCCACATTATTCAAATCACTTATTCCATTCAAAGGAATCGATTTTTGTGTTTTAAGGAAATTCAAATATGGATAAGTAGGATAGATATAACACACATCATCTCCTGTCGAAAGAAGATGTACATTTTGTGACGATAGATAACCAACTTTAGATTTAAGATAAACTTCGGGCAAATATACTTGCTTATCAACAAATTGGCCATCGCCAGAATATCTTGACAATATTATAAGAGAATCATAAATATTATTTTGAAATTGCCTAACAAAATCACTGCAAGTAGCAATTATTTCTCCATCAATTTCTACACAATCGAACGACATTGCATGAGTATCAAATGTATTCTCAAAGGGTTTTGCATCTAACAGTTTCAGGCTTTCATCGTATTCTAAAAGTACAGCATGATTCGTAATGCGTTTATTAAGATAATTTTCCTTGTCAACAGCAGGAGCATATACCAAAGCAAAAACAAATATTTTCTGATTCCTAATATAAACTTTGCGAAACTGATGTCTCAAATGATTCGCAATACTCAATTCAGGATCGGTTTTAGAAATATCCTCCAAGGATACATATAACATGGGATAATTATTTGGGTAATCTCTATAGTGAAAACAAATAGAGTCAGACAAGCTCAAGTCCGGCGATATAACCTTTATGATTTTCCCTGTCTTTATTTCGTATTTTATTATTTGATTAGATTTAGAATCACAAACAAACAAATACCTCCCATCATCACTAATTACAGCATTATTGGTATTTGCTAAAATTATAGTCTCAGTTTCTTGTAGTAAGATTTTATCGTATCCCCCTGAGTTCATTTCGTAGGTACAACTCCACAAGAATAAAATTACTAAAGACAGCACTATTTTCATATTTACTTCCTATTGTATTTTGTTAAAGCCGTTGCATCCTATCGAATACAACGACTTTTGATATATTACTATTCAGATACTGCATTGATAAATACTTGCGATCCCGGTCCCCTCATTGCAGTTCCCCAGATTTCCAATACTTTACCATTTTCAGAGATTTTATAGCATGTCCCTGCACCTTCACATGTAAACGAAAAAGATGTTGCATCTCCATTATTTGTCAAGTTGTATGCATAACCATCTACTGTTAGCGAACCATTATCTGCTACCCAAACGCATCCTTCAGGAGCACAAAATGTAAATTTTCCGAGAGCTAATGCGGTGGTAGCGATTAAACAACTGGCAATAACCAATGCCGTAATTCTTCGCATATTCTTTTCCTTTTGAATTTATGATACATAGATATAGGGCTACTTATTGGATAAATAGCTTTACAAAACAAAATCATAAATATCGATATTTAAATTATAAGCATCTCTGCAATACGTATTATCATTAATGCTTGAATATAATGTAAAAAAAAAACCAAACAATATGCAAATTAAATTATAACATTTTATTTTTTTAGATTATTTGTATTTAGGATGGTTACTTTTTTGAAAGTATATAGATGAAATTGCAAATCGATATTTTATATTCAGCAGGTTTATGTAGAGTTCCTAATTAGGCAAGAAGCATTGCAAGCAAAAGAGTTTTTTTAATATATGCAATTGAACAATGCTTCTTAGTTTATCAAGTTAAAATATCTTCTTTTACTATCCTTTATTGTGATGTTGTTGCTCGGCAAATTGGATATCATATAGTTTTTTATAAATTCCATCCATAGCCAAAAGTTCGGCGTGAGAGCCTCTCTCGACAATTTTACCTCTATCAAAAACGAGAATCAAATCGCAGTTTATTATGGTGGCTAATCTATGAGCAACCAAAACAGCAGTTCTTTCCTCGAGGTTTTTATTTATGGCATCTTGAACTATTTTTTCGGATTCTGAATCCAATGCAGATGTCGCCTCATCGAAAACAAGTATTTCCGGATTACGCACCAAAGCTCTGGCAATCGCAAGCCTCTGGCGTTCTCCACCCGATAATTTTGTCCCTCTATCCCCCACATTAGTACCAAATCCGTCAGAAGTAGCCGAAATATAATTGAAAGCATTTGCATTTTTTGCCGCTTCTGTAACTTCATCTATAGTAGCTTCAGGTTTTCCGAATCTGATATTCCCGGCTATCGTATCATTAAACAAAATAGTTTCCTGCGAGACTATTCCAAAAAGAGAACGATAACTGTCGGTATCGAAGTTTTTTATATCTTGGTTATCAATAGAAATTGTGCCGGTAGCAGGATCATAAAATCGAATAAGCAAATCAAGCATGGTAGATTTACCCGAACCGCTTGGGCCAACAAAAGCCACTTTTTTCCCTTTTTCTATATCAAACGATACATCTTTTAGGATTGGAATATCAGCATAGGCAAATGATAGATTACGAATCGAAATACTGTCCCTGAAGTTTTCGATTTTTTCTGTACCATTTATAACAGTGGATTGAGCTTCGAGCACTTTGAATATTCTGCCGGCAGATACTATACCTCTCTGAAATTTGGAAATAGTATCAATGACAGTAGTAATAGGAGACATGATGCTAAAGAGAGAGACCAAAAACAACCATAGGTCATCGAAAGATAACTGACCATCATTGATAGCTGTTCCCCCAACAAAAAGCACAACGCAAAGAGCTACAATCGCGAAAACCTCATTGATTGCAGGAATTATAGTTATAATTTTCTTGTGCTTGATAGATGATTTCAGAAATTTTTCTGTATTTTCTTCGAAAGCAGCGGAGGCTTTAGCTTCGGCTCCATAGGCTTTCAGCACTCTGATGCCGGAAATAGATTCCTGCAAGGTAGAAGTAAAATCAGAGATAGCATTTTGCATCCTTGAAGCATACCTTCTAAGAAACTGCATAGCAAATCGTATAATAAGGATACTGATTATACTTGTGGAAAAAGCTATCAGAGTCAGCTTCACCGAAGTAGCAAAGAGCAAGGCAAGAAAGAAAAGTATTTGGGTGAACTCTCTGATAAGAATATTTATGGAAGATACTGTGGTAGTATTAAGTATAGAAATATCATTGGTAACTATGGTTATAAGTTCGCCTTCTTTTCTCTGACCAAAGAAATCAACAGAAAGATGAATCAAGTGAGAAAAAACAATATCCCGCACATGTTTAATAAAGCCTTCTTCCAGTTTCATGGCTGCTATAGAGCCAAAGTATTTAAAGATATTCTTAGTAACAAAAATCAGAATAATTAAAATACTCATATTGAAAAAAGTAGCTTCCATGCTATCCGGATTTTGGACTATATGGATAATAAAATCATTAAAAGTATCCTTTAGGCTTTCCAACCATATCTTAATACCCTCAAAAAATCCGGGGTCGCTGACTGCTTTTGCTACTGATGTGGCACTCTTTTCTGCATCATCAGGATTCAAAATATTAATAAGTGGTTTGATTACTGCTATTGAAAAGGCGCTAAATATAGAGAAGATAATATTCAAAGCTAAAGATATAAACATCAGCCCATAAAAAGGCTTTGCAAACTCGTTTATCTTTTTAAAAAATCCTTCAGGCAGCTTGTGTTGGTCTTTGTCTTTGCTGTTCAATTCAATTTACCATCTGTTTGTTTTCAAAAAAGAACAATATACGAAATTACATAAATATTTGGATGTACCGATTTTTTACAGACAGAAAGCCTCTTACCCTTTTCGGTTTTTCGTCAAAATTTGTTATGGCTAAATGCACTCTATAAAGTATAAATTTAAACATATTACATTGTTTTTATTATATAATCTACATAAAATAAAAATATCCCAAATACTTTAACAAGTAAATAAAGATATGTAGATACAAGGAACTAATCTATTGAAAAAGGCTGCTATTATTGGTTCGGGTTTTGGCTCTTTAGCTTTGGCTGTCAGACTGCTTGCTTCCGGGTGGGATGTTGAAATATTTGAAAAAAATGCTGCTATTGGTGGTCATGCTTCGCAGTTTCAGGAAAAAGGATATACTTTTGATATGGGACCGTCGCTAATTACGATGCCGGAGATGATAAGAGATATATTCGCTTTGCTGCACGAAAATGCTGATGAATACCTTGATTTTATTAAACTTGATCCTTTTTACAGAATATACTTCCACGATAAATCTTTTATTGATTACAGCGATGATTCTGACAGCATGAAAAGTCAAATGGCTCGCTATAGTCAGAAAGATGCGGACAACTACGATAAGTTTATAGATTTTTCTTCTAAAGTCTATGAAGCAGTAATCACGCAAGGGCTGGGAAGTACTCCTTTTAATAAGCTTTTTACTATGTTAGAATTTGTTCCTCAGGCTCTTAAGACCAATGCTTTTCTTCCTGCTTACTATCAGGCAAGTAGATATTTTGAAAATTTCCGCCATAGATTTATGTTCTCCTTTCACCCACTTTTTATCGGGGGAAATCCGTTTAAAGTGCCGAGTATTTATCTGATGATCTCTTATTTAGAAAAAAAGAGCGGTGTATGGTTCACAACAGGTGGTATGTACTCACTTGTAAAAGCTTTTGGCAGAATTATAGAAAAGCATGGCGGCAAGATACATACTTCCACTCCGGTTTCTAAAATTGAATTGAAAGGCAGACGTGCGACCGGTGTTGTTGCGAAAGATAAATTTTATGCAGCTGATATTGTAATCTCCAATGCAGATGTTACTCACACATATAAAGACTTAGTTCCGCGAGAGGAAATTAAGTGGAATACGGAAAAATTGGAAAAAGCTAAATATGCTATGAGTTCATACGTTCTTTATTTAGGAGTTAAGAAAAAGTATCCTGAACTAAAGCATCATACTCTGATTCTTTCGCACAGATACAAAGAATTGGTATATGATATCTTTGAAAAGCATATCATACCGGAAGATTTTTCAATGTATTTGCACGTACCTTCGGCAACTGACAGCTCTATGGCACCCGAAGGCTCAGAAAGTATTTATGTTTTGATTCCGGTCTCGAACTTGAAAGCAAATGTGGATTGGAAAACCTTTGATGCTGAATTTACAGAAAAGGTAATTAACTTTTTAGAACACAACTTTGGGATGAAAGACTTGGCAGCTAATATAGAGGTCAAAAAAACTTTCAATCCGCTGGACTTCAAAAATGTGAGAAATTCCTATTTGGGAACTCCATGGGGTATGGAACCTGTTTTGCAGCAATCAGCGTATTTCAGAGCTCACAACCAAAGCGAAGATTTTGAAAATCTGTTTTTAGTAGGTGCCGGCACTCACCCGGGAGCAGGTTTGCCCGGGGTAATGCTTTCGAGTGCAGCAACATTTAAATTGATAAACGAATACAAAAAATAAGGACTAAAAGTATGAGCCAAGTGGTAGAAATACTTTCTCCGGTAAGAACAAAGTTGGGCGAATTTAAAGTCGTTTACGATGAAATGCTCAACGAGATGTCTGACCTACCAAACGAATATACAGATTACCTTACCTCAAAAAAAGGAAAGCTAATAAGACCAGCTCTTACAGTCCTTTCTGCTGAGTTAGCCGGGAAATCTTCTCTGAGAACATATAGAGCAGGTGCATTGATTGAAATGCTTCACAATGCTTCTCTTATTCATGATGATGTAATTGATCGCTCGGAAATAAGAAGAGGCAAGCCATCTTTTAATGCAATTTTTGGCAAAGACAGAGCTATTTTGTTTGGAGATTACCTAATCGCAGCGATTTTTGAAGCAGCAATTAACTATGGTGAAAAAGAATATTTCAGAGTGCTCAATCATACTCTAAAAATCATGAGCGAAGGCGAAATAATCCAGCTTAATAATATTGGAAATATCGAAATTACCGAAGAGACTTACTTCCGTATTATTCTAAGAAAAACTGCTGAGCTTATTGCCAATTCCTGCGAACTCGGAGCAATAAGTGCGGACAGGCCATATGAAGAAAGGAAAAAATTGAGAGAATTTGGTATAGGTATAGGAATCGCTTTCCAAATACAAGATGATTTATTTGACTACTCTTTGGACCTTAACACAGGCAAAACGCCAAATAATGACCTCAAAGAAAAAAAATTGACGCTACCTCTTATTTATGCTCTTACAAAAGTCAGCAAATCAGAAAAAGCATTTATAAAAACATTCTTAACTTCAACAGAGATTAATGAGGAGCTTATTCCTGAAATAAGTGAAATTGTCAAACGCAGAGGCGGCATAGAGTATGCTCTTGATAAAGCGAATAACTACATCTGCAGATCTCTTATGGTATTGGACGAATTCCCTTCTTCTTATGCAAAAGAAGTGTTGCGAAGTTTAGCCGAGTATATAATAAACCGAGGAGAATAGATGGGTCAAATTCTACATATTGAAAAAGATATGCTACCTTACTATAAGTTCGCCGAACACATAATCAAACATTATGCGAAGAGCTTTTATTTTGCTTCATCATTTTTGCCAAAAGACAAGCGTTTAGGAACTTATGCTGTATATTGTTTTTGCAGATATGTAGATAATATAGTGGACAAACCTCGCCAAAGAGACACCGACACTATACGCAAAGAAATTGAAGATATTGGTAAAGAGATTGAGCTCGCTTACCAAAGCGGAGAATCGGAACACCCTGCACTTGCTGCATTTATTCATACTGCAATGACCTATAAGATACCAATTGAATACCCTTTGGATTTGTTAAAAGGTATGCTTATGGATTTGACCATAGACAGGTACGACACATTCGACGAACTTTATGTTTTTTGTTACAGAGTGGCATCAGTAGTTGGGCTAATGATGAGCTATGTGCTTGGGTTCGACGACAAAAGAGCTCTTGGCTATGCAGAGAAAATGGGCATCGGTATGCAGCTGACTAACATTTTAAGAGATGTCAAAGAAGACAAAGAAATGGGGAGAATTTATATCCCATTAGAAGACTTGAAAAGATTTGGAATATCTGAAGATGATGTTTTTGCAGAAAATTTCGACGACAAGTTTAAAGCTTTGATGGCATTTCAAGCAGAAAGATCAAAACAATACTATCAGGATTCTCTACCGGGGATTGAAATGTTGCATAAAAACTCAAAATTTGCTATAGCAACAGCCGGAAAAATTTACGCTGCTATATTAGACAAATTGGAAGAGCAAGACTATAACCCTTTCAAAGGTAGAGTATTTCTCAGCAAAAAAGAGAAAATGTTGATTTTAATGCAGGAACTTCTTAAAAACAATATCAGTCTGAATCTATGGCTCTGATAAAAGCTAACCATAAAGATTACGCACATTTTGTATTTGCGGCTTATCTTGATCATATTTTGAAAAAGAGCTTTCATTCCTTCCATGTTATCGGAGATATTCCGCATTCGTCACCAGGAACACCTATGTTGGTGCTGCCTAATCATGCTACTTGGTGGGATGGTTTTTTTATATATGCTTTAAATAGACTGTTTTGGAAGAAAATATATCATGTCATGATGCTTGAAGAACAGCTCAAAAATTATCCTTTCTTTACAAAACTCGGAGCTTTTTCTGTCAGACAAAATAATACAAAAGATATCATTACATCTTTGGAATATGCTTCACAGCTTATTCAAGCACCCAATAACTTAGTAAATATATTTCCTCAGGGGATTTTAACCCCCCACTACAATCGCCCACTCAATCTTGCAAGAGGAACTGATTATCTGATTAGAGACATTAAGAATGAGATTGACATTGTTTTAGTCGGTATGCGAATAGAATTTCTAAAGGAAAGAAAGCCGAGCGTATTTTTTGCTTTCGATAACATAGAAAAAAAGCTATATCATACAGCAAAAGCTGAAGAGCATCTTACTATATTGCTCCAAACTATAGACAAATCCATTATAGAAGAAAACTACGGTCAGGAAATTATTTTGAAAAAACAATAGGTGCACATATTTTGGAAATAGTATATATCATATTAGGAATAGCTGCTTTTTTCCATGTAATTTTTCTGCTCACATCTATTATAAATATTACTTTTGGACCTTTTTTAAGAAAAATCAATCATTCCTTGATAGATTTTCCTCTTGTCTCAATTATGATTCCGGCGAGAAATGAGGAGCAAAACATTGCTAATTGTCTCGATTCTTTGCTCATGCAGGATTATCAAAATTTCGAGATATTGGTTTTAGATGACAACTCAGAAGACAGCACTTGGAATATAATTTCTGATTACGCAGCAAAACACCCAAATATCAAAGCAATTAAGGGAGGCAGTCTGCTTCCCGGATGGACTGGCAAGAACAATGCACTAAGGCAGCTGGTAGCAGAGGCAAAGGGTGAAATATACCTTTTTACAGATGCTGACAACTCTTACGCTCAGAATGCAGTCAGCAATTCTATAAAATATATTGAAAAATTCAATTTGGATTATTTGAGTGCATTTCCACAGCAAATAACAAAATCTTTTCCCGAAAAACTTATTATACCATTTATAGATATAGTTATATACTCGTTTTTTATTTTATGGTCTCAATATTTTATTAAGTGGAATATTTTTGCAGCTGCTAACGGCCAATGGATTGTCTGCAAGAAAAAGTCATATAATGCTCTCGGCGGTCATACTGCCGTGAAAGGCAGAATAGTAGAAGATATTTCCCTCTTTAGAGAGGCAAAAAGAAAAAACATGAAGACGCTTACCCTCGCAGGTACTTCTGTAGTTTATGGCAGAATGTATCACTCTTTTTCGGAAATCTGGCATGGACTATCGAAGAATATTTTTGGGATTACAGATTACAATATACCTCTATTCATACTGATAAATTTAATTCTATTTGTATTTATTATAATGCCTTATTTCTTGATATTATTTACTAATACTTTTTTTGTAATCTTATCAATATTTACTATATTGATTTTGTGGCGTTTGCTTTTAGCAATATTCTTTAAGCACAATATTGGAATTGCAGTTTTTTTGCATCCTTTTTTGATTTTGATAATCAATATACTAAGCATCAATGCACTTCTCAGATATAAATACGGAAGTGTTAGCTGGAAAGGGAGAAAAATGACTGTGAAAGATAAGGAAGTCTCAGATACTTATGAATAAGATAATATTAAAAAATACAGCCCTTTTTGGGTTCCTTGCTTTGGGAGCACTTTGGGAAATTCTGGATAAATATCAATACATCATGAATATCCTTAGCGGTCCTGTTATAATTGCTTTAGGTATTTGGATTATTTATGAGTTCCACTTCAAACGCAAAGAAGACAACTCATATTTCGAATTCTACATATTTACCTTTAGCATTGGTGTTTTAAGTTGGCTTTTGGAATTCATTGGTGTGCATACAGGTTTTGTGTTTGGTCAGTATCAGTACCCGGGCACACTTCTGCCGGCTATAGACGGAGTACCTTTAGCGATTGGCTTTGCCTGGATAGTCGCATTGCTCTCGTCACGTGCTGTATCTTCGGATATTTATAAAGGCAAGAGCAAGATTATTATCACCATACTCACAGCAGTTTTTATGACAGTATTTGATGTCGTGATGGAACCTGCTGCGGTAGCGATGCAATACTGGGATTGGTACAATTTACCGGTACCTATGAGCAACTATTTAACATGGTTTATTGTTTCATTTGTCTTTACTGCCTTTGGAGAATACTTTGATATTTTCGAAGAAAAAATTCCACAAATGGCAAGTTATTTTTATTGGGCGATGTTCCTGTATTTTCTTGTAATTTCACTTCTTTAAGACTATATATGATTACGCACTTCCCAGATAATATTCCCGAGTTTTCAAAGGCAGACAATGCCTACAATTCAAATATTTTTGTTACTGCAAGGCAGGCACTTTATCAATATTTAAAATCTAAAGAATATAAAAGTGTGTTGCTCCCTTCTTTTTGTGCATTTGGTGCTTGGCAGCCATACAAATTGCATGGAATAAAAATAGACTATTATGATTTTGACGAAAATTACAATATACAACTGAGAGAGAAGCTCGGAAATTACAAGCAACACCTTTTTCACTATATTCATCCTTTTGGTCTCTATATAGCTGATAATGTTACATTTTTAGAAGCTAACCGAATCAATTTCGCTGCAGTCTTAGACGACAGAGCTTTATCGCTACCCTTGAAGCCATATTATTCTCGTTTTGATGCAGAACTCTATTCTTTATACAAACTGACAGATTGCCCCGTAGGAGGAATGATTTTTTCGGACAGTCCAAAACACGCTCTCGCCTATCCTGAGACTCCATCTGAAATAGAGCACCGATTTGCTGAAAGGAGCAAAGTTTATAACTCCTTGATAGCTAAACACAGCAATCTAACGGCTTTGAAAATAATGCTGAAATTAAAAGCCAAGCAAATAGATATTGCCAATTTGCCTCCGGATTTTGCAAGCTCAGAAATATGTATCAGTAAAAATGCTCTTGAGCACTTGCAATCCCTTGATTTGAAAGCAATCAACAATGCAGTAATCGCAAATAATAATTATCTGATATCCAAACTTTCCACCCGACTTCTTCTTACAGATAATTCAGCATACTGCTCGCAGGCTACTATAGGCTTCCCGATTCGCAGTGCTAATCCTGATAAATTGCATAAACATCTTACCACTAAAGGGATACTCGGCTTTACGCTTAAAAACGGCTGGAAAACAGAAGATACTACAGACCCTTATAATCATTGCGATAATCATTACTGTCTGCCTAATACCTATAAACTAAGCAAACGTGATTTGGACAAAATCGCCTCGCTTGTAAATGAAGCTGAAGAATAGAGACGGTATGGGTATGAGTAAATATGTCTGCAATATCAGAGGCAACAGTGTTTTTAGATCGATGAAAGTAATGGTGGTAAAGTAAGCAAGTACGAATTTTGGTGCGAGCCTGAAAGGCTCAAAGATATTAGCCCGGGGCAGCTAAGGTCACTGAGCGAGCGCAGCGAGTCGAAGTGCGGGAAAAAGAGAAGTCATAAGAATATAGAGCCCTGTAAGGGCGACAAGAAAAAACACAAACACAAGGATACACCAAAATGCAAAAGCTCATATCAATGCTTTTTTTTGTAATTTTTCTTCTACCAAACTACTTGCAGGCTCAGGAATTTGAAAATGTCTTGTGGTGGAAGGCTTTAGATGGGCAAACACAGGTAGTTGATGTTGCTATCTCTCCTGATGGTAAATATTTTCTATCGCTTACTGATAAGTTGCAAGTTTGGGATGCTAACACAGGAGATTTTTTACTTGATTGTGAATTAGATAATTACTTAGGTTCTACCAAGATTCGTTTTTCGAGCAATAGTAAGTTTATTTATACAAAAAGTGAAATGAAAGAAAGTGATTTTGCTATTTGGGAAACAGAAACAGGAAAAATCTATAAAAGATTTAGTTTTCAAACAAAAGTAGATGACGTATCAATTTCTAATGACTGCAAGCGAATTGCATTTTTAGACCACCACGACATCGTATCTATTTACGACATCGAAACACAGGAACTAATAGCTTCAAAACAACTAAACAAGTATGTCAAAGGTGGAATCACATACTCTCCTGATGACAAGTACATCCTGTATGGTTGGAGAAATGAGAGTAGTGAATCACACGGCATCTATTGGCTTGATGCAAATACACTTAAAATTGAAGAATATATGCCGCAACACGCACACGAAAATGCAACTTCAGATGTGGAATTTAGCAGAAACGGTAAGTATATGCTGCTTTTTACAGGAGCATATTATTATGGTGAGATTCCAACAGCTATTTATACATATCCTGAATTACAAGATGTTTCATTTTTTGTCGATAGAGATACCCTACAATGCTCAAATTACTATCTATCTCCAATTAGCAATGAGTTAATTGTAGATGGACAAACTTATGCTTCCAATTACCGACATTTCTATATTCTACCGCAAAAAAATGGGAAAATCAAAGATAATAAAATACTCCCATATGTTCCTTTCCTTTATTTACGAGATGCAGACACTTCAGGTATAAAGATGCCTGCCTTTCGTAGTAGAGGGTATAGTGTTCCAACAAAAGATACAATAGGAGTGTTCCTCCCTCCATGGAATAAAACTAAAGTAAAAGAGAAAGAGGAAATAAAAGAAGATAAAATATATCCTAATCCAAGTACAAACACAGCAGAGATAACTTTCACAATAGCTAATGCAGAAGACATCAGTGTTTTCATCTATGACAACTCAGGCAGAGTAATACAAACATTACATCATGGCTTATTAGAAGCAGGAGAACATACTTTTTCATGGGATTGTTCCAATGTAAGTGCAGGTAAGTATATCTGCAATATCAGAGGCAACAGTGTTTTTAAGTCGATGAAAGTGATGGTGGCGAGGTAGTCAATTACGAATTACGATTTTTTTGGTGCGAGCCTGAAAGGCTCAAAGCAAATAGCCCGGGGGAAAGGCAAACCCACCAAACCCGTTTTCATATTCGAGCGGAGCGAGGTGAGTAGATAAGTAGTTGTCTTTTAAGCACAAACAGAGGTACTCATAATAGCTTTCACAAAATACAACACTACATACATAACATCCACACCCAACACAAAACTTTTCTAACACTTGTATTGGATAAATCATTAATTTTGCAGGTAAAAGTGAGCCTTCCTCACTTTTTTTCGTATAATAGCATAATACAAATCCTGTTTAATATAAATCTATTGGTGCCATGCAAGCTAAACTCGAAAGACTGGCTCAACTCAAGAAAGAAAGAAATGCTGTCATTCTTGCGCATTTCTATCAGGATCCCACTATCCAGGATGTTGCGGATTTTATGGGAGACTCTCTGGCTTTGGCAAGAGCTGCACAAAATGTGGAAGCAGATGTTATTCTTTTCTGCGGTGTTCACTTTATGGCTGAAACTGCCAAAATTTTAAATCCAACTAAGACCGTACTTGTTCCCGATATGGAAGCAGGCTGCTCTCTTGCTGATTCGGCTCCGAAAGAAGCTTTTGAAAAATGGGTAAAAGAGCATGATGACCATATCGTGGTTTCTTATATAAATTGTACTGCTGACGTGAAGGCTATGTCGGATGTTATCTGCACTTCTTCGAATGCAGTTGACATTATCAAAGCTCTTCCGGCAGATCAAAAAATATGCTTCGCTCCTGATAAATATCTTGGCGCGTTTGTAAGTAAACAAACCGGCAGAGATATGGTAATGTGGGACGGTAGCTGCGAAGTACATCAGGAATTTTCCGAAAAAGAAGTGATTAACTTAATGGCAAAGTACCCTGACGCAGAAGTTCTTGCGCACCCGGAATGCCCTGAGCATATTCTGGCTTATGCAGACTTCATCGGCTCCACTGCAAAAATTATCACAAGAGCAGGCGAAAGCGACGCAAAAGAGTTTATAATTCTGACTGAATCAGGCATTATCCACGAGATGAAAAAACGTGTGCCGGGTAAAGAATTTATACCTGTACCAAGCCTCAAAGGCTGTGCATGTAACGAATGCCCTCACATGAGATTAAATACTATAGATAAAATGATAGCAGCTTTGGAAAATATGCAACCTGAACTACTTATGGATGAAGAAGTAAGATTAAAAGCACTAAAACCTTTGGAAAAAATGTTGGAGCTTAGCAAGTGATGGTATTATACGAACAACAAAAATCATTGCCAAAAGAATATATTCAACGCAAGATTAAAGAGTTTTTGGAAGAAGATATGCCGGCAGGCGATATCACTACAATCGGCACTGTGAAAGAATCTCAAACTGTTACTGCTATCATAGAAGCACAGCAGGAGTTAGTTTTTGCAGGTGAGTTAGTTATTCCTACATTCTTCGATGGCGAAAAGTTTAAAGTAGAGATGGTAGCCAAAGACGGTGACGCTCTGAAAAACGGAGACATTATTGCAAAAGTAACAGGCCCGGCAGATGAAATTCTGACATTAGAACGCCCTATGCTGAATCTTATTCAAAGACTATGCGGAATCGCAACTCAGACTGCTAAATATGTAGTAATAGCTAAACCACATGGCGTACATATCTTGGATACTCGCAAAACCACACCCGGCTTGCGTTTGTTCGAAAAATATGCGGTTGCATGCGGCGGTGGTACAAACCACAGATTAGATCTATCAGCAGGAATCCTGATTAAAGATAATCACATTGCAGCAGCCGGTTCGGTGGGAGATGCTGTTAGATCCGCTAAACAAAAATTCCCTGATAAAATAGTTGAAGTTGAAGTAGAAAATTTCAACCAGATAGTAGAAGCATATACAGCAGGAGCAGACGCTTTTCTTTTGGACAATATGAATCCTGAAACTACTGTCAGAGCTGTAGAACTTATCAGAGAAACTGACAACGGTAAAAACTTGTTTATAGAATCTTCGGGCGGTATAACCTACGAAACTCTTCCGGGGTATGTAACTACCGGAGTAAATGCAATATCAATCGGTGCTCTTACTCACTCAGTAAAAGCAGCGGATATTCATGTAGAGTTTGAGTAGGAACTTTAGAGAATAATTATAAATTCCCCTTAGGGATGACCGGAGGTCGCAGTAGTTGGAACGCATTAGTCTAAGTAATAATCTTATATAAAATCACTTCTTGTTTGAATGAATTCCAGCATGTATTATTCAAAAAGAATTGACAAAATTATCCACTAATGAGTTGCTAAAGATTCCTTTATCTTCTCCAAAAACAAAAAAGAAATATAAAAAAGTGATATATCATGGCTAAATATACAGATATCCTCATACTCGGCTCCGGTCTCGCAGGAGCAACTGCTGCTCTTGCAGCTGCAGACGAGGGTAGGCAGGTTACAATAGTTACCAAAACTGACGAGTTGATAAGCGGCAATACTCCTTATGCTCAGGGTGGTATAATATACAAGGGCTTAGATGATTCTCCCGAAAAGCTTAAAAAAGATATTTTGATAGCAGGAGACGGGCACTGCTGGGAAGTAGCTGTTGACCAACTGGTAAATTTAGGGCCGGAACTTGTCAAAAAAATATTGATTGAAAGATGTCACATTGATTTTGACAAACATGAAAAGGAAAATCGTCTGGATTTGACTGCTGAAGGAGCACACTCAGAGCCAAGAATAATACATTCGAAAGATAAGACCGGAAAGTCTATCCATGTCGGAATAGTAGAAGCTGTTAAAAATCATCCGAATATAGAAGTAATCACTAACCACACGGCTGTTGATTTGCTTACTCTTTCTCACCATTCAAAAAATTCTTTGGATATTTACGAAAAGCCTGCTTGCTTCGGTGCGTATATTTTGGATAATGAGTCAGAAACAGTATTCCCTATTTTTGCATCAAGAACAATACTTGCTACTGGAGGTGTAGGTCAAATATATCTACACACAACTAATCCTAAGGAGTCAACCGGCGACGGTATAGCCCTTGCATGGAGAGCAGGTGCGAGATGCTTCAATTTGCAGTTTATCCAGTTCCATCCGACCACACTTTATACTGCCGGAGAGCGTTTTCTTATCTCCGAAGCGGTTAGAGGCGAAGGTGGCGTACTAATAGATGACCGGGGTAATGAGTTTATGAAAAATTTCCACGAACTTGGCTCTTTAGCTCCCCGCGATATAGTGGCTCGTGCTATTCACACTACAATGCTTGAAACAAGCCACCCTTGTGTTTATTTAGATATTACTCACAAACCCGGCGAATGGCTTAGAGATAGGTTCCCTACTATCAACGAACATTGTATGTCTTATGGCATTGACATGACAAGCGAACCTATACCGGTAGTTCCGGCAGCGCACTATTCATGTGGCGGAGTGGGAGTATCACTAAAAGGAAGAAGCTCTCTACAAAGACTTTATGCCGTTGGCGAAGTCGCATGCACCGGAGTTCACGGAGCTAACCGATTAGCATCAACTTCTTTACTCGAAGCAGTAGTATGGGGACATATTGCGGGCAAAGATGCTGCAGAGAGAAGCAGAAAAGATGATTACTTCCCGGCTATTTATGATTGGGAAGATGAGTACGAGTCTGTCGATCCTGCTTTGATAGCACAAGACTGGCAAAATATAAAAAATACTATGTGGAACTATGTTGGCTTAGTCCGCACAAGACCTCGCCTGCAAAGGGCACATACTATATTTCGTCATTTACAGTCCGAAGTGGAGCAGTTTTATAAGCGTGTAAAAATGACAAAAGAAACTGTTGAACTCAGAAACGGAGTGCAAACGGCTATTGCTGTTACCAATGCGACATTAGAAGCAAGAACCAGCATGGGAACACACTACCAGATTTAGAAGTCTATTCTTTAATATTGTTCATAATCCCCAAAAGTCAATACTTTTGGGGATTATATGCCCTGAAAGTTTAGACTTTTATCGGATTATCCACAATTTTGAACCAACAAAAACAATTCGAATACTAACGTCCCAAATGATAAAAGGCAGACACATTTTTCAATTTGCCTGCCTTTTTAAATCTTTCAAAGAGAAGAAGCCTGATACTACTTGATTTCTTTGTGAACTGTGTGTTTACGCAAAAACGGGTTGTATTTTTTCAATTCAATACGTTCCGGTGTATTTTGCTTGTTTTTCATAGTAGAATATCTTGATGCCGGTACACCGTGCTGTTTGGCTTCTGTGCATTCCAAAGTGATTTGGATTCTCTGTTCTTTCTTAGCCATTGCCTTAACTCCAAAATACTATTTTATAGAGAAAACAAATATAAGGAGTTATTCCGATTCTACAAAAAGATTTTCCACATTTTGAGAATTAATATTAGTTATTTTTCCCTTGTTCCAATGAGCAGTAAACTCACATAGTCTCCCTCTTCAAAACTACTTCCTGATATTAAATGCTTTTTTGTTGTTTTTAGTTTTTCTGGAAAATACTGACTGAGTCGGCATTACTCCTCCGCTGACCAGTCTGAGATCTTCCACTGTGTAAAATGCTTTAGGATTATACTCTTTGATTGTATCAACAACATCGGACAATAATTTTCTGTTGCAAATAAGGAACAACACTTTAACTGCACCGTATTTGCCTTCTGCATCAACACTTGTAACTGCAAACTCTTCACTACGGAGATGGTGTAGTAGTTCTGAAGCATCGCGATTGGTGATTACCCTTACGATTACTTTGCCAAGAGAAAGCTTATGTTCAATCCAAATACCAACATAAGTTCCTGTGGCAAATCCACCGGCGTATGCTATATAGTAAAAGAAATTGTTTAGATTTGCCATCACCTGGCTGACTGCAACCACCCATACAAACGCTTCGACGAAACCGAGAATTGGAGCAAGTGCTCTATAGCCTTTGCTGATTAGGATAATTCTTATAGTGCCTATGCTAACATCTAAAATTCGGGCAACAAATAACATTCCGGGTATTACGACCCAAATATAAAACGAACTGTCCGTATTTAAAAAATCCATTTATTCTCCTAATGGCAGAATGAAAACAATCAATGCAAGATAGAGATAAAAAACTGCTCTGCCAAATGTTATAATGATTTCAATACATCTCTGCAATATTCTTTATAGGAGCATTCAGGCAATGAATCGACATTCTGTTTATATTCTTCTGTAGTTATAAAACCCATCTCGAGAGCAATTTCTTCTAAGCAGGCTATTTTTCTGCCTTGCCTTTTCTCTATTGCATGGATAAATGTAGATGCCTCCATGAGAGATTCGGGAGTGCCAGTATCTAACCAAGCAATGCCACGTTCCATGATTTCGACATTAAGCTTGCCTTCTTCCATATAGAGTTTCTGCAAATCAGTAATTTCAAGTTCCCCCCGTTTACTTGGTTTAAGCTCTAAAGCTTTGTTTTTGACATCATTTGCAAATACATAAAGTCCGGGTATCGCATATTTAGATTTAGGTATTTCAGGCTTTTCTTCTATGCTCTTCACTTTGCCCTCTGAGTCAAATTCGACAACACCATAAGCAGAAGGATTGTTTACTCTATAACCGAACACTGTAGCACCGGAATTTGACTTAACGGCATTTCTAAAAAATCCCATAGGTCCGTAAAACAAATTATCACCCAAGATAAGGCAGACTTGATCGCTACCAATAAAATCTCTTGCATAAATAAATGCTTCTGCAATGCCACCTGGTCTTTCTTGTATCTGATAACTCAGATTTAGTCCCCAATTAGCTCCATTCCCAAGTAGTTTTTTGAAATTTGGAGTATCGTTAGGAGTCGAAATTATCATTATATCTTGAATGCCAGCCTGCATCAGTGTAGCAATCGGATAATAAATCATTGGTTTGTCGTACACTACCTGTAGCTGCTTACTAAATACAGCAGTCATAGGATATAGTCTTGTGCCGCTTCCGCCGGCAAGTACAATACCTTTTGTATTCATCTTGTATTTCTTTAAGTTTCTGAGTAATTAAATTGACTTGTCTTTAGCAGGCAAAATGACTGTAAACTCTGTCCCTTCGTTCAGCTTGCTACTTACTTCTATTCTACCGTTGTTTTTATCTACAAACTCTTTGCAAAGAATTAGCCCTAGGCCTGTACCTTTTTCATCGTCAGTACCTCTGCTTGTATAATTGCTTCCGGGATCAAAAAGTTTTTCAAGTGCCGCTTCGCTAATACCGACTCCATTGTCTTTTACTTTCAAGTAGAGCAAATCATCTATAACATCAGCACTGATAACTATATTACCGTTCCTGTTGGTAAATTTCATAGCATTAGAAAGCAAATTGCGCAAGACAGTAGAAAGCATATTTACATCTGCAAAAGCTGTTGCATTTTTATCGATATTTGCTTCGACGGTAATGCTTTTGCGTGATTTCATTTCGTCGAGAAGGTCATTGAGAGGAGTGAGCAAATCCTCAACGGATACAAGTTTAGGAGAAACCTGAAGCCCTTTACTTTGGGAACGAGCCCATTGCAGCAGGTTGTTGAGAAGTTCTATAGAAATATTTGTGTTTTTGGTAATTTTAAACAAATGATTTTCGAGCTTTGACCAATTCTCTTTTTTGAAATGCTCTAAAGCTAATGACGACGAAGATAAAATTATGTGCATAGGATTTTTGAGATCATGCCCGATAACGGAGAAGAGCTTATCTTTTGCACTATTTGCAGATTTGAGTGCTTCTTCACTTTTTTTCAAATCACTCAACAGCATATCTAATTCATCTTTTTGCTTGGTAATAGTTTCATTTTGTTTAGTGAGCTTATCATTTGCTTTTTTGGAAGCTCTGTTTTTGCTTAGCAACACAGCGGCTATCACAAACACAAGCACAACAATAATTGCCATGTAGTTACGGGTAGTTTCGGAAGTCTGAATGTCCGCTTTTAGCATTTCATTTTCGCGAACCTTACTGTCCATTTCGTACTTTGCTCCGAGCTCGGCAACCACAGTGCTTGTATATTGAGTGAAAAGTGAGTCTTTCCTTTCGGAATACATTTTAAAATACTCAAGAGCTTTATCGGAGTTGCCAAGTAAAGTATATAAATCAGAAAGCTCAAAGTAAGTATCCAGTACATATTTGTTTAGTGATATTTCATTGGCAAGTCTCAGTGCATTTCTGAGATAATCTAATGCTGTTACATAATCCTTTTGCA
The DNA here is from genome assembly GCA_963664875.1 of Kapaibacterium sp. (SeqCode). GTDB lineage: Bacteria > Bacteroidota > Ignavibacteria > Kapaibacteriales > UBA2268 > JBFHIJ01. The sequence continues at coordinate 2,654,847 of OY761611.1, read as the reverse complement.
ACTTATAGCAGACACCAATATTTTTCATAGTAACTGCCATCAAATTCATGTCGCCGTTATCAGTACTCAAATCTAAAGACTTGGTATATAGCTGCAAAGCCTTGGCATAATTACCCATTGTGCGGTAAACGTTAGCTATATTATTGTAAGAACCGGCAACACCATCACCCAAGGAATCTATCTGCTTAAATTCTAATTTTGCTTTCTCATAATAATCAAGTGCTTTGTCATTATCACCGGCGTACCAGTAAAAAGTACCGATGTTATTTAAAGAAAGAGCAATTCCCATTTTGTAATTGTTGCTTTTACTCACATTGAGTGCTTTATCGTAAAATTCAAGCGCTTTGTTTTCAAGTTTTATATTTCGGAAGATGATGCCGGCGTTATTATATGATTCGACTAACTGCTCGATGGAAGAAGCTCTCTGGCTGTACTCGATAGCTTCGAGATGATATTTAAGAGCAGAAGAATAGTTACTTGTGTATCTGTGGGCTACACCGATATTGTTTAGCGTTTTTGCTAATTCCAAATAGTCTTTAAGGTATTTATTTAACTGAAGAGCTTTTTTAAAGTACTCTATTGAATATTGAGTTTTGCCTGCATGTATATGTGCTTTACCAATTGTATTAAAAGCTCTTGCAATTTGACGGCGATTCTGCTGCGGTTTCGAAAGCTCAGCAGCTTTTGTGGCATAGTCGATGGATCTTTTGGCATCTTTATCCGAATAGAGCTCTGCAAGCTTATTTAGAATAATAATCTTATCATCTATTTCAGCAGTTTCTAAACGTTTTTCCAAATCCTTTATGCTTGAATCCGCGAATGAGACAGCAAAGGATAATAGGAAAAATAATATATAAAATAATACTCTCATTAACTACCGATTGGTATTAAAACTGTAAAAATTGAGCCTTCCATGACTTGACTTTCTACTTCTATTCTTCCGTTGTGTTTTTGTACAAACTCATTGCAGAGCACCAAACCAAGTCCTGTACCTTTTTCGTTAGCAGTGCCTGGGTTAGATTCAAACTTAGACGGTTCAAACAGCTCTTTCATTTTTTCCTGAGGAATACCCACACCGGAGTCTTTTACTCTAATATAAACATATTTTTCAAAATATCCTGTTTTTACCTCAATTTTCCCTGCAAGAGGAGTAAATTTTATAGCATTTGACATTAAATTTCTTACAACAGTCATGAGCATATTTGCATCTGCCGCCACAGGTCGAAGTTCTGATAGCTCGAGGTTTATGCTGATATTTTTGTTTTGTGCCTGCAAAAAAAGAACATCTTTGCTCTGACGGACGAGATAATTTATGTCAAGATCCATCGGATGAAAGTCTATAACTCCCATTTGAGAGCGAGACCAATAAAGCAAGTTTTCCAAAAGGCTATACAAGGACTTTGCAGAATGGTTCATATCTTCAATAAATGATACCTTTTCTTCGTCAGGCATATCCTTATAGTCATCTTTGAGGAAATCTGTAACTGTAATAAAAGTGCTTAGTGGATTCTTGAGATCATGAGCAATTATTGAGAAAAACTTGTCTTTAGCTTTATTTGTCTTCTCGAGTTCCATCCTTGATTCGGAAAGACTTCTGATAAGTAAATCCAATTCTTCATTTTTAGCTTCCAATTCAGTACTGTATTCCGTTTTTTTCTTATTTGTTTTATAAAGAAAAAAGGCAGCTAACATAAGTATCAACGAACCAAGCGAAAGCGATAAATTGATTATATAGCTTGTGCGTTTTTGTGCAGCAAGTATCTCCTTTTCTGCATTTATCAGTTGGATTTCGTTTTGCTTTTTTTCCTGCAGTGAGCTTATTCTTATTTGCATCAGTCTATCATTGAGATTGCTGTCAAACAGACTGTCTTGTAAGTTTACATACTCGTTTAGATAAATTTGTGCATTGGCATATTGCTTGTGTGAATTATAGTAATTTGACAATTTTTTGGAAAATTCAGCTGTCATTTTGTTCAAATTGTATTCTTTAGATATTTGGTATCCATAGAGCAACTGTTCTAACTGCTCTTTGCTTTTGCCTTCTTTCATCAATACATCGGAGTAAGATGATGCCAAAATCGCTAAAGACACTTTTGTGTCAAGTGCATCCAAGATAGTTTTGGCTTTTTTGTAATAATAATTGGCACTGTCCAATTGATCCATCTCGACAAATATATTTACATAATTGCCAAATACATTTCCCAAATACCTTTTATGATTTATCTCTTCGCAGATTTTCTGTCCTTTTCTGTAGTAATCCAGTGCCTTCGCATGATTTTTATACTTTTCTTGAGTAAAAACATTCCCAATATTTATGTACGAGCCTGCAACTCTTCTTTTGTCGTCGAGTGCAATCCCTAAATTCAAAGCTTTATCAAAATATTTTAGAGCCTCTTCATAATATCCTATATTGTGGAACATTAGTCCCACATCTGTAAAAAGGATTGCTGCAACACCCAGATTTCTCATAACTGTATCTTTATTATTCAAAAACTGAGCTTCATAATCCTTTTCAGCTACATTATAATAAATAAATGCACTATCGAAAAGCCCCATTTCTTTATATACTGTACCTATTTGTGTTAAGGCATATATGCTCAAATAAGTAGAATCTGTCTTTTGACTAAGCACATAAGCCAATTTTAGAGTATCAAGAGCAGCTTGGTATTCTGCATAATAAGATAGGGATATGCCATAATTTGCAAGCGAAAAAGCCAGATAAAATTCGTCGTCAAACTGTTTACTCAGATTGATGGCTTTTAGATAATAAATTCTTGATGAGTCGATGTCTTTTGCACTAAACATCGAACCCTGCCGCCAATATTCTGTAATTTTACTTATGGTCAGCGAATCAGCTTGTACTTTAGCTATAGACTGAACCGTACAAATGGCAAACAATATAAAAATTGAACTTAGTAGTTTTTTCATAGCCGGCTTTTTACTCTAGTTGTTTTCTGCAATATATAGATAATATCGCTTATGACACAATACCAATATTTAGCTATTCTTGTTTGATTATTCTAAATTCTACCCTCCTATTTAAAGCTCTGCCTTCATCAGTATCATTTGTTGCAACCGGAATAGTTTTCCCATATCCCTTTGCTATGAATTCTATATCCTGCAAACCATTTTCTTTAAGATAATTGATAACAGATAATGCCCGTTTTTCGGATAATTCAATATTGTAATCTGCCGAACCAATGTTATCGGTGTGCCCATTAATTTCAACTTTGATACCCGGAATTCCTTTCAGCATTTTGACCAACCTGTTCAATTCAGGAAAAGACTCCGGCTTTAGTATAGCTTTGTCGTATTCAAAAAATATATTATTGATTCTGACACTACCATGAAGCAAATCATCAATATTCACCATGGTAAGAGTCTCTGATATTTTTATATACTTGTTTGTCTTACTCAAATCCAGATTCTTAGAAATAGGATAGTAACCATCTTTTTCTGCATGATACCCATAAATTTTACCGGTAGGCAAAATGAAGAAAAATGAGCCGTCTTTTGAGCTACTTTGTATCTTGCTGATTTCTCGATTTTGAGCAAGATCTTCCCATATAATTTCAGCTTGAAGCGGATTACCTTCCTGGTCTATAACTTTCCCTTGTATAGCAACCACAGGTTCCGGTCGGGCAAACATCGGTAGCTGGATACTGTAAATATCAGATAAGCCGTAATTGACGGATTTATCGCTCGCTGAAAAGTATGCTTCATCTCCTTTTGGAGTTACATACATACCCCAATCTCGACCCGGGCCATTCAATTCTTTTCCCAAATTTACCGGTTTGCTCCATTCTGTCCACGAATCATCCCTTAGTCGTTTTGACATAAATATGTCCAATCTGCCAAGTCCGGGGTGTCCGTCACTACAGAAATAAAGAGTTTTTCCGTCTGCATGCAGTTGTGGTTTTCTTTCCGCATAGGGTGTATTTATTGTTTTTCCCAGATTGATTGGTTTACTCCAACCGGTATCTGATTTTATAGAGATGTAAATATCTGTGTTGCCAAAAGTTGAGCCATGGAACGGCTCTCCCTGTACCCATTGAGTCAGTCCTACGCCTCCTGGACGCTCTGACACAAAAAAGAGCACATCTCCGTTAGTAGAAATATTTGCGTCGCCTTCGTAGAGTTGTGTATTGATTGGAGATGGCAAGTGGCGTCTGTTAGTCCAAATGCTGTCATCCCAAGTGAACTCATACAAATCTCCTCTACCGAGGGCATCTTCGAAGTTGCCATAAACATACATTCTTCTGCTATCTACTGTCAAGGATTGAGCCGCTTCATTTCTCGGAGTATTTATTTTGCCTTTTAACTTACGTACAGAATGCCAGCCCTCAGATTCTGAATAGTCCGCCACATAAATATCTTCATGCTTCTCATTCGTACCTCGGTTAAAAGAGGAGAAGTAAATTTGGGACATATCAGCTCTGAGTATAGGCGTGTACTCTGAGGCAGAAGTATTGATTACTTCACCCAGATTTTTTTCTGTCAGACCTTCAGTCTCAGCCTTTAATATTGAAATTATCTCATTAATTGCTTCAACTTTCTGAGGAAATTTGGATTTGTATTCCTCAAAAATGTCTATTGCAGACTTCCAGTCTTTCGCCTTTATGTACGGTCCTGCAATACGCTGAAGAGCAACAAAAGCATCTTCATGAGGTGCCTTTGCTTCGATAAAAGCGTAAAAATCGTCAATATTTTCTTCAGTTACATCTTCCAAAAGAAAATATTTATCCACTTGTGACGAATAAAGATCAAGGCTAAGAAACAAAATTAGCCACAATGATAATAATAGCCTCTGCATACCCTAATTCCCCTTTTGCAACAGAAAGCAATTTATTTCGTATCTATCATTCTATCTAAATACTTAACGAAAGAATTTTGTCGATAGTATTTGAACTATATCCAAAAGCGTACCTAAAAAACGCTTTTGTGAGAATAATTTTTGTTTTTTATTAATACTTTGTATTTTATCTTTGTATCCTTTGGCAATCTACACAAGAAATTTATTTTAAATTGACAATATATGGGGTGATTAGTGGACGTATTCCAAAAGTGTTATGACTTCACACGTGCCGACGAAGTAAAAAAATCTGGGCTCTACCCATATTTCCATCCTATTCAGGAAAATGAAGGACCGGAAGTAACGATTGGTGGTAAAAAAATTATAATGGGTGGTTCGAACAATTATCTTGGTCTTACTGCTCATCCTAAAGTAAAAGATGCTGCAAACCGTGCTGTTGAAAAATACGGTACAGGCTGTTCAGGTTCACGCTACCTGACTGGTACTTTAGATTTGCACATCGAATTGGAAGAAAGACTTGCGAAATTTCTCGGAGTAGAAGCTGTATTGCTTTATAGCACAGGCTATCAGACTGCTCTGGGTGTTATTTCTACGATTGCTCAACGTGGTGATTATATTATCTCTGACAAAGAAAATCATGCATGTATAGTGAGCGGTGCTATGATGGCAAAAGGTGCCTTCACAGAATTTGTGAGATACAAACACAATGACATGGAAGATTTGGAAAGAGTAATTTCTAAATTGCCTGAAGATGCCGGCAAATTTATAGTTTCCGACGGTGTCTTTTCTGTTACAGGCGAAATAGTAAACCTTCCCGACTTGCTAAAAGTAGCGCATAAATACGGAGCAAGAGTGCTAATAGACGATGCACACTCTGTTGGCGTGATTGGTAAAGGTGGCAGAGGTACTCCAAGCCATTACGATTTGGTGACAGAGACAGATATGACTATGGGTACTTTCTCTAAAACGTTTGCTTCATTGGGTGGCTATGTTGCCGGTCCGGAAAGAGTGATTAACTTCCTTAAGCATACTTCTCCAGCTATCATTTTTAGTGCGAGCCCAACTCCTGCATCATGTGCAGCTACATTAGCAGCACTTGATATTTTAGAAGAGCACCCTGAGCTTGTAAACCAATTGGTAAATAATGCTGAATATATGCGAAAAGAGTTAGGCGGTTTAGGTTTCAAAGTCCTCGGCGGTCAGACAGGTATCGTGCCCGTAATTGTGGGTGAAGTAGATATAGCATTTATGATGTGGCGTAAACTCTTTGATAACGGCGTTTTTGTTAACGCATTTATTCCTCCGGGAGTTCCACCACACATGAGCATGATGCGTACAAGTTACATGGCGTCTCACGAAAGACATCATCTTGACAAAATGCTCGAAGTCTTCAAAAAAGTTGGAACTGAGCTCGGCTTGATTTAATCAACTTTTTGATTTATCTTAAAAAGCGGAAGTATTTCATCGATACCTCCGCTTTTTTTAGTCGGGAAAGCCATAAAAAAAGCTGCACTTGTCATCAAGGGCAGCTTTTGTATAAATAAGATTATGATAAGCTTACTTAATCATGTCCAAGCCTTTTTTCAAGCCTTCAATTTGATCTTCCACATCTTCCAAACCGCAGGAAATTCTTACCAAGCCATCTGTGATGTGTGCCTTTTCTCTGTTTTCTTTAGTCATTCCGGCGTGAGTCATTGATGCAGGATGTTGAATCAATGATTCGATACCGCCCAAAGAAACTGCTAACTGATAGATATCTACGTTATCCATCATTGTTTTGCCTGCTTCCAAGCCGCCTTTAAGTTCAAATGACATAAGGCAACCAAAGCCCTTCATTTGCTTTTTAGCTAATTCGTGCTGCTTATGAGAAGGCAAACCAGGGTATCTTACCCAAGCAACTTTTGGATGATTTTCTAAAAATTCAGCAACTTTCTGAGCGTTTTCAGCTTGCTTTTCTACTCTCAATTTCAATGTTTTGATACCTCTGTGTACCAAGAAAGCATTGAAAGGATCGATAGTTCCGCCTGTGTGGTTTAATGTTTTTCTGAAGTGAGCATAGTCTTCTTCGTTTTTAACGATAACAACACCTGCAACTACGTCAGCGTGACCATTCAAAGATTTTGTCATTGAGTGCATAATGTAGTCAGCACCTAATTCAAAAGGAGACTGCATTATTGGGCTCATGAAAGTGTTATCTACTGCAAGTTTAGCACCTTGAGCGTGAGCAATATCTGCAATTGCAGCAAGATCAGAAATGCACATGGTCGGATTTGCAGGAGTTTCTACGAAAACCAATACTGTATTGTCTTTCATAGCAGATTTTACTTCATCTAACTCTGTAGTATTTACGAAAGTTGTTTCTACACCAAATTTTGAGAAAATATTCAAAAGCAATGTAGAAGTCGGTCCATAAACAGCATTGCTACATACTACATGGTCGCCTGCCTTAAGCACTGCAGAGAAGATAGTGTGCGAAGCTGCCATACCTGTAGCTACTCCTAATGCTTTGTAGCCGCCTTCGAGGATAGCAACTGCATCTTCCATAGCTTCAACAGTCGGGTTTCTCATTCTTGTATAGATATAACCTTCTTCTTCGCCTTTAAACAAGCGAGCTCCGTGGTCTGCATTTTGAAAACGAAAAGTTGATGTCTGATAAATAGGTGTTACTACTGCACCTTCAGGTGTTTGTTTAGTACCTGCGTGAACACATTGAGTAAAGACTTTGGCGTTTCTTACGTCGTGCATTTTTGACTCCCAATCCAAATATATTTAATATAATCATTCAAAATCTCATTGCTCTAAGTCTTTAAATTAGAATATTGTAGGCAATCCACCAAACTATTACTAAATTTAAAGATATTTTAATACTAATGTTAATACTTAACGAAGATATGAGACTGAAAACATCTCGATTCGCCTTTTTGTAAATCCATTTTAATAATCGACCTGTTAGAGCTTGTCGGCATTAGGGATAAACATTATTTGACTACTTTTAAATTTTTAACTATATTCTATTTAGCAACAAATTAAGAGTTTTTGGGTAGAGCTGTGATTGCAGCCTCGAAGTATTCCGATACAACTATTCATTTACATTCAAAATAAATGATACTTTTTTTGTTGGTATATTCGTTACTGTTTTTGATTGAATTTCATAATTGAACGGCTATATGTAGCAATCATCAATCTAATCAAACCAATTAAGAAGAGGAAATAAAATGCTCAATTTTTTCCAGGCTCCTGTGTCTTTTAGCCTGCTGTTTATCACAGTAGCCATTAGCTTATATGCAATGCACAAAAATCACAACTTATACTATAAATGGCTCTTGCATCCAATGAGTGTTACCCGTAACAATGAATGGTATAGAATGCTCACAAGTGGCTTCTTGCATGCTGACCATATGCACCTGCTTTTTAATATGCTGACTTTGTTTTTCTTTGCACCTTTTTTGGAAGCATATTTTTTGGGTTCACTGAATCTCTTTATCATTTATATAGCCTCAGTTGTAATTGCTAATGTTTCTACAACTATGAAGCATAAAAACAACTATGACTACCGAGCTGTCGGAGCATCCGGTGCAATCTCCGCAATTTTGTTTTCTTTCATTCTTTTCCGTCCGTGGAATCTTATCAACATATTTTTTATAGTACCTATACCCGCTATCATTTTTGCTTTTGGGTATTTGTGGTATTGTCGCTGGGCTGCAAAAAATTCTAACGACATGATCAATCACGATGCTCACTATTGGGGGGCTATTGCAGGAGTTGTTCTAACCATTATCCTAGAACCGGGCTCTCTTCCATATTTCATTAATGAGCTTACAGGAGGCGTACTGTGAAAAAGGCTCTAATTACAGGTATAACCGGGCAGGATGGTTCATATCTTGCTGAGTTTTTACTGGCGAAAGGCTACGAGGTACATGGAATAATCAGGCGAGCAAGTACTTTCAATACTCATAGAATAGATCATATTTACGAAGACCCGCACAATAATCCAAAGTTAAAACTTCACTATGGTGATTTATCGGATCCGGGGATTATAACTGAATTGATTTATACCATCACTCCTGACGAAATATACCATCTGGGAGCTCAGTCGCATGTGCGTGTGTCTTTCGATATGCCTGAATACACCGGAGACATCACAGGACTCGGAACCACAAGAATACTCGAAGCTATTCGAAGAAGCAATAAGGACATAAGGTTCTATCAGGCATCTACTTCCGAGTTGTTCGGAGCTGCTAAACCCCCGCAATCGGAGCTTACTGCATTTGAACCTCAAAGCCCTTATGCAATAGCGAAATTATATTCTTATTGGATGACTAAAAACTACCGCGAAGCTTATGGCATTTTTGCATCAAACGGCATTTTATTTAATCACGAAAGTCCTCGCAGAGGAGAGACTTTTGTAACAAGGAAAATAAGTAGAGCTATAGCACATATACTTGCAGGCAAGCAGAAAACACTTTATCTCGGCAATCTTGAAGCTAAACGAGACTGGGGATTTGCACCGGAGTATGTCGAGCTAATGTGGCAGATTTTAAACATGGAAAAAGCTGATGACTTTGTTATAGGAATGGGCGAAAGTCACTCAGTGAAAGATTTTATTGTCGCTGCCTTTGCCTACACAGGAATCGAAATCGAATGGCAGGGCAAAGGAATTGAAGAAAAAGGTATAATAAACAATCCAGGTAAATACAGTTCTATTTTGAAAAAAGGTCAGATTGTTATCGAAATAGATCCTAAATATTTCAGACCAACTGAAGTAGATTTCCTTCTTGCTGATAATTCTAAAGCAAGGCAAGCACTTAGTTGGAATCCTAAAGTTTCATTTGCTGAGCTTGTAGGTAATATGTTGGATTATGATATGATACAAGCAGGAATCAAACCACCTTTTACAGGCACTAAGTCAATAATTGCAAAAGGATTTGGTTGGACAAAACACGAGTTTAACAATCTTATGAATATACAAAATGAAATCTGATAAAAATGCAAGAATATTTGTCGCAGGCGACAGAGGGATGGTTGGTTCAGCTATTGTCCGAAAATTAGAAACTGCGGGCTATGACAACATTATAACTGTCGGAAAAGATATCTGTGATTTGAGGAATCAAAGCGAGGTGCATAGGTTCTTCGAAGATCAAAAGCCGGATTATGTATTTATTGCAGCTGCTAAAGTTGGTGGCATCATGGCAAATAAAACGTATAAAGCTGATTTTATATATGATAATCTTATGATAGCGGCTAATCTTATACATGCATCTTATCTTTACAAAGTAAAAAAAGTGCTCAATCTTGGCTCCTCTTGTATTTATCCGAAATTTGCTCCTCAGCCCATCAAAGAGGAGTATTTATTGACCAGTGATTTGGAACCTACTAACCAACCTTATGCAATTGCCAAAATAGCAGCCATTGAACTTTGCAAATCTTATAACTTCCAGTACGGCACGGACTTTATTTCGCTAATGCCTACTAATCTTTATGGCACAGGCGATAATTATAACTTGGAGACTTCGCACGTTTTGCCTGCAATCATTAGAAAGATGCTTCTTGCCAAATGGCTGATGGAGGGGCAATACAGCTCCATAATTTCTGACTTTAAAAAAAATACTCCGGGATTTGAAATCAGCTCAGCTAAGGAGCAAGAACAATCGATTAATAGAATACTGTCAGATATTGGAATTACAGACAGCACTCTTACTCTTTGGGGTACGGGCAAAGCATTGCGAGAATTTTTGCATACCGACGACCTTGCAGATGCTGCGATATATTTTATGGAAAATCATTCTTTCAGCTCAATCAGAGATTTTGTTAACATTGGCTCAGGAAAAGAAATTACTATCAGAGACCTTGCCTATCTTATAAAAAATATTATCGGATACGATGGAGACATACTTTTTGACAAATCGAAACCGGACGGTACACCAAGAAAGCTATTAGATGTAAGCAAAGCAAAGCTGCTCGGATGGACTCATAAAATCGAATTAGTGGACGGCATAAAGACAGTTGTCAGACAATATCTCGGAATATAATAAAGATTAAATCTCTGACATTATAAAATCTTATGCTTAAAAAGACATCTATTTGTATTTTATTTGTATCCGTTTCAAAAAGCAGTTTATCATAAGGCAGAAAAAATGCACAACGATCCGATTACTTTTGCTGTTTTAAGCTTTACTTCTTACTTTACTCTTATCAACCCATTAGGTGTCATGCCTGTTTTTATGACTATGACTTCTAGTCTTACGGACAGACAGAGACGCAGGACAGCTCAGAAAGCCTTAATTGTAGCATTTTTTTCGCTAATCGGTTTTGCTCTTAGCGGACAGCTTATGTTCAATCTTTTTGGGATTTCCGTAAACAGTTTTCGAATAGTCGGTGGCATTATTTTCTTCATCATGGGCAAAGATATGCTTCAGGCACAGCTTACAAGAGTCAAACTCCAAAAAAGCGAGGTGCGTGAGTATATTGACGACATTTCTGTAACACCTTTAGCAATACCGATGATAGCAGGTCCAGGTGCAATTACAAACTCTATAGTGTTGATGCAGGATGCAGTTAATTACGAAATGAAGGCAGTGCTATTTGGAGTTATATTTGCAGTGTGCTTGCTTACATATTTAATTTTATGGGGATCTTCAACTATCATAAGACTGCTTGGAGATACAGGCAATAAGGTAATGATGCGACTTATGGGGTTAATAGTTATGGTAATTGCCGTAGAGTTTTTCTTTAGCGGACTAAAACCTATAATCATTGACATTGCCAAAGGCATAATGTAGCCTCTCCGAAACAAGGCAGTTTGCGATAAAGAATGTAAAAACTAACAGAGGCATTTCCCAAACTTTAGAAAATGCCTCAGAATTAGATATATCATTTCTTTTATCAAATATCCCTACTCAGCTTTTACAAACTGGCGATAGAAAGTTTTGCCATTTGATGTAACTTTTAAGAAATATGCACCGGAGCTTAAATTGCTAATATCAAGCGAGTTTGAAGATTGTGGACAGTTGATAGTTTTGCCATTTAAATCAAGAACTTCGGCATTATCTACCTGTCCATTGAAGTCAAAACTCAAAACATCTGAGCTTGGGTTTGGATAGATATTTATGCTGATATTAGGAGTATCTATGTTAGAATTATCTTCTGCCACAGACACCGGTTCTGCAGATTTGAAAGTCCCCATAGTAGTGTAGGCAAAGATATAGCCTTCAGGGTCGAATTCGTAGTTTATAACGCCTACATTACCGTCGAATTTGTCTGCCAACAGATTCTCCCAAGTAATACCGTCAATCGAGCGGAAGAAACCCAAATTACTTAAGGCATAAAATTTATTATCATGTACCATGATCTCATTCATCTGAGAAAGAATATTGCTATTCTCTATAGAATGTACTGTATTTCCACCGTCAGTACTGGTATATAAATTGTTACGAGTCCTAAATATGTTTTTGTCTTTTTGGCAAGAAAATTCCCGAATCCATAAATATGATTCTGTTACTTCAGTAATAGCTACAGAGTCTTCGGTATTTGTATCCAAATTCCCTTTATGTATAACCGGATGATCATCTTCATCAGTTATATAAGAGTAAGAATTATCTTGAAGACAATAGTCGAAATTAAAATGAACGGAATCCTTGAGAGCGATTACATTTTCTTTATCTACAAGAATTGCGTTATATTTATAAGACTGTTTGATGTCCAGAAGTAATAGAGTACTTCCATTTTCAAAAGTTCTTATATCAGTAACAAAAAATTGCCCCGGGATGAGAGTATCAAGGAGGTCTTTGTATATTATCTGTAATTCTCTGCCATTTTCATTCGAAACACTTTTAAAAATATGTCCCTGCATAGAAATCAAATACTCACCCATATCAGAGATATGGTTCGTTTTCCAAGCATTATTAATTTTATCCCAATGAATCAAAGCTTCACCTCCAAGTCCGACGCTAAGAGCGCATTCTTTCTTTTCAATAGTTCGATAGCTTTTTGTAATCGGAAAGCTATAGTTTAAATTTATAAATGAATCCGTCTGTGTGTCGTAGATACTATAAACTGCATTCCATCCATATAGCTTATTATCAATTACTTGAGTATAAACTCCAAATGGATTTTGATTTATGTCATACTCATATTCTGCGAAATGATATCCATTATCTTTGCTAACAGCATACTTAGGATACTCCATTTCTTCATTGTTGTATGAAGAATAGGTAACCCATATAACTTCACTAGATGCTTTTACCTTGTGTATATCGATCGAATCAGACTCAGATTCAAGCTGTTCAAAAATATTCTTTTCCATGTCCAATGAATATTCCCACGTTATTCCACCATTCGTTGATTTGAATAATGAATCATAATCTTGATATGCATTTAGATAAGCAAAAACTGTATCTCCGCTTGAGAATAAGTTTCCGGCAAACAAGTTCGAAATAGAGCTGTCCTTTGTTTGAGAGTCAGTATTATAAATATATACTTTTTGACCTAAGGAATCATATTCAGAATATCTTAGATAAATTTTAGAATCTTTATAATAATACGATTCAAAATAACTTCCATAAGGTTCTAACATATAAACGTTTGTCCATGTTTTACCTTGATTCTTAGAACAGTACAATCCAAATTCATGAGCTAAATAAAGTCCGTTCTCATCTTGGAAAAATTTGGTATAGCTTAAATCAGAGCTTAAATTAGATACTTCCCATGATTTGCCTTTGTTTGTTGAATAAAGAATATTGCCGATGCTCGGAATGACAATGAAGTTCCCTTTATCGCTTATGTATGCCATTGAATTAGCTATTGAATTTTTACTTAAAGTGTCGCCTTCAACTATCATGTCATTTATATCATTGGAATATTGAAATGATTTTCCACCATCATTTGATACTTTAATACCATTACCACAAAGTATGATATCATCTCCTTTTTGTGTAATGTAGTATATATTAGCAGATTTCGGCACATCAACTTCCTGCCACTCAATGGCTTGAGCTGTAACAGAAGTTATAATAACAAATATTAGAATTCTAAGTAAATTCATAAGTACCCTCTTTATTTTTCCTGAAGAATTATTAGCAATCTTGCAATATAGATATATATTATTATTTCTGCAAGGAAATCATAAATATTATGTCAAAAATCAGTTATATCTGAATTAAGAAAGCCGACTAAGATTGGGAATTATCAATCATTTTTATAAATCAAGAACTAACAATCTAAGAACATTGCTATTAGAAAATTGGAAACACTTATCCCTGTTTCTTCTGTGCACAAAAAAAAAGGAAGCCGTTGAAGACTTCCCTGATTCAAAAATAATTTATATAATCTCTGCGATTTTTTTACTTGTCTTTTAGCATTGTTTTTAGGAATAGAGCAACTGATTTGGAATAGTAGTCTCTGTTACCTTTTTTGCTAAATCCGTGGCCTTCGTCCATTGCAAGCAGATACCAAACGTCGCCTTTGTTTTCTCTGATTTTTGTAACCATTTGCTCTGCTTCAGAAGCAGGAACTCGTGGGTCATTGTAACCTTGAATGATAAACATAGGTTTTGTGATTTTATGAGCATTGTTCAAAGGAGCAATTTTTTCCTGAAACTCACGCATCTTTTCGTCTCTTTCATCTCCGTACTCAGCTCTGCGAAGATCTCGGCGGTAGTCTTTAGTATTTTTGAGGAAAGTAACAAAGTTAGATATGCCCACAATATCCACACCTGCGGCTAATCTGTCATTGTAATTAGTCATCATGGCAAGAGACATATAGCCACCATAAGAACCACCAAAAACACAAATTTTCTGAGGATTTAGTTCCGGTTGCTGTGCTATCCAGTCAAGCAATGCACCACCGTCTTTCACAGAGTTCTCTCTATCGAAGCCGTTGTCTAATTTCAAATAAGTTTTCCCATAGCCGGAGCTACCTCTTACATTTGGAGCAATCACTGCTATACCAAGCTCATTTAACCAAAACTGGTATGTAGAAGCAAAGCCGGGACGGAACTGTGCTTCAGGGCCGCCGTGGAAGGTAACAACCACAGGGAATGGACCTTCTCCTTTAGGTTTATAATAATAAGCTGGTATCATTCGAGGTTTGCCATCGACTTCGTCAAAAGTAGGATAATGTATAAGCTCAGGTTCGATAAACTCATCGGTATTCAAACCGCCAATTTCGCTCGATGTCCATCGGGTCGTTTTATCTGCAGCCAAATCCATTATATAAACATCACCGGGAGAGTCTTTTGTGCTGATAGTCATAGCAAGTTTTTTGCTGTCTTCCGAAAAGTCATATCCCTCTACTGTTCCCGTCGGTATTGATTTTGGAACAAAAAGTTTATTCGTTTTAGTATCTAACATATAGAACTTTGACATACCGTCTTCGTTTACTGACAGAGCTACAAGCATTCCGTCTGGTGATGGCACAATACTTTCAATATCCCAAGCTATTTCATGGGCTATAGGAGTTGAAGCCTTTGTGTTAAAGTCGTAAAAATAAAGTTTTAGAAATTCATTGCCAAGGTCTGAGAGATAATAAACGCCCTTTCCGTCTCTAGAGAAAGCAGCAACTCCACCGCCCATAGCAAATTCTTCGTTTGCTGTGAGAAGTGGTGTAGTCTTTTTAGTAGCTACATCTAACAAATGTACAGTGTTGTCATTGATTGATTTGTAATTATAGATAAGCAACTTGGTATTATCCATAGACCAATCAATTGGCCCCCAATGCCCTTCTGCTTCAAAAACAAGTTGAGCTTCCGCAGGGTTATTGATATCTGCTACATAGATATCCATATCTTTCCCATTGCGTTTATTAGAAGTATAAACAAACTGAGAACCATTATGATTCCATATAGCACCTCCATGGCGAGATACCCCATCGGTAAGCAGCTTGGAGGAACCATCGTTCATGTTATATTGGTAAATCTGATAAGCTTCGTTGCCACCTATATCTTTTGTAAACAGGAACATCCCTTTCGATTTATCAGGGCAGACAGAAACTCCACCAACCGGCTCAGAAAAGAAAGTAAGCTGTTTACGTGCACCACCTGCCATACCTACATGGTGTACCTGACTTGTTTCTGCAAAGCGTGTTTTGATAAAAACACCATCACCAAAGATGTTCCATCCGGCAAAAGATGCACCTCTGATATTAGAATACTGAAGATATTTATCCGCTATCTCCTGAGGTATTTCCGGAATATCTTCGATTACAAGCTGGCCTTCCTGTCTTCTGCCTTCGTAAGTCGAAGCAGCAGTTTTTTCTGTTTCGTCTTTTTTTTCAGTAGGCTGACAGGATATAGCAAATGCTAAAGAAAGAGCAAAAAAGAGAAATAGTGCGTTGAATTTTTTCATCGTACTCTCTTATAATATTAATACAAATAAACCATTATTTACAAGATAGAGCTTTTGCAAAAGTATTGCAAATAATAAGGTGCAAATCAATGAGGATAGATTATAGACTACTAAATATAAAGAAAATTTTTTTAGCAGATAAATAAAATTTCTATTCTTCACCCAAATATTCGAGTGCTTATCGTATTTTATGATATAGATTTTTTACATTTAGCATTATTCAATAAAAGATATTTAACATCGCTGTAACCTTTTCTGCATTCTGTGTGTTATATCTGTATTACTCACTCAATCTCGAAATCTTATGAAAAACCTAACTTTAATACTTGCAGTACTAACTTTCATTTTTTCTACCTCCTACGCCATGGAATGGGAAGAGATAAAGTGTGATGTAAAATCAACCCCTAGTGCTATATTCAGATCCGGTGATACTATTTACATAGGTCATTATGGCATTGCAAAATCAACTGACGGCGGTAAGACTTTTAAGAAAATCAATAAAGTAGTGGATGGAGATAGAGAGTTTGATTTGGCGGATGAAGGGTACAAAGTAAAAAGCTTTGAAATGAACGATGAAGGATATTTGCTGGCATCGGTTGATAGTTTAGGAATGTTAATAACAAAAGATGCCGGAGAAACTTGGTCTCCAACTATGCATACAATACCGGAAGGATTTACGTTATCTGATTTAAACTCTGATTTTTTGAGATTTAAGATCAGTTATGAATATGACAAAATAGCTTTTGGGAGATATTTTCAACTTCATAAATCTACTGATGATGGGAAGAGATGGGGGCGTGTTGTTTGGAATTCAAAAGACACCAATTCTATAACTTCAGTGAGATATATAAAAGAAAGACAAGAGTTTCTTTTCGAAATTAGTTCAGGCGAATATATAGATAAGTTTGTCTTTTACAATCCTTTAACTGAGAGCATTAGCGAAAGAAAAATAGATAAATTTGATAACGAGTATAATAAAGAATATGCCTCTGAATATATAATATATAAGGATGATTTATACTGTATTAACAATTCAGGACCAGATTCTAAACTTGCGAAATATGATTTGGAAAGTCAAAAATGGGAAGTTATTGCAAACATAGGTGAAGTGGCCAGTGACCTGAATATTCCTGATGAGATGAATCCTTATTATTACAACTTAGTGCATTATGGTGATTCTTGGCTTTTTGAAACTGATATAAGAGTAACTTTTACAACAAAATATAAAACATATTATTTATTCAGCTCTGATAATTGTAAGACATGGCAAAAGTTCGAAATGCCAATTAGAGGGATGTTTGATTGCTTAGTATTTAAAAACCAGAATAACAAATATGATACTATTGATTTGCAAAATAGTAGATACTACTTTGAAAAAAATACTAGAAACCGTATTTATAATTTAGAAAAACAAGAGGTTGAAGAAGTCAATAGTTTTGCCGCTCAGGTTTCCCCAATAGCAAGCTACAGAAAACGAGATAGTCAAAGAATATGCTTGTTTTATGACAAATCTAAACCTATATGGATATATGAAAATGGTAGCTGGAAACATATCTCAACTATAGATTATGCATGGCTGAATTTTGACGGTTCAGCTTATGGTCTAACTAATAGTATTTTGTGCTATTATCCAAATTGGAATGAATTAACTACTATTCCGAAAGATACCCTGACACAATTTCACATCCTTAATAATCATACTATAACTAAGCATTATACAGATTTTGTATCTGGAAAGTTTGGTAATATGGTTTGTGTATATAAAAAGTGGATATGGCCTTTTGACTCCACAGGGAATTATATCTATGATAGAGGCCAGCAAATTATAAAGCTGGATAGAGCTGACAATATTGGTATGATTAATTCTGACTATACATATTGTGCTATAAAATCACCTAATTGGCAAAGGATGTCTGAATCTCAAAAAGATAGTATTGCTTCTACCACTTATAAAATAAAAATCGGCAATAAAGAGGGTGTAATAAAAGAAATTAATACCAAAGTAAAATCTATACTTAGTTATCTGAAACTGGATTGGGAAGATCAATCTTTCATTATTTTACATTATGGAGGTTTAGATGTTACAAGAAACTTTGGCAATTCGTGGGATAATGTTTGCAAATTACCACATTCTATATTTGCCGGAGTGCAAGATATTCATAAAACTCCAATTAAACTTAAAAATGACTTGATTTACCTAAAAACAAATAAACTTCTCCTTCGCTCTCACGACGGCAACTACTGGGAAAACATCTTAGAAGGGACATCCAAAGCAAAGGTAATAGATTTTGAATTCGATCCTAATGGCCATGCTTATGTCTATACCACAAACGGAGCTTTTATTTCTATAGAAACAATGGACAACAGCCACAAAGCATGGGAAGAAGACGAGATTGATTTAGAATTTAATCTAAGCAACGACAAAAAGTCAGTTCAAATAGTTACTTCCAACAGAATCAAAACCGTGGAAGCAAGCGAACTTAAACAAGAGCTGAAGCTCATTGCGAATTATGCTTATGACATATCCACTCTCGAAAGCGAAAACTTTTTCCTAAGGGTTGAGTTTGAAGATGGGAAAGTGGTTTATAAGCAGTTGGCTTTGGAAGAAAAGGAATAAGATCATGAAAAACCTAACTTTGATATTCATTTTACTGCTTTCTGTATTTTCTACCTCCTACGCCATGGAATGGGAAGAGATAAAATGTGATGTGAAATCAACCCCAAGTGCAATATTCAGAACCGGAGATACTATTTACATTGGACATTATGTAATTGCAAAATCAACTGATGGCGGTAAGACTTTTAAGCATCTTAATAAGGTATTAGAAGGAGATAAAGTTCGTGATTTACAAGATATTGGCTTGCCGGTGTACTCCTTTTATATAACAGAAGAAGGCACAGTGCTTGCCTTTGTTAGGAATTATGGGATACTTTATTTGGAAGAAAATGACAGTATTTGGCATTTGTCCAAACCTTTTATGCCCATAAACTTACTGATTGATGGTTTTCAATTCTTCGAAAAAGATAGTAATCTGTTTTTTTTGGGTTCTTTTAAATATTCTCTGACGAATTTTTATGATAATCAAAAATTTGCGATTTATAAATCTGAAGATCAGGGAAAAACATGGGAATCTATAGACTATGATGAAAATTCATGGGAGTCTATATCTAATATACATCTTTTTAAATATGACAATACGCTTGCTATTTATGGTAAAGACAAAGATTCTATAAAAACTCTATCCTTTTTTGATCCCACTTCTATGTCCTATGAATCACAATATTCTGTGAATGCGAAGTTAAGCAATTATATATTTATCGGGAATGAAATCTTTTCATTTTCGAATTCAGATAAGATGATTTATGTTTCTAATAATAAAGGAAAAGATTGGCAAAAATGGCAAAGCATCTTGGGTAAAAATGATTCTTTAGACTGCTTGATATTGCAAAAGCATTATTGCGTGACCATGCTAAATAATCATACCTCTAAGCTTACTTTAAACTTAGTCAATACAGCTACGATATACTATGAATATATTGATGTTACTTTTGTTTCCGATGACAAAGGTAAATCCTGGGATTTATGGGATCAACAAAATCCAAAATATTCTGACGAACCTGATTCAAGTAATCTTCTGAATTATTTAGTTAAAGAACAAAAAATCGGAGAAAATGAATTTCCGCTTGTTATTAATGATTATAAAAAAATCGGCGACTCTGAAATCTTATATAGCTATAATCACCTATATAAAAAAGAGGATGGTCAGTGGAAAACAATAAATATGGCTAATGGAGATGGATACTACAATCGTAATATGAATGATATATACTATTTAAATAATGATGGTACTGCATATATTATTCGCAACGATTCTCTATATTACGTAGAGTCGTTTGCTGAAAATATCAATTCTAAAAATGAAGATGTGTTTTCTTGTTTTCCTGAAAACACCTTACATTATTTGAAATACTTGGACGATAGAGATCATATCAAACACAGAGATAATCAAATTCAAATTTCATGGCAGAACTCAGTGTTGTCTCGCAGGAAATATCAGATTTTATTTATAAAAAATAAGATAATAAATCATATACTAAATAATATAGTTGAGATAAGAGATAAAGAAAATGGAGATTACCTAGCACTGTGTAGTAATAGTTGGGATGATTATCACGTTAAATACGGCAATTATAAGAAAGATAAACATAGGATATCAAGTATAAATGCAAATTATTTATTCTCTTCTGATATTGATTATCCCTACATAGCCATTTCTGATATAAATGGCATCAAAATCAGTCAAGACACCGGTAAAACATGGGACAAAATAATTGCTCCAACAAAAGAAATGAATATTAAAATATATAATAAGGAATATTATCATTTTACCAGGTACGCCTTACTTCGCTCTATCGATGGCAAATACTGGGAAAATTTACTGGAAGGGACATCCCAAGCGAGAATTATAGGTTTAAACTTTGTTCCTGATGGCTACGCTTATGCATATACAACAAACGGAGCTTATATCTCCAAAGAGTCAATTGATAAATTCGGCAAAGCTTGGAATGATGCAGATATTGATCTGCAGTTTAAGTTATCTTTAGATAAAAATTCAGTTAAAATTACAAGCAAAGACAAAATCAAAAGTGTGACGATTAGTGATTTGGGTAGAGAGCTTAAACACATCTCTGACTATACTTATGATATTTCAAATCTCGACACAGCGAATTACTTCATTAGAGTTGAGTTTGAAGATAGGAAGGTGGTTTATAAGCAGCTTCTCATGGTAGAGCCTTTTGTCAGTACTAAAGTTACTCTTGATGTTGACCAGGAAAAACAAATAATAAAAATTATAAGTCCTAAAAAAATCTCCCGAATAGAAGCTGTCGAAGCTGATAAAAGATTAAAACAATTAAGTGATGATTCTTATGATATCTCAAGGCTGCCGTGTACCCGTGATTTCTTAAAAATTGAATTCGAAGACGAAGAAGTAATCTACCGCGAGTTTGTTAAAGAGGAACCCGCAGATTTGGCTCTAAATCTTATAGTCAACGAGGACAACAAAAGTATAAAAATAGAATGTTCAAAAGAGATAGATGAAGTCGAAGCTTCTGAAAGCGACACCCGTTTAAAAAAGACTTCTGATAGTACGTTTGATATTTCCAAACTTGACTATAAAAAGCACACTTTAAAAATAGAATTTAAAGATAGGAACATTGTATTAAGAGAGCTAACCAGGCAAGAACCAAAAGACTTAATCAGCAAATTTGTGTTAAGCGAAGACAAAAATACTTTATATGTTCAAAGCTCTAAACAGATTAGAAGAATAGATGCAATTGGATACTATAAAGATATAAATAAAATAAATGACACTACATATGATCTATCAGGGCTGCCTAAAACCAATCATTTATTAGAAATAGAATTTAAAGATAAAAAAGAAGGCCAGGTTCTTAGAGAAATTGATTTGACTGTAGATGAGTAATTAATCAGCCCAAAATTTTTGCTTGAGATATATTATGAAACACTTACTATTGATAATATCTATCCTTAGCTTACTTTTTTCAAGTTCCGCAGCTGTTGAATGGGAAGAGATTAAGTGCGATTTAAAAACTGATCCCGCATCAGTTCTCCAGTCTGGTGATACTATTTACATAGGACATTATGGAATTGCGAAGTCAACTGATGGCGGCAAGACTTTTAAGAAAATAAATAAAGTAGTGGATGGAGATAGAGAGTATGATCTGGCAGATGAAGGGTTTAGTGTTTTAAACCTGTTCAAATCAGAAAATGGCTCTTTGGTAGCAGCAATTGAAGGCGTTGGTCTTATTTATTCTGATAATGATGGAGAGTTATGGAATATCTCAAACTTGAAGCAAAATATGTGGCACAACTCAACAAAATTTGCAGAAGTTGGAAATGTACTATATATATACGGAAGAGTTTTAGAAAATGATTCTTTGTTATTCAAATCTACTAATCGAGGAGAAAACTGGCATCTTGTAACTATTGAATCTAATAAATGGCTCAAAGTGAGTTATTTTGAATTTATGCCTGACAAAAAGCAATTTCTTATCACAGGGCAAGATTCAGATTCTAATGACAGGTATGTTTATTATGATCCTGTTTTAGACACTATTACTGATATACAATTTGAACCACCTGATGGTCAGCAATTTCCTCAATATTACTTTAAAAATGATGATATCATCTCGCAAGATTTCTCAAGTCCTATTTTGTATAAATATGATATCGATAACAAATCGTGGAACGAGTTGTTAAATTTAGACTCCTTGGTATATGCAACTATAGATACAAACAGATTAAAATTTCCACAAGACGAATGGGAAAGAAAGCATAGTACAATTATTCAAAACAATGGGGCACTCATATACTACATTACGCTATATATCAATGGTTCGCGACACATTTCAGATACAAAGGAAGTAGCTTTCCTAAGTTATGACTTCGGGAACTCATGGATTCTGTATAATCAGTTACTACAAAGACATGAACCTTATGTAGATCAGATTGAAATTTCGAAATATGACGGAGAAAATATCTTCAGAAAACTATATGGCATAGGTGGAGCAGAGTATAAACTATATAATAAAGAATCTAAAAATCACACTGATTTATCATTCAACACAAACCTAATTTCCACTATAAAAAAATACCGTAAATATGAAGATAGCGAGATTTGTGTTCTTTTGAATACGGAATACCCTGTCTGGATAAATCAGCAACCGGATGGTTGGAAAAAAGTATCATATCTTCACGATGCACTTCCAACTTTTGAGAAATCAGTTTATGGTGTAGAAGACGGGAATTTATATTACTACGATTCTGTTAAAGATATTAGTAAGTCGCTTAAAGATACATTGTGTAAAAACATCGCATTTAGAAACAGATTTCTAACAGATTACTATATTACGTTTATTGATTCGCAGATTGGGAATAAAATCTGCTTAATTGAAAATCTTGATTTAGGAATGGATTTAGGAATGAGAGGTTTTGGGAAAAGAGTAATACGTTTGTATGAAAATCAGAAAAATATTGGAGAAATTGACACGATGTTCTTCAGTTTTGAAAACAATGCTGATGGTGAGTTTGTTGCAATTAACTATCGAGATTACTTAAAATCATATATAAAATGGAACAGCGAAGAGGAATGGATAGACACACTTGATATTTTAATTGGTGATATTGATGATGATGAATTTGACAAATTGGATAAAGAAGTAGTCTGCTCTTACAACATATTTCCTAAAATCAAGTTTGAAGATGATGTTATTATACTCACCCACCAGCCCGGTGTTGAAATCACAAGAGATAAAGGCGATACATGGACAAAATTCCTCGCTACTCCTCAAAGAAACTATGATTTCAAAATATATGATAAGGAAATATATCTAAAAAACAAATACGCCCTCCTTCGCTCTCACGACGGCAACTACTGGGAAAACATCTTAGAAGGGACATCCAAAGCAAAGGTAATAGATTTTGAATTCGATCCGGATGGCTACGCTTATGTCTATACCACAAACGGAGCTTATATCTCCAAAGAAACAATGGAAGACTCCGGCAAAGCATGGAATGAAGAAGACATCGATTTAGAATTTAATCTAAGCAACGACAAAAAGTCAGTTCAAATAGTTACTTCCAGCAGAATCAAAAACGTGGAAGCAAGCGAACTTAAACAAGAACTAAAGCTCGTTTCTAATAATACTTATGATTTATCAACTCTCGAAAGCGAAAACTATTGCCTAAGGGTTGAGTTTGACAATGGTAAAGTGGTATATAAGCAGTTGGTATTGGCGAATGAGGAGTAAGAAATAGCTCTGTTTCTATACATATCTATTTAATAAAAACAATTTTGTTGCATAAGTCAAATATGCAAAATTGATAATGCTAAATATCAAAGTTACTGCATTATATTGCTGAAAAAAGGAAGCAATAGCGGTTATAGAGATTACGATCATCCCATATTTCACTAAATACGGATCATCAAATATCCTTTTGTATGCAGAAGGAGCAAGGAAATATTCCGCTAATTTTGCCAATTTATCACTCGCAAGAGTCTCATCATCGGTTTTTTGAGAAAGAAAAAGTAAAACAAGGTACAAAACCTGCACAACTACAAGGCCGGTTAAATACTGATTCTCGTTCGAATCCCAAACGAAGAAAAGCGAAAATAAAATGGCAAAGGCTCCCATATTTGAGATTAGCATCAAAAATAGTATCAGATAGGTCTTTATTCGTTTGTTCATATTATCTTTTTAGCTCATAATTTATCTCATTTCAAGATAACAATATTACGTAAGTTTCACAAGTAAAAAAGCCTCCGAAGATCACGTCTTCGGAGGCCCATGTTTAAATATATTTACAGACTAACTGGTTTTTAAAAGTTCCGGCACTGTGTTCGGCAGTGCCGGGCAGTATTTGGAGGTAATTCACAATACTGTGTGTCTGTCAGTTGGCGTCTCCTATTTTTTGCTTCCTCTCGGAGTACAATAGGAATTTTCTTGCGGTTTCCTTATCATCAGCAAAGACGAGCTTTGCAGCATTGGATACCAGTTCTAATCTTTCCCACAATTTATTATAAGCAGCTATGCGTTCCTGAGTTTTAATCGGGCGCAGGCTTTTGATTTCAGCCTGCTTATTCAGATTATTTTCCAGCTCGGAAATTACCTTTTTAAAGTCATCCAAACGATTTTCATCAAAGCCATTTGAGTGCAATGTTTCCAAATTCTCCGGTAGAAGAATTCGGATTAGGGTGTTTTTCATCAGAGACAGCATTTTGGGAGCAGAGTATCTGACTTTAGAGAAATCTGACTTGCCAAAGGCTTTCATCTTTGCCCGATTCGCCGGAAAGCTAATCTTTGCGTACAGCAAAAGTATATTCATCTGTTCAGTAGCAGCTTGAAGAGATTTGTATAACTTCTCGGTTTGTTTTTGCTGTAGCTCGACTATTTCCCGGTCTTCCTCCATTTTTTTGAGAACGCTAAGCTCTTGATTCCATTCTTCTAAAAACTTATCATCAAGCTTCGGAAACAAAGATAAAAACTTTTTTCTATTCTTCCTAAATATTTTTACGAAGTTAGAAGATAAGTTTTCAACATCTTTATCTTGGATATTATATCGTCTTATTATTTTTCTCAATCATATTATTCCTATTATGCTAATTGCAATATATAACATTTATTTCTATTTACAATATTTATTTTATTCTATATCTACATATATTTAGAACTAAATAGAATATCAGTATATGTAAATAGTATTGTATTTACAATATTATGCTTATTACTTTGACAATATTATATAATATAATATCGAAACTATATAGTTTAATAACAATAGATAATGCAATTATATCTTTATCTGCACAAATAATATACTTTACTTAGATAGGAAGCAATGACGTTAGGATATTATCAAACTCGTTTGGTAGTGCAGATGTTGCTGATTGGTTTTGTATGTTTTGAAAGAGATTCGGAGGTTCCGGTGGAACTGCAACGCTAAAAGATAATTTTACGTGAGTGGCATAAAAAAACCGTAGGCAATAATTAAATCACCTACGGTTTCAAAGTTAATATATTTGTCTGTTATTGTATTTCTAAGAGAGAAGGCATTGCCACTAGTACTTTTTCTTTTTGTGCCATTTCCAGAAGTTCTATATTGTAGAAAAGTTGTTTTCTGATTGGAGCAGGCATTGCTTTTAGTATCAAACCTGTTTCACTGTTTGCATAAGGAAGGTATTTAGCAACAGTTTGGGCTAAAGACGCTTCCAATTCTTCCTCTTTAGAGCCACCGGTTAGTTTTTGTAATAATTCTTCCACATCGTCAGTAGAACGTGGATATTCTTCGATCGTAACTAATTCATTAATAGGCACGCCAATTCTGGCTTTTGCCATATTGATTACATCCTGCAAGCCACCCAATTTGTCTATCAAACCTAATTTGAAGGCATCTTCACCCGTCCACACTCTACCTTTTGCATATTGACGCAATTCATCTACAGGCATATTGCGATGCTGAGCTACTTTCCCTAAAAATCGGAAGTATATCTTCTGAGACATTGAATATAGCTTATCTTTGTCTGTCTGAGAAAAAGGCATTGTTCCATTCAAAAATTGTGCTGAGTTAGTGGTCGAAATAGTATCCGAGCTAACACCAAGGTTATTCATCAACCCACTCAAATTAGGGATAGAGAGAATAACACCGATTGATCCGGTGATTGTAGTTGGATGAGCAATAATCGAATCGCAACCTACAGCCATATAAAATCCTCCTGAAGCAGCAACATCTGCCATAGAAGCGTAGATAGGAACATCAGGACGTTTCACTTTTGTGCGTTTCAATTCTTCCCATATTTCGTCAGAAGCAATTACGGATCCACCCGGGCTGTCTATCCTTACTATGATTGCAGCCACATTATCATCTTCTGCAGCTTTGCGTAAATTTTTGATAAATGTACCTGATTTAATCCCGTCAGAAGAAGAAAACGGATTGTCGTCGCTCTCACCTGAAGTAATCGCTCCGGAACCGTAAACTATTGCAATTTTCTTATCTGTTTCTGCTACTTTGCCTTCAATTTTAGGGCTGCTGTTTATATATTTGCTAATAGAAAGCAGTCTTACTTTTGAGTTTTTATTGTCTTCAGATTCACCGTCTTTCACCAAATTTTTCATCATATCTTTTACTCGATACTCCGGTGCAATTGCATCTATCAAACCGGCTTGTAGTATATCGTCGGCATTAAACAGACCTTTGTTAAAGAGCGAATTGAGAGTCTCTTTGTCGATACCTCTGTATTTTTCAATCAAATTCAACAAGGTTTGGTATCTGTGATTGAGTAATACCTGAGTTTGCAATCTTGCAGAGTCAGAAAATGATTTCCTCGAATACATCTCTCCTGCTGATTTGAAGTCTTCGAACTGTTGGACATAGAAATCTACCCCGACTTTTTCGGCAAGCCCTTTGAAGAATAAGGGAGAAGAACCATAACCATTCATCTCGAGCATACCCTCAGCCGGCATGAATATAGAGTCTGCCGGGAGTGCATTGATGTAAGCATTTTCATCACCGACTTCAATAAATGCATATATAAATTTGCCTGATTTCTTAAAATCTTCTAAAGCATCTAATACTTCTATACGTTTAGTAAATCCACTTCCCACCAAAGATGGTTCGTAGTAAATACCTTTGATTCTATCGTCAGTTTTTGCAGCTATTAAAGCATTGATTATATCTCTGAGTGAAGCAGGCTTTTCATCAGAAAAGAACGCAGAAAACCCTGTGGCTCTGGTATATTCCTGAACATTTGCCATGCTGAGATGCAAAATGGAATTATTTCTGACCACAACCGGCTCTTTCTCAAAAGCAGAACCTATCGTTGAGCCAATTAGAGTGAAGAATCCTACGACAAGGATTACTAATAGTGCAAAAACAGAAAGTACAATTACAACCGGAATCCACCAGTTGTTCTTTTTTTGTTTGCGTCTTTGATAGTGCTCGTATTGAGGCATTTGAGCTTGAGGATTTTGTTGATTGTCTGACATAGGGCATCGCACATAGTTTATTTAACTTAATTTTAAAGTCTAAGGTGTAAATATTTTTTATACGTTATTTTATTCAATATGTTTCGTTAAATGTCAATTCCGGAACAAAGATATGACCGAATTATATAATAGGTAATATAGCGAATCATTTTGTAGTACAAAATTAAAGATATTGCAAAAGGCAAATAGAGCTACCACAATAAGTATCTACTCATAGATTGATAGATTTGCGGGTCTTATAAAAAGGGCAGAATCAAGAGATCCAAAAGGGGAAAATGTGGAATTTGAAGATGTTTTTTGAAAAAAATAAAAAAAATAAAAAAATTCGGTAACTTTTTATCAAAAACTGTGTCTATACATAAAAGGGACAAGAGACAAAATAATCACATAGTTCTTTATCAGGAAAAAGGCAATCAAAATAAAACAGACCGGGGCTAAATTTGCATACCTTCATACCCATAGTCTACAATTAATTCCCCAAAAATGAGGTCCCGGTCTGATGTTTTATCTAAAATCCTTTTTCTCTTCTAAACGCCAATAAGCCTACAGAAAACAATCTAATTCTTCCCAAATAAATAGAAATCTTAAAATTGCTCATCGGACATATTATAATATATACAAACAAATAGTCTGATAAAAACACTTTTTTTGATTACATTGCATATCTTGTATATTTCCAACTAAACACTAAAATAATAATATCATGGATAAGTTAGTTATTGAAGGCGGACACAGGCTGTCCGGCAGGATTAAAGTTTCCGGTGCTAAAAATGGCTCACTGGCGTTGATGCCGGCTGCTCTTCTTGCTCCGGGCATATATCATCTAAAAAACACTCCAAATTTACGCGATGTGTGGACCATGTCAAGGCTTTTAGGTTCTCTCGGGGCATTTGCCGAACTTAATGACAATGAACTTTTCCTTGATACTACTAATATTACCAGTGTAGAAGCTCCTTATGAACATGTTAAGAAAATGAGAGCCTCATTTTATGTACTTGGCCCTCTTGTGGCAAGATACGGAGAAGCTCGAGTATCGTTACCCGGAGGCTGTGCCTGGGGCCCCAGACCCGTTGATTTGCACTTGAAAGGTTTGGAAAAACTGGGTGCAGAAGTTTCGCTCGAAAAGGGATATGTAATCGCAAAAGCGAAGAAACTTAAAGGTGCGAAATTCCACTTCGACATATCAAGTGTTGGTGCTACAGGTAACGTCCTAATGGCTGCAACTTTAGCTACAGGTTCTACCGTACTTTCAAATGCTGCTACCGAACCTGAAATTACAGCTCTTGCCAGGATGCTTGTCAAAATGGGTGCTAAAATCGAAGGTATAGGCACAACAGAGCTTCATATCGAAGGCGTGGACGAACTTAAACCGGTCGATGAAGTGACTATTCCTGACAGAATCGAAGCAGCAACATATTTGATTGCAGCTGCCATGACCGGAGGCAATATTGAGCTCGAAAATGTAAATCCTTACCATCTTTCAGCAGTTATTGCTAAGCTGGAAGAATCCGGTTGTGAAATAGATGTAAATAGTAATACTATAAATCTCAAAGCTGCTACAGACATTTTGCCGGTAGATATGACAACTTCTGTTTACCCGGGAATGCCGACCGATGTTCAGGCTCAATGGACTGCTTATATGCTGATGGCAAATGGCAGCTCCCGTGTTACTGATACTGTCTATTTTGACAGATTTAAGCACGTCCCGGAACTTGTTCGCCTTGGTGCAGACATAGAAGTCGCTGACAACACGGCTATAGTCAAAGGCGGAAAAAAATTGCAGGGAGCTACTGTAATGTCTTCCGACCTTAGAGCAAGTGCGTCTCTCATCCTTGCGGCACTCGCAGCCGAAGGCTCCACTGAGGTACTCAGAGTCTATCACTTAGATAGAGGATATGAAAATTTAGAAGAAAAATTGAACTCTGTCGGTGCTAAAATTCGTCGCATCAAAACAGAGCTGATATAATCAAAGCTGAAAAGTAGAAAATACTTTTTTGCTGCAAAAAAACACAAGCCGGATTTGCAAAACTTATTGTAGAATATTTGCAAATCCGGCTTATTTCTATCAAATCTTCAAACTCCTCCATCTAATCCAGCAAAATAAATAATCCGGTATCGTATTGTGCAGTTAAGATAAACAAACTGTCTGGTTTCGAATTTGGATAGCCTAAGGTTAGAGGAGTCGAATAAACACAGTAATCACTTGCATAGTTAGTGTTATAATCGAGAGTTCCCTTGAAATAAATTTTTGTTTCGTCCGGTGAGAACTGAGAACCTGTTCCAAGCCCTCTGTAAGGATACGGCATCGAATCTCCTAAAACCGGATTAAACAGCCAACCACTTGATTTGTCAAAAAGAGCTATCCCTCCACCTCGCCATTGTTTGAAAAACTTGCCGTCTTTTTCCGAATACATGCCACATGCTATATTATCATAGTATTCATCTAACAAAGTCATGTTGCCAGTGTTGATGTCTATAGCATTTTTTTTGTAGTTTATGTTAGCAATAACAGATTGGTTATCAGCACTGACAAAACATATCTGATTTTCTCCTTCTGCCACTCTTTGGTAAGCATCTGTATGTATATCCCATTTAACTATAAACTTGTAATCTGTGTGGAATGAACCCATATCTACTCCATAGCCATAAGCTCGTGCTATTACAAACTGCTCATCCTGTGATAAAGCAAAATCACCACCCAAAGAACCTGTTTCAGTATCATAGCCCTGCTCAGGCTGATTTAGAATAAAATCATGTGCTGCAGGTGAGAATTTATACTCGTTTGTTTTTGGGTTATAGATACAGATATGTCCCGAATGCCAGTCATCCCAAGGATTTGTAGTTAAATAAAATGCAAGGAATGCAATTCTGCCATCTGAAAAGACCTGAGGACGCACCTGAGGCACACTCCAATAATAATCCTTGTCATCTGAGACAGGATTAGGAACTATCTTGACGTTAGTCGGATCGGCAACATCAAAATATGCAATAAACGTTTGTCCTTCTTCAGGGGTATTCCATGTTGCAAAGGCAATTCTTTTGTTTTTATAGCTCACATATTCATTGTTTGAATACATAGGGCGATAAGTAGAAAGAAACTGGACAGTTTGCCCCGAATTGCTTACAAGACACATTCCATCTTCAGCACCATGATCTCCGCCGCCTCTGTAGCCTACAAGGAATTTTATACCTGTGGGTTTATTGTTGTTATCATCATCGATTGGGTCTGTACCCGAATCTTGACATGAACCACCCATGAGTGCTATAAATACTAATAAAGATAAAACGATTTGAGTATATCGTTTAATCCAAATAAAAACTTCACTACTTGCTTTCATACCAACCTCTACAATATATAAATAAATCGATATTCTCTATTGTATGTATTAAATAACGAAAGCACTTACAGCCTCATCTATGCTAATCAAAATAGTTTGGACTACATAAGTAGCTCTTTGTTATTTATAAAACAAAGTGAAATGTTATTTTTGCAAAATTTCTACTATTGTTTTATCTTATAAGTGAACAATTGTTTTATTAAAGGGTTTCCTTTCTTTATGCCCAACGCAAATATTATCAAAGGCACTCCCGAAACTTTCTCAAAGTTTAGTATGTGCGGCTACAAAGATTCGAAAAATCCGGGATACTCATCAAAAGTTGACTGGAATATTAAAATGTACGACAAAGGAATGCGTTACGATTTTTTGATCGACGAAAAATCAAATGCTATTGGCGGGATTGAGTATATGCCCGCAGAATATTCTCCCCGTCCGTGCAATGCTCCCGGCTACCTGATTATAAATTGCCTTTACATAATGAAAAAACCTTACAAAGGTTTAGGCTATGGCTCCCAATTGCTCGAAAGTTGCCTTAGCTATGCACAACAAAACAGCTACAGCGGAGTCGCTGTTATTGTAAGAGACGGTTCGTGGATGGCCGGGGACAAACTATTTCTCAAACATGGCTTCAAGCTTGTAGAAGAAAATGCTGAGGCTTATAAGCTGCTCGCTCTGAAACTCAAAGATGAAGCAGATACTCCCCAACTAATTCGCGAAGCAATACCTGAAATTTTTGCTGATGGATTGTACCTTTTTTATTCTCATCAGTGCCCATACACATATAAAGCAATTGCCGACATTAGCGAAATTGCAGAAAAAGAATTTGAGATTGCTGTTAATGTAGTGAATATAGATGAAAATAATTATTTTCATTTTGCTCCTTTTGGGACTTTTCACATCGTTTATAACGGCGAGCTTATCGCTTATCACCCGATAAGTGGCACACGATTTCGAAATATTATGAAAAAAATGCACAAATAATCTTCGCGGACTATTACCTCATAACAATGGCAAGTAAGTCATCTTGTGAGAAATATTTTTTCCAAAGTTTTTATAGCCCACAATTCCTTATCTTGTACCATAATTATTTACGTAGTTGTAACGAGATGTTAGCACTTTTAGACTGCAATAGTTTTTACGCTTCTTGCGAACGTATTTTCCGTCCGGATTTGATGGGAAGACCTGTTGTGGTGCTCTCCAACAACGATGGCTGCATCATCGCAATGACTAAGGAAGTAAAAGCAATTGGGATAGAAAGAGGAGCGGTGGAGTTTAAAGTAAGGCATATACTTAAACAACATAATGCTGCAGTCTTTTCTGCGAACTTTGCTCTATACGGCAATATTTCTGAGCGTATCAATAATTTGCTATACGAATTGGCTCCGGAAGTAGAGACTTATTCCATCGATGAAAGTTTTATCAAACTTGATGCCATTCGCAATATCAATTATCATGAGTATGCTCAAAATGTTAAATCGATAATCGAGCAGGGCGTAAAAGTGCCCGTATCCATCGGTGTTGCAAAAAACAAAACTTTATCGAAAGTTGCAAACAAGCTGGCGAAAAAAGGGAGTGGCATATTTGTCATTGATAGCGACGATTTGCGAATAGATGCACTTCGAAATACCGACATTGCTGACATCTGGGGTGTTGGCAGGAAGTATGCGGACAGACTCAAAAAATATGGTATCTATACTGCTTACGATATGACTCAGGTACCCGAAAAGTGGATCAAAAAAGAAATGACAGTGCAGGGTTTAAGATTAGTGCAGGAGCTGAAAGGCAACAGAATACACGACATTGTTTTGGAATCATTACCTAAACAGTGCATCTCATATACACGAGCATTCGGAAAATTAATTACTGACTTTAATGAGCTCAGGCAAGCTGTCTGCGAGTATGCTAACCGAGTTGCAGAGCAGTTACGTAAGCAAAATTCCATAGCAAAATTACTAAGAGTATTTATACATACTAATCCGCACAAAGACGAACCTCAATATGCAAAAAACAAAGTAATGACACTTGCAGTAGCTTCTAACAGCAGCCCTGTGCTTACAAAGGTAGCAACTGCTGCGTTACGAAGTATTTTCGAAAATGGGTATCGCTACATGAAAGCCGGTGTAATCGCTGATGGCATTAGCAGTGCCGATGCAGTGCAGGATTCTTTATTCGCGAATTACAAGCACGAAGAGCATGATAATCTTATGGTCGCCATGGACAGTATCAATGCAAAATACGGTTTAGATATTATCAAGCCTGCTTCATGCGGCACGGAAAGAAAGCACAAAATGAGACAAAATATGCTTTCCTTCAATCCCAACACAGAATATCCGATCATAAAAGCAGGAAAGTAGTAACTTAGACTTTTAATAAGTGTTTGATGCCATTCCAAAATATATCGAAGGAATCTTTAGTTAGCACTTCTTTATTGCTCTCATCATGATAAATAATATGATATACCATGGCAAATATTTGTCCATAAAATGCAGTCAGCACTAAAGACACATGCTCCGGATTGGCAAGCATTTTAGCAAAGCACTCTGCGAGATAATCGAATCCAATAGCAGAGCGGCTTTTTGCGAGATTACGAAAATGCTGAGAATAACTAAACTGATTTAGGAAAGAGTATTTGAGCTGATTGACAACACCCCAATACATCACACCTTCCCAAATGCTTCTCATCTGAGATGCACATGGTTGTGATTCGTCCATATTCTGTTTGATCGCTTGAATCATTTCTTCTTTTATTTCAAAGTACAGCTCAGAAAGTAGCTCCTCTTTTGACTGAAAGTAAAGAAATAAAGTACCTGAGCCAATGCCTGCTTCTTTGGCAATCTTTGCAGTGGTTGTACCGGAAAAACCAAGTTCATCAAATAGTGGTAGTGCGGTTTTGAATATTAATTCTCGCTTGTTCATATTTACTTCTGAGATAATTACAATAAAATATCTCACAATATAAATAAAAGAAATACTTTATACAACTTACTGGCAATATAAAGATATTAATAAAAAAAGCCACTTTAATTATTAAAGTGGCAATAAAAATTGACATATATAGCATTTTATCAAATAAGAGAAACGATTCTCTCTGCATAGACATCTTCAGTCTCAAGTATTCTAACTTTGATACTGCTTATATTATCGAATCTTCGAAATTCCTCTGCAAAAATATCGAGGAAATATGTTACCATATTTTCAGCTGTAGAAACATAAGGCATGATGTGCATTTTAAAACCATTCTGCGATAGAAAGTTTATCATCAGATCGTCCTTTTCATCGCACAAAAAAGCATGGTCTAATTTGTCTATCCATGGGCGAATTATTTGTTCGACATGGTAGTAATCTAAAACCATAGAATTTTCGTCTAAAGTTCCCTCTGCTTCAAACACCATCCGGTAAGTGTGTCCATGTATATTTCTGCATGGTCCCTGGTGGAATGACAGCCGATGACTCATTTCCCATTTGAATTCTTTGGCTATTTTTGTAAGCATTATTTACTACCTTCTTTGGTATAATTTGCTTTTATTTGTGAATGCATACCGCCGCGTACACTCCATTCGGTAATAATTTCCATATATTTAGGATTGCATGCTTCCACTAAGTCATCTAATATTTTATTAGTAATTGCTTCGTAAAAAATACCCATATTTCTAAATTCAAGGAAATAGTATTTCAAAGCTTTAAGCTCTAAGCATAGCTCATCAGGCACATATCTGATAATTACTTTTCCAAAATCAGGTAAACCTGTTTTAGGGCATACAGATGTAAATTCGTTATTGATATGAGTAATTTCGTA
The DNA here is from genome assembly GCA_963664875.1 of Kapaibacterium sp. (SeqCode). GTDB lineage: Bacteria > Bacteroidota > Ignavibacteria > Kapaibacteriales > UBA2268 > JBFHIJ01. The sequence continues at coordinate 2,619,996 of OY761611.1, read as the reverse complement.
ATCTCTTCCCATGCTCGGGTTTTCAAAAGTTTCTATCTGCATTTTATTACCCAAAATATTTGACATTAAATTATATATATTTGCAGTATCGCAAATTTGCTAACTGCAATTTTACACAAACTATGCAGATAAATAAAGTTTTTTAATATTAACCGGTTCGTAATGGATACCAAAACAGCATATATCTACGGCAGAAATGCCATTATAGAAGCTCTGAACTCTGAAGATTCTCTCCCTGAAAAAGTTTTTGTTATGTTCGGAGCTGCCGGAGAGCCAATAGATAATATCTATACTCTTGCCAAAAAGAAAGGAGTTCCAATCGTTAAACATGACAAACGCAAATTTTCCGAATTGGAAAAAAAGGCAGGAGTTGCACAGTTCAAATCGCAGGGAGTGATTGCCTTAAAGCAACTTATCAGGTTTTATGAATTGGAAGAATTTATCAATCAGGCGTATAGCAAAAGCGACTCTCCTGTGATAGTTGCATTAGACGAGATTAGCGACCCACATAACCTCGGAGCAATTGCACGCTCAGCTGAATGTTCAGGTGCTGCCGGAATAATTATCCAAAGCTCGGGAGCTTCTCCGGTTACCCCAACTGCCTTAAAAACATCAGCAGGTGCTCTGGAACATTTGCCTGTCTGCAGAGTCCCTAATATGGCTCAAACTCTGAAAATGCTTAAAATGGAAGGTTTTAAGGTGATTGGAACTGCTGCAGGGTCTCAAAATCAATATACAGATGACCTCTACCGCGACCCAATTATTCTAATCATTGGATCGGAAGGCACAGGCATGCAGACAAATGTTGCTAAAACATGTGACTACAAAGTCAGCATCCCACTAAAAGGGAAAATAGAATCTCTAAATGCTTCTGTTTCTGCTGCAATAATGCTCTATGAAGTACTGCGACAAAGGAATTCTTATTAGCTTTACAGAAGCTCATAAGCTATAGATTATTTTGTGAGGAACGTTGTCGATTTGGATAGTAACATATCCTAATCGGCACTTTCCTTTATTATTACCTCATTTTCTACTATACCTTCTGTCTTTTTTTCTGCGAGTTGTCTGATAGTTTTTATCTCTGTAACTTCCCCGGGCAATGCTGTAATGAGTGAAATGTTTTCAGCATTAGCAGCTTTTTTAGCCCGCACTATTGGTTCGTCCCATGCATGATATGCAAGATTGAAAGTCCCCCAATGAACAGGTAGCATATAATTGCCATACACCATTTTGTGTACTTCTACTGCCTCTTCAGGTGTCATGTGCATATACGCCCAATGCTCTGAATAAGCCCCAAGCTGTATCATAGTCAAATCGAAAGGGCCATATTTGTTGCCAATTTCTGAGAAGGTAGGCATAATACCTGTATCGCCGGAATAAAAGAATTTGAATTCCGGATTGTAAATACAGAACGATGCCCATAATGTATGATTATCGCTAATTCCTCTCCCGGAACCATGGCGCGCTGGAGTCGCAGTTATAATAAAGTCTTCAATCGCAACACTTTCCCACCAATCTAATTCGGTAATCAGCTCATCTTGTACGCCCCACTCTCTTAGATAATCGCCAACTGCAAGCGGTGTAACAAAATGTTTAACTTTGCCGATTAACTTTTCTATGCTCGGTCTGTCGAGATGGTCGTAGTGGTCATGCGAGATGATCACTATATCAATTTCAGGCAAATTCTCAATTGAAATCGGAGAAGGATGGAAGCGTTGTAAATGCACTAAGCTAAATGGCGAAGGAGAATTACTAAATATTGGGTCTGTGAGTATATATTTACCTTGAATTTTTAGCAGCACCGTTGAATGGCATAGCCTAATTACAAAATTGGAATTGCAGTCGAGAGAGTCTAAGGTTTCTTTGGAGAGGCTATTATATTTCGGTACAAAAGGCGGTACTGAGTTATTGGATTCTTGAAACAGAGCGTCTGTGGTTAGCTCGATGATTGATGTGGCGATGCTCGGCGATTCGCTTAGGTTGTGGAACTTTCCGTCTCTGTAATTCGGCGATTTCTCTATTCTTTGGAGCGTCTTTGGGCTTAAATCTACTGAGACGGTGTTGCAGCCGGTAAGCCCAAGCAGTAATGTTACTCCAAAGAAAAATGCATACAAAATCATACACATTCCCCCTTTGAAAAATATCTATATGCAATATAACGAAACACAATCTTATTTAATTACGCAAGTGCTATATTTAACTATAATTTATACTACATACTCACCTCTTAACCAAAAATTGATTTGATTGCTGACTCTGTGATAAAAAAAAAGATATAACCCAATAACTGATCCTGTTTAGGGTTATATCTTTTCTGATTAAAACTATTACTAACTTAAATGTCAGCTAATTTTTCTTGGCACAATATCTCTATTCTGCAGCTTGGTCAGCAGGTTCGGTGCTGCCACTATTAGATTCTGCGTCAGGATTTGGTGCAACCATTTTTAAAGCAACCTTTACATCATTTTCTAATTGTTCGAATATTTCAGGATTTTCTGCCATTATCTTGCGTAAGCCATCTCGTCCCTGCACTCTTTCGGATCTGTAAGTGTACCAAGAACCACTTTTTGCTATTACTCCATGCTCAGTACCTACGTCAATTAAATCACCAATTTTCGAGATGCCTTCATTGTACATGATATCAAATTCTACTTCTTTGAAAGGTGGAGCAACTTTGTTTTTTACAATCTTTACTTTTACTCTGTTACCGACCATTTCAGAGCCATCTTTGATTATCTCTTTTCGTCTGATATCAATTCTTACGGACGCGTAAAATTTGAGAGCGTTCCCGCCGGTAGTTGTTTCAGGATTGCCGTAAACCACACCGATTTTAGAACGCAACTGATTAGTGAAAATCACAGTTGTATTTGATTTGCCGATAGCAGCATTCAATTTTCTCATCGCCTGCGACATAAGCCTTGCCTGCGAACCCATTTGAGCATCACCCATGTCGCCTTCTATCTCTACTCTTGGGGTAAGAGCCGCAACAGAATCGACAACTATTACATCAATGGCATTACTTCTGACAAGTGTCTCTACTATTTCCAGAGCCTGCTCGCCAAATTCCGGCTGAGAAAGAAGCAAATTATCGACATCTAAACCAAGACGTTCTGCATAGTTTACATCTAAGGCATGTTCGGTGTCCACAAAGGCAGCCATACCACCACGTTTTTGCGCTTCTGCAATGATATGCAGACATATAGTAGTCTTCCCGGAAGATTCAGGTCCAAAAATTTCTATTATTCTGCCGCGAGGTACACCACCAACACCAATCGCTGCATCCAGCGAAATACATCCTGTGGAAATCGACGCAACATCTGCCACCTTTTTTTGGCTCAGTTTCATTATAGAACCTTTACCGTGAGCTTTTTCGATTTGCTCCATGGCAAACGCAATAGCCTTCATTTTGTCTGATTGTGGAGTCTCAGGCGCTTTTTTGATATCTTTTGCCATAATAATATAAGACCTATATAGTTTATTGTTCAGTTGATTTAATCAATACATGCAAATAAGCAGAAAAGACTTAAAATTACAACTCATAAATTGTATTGAGGATAAATAGTCTCACTTATGGAAAGATAAGCGACACATTATGGCATATATTGTATTCCATAAATAATCTCTTGCTTTGCAAAGAGAATGAAAAGACTAACTTGCCAGCCTACCACAACACTTTTTAAACTTTTTGCCCGATCCGCAAGGACAATCTTCATTTCTGCCAATTGATTTGATATTGTATGTCTTTAATTCTTTTTTACTCATCTGCTTCAGGAAGATTTTTTCTAGTGAGGCGTAAAGATTAGGATGCTTTTCCTGCAAAAGTTTCGGTCGTTCGAAAAAGTACTCTGCCGCTACAGAAAAAAATTCTGCGTTATTGGTAGCTCCATAGGGATTTATATCAGACTCGAATGATTGAATTTCATCAATTTTTCTTTTAATCAGATTCAACCAAGGTATAGCGAATAGATTGTTATGTAAGGCTTTGGGTATTCCGTCAATTACACCGTCCGCTTTATCTATAAGGTGTACAAACTCATGAATAGCAGTGTTCTTTTTATCATTGCCAATTGTAAATCCCTCTCTCAGTGCATTTTTTGATATAATCATTTTGCCTTCCATGACTCCTGTGCCGACCATACCGAGGATGTTGCTCTTTTCAGTTCCTGTCTGATAGTTGCTGTCAAATCTGTCGGGATAGATTAGCACTTCATCCAGATTATAATATTTCCAGTTGGGGAAAGCAAAAACAGGAATAATTGCTCCGGAAGCAACAAGCAAGCGGTCAAGCTCTTCTACTCTGCAGCTGATGCCGGTTACTTTACAATTTGCAAGAAAATCCTGAATCCTCTCTTCGAATTGTACTTTTTCGTTATCGTCCAATCCGTTATAGTAAGCAACATTTTCGTTCAGCAATTGCTTCTGTTCTGGGCTTGTTTCAGAGCCTTTTCTGCGTTTGGTTTTCCGGAAAGAAAAGTAAAAAGCAAAATAAAGAAGCACAACAAAAACTAAAGCTGCAATCACTATCTCAAACATATCTACACCATAATTTTTTCTGATATCTTGATTAGCAAAGATATGGTAAAAACCTTTAGCTTACTAAATACTTTCTTTGGAATTGCAAATATCGAATAGAACTCGATTCCGTACTTTCATGGGACTATTTTATTGCAGCAATGCCGCAGATTTCTTCAATATCTCTAAATTTATCTTAAATTTGAAAATACAAGTGTAACCATTTTAAATTTAATCCTACCTCCTGATAGAATGCTAATGTATCGCGGAGAAATAATTTGCTGAACAAATCAGATTTTTTGGAACTTTTCGAGCCTTTGAAGCCTAAGTTGGAAAGATTTTCTCTTTGCCTGACGGGCGATAAGGAAGATGCAAAGGATATTGTTGCTGAAACAGTGATGATAGCTTACGAACGCATCGAAACTTTGCACTCTAAAAAGGCATTGCTTAGTTTCTTATTTACCATAGCGCGCAGGGTAAATATAGAAAAATATCGCAAAACTTATAGGTTCAAGTTAATAGACATTATTGAGTTTGATGAGATGTTTTCTAATGCGGAAACACCGGAAGATATATTAACTATCAAAGAGCTTTATGTTGCACTATCTGAAATAGATTCAGATAAAGCAGAAGCTCTTGTCCTTGCTGAAATAGAAGGCTTTTCTCATAAAGAAATCGCACTTGCTCAGCAATGTTCGGTGGCAAACATCAAAGTTAAAATCTACAGAGCCAAAAAACAACTGGCAAAATTATTAAACGCAGTTCCGCATAATAAATCCAATCAAAAATATACAAATGCTCTATCAAATTTGCGAGGATTACTATGAAAACCCTAAATCATTATTTATATATCGCAAAAAAATCCCTAAATCGCGAGCCATTTTATGAGATGATAGAGATTGAAAAATTCTGCGGAAACACTCCGAGCGTAGACATTGGCAATATAAATCTTCAAGCCAATTTTTTCAGGAGACCTATAATGAAATTATTATCTTTAGCTGCGGTAGGGTTGTTGTTTACAACCTTTTACTTACTAAATACAAAAACACAACAAGATGAGCAATCGAAAAAGACAAGTTCTTTGGATAGCAAAATTCAAAATATTGGTGATAATCGGCTTACTGGTGCATCAAAATCTCAACCAGCCGGAACAAATATCTCATCACCCGATTTTGATATGGGTGATTTTTCGAATCAGAACAACAACTTCTTTGCTTATACGAGCAATGGCATTTCCGGGCTTTTTGAAGACGACAACAAGACCACACCTAAAAAACAAAACACACTAATGGGTTACCCAATCATCGTTCTCTCAAAACAAGAAGCACAAAACATAGGCTTTAGATATAAAGATGATAAGATTCTATTCAGACATAAAGCCAGGATTGATTTGCCTTTTGAGAACAACTATATCTCTAAAAAAGATTATGATGAAGCATCGAATCATTTTATAGAACGTTTTGAAGATAAAGGGTATAACCTCAAATCGGACTCTATAGTTTATGAGCTAATCACAATTGAACCTGATAACGACGCTCCCGCGAATACGGACATTATTGATAAATCAGATGCCATTAAAATGCAGATAAGTGATATCAATGCAATATCCTTGAATCATTTCAAAATTAAGAATACTTTTTTTGATAGTTATTCAGCTCAGATGGCGGTTACACTTTCACCTCCGTTTCAACTGAGTAAATATATGTCAGATGATTATCTAAGAAAGATTTCTCTTTATAAGACTGATCTTATAATTGGAGAAAAACTATATGAGGATTATTCACATTTTTATGTAGATACTAGTTATAAGTCCGCAGAGGTATTCAAAAAATTTGTAAAAATAATAATACCGATAGATAATGATGATGCTACAATTCTTCTGGAAGGTTGGTTTTTACTAAATAAGGAACTGGCATCTAAGCTACCAAAGAGATATCAAGCTGATATAGCACATAAATATCAGATTACTGATAGTGATTATTTTACAGACAGCGGAAAGCAAATAGCTATATTTATAGATAAAAATGCAAAACTCCCTTGGACAAAGATTAGCTTTATACCCAATCATTTGCCAATATACGGAACAAAATCAAACGGAGTAGTTGAACAAATAAGGTCTTCCGGACTGTCTAAAATTTCAGCTTATTTGAGCAAGAGACTTCCAAAAAGCACGATTAAAAATGTTTCTAAAAGCCCTGAAAAAAATATTAGTATGCTAAATAAAATTGCTACAAACAACAACGAAGTAAAACTTTTGCTCACTTTACTCAAAGAAGACAAAACAAAATATACAGATATAAAAGCTTTAGAACTTGATGCCGTTGAACTCAGCAAACTAAATATCCACAAATCCGAAAACAAAATATCATATTTTGTCGAATATATCAACGAAGACGACGAGATAGTTAACAGACACAATCTTTATCAATTTGGTTACGAGAAACTAAAAGAAATAGAAGGGTATGAATTTTATAGCGGAGGTACTCACGGCAATGAAAATTTCAAATTCTCTTACAAAGATGCTACAACAACTAAGAAATTGCATAACTTTAACCCTTTAATGCCTGTAGCCAATTCCGAAAATAGTGAGTTCACATTTTACAATTCACCGAATTTGTATTATACAAAGGATATGGCAATTAAGAATCTATATAAACATCAGGATTATGATGGTTTTGATTCTAAACACATAAAATCTGACATTGATTTACCAATCTATGTACATGATGGCGAAAAATTCGAGATGATTGGCTCTAAGCCTGAAAGCTATGCACCTTATTTGTCTATGCTTGATAGATTGATACCTATAAAAATAGAAACCGGTTTTAAAAATATCCCGGGTCCGGTTTACCTTTGGTATCTTCCGACAACGGAGTTCCTGAATGCCTTGCCTGAAAGATATTCTAAATCAATCAGAAAAGAGCTGGCCATTTTAGATAAAATTGAGAATCAGAATGTGGAACCTGAAAAAGCCTGTAAAGGTTTTGATGAAGAGTCTTTCTTTGGGATATGTGATTTATCTTCAGGTGCATTGCACAATATAAAAATTGCACCAAATCCATGCTTATTTGATCTGAATATCAGCTTTATTGCAACAGATACTCGCTCAGTGAATATAGAAATATTCGATATAAACGGCAGAACAGTAAAAACTCTTGGCAACTACAAACTTACTAATTTCGGTGAGCAGAAATACGCTTTTGACATTAGCTCTCTTAAAACAGGAGTCTATCAAGTGGTAATCATTAGTGATCAGGGTGAAAAAATCAGTAAACGTTTTATTAAGCAGTAGATAATTCTATATCAACTACAGAGGCTGTTCTAATCACGTTACAGCCTCTGTTTTTCTCTGCTGATTATGTATTTCTTCAATCTACTTTCAATAAAAAACTATTTTTACTTACCTATGGCAAGTAAACCGGGTTGTTTACTTCGAAAGTCTGAAAGTCAGCACAAAGTCATCGTCAAACTCAAGCTCGCCGGTACTGTCTTCAGAGTAGTCCGTAATAACTTCAGTATAATCTCGGTATCGATAATATTTGTGCCAAATAAAATTGAATTTATCTAGATCGATAGTATTTTTATCTAATGTAATTTCAATTTGATTATTTAAATCTACATATGGTATGTTTGTAAGTTGTATAACTGAATATTCGTTCCCAGAACTTCCTGAATTATGACCTGAATCTTGATGATCATAGCGATTTTTCATGCCAAAATACTTAACAAGCTTATTTGTGCTGTCTAATATTATTTTAACATCATCTGTCCATTCCGTTACATTTCCATAGCCATTATCATTTTTAGTATGGTTCTGCCATGAAATACTATCTCCGTTCCAGATAGTATTTGCTGTTAGGTTTTTACTAATTTCTGATATGTTACGAAATTCATATCTATCTATTTCCTCCATAAATATCACCCCTTTTTGATGCACTTCCGTCTGAAGCCCATTCATATAAACCTCTACATTTTTATAATCGTAATTACTAAGAACAATTCTAAGTTTACCCTCAAATATTAGTTCAGTGCCTTTCAATATAATCTTGAACTTTGGATATCCTATTATCGCTGTTTCAGGCACTTTTATAGCAATCTTGTTATCATTTAAGGATGTGATTTCTGCCAATTCAAAAGCACCATTTGTATAACATTCGAACAATACAATATAATCACTCAAATTAGTCCCAAATCCGCTGCCTGTGATAGTAAAGATATCACCTCTATATAAAATGCTTGGTTCTATATTTTCAACTTCAAAAGGGTATCTAATTTTTATGTCTAGTGTATTAAATGAGTAGCCACCTATTTCAAATACAATCTTTTTATCACCGTCTGAGAGACTTGGAATAGTTAATTGACATTCGTTATCACTTGTTATTACCGGCTGAAGACTTACTCTATCAATTTCTGCAGTAAGAACTCCATCATATTTCTCAAATCCCTCTCCATATACCGTAATAGTTTCTCCTGTAGAAACTTCATCTTTGCTGAGTTTATCTATATTTAGACAGAAGTTATTATTAAATCGTACCGTGTGCTCGGAACTTAGTGTATCACCATATGCAACAACTGTTATTTGCCCCACAGAATCGTACATATAAGGAGTTCTAAGTTTTAATACTTCATTAGTGGCAGACAATATCCCAACACGTGTTTTATTGAAATAAACCTTCAATGCAGCTAAATTTTTATCAAAGTTTTTTCCATAGATTTCCAACACTTCTCCCCGGCATAAATTATTATTGCTAATATTTCCATCAAGAACAAGTTTGGTATTTCCCGAGTAGTTTGGTTCAACATCAATAGTTGTTACAGGATTATCTTCTCCACATGCTCCAATTAGGAGAGCAAGAAAAGTATATATATAAAATCTTATCTTCATTTCTTCTCTCCGCTTATTGTGCTATAAAAAGTTCTATGTTTAGCTCAAATCCATAGAGTAAAACATATGAGTTTTCTGCTTCAAATCGAATATATATGGGAGGATCTGCTGTATATTCACTTGAATATTGATACTTATGATAATCATAGCAATAATTAATCGCATTTTCGAACTGTTCCTGATTAAGAGATATACTAAGTTTCTGATTTTTGTATGTGTATTTCAAATCGTCAAATTCAAATTTTCTTGTATGGTTTTCATACTCAAAAACATAAGGTGTTCTATACTCAAAATCATATTCCCAGTATATTTCTATATCCTTTATTTGCTGTGATTCTTCATCAAGTACAAACTCAATTCGTTTTATTAAATCTAAATATCCTCCTTCATTCTGCGTTTGTCCAAATTTACTTTCGAAAGTATATTTGTAATAGTGCTTTGAATAATTGGATACTGTAAAGTTTATTGTCTGGTCGAAATAACTCTCATCTTCAGATTTTGCTATAATACCTTTAGAACTTACTCTCACCGAATCAAATTCCAATTCTTCAGATATAAGAGTAAATGGTTCAATTGCGTCAAATTTTGAACCATTTGTTTTAACTGATATTACAGATTTATGGTTAATTCCATACGGAACCTGAACTTCTATAAAGCAATCTCCGAAGTTTATGATATTTGCCTTTTTATTATCGAAATATACCCTAAGGTCATCTTTTATCTTTCCAAAGCCGCTACCATAGATTACAATATATTTACCAATTGATTGACTTTTCGGAGTAAAGTGATGAAGAATCGTTGAATTGTTTGCTGTTTCCGAAACAGTAAAGGTTTCTGGCACTCGATATCTATAATTGTCTTTTATGATGTAAATATTAGATTCCTGAGCAATATTTGTAGGGACTTTTACCTCAATCACTTTGTCACTTAGGAAATGAATCCTTGCCTGTGTCTTATCAAACAGAACCTCAATTTTGTTTTTGTCTGTGCCAAACTTTTCGCCATAGATATAAATTGTTCTGCCGATTGCCTGCTTCTGGGGACTAAAACCGGAAAGTGTTATTATCAAATCCTCGTTTATTTGTGGCTGAGTGCTATCCTCACCGCATGAAACAAGCATCAAGATTATGAATGAAAGGAATATGTAAAAATACCGCATAGCCATACCTTTAAGTAATTGGAATATTTACTTATGTAGAAGACACGCAAGACAAAATAAAGTTACATAAATTCTTGCATAAAATTAAATAATTATCAACTATATGGATTATATATTGATATTAAGTACTGGTATAAAAGATAAATACAAAAAAAAATAGCTTCAAGTTTACACTCAAAGCTGTAGGTAAGTAAATTCTAGAAAAATAAGGTATTTGCCTATATTTTTATTTTCAGACCAACAGAAGTTGATTCGATACCACCAATTCCATTATTTGAAAGTTCAATCATTACAATATTAAAGCCTATACCTAAGTGCATCCCATAGTGCACGCTTAACTCTCTCTCTCCATCAATACTAATAGTTGCTGGACCAATATGACCGTATGCAATAACTTGAAAACCATCGAAATTGCCTATATGCGCACCAAAAGCAGGAGCAATTGTAGCAGCAGTAAAACTATCACCTTCTCCGGGGATATACCATTGAAAATCTATTAACCCACCAAGTATAATTGAATTTTCAAATTTGAAAAAACCATTTACCCCGAGATTAAAAATATTCAAATCAAGGTTGTCAGCATCCCACATAGCAGATTTTGTTGAAATTGTATATCCAATATTTATAGTCTCAAAGTACTCTGCAGTAATTGTTTTGTTTTCGGGCTTAGGTTCTAATCTTTTAGCCGGAGATTGAGCAAAAACAGAATTACTACAAATTAAAAGCAAAGCTGAGATAATCAGTGTTTTCATAAGATTCCCTTTTATGATAGGTTAAATAAATAGTGCAAACTAATATTACTATGAATTACATTTTGCAAATATACATATAAATACAAATATATTTATCATATTTATTGCACTAATCAACTAAAAATAATAATTTCAATATTTATAATATATAAATATAAATCACACAATTACTTTGGCAAACTTTGTAATCGTAATAATGAAGAAAAGAGTGCAAACGGTAGCTAAGAATTGAAATCAGAAGATTGCAGCGAAATTAAGGTGGAAGAGATAAATCATTTCAAAAGACAACATGGATATAGGAATAGAATGAAAAGTTGGGTGATATAAATCGGAGGAACGTGATAAAATCACACTCCTCCTAAAGATAGTCTATGCTATTGTTCTATTTTTCTTATCTGTTTTTATATTTTTTATAAAAATCAGCGATATGTTCAAATGCTTTTTTGATTACTTCTTCTTGAGGAAGCAATACTGTTCTGAAGTGCTGTGTTCCCGGTTTTTGACCGAAGCCACTACCCGGCACAACGATAACGCCTGTTTCTCTGATAAGCTCAGCGCAGAATTTTGCATCATCATCTACATCTATAGAAGCAAATGCATAGAATGCACCTTCAGGTTTAACTAATTCGATACCATCGATTTGATTAACCATTTCCATAGTCAAATCGCGTCTTCTCTGCATAGTTTTTACCATGTTGTGCAGGTGAGTCTGGTCGCCGTCCAAAGCAGCCATAATAGCATATTGCTCAGGGTGGTTAGCAGAAACGCGAGCTCTTAATAGCTTATTGATTGCTTCGATGTAATCGCCTAATACTTCCTGACGACCTGAAACAACGCCCCAGCCAATTCTATAACCCGGCACAACGTAGTTTTTAGACATACCGGAGAAAGTGATGCAGCTTACATCCTGATTCAAAGAAGCGATAGAAACCAATTCTTTATCATCAAAGATTAGTTTGTCATAGATTTCATCAGCAAAAATCACAAGATTGTGTTTGATGGCTAAATCAATTATTTCCAACAATGTTTCTTTCTTAGCGATAGAACCTGTTGGATTGTTTGGATTGATAAGCACGATAGCACGCGTTTTATCATTGATTTTAGCTTTGATGTCATCTATATCAGGCTGCCAGCCGTTTTCTTCATCTAAATAGTAAGGGTTTGGTTCCAATTCCAATTTAGCCTGCACAGCAGTGTAAAGAGGATAACCCGGAGTCGGCATAAGGAAGTTTTCGCCTTTGTTGAGCAAAGCTGCAAGGCAAATCTCGATAGCTTCACTCGCACCTGAAGTGATGAAAGTATCAAGGATGTTATGAATACCTTTTTTATTAGCATCGCGATTGATAGACTCGATAGCCGGAGCGATACCTGCAGACGGAGCGTAACCGTTTAGGTTATCTCTCATCGCTTTAGCAGTAGCTTCCACTACGTGCTCAGGAGTTGAGTGATCGTAGATGTTAGGATCACCGATATTCAAATAAAACATTTCTTTGCCTGTTTTAGCAACTTCATTAGCCAAAACAATGATATCTCTGATTGCATAAGTAACATTAGCTGTTCTTAAAGCAGGAGCAATAGATTTGAAACTCATTATATTGATTCTCCGATTGCAAATAATTAGTATTTAAAAGCTTATGACAAAATTAAGGAAAAAAGCCACACCTCAAAGCAAATTCAGAATATTTCATATTTGAGTAATAATACAAAGACATTCTTTACTTTGCTATAGATTCATGACTTTACAATACAATTATAAATACATACTCAGGCATTAAATAATCATAATATTTATTTGGATTTGAAAAGATTTTTTTGTATGTTGGGTTGTAATTAGATATAGCTGATTGGATAATCAGTTTAGACTTTGGATAAAGTCACGGTAATATAACTGAAATGTTATTGGTATTGATATAATATCTATTATTCAATGCCTACTTTAATCAATTTATAAAAGTAGGAGAGCATTATGAAAATGCACCAACCACAAACTAACTCCCTAATTTTGAAGTTGAATACTTCTAACACTGCTCAATATTCTAAAGAGAATATTAAGATTAGAAAAATAGTTTCTAGTATCTCCCCTGCAAATTTTATAGAACTAGTTAAATATGCAGACAATAAAGTTAATCCGCGCAATGCTACGGTTAATAAAATTACTAAGGCCATTCATGAGACTCTTGATGTTAGTCCTGAACTGCTGTGGTTAAAAACCAAAGGCATTTTATTAGCGACTAAGAAGTGTGAAGAATTAGAACGCAATAGGGTACGCATTTCTTTAGATGATCATGATTATGAAGGTATAATGGACGGAGGACACAATACGTTTGCTATTGCACTTTACATCTTAGAGATTCTATTTGAAGATAAAAAATTAAAAATAAAGAAATGGGAAGAGTGTAAAAAATTTTGGGATTCCAACTTCAAAGAAATACAAAAGCGATTCGAAGAAAACGAAGAACTATTTCAATTTTCCATTCCTATAGAAATTATTACTCCAACATCAGAAGACAATTCAGACACGCAATACTATGACTATCTTTCTGAAATATGTTCAGCAAGGAATAATAATATCCAGTTAAAAGACACTGCAAAGGGCTATAAAGATGGATTCTATGATGTTTTGGAAGAATTGTTAAAAGATTTTCCAATAATTTGGAAAACTGGAGAAAAAGGAAGAATTAGATCTGAAGATGTCATAAGTATGGCCACGCTACCATTCATATTTCTCAAAGAGTCTGCAAAACAGGAAGAAATTGTTCCTTTATCACTGAATAAAATTAGCATTTATTCACAAAAAAGCAAATGTGTTGATTTTTTCAATACAGTAATATCAAGTGATAAAGTCTCAAAAGAAGTTAAAGGAAAAAAGATACTTGAGCATATTACAGTCAAAAGTGCTTTAAAACTTACTGAAGATATACTTTTGTTTTTTGATAAAATTTTCCTTGAATTCCCTGATTTATATAAGAAACCTACACCTGGAAAATTTGGTGGTATTTCAGCTGTTTCCATAAAAGATTGCGACGTACCATTTTTAACTACTCAAAAAAAATCTAAATATAGATATCCACTTGGGTTCATATACCCACTTGTCACCGGAGTTACAAGCCTAATGAAATATGATGAGGTTTCAAAAGAAGTAAAATGGATAACCAATCCAAATCAAATCGACTTATCTAACTTAGAGCTAGCCCAATATGTAGAACTTATCAAAATGATTAATTTTGACTCTAACAAAATTGGGAAAGGAGCTGCTTTTTATAATGAAGCTGAAACTATTTTCGAACGTATTGTAAATAAGATACAGTAGATACAGTAGATACAGTAGATACAGTTTATATTATAAGATAATATTAAAAAGGGAAAAATAGGGTCTGATATCCGAGTAGCCTTGCTGTAAAGATATCATTCCCTGAGAGTATAAATGAGGGGCTTCATATAAATGAAGCCTCTTTTTTTATATACTGACATAAATTACATCTATTTATTATAACTTATTTGAATCCAGTCGTGTGCTTATAAGCATCTCTTTCTCTCGATGCACCTATTGCTTGGTAACGGGTATTTCTTATATTGCAATTAATGAATAATTCTATATGCGAGAATAGTATGAAATGCAAGGTTTATAAAAAGTCCGAAATCGCAATTTCAAGCGAAACAGAAGCTTTTATTGCAGTAGTATATGTTATGCGGTAGAGGGAAGGTGATCTTAAAGAAAGTCAGCATCCTATATGATTTTGACATTTAGATTTGAGTACAATATAAAATCTCTATATTATACTTTAGAGCTTGAAAGTACAATAAGAAAAAGCCATATTATACTTTACGCGCATAAAGTATAATATGGCTTTTGTTTAGGATATTTTTCTTACCCGAATTCAGCTCGGCGTTTACTATAAAAGTGCTTTTTGTTCGTCTGTGTTGTCTATATCTGAAATGTTATTCTTTAGAGCAAGGACAAACTATGAAATATAAAATACTCATTCTCACCTTACTTAGCTATGTGGCAGTTTTTGCCCAAAATGAGAAGTCTCCTTTGGGCATTAACATTGGTAGCCCTGTCGCTTGGCAAAATGACTGGCAATTTGTAAATATTGCCCATCACTCTCTTGCATGGTTCCCTAAAGATGCTGACCTTACTTGGGGTACTTGGTTTCAGTCCCATGAGTTACAAAATAATTCTTATCCTTTTCCGGGCACAGATGCAACTTTATGCCCGATATGGGACTCCCCTCGAGTTATCAATCAGGATTTCGTTCTGACTTGGGAAGGCAAAGCTGACGTGGAGTTAGTTAATCACTGGAGCTCACCGCAACTGCTGTCAAAATCTGACAACCGTGCTGAAATTAGAATGGATGAAGACTATTTCCTATTTATCAAATTCTACAACACCGATGCCACTGAACCATTAAGGAATGTCCGTTTAGTAAAAAAAGAACATGAGACTCTTAGCCAGACCTATACTCCAGAATTTCTTGATTTGCTGAGCCCTTTTAAAGTATATAGATTTATGGATTATATGCAAACCAATGGTTCCGCTGTTGTAAACAGGGAAGATTACTCTGCTGACGACAATCTATTTCGCTCTCAAGTGCCACTCGAATCAATGATTGAGCTTGTAAATATACAAAATGCAGACCCATGGTTTTGTATTCCACTAACAGCATCTGATGATTTTGTCGCAGAGTTTATCGCTCAGGCCTGTGAAGATCTCAACTCAGGTAAGACAATCTATATAGAACTTTCAAACGAGGTATGGAACGGAATATTCGATGCTCATGTCCAAGCAGCAGATGCAGCAAGAGCTCTTGGGCTGACAGACTCTCCAAACAATTGGGAGGCGGCTCCTGTTTACTACGGATACCGCTCAGCTCAAATCCATGATATATCAGATTCGCTCATAAAAGCGAACGGAAGCAATTTTACGCTGAAAAGAGTTCTTGCTTGGCAGTCAGTTAATACCTATTTCGTAGAAAATTATATTATGCCTTGGTACACCAAAACTGCAAAATCTGCGACTGTCCCCGATGCTTTTGCAATTGCACCTTATTTCGGCTATCAGTTAGGTTCACCCGAAAATGCAAATGATGTTAGTACTTGGTCATCTGACAAAGTTATAGAACAGGTATTAGACGGGAAATACTTAGACGGACACGGCACTATCGAAGAAGCAATTTCTTCTCTTGAGGCTTACAAAACCTTACAGGAAAAATATGGAGTCAAATCTTTGATGTCATACGAAGCCGGGCAGCATATAGTCGGTCATGGAGGTGCTGAAAACAACGAAACATTAACCTCACTATTTATAGATGCAAATCGAAACCAAGGTATGTATGATGCTTATATAAAATACTTGGATGCATGGAAAAAAGCCGGAGGAAAACTGTGTGTTATTTTCAGCTCACACGGCACATACTCCAAATGGGGTTCTTGGGGACTGAAAGAATATATTTCACAAGACAATTCAACAACTCCAAAATACCGCGCTTGTTTGGATTTTGTAACTAATAATCCTGCAAATTGGAGCGGAGATGATTTTTCATGGGCCGAGGTTTCTGTATCCGAAGAGAACAAATCTAATTTTCGTATTTATCCGAATCCAGCTTCGGACTTTATCCGCATCTATACAGAACATGATTTCAAGAGCATAGAAATTTTTGATTTGAATGGAGTAACGCTCCAAAAAACCACTTCCAAAGAGATAGATGTCTCTGATTTCGCTCCCGGGACTTATATCATTAAAATCAGTACGCGAGCAGAGACTGTGTTTGAAAAGTTCAACATTCTGAAATAAGTTTAGATATATAAATGGGAAAAGATGACTTAGCATAAATTGCCAAATCATCTTTTCTCAATTTGCAACTGGTATATATTTTAAACCTACTTCGAAATTACATATAAAAATTTTCGTTTGCCGACTTTGAAGAGTTTCTTTTCTTTTAGTTCGATAGTTGCAAACGGGTCGTCTGTTTTTTCGCTGTCGATTGAAACTGCGCCTTGTTCTACCATGCGTTTTGCTTCTTTTTTGGAAGGGATTAGTTTAGTTTGTGCAAGTATATCAAGCAAGCCCATAGTGCCGTCTTCTGTTTCCAATTCCATTTCGTCTATATGATCAGGAATATCTTTGTTTTTGAATATTCTTTCAAATTCTTCAAAAGCTGCTTTGCCGGCTTCTTCGCTGTGGTATTTGGAAACGATGCGAATTGCTGTGTCAACTTTTGCGTTTCTTGGATGAACACTACCGTCTTTTAGACCTTCTTCCATCTGCTTAACTTCTTCCGCCGGAGCAAAAGCTGCATATTGCAAATAACGAGGGATAAGTTCATCTGGAATAGACATTACTTTACCAAATATTTCCTGCGGAACATCTGTAAGTGCGATATAGTTATCCAAAGATTTTGACATTTTTTGTACGCCGTCAGTACCTTCGAGAATAGGCATAGTCAGGATACATTGCGGTTCTTTGCCGTAAGCGCGCTGTATGTCTCTACCGACCATAAGGTTGAATTTTTGGTCAGTGCCACCAAGCTCTACATCAGATTCGATAACAGCCGAATCCATAGCCTGAGCCAAAGGGTAAAGCAGCTCATGAACGCTGATAGGTGTGCCTGATTTATAACGTTTACTAAAGTCATCTCTTTCCAAAAGCTGAGCAACAGTATATTGAGCACAGAGCTTAATCACATCGTTAAAGTTCATAGCTCCAAGCCATTCTGAGTTGTGGCGCACTTCCATCTTGCTTTTTTCAAGAATAATACCCGCCTGATCCAAATAAGACTGCCCGTTTACTTTCGTTTCTTCGATTGTAAGCTGTGGGCGAGTTTTAGATTTTCCTGTCGGGTCACCAATCATAGCAGTAAAATCGCCGATGATAAGCACTGCAGTGTGTCCCAAATCCTGGAACTGACGCAACTTATTAAGAACTACAGCGTGTCCGATATGCAAGTCAGGTCTGCTCGGATCCGCACCGAGTTTGATGCGCATAGGTTTATTAGTTTTTATCGATTTCTCAATTTTTTTTACAAGCTCTTCTTCAGGCAAAACTTCTATCGCGCCCGAACGTATTAAATCCATTTGCTCATTTAGGGAAGGAAACATATTTTGTACCTCTGATATATTTTAGTTTTGTTATAGTTTGCGTTTGTTTGTTTTCATTCCCCTATTGAGCGATGCAATGAGCAAAGCCGAAGTGGGGTGGCAAGCCGCAGGCTTGACGGGGTAGATTCTCCAACCATACTTCGCTTGTCATACCTATTATGAAGGCAAAAAACTTAAATTATGGATGTATCATAAGTCAAAATATGCATCATCTTCTTGCTGTTTGCAAGTTTTACCGACAGCTGAAGCAGTCGGTTGCACTTGTGTAACTCACTGCAATCGATAAAGGATACTGAGCTTGTCGAAGTATAGCCGTCGGCAAGAACAAGATCTATTTTTGACATATCACACTATTTACAAATTTAAAATGCAAAAAATTAATTGTGTTAGCTTGTTTATTCAACAAACTCTATACACCCCAAACAATTTACAAAATTAAGAAATAATTGGCTTGTAAAAAATTAGGAGAAGAGATTTGACAAAAAGAGCTAAAGATACTTTGCAAATATTTGCTGTGATTTTTGCGGCAGTAGTGCTGTTGAGGCTCCTTGTGCTGGGCTTTGCTCTTGTCCCCACGCGTTCGATGATGCCTGAAATTTTGCCGGGAGATTATGTGTTTATAAATAAAATGGCGTATTCTTTTGGTGTGGGTGGGCTGTTAGTTGAGTTATTTGATATAAAAAGAAATGATATAGTTGCTACTCAGACTAAATTAGTCAAGCGAGCAGTTGGAATGCCCGGCGATAGTATTTCTAAAAAGGACGGCGATACCTATTTCAAAATATCTAACAAGTATTTTCCTGCCGGCAAATTTGAGGCTTTGAATCTGCAAATTCCTTATGAGGGCATGACAATTTACTGCCGTGATATTGAAAAATTCCATCCCTTTTATAAGCAGGCAATTGAGCAGGAAAATCCTGACTTAATATACTCTACAGCAATATTTGACTCTTCGGACTCAGATTTGGGGATAGTATATTCTTACGAGTTTAAAGAGAATTATTTCATGCTACTCGGGGACAATTCCGATTACAGCCATGATTCGCGAGAGTTTGGTTTTGTGCCGCAAAGTGATATATTGGGTAAAGTAGAATTTATATATTTCTCTGCGGAACCTCAGACAGGCGAACTCCGTTTTGATAGATTTTTTCAAAGATTATAGGTTGCTACATGAATAAAAAAGCGATATTTAACTGGAGCGGCGGAAAGGATTCGGCTTTTGCATTGTATAAAGTTTTGAAGGACGAGGAATATTCGATTTCTTCACTACTCACGTCCGTAAATGCAGATACTAAGCGTATCTCTATGCACGGTGTTCGCTATGAGCTTTTACAAATGCAGGCTGATAGCATTGGTATTCCACTCACAACATTCTCCCTGCCGGCAGCTCCGGACAATTCACAGTACGAAGCCGAGCTGTTGAAAATGATGAATGAGTTTAAGTCACAGGAAATAGAATACTCAATCTTTGGTGACATATTTTTAGAAGATTTGCGAAAATATCGCGAAGAACAATCTGCAAAAGTAGAAATAAAAACTGTATTCCCATTGTGGAAAATGGATACATCTGCTCTTGTGCGTGATTTTATCGCACTTGGTTTCAAAGCAATAGTAACAGCCGTTGATGCTTCCAAACTCTCAAAAGACTATGTCGGCAGAATGATAGATATGGATTTCATCAACTCACTTCCGGCAGGAGTTGACCCCTGCGGCGAAAACGGAGAGTTCCACTCATTTGTCTTCGACGGTCCGATTTTCAAATCAGCAATCCCATTCAAAAAAGGCGAAATTATCCACCGCTTTTACTCACCTGAAGACAAACACGGCTTCTATTTTTGCGACTTGTTGTAATTTCCCTTTAAATCATATTATCCTCTCACCATATCCTTACACAATAGTTAAAATAGCAATTCAGAAACTGTTACAACCAATAATATTATTTAAATATTATGAGACTTTGTTGTAGCTTGTGTGTCGTTATAAGAATGTAGGTGTAAAAGAGTGTGAGAGCCTGAAGGGCTCAAAAATATTAGAGCATTAAAAATTCCCCTCTTGAGTGGTGCCCTGAAAGGGCGGGGTGGAGAAGAATTTTATTTATATAAAAAACATACTGCATAATCTGAAAATATGTGCTTCGTCTTGTTCCACCCCGTCTCGTCTGCCGACGAGCCACCCTACTTCGGCAGGCTCAGCACGGCGCTCAAGAGGGGAATGGAAAGGGGTTCGGCTGAAAAATACAGGTAGAGAGCCTGAAAGGCTCAAAGATATTAGCCCGGGGCAGCGCCCCGGGAAAAAGAGAAGTCAAAGAATATAGAGCCCTGTAAGGGCGGCAAGAAAAAAAACAAACATAAGGATAAACCAAAATGCAAAAGCTCATTTCAATGCTTTTTTTTGTAATTTTTCTTCTACCAAACTACTTGCAGGCTCAGGAATTTGAAAATGTCTTGTGGTGGAAGGCTTTAGATGGGCAAACACAGGTAGTTGATGTTGCTATCTCTCCTGATGGTAAATATTTTCTTTCGCTTACTGATAAATTGCAAGTTTGGGATGCTAACACAGGAGATTTTTTACTTGATTGTGAATTAGATAATTACTTAGGTTCTACCAAGATTCGTTTTTCGAGCAATAGTAAGTTTATTTATACAAAAAGTGAAATGAAAGAAAGTGATTTTGCTATTTGGGAAACAGAAACAGGAAAAATCTATAAAAGATTCAGTTTTCAAACAAAAGTAGATGATGTATCAATTTCTAATGACTGCAAACGAATTGCATTTTTAGATCACCACGACATCGTATCTATTTACGACATCGAAACACAGGAACTAATAGCTTCAAAGCAATTAAATGATTATGTCAGGGGTGGAATCACATACTCGCCTGATGATAAGTACATCATATACGGATGGACCAATGAAAATATGACTTCACACGGCATCTATTGGCTTGATGCAAATACACTCAAAATTGAAGAATATATGCCGCAACACGCACATGAAAATGCAACTTCAGATGTGGAATTTAGTAGAAACGGTAAGTATATGCTGCTTTTTACAGGAGCATTTCATTATGGTTGGATCCCAACTGCTATATACTCGTATCCTGAATTAAAAGATGTTTCATTTTTTGTCGATAGAGATACCCTACAATGTACGAATTACTATCTGTCGCCAGTAAGCAATGAACTGGTAGTTGATGGGCAAACTTTTAATTCTCCTTATAGACATTTCTATATCTTGTCACAAAAAGATGGAAAAATCAGAGATAATAAAAAACTACCATATATTCCATTCCTCTATTTAAGAGATACAGATACATCAGGTACAAAGATGCCAGCTTTTCGTGGCAGGGTTGCACATATAAACACAAAAGACACCATAGGAGTATTTCTTCCTCCATGGAATAAAACTAAAGTAAAAGAGAAAGAAACAATAAAAGAAGATAAAATATATCCAAATCCAAGCACAAATGCAGCAGAGATAACTTTCACAATTGCTGATGCAGAAGACATCAGTGTTTTCATTTATGACAACTCAGGCAGAGTAATACAAACATTATATCAGGGCTTATTAGAAACAGGAGAACATACTTTTTCATGGGATTGTTCCAATGTAAGTGCAGGTAAGTATATCTGCAATATCAGAGGCAACAGTGTTTTTAGATCGATGAAAGTAATGGTGGCGAGGTAGAAATCAATTACCAATTTCAAATTACGAATTACGAATTACGAATTACGAATTACGAATTATGGTGCGAGCCTGAAAGGCTCAAAGATATTAGCCCGGGGCAGCTAAGGTCACTGAGCGAGCGCAGCGAGTCGAAGTGCGGGAAAAAGAGAAGTCATAAGAATATAGAGCCCTGTAAGGGCGACAAGAAAAAACACAAACACAAGGATACCCCAAAATGCAAAAGCTCATTTCAATGCTTTTATTTGTAATTTTTCTTCTACCAAACTACTTGCAGGCTCAGGAATTTGAAAATGTCTTGTGGTGGAAGGTAATTGAAAATAATACCAAAGTAAAAGATATAGCCGTCTCACCAGATGGGAAATATTATGGCATCTTTAACAGATAAGCTTCAGTTATGGAATGCGAACAATGGCGACTATATATTGGAATGTGAATTGGATGGGTATCTATGGGGTGGAGATATTTATTTTTCTAAAGACGGAAAATATATCTATTCAGGTAGCGAAATGAAGAATTCTGATTTTGCGATTTGGGAAGTAGCAACAGGAAAAATTTATAGAAGATTTCCTTCAAATAATGATATATATCATGCACAAATGACAAGTGATAACTTAAAGATAGCTGTTTATAGTGGAGATTATATTTTATCTGTATGTGATGTTGAATCCAAAGAATTGTTAGCGCAAAGACAGCTCAAAGAATATGTGAAAGGAGGAATAGAATACTCACCGGACGACAAATATATTCTGCATGCTTGGACAAGCAATAGTGAAGAACAGCACGGTGTATATTTTTTAGATGCAAATACTTTAGAATATGTTGATTATATGCCTCAGCATATGCACGAAAGTGCAACTTCTGATGTTGCTTTCAGCAGAGATGGTAAGTATATGTTAGTTTATACAAGTTTCCATTCTTATGGTTGGATCCCAACAGCTATTTATACATATCCTGAATTACAAGATGTTTCATTTTTTGTCGATAGAGATACCCTACAATGTACGAATTACTATCTGTCGCCAGTAAGCAATGAACTGGTAGTTGATGGGCAAACTTTTAATTCTCCTTATAGACATTTCTATATCTTGTCACAAAAAGATGGAAAAATCAGAGATAATAAAAAACTACCATATATTCCATTCCTCTATTTAAGAGATACAGATACATCAGGTACAAAGATGCCAGCTTTTCGTGGCAGGGTTGCACATATAAACACAAAAGATACAATAGGAGTATTTCTTCCTCCTTGGAATAAAACTAAAGTAAAAGAGAAAGAGGAAATAAAAGAAGATAAGATTTATCCAAATCCAAGCACAAACACAGCAGAGATAACATTCAGTTTAGCTAAAGCTGAAGATATCAGAGTTCTAATTTACGATAACTCAGGCAGAGAAATGCAAACATTACATCAGGGCTTATTAGAAGCAGGAGAACATACTTTTTCATGGGATTGTTCCAATGTAAGTGCAGGTAAGTATATCTGCAATATCAGAGGCAACAGTGTTTTCAAATCGATGAAAGTAATGGTGGCGAGGTAGTCAATTACGAATTTCAAATTATGAATTACGAATTTTGGTGAAAGCCTGAAAGGCTCAAAGATATTAGCCCGGGGCAGCGCCCCGGGGAAAAGGCAACCCCACCATCCCCGTTTCCATAACCGAGCGGAGCGAGGTGAGTGGTTTTGTGATTACGCCCTTACAGGGCTTGAAAAAATTTGGAAATATCTCTTTCACAGGGCTTCACCCTGTGCTACTGATGTCAGCCTTTCAGGCTGATGAGGCAAAAACAAACACAAGGATAAACCAAAATGCAAAAGCTCATTTCAATGCTTTTATTTGTAATTTTTCTTCTACCAAACTACTTGCAGGCTCAGGAATTTGAAAATGTCTTGTGGTGGAAGGTAATGGATAATCCAGGCAGAGTAAGGGATGTTGCTATATCACCTGATGGTAAATATTTCCTTTCACTTACTGATAAGCTACAAATGTGGGATGCAAACAATGGTGATTTTATCATGGATTTTGAGATTGATAGTTACATACGAGGGTCAGATATATATTTCTCACGAAATGGAAAATATGTTTACGCATCGCATAAAATGAAAGAAAGTGATTTTGCTATATGGGAAACAGAAACAGGAAAAATATTCCGCAGATTTAGTGATAATAATGATATTGATGGTGTCTCCATGTCGAACGATAGTAAACGAATCGCAATATTAGATTCTGACATTTTATACGTTTACGACATCGAAACACAGAAATTAATAGCTTCAAAGCAATTAAATGATTATGTCAGAGGCGGAATAACATACTCTCCAGATGACAAGTACATCATATACGGATGGACCAATGAAGATATGACTTCGCACGGCATCTATTGGCTTGATGCAAATACACTTAAAATTGAAGAATATATGCCACAACATGCACATGAAAATGCAACTTCAGATGTGGAATTTAGTAGAAACGGTAAGTATATGCTGCTTTTTACAGGAGCATTTCATTATGGTTGGATCCCAACTGCTATATACTCGTATCCTGAATTAAAAGATGTTTCATTTTTTGTCGATAGAGATACCCTACAATGTACGAATTACTATCTGTCGCCAGTAAGCAATGAACTGGTAGTTGATGGGCAAACTTTTAATTCTCCTTATAGACATTTCTATATCTTGCCACAAAAAAATGGGAATATCAGAGATAATAAAAAACTACCATATATTCCATTCCTCTATTTAAGAGATACAGATACATCAGGTACAAAGATGCCAGCTTTTCGTGGCAGGGTTGCACATATAAACACAAAAGATACAATAGGAGTGTTCCTCCCTCCTTGGAATAAAACTAAAGTAAAAGAGAAAGAGGAAATAAAAGAAGATAAGATTTATCCAAATCCTAGTACAAACACTGCTGAGATTTCTTTCAGTTTAGCTAAAGCAGAAGATATCAGAGTTCTAATTTACGACAACTCAGGCAGAGTAATACAAACATTACATCAGGGCTTATTAGAAGCAGGAGAACATACTTTTTCATGGGATTGTTCCAATGTAAGTGCAGGTAAGTATATCTGCAATATCAGAGGAAACAGTGTTTTTAAGTCGATGAAAGTGATGGTGGCGAGGTAGAAATCAATTACCAATTTCAAATTACGAATTACGAATTACGAATTACGAATTATGGTGCGAGCCTGAAAGGCTCAAAGAAATTAGCCCGGGGCAGCACCCCGGGAAAAAGAGAAGTCATAAGAATATAGAGCCCTGTAAGGGCGACAAGAAAAAACACAAACACAAGGATACCCCAAAATGCAAAAGCTCATTTCAATGCTTTTATTTGTAATTTTTCTTCTACCAAACTACTTGCAGGCTCAGGAATTTGAAAATGTCTTGTGGTGGAAGGCAATTGAAAATAATACCAAAGTAAAAGATATAGCCGTCTCACCAGATGGGAAATATGTAGTTACACTTACAGACAAGCTCCAACTTTGGGATGCTGAAACAGGAGATTTTATTCTTGATTTTGAAGCAGATTCTTCTAATTCCTACAAAAAGATTTTTATAACTGGAGATAGCCGACTGGTATTTACAAATTCAGGCAAGCGAAAAAGCAAATTTCAAATATGGAATCTTACTACTGGAACTACTTATAAAATTTTGGAAAACATATATAGTGATTTGTACTATGCAGCTAAGTCTTCAGATGGCAAGGCTCTATATCTTAATTCAGCCAATGAGATTTATGCTTATGACGTTGAAACCGGTAATTTTCTTTTTGAGAACAATATAATAAAAGAAGTTGATAAGGATGACTACTATGCAGGAATGTCTTGGTTTACTATCTCTCCTGATAATACAAAATTGTTTATTAACTATATGACATATGAAAAAAACATCTGCGTACCACATTCAACATCATCTGTTTACAATATCTGTTATTTAGATCTTACAATAAATAAATTTATTGGCTTAAAAAGCTATGCCTGCGAAAACTCAAGATCAGAGTCCTCTGTTTTTTTTGCGACGAACCACAATTTCTTTTGTGTTTCAAGCGATCGTGATCAAAGCGGAAATATAGAACATCTCTATACTTATCCTGACTATAAAAAAGTAGAATTAAAAAACCCCTATTTATTAAGAAGTTCTATAAGCAATATATTTTCCTTCAATGGTGAAGAAATTGTATTTAGAAACAAAGAGAGAACAAATTTTGCTATAGGACAACTCAATAATTTAGACTCAACAAATGTTGCAACTTTACCATATGTACCATTTGATTACTTGGAAAACATTGATTCTTTAGGAATAAAAGTTTCGGCTTTTAAAAATGGCATTGAGAATTCAGATACAATAGGAGTGTTCCTCCCTCCTTGGAATAAAACTAAAGTAAAAGAGAAAGAGGAAATAAAAGAAGATAAAATATATCCAAATCCAAGTACAAACACAGCAAAGATTTCTTTCACAATAGCTAATACAGAAGACATCAGTGTTTTCATCTATGACAACTCAGGCAGAGTAATAAAAACATTACATCAGGGCTTATTAGAAGCAGGAGAACATACTTTTTCATGGGATTGTTCCAATGTAAGTGCAGGTAAGTATATCTGCAATATCAGAGGCAACAGTGTTTTTAAGTCGATGAAAGTAATGGTGGTAAATTAAATTCCCCTCTTGAGGCAGGGTTGATTCATTCTGACAAAGTCACCAATAGTTCTACATTGTCGGCAGTCTCATAGAAAAAGTTGGTACAATCAATGCGCTTTTTTGACCTAAAAATATTGATACAAATTGACTTTATTATGCTCATGACTGAAGCTGCTTGTGTATTTCTCACTTTCCAAGCATCTTCTTTCATTACCACATCCTTTACCCAATGTAGCTGGTTTTCAATGCCCCAATGTCCTCGTATGCTCTGCATATAATACTTTGCTGGTTTTTCTTGACTGCTCAAATAATAATGTACATGAACTTCCTGCATTCGTTTTGTTTTTCTAATCCTTTGTACCTTTACTAATTGCTGTGATCCGGACCACTCGTTCTTAATTTTATCGTTTAATGAATATACATATACTTTACGAGTTTCTCGTCTGTCTCTATTAGTTTCTTCGGTTTTATAATAATCGATCTTTGTTGACCAGCTCGAACTCAAACTCTCCAGTTCTTTGTACAAACGACCTTGATTCTTTTTTACGCAAATAATATAGTTGTTGTTAGTACTAACAATTGTTCTTAGAGTTTTTTTGACAGTGTAAAGCATCCATTGTAAAGACTACGCCAGTCAGTTCTAAATCTCTAATCATTTCTTCAACTACGCTTATCTCGCTTGATTTTTTATTCTCATATTTGCTTATACTTAGTGACATTTTACTTGATTGAGAATGTGCAGAAACAATGCTTATAAAGTTCTGGTATTTCGAATTGTATTCTACTAATGTGCCTTTCAAAGCTTTGCCATCTATACTGATTATTTCACCGCTTTGAGGCTTTGCATAAACTTTTGACCACTCTTTAAAAATCTGTGCAAATTCATCAAAATCTATATTATTTACCACTCTAAAAATTGTTGCGTAAGTTGGTAATCTATCTTTATGAGGCTTTAAATATTTCAGTATGTCTTCGGCATTCTTCTTTATAAATCTTTCTATGCCACGATAGCCATATTGTCCGCTCATAGTCGCCATCAAAACCAGCAATAATACAAATGATTGATTATGGCGTGTGCCTTCCCTGCGACGCTTATCTGTCAACTTATCAAGATAATTTACTAACGTTTGCTTTTCCATAAATCCCCCCAGATTAGAAAAGTTTGTGTTTGGCTTTCTATAATTTACTATATTATATGATATTTACAAAGAACAAATCATCCCTGCCTCTTGAGTGGTGGCACGTAGTGCCGGGGTGGAAACACACGAAGAACAAATTTAAACAACATAAAGAATGCAATTTGTATAGATAATCTTAGCGTTAATATTTTCGGGGGTAGTGATTTGGATATGGTTCTTATCCACCCCGTCTCGTCTGCGACGATCCACCCCTCAAGAGGGGAATGGAGAGGATTTAGTGCCAAAAATTCAAAAAAACGAGCCTGAAAGGCTGAAAGCAAATAGCCCGGGGCAGCGCCCCGGGGAAAAGGCAAACCCACCATCCCCGTTTCCATAATCGAGCGGAGCGAGGTGAGTGGTCTGTGTGTAACGCCCTTACAGGGCTTGAAAAAAATGGAAAATCTCTTTCACAGGGCTGCACCCTGTGCTACTGATGCCAGCCTTACAGGCTGAGAATATAAGTAGAGAGCCTGAAAGGCTCAAAGATATTAGCCCGGGGGAAAGGCAAACCCACCAAACCCGTTTCCATAACCGAACGGAGCAAGGTGAGTAGGATAAAAGAACATTATACATAATCATATTATATTATCTAGCTGTCTTGTTAAAATAATATCTTGCATCATAATTTTTTATTTCCTATATTTGCTAAATTTATCCTGTACGAATGATAGAATATACTAATGAAGCTATATAAGTCAAAAGACAAAACTAAAATAGTCCAAATTGCAAATGCAATATAGACAGCCCGTCATTTTTTATGACGGGCTTTTTTTTTATCGGTTTAAATAAAGGAGTCCTAAAATGTACGTCCATGAAACAATCAACTCTATTAGCTACCATCAGGCTGTGAAAACAATGAGAGCTTTCTTCGAAAAGAAAGGGTTTATTGAGGTGGCTGCTCAGCCTCGCTTAAGCATCTTGGCAGCTTGCGAAGACCCTTCTACTATATCTTCTTTTAACTACTCAGGTCAGGTGTGGCCACTCAAACAAACAGGTCAGATGGATTTAGAAGTTGATTTGTTGAAAAACAAAGACTTTGAAGGCGTATTCTGCCAGTCCACCTCTTACAGACAGGAAGCTAATCCTATCCCGGGCAGACACGACTTGATTTTCCCAATGTTCGAGTTTGAAGCTCGCGGCGGTATGGACGAACTTATCAATATGGAGATAGAGCTCCTCGAGTTCATTGGATTCAAGAAAGAAGGCGACTTACAGGGGCAAGGCAACTTTGTAAGACAAAATGAATATCTACAATATGATTACGACGACCTTGCAAATATTTATGGAGTAAAAGAGCTAAAGGCTGAACACGAAACAAAAATGAATGACGAAATAAGCCCAGTAGTCTTTATCAAAAACTTCCCTGAGCATACTTCACCCTTCTGGAACATGAAACGAAACGACAGCGGTAGCCACTCTAATAAAGTTGATGTGATTCTTTACGGCATGGAGACAATCGGGAGTGCAGAGCGTGAAATAGACTCAGATATAATGCTAAACAGATTCCACACTATTTCAGATGGCGGATATGCAGACTTACTTTATGCACAATTTGGCAAAGACAGAGTGCAAAAAGAGCTCGAAAGTTTCCTTAGCCTTGAAATGACACCACGATTTGGTGGTGGTATCGGAGTTACTCGAATTATACGTGCTATGAAGCAGGCAGGAATTATTGCATAGAAGTTTACAAATAGATTAGTATTAAAGTTAGGGATTTAATACTATTTCAAAGAAGGCGGAGCCCTAAATTCGCCTTTCATTTTTAAATAAATACATACTATATAGTTGGATTTATAAGGTGTTCTATTTCCAATCTTTAGCTATCTTACCGCACTTAACAACATATAAAAAACACACAAGGGTATTAATAAAATACTAAGCCCGACCGTACAAAATATACAATCGGGCATTTGGTGCTGTCTTTATGGAGGACATAGAGACTATTTTTTTACTTCAATCAAATCCCTGTTTCGGAATGGTCTTAGACTGTGTTCGTGGTGCAATTCCATATCCATTTTTTTAGTATGGCAGGTTTCACACTTCATATCTGAGCCAATAGGAGCAGGTATTCCCATATATTGCAATGGTTGTGTGTTATCACGGTTGTTGCCGTAAATATTGGTAGCAGGGTAAAGAGCGTGAGGAGAGCCATGGCAAGCCTCGCATCTCAGTCCGGCATTGTCTGTGGTAATCCTAAATAGTTTACTAAATTCCATTTCCCAGTTATTTACAGAACCCTGAGGATCTTCCGGAATTTGATAGTCAACATGACATTTAGTACAATTCGGTTGATTTACCCAAGGGCTTCTTGCTTTAATATTAGCATAAGCCACTTGTGGTTTTAAATTTTTGAGCAATCTGTCATTAGATTTTTTACCTTCTTCTCCTTTCAGTAAGGCTGCAGCATGCAAATCAATCTCCCCATGACAATCTGTACACTCTAAACCGATTGAGGCATGGACACCTCTCATACAAAGAGTATTGCCATCCGGCGAAGATGGATGACACATTACGCAGGCTTTTGCACCGGAATAATGTTGCATATAGTTAGCATGCCATCCGTGCAAAGAAGCAGAAAGACTGCGAAGCTCAGGCTTACCTTGTGATTTGGTTGCAGGGTCTCTGTGGCAGCTTGAGCATAGCACAGGGCTGCCTTTTTCAGCATCTTTAAGTAAAGTTGTTCCATTTATTCTGTCATGTGCAGATAAAATATTTATAGCGGTAATATCTGAAACACCTGAATTGCCTTCGATTCTCCAAGGTCCACCGTGGCAGTTACGACAGCCCATTTCAGTTGAGGTAGGAGCGACGACATAGGTAGAAGCAAGCATTTTGCCACTCTTGTCTTTAGCTTCAATTTTAAAATAAGGATAAGGATTATAGTTCCCATTATCATTATAAGGAACAACAGGAATACCATGAGCTACATAAGCATCTCCGTTTTCGTTTAGCTCAAGCTTTCCTCGAATACCATGACCAAAAAGTCCCATAGTTTTGTCTAATTTTGCTCCAAAAAGCTTTTCGGAGTATTCCCAGAATTTTACATGTTTAGACGGATTTTCAAATCCTTCTTCCGGAGTATAGAAGAGTTCAACACCTTCTTTAATTATCTGCGGAGTTTCGCCACGTTTGATTAGAACAGCTTCCAAACCATTAGCCGGTGGTAATATCACAAACCACGGATCAGAATCTGATATACAGTGCATTCCTAAGTCGTTCCATGCAAGAAGCACGTATTCATCTTTCTCTGGATCAAAACCGGCAACTTTGGCTTCAATTTCCTGTTGCTTATATGGTTCTGGAAATGTTTTAAGCTCTTTATTTTGTAATGATGCTATAATATAAGCAGCAACTGCTTCAATTTCATCTTGATTTCCTGCGAAAGGCGGCATATAAGTCAAAGTTTTGCCCATACCGTTCATCTCAGAAATCATTCCTGTATAAGTATAAAGATTTGTCCGTTCTACAATGTCATTTCGCCAACCGTTGATAGTGTGGCAGCTTAGGCATTGAGCTCGAAATATCTCTCTACCAACTTCTAATTTATTTTCTTCTGTAACTTCGTCGTATTGCACCCATTTAGCATGTTTCAAAAAGCCATCTTTCTGTAATGTTTCTATCTCGCTTTTCAAAATACCATTCGAATACATATATTCGCCGATAACATAAGGTTTACGGGCAACTTCTCTGATATATTCAAATGCACCAAAAAGAGATAATCCAATAAGAACAAGAACAAAAACAAGCACCTGCTGCAAAGCACGACTTGTACGTAGCAAGAAGAAAATGCCCAGAATAGCTATTGCAACTCCACTATAAAGCAGTTTGGAAATGAGCGGAGACATCTGTGGATTCAATCCAAAGTTAGTGTCTATAATATGTTGTGGCACTGCCCAATAGTAAACAAAAGCAAACACAGCAGATGCTATCAGTGCAAGAAGCATCCATTTACTGCTATATCGGAGCATTTTAGTTCTAAAGTCAGAATCAGGTTTGAAAACTATAGTAACAAAACCAAACAATCCTGCAACCATTATAGTCAGAAATGTTCTGAAGACTAATGACGGGAAGAATGTAGGATTGAAGAAGCCAGCCCAGAAGTTTCCGTTTTCAAGCCAAGTCCCCGGAGTAAGCATAAAAGACAATATGCCGTTGATAATAAACAAACTAAGCCATGCAAAAAGGAAATAGAAAAATGACAATATTTGTCTTGCTTTTTTACCCATTTTATCAAAATAGTAGTGATAGAGCAATAGAGCAACTATTTCACCAAGAAAGAACACCCACTCAATAGCCCAGCCAAATACAAAATTATGTATCAATGCTGATGTACCCGCCGGGTTAACGAGAGCAATCACAAACCAAATACCTACTCCTGTAACACCACCAAAAACCATAGTCAGTAGTAAGAAGAAGTTAGTGTGGCTTTTTACATAGCTATGTATCTCAGGAGAGTTTTCTTTCCATGCTTTTCTGTCTGTAAGCCAGATAAACATACCGCCACCTACTGCAAGGTGAGCCAGATAAACGTGAATAACTGCTATAATTGCAATCAAAGTTGGACCGCCAACTGTCAAGAGTTCCCAAATTGGATAGTTCATTATACTTCCTCCCCAACTTTATCTGTAGTAGCAAGTTTAATCATATAATAGACAAGTGCTAAACCTATGACAAATATTATTAGAAAAAGTGCCATAACTTCATATTGTGGGCTAAGCTCTAAACTGCCTGTATCGAAAATATCTTTTAGGTACAGTGTTCTAAGATTTGCTCGGCTAATTACCATAACTAATACCGTAATTACTGTCATCGAAATAGTTGGCATCAACTTTTTGGTAAAGGCTGTAATGAGAGCACCAACTCCTGATAAAATACCAATCATCAGCACTATAGTTGAAGGTAGATTGCCTCCCATAAAGCCAAGCATAACTTCTCTTGGAAGTGCCATAAGGAACCACAAACCAATAACAATTTGCACACCTGTAAATATTCCAAAGATTGTTAGACCTTTTTCTATATTTGCTATACGAGTTTCTTCAACTGCCTCTTTCTTAAAGTTCCAAACGATAGAGAAGAACAAACCACCAATGGCAACGGAAGCAGTTACAAAATGAAGATAGCGCGGCAAAACTGTAGCGTCAACATTATTTAAGATAGTGCCGTTTGGATTTAAGAAATATTCCTTCCATTGCTCAGGATGAAGCATTAGAGTCATATTATTTGTAAGGATATAACCGATATATAGCATTATAGCAATGCTGACTATCAGTGCCAATTTCGAGAGTGCGTCGTTGCTATATTTCCGCGCATGTATATATGCGGCATAGTAGGCAATGATCAACACTGGAATTATCATTAGCCAATACACACCCATCAAAACAGAGCTACTGTAAATCAAATGTCCATAAATCACTTGCACAAAAAGCAAAGGAGCAACCCCGAAATTTACTGCCAAAGCAATAGTCGGAGGAATCTTTTTGATGCCCGGATAATGAAGAGATGAGTCTCCTTCTATGCCCATAAATCTATTGATAAGCATCACAAGGCTACCACCGAGAACTACATTCACAAAAAGCAAATGAATAGTTAAAGTAATAATTCCCAAAAGCTCAAAGAGCCAATCCGGAGCCGGTATGGTTTCCGGGTTTGGGATAAGAGTAGTTACGTCCATAAATCACCTATTCTGTATGTTTAAGTTTGTCTTTATCTTTGTTTTTAGTAAGTATCCTGTGAGAAACAACAAAGATTAGTATTAGCACACCGATGATGCTAATCTCTATCATAAAATGTTCGAACTTTTCTTCATAGTAAGCTGTCTCAACGCTTATTACTAATATCCTTCTTATGGCGGCAATCAAGCCAACAGTAAGAAATGGCTCAGCTGAAAGAGTATGCTCTTTATATGAAACCCGAACAGTATATAAAATCTCAATTATCATAAGAATAAGTAGTGTTTTGTCTAAGACTTCGACAATCCATTTGGTAAAGAGATGCTTATCAGTTGGGAAATGGAACAATGTAGTTATTACATCATAAATTAAAAGACTCGCAGCTGCAGTCATGATAAGTGCAATAGTAACGTAGATTAGATATTCTACATGACCGAAAAGCTTGTCAATGTTAGATTTGAATTGCATATAACTCCAAGTACTATATTTGACCGACATACACCTGAAAAAACTCGCATTATAATATTGTCAAAATATTAAATATGTGCAAGTATTATTATTGACGTAAGTATATGAATTTTAAGGTATTTACAGTTGTTGATGAGCATTTTGACAATAATTTGCTTCGGCTAAATTATTATTTATGTTGATTCTGTTCTAAAATAAGCTAAGAAGTGTTATAAGAACATATAAGATAGTAGGATTTTTTGCATGCTATACATTAATTTAAGAGACTATTCTATATCAGTATTTTTTTATTTGAGTAAACTATTTTTTTTAAGCCTTCCACAAAACAGTCCTGTCAAGTTTGAGAAAGTATAAAAAAAGCCTGTAGAAGATTTCCTACAGGCACGGATTATAATCTTCATATTCGATATTAAATTACCAGCTAACGGCTTGCCTTCTGACAGGCATAGTCATACACCTACAGCCTCCGCCGCCTCTGGAAAGCTCGGAACCGTCAATAGCTATGACGTATTTGTCATAAGCGTCTGGACTGATAATACCACGAGCGACATCTACTCCCGGTAAAACTTCAAATCCGTGTTTATTTAGCTCTTCGATAGTTTTGTCATTTCTTTCATAACCGATGACGCGTCCCGGACCTATGGCAAAGAAGTTTGCTCCGCTGTGCCATTGCTCTCGTTCCTGCACCCATTGGTCACCTCTGCCACCACAGTAAAGCGGTTCAAGATCAATACCCAGAGATTTTAAAGCAACAAGAATATTTTCAACATTGCGAATAGAGACTACTTTGCCGTTGTCGATTTCAATCATTACTGTTTGATATTTGTTTGGCATCAATATCAGTGGCTCATAGACCATACATTTATCTCGGTCGAGCATTGTAAATGCCATATCAAGGTGAATGAAAGATTCCGGCTGATGTGGCAACTCCTGCACTATTACATATCTCTTTTCACCGATTTTTTTAAGCTCGTCCAATATAAAATCAATTCCTTGTGAAGTAGTGCGGGGGCCGGTTCCTATCAGAAAAATATCTTCTTTGATAACAAGCACATCGCCGCCTTCTATCGCAATTTTCGGATCAAATTTATCAGCATTTTCCGGGTTAACAGTTGTTACTCCAAATTCAGGATGATGCTTGAAAATTGATTCCATTATATCTGCTTCTCTTTCGCGAACATTACTCGACATTCTGCCAACAAGAATCTTATCTCTTATTGTCATTGAAGCATCGCGAGTAAAGAAGAAATTATGCAAAGGGCGAAGCGAATATCTGTTAGGATCTAAAAAACTTGTCAGAGTATCCTTTTTCATCATAACGCCTTCTATCAGTTGTCTTGAAATGTCTTCAGCAGTTTGCTCGAACAATTCTTCGACAACGTCAGCTGCATTTTCTTTAAACGCAATTTTTGACAGTAATTCGTGTTTTACTTCAGAATTTGTAAGTATGTCAGTCAGTAAATCTCTTACTTGGAATGTTTTTGTTACTTTTTTTAGGCAGTCGCTGAACTGACGGTATTCTCTAGATGCGACTGATAGATTAAGGATGTCACTATAAAGCGCTCTTTCGGCATTTTCCGGAGTCATATTCTTTACTTCCTGACCGGGGAAATGGAGGATAACTCCTTCCAAGATACCGATCTCGGAGCGAACATTGACGTTCGACTTTGCACTCATTTCATAACCTACGTTGTATTATTTATTATATCTATCATGTAATCAGATGAACACGCAATATACCAAGCAAAATGCTAATTTTT
Source organism: Kapaibacterium sp. (SeqCode) (assembly GCA_963664875.1). Taxonomy (GTDB): domain Bacteria; phylum Bacteroidota; class Ignavibacteria; order Kapaibacteriales; family UBA2268; genus JBFHIJ01. The sequence goes on along the minus strand of OY761611.1, from coordinate 2,584,190 downwards.
CCTGTGCTTAATAAGTTTTAAGTATAAAGCAATTTAGCTACCAACATAGACCTGTTAAAATGTATTCTCTAAATACTCTAAAAAAACTGCACAATCTCGCATTCGAAAAAGTGCAGTTTTTGCTGATATGTCTATAATGGAATGATTAGAAGAACCACTCAGCCACTAAATCGTCATAAAATATTAGTTTCGAATCACTTCCAAATGTATAAAGCTTCTCGCCTTCTTTCGGGCGGAGTAAAGAGAATTTTACTTTTTGTATTCCAATTTGTCCTAAGGCAGCCGGAACAATCTCATATTCTATCCCCTCTCCTTTGCAAAGTGCCTTAACTCCATCCTGTACTACAGAATAACCAAATATTTTCAGTTTATCGATAAGTGCATCATAATTTTTTTTGTCGAGTGCCAAAGTTACACCGATTACATCTTTAAGATAGCGGGAATCGTCAAAATATCGTTTGTTGTAATGCTTTCTTGTTATTCCGTGGTAATCATCAGAAGCATCGGGCATCATGTTTTTTAAATAATCTTTGTCGTATTCGATTATCCATGAGTCCATCACATAGTTTTGCCTGTACTTATCGCATACAATCTGCTTAAACCATGGGAATACAGTGTCTGCAGCTTTTCTTTTTCTAAGGACCACATCTACCTTGCAGTCGATTTTGTCTTGCATAAGTAATTTAAGATTGTCTATGTCACCTTCCTGCTCTGTACAAAAACCTAAGCCGCAAAAGCTGGCATTACTGTTATCTCTTTGTGCAGCATTAAGTATTTCCAAATAGGTCTTTTCACCGCTCAGGTAAGTACCTGTCCATGTTTCGTTATCGTCGGTTGAGGAAGTAGTTTGAATAAAGTCTGCAAATTCGTTGATAATAAACCTGGAATTAGCAATGTCAGAATAAGTTACAGAATCTACCACAACATAGACATGATTAAGAAACACATCTACCGGCTCAGGCACCTTTACTTTAGCCTCCGGTTCTTTTTCGGTACAAGCAACAATTGTTAGAACAAAAGTTACTGTCAAGAGAGTCAAAATCCGTTTCATGATTATCCTCCGTTAAAATATATCAAGACAGTCCTTATAGTTATACACGAAACAAACGGAATATATTATTACGTTGTGAATGATTGGTCAGGATTTGCAGAGTTTGCACTATTTAAAAGAAAATCTCACATCCTCCCTGCCCGGAAAGAAATAAAAAGAAATTTTGAGACAAAATATCAACTTAAGTGTCTTATATTATATGCAGTAATTTCTTTTTGAAATCAAGAAAATATCTGCTTTATTGTATTAAACTACAGATACGGATATGGTATGAAAAATTATATACTTTTTTTAATGCTTTCTTTGAGTTTCTCTTTTTCTTATGCTGCAGATGAGGAACTTTTTGGGATAAACAATATGGGTAAAAACTTTGTTTTTACTGTTCCCCCCTGTATAGAAAGTGCAAGCCCTTACGAAAACATGGTACTGCTTTATGTAAGCTCACCCTACCGTACTTGGGTGAATATCAATCTTGAAGCGAATAATATTCATTTTAGTCGGCAGCTGCTGCCTAACCAGACTGAAGTAATAGAGCTACCTGCCAATCAGGTAATACCATACTCCAAAGGCATTATTGATATTGAAATAGACCCTAAAGTATTCAAAGAATATGCAATTAGCATAAATGCAGAAAAACCGATTTCCATAATCGCATCTGTTAGGTATAATCAATCCTCTGATGCATTTACTGTTTTTCCTGTAGAGACTCTCGGCACCGGATATATTCTTTCTTCTTATAATGATGCTTCAGAATTTTATCCTTCGATAAGCAGTTTGTCTTCTATAGCAGGCATTGTTGCTCCTTACGATAACACTCGAATAGAAATGATTATCGGCGGGAATGATGAAACTCTTGTTGCCGGGTTTAATAAAAGTGGAGATACTTTAAGAGCATTACTTAATGCCGGTGATGTCTATATGGTTCCCACATTGAGCAATCGTTCAGACCTATCCGGTTCTTACATTAAAGCTACAAAACCCATTGCTGTCATTAGTGGAAACCAAAATACAAACATCCCATTGGAGACAGGCAATTCGGACTACCTTGCCAATATGGAACTACCGTTTGAGGCTTGGGGCAACGAATATCTTGTTCCGCACTTCAGCGAACGCAGATATAGTCCTGTGATAAGGATTTATGCAAAAGACGAAAATACTAACATTTATATCAACGGCGAATGGGTAACAACCCTTCATGGCGGTGGTGGTAAAATAAATGAAGCTTTCATTGAAACAAGGGTGCATGACGGCGAAGAAAAAAGTGCTGCTTATATCAGAGCTGACAAGCCGATTGCTGTTACGATGTACAACACCGGAGTAAAGGAAGACGGACTCCCTGAAAAAATAGGTGGACCGAGTTTAGTCTCCCTCTCTTCTATTCGGCAATTCCAAAAGCATATTTTAGTTCCTATGCCTGAAAATTATAAGCAATATACATACGATAGCTACAGAGTATCAATAATAGTCAGCGAACATCAATCCACTGATGAGCTCCTCATCGGAAGACTGGTTTCTGATGAGCTTGTATGGGAACCTTTGAGTAATCTGATGACAATTAATGAGACTGATCTATTTTTCCCACTCTCAGATGGCACAAGATTTAAGCTCATTGATGCTGATATCAATTTGAGTGAATCTTTCTACCTAAAGGCGAGCAATCCTTTTATGGCTTACATTAGAGGAGCTGCAAGACACGAATCATTCTCAGCAGGTGCTTCATATGCGTTCAAAGAGGAAGATACAAATGACAAAATTCCTCCACTTCCTTCGTGGACTATGGACTGCAGTGGAGATGTAAACGGCGTAGTTGTTGACTTGCCGAGCGAAATGGAGTTTGCTTCCTGCTTATTCCCGCCTATACTCTTTGCAGATAGTACTGAAAATTATATCTTAAAATCTGATGCTATCAACTCAGGTAATATTCTATCCATAAACTGGTCGCTGCAGATAAAAAATCCAAATCTGAAAGCAAAAGCAAAAATTATGTTTATCGACAGAGCCGGAAATGATACAATAGTCAGAATCGAATATAACCCTGTTATAATAGCATTCGAACCCGAAAGATTAGAATTTGGGATAGTCAAATCAGGTGAAGCCAGTACAAAAACCATCAGAATGAAAAACCTATCTGTTGCAGATGCTCATATTGATGATTTGATGCTAAAGCAAATTAGCAACGGATTTGATATCATAGATAGTCCTGCTCCTTTCATTCTACCCGGCTTATCTGCCAAAGACCTTACTGTAAGGTTTGTTGCAACAGAGCCCGGAAAATACTCAGATTCATTAGGAGTAAGAGATACCTGTAAAAGCTTTTTTGCAGTGATGACTGATGGTGAGGTTGGTTATCAGGAAATAGATGCAAATGATTGTGATCTTGGCGACGTTACAGCTGACAAACCTACGGAAAGACTTGTAAGATTATTCAACAGAGGCAATCTGCCACTAATTATTCACGGTGCTAAGTTGCCGGAATCTACTGATATCACTGTACAACTACCAAAAGTGCCGACTATTGCAGATCCTATCACAATCCCCAAAAAGTCTTATATTGATTATAGGATTAGAATCAATGCAACTCAGATGGCAGATTATCAGGACTCTGTTGTGTTTTATTCCAACACAATTGTTCCGGCAGACAGTATTTGCTATATCGTAGCTAAAAGTCTTATGCCCGGGATACTTTCTGATAATTATGAGTTTGGAAGAAAAACAAAAGGTTTTGAATATTCTACAATAGACAATGGTATTAAAATAGAAAACAACGGCAATGTTTCGATAACAATTTCAGATGTTATTCTTGAAAATGACGCATCTGATGGCGTTTTCAAATTTGACAAATCTGTGGTATGCAAACAGATTAAACCGGGAGAGGAATTATTCCTGGCTGTAAAGTTTATGCCAAAAGAAAATAAACATTATTCTTTAGATTTAAGATATAAACTTAGCGACGGCACTTTGAGCCAATCTTCAACAAAATTAACAGGAACCGGTGTTTCTGCTCAACTGAAAAGCAGCTCCGATATAGTAAACCTTGGCGTTGCCATAATTAATAATTCAGCTGATATTAGAAAAGCAACGGTTATCATAACTAATCTTTCACAAACTGATTGGGAATTTGCCGACAGAGCAGTAATTACAAATCTCGAGCCGATAAATAATAGCATTGGCTTAGGAAAGGACAATTTCAGTAGCAAGGGATTTGCTTTAGATAACAGCAATTTGAGCTTACCTCAAGAACTATTACCCGGACAGAAATTATCGTTCGATGTATATTTCAGAGCATTTACGTCAGAGGCTTCAGCTTCTCTCAGAGTTCTAAATGATGCGAATCAGGAGCTGGTCATTACGTTCAAAGGAACAGGAGTCGAAGAATTGCTATCCGTAAGTTCCGACCCGGTCGCTACTTGCTATGGGACAGAAGCAAGATTAGAATTGCATATATCTAATTTTGGAACAAATGACATTGCATTTGATCCTCCTATGTTTTTAAATGCATCTCCTGAGTTTTATTTTGCGGAATCTATCGGCAGCTTCACAGTACCAAAGGGCAGCATCTATACAATACCAATCAATTACAGACCAAATTCTCGAGAGTCTCTAAGCTCTGCTGTTGTACAAATCGAAGCAACAAACGGCTCTTCGGCTATCCTGACCAAAGAAATAACAGGCTCTGCCATAAATTTAAGCAGAGAAACAACACTGCAGCCTATTGGAACAAAAGTCGAAATAGGTTCTAAAACTAAAAAAACAATAAAACTACTAAATGGCGAAGATATCAGTGACTTAAACATCCAAAATCTTCACATTCGACTTAGCTTTTTATCTAATTTTTTATTTGTTGCAGATGATGCTGTAAGTTTGAATAAATCTTTGCTCGGTTATTTCGATTTGAAAAACTTAACGATTGACAACAAGTTAGGAATCATTGAAGCCGATATAGTAAGTATTTCAGACAGAACAATAAATGAAGGTGAAAATCTTATCGATATTGAGTTTGATACCTATCTTTCGACAATCGATACATATAAAGCGGACATCAACGCGGAAATCACAACAGAAGACAGTGACTGCGTTCTGTTTAAATCAGCTACCGGTATGATTGAGCTACAACCTTATTGTGCGAGCGATATTTCCAAAATACTAATGAATTCAAACAATCTGGAGGCTCCAAAAGTCTCGCCAAACCCGATAAGCGAAGAAAAATTTGAAATCAATTTCTCTTTGGGCTATGATGCCAATATTACGTTGGAAATCATAGATATAAACGGCAAGAATATTTTAACTGTTTTGGAAGGGGCATACAAAGCCGGACAGTACACTCAAGAAGTGACTACAGAACATATCCCTGACGGAGTATATTTTATTAAACTACAATCTGCAACGATATATCTGACAGAGAAAATAATAATTGTGAGATAAAAGTCTAACTTGCTAACGAAAAAAGCCGTATCAAAAAATCAATTGATGCGGCTTTTTTTAGTAGAATTTTACTTCTTATTAGTATCGACTGCTCTTAATCAAAACAGAAGAATACTCTGAAAAGTTTTCGAGCACCATTCCTGTACCTCTTACTACTGCGGTGAGAGGATCTTCTGCGACGTGCACAGGCAAACTGGTTTCACGTCTCAATCTTTCGTCCAGTCCTTTTAGGAGTGCTCCTCCACCACTTAGCATGATGCCGCGATCAAAAATATCTGCAGAAAGCTCCGGCGGAGTCTTTTCCAAAAGTCTAAGCACGCCTTCGACTATCTCATTTACGGCTTCTGCAAGTGCTTCACGAATGTCGGCAGAGCTAACCTGTATCATTTTCGGAATACCTGAAACCAAGTCACGACCTTTTACTTCAATCTCGATTTCTTCTTCCAACTGCACAGCAGAACCAACCGTACATTTTATCATCTCAGCAGTTCTGTCACCGATTAGAATATTGTGCTGTCTTCTGAAATACTGACCGATAGAATTAGTCATTTCATCGCCGGCGATACGGATTGAAGTATCACTTACTATACCTGAAAGTGCAATAACTGCAATCTCAGTTGTGCCACCACCGATATCAACAATCATATTGCCGATAGGCTCATGCACATTAAGTCCGATGCCAATGGCAGAAGCCATAGGTTCGGCAATCAAATGTACCTCTTTAGCACCGGCATGCTCGCAGCTGTCTCTCACAGCACGTTTTTCTACTTCAGTCAATCCGGAAGGCACACAAACAACTACTCTGCGTGCAGGTTGCCATGACATAGAAACTTTGCGAATAAATGCTCTAAGCATACCTTCAGTAATTTCAAAATCAGCAATAGCACCGTCTCTGAGCGGTCTAATGATTTTAATATCTTTGTGGGTTTTACCGACCATCGATTGTGCTTCATGCCCGATAGCAATTATGTGCTTGCTTGTACGGTCAAATGCGACGATAGTTGGTTCATTTAACACAATACCCTTACTTTTCATCCAAATCAAAGTATTGGCAGTGCCCAAATCTATAGCAACGTCGTTGGAAAATAATCTAAAAAGAGCCATGGATATTCTATTCGTTTGGTGTTTTGTCTAAATTGTTTATTCCTTACTACAAAAATACGATAATTACTCAAAATATTTAGCCTTTATTTCAACTTACAACAATTAAGGCATAGAGATACAAATATGCTAATATGAATTAACACAATGAGTTTTTTACCATTATTTTGTGCAATATACCAAAAAATATATGCACCACAATAAGTATTAATACTTTTATCTAAGGTGGCTATAGATTTCAGCCTCATAAGCAACTTAATTAGAGATTGCTTCTCAAGATATTTTAGTATAAATAATACACAAATGACAAGCCGCCTGGGCTAAGACTCAAACTGTAAGTCTTTTCTTTATCTTTGTTCTTATTTGCACGAAGCAATAATCTGCCTCCCGCATATCCAAGTGCAGCTCCGAAAAGTACATCTGACAACCAATGTTGATCTAAATAAATTCTTGTCGCACCTGTACAACCTGCGAGTCCATAAAACAAAGGATACGCCCACCAGCGGTCAATCTGAAAGGATAGCACAGTCGCCATTGAAAATGCCACAGTAGTGTGCCCCGAAGGAAAAGACTGGAAATCATTATGTGTTTGCCAAAAAGAAAAAAGCCCATTGCCTCTCTCATTGTAAGGTCTGTATCTACCAAAAGAATGCCGAAGCAGCATGTTGAGACTACCGCTCCAAACTAAGGATTCTACAAGTAACCTTCCGGTTTCTCTGATTTTGCTATCTTCCGAAAACAAACCGATACCATAGACAATGCCTGATACCATCCCCATTGTTTTTACGTTGCCCAATTCATTAAAAAACTTGACTTTATCGAAATCTGGAGTAGTTTTAATGACTTCATTTCTTAGAGTTTCATCTCCTAAAGAGAATAGATATGTTGCTGCGGAAGCAACACCCACTGCCAGCAAGACCTCATCGTACTCTTCGTATATTATGGAACCTGTCCGATAGTAGTCAGTGCCAAAGCTCTTTAGGTCGTCAACAAAGCTGTCTGCCACTCTACCAACATAAGATTGGCTTCGAAGCAGCTGGCAATTTGTAAAAAACAGCAGTAATATAGCAAAGTATTTCATTCGATTCCCGAAATTAAAGATACTTTGCTAAAATAACAAAAAAGAGAGAAATTATCTCACTACTTCAGCTAATCGGTGCAGATTGATTTCTGTAGGGACTCCAATTTTCCAGTGTTTTTTACATCCGGCAAAATTGAGGAAAACACACTGTGAAGGGATGCCAAGTCTTTTCATTTCGAATCCGCCTTTCAGAAGGTTTAAAACGCAGGCTACTCCAACAACACCCGTGTGTGATTGATTCGCCCAAGGCTCTAACCATTTTGAAAAGTTAGAAGAATGTCTAATAAGGACTATTTTGCAATTCAGAATTCGACTTTTATCCATAACTTGCATCACGTTGCAGGATTTGTTGCATCGGGTGCATACTAAATCATCGCCTTCTTTTTTAGCATTGCAATTAGCCGTATCAGTCATACAAGTGGGCAGTATTACCACTTTTTCATTTGTATCGTCAAACTTAGGCCTTAGCGACCTATTCATCAAAGCGGCACCTACCATATTGAGATGGTATTCTGATTCCTGCCTACCTGTGAAGAAATAGTTTTCTTTATTAATGTATTTATCGCGATGATGTTCCAAAAAAGTTCTCACATTATCAGTAAATTCAGATAGCATCGTGTTGCTTATCGAAATAAAGAATCCTGTAAGTTCAGATATTTTACTTAGTACAAGAGCTCTTTCCGTCTCGTCTAACAATGCGAGCCTATCACAGAGAGCAGCCATCCGAACCGTTTCTTCTTCAAATTCATTCGTTGCATCAAGAAAAGCAATTAGACGTATAAGTCCTTCAATGCCAAAGATTGCATTCTGTGTTTTTGCATAATCTAAAAGCAATTTCGCAGCTGCAACTCCACGTATATTATCGAATATCGGCTTTGCACTTTCGGAAGCGTATCGCATACGGTAAAGTACTTTTAGAATGGAGCGCTTTGAATTAAGCAATGGCACAGACACATATAGATTATAATTTTTCCAAAAAGTACCCAAAATAGTAAAATCCAAACACAGATCTAACTTATCGGAGACAGTTACAGCACCAAAAGTTACATATATATCTGCCAATAAATCTGCTGCTTTCCTTTCTATTATGTCGCAACATATATCAAGTCTTTCGTAAAAGTTACCACTTTTATATTCTAATTGATAAGGAGTGTTTAGCATAATCTGACTTTCTATGATACTTAATTTCGACTTTTTCTCTAATACGTGAGAATAGGTATAAAGTTCTTTCGAGAAAAAAATCAACTTTTTTCAAACTTTTTTACATTTTCTTCTCTTCATTGATTAGGTGATGCAAAACTCTTAGAAAGACTCAAAGAAGTAAATAATCCTAATATTTTCCAATATTTCAGGCATATCAAAATAACATTCCCTCCCAGCAATCTACAAAAAGCCGGAACAGTAAATTTACAATCACATAATGATTACATTACTTGCCTAATAGCTTTTAGCCGTTTTACTTTTTTGAATTTAGTGGGTATATTACTTAAAAGCACTATTGGAGGTTGTTATGAAAAAGGCTATGATTTTATTGATTATCGTTGCCGGCGCTATTTCACTATATGCTCTAAGCGTTCTCAACACACAAACCAGCTCACTTTTTAGCGGTTCTGGAAACTGCGAAGCTTGCCACACTTCGGATGGAGTCGCTCTAACATTTGAGGGAGCTGATGTTTCACCTGTTACTTTATGGCGAAGTACAATGATGGCTCATTCTGCCAAAGATCCTCTTTGGCGCGCAGTAGTCTCAGAGGAGTCTCACGCTCATCCTGAATATGCAGATATTATAGAATCCACATGCACAAGGTGTCACGCACCTATGGGCAATAGGCAAGCTAAAGAAAATGGTTCGGGTAGTTTTATGCTCTCAGACCTTTACCAAAATCAATTGGCACAGGATGGTGTAAGCTGCACCGTATGTCATCAGATTCAGAACTCTCAGAATGAATCTGCGGACTCCTATTCAGGCAACTACTTAATAGACAATAGTAGAAAGATTTTCGGACCATATCAATCCCCTCTTACTACACCTATGCAAAATAATGTTAACTACACACCCGAATATAGGGCAGCTATGGCACACTCGGAACTATGTGCCACTTGTCACACACTGTTTGCTCCTTACTTTGATGAAAACAACAACGTTGGCGGTACTTTTCCTGAGCAGACTCCTTATATAGAATGGAAAATTAGTTCTTATCCGGAAGAAGGTAAAAGTTGCCAGGAATGTCATATGCCAAAAATTGATGCCGGTATTGACATTGCAACTACTCCTGCTTGGCACAATACATTGAGAGCCCCTTTTTGGAAACATGATTTTGTTGGTGGCAATGCCTATATGCTTGGAATTTTGAAAAGCATGGAAACTAATGGCGGCAGCATGTCTGCAAATTCTGCTCAATTTGACAAAACTATCCTGGAATCCAAATCAAATTTGACAAAAGCAGTAGCTTTAGCTGTAACTCACGAAGGAAATTATTTGAAAGTTGAAGTTACGAACCTTACCGGACACAAATTGCCTACAGGAATACCTTTCCGAAGAATGTGGCTGCAGCTGATAATAAGTGACCAAGTCGGCAATATAGTTTACGAATCAGGTACTCCTGATTCTGAAGGTAGAATTTTAGCTAACCCAAATGAAACTTTTTTACATAGTGATACTATTTATTCTGATAGTCAAATACAAATTTGGGAAGCTACACCGGCAGATGTCAAAGGGAACCCCACATTTGCTCTACTTAAAGCCTCACACTTTGTAAAAGACAACAGAATCCCTCCAAAAGGATTTGACAAAACAAGTCCAAGTTACGATACTTGTGCCGTTTATGGTAACGCACTTAATGATGCGAATTTTGGAGTTGGCGGTAAGGATTTGGTATTTTATCAACTACCCGCTTTGCCAAACGGAACTTATACAGTTAAAGCCAATCTGCTTTACCAAACAGTGAAGCCGGGATTAGCTGACTATCTGAAAGGGACAAATACAACTGAAGTTACAGACTTTACGGCTCTACATCAATCACATCCGAACGTACCTATAACTATGTCAGAGCAAACTCTAACTATAAGCAAAAGCAGCGTTGGAAGTGCTGAGCAAAATACAAAAATTTACTACAATGACGATAAGTTAGTATTTAGAACTGACAAATCTTCTAAAATCGATATTGCCATTTCAGATTTATCAGGTCGGATAGTTTATCAGAAAAGCACAATAGTATATCCGGGAGAAAACTTTTTCTCTATGGACAATCTGGAAGAAAGCAACGTTTTCTTTGTTCGGATTAGTGAAGATATGACAAGTAGAAGTTATAAATTTATCAAATAGCAACAATTTACAGTATTTCAATATAGATTTAGAGACTAAGCGAATCTGTTTTTTATTCGGAAGTCTCTAAATCTATGATATTTAACGAGCAGTATTTCTCGCCACATTTTTTCATGAGCCTTCCTGAGCATAGCACCCCTGCGTTATTAAAATACAATCAACTTACACGAGATATATTGTCTTTCAAATAACAACATAACTTATCATAATATTCTTGTTCTAAACTGTCTATGTTACCATCCGAACTGATAATCAACCAGAATCTTGCTAAAAGATAATCTTTGTCAATATCCTTATCGTGCATACAGTTGCTAATCATTTGTTCTATCTTTTCCATAAAGCACCATATTGGTAAGTTTGCATTTAACATAGTAGCAAAGCCATAGTTGTTTCCATTATTTTTACCTACAATAACCTCTTTACTTATAATACTCCTATGACTGAATAAAGTTACAAGCCAAAGATAAGCTAAGCAACCACTAATTTTCGGCTAACAATGCAAGAAACATCGCAGGAAGTATTAGTTTATTCCTGTAATAAAAAAAACAACAATCAGTATTTATCTTGACTCATGGGAGGCTGTCTCTTAAGCCAAAAATTGCACTGTATTCTTAAATTTAGCGAGTTTTGCCGCAAGCTACACTTAGACTCGTTTTGCTCGCTCAGTGACCTTGTGCGGTTGCACTGATGTAATTCTTTTCAATTGATAAAGGTTACTGAGCTTGTGGAAGTATAACCGTCGGCAAACATAAGTTTGCTTATTTTATAAATTACAGTATTTACAGATTTACAATGCAAAAAGACTACTTTTGAGACAGACTCTTCAATGATTCAAAATGTAAGTTTTTCTTACATTTACGATTTTTATTTGTTTTATTAGATAATAAAGGAAGTTAAAAGTGTTTTTTAGAGCTCTGACACCATAGGTATAGGTTTATCTTTTTTTTTGACTCCAAAGAAATATATCTGAAAGGAATAAATTCGAGACCTTTTCGTATATTGCATAATGATTTAGGCTAAACAAAACATTTAAAGTGAAATGGAAAAATCTATCAAAAATATAGTGTCTAAAAGTAACTTATCAGATAACGACAAATACTACTGGGGCTACCAGTTTGATTTGGGCAATCAAGTGCTGGTGCCATATCTCAAAGCTAATAAGGTATTCGAAGCAGGTAACAAAGTTGCAGAAATCGGAGCTGCAGAGGGCGGAGTCCTCGCTGCGTTTGTCGAGGCAGGTGCGAAAGAGGCCTATGGATCCGATATAGTTCAATTCAGGCTTGACATAGGCAATTACATCAAAGAGATTAGCAGTGTAGAAATAGAATTTCAAAACCATAATATAATAACTGAAAGCATTGCTGCTGATAAACTCAATAAATACGATTTAGTACTGCTACGAGATGTTATTGAGCATTTGGATGACACAAAATTGGCTTTAAAAAACATAAGTAATCTAATCAAACAAGGTTCTTATTTATATGTTACCTTTCCGCCTTATCACTCTCCATTTGGTGGGCATCAGCACACTGTGGCAAATACTTGGGGGAAACTGCCATATATTCATTTACTTCCGGATTTTATTTTCCATCGCCTGATTTCTTCCGGCAGGGCTAATGATATTGGCGAAGTAAAACGTTTACAAACAATTCGGCTTACTCCCGCGAAATTCGAAAAGGCAGCTAAGGAGGCAGGCTATGATATTGTCAAATCAGACTTCTACCTTTTGAGGCCTGTATTCAAAATGAAGTTCGGTCTGCCATCACTAAAGATTACTCCAATCTCTGCCATCCCATTGGTAAAGAGCTTTTTCAGTCTCGAAGCATCCTACATTCTCAAAAAGAAATAGAACTACTTAAAAAAGCAGGAATCATTATTTTTTTGAATTTAAAGATATGATTCCTTGTTTTGGTATTTCAAAACCGCGAGTATTCTCGGTACAAGTTCATTTGCTATCTTACGCCAATGTATTTGACTATTTGATTGTTTATCTTGACAAAATAAACCCCTTGATTGAATTCGTCCATATCAATTGTATATTCTTTATCTGTAATTTTGCCGAATGATTTGATGATATTGCCACTCAAATCATATATTTGAATGTGAAGTGGTTCTTGGGCATTAGATATATATATTTTGTAGGAGTCAGTAGTAATATTGAAATTCTCCGGAGACTTTACTGACGTTGGAGATGCATAAAAATAATGTTCAAAAGTTAGAATATCGACTTGTTCTAACATATTAAGTACATATCTTATAGACACCTTGTTATCAAATACCAAATCGAACCTTATAGCATCGTACTTATTATTTACATTTTGCTGATAATTGTTTATGTAAATTTTGAAATCCCCAAGTGAGTCTTTTAATTGCTCAAAAAGAACTTTTGTTTCAAGCAAGTCATCTCTAATTGCAGATATGCCTACGGAATCAATATCTTTGAAATCATTTTGTTCCTTAAATATACTCTTCAACTCAGTCGTAGTCTGTAATGATAAAATATGATTTGAATATATCTTATCCGCTGCAAGCAAATTTGACCGATATTCAGACAATTTTGCTATGTTGTTTTGAGCATTGACCGGCAAAGGCCAGAATGGCATTTCTATTATCTCGAGGGTTTCACATGTATCAATCCCCACTACTCTACCGGCAAATATATTATTTGGTTTTCCGTGCAACACAAACATACTATCCACCTCAAAAAAACATTCCGGCAACTCTTCGTATGCTAAAGAGTCTTGTGCAAAGATTGGAGCTGCACTTAGGAGTAGCAATCCCATTAAAATCATTTTCATATTTTTAATCCTTTAATTTATAAAAAATGGGATAATTTAGTATCTATGTAAGGCTAAATAAAGATATTATTCAGCTACCTTCATAAATTTAACAAAATTATTTACGGTTTTGAAAAAGTAAACTCCGTTCCTCAATCTACTAATATCAATATTATTAGCAATACCTTGTTTTAGAGCGCCACTAAGAACCTGATTACCATTTAAATCATAAATATGATATTTTCCACCTTTAACTAAATTAGTTGTGATGATATTATTTTACACCTACATATTTATAAATTTGGTTATTGATTCTCACAAAGTAAACACCTTGCACTAAGTCATTCATATTAATGAGAGCTCTTTTATCATTTAAATCACCTATAGATTTTACTAGGGTTCCATTTAAGCTATAAACCTGAATGTTAGTCAATAGTGATATGCTTGAAATAGTAATAACTCCATTATTAATTTCAATATTGTAGTCTAATTCTTCAAAAACGCTATTTGGTTGAGAATAAAACCAAACATCATCACATGATATTGATACTTTTTCGAGAGCCTTTAAGGCAAAATCTACAGAAGTATAATGATCAAATACTAAAGCAAAAGAAAGTGGGATATAATCATTTTCAGAGCTTAATTTGAATCCATATATGTATATGTTGAACTCTCCTAATTTAGATTTCAATATTCCGAAACTTTCTTTTATTTCAACAAACTCTTCTTTTATATCTGCAATAGATACTTGTCTTAGCTCGTTGGTTGCGTAATTAGTTTTAAATATACTCTTGCCATGCTCATCATAAGCAAGTCCAATAATTTGATTACTATATATTTTTGAATTATTTAGTAACTGATTTCTATAACCTTCTAATTGTCTTATACTTGAGTTTTTATTTACAGGTATTGGCCAATAAGGCAAGTCAATAATTGCACTACTGCCACATGTATCTATTCCAATTTTACGTATATTGCTATTCTCTAATTCAGTTAGTCGTAGTATATAAATACTATCGAGATCAAAAAAACATTCCGGCAACTCTTCGTATGCTAAAGAGTCTTGTGCAAAGATTGGGGCTGCACTTAGGAGCAGCATTGCGGTTAGAATCCATTTCATGATAATTCTCTTTTTTTAAACAACATAAAGTTTTATAATGGAATATAAGCGACATTAGTTCATCAATACACCATTTTCGCTTATGCATAAACCTACGCTAATATAATTAAATACCAAAGTGTTATTTTTATAAATATTATAATAATATTTGTACCTCTTAAAGATATACCTCTATTAGAGCAATAAATCTAATCATTGAAATAACTTTGTATTACCAAACAGAAATATGAGGAGTGTAATATTTTTTGAAATTTTTGTTTTGATTTAAGACTTTTTATTCTTATTATGTATCAAATAATGTATCCACAAATTACAAGAGATACTATGGCGAATAATCAATCACTCATCAGAAAGCTTATTCCTCCTCCGGGCTGGAGACTGATAGCTACTGTGCTGACAGGAGTTATCGTCGGGCTTGCTATTGGGACTTTTTACATCTCAAATGCAGCCTCGTATCTTTCTGACGACCCGGAAACCTGCGTAAACTGCCATGTGATGGTGCCGCAGTTTGCTACATGGAATCACAGCAGCCACAGAGAGTGGACCACCTGCAACGATTGCCATGTTCCGCATGACAACCTTTTACGCACATACCTGTTTAAAGCACAGGACGGCATGAGGCACGCTTATGTATTTACTACAAGGACAGAGCCTCAGGTAATCAGAATCAAAGAAGCCGGTAAGGCTGTAGTGCAGGATAACTGCATGAGATGCCATTACAATCAGGTCAATCCTGTTTCCGCTGCAAACGTTACAGGGCACAACTACAAGCACGGCGAAGGCAAACTCTGCTGGGATTGCCACAGGGAAGTGCCCCACGGAAGGGTTTCCAGTCAGGCTTCTACTCCGTACGCTCGAGTGCCTTCGATGAAGCGTGCAGTTCCCGAATGGTTAGAAAATATGTTAAAATAATTCAAATAGAGGTTTATTATGGCAAATGAAAAATCAAGCAAATGGCTCTATTGGGGGCTTTTCTTTGCGACTGTAGTAATTGTAGCTCTTGGTATAATGCTGGCAAGCAGCATCATGGAGCGCCGTCAGGAAAAAGTTGCTAAAATGCAAATGGTAGAACCTATCGGCGAAAACGAATACAGGAACGAAATCTGGGGTAAAAATTTCCCAAGAGAATTTGACACTTATCTTAATACACAAGATACAACTTTCCGTTCTAAACACGGCGGTGCCTCCATGCGCGATTATCTCGAAGAATTCCCTAATCTGATTGTTATGTGGGCAGGCTACGGCTTTTCTAAAGATTATAATCAGGGACGTGGACACGCAATGGCTGTCAAGGATATAAGAAACACATTGAGAACGGGTGGAGTAGAAGAGAGTCCTATGCCTGCGACATGCTGGTCGTGCAAAAGTACTGACGTAGTTCGAATGATGAAACAGGTAGGCCCAAAAGAGTTTTATAGTGGCAAATGGATTGAAAAAGGACACGAAATAGTCAATCCTATTGGCTGTGCCGATTGCCACGACGCAAACACAATGGACTTAACTATCACAAGACCTGCCTTGGTAGAAGCAATGGAAAGACAAGGCAAAAAAATTGAAGATTTCACACACAACGAAATGCGTTCGTTAGTTTGTGCTCAGTGCCATGTGGAGTATTATTTCGCAAAGCCAGGCAATTACCTAACTTTCCCTTGGGATAAAGGCTTCTCTGCCGATGATATGGAAGAGTATTACGACAATATAGAATTTACTGACTGGACTCATAAACTGAGCCGGACTCCTATGCTTAAAGCTCAGCATCCTGATTATGAGTTATTTATGACGGGAGTACACGCAAAGCGTGGAGTATCTTGTGCGGATTGCCACATGCCTTATAAGGTAGAAGGCGGAGTCAAATTTACTGACCACCACATCCAGTCTCCACTTGCAAACATAGCAAATGCCTGCCAGACCTGCCATAAGGAAAGTGAAGAACAATTACTCAAAGACGTTTATGAAAGACAGGATAAATTATTAGAGCTACGAGGCCTTGCCGAAGACGCACTAGCAAAAGCACATATTGAAGCAAAAATGGCTTGGGATGCCGGAGCTACTGAGGAAGAAATGGCACCTGTACTTAAACTTATACGCCATTCTCAATGGCGCTGGGATTGGGTAGCTGCAGCAAACGGGGTTGGTTTCCATTCACCTGTAGAAGCAATGCGAGTTATAGGCACATCAATTTCAAAAGCAGAAAAAGCCAGAGGCATATTAGCCACTATTTTTGTGAAACATGGAGTTGCCATTCCTGTTCAACTACCTGACATTTCAACAAAAGAATTAGCTCAGAAATATATAGGTTTGGATATGGAAAAACTCAGAGCTGACAAAGTAAAACTTTTGGAAACAGTAACTAAAGAATGGGACAAGGAGGCTGAAAGCAGACAAGGCAGTTTGTATAAGTACTAAGATTGATTATCAGTTTTTACTATCAAAAAAAACATCCCTTTGATTAAATTAGTAGCTCAAAGGGATGTTTTTATATGTTCTAGTGTCAATTTTCTTGAGATGGTGAATTTAGTTTACCATAGAGAAACTAAACATTAAAGCCTTCTTTATGGAATGACTTTCGTAATTGACCTTATATCATTTCAATATCTGTTTTAACTATCCAACCAATGTTCCCGTCAGGAAGTTTTATTTTCTTCCATTCGCCTAAAGAATCGAGCACTGTGAGCTTTGTGCCTTCGTGCAAAATCACCAAATCTGTGGATGCTTCATCGGGCGAAGTTTTTACATAAGAACTCTCAGCAAAAACAATAGCCTCTTTTACATTGACTTCTTCGTTATAAGTCTGAAAGGCAAAGATGAAACTAACAAATGTTACAATGACAAAAACAGATGCCAGACCAAAACTTATTTTTTTGATAGAAGTACTGCCTGAGTAAAGAAAAGTAATAAAAGCAAAGGCTCCTATCCAAAAAGCGACAACGGAGGCTGCTCCCCACATCCCGGAGGACAATATACCTTTAATTCCCTGCCACCATTCCCTAAAAAAAGGTTCTGGAATTGGAGTGATTTTATCTATCGTTTGCAAATTGGCAATTTTAAGATTGAAATTGATATCTTCGTCGCCGGGCGCAAGCTTTTTAGCTCGTTCGAAATTCAGTATCGCCGAAGGAATCATATTCGATTTGAAATACGCATTGCCAAGGTTATAGTAAAGCTCTGAGGTTTTGTATCCCTGATCTAAAAGTTCTTCATATTTATCTATGGCAGTCGAATACTCTTCTTTCATATAGTGGTCGTTAGCTTTTTTGAATAAATCATCTCCCATATCCGCATTAAGATTTAGAGCAAATACGAAGATTATGGCTATAAACAACATTAAATTTCTCATTTGAGTCCTCCTTCCAATTCAGTTATCGCTTTAGCAGCTTCTTCGTATATTTCATTCATATTTTGTACCATATCAGCAGGTGCGTATCTGGCGAACTCACATTGTTCGATAATATAAAGATACTTTTCGCTTAGCTCCGGTTTTATATTTTTGCGGGTTAATGCGTCGGATGCTTTATCTTTTGTCAATTCTGCAGTAGGTATTGATAGCTTGTCGCTCAAATAGCCCCACAGAGCTCTTGACATTTCATCAAAGAAGTTTTCCTTGTCGTTAGTGTCTAAATACTTTTTAGACAGAGCCAGACGTTTTTTGACTACTTTTGAAGCAAATCTGTTTTTCATTGCCATTTTGTCTTTTGATAGCTCTTCGTTTTTACGTTTTGCCACAAATACTACAAATACCAAACCAATAGGAGCTACAAGCATAACATAGAAAAATGTAGTACCAAAAAAGCTTTCCGAATCTTTGTAAAGTTTCGCATTTGTTTTAATAAATCTAATGTCCTTACCTAAGTATTTGATATCCTCTTTTGTTACTCCGGCGACAACACCGCCTGCCGGTGCATCTTTCCCTTTTGCTATTTGTAGCACAAAAGGTTCGGAACTTATAGTTTTGTATGATTTATCGTTCAAATCAAAATAGCTAAATTCGACCGGAGAAATCTTGAATTCACCGGCGTTGCGTGGTATTATCAAATACTCAAAGACCTTATTGCCGGTGGTTCCTCCCGGACTAACCTTAGTGTTGTCAGAAGTTTTTGGGTCATAAACTTCAAAATCAGGCGGGAATTCGATATTTAGAGGCTCAATCATTTTCATATTGCCTTTGCCGCTGATTTTGACTTTAAGAGACATTGGTTCATTTGTTGAACCTTGAGTGTTGTCAAACCATGCTTCCATTTTGAAATCACCAACTGCTCCGCTGAATGAAGAAGGAGCTCCCGCAGGTGTATCTTTTACATTAATAGTTACGCTCGGGGACTTTGCCTTGTATTCAAAATCACGGAACTCACCTCTATTAAAGAAATCGTCAAAAAGGCTTCTCCGTCTTTGGTTGCTTTGTACCTGAAGTCTTGCTTTTAATCCCATCTCTAAAGGATCTATCTTAAGCTGACCTGTCTTTTGAGGGTACAACACTGCACGTTTGAGTTCATAAACATCATACCTTACGCCATTGACGATTTCGGCGGAGCGTGAAGCAAGCTCAAGATCATCAACCCAGAAGCCATCAAAGCTAAGCTGGAACTCATCATTTCCAATGATTGAAACCTGAGGATGGATATATAGCTTATATGTAGCATTGATAGGTTCGCCGATGTATGCTTCCTTTTTACTAATATTAGCGTTGATAAATATGTTCTTTTCAAGGAAGTCTCTTGCCTGAGTGCTAATTTGCGACTCTCTGTTTTGCTGAGCCTGTCTTCTTTGCTTTTCCGCCTCAGACGGAGGCAATACTTTGACTTCCAAGCTGTTAGATTTGAGAGTTTCTCCGTTTACTCTGATTGTTGCAGGTGCAATATTGAAAGTGCCCTCCTTCTCAGCGTAAACATAGTATGTATAAGTCAGAGAGCGAGACATAGCTCCATTGACTATTTGAACACTTTGGCTTGTATTTGGTCCGGAGATAACTTTTAGTCCCCTAAAATCCGGACCTCTGAAGTTAGAAGCATCTGTGTCAATGGAATACGACACAGCAAACCTTTCTCCCTGAGTAACAGGATTTTGATTTAAAGACGCTTTGAACTCTGCTGAATAGGCAGCAGCAAGCATCAATAAAAAAACTACTATATAACTGCTTAACTTTTTCATTGCCTTTCAAATAATTAGTTTCCAAACCCACACTTAATCCAAAATCAACTTACCACTTTTTCTCGATATTAGCGGCTTCACCTTTTTTACGTTTTTCAAATTTTATATTTTTTTGAAGCTTCTTTTCTTCATTTTCTAATGCTTTTAACATACGCTCCGCATCTTGCTTAGAAATTTCGTTTTTCTTACGAGCTTGGTTTTCTTTCTTGTCTTCACTATCCTTATTCTGCTCGTTTTGTTGTTGCTGTTGCTGTTGGTCTTTAGGATCTCCGTCCTTTTTGTCTTTATTGTCTTGGTTTTGTTTATCTTTATTGTTCTTATCCTGCTTATCTTTGCCGTCTTTGTTTTGTTGTTGATCCTGTTTGTCTTTATTCTTTTGGTCTTTATTGTCCTGATTTTGCTGTTGGTCTTGCTGATTCTTATCTTTTTCTTCTTGATTTTTATCTTTATTCTGTTCGTTTTGTTGCTGCTGTTGTTGCTGTTGAATAAGTTTAGTTTTTGCATATTCCAGATTATATCTTGCTTCATTGTCATCCGGATTCAGTTTCAACGCATTTTTATATGACTTTATACTTTCTTCATACTTTTGCTGTTTGAGTTGTGAGTTACCCAAATTATGAAAAGCAGCAGATTTGGTATTATCATCTAATTTTTCATTGGTCAGATTTTCGAAAAAAGATGCAGCTTCTTCGTATTTGCCTTGTTTATAGAGAGCATCTCCGATATTAAACTTTGCCATCTTAGATGCTTTTTGTGCTTCTTTGGCTTTTCTGTATTCAATTTCTGCATCTTCGAACTTTTCTTCATTATAAAGCTTATTGCCTCTCTCTAAATGAGTATGTTCCTTTTTGTCAGCATAAGTTGCAGCAGGGAATGATAACAAAACAGCCGCAGCCAAAAGTGAAATATTCAAATATTTGCGCAATCTCATTATTTACCTCCTCCAAAAAGGTTCATTGAAGTAAGGATTCTGTTTTTAGATTCTGAGAGCATAAATTCAAGTATAAATATCAATAAAGCAGGTAAAATGAAGAACATATATCTGCTGATATAGTCTGTATATTCCTTAGAGCCAAATTCCTGTTTCTCCATACCGGCAATTTCGTCTAACAAATCTGAAAGCTCTGTGTTTGCCAACGAAGCCCGTGTAAATCTGCCTCCGGCTACTTCTGCTAACTGAGAGAGCATTCCTGAATTTAGTTTCGAGACAACAGTGCTGCCGTCATTATCTTTATAATAAGAAGCAATCTCGCCATTGCGATAAATCGGAATCGGTGCTCCATCTACAGAGCCCATACCGATTGTGTGAATAATGATGTTTTTTTCTTGAGCTTTTTTTGCAATCCCCACAGCATCGTCTTCGTGATTTTCTCCATCCGAGATAATGATAAGTGCTTTTTGCTTTTTGTTTTCTTCTGAAAACGAATCCATCGCCAGCTCAATAGCCGCTCCTAATGCAGTGCCCTGAGTTTCAATCATGTTGGTAGAAATGCTGGAAAGTAAAAGCTTGGCAGCTGCAAAATCAGTAGTGAGAGGAAGCTGTAAATAGGCATCGCCTGCAAAAACTACTAACCCGATTTTGTCATTTTCCATTTTGTCAATAAGTCTGTTGAGAGCTTGCTTTGCACGTTCCAATCGATTTGGCTTCAAATCCTCTGCGAGCATAGAGTTAGAAACGTCAAGAGCAATCATCACCTCGACACCTTTTCTTTTAACTTCCTGAAGCTTGGTGCCAAATTGAGGATTGGCTATACCTACGATAAACAAAGCCGATGCAAAGAGAAATAATATCATTTTGACTGTCGGCTTATATTTTGAAGTGTTGGGCATCAATTTGGCGATAGTAGCTTCATCACCAAAATTTTCCAGGGCTTTTTTTCGCTTCCACCTAAATAAAACATACAAAAAGTAAAAGGCGGGAAGCACTGCCAAAAGCCACAAAAGTTCGATATGTGCAAACCTAAACATTAAAAAACCTCCCACGAGTTCATATTAACCGCGATTCACGACATTTATTCAAACACAAAAATAAAAAATCACCATAATTAAAACAATTTACGAACAAAAAAAGAGAAAGGTTCACTTATTCTTCGTATTTGTATTTTTCTGTTACTCCCATTGGAGAAACCAATCTGAAATCATTCATTCCTGAATTGTCAACAAAAACAAACTGCCTGTTATTCTTGTATGTCCATACTTCGTATATGTTAGAATCACCATAGCGGGAGCCTCGCTCTGCATTGCGCGGTGTGCCGTAAACTACATAAATCATACCCATATCAGAAAGCCAGCCTTCACGGTGCGATTTGAATTTTCGATTGGCAAATGCAATTCTCGAGTAGTATTGCTGGAATGCTTCATTGCGTTCTGTTGCAGGAGTCGGATCAAGTTTTTGCCAAAACTCCATAAAGAGCTTTTGTTTAGTTGAAGCATCTGCTGCATTTTCCATCATTTCCTGCTCTTCTGAGCTTGCTACATATTTCAATTGTCTGATAGATTCATCTATATCTTTTAAGACCATACCGCCAATCGTTTGAGAAAATTTTATAGATCTCTTGGCAGCAGCCAATATTTCATCACCGGATTTAGCTTTGAGGGTTAGTGTATATTTTCCGGTTACCATATCTTTTAGTCTTGGGATTTTGATATATTGCTGGCTTCTATTGCCATCAAGTGGTTTGGTTATTTTTTCGCTGCTAAAAAGCAGATGATCAGTTTCGTCAGTAATTTCGTATTCGAAGTCAACAGACGTAATGCCTTTTTCGTTGTAAACCTCAAAAAATGCGAAAAAGCCATCAGTAAGCCCGCCAATGTCATCACTAACATGCGGAGTTGCAGCAAACTTTCCGTTTCTTTCCTCTATTGAGCTTACAATCATTATGCCGCTCAGAGAAAATGGGAATGCTGCAAAATCAAGAACAGTCATATTTCTGCTTTTTTCTTTCTCGTTTTTATTGACTTCGTCGCGAAGTACCATTTTCATATTATAATTGCCGGCAGGCAGATTAAACAAAATCTGAGAGGCTTTGAAATCAGCGTCTCGCCCTTGAGACTTGAAGTAGTCTTTTGTTACTATCGTTTCGTCTCGTTTCTCAGTAAATACCTTACGCCCTTTGTCATCAAATACAGATAAAACGAGATTGTATTTAGCTCCATATATCTGATTGTTGTTGTTGAACATCAGTGATTCGTACGGCACAAGGACAAACACATCAATTCTGGCAGAGTCAGCAACCTTACCTTTTGAAACAATAGCGTCAAAGTAAAATGGCTCAGAATTGCCGAGTTCGATTTCCTGAGAAAATGTGTTTAATGTCAATATTGATATCAATAGCATGTATAGAATAAATCTCATATCTTACTCCGTTTTTGTTTGTTTCCCTTGACGAATCGTGCAGCAATATACTGCATCATCAATAAATACAAAGATATTAAATAAAACATGTTACATCCAATTTATATACAACCTAAAGGGCTGTTTTGTTACAAAATTCCTGAATTACTTACCTAAATTTTATTACGACATCAGTTTATATTACCAATGAGGCTATGTTGCATGAAATAAGGACATCTCTATTTAATTAGATTGTATCTGCTTATAATTAGTTTATTTGAATAATATTTGTTATATAGAAAATTGGGATAAGTATAAACAAATTACTAAAAAATATGAGTTTCGAACATATTACATTCTTTGCTTCGCTTTTGCTTTTTGCATTTGCCGGAGTTTTATATTTTTTACAAAGAAAAAATAAGTCCAACAGTGATGCACTTGTATTCGAGATATATGAGAATATTGACTGTGGAATTATAATGCTCGACACAAATAATAAAATTATCAATGCTAACAGCAAAGCCCAGGCTATTTTTTCGCAATCAGGAAACAATCTGCTAAAGGCTAATATCTTTGATTCGGTAGGAAGCAACCAAAATGTTGATGTTTTTGAGCATTTGACGTTTGCCTTGAGCTCTCAGGAGTTGGCAAAGAGAAAGGCTTACACATTTCAGGGAGAGTTACTGGGGAATTTGACCGACAAGCACACAGTAAGAGTTCGCGTAGTACCTTATTTCAAAAAAGAAAGACTTCAAAATGTAGTGATATTGATTAAAGATATTACAGAAATAGAAAAATACCGCATCAAAAATATTCAGTTAGAAGAAAGGTTGCTCAATCAGGATGACAAGCATCCTTTAGTAAACTTTGTTGCGAGCGTATCGCCTAATATCGAAGTAGAACTGATTAGCATTAGCAATAAAATAGTCTCTCTCCTCGGGAAAAATTATGCCGATGTATTAGACAATCCCAAATTGTTGCTTCCGGACAATGAATCAGAAGCCCAAAGATTAAGAGATATATTAAGAGAATCTTGCCACAACCTTACACCATTCGATTTTACTTCTAAATATTTGCATGTTAATGGTAGCGAAAAAATACTAAATGTCAGAGCCTTGCCTTACCACGAAGACAATCAGCTTTTTATCAGAGGTTTTATTAATGACATCACAGAAACTTTTACTCAAAATCAGATAATCAAAGAGCAAAGACTCTTTTTATCATCAATTATAGAGAACAGTCCGATTGGAATATTTGCCAAATCTCAACCTGAAGGCAAGTATTTAGTTGTTAATGGGAAAGCGATCGACTTTTTTGGTAAAACTCAGGGTGAAATACTTCACAAAACAGATAAAGAACTCTTTGAAAATGCAGATTTGTTTTATAATCATCTTGCAGATTTGGAAAATGAATGTATTAAGTCTCTACAAATTTGCACAGGAAGAACTTTCGAATATTCAACTTACATAGGCATCAAACAAATTTATCTCGAATCTGTACCGGTAGTTGTTGATGGAGTATTGAAGCAGACTATTGGCATTATACATGACCTTACTGAAAATGTAAATGTTATCAATGCTTACAAAGAGCGGCAGAACAAACTCACTGCCATCGTGGATAACAATCTCGTCGGAGTTATAGTAATTGACAAAATGCACAATATAATTTATGCAAACAAAGCATTTTCCAGAATGTCAGGCTTCAGTATTTCAGAGCTGCACTCTCTAAATATCAAAGACATTACTCACAGTGAATCCATTAGAGATAATATAAACAATCTCAAACAGATATGGAACGGAGAAGTACACTCTGCTCAGTTTGAAAAAAAATATCTAAGAAAAGACGGCAGCTCATTCGATGCAGAAGTATTTGTTTCACCTGTCCTCGACAACATGGATAGAATAAGTTCTACAGTAGGCCTTGTCATAAATATCGACAAAAGAAAAGATGCAGAAAAAATGCTTTTGCAACGTGACAAAATACTCGAAGCCGTTAGCTTTGCATCTCGTCATTATCTTAATGCTGACGATTTCGACCGGGAATCTACATTCATCTTTGATGCAATTGCCGATAGCACAAAAGCGGATTATATTGCTATATATGAAATTGAGTCAACCGATGGCTTCTTGAGAGGCGAGCAAAAGAGAGCAATGTTCAAAGATGAATATAAACAGCTCGAAGAAGAGTACAAAACTATTTTGTTTTCCAGAAATAACAATGAAATAGTAAACAGTCTGGAAATGGGAAGGTATATTTATCTTACAGAATCACTTAGCTCTCCGCTAAATACCCTTTTGATTGAAACTCGCGAAAAAACAGTATTTATTTGCCCGATTATGGTAGATGAAACACTATGGGGTGTTATTAAAATTGGTAAAATTGATGAAGAGAATTTCTGGTCACATGGGGAATTAGATGCACTTCAGTCTGCTGCAAACGTAATGGGAGCTGCAATCAACCGCAGAAGCATCAATATGAAAATAAAAGAATTAAATACAGATTTGGAATCTCGAATAGCAAAACGTACTGAACTTTTAGAATCTGAAATTAAAGAAAGAAAGACAATAGAATCCAACTTGCTGATTTCACAACAAAAACTCAGAAAGATGGTTGATATTGCTCCTATTGGAATCGCAAAAATCAGCAATAAAAATGTAATAGAAGAAGCCAACCCACAAATGCTTCAGATATTCGAATATGCAAAAGGTGAGCTTGAGGGGACTTCGTTTTTAAAACTCTATCCCGAAAAACAAAAACCTATTTACGAAAGACTACATCAAAACTTTATCAACAGCGGCACAGACCACAGTGGCGAGCGTCCTTTTGTGAGCCGCTCCGGAAAGCCCATTGCCGCATATATCAATTTACTAAAAACCGAAAACGAACGAGGTTTGATAGATATATATGTATTTATCTATGATATCACAGAACAAAAAAGAGTTGAAAGCAATGCTAAGAAATTGAAATTAGGTATCGAAAAAAGTTATGATGCTTTTTGTATAACGAATCTCTTCGGGGAAGTCGAATATGCAAATAATGCTTTCGAGATGATAACCGGCTATACCATAGAAGAAATTACCGGCAAAAACCTTAGAGTTCTCAAATCAGGTTTGCAAACTCCGGAGTTTTACAAGGCAATGTGGGAAGATATTTTGATGGGTAAAAACTGGCAAGGCACTTTGGTTAACAAACGCAAAAACGGAGACTTTTACTACGAAGAAATGACTATTGTGCCGGTATTCAACGAGCTAAATATTATTACAAATTATGTAGCCATCAAGCGAGATGTAACTGCCGTCAAGAAAAGCCAGGAAGAAATCTTAAAGAGCGAGACCAAATACAGGCAAATTTTCGAGAATGCCACAGAAGGCATTATTATGTTAAACTATGAGACTATCCTTTTCGCTAATCCGGCATTTGAACAGCTTACCGGTTATTCCAACTTCCAAGTGAATAACCGCAAGTTTATTGATATGATATTTGATGCAGACAAAGAGACGGTTTTCAAACTAACTCATACAAAAGATAAAAACTTCCTCCACCAAAAGCATGATGTACGACTTGTAGATTCTAACAACAATATCAAATGGGTAAACATAAATGCAAACAAGGTAAATTGGGATAATAAAATAATGATATTACTTTTTATTTCCAATATCACCGGCAGAAAAAAAGCAGAAGAGGCGTTGGAAGAAGAAAGAACTTTCCTTGCAGAAAGAGTAATTGAAAGGACAGAAGAGCTAAGTGCTCTGAACGCTGAGCTTTCAAAAGCGGTGCGAGCGAAAGATGAATTTCTTGCAAATATGAGCCATGAACTGCGTACTCCTCTGAATGCGATATTGGGGTTATCAGAAATACTTCAATATCAGCTACAGGGAAATATAAATGAAAAGCAGCAAAAGTCTTTCAAAACTATCAACGAAAGCGGGCAGCACTTGCTTTCCCTGATAAACGATATACTTGATTTGTCGAAAATTGAAGCAGGCAAACTGGACTTATTAAAAGAGAACGTTCTGATAGATCCGATTTGTGTCTCTTCATTGCGTTTTATATCTGAAACTGCAAATAAAAAATCTATCAAAGTTCATTATGATCATAGTGACAAAAATTTGCAGGTATGGGCAGATACCCGCCGATTGCGTCAAATATTGATAAATCTGCTAAGCAATGCTGTTAAGTTTACTCCGGCAGGCAAAGAAATTGGACTCACTGTAACACCATCTCAAGATAAACACACAATTTTGTTTGAAGTTTGGGACAATGGAATAGGAATACCTGAAAGAGATATGAAGTCGCTATTCAAACCATTTGTCCAGTTAGACAGTGCTCTTTCCAGAGAATTTGAAGGTTCGGGATTGGGGCTGTCTTTAGTTGCTAAAATGGTAGAGCTCCATGGCGGTAGTATAGAAGTGCAAAGTCAATTAGGAGAAGGAAGTCGTTTTATAGTTGCTATGCCTTCTAAAAATCCGGATATAATTGAATATGAAGAAGATTTGGATTATGATATATCATGTATGCAAGATAGAACTGTTATAGTCATTACGGAAAGCCAAAGCGATTATAATGTAATATCCAATGTACTACATGAAAGAACCGCTCACATATATAGATTTGACGATGACAGCAAAGGTATAAATGATGTGATGGAAATCCAGCCTCACCTAATTATTATTGACTCAACGATTAAGCACCGCTCTGCTTGGGAGATAATGGCAATAATAAAAAATGACTTCAGGACCAAAGATATCAAAATAATAATGGCTTCTATGGGCAAAGAGCTCGAAAAAGCATCGGTCGTCGGAGCAGATGCCTTTATAGGCAAGCCTATAACTGCAAACAAAGTAAGGAAAGCATTATGCGAGACTTACGGGGTGCAGTTTATGGATGCATTCCAAAACGACAAAGATAAGCAATTTACTATTCTCCTGGCAGAAGACAACGAAGCAAATATTGAGACCATTGAAGCATTTTTGACTATGAATAAATACAAAATCATAATTGCACGCAACGGCCAGGAAGCAATCGAATGGGTACATGAGCATCGTCCTGATTTGATTTTGATGGATATTCAGATGCCGAAGATGAATGGATTTGAAGCCATAGAATTTTTAAAAACTTCCGATGAGTTCCGAGACATCCCTATAATTGCCCTTACTGCACTTGCTATGCCAGGGGACAGAAAGAAAATACTCGATGCCGGAGCCAATGATTATTTGAGCAAGCCAATAAGCATGATAGTGCTTATTGAGCGAATTCAATCTTATTTAAAATCAAGATAAATCACTAACGTTTTTTTATATGAGCATTCAACTTAACTGGAATAACAAATGGAATACAGAAGCACGATTTTGATAGTAGATGATTCGGAAGCCGGGAGAATCGTATTGGACCAATTACTTTCTGATTCCGGCTATGATTTGGAATTTGCAGAAAACGGATTTGAAGCACTGGAAAAATTGGAAAAACAAGTGCCTGATTTGGTACTATTAGATGTGATGATGCCCGGGATGAATGGGTTTGAAGTATGCAAAAAGATTAGAGAAAATGATAAGCTAAAAGAATTGCCTGTGCTGATGGTTTCTATGTTAGATGACCAAGAGTCTCGGTTGCAGGGAATCGAATCCGGAGCAGATGATTTTATCAATAAGCCTTTCAACCTTGCTGAATTAGAGATGAGAATTAAAACTATCACCAGATTGAATAGGTATAGAAAAATTATAGCAGAACGTAAAAAACTTGACTGGGTAATCGACAACACACTCAATGCAATGTTGGTTGTTGATAAAAACAATAATATTCTCTTCTTAAATAAAAAGGCAAGAAATTACTTAGACATAAGGGAAGAGAGTGATATTTCCAATTTGAATTTTTTTGATTTGGTAGATCTCAAGTTTAACAAAGAGCCTCATGATAGATGGGAAAAATTCGAATCTTTCGATGAAGCTAACTTTCCTGATCTATATTTGGTGCTGCCGGAAACTGACACTAACTCGGCACAGTGGCTACAATTTTTATTTTACAAATCACCAGCCAGAGTCAGCGAACAGAGATTGATAGTGCTGACTGATGTAACAAAACAAATACAAGAAAGCAGAATAGAACGCACATTCCACGGGCTGATATTGCATAAGCTGAGAACTCCGATGAATAGCCTATCCGGTGTGTTCGAGCTTATTGGAAACTTTGGCGACGAGATGAGTCGCGAAGAAATTATAGAATTGATAAACAATGCAAGAACTTCTTTCAACAGACTCAATTCGCAAATCGAATCCATTGTCAACTATGTTACTAATCCGACTACAGCTAAAAGCTACGGAGAGATATTCGACTTTGAGAGTTTGCCCGATATGCTCGAACAGATTGCGAAAGAACACAGCTTGCAGCCGGTTGATATATTGGGATTGCAGGGAGTCATGGATTACTCATTCACTCTGAGCTCTTCTGCCTTCAGATGGATAACAAACGAGCTTGCACTAAATGCCAAAAAATTTCATCCGGAACATAATCCTAAATGCTATCTTCAACTTAGCAAAACAGAAGACTCCATAGCGATAGTTTTTGGAGATGATGGGATAAATTTATCACCTGAGCAGTTAGAAAACGCATGGCGACCTTACTATCAGGGAGAAAAGTATTTTACGGGAGAAACCCCCGGAGTAGGCATTGGACTTTCTACAATTGCGTCATACATTTGGGAAGCAGGCGGCACATTTAGCCTTTATAATCGTAAAGATTCCAAGGGAGTCGAAATAGAACTAATTTTACCGATAAAGATTCTAACATAGACTAAGCTGTAAAAGATAGCTGTAAGTAACATGTTCTTCGAAAAATAAGGCTCAAATTACCTTTTTTGTTCTGTAGATATAATATGTAGCCACATATTCCACTGCCTTTTTGATGGCTGTATTTATCGGATAATGCTTCATGGAGAGGTTGCTGTCTATGCTGTATAGTTTCAGATAGTAATCTCTCATCATTGGAATTTTCATCCCACTGTTTATTTTATTGCTG
The DNA here is from genome assembly GCA_963664875.1 of Kapaibacterium sp. (SeqCode). Taxonomy (GTDB): domain Bacteria; phylum Bacteroidota; class Ignavibacteria; order Kapaibacteriales; family UBA2268; genus JBFHIJ01. Next base: position 2,553,823 of record OY761611.1, on the reverse strand, counting down.
ATGACAGTAAAATGCTCAGCGTTGATGTTTTTCATAGTTTGGCAGGTTACTACTTGCTTTACTCCTGCTTTGTTGTAAGTAGCAGAATATCCGAATAGTCTGCAAATAAGACCTCTGTTTTTATAGTCTGCACATGCACCGGGCTCGCTCAAGGATTGCATTGGGTTGTAAAGTATGCACCTGCCATCAGTCGGCATATTCTCCATCCTATCAAGAAATGTGAAAAGTTTATCCTGCTTATATAAGTCATAAGCAAAAGGTAAAAATTCCAGAGGTGTTGCTTCGATATCTTCTTTCAGGCAACATTTTGAGCAGCCTATCGGACACTGCATTCCGCTCTTTTCTGAGAATTGGCGGGTTTCTTTTAAAAGAGAATTAAAGACAGCATTTACGGCACGTACTTTATTGTATAAGCTCATGTCAGACTCCTTTGGCTGCAAATATAATTCCTTGAATTAAAATAACAAAAGCAATTTTTTTTCGGAAAGTCCTAATATGGAATATAGATTTATCTCAAGCGGGGGAAGGGATAGAGACATTCTTATTGTAAAAAACGCGGTTGCTTTAAAGCATTTTAACCGCGCTTTTCAGTATGTTTTCTTAAGAGGTGATACAGCCCACGGAGAACAAGCAAATCATTGCGCCTAACATGAGGCAGATTCAAAAGCATTTCAATTTCTTTAGCATATCCACCTGTCAGAAAAATCTCCGGTATTTCTCCATTGAGCTCTTCTTTGATAATCAGACCTGTTATTTTTTCGATAGCTCCGGAGATACCATGCACCACTCCTGAAAGTATGGCATCATTAGTACATTTGCCTGCTCCGGGTGTTTTGTTTAAGTCGCGGGGAACAGACAAATCTGTGTGTTCAGACAGAGACGATAGCTGAGTAAAAGCACCCGGCATTATAGCTCCACCAACGCAGATATTATCTTTATTGATGCAATTCACTGTTATAGCTGTCCCACAGTCTATTGTAATCAGCGGTGCCGGAGAAACCTGCAACGCTCCCTGAAGACCAAGCAGCCTGTCGGTACCGATTCCAATAATATGCTTATATTCAAAAGTTGCATATTCTGCGAGAAGCTCTTCTGCACTCACAATATTAAAGCTATCCAAATCCTTTATCAATTCAAGAAAAACATCTTTTTTTGAACTGTTAACCGAAGAAAGGGCAGCATTAACATAAACATTATCAAAACTATGCAGATACTCCTTAAGTTCGCTTACGCAACTTTGACCGTATTCTAAAGCAATCAGTTCAGTGCCGTCAAAGGCTTTCAGTCGTGAATTGCCAATATCAAACGCTATGTATTTAGAAAGGTTCAAGATTATACCTTATTGAATCGCCATTATCAATTATTTTTTCTTCGTTTGTTGCAGTAGATAGTGCTAACAATCGACCGTCAGGCAAAATTCTATGGATAACTACAAATTCGCCGTTATTTATTAGCTTAGCAGTCTTGCCTACTATTTTTAATTCTTTTTGCCATTGATTGAATATATCAATATGATTGACGTTAAGAAAATCAATCAATTTTGATGCGAGCATATTTGTTAGCTCTACATTGTCAATTTTATAGCCAAGTAAAGACAGTGAAGTAGCTGTAGAAGAAAGATCTTCAAAATCTTCCTGTTCGTTATTGATTCCGATGCCGATTACAGTTCTTGTGCAGGAAGCTCCTAAAAAAGAGTGCTCAGCTAAAATTCCTGATATTTTCTTATAAACGCCGTCTGTTTTAGCATAAACATCATTTGGGTACTTTAGCTGAAAAGAATCAAAATTTGTAAGCCTTTGCAAGACAGATTTGGTAGCAAGGCATGCCAATATTTGATACATAGCTATATTATCCAAAGCAAGAGGTCCGTTTTCGTGATTTATGCCCAAAGATGCGTACACGTTAAGACCATAATCTCCTTCCCACTTGTGTTGGTTTCGACCTCTTCCGCTGGTCTGATAGTCAGCAGTAACAAGAACAAGAGGATGCTTTTCTAATAGCTCTTTTGCGTAATCGTTGGTTGAAGATATTTCTCTAAAATGCTCATGATGTAAAGAATATTCCATTTTTTTCCTATTTTAAATTGGTTAAGTCATCAAGCAGTTGCGAAATAATGTTATGTGACGCCACCGCAAAAGCAGAATTGATTGTGGAGGCTTCACTACCGTTTCGTTTGACTGATTCTTTATAGATTTTTTTTATTAATATATTTGTCTGGTTATTTTCTGCGTATTTTGAAACAGTAAACTCAATTTCAAGCACCGCCGAGTAATTATCTGTTTCGTCGATATTATATGCCATGGCATCTAGTATCTGTGCATCAATTATCAATTCCGGATTGCCAAACATAAGTGCATTATCAACAACACCTTTACCGGCAATCTCAGAGCGTTTAAGTTCTGCAATAGTAATATTGCGAAATAAATCAGAGAAATCTTCTATCCATCGGTGGTAATAAAATCTATGGATTTTGTTGCCATCTCTTTTTTCAATCATCTGATCAGTATCAAACTGAGATAGAGAAGAAAATGGCCTGATATAAATACTGTAAGGAATTGAATTTTCGATTTTTTTTGAAGACAAATTATTGTCAGTCATGTCATAATATTTTATTTCGGGATACTCAGACTTAATACTGAAACTACAGGCATTGGCAATCAGTGCTAAGCAGATAAGCATGAAAATATGTTGTTTCATAACTAAATTTCTCAGATTATGTGCAAATCCCTTTTTTGAATATAATAATATATAAGGATATAAAAAAAACAAATGGCACACACAAACAAATCTTATAGAGTAAAATTTTTCAACTAAATGAAAATAATTTGATACTTTTTCCCAATAAGTGTGTTATTTGATAAAGGGGGCACGAATAGCCTCAAAATTCCCGATATTTTAAAAATTATTAGGATATTAGGATATTTTAGAGTATAATAGAGAGAGATTTGAATTTATTGTATATAATAAGAAAAATTGGCACAATAATTTCAATATTAGATATATAACAAAGCACCTATGACAATATGTCACTAATTATTATAAAATAAATCAGACTGGTAGCTTAAAAGTTCAGAACTTAAATCAGGGATAGGAGACTCATCATGACGGAAAACTTGAATTTGATAGAACAAAACGTTATCGAGACAGAAGACAATAACGAGCTTGCAGCTATTAGCGGGAGTGGTAATATGGAACTTGCTTTACAAATTGAAAATCTCTTTAAAACCGACAGAAAAAAATTCTTGGGTTTTATCAGACAGAGAGTCCGCAGCCAAGAGGAAGCAGAAGACATATTACAGGATGTATTTACTAATGTTTTAGCAGCATCTGCCAACGTGCAGAAACCTATCGAAAACATCGCATCATGGGTCTTTACTGCTGTCAGAAACCGTATTATCGATTCTTACAGAAAGAAAAGAGCAGAAACATTCTCCGACATGCAGACACCCGGTCAGGCTGAAGACGGCGTAGATGCATTTGAAAATTTCTTGGGGGACTACTCAGCATCACCTGAAAATGATTTATTGCGTAAAACTATCTGGGAATCTGTGCAGGCAGGCCTATCAGAGTTGCCTGACGAACAGAGAGAAGTATTTGTCAGAAATGAGTTCGAAGGCGTTTCTTTTAGAGAGATGTCAGAAGAAACAGGAGTAAATATCAATACTCTTTTGGCAAGAAAAAGATATGCAGTACTTCACCTTCGCAAAAAACTTAAAGAATTATACCAATCTGTAAACGACAACTAAAATTGTTTTTTATATAATACGTCATTTTTAGGGCAGACTAAATGTTTGCCCTTTTTTTATTTACACCCAAAACAGCGCTTGACTGAACATGTCATAATGGCACACTGTCAAATTGGCTGTTCGTGGCTTGTTTGTGGCAGTATCATGCTGTAATCTTCTCTATTGTCAAATTATAATTTTAGGTTACTGTTAACTCATTTGACAAATGACTGTAATACAACGACTTAACAAACGTCCCGATTTTAAGAAAAATAAACAATTTTTGTAAAAAGCTACATCTCACGAATATTTATAGCCACGGAATACGAGGCTAACCCACGGAATACGAGGCATAAAATGAATGATTATTTAGAAAAATACAAAAATATTGCTGTGTATGGAATGAGTGCAAATGCAGCCAAGCCATCACATACTGTACCAATGTTTATGCATAAGCAAGGTTATAATATTTTTCCGATAAATCCAACCGCAGAAGATATTGGTGGTCTGAAAGTTTACCGTAAACTAATTGACATCCCCGAACAAATAGATATACTAAATGTCTTTCGTCCATCCGAAGAAGCTCTTGATGTTGTAAAAGAAGCTGTAGAAAGAAAACATCTCAAAGGCGATATCCGACTAATATGGTTACAACTCGGCATAGAAAACGAAGAAGCTAAAGCTCTGGCTTTGAAAAACGATATTGCATTTATCCAAAACAAGTGCATGTATGTAGAATACATTAATATGTAAGTGTTATTACATATATAAGAATAACTACAACAATTAAGTGACCAAACTACATGTGTAATTGGGAGTCATTCTACTTTTTGTGGTAAGAAGTAATATTGGAATCCTACTACAACTATTATACCTTCAAATCAACAAATTCTTTGTTTGTGCATTGAACTATTGCAGGATTGTTTTTAGATTTTCTTGCAAATGTAAGTGAGTCTTTTTTGCAGGAATCTATGCAGTCACCACAAGCCATACATTCAGAGTTGTCAATTACAGAAATATTGTCGGTTCGGGTAATTGCGTTCAGCTCACATGCTTTGTCGCAGCTTTTGCAAGAAGAGCAGGAGTCTTTCTTTACAGCAAGAACTGATGCACCTGGAATATACTGCACCCACCCAAAAACCAATCCGATTGGACAAACCGTCTTGCAAAACGGACGGTAGATAAAAAGTGAGCTAATCAAGAGCAAACCAAGCAAATACCATGTGAAATCGTAAAATGCCAGCATATTAAAAGCAGCTTTGAAAGGATCTATGGCACAAAACCAGTTTGTCTTTGTTATTGCAAGTTGCACAATCAAAGCTATAAGAGCTGCAATTCTTACCCATTTTAGGATAGTTTGAGATTTTGCCGATTTGAATATCTCAAGTTTGTTCGATTTGAAAAGGAATTCTTGGAATGCTCCAAGATGGCATATCCAGCCACACCATGTTTTGCCGAATAAATATGTAAGAGGTATCAATCCTAAAAACCAAATTAGATTTTGCCACGGAATATCTACCCCGAAACCTAAAAGGAAAATTTCCTGAAAAGATGAGATAGGACATGGACATCCACCGTTATAAAAACCATACAAAATCAGTGTGGATAGCAAAAATATGTTTCTTGTTTTGCGGAGAGCTCTATAGCGAACAAACACGCCTGCAAGTGCCGTCAGAAATAAAGCAAATAAAGCCCAATTAAGCCTTACCTGAAGGTGATTTGCTTTCTTCTCAGAAGCATCATCAGCAATTTCTGCCTGACTGTCTAATTCAGCAAATTCTTCTTCGCTAAACTCTTCAAAGTCTTCTTCTGAGTTGTTTGTAGAATTTGCCTGTTCGTCCTCTATAGACTGAAATTCGTCATCTGAGTCAGGAGCATTTAGGGAAGAACCGTTCCCGCTCTCTGTAGTTGATTCTACCGAAGCGGCTTTCGGGAAAGCGTCGCATCCGGAACAAGAATTACAGTTTTCTGCATACGTAGCTTGGTAAATTAGGAATGCAAATAAAAAAGCAAGAACAGTTCTCATCAGAATTATTTCTCTATTTAGTTTTCAATTCAAGTGTACCAAGACCGCCTTCCTTGTCGCATTCTCTGACTGCTTTAAGTACAGCTTTGCCTTTACCGTCTTTGGTAACTTTTAATTTAAGCTTGCGTTCGAACTGACCGGAAGAGGTTTCTCGCCATTTAGTGCCGGAAACTATTTCTACTCCATTAGGTTGGAACTTAGTTTTGGAGATACCCTCAGGACAGTTTTTGTGAGTGAAAAAGACTTCAACTTTGACAATTATTTCGTCGTCTTTAGAATACGTCTGCTTCGCACCTTTTAATACTTTAAATTCAATTTCGCAAGCAAATGCAGCGGCAGTAAAAACTAGAAATGCAGCTACAAAGGAGAGCAATAATTTCATTATATGCTTCATATTTTCCTCAAACCGAATTAAATGAATGTTTTAGCTTATCCAATTCTTATGCCAAAGCAGAGGAATACAAGATATGAGATTGTAAATATTATATATATATAGGAATTGCAAAATAGTCTATTGATGTTAACTCAGTACAGATTTCGACATAAGCGACGAAAAAGCAACAATATTGTCGAAAAAAAAGAGGCCATTTTTGCAAAAGACCTCTATATTAAATTATTTTTTTCCAAATTTGACAGTGTCGTTAACACTGTATTTAATCAAATCTCTGACTCCAATTCTCCGTCCCTCGATAAACCTCTTCTTGTAATAGGTACTTTCGAGAGAAGTTACTGTAACTCCGTACCTTGAACTCGCATGAGCAAAAAGATTGTCGCCCAAATAAATTCCTACGTGAGAAGCAAAACGACGCGAATAAGTATTGAAAAATATCAAATCGCCAAACTGAAGATTGCGTCTGTCCACGTGCGTACCTACTTTTATTTGGGTTCTTGCAGTACGTGGAAGTTCTATGTCGCAAGTCTCTAAAAACATTCTCTGTGTGAAAGCAGAGCAGTCAATAGCTCTGTTTGATTGCCCTCCGAACCTGTAAGGAGTTCCGAGCCAATCCATTATGTTTTCCATAAGAACATTTTTACGGATTCCGCTGTTGGTGAGCATTTTGTCGTCTTCATCTTCGACAAAAGTCAGCCAAAGCATCTTAATGTCGTCGATTTCGACTTGTACGTCGTCTTCTGCTTCGAGCTCTGCAGGATCTTCGCCTAAATCACCTTCTTGTGAATCCTCTGAATCAGGGTAACGGCAACTAAGCGAATCAATTTCGGACGAGTTTAGCATTTCTGCTATGTCTGCATAAAGAGAATCGGTGGAGAGTGAGTCTGACTTTACAGGATCCAATCCGGCAAGTTTGGCAACTTCCTCAGACTGTGTCCTGATTACATTGATAGCCTGTTCCTTACGTCTATCTTTGCTTACCTTTGTTCTTCGTTTTTTTGCTAATAGCTCTTGTGGTAGAAGAGACGTTAGCAAAACAACCAGTATAAAATAAGTAACAGACTTAAAAAACATGTTGTAAATCTTTGAAGTAGGCATACTCTGCACTTCGTTTGTTAATAAAAACCATTATTGTTACGGTATGTCGAATCTTCCTCTCAACAAAAAAAATACGAAATACTTTTACAAAAGTTACCTATACGATTTATGCATAATAGGAAACTTCAAGTCATTATAAAAGACAAATAAAAAAAATACTGCGTAAATGTGCAATATATTTTCTTTATATGACAAATATATAATTTCGTGATGCTGAAATAAAGCATAGTTTGCAATACAAATTTAACCACTAATTAGTGATTATGGATATGAAAATCGACGTTGTGCAATTTTGTCCTAAGCTTTTTGATAAAGAAGCGAATTTGGAAAAAATCAATGATATTATTACATCTTCCGATGCTGATTTAATAGTCCTGCCGGAGCTATCTACAACGGGCTACTTTTTCACTTCAAGAGAAGAAACCGAAAAATATGCCGAACCTATTTCAGGAGATACTTATTCCTCATGGCAAAAAATTGCAGAGGAGAAAAATATAATTATAGTTGGCGGTTTTGCAGAAAAAGCCGAAGATAAAGTTTTCAATTCGGCAGCAGTTATTTTTCCTGATAAAGAATTTTCTTCTGTCTATCGCAAGACGCACTTGTTTTACAAAGAACGTTTTTGCTTCGACAGAGGAGATACCGGATTCGAAGTAATCGAGTATGAAGAAAAAGATCTTCGTTTGGGTACTATGATTTGCTACGATTGGCGTTTCCCCGAAGCCGCAAGGACTCTTGCTTTGAAAGGAGCAGATTTGATAGTTTCTCCTTCAAATTTGGTTACAGATGTCTGGCACATATCTACTCCTTCGAGAGCACTTGAAAATAAAGTATATTTCGCAGTTGCCAACAGAATTGGCACTGAAACCAGAGATGAAGAAAAATTATACTTCAATGGTATGTCTGCTATCTATTCTTACAATGGTAAGCAAATCTCCAAAGCAGGCGAAAAAAGCGAAGAGATAATCTCAGCAGAGATAGACCCTAAAGCAACTAGGAACAAATCTTTTAACGAATTTAATGACATATTTTCTGATCGTCAACCCGATTTATACTGGCAAGATTAGTAAGTACATTTTCTATATTATAAAGATAAGGCGTAAACAAAGTGATTCATTTTGTTTACGCCTTATCTTATTTAATGGTTTTATTGAAGTAGTATTTACTTTCAGTATTATACTTTACAACCTGATTACTTTCTCATCTTTGCAATTTTCACTGCTTCGGGGAATAATTCTTTTGCTTTTTCCACCATTTTTTCGTCTTCATAGTAGATTTCTAAGTTTCGGTCTCTACTCCAGATTGATGTAGCAATGTTGCCTTTCAAAATTTTCTGAATAGTGGATTTACTGTAAGCATAATCTTTATCAGACCACTCTACGTCTTTACTTATAACATAATCTTTGAATTTTGCGAGAATTTTGTCATCAACTTTGAACTCTCTTTTGAAAGCAGAGAAATCACTTCCAAATTTTTCTTTAAGTTTTGCTCCATCGCCTTGCATAAATTGATCTACAAAAAGGAAGAACAGATTTTTGCCAAGAATCTTTCTGTACATTATCGAAGTAGTATCATATTTCACAATGTAATCAGGAGAAATACCACCGCCACCAAGCACCGGTCTGCCGGCTTTAGTTTTGTACATAATGGAATCTATATTCATTTCTTCACCTGTAGAGTCATTTTCTGCACGAACCAATTCGAGTGCGTGTTCCATATTCATGCCTTCTTTTAGGTCTAATCTACCATACAGACTGCGGTATTTATCTTTGTCTTTATATGGACGCTGGATACATCTGCCGGAAGGAGTATAGTATTTAGAAATCGTAAGTCTGAAAGCAGAGCCGTCAGAAAGAGGGAACTGTCTTTGCACAAGCCCTTTACCAAAAGAAGTTTCACCGAGCACCATACCTCTATCCAAATCCTGAATCGCTCCGGATACAATTTCTGATGCAGATGCAGAGCCTCTGTCAACAAGAACAATTACGGGTATATCTTCGAGAATACCTCCATCTTTCGCGATAAAGGTCTCGTCCATTTTTGAAAGTCTGCCTTTGGTATAGACTATTGTGTCACCACCTTTGATAAATTCGTCTGCCATCATAAATGCCTGATTCAAGTATCCACCCGGGTTGCCGCGTAGGTCTAAAATCATTTTTTTCATGCCTTTACTTTTCAATTCAGCAGCGGCTTTTACAAGCTCTTCGTGTGTTGTTTCCATAAATCTGTTGATTCTGAAAAAGCCTATATCGGAGTTTTCTAAAAGGAAAGCAGTCTCTAAGCTATAAAGAGGAATTTTATCACGTTCGATCTCAAAATTGAGCAGCTCATCTACTCCGGTTCTTTTAATATCAACATTAACGATTGTCCCTTTTGGACCTCTGAGTTTATCAGGAACTTTATTTCTGTCCATACCGATAGCATCTTCGCCATCAATTTTTACAATTTTATCGCCTGACATTATACCCAATTTCTCGGAGGGGCCGCCGGAAATAGCAGATACAATGGTGATCGTGTCATCTACTACATTAAACTGTACGCCGATGCCGTCAAAGCTACCTTTAAAATCTTCATTTACGGCTTTCATTTCTTCAGCAGTCATATATACAGAGTGTACGTCTAACTCGTTAAGCATACCTTCTATGGCAGCTTCATTGAGTTTTTCCGGATCAACTTCTTCTACATAGTTCTGATAAGCTGTATTAAATACATATTGGAACTTGTAGAACTGTTCGTATATAGAATCGCCGGATATAAGCGGAGTCAGTAAAACGCCAATAAAAACCCCTATCCCTACGGATAAGGATGCAATCAAAAATCTTCGCATAAGCACCCCAAATTGTATCATTTATAAAATCCATTTTTACTAATTAATTTAATTACGCAAAATATTCCAAAAAGTTGTATGAAACAAGACTTTAAAAAGCAATTAGGCAACGAGATGCTCAATTTTTTACACAACAATCCGGCTTTTAAGCTTTTTGTTTAAAAAATATAGAATTAGTCATCAGGGAGACTCTGATAAAATGGAGCTCATCAAATATAGGAATATTCAGTTTTATGAAAGCATATAAGATAAAATTCCTAAAGCAGAGATATATAATAAAAAAGAGTAGCTTGGGCTAAAAGCTACTCTTACATCTACATTCAATTAGGGATTAGTTCAGAAGTTCCTTGGTAATTCTTCTCCTACCAAGAGAGGAGTAGTCCCGCCATTAACAAAATGGGAGTACTAATGAAGCAATATAAATCACAATAGTATTCACAATATCTATCTTATAGAATATTGCCATATACTTAGTTACTAAAACGGCATTTCACATTTCTTATTGTAAGCTATTTTATTTCCCTAAAAAAATATCTAATTGGCACTAATATTTGACAACGAAAAAATATTTTTTCCTGCGAATCTTTTATATAGTTTTATATTTTTTATATTTGCAGTTGGCAATCCACGGAAAAGAAGAAACTTATAAATATAATACATGACAGGGTAGGGTTATTAAATGGCTGAAAAAACTTTAGTTGTTGTGGAATCTCCCGCAAAAGCTAAAACTATAAATAAATATCTCGGAAGCAAGTACATTGTCGAAGCTTCTGTCGGGCATATAAAGGATTTGGCAAAAACCAAACTTGGTGTTGATGTCGAAAATGATTTCGAACCAAAATATATTACAATAAAGGGCAAAGGCGATATAATCAAAAAACTTAAAGAGCGTGCAAAAAAAGCTAAAGAAGTTCTAATCGCAACTGACCCCGACCGCGAAGGTGAGGCTATAGCCTGGCACTTAGCGGAAATCATAAAACCAAGTAATACAAACATTAAACGCATCTTGTTTAATGAGATTACAAAAGCAGGTGTCAAAAACGCTCTAAAAGAGCCGCTTGACATCAACGAAAATCTTTTTATGTCGCAGCAGGCGAGACGAGTGCTTGACAGACTGATTGGTTTTCAGGTATCTCCGTTTCTTAACAGAGCGATGATAGAAAAAACCTCAAAAGCATTATCTGCAGGTCGCGTGCAATCAGTAGCTTTGCGTTTGATTTGCGAAAGAGAAGACCAAATCTCTGCTTTCAAACCTATTGATTACTGGTCAATCTCGGGAGTCTTTGCCAATGAGTTTAAGGACTCTTTGGAAGCAAAACTTTATTCTTTTGATGGCAAAGTAATCAAAAACCCTGAAGGCTCAGCCGCTGCAGACGACCCGGAAGAAGATAAAGCTATCAAAGAAAAGCTTGCAGCTCAGCACTATATCCGTTCTGCTAAAGAAGCAAAAGAGATACTTAGCAGAATAGCTAAAACTGAGTTTGCTATCAGCTCTATTGCTAAAAAGCAAATAAAACGCAGAGCGTCTTCTCCATTTACAACTTCGTTGCTACAGCAGGAAGCATCAAGACGCTTAGGTTTTTCGAATAAGAAAACAATGGCAACTGCACAAAAGCTTTATGAAGGCATAAACATGGGTGCGGACGGCTCTGTCGGTCTTATCACATATATGAGAACTGACTCTGTTCGTATCAGCCCGGAAGCTCAAGGTAATGCAGCGGAATATATAAAAAATAAATTTGGAGACAAATACCTACCGGAATCTCCAAATGTATATAAAACGAAATCTTCCAATATCCAAGATGCCCACGAAGCTATCAGACCTACAAGCATGAGCTATTCGCCTGAAGAGGTGAAAAAATATGCAGGAAAAGACGAAGCTCGATTATATGAGTTAATATTCAACAGATTCCTTGCATCTCAGATGGCTCCTGCAATAATGGATCAGACTACTATATCTATTGATGGTGGTGATTTGTCTTTTAGAGCGACAGGTTCCATTGTTGTCTTCAAAGGTTTCCTTGCTGCTTATGGTGACATAGAAAATGGTAAAGGTGATGATTCTAAACAGCTTTTGCCTCCTTCTTTCGAAGAAAACCAGCAAGTAGTATGCACTAAATCAGACTCAACTCATTCGCAAACAAAACCACCTGCTCGCTATAACGAAGCGTCGCTTGTGAAAGAACTCGATGAGCTTGGCATAGGACGACCTTCGACTTATGCTCAAATTGTCAGCACTTTGATTGACAGAGAGTATGTGGAACTGATAACCAAGTCTTTCGTACCGACCGGCTTGGGAATGGATGTATGCAAAGTTTTAATCAAAAATTTCCCTACTTTGTTCAATGTTGACTTCACCGCAGAAATGGAACAAGAGCTTGACATAGTCGCAAATGGTGATTTGACGTATGTAGATTTGATGAAGCAATTCTACGGACCTTTTACCAAATCACTAAAGTATGCTGAAGAGCATGGCGACATCCCCGAAATCCCTTGCCCTGAATGTGGCGAACCAATGATCATAAGAATCAGTAGAGGCGGTAGATTTTTGGGATGTTCTAAGTACCCTGATTGTAGAGGCACCAAGCCCCTTCCGAAAATTGAACAGGAGATGCAGGAAAAGAAAGAACCTGTACTTGCTGAAGGTGTTTTTTGTGATATTTGCGGAAAACCTATGTTTATTCGCGAATCGCGGTTTGGCAGTTTCTACGGTTGCACTGACTACCCTGACTGCAAAGGTATCAAACCTATTACTACCGGAGTGAAATGTCCTAAATGCGGAGATGGGGATATAATAGAACGTTATAGCAAAAAAGCACGTCGCAAGTTCTTTGGATGCTCACGCTATCCCGATTGTGATTATATCACCAATTTTGAACCGATTGAGCATGAATGCCCAAATTGCAATAATCCTACACTCGAAGTCCGCTACAAAAAAGTAGAAGGAGAATATGAGAAATATTATAAATGTCCTGAGTGCAAAACAGACTTTACTGAACTCTAACATTTATTATTTATAAATTGAGAAGAAAAGCTAAACATACTTATGTGTGTTTAGCTTTTTTGTGTTTACTACTAATTTCTTTTCACATTTTATAGCTACAAATGCAGCCAGTGTAACATAACTTATGTGATAAAGTTATGGCAGTACAGATAAAAGACCAAGGCAGTTACTTATAAAATTCAACTTTGATTATTTAGTATTTATCTTTATATTGATAATAATTATTATTTCTGTATTTATCTTGGCATTTCCTATGAAATTCTACTATTTATTCTTGATTTTATTCTCATTTCTTTTCGTTTCGTGCGGAGATGACAACTCCTCTACCGGTCCAACAGCGCCTTCTGACAACACCCTCCTGCCACTTGCTTTGGGCAATGAGTGGAACTATGATGTAACTGTAATAGACGAAGGAGACACAACATATTCATCATACAAAATGATTTTAGAAGAAGAACACACTTTTCTCTTCAATTATGCAGATGTTACCGCCTTCAAATCAAATATGTATTTTGATGGTATCAAACAAGAATCAGTTTGGCTATTTACTTACAACAATGTACTATATGGCTCTTCCAGTGCTGACGATGAAGATGTATGGGAAATACAACCGAAAAAGCTAAGTATCAAAGAGGCTTCAAAAATCGGAGAGATTTCGAACAAGGGTAGAAAGATAAAAGTTGGCGTAGTTAAACTAAAGATAATGTCAAAAGAGAGAGACTGTATCAAGTATTTCGTCAAAGATGATGAGAATCGTTACTCATTTACTTATTTTGTGCCGGGAATCGGTATGGTACAGGAAGAGTTTGGAGGCAAAGAGTTCGACAATACCTTTTCAAGAACTGCAGTTTTGAAAAGCTATATTTTGAGATAGATTCTGATAAAGGGGCAAAATCCCTTGCTCCTTTTATGTTACCCTCCTACACAAATTTTATCCTTCATCTGCTCAAATTTTTTTTGCCCAATACCTCGTATCTTCATTATATCTTCCGGCTTTTGGAAGGGTTGGTTTTTGCGTAACTCAATTATTTTAAGTGCGGTTTTGCTACCTATACCGGGTATGCTCATCAGCTCAATTTTTGAAGCTGTGTTTAGGTTGATTTTGCCGGATATGGGTTTAGCTTTTGGAGCTTGGGGGAATAGCAAGGGTTTTTCGTATATAGAATCACCGGAAGCAAGGGATGAGTCAGGAGTGTCCTTTGTGTCGCTTCCGGTGTAAGTTGTAACTTGATTTTTTGCTACAGAGTCGAAGGCAGCAAATATATCTTCTTTCATTTTCGCAGGATCTGCTCCGGCATTAGGAAAAAATACTAAGCGACTAATACCAAGCAGCAAACCCGCAAGCATTACCAAAGCAACAATTGCCTCATTCTTATTTATACTTAAAGCTCTTGTTATCTTTGATAGGTTATCTTTCATGTCAGAAGAATAAATCCTTTAGTTTACCAAAAAAGTCTTTGCCTTTGCTTGCATTATCGGGGCTAAAACTTTCGCTTTTAGCCATATCTTTTAAGGCTGCTTTTTCTTTAGAATTCAACTTTTCAGGTACATAAATGTTTACAAGAATTACCTGATCGCCTTTGCCGTAGCCATTAAGATTCGGGATACCCTTTTCTCTAAGCAAGAGCTTAGTGCCGGGTTGTGTTCCCGGTTTGATTGACAATATTTCTTTGCCCTGTAGAGTAGGCACTTCTATATCTGCACCAAGAGCAGCTTCAGGGAAGCTAATGGTAAGCGGAAGCATTACATCATTATCCTGACGTATGAAATGTTCGTGTTCTTTTTCTTCTATAACTACTTCCAAATCTCCAGTGCTGCCGCCTCTTCTGCCGGCATTTCCTTTATTAGAAATTGGAATGTAATTGCCTTCTTCTACTCCGGCAGGGATTTTAACAGTTACAGTGTCATCACCTTTTACTCTACCCTCGCCGTCGCAAACTTCACATTTTTCTTTAATTACCTGGCCTGCACCGTTACAGGTAGGGCAAGCAGAAACATTTATGAACTGACCGAACATAGAGCGTGATACCTGACGAACTTCACCCTGACCGTTGCAGGTGGAGCAGGTCTGAGTGCCGGAACCGGCTTTTGCTCCGGAACCGCTACAGGCATCGCATATAATCATTCTTTTATATTTAATTGTTTTTTCCGTTTCCTGAGCAATTTCTTCGAGGGTTAGCGGAATTCTTATTCTAATTCGAGAACCGGGTTCGCCTTGTTGACGTCTCCTTTGACCTCTTCTCGCACCACCTCCGAAAAACTCTTCAAAGATGCTGCCGCCACCTCCGCCGCCGCCAAAGATATCTCCAAAAGCAGAGAATATATCGTTGATATTCGAATACTGGTGAAAATCCTGACCGCCACGCATTCCTTGGTGACCAAATCTATCGTAGCGGGCTCTTTTGTCGTCATTGCTCAAAACTTCATACGCTTCAGAAGCTTCTTTGAATTTGTCTTCAGCTTCTGGGTTATCCGGATTTTTATCAGGATGATATTTTACAGCAAGTTTCCTATAAGCCGATTTTATCTCATCAGCCGAAGCATCTTTACTTATACCCAATATTTCGTAATAATCTCTTTTTGACATTGCTTATCGCCACTTATATAATATACATCCAATTAAAATACTTATTAGTTATCTTCAGTAGCCTGCGGTTTACCGGCAGACGTAATAACCCTAGCGTGTCTCAAAACTTTTTCGTGCATCATATAGCCCGGTTGTATTACCTGCACCACACAGCCCTCTCCGATTTCCGGATGAGGAGTATGCATCATAGCTTCGTGATAATCTACATTAAACTCTTTGCCAACAGCATCTTCCATGCGTTTGACACCGTTATCTTCAAAGAATTTTACTGCTTTAGAGTGAATCATTTCAAGCCCCTGAAGCAAAGTAGCATAATCATCGCTTTTTTTGCCAGCACCAACTGCGTTAGACATATCATCTAAAAGCTCCAGGAATCTGAATAGCAATCTTTCATTTGCATATTCGATCATTTCCTGTTTTTCTCTTATTGAGCGTTTTCTTAGGTTTTCGAGTTCGGCTACTTTGCGCACGAGAGCATCTTTAAGCTCATCTCTTTCTTTGCCAAGCTCATTCATTTGATCCACAAGTGCAATCATTTGCTCGTGCATTTCTTCGGGAGAAGCAAAATCTTCACCCATTTCTTCCTGATTTAGCTCATCTTGCATATTTTCTTCTGCATTTTCATTTTCTTCATCAGTAATAGGTATTTCGCGTTCTTCGTTTTTTACATAAGTATTATAAAGATCTTTGATAGCATTAGAAGTTGATCTTAATGTCTTTTTGCCGGGGTTTTTAGCCATTTTTCCTTTCTCCTATTCCGATATAATTCTTTAATCCAAACATAAAAACTTGTCAAAAAAGTATGTACCTTTTAGCAATAGTATAGATAATTTTTCTCTCTAAATATTTTACCTCTAAGATAAATAAAGAGAATTTTATCAGCTACAGCCTGTCAATTCACTTCTTTGACAAGTCTTTACATGTTAAATGTTTTGAATATCTGCAATTTACATAAATTTTTGCAAAAAAAATATTCTACAGTTCAAATTCATCAGCTTCTACTATGCCCTATATCGTTTTGATGCTATATATTCTTTAGTGGCAATAAGGATAAGTTTGTTCCGTTTAAGGAATATTGTTTGGCAAAGCAAAATATTGAACCATTGTTAAAGACTTAACATACGATTTGTTTACGATATTTTCGCTTCTTATTCGTACTTAGAATATGCTATAAAGTAACACAGAACACAAAAATAAATTCTATAGTGGAGTTATAACATGAAATTAGAAGTTGTAATGCCTAAAATGGGTGAATCGCTCCAGGAAGGCACTATCACAAAATGGCTTAAAAACGTTGGCGATAAAGTTGAAAGAGACGAAATGATTTTGGAAATCTCTACGGACAAAGTTGACACAGAAGTTCCGGCTCCTAACGAAGGAACTCTTGTAGAAGTTATTGCTAAAGAAGGCGAAACTGTTGAAGTTGGTTCTATTATCGCCTATATCGAAACTGATGCTTCTGCTGCTGTAGCGACTCCTGCACCGGCTGCCAAAGAAGGAACTCAGGCTCCTGCCCAAGATGCAGCTCCTGTAGTAGCAGCTGGTGGCAACCTTGTAGATTTAATTATGCCTAAGATGGGCGAATCACTTCAGGAAGGCACAATTACAAAATGGCTTAAAAACATAGGCGATAAAGTAGAAAGAGACGAAATGGTTCTCGAAATTTCTACTGATAAAGTAGATACTGAAGTGCCATCTCCTGTTGCAGGTGTGCTCGCAGAAATTATCGCTCAGGAAGGCGAAACCGTCGAAGTTGGTGCAGTTATCGGTAAGATGTCAAGTGGTGATGCTCCTATACAGGCTGCTACGCCGGCTCAAGCACCTAAAGAAGCAAAACCAGTGGCAAATGTTGCTGCTCAGGTAGCTCCGACTCAAATAACAGCTCCTGTAAGCGGTGGAACATACAAAATTCCTACTCGTGATGGCGAAGATTTCTTCTCACCTTTAGTTAGAAAAATTGCTGAAGAAAATAAAGTTTCTCTCGAAGAGCTTAAACAAATTAAAGGCTCAGGCGTTGGCGGAAGAGTTTCCAAAGCAGACTTAATGAGCTATATTGATAATCGTGGTGCAGCCCCTGTTGCAGCTCCGGTAGCTCAAGCGGCTGCCCCTGCAGCAAGCGTTCCTGCTACTCCAAAAGCAGCTCCTGCTCCTACTCCTGTTGCACATGGTGACGATGTAGAAGTGATTCCAATGGACAGAGTTCGCCAGCTTATCGCAGATCACATGGTTTACTCAAAACAAACTTCTCCTCACGTAACTTCTGTTGCAGAAGCTGATGTTACAAACATTGTTAACTTCAGAAATAAATTCAAAGACGAATTTATGAAGAGAGAAGGCTTCAAACTTACTTTCACTCCATTCTTCGCTCAGGCAGCTATTGAAGGTTTGAAAAAGTTCCCAATGGTAAACGTTTCTGTGGACGGCAAAAATATTTTGAGACACAAACGCATCAATCTTGGCGTAGCAACTGCTCTTGACGACGGCAACCTTATTGTTCCTGTTATCAAATCGGCAGAAGCATTGAACGTAACAGGACTTGCCCGTTCAGTTAATGACCTTGCTTCGAGAGCAAGATCTAAACGCCTTGATCCAAACGATATACAGGGAGGTACCTTTACTATCACAAATGTTGGTACTTTCGGCACTTTATTTGGCACTCCAATTATCAATCAGCCTCAGGTAGGTATCTTTGGCATTGGTGCTATACAAAAACGCCCTGTTGTTAAACAGATTGACGGTATGGATGTTATAGTCCCACGCGATATGGTTTACGTATCACTTACCTATGACCACAGAGTTGTGGACGGAATGCTCGCCGGACAATGCCTAAAAGCAATAGTAGATGCTTTGGAAAACATGAATGAAAAAACTGTATCTATATAGTTCTGGACAAGGGGCTTCATCCCTTTGCCTTCTCATTCACAATATCTAAACTAAAAAGAGCCAATTTGAATCAAGTTGGCTCTTTTTTATATATATTTGATTGTTGGGTCTTATTCAACTGCAAAGCCAAATAGTCGCTTTTCGCTGCCGTTGTCCACCAGCAGATAGTATATACCTGTGTTTAGACTGCCGGTCTCTATTCTCTTAGTTGCAAATCCAGTCGTTTCGTCATATTCGATTTCATTATCTAATTCGGCAATCAGACTACCCATGTAGTTATAAATGCTGCATTTCAAAGATGCTTTGGTGCTGGGTTGCAGATAAAACTTCACGTTGGTATATGTTTTTGATGGATTGGGATAGACGTTTATAGGCAATAGTGTCGGTGGAGCTCCCTCTACTCCTGTCCCGTCAGGAAAATGTTCCACTACTTTATAAGCTGCATCCGAATCATTATAGTTACCATAATAACCTCTAAACCAATTTGAATTACGGCCGGAACGCACAACGTCCCAAACTCTTGTAAAGCCGGGTATCTTGTACTCTTCGGCAGTTCTATCTTCTTTTATTTTATATAATGTTGCATCTCCGTCGAAGTACAGATTTATATATATGTTTCCTTTACAATCAAATATTGCTATCGGAGATAATTCTAAGTTCCCCAGATGATTTCGTTTGTTTTTGTAGTCTTCTGCTATTATTGTTTGAGCAAGGTCAATCTCTTCCATCGTCTTTTGCTCTATATCGTATAGATATATCTCATTATTATAGGTCGAAAGAAGTACTTTACCTTCATGATATTCCATAAATGAGACGTGGCTCCATTTAGGAAATTTACTTTTAGCTAACGAATCGATATTTGCAAACCACTGCTCTTCATCTGAGTAATAATGAAGATTATTGTCATATTGTGATACATACAGTATGCCTTGTTTGTACGGAGCAAATTTTCGGAATGAGATTTTCCACTGAAAAAGTTTTACAGAATCTACGCGAATAGAATCTAATTGATATGTATTTTCATCAAAGCGATAGAGATAACCCCACAAACCACCAAACCAAAACTTCCCATTGCTGTACGTATTATTAAAGACTTGCCATATATTTGAAGAAAAGTATGTTCTATTATATATAAACGCAGTGTCTTGATTTAAGAAACACAGATAGGAAGTATCTGTGTTTGTGTGAATAGTCATCATAGACATCTTCTTGCCAAATCTTAAAGACTGAGAACCATATCCAAATCCATTTTGTTCGAAATAGTAAATTTCATCACCAATTCTAATACTATCAACAATTTCAAACGATTTATCCTCCGCATTACCAACAGCGTATTTATTTGTACTTGTAAAATAGGTAGTACCGGCAGAGTCGGTTTCTATCTTGAATGGCACCAAAACATCCTTTTTAAATTTATAAGGTTCGTCATAGTACTCCGCAAGGAGCCCTGTAAACGACATACATATTAACATAACAAGTATAATACTTTTCATAAGGCTACTCCAAATTTTGGAAGATCATTATCTAAATTGCAAGCCACAGCATGCTTCTTTTTCATATTACTAATTGACATCTATATTGCAATATAGTTACACAATAAAAACTAAAAAGAGCCAATTTAATTTTTTAACTTGGCTCTTTGGATATTGATATTTTTATTGTTTTATTCTACTGCAAAGCCAAATAGTCGCTTTTCGCTGCCGTTGTCCACCAGCAGATAGTATATACCTGTGTTTAGACTGCCGGTCTCTATTCTCTTAGTTGCAAATCCGGTCGTTTCGTCATATTCGATCTCATTATCTAATTCGGCAATCAGACTACCCATGTAGTTATAAATGCTGCATTTCAAAGATGCTTTGGTGCTGGGTTGCAGATAAAACTTCACGTTGGTATATGTTTTTGATGGATTGGGATAGACGTTTATAGGCAATAGTGTCGGTGGCGCTCCCTCTAATCCTGTCCCGTCAGGAAAATGTTCCACTACTTTATAAGCTGCATCCGAATCATTATAGTTACCATAATAACCTCTAAACCAATTTGAATTACGGCCGGAACGGGTAACGTCCCAAACTCTTGTAAAGCCGGGTATCTTGTACTCTTCGGCAGTTCTATCTTCTTTTATTTTATATAATGTTGCATCTCCGTCGAACGTCAGATTTATATATATGTTACCTTTACAATCAAATATTGCTATCGGAGATAATTCTAAGTTCCCCAGATGATTTCGTTTGTTTTTGTAGTCTTCTGCTATTATTGTTTGAGCAAGGTCAATCTCTTCCATCGTCTTTTGCTCTATATCGTATAGATATATCTCATTATTATAGGTCGAAAGAAGTACTTTACCTTCATGATATTCCATAAATGAGACGTGGCTCCATTTAGCTAACGAATCGATATTTGCAAACCATTGCTCTTCATCAGAGTAATAATGGAGATTATTGTCATATTGTGATACATACAGTATGCCTTGTTTGTACGGAGCAAATTTTCGGAATGAGATTTTCCATTGAAAAAGTTTTACAGAATCTACGCGAATAGAATCTAATTGATATGTATTTTCATCAAAGCGATAGAGATAGCCCCACAAACCACCAAACCAAAACTTACCATTGCTGTACGTATTATTAAAGACTTGCCATATATTTGAAGAAAAAGACCTATTTCTAAAAATCAGTCCAGTATCTTGATTTAAGAAGCACAGAAAAGAAGTATCAGTGTTGGAATAAAAAGACATCATAGTCATCTTCTTGCCAAATCTTAAAAACTGAGAATCAAATCCAAATCCATTTTGTTTGAAATAGTAAATTTCATCGCCTATTCTAATACTATCAACAATTTCAAACGATTTATCCTCCGCATTGCCGACAGCATATTTATTTGTACTTGCAAAAAAGGGAGTTCCGGTAGAATCGGTTTCAATATTGAGGGGCACCAATACATCCTTTTTAAATTTATAAGGTTCGTCATAATACTCCGCAAGGAGTTCTGTAAACGACACACATATTAACATAACAAGTATAATACTTTTCATAAGGATACTCCTAAATTTGGAAGATCATTATCTAAATTGCAAGCAACTGCCTGCTTCTTTTTCATGTTACTAATTGACATCTATATTGCAATATAGTTACACAATAAAAACTAAAAGAGCCTATTTAATTTTTTAAGTTGGCTCTTTGTATTTTGATATTTATTTTTACCCTATTCAACTGCAAAGCCAAATAGTCGCTTTTCGCTGCCGTTGTCCACCAGCAGATAGTATATGCCTGTGTTTAGACTGCCGGTCTCTATTCTCTTAGTTGCAAATCCGGTCGTTTCGTCATATTCGATTTCATTATCTAATTCGGCAATCTGACTACCCATATAGTTATAAATGCTGCATTTCAAAGATGCTTTAGTGCTGGGTTGCAGATAAAACTTCACGTTGGTATATGTTTTTGACGGATTGGGATAGACGTTTATAGGCAATAGTGTCGGTGGAGCTCCCTCTACTCCTGTCCCGTCAGGAAAATGTTCCACTACTTTAAATGTTTGTGTCCCCTCTTCAAAATCACCAATGAATCCTCTAATCCAATTTGAATTCCGACCTGTGCGTGTTACATCGAAAACTTGGACAAATCCGTCTAATTTGAATTCAGAGATTTCCCTTGTCTCATCAATTTTGTAGAGCGTAAAACCTTCTTTATTGCTTTCCAAACTGAAGAAAATGTTTCCTTTGCAATCATAATTGGCAAAAAATTCAAGGAGCAAATTGCCTTCGGAATCTACATAGTTTTTATATTTTTCAGAAACTATGGTATTGTCCAGATTGATTTCTTCCAATGTCTTTTGATTTATATCATAGATATAAATTGCTTTACCTTCTATAGAAAGCATCACTTTCCCATCAAAATAATCTACATGCTGGATATAGCCCCAGTTCTTATAATTTGCTTTTGCAATAGAATCAAGCGCTACTGTCCATTGCTCTTCGTCAGAATAGTAGTGCAGATTTCTGGCTACCTGCGAAATATAAAGTATTCCGTTTTTGTACGGCATAAAACGCCTATGCTGCAATGCCCACGGATATAGTTTCAATGAATCTACTGCTATTGAATCTATTTCGTAAGTCTCTTCATCAAATCTGTAAAGATAGTTCCATAAGCCCCCAAACCAAAACTTTCCATTACTATAGGTAGTACTATTGAATTGAAACAAATTGGAAGAAAAATATCGGAGATTTATGAAGATTGAAGTGTCAATATTCACAAAATTCAGGTGCGCAGAATCATTGATATAAAGATCTCTCATACTTAGTTTCATCCCAATGTGACTGTTTATTAAATTCCCAGTATTTAGAGGCACGCTAATACTATTATATTTAATGCTATCTATAATTTCTATAGTTTTGTCCATTGGATTACATTTGGCATATTTTCTAAAACTTAAAAAAAAGGGTACTCCACTCGAATCATTTAAAATCACAAATGGAATAAATTCATCTCTTTTGCTCAAATACGGCTCATCATAATACTCAGCAAGGAGTCCTGTAAACGACATACATATTAGCATAACAAGTATAATACTTTTCATAAGGCTACTCCTAAATTTGGAAGATCATTATCTAAATTGCAAGCAACTGCCTGCTTCTTTTTCATATTACTAATTGACATCTATATTGCAATATAGTTACACAATAAAAACTAAAAGAGCCAATTTAATTTTTTAAGTTGGCTCTTTGGATATGAGAATATATACAACTGTGGAAGCAGGTACTCCGCTTAGTCTATTTATAGCAGGGTTTTATCTCAGAATGAGCCTGAAAGAGACTCTTCTGTTTTTAGATAAATCTGATTTTTGATTGGATAGAGGTTTTGTTTCACCGTAAGCTTTTGTTGTTATTCTTTCGGAATTTATACCGGTATTTTTTAGAAAACGAAAGACTTCATCTGCTCTTTTTTTGGAAAGTTGGAGGTTATATTCTTCGCTTCCAAGTTCGTCAGTATGCCCTTCTATTAGAATGTCATATTTATCTTCTTTTTGAAGAAAATCAACAAACCTTTTCAAAGCCGGCATAGATTCTTTCTTAAGCGAAGATTTATCATAATCAAAATATATGTTTTCTAAAGTTATTTCAATTTTGTTTTTTGCAGCCGTAGCAACTGCCTGCAAAGAAAAATCGTAAGCCAAGTCTCCCGAGAGGCTGTCTTTAAGATTGATATCTATGGATTTGGGCACATATCCACGCTTTTCTACAAAAATACCATAGTTCTTCCCGGCAGGTAAAGCAATCATATAAGCACCTGTAGCAGGATTACTGATTATTTCACCTAATAACTTGCCGTCGCTCAAATCTTCATATTTAATGACTGCAGAAAGAGGCAAATCACTTTCCGCATCTCTAACGGAACCGCTAATGACTGCGATTGGTGATGATTTTGCAATCTCCGGCATTTCAATCTTATAAATATCCCATCCACCAGTACCTCCGGGAAGCTCTGCAATCGAAAAGAATGCAACCTTGCTGTCCAAAGAAATTTTATAGCCCCAATCATCTCCGGAGCTATTAACAAATCTTCCAAGATTAACAGGTTCGCTCCAGTCCGTCCAAGAAGTATCGCTCAACCTACGACTCACAAACACATCCAATCCCCCCAATCCATAGTGACCATCGGAGCTAAAGTACAGAGTCTTGCCATCAGGATGGAGATAAGGCGTTCTCTCGGCATAGGGCGTATTTATTGTTTGCCCAAGATTGATCGGCTCACTCCAAGTCTCACCTATCTTCAAAGAAACATACAAATCAGTATTGCCCATAGCATTCCCGTGAAAGTTTTCATCCATTTTGTGAAAATCACCGATGCCACCTTTTCTGTCTGAGCAAAAGAGAAGAGCCCACCCATCCGCAGTGATATTTGCAGATTCGTCTGTATATTCTGTATTAATAGGATAGGGCAAATGTTTTAAAGAAAATTTTCCGGACGTATCAGCCATAAAGGTATATATGTCATATTTGCCAAATGTTCCGTCGAAATTTCCGGAAAGAGTCAAGCCCGAACCATCAAAAATGACATTATCTATAGTTTCTTTATTTTTACCGTTTACTCCATGCCCTAAACGCTTCGGTTCAGAGTAACCTAAAGAGTCACAATCAGCAAACCAAATATCAGCTCCTCCAATTGTCCCCTCTCTATTTGATGAAAAGAAAAGCCGTTTGCCATCGGGAGTGGGATTTGGATCCCATTCATTAGCGGCTGTGTTTAGAGGGCTTCCGAGATTAGTAATTTCGAGTTGCTTTTCATCTCTTTCGAGCAAATTAACAATGCTATCAAAGCGATTATTCATTAAAGGGAAGTATGTCTTATACGCTTTGAAAATGACTGCCGCTGAATCAAAAGATTTTAAATCCAAATAGTGTGCAGCGATTTTCTGCACAGCCACAAAAGCCTCTTCCTTAGGAGCATTTTTAACAATTATATTATGGTATTGTGCAAAAGTCTGCTGATTTGCTTTCATGCTAATCGCTCTATTCAGACAAATATCTAAAAGCGATTTGATTTTATCTTGCTTTGCCGGAAACAAGCCGCTATACATATCATAAACTTGATATGCCACAGCCGGTCTATTTCCAAATAAATGTATTCTCGCAAAATGATTAACCAAGTCCAAAGCTGAATCTGCGGGTGCGTAATCATAAATATATTTATTCCACAGCTTAAAAGTTGTCTCATTTAAAGTCATCTGTTTAAGTTCTGTAAGATTTTGACTATTCGCGACTTGGATACACGACATAAGAGCGAAGAGTATGAATATATATTTATACATTTTGCTTCAAAAATAATTGATATACAACACAATTTGTTCGATTTACTGTACAAGTATATACAATATCTACTTTAATTCAAAAGAGAATGTGGGAATAATCAGACGATATATGTAATACAGTCCTCGAACTTTTACAAAATAGCAATTTTAAATACCACATAAGTTTCGATTTAGTGGGCAGTTTTGACAACATCATTGTGATTGGAAATATTTTCTAAAAAAATGCCTCCCAATTTGAATTATTTGTAATAACCTATCGATTTATTTTATATATTTGAAAGATATTTACTGAAAGAGATGTAACAAACTAAACCTATATCTGTCTATTAGAAAACAATAGTTATTTACTGAATATTAACGACATTCCGATTTCGGAGGAAATTATGAGGAAAAATCTACTTATTACCCTCGTTCTATGCCTTAGCTTCTTGATGGCAATACCCAATGAAGGGTTTGCTAATGTCAAAGAACTAAAACAAAAAATACGCGAACAAAGAGCTCGCGACTTCAAATTAGGTCAAGGTCAGATGGGCCGTAAGTTCATTGTGGCTATTCCGCCTAATGAATCAGCAGGCTATGGTTGGTCTGATTCCGCTATTGAGGTTTACATAGCAAGTGCTAATGATGTACTACTTGATATGGACATCATGGGTACAAAAAAGAAAAAAGCTCTCAAAGGTGGAGATGTTTTTACGATAAATGATGCAGAAGGACTTTCATATACTGCAGCCGAATGTAGAGAGCCAAATACAGCCACTACAAAAACAATCACAATAGAAGCAACAGGTCCTGTATCTGTTTATGTGATGAACTCAAAAAACACAACTTCAGACGGCTATATGGCGCTGCCTGTAGATTCTTGGCAGACAGAATATATGCACTGTTCTTACTATGATAATTATGAAAGTGCAACAAACACTTTTGCTAACGGTTTCCTTATTATTGGCTCAGAAGACAATACAAAGGTAAATGTTAGGTTAAGAGGTGTTGGCGATAAAAACATTGCAACTTTGATGAAAGATGAAACAAAATCAATAGGAAGTGTTTTCAACGTTAAGGTCAATGCCGGGGAAGTTTATCAGATACAATCTGATGGTCTGACAAGAGGTCAGTTTGATCTTACCGGAACTTATATCAAAGCAGACAAACCAATTGGTATTGTATCATATCACTGGCGTACGGTTATTCCTATTCTTGAAAACAGCTCTCGTGACCACTTGTGTGCTCAACCTATGCCTGTAGATACATGGGGGCAGTATTATGCATCAGTTGCTTTAGCAAGAGGTGGTTCCACAAAAGGTGACTTGTTTAGAATTTTAGCACTTGAAGATAACACTTCTTACACCATGTCTTGGTATGACTTTAATACTAAAGAATCCTTAGGTGCGAGGAGTGGTGTTCTACAAAATGGTGGTGAATTTATTGAAATTTCTGATGTGATGAATGCTGATCCAACAGCTAAATCAGTTACAGGTACTTCAGTATTCCAAGCTGACAAACCAATATTCATTATGCAATATTCTTACTCTTCAGCATGGGATGGTGCTCAGTACGATCCTTTTATGTGGCCTGTAACTTCAGTTGAACAATATATTTACGGTACTATCTTCCAGGCACCACCAAATAAAACATTTGGCGAAAATCACTTAAATATAGTAGCTTGGGATGATCCTAACGATCCGGAAAAGAAAGGTTTGCAATCAATTCTTTTTGATGGAACAAAAGTTGTTGATAAGATGCCTTCTTTCTTGTCTAACAGAATCCCTGGTACTGATTTGTATTGGGCAAGATTCAAAATTGCTCCGGGTGTTCATAGCATGAGCACAGATGGTGTTGCGAAATTTGGTGGGTATATCTATGGATTCAAATCAGTTGACTCTTATGGATGGCCTGCAGCTATGGCACTTAAAAAATTGTCTGAAACTGATACAGTTCCACCAGCAGTAAGCATTCAGGGTGAATGCGGCGAATGGACAGTTCACGTGACTGAATTAACAATAGATCCTAATGTCAACGCAGATCCACGTCAGGTTGATACTGAAGTATGGGACGAGCCTGCAACTATCATAATGGACTCAACTATTAAGGGTTACAAATATATTTCTTATAATATTAGTGAACCTCAGTATGTAAACAAAAACGGTCAACCACAGGATTGGAAATACGAACCGCATGATGACTATCTCTTTAAATTATCTGTTTTAGATAAATTCCAAGATGCAAAATGCTATTTCTATGTTGCAGATCAGGAAGGTAATATAACAATTGACTCTGTAGAATATTTTGCAGACTCTTTGAAAATCGTGAAGCCAGAATCTATAGTATTTGGCAGATGCCAAATTTTTCAAGATCACTTCATTGATGTTACTTTCCAAAACGCAGGAAGAGGACCTTTGCAGGTAAATACTAAAGAATTGGTTGATGGTGAGTTCTTTGAAATAGTAGAAGATTGGGGTGATTACGATGTAACAGAACTTGCTGTTGGCGAAGAAATGGAATTGAGATTGAAATACCACCCAACAGAAGAAGTCGAAGATC
Source organism: Kapaibacterium sp. (SeqCode) (assembly GCA_963664875.1). Lineage (GTDB taxonomy): Bacteria > Bacteroidota > Ignavibacteria > Kapaibacteriales > UBA2268 > JBFHIJ01. Next base: position 2,525,940 of record OY761611.1, on the reverse strand, counting down.
CCGAAGATTTCGATTTAGATTCAATATCATTCAAAGCTGAATGTTTGGACTTCAAATGGCCAATTGAAGGTCAGGGTGTAACTCCAAAAATTAAAGTAACTGAGTGGAAATCATCAAAGCCGGCATTCCCAGGCAATGAAATTGAAAAAACAGTTGCAAGTGGCTTCGATGGAGATGGCCTAAATGGTATAATTATCTCAAATCCGGGCTCTGACACTTTGATAGTTACTAAAGCTATGTTTGAAACTGTAATTCCTGAATTTAGATTCACTCCACGTGATAAAAACAATACTCCTGTAACATTCCCAATTGAAATTCAACCAAGAATGTTTAGTAAGGGAGAAGAGTGGAAAGTACAAATAATGGGTGAATATTTCACACCTTCAGCGATAGGTCGCTATCAGGATAATTTGGTATTCTCAAATAATGCATTTGATCCGATTGCTGAAAGCGATTCAATTTCTGAATGGGATCTTGTTTCTTCTCAAGGTACTGTAACTCTATCTGAATGCATATTTGGTATGCAGCATGTTGGCACTAAAAAAGTTATTAATGAAAAAGGTGCCCCTGCAACAGTAACTGTTGAGAATACAGGTAACGAAGTTGTTGTCGTAACAGAATTAGCATTTATTGATGCTGTTCCTTCTAACGACAATTTCATGTTCGTAGATGGTACCGGCAATTTAGTAGCTAAATACAATATTGATCCAAGTGATGATTATAAAGGTATAGAATTAGCCGAAGGCGAAACATATACATTTAATGTTGTATTTGTTCCATTTGAAGAAAGAGAAAATATACAAGCAAGAATTTTTGCTAAATACTATACTAAAACAGATTTAGACAAAAAGTTCCAAGAAGATGCTACCAATATGCTTACCGGTCACGGAACAATGCCGAATGTGAAAGTAACAGAAGCAACATTTACTAAAACTGCACCGGGTAAAGCCTTAGCAGATGCTGAAGTAAAACAAATTGAGATTATAAACTCTGACGAACACGAAGTTTTAGAAGTTAGATCAATATCTATCAACCCAGCGTATGCAAATGATTTTATTCCTGTAGCAATTGACGGTGTTCCGTATGCTAATGTAACATTCCCAATAACAGTACCGACAGAAGGTAAAGTTACTGTTGACTATGCATTTGCACCACCGTTAATGACACCAAACGTAGGTTTGGATCAGGTAGATCCTACAAACGGCTTCATCAAAGAAACAGACATTACAGTAAACTCTAACCATGTGCCCGGCTCAGGCGTACCAGGCTATCAAATGGTTTACGAAGACTTTGTACAAAATTCAGTAAACCCTGAAGATGAAGGCTTCCTAAGAGGTTATGTAGTTGATGGTGATGCGACAGTAGAAGGCATTGCTTACGGTATGACAATGAGATGTAATAATCTTACAGCAAATGTAAAACTCAATAACTTATCTCAATCTCAAAATCTTATCGTTGACGAAATAGTTATTACAGAAGATGACAACAACGTATTCGTAGTAACAGATGCAGTAAAAGCTGTTCTTTACGGTTCAACAATCACCATGGGTGGAAATTCAATCTGCGAAGTGCTTTTTGATCCTACAGCAGTAGATAAATCAATTTATGAAGCAGCACCTGGTATGACATTGAATTTTAGTGCAAAAGTAGCAATGAAATATCACTTTGTCGGTAGCACAGAAAAAGAAACAATGACAGCCGATTTGACAGCATCAGCAAGATTGCTTAATGTAGATATTTCACAAAAAATTGAAACACGAGTAGGTACAGAGCTAAAAGCAATTCCGATACAGCCGGGTATGTTCTCATACAACACAGGCGGCAATGTACCACACTATACAAACTACTTCTTCATTGAAATAGCAAACAAAGACGAATGGAGTGATTTGGAAATCAAATCATTGAGTATCACATACAAATACAAAAAAGAATGGATGGGCTTAATCAAAGTAGATAAACCATTTGCTTTGAATGCAACTCCGGGCTTTGAAGTAGTGAAATCAAACACAGAAGAAGACGGCGAATATTTCTTAGATACTTACACAATCAGCACAAGCGGAGCAGGATACTTAAACTATGCAGACGCAAGAGCAGCAATGCTTAACCCGCTATTCTTGCTGTATTTGAGTGGAGATACTAAGTATATGCCTGAAATCACAAATGTAACATTTGCGACAAGAGATGAATGTATCACATACACATCTTCAACACAAGAAATTCCGTTAGTAAATTGTATTCAGGATATCAACCTAATCAGTTCAACAGGCGGAGCAAACCTTGCACCAAGCTTGGCACCAAATCCGGTGGTAGGCGAAACAGCAAGCATTAAATACGGCGTAGCACTTAACGCACCTGCATCATTGAAAATATACAATGAAAAAGGTGAAGTAGTGAAAGTAGTATTTGATTCTTACCAGCAAGCAGGTTCTTACGAAGTAAATGTATCAACAAAAGATTTGCCAAGTGGTGCATACATCATCAGATTGGAACAAAATACATTTGTTGGCGAAGGAAGTATGGTAATTACAAAATAATCTTACTAAGAAAGATTATAGCTAATATATTTGTTAGGCTGCCTCATTATGGGGCAGCTTTTTTTATCGAGTCAGAATTATATTATAGAGAGACAAGAAATATTAGTTCTAGAACAAAACACTCTCCCTATTACAATGAAACTTTCTTATATTATTACACGTCTAATTTCGTCAACACTAAATCATTAAACTTAGAGACACTACTATGTCTGACAAAAAACCACAATATTTAGAAGGCAACATAAACAAGCAACTCGTATTCAAATCTATACCAGTTATCTTTGGGATAATGTTTGCCATTTCTCTTAATTTAATAGATACATATTTTGTTTCCATGCTTGGCAATGCAGAACTTGCTGCCATTAGCTTCACATTTCCCATTGTATTTTTTATTTGGGGAATTGCAATGGGACTGTCGACAGGAGCTTCTTCTATAATTTCCAGAGCAATTGGAAAAGGTGATAAATCTGAAGTTGTTCGCATTACCACTGATTCTCTTATTCTTTCTTTGATTATGACTGCTTTTTTCGTTGTAGTTGGCATTTTGAGCTTTGACTGGTTATTTTCAATTTTAGGAGCAACCCCAGAAACTGTCAATCTTATTAAAGACTATATGGTGGTATGGTATCCCGGTATGATATTCCTCGTCGTCCCGGTAGTAGGCAACGCCGCTATCAGAGCCACAGGCGACACCAAAGTACCCTCCATGATAATGGGCATTTCAGTGCTTGTAAATTTGGTGCTCGACCCTATTTTTATTTTCGGATGGGGCCCTATCCCTCCCATGGGACTCACAGGAGCAGCGATTGCTACTGTCATAGCTCGAGCCGTAACATTCATCATATCAGTGCATATCCTATATAAACGCGAACAGATGATTAGCTTCTCGCTTCCAAAATTTAGCGAAATACTTGCGTCCTGGAAAAAAATTATGGTCATCGGCGGACCAGCCATTGGTACTCAGTTAGTCGTTCCGGTCGGAATTGGAATTATTACCGCATTACTTGCAAACTATGGAGAATATGCAGTGGCTGCATTCGGTGTAGCATCTAGAGTTGAATCTTTAATGCTAACTGTATTCATGGGGCTTTCTGCAGTTATTGGTCCGTTTGTCGGTCAAAACTGGGGTGCAGGTCAATACGACAGAGCTAGAGAAGGCGTAAAACGTAGTTATATTGTTTCTCTTGTTTGGGGTACATTTTCTTTCATTGTCTTAGCTTTACTTGGGGAAACTATAGGCAAAACTTTTGTCTTTGCTTCAGATTCTATTACTCATAATCCAGAACTTATGGCAAAAGCACAAGAAATGATTCATATTATCAAAACGTATCTGCTCGTAGTCCCTATTGGCTATATGTTTCGCGGTGTTATGATGGTAGCAGGCACTTCATTAAACGTGCTGAACAAACCTTTTCAAGCTGCATTTTTAACAGTTCTGTATGTTTTTGTACTTTACATCCCGCTATCTTATTTAGGGGCATATTTTATGGATATTGACGGTATATTCTATGCGGCACTCATTTCAGGTATAATAACAGGTATAGTAGCTTATATTTCTATGAATAAACAGCTATATTCCGAGAAGAATTTAGTAGTTGTTTAGATTTTTACTATGTTGAAAGATGTTTATTTTACACAAGTTTACTATGAAGACTCTATTTGTCAAAAATATAAATTTCAGCATAAGCGACGAAGAAATCCAAATCCTTTTTTCAGTCTTTGGAGACATAATTTCTTTCAAAAGACCAATTGATAAAAGGACCAAACTTAAGCAAGGCTACTGCTTTATAGAAATGGAAGATAATCAAGCAGAACATGCTATCAAAGCACTAAATTCGATAGAGCTTGGCGGTAGAATCATTACTGTTGAGCTCTCTAATAAGTCAAAAAAGGCAGAATCTAATTCTGAAACTACACCTATATCTCCTTCCGAAGCGCTACCACATTTAAAATCATCAAAAAGACAAATGAATAAAAATCCTAAGCCTAAAAATAATTCAAATAATACCACTAAATCTTAAGCATTTAAAAAATATCGTCTTATAAAACTTTTTTTAAACCAATTTCTTCATTTGATTTCTAACACAATCTTATGAATGTTTGCTTTTAAATTTTTAGATTGAATAAGTGAAACGACTCTTTCACTCTTCTATAAACGCAAAAAAGTCTGCATAAACTAATATACAGACTTTTTTTAAATTAGAATCCGGCAGCGACCTACTCTTCCACGCAGTCACCCACGCAGTACCATCGGCGCAACAGGTCTTAACTACTCTGTTCGGAAAGGGAAGAGGTGTAGCCCCTGTGCCATAGCCACCGGAAAAAAGATTTATATAAGGAAGTAAAATACGTAATATATAGAGCAAAAGTATAATAGAAGTAAGAGATGAAACAATATAATAATTTTTAAGTCTAAAGAGATTGGTATAACAACTCAAAACTATTATTAGGTAAGTCTTCGAATTATTAGTACTTCTCCGCTTAACGTGTTACCACGCTTAGACGTAAAGCCTATCAACCAAGTCGTCTACTTGGATTCTTATGCAATTAAGCGGGATACCTCATCTTGGAGCAGGTTTCGTGCTTTAGATGCTTTCAGCACTTATCCTTTCTAAACGCGGCTACTCTGCAATGCCATTGGTATGACAACAGATACACCGTAGGTTTAGTCATTCCGGTCCTCTCGTACTAAGAACGGGTCTCCTCAAGTATCCTACGCCCACACTGGATAGGGACCGAACTGTCTCACGACGTTCTGAACCCAGCTCGCGTACCGCTTTAATTGGCGAACAGCCAAACCCTTGGGACCTTCTCCAGCCCCAGGATGCGATGAGCCGACATCGAGGTGCCAAACCTCCCCGTCGATGTGAACTCTTGGGGGAGATCAGCCTGTTATCCCCGGCGTACCTTTTATCCTTTGAGCGACGGCCCTTCCACACGGGACCGCCGGATCACTAAGACCTGCTTTCGCACCTGCTCGACTTGTAAGTCTCGCAGTCAAGCCATCTTATGCCTTTACACTCTACGCACGATTACCGACCGTGCTGAGATGACCTTTGTGAGCCTCCGTTACAATTTAGGAGGCGACCGCCCCAGTCAAACTACCCACCTACCACTGTTCCCGAGGTTCCACACCTCCGGGTTAGAATCTAGCTAAAACAAGGGTGGTATTTCACCGATGGCTCCACAACTCCCACGAGAGCTGCTTCAAAGCCTCCCACCTATCCTACGCATGCAATAGCCAAACCCAATAATAGGCTATAGTAAAGGTGCACGGGGTCTTTCCGTCCTAGTGCGGGTAACCGGCGTCTTCACCGGTACCACAATTTCACCGAGCTCGCGGTTGAGACAGTGCCCAGATCGTTACACCATTCGTGCAGGTCGGAACTTACCCGACAAGGAATTTCGCTACCTTAGGACCGTTATAGTTACGGCCGCCGTTTACCGGGGCTTCAATTCGGAGCTTCGCATTGCTGCTAACCCCTCCTTTTAACCTTCCGGCACCGGGCAGGTGTCACACAATATACATCCTCTTTACGAGTTAGCATTGTGCTGTGTTTTTGTTAAACAGTCGCCTGGGCCATTTCTCTGCGGCCTACCGAAGTAGGCACCCCTTCTCCCGAAGTTACGGGGTTAATTTGCCGAGTTCCTTAACCGCGACTCACTCGCGCGCCTTAGTATATTCAACCCATCTACCTGTGTCGGTTTACGGTACGGTCACCTAAGTAATACGTGTAGCTTTTCTCGGCAGTGTGCTGCGCCTGTTGGGGATAACCATTGACCCCAACAGACCTCGCTCCTGCGTCCCTACATTTAACACTTTTGGTGGTTCAGGAATATTTTAAATTTTGCCTGATTCCCATCGACTACGCCTTTCGGCCTCGCCTTAGGGGCCGACTAACCCTGAGCTGACGAACAGAGCTCTAGGAAACCTTAGATTTTCGGCGCTAAAGATTCTCACTTTAGTTATCGTTACTTATGCCAACATTTGCACTACCATAAGCTCCAGCATTGGTCACCCAACACCTTCACAGCCGATAGTATGCTCCCCTACCACTTGCCACATGGGCAAATCTTAAGCTTCGGCGCGTTGCTTAGTCCCGAGAATTTTCGGCGCTATGCCGCTCGACCAGTGAGCTATTACGCACTCTTTAAATGAATGGCTGCTTCTAAGCCAACATCCTGGCTGTCTCAGCAGAATAACCTCCTTTAGCTGTCAGCAACGACTTTGGGGCCTTAGCTGTAAGTCTGGGTTGTTTCCCTCTCGGCCGCGCGACTTATCTCACACGGCCTGACTCCCATGAAACATGTATCCGGAATTTGAAGTTTATCAGGGTTCGGTACCGCGGTAACAGCCCTAGCCCTATCAGAGCCCTACCTCCGGTACACTATCATGAGGCTATACCAAAATATATTTCGGGGAGTACGAGCTATAACTGAGTTTGATTGGCCTTTCACCCCTATCCACAGCTCATCCAAACAGTTTTCAACCTGAACTGGTTCGGACCTCCACGTGGTGTTACCCACGCTTCATCCTGGCCATGGATAGATCACTCAGATTCGCGTCTGCCCCTACATACTAAACGCCCTATTCAGACTTGCTTTCGCTACGGGTGCGAGGCATAACCTCTTACCCTTGCATGTAAGGAGCAACTCGTTGGCTCATTAAGCAAAAGGCACGCTGTCACACTGCTAGAGTGCTCCAACCGTTTGTAGGCATACGGTTTCAGGTTCTATTTCACTCCCTTCTTAAGGGTTCTTTTCACCTTTCCCTCACGGTACTAGTTCACTATCGGTCACAGAGGAGTATTTAGCCTTGGCCGGTGGTCCGGCCGGATTCACGCAAAATTCCACGAGTTCCGCGCTACTCAGGAACACTCTCATGTTGATTGTTATTTCGTTTACAGGACTGTCACCTTCTATGGTCAGACTTTCCAATCTGTTCAACTATAACGCACAAATCACTTTTATGAGGTCCTACAACCCCGATGTGACATGCACATCGGTTTGGGCTTTTCCCTTTTCGCTCGCCGCTACTGGGGGAATCGAATTCTCTTTCTTTTCCACCGGGTACTGAGATGTTTCACTTCCCCGGGTTAGCTTCTCTTACGAGATGACAGAGCATGACCTCTGCCGGGTTTCCCCATTCGGAAATCAACGGATCAAAGCATACTTCCTGCTCCCCGTTGCTTATCGTAGGTAGTCACGTCCTTCTTCGCCTCTCTGTGCCTAGGCATCCACCATATGCCCTTTATAACTTACCGAATTAGTTTTGAGTTGTTATACTAATCTCTTCGACGCAAATTATTAAGTTTCATACTTACATTTATATCTTTGCAGATACTTTTGGCTCTATTGTATTTTACTTTACTGCCTTTGTATGGGCAGTAACACCTTAATTGTCAAATAACTTTTCAATTTTGTAAATTTTCTTACAGGAATGCGCTTAGCATCCATTGTTTGTGGATCTAAGCGGGATCGAACCGCTAACCTCCGGCTTGCAAAGCCGGCGCTCTCCCAGTTGAGCTATAGACCCTGATTTCGCATATGTGGGCCTGAGATGACTTGAACATCCGACCTCACGCTTATCAGGCGTGCGCTCTAACCAGCTGAGCTACAGGCCCATAGTCTCTCATGCATTCTCAAAAAATAGGAAGCACGTCAATTATAAAGTACTCTTGAAAGGAGGTGATCCAGCCGCACCTTCCGATACGGCTACCTTGTTACGACTTAGCCCCAGTTACCGAATTCGCCTTAGGCGATATTGCTACCGACTTCGGGCGCTCCCGGCTTCCATGGCTTGACGGGCGGTGTGTACAAGGCCCGGGAACGTATTCACCGCAGCACGCTGATCTGCGATTACTAGCGATTCCAGCTTCATGAAGTCGAGTTGCAGACTTCAATCCGAACTAGGGATGGCTTTGGGGATTGTCTCCACCTCGCGGCTTCGCCTGTTGTACCATCCATTGTATTACGTGTGTAGCCCCGGACATAAGGGCCATGATGACTTGACGTCGTCCCCACCTTCCTCACCACTTGCGTGGGCAGTCTCTGTAGAGGGTCCAGCCGAACTGATGACAACTACAGATAGGGGTTGCGCTCGTTGCGGGACTTAACCCAACACCTCACGGCACGAGCTGACGACAGCCGTGCAGCACCTCTACTAGTGTCCCGAAGGAAAGCTACCTTTCGGCAGCGGTCACTAGCGCTTCAAGCCCGGGTAAGGTTCTTCGCGTTGCATCGAATTAAACCACATAATCCACCGCTTGTGCGGGCCCCCGTCAATTCCTTTGAGTTTCAACCTTGCGATCGTACTCCCCAGGTGGTATGCTTAACGAGTTTTCTCCGGCACTGAATAAATACATATCCAACACCAAGCATACATCGTTTAGGGCGTGGACTACCAGGGTATCTAATCCTGTTTGCTCCCCACGCTTTCGTGCCTGAGCGTCAGTAACGAGCCAGATGGCCGCCTTCGCCACCGGTATTCCTCCTGATATCTACGCATTTCACCGCTACACCAGGAATTCTACCATCCTCTCTCGTACTCAAGGCTTGCCGTATCCGAGGCACTTCTTCGGTTGAGCCGAAGTCTTTAACCCCAGACGCACAAGCCCGCCTGCGCACCCTTTACACCCAGTAAATCCGGACAACGCTTGGACCCTACGTATTACCGCGGCTGCTGGCACGTAGTTAGCCGGTCCTTCCTCTGATGGTACAGTCCCGGAACCTCATAGGTTCTTTTCTTCCCATCTGACAGTGGTTTACAGGGCAAAGCCCCGTCATCCCACACACGGCGTCGCTGCATCAGGGTTTCCCCCATTGTGCAAAATTCCTCACTGCTGCCTCCCGTAGGAGTCTGGACCGTGTCTCAGTTCCAGTGTGGCTGATCATCCTCTCAAACCAGCTACTGATCGTTGCCTTGGTAGGCCATTACCCTACCAACTAGCTAATCAGACGCAGACTCATCTCTAACCGGTAAACCTTTCACCTTGCGGCAATATCTGATATTAGCAACGATTTCTCGATGTTATGTCAGTGTTAGAGGCAGATTATCTACGCGTTACTCACCCGTTCGCCAGTCTCAATCGTCCCGAAGGACAATCTACCCTTGACTTGCATGTGTTAAGCACGCCGCCAGCGTTCGTCCTGAGCCAGGATCAAACTCTCCGTTGTTTTATATAAAGAATTGTTATTCTCTGTTTATTTGCTTGTGAGTTTGATCACAAAAATTGTTTTACTCTTTTTAATTGACTGTGCTTCCTGTTTTCAAAGAACGCCGATTCGCATTCAATTGCAAGTTCAAAATTAAGAACTTTTTCTGTTCTTCACAAATTAATATTTAAAAACTTAATCAGCCTCTTCAATATTAACTCGCCTTCATTACCTGCTTTCTTAGAACGTCTTTTCTTTCCCTTCATCGCGGGACAGAATTCAAAACTACGGACTTTTTTTTAAATCTCCAAATTTTATTTTTCGATTTTTTTCCGCCTCATAGTGCTGAAGTTTGATCTCGCGTGAGATGCTTGCTTTAGAGTAAAAAACCCTTATCACTTTTGAAGTGAGAAGGGTTAATTCTCAATATTAGAATCCGGCAGCGACCTACTCTTCCACGCAGTCACCCACGCAGTACCATCGGCGCAACAGGTCTTAACTACTCTGTTCGGAAAGGGAAGAGGTGTAGCCCCTGTGCCATAGCCACCGGAAAAAGATTTATATAAGGAAGTAAAATACGTATTATATAGAGCAAAAGTATAATAGAAGTAAGAGATGAAACAATATAATAATTTGTAAGTCTAAAGAGATTGGTATAACAACTCAAAACTATTATTAGGTAAGTCTTCGAATTATTAGTACTTCTCCGCTTAACGTGTTACCACGCTTAGACGTAAAGCCTATCAACCAAGTCGTCTACTTGGATTCTTATGCAATTAAGCGGGATACCTCATCTTGGAGCAGGTTTCGTGCTTTAGATGCTTTCAGCACTTATCCTTTCTAAACGCGGCTACTCTGCAATGCCATTGGTATGACAACAGATACACCGTAGGTTTAGTCATTCCGGTCCTCTCGTACTAAGAACGGGTCTCCTCAAGTATCCTACGCCCACACTGGATAGGGACCGAACTGTCTCACGACGTTCTGAACCCAGCTCGCGTACCGCTTTAATTGGCGAACAGCCAAACCCTTGGGACCTTCTCCAGCCCCAGGATGCGATGAGCCGACATCGAGGTGCCAAACCTCCCCGTCGATGTGAACTCTTGGGGGAGATCAGCCTGTTATCCCCGGCGTACCTTTTATCCTTTGAGCGACGGCCCTTCCACACGGGACCGCCGGATCACTAAGACCTGCTTTCGCACCTGCTCGACTTGTAAGTCTCGCAGTCAAGCCATCTTATGCCTTTACACTCTACGCACGATTACCGACCGTGCTGAGATGACCTTTGTGAGCCTCCGTTACAATTTAGGAGGCGACCGCCCCAGTCAAACTACCCACCTACCACTGTTCCCGAGGTTCCACACCTCCGGGTTAGAATCTAGCTAAAACAAGGGTGGTATTTCACCGATGGCTCCACAACTCCCACGAGAGCTGCTTCAAAGCCTCCCACCTATCCTACGCATGCAATAGCCAAACCCAATAATAGGCTATAGTAAAGGTGCACGGGGTCTTTCCGTCCTAGTGCGGGTAACCGGCGTCTTCACCGGTACCACAATTTCACCGAGCTCGCGGTTGAGACAGTGCCCAGATCGTTACACCATTCGTGCAGGTCGGAACTTACCCGACAAGGAATTTCGCTACCTTAGGACCGTTATAGTTACGGCCGCCGTTTACCGGGGCTTCAATTCGGAGCTTCGCATTGCTGCTAACCCCTCCTTTTAACCTTCCGGCACCGGGCAGGTGTCACACAATATACATCCTCTTTACGAGTTAGCATTGTGCTGTGTTTTTGTTAAACAGTCGCCTGGGCCATTTCTCTGCGGCCTACCGAAGTAGGCACCCCTTCTCCCGAAGTTACGGGGTTAATTTGCCGAGTTCCTTAACCGCGACTCACTCGCGCGCCTTAGTATATTCAACCCATCTACCTGTGTCGGTTTACGGTACGGTCACCTAAGTAATACGTGTAGCTTTTCTCGGCAGTGTGCTGCGCCTGATGGGGATAACCATTGACCCCAACAGACCTCGCTCCTGCGTCCCTACATTTAACACTTTTGGTGGTTCAGGAATATTTTAAATTTTGCCTGATTCCCATCGACTACGCCTTTCGGCCTCGCCTTAGGGGCCGACTAACCCTGAGCTGACGAACAGAGCTCTAGGAAACCTTAGATTTTCGGCGCTAAAGATTCTCACTTTAGTTATCGTTACTTATGCCAACATTTGCACTACCATAAGCTCCAGCATTGGTCACCCAACACCTTCACAGCCGATAGTATGCTCCCCTACCACTTGCCACATGGGCAAATCTTAAGCTTCGGCGCGTTGCTTAGTCCCGAGAATTTTCGGCGCTATGCCGCTCGACCAGTGAGCTATTACGCACTCTTTAAATGAATGGCTGCTTCTAAGCCAACATCCTGGCTGTCTCAGCAGAATAACCTCCTTTAGCTGTCAGCAACGACTTTGGGGCCTTAGCTGTAAGTCTGGGTTGTTTCCCTCTCGGCCGCGCGACTTATCTCACACGGCCTGACTCCCATGAAACATGTATCCGGAATTTGAAGTTTATCAGGGTTCGGTACCGCGGTAACAGCCCTAGCCCTATCAGAGCCCTACCTCCGGTACACTATCATGAGGCTATACCAAAATATATTTCGGGGAGTACGAGCTATAACTGAGTTTGATTGGCCTTTCACCCCTATCCACAGCTCATCCAAACAGTTTTCAACCTGAACTGGTTCGGACCTCCACGTGGTGTTACCCACGCTTCATCCTGGCCATGGATAGATCACTCAGATTCGCGTCTGCCCCTACATACTAAATCGCCCTATTCAGACTTGCTTTCGCTACGGGTGCGAGGCATAACCTCTTACCCTTGCATGTAAGGAGCAACTCGTTGGCTCATTAAGCAAAAGGCACGCTGTCACACTGCTAGAGTGCTCCAACCGTTTGTAGGCATACGGTTTCAGGTTCTATTTCACTCCCTTCTTAAGGGTTCTTTTCACCTTTCCCTCACGGTACTAGTTCACTATCGGTCACAGAGGAGTATTTAGCCTTGGCCGGTGGTCCGGCCGGATTCACGCAAAATTCCACGAGTTCCGCGCTACTCAGGAACACTCTCATGTTGATTGTTATTTCGTTTACAGGACTGTCACCTTCTATGGTCAGACTTTCCAATCTGTTCAACTATAACGCACAAATCACTTTTATGAGGTCCTACAACCCCGATGTGACATGCACATCGGTTTGGGCTTTTCCCTTTTCGCTCGCCGCTACTGGGGGAATCGAATTCTCTTTCTTTTCCACCGGGTACTGAGATGTTTCACTTCCCCGGGTTAGCTTCTCTTACGAGATGACAGAGCATGACCTCTGCCGGGTTTCCCCATTCGGAAATCAACGGATCAAAGCATACTTCCTGCTCCCCGTTGCTTATCGTAGGTAGTCACGTCCTTCTTCGCCTCTCTGTGCCTAGGCATCCACCATATGCCCTTTATAACTTACCGAATTAGTTTTGAGTTGTTATACTAATCTCTTCGACGCAAATTATTAAGTTTCATACTTACATTTATATCTTTGCAGATACTTTTGGCTCTATTGTATTTTACTTTACTGCCTTTGTATGGGCAGTAACACCTTAATTGTCAAATAACTTTTCAATTTTGTAAATTTTCTTACAGGAATGCGCTTAGCATCCATTGTTTGTGGATCTAAGCGGGATCGAACCGCTAACCTCCGGCTTGCAAAGCCGGCGCTCTCCCAGTTGAGCTATAGACCCTGATTTCGCATATGTGGGCCTGAGATGACTTGAACATCCGACCTCACGCTTATCAGGCGTGCGCTCTAACCAGCTGAGCTACAGGCCCATAGTCTCTCATGCATTCTCAAAAAATAGGAAGCACGTCAATTATAAAGTACTCTTGAAAGGAGGTGATCCAGCCGCACCTTCCGATACGGCTACCTTGTTACGACTTAGCCCCAGTTACCGAATTCGCCTTAGGCGATATTGCTACCGACTTCGGGCGCTCCCGGCTTCCATGGCTTGACGGGCGGTGTGTACAAGGCCCGGGAACGTATTCACCGCAGCACGCTGATCTGCGATTACTAGCGATTCCAGCTTCATGAAGTCGAGTTGCAGACTTCAATCCGAACTAGGGATGGCTTTGGGGATTGTCTCCACCTCGCGGCTTCGCCTGTTGTACCATCCATTGTATTACGTGTGTAGCCCCGGACATAAGGGCCATGATGACTTGACGTCGTCCCCACCTTCCTCACCACTTGCGTGGGCAGTCTCTGTAGAGGGTCCAGCCGAACTGATGACAACTACAGATAGGGGTTGCGCTCGTTGCGGGACTTAACCCAACACCTCACGGCACGAGCTGACGACAGCCGTGCAGCACCTCTACTAGTGTCCCGAAGGAAAGCTACCTTTCGGCAGCGGTCACTAGCGCTTCAAGCCCGGGTAAGGTTCTTCGCGTTGCATCGAATTAAACCACATAATCCACCGCTTGTGCGGGCCCCCGTCAATTCCTTTGAGTTTCAACCTTGCGATCGTACTCCCCAGGTGGTATGCTTAACGAGTTTTCTCCGGCACTGAATAAATACATATCCAACACCAAGCATACATCGTTTAGGGCGTGGACTACCAGGGTATCTAATCCTGTTTGCTCCCCACGCTTTCGTGCCTGAGCGTCAGTAACGAGCCAGATGGCCGCCTTCGCCACCGGTATTCCTCCTGATATCTACGCATTTCACCGCTACACCAGGAATTCTACCATCCTCTCTCGTACTCAAGGCTTGCCGTATCCGAGGCACTTCTTCGGTTGAGCCGAAGTCTTTAACCCCAGACGCACAAGCCCGCCTGCGCACCCTTTACACCCAGTAAATCCGGACAACGCTTGGACCCTACGTATTACCGCGGCTGCTGGCACGTAGTTAGCCGGTCCTTCCTCTGATGGTACAGTCCCGGAACCTCATAGGTTCTTTTCTTCCCATCTGACAGTGGTTTACAGGGCAAAGCCCCGTCATCCCACACACGGCGTCGCTGCATCAGGGTTTCCCCCATTGTGCAAAATTCCTCACTGCTGCCTCCCGTAGGAGTCTGGACCGTGTCTCAGTTCCAGTGTGGCTGATCATCCTCTCAAACCAGCTACTGATCGTTGCCTTGGTAGGCCATTACCCTACCAACTAGCTAATCAGACGCAGACTCATCTCTAACCGGTAAACCTTTCACCTTGCGGCAATATCTGATATTAGCAACGATTTCTCGATGTTATGTCAGTGTTAGAGGCAGATTATCTACGCGTTACTCACCCGTTCGCCAGTCTCAATCGTCCCGAAGGACAATCTACCCTTGACTTGCATGTGTTAAGCACGCCGCCAGCGTTCGTCCTGAGCCAGGATCAAACTCTCCGTTGTTTTATATAAAGAATTGTTATTCTCTGTTTATTTGCTTGTGAGTTTGATCACAAAAATTGTTTTACTCTTTTTAATTGACTGTGCTTCCTGTTTTCAAAGAACGCCGATTCGCATTCAATTGCAAGTTCAAAATTAAGAACTTTTTCTGTTCTTCACAAATTAATATTTAAAAACTTAATCAGCCTCTTCAATATTAACTCGCCTTCATTACCTGCTTTCTTAGAACGTCTTTTCTTTCCCTTCATCGCGGGACAGAATTCAAAACTACGGACTTTTTTTTAAATCTCCAAATTTTATTTTTCGATTTTTTTCCGCCTCATAGTGCTGAAGTTTGATCTCGCGCATCACCGAAAAGAACTCTTAACATCACCCCGTTTTCAAGGGGACACAAAATTACGAAATCTCTCAACAAACACCAAATGTTTTTTTCAACTTTTTTTCGCCTGCTCTAAGAGATTTGTAAAAGAACTGTTAACTTCTGCCCTCATTTCTTAAGGGATACAAATATATCCTTTTTCCCTTTTCTGTGCAAGCTTTTTTTTGACTTTTTCTGCGTTTTTTAAACCCTTTTTGACTATAAAGTACAACAAATAGTTCCCATTTGTTATACCCATACATTATATGATGCAGATTATTATAAATATCTGCTTTCTATTTCGATAGGTCTTTCTTAATACTATCTTGTATGTTCATATAATATCTTATTTGTAGATATTTGGCTTGCATTTTTGCTTTTATTATCATAATATTGGACTGTTTTAATCATGCTCGATTTTATAGTGCTCTATATTTGAACTTAAAATTGAATTTAGATGCTACATATTCGAAGTTATGCTTTAATCCATGCTCACAATATTCATCTATATACTGTATAGGTCTGTTATGAAAATCAAATCCTTAGAAGTAGAAAATTTCAAAAGCTACAGACACATGAAAGTTGATTTTAGACAGTTCAATGTCCTAATTGGACCTAATGCTGCCGGCAAATCTAATTTTATCAAAGCTTTTCGCTTTCTACGTGATATAGTTGTATATGGCCTTGAAAATGCTATATCTCTTCAAGGAGGTGGTGAGTATTTGCGCAACATAAATAAGCAGTCAATAGATGACTATTTGAGACTTCGAGTAGATATAGAACCATTTTCAGCTTACCGTAGTTTGAAGACAGGAGATATTGGACATATAATCATGAAACCTACTTCTTTTTCCAATGAGTTCAAGATTTCTTTCAACAAGCAAGGTCTCGAATTCATGGTCGAAGAAGATTTATTGATGCAAACATTCGATTTTTACGAAACCATTCACAAAAACGACAAGTTGACAGAAGAAAATAAAATTGGGTCAGGTAGTTTGCTTATATCTAATATATTAGGCAAATTCGAAATTGATTTCAAAAAGGATAAATCTGTGCCGGTAAGCAAAGCAGAAGTATTTCCATCTCTATTTATGGACTTTCAAAGCTATTTTGATGAAGAAAGACCATTGCAAACTTTGTTTATAGAAAAGCAATACTATATGCACCATCCGCAGAGTGTTCGCCAGGCACTCGGCGATTTATGTATTTATGATTTCGACCCTCAGCGTCCAAAACAAGCATCGACAATCACAGGCAAAGCCGAACTGGAAGAGAATGGAGAAAATCTTGCGATTGTTTTACGAAAAATCTTAAAAGACGAAGAAAAAACACGAATGCTTTTCAATCTGATTCAAGATGTTTTGCCATTTGTTGAAGATTTGGAAGTGGAGAAATTTCTCGATAGATATCTGCAGATTACTTTAAAAGAAAAATATTCTACTGAGCGACCTATACCCGCATCTCTAATGTCAGACGGTACAGTCTATGTGATACTTATCATTATAGCACTCTATTTTGAAAACAAACCAATAGCTTTTTTTGAGGAAGCCGGAAGACGCATTCACCCATATCTTATATCTAAAATTATAGATATGATGCAGGATGCCACTGCACACAAACAAATCATTTTGAGTACTCATAATCCAGAGATTGTTAAATATGCCGGATTGAAAAACATTATGTTTATCAATCGCGATGCTGAAGGATATTCGACTATATCACATTTGCACAACAAGAAGGAGATTATGGCTTTTATGCAAAATGAAATCGGAATCGAAGAATTATACATTCAAAATCTGCTTAAATAATGAAACTCAATAAGTTATATATATTTGTCGAAGGCAACGATGACGAGCGTTTCTTCA
Organism: Kapaibacterium sp. (SeqCode); assembly: GCA_963664875.1. GTDB lineage: Bacteria > Bacteroidota > Ignavibacteria > Kapaibacteriales > UBA2268 > JBFHIJ01. The sequence continues at coordinate 2,508,625 of OY761611.1, read as the reverse complement.
AGCACGTTATAGTCCCTCTTATGTACAAAAAGTACAACGATGTTGAAATATTCAAATATGCCCAGTGGAAAAAAGAAAAGGTAAATAACTTTATCAATTCTATAAAAACTCTGCAGTTTGACTATATTTTTACTGCGGATCTTGATGATGAACCTACTGTAGGAAGTAAAAAGAAACGAGTACACTATTCCTTTAATAATCTTGAAGATAATAGAATTTCTATTGTTATCCACGAAATCGAAAGTTGGTACATAGCCGGATTCCCAGATGATTTGATGCTGGCAATGCGTCTTCCCGAGATACTTAATTCCGAGCTTATTACTAAAGAAGATTTCAATCAACTTTATCATCAGATATCGCGCTCAAGAATTGATTTTATGAGAGAACTTCTTAAGAACTATTCGGTTAGAACTGCAACTGAAAAGAACAGCTCTTTCAGGCATTTCATAGATAATTATGTGCGATAAATAAGATCTATTCTCTTTATTCCTTTTCAAACTACATCCCATAACTCTTTATAATCAAAAATCACTATTCCCAGCTTCGCATTTGGTATATTCTGAATGAGGCATATCTATCTGCTTAACATCATAAGCAATCGCATCCCTGTTTTTTGGTATAATATTTGATTGATAAACGACTAAGTGCTTTTAGCAGCAAAAAGATAAGAAGAAATCAAATTTAATATAATTTATCACGGAGTTTCCGATGAAGAAATTTATTGCACTTAGCTTTCTACTTGCAATTTTACTTTGTAGTGTAGAAAACCTGAACGCTCAGTATCAGAAAATCATCAATTATCAGGGCTATATTGTTGACGAAAGCAATGACCCTATCACAGATGCACAAGGCATCACTTTCGAACTATTTGACGTACCTACAGGGGGCTCTCCTTTATGGATTGAAGTTAGGAACGTAGCTGTAGTTGATGGATACATCAATGTTTACCTTGGCTCAAATAGTCCGATAAATCTTCCATTTGACAAGCAATATTGGTTGCAGGTTACTCTCGGCACAGGCGACCCATATCCAAGAACTCCACTTTCTGCAGTTCCGTATGCTATTCACACAATGAATGCGGACGTAGCTAAAATGGCTCAGGAAGTACCTGATAAATCAATAACACGTGAGAAACTCTCTGATGATATTAGCTTAGAGCCTGAAGGACCAGCCGGTGGCGATTTGACAGGGACATATCCAAATCCTGCTATAGCAGCTGGTGCGGTTACTAATCTTAAGATTGCTAACAAAGCAATTACTAACGATAAAATAGATTTGAATGCAATTGCAACAAGCAATCTTCAGGACAGTTCAGTAACAAGTTCAAAAATAGCCACATCGGCAATTACTTCTGAAAAAATTGCCGAAGCTAGCATAGATGTTACTAAACTTGCTCCCGGCACCGCAAGAGCACAAATCATGTATTATGACTCTGACTCAAAACAGTGGATTCTTTCAGATTCTAGTGTTGAACCTGTGAATGGTCAAGTACTCAAATGGGACGGAGAAGAAGGTAAAGTCTCATGGCAAAACGACGAAATGACTATTCCGTTTGCATATAAAGGCGAATCGAAAGGCCAAGACATGATTTCCCTCGAAAAAACTGACAAAGGCGGCAACGGCATCAGCGTCAAAGTACCTTTGGAAGATGCAGGGAATGCTCTCTATGTAGAAGGCGGCGGAAAGAATATGCCTGCAGTATTAGTCAAAAAAGACAGCAAAGGAAGTCTTGCAGGAGGTGCAGTGAGAGTAGAGACAGAATCAACAAATCTTGACAACGGAGATGCCGTTTCAACATACATCTCTCATAAAGTTGACAATGACAATGGATATAATACTCACTCTCTAAAAACAGAAAATATAGTTACTAATGCAGATGAGAATGCAATCCATACTGCTGCAAACTTTTATTCTTATTCTGATGATGGCGTCTCCATAGGTGCTATTGCAAGAGCTGAGCAAGGGAAAATGAATATTGGTATCGCTGCAATTTCAGGCGACAGAACTGAAATAGTACATAGCCTACCTGAATCATCAAATACAGGACTTTTGGCTTACACTGAAGGTTTAGGTTCTAATGACAATGCTGTTGCTGCAATTGCAAAAGGCGATGCCGTTGGTGTCAGAATTGAAACTGAAAAAGGCAATGCAATACTAGCCAGCAATAGTAGTAATACTGCGCCAACACTTTCTGTACACAATAGCGGATACGGTAATGCATTTGAAGCAATAAGCAATTCTGTAGGCACCGGAAAATATGTTGCAGAAATTAAAAACTTCGGAGAAGGCAGAACTTTATACTTAGAAGGAAGCTCAGAAAACAATGTTGGAATTAGTGATCCAAACGATATAGACGACGCTGTGCTTGTAGTAAGAAATTATCACTCAAGTACAAACAGAACTGCAATCAAAACTTATGGCGATATCAGAGCCAATAGTACGGTCAGTGCTTCTACTTTAGTGGGTACTGAAAAAATCATTGTCGGTACTGAAACAGGCAACCATGTAATTATTAACCCACCATCTGTAGAAAATCCAAATTTATTAGATTTGGAAGGTGATATGCATGTAAGCGGCAATCTTACAGTTGCCGGTTGGACTGGCTTAGGTGTAGAAAATCCGGAAGAAATGTTAGATGTGAACGGTGCAGTTAAAATTGGCGCTTCTTATAATGCAGTTAACGGCACAATTCGTTTCAACGGGAACGATTTCGAAGGAAGAACCGACAATGGCTGGGAATCGCTTACAAAATCTCCTGCATGGCAAGTTTCCGGTGCTGACATAGTAAACAGAAATGTAGGCAAAGTAGGAATTGGTACAGAAACTCCACTCGAAAAACTCGATGTAAACGGTGGTATTAGAGTAGGCATAACAGCTACTGCAAATGCCGGAACAATCAGATACGACGGTGTTGATTTCCAAGGTTTCGACGGTACTCAATGGAAGTCCTTCACAGAAGTAATAAACGGTGAAGCAGGTGGCGATTTGTCAGGTATTTATCCGAACCCGACTATTGCTGAAGGTGCTGTAAATTCAGAAAAGATTCTCAACGGAACTATAATTGAAGATGACATCAATACAAGCAATACAGCCAATGACAATAGTCTTTTATTTTATAACGAAGGAAATTGGGACTGGCTTGCCGCTCCAACAGGAACTTCCCGGCTTGTATTGCAGTATGACGGAACAGGCAATCTTGCTTGGACTGATACCTATAATCGAACTGCAAAAATTATAGACAATGACGGCAATACTGAAATTGCTGTGGACAGAAACAATAACGACAACCATATCTATTTTAAAGCTAACGATATAGATGCAATGGTAATTGATGATAACGGCAAGATAGGTATAAATACAAATTCGCCAGTTGAGCAATTAGATGTAAACGGTGCAATTAAATTAGGTAGTACTTCAAACGATACTCCGGGTACAATCAAATATGAAGATAATGATTTTAAAGGGCATGATGGCACAGGATGGAAATCGCTAACTGTTTCAAGCGAATGGGAGACTGTAGGCAATGGTATCCGCAACAAAAATCTTGGTGATGTAACAGTACAAAATGGCAATTTGATAGTTGCTAACAATGCTCTTATTTCAGGCGAATTGCAATTAGCAAACGGAGTTGGAGTAAATACTATTTCTTCTGACGACAACCTTGGGGCTAGTCACAATGTAATCCCTACACAAGGTGCAGTGCAAGGCTATGTAGATAATAAAGTAGCTGCTATAGATTTGTCTGAGATAACAGATGCAGATGGCGATACAAAAATTACTATAGAAAATGATAACGAAATCAGAGTCGAAATTGACAATACAGTTGCTGCACACTTTAGCAATACTCAAAATTTAAAAATTGGCGATTTGAGCAATGGAAAAGCAAGAGAACGCTTGGATGTTAGCGGTGCAATTATAGTCGGCGAAGCAAATAATTCAAATGAAGGAACTGTTCAATACAAAAACAACAATCTCGAAGTTTACAAAAACGGTGGTTGGGTATCTCTAACCGAGCAAAGCAACTGGGATGTTGTAGGCAATAATATAGAAAACAACAACCCACAAAATGTTGTCATAAAAGGTGGAAACTTAGAAGTACAAAACAATTTGGAAGTTTCCGGTACTTTGACTTTAGCAAATCAAACTGTAAGTACTATTTCTGTTGATAATACTTTAAATGCAAATTCTAATGCTAATTTGCCTACTGAAAAAGCAGTTAAAGGATACGTGGATACACAAGTAAATCTATCAGTAATGGATGGGGATCAGGCAGGTGGAGACTTAGGAGGTAACTATCCAAATCCTACAGTTGCAAGAATTCAGGGACAATCGTTAACAATTAACCCGGCGACACTAAGTGCTAATCATGCACTAGTTTATAACGGAACAGAATATGTTAATCAAGAAGTTCTCACTAGCTCTGAGCAAATTGTAGGTGACGTTACCGGTGATTATAAAAATACGCAGTTGTCCAGAATCCAGGGACAAACGTTAACAATAAACCCGGCGACACTAGGCTCAAATCATGCACTAGTTTATAACGGAACAGAATATGTTAATCAAGAAGTTCTCACTAGCTCTGAGCAAATTGTAGGTGACGTTACCGGTGATTATAAAAATACGCAGTTGTCTAATATCCAAGGACAAACGTTAACAATAAACCCGGCGACACTAGGCTCAAATCATGCACTAGTTTATAACGGAACAGAATATGTTAATCAAGAAGTTCTCACTAACTCTGAGCAAATTGTAGGTGACGTTACCGGTGATTATAAAAATACGCAGTTGTCTAATATCCAAGGACAAACGTTAACAATAAACCCGGCGACACTAGGTTCAAATCATGCACTAGTGTATAACGGAACAGAATATGTTAATCAAGAAGTCCTCACTAGCTCTGAGCAAATTGTAGGTGACATTACTGGTGATTATAAAAATACGACAGTCGGTAAAATCCAAGGTAGAGCAGTTTCTGCAAATGCTCCTAATGATGAAGAAGTTTTGATGTGGAGCAACCTCGAGAATTCTTGGATACCAACAATTCTCAAAGTATTACAATCAGAAGACAAATCAACGAAAGTTGAGATTACAGATTTCCCTATCAACCAACAAAAAATGAAGTTTTCTGTCATGGGTGATGTCGTTGCTACTATAAATTCAAATAAATATTTTGGTATTGGAACAGAAAATCCAATTGCCAAGTTTGAAGTTGATGGGAATAGTCGCTTTGTCGGCAAAACTCTATTTGAAGACAATACTACAGGCAACAGTGATAACGTTGTTCGCATACAAAATGAAGCCAATTCAACTGATCAAGAAATAATTTTGAGTGTTCTGCAAAACTCTTCAGTTAGTGCATTTGCTTCAATGGCGGCAAATACTAAGACAACAAATAATCAGTATGTAAGCTTTGTAAAACACGACGGTCCACAGAAAGGTATGCTTATTTATGTAAACGAGTCTGCCGGAGCGGGTAATCCAATTGGATTAACTGTTGATATTGAAGACGGTGACAATGCAAATCAAGGTCAGGGAATAGAAGTAATTACTCATGATCAAACACAAGGTATTAATATCCAAAACGAAAATGCTAACTCTATAGTTGCATCTAACAATTCTGATGAGGCTACTATAAGAGCATCCAATGGTATTAACGGCAACGATGGCCCAGTATTCACTGCAGGTAGTACTGCCAATCTTGATGCAAATTCAACTGTTAATATTGGTGGCTCTGTGAGTTATGGAGTTACTAAGATTGAGTCTGTGTCCATGACAAATTATATGATTGGTGAAAATGATAATATAATTTTAGTAAATACTAACGCAGCAATAGTTAATATTAATTTGCCTGACGCTTCTTTACGTACTGGAAGAACTTATTTGATTAAAAATATTAGCAATGCTCATGATGTCACCTTCAATGCTAATGGTAAACAAGTAGATGATAGTAATTTACCAATAAATTTGGCAGGATTCAAATACGTCAAAATCATCAGCGATGGAACTCAATGGTATATCATTGGGCAGAACTAACAACATAAATTTCTCAATGACAACACACAACAAAAGGGTGTTCGGATTTTTTCCGGCATCCTTTTTTTGTTAAAATATTTCATATAGAATTCGCACATTCTTTAATTTATCCTTGCCGCTATTTGCCATCTATCTCTCTAACTACCAAACATTTAGAGTATTGTGTTTTGGAGTTTCGTAAATATTGTTTATATTGAATTCAAAATTTGGCATAAAATTTTCTTTGTAATTTGGTTAAATATGTTTATTATAGATAGTGTTTTAGTTGATGAAGAAATTGGCAGAGCAAATTTTGCTTGCGATTTGGATGCCTGCAAAGGTGCCTGTTGCACTTTTGAAGGTGATTTCGGAGCTCCTGTTCTTGAAGAAGAAGTAGAACTAATCAAAGAAAGCTTCGGTGCAGCTTGGGAATATCTTTCTGAAAAATCCCGAAAATATATCGAAGAATTTGGCTTTGTAGAAGGCGAAGGAGATGAGCTCGCAACAGTTTGTATAGATCATAAAGATTGCGTCTTTGTATATTACGATGGAGATAAAGCTCTTTGTGCTCTGGAAAAAGCTTACTTTGACGGAAAATCCAAATTCAGAAAGCCTATTTCTTGTCATTTGTTTCCTATTCGTGTTGGTCAGTTTGGCGGTCCCATGCTCTATTATGAGAAAATTGCCGAATGCAAACCTGCTTTACACAGAGGTAGCAAAGAAAACATTTCGCTCTTAGAATGTGTAAAAGATGCACTTATTAGAAAATATGGCGAAGATTGGTACAATGCTCTCATAGAAACAATCGAAGATAGCAAGTAAACAATCTGTTTCGCTTCAAATTATTGAAGATATCTCATTTATCCGGTTTTTATTCGGGGGGAAAAAAATTGGATACTAATTTTGTATTGTATTGATTTCTCCCTGTAATCAGAATCTTCGGCTTCTGAAATTTAAGTCCTACTGATTACGGTGTGCTATGAAACTATCGTTAGACATAAAAACCTCACTTTCGCAAACGCTGACTCCGCAACAGATTCAGTACCTTAAGCTTTTGCAATTACCTATCATTCAGTTAGAACAGCAGGTAATGCAGGAAATTGAATTGAATCCCATGCTCGAAGAAATTAATGATTTTGATATAGAAATTGAACAACCCAAAGACTTTTCCGAACATGAACATCCTGAGACAGACTTCCAGGGCGATGACGACACAAGCCACGAAGCACTGAAACAGCAATTCAATGATGACAAAGACCCATTCGAATTTTATAAAGTCTTGTGGGAGGACGACACTGCTTCGCCAAGACAAAAAAACAACAGTTTTGAAGACGACGATGATGGGGAGCCTTTCCAAATCCGAGATACTCAGTCGTTTTTCGAAGAATTGGTAGAACAGCTTAGACTGCAGCCCATTACTCAGGAAGAGTTTATAGTCGGCACCCACATTATCTGGAATATTGATGATGACGGTTATCTGCGAAGAGCTTTGCCGGAAATTGTAGAAGAAACAAATAATCATATTTCCGAACTCAATCTCGAGCTTCAAGAAAGTGAAATAGACGACATTTTTGAGGAAATGCAGGAAAATTACAACCCTGCCCGACAGTTCACAGTTTCTGAGTCCGGTCTTCAAATGCTCGATCATGTTCGAAGTAAATTGACAGGCATACTTATAAATAATGCTAAAAAAGATGAAATCATTGCTTTAGACGGATTCGATTTCATAGATTTGAATCAAGCTGAAAAGGTTCTTGGGATTATCCAAACCCTTGATCCGCCGGGCATTGGTTCCAGAGATATTAGAGAATGCTTGCTGTCTCAGTTATATATTTTGCCTAAAACAAACGCAGCTCAAAAACTTGCTATTGAAATATTGGAAAACGCTTATGATGCTTTTACTAAAAAGCATTATAGTGTAATCACAAAAAATCTTGAAGTCGGCGAGGAGTATCTCCGTGAGGCTCTGGAAGTCATTAGGAGGTTAAATCCGAAACCGGGTGGCGGTGCTTTCCAGTCAGAGACAAATACTGTAATCCCTGATTTCATTGTCGCAATAGACGATGAGACCAACGAGCTTATGATAACAGTAAACGATTCGACTATGCCGCAAATTCAGCTTAGCACTGCTTATGATAAGCTAAAAAAGGAAGCTAAACTGAAAAAGTTTAATAAAGACACTAAAAATTGGATTAGAAATAAATACGAAGATGCTAAGTTCCTTATCCAAGCTATCAGGCAAAGAAAAGCAACTATGCTCAAAGTTATGACTGCCATCGCTCACAAGCAAAAAGATTTCTTTGAGGAAGGTCAGTCTGCTCTTAAACCCCTCATTTACAAAGACATTGCTGAAGAAACAGGCTTGGATATTTCTACTGTTTGCCGTATTGTGAACGGAAAATATGTGCAAACGGAATTTGGGACTTACGAACTGAAATTTTTCTTTAGCGAATCTTTACCAAACGATGAAGGCGAAGAGGTTTCGACTCGAGTAATTAAACAGATAATTGTTGACATCATTGGAGAAGAGTCCAAATCAAAACCTCTAAGTGATGAGAAAATCTCGAAATATTTAAAAGATAAAGGCTACAATGTAGCTCGAAGAACTGTAGCTAAATACAGAGAACAACTTAAAATACCGGTAGCTCGGCTTAGAAAGGAATTATAGAGATGGGTTTTGCAGAGTTTATGGCTAAGTCTGATCTGGTATTCAGACCTATTTTATCAAAGTTTCCTGCTCGTCTAAATTCTGCTGTTTATTCAGCAGGCAGAAAGATATTTTTATCAGAATTTGCAAAAGACGTGCCCAAAAATGCATTTATTCCTGATAACTCTCATAATCTTAAGCTTTGGGATTTGAATTTCGGAAACGGAATTTTTAATGCTGCTGGGATGTTCAAACTTGGCGAGGCTTACGAAGTTGTGGCTGCCCAGGGAGCGGGTGCATACTTAGCAGGAACAACTACTTCTCTTCCCAGAACTGGCAATACCAGTCTCGGCATAAAGCATCCTTTCATTCCTTATACTTTTTCGGGTTCTGCTTCCAACTGGATGGGATTGCCTAACGAAGGACACGCAGTAGTGGCATCACGTATTGCTAAATTAGGTCATAGAAAAAATTGTCCAATCGGCGTTTCAATTAGCTCCGCACCGGAACTAACAGGAAAAGACGCAATGCAGGGTCTCTTAGATGGGTTTCAACTTTATGACAAAGCAGGTGTTTGCTTTATCGAGTTAAACGAAAGCTGTCCTAATGTTCCACATGAACATGGAGATGAGAGTTCGGCTGCACTTGACAGTAAACTTATCGAAAGATTGGAATTTGTCAGCAAAGCTTTCCTAAATAAAAGGCAACGAAATCTACCCGTAATAGTAAAATTTTCAAATGATACAGAGTTACATCAAATTCCGTCTTTGATTGATGCTCTTTACAATCTTGGCTTTGATGGAATCAATCTTGGTAATACTTCTATTCGTTATGAATATTATAGAACTCTTATGGATAAACGGGATTTCAAAAACTTTGACTTTTTCACTAAGTCATTTGGTGGAGGTCTAAGCGGAAGATTGTTGAAAGAAAACTCACTTCAACTTGCTTCTAATGCTGTTACATATCTGAAGTCTAAGAATTTGTCGCGAGAGTTTCATGTTATAAGAACCGGCGGCATCGAGACAAAGGAAGATTTACTTAAGTCTCAGGCAGCCGGCATACAACTTAATCAATGGTTTTCGGGTTATTTCGACCAGTTTGCTCATTTTGGACATGAGGTTTATAAAAATATCTTATCCTGATTGGACATCTACAAAGGAATGTGTTTTGCTCTAATCTTCATCATCTGCATAATCGGGATATAATGATTGGGCACAATCAGGGCAAATACCATGACTAAACTGAGCATCAGAGTGGTCATCTATGTAAACTTCGAGCTGATGCCAATAGCCGGTATCATCGCGGATTTTTTTGCAATTTGAGCAAATAGGTAACATGCCGCTAAGCCTGTGTATTTCGCTTTTTGCACTCATCAACTGTTCGATAAGTCTTTCTTTTTCCTGCTCTGCCTGTACTTGCTCAGTTACATCATCAATTATGCCGTCAAAATATTTGATATTCCCTTCTTCGTCATGAATTACCCAACTGGTTTCTTTGATATAGAGAATAGCACCATCGTAACGTTCCCATTCTGCAACTTTTCCTATAACTTTTCCATTTTCTTCAAGCTCAGCAATTAATTCACCTCTATCATAAAGTGCAGGATGTTTCTGATTTAGATCAATACCTTTTAAAGTTTCTAAATCAGGATATCTAAGCATTTTCAATAGTGCCGGGTTCGCAAGGATAATTCTACCTTCGACAGAACTTCTATATATGCCCATAGGCGAAAATTCAAAAATACTTCTAAACTTTTCTTCGCTTTCTCTGATGGCGTTTTCGGTCAATACCTGTTCAGTTATATCCCATATATATGCCCTAACACCTGCAATCTCATCATTTTCGAATACAAGGTCGGATATGAGCTGAACATGAATCAAGTTCCCCTCGGAATCTAATATATGTGTTATTAAGTTTCCGGGAGTCTGTTCTCCGGAAATTTTATCACTAAATAATCTATATAGTTTTGCCTGTTCGTAGTCCGGAAGCATATTCACAAAAGGCTGACCTATTATTTCTTCTTTTGACAATTTGTATATAGAAGCAAATATTTCATTTACATAGCTAATATTACCTTGCAAATCGGCTATGCCCATTGCAATCCCTGCATTATCTATAAGATTTGCATAATACGTATTTGCAGTTCTCAGCTCTTTTTGAATTTTTCTTCTTTCCAGAATTTCCTGCTCCAAAAGAGAATTTTTTTCCTGAAGAATTACCGATTCCATTACTGCTTCTTTTTCCAACTCTTTCCTTAGAGAAAGCTCTTTTTCTATGTCTTCACGATACTTAAGTTGTTTGCAAAGTAATATATAAAACAGAACGGCTAATATCCAGAAAGGCAAAAGGTTGAATAAGATTGTTTCTATTGCCTGTCCTGTAAAATACCGGGCAAAGAGATGAGCAATTGCTATACTTATTAATATGTAATAACCGCTACGACTTTTCAAAATAAATGGGAATATGACTGCAGGTGTAAATATTAGCATATTTGTTAGATTATTGCTATACTGATGAGGCAATGAAAATTCAAAAATTATGCATAAAACAGCTACCACCATACCCAAATATCCGTATATTGGATTAGCTTCTAAGATAGATGATATTTTTGAAGTACTTAACAATTTTTATCCGATTTATACTTTTTTAAACTTATGTTAGTCTATATATTTTTATAAAGCTATTCATCTTTGCATAGCATAAAAGATTATCTTTATCTAATGTTTGTTAATAATATAGTCAAATAATATGCCAGAACCTGTAAATACTCCGCAAAATAACTTACTGATAGTCGATGACGAATTGACTTTACTCAAAATATTAGAAAGAATGTTTAAAAAACATTATAATGTACAAACCGCAGACCATCCTGAGAAAGCTTTGAGTATGTTGGAAGCAGGATTCAAACCCGGAGTTATTATCAGCGATCAAAAAATGCCGGGTATGAATGGTTCGGAATTCCTAAAACGTAGTATAAAGTTTGTACCGCATGCTACGCGTATTATTCTTACGGGCTACTCTAACCCGAAAGATATCATTGCAGCTATCAATGAAGGGCAGGCATATATGTACCTAACTAAGCCTGCAGAAGAGATGGAGCTTGTTCAAACAGTAAAAGTGGCATTTGATACTTATAAATCTAAAATAAATAACATCAAACTGGTTACGCAGCTAAAAGCTCAGTTAAAAGATCAAAAACCTGCGGCTCAGACTTCTAATCAAAGTGATGCCGGTACTGCTCTAAATATCATACAGATAATCAACGGGTTTAATACTTTTCAAAAGAGATTTTATTTTAAGAATAAAACTACTGCTCTTATGGAAAATATAAAACTAATGGCTGAGGAACTTGAGCTAAAACCTGAAAACATCAAAAAAACTATTTTGGCTGCCATGCTTTTTCCGGCACTTGGTTATAAATTGCCTATAAAATATCATCTGATCGAGCCTCATGATTTGGTAAACCCAAAAGAAAAGGAAGAATTTTTTGGATATTATACTTCTACTTTACAATCTCTAATGAAAATCACAGCCCTAAAGCCTTACACTCAGATACTCTCTCAGTTGTGGGAACACAATGACGGATCAGGTTGGCCAAATGCATTATCAGGCAAAGAGATAATGAAAGAAGCTCAAATTATAACCATTTTGAATACTTACTTTAACTCAGTTTACAGGTTGCCTTTCAAAAAATATCCTGAGTTTATGATGTCAGAAAAAATCGCTCAGTCCGCTGAAGAAACTAAAGAGCGCCACGATGAAACTGTCAAGTTCTTCTTTAGGAATGCAAAATGGTATGATTTGGATGTTTTCCAGCTTTTCCAGGAATTCCTAAAAAAACGACGCTTCGACAACCTCTTGCCGGACGGTTCTGAACTGACTTTAAATAACTTTGATTGGACGAGGGACATATCTGATTATATCGAAAATATAAAAGACCAAATGAAAGATTCGCATAAAGGCTCTGATAACTTTGGTACTTCATTTGCCGATAACTCAAATAAAGTAATTGAAAAAGAGATCCATATAGAAGAGCTAAGAGAAGGAATGATGGTGAACCAAACCCTATCAACTAAAGAAGGGATGGTCATCTGCAGACCTGACACTCGGATTACCCAAGTATTACTTGACAAAATCAATCAGCTTTACAGCTCTAATATGCTCAAATTTGAAACTATAATGGTATCTATAGAGCCATCGGAGTAAATAAATGATTAGATATAAATGTGCGTTGATTGCTGTCAGTGATTTACAACAATCATTATATTTCTATAGGGATTTATTAGGCCAGGAAATAGAATTTGATTTTGGTGAAAATATAAGTTTTAAATCCGGTTTTGCTCTTCATCTTGCATCTCATTTTTCTACTTTAACAGGTCGAGAAGTAGGCAAGTCAACTTATGCCTTTGAGTTATATTTCGAATCTGATGATTTGGAGGATTTGTCAGCAAAACTTAGTGATCACGGAGTTGCTTTTGTGCATAAAATCCGCGAACAACCTTGGCGTCAAAAAGTCATGCGTTTTTTGGATCCTGACCAAAACATCGTCGAAATTGGAGAAAGTATGGAACATCTTTGCTTTAGATTATTTACAGAAGGGCTCTCCTTAGAAAAAATTGCACAAGTAAGCAATATGTCGTTGGATTTTGTAAATAAAAGCATCAATGATTTTATTCCAAAACCAATTAAATAGGGAAAGTATCCCCCCAACCCCGTGCAGCACAGAGTTTTTAGTTTATTATTGAACTAAATTTGTACAAATATCATCAGCATTTTTTAGTATTTGTTTGTACTAATTCCAAGCAGCTTAGCACTAACAAATGATCCCTCATTAGCAATTAATATTTTCTAATATCATCTTTATATTCCAACACTGTTCGGCATCGTTCTATTTGCTTATTATACATAGTGTTACACGATTCTTATGTCATCCTCGGTGAATTTGCTTACTATTTTTTCAGAAATAAGAGCTTGCAAAATGGATTTTTTTTAGTATTTTGTAAAATAACGCTCTTATAAAGGAATACTAAAAGACAAGTCGCACTTTTTATATTATTATTTATTAACACCAAAAGGTGAGCTATGAAACGTTTTCTATTCTTGTTTGCTGCATTGATCGGTTTTTGGGCTGTATCAGAAGCACAAACTATCGTTAGCACTCAACCTTCTAATAGAAATGTTGTATTAGAAGAGTACACAGGCATCTATTGCGGTTATTGCCCTGATGGTCATAGAATCGCTACTGAACTAAAACACGCAAACGAAGGCAGATTCTACGCCGTGAATATTCACACCGGCGGTTACGCTGCTCCTCAAACAGGCTCAGGACATCCTGATTTGCGTACCACTGCCGGTGATCAGCTTGCAGTTCCTGCAGGCATACAAGGTTACCCTATGGGTTCAGTTAACAGAAGCACAACTCCTTGGGCAATGAGCAGAAACCAATGGGCAGCTACAGCAAACAATATTCTTTCACAATCTTCCCCTGTAAATATTGGGGTAGCAGCAAATGTAGATCTTGCTACTCGTGAACTTACAGTAAAAGTAGAATATTACTATACAGCCAACGAAGCTAACCCTACAAACAATCTTACTGTACTTTTGACTCAAAGTGAAATCGTTGGCTATCAAGCTAATGGTGCTGCATATAACCCTGATTACGTAACTGCAGATGGTCTTTACAGACACCAACATGCTTTACGTATGGCTATTACATCTTCTGTTTGGGGCGATCAAATTACTCAAACCACTTCAGGAACTTTTGGCGAAAAAGAATATAAAGTTACTCTTCCTGAAAGTATCACTAATATCGATCTTGATATTACGAACTTAGAAGTTGTTGCTTTTATCTCTCAAGGTCAGGCAAACATTATAACTGCCGGTGGTGCAAAAGTTGACATCCCTGCAGAAAATAAAGTTATGTTATCTTTAGAAGATCAAACTGTATTGCCTACCGGCTATTTCTTTGAATCTCTAAACCCTGTTGTGAAAGTTACAAATAACTTCGACACTCCGGTTACTCAATTTGACTTAACAGTTGACATGGGTGGAGTAAAAACTACAAAAACATTTAATGGTACTTTGGCAAACGGTGAATCTACGATAGTTGACTTCGGTCAGGTAGATGCAACATTCACAGGTAACTATAGCGTTTCAATTTCCGGTTTTGGCAATATCAATAATAGCGATGTTACCGGTAATTTGATTGTTGATTGGTCTAAAAACGACAACTCTTCATCATTCTCTGGTATTCGATTCGCAAGAAAAGCATTTGCAGAACAAACATTTGGATTTGAAACAGGTATGCCTGCAAATGTAGCATTTGACATGACTGAAAACGATGCTTTCACTATAGCTTCAAGCTCTTCGACAGCGTATGGTGCTGAAGGTACTCGCAATGCACTATTATTCTATCTGCATGAATCTTGGGGATTAAATGGTAAACCTGCAAAAATTATGTTTGGCGAAGCTGACTTAACTTCTATCGAAGGTCCTGCTTTTGTTTATCATTATGCATATTCTGATGGCGGATTTGGAGGAACGGCTCCTTCTATCAAATTAGAAGTATCAGAAGACGACGGTGCAAATTGGACTGTTGTTAAAACAATGAAAGCTACATCTACTGCTGCAGGCAGTACAGATGCTCTCTACGTTCCAAAATCTTCTGAATATGTAAAAGAAGTTGTAAGCTTAAATGCTTATGCCGGTAAAACAATCCTGATCAAATATTCTTTGACTCCGGGAACAAGCGGAAACTCTTTCTGGGCTGATGAATTCGGCGTTGTAAGTGGTGGCGGTGCTACTCCTGAAATAGCAGTAAATGTTTCTGACATGGATTTCGATAAAGTTCAAGTTAATACTTCTTCTGAAAAAACATTTGAAATTGCAAACAACGGACAAGCTACTTTATCTATTTCTTCTTTGACTGTTTCTGATGATCCGGACGGTGTATTTGAAATAGTTGGTACTCCTTCTTCTTTTGAAGTTGCTGCAGGCGAAAAATCAACTATTACTGTAAAATTCACTCCAAAATCTGATGAATTATACATTTCTGACATTATCATCAACAGCAATGACTCTAAAAATCCAACTATTACACTTTCTATTTTTGGCGAAGGCGAAGGCACTTCAGTGAGTGAAGAATTTGTTGCTAATTCTTCTTTGAAAATTATGCCTAACCCGGTTGCAAACACAGCTACTTTAGATTTCAACTATACAGGCAATAATGTATTAGCTGTTGAATATACTTTGGCTGACATCAGTGGTAAAACTGTTGCAAACTTAGGCAGTGCTAATATCGTTTCAGGTAACAATACTTTAAAATTTGACGTTACTGCTTTAGCAGCCGGCAAATACTTCCTTGTTATCAAAGCTGACAACTCTGCTGTACAGCAGATCTCTGTTGTTGTTGAAAAATAACAATGCTTTACACTTTTCCTTAAGATAAAAAAAGCCGGGTTTTCTTAATTGAAGCCCGGTTTTTTTATATGCAATCAGCTATTCGATTAGATAATACCCTCGGCTTTAATCTCCAATGTTGTAACAATTTATATCTTTCTCCGTTTTATGTTTTTAATAACTAAGGAGAAGATATATGTTTTTACAACTACTTCTGATTGGAACATTTCTGATGATAAGTTTAAACTCGTGCAATACAATTTCTGTTAGCCATGATTCGAAAACAATGGACAGATTAAATAAATCGCCTAATTACAGAGACGGAAAGTTTCACAACTTGCTACCAACTCCGACTATAGTCACTTCGGTTTTTGAGATGAGCAAAGATGTTCTTTTCAATAAATCAAAACGTGCTATTCCGGAGTTTATTCCTAAGCACAGATTGTTGTCTAAAGAAGAATTAGAACATTTACCTAATGACGAAAACTATGTTATCTGGCTTGGACATTCGTCAGTGCTGCTCAAACTACAAGGCAAATATATACTAACCGATCCGGTATTTAGCAATAGACCTTCTCCGGTGCAGTGGATAGGCACGGAACGTTTCCACCCGGCACCCTTAGATGCCGAAAGTTTCCCTATGCTTGATATTATTCTGATTTCTCACGACCACTACGACCATTTAGACAAAAACACTATCGAAATACTTAAAGATAAAACTTCGATGTTTGTTGTACCTCTCGCTGTCGGTAGTTATTTAAAATCTTGGGGAGTCGATGAAAATAAAATTGTGGAACTGGACTGGTGGGATTCTGTTAATCTTTTTGATTTCGAAATTACAGCCACCCCTGCAAGGCATGGCTCAGGTCGTGGGCTGACCAATAGATATTCTACTTTGTGGTCAGGCTTTGCTGTAAAAACTGACAATTACAATTTTTATTATACAGGCGACACAGGTGCAATGCCTTCTTTCTCAGAAATCGGCAATAAGTTGGGGCCATTTGATTTGACTTTAGTGCAGTTAGGTGCCTACGGAAATAACTGGCCTTTGATACACATGACTCCGGAAGAAGCTATTGATGCACACAAAACAGTAAAAGGTGAACAAATGTTACCTATCCATTGGGGCACTTTCAATCTTGCTCTCCATGCCTGGGACGAACCAATTATTCGTGCAAAGACAGCTGCAAACGAAAAAAATGTACGATTGATAGACACTTACCCGGGGGAGATAGTAAAACTTGTTAAGACAAATGAAACTGCGGAAGCAAATATTCTACGGAACGATTCTTTAACTGATTAGGCAGGAGTAAAGCTGCCTAATACTTTCTCTTTAGTTGCCCCGGTAACCGATAAAATGTTGCCGGGGGCTTCGGTCGCAAAAAGCACAGCTAAAAATGCAAATGCGATTGCTTCTTTTGCATCCGGATTAAGTCCCAGAGCTTCCGTATCGAGCATTCTACTTTCAGGTAAAAGCTCGGTAATTTTAGACATGATAAATTTATTTTTTGCACCACCACCCGAACAAATAATCTCGCATTCAGCTTCACCATATAGTCTAATATTTTCTGCTACTGCATAAGCAGTAAAATAGCTAAATGTACAAACCAAATCCTCACTTTTGGCATAGCGATACTTTTCTAATAGCTCTGAAACATATCGCTCTGAAAAAAATTCTCTACCGGTCGATTTGGGAGGTTTTTCGAGTATAAATGGGATAGACTTTAGCTCTTCAAATAAATCTTGTACCAAAGTCCCTGAAGTTGCTATTTGACCTTTTGCGTCATACTTTTTGCCATATAGCTTACTTACAACTATATCAATCATTACATTGCCAGGTCCGGTATCAAATGCAAATATATTTTCTCTTTCGCAGCAGGGAGGCAGAAGAGTAACATTGGACACGCCGCCTATATTTAGGACAGCTCGGTGCTTATCTGAAGAAAGAAAATAATAATCAAATATCGGAACTAATGGTGCAGCCTGGCCTGATGCAGCCATATCTGCCGATCTGAAATCTGAAATTACAGATATCCCGGTCTTATGGGCAAGTACTGCAGCATCTATAGCCTGGAAAGTGGTTCTGATACCTTTACCACAAAACTGATATGCCTTAGGCTGATGCCAAAGAGTCTGACCATGGCAACCAATAAAATCAATCTCGTCAGTAGATATTTTGTTTTCTGCCAAAATGTTCAGGGTAGCTCCTGCATATATTTCAGCAATGTAAGTATTTACAGAGGCAACATCCTGCAAAGTAAGCCCACCAATTAGCATATAGAGTATCTTTTTTTTCAGCTCTTCCGGGTAGTCATACTCCTGATAGGCAATCATTTCGTAGCTTATAATACCATCTTTATACAAAAAATCTACTATAGCGGTGTCTATACCATCCATAGATGTACCGGACATAATACCGACAGTACGAAAACGATTTGTTTGTTTTGGAGTTATCAGCATAATAAACTAATCATCATAACCATACATTTTTACATCGCCGATTTCGGGAATTATTTGATGATAATAAAGCAATTCCATAACCTCTACCAAGGAATTAGAAATTTCTTCATTCCAGTGTCTAATAATTCTGCCCTCTCTTACCATCAGTTCGTCTTCGGAATGCTCATGAATAATAATATCAGATTTATAGAAGTCCACAGCAAGTTTATTCAATATTTCAATTATATTATCCGGAGCTTCTTCGTTTCTGCAGACCCAAAAAGCCAATGGAAGTGGTGATGAAGAATTTAAATACCATTCCTCACTTATATCCAAAGCAGCATTATCACTATGAGTCAAAGTAATAAACGCATCGTTTTCAGTCAATGCTTCATCAATCTGTGTAGAACTTTTTCGAATCTCTGAGTATATTTCATATCTTTCAGCCATGAGTAATTTGGCAATTTGCACCATAAAATTGTCTTTATTTGCACTTCCAATCGAAGAAATGGAAGCAAGATTAGGCTTGAAATATACTGAAGCCAATCGGGTGAATGCTTCAGCTGCAAAGCAAGGTCCCTCAACAATTCTATAATCTGCATTGCCAATTCCCATTGCATAATCTGCAGGTGAGAGCAGTGCCAAATCAAATCTGTTATTATGAAAATACTCTCCAATTTGATGTTCGGGCACAATAAAAAACTCTATATCATATTCTTTTTTTACCCTATCTGCATTGGCAAACAAATCTTTCAGGTAGGGAGTGTCAGGGACAGCAATTTTATTTCTCATATTTCTGTTTTCTTTGTAACTAAATATTATCTCATGTGTTCTTTAAAATATGGGCTTTTGATTAGAGACTGTTTTCTTTCCATATTCTTATGGATTCAAAAATAGTGATGCCGGCAGCGACGCCAACATTGAGAGAGTGTTTCACTCCGTGCATGGGTATTTCTATTGCGTCATCGCATTCGGCAAGCACCTCATCAGAAATGCCCGATAGCTCATTACCAAGGACGAGGCAAATCGGAAAATCGTCAGCAGTCAGACTAGTATAATCGCGCTTTTTATCAGTTAGCTCTACTGCGATTACCTTTATGCCAAGAGCCTTTTGTTCTTTTATAGCTTTCAATATGTCTTGTTCATATTGCCATGGCACTGTATCGACAGCACCAAGTGCAGTTTTTTCGATTTCTTTTCTTGGCGGATGAGGAGTAAAGCCGCACATTATAAGTTTAGCAACTCTTGCTGAATCGCAGGTGCGAAAAATAGAACCTACGTTATAAAGACTTCGAATATTATCTAACATGACAGAAACAGGGAAACGTTCGATTTCTTTCGATTCCTCGGTGGAGATACGTTCCCCCAATATTTCGGCGTGTAGCAACTTTTTCATATTTAAACTGTACCATAATTAGTAACATGAACTGCATATCTGCTATTTTGTTAAATATCAAATACACTAAAAATAAGACTTAAGGTGATAAGTCGCTTATAAAAAAAAGCCTTGCAAAGTACTATAAATAGAGAAATTATAAAAATTATAAATAAATAATAACGGGTGCTGTATGAGATATATCCCTACTTTATTTCTGATGCTTATATTGAGTTCAGTCTTGCTGTTCTCCCAAGAAAAGCCTCCTGCAGACAGCAAAGGCAAAGAATTTTGGTTTGCTTTCCCTCCGAATTATCATAATAGTAAAAACGATCCTGATGATAAACTTTATATATTCATAGCTGCAGATGTTCCAACGACTTGCACTCTTGACTATACAAACAGATTCGGAGGAACATCTCAAAAGACATTTCAAATCATAGATGTGAATAAAATTGAGATATTAGAATTTTTCCACAAAGACTTGGAGTTAATTGGATGGAATGACAGTAAGGATATTTTAGGCAACACAGATGTTAAAAACGACAATGAAAAAATATCTCCTGCTTCTTTCCACCTTACAAGTGATGAAGAAATATCTGTTTATATCCAGAATCAAGCTGTAACCACCAGCGATGCAACATTAGTTTACCCTATAGATGCTATAGGTAAAAATTATTATGTTATGAGTTACAAAGCCGGTTTGAGGTTCAATTTAGTAGATGTTACTCCTTCCCAGTTTGTAATTGTTGCCACTGAGGATAATACTTCAGTTGAAATAACTCCTCCTGCTGGAAACCCCACCCAAGTCCATGGTGATCAGCCTTTTACAATCAACATGAATAAGGGAAATTCATATTTAGTGCAATCTGCTAAAAGCACTGATGTAGCTTACGATCTTACAGGTACAAGAATTGTTGCCTCTGCCCCTGTTACCGTTATCGGCGGACACCAAAGAGCACAAATTCCATTAGAGAACACAAATAATCCTTCGCGAGACTATCTTTTACAACAGCTAATACCTGTGGAATCGTGGCACAAAAGTGCATTTGTTGTTCCTTTCGAAACTGTAGAAGATGGTATTAGAAATAAGGATCTTGTTCGTGTACTTTCCGCTTCTGATAACAATAGGATTACATTAAACGGACAGTTCCTAAAAAATTTAGATAGAGCTGAATTTTTAGAACTAAATGTTGATTCTGCTATTCATCTTTCTTCTTCTGCTCCAATGCAAGTCGCAACCTATGCTAAAACTACTCAAACAAATGGAACCGGGGGAAAGTCCAACACCGGTGACCCACTTATGATGCTAATCCATCCTAAGGAGCAGTTCTATAACGAATACAAATTTATCAATACTCAAACGAAAGAAGACGGTTCGAACTTATATACCGATCAGTATGTTGCGGTAATTCTTCCTTCTAAAGGTAAATCTTCTCTCAAATTTGACGGAGTGGCTGTGCCTCAAACAGGTTATTTGCCGATACCAAACTCTGACTACGAATACAAAGTTCTTAAAAGCTCGGATGGGGTACACACTATCACCTGTGATGAAGATATTGCCATTTATATCTATGGCTATGCCCCTGCTAATTCTTATGGATATATCGGTGGTATGAACTTTAGAATTTTTGACCACAAAGACCCTGTTATTACAGAGAAAAAAGACTGTTTCAACGCCGATGTCGTTGTTACTGATACTTTACCGTATGATTCCGGTATCGAATACTTTAATATTGACAACAACACCAACTTAGATCTGACTATTGATAAATCTAATGCTCCTCAAATTATCTCTTTTAAAGCTGCAGTCTTAGACAGATTTGCTGATGCAAGTATATCTTATACTGTCAGAGATTCTATGGGCTTCGGATACAGTAAAAAAATTGATTTGCCGGGCTTCACTGTAGCCTACGAATCAAAACTTAACGCTACTGATATTTATGAGAATAATCATAAAAACTCTAAGCTTAAACTTACACATTGTTTCGATTTGATTCTGCAAAACTATGGAAAGTTCAAGCAAACTATCAGCGATATCAACTTCAAAACGTTGGGCAAAGCTTATGGCTTGGAAAATATTCAGCTACCTTTAAATCTCCAACCCGGAGAAACTAAAAAGTTTCAGCTCTGCTTTAGCTCGGATACGCCTCTTGTAATTAAAGACACCATTTACATCACCGGAGACTGTCTCGATAGAAACGTTGCCGGTGTGTCTTATCAGTTCTTGGCTGATTCGGAAAAACCTAAAGTTACTACTCAGACTGGGGATTGCAATAAGTATATCGATATTGTAGCTACTGACTCCACCGAATTTGATTTGGGTATTGATCAGGTAATCTTCGATTCTTTAAATAATATCGAAAAGCAGCAGGAAAACAAAGCTGCAAAATACTCTGTCAGATTGATGGTGCTGGACACCAAAAAGCCTGCTTTTTATGCTCTCAGGATTATCGATGCTTACGGCAATGTAACTTCTGTTACTGATACGCTCTATCCTATGTCCCTTAGACTTGTGGCAGATATCGACAGCTCCCCTGATAAAACTGAGCAGTATTTTGGCGAGTTTAAGGTGGGATATATCGGCAAGGATTCTGTTTATTTAGAAAATTATGGTGAGTATCCTCAGACTATAATTGATGCTTACGCTGTAATCAACAGACATTTTTCCGTGCCAAAAGGTCAATTCCCATTAGTTATTCCTCCTTTTACAGAAAAAGGTATTGAAGTCATTTATCACCCGGATTTAGTTAGAGCCGAACGATACAGAGACACTATCATCATTGAAGCCGATTGCTTCTCTGATTATTTGCCGGTGGCTGCTGATGCCGCCCCTATCGAGTTTGACGCTCTGACCAAATGTGATGTGCCGCTCAAACTTACCAGCAACGGTGTGCCTTATGAGCTTTATATCGGCAAGCCTTCGCCTATGCCAAGTGCTGAGTTTATTACTATCAGTTATACTTCTAACTTCTCCGATAAGGTAGATTACAGTATATACTCTAACACCGGCTCTAAACAAAGCTCCGGCTCTATAGAAATGCCGGAAGGCCAAAACTCTGTCTCTATACCTATTAGCGAATTGCCTAACGGACAGTATATGATAACACTTACAAGCGACAACATCAATCAGAATTTTGTCATCATAAAACAGCGTTAAGCTATACCTGATAGAAATCATCTCTTAGCGGCAGAAGACATTTTACACTTCTGCCGCTTTTTTCTTGCCGTTCAGCTCCTCTTGCACATGCAAAAAAATAAAATATATCAATCAACCGTTCTTTTTTATATGATTATATCCTTTTTTATGATTACATTTAGGTAATCATAAATTTCAATATTTTTGAGACTAAAAACATGGCTAAGCTAACTGAATTAAAAGAATGGGCTGCTCTGCTCGCTCATTCAAAAGAAATGGGCGATGTCCATTTGCGTGAACTCTTCGAGGCTGATAATCTCAGATTTGATAAGTTCTCTAAAAAGTTTGACAGGATTCTCTTTGACTTCTCAAAAAATATTATCGACGAGACTACTCTCGAGCTCCTTATCAAATTGGCTAATGCCTGCAAAATAAAAGAAAAAACCGAAGAAATGTTCTCCGGCGAAAAGATTAATACTACAGAAAAGCGATCTGTGCTGCACACTGCCCTCCGCAACTTTTCCGACAAGCCGGTCAAAGTGGATGATTGGAACGTTATGCCCAATATCCTCGCGGTCAGAAAGCAAATGCAACAGTTTTGCGACAGCATCCATGACGGCAGCTACCTCGGCTTTTCCGGGCATCGATTTTCTGATATTGTTAATATCGGCATTGGAGGTTCCGACCTCGGCCCCCGTATGGTCTGCAAAGCCCTGACTCCTTACGCCAGAGCCGGCATAAATGTGCATTTTGTTTCGAATATTGACGCTACTGATATAAATGAAACTCTTAAAAAGCTGAACCCTGAGACTACCCTGTTTATTATTGCTTCTAAAACTTTTACTACTCAGGAAACGCTTACCAATGCTAATACTGCAAAAAAATGGTTCCTTAATCATAAATCTACTTCCTCGAAAGATTTGGCTCGCCACTTTGTTGCTCTTTCTACTAATGAGGCTCAATGCAAAGAGTTCGGGATTGACCCTAAAAATATGTTTGGTTTTTGGGACTGGGTCGGAGGCAGGTACTCCCTTTGGTCTGCTATCGGTCTTTCCATAGCTCTCTATATCGGCTATGACAACTTCGAGGATCTGCTTCGTGGTGCCTACGAAGCTGATATTCATTTTCGGAACTCTGAGCTGCACAATAATATACCCGTAATCATGGCTTTGCTCGGCATTTGGTACTCCAATTTCTTTGGTGCCGAATCCTACGCGGTCATCCCTTACGAACAGTATTTAGAAAAGCTCCCTGAATTTTTGCAGCAGCTCGATATGGAATCAAATGGCAAGGCTATCCAAAAGGACGGTGAGGTGGTGGATCATCTCACAGGCACTATCGTGTGGGGAACTGCCGGCACTAACTCTCAGCACTCTTTCTTCCAGCTTATTCATCAGGGGACCAGGCTTATTCCGGTCGATTTTATCGGCGGATGTATGTCGCACAATCCTGTGGGCGACCACCACGACAAACTGATGTCTAACTTCTTCGCTCAGACCGAAGCGCTCATGAAAGGCAAAACCGTAGAGGAAGCTTTTGCGGAGCTGCAGGCTGAGGGGAAATCTTTGGCTGAGATTGAGGCTTTGCTGCCGCATAAAATATTTGCAGGCAACAAGCCCACTACCACTATACTCTACGACACGCTTACCCCTAACGTACTGGGCAGTCTTTTGGCTTTTTACGAGCATAAAGTCTTTGTGCAGGGCGTGATTTGGGGTATCAATTCTTTCGACCAGTGGGGAGTGGAGCTGGGCAAGCAGCTCGCCAAATCTATTTTGCCGGAGCTAAGTTCCAAAGCTAAAACGGATACGCACGACTGCTCTACCAATAGCCTGATAAACTACTACAAAAAGAAAAAAGATTAGAAATAATAAAACCAAGGCAAAAGCAAAGCCGTGATTTTTGATTAAATTCACGGCTTTGGTATTTTTTTGGGGGGGGATTCATACCCCTCGATTTCGAGGGGTTTAAGATATAACTCTACTCCAATTTTATCTACTGCTCTCGAAACTTGCCTTGCTCCTTCGGTTTGAACTATTCGAATTTTTCGAATAGTTGAATTTTCCTCCGGCTATCCTTTTTTGACTCAGCCAAAATGTCTCATTTTCAAACAAAACTTCTATTTTCTTATTTCCGCTCTTATCAGCATAGAAAATAATGTCAGTTGTCCGGTCATCATTCCTTAGTTCTATATTAGTGGATTCTTTCTGCATACCTTTATTCCTCTTTGTCCATTCTATACTTTATGTCGTAACTCTTTAAAACTTACACCCCGCTTCTTTGGGTTGTGATGAAGCGGTGGGGGAGGGAATTTTTGGGTTTTTTTATAAACTTTCTATTTACTATATTTTTGCATCGTATTCTTGCTCTGCCACAATCTACTCTCCCTCACAATCTCATAATGCATATTTAAAAACCTAATATACTAAAATCAAAAAATGTAATCAAGCTAATTTATCTCCTCATCTCCCGCACGCCCCACCCACTGCCAAAAGCAGGGAATAATGCCCACAAAAAAAATATTGTAAATCTTTTGAACAAAAGGGCTGCTTGTTCGTATATATTTATACACTGAAAAGTTATTTTGAAATGTTATGTTCAACTGTCTGATAGGAGTCGGAATGAATACAAATTCGAGCTTTGTGAAAGTTTACATCAGGTATCATGGCGACATTGACAAGAACATGTTTACGCAAATCTTTGACGAGTACAAAACAGACTGGTACAATTACCTTACAGGCACAACGACGCAAGAGGATTTGGCAAGCAACGGATTATGGGACAGAGAAGATGTAGAGATCATAACTTTATAGAACAAATTACCCCATATACATCGCTTCATAAAAGAGCTGCACTATTTGAAATTACAAAAGTGCGGCTTTTTTATGCTTTGGCTTGCGTTCGAGCTATTTTATTGCCGCAGCAGAGGTATAGTAAGAGTAAACTCAGCGCCCTCACCCTTACGGCTTTTGACCGCTATATCGCCACCGTTTTTATTGGCAAACTCCTTGCAGATGATTAGCCCCAGCCCGGTGCCTTTTTCTTCGTTAGTCCCTGGAGTGGATTGGTTTTCTCCGGTGATAAATAGAGTGCCGATTTTTTCATCATCCATACCCACCCCGTTATCTCTGATTTTGAGAGTAACAAATTTTGGTTTGAGTTCGGAGGAAAGTTCGATTTTGCCACCATTAGGAGTAAACTTAATAGCATTGGAAAGTATATTGCGAACGATAGTATTTATTAAATTGATATCAGTAAGGACTTTAGTATTGGGCATGATATGGCTGACTATCTCGATTCCCTTATTCGCAGCAGCAGCGGCAGCCCCTTGGATAGTGGTGTGCAGCAGCACATCGAGCTCGCTCTCTACGGGATTGACCACTATCTGGCCACGTTGCGAGCGGGACCAGGTAAGCAGATTTTCTAAAAGCGAATAAATATGCTTCGAGGAGTTTTCCATGAGGCTGACATATTCTTTTTTCTCGTCTTCGCTCATTATATCAAAGTCTTCGTGGATAATCTGAGCCACAGAGTGCAGATTATAAATTGGATTTTTGAGGTCGTGAGCGATTATAGAAAAGAATTTATCTTTAGTAGTATTAAGCTCATTAAGCTCAGCATTCATAGTTTCGAGCTGCTTGTTTTGCTCATCTATGTTAGTTTTTTGTTCCAAAAGCAGAAGATTATTTTTGCGTCTCTCGAGGTTGTTGCGGTAAAGCAAAGCAGCCAATACAAAAGCAAACAAAGTAAAGAAGCTCACCACAGCGATAATGACATTCCTTGTATGAATATTGTGTTCGGCATCAGCTTTTTCGTCTTCTATAGCTTTTAGTTTCTTATCATAAGCGTATTTTGCAGAGATATTGGCAATAATCTGACTATTTTGCTCATCAGTAAGCTTGACAAATTTCTCAACAGAAAGAGACTGGTATTTGTAAGCCTTTTCGAAATTGCCGAGTTTGCTCCAAGCGTCAGCAAGTAATTTATTAGCCTCGTAGATATTGATAAGGGAGTTGAGAGAATCAGCAATCACAGCAGACTTTTCAGCACATTCTATAGCCATATTAAAGTCGTGCACTTCCAAATAGTAATATGCGAGGAGATTGTAGATATGAGCAAGCTCTCTTTTGAGATCGAGCCTAAGGCAAATACTTAATGCCTGATTTAGATTTTCGTAAGCAGATTCATAATTTTTCAAAAAAGTATAGCTTGCACCGAGTGAGCCATAGTTTTGAGCAAGAATAATATCATTATTAGTAGCGCTTGCAAACTCGATACTTTTATAGTGATTAGTAATCGCTTTAGTATAATCTTTGAGATAAAAGTGCGAGATAGCAATATTGTAGTAGGCATTGCAGAGCATAAAAGTATCCTTAGTAGCTTTGTTGAAGATGATACTTTGTTTGAAGTAAGAAATAGCCTCTGCAAATTCATTCTGCGTAAGCTCGATAAGTCCAAGATTATTATAGAGCCTTCCGATTCCATTAGTGTCGTTTATTTCTTCATAGATGGCAAGTGACTGATGATAAAGCGCTTTAGCTTCAGCAAAAAAGCCTTTGTTCCAGTTCGCCGTACCAATAATTTTTAAAGATTCGGCGATACCTTTTTTATATTTAAGCTGCCTTGCAAGAGCAAGAGCATTTTCGCCATAAACCTGCGAAGAATCAAAATTTTGCGTACGAACTTCGAAGGCGTATTTATTTAATAAATCCACTTTGGTGCTGTCATCTGAAGCTTTTGCAATCTGAAGCAAAATCTCATCAGACGATTTGGAGGCATAAGATACCATAGTCAGATGGAACAAAGCTAAAAAAAGAACCAAAATTGCTTTCAAGTATAGAGTCCTTGCGAAATAATTGCAGTCATTGTAGATTTTCAAATATAAACAATTTCAACTTATAATTGTTTAATATTTGAACGTAATACTTGTAATAGAATTTTGATATATTATGTATAATAAAAAAAAACGCACTGAAATGAATCAATGCGTCTTTTTGAAATAAAATATACAAAGCAATATTAGTCGATATATTCCAAACGGCAAGTGAAGTGTCTCAAGAACTCAGGTTCCCAAGTAATTTTCAAGCCTTTCAATTTATCAACGTTTTTGTATGTTTCGATAATAGCTTCAGCAACGTACTCGATATGTGATTTGGTATAAACACGGCGAGGAATAGCCAAGCGTACTAAATCCATAGGAGGAGCGATGAAGTTACCTTCTTCGTCACGTTTACCAAACATCAAAGAGCCGATTTCAACAGTACGAACGCCTGAGAGTCTATAGATTTCCAAAAGGATAGACTGACCCGGGAAGTGTTCAGGTTTGATATTTGGAGCAAATCTACGAGCATCCAAATAAACACCATGACCACCTGTAGGACGAAGAATAGGAACACCAGCTTCTTCTAACAAGTTACCAAGGTAGCGAACCTGTTCGATTCTGTATTTCAGATAATCTTCTTCCATTACTTCTTTGAAACCCTGAGCCAAAGCTTCTAAGTCACGGCGAGCCAAGCCACCGTAAGTAACAAACCCTTCAGTAATAATTAGAAGCTCTTTGGATTTATCAGCAAGTTTATCGTCGTTCATTGCCAAGAAACCACCGGTGTTAGAAAGTGCATCTTTTTTAGATGACATAGTAGCGCCATCAGCATAAGAGAACATTTCGTTAGCGATTTCCATGATAGTTTTGTTTGCATAGCCTTCTTCTCTTTCTTTGATGAAGTAAGCATTCTCAGCAAAACGGCAACAATCAAGGAACAAAGGTAAGTTATATTCATCACATACTTTGCGTACTTCTTTGATATTAGCCATAGAAACAGGCTGACCACCGCCACTATTATTAGTAACAGTAAGCATTACAACAGGGATTCTTTCAACGCCGTATTTTTCGATAACAGCACGAAGTTTGTCAATATCCATATTGCCTTTGAAATCAGCTATCACTTCAGGTTTAGTACCGATTTCAGTAGGGCAGTCAATAGCCATAGCTTTTGAAAACTCGATATTACCTCTTGTAGTATCAAAGTGAGTGTTGTTAGGGATAACGATATTTTCGCCACCTAACAAAGTAAATAAGATTTTTTCAGCGGCACGCCCTTGGTGAGTAGGTATGATATGTTTGAAACCTGTAATCTCACGCACAGCGTCTTCAAATTTATAGTAGGATCTTGAACCGGCATAAGCTTCGTCGCCATCCATCATAGCAGCCCACTGTTTAGAGCTCATTGCAGTAGTACCGCTATCAGTCAAAAGGTCGATTGTGACATGCTCTGATCTCAATGCAAATGGATTGTAGTGCGCTTCCTTGATGAACTGTTCTCTTTGTTCTACCGTAGTAATAGGAATATGCTCCACCGACTTGATTTTGAAAGGTTCAATTTGAGTTTTCATAGCATTAAATCATTCTTTAGTTTATAAGATATAAGTTATACTCTGTCTAAGTTATAAATGCAATATCGGAAAAAAAACTTGAAAATAGCTTAACTAATTCCGATTTTAAAGAATAGTTAAGACTATTTTTACTCGTTTAATTTTGTTAGTTCTAATTATTAAGGACAATCAGCACAATTGTGCAAAGCAATTATAGCCATATTAGAGATTTTAGAAAGCAAAAGCACATTTTGCAAAAAGCCGAAGCATATAAAATCTTGCATTATACAAATTTGTAATATTTAAATTTTGTAATGATAAAAATGAAAAGAAAGATAGTTTCCACTTTTTTATTCTAAGCTCTATGCATATCTTTGAAAAATTTTGGAGATATTTTTTATGCTTAGTCTTATTTTAAGTGTTTTGTGCTCGGTCTCTATTGCACTCATTTTGAAATATAACGATACTAAATCGGGCAACGCCCTTTTGCTACTCACCGGCAATTATTTCGCAGCAACTCTGACTACTTTGGCTTTGTCATTTTCAGAAATGAATTTTGATATCCCATTGCCCATGCTTGCTCTCGGTGCAGGTTTAGCAGTGTTTTTTGTAGGTTCTTTTTTTGCATTTACTAAAGCGGTAAATGTTGCAGGCACTGCACTTGCAACTGTCAGCTCACGATTATCCGTTTTTCTTCCGGCTCTTCTCTCAATCATTATTTACAGAGAACAACCTAAAATTCTACATTTAGCTGCCTATGCTCTTGTTGGATTGACGATGATACTTTTTTATAAATCTTTAAAAGGCGATTCAAGCAAAAAACTTAGTTTCGCAGATTTTTTCTATCTTATCGCTTTGTTGATTGGCATAGGAATAGCTGATTTCGGAATGAAAATCTTTGAAGAAGAATTCGCCGGAGCAGGCAAATCTATGTTTCTATTTTCCATATTTGGCTTTTCATTTTTATATACTGCTGCAATTAGCCTATTCAAAAAAGTTAAACCGGAGAGAACAGTTTTAATTCGAGGTATGGTACTTGGTATTCCAAATATATTTAGTTCCTTCTTTTTGATTGGTGCATTGGAAACTATACCCGGGTATCTTACTTTTCCGTTCGTAAATATCGGAGTTATAGTTGCCACAGGCTTTTTTGCCCGCATCTTATTCAAAGAAAAACTTAATACATACGGGGTATTGTCTATACTAACAGGCATTATTGCTATAATACTTATGAGTATATAGCCCTCCATTTAAGTTTTTTAATTGTCTCTTTTTTTAAGGTTTTGATATAATGATTAAACAAAGGAATCAATCAAAGTCCCATATATATTGACGCACTTGAGGCGGTATGTGCACTACATAACCTATAGAATTACTGTAGATTTGTAATATATTCCATCCTTTTTTACCATAGACATTGTAATGTCTATTATTTTTATCATTATCTCCTTCAATAGAGCCATCTTCAGAGAAAAATGCGTAATAATAATATGTATTAATTCCTGTCTGACTTGAGATATAAGCATCGTCTATTCTTACTTTTTCATATCTGAGCACCTGAGTTCCCCACTCATTTTTATATACTCCGGCATATAGCTCAAGTTCACCTGCACTTATGATTAGGTTCTCAGGTTGCACTACCAAACTATCTGAAAGTTCGTCAGCATATCTGACATAATTCGAAGACACAATAGCAGGTAATGTAATCTGATACTGACCGTATTCGTCAATGGTACCTTCAGCAACAACGTTGAATTTATTTATATCCTTAATGAGAGATAAAGCTACAGTATCAAGAACAGCATATATTTTTGCTTCTCCAAAATTCCAGGTATATATGCCGAAGCCGTCATATCTGCCGATTCTGCCGGTAATCACTTTTTCTGCTCCTTCTACCAGCTTCGGTATAGGTGGTTTTTCAGGCACTTCGTATGGGTAAAAAGCACTATGTTCTTCATTGGAACACGACGAAACAAAAGATATTACTACAACACTAAGTACAAAGACTAAAATTCTATTTAAACTATACATCTTAATATCCTAAATAATCAATTGAAACATCTTTTATACTGTTCAGTAATTGGAACACTAAAATAAGAAATATATTAGTATTATATCATACTAAATTTTAGCGGACTATGATACTTTTTACTTATCAATGTACCAAAATGTGCAGTAAAATCGAGAGTTTACACATATTTGCTTTTGCCTGTTGGAATTACTACAATCTCTCATATATTCTTTCACTTCCAATAATCCCAAACAACTTTCTTGATTCAAGATTTGTCATTAGACAAAATCTCTAATAACAGATGTAGAATTAAAAAAGCCTCACTTCGCAACTTTTTGCGGAGCAAGGCTTGATATATAATCGAGCAGAATGTTATCAATATTTACAATCTATTTGCCTTTATGCAAATCGGCAACTTTGTCAACTATGATTTTTGCACACTCTGTTTTGCTCATCGGAGGGTATTGTGTTTCGCCCTCGTCTTTAACAAGCAAAGTAATAGTGTTCATGTCTATCCCAAACCCACTTTGGGGTCTTGAAGCTGAATTAACAACTATCATATCTGCATTTTTAGTTTTTAGCTTATCTCTGCCGTAGTCTATTTCGTTGACAGCTTCGAGAGCAAAACCAACTAAAGTCTGATCTTTCTTTTTCTTTTTACCGAGAGTTGCAAGTATGTCTTTAGTTTCAACAAGCTGCAAAGTAAGCTCAGGACCGGTTTCACTTTTTTTAAGTTTGCCGTCAAATGGTTTTTTCAAAGTATAATCAGCAACTGCTGCACACATTATTCCAATGTCAGCATCGGGGAATTCAACTATAGTAGCGTCGTACATTTCCTGAGCAGAATACACATTGATAGTAGTAACTCCTTCCGGTGGATTTAGGCTAACGGGACCGGAAACAAGAACCACATTAGCTCCTGCATTTCTTGCAGCTGTAGCAATAGCATATCCCATCTTACCGGAGGAATGATTGCCAAGGAATCTTACATCATCAATTTTTTCGTGTGTCGGGCCGGCAGTGATAACAACCTTTTTCCCTTTTAAGGTCTGGGGTTGTTGTTTGTCTGACATTGCTTTTTTCATTTGTTCAAGCTGGATAGCAGCAGTTAATTTGTCGCTTTCTTCAATAGCTTTATGTTGCTCTGCAAGCTGTTCCAAATTGTCTTTGATTTTATTGTCACTATCACTCATAAAGACTCTTTCAGATTTCTCTTCATAGACCCAACCTTTTAGAGCTCTATAAACATAGTCAATCACCACACTGATGTCAGGAAGTCTGCCGGGACCTATAATGCCGCTCGAAAGCTCGCCTTCGCCCGGGGGAATTATCAAAGCACCATCCGTTTGCATTTGGCGAATATTTCTCTGGGTTGAGGGATTAAGCCACATAGTAGAATCCATAGACGGAGCTATCAAAAGAGGAATCTCACGCGGCAAGGCAGTGATTACAGTTGACAGAGCATTGTCACAAATTCCGTTTGCAAGTTTGCCTAAAGTTGTGGCTGAGCATGGAGCTATGAGTGCTATATCAGCCCAATGTGCCAACTGTATATGCCATGCACCACTATCCTGCAAATCTTTATCAAACATCTCCACAGCAACCGGGTTGCGCGATACGTTTGTTAAGGTCATAGGAGTTACGAAATTCTTAGCCGAAGGTGTCATGATTACATTGACATGTGCCCCAAGCTTCACAAGTTCTCGAACTATTAGAGGGCTCTTGTAAGCTGCGATTGAAGCAGTAACCCCAAGCAGAATTTTTTTATTCTTAAATATAGATTCCATAATAAACTTTTTACTTTTGAAATATGTTTATTTACTTTTTCCAAAAAATACAGATAAAACTGCTATTTTCAAAAATTTTGGACCAAAGAAAATAGCAAAGCCGAGACTCTCCCGCAAATCACCTTTTTTATCGATAAAGCTTGGTAAACAATTTACAGACAATTCAGAAGACACGGTTCAAAAGGAGCCTATCCTAATTCAAAAATTTAGTATATGTATCTTCCTCTGCCTGGGAAAAAGATCCGCCTTTTTCCTTGAACAGATTATAGTATTTCCTTGTAGAATCTTTTTCTAACAAAACATAGTATGTCCCGGAAATATACTTCAACAGTTTATAGTTAGCCGTATCCATAGCATAGGCATAGTCCCAAAAAAACACTGCGTCTCTGAGAGCTTTTTCTTTGAATGCTTCTTGTGCTACCGCATTAAGTCTGCCGGAAAGAACCTTATTCTGAAATTTGGCTTTTACAATCGCTTTCCCATATTTGTCTATCATATCATAGTCGAAATTCATAAGGGCAAGGTTGAAAAGCTCAAAATATGCCTCAGGAGAATCAGGGAACTTCTCTGTCATCTGTGTCCATACTGATTTTGCACTATCGGTCTGAACCGCACTAATGTATGCTTGTGAGAGTGCAAACATCAAATTTTTCTCATCAGGCTTGAGCCTTAAAGCATCTTTGTAGTGACCAATTGCTTTGCTGTATTCTTTTTTCATCATAGCTATTTCGCCTAACTGAAAATGTCTCTTGTAATAGCCTTCCTGATTTCCCGCAGCTTTTTCGAAATAAGCTTGTGCTTTTTCAAATTTGCCTTTCTCGGTGAAATAGTTGCCTATGATTTGATAATAGTATGCTCTTGTGCTGTCTTTTGATATGGCATTGTCATAAAAATTAACAGGTGAGGAATACGCCTCGCTATGATTATAGTTGATATAAGCCAAAAGTAAAATCGGGAGTAAGCCTATGGAGAATAACATCATTTTATTTAGATTTTTTACTTTATCTTTTATCAAAATTGACAGCATCATCACAATGCCGGCGAGCGGAAGATAAGCACGACAATACAAATAGTCATTCCATTCGTCTGCATTCCCTCTTTTGAAAATCGTTGTAGGAAGGATTAGCAAAATAAACCACAACAACGCCCATCCTGCCATTTTTTTGTTTTCCGTATCTGCAAAAAATATCCAAGCAGCAAATCCCAGTAATAAGATACTTCCAAGAAGCGAAGAAAACATTGAGTAAGTAGGCAAAACAGATAAGTCTGTTGGAATAATAAATCCGGATAAATACTCAGAGATTACTCTCAAGTTTGAAAAGAATACACCAAACCCAAAGATATTTGCACTTTCACCCTTTTCCGCAGAAAACAAAAGAATCAACCAAAAAATAATTGCGGAAGCCCATGCTATATACAGCAATCTATGTGTTTTCCAATTTAGAGATTTAGACTGCCTAATGAACATATAGGTCAAAAACAAGAAAGGCAACACAATTGCAGTTTCCTTAGAAAACAAAGCAAAAAGTAAAAATACTGTATTTAAAACGAGGTCTTTAGTTTTTTTGCTGTCTATATAATTATCAAAAAAGAGAAACGCTGAAAGCCCAAAAACACCAAGCATTATATCGTTTCTTCCCGGTATCCAAGCCACTGCATTCGCAAACATGGGATGTGCTGCATATATCATTGCTGCAATCAGAGCCAAGGTTTCACTGTCACTAAGTCTCGATACTGTAATATATAAAAGAATACAAAATATGATATGCAATGCAATATTTAGTTTGTGGTAATCGCCGGCATCATCGCCGAAGATTGCAGCATCTAATCGGAAGCTTATATTTACCAAAGGTCTATAATAATCAGTATTCATATAAGATTTGGTAAATTCGGAAAAGAATGTGTTTTGAGTGTTGTTTTTATCCGTGTAGTGCTCTATAAGCCGAGTATCGTCGCATTTGACTGCTTCATAATCAAGTGAAGAAGCATAAATTACTACGGATACAATAGCAATCAGTAAGTATTTTAGGTAGTTTTGCATCTCTAAATTCCATTTATTTTACATTGTATATGTAAATTATAATCATGCTAAGTTACAAATTTCTTGTTTCAATATTATTATAAAAAGTAGCTGTTGCATTTGGAAATCTAACTATAGCACTTATCCGGACATCTCTTTTTCCTTTGCAATTTGATTTCAATTTTTTATCTATTATCATTTTGACTAATTTGTGATGCGAACTCACTTCAAAGGTTGTTGCTATGAATATTTTAATAACAGGGGCAAGCTCAGGCATAGGTAAAGCCTTGGCTTATAGGTTTGCAGCCAACTCTCACAATTTGTTTCTACTCGCCAGAAATGAAACTGCATTAGATGCTATCTGTGTAGATATTAATTCTCGAGGCTTGGCAACAGCTAATTATCAAAAATGTGACGTAACTATTAAAACTCAACTCAAAGATGGAATTATGTCTGCTTTGAGTAATTTGGGTAAAATCGATATAGCAGTTTTAAACAGCGGAATAGGAGGTAAATATTTCTTTGCCAAGCCAGACAGAAAAACTTTTGATGATGTCATGGCAACAAACTTCTTTTCTGTAATAGATGCAATGGAACTTTTATTACCCGACATGCTGAATGCAAACAATGGTATGATAGCTGTAGTTAGCTCTATGGCTGACGTTAGGGGATTTGCAGGCTCTGCTCCTTACGGTGCGGGCAAGGCAGCTCTGACTATAGCATTAGAATCCGCTCGTGCAGAATTAGAGCCGAAGGGCATTACAATTTCAACCATCCGTCCGGGATTTGTCAAATCCGGGATTACTGCCCGCAACAATTTTAAAATGCCGTTTTTGATGGAAACTGACAAGGCCGCTGATCTTATCTGTAGAGCACTATACAAAAAGAAACGTCATATAGACTTCCCATTTAGAATGAGGATATTAACAAATCTGCTCAAATGCCTTCCTGATTGGCTTTTCGATAAAGTAAATAAATCAATTTCTAAATAACTAAATTCTTCGACCAAATGCTAATTTTGTGCCTACTAAAAGCAATAGATAGGTTTTTTTAATGGCCTTTGCTTAGCGTTTCTAAGCTAAATATTTGCTTTAGCATAAGCCCATCTAAAATACTACTCGAAATTAAGTAATTTTGCGTAACCTTATTAGATTTATTTCCGTTATAATAATATTATATAATAAAAATTGTATAATATTTTATATTTTAGAACTACTTCTACTATTATATTATTTCCAAAAAAATTCCCTAAAGGTGTCCTGTGAAAATCCGAGTGCTGTTTTTGCTTATTGCTCTATTGGCAAGTTCCTGTCTCCGTGACGACGAGCTATCTGTAACTTTTACAAGTTTGGAAGAAAATTCAATGATTATGGTTGGCGACGAGATTTCTTTTAATTTTAGCCATGCTCTGAAAGATATGTCAACTATGGATAGATACAATTTTGAAGAATACTTCGAGCTTAGCCCAACGCTTAGTACCGGACAGACTTGGAAAAATGCAAACACATTTGCACTTAAAGTATATAGAGAACTTGTACCCGGACAGGAATACACCTTCAAATTTAATAAAAATATACTGACATTATTCGATAGTTTAAAAAGCCTCAAAAATGAAACTTTCAAATTCAAAGCTTCGGATTTTGAGGCTCTTGTTGGGACCAATCAATGGAGGACTAACCGCGTTTCCCCCGGAGATGTGTTGGTGCAGGAAATAGATTTTAACTATGATGTAGATATTGAAAATTTAAGCAAAAAAATCAAATTTATAGTAGATGGAAAAGAGGTGTCATTTTCTTGTGTTGACAGCTACTACGAGCGTAAAGTGCAGTTCGAATTGAATTTTGATAATGCCCCTGATTTTGCAGGTAAGGATATGACCATTATTATAGATAAATGGATTTCCGTTTATAATACAAAGTGGGAGAGCAAGCAAAAGATTGAACTCAAAACAAAATTACCGATGCTTGATGATTTGGAAATAAGTAAAGTAGGCATCATCAACGATTTTGATACGAAAGGTTTAAAGCTGTTTTTTAATCAGGAATTGGTCTCTGAAAGCGTTTCTATGTCCAAAATTAAATTCGATCCCGAAGTAAAATTTGATATGACAATAGAAAAATTTGGACTTTTTATCAAAGGTAACTTTGAATATGGTAAAACATACAACATCGCTATAGAAAAATCTCTGAAAAGTATTTACAACAAAAGCTTAAAAGAAGACTATTCACACTATTTTACTTTTGAAGAGCCGGAGCCTGCAGTTAGTTTTTCCTCAAAGGGGAGTATGTACCTTTTAGGAAATGGCAGCAAGAATATCGGGTTAAATATAGCCGGATTGGACAAAGTAACTATAGAAATCCATAAGATATACGAAAACAATTTAGTTCATTTCTTTGAGAACGGCGTATATTATGACTATTACTACAAAAACGGCGATTATTATGATATACAGCGCTACCGAACCGGTTCTTACGGAGATAAAATCTTCGAAAAGACCTACGAAGTAAGCAAGATGCCGACACAAGGCAATACTAAGATATTCAATTTCAATCCTACTTTTGATATATCTAAAACTGGAATTTATGTAATAAATATATTTGACCCTGAAAATAGATATAGTCTTTACGATAATCAGCTTATTGCTCTCTCAAACTTAGGTATCATAACAAAAATGAGCGAAAACGATTTGTATGTATATGTCAATTCGCTCAGCTCTGCTTCACCAATGTCAAATGCTACTGTTGGAATAATTAGCAGTAAAAACCAAAAGCACTATTCAGCTAAAACAAACTCTCAGGGCGTGGCGGTTATTAAAAATTATAAGCAAAGTGGCGGAATTGCTGTGCTGCCATCGCTTGTTTATGCTGCTGCAGGTAATGATATAAATTATCTTCAGCTTAGCTATGATAATCGCCATCAAATTCATGATTTTAATGTTTTTGACAATCTCCCTAATAAATACAGAACATTTGCTTACGGAGACAGACGGCTTTATCGTCCTGGCGATACTTTAGTCATTGCAGGTATTGTTCGAGATAATAAATTGAACACATTGGCGAATGTACCGATTACTGCTGAAATAATTACTCCGACCGGTAATCAATACAAAAAACTCAAAATAAATCTAAACTCAGAAGGTGGCTTTAGCGAAAAAATATATATGCCTGCAAATGTACCTACCGGCACTTATAGCATCAATTATAAATTGAATGAAGAAGAATGGCTTGGCAGCTACTCTGTAAAAATTGAAGAATTTATGCCGGAACAGCTTAAAATCAATCTAAGAACAGATAAAGAATCTTACAAGGTGAATGACAGTATCAGAGTAGATGCTGATGTAGAAACATTATATGGATTGGAAGCTCCCGGCATGAAGTACGAGCTAAATTATCAGCTAAGACGTAAACGCATTTCATTCAAAGATTACAAAAACTATCACTTTAATTTAGAAAACGAATTGAGTGACGGTAACGAAGAGATTTTCAGAAATTTGCGAACTGATATATTCACTGACTCAACAGACACAAATGGTAAGATTGGCAATACTTACCAAATCAGCAATACATTAGTAAATAACGGAATCTTAAATTGTAATGTGTTTCTTACTGTATTTGATGAAAACGGACGTCCTGTCTATAAAAACAAAAATCTTGATGTATTTACTCAGGAAATTTACTACGGACTTGGAGAGACAGACTATTACTACAGCACCAATAAACCAATCGAAGTGCCGCTTGCTGCAGTAAATCAAAAAGGGAATCCGGTGCCACAAACTCAAGCAAAAATCACTCTAATCAAAAATATTTGGCATAACATCATGGTCAAGGATAGCGATGGTAATCTCAAATATTCATCGCAGAAAGAAGAAAAGGTGATAGAAGAAAAGACAGTTACAATTTATGACAAGCAAACTAAGTACACCTTCACTCCCGAAGATTATGGAAGCTATGAAGTAAGAATTTCTTCTCCGCTCGGAGCCAATTATGTGGCAAAATCATTCTATTGTTATGATTGGAACGGTTGGGGCAATTCTTCTGAAAACGTAGAAGTAGATAAAGAAGGTAAGATTACAATTGAAACCGATAAAGAAGAGTACCTACTTCAGGAAAAATGCAAAGTTCTTTTCAAAGCTCCTTTCGACGGAAAGATGCTAGTCAGTCTTGAACGGAATGATGTTTATGAGTCAAAAATATTAGAAGTCAAAAACAAAACTGCTTCTATGATTATAGATTTGCACGAGGACTATCTACCAAATGTATATATATCGGCTATACTATACAGACCGGTTGACAACCAAGCTATACCGATTACAGTAGCAACCGGGGTAAAATCAATTGATGTAAGGAAAAAGGAATATAAAATCAACTTATCAATAGAAGCTCCTGAAAAAGTGCGCTCTAAAACTCATCAAACTATCAAAATAAAAACAGATAGAAAGAACGAGGAAGTAATGCTTACAGTTGCAGCTGTTGATGAAGGCATACTACAGATAAACAACTACAAAACTCCCGACCCTTACAAGTTCTTTTATAGTCCTATGAATCTGAATGTTAGCACTTACAGTCTATACAAAAAGCTCTATCCTGAATTAAAAATTGCGACTTCACACTCAGGAGCAGGCGGCTTCGAGATGAAGGACAGGCTAAATCTTACTGAGAACCCGTTGGCAAACAAAAGAGTCAATCTGCTTGCATCTTGGAGTGGAATCATCAAAACAAACTCTTCAGGTTCCGCAGAAGTTCCGTTAGATATACCTCAATTTGCAGGAGAAGTAAGAATAATGGCTCAGGCATATAAAGGCAAATCTTTCGGAGCTGCTGACAATGCCATGAAAGTAGCGGACCCTGTAGTAATCAATGCATCGGTTCCGAGATTCCTTTATCCAAAAGATCAGTTCGACATGGCAGTTACCGTTAGGAATACAGAAAACAAACAAAGTAATTGCGAAGTTGAAGTAGTGCTATCTAAAAATTTGAAGTTGACCGGAGAATCAAAAATTAAAACAAAATTGGATAAACTTGGGCAGATAAGAGTCAATTTCCCGGTAGAAGCACTTTCTGCATTGGGAGAGGAACTGATTACTATTAAAACTAAAGCACACGGAGAAACTTTCGAGCATAAAACTTATATCAATATACAAGCTGCATCCGGACTAATCAAAAAGACCAAGTTTGCTTCTATAACAAACGGAGATCTAGTAGAGCTTGATTTGTTAGATGATTTTATACCACAAACACACTCTGCTAAGGTAATTATTTCCAAATCTCCTTTGCTCGAACACGTAGATAAGATGTACAAACTAATAGAATATCCGCACGGGTGTGCAGAGCAAACTATTTCCAAAGCGTTTCCACAAATCTACTTTGCTGATTTGCTGCCGTTAAGCGATTTGCCGGACAATAAAAACAGTTTGAAAGTAGCGAGCAAAAATGTAAATGCAGCAATTATAAAACTATCTACTTTGCAGAATTGGGATGGTGGCATTAAGTATTGGAGCAGTAGCTACGAGTCAGATAAATGGGTCTCAGTTTATGCTGCACATTTTATGGTAGAAGCAAAAAAGCAGGGATATAATGTAGATGAATCTATTATTTCAAAACTACTTGATTATATAGAATCGAGTGCAATATCTTATGCGACTGTTACTTATGTAACTGAACAAAACGGTAAAACCGAATACAAATCATTCTTCCCAAGAAGAACCGTATATGGTCTTTACGTACTTGCTCTTTCAGGAAGATACAATAGCTCTGCGTTGAATAAAATAAAGGAAATGCAATCGCAACTGACATTAGATTCCAAATATATGTTAGCAGGAGCTTTCTTGGCTTCGGGAGATAAAAAGTCCGCCAAAGAAATACTCTCTAATTCGGATAAGTTTCAAGACAATGGTAATGAAACAGGAGGCAGTTTCAGTTCGTATGTTCGCAATATGGCTATATCTCTGATGGTATTAATAGAAACCGATCCTTCAAATGACCGAATACCGGGCTTAGCAAAAGATTTGGCAAAAGAAATAAATCAGAGGGATTATCTTTCTACAAACGATCTTGCTTTTGCAGTGATGTCTCTTGGAAAATTGTCGCAAAAAACTATAAGCAGTGATGCTAATGGAATTATTACATACGGAAGTAAAAGTGTATCTCTCGGTGCGAACAACTATGTGTCTATATATCTAAAAGGCAAGAATGCACAAGTTAAATCTACCGGCAAAGGCGATTTGTATTACTATTATGAAGCACAGGGACTCACAAAAAGCAGTAAAGTAAAGGAAACCGACAGTAAAATAAGTATTCGCAGGACATACTACGACAGAAACGGCAATAAGCTAAAGCCGGACTTCGAAGTTGGTCAATTTGTTGTTGTGGAATTAGAACTAAAAATGCTCAATCAAAATTCTTATATAGAAAATATTGCAATTACTGACATGTTGCCTGCAGGTCTCGAAATAGTAAACGAACGTCTATATCAGGAGACTCCGACTTTGTCTTGGATGAGTAACTCCGCAGCAGACTATACTGATTTGCGAGATGACAGAGTAAACTTATTTACTTCACTTACTCCAAATAAGACTTCCAAAAAGTTTTATTATAAATGCCGTGCAGTTACAAAAGGAACCTACAGTCAGGGTGTGTTGTCTGCAGATGCAATGTATGACGGTTCGTTTAGATCTTACGTAGCCGGTGAAAAAGTTACTGTTCGATAAGGGAAAGGCAGGGTAGTGTAAACAAACTCTGTCTGCTCTATTCCTTGTTCTTAATAGAATAAAATTCCGGGATGTGATTGTTAAAGATACAACTTTTTAAAATCACATCCCGTTTTCTAAATTCAAGGAATAGATGCAACTCTTTGTAAAACGTTATAGAAAAATAGCATCTTATATACAGAAGTTTGCTATTTATTTTTCAGTTTTGTAAGGTTCGCAAGTAACTTATCGTGCTTTTCTTCATCGTGCAATAAGTACTCTAATAAATAATTAGCAAATTCATTTTCTGATTCCTGCATAGCTTCTTTAGCAAGATTGATAACTTTATGCTCCATTTCGTCATGCTCTTCGATGAGGTGCCAAAATTCGTCTAACTCCTCTTTGCTCATTGAAATTTCGTATTTATCGAAGCTGTCTATAATCAGCTGTTGTACTCGTCGGTGCATCACCGAATCCTGTCGGATAACTTCCATGACTATCTGCACAAGAGGATTAGTAGTGCTTCTTATAATTTCGGTGGTGCTTTTGACTGCATCGTCTTCTATGTGCTGCCAGGCTTTAAGCACTTTAATAAGTTTGTCTTTATTTGTTTCTGACATTGGAATAATCCTGATATATTATTTCTTACTAATACATATACATGACAAACAGAGCCCCTGAATATTGCCTAAATCTATAAAAAAACTACTCTCGGCACTCAAAAAAAGCCAAGAGTAGTTATAAGTTTTAAGAATAGCAAAAAGCTGAGAAGATTTAGTGAGGCATTAGATGTTTCCGACCGCTGCCGGGCAAAGCTCTAAAATCCTCTTCTTCGTCTATTTTAAATTGATTGACAACAAGATTGAGCTGCGATGTGTATTCGCTCATTCGGGTTGCAGCTTCTGCTATAAATGATATTTGCTCTGCAGTC
This sequence comes from Kapaibacterium sp. (SeqCode), assembly GCA_963664875.1. Taxonomy (GTDB): domain Bacteria; phylum Bacteroidota; class Ignavibacteria; order Kapaibacteriales; family UBA2268; genus JBFHIJ01. The sequence continues at coordinate 2,465,806 of OY761611.1, read as the reverse complement.
TCCTGCGACACTGATGAAATTGCTGTTATGTTTTTAGCTATTTGCTCGGTTGTCGCTGATTGCTCTTCGCTGGCTGCGGCTATCTGCATTATCATTTCTATCACATGATTTGTAGAGCCTACTATGTTAGAAAGCGATTTGCCTGCCTGGTCTGCTAAGTCTATGCCCTGTTTTACTTCGTCGTTTCCTTTTTTCATAATACCGACAGCTCCCTCAGTCTCTTCCTGCACTCCTTTAATCATGGTTGCTATTTGTTTGGTAGCTTCCGTTGTGCGTTCGGCAAGTTTTCGGACCTCATCGGCTACTACTGCAAAACCTCTGCCCTGCTCTCCGGCACGAGCGGCTTCTATTGCTGCATTAAGCGCCAATAGATTTGTCTGGTCTGCTATCTCGTCGATTACAGATATTATCTGCCCTATTTGCTTGCTGGATTCACCGAGCTTTTGGATATTTTCGGCTGACTGCCTTACCACTGTGGCTATATCCTGCATCTTAGTTACTGTCTGGCTGACTATGCTACCGCCCTCTTTGGCTATCTGACCGTTGTTCTTCGCTTCCACTGAAGTTTTGCCGGCATTGTCTGCATTTTCTGTTACCGTCCTTGCCATCTGCTCTATCGCTGTTGCGATTTCTTCTGCCTGCGAACTTTGCTCCTGCGATGCTGTCGCTACTGTGTTTGAGTTAGAATTTATTTCGTTAGATGCTTCCGATACTGCATTTACTACTTCTATTACATTCCTTATCAAGTCCTGCAGTGAATCGCCAAGGCGGTTGATGTTCATACTCAACTTGTCAAATTCACCTTCGTAATTGCCTTGCATTCTTGACCTTAAATCACCTGCGGCAAGTACTTCCAGCACTTTTCCTGCTTCATTCAGAGGCTTAGACATTGCATCCATTATGTTGTTCATACCTTCGACCATGCCTCGCCATGCTCCTGTGTAGCGGCTAATATCAGTTCTCACTCCAAGCTGACCGTTAATTGAGGCTTCTGTCTGATCATAGATGTCTTGTGAGAATCTGTTGAGTACTTCTATGCAGGTGTTGATATTGTCTGCCATTGCTTTGTATTCGCCATGGTAATCATCCGTCAAGGCTTCAAATTGGTCGCCCTTGCTGATTGCATCGGCAAATGATGCTGCTATGCGGAGTGGTGTTACCAAATTGTCTATTGTTTTATTGAAGCCTCCTATGACATTGGCAAATTCGCCGCTGTGTTTTTCTATATCTGCTCTCTGCGACAAATCCCCTGCTGCTGCATGTTTGGATAGCTCTTCAGCATCGCTTACCAGCATTTGGATAGATTCGATCATGCGGATAAATGATGGTGTAAGTTCATCATTATTACTGCGTTTGCCTACATTTTTCAGATGGCTCAAATCTTCCAGATTGCCTTTGCTCACATTTTCTGCTATCTTGAGTATATGCTGCAGTCTGCTTATTACATCTTTTGTATGGTTTTGTTGTTCCTGCCAGATGCCTTCGTAGCCATCGGAGAAAATTATTTTGTAATCGTTAACGGCTACGCTTTTCAAAATCTCATTCATATCTTCTACAGGTTTGGCAACAGAGTCTTTCATGTTGTTTAGCCCTGCTACCAGTTCCTGCCAACCATTGCGGAATTTTGATACGTCGCAACTGTAGCTCAGATTGCCGTGTCGTATTTCTTTTGCCAATGAGTCTAATTCAGAAACTACATTCAACAGATTTTCTCTAAGCATATCGCAACGCTCGTTTGCTATGATCTGTTTGCCGGGTAGTTTTTTAAGTACAGCGTCAAAATTGCCTTCTGCGTATTCTTTTATGATATTAAGTATCGACAATGCTGCATCTACGTGGATAAAGACTGTGGTATTTACACCGTTTGCCATTGTTCGGTAGGCTCCGTTGAATTTGCCTGCATTTATTTGATACTCGATATCCCCGGCTTTGTGCAAATCATGCATTTGCTGCATATCTGTAATAAAATCGTTCAGATTATCGATTAGCTGATTGATATTTACTTTTATTTCGTTGAAATCACCTTTGGCTTCTTCGGTTATTTTCTGTGGTATGTCACCCTTAGATATTCTGTCGATATATTCCGCTGTTACGTTGAGCGGATTGATTACCGCATCAAGAGTGCCGTTGATACCGCTGATGATTTCTTTGTAGGCACCGTTAAATTTATCAGCACTGCCTCGTAAGTCTAACCTGCCGTTTGTTACCGAATCAGATATAGTATTGAGCTCTGTTATTACATCTAATAAGTTATTACGTAGCATATCCATTCTTTCATTGGCGATTATTTGTTTGCCCGGCAATTTTTCAAGCACAGGTGTCATGTCGCCGTTTGCATAGGATTGCAGAATACCAAGTATTTTAAGTAGGTTATTTATATGGATTCCCGCTGCATTGTTTACTCCGTTTGCCATTTCCCTGTAAACTCCAAGGAAGTTATCGGGATGCATCATCACTTCAATATCACCTGCTTTTTGCTGATGATACATATTTAGCATATCATTTACAAAAAAGTTAAGGGTATCTATTAGCTGATTGATATTGTTTTTGATTTCGTTAAAGTCGCCTTTATACTCTTCATTGATTTTTGAAGGTATATCGCCTTTGGCTATTCTATCGACATACTCCGCGGTCATGTTCAATGGCTGGATTACTGCATCCAAAGTTCCGTTTACACCTACAACTATTTCTTTATAAGAGCCTTGGAATTTTGTTGTGTTACATCTCTTGTCTAATCTGCCGTTTGTTGTGGCTATTGTTATTTCTCCCAACTCATTGATCACTGACTCTATTGCTGATTTCATGTTCCGAAAACTTGAGGCTAACTGACCGATTTCGTCGGTTTTATTGTAATCTATGCTATTATTTAAATTCCCCATAGCAAGCTGATCTGAAATTACTGCAATATCATCAAGTGGTTTCATCATGCGTTTGGTGAACCAGAACACAAACAGCCCCATAACGGCATTGATAATTAGCGCAGTAAAGATTGCGATATAGATTAAGTTAGCTAATGTATCTATCATTTTATCACTTACTGCCATAAAATCAGACTTATAAGCACTCACTCCTATGACCCAGTCCCAAGGTTCATAATATGCAACCATTGTTATTTTTTCTCGAGGCAAATCTTCACCTGGATTTTGCCAGAAATAATTATAGGTACCGCTTTCTTTGCCTTCTAGTTTTAGAGCTATATCTATAACATCTTGTGTAACTTTTACAACATCTTTATTGGTAGATTCTAGTAAGTTTTCACCAACTCTTTGGTTATCTTTAAAGACAACGTATTCTCCCTTTTTAGGCCCGTTCCCCTGCAATACAAACACGTACCCATCATTGCCGACGTTGATATCCATTATGTTTTTACGCAATTGAGGATCTTGTTCCTGTCTTACTCCGACAGATAAAATACCAATTACTTTTCCTGAGTTGTCAATTATAGGCTGATATATTGTAAGATATACTTGCCCAACTACAAAATCAGAACCTCTAAATGACTGCTTGTTTAGTATTGTTTGTATAACAGGATTTGGTGTTCCATCCGGATTCACGGCAGTGTAAAAAGTACCCAAAGTACGTTTCCCGCTCTCATCGGGAGCATTTGTGGCAACTCTGAGCATATCCCCTTCGTCATTTGTTCTCTGGAATACCGATATTGCAACATCCATTGTTTTGCCGAGTCGGTCTATCAGATAAGTTTCAGCTGACATGCTTCGAGAATTTCCTAACCATTTATCACCTATGCAAAATTTTGGCAGTGTAAATGCTAAAGATTGTTTCATAAACTGATTTTCTGCAGCCCAATCAGTATTTTCATTTTTAATATTCAAACCGCCATTTGCTTTGATCTGTTGATTTAACAAATCAAGAGTGCTGTTAAGTTTGCTTTGTAGGATACTGTTTGATGCATCGCAGATAGAATATACATCCTTTGCAATCTGACCTAAGTTATTTTCAGTCATGTCACTTATGAGTTTAATATTTTCCTCTGCAGCATGATTTTTTTCAAACCATATAATGGATATTAGTATAACTAATGGCAGAGTAATACATAAATTTGCAAGAAGCACTATCTTACTTCTAATTTTTAATTGCATATTGTTTCCCTTTTGATGTGTATAAAATGCAATATTTGATTTCAAAATATTAGCAATATAAAGATTATAGACAAGCAATGTCATTCTATTAAGAAATATTAGGTACTAATTTATCTTTTTACATACCTAAAATCAAGTATATTCTTTAATCAAAAAAAACTACTCTCGGCACTCAAAAAAAGCCAAGAGTAGTTATAAGTTTTAAGAATAATAAAAAGCTGAGAAGATTTAGTGAGGCATTAGATGTTTGCGACCGCTGCCGGGCAAAGCTCTAAAATCCTCTTCTTCGTCTATTTTAAATTGATTGACAACAAGATTGAGCTGCGATGTGTATTCGCTCATTCGGGTTGCAGCTTCTGCTATAAATGATATTTGCTCTGCAGTCTCCTGCGACACTGATGAAATTGCTGTTATGTTTTTAGCTATTTGCTCGGTTGTCGCTGATTGCTCTTCGCTGGCTGCGGCTATCTGCATTATCATTTCTATCACATGATTTGTAGAGCCTACTATGTTAGAAAGCGATTTGCCTGCCTGGTCTGCTAAGTCTATACCCTGTTTTACTTCGTCGTTTCCTTTTTTCATAATACCGACAGCTCCTTCAGTCTCTTCCTGCACTCCTTTAATCATGGTTGCTATTTGTTTGGTGGCTTCCGTTGTGCGTTCGGCAAGTTTGCGGACCTCATCGGCTACTACTGCAAAACCTCTGCCCTGCTCTCCGGCACGGGCGGCTTCTATTGCTGCATTAAGCGCCAATAGATTTGTCTGATCTGCTATCTCGTCGATTACAGATATTATCTGCCCTATTTGCTTGCTGGATTCACCGAGCTTTTGGATATTTTCAGCAGACTGCCTTACCACTGTGGCTATATCCTGCATCTTAGTTACTGTCTGGCTGACTATGCTGCCGCCCTCTTTGGCTATCTGACCGTTGTTCTTCGCTTCCACTGAAGTTTTGCCGGCGTTGTCTGCATTTTCTGTTACCGTCCTTGCCATCTGCTCTATCGCTGTTGCGATTTCTTCTGCCTGCGAACTTTGCTCCTGCGATGCTGTCGCTACTGTGTTTGAGTTAGAATTTATTTCGTTAGATGCTTCCGATACTGCATTTACTACTTCTATTACATTCCTTATCAAGTCCTGCAGAGAATCGCCAAGGCGGTTGATGTTCATACTCAACTTGTCAAATTCACCTTCGTAATTGCCTTGCATTCTTGACCTCAAATCCCCTGCGGCAAGTACTTCCAGCACTTTTCCTGCTTCATTCAGAGGCTTAGACATTGCATCCATTATGTTGTTCATACCTTCGACCATGCCTCGCCATGCTCCTGTGTAGCGGCTAATATCAGTTCTCACTCCAAGCTGACCGTTAATTGAGGCTTCTGTCTGATCATAGATGTCTTGTGAGAATCTGTTGAGTACTTCTATGCAGGTGTTGATATTGTCTGCCATTGCTTTGTATTCGCCACGGTAATCATCCGTCAAGGCTTCAAATTGGTCGCCCTTGCTGATTGCATCGGCAAATGATGCAGCTATGCGGAGTGGTGCTACCAAATTGTCTATAGTTTTGTTGAAGCCTCCTATGACATTGGCAAATTCGCCACTGTGCTTACTCTCATCTGCTCTCTTGTGTAATTGTCCATCCGCAGCATATTTAGCAACTTCTTCCGCATCCACTACAAGTCTCTTGATAGATTCGATCATTCGGATAAATGATGGAACTAACTCATCATTAGCGCTTCGCTTACCTACATTTTGAAGATGTTCCAAATCTTCTAAGTTGCCGTTACTTACATTTCTCGTAATTTTCAAAATGTGGTTCAGTCTACCAATAACATCCTTAGTGTAATTTTGCTGCTCGAGCCAAACACCTTCGTAACCGCTCTCGAAAACAACCTGGTAATCATTTACAGAGATATGTTTCAAAATATCATTCATATCATTAACAGGTTTGGCTACAGAGTCTTTCATATTGTTCAGACCAACAACCAGATCTTTCCAGCCATTTTGGAATTTAGATTCGTCACAGCTGTAATCCAGATTACCTGTTTTAACTTCAAGACCCAATTTATCAAGCTCAGATACTACTTTTAGCAAATTTTCTTTAAGTAGATTCATCCTATTTGTAGCATCTATCTGTTTGCCGGGCAATTCTCTGAGTTGTTCGTTGAAATTACCCTGAGCATAAGCTTCTGCAATAGATAGGATTTCAGCTAATAACTGAACATACATCTGAACAGAGTTGTTTACACCTGAAGTCATTTCGCGGAAGGCACCAAGATATTTCTCTTCTGCCATAACTCCCTCAAAATCACCTGCTTTATGTACTTCATACATGTGCTTCATATCAGATATGAAATTGTTTAAAGTAGCAAAGAGCCTGTTAAAGTTTTCCTTCATTTCATTGAAGTCACCTTTATATTCATCAGTGATAATATCAGGAATATCTCCTTTAGAAATTCGGTCAATATACTCGGCTGCTACATTTAATGGGTTGATGATGGCATCTAAAGTACCATTAATCCCGCTTACTATTTCGTTGTATGCACCTTTGAAATTATCAGCATTACCTCTGACATCTAACCTGCCGTTTATAGCAGAATCAGATATTTTATTCAACTCTGTGATGATATTTAACAGATTGTTGCGAAGCATGTCCATTCTTTCATTTGCAATCGCCTGCTTGCCGGGTAGCTGATCTAAGACAGGAGTCATATCACCATTGGCATAAGATTCCAAGATATTCAATATCATAAGCATATTATTTAAGTGAATACCGGCTACATTATTGACTCCGTTTGCCATTTCCCTGTAAACTCCAAGGAAGTTATCGGGATGCATCATCACTTCAATATCACCTGCTTTTTGCTGATGATACATATTTAACATATCATTTACAAAAAAGTTAAGGGTATCTATTAGCTGGTTGATATTGTTTTTGATTTCGTTAAAGTCGCCTTTATACTCTTCATTAATTTTCGAAGGTATATCCCCTTTGGCTATTCTATCGACATACTCCGCGGTCATGTTCAATGGCTGGATTACTGCATCCAAAGTTCCGTTTACACCTACAACTATTTCTTTGTAAGAGCCTTGGAATTTTGTTGTGTTACATCTCTTGTCTAATCTGCCGTTTGTTGTGGCTATTGTTATTTCTCCCAACTCATTGATCACTGACTCTATCGCTGACTTCATGTTCCGAAAACTTGAGGCTAACTGACCGATTTCGTCGGTAGCTTCGATACTCAAATCAGCACTCATATCTCCACGAGAAAGTTTGTCAGCTGCTTCCTGCATAATTTCCAGAGGTTTAGAAATAAAACGGGCAAGAAGGAAAATTGCAACAATTAGAATCGCAACCACAACAATGCCTATAAGAATAAGTAATTGCTGAAGAGCTTGATTTTCGGCAAGGACTTCGTCAATTGGGCAGGCAATGGCAAGATACCATTTCAATCCCGATCTACCTATTTCGATTGGAATATAGAATATCTTTTCGTCTCTGCTGTTTTCTTCATTATAAAACTCAAAATCATATTGCTCCCCTGCTAATATTTTTTCTTTAGCAGTTTTATAGACATCCTGCTTTTCTTCATCTATCATTTTTCCAAGCATTTTAGGATTAGGATGTGCGGCATATACACCATTTGATGCTATAAGAGCAGCATAGCCACTATTATAAGGTTTGAGTTCACCAATCCTTTGCGATATAGCATTGATACCCAAATCTGCACCGGCTACGCCCACTACTTCTCCATTGACAATTATAGGGCAGGCTGCACTCACCATTTGCACCATTTCACCATTTACTTCGTACGAGAATGGTTCTAAAATTAGTTCTTGTTTTGTTTTTTTAGGCCTGTTGTAATAATCACTTTGAGAATCTTCAGTGTCATAAGTGACGCAGGCTTCGAGGTGAAGACCTCCGGCGTAGTTCCAGTAGGGGATAAAGCGTCCTGATGCGTCGTGACCCGGAGTATTAGAATACTCTGAGTCCATACCATCCAATGCGTTAGATTCCCAAACTGTCCAGGCTCCAAGGAACTGTGGATTATCTTCAAGATTTTTTTTTAGGCTCTGTAAGTAAAATTCTCTTCTTTTTTCTATCGGAATGGAAGAAAATTCTGCCATACTACTTGCCATTGATCTGGCAGTGACCAACGGCTCTTCCAACTCTGCTTTTATTTGATTGCCATATTGTTTAGCAAGGTTTTCAGCATCGCTAAATGTGATAGCTCTTACTATGGTGTCTGTTTTGGAATAGACAAATAGTATTGTAAGCGAAAAAGCTACAAAAATCACCGGCACTAATACAGCCATGAGTTTTGTTTTCATTTTCATGTTGCTTAGTTTCATAAGACTCAACTTTTTAAATGTTAGACATAATGAAAAGAATGATTAGATATTTGCTCAGTTTAGAGTCTAAAATATAGCGTCGAAACGCAAACCATAGTTGAGCATTATTTCCATTCTCGAATTAGTCGGATTGCCGTCTGTGTCGATAAATGGTTTATTAGTCAATTGAGGAGTATCATCATCATCGAATTGAAGCATTCTTCCTTCCAAGCGAATGAAAGAATTGGCAGTTGGGAAGTAAGTAAGGTTTGCAGTAATACCCATACCTTTGTATAGTCCGTCAGGCATAAGTCTTGCCTCTTTTGTGTTATCAGCATAAGCAAACCTTGCTGCAAAAGCAAAATTATCTACAAATTTCCATTGTGCTTGGATAGCAGTACCCATATAAGTGGCCTGTTGCACATCTTCTGTTATAGGATCCGGCACGTCTGCTCTTGTTGCAAAGTCAAATTGTGCTTTCATTGCAAATTTGTCTGAGAATGTATATTGGAAGAGGAAATTGCTATAAGTCGCTAATTTTGAATCATCAGCAGAAGACTCTTCATTACCTGCTATACCTGAATAGGATGCAAAAAACTTGCTGTCGGTATATGACAAGTAATAGCCAACAGATTTATTGGAATTATTGTCTTCTATGATACCGTTCCCGTTTACTAAATGAAGTTCAGCATGCCAATTTTCATTTATATCATAAGAAGCTTTGATGCCTGAAGAATAAAAAGGCTCAAAATAACCTACACAATTATGAATTGACATCCAGTTGTCAATTGGCAAAACGGCTTCGGCACCAATATGTGTTATATAATAACCTGCATCTATCCAAAATCCTTCGAAGAGACGTATCCCAAAATTTCCTTCATAAAGGCTTGGATTGTCAGTAACTCCATCCCAAGCAGATTTTTTGATATCACCTGCCTGCAAGGTTAACTTACCTCTATAATTGGTGGCTTTAGCAGATAAGGTGAAATTAGCAGCATTCAAGCCGAAAACATCTTTCCGGTAATTGACAAAGGAATACTTTCTGTTTTGTCCCCATCCTGTTGAGTTATCATTATCAGTCGCATAGTACGCATCTACATACACAGAAGTAGAAATTTCCGGAGCTTCATTTTTTTGCGAAAACATAGGAGAAGTGCATAGAAGCAATGCAAAGAGGCACATTAGCTTTTTCATAGTCCACCTTTTAAATATGTTAATTCCATAAATATAACAAGTACTTGTTTGTACTTTATTTTACGAATATCAAGTACACTCCAATTTTAGGTGGATAAAGGAAGGAGTGAGTGTACACTATTAGTAACTCAAAAGTATGTTAAAATTTGCTATGATGCAAATCTATTTGCTGTGAATTATATGTTCAGCTAAAATTTTGTCTAATGGAGTAGTGATTTTGATATTGGTTTCCTCTCCATCGATTACTTTGACAGGTTTTCCAAGTAATTCTACTAAAGAAGCAGAATCAGTTCCTTCAAACTTTTGCGACAATGCATTGTCAAATGCAGCCTTAATTATAGAGTATCTAAATCCTTGAGGTGTTTGAACCATTTGCAAAGTATTTCGATCTATAGTTTTGTCAATTATGTTTTCACTTGTTACTTGTTTGATAGTATCTTTTGGAGTTAGCCCGGGTATAGCAGCACCATACTCAATGGCATTTAGCATTATTTTTTGAATCAATTCTTTTGACGCAAAGGGTCGAACTGCGTCATGCACTAAAACAACTTCAGATTCTTGCACAGCATCATGACTCAAAGCATGATATACTGATTCTTGTCTTGTCCTGCCACCTTCAACAACTGCTTTTACGTTTGGGATTGAATGCTCATATATCAGTGTCTTCAAGTGGTCAATCCATTCAGGATGTGATGCAATAATAATGTTGTCACATATCCAAAATTGTTTCAAGGTATGTATAATGATTGGAATACCACTTATTTCAGTAAATTGTTTAGGAATTTCTGCACCGAATCTATTACCGGTACCTCCTGCCGGAATGAGTACAGATGTTGTGATATAGCTCATAATTATCTCTCCTCCATTACAAGATAAGCCAAAGCATTGTTGTCTGTATGAGAAAGAGAAACAAAAGTGTGGTATCTGCCCCATTTTTCTAACATACCGCCTGATAAATCGAGATAAGGTTCACCTGACTCTTTGTTTCTGATTCCTACTTCAGTAAATTTGAATCCGCGCGTAAGACCTGTACCGATTACTTTGCTGAAAGACTCTTTTGCTGCAAAACGAGCTGCATAATGCACATACTTTGTTTCGTTGTAGGAATTGCAATATTCCTGCTCAGTTTTAGTAAATATCTTATTAAGAAATCTCTCTCCATACTTTTCTATGGCATCTTGTATTCTTCCAACCTCGACTATATCAGTTCCAATACCTATAATCATTTTGGTTTCCTTTTTATTATTTCTTCTAATATTACAGGCATTGCCTGTGCTGAAGTCATACGCAAAACATAATCCATATAGCTCGAGATTGCTGTTGGATTTGGATTTATTTCTATCACATAAGCCCCCGCATCTTTAGCAATCAGAGGTAGATTTGCTGCAGGATATACCTCTGCAGAAGTACCTATTGTAAAGAAAACATCAGATTTTTGTGCAGAAATGACTGCTTGTTCCATTTCGTATTCCGGTAGCATTTCGCCAAACCAAACGACAGAAGGTCTTATTTTGCCACCACAATTTTGGCAGTTTGGCAATGAGTGGTCTCGTGGATCAATTGCATTTTCATAAGTCTGCCCACAGTCAAAGCAGTGGTTATCTATAATATTTCCGTGCAATTCGAGAACATTTCTCGAACCAGCACTTTGATGAAGTCTATCAACATTTTGAGTAATTAAAGTAAAATCGTCGACCAATGCTTCCAACTTTGCAATAGCGTAGTGTCCTGAATTGGGCTGACATTCAGCAATAATTGCTCTTCTTTCCTGATACCAATCCCAGACTAATTGCCTATTTGCAATAAACCCATTAGCACTAGCAAGCTCGGCAGGATTAAGTTTAGCCCAAAATCCATCAGGATCTCTAAAAGTTCGAATTCCACTTTCTGCAGAGACGCCAGCCCCGGTAAGCACTGCGATGCTTTTTGCATCACAAATGATTTCAATAATGCTTTCCAAATCTTTTATTACGTTCATGGCACTAATCCTCTTTTGCAGGTGGTTCGCTTAAAAAAACTGCAGATGGGTTTTCAGAAATCGCTCTTATGGCTTTCTGAAGGTATTTATTTGTTTCTCGAATTTCGTTTAGAGTGTAATGAAATTCCTGAATCATCATTTCACTTTTAGAACCGAAACCATTTATTACTCTGTGTGAGGCAAAAATGGTGGTATCCAGTGCCGCAAAAGTATGTTCTAAATGATCACTTATTCTAATAGCCTCAATTTTGCTGTTTAGTTTTTGAGTAAAGATATTAATTTCTTTTGCAGAAGCAAGTAGTTGTCGAGTAACATCAGTAACATTGTCAAGCACCGGAATCGTATCAGCTTTTTGCAAAATTGAAGCCAGAGTAGCCGTCGATTTATTTAGATTGTCAATCGTTTGGTAGATAGCTTTGTTGCTCAAAAAATATGTTGATTCATTCAAAAAATTAGTAACACTTTCTGATATCTCCCCCGTATTGATTTGCATGAAATTATTCATTACTTCTCTCATAGCAATCTCTATTTCTTCAAGGCCAGATGGAGCAGACTTTATTAGAGGATAAGGAGAATCAAAAGATGTTTCAGGATAAGCAGCAGCTAACTCTGGATTGGACGGATAATGCAGTTGTAAAAATTTGCCCCCGGCAATTCCGGCAAGAGCAGGTTGCACACGCAAGGAGTCTGTAATATTTATTGTAGGATCGAGTTGCATCACGACCTCTACAAGCTTACCATCGGGAGCAACCTTAATAGTTTTTACAGAGCCACAAGGTACACCCTGATATTTTACAGCAGAGCCTTTCTCCAGACCTTCGACAGAGGTATCGAAATAAGTAACAAAAAAAACTTGTTCTTTGAGGAATTGATTGGCTCCTAGCCAAATAAGAGAACCTATAATAACTACCGTACCCAAAATAACAAACAATCCAATAAGGAAAGGGCTACCGGCATTTTTCTTTATAGCCATTGCAAGCTCCTCAAATAGTGATAATTTGAATATAGCAATGTATTTATATCTGAGGCTTTTTCAAAGAAATATTTATTTTTCATACAAAAGAGCTTATCAAAACTCGATATCTCTTAGTATGTCCATACTGAAAAAGAAATATTCTGCTGAAATATCAATATTTATTGACTCTTATTCGAAAAGCTTATTTCTCCCAACGACAAACCTTATATAAAAAACAACCAACCATATTTGTGTTAGTGGATAAATCAAAAACAATAAACTTTTGACAATTTCTTTTATCTTAACAATCTTCTCTGAGCCTGTATATTGACTTTTTACTGTAGAGATACTATCAGTAAAATTTCCAACTCCGGCATTTAATACCCCAGGAACTTCTTCAAACTCATTTTTCAAATCTGTTCCTGAATCAGCAGTAGATATTAATGACGTCCCGATTTTTAGAATCTTAGGAACAAAATAAGGGCCAATGTTGTTCGGTGTAATAAACATAAGATACACTGATATAGCTGCAAGATACATCTTCATTTCAAAGTGTTTGATGTACATTGCCATTGCAATTACAGGGATAACCAAGTACTGATCTGCAAAAGAAGGTGTAAAGACAATCATAGATACTAAGTAAAAAGGAAATAATTGCTTGTATCTATTCCTCGATACTACAAATCCTGTGTAAAGCATAGTAATCAGAAAGAAGAACTTCATACCTGAAAAAACAGGAATCCATCCAAGTAAATCTTTCATTATGAAATCAGGAAGTAGTGACAACACCATACCCATAAGACTGGTACCTATGGCAGATTGATATCTGAAAACATGTTCGATAACTCCCTGTCTGACCGCTTCATCTATCATAAATGGAACAAATGATCCAAGGAACACGACATAAGGAATAACCAGATAGTACAATCTGTTTTTTAAATTTATGTCTTTATTTGCCATGAATAACCAAATTGGATAAAATACAAGAATATGCTTGACTGTTAGAGATATTCCAACAAGAATCGCAGCATACAAATGATTTTTGGAATCACTTTCTGATTTAATGGTAATCAGCCATGAGAGAAAAGCAAAAATTAGTGCAAATGACTCAAATTGAGTATGGAATCCTGAAATTAAAATCGAAGCAGGGTTGAGTATTACGATGAGCCCATAAATTGGTTTTGAATTTTTGGCAACTAAATATCCGGTTACCACATCTACCATAGAAAGAAACAAAGTTACCATCAGGTGGTAGCTTGTTGTTTCGCTCATACCCAGTAGATCATGTATAAAATATATTCCTCCAAGGACATAACACCAAATTGGACCTGTGGTATAGCGAAAAGTATCAAGATAAACTGTACCGCCTGAACTAACACTTTTGCCTACGATTGCCCACGATTCTAAATCATAATTGAATCCTATGGATGCTGCCAGTAGTCTCAAAACTATTGCTAACAACACGAACCAAAACCATTTTGTGTTTATGGTTTCAAACTTGTGAATAAGAGAATTGAGTTTATTGTTCAAATTCATAATGATTTACGATTATATAAAAGAATGCAATATAGGTTAAATTATATTACCTTGCAATTTCTTCTTTTTATAAATATTCACAAATCAGGGAAGTGAATCATTGGGGTTGACTACTCTATAAGTATTACATTGTTATAAAATAAAACCCAAAAACTACTTTAGCTTTATTAGAGTTCTTCCGTATTTTTTATTTAGTTTTTCCATAAAGGCTATAAAGCTAATAGCAATTATCTCTACTACAAAAGCAGCTAACACTGCTCCCCAAGGAGTTAGTTTTGCGGCGATATCATAGTAAAAGCCTAGATATTTAGGGAAACTATATAGCAATAAAGCTTGGGCAATATAAATTAGTAACGTATTGCGACCTATAACGAATACAAGATTGGGAATATATTTATCAGCATACGATATAATAGCAAATATTCCTACAAAGACAAAAACATGTGCTAGTCTGAAATATAGAAAATCAAAATCGCGCAGATAAGCAATGTTATCCCAAAGTGTTTGCTTGTAGATGTAATCGAGCAAGTCAACCGAATAAAAATGACCAAGCAAACCGACACTAATAAAGCCAAGAATAAAGTACCATCTTTTGTGGATACCGTCTTTTAGTTGTAGCACTATTCCAAGCATAGCTCCATAAAACAAATAACCAAGCCATGGAACTAAAGGGAAATACGTTCCTTCTGTACGTGTAAAATATGCTTTCAATGGCAATATCAGATTGGCAACCCATTCTGATCTTTCAACGTCAGGATAGAACAAGAAGAAACACGATGCAATCAGCATCAAAATCCCTATAGTCAAATATTTATTGAGATTTCTTAGCAAATACAAAACTAATGATAGCAAAATCAGCCCAACTCCAATGCAATGAAGTACTGATACTGCAAACTGGTGTGGATACTCTATCCAATTTGGCGGAATTGAAAACCACGCAAACACATTGAATACAAGCAAGTACCCTATCAATACTAAATTTGCTCCTCGCGTTAGTCCCTTTTTCATTCTTACTAAAGCTTCATTCTTAGCTTGAGCCCTTAAAAATAAGTAGGAGAAGATAGTACCGGCAGAAAAGAAAAATATTGGAGCAGTTGTGCCTCGAAAAAACTCCCAGATTGCATAGAGGGTAAATGCCGGATCACGGAACTGAGGAGCTAAAGTTAAATCGATACTATGCCCTTGCACCATCATCAGAATAGCATAAGCTCTAATCAAATCTATATATAGAATTCTGTTTTTGTTTTCAGGTTTTGTATGATTACTGTCATTCATCAGCAAAGATATACACTATATAGTCAAACAGGCAATATAGCATATTTAGATAAAATTGTGCCAATTATTTTACTCTGCGTCAAATTTTTGACTTCTATAGAAGTAAGGATTTGCTATCTCTTCAAAATATTTTGCAGTATCAGATTAGCTTTAAATCAGTGTCCCCAGAGAATTTTAGAAAATATTTCAATTTTTTTGATTTTGTTTAAAATAATTCTAAGTTTAGAACGATTCTAAATATGTGAGAGTTATGCAAAAGGTAAAAAGATGGAAAATAATATAAAACAGATGCTGATTGACAACGGACTTAGATGTACGCCTCAGCGCTTAGCTGTTTATCAGGTATTAATTGAAAGCCATACGCATCCGACAGCAGACCAAATATTTTACAAGACACAAAGTATTCTGCCGTCTATCTCTTTGGCTTCGATTTACAACACCTTAGAAACTTTTGTCAGCAAAGGCATTGTAAAAACAATGCAGACAGAAGACGACGCTCAAAGATACGACGCAAAAACACATAAGCACCATCACCTTTTTGATACTGAGTCCGGTAGCATAGCTGACTACCACGACGACAACTTAACGCTAATTATAGAAAATTACTTTAGGGAAAAAGGCATTCCCGGTTTTGATATACAGGATGTTGTAGTGAACATTAAAGGTAAATATAGGAGATAATCTATCATGAGTAATTACAATCACATTGGAATTGATGCAGGAAAAGCAGACCTGCTTGCAGTTAAACTCAATGACTTACTTGCAAACTACCAAGTCTTTTACATGAACGTTAGAGGTTTTCACTGGAATATTAAGGGTGATAAATTTTTCGAGCTTCATGTAAAATTTGAAGAACTCTATAATGATCTGATACTAAAAATTGACGAAATCGCAGAACGCATTCTTACTTTAGGCAAAATGCCTCTACATAGCTATTCTAACTACATAGCTTCTTCTGAAATCAAAGAAGCAGTTAACATTACTGACGGAAAGCAATGCGTAGAAGAAATTTTAAATGGGTTTTCGGTATTGCTTCGCAAACAAAGAGATTTGCTCGACATAGCTGCTGATGCAGAAGACGAAGGCACCAACTCCATGGCGAGCGATTACATTAGAGAACAGGAAAAATTAGTGTGGATGTATTCCGCATTCCTCAATAAGTAATATTTTATATTTTGTTTTATCTATATAAGGATTTATCACATGTGTGAAGAAAAGAAAAGCGGTATGCCTTTGTTAGGCGATATGTTCCCTGAAATGGAAGTGTTAACTACACACGGTCCAATGACATTACCAAAAGACATGAACGGCAAATGGGTAATATTGTTTAGCCACCCGGCTGACTTTACTCCTGTTTGTACTACAGAATTCGTTGCTTTTCAAGAAAGATACCCTGAATTTAGAGAATTAAACACAGAACTAATTGGTCTTAGTGTTGACCAGGTATTCTCTCACATGAAATGGGTAGAATGGATCAAAGACAATTTGAAAGTTCAAATCGAATTCCCAATTATAGCTGATAACGGTGCTGTATCTGAAAAACTTGGTTTTATACATCCGGGTAAAGGTACTAATACTGTAAGAGCCGTATTTTTACTTGATCCTAATGGCAAAATCAGAGCTATTCTATACTACCCACAGGAATTAGGCAGAAACATGGACGAAATCATCAGGATGGTAAAAGCTATTCAGATTTCGGACAGTAACAAAGTAGCGATGCCGGCTAACTGGCCAAATAACGGACTGATTGGCGGAAAAGTTATAGTGCCACCTGCAACTGATATCAAAGCTGCTGAATACAAAAAAGGCAGATATGAAAACTACGACTGGTGGTTCTGCTATAAAGATGTTGAAAAATAATCACCTATATGGTGTAAAATAAATAGGGTGTCTCTTGAAAAAGAGGCACCTTTTTTTGTGAATGTTTCGTTCGAATTAAGTAAGCAATTTGCAACTCAGTTTTACTGTTTATCTGGCTATTATTTTCTTTATAGTTTTTTACTTACACATACCCTTTGACACATCATAAGTTATATCTATCTAAGCTCTTCGAATCAAAGCATCCATTAATATGATAATCTACATTCCACTTCATAATATTGCATATTATTACGGTTGTTTTTCCCTATAAATAATATTGATACAATAAATTATTATCATTCAGTTCTTATATTATATATATAGCAGACAAATAATACCGAAATTATGTAGTTTTGTAATATAAATCTCACACACTATTAGAATGAGGGTATGAATGAAAAAATTTGCTTTACTGGTGTTATTGACTTGTATGTCATTTGTTGCATCAAAAGCACAAGAAGCTGATGATTTAATGGAAATGTCCCTTGATGATTTGCTGGGCATGGAAGTATCATCGGTTTCAAAAAAAGCAGAGTCTTTGATGGATGTAGCTTCTTCAATTTATGTTGTATCCGAAGATGATATCCGCAGAAGTGGAGCAACTCGTTTGCAAGATGTATTGATGCTTGTTCCGGGTTATTGGTCGCACGACTACAACTATTACAACACCAATGATGGTATCCGAAGTGAATCCGATATCTTAGCTCAGTCAGTATCTGTGCTGGTTGACGGTATCCCTGTAAATTCTCCTCTTCTTGGTTCTTTTGGGTTTTCTTGGCTTGAAATTCCACTTAGCCAAATCCAAAGAATTGAGGTAATCAAAGGCCCTGGCGGCACTATCTATGGGGCGAATGCAAACACAGGTATCATCAATATTTACACTAAAGATGCAAATAACAATGACGGACTGAACCTTGCTGTCGAAGGTGGAACTCAAAATTATGTCGCTCCGTTTGTGAGCTATGGTAAAAAAATTACCTCTCGCTCAAACTTTACTCTTTTCGCAGGTTATAAAAACCACAAAGGTTACGATTTGAACGAGCTGATGGAAAACAATCCAAACAATAAATACACAGAGGACAGCTACGGCAGAGAAGCTCTTAGTGCCGGATTTAACCTACAGTCTCAGTTTGGTGAAAACCTTACCAACAGACTTAGAGGTATTTATTCGAATGTAAAATCAGATATGTACACAAATACTGTCGATAACGAACTTATAATGATGGGCTTGCAAGCCACCGGTCAGGATTATTCTGCCTATAAACCATTTCTCGCAGAAGAAAAAACTTCGGAAATATTAGTTAGCGACAGAGCTGATTATACATTCGCAGAAAATCACAATATGTTCGCTCAGGTATATTACCGCAAAATATCAGGAGATCAGGTTCTTGGTGGCACCTATTCACCAAATGTTTCCATTTTCAATGTAGAATTGCAGGATAACCTTGTTTATGGAATTAACAATTTCTCTGCGGGTCTTTCTTTTGGTTCTGTAATGTATGATATTCAAAATACCGGAATTGACGAAGATATTAACTTTTCCAAATTAGATGCTACAGAGACCCTATATTCTTTCTTTGTTCAAGATAAAATATCTTTTACTAACTGGCTTTCTCTTACTTTAGGTGCAAAAGCAGAGACTTGGACTTTAGTAAGCGACGACCCGGAAATCTCTCCATCTGCCCGTATTTTAGTAAAACCACAAGACGATCTAATGTTTTGGGCTGCAGCATCACGTTCTATCACTACTCCGGGGTATGCTCAGACAAGGTTGGAAAGAAGGATGATAAGAGTCCCATCAGATATGCTCCCTGCAGGATCTCCTGCGGCTTATGTGGCAGTAGTTCCCGGAGACAATGTCAATCCTACCGAATATATAACGTTTGAATTTGGCGGACGTACAACTATAGTTCCCGGATTGATGATTGATGCATCATTCTTCTACTCAGATATCAAAGGTGTAATTGATTTGGACAACAGTGCTATTGCAGATCCGACTACAATGGCAAAATATATTAGACCATCTGATATTTATCCAACCGAAAACCTTATAGTTCCATTGTTTTATACAAATATGGAAGATGTAAAAAGCATGGGCGGTGAAATTATTTTGAAAGCTAATCCTGTGAAAAATCTAAAACTTGAGCTCTCGTATGCTCTGTACACATACGATACAGACGACGACAACTACGTACAGGAATCGCCGGAAAATGTGATCCGTTTCAGACCTTATTATGATATTCCTTCGATAGGACTGAATCTTTCTGCTCAGTTTGTTTATGCATCTGAGTATGCTCGTGGAGGATCTTATAATTATATGCTTCAGTTAGATCCAAGAAGTGCAAATGATGATTTGATTCCGAACACAAGAGACACAGAAGCAAAGTCCAGAATCAGATTAGACATCAATATCGAAAAAGAAATTGTGAAAGATATGCTTTGGCTTAATGTTTGGGGTAGAAATATCACTAACACTGATGCATACGAAGATGACTATTCAAAATATTACTCAGTTGCTTACCCACAAGTATCACATGCTACTTTTGGAGCAGGTTTACGATTCAGTTTGAAATAAACTGAAATATTATTCGAATAAATCACTAGAAAACCTTCCCTATTTAGAAATAAGGAAGGTTTTTTGTATTACAGCGATTGAATTTCCTATCTCTCTATTATCAGCTTGCTTGCAGTAACTTTGTCCTTCGCTTTTAGAAATATCATATACTGGCCGCTTTGTAGCATAGAAACATCAAATGACAAATTAGCCTGTCCAGCAGCATAATAACCCTCAGTAGGAATAGACATTATTCGCTTGCCGGATAGGTCATATATCTCGCAAGTTAAGTCGCCTGCTTCTTCCATTTTAAAATCAACTGTAGCTGAGTTTGCGGTAGGATTAGGGAAAACTTTTGCGTTTTTGATGATTGAGTTTAGTTCTTCGACTGAATCCCAAATCCAACCGTGTATTATGAAATACAAATATGATTCCGGAACTTCTCCTAAATCATCTGCCTTTCCTGAGTAGCTCAGCTTATAAATTCCATACTCAGAGTTCGAAGGAATCTCGAATTCATATTTTGTTACTTTCGAAGATGTGACATTGAAATTCTGGGTCTCGTTATTGAAAGAATTATGTATGTTAACCAACCCATCGACAGGATTCCCATTTCCATCTACAATAGAAAGCTTGTATTTGCCTGATTTACCTGTATCAAAAGTATTTTTATAATCATTAGAGCCTACCTGGGATTCAGCTATAATATGAGTGTCGCTTCGTCCCACATAAGTTTTGATATTTATTATATCACTATAGAATGGATTTTTACCTTGTACTGAAGCAACAATCCTCATACTGATGTTTTGATGTGGCAAGAAGTCAATGTTGTAAACAGCAGTATCACCTGTAGCTATAAGAGTAGTGTCAGCAAGAGAAGAATAATCAATAATCTTAATGTCGTAGTCCTTAGCATTTGGATAGATTAGAAGCTGTGGCTTCGAATCATATTCAAAACAAGAATCAGTTACAGAGTAATTCAAATGAATATCCATATCCTGCAATAATTTAACATAAGAGAGCGTCCCGTTCCGATTCTTTTCAATTATTGCAGTATTATTTGCTGAAATAAAAGCTAAACTTTTGTTTTGCCAGCCTGTTATATCAGGTATTGTTTCAATTTGAAATTTATATGGTTCTACAAAATAGAAATATTCTGAGTCTTTGAAATTTACAAACATAGTATCATTACTATTCAAATGCATATTTTCAACTTCATTGTTTATATTTCCAAGCTTTTCAAAATCAGAATTCCAATCCAGTGATTTGAATAAACCTTTTTGTGTCGCAACATATATACTTCCTATTTTATCAAGTAATATCTTATCAATGTCATAGGCATAGTTCAGATTTTTGGAATCCACCATTGTAAAATCATTAGTTGATTTAATGATAGTTTGCATATCGTTCTTCGGCACATAATAAAAATTACCATCAGCAGATTTTTGTAAGTCTCTGAAATTAACACTTAAGTCAGTAAACTTGTTTTCCGTTAAACTAAACTCAAAGAGCTGATAGTCTGTATCATTTTGGCTTGATGCTATTAGGATACGCATGTCATTAACATCGATGATTTTGCAATCAGAAATTGAGCTATAAGGCAATTCAGAAGAAAGGAGTTCCCAAGTAGCATTTGCTTCTTTTTTGTATAAACCTACTTCGCATAAATAGATATAATTATCTTGACTATCTACAAATAGGGCATCCGCATTTTGAGTTTCTACCGGCAATGCTTCTTGAGTCCAAGTCTTGCCATTATTGGTACTGGTAATTATGGAATTGTTTTTCCATAAAGCTTTGATGGCGTTGTTCTGCTCAAAATAGTCCTTAGTGTTTTCTTTTATATAAGAAAAATAAGATCCAGGTAGATTTACTTGATTCCATTTATTACTTGCGTTATCGAGAGCAATTAGACCGGTTGCAGGATAAAAGCCATAAATTTGGCCACTTTCTGTAACGCATAATTCGTACAAAGTGTATGAACTAACTTCAGTCCAAGTTTTACCTCTATCTGTACTATATTGTGTAAATTCGTTGATGTCATTAAAAGAAAGGGTTAATATATCTCCACTTTCCTCAAATTGGAACCTATATTCTTTGAAATCGGGATTGGAAGGTATGAAAATCCTGGATTTTGTTTTTAGATCGTAGATATAACTTGCCATATCGAATAAGTCATCTCCTTCAGACACCAAAATTAGATTATTCGTAAGATTAGCAACGTTGTGGAGTTTGGCTTCTGTATCGTAAAATTTACCAAATTCGGGGAAACTATCAATACTTTGAGTGGAAACAAACGCTGAATTCAAAACTTGTGTAGTTTCAGGTTTGATTACATTATAGCAATATCCCTCTCCCCTAATATATGCTATTCTGTTAGTAATATCTGAGAAGTCAATAAAATGCAAATCTGAGAGGGAAGACATATCGATTACTTCAATTTGCTCAAAATCAGAAGTCAAAATGTGGAATTTATCTTCTTCCATTAATATGATTTTATCGTCTTCAAAAATGGCAGATTTAATCTTAGAATTTGTAGAATACACCGGATCAACAACTTGGGTTTGACTATCGATTTTATAGAATATTGAGCCTAAAGCAAAATAAACGTTAAAAGAGTCATCTTTGTAAAATTTGAGTCGGTAATCATTATAAGTAATAGCATAGGCATGATATGGATCGTTTGGTAATTGATATATCTCCGACCATTCACCATCAATGCCGCTTTTTTGATAAAGCAAAGAGTCTATAGCCATATACAAGTTATCACCGCTTCCACCACAAATATGGCTTCCTATATGTGTAGGATCATCGTGAATGAGTAGTGATCTCATTATGTCTTTCGATATTAAAGATACTGAAAACAATAATAACATAATAAATGCAGTATTAAGGCTCCGCATACAATACCTCTCGCAATTCTTAAACATAGTTAGTGTATTACAAAACGAATAGATTTATATTAAGTTTCATGCAATCTAATTTAGTGCAAATTGTCATTGAACATTCTAAGTAGTACCATATTAGGGTGTAATGTTTAAAATATTTACAATCCACTATTTAAATAGACACTTACTGCTATTAGGTACAAGAAAACTAATACCCCCTAAAGTTTTTATTTAACTTATAAGAGATATATATTCATTTTGGAAAGGTTTTTTATCAGCTTTTCTGAATTTCCTATCTCTCTATTATCAGCTTGCTTGCAGTAACTTTGTCCTTCGCTGTTAGGAATATCATATACTGGCCGCTTTGTAGCATAGAAACATCAAATGACAAATTAGCCTTTCCCGCAGCGTAGTATCCCTCAGTAGGGATAGACATTATAAGTTTGCCGGAGAGGTCATATATCTCGCATGTTAAGTCGCCCGCTTCTTCCATTTGAAAATCAACTGCCGCTGAGTTTGCAGTAGGATTAGGGAAAACTTTTGCATTTTTGATGATTGAGTTTGGTTCAGAAATGCTTTCCCATTGTATATGATTTACAACAAAATAGGTATATCTTTCTTCAATATTGCCAAAAGAACTTGATTTCCCACTGTAATATACTCGATAAATACCTTTTTTTGTGTCTTCCGGAATGTCGAATTGATACTCAGCTTCCTGACCTTGAGTGACAACTTGTTCTTTCGGATTATTGCTTATGTTATTACTCATGTATATAGTACCCGCCAATCTGTTAGAGCCTGTATCGAGTATTGCAAAATTTATTTTCGCAGTTTGTCCTTGATGAAACTGATTATACTTATTCTGAAAAGTAGGAACAATATTTGCATTTAAATACTTGTCGTGATAATAAAAGTTGATAAACTCAGTAATTGAAGGTTCATATCCATCTTTTGTAAGAGAAACTTCAAAAGTTAGAACTTGATTTGGTTCGCAAGAATTTATATGGTAAGTGCATTTTTCTTCAGTACTCACAAAAGTTGTATCCAGTAAGCCATACTTTTGTTTCAGATGAACAGTATAATTATCTGAATTGCTGGATATATGCAAATCAGCTCCTGAATCTTTCATAACATAATGTGAAGAATTTGAAGCATCTAAATTTATTTCTAAAATCTCTTGCTCTGATAAATAGCCACATTTCATAGTTGCATACCAAGGATCATGCTTACGAGTTAGAACAAACTGGTTTTTTCCGACATATTGTATTAGTTCAGAATCCCAATCATAATTGGAATAGCAGGGAACTAAATTATCTCTACTATCATTCAAAGTATATAGATCTTTACCGGAATATGTTAAAACATAAAGACTATCTTTTTCGGTCAAAAACATTGAAACTACAGAATCACTTATTCCACCAAAAACTTTTAATTCATTTGATGATTTTGAAGCTTTCAACAAACCTAAATTAGTACTTACGTAAATTTCTTGATTGGAATCCATAACAGCCTTGATGATTTCGGTATCTGTATCTGTCTGATAAGTTTTTTCTAAGACAAAATCTTTATTATAGACTTGCAATTGACCTAAATTATCTGGATTTGATATGAGACATTTATCCTGATATAGATTGATAGTCGCATAGTTGATTCCGACATCCTCTAAGAAATTGCTATTTAAATAATATTTGTATATTTTATAGTCATTATCTGCAACTTTTTTACTTAACACTAAATAGTCATCTATTTTGCCAATTATATTAGTCATCTTTACAATATCTCTAGTAAAAAACGAATCAAGCGCTTGGAAATTTCCATAGGCATCTGCAGTGACTAACCCAACAGAACTTGTATAATAGATGTTTTCATTTGTATCTACAAAAAAGCTATTGGGTCTTCCGTAGTCATAGGGCACAGTAAAATTGAACCAATTTAGACCCCTGTCTTCTGATTTTAAAATACCGGCATTATTATCTCGCAATGAAGTCCATAGCCTATTATTGACTTCAAAGACAGTATTAAAATCAGATGTAAATTCTTCGCTTGTAGCAAATGGGAAAGGAATACTCAGACTTGTTTTATTGTTATAAAAATATGCATCTATCATCCTCTTTTCAAAACGTAAATATAAAATGCCGGATTGAGAGATAGATTGTTCAGTTGCTATATTTATCTTCTTCCAAGTTTGTCCTCTGTCGGAACTAAAATGTACATTGCTTATATCGTTGTTATCCAAACAAGCTAACAAATTGCCTACCTCAGAAAATTTAATACCTTTCTTTGAGTCACCAGTATTGCTAAGCTTAATATCTACAGTATTTATTTCTCTGTTGTTTTTGAGGTCATACCAAACTGTGTCAGAACCGTCACCCAAAATGTACATAATAATATTTTCGCTAAGATTAGTAGCGAAACTAATTTCTTTACTTGTTCCGTTATAAAGTGGCTGAGTAACCCATGTTTTACCATTATCCTTGCTATTATGTACATAATAATAATCTTCCATACCCAACTGTACTTGATGACTGATTAGAAAACCTTCCGTTCTTGAATATGAAAGGAAAGGAATTCCCTGATAAAATGTACTTTTGTTTTGCAAAAATTCTTTCAAATCAATTCTCTGGAGTAAATTAAAAGATAGATCTACTATATTGAATTGTCTTTCTTCCATTAAGATAATTCTGTCTTCCTCGAAGAACATTTTTTTGATTGGAGTAGCTGTTGCAAACACAACTTCAACTCTCCTTGTAGATTTATCAATCCGAAATAAAGTATTGTTATTTGTAAAGTAAATCGTATAGTCTGGACTTCTAAAAAAACTGAAATTACGTTTGTTTTCTTTTAAAAGCATGATTTTTTGCCAATTCACGTAAATATTTTCTAAACAATAGATACCTGCACTTCCGGCTACGTATAATTGATCCCCTTCACCGGCAATCATATCTAATTCTTCCTGATAACTATTCGAATAGTGATTCATGCATGGACGCAGCTCTCCCGCATTTATAGAATAACTTAAGAGGATTGTGAAAATGAGAAGAAATAATTTTTCCATAGTCAACTCGGCTTATTTAATATTAATGTCAATTGAACATAGACATATTGTATGTTATGTTAGTTACAATATATAATATTTATTTGATATTTTTTAATAGTAAACAAAATTAGAATGATTCTGTAGTTTCGCAAAATGCAAGGTTTATTAGGCAGAGTCAGAGTAAAAATCTAATTTTCTGTACTTAGGAAGTGACAATCCGATTTTAAAATAAATACTTACGGCTGTTAGGATAACGATTTATTCTGAACAAGAAAACTAATACCCCCTAAAGTTTTTATTTAACTTATAGGGGATATATATTCATTTTGGAAAAGTTTTTTATCAGCTTTTCTGAATTTCCTATCTCTCTATTATCAGCTTGCTTGCAGTAACTTTGTCCTTTGCTGTTAGGAATATCATATACTGGCCGCTTTGAAGCATAGAAACATCAAATGACAAATTAGCCTGTCCAGCAGCATAATAACCCTCAGTAGGAATAGACATTATTCGCTTGCCGGATAGGTCATATATCTCGCAAGTTAAGTCGCCTGCTTCTTCCATTTCAAAGTCAACTGTCGCAGAGTTTGCAGTAGGATTAGGGAAAACTTTTGCGTTTTTGATGATTGAGTTCGGTTCAGAAATGCTTTCCCATTTTAGATTATTTACCACGAAAAAAGTATATCTTTCTTCAATATCACCAAAAGAGCTTGAATTACCACTGTAATAAATTCGATAAATACCTTCTTTTGTGTCTTCCGGAATGTCGAATTGATACTCAGCTTCCTGACCTTGAGTGACAACTTGTTCTTTTGGATTATTGCTTATGTTATTACTCATGTATATAGTACCCGCCAATCTGTTATTACTTGCATCTAGTATTGCAAAATTTATATTCGCAGTTTGTCCTTGATAAAACTGATTATATTTATTCTGAAAAGTAGTAACAATATTTGCATTTGAGTACTTGTCGTGATAATAGAAGTTGATATACTTAGTAGTTGAAGGTTCATATCCATCTTTTGTAAGAGAAACTTCAAAAGTTAAACATTGATTTGGTTCGTAAGAATTTATATGGTATTTACAGTTATGTTCAGTACTCACAAAAGTAGTATCCAGTACGCCGTACCTTTGTTTAAGATGAACAATATAATTATCTGAATTGCTTGATATATTCAAGTCAGCTCCGGAATCTTTCATAACATAATGTGAAAAATTTGAAGCCTCTAAATTTAAATCTAAAGTCTCTTGATTTGATAAATAGCCACATTTCATTATAGCACCCATAGGAGCATGACTATGAGTAAGAACAAACTGGTTTTTGCCTACATATTTTAGTAAACCAAAATACCAATCATAATTAGAATAGCAGGAAACCACATTGTCTCTGCTATTATTCAAAGTATAAAGATCTTTGCCATTGTACGTCAAAACATAAAGACTATCTTTTTCGCTTAAAAACATGGAAACTACATAGTCACTTATTCCACCAAAAGCTTTTAATTCAGTCGATGATTTTGAAGCTTTGAATAACCCTGAATAAGTACTGGCATAAATCTCTTGTTTTGAATCCATAACAGACTTGATGATTTCAGCTTCTGTCTCTGTCTGATAAGTTTTTTCTAAAACAAAATTACTATTATAGACTTGTAATTGCCCTAAATTATCCGGATTTGAAATGAGATATTTATCCTGGTATTGATTTATAGTCGCATAGTTTATTCCAACATCTTCTAAGGTATTACTATTTAAATTGTATTTATAAATTCTATGGTTTTTATCTGCAACCTTGTTACCTAAAACTAAATAGTCCATTACTTTATCAATGATATAGGACTGACCAACAATATCTCTATCAACATTTGAATCGAGCACTACGAAATTATTATATATATCAGCTTTTATTATGCCTAAAGAGCTTGTTAAATATATATTTTCATCATTATCGATAAAAAAGCTATTTAGTATTCCGTATTCAGAAGGCACAGTATAATACACCCAGCTTTGTCCTTTATCTTCTGATTTTAAAATTTGTTCATCTTTATTGTATGACAATGAAGTCCATAGTTTATCATTTACTTCAAATACTGTATTACAGTTAGATGCAAACTCTGTGCGAGTCAATGGAGGATTAGACACACTTCCCCAAGTTTTACTACTACTGTTATAGGCTTGTATTGGACCTACAAAGTAATGAGTATATAAGATTCCGGATTGAGATATAGTTATATCATTTGCCTCAATAGCTAGCGTCTCCCAACTTTGTCCTCTGTCAGAACTAAAATGTACATCACTCGAATAGTTATTGTCTAAACAAGCTAAAAAGTTGCCTGCTTCAGAAAATTTAATAGCTGTCTTTGAGCCACCAGTATTGCTAAGCTTAATATCTACAGTATTAATTTCTTTGTTATTTTTATCGTCATACCAAACTGTGTCAGTTCCACCAACCAAAGAATACATCATAATATTCTCGCTAAGATTGGTAGCAAAGCTAAAAGCTTTACCTGTTTCTTTGTAGAATGGGTGGGTACCCCATGTTTTGCCATTATCATCGCTTTTATGTACAAAATAATAGTCTTCCATATCCAAAAATATTTGATGGCTGATTAGAAATCCTTCTGTTTTTGAATATGACAGGAAAGGATTCCCTTGATAAAATGTACCTTTGTTTTGCAAAAATTCTTTCAAATCAATTGTTTGGAGCAGATTGAAAGATAAATCAACTAAACTAAAAAGTCTTTCTTCCATCAATATAATTCTGTCTTCTTCGAAAAACATTCTTTTTATTGGAGTAACTGTTGAGAAGACGGCTTCTATACTTTTTGTAGATTTATCTATCCGAAATAATGTATTGTTATTTGTAAAGTATATCGTATAATCAGTACTTCTAAAGAATTTAAAATTGTATTTATTTTCCTTG
This sequence comes from Kapaibacterium sp. (SeqCode), assembly GCA_963664875.1. GTDB lineage: Bacteria > Bacteroidota > Ignavibacteria > Kapaibacteriales > UBA2268 > JBFHIJ01. The sequence goes on along the minus strand of OY761611.1, from coordinate 2,437,183 downwards.
AATAGAATAATGTTTCGCCAATTCCCGTCTATTTTATCTAAGTAAAAGATACCTGCAGTTCCGGCTACATATAACTGCTCACCTTCTCCGGCAATCATGTCTAAATCTTCCATTAAATAGCTAGAATAGTGACTAATACACGGCCGCAGCTCTCCGGCATTTAAAGAATAAGTTAAAATGGCTGTGATAATGAGAAGTAATAATCGTTTCATAGTAAACTCTTCTTATATATTGTTAATACATCTATTATATAGACACAGCATATGTGATTTTAGTTACATTTATTTTTATTTTTTTATTCCTCTTTTGTAGGAAGACAAAATTAAAGGGCTTCTATATTTTCGCAGAATGCAATGTTTAATAGATAGAAACAGCTGAATATGTCTTGGGAATTCATTAATTACTTTTAAAATAAATACTTACGGCTGTCCGTGTATAGCTCCATAAGGATTATTTTCCTTTGCCTACCTCGAAATTTGTAAAAAATAAACATTTATTTGCCGCACACTTTACATTATATTTGTAATATTGCATATTAGGCGGTTTTAAAATTCAATCAACACTTACAGGAGTCAGTTTGATGCCTATTCCTACTCTCTTAAGCGAAAAAGATATTCAAGATAAATTGGACGATTTGCCTCTCTGGAAGCGACATGACAACACTATCGTGAGAGAACTTGTTGGTGTGAATTTTGCCGAAGCAGTCGGCAAAGTAAACTCAATCGCCATACTTGCTGAAGCAGCGGATCACCACCCGGATATACTTATCTATGGTTGGAACAAAATTCGCGTTACGCTATCTACGCATGATGCGGGCGGGCTGAGCGACAAAGACTTCGAGCTTGCCGCCAAAATAGAAGAAATTGCATACTAATTTTTTACATTTATATATGAGGAATTTTGCTATGAGCTCTCTAATATTAGATATCTTCGGTCGTGAGATTTTAGATTCTCGCGGTAACCCTACTGTTGAAGTTGATGTCATTTTGGAAGACGGTTCTTTTGGTCGCGCTGCTGTGCCATCAGGTGCATCTACAGGCGAACACGAAGCACACGAATTACGTGACGGCGACAAAAGCAGATACATGGGCAAAGGTACTTTGAAAGCAGTTGATTTCATCAATAATGAAATCGCTGACGCTTTGGAAGGTATGGACGCTGCTGAGCAAAACCAAATCGACAGAATTTTGATTGAAATGGACGGCACTAAAAACAAATCTCGCCTTGGCGCTAACGCTATGCTTGGTGTTTCTCTTGCTGTAGCTAAAGCTGCTGCTGAGTACCACGGTATGCCTCTATATAAATATCTTGGTGGCGTTAGAGCGCACGTTCTTCCTACTCCAATGATGAACATCCTTAACGGCGGTAAACACGCTGACAACACTGTGGATATTCAGGAATTTATGATTATTCCTCATGGTGCTCCTACTTTTGCTGAATGCTTGCGTATGGGTACTGAAGTGTTCCACGCATTGAAAAAAGTATTGAAAGACAAAGGTTATAACACTTCAGTTGGTGACGAAGGCGGATTTGCTCCTTCATTGAAATCAAACGAAGAAGCTTTTGATGTAATCCTTGAAGCTATCGAAGCTGCAGGCTACAAACCAAAAGAAGAAGTTTCTTTAGCAATCGACGTTGCATCTTCCGAAATGTTCGAAGACGGCAAATACAAAATGTTCAAATCATCAGGCGCTACATTCACTTCTGACGAAATGGTAGAATGGTATGCTACTTTAGTAGAAAAATATCCTATCCTTTCAATTGAAGACGGTCTTGATGAAAATGACTGGGAAGGTTGGAAAAAACTTACTGACAAAATCGGCGATAAAGTACAGTTAGTTGGTGACGATTTATTCGTAACTAACCCTGAATTCTTGGCTCGCGGTATTGAGAAAAACATTGCAAACTCTATTCTTATCAAAGTTAACCAAATCGGTACTTTGTCTGAAACATTAGAAGCAATCAAATTAGCTCAGGACAACGGTTACACTACTGTTATCTCTCACCGCTCAGGCGAAACAGAAGACAGCATAATCGCTGACATCGCTGTTGCAACTAACTCCGGTCAAATCAAAACAGGTGCGCCAAGCCGCTCTGACCGTGTTGCAAAATACAACCAACTTCTTAGAATCGAAGAAATGCTTGAAATGGACGCAAAATTTGCAGGTTCAAAACCGTTTAAATTTTAAGTTGATTTCTGTGATATAGAATATATAAAAAGAGCAGATCGCAAGATTTGCTCTTTTTTTGTATATTTTGCTGTGATTTAGTTATAATCTTGTTTTACATCTACAAATTTATAAAATGGCTAATAGAAATACTGAATCAAGTTCAGCGTGATTGACACTACAAATGATACACAATACCAAGATTGAAAGTATAGTAATTCACTAAAAATCTCTCTGTATCATCCCATTCGATGTCAAATAATGCAAAAACATATTTAGCATCTGCGTTAAGTCCAAACTTGTCATAAATAGGGATATTAACTCCGGCACTTGGTGCAAAACTACACACGATACTTTTTACTGAAACAATATATCCATAATATGAAAATGAATGTGAGCTTACGTGATTTGATAAACTTATCAAGACATTTGCACCAAAATAAGGGGAAAAATCATTTTCAATATCGCTAGATAAAATATACCACTTTTCACCGGCAGTAAGTGTAGTGTATGAAAAATTTAAATCTAACGAAGCCATTTCCATTCCTTAGTGGTCTTTCACAACGTAGTTATCTGCACTGCTTTTTAAGTAACTAGCAGAAAGAAAAAAGCTGAAATGCTTGTCATAAATTTGTTCAAACTTTACATAAGCACCAAACCCTTCACTGGGCCAATTTGAGGGTAGATCATAGTAAGCTTTTGTTCCGCCTACTTCAATAGACCAATCCTTTTCAACAGATTCAGTTTTTTGAGCGGAGGAAGTTGTCAATGACAAAAAGAAGATAATAAAGGATGTAAAGATTAAGTTATTAAGTTTCATTTGTTTTCCCATGAATAATCTATATGAAGAAATATATCAGACAGCTTTTTAGCGTCTAAAATTAGAATGCTATACTATAGCAAATAATTGACTGCAATAATAATACAAAATCATGATAATACCAATATATTATTTATGTTATGTATTATTATAGAGTTAATACTAATGGAATTATAGAAATCTTACAATCCAGAAGATAAGTTGATAAAAACAAAAGTTTTTGAATAGAGCTGATAGTAAGATTTGCTCTATTTTTGTTTTAAAGTCTTGTAATGTAAGTCTTTCACCCTCCATGTCAAGCGAGGGTCGAAATTCTGAAAGAATTTCGGGGTGGGTTAAATGACACAACAAAAAAATCCGAGATTTCTACCTCGGGCTATATTGCTAATATTTTAAGAATCTATATTATTTACAATCGCCAGTCAGCATTCCAATTCAGCGCTTATTTTCCCTTCTCACTGGATAGAATCGGCGCTTCTTCTCCGACATTATAGATTCCTGCTTCTCCCAAAGCAACCTCTTTAGCTGACATCGCTGTTGCAACTAACTCAGGTCAAATCAAAACAGGTGCGCCAAGCCGCTCTGACCATGTTGCAAAATACAACCAACTTCTTAGAATCGAAGAAATGCTTGAAATGGACGCAAAATTTGCAGGCTCAAAACCGTTTAAGTTTTAATATTTAGATTCTAATTTGTATTTTAGGACTGCCCCAATCGTAATTAGATAATAGATCTGAGATGGGGCAGTCCTTTTTTATACATTATTGAAATCTATATGCAAAATAAACTTAACTTAGCGGTGGTTGGAGCTACCGGACTTGTTGGCAGGACTATGCTGAAAGTACTTGAGGAACGCAATTTCCCATTCACAGATTTGAAATTGCTGGCATCTGCAAGATCTGCAGGACAAAATATTGAATGTTTCAATCAGCAATATACTGTATTGGAGTTAGATGAGAACTCATTCGAAGATGTAGATATTGCTCTTTTTTCTGCCGGAGGCAGCACTTCACGCAAATATGCTCCCATTGCGGCTAAGGCAGGTTGCATTGTCATAGACAACAGCAGCGCCTGGCGGATGGATGACAATGTTCCCTTAGTAGTGCCGGAGGTCAATCCTGAAGATATTTGGCTGCATAAAGGAATTATAGCAAATCCTAACTGCTCTACTATACAGTTAATGCCTGTACTCAATTTGCTTCACAAAAAATATACCTTAAAAAGAGTAGTTTGCTCTACTTACCAATCTATTTCAGGTGCAGGGCAAGCAGGAGTTGACAAGCTTTTGGGAGAGCTCGAAGGCAATAAATATGACACAAAACATCAAATAGCATTCAACACTATGTTCCATGCTATTTCAGATGCCAATAAAGATTACACCGAAGAAGAGCTAAAAATGGTTAATGAAACAAGGAAAATTCTGCATTTGGAATCATTGCCTGTTTCATTCACTTGTGTCCGACTACCTATTCTCGGAGGACACGCAGAGTCAGTCAATATAGAATTTGATAATCCAATCGATATTGCAGAAATAAAACAACTTCTCGCCGGCGGCGATGGCATCGAAGTGGTAGATGACTTGGAACATGAAATTTATCCTACACCTCAGAGCGTAAACGGCAAAGACGAAATCTTCGTTGGCAGAATCAGAAGAGACTACTCAGCACTCAATGCTATAAATCTTTGGGTAGTGGCAGACAACGTACGCAAAGGTGCTGCCACAAATGCAGTGCAGATAGCACAGGAAATTATCTCAGCATGGAATGCGGCTACTGAATAGCAGCCCAACTAAACAATATTTCTTATTGAGTAAACCCAGATTTGTCATTAGAAATATCATATTAAAGCACATGAGGCAATTTTATATAGGTTGACGAACTCCAAAGTCCCTTAAACCATTGCCTCCTTTGCATTGCTAAAGATAACTTCAAAATTTTAGAATTTCCATCTTTAATTAAATATCCGCCTATTGCAAAAGTCTTATATCTGAGTGTGCTTAGAAAATTTTGCTTTTTAGTTTTTAAAACTGCTTGCCTAAACAGACTCATCAGATTATAGGCAATCATAACAAAATTTAGTGCTGCTTCTGTACCCCAAAAATTGCGCATATTGAAATTTTCTGCTCCAAAATCATACTTTATCTCCTTGATTCTATTTTCGCAATCGGCTCTCCCACGATACATATCATATATTATTTGTGCAGGCAAATCCAAATTTGTTACAAAACAAGAGTAGCGATAATCTTTGTATTGCATGTCTCCTTCGAAAAAGCTCAATTGTTTTCCGACTGCTTTAGGACGTTGTGGAACATACTGTCTTATCATTATAACTCGGCGGGGTTCATCCCAGTTGTCTGATTGGTAGCTTGTTTCGCCTATTTCTAAACCTTTACTTATAGGCCACCATTTTGTATGTTTGGCAATTTTTACTTTCAAAGGTCTGTAAAACTTTGCTGCTATTATATAATTATGTTTGGTACTTTCGAGATATTTCATTATTTCGTCTGAGTAAAATCCGCTGTCGGCACGGATTAAACCTGCTTTTTTATTACCAAGCTTATAAAGTGTATCTTCCAAAAAACTCAGAAAATTGCTTGATGCACCGGTATTGCCGGGCCGAAGCCAGCAATTGGCTATCATTCGGCAATCTGAGACAAATGCAAGCAAAGGGTGATGTGAATTTCTTCCCGGTTTACGAGGGTTATAACCTTTTGCAGCACCCTGCTGATTTCCATAGCGAGTTATCACCGTAGAATCAAAGTCAATTGTGTAGTTGTCAAACTGAAAATTATTGAAGAACCAAGTGTAAAGCTCATCAAAAACCTGTTGATTTGTTGCCTGAGAAAACTTATTAAAATATCTGTGGAATGCTTTGCTTCCAGCCATTTTTGACCATCCAAACAAATTTTGGATGACTTTGTCATGTCTTGTTACTTCTAAATGTTCGAAGCAACTTGCACCGCACCAAATACCCAGTAAAAAGTGTTGTATTAGTTGTTCTGGTTTGTAACCTCTATTCGAACCCTGTGATGGTAACGCCAAATCTTTTAATATTTGATCAAAAGACATTTTTTTTAGCATATTTTGCATCAAAGAAATACCTGCCCAAGGTGTAATTTCTTTGTCGGTAAAAGCAATTTTTACATCCATATTTTTCGTAAGATTTTCTTACATCTGTTTTCCTAATATAGACTTTTTTTAATATCTGCTAAAACACTATTTATCAACATGTTATATCTTCTTTTTTCTAATGACAGTCATTAGAGATTATCGCTAATGACATTTTTGGGGTAAATGTATTTTTGGTTCTATGTAACTAAGCGCATTTACTTTTTTTTTTTGCTTTGAAGGTTTTTAAATATAAAAAAAGATTTCGGATAGACATAAGAGCAGTAGTCAAGACAACAGGGTAAGAGATGTTGCTGTGAGATGTTCGAATAATCTAAAGAAAACAATGCCTAACAATTTCTCAACCATGGGGAAGTAAACCCCACGGTTGAGAAATATAAATTATTTCCTAAACTTCGCTATAAACTCTTCCACTTCAGGAATGCCACCCTGATATACGAGATAGCCATTCGATGGCTCTCTTTCTGTAATCTCTCCATTGACAGGAGTAAGCATTAGTTTTTTGACTTCTTCTGCATCCTGAGTTTGACCTAAAGCCCAGCCAAGTTTGATATACGCAACTTCAGGAAGCATATTTGCTAAAGGAATTACTCCCAGCTCCATCATCTCCCTGCCTGTTTCGTAAACATACATCTGCACATAGCCCCAAAGAGTCTGTACCGTCATGTAAACCTGAACTCCTTTTTCCTGAGCACGTTTTAGCGCCGGGTAAAGCGGTTTATTAACGTGTCCAAGACCGGTGCCTGCTATTACTATGCCTTTGTAGCCGTTATCAATCAAAGCATCGATGATGTCCGGCTGCATATTCGGATAGTAATAAACAATAGTAACTTTGTTTTCAAAAGTAGGAATAAGTTTGAATTCTTTATCTCTTCTTCTTCTTGAATAATCCTCTCTCAATGGGCTGATAGCCTCTTTGTTAACCATCGCAAGCGGAATATCTCCGATGGTTCTGAAAGTAGAGCGGTAGGAAGAGTGCATTTTTCTAACTCTGGTACCTCTATGAAGCAAACCGTATTCATCTGAAGTAGGCCCAAACATACAAACCATTACTTCTGCTATATCAGATTCCGCAGCAGTTTTTACACTGTGAATCAGGTTAAGAGCCGCATCTGAAGAAGGTCTGTCAGATGAACGCTGAGAGCCTACCATTACTATCGGAACAGGTGTGTTTTGGAGCATAAATGTAAGAGCTGCTGCTGTATGGTGCATTGTGTCAGTACCATGACCGATAACAATACCTTTTACACCTTGCTCAATTTCTTTTGCAATAGCCTGAGCAGTGCCTATCCACTGGTCAGGTCCCATATTTTCAGAGAATACGCCATAAAGTTTTTCGGTTTCCAAGTTACAGTAATCTGCAAGCTCAGGCACAGAACCGTAAAGTTCTCCCGGAGAGAATGCAGGGATAACGGCACCGGTTCTGTAATCAAGACGGCTGGCAATCGTACCGCCGGTACCAAAAAGTTTGACTCTTGGCTTTTTAGGTGAATACGGGAATTCCTGCTCAGGAATTTTGTAATTAGCTACTTTTCTGCCAACTACTTCGATGTTGAGTATATTATCAACATGGATACCGATATTATAGCCGGTACGAAGTTTCAAAACAATATGGAACTCGTCAGCCTGCTCAGCTCTTGGCAAGATAAGACCGATATGAGTTCTTTCGTCGGAAGTTTTTAATCTGACATCACTCCAAATCAGAGCATCGTATTTCATCAATAACTCTAATCCGGCACCGCGATAGCCTTTATAATCTTCATTCATAGACATTATACTTCCTCCGGCTTAAATTCATTAACAAGTTTGAGTATTTCAACTCCATCAACTCTGCCACGAAGCTTTTTCATGATAGAGCCCATAAATATTTTACCTTTTTTGTCAGGATATTTGATTCGTATTTTATTCATCAATTCTTTTGCTTCGTTGATTCTGCCTTTCATTTCAGATTCGGAGCATTTTTCAGGCAAATTATGAGATGATACTTCTCCTAAAACTATCGCTCTTTTGATTGCATCATAAATACCATCTTTAGCTAATTTTCCGCTTTTGAACAATTCAAAAATATTTAGGAAATGCTCCTCAGTAAGGTATTCTGTTTCGTAACCTTTTTTGTTTAGACGTTTGACAAACTGAGTCAAAGCAACTGCAGCAAGTTTTGCATCTACTCCCATCGCTACTATCTTATCGAAAGTTGCAGAAAAAGGCGAAATGGCTAAGGACTTGATAGAATCTTCCGGCACACCTAAGCTATAATATTTGGCTTCTCTTTCCCAATATGGCTCAGTCAGAGAGTCTTTTATTCTTTGCAATCTTTCAGCTGAAATAGTTTTAGGAGGAAGATCCGTATCAGGATACATCCTTTCAGGGCCGGGGAGAATACGCTCAAAACCGGTAGTTCCGTCAATAAGAGCCTGTCTTGTTTCAGACGGAATGCCGATAGTTGCTTCTTTGGCTCTGATGATAATTTCTTTAGCTCCGGTTTCCGCATCTTCTTCGCTACCCCAAACAAGTACGATTGTATCTTTATCGGTAGCACCAACTGATTTTTTCAAAGAGCTCCATTCATAAGAAGAAAGCTTTTCAGATGGACTGTCCGAATGGATTATATTCGGTAATTCTGAAAGACAGGCTATTACCCTTACTCTGTCAGATAACTCTTTAGAGAAGACAGTATCGGTCTGAGTTTGCCACTTGAGTAAGTCTTTAAAGCCCTTTAGTCTGACACAATTTACTATTTTCCCGGCATCGATAGCATCTTTGATTATTTGGAATCGGGTTTTACGTAAATGTTTAGTTACATCTTTGTAGTTTGCTTCGAAAGTCTCTTCAGTTACTCCACGATTGGCAAGCTCTTCTCTAAGTCTAAGGAGATTCCACTGCCTCATAGCTTCGTTATATGTCAATCTTGGTATATTTTTGATTTTATGAACACCTTTGATTTCGATACGGGTTCCACCTGTAACAGAAACGTTAACATCTTGGCGACCAGCACCGATACCTGTGCGAACATGACCGGTAGAGCGTGCTATGCGTCTGATGATTTCATTTACTTCAGCAACTTCCTGAGGAGTTTTCATTTCAGGTTCTGTTACAGTTTCGATGAGTGGCATGCCTAATCTATCAGTAAGATAAATACGAGTGTGTCCCTGATCGCTAAATTCGCGGCAGGAATCTTCTTCGATAGACATCTGGATGAGGTTGATTTTTCTGTCTTTAAATGGAATAGAACCACCAACGCAGGTGATAGCTGTCCTTTGGAATCCGGTAGGAATAGATCCATCGAGGTATTGCTTTCTTGCTATATGAAGTTCATTCACAATCGTAGCGTCATAAATCATACCTATTTCAATAGCAATATCAAGAGCCTGATCGTTAATCTGAAACGGAGGAGTATCATCCATTTCATAAGTACAAACAGTATCGTAATTGATGCGATAAAGTATTTCCTTTTTGGTTTTGAATTCCATCAAAGCAGTGCCGTCATATTCACCGAGCTCTGAAAGAGTCGGCCGCATGTGTCGCAAAATCTCAGCATGGTATTTATGATTGTTATAATGACCGGCAGGGCAACGGCAAAATAGTTTCTTTTCAGTAAGAAGCTGCTGGTGCACCTCCAAACCGGATTTAAAACCAACTTTTGCGTAGTCCTCGGGCGTCATTTCCTCGAAAGGTTTAAACTTGAAGTCATACATAGCTTACCTTCGGAATTTATTTATATATAAAGAGTATTTCCATTTTTGGGAAGTCATGAAAGTTATGAAGTGTGCAAAAGTAATCTTGTTTGCTCTTCTCTTCGAGATTGACTCTAAATAAGCAAAATTATATACTGAGCTTGAGCAAAGAATCGAAATACGGTGGTTACTACCACTATCTAACTTGTTATAATGCTGTTTCTACTTCTTAGACAGTCCCTATAAAATCAAAGTAAAATCCAATACTAACACATATTTAGCGATAATACACGGATCCTATAATACACTCAACAATATACGAATAATGAGCGATATTTGCTAAAAAATAGGTTAATAATTTTCTTTTCAAGGATATTTTTTGTTCAATATTCTTTTATCATTTAATATCGAACTGATTAACTCTGAGAGAACGTAAAAAATTGCCTAAACCAAGCTAAACATTCCTCACATCCTGACCCTTATGCAGAAAACCAAAACCTTGAAAGAACTTTTACTTAATCATACTTATATTTTATGTCTATAATATATAAATTAACTGAAAACTTTTACTATATTATAGCGTATTTTAAAGTGAAAGAAATATTGGAGATGTCATGGAACATATAGTTTATTTAGACAAAAAAGCAAAAGAACTGGATAATCTAATTGCCGGGAAGAAAACAATGATTATCCGAGGTGCAATGGGCAGAAAAATGCCATACGAGAGAGTTGATATTGGCGACACTCTTTACTTCACTGAAAACAACGGAGATGGAATAGTCAAAGCTGTGTCTCAAGTGAGTGACACCATATTTACAAACAAACTCGAGCCGGAAGAGTCAATAGAAATTGTTGAAAAGTTGCAACCCATGCTCCAATTAGACGCTAAGCTAATGAAACGTTTCGCCGGAAAAAGATACCTTTGCCTGATTAGCATTGAGAATTTCCGGGAAATAGAACCTTTCTCCTTTGACAAATCCGATTTCGGCAACATGGACGACTGGCTTCGTGTAGAAAATATTGAAAAAGTAAAGATATAGGATTACTCTAATGAATGCAAAAACTTTAGCCTAAAAACAGATAAGTAGAGGCTGAAAGCCTCAAATCAGTAGCATAGGGCAGCGCCCTATGTAAAAGGGACACCACCACAAACCCATTTTTACCAAGCGGAGCGAGATGTCGTGATTTGAGATTAGGATTACGCCCTTACAGGGCTTATATAAATCGGGTGAAAATCTCTGTCACAGGGTTTCACCCTGTGCTACTGATGTCAGCCTTTCAGGCTGAAGATAGAAAAATTGTATTAGATATTATATTGAGGCTGAAAGCCTCAAATCAGTAGCGTAGGGCAACGCCCTATGTGGTAGAGACACAGCCACACCCCCGTTTCTTACCGAGCAGAGCGAGGTGTAGTAATTTAATTTATGGATTACGCCCTTACAGGGCTTCACCCTGTGCTACTGATTACAGCCTTTCAGGCTGATATTGCTAATTATAGGAAATACAAATATGAGTCAATCACTTACTGAAGTCTATCTGCATATCGTTTTCAGTACAAAACACCGAGAAAAACTAATTGATGTAGCTATTGAAAATGAATTACATGATTATATTGGTGGAATTTGTAAAAATTTAAAATGTAATCCGGTCAAAATCGGGGGAGAAAGAGATCATGTACATATCCTGTGTATGTTATCAAAAAATTTAACAATTGCAAAGTTGGTTGAAGAAATTAAAAAATCATCTTCAAAATGGATTAAAGACAAAAATCAAAAATATAGTACATTTTATTGGCAAGACGGATATGGTGCTTTTTCGGTACATGTTTCACAAATAGAAGAAATCAGTTCCTATATCATCCATCAGAATGAACATCATAAAAGATTCGATTTCAAACAAGAACTATTGGCAATACTCAAAAAATTGAATGTTGATTATAATCCTAAATATTTATGGGATTAGAGGCTGAAAGCCTCAAATCAGTAGCATAGGGCAGCGCCCTATGTGGACAACACGCCACCTGATCCCCCGTTTTTTTACCGAGCGGAACGAGGTGAAGTCCAGGCTCTAAACACATAATCAAACAAAACCAACAGGTAATAACATGAAACATATTTTATATATCTTAATCTCTCTCTTTATCATCACAGCTTGCAGCAATAACAACATTAGTCTCGATAAGCTGCAAAGCGGTGATTTGATTTTCCAAACTTCAACGTCGAGGCAGAGCGTTCCTATTCAGCTGGCAACTAAATCGAAGTATAGTCACGTAGGGATGGTATTTAAAAAGGATGGGGAGTTGTTTGTATATGAAGCAGTTTCGCCTGTGCAGATTGTGGATATTGATACTTATATCAACCGTGGTAAGGGTAGTGATTATGTAGTCAAAAGACTCAAAAATGCTGATAAAGTAATTACTGATAATGTGCTGAAGAAAATGGAATCTCTCGCCAAAAAGGAACTCGGCAAGGGCTACGATATGTATTTCAATTGGTCAGACTCGAAGATGTTTTGCTCGGAATATCTCTGGAAAATCTATAAAAAAGCTACCGGATTAGAAATAGGTAAACTTAGACCGCTTAAAGATTTTGACTTAACTTCAGAAACATTACAACGTATCTTAAAAGAAAGGTATGGCAACAACATTCCTTACAATGAAAAGATGATTTCACCCGGCGATATGTTTAATTCTGAACTATTAGTAGAAGTAAAATAAAGAGGTACTATCATGCGAACTAAATTATATGCTCTAATTGCTACTATTGCACTGATTCTATCTGCATGTGCGAGCACTATAGATACCAAAAAACTACAGAACGGAGATTTAATCTTTCAGACTTTCCCCTCTGACCAGAGCGACGCTATACACATAGCGACTAATTCTAAATTCAGTCATGTTGGTATCGTGCTCGAAAAAGATGGTAAGTTGCGTGTTTACGAAGCCATTTCTCCCGTGCAAATTACAGAAATAAATTCTTATTTGAATAGGGGAGCTCGGCCTTACTTCCAGGTTATGAGGCTGAAAAATGCAAGTGAAGTGCTGACTCCGGAAGTTATTGCTAAGATGCAGAAAATTGCAGAAAGCCACCTCGGCAAACCCTATGATATAATGTTTAGCATGGACGAAGAGAAAATGTACTGCTCAGAATATGTTTGGAAGATATACAAAGAAGCAACCGGATTAGAAATAGGCAAACTCCGCAAACTGAGAGATTTTGATTTGAATTCGCCTACAGTTCAGCAAATCATGAAAGAACGATATGGCAGAAATATCCCATACGACTCTCTGATGATAGCCCCAAGCGAAATGTATAATTCTGAGCTATTGGAAGAGGTAGAGTAGAATATATACCCAAATATTTTGGATGTATCAATATCTGGATGAAAACTTAAATCACAACAAACGATATTTTATTCTTCTACATCATATCAAAATCTTTCGATAAAAAACATATTTAACTATCAGGGATGAGCACTGAAAGGCACATCCCGTTTATATGTGCTCAGTATGTTTATTTTCTATGGAGCGGAAACCTCCAAACGAGGCTCGCCAGAAACTATTCGCTTTACTTACTCAGTTTCCTTATGTGCTTGTACTTGTGAGTGCTTGTAGTCGAAGATGCTTGCTTAACGTGAGTTTATCAAGGGCATGTTGAAGGAAATGTAGAAGATTGAAGGATTTCCCAGAGACTGAAAGACTCAAAACAGTATCAGAATTTACCCTCGAAGCAATATGGAGACCACCACCTCAAATTTATTAACTGAGTTAAGCGAAGCAGGAACTTTGCTTGAAGGCATGTTTAAGTCCTTTGCCATAAGATAAAACATTATATTTAAATTATGAAAATCTATGAGTTAGCTTCTTATTTTCACTAGCTTGGATTTTGATTTTGGGTCTTAGTTTTTGCAGTATTTATTATAATATACATTTGTTTATTATTTTATGAATTACTATTTTGTATCAATATATAGATTCATACTGAATATTAAAATAAGGAATCAAAAATGAAACAACTTGCTCTGTTTATATTGCTCTCTCTTTTTATAATCTCTTGCGGAGGTGATGATGATCCGATTACTCCGATTGACACGCAGAGTGAGTCTCTATGGCCAATTGCTGATGGCAATAAGTGGTATATGCATCTACAGGAGTATAATTTAAGCAATCCGGATGAGACCTATGAATTCTACTACACTTTTAAAAGCAAAGGAAAATATACTTATGAAGGGAATTCTGTTACTCTGTATAGCTTGTATATGATTGATGTTGATGATACAACTGATACTTATGAGCTTAGTAAAATATTTGAATTTGGCAATTATGCTTATTATGCTGAACAAACAGATATAGATATGCGTAAAATAATAGGTGCCTCTATAGCATTTGCAACTCACATTGATAAGGAAGGTCTGCAAAATATAGGTGGTACTATTTACGATGTTAAAAAAATAGAATACGAATTTGATGGGAAAACTCACAGAGCATGGGAAATGATTACCAAAGACTCTACATCTTCTTATAATGATTGGTCTGTTTTTGTACCCGGAATTGGGCCGGTATTTCAAAACAGGGAAGACAAAGAAACAGGAGATATTAGAGAACAGAAACTCTACAAATATGAATTGCACTAATCTAAAAGGAATCAAAGATGAAACAACTCACTTTATTTTTATTGCTCTCTCTTTTTATTATCTCTTGCGGAGACGATGATGATCCGATTACTCCAAATGACACGCAGAGTGAATCTCTGATGCCTTTAGCCGATGGGAATAAGTGGTTTATGGATTTGCGTCAAAATAACGGAAATGAAGAGCAAGACAGAATCTCTAAATACTATATCACATTTAGGCAAAAAGGTGAATACACTTACGAAGGCAGTAAAATGAATGTATTTACCATGTACTTTGTCAATCCTCTCGATACCACAGAATTTGTTGACAATAATTACTTCTTTGAGTATAATGATTATGTTTATTCTACTTCTGATTCTGGTATCGAAGAACATACAATCACATCTGCAAGTCCGATTTTTATTACTAAAATCGAAAAAGAAGGAGTTATTTATATTGATTCCAGGAAGTATAATGTCCAAAAGAGCAACTTTGAATTAGATGGGAAAACTCATTTTGCATGGGAGCTAAAATCTATATCAAATGATCCGAATTATACGTTTATCGAAAAATATATTCCTGGGATTGGTATTGCTTATAGATTCATAGAAGATAAAGAATACGGAACTGTCAGAGAGGAAACTCTCTACAAATACGAATTAAATTAAATACTCAGACAGAATAATTTGAATAAAACTCGACTATAAGTATTTGTAGCCGAGTTTTTTTTGGTGTACCCGAAACGGCTATCAACTCTAGGAGGAAACCCCTGAAGGAGTCTTGACTATGATACTCCTACTTTGAGAAAGAAGAATTTAGTAATATAACAACTGTTGCATCTATTGGTTGATGTTGCTGGTTAAGAGAGATTTGTAAACTATCATTCTTTTCAATTTATCATTACATAATTTACATATTCCGCTATAATCTGACAACCCACGCACAAAACTATCAGGGATGAGCACTGAAAGGCACATCCCGTTTAATCCCACCACAGACCTAAGATTTTGCTGCGTTTTATGGACTCGATTAGCTTTTCTTCGGAGTTTATTTCATCTGCGATATCAGGGCATATTTCAAATACTTCTTGTGCAAAAGAAAGGCTATCTTCGGGAATAGTTGCAAATTCGAGTTGAAGCCAATCACTGCCTGCACCCATTACAACAAAATCGCATTGTTTCTCCCAACTTTCAATATATTCCATTAGCTTTTCTGTTGTTGTTTCTTGAGTCTTGCCATTAGTGCCGGCAAACTGAAGTATATTACTTTCGTTGACAGAATAAAATGAGACAATTCGAGTATCGCTTTCTTTTTCACTATTTGCGAAGAGCCTCATGGACCTGTCTGTAAATCGTTTTTTGCAGTTTTTGATTATTGTATATGCCTGTTCGGGTTTGGCAGGTGAAACCACCGCTGCTATGAAGTTAGAATTTTCAATAGCCAAAGGGCTGTCCGTTTCAGTTTTCAATAGACGCATTAGCTCCTCATCAAAGCCAAGTTTGATGCATATATCCTGCTCTTCAGGAGTTAGTTTCTGCAATGCAAGGCCGAAATATTGCAAGATTCCCATAAATAATCCAATTAAGTAATGTGCTTTTCCAAAAATAAACAAATTTAGTTTTGCGTAGAAATGTAAAAGTATATTTTGGTAAAATTGAAAAATACTCTTATATTTTTTGTCTGCTTAATTAAGTAAATGATTATAGGAAATCATCATGCAAAATCCTTTGGAGCAAATACTGATTAGCTTGCTGACAGCTTTTATTTGCTTTCAAAGTTTGCACGCCGAGACCGAACCTACAGCTGCATTTGGTAAAATCTACGACAATAGGAACACTTTAGCCCTTCCGGGAGTTAAATGTGAAAATTTAGAAAACGGAGCCATAACATTTTCTCTTATGAACGGAGAATTCAGACTTCCGGCAGATAATGGACTTTCGAGAATAAGATTTACTTCACCGGGGTATCGCGATACTATTGTGGTATATGATATGTCTGTTAGCTCATTTGCTATCAGCCTCAAACAAAATATGGCAGCAGCCGATACGAGCTTGACATATCTTGACGACCCGCTCGAAATCATGAGGCTTGCCAGAAACACACTACTTCAAAAGCATATTTCTACATTTAAAGGTTCAAACTATTCCAAACTCAGGCTTCATCTTAAAGGTACAGACTGGGGCGTACTGAGAAATGTGGGAACAGGCATAAAGATAACTACCCCTCAAAAAGCGATATTCAGAGATTTGGACAGATTATTTGTTACTGAGAAGTTTAGTGAAGACTATTATGACTACGATAAGCATATAGAAAAAAAAATAGTTAAAAAGCAACGCAACACTGCTGATTTTGATGCAGAAGAGCATTTGTTTCAAATGCTGAAATTTATTACTATCAGAGCAGAAGATATTGACTTCATGAGCCTTCATATCAAATCCCCATTTGCAGAAGACGCGTCTGAGCATTACGATTTCGAGCTCAATAACGTACTTTTTTACAATGGAAACTATATTTACGAAATTGAAATTGTCTCCAAAGACGATGTCTTTCCTACATTGGAAGGCAGTGTCAAAATAGAAGGTGCTAATTTTAATATCATTGAAATTGATATCAGACCGGCAAGGCAAACCAAAATCCCATTACTGGAGCAGGTTTTCCTTTATCAAAGATATGAAGAATACAAACCGGGAGTCTGGCATTGGGCTTTTCTCGAAGTTACAGCAAAAGTCAAAGTGCAGATGCTGTATAAATATGTTGATGTTACTACCGAAGCACATGCTGTAAGTATCTATGACGCTGTTGAACTTAACGATAAACTGCCAGACTTTTTGTATGACGAAGAGGAACTTAAGCGCCCTGATTTTGCTATTGATTATTTGCCTATGGCTGATTCCGTGGGTTTGGATTTTTGGCATCGACACGCACGCACTGAAATTGAGCTTAGAGAACTGACTGCCAAGTTGCAGCGCGACAGTCTCGACAGCATTGATCATTGGAGATTTTCGCCATTTAGACTCAAAGGCAAAATGGTACCTTATTTCGATTTCAATAGAGTAAATGCTCTTGCTTTCGGACTTACTCCAATACTTCAATACCGTGACTACGAGCTACGACTAAACGGCTCATACAGCTTCGGTCAGAAACTTCCCTATGGCTATATTCAGTTTACTGATTACCTCTACCATACAAAATACAAAAGTCTTTATTTTGACTTTAAGGCATATTCTGATGTTGCAATAATGATAAATAACGGATACAATAGATTTGCCAATTCACTGATTGCACTTTTTTTTCATAGAGACTTCTTCGATTATTATCGCAATGACGGATGGACTTTAGGACTTAACTACGAGAATACATTTTTCGAACTAAGGGGCGAAGTCAACTCTTCGATGCATTCTTCTCTCCAAAAATCGACAGAACGATCGTTACTGCTGCATGGTGATTATGTACATGGAGATCCATGGTTAGAAAATACAGCCTGCGATCCAGGGCATTACCGAACTGCAAAAGTCAAAGCTAAGTTTGGTAAGTTCGACTTTATCAATTTTACTAGAGGCATCACCAGCAATGCCGAAATAGAAGCACTCTATGGAGAAAAGACAAGCAGCGGAGAGTCTTTCCGCTCACTTCAGGGACGCTTTTTTATGTCTATACCAATAGTAAACACAGGATACTCTTCGCAAAAGTTCGAGCTTTTACTGCATCACGGAATTGGCTCAAACAATCTGCCTATTCAGTATCAGTTCCGTATGCGAACAGATATGTTCATATTTTCTCAATTTGGGAACTTTGTTTCGTCACCACGAACAACATTTAGCAGTAAAGCGTTTCAGACCTATCATGCACGATACAATTTTACTGATATTTGGTGGCGAGCTCTTGGCTTGCCGCTGATAGACGGGCGTGGATTAGATTTGATATTAGCTGCCTCGACCGGTCAGTTTTATCAAAATTCCGATATAAAAATTTGGCAAACATTCGGAAATATTGAAGAGCTGAAAGACGGATACAGCGAAGTCGGAGTCAGCTTGGGCAGAATCCCGGTACTTATAAGCAACGTTGTGTTCCTAACATTCGATACCCGCTGGGGTATAGGCAAGCAGGCAGGCGGAAGGTTTAACTGGGCGATCTCAGTATCGTGGCCAATGTAAATTATTTATTCAAATATCAAAAATTTTGCTATATTTGTAGTCCTCTGCAATGCAGAATGGGGATAAATAAATTTTGATAATTGAAAATAATTTGTTTAAGAAATAAATAGTAGCTATATTTGTAGCTCGTAATTTTTTGGGAGTCGGATACAATGAATGCTATTGATTATGTAAATCAGATGGCGGTAAATACTGCTGTTGAAGCACGCAAAGCAAAAGATGGCGATAACTTTGCAGAAATTCCTAAGTTCAAAGCCGGCGATACAGTAATCGTTTCTGTACGTGTAGTTGAAGGTGAAAAAGAACGTATTCAGAATTTCAAAGGTATCGTAATCGCACGTTCCGGCGGAAGTATCCAAGAAACGTTCCTCGTTAGAAAAGTATCTAATGGCGTTGGTGTAGAAAGAATTTTTCCTCTTTTCTCTCCAATGATTCAAAAAATAGAAGTAGTAAGAGAAGGTCGTGTACGTCGTTCTAAATTATACTACTTACGTGGAATGTCCGAAAAGAAAATCCGCCAAAAACTCAGCTAAAAGCAAAAATTGTACTAAAAGCTGCTCTTGTGAGCAGCTTTTTTTTTGGTTTTCATATTAGTAAAGCTAATTAGAGTCTTCGATAAAAAACAACTCTAATTAGCTTTCTAAATAATATCATTAACCCGTCAAAAATTATCAGAAAAAATATAATTAAGGACGGCGAGTAAATTTGCTGAAATCAGGTTTACGTTTTTCTACAAATGCATTTCTGCCTTCCTGCCCTTCTTCGGACATGTAAAACAGCATAGTCGCATTTCCTGCAAGTTCCTGCAGGCCTGCCTGGCCATCGCAGTCTGCATTGAGAGCAGCTTTTAGGCATCTTAGTGCAATAGGTGAATTAGCAAGCATCTCGCGGCACCATTGCACAGTTTCTTCTTCCAATTTATCGAGAGGAACAACTGTATTAACAAGCCCCATTTCTAAAGCTTGTTTGGCATCATATTGTCTGCAAAGAAACCATATTTCTCTCGCCTTTTTTTGACCTACTATTCTTGCCATGTAGCTGGCTCCATATCCGCCATCAAAGGAACCTACTTTCGGACCTGTCTGGCCGTAGATAGCATTATCTGCACTTATAGTCAAGTCACACATCATGTGTAAAACATGTCCACCCCCGATAGCATATCCTGCGACCATAGCAACAATTGGTTTAGGGCAGGTTCTTATTTGCCTTTGGAAATCTAAAACATTTAAATGCATTACACCATCATCGTCTTTATATCCGGCATCTCCTCGAATTTTTTGGTCGCCACCGGAGCAAAATGCTTTTTCTCCTTCGCCTGTGAGAATAATTACACCAATCTCCGGATCCATTCTTGCATCTTCCAGAGCTTTCGACATTTGCATTACAGTTTGCGGTCTAAAAGCATTTCTTCTTTCAGGTCTGTTAATTGTGATTTTTGCGATACCTTCCATCTTGTGATACCTGATATCGCTATAGCTTCCGGCTTCTATCCAATTAAATTTTTCCATAATTATCTTCCCTTTGGTGAACTATTGTAAAAACATCAGATTTTGTAATCGAATAAGGCAATTTAATATTTTTTCCTGAATTCGATTATCAAAATAGCAATATAAGGTTTGACTCGCTATTGATCTTAGAAAAGACTTATTGGTCTTTATCTCGGTTAATTCCTAATCCCTAATACAAACTTGCGTTTGTGGCAAAAAGGAGCTAACTGTTTGTCTATTTTTTTCTCTATAAATATCATTTAGTCGAAAAAATATATGATATCATAGTAAATAGTCCGTCTATTGCCTATATATTGCATCAGCACTCCTTAATATATACATTTGTTTTCAGTAATTCCTTAATTGGATGTGCTTCTTACGCTTAAACACTATATGAGGAGAGGAGACAAAGCGTTCTTTTTTCTTTTTCCAAAGGTCACTGAACTTGTCGAAGTGCCGTTTCTTTTTTATCGCAAAAAAAAGAAAAAGAAATGGAAAAAGTAACACCAATCTCTTATTTATATCTCCTGTATAGGAAAACCTTGCCGCCCTTACAGGGCTCTGTTTACTCAATACTTGCAACCGTCCCATGGCGCTGCCATGGGCTATTATCTATCAGCCTTTCAGGCTAAAAATATATTCTTATTAACCTATATTATTCGACCGCAACGTTTAACTAATAAACTCAATATGGTTTAAAATAATAAAAATTTTCTTCATATCGTTGTCTTTCATTCTAACAACTACTTTCTTGCAATTAGTTAGATGGAAAATGTCATTTGAAAACCCAATCAAGTCATTATCTTGTTTATAGGCAAGGGTTATGCTTTGCCTCGACTTTACTCGGCATAAGCTCTCAGCTCAGCAACCTTAACCTTGTACAATGCTTGATATTGTAAAATTTACATATTAATACGATGTTTATTATGCCCGGAAAATAAAGCAATGTATAAGTATTTTTGCGTCCTGATGATAAATGACCGTTAAACAATTGCTTTCCCGTTTGTATTGACTAGTTCTTTAGCTCTAATCATTTGAATAAGACAAAATTGGATTGTATATTACAAACTGCAATATTTACAATCAGCGATATGTATCAAATGCTTTGATATCCAAATAGTTTGGACTCTGCAACATAAGAACAGTTGCTCCGTATTTCCCTAATGGTTGATATTGCAATGAGATATGATAAATATTGATATAAATTAAAACAAGAGAGAATAGATGCCGGAAAGAAATGATACTCAACTTGTTGCGGAATTATCTTCTGCAATTAAAAAAGTCAAAGCTGAAATTGGAAAAGTAATTATCGGACAGCATGATATAATAGATCAGCTGCTTATTTCTTTGTTTGCTAAAGGACACTGCCTTCTGATTGGCGTACCGGGTTTAGCAAAGACACTTCTTATCAGGACTTTGTCTCGCACACTCGATTTAGATTTTAGCCGAATTCAGTTTACGCCGGATTTGATGCCCGGAGATATTTCCGGTAATGAGGTAATAGAGGACAATTTGGCAACAGGAGCTAAAACTTTCAAATTTGTGAAAGGTCCTATCTTTTCTAATATCGTATTAGCTGACGAGATAAACAGAACACCGCCAAAGACTCAATCTGCTCTTTTAGAAGCGATGGAAGAGCACGCGGTAACGGCGGCAGGCACTACTTATCAGCTACAAGAGCCGTTTTTTGTACTTTCTACTCAGAACCCAATAGAGCAGGAAGGAACTTATCCTTTGCCTGAAGCACAGCTCGACCGGTTTATGTTCAATTTGTGGCTGGACTATCCTACTTTAGAAGAAGAAATTAATATAGTTCGCTCTACTACTGCTGAATATAAACCTCAGATAGAAAAAGTACTCGACGGAAATAAAATTATAGAATACCAGGAATTAATTAGAAGAGTTCCGGTAGCTGACAATGTTATTAAATATGCAGTTAAAATGGTCAGGGCGACAAGACCATCTGAAAGTAATGTTGCTTATGTTAAGGATTATCTCAGCTATGGTGCAGGGCCAAGAGCTTCTCAGTACTTAATTTTGGGTGCAAAATCGCGAGCTGCACTACAAGGCAGATACTCTCCTGAAATAGATGATATAAATTCAGTTGCCTTCTCTGTGCTTCGCCACAGAATTGTAACAAACTTTAGTGCTGAAGCTGAAAATATTAGTACTAATGATATAATCAAAGAATTGATAGCAGCCGTAAAATAACTGCTTATGCCTGATACAGTTTCAAGTAATCTATTTGTTCTCGTTGATTGAAGACATCAACGATAGGTATGAAGTGCTATTGTAGATCTTTTTTATCCTTCGTCGGACTAATAGTTATTTATGAGATGTGTTTCAGCTTCACATTTTAGGCTTACAAGTGTTCTATTTAGCTTAAGCCAAAGCAAGTATTTGACGGGGCATACTTTAAACTTATAACTCCTTTACTTTTTTCAAGCAATAATAAAAAGATGAATATCACTCAAATTATAGATATCAATAAGCGAATTGTTCTTGCTTCGCAATCTCCACGAAGGAAGTTTTTACTGGAGATGCTTGGACTCGAATTTGAAGTCAAACCTGCGAGCATTGAAGAAATTAATCATGGCAACCTTGCACCTGAGCAATATGTAATGTCTTTGGCTATAGAGAAAGCAAAGGCTGCTGCTTCAGGAGATGCAGAAGGCTTGTATATTGGCTCAGATACTATCGTGGTGCTTGGCAACGAAATACTTGAAAAGCCTGCTGACAGCAAAGACGCTGCAAAGATGCTTCAAAAACTAAGTTCGAATACACACACGGTTTACACAGGTGTTGCTCTCTACGATAGTGCTAACGGTAAGGAAGACATTAGATATGAAGAAACAAAAGTGAGCTTCAGGCAGCTGAATGACAAAGAAATAGATGCCTATATTTCAACCGGCTCCCCTATGGACAAAGCAGGAGCTTATGGTATCCAAGACGATTTTGGAGCAGTCTTTGTGAATAGAATCGAAGGTTGCTACTATAACATAGTTGGTTTGCCTCTGCAGCTACTTTATAAAATGCTTATGGAGTATTTTACCTGATGAACAGCACGAAGTCAAAAATCAACACATTTATTATGCTTTTGCCTTGGATTTTGACATTTAGTATCTTTTGGCTATACCCTCTGATTTATTCAGCATATATGAGTATGACCGAATACAATGCATTAACGGGGGAGGCAATTTGGATAGGATTGGAAAACTATTCCAATATGCTGAGTGACGAACTTTTTTGGAAAGCTCTTTCCAATACAAGTTTATTCACTCTGGGAAGTGTACCAATTACTACAGCTTTAGCTCTTTTTATGGCTAATTCTCTAAATAAAAAATATATAAAACTCAAAGAAGTCTTTCGGGCTGCATATTTCATGCCTTCAGTGACCGCATTGGTTGTAATAGCTCTGATTTTTACAAATCTATATTCCATAGACGGATATGTAAATGCAATTGTAAAGATGTTAGGCTTTGCAGGGACAGAAAGAGGCTGGCTTGCCGAACCTTCAAGCGCTTTACTTTCTATTATGGCTATGGATATATGGATGGCTTCCGGATACTATATGGTGCTTTTTTTGGCAGGTATGCAGACAATCCCGAATGATTTGTACGAAGCTGCGGAACTTAACGGCGCTTCCCCAATCAGGCAATTTTGGGAGATTACTTTCCCGCTACTCCGACCTACACTTGTATTCGTGCTGATAATAAACGGCATCAAATCATTTCAGGTTTTTGTTGAGGTCTTTGTTATGACAAAGGGAGGCCCTCTGCATTCAACCACTACGCTTGTTTATCAGGTTTACGAAAACGCCTTCAAAGAGTCTGATTTAATGGGTTATGCCTCGGCAATTGCCTATACCTTGTTTATCATTCTGATTATCTTTTCTATTTTGCAGATGAGAATATTGAAAGAGAAATAATATTCCGATTTATCAGTCATGCAATACATAACAATCAAGGCTCTATCACAAGTAGCTTTTAAAAAAAACGGAGAAAATATGTCTTTTACTATATTTTTCAAAATAGCTTTAGTTGCTGCAATCACACTTCTGATTTCCGGTTGCGTTTCTTTTAGTATAAGCACCGAAAGTTTAGTATCGCAGCTTGTAAATAGTCCGGCATACGAGGTATCTTCGGACTGGTCTATGTTCAATACTAATAGCTACTTAGCCAACAAGATAGAAAAAATAAAGTGCATCAATGATGACGGTGCCGAAGTTTGGCTTTATCCTGACAAAAACACACAGTTTGAAATTTACGGAAAAGACGGCGAAGTAATGAAATGCTATTTCAATACTCTCTATTTTAGAAATGATAGTCTTTTTGGGGAGCGCTCCCGCATACTTGGCGGAAAAAGAGCTATTGCGGTAAAAAATATCGATAAAATTATAATTACTACAGAATTTCCGTCAACAGAACCTGTGAGATAAAGCAAGAGAGATTTTTTTAAATAATTTGAACAAAACATAGCTCTTTCGTATTCAAATCATTTTGTAGAAATATTCAATAACAATTACAAAGAATATGGAAGTTTTGCATCTACAAAAACTATAAGCTCACCTTCAAATATATCGAGACTGAAGCTGTCAGACAAAGAAACATTCCTTGCTCCTTCTCTTATGCCTATCTCTAAATACTCATTACTCAGACTCCATTTCAAATTGTAACTTGTGAGCTTACATTTACACTGGGGAATGAGTGACACTGTTTCGCCTTTATATGATAAGATTTGGACGCTCTCATTTACTGCAAAGCCATACCTGCCTTTGTCAAAAATGCAAAGAGTAAGCAATTTGGAAAATCTCGCAAAAACACTCCAATTGTTCAGGCTGTGTTCCAATTCGCCACCGTGAAATCCGGCAACTACTACATTACTATAATTAGAATCAATACAAAATTTTAAAGCTTTTTCAAAATCATTCGTTTCCTGATCTTTGATTTGTATCAACTTTGTGTTTTCTGCTAAAACATAGCCATGATCAAGGCTGTCGAGATCACCTATAATATAGTCAATATGCCTTTTTTCCTTGAGCATACGATTGGCAGCACCGTCGGCTGCAATGATTGGTACATTATTCATCTTCTCGAAAAAATCCGTATCAGGATAGTCCGCGTTAAGAATTATGCAAGCGTCATATTTACTTTTAAAATCTATTATTCGCATATTTTACTTTATATTTTATAACCGCGTATGTTTAGAAATCACAACTCCCCAAATCTGGAAGTCCGTAAACTCTGTAATTGGAATATCTCTATAATATCTATTTGAAGATCTCAAATAAGCTCTGCCATTTTCTTCGATATATCTTTTGATAACTAAAGAGCCATCAACAGCAGCAATCACAATACTTCCACTCATACACTTTTTTAATGTATCGACCACAACAAGGCAACCATCTTCAATATCAGGCTGCATAGAATCACCACTGACTTTAAAGATGAAATTATTGGCAGGCTGGTGAATAAACTCGTCATTCAAATCCATGCTCTTTTTGAATAGATCTTCGTTCAAAAAGGGCAGATTTGCACCTGCGTTCGCAGGCTCTTCTATCACCGGTAATGACACACTCTTGCTGACATCAGCCAAATAAGGTTCGACTATAGAAGCCGCGATTATTTCTTTTAAATTGATATTATCCATACACAAAGATACAAAATTTGATTATATGTATTTAGACTGTAATATGATAAAATTGTATAGTGCTGCAGATTGTGTTGATGAGGGAGTTTATTTGTAACTTTGTGGACAGTAAAAGTAGAGATTTTGGTTTGATTATTGCAACAAGAGCAAACTACAACGGCAAAACTGCCTCCAAGTTAATTTGGCATCGAACTCGAAGCAATGATTTGAAATATTTATTGATGTCAATAGTAAATAGACTTAGGCGAAAACCAAATTACATAATTGGAATATTTATGACCGGAATATATATACATTTCCCATTTTGCATTAAAAAGTGTTTCTATTGCGATTTCTATTCATTAGAAAAACTCGATGGAATTGACGGATTTATAGACAATCTTAGTAAAGAAATAGAGCTGAGGCTTGCCAAATATAACAGGAATCTTGAAATTGATTCACTATTTTTCGGAGGTGGCACCCCTTCTCTAATGAAACCCAGGCATCTGGAGAAGACTCTTAACAGTCTTGACACATTCTTAACATTTGCCCCCGATTGCGAAATATCGCTGGAGTGTAATCCCGGAACAATTGACATCGAATACCTTGCCGAGTATAAAAAGTTAGGTATAAACAGATTAAGCTTTGGAGTCCAGTCCTTCAGAGACTCCGAGCTTAAATTTTTAGAAAGAATCCACTCCTCCGACGAAGCAACCAAAGCTATTTCAAAAGCAATGGAATTAGGATTTGATAATGTAAGCTTAGATCTGATTTTTGCTTTGCCGGAACAAACTTTAGCTGATTGGGATTACTCTCTGAACAAAGCAATAGAACTAAATACAAACCATATTTCCGCCTATAGTTTGATTTACGAGAAAGGAACACCTCTATATAGGCAGTGGAAAAAAGGACAAATAGCAAAGTTAGAAGAAGATAAAGATGCTGAGTTATACCTGCATACTATAAATAAGCTCACTACAAATGGCTACAGCCAATATGAAGTATCGAACTATGCAAAAAACAATATGATTTGCCGACATAACATGAAATATTGGTATGGTGATGATTATATAGCTTTTGGGCCTTCTGCTCACGGCAAATTGGGAAAAATGAGATACTGGAATTATTCTTCTTTAGGAAAGTATAACCGGTTGCTATCCGGAGGAGATCTTCCTACAGCAGGATACGAAGAAACAGGGCAAGCGGAGGAACTCTTCGAAGTACTTTTTCTACAATTACGAGCTTCAGGAATTAAGTTAGATCTATTTGAAAATAGGTTTGGATTAGAATTGAAAGATCATCTGCTTTTCGCGTTTGAGAACAAAATACCTGATGGATACTACCAAATTGAGCAGTCTCTACTAAAACTTACAAGTAAAGGGTACTGCTATGCAGATGAAATCAGTGCAGAAATAATGAATAAACTTGAAAAGTTAATATAATATAAAATAATTAGAATTGTTGATAGTTAAGATAATTGACATGAATGCTGATTTTGAGGATTTATCCAAAGATTAGTTTTTTCAGGAAAGTATAGTTTTTTTTTTTACTGTTAAGGCTTCTTAACACTTAAGGGATTAATAATACTTATATTTGAACTTTCTTAATATGCGTAAGTGTTTTGTAACATAAATTTCAGTTGGGTTTCTGTGGATACTTCACTAATTATTCTGATTATGTTGGCTATTTTAGCTATTGTCGATTTGACGGTAGGTGTAGCAAACGACGCTGTGAACTTTATCAATTCGGCGATAGGTTCGAAAGCAGCAAAATTTAGAACAATTATTATCATGGCTGCATTGGGCGTTTTGCTTGGTGTACTTATGTCCGGAGGAATGATGGAAGTCGCTCGTAAAGGAATTTTTGACCCGAGTATGTTTAACATGCCGGAACTGCTTATCATCTTCCTATCTGTAATGTATCAAGATGTGTTATTGCTAGATTTATTTAACACATTTGGACTGCCAACCTCTACAACTGTTTCCATCGTGTTTGGTTTATTAGGCTCCTCAATGGGTGTCGCAATGTTAAAAATAATCGAAGATGGCGGCAATTTTGCAATGTTGGAACAGTATATCCACTCCGGCAAAGTACTCTCTATCATTTCTGCTATTTTGCTATCAATTGTAATGGCATTTATACTTGGCTCGATAATTCAATATCTTTCCAGGATGCTATTTACATTTAATTATAAAGAAACATTCAAGAAGTACGGCCCTTACTGGTCTGCAATGGCTCTGACTGCACTCACAATGTTTATCCTACTCAAAGGTGTGAAGGGTGCCGAGTTTATGAAAGGCGATATTGGTGCATGGATTAAAGACAATATGGATCTTGTTATCCTTTATAGCTTTATTGGCTGGAGTATAATTCTTCAACTGCTATCTTGGTTTACTAAAGTAAATATCTTGCGAGTAATCGTACTTGTCGGTACATTTGCCTTGGCATTAGCTTTCGCAGCGAATGACTTGGTGAACTTTATTGGAGCTCCTCTCGCAGGTTTCAATGCATATCAAATTGCACAGGCATCAGGCGGAGACCCAATGACTGCGTCAATGGCAGCGATGACAGAAAAAGTTGCAGCCCCAATATGGATGCTTTTATTCTCCGGTATGGTGATGGTTTTGGCTTTAATTTTCAACAAAAAAGCAAGAACTGTAGCAATGACTACAATCAAACTTGGCAGTCAGAATGACCGATATGAAAGATTTGAATCCAATGCTATTGCAAGAGCAGTTGTTCGTATTGCTATAGTTGTCATTGATTTTATTTCTTCAATAACTCCCGCTCCTTTGAAAAAGTTTGTACAGAAACGATTCGATTTGGCAAATTACAGACCGGTTCCTGACGAAGCCGGTGATCTTGAAGCATTTGACTTAATCAGAGCTGCTGTTATAACTATGGTTTCCGCTGCTTTGATTTCCATAGCAACTATCTACAAATTGCCTCTTTCTACTACTTACGTGACTTTTATAGTGGCAATGGCTGCTGCACTACCTGATAAAGCATGGGGAAGAGAAAGTGCGGTTTACAGGGTGTCAGGCGTAATTAACGTTATTGGTGGCTGGTTCTTCACTGCTTTTTCTGCAACATTGGTTGCTTTTACAATTTCAGTAATTATCTTCTCAACAGGTCTATTTGGTGTATTCGGTTTTGCAGGCTTAGTAGCATTTGCTTTATACCGTACTCGATTGGCTCATAAAAACAAAGAAGCTGATGCAGAAGAGAAAATCAAGAAAGCAATGGAAAAAGACTCTATCATGCATCAAATGGAAGATATTTATGTTGATATCAGCAAAATGATGTTTGGTTTGTCTGATACTTACAAACAAAGTGTCGTGGCTACATTTACTTATGATTTGAAAGGTCTGAAAGATGCTAAAAAAGATGCTAATAAATTAGTAAAGGACGCCAATGCTCTCCTTGCTGATATTTTGAGGACTGTGAAACATATACCTGATATAGAATTGGATAATGGCTACGACTATGCAAATTCGCTTTCTGCTTTTAATAGCGTTACCAGCAAATTGCGTCGTCTGACAGTTCAAAACTTTAACTATTTTGACAACAATCACGCAAGTTTGGAAGATGTCCACATAGCAGAACTTAAAAAGGCAAACGACAGATTCCAAAAATTTGTCAGCTTATGTGTCAAATTTATCAGAAATATTGACAATATCAGCTACAATGATATTACTTCCGAAGCAGAAGCATTTATCGAAGAACTAAATCAATATAGCAAAAACCAATTGCACCGAGTCAAATCTAATAGTGCAAATATGAGACGTAGTATTCTATTTATGAATATGGTTTCTGACACAGAAGATATTGTAAGCTATCTTGTACGGGTTACTTCAGTAGCAAATAAATTAGTCGCTAAAGTAGAGAAAAAAAATAAGCACAAAGATAAATAATGCTTTGCTTTGATTAGTGCTAATTATCTTCAACTGCTATTTGTATCCAACACAAATAGCAGTTTTTTATTTATAAGATAGCCCAATCTGTCTTTTTAATGGATTCTATTTGCACATTGTTTAATATATTTGTTTTTGTAGATGAATAATATTGAGAATAAGAATATGAGATATAGTGTACTGTTTTTTCTATTCATGTTTTTTGTGGTTTTGTCCGGGAAATCCAACGCTGATACTTTTTATGTGCCTGATACCACTTTCACAATGGGGCAGACTTACTTGCTGCCGGTTTATGGTGTGATTTCCGATAGCGGCGAAGTTACATTAGAGATTACTTACAGTGCAGCCACTTTTGATGTGAAAGACATTATCTGTGCGGACTCTTCGGCTTTTGAGTGTTTGGACACTAAAGATATCAGTGTCAATGATTTTAAAAATTCAAAAATTACAATTACCGGCGTAGCCAAAAACATAAATTCCAATATTCTTTGCTATTTGCAAATTGAGCCTTTGGTAAGCTCACAGGCTTCCGGTAAAATAGAATCAACTTCAATGCTGGTGGCAGGAAACAAACCTGAAAGATTCCGCCCTTGGAAGGCAATTATCAATCTCAAAGAATTAGTGCTTCCTAAAGATGTAACTTTCCTATCTCAGGCACGTCCTAACCCATTTAGAGAATTTTTGGAATTTAATATAGGCTTGATTGAAGATAGCAAGGTTTCTTTTTATATTTATTCCGCAAACGGAGAACTTATACAAAAGATTCCGGGCAATCAGCAGGCATTTTCTTTTTCGCTAAATGCAGCTGATACTTTTGACGGCACTCTCCCTAAAGGGAATTATACTTTAAAGTTGATGCCAAATAGAGACCTTGTGCCGCTTGGCTTGTACGTCATCTTTATGGATACAGGCAAAAAAATATACAAATCCAACTTCATATTTATGAAATAGTTAGTCGGTGATAGATTGAAACAGCTTATTCTTATTATATTGTTATTGATAACAACTTCAAATGCATTAGTTGCCTACGACGAAATGGCGATAAATAAAAGCCCTAAAGGTACTGAATTCTGGCTTTGCTTTATTCGTAATTACAAAATTGAGCCGGGGAAAAAGTCGAATATTTTAAATCTTGAGCTATTTATTTCCGGTGATAAAGATGCAAATGTTGAAATCGAAATAACAAGTATCAATTTCAAAAAAAAGCTGTTTGTAAATGCAGGCACCATAGAAAGTGTCAAAGTACCTCCTCTTGCAGAAATTAGAAGCTCTGAGATTGTTGAAGAAGACAGAGCCGTTCATATAAAATCTGATACACCAATTCAGGTTTATGGTCTAAGCACACGTTACCAAACTACTGACACTTATCTTGCTTTGCCGACGGAAGTACTCGGCAAGGATTATAGAGTGATGTGCTATGGATACGGGTTGGAGCTGATGGCTCAGTTCGCTGTGGTAGCCACAGAAGACAATACAGTCGTAACTATAGTACCTGAAGTAGAAACCTCCGCAGGTGTCAAACCGGGCGAAATCATGCGTGTTGTGCTTAATAAAGGCGACGTGTATCAGGTGGCAGCAAAGCAAGACCACCTTTCATCGAGGAAATGTGATTTTACAGGAACAAAGATATCTGCAACTAAAAACATCTCTGTTTTCAGCGGACACCAATGTGCGTATGTTCCTGAAAACATTAAAGCCTGCAACCACTTGGTCGAACAGGTACCACCGATTTCTACATGGGGAAAGCACTTTTATGTCGGGAAACTCAAAGGACGTTCCGAATATAGATACAGAGTGATGGCAGACCAAAATAATACTAAAATATACGAGAACTCGAAACTTATAAGCCAGTTAAATGCAGGTGAGTTTATAGAAAGAGCTTCAAAATCGAATGTTTTGCTCACTTCTAACAAGCAGGTATTAGTTTCTCAATATTCTTTGGGTTATAATAACGGAGACAGCTTGGGCGATCCGATGATGATTCTAATCAGCCCAACTCAACAGTTTCTAAAAAAATACAGACTTGCAACTCCTGTAAACGGAGAATGGAATCACTACATCAACGTTGTTGTGCCAACACAGGCAATAAGTTCTTTACTCTTAAACGGATTTCCGGTTGACTCCACAAAATTCGAAGTTGTCGGAATTAGTCGCTATTCTATCGCAAGTATTGAAGTGCCTTTTGGTACACATACTATATCAGCTTCTGAACCTTTTGGGCTATATTCCTATGGCTTTGGTCATAACTATCATGCCTTTGATGCCTACGGCACAATGGGTGGGCAATCATTTACAGAATATATTCCAATTGCTGATACAGTAGCTCCTGTTGCTGTTATCAAGAAAAAAGAGAGCAGCGGTGCTCAGCTGATAATTAGAGACGACAGAGAGGAGGATACAGGTTTAAAGAGAATCGATATATTGTATGCTGAAAACATTGACCCAAAAATTCTTGATTTTGACCCCGGTAGCTTGCAGGCTCAGGTTATCATTCGAAACATAGACAAAAATTCCGTAGGAAAACTTGTCTTTGCAGCGACTGATGAGTCTAACAATAAAGCAGTTTATACTATCTGCCACGTAAGGAGCAAATTGACAAATCAATACGATTATATTATCAACGAAGGTGATGATATTATTTGCGAGACACCGACCTCATATATAGCAGCTTTTGCTAAGATGTCTTTTGTTAATCATTCTGCAGACTTCTCATCTCAGGGCAATCTGATGACCCCTGGCACATTTTCAGACGCTCAGGGACTTGGTGGTGGATTTGGCTTTGCTTACGGCACAGAACTCGCAGGCAACATCTACGGCTCTATTCGCTTAAACGTGGAGTCTCTCCCGGGATATTTATTAGCAGGTGACACTATCGTAACTCTTGCTGAAAACTCTCTCAGTGACGAAGAAATTGAATTAAGACAAAGTACCGAATTAGATCCAAACAGCTGGCATATTTCGCTGGGATTCGCTACAGAGTACTATTTGGAAAGATATCTTTATCTTTTAGGCGGAATAAATATCAACTTTGCCATGGGTAACAATTTTGATAAGACAATACGAATTGTTTATCCTGATAATTACTTTTTCCCTGAAGGTCGAGATTATCGCACAGAGAGCACCGATATAGAATCATTCCGCTCTTTAAATATTGGTTTGTTTGCCGGAGTCGGGTTCAAAGCTGATATTGATTACAGATTTTCAGTCTTTTACGAAACCTACCTCAATCCAATGTTCTTGAATCTGATAGATGAAGGAAGTTGGAAAATATTCGGATACAGTATGCAGTTAGGAGTTCGTTATCGAATCTAACCTTGCCTGTTGCAGATTTTAAAGGGAAATCTTCATCGAGCACAAAATAAAAACTGCTTCAGGTGGCACCTGAAGCAGCCATGATAACTATATCCTATAATCATGTTCTTCCTGAATATTAAACTTTGACATCTAGATACCCTTTAGATATCTGGTTCTTTGCAGTCTGCTGTATTTGCTCTTGAGGTTGAGTTGCAGAAATTACAGACAAAGTTTGATTTTGATTAGCTGTGCTGCCTTTCCCTGATTTGTTTTCTTCAATAACTTCTTTTTGAAGTTCGTTTTGAACAGTTACAGGTGGTTTTTCCTCTTCGATTACCTCGCGTGGCGGCACTGCCCTCTCGTTAATGGAGTTTACGTTCATGACAGGCTCCGTAGAATATATATTTACTCTATAAATATTATCGACACTAATTTAAAGAACTTTAGGAAATATTTCAAAGAGTATTATTTTATATAACTTACGTATCTTTTTGTAAAATGTTTTAAGTTCCATTACCTTATCCATAGGAATCTAATCACGCTAATAAAAAAGCCGACGATTGTAAAATCTGCCGGCTTGATTTAGGATGTTATATTTTTTTCTCTATTTCTTTGTTTCCAAAGCTATTTGCTTATTGTCTGATTCTACCATAGAATCATAGAATTTTTTGAATTCATGGTACTTTTCATTTGGTACCAAATCTTTTTTATAGATTACAGTTCTTTCGCCGATAAGTCTGTTGCCTTCTAAGCGATATTTTACTTCGTAGTCAGCGTATTCTGAAGTCAATTTCAAGGATTCAGGCATTTCGGAAACTTTCATGCCATCAGGAATTTCAAACTCGACTTTGTTATATTCGTTGTCGTGGTTGAGGTATAGCCAAAGAGCAAGAGGATATTTCCTTTCTTGCGAAGAGGTAATGTCACCTGCACTCAATATGTCTGACCAAGGGAATCTCAATATTTTCATATTTTTGATTTCTGTATATGGTTTTTTGACTTTATATGAGTAGTAGTAACTTACAGAATCTGAAAGTCCGCGAATGCTTTCATCAAATTTGAGATCTATAAGTTCGGTCGAGCTATAATCTTCACTGATGCTTCTTGCCATAGACTTCCTCTGATTTTCTTCGGTCTGATCTCTATAGTAAGCTCGCATAGAAGCAGCCGGTCCACCAACTTTTGTAGAATTAACCTCAATAATCAAATTGCCGTTATCAAGTTTTGCTTTAGTATTTCTTACAATAGCATTTTCAGGTCTTGTAGCCGGGTCAATCTGGAAAAGCTCATTTTTTTGTTTGTTGCTGATTTCCAAGCCATAAGATTTTTTAGAAGAACCGAAGAATGCTCCAAAAGGAAGCACGTCGGTAGTTAGCTCTACATAGTAAACTTTGCCGTCAATAGTAATTTTACCAATAACGTGTTCGAAGCCAATAGAAGGTAGTGCCAATTCGTTTCTGCCGTTTTCTCTATCACTTACCAATACTATTTCTGCATCCAATCCAACAGCTTTGGCAAGAGCTGCAAAAAGAACAGAAACGTCTTTGCAGTCTCCTATTTTTGCATCTATAGTCATTGTAGGATTTTGAGGTATCAATCCACTCTGTCTGAATGGTACAGAGCTATATCTGATTTCGTCAGAAATGTATTTGTATATTACTTTTGCTTTTTCCAATTCAGTAAGATTAGATTTACCTGCGAATAGTTCCTGAACTTTTCTTTCTATATCTAAAGTAGATTTTGTTTTAGGATTTGAAACGTCGTAATACCACTTAGAAATAAAATCCCAATCTTTAACTGTAGAAACATGCACCATTGCACACACATCGCTTATAGGCGGCATTAAAGTTTCTGACTCAATCTGAGGCATACCTTTAGCTGCCCATTTGTACATTGTCATATTTTCAACTTTAGATATTTCTGGCTTCAATTCACATTGTGTAGCTTTGTATGTGATGTCTATTCCGTCTTCTACCAAAAGAGCTAATTTTGCTTCCTCGAGAGGCAAATATGTGTTGAAGAATATGGAAGTTTCAAAATATTTAGCCAAAGCACCATCAGAGTATGATAATGATTTAGTTTTGTAATAAATAGCATCACCCGGTTCCAATTTGGTAAATACTACCATGCCGCCCGATTTGTCAGCCTGCACTCGGCTTCCGTCTTGTTTGATTACTTCAGCTTTGATTATTTCCGAATATCCAAGGTTGATTTCTTTAAACATATCAACACCTGTTTGAGTCAGAGGTTTGCCTACGAAATAGCTCACTTCTTCGCTTGCACCGCTTTTGTACAACACTTCATGATTTTCGATAAGAAGAATTATCGCATTTTCGTCGGGGTATTCGTCGGCGCCTTTAGCATTGGCAATAATGGCATCTATATCCGGCTCTTCGAAATTAGTGAATATCTCTTTTTGATTTTTAAGTTTTCTCAAAGTAGTTCTATTGTCAAAATCGCCGGGATATTGCTCCAAAGCTATAGTATAATATTTGAGTGCACTATCGGTTTGGTTTTGTTCTTTGTAGCAATCGCCTATTCTTGAATTGAGAGACGAAACATAAGGCACTCTTTCCAATAGTCTGTAATAGTAAGTCAGAGCCTTGTCGAAGTTGCCTTGCTGCTTATAAAAGTCACCAAGATTGATTAAAAGGCTGTATGTGCCTCGTGAGTATTTGTCCAATTTATCAAATAGCTTTTCTGCTTTGTTTCTTCTATCTGTTCGCCAATAATATTGTGCCAGAGAATAGGTCATTTCATAGTCGTAGTAGTCATCTAAATAATCTTCGTAAACCTTATAGGCAGCATCCTGCAATTTTTTGTCATAACTAAAAATAGCGAATGCACCTTTGACAGATGATCTCTGAGTTGGATATTTTTCGTACATAGCCATGGTTTCATCAACCATTTTTCTGTATTCTTCGTTTCTTGCCATTAGAGCCACTTTTAGAGGACTAAGGAAGAAATCACCGGCACCCTCGTTTTCCAAAGAGTCCACTGTTTTTTGAGCCGACTCCCAATCTTCTTTTTTGAAAAGTTCGTCGAGTCTTGCAAGAGCGGAGCTGTTGTTTTTAAATTTTGAGTCTTTCAGCATTTCTTTTTTTACTAGGTAACTACTTTCCAAATCAGGATTGATAGAAGTGTTTTTCATATCAAGCTGAAGAAGATTGTAGTTATCAGGGTATTTGCTTATTAGTTCTTCAACTCTTTTTCTATATTCAAGATTCATATTGTTCATCAGATAAAAATCTGCAAGTACATTGAAAAGTACAGGCTCTTTTTCTGTACCTTTAATATTTTGCTCGTAGTATTGCAAGGCAAAATTTGGCAACTTTTTAGATTTATAGCTGCTTTCTTTTACATAGTCCTGATATTCCGCAGAAGATTTAAACTTAGGCATTGGATTTAGGTTTTTATCGAGCACTCTAAGTAGAAAATTGTTTTTGTCGTTTACTCCGCTTCCTAATTGCATAAGAATTCGGTTATATCCTTTATTCAATTTGGCTGTAAAGAGATATGTATCCATACCGTTATTATATTCTGTTGGCTCTGTAAAAATCAAATTGTCATTGACCCAAAACTTTACTGATCCGGACACGCCTAAACCAAAAACGACCTCCTGATCTTGCTCACTATAAACAAAAGATTGAGTAAAAAACAGAGCTTCCTCTATATCAAATAGTCCTGCAAGGCTAATCCATTTGCCGGGATGTTTGTCGTTATAGTTAAACCATCTGACATCTATTTCACTTTTACCGGCAAATACAGCATCTTTTTTCGGATTGCTTTCAGGTCCGTGTTTTTTGTCATATCCTGAAGTCGAAATATTTTCAAATGGACCAACAAATGCCCAGTTTTCAATAGTTCCCAAATTAGCTATAGCTTCTTCTGATTTGTCAAACTCATTTACAAGAAGATACATATCACTTATTAGCTCTTGTAATAATGCTTTTACTTGAGGATTTAGCCTTTTATCTTCCAAACATTCTTCTAAAAATTCAATTTCATCTTCAACATCTGTAAATAAATGAGTTCTGAAAAATTCAGAATTGACTACGAAAAATAGAAGAGGATTTGGATCTTCGGATTTTTTGTATAATTCAATTAGATAGGGGAGATGATCCTTCATCAAAAATTGATATTCACGAATTTTATTGATAGCAACAAAAGATTCTAAAGATTCGCCGGCAGTTTTTTCATATTCCTGATAAGCATTTTTATAATCATTTTCGAGAAAATACTTCCTTGCTAAGGCTTCATCTGCACGAACATTC
This sequence comes from Kapaibacterium sp. (SeqCode), assembly GCA_963664875.1. Lineage (GTDB taxonomy): Bacteria > Bacteroidota > Ignavibacteria > Kapaibacteriales > UBA2268 > JBFHIJ01. Next base: position 2,400,031 of record OY761611.1, on the reverse strand, counting down.
AGCAGAGGAGCAGCAAAAATGAAAGTAAGGAGCAATAATATTTTGCGCATTTTTACCTCAATTTGTTTTTTATCTGTTATATAATATTAAATTTAAGGATATTTTTGCTCATTTGCACATAAAATCTATTTTTTACTTAATATTTTTCCAAATAATCTTGAACAATATCACTTATACAATTCTTTATCCTTATAAGTTTGACTATTTAAGAGCTTTCTTCTGCAACAATGAGACTTTTTATCCCCCTTAGTGTCAATATAAGTAAGGACATAAACGGAGGGTCGATATGGAAATTTTTATAATATATTTTTGCGTCATTGCCTCATTAGCTCTTTCGTTAAACTTGTTCCTCTACTTTGAAGAACATCGACAGAGCTAAAGCTCAGTAACATACCTCTAACTTGCTTCTGAGCAAACACAGCTGCGCTGCTGCATAGTTACAATAGATATGCGGAACGTGGCTGTTGTTTTGTTTTACCATTTCTTTTTTTATTTCCTCTCAGAGTTTTTTATATGTCTAATTGGCATTATTGTTGATAGCTTCATACTAATACGTATAAATAATAGTGAGTATAGCTATGTCTATGAATAGGTTGCAATTCGACGAAAGCTTGCCGGGTGGATTTTCAAATCATAAGGCTACCGGTGAACTTCCCAAGGTACTTCCTTATCCACTACGTCTCAATTTAGGCTGTGGCAAAGACTTCCGAGATGGGTTTATCAATATTGACCTTTATTCTGACAATCCTTATGTGGTCAATATGGATATAAGAAATTTGGAATTCGACGACAATAGCGTAGATACTATACTTGCTTCTGACATTTTAGAGCACTTTTCGCATAGAGAAGTGGACAGACTACTATCGGAATGGGCACGAGTGCTGAGGCCGGGAGGCGAACTGATTGTGAGATGCCCTAATCTAAAACTTCAGATTGCAGCTTATGTTAGGGGTGATTGGAATGCAGATATTGCCTCTTATATGATTTTCGGCGGGCAGACTAACCCGGGCGATTATCACTGTGTAGGCTTCGACCATGACTCCATAACAAATCATTTGAAAAAAGCAGGTTTTGAGATTGTTTCTATCGAAGATCACGACTTCCCACAGTCTTCGGGGTTTATTAATCTAAATATGACTGTAATAGCTAAAAAGGAAGAAGAACAACAGCCTTTTTCTTTCAAATTAGATCTCACAGCTGACAATAATGAATTATCCAACTTTGATTTTTCTTTAGATATTGACGAGCCAAAAGGAACAAATATCCCTGCATCTGCTAACGATTTACTATCAAAAATTGAATCAATAGCAACTACAGCTTTTGTAACAACGGTTGTAGAAAATGAAGAAAATCAAAATGAGGAACAGACAGAAAACATTACAGAAATAGCAGAAGCATCTGATGAAATTAGCTCCGAAGAAGCAGAGGAACAATCCAACAATGCCCTTTTTGATATAGTAGTAAATGATGACGAAGCAGAAACAGATTTGGAGCTTAACATTGTTTGGGAGGGCTCGCAATTTGTATATCATTCGTTAGCTCTGATTAACCGAGAACATTGCAACAACCTTATAGATGCAGAAGTAGCTAATATCACAATTATCCCTTTTGAAGATGACAGGTTCGCACCAGAGGGGAACGATAAATATATTAAATTGGCAAAAAATGATATAAGAATTAAAGCTGAAGTCAGCAAGGCAGTTTCTGATTTGCCGTATGCATGGATAAGACATCAATGGCCTCTAAAACAAGAACCGCCAAAGGGTGCCAAATGGATTATCATGCAACCTTGGGAGTTTACTTCACTTAGGAAAGACATGGCAGACACGATGAAGTCTGCAAATGAAATTTGGACTCCATCTAACTACTCGCGTCAGGCGTTTATAAATTCCGGAATTAGCTTTGACAAAGTTCAGGTAATCCCCAACGGAATCGATCCGAGTTTGTTCAAACCGGAGGGGAAAGCATACAAATTAAACACAAAGAAAAATTTTAAATTCCTTTTTGTCGGAGGTACTATCTTCCGAAAAGGCATTGATATACTAATAGAAAGCTATGTTAAAGCTTTTACTGCTGATGACGATGTATGCCTTGTTATTAAAGACATGGGTGGCGATTCTTTCTATAAAGGTCAGACTGCTAAGCAGCAAATTTTAGATTTACAAAACAACCCTAATGCTCCTGAAATAATATATATTGATGAAATGATGCCAGAAGCGGCAATAGCAGAGCTTTATCGAGCCTGTAATGTTTTTGTCTGCCCTTACAGAGGCGAAGGTTTTTCTTTACCTACATTAGAAGCTATGGCTTGTGGCTTGCCGGTAATAGTTACAAACGGAGGAGCAACTGATGATTTCGTTTCTGATACTTTTGCTTGGCTAATCGATGCGGAGCCTCGTTCCGTGGGCGATAACTTTGCGGGACAAGCTTTAGTCGAAGAGGCTTTTGTATTAGAACCAAGCAAACAGCACCTGATGGAGATAATGCAAAAAATACATAAAGATCCGGCAGAGGTAATCAGCAGAGGCATCATTGCCTCGGCAACCGCTAGAAAATATTGGACTTGGAAAAGGGCATCTTTGAAAGTGCTTAGCAGATTAGATAAAATATACGGTACAGATATGTCTTCAAAAGCTCAAAACAGACTTTTTGACCTCGAAGACTCATATATTAAAGTTGGTATTGCCGAAAACGAAATGAATTATGAGAATATCGACGAAGCAATCGAGCTATATAAAAGTGTTTTAGATGACGATTTGAGCGACAAATACAAAATTCATGTGCTAAACAGACTTGCTTTTATCTCAATGCAAGATGAAGAATATGAGAAAACAGCAGAATATCTCGATAAATCTGCTGCTATAGATAATACTCATCCTGATACTTTGTATTTGCAGTCAAAACTTTTCCTGATAAATGAAAAATATGTAGAGGCATTTGAAACTATCACACCTGCCCTAGAAAGCTGGAAAGACAGCAAATACTTAAGTTCTGCTGGGCTGTATCTGGATGATTTGCTTTGCCATACTGCAGATATTATGTTAGAGATGGATGACCTGGACGGTGCGAATCAAATTTATACCACTGCTTTGGAATATAATCCAAATAACCCAAGAGTTTGCTTTGGAGCAGGTATGTGTTTCAAAAAGGCAGGTATGCCGGAAGATGCAAAAACAATGTTTGAGTGGGCAATTAGAATAGATCCACGCTACGAAGATGCCAAATTTGAACTCACTGCGATAGAAAAATTGCTTTAGTCTTTATACTCATGTATTCCTAAACGGGTTATAAAGCAAAACAAGGAGCTTACTTATATAGGTAAGTTCCTTGTTCTTTTTTATATGTATGATTTCAATAAATTTGCTATCTTCTAATAAACACAAAGCTTAAAGCGGGATATTGCCGTGTTTTTTAGGTGGATTTTTATCTACTTTGTTTTCCAAAACCGCAAATGCTTCTATCAATCTTCGCCGAGAAGATTTTGGCTCAATTACATCATCGAGATAACCATAGGAAGCAGCAACGTAGGGATTTGCAAACTTATTATTATACATATCAATAAGTTCCTGCTCTTTGGATGCAGGGCTGTCAGATGCCTCAATTTCTTTTTTAAAAATTATCTCAACAGCTCCTTTTGCTCCCATAACAGCTATTTCCGCTGTTGGCCAAGCGAAGTTAAAATCTCCTCTTATGTGTTTGCTGCTCATTACATCATAAGCACCACCGTAAGCTTTTCGTGTGATAAGAGTTACCTTTGGCACTGTTGCTTCAGCATAAGCATATAAAAGTTTTGCTCCGTTAGTGATTATAGCATTCCACTCCTGATCCGCACCCGGCATAAAACCCGGAACATCTACCAATGTTAAAATAGGAATATTAAACGCATCACAAAACCTTACAAATCTTCCGGCTTTTTTGGAAGAATTGATATCAAGCACGCCTGCCATTTCCATAGGTTGATTGGCAACAACTCCGATAGATCTTCCACCCATTCTCATAAAGCCTACAATTATGTTCGCAGCATAGTCCTTATGAACTTCGAGAAATTCAAGATTATCAGTCAAGCTGAGGATGATTTCTTTCATATCATAAGGTTGATTGGCAGACGGGGGTATTATGCCATTCAATTTCTCATCTTCTCGGTCAGCCGGGTCATCATTAGAAATATATGGGGGCTCTTCTGCATTGTTTTGCGGAATAAACCTAAGCAGTTTCCTTACTATTTCGGTTGCAGTCATATCATTTTCTGCAATGAAGTGAGCCACTCCGCTTTTTTCTGAATGAACTTCAGCTCCACCAAGCTCTTCGGCTGTTAAATCTTCGTGAGTTACTGTTTTGACTACTTTAGGTCCGGTAACAAACATATACGAAGTCTTGCGAACCATTATAATAAAATCCGTAATAGCCGGCGAATAAACTGCCCCTCCGGCACAAGGTCCCATAATTACAGAAATCTGAGGCACAACCCCGGAAGCTAATGTGTTTCTCAGAAATATATCAGCATAGGCACCGAGCGAAATTACTCCTTCCTGCACTCTGGCTCCACCGGAATCATTCATCCCAATAACAGGATACCCGCTTTTTAAGGCAAGATCCATTATTTTGCAAATCTTCTTTCCATGCTGCTCAGATAGGGAGCCTCCAAGTACAGTAAAATCCTGAGAGAAAAGATAAACTTTTTTGCCACCTATTTCTGCATGTCCGGTAACAACTCCGTCGCCCAGCGGTACATCTTTATCTTGTCCGAAATCAATTGCATGGTGGTGAGCTAAAGCATCAAGCTCTCTAAAAGTACCGGGGTCGCATAGCAATTCGATTCTTTCTCTTGCAGTGAGTTTACCTTTGGCATGCTGAGAATCTATTCTTTGTTGACCACCCCCAAGCAAGGATAGTTCTTTTATTTCTTCTAAAGATTGAAGTTTCTGAAGTATAACTTTATCCATATTTTAACTCTAATCGTTGATGTCAAATTCCATTATTATCGCATTTTTTTCAATAGGAGTGCCTTCTTTGATATTTAGCTTCCTGACTGTGCCGCTGATGTTGGATTTGATAATATTTTCCATCTTCATGGCTTCCAAAGCACAAAGCTTATCTCCTTTGTTTACAAAATCTCCTACGTGAACAAAATACTTCACAAGAAGCCCCGGCATAGGAGCTTTCAGATTACTAAGACCATTAGATGCACCATGCGAAGAATTTTGGATATATTTTTCTAAGAGTTTTTGTGTCGAATCTTTTACATCAACTTCGAAAACCATCCCGTCATAGATAATTTCTACTTTTTTATTATTATCAATTGCAAGCTCAGCCTGTTTCAGCTGCTGATTGACAGCAAAGGTAAATAGATTATTGCCAAATTTCTTTAATAGCTCAATTTCAAATGACTTACCGTTTATTCGGATAATTCTGTAATCGTCAGGGTCAAATTCTGCTTTAAACTCTTTGTTGTTTATGTTTAGTATTATATCATTCATATAAATGCTCAAAGTACAGTGTAATAATTCTTGAAATTACTCTTTGTAAGTTATCTTTTCAAAGGAAAAGGGCATTGTTATTTTACATTACCTTCGATGTAATCACGTAGATATTTATTTTCAGCTTTCACCATTTTGACGTGGGAAGTATTGATGTCACCGATGGAAATCAGACCCACCAGAACTTTATTTTTGTTTAGTACCGGTAAATGTCGGATTTTATTATTGCTGATGATACTCGAAGCATACTCCAAAGTGTCCTCATCTTCGATAAAAATGATATTGGATGTCATACTTTCCCGGACAGATATTTCTCCGAAGGAGTGTGGATCTTTTGCACTCTGACGCAATATGTCTCTTTCAGTCAAAATTCCTTCAATCTTGCCATCAGCATTGATGACAAGTAATGAGCCAATATTATTTGCAACAAGGATAGCTATTGCATCTTTTAGAGATTTATCAATGCCCACAGTAAATACTTCAGGGCCTTTGTTTTTTAAAAGGTCTTTGATTTTCATGTGAATCTCTCCGTAAAATAGAATATATTATATTCTTAAAATCACGTTTGTAATCACTAATTATTGATGAGGGAGAATTTGGTGATATGCAGATACAAAAGAAGAAAAACAAAAAGCCACAAAAGACTTTGTATAATCTAATGCGGCTTTTTTAAGATTGAACTATTCGGTATTATATTTTGTACATGATACCGAGGTTGATACTGAAATTGCCAAAGTTAGAAGCTGCTGTATATTTCAAATCGCCTCTCATAGCAAGTTCTCTGTTCACAGGATATAACACACCACCAAAGAAAGCCAAAGCTATATCAGTTTGGCTACCACTTGCTGAGTATAGATATCCATTACCTGCACCGCTCATTTCTACTTCACCCATGTGCAAACCAAGTTCACCGCCAACGATTGGCAATAATTTGCCCCATTGACCTACCTGATAAAAGGCACCTGCACCTATAGGAATTACACTTGCTGATAATTCGATACCTGTGCTTGTTCCATCGCCCCAAGCATATTCTTTGGCACCATAGCTATGGTATCCCGCAAAGCCATAAGCCGCGAATTTCGGGCTAAAGTAATAGGTATATTGGAAATTGACACCAATACCCATATTCACCGCATCACCTAATGAGCCGGTTGGAAATGCAAATACAAGCTGACCGCCGATTGTTTGCGGATTGCTCATTTCTTTTTGTGCTTTCAATTCGGAAACACCGAACATAATCACGATAGCCATGATTACTGCAAAAAGTTTTTTCATTGGAAATCTCCTTGTATAAGAAAACTTAAAAACATGATGTATCTTGCAAATAATAGTCATACGATTATTGACTAAAACAATTTTAATGCCAAATGCTTTATTAGTATTTGATTAGATGATAACCCATGTCGAATGCAATATACAAAAATATAAATATTTAGTAAGAAAAATTATATGTTAGAAGCGGAATTTATTTTTTGCTTCTTCGGAAGATAGGTACTCCTACATACTGATATTTAGATAAAAATTGAATTATTTGCTTGGATATTCTTCATAAATAAAGAGCAAAGTAGCTTAATATCTGATGTTCTATCTTTTGGATTATACACATTACACAATTCACTTTTAAACTTATCGTCGTTCGGATTAAGACTTGAGGGGAATGAAATGGATAAAAAAATTTGCATAATCACCGGCGCTACTAACGGGATAGGTAAAGCAACCGCAAAAAAGCTGCTTGAATTTGGCTATCGTGTTATATTTACAGCAAGAAGCATGGCTAAAGCTGAAAGTACATTATTTGAATTTAGGAATACTATTCCCGAATGTGATGCAGAATACTACCTTGTTGATTTATCTTCCTTAGCAGAAGTAAGAAATTTTGCAAATCAAATCAAATCGGATTTGCCAAGACTCGATGTCCTAATAAATAATGCCGGAGTTTGGGAAAAATACTATCAAAAAAGTGCAGAAGGTTTTGAACTCACTTTTGCCGTCAATCATTTATCACATTTCCTGCTTACTAATCTACTTTTAGATTTGATAATACACACGGAAAACTCAAGAATTATAAATGTATCTTCAAGACTACACCTAAACGGATCTTATGATTTTAACCCAAAAGATGCTAAAAGTTACAACGGCAATAAAGCTTATGCAAATTCCAAGCTGGCGAATGTCCTCTTTACTCGCTACCTTGCTGCTATGCTTACCGGCACAGGCACAACAGTTAATGCTCTTATGCCCGGAGTAGTCAATACAGGTCTTTTCGATAATTTTCACCCTATTTTACAAAAAATTATGCGTATATTCCTGATATCTCCTGAAAAGGGAGCTGAGACTTCTGTCTATTTGGCAAGCAGTGAAGATGCGTATAAGTTTACAGGAGAATATTTTGACAAAATGAAGCCTGCAAAATCTTCCAAACTTTCCAAAGATAAAGAACTGGCTAAGGCTTTATGGGAAATGAGCATAAAAATGACCGGACTAAATTAGACCCTTATGAGATACATATATTATATATATCTATTGACATTTTTGTCTGTATCAGTTATTGCAAATGACAAACCTGCAATATCTCTGACTTCGTTTAAAAGACACCTGAAATTTCTGGGAAGCGACCTCTTCGAAGGTAGGGGCACCGGCTCAACCGGCGCTAATCTTTCTGCAAAGTACCTGGCAGAAGAACTTTCTGCTCTAAATCTGTTACCACTCGGTTATAACGATACATACTATCAATATATTCCCATGCACGCTTCTAAAACTCTTGACGAATCGGAGTTGGATTTTTATTTCGACGGTGACAAGCATAGGCTAATTCTCGGAGAGGACTATTTTATGCTTAATTCCGGAGAGCAATCCTATATTCCTTTACCTACTGGATTAGTTTTCGCAGGCTATGGTATAGTCGCACCGGAATATGACTACAATGATTATATAGACCTCGATGTAAAAGGAAAGATAGTTGTCATGCTTACGGGTGAGCCATTTTCAGAAGACGATAAATGGTTCGCAGGCTCCTCAAATACTCTTTACAGTTTTTTTGACGCTAAAGAAAAACTTGCTCTCGCACGCGGTGCGGCAGGTATTATTCTCTTACCCGCACCAGATGACAAAAAATATCAAAATTTGAATATTGTAAAAAAGAGCTTTGGCTTCGAAGATGTAAAACTTGCCTATTCTGTTACTAGTAAATTTAGTGTCCTTATGCCGGGGCAATGGGGGATGAATCTCTTTCTTGGTACAGGCTATACCATAGAAGATATAATCAAAATGCACTATCAAAACAGTATGAAAAGTTTTGAGCTTGCAGGAAAAATATCTTTCAACGGATATTTCAAAGAGCGAGATTTTGTTTCAAGCAACATTATAGGCATGGTTCAGGGAAGTGATTACAGACTCAGAGATGAATATGTATTAGTTACCGCCCACTACGACCACCTCGGGATTGCTGAGCCAATCAACGGAGATTCGATTTACAACGGAGTAATGGATAACGCCATAGGCTGTGCTGCACTTGTAGAACTTGCCCGAGCATTTAGTCAGCTCAATCCTGCTCCCAAAAGATCTATTATTTTCATGCTTGTTACCGGAGAAGAAAAAGGGCTTTTAGGTTCTAAATATTATATAGACCATCCGGCTAAGCCACTTTATAAAACAGTTGCCAATTTGAACATAGACGGACTTGCTTTTATTGATCAATTTAACAGCATTGTACTTGTAGGCGAACAGCTTTCCGATATTGCAAAGTTTGCAAAGCAGCCACTCGGACAAATGGGGCTGAGAATAGACGAAGTACCCGAAGAATTTTTAACTGAGGATAACTTTACACGATCGGATCAGGTGGCTTTTGCATCAGCAGGCATTCCTGCTTTTTTAACTATGGATGGTGTTGACTATAAATCTGTATCGAAAGAAGAAGCAATCGAAGTTCTTTATGATTACGGACAAAACAGATATCACACTCCTTTTGATGATTTGACACAGAAAATCAGCTATGATGCGTGCTTTCAGCATATCGAAGCTATTTATAGGATAATAAAAGAAATTGCGAATGCAAAAGATACTCCGAAATGGAATGAAGGTGTTCCCTTTCAATACGAACGTTTGAGAACAAAAGCGGAAAAAAGATAATGAAATATAGATATTTCACAGCACTTGCTCTTTTTTTATTTCTAAGTGTCTCATGTGGTACATTCACTGAGAAAACAGTTGCATTCAAAATAAAGGGATCGGACACTATGCTTTTTTTGATGCAACACCTTGCTAAAGAGTACATGAAAAGCAATCCGCATGTAGCCATTTATGTTGAAGGAGGAGGCACCGGTGCCGGAGTGGATGCATTATTAAAAAGTGAAGCACAACTATGTATGGCTTCTAATAAGTTGAAACCGGAAGAAGTAAAAAGCTTGGCTGATAAATTTCAAACAGTCGGAGTTTCCATATTAATAGCCAAAGATGCGTTGAGTATATATGTAAACAAAGAAAATCCTGTTCGGAATATTTCTATGGAGCAACTTAAAAAGATTTATAGTTGCGAAATTACTAATTGGTCGGAGCTCGGCGGAGATAATAACAGCATTGAATTGCAGGGGAGACCTAATAATTCAGGAACTTTCTTCTATTTCAAAAATCATGTTCTGAAAGGTTTAGATTATTGCGATAACGTAACCAACTCTCCGACTATGGAAAAACTACTTGAAAAGGTAGCAGACAGCAAGTATGCAATAGGCTACGGTGGCTTTTCTGTAAACAATAACAACATAAGAGCCTTAAGTATAGATGGTATAGAAGCCACAACTGAAAACGTAATATCTGATAATTACCCAATAAACAGATATCTCAGGCTATTCAGTATAGCAAGCCCAAGCGGCGAAATAAAAGAATTTATCGACTGGGTGCTCAGCCCTGAAGGGCAAAAATTAGTAAGCACCTCCGGATATATTCCCCTATGGAAAGTTAGCTTTTAGTATTGATGTGGAGGCTAAATCCGACTAAATGAGTAATAGTCTAAGACAAACAAAAAAAGAGAAATAGCTTCTCTTTTTATGTAAGTGTAAATATTTTTATCAACAGACTATTTGCTGTTTTCCTCTTCTTCTTTTATGTTCATTTCCTGCACTTCGTTGCGAATACCCACAGCGAAAGTTCGAAGAGTCTGCATATGTTTTCTTAGTCTAATGCCGGCAGTCTTGTTGCCTTTTTCATAGAACTTTACGAAGTCTTTTTCGAAAGAGTGGCAAAGCTCCAAAAGCTCTAAATATCTTTGAGTAGTAAGGTGATTCATAGTGATATTCTTTTATTATACTACCAGTTTCTTAAATTAGGAAACGGAAAAAGGAGTACTTTATTGACAAATATCTTAAAATATCTCAAAAACAATAAAAAAACGGCTATTCATTTACGAATAGCCACAATTTAATAACAGTAAAATATCTTAGTGTTTGTGTATATCTCTATGCATTACTCTTCTTGATTCTTTTAGTTTTTCATCGTCCGGCAAAGCCATAAGTCTCTTATTCAAATCACTATCGTTTTCGTTTTGCAACATTTTAGCCTGATTAGAAATAACCTGTGGCGGGAAAATGCCTTTTCTTTCGTATAAATCACGTGATTTAAGCAGAATTTCTGCAGATTCTGCACAGCTTGTTGCCAATTCGGCAAGGTCGTCTGTGTTAGTGTCATGGATATTGACTTTAACATGAGAAGCAGCAGCAAGTTCCAAAGCTTCTTTCTGATGTTCGAATCCCCATTCTACTGCAGTAGCTATTGCAGCCATAAGCAGGTGAGTATTGCAGCTACCGTCAGGGCTACGAAGTTCGATAGTTTGTTTGCTGTCAAATTTTTCTGATTTTTCGACTTGTTGAGGATTTACCAATGATGCAAGATTATTTACATTTGTCCAGCCAAGAGGTACTCTGATAAGTGCACTTCTGTTCATTGCAGACCAGCAAACTTTAGTTGGTGCTTCCTGATGAGGCACCAAACGAAGGTAAGAAGCTGACACAGTATTTCCAAAAGCAGTAATGCTCGGAGCATAGTTACAAAGCCCACCAATCATAGTTTTAGCTACTTCAGAAAGTTCTCCGTTTGCATCGACCATAGCATTTTTGCCGTCTTTGCAAGCTAACATATGAACGTGCATACCATTACCTGCATGGCCATTTTCCAGTTTAGGCACAAAAGTAGCAGTCATATTATGGCGATAAGCTACATTTCTGATAATCCAGCGAGAAAGAACCAAAACGTCTGCCATTTCTTCTATAGGCATTGGTAAAAATTCTACTTCTACCTGTTCTGCTTTTTTGCCACGAATTTCAGGGAAATCGCTTTCTACATAGTCCATATAGCCAACTTCATGGTGAGCATATTTTACATGACCACAAAGCTGAGTTATGTAGCGAAGCATTTCAGAAAGAACTTTTCCTGTTTTAACAAAAGGAGCTGCTGCATGGTAGCCTTTTTGTTTTTGAGCAGGGAATAAGTCTGTCTCGTTGTCGTACATTAAGAAAAATTCCAACTCACCTAATGCTTTAAGATCCATTCCTGTTTCTTTACGGAAAAGATTAACCGCATTGAGAAGAATATTGTCGGGAGCAAAATTTGCTAATTGTCCGTCTTTATCAACAAAACGACAAATAAAGTCCAAAGATCCTTCGACAAATGGATTGAAAAAAGCACTTTTATAAACAGGCACAACATACAAGTCAGATTTGCCTGCATCTACAATTCCTTTGAACAAAGATGAACCATCTACTCTTTCGCCGTCTGTAAGTATTGATTCGGCTTGCTGACGATTAGTAATCGGTATGCGCAATTCTTTGATTTTACCGTCAATTCCGGTATAATGAAAAGCAACACGCTCAATTTTTTTCTCAATGATTACTTTGATTAAGTCCTCACGGGTAAAGTCTTTAGGATCTTTCCCTGTAATAATCGAAATCGGATTAGATAGAGCAAATTGCTCTTGCGGATTGTACATAAACACACCTTAATTTTATTTTGCACTTGTTAATACATTGCTGTTATATAGATTTATCGCTTCCTCAATATTAGCATATAAATCTTTCAAGTCAAAATTAAATAATGTAAATTGTGGAAATTTTTCAAATTCGGCGGTTAATTTTTTGGAAAGCTAACCATGACTCCTGTGCCCTTATCAAGCGAAGAGCTGATAGTCATCTGTGCTCCGAGTGCATCTACGCAGCCCTTTACTATTGAAAGTCCCAGACCGATACCCTGGATAGCACCTACATTTTTGGCACGATAAAATGGCTCGAAGACTTTATCAATTTCATCTTCGGGGATACCGATGCCTTCATCTTTGATGATTATCATGTATTGAGTACTGGTGCTTCTGAGGCTAAAAGTAATTTTATTGCCGGCTTTAGTAAATTTCAAAGCATTAGTCAGAAGATTGAGCATTATGAGTCTGAGCATTGCAGGTTCTGATTTGCTAAATTCATGCTTGTCTTCTATATGGAACTCTATAATGTGAGTGTCTTTGTCGAGTAGTACTACATCATTGCGAACTTGCTCTGCTATATTTGCAAGATTGACATCAACAAGATTAAGATTTGGATTTTGTTCTTGGAACTTACCAACAAGCACAACGTTTTCAAGTAAATCAGTCATTGCTTTGACAGCTTTTCTGATTCTGTTTACGCTATTTAACAAATCCTGATTTTCAATATTTTCGGTATATCGCTCTATTAAATAAGTTGAAGAGAGTATCACCGTAAGCGGTGTGCGGTACTCATGCGAAATCATTTCAATAAATCTTGTTTTCAGATCGTTGAGCTCTTTTTCACGTTGGAAAGCACCGGTTATTTCATTTTTTGCCTGTACGAGTTTGTCTTCTGTTTGCTTACGTATAACAATCTCATTTTGTAAGTCAATCATTGTAGAACGAAGCTGTGAAGTTCTTTCCTCAACTCTCTGCTCGAGCTCTTTATTTAGATTGAGCATTTTATCTTCAAGATTTTTCCTTTCGGTAATGTCTCTAACTATGCCAAGCACATTCAACCTATCTTCACTATTTACGGCAACTGTGCTAATTTCTGCATGGAATATTGAACCATCTTTTCTTTTTAGAGGCATAGAGTAAGGATTAGATACATTAAGATTTTCTAATCTCATTTGCAAACGTTGCTCTGTGATTTCTATAGATTCATCTGTAAGCAAATTATAGATGCTGAAATCTCTACCAAGTAACTCATCTGATGTAAAACCTGTGATAGTACAGAAGCTACTATTTACATATTGGAATTTATTATTTTTTAGAAGATAAATACCATCGAAAGCATTCTCTATGAGCATACGGTAGCGCTGCTCACTGTTTCTTAAAGCTTGCTCGGTTTGTATAATTCTGCTAATATCTCTGGCGAGATATACAAAACCTGTAAAGTTATTATCTGCGTCGTACAATGGTGAAGTAGATATGAGATAATTGCCCAATCGCACATTTGAAGCTACATAATCTTTCTCATCTTTAATGCGGCTGATAAGTTTGAAATGAACATTTTCCTGACCGTATTTGTCTTCAATTATTTTTAATATGCACTTTCCTTTTGCCTGATTGATATCAATATCAAGATAGTCAGCCATAGAGAGATTAAGCCTATCTATGCAGAAGTTATTTGTAAATGTTGCCATAAGATCCGGCACTGCGTCAAAACTTTTTTCCCACTGTTTTTTAGAATATAATAGCTCGTTTTGCAGATTCCTTTCTGCTGTAACGTCGCGCGTAAGTATTCCAAAAAGCAAGCTCGTCTTGGTTTCTACCGGAAAAAGAATTGTATTGATATGTCTGCCATTAATATACTTAGGGAAGATATCTGGATCTTCAAAGAACAGTTCTTCTTCAGCCTTCAACTTAGAAATGTACATTTCAAGAATTTTATCAAATTCTTTTTTATAAATATCAGCATCGCTTGTCTTTGCGAGCTCATCTAAATCGCGATTGATATTGGAAAGATTATTACCCAACACTGTTGTGAGGCCTAATCCGGTAATCTTTTCCTGAGATTGATTCCAATCGAGCACAGTACCTTTGTCATCAATAAGAATAATACCGTCTGTTGCCTGCTCCACTATACTTCTGAATTTGTTTTCGCTTTGCGCTAAAGCAAGCTCAGCCTTTTTGTTTTCAGTAATATCAGAAAAAATAGCAGCAAATTCGTCTTGCCTTGTTTTATATGCAGAAACTCTAACATAGCGGTCAATATTTGTAAAGTGATGCTCAAACGAAATACTAGAAGTTCCTGAATTGAATAAAGACAGATATTTATCTAAGAAAGGCGGATTATCCGTACCGAAAAATGCACTCGCTTTGATTGTGTAACCAGCATTGCACCTAAAACCAAAAATGCTGCAAAATGCAGGATTAGCGTCAGAAATCAAGTAATCTGTAACAGTGTTATTGGCATCTCTTACAAGGGTATTCAGAGAAGCACCTTCGTTCATGTTATCAAAAAGAGAGAAATATTTTTGCTTAGACTCTGCCAAAGCATCCTGAGCCTTTTTCCTTTCTGTTATATCATGAATGATTCCCTGATAAACATATTCTGCTCCCTGAACCTGCTGGGTAACAGTAAGTAGGCAATAAAGCAAATTGCCGAACTTATCGACAAGTTTTACTTCGTACTCTTTCAAAGAGCCGTTTTTTTCGATTTCTTTTATAAAAGTAGTTCTGTCTTCTTTGTCGTAATAGAGTTTTTCTACATGGATATTTTCCAACTCTTGTCGGCTATATTTGAATAACTTTTCGAAGCTCTCATTGAAATCAAGAAGATTTCCTTTGAGGTTAGTGAAATATATAGCGTCCTGGGATTGAGAAAACAAATTTTTATAGCTAACAAGGCTTTGTTCCAATTGCTCTTTTGCTGAGCTAAGTTCAGTCTTGTAAGCTATTTTTTCGAGAGCATGATTAACTTTTGCAGGTAGCAATTCGAAGAATGTTTGGTCTTTAAAAATAAAGTCCATAGCACCTTCCTGCATCATCTCTACAGTTTTCTTTCTGTCATCGATGCTTGTGATGCAAACAAAATTTGGACAAATACCTTCTTTTTTTAGTATTTGTACCAAATCGTAGCCCGTCATGTCGCCAAGATTCAAATCTAAAAGCATGAGCTGAGGAGTAGATTTTCGTAGGTAGTTTAAAGCATCTTTTCCGGAATTTGCTATATCCACAGTACTTTTTTCTTTACCCAAACGCCTCTGTATGAGCAAAGAAAAGGTTTGATCATCTTCTACTACTAAAATCTTGACTATATGTTCCGAGTAACTTTGCATCTGCTATTAATTTAGTTAGGATTATCAAAAATAGCAAATTAATCAAGCTATTTTAATTAATAATATTGCTCTTACAAAACATTGTATGTAAATAAGGTCGTTTTTAAAGAATCTATATTTTTATGCCAAAACATTAAACCGTCTTGATGACCACCCATAACCAACATATTACTGTCCGGATTGCTATTTAGTAAACGAACTATCTCGTAATACATTTCTTTTGTTCCATATTTTACTCCTATATTGGAAGTAATTTCGATATTTAGATACTTTTCCCAAAGCTGCTTTGAATGAATATGCACAACAAAGCGGATATCATTTAGTGATTGATATGCGGCAATATGGCTCATAGTTTCAGAGCTTGCAGGTAAAAAACCCTCAGATTTTAAATAATTGCTTTCAATATCGAAATCTAATATGCGGCAAAAATGCTTCTTTTCGTAACTAGCAAAGGTGCCCGTGGTAGAAGCTGATATATAAATATTGCCGTCTGAGCTACGGTAGCTTATATTGCCATACCCCATAGTATCATCAATTTTTCCGATATGTCCTAATGCTTTTAACGTTTTTCCAAGTTCAATAAAGTCATTTATATCGTCAGGGAACAGAATATCTTTAGTCAGATGTTCACAATTAAATTTAATATATGATTCCTGCTCCATTATTTGCCCATTATTCGTGAAATACTTGCTTCCTTAGGTCTGATTATACCCTTTTCTGTTATGAGGCCGGTGATAAGTCTTGCGGGAGTAATATCAAATCCATAGTTAGTAGCAGGCGAATCTTTTGGCGAAACGAGAATTTCTACATTTTTGTTTCCGCAAAAGCCGGCGACATATTTAACTTCATCTTCATGTCTTTCTTCTATTGGAATATCCTTGCCGGATTTGATGTTTAAATCAATCGTGCTCGTTGGAGCAGCCACATAAAACGGAATATTATTATCAAATGCTGCCAGTGCTTTTAGATAGGTTCCAATTTTGTTGCAAACATCTCCGTTAGCTGCAACTCTATCACAACCGACAATCACCATATCTACCTTTCCGGTTTGCATCAAATGACCACCTGTGTTATCAGCGATAACCGAGTGGGATATATCTTCGTTCAGCAATTCATAAGCAGTAAGGCGACTTCCCTGATTTCTCGGTCGTGTCTCATCTACCCAAACATTCACATCAAATCCCTGCTCTTTTGCCATATATATTGGTGCAGTAGCAGTGCCATAATCTACAGTGGCTAACCAACCTGCATTGCAGTGCGTTAGTATATTGACTATACCCTTGTCGTCATATATCTTTTCGATAAGATCTAAACCAATGCTACCAATGGCTCGGTTAGTTTCTATGTCTTCTTCTGCAATTTTATTAGCATTTGCCAAAAGCTCTCTTACCAGAAACTCTTGCGGTTTTGTATTATCAAATAACTTTATTTGGCGTTCGACAGCCCATTTGAGATTGACCGCAGTGGGTCTTGCCTCTTGTAGATGAGCGACAGCAACGCTCAATTTTTCCATAAAGTCATTTGCTCCAAGAAAGCTTTTTGCGTAAAGATATACACCATAAGCAGCCGTTACCCCTATAAGAGGAGCTCCACGAACAGCCATATCAGCAATGGCTATGTATGCGTCATCTCCGGTGCAAAGAGTTTTAATAACAAAAGAAAATGGAAGAAAGTTTTGGTCGATAATTTTGACATCAAAATTATTTTCTACCCATATTGTTCTAAAGTTGGTATTGCCTATTTTCATAAGATAATCTCTTTTATTAAAAAAAGACACATCGAAATGCGAGCTAAAAGACTGATACTAAGAGTTTTATAGCTATTTGCCAAAGATAAGAAATAAAATCGAATAAAGCTTAAAATTAGTATTAGCTGAATATATAAAATCAAAAAGACTAATTGCAAAATCTCAAATCTCTAAATACTTCAAAAATTATGGAATTAAAACTTAATATTTGTCCGTATTATTTCCTTATTTAAGAGTTTTTCCGTATTTTTGCAAATTGTGTAACTATAATTTACAACAACCAAAACAAACAATATGGCTAAATCACTGAGTATTCTTTTCGTATCGAGCGAAGTATATCCTTTTGCTAAAGAAAGTGGTATCGGAGATGTTGCTTTCTCACTGCCTCTGGCTTTGAAGGAATTGGGACACGACGTTCGAATAATGCTGCCAAAGTATGGTACAATTTCCGAAAGAAAAAATCGGATTCACGAGATTAACCGTTTGAAAGATATGCCTATACCCATGGGAGATGTTGAAGAACTGGCAACAGTTAAGTCTTCTTCTGTGCAAAATTCAAGAAATAAAGTACAAGCATATATCACCACAAACTACAACTATTTTGATGCAAAAAAAGGCGTTTACCACGATCCGGTTACCTGGGAAGAGTACCCTGACAATGCTGAACGTTTTATTTTCTTCAATCGTAGTGTAGTCGAAACTTGTATGTTACTTGGTTGGTATCCTGACATCATTCATTGCAACGGCTGGCAAACAGCTTTAATTCCTGCTTATGTTAATCATGTTTTTGCTGATAAATTTGTCAATACCAAAACTGTTTTTACTATCCACAATCTCGCCACTCAAGGCGAGTCACCTTTAGCTGTGTTTAATAAAACAGGTATGCCCGAAGAAATCAAGACCCACTTCAAACATAAAAATAAATTCAATTTTATGAAAGGTGGAATTGTTTTTGCAGACCGTGTAACTACAGTTAGTGAAAATTATGCAGCTGAAGTGCTTAAAGACAAATCTTTAAATAACGGATTGGATAAAGTACTAAAAGACAAAGGCGAAGCCTTTACCGGAATACTCAATGGCATAGACAAATGCACATGGGATCCGAGAAAAGATAAAAGCATTCCGAAAAGATACGAAGATGATTTTGCTGAATACAAAATAAATAACAAAGCCGAGCTTATTAACCTTGCCGATTTTGACTATAAGCCAAAGACTCCGCTGATTGGTATGATTACTCGTATCGATGAGCAAAAGGGTATTCCGTTATTGTTAGAATCTATAGATGAATTGATGCAATTGGATATTCAGTTGCTGATACTTGGCAAAGGCGACGACAATCTGAAAGATTTGGTAAAAGCTGCTGCAGAAAAATACCCTGAAAAAATGAAGTTTGTTGATGAATTCAACGAAAAAATGGCTCACATGGTAGAGGCAGGCAGCGATTTTTATCTTATGCCTTCTAAGTTTGAACCATGCGGACTGAACTTAATGTATTCCATCGTGTATGGTACTATGCCTATCGTTCACGGTGTAGGTGGCATAGTAGAAACAGCTTTTGATGTTGATAAAGATAGCGAAAAAGGTAACTCAATCGTATTTAATTCGTATGCAAAAGACAGCCTTGTCGAAGCTGTGAAAAGAGCAACTGAATTGTTTGCCGATAAAGACAAATTCCGTGAGCTTGTCAGCAAAAGTATGGAACAGGATCATTCCTGGAACAAGTCCATAGACAAGTATGTGGAAATATATCAATCTTTAATGTAATTATTTGAAAAGGTTTGGCGAAAGTATGATCTTCTGCAAAACGCATAAAATTATAGCTGCTGCACTTCTGTCAGCTATGTCTTTGTTTCTTTTTTCATGCAATGATGAACCAACTCCGGTTGGGTACTCTTTGGTAAACGACACGCTGTCGTTCCACAACCTCAGCAGTGAGACCGACGGTATCCTTGCATCATTAGAGTCTGTTTTCAAACCTACTTTACAGGTCAATAACAAAGCTTTTTTTGTAGGAAAAGCCAATGGTGTCAGAGCAGCTTCTATTCTTAGATTTGATGGGGGCTTACCGGATAGTTTGCTTAGTTTTATCAAAGAAGAAGACATTCACTCCATCAAGCTAAAGCTGACTCCTTACAGATATGTCTTTGGAGACTCTGCTAACACAATGCAAAGTTTCAAAGTTTATCAAATGAATAAATTATGGACATTTGATCTAACCTGGGATTCTGTTTTCACAGGAAATCAGATAATAGATTACTCTGACGGAAAAATTACTCAGACTGCTGAGATAGATATTCCTTTACAAGACACTATGGCTCGCATAGAGATAGATCTTACTACTGATCAGTTCAAAAAGGACTACCTTAGATGGCTCGCAGAAGATGATCGAGACACTACTAAAACCCTTACAAATTGGGGGCTTTTGCTTGCACCCGGTGACAATTCAAACCATATCAGCAGTTTTACAGGTCAGCTTACTGGTAATGATGAAATAACCGGATATCCGGAACTCGAAATTATTTACGACCACAAAGACGGCAGACTTGACACCATCACAACAAAATCTAATATTGATGCTTCGATGGTTGACATTGATGATAAATCAGACAGTGGCTTTTCTTTGATGCTAAATGCAGAAATCTTGGCAGAAATGGAAATAGATGTAAGAAGTATCCCTGAAAGAGCAGGAGTTCACAAATCATATCTTGAATTTACTCTTGATCTTGAAAACTCAGATCTCGGAAATTTCCCTAAAGACTCTATCATTGCTGCAAATTTTAGAAAGAAAGATTCTACTCTTTTGAGCTACTATTTCACAAGTGATGAAAATGGAGTATTTAAACTTGATTTCATGCAACAGGCTGTAGAAAATATAAAAGCTGCAGGAGGATTGGGTACTATAGAACTCGCTATTAACCGCTCCGGTAATGCAGGCATAAAGCTTGACAGATTGAGATTTTACGGAACGGATGCTGTAGATCCCGAAAAACGACCAAAATTTAAAATAGTATATTCCATGATTGTAGATAAAGGCGGGAAATAATAAATATGACTAAGTTAAGAATTATATTTTTCTTCTGCCTTCTCCTCGCCTCTTCTGAGCTTTACTCTCAAGGTGGTTCTAATTACTCCGTGTTTGGATTTGGAGATATAAATAAGACTTATGGTGCTGTTTACGACGGTTTGGCTCAAACCTCAATAGCATTCCCATCCGGTCATGGCATTAACCCTACTAACCCGGCAATGTGGAGCTTTTCGGAGCTTACAAGAATGCAGATTGGTTACAATTTTAATCAGCATATTGTCAAATCTGATAATCAGGAAACTCAGTATCAAAATAACGGTAAAATTACCGGCTTGAATGGTTTATTCATGATAGATACAACTCTTGGTGCTGCTTTTACTTTCGGTTTAGAACCATATTCGTCTATAAATTATTCTATTTCCTCTCCTATAGCTCATCCCATAGATGATGACACTCTCAAAGGAAAGAATATTTTTGACGGTAAAGGAGGTTTGTCTAAAATACATCTTGGCTATTCAATGCACATTACTGACAACCTCACTCTTGGTGCTCAGGCTTTTGCACTGTTTGGCAAGGCAGATTATACAAACACCACTACCCTTTTTAACGAGGACACTTACTATAGAGTGCGAGGCTCCAAAGACGATTTTGAAGGTGCCGGATTCAAATTTGGTGCTGCTTTCAACTGGAATCGCACATTATATGTAGGTGCGTTTTTTGAGAAAAATCCAACACTTGACATCAATAATGAAACTAAAGATTATACTCCGGTCACTATTAGCGATTCGGATCTGGACACTACTTACAAAATGTCTTACACTTCGGTAGTACCTAACCGCTTTGGCATTGGTTTGTCTTACGTTACAGGCAAATTTATTATGTGTGCTGATTTTGAATTGCAGAATTATACTGATTTCACTTACAGAGCCGGCAATCTTGATTTCAAATATGACAACTCATGGAGAGTTTCTTTTGGTATAGAGAGAGTAGGGAATAAGAGTATTCTTGCTGATTACTTAGATAGAGTTTCTTATAGGTTTGGGGTTGGAATCAAAGATTTATACTATGAAATCAATGGCAATGCAATCAAAGAATATTATGCTTCTTATGGTATGAAATTGCCTTTACCCGGAACCGCAGTCATTGATGCTTCTGTTACAGCAGGTATGCGAGGTACATCAGACAACGCTCTTCTCAAAGAATACTTCACCAAGCTTACTTTCAATTTCAGCATAGGCGAGACATGGTTCAAGCCATTTAAGCGAGAGTATTAAGCTTTTATAAGCACATAACTTATTTTCCGACAAAGGCTGTCTCCTCAAAAGCGACAGCCTTTGTTTTTTCATAGAATTTTCTTACTCGTAAATAGTTCATAATTTGATTTTATCCCAAATCCCTAATACAAACTTGCGTTTGTGGCAAAAAGGAGCTAACTGTTTGTCTATATTTTTCTTTATAAATATCATTTAGTCGAAAAAATATATATGATATCATTGTAAATAGTCCGTGTATTGCCTATATATTGCATCAGCACTCCATAATATAGACATTTGTTTTCAGTAATTCCTTAATTGGATACGCATCTTACGCTTAAACACTATATGAGGTGAGGAGACAAAGCGTTCTTTTTTCTTTTTCTTTGGTTTCCGTTTCTTTTTCTTTTTTATCGCAAAAAAAGAAAAAGAAATGGAAAATGTAACACCATTTTCTTATTTATATCACCTGTATAGAAAAGTCTTGCCGCCCTTACAGGGCTCTGTTTACTCAATACTTGCAACCTTCCCATGGCGCTGCCATGGGCTATTATCTATCAGCCTTTCAGGCTGAAAATATATTCTTAATAACCTACATTATTCGACTACAACGTCAACTAATAAACTCAATATGTTTTAAAATAATAAAATTTTCTTCATATCGTTGTCTTTCATTCTAACAACTACTTCCTTACAATTAGTTAGATGGAAAATGTCATTTGAAAACCAATATATGTAGTTATCTTGTTTCTTGGCAAGGGGTTATGCTTTGCCTCGACTCTGCTCGGCATAAACTCTCAGCTCAGCAACCTTTCCCTTGTTTAGAGATACAATTTGTAAGTTTTTCTTATATTTACGAATTGAATTCTTCTTGCTAAAAGAGGAAGTTGCAAGTATTTTTGAGTTCTAATGACAAATCGGGGTTTATCTATTGCATCATGCACATCTTAAACAGCCTACATAACTATTCACAAATTTTCTCGTATCTTATGCTATGATTCGTGTTGAATATTTTTGCAATGCAAATTAGGTAAGATTGTACTATCTTTTTATATTTGTATCTTATTGCAGGTATAGCAGATTGGATTATCTATGTTTGTATTTGAAACTGCATGATTTATCTCTAAAATATATAACACACATATAAGTTATTGAAGACGTATTCGCTTTTTTTAAGATTAATGGATAAGGAAAAATGAGCAAAAAGAAAAATTACCCTGAAGTGCGTTCGACTACTGTTATCGGCGTGATTAAAGACGGAAAGGCGGCTCTCGGGGCAGACGGACAGGTTTCTTTCGGGCATACCGTTATGAAACACGGCACTAAGAAAGTCAGAAGACTTTACAACGACAGGATTATGGTTGGCTTTGCAGGTGCAACTGCCGATGCTTTCACACTTCTCGAAAGATTTGAAGAGAAATTGGAATCTCATAACGGACATCTTCTCAGAGCATCTATCGATCTTGCGAAAGATTGGAGAACTGACCGCTTTTTGCGTAAGTTAGAAGCTATGATGGTAGTCATGGATAAAGACACTGCCCTTCTTATCAGTGGAACCGGTGACGTCATCGAACCTGATGATAATATCATCGCTATTGGTTCGGGCGGCTCTTACGCTTTGTCTGCTGCCAGAGCATTAAATAAACATTCTAATCTTTCTGCTAAAGAGATTGTGGAAGAATCACTTAAAATCGCAGGGGACATCTGCATCTACACTAACCAGAATATTGTTGTAGAAGAATTATAATCAAACAGGAAAGCTATGGAACAGGATATAAAAGTACAAGAAAATCATTTACCTGCAAAATCTGACAAAAACGGCGGACTTACCCCTCGTCAGATTGTTGCAGAGTTAGATAAATATGTTATAGGGCAGAAAGAAGCAAAAAAAGCTGTAGCTATTGCTCTAAGAAATAGGTGGCGTCGCCAAAATGTGGAAGGCGATATTAAAGATGAAATTATGCCAAATAATATCATTATGATAGGCCCAACCGGTGTAGGTAAAACAGAAATAGCAAGAAGACTGGCAAAATTAGTAAATGCTCCTTTTGTAAAAGTGGAAGCAACTAAGTTCACAGAAGTTGGTTATGTAGGTAGAGATGTAGAGTCTATGATTCGTGATCTTGCCGAAAGGGCTGTTGCTATCGTAAAAGAAGAAGAAACTGAGAAGAAAAGGGAATTGGCAAAGGAAGCTGCTGAAAACAAAGTTTTAGATATTTTGATACCTCCTGTTAAAAAATCTCCTTCTTTTGACAATACTGACGAAAACGAAGAAGAAGAAAACAGCCGTACCCGCGATAAATTCAGACAAATGATACGTAACGGCGTATTAGACGAGAGAGAAATAGAAATGGACGTTACCGTAGATGGTGGCCCGAATATGCAGGTGCTTGGTCCAATTGGTATGGACGAAATGGGGATGAATTTACAGGATTTATTTGGCAGCATCATCCCTAAGAAAAAGAAAAAACGTAAGCTCAAAGTAAAAGATGCTATGAAAGTGCTACAAAAAGAAGAAGCTGAAAAGCTTATTGATATGGATGCTGTAGTGCAGGAAGCTCTCCGCAGAGCAGAAAATACAGGCATTATCTTCATAGATGAGATAGACAAAGTAGCCTCAAAAAACTCAAAAGGCAGTGGTCCGGAAGTTTCTCGCGAAGGTGTGCAGAGAGATCTTCTTCCAATAGTGGAAGGCTCTACTGTGAATACCAAATATGGTGCTTTGAAAACTGACCACGTTCTATTTATTGCATCAGGTGCTTTCCATGTTTCTAAGCCTTCTGACTTAGTTCCGGAATTGCAGGGGCGCTTCCCGATTCGTGTTGAGCTAAACAGTCTGACTGAAGAGGATTTTGTTAAAATTCTTACTATACCTCAGAATGCACTGATAAAACAATACCAGGCTTTGGCAAAAACTGAAGATATCGAACTTGATTTCGATGAGTCAGCTATCAAAGAGATAGCAAAACTTGCTGCTCAGGTTAATGCAGAGATTACAAATATCGGAGCCAGGAGGCTACACACTATAATGTCCACTCTACTCGAAGAAACATTATTCAATGCACCTGATAACATTCAAAGTAATGATGTTAAAATCAATGCTGAAGTTGTTCGGGACAATCTGAATACAATCATCAAAAATCAGGATATGAGTAGATATATCTTATAATATATAAGTACTATATATGTAAATAATAGATACAATCAAAGGCATACATTTGGGAAAAGTGTATGCCTTTGTTTCATATATCAAGGTTTTAGGGAACTCAACTGATGTGTTATCATAATTCTCGGCATTAAGCAAAAAACCTTTTCGAGGTTTGATATCCGAAAAGGTTTTTTATTTAAAAATATGTCTTATAATCTAAAGAATCTACCAGCCGGTTAGAGAGTGAATTTTTTCAACTCTAATCATGTGTCTGCCACCTTCAAATTCTGTTTCAAGGAAGACTTGCACGATTTCTTTAGCTAACTCAGGCTCCGTAAAACGTGCTCCCATAGTTAGCACATTAGCGTTGTTGTGCTGACGGGCAAGCGAAGCTATCTCAGTATTGTAGCAAAGAGCAGCTCTTATGCCTGTAACTTTGTTAGCAGTCATCGTCATACCCTGCCCTGATCCGCAGATGATGATACCAAAATCGGCAACTCCTGCAGCAACTGCTTCAGCAGCAGGGAAGGCATAATCCGGGTAATCAACAGATTCAGTCGAAAAAGCACCAAAATCTAATACTTGATGTTCTAATTCTTTTAGCCAGGCTGAAATAGTTTCTTTCAATTCAAAACCGGCATGATCGGAGGCAACTGATATTTTCATAATTTGTTCTATCTTAGATTTGAGTGATAACAAGCACTAATATAGCTCTATTCGATTATAAATAAAAATAATTGCAATATATTATTAGAATATCAAGGCTAAGGACATATTAGCTCTTATCAGCGATGCCCTGATTTAGCATAGCAGTTCGCTCAGCTATCTGCAAGTTTTCGATAACAATTCTCAAACCACCTTCCATGATTTCACGTAAAGGATAATTTTTTGAATCACCTTCTAATCTGTGGTCAGTTACTCTATTTTGCGGATAGTTATAAGTCCTGATTTTTTCAGAACGATCGCCTGTTTTTACCATAGATTTTCTGTTAGAAGAAATAGCTTCCTGCTGTTTAGCAAGCTCAACTTCATAAAGTCTTGAGCGAAGAACTTTCATTGCTTTTTCAAGATTTTTCAACTGAGAGCGTTCGTCCTGGCAAGCAACTACAGTACCTGTAGGAATATGAGTGATTCTGATTGCAGTTTCTACTTTATTTACGTTCTGACCACCTGCACCACCTGCTCTAAATCTATCAATCTGCAAATCTTCGTCTTTTATTTGAACATCAATATCTTCGGCTTCCGGCAGAATAGCAACAGTAGCAGCAGAGGTATGCACTCTTCCGCTGGCTTCAGTTTCAGGCACACGCTGAACTCTGTGGACTCCACTTTCAAATTTGAGATTACCATAGACAGATTCGCCGTTTATAGAGAAAGTTACCTCTTTATATCCGCCTCTTTCGCTTTCCTGATAGTCAATCAAATCGATTTTATATCCGTTTTGGTCTGCATATCTTTGGTACATCCTAAATAAGTCTCCGGCAAATATTCCGGCTTCGTCGCCACCTGTGCCGGCTCTAAGCTCGACTATACAGTTTTTCAAATCGTTAGGATCTTTAGGTATGAGCAAGATACGTAACTCTTCTTCCATTTTTTCAATATCGCCTGAAAGATCATGATTTTCCATTTCAGCCATTTCGCGCAGTTCTTTTTCTACAGAACTATCACGCATAAGCTCTTTATTGTTATCATAATCATCGCACATTTTCAGGAATTTTTTTGCGGCTTCTGCCACAGGTGTGAGCTGTTTATATTCGACCGAAGTGTCGCGCATTTTTTTCATATCGCTGACCACATCGGGGTCATTTAGCATTTGAGTAACTTTTTCGTAGCGTTCAAGAACTGATTTAAGTTTCTCTCTCATCGAACTTATCCAAATCTGTGTTTTATAACAAAGTACAAAGGTACGCAAAAAGAATAATAGTATAAATATAATTTGCTATTATATTATTTGAATTTTTCTTTTAATTTGATTAATATTATCTTCTATGCAAAGTGCCTTTTTGCAATTTTGTTTGATTTATTAAATGGTAAGACCTTTGAAAACTCTAAAAATATTTCTATTCGCTATGCTTGCAGTTCTTTTAGCTAATTGTGCAAAAGAAGACCCAGATTTGATTACTCCACCTTCGCAGGTGGGTACAATCTATGTCAGATTTTTCAATTTTGCTTCGGACGGCCAGCCCAGAACTCTTACATTTGACAACGAAGAGAGTCTGCCGGCTGATTATAAGGGGATTATCGAAGCAATAAATCCGCCTAAAGATTCTGCTTTTATGGGCGTAAAACTAAATGGAAATTTTGAACTTCAAAAGGAAAAAATCTATAAGTTTTCGCGTAATCTTACATACAATTTTGTTGCATTGCCTACTAAAAAGGGCGAAGCAGTCTCAAAGGCAGTTGATACTCTCGTTGTTTATAATACTTCAAAAACCATAGTTGCAAATGACCCTTTGGCGTATGTAAGACTTTTCAATGCTAACCCCGATACAACAAGAAGATACACTTTGCGTTTTGGATGTCCTAACGGAAGTGAAATTGTAAGCAATGTAAATTACAGACAGATAAGCTCAATGAAGGGAGTAAGGGCAGGTTCAATTGCGATTTCTGTAATCCGAACCGTTCTGTCAGACGAAGAGACTATTGGACTTTATCAATTAGACTCTCTGAAAGCTCGCGGTCAATATACTATTTACATAACAGATGGCGAAAATGGGGAAGAAGCTGTAATGATGCTCGACGAATTAGATCATTCGATGAGTGCTCTGAGCTATCCTAAAAAAATTGAAGATAAAATTACATATCTAAGACCAATAAACTTCTCTCGAGAAAGCATTTCTTTCCAAAAGAATCCTGACGAGATAATTGCCTCCAATTTGGCATCGATAAATATAGGAGACTATGTTCCGGTATCAGCTTGTAACTCACTTGACGATGATGTTCTTGGAACATATTTCAACGGCAATTTGACAGAAGAAACAGATATATCTTTGGAAGTTCTTTCAGATTACTCATTTGCAGTGCTTGATTCGAAAGATAAAATAGCATCCAATCATGTAATTATTCCTCCGATTACTGACCATGATTATTCAAAATTTGAGGGTAGTGCTGCTGTCCGGGTAATCAATGGAGACTACAACAAAGAAATTATTACAGTTTCTCAGGGTGCAGTCTCTTTTATAACAAAACAAGATGCAAGTGGAAACCCTATTTACGAGATGGAATCAGGTACTGTACTTGCTGATAGACTCAGATATGGAGAATTATCAAAAAGAGTTTATATTAAGCCGGGTGTCGTACCGATCAATGTGTTTTATCCGACAGAGCCTGCTAAACTCCTTAATATCAATAATTTGAAGCTTGAAGCAGATAAAGAATATATTATTGCAATTATTCCTGTAACGGAATCAACAAATGCTGTGTATTTAATAGAGCAAGGCGAAACTAATAAAATACTTAGCCCGGCAGAAGAAAGTGCATTTGTTCAACTTATACATGCCTGTGCAGGAATCGGCAATACTACAGTTAATCTTGACAACCAGCTAATCAATGCACCGATGAATTACACTGGGTCAATAGGTACATCAATCAAATCCGGCAAACATACTTTCAGCTTTTCCGGGAAGGATTACAATTTTGATGTTCAAGCAGGAAAACGTTATTTAGTTTTAGCAGCAGGCGATAAGGACAATATTGATATTTTCAGTCTCGAATATAACAAAATAGATACAAGTTACGATAAATTTAACCTTAGAGCTATCCATGCTGCTTCTGATATAGAGACTTTGTCAGTAACAGATGTAAGCAAAATAGAAAAAGATCTAAGTGAAACTGACTTCCTTGCTATAGATATAAATTATCAGCAAACTGATAAAATCAAAACTGACAGTATTCCTCAGTCATTTGTTTTCAGATTTTATGACCAAATGACAAATTACCTGATTAACGAAGCAAGAAACGAAAACTTTATCAAACCAATCAAACAGGTAGATGATATTAAGTTTTCACTCGGAACTTCGCATAGTATAATTTTATGTGGCAATAAATTTAGAGGCTACGAGATTATAATAATACAAGAATTTTAGTATATTAAGACAAGTATTTATATGTATATATTTAGGGGTGCGTGATGAAATTATTTCACCATATAAGGTTGGCAGTCTTGCTGCTAATCTTCGGCTTTTCTACTGCCCAAGCAGTTTTGCCGGGTAAAACTGCTGATAGCGAAGCAGAAAAGTTTATGATACGAAGTAAAAAAGTTGTACTAAATGATGGTACTGTTTTACCTTCAAGAACATTTACAATCGAACGAAAATCTGACCAATACTTATCAAATGTGATTATCATCAAAACAAAGTCAGATTACGGCAAACTCGACGGTTCTAAATCATTTCCTGACGGTATGATTCAGACTTCGATTCAGGATTTGAGTATAAGCAATATTGCTTCTCCGATAGCCTCTTATGCTGCAAAATCTATAAGCAACGAGAGCAAAGTATCCAATATACATGAAATATATTACTCTGCACCAATAGATCCGTTTGATGTATGTAGAGAGCTCATGAATAACCCGCAAATTGAATATGCTTCACCTGTTTATAAACGTGAAGTATTTTATACTCCCAACGACCCCCGAATTTCCGAACAATATGCAATCGCTGAGATGAATTTGGAAGCGGCATGGAACATTCAGAAAGGTGATGCGGGTGTAACTATTGCAATAGTTGATTCGGGCACAGAAAGACACCACGAAGACCTCGCAGATAAAATCTGGACTAATCCTAACGAAATAGCAGGAGACGGTCTTGACAACGACAATAACGGTAAAATTGATGATATTTACGGTTGGGATTTGGTAGGCAACACTACCTCTCAACAAATGAATGCAGGCCAGTGGCAGGAAGATAACAACCCAACTCCTCCAACCACAGGTAATGACCATGGCACTCACGTGGCAGGCTGTGCAGCAGCAGCCACTAATAATGATCTTGGTGTAGCTTCTCCGGGATTTAATTGTGCTATAATTCCTGTGAAATGTGGATTAGATAACTCAAGTGGTGGTATTTACAGAGGTTATGAAGGTATTGCTTATGCTGCATCAGTAGATGCTGACATAATCAACTGCTCTTGGGGTGGACTTGGTGGAAGTGCCTACGAACAAGATGTTATCAATTTTGCAACTGAAAATGGTTCTCTTGTTGTAGTTGCATCAGGTAATGAGTCAACTTTTACTGATTTAAACCCTACATACCCATCTAATTACGACAATGTGCTTAATGTTGGTGCCACAAGACAAGGAAAAAAAGTTGCATCTTTCACTAACTACGGAAGAGAAGTAACTGTTTATGCACCTGGTGATGATATTTTGGCAACTCAGTTAGGTGGAGGTTACTCTAAAAAAAGCGGAACCTCAATGGCTTCTCCTATAATAGCAGGGCTTGCCGGTTTAATCAAAGCACAGCATATTGATTGGACACCTAAGCAAATAATACATCAAATCAGAGGCACATCTGCGAATGTAATCAATCCTGATTTGCAATCCGTTTTCTTCGGATTAGCTGATGCAGAAAAAGCTTTACTTACCAATCCAAGTTTAAGTGACGGACCAAACCGTATGCCTGGTTTGGAAGTTACAGAAGTCAAAGGAAACTCCTCTGATTTTGTTTTTACAGATATGCAAACTCAGCCAATTACATTCAAGATACATAACTATTTGGCAAAATCTACTAACACAAAAGTAGAACTTATACCTCTTGAAAACTATCTAAGTGTAAGCCAAACTACTTTCAATTTACCTGACATTAGACCTCATCTCGAAGAAGAAATATCTACAAATATTACTTTAGATAAGTCAAACCCTTGGTTCGATGGTTTTGTACAGTTATTGGTGAAATTTGAAGCCGATAATTATATCAATTATCAACTACTTAAATTGCAAATAGACATAGAATCTAACCATAACTTCAATGTTGTAACTACAACTCCTTTGCAATCTACTGCTACATGGCACGACATAGCATCTGCTGATGCTCAGTCATTTTGGCTCGTAGGCTCTTTGTACGGTTATTATGGTTATTTTATATCAGGTTCGAACAATAGCGGTTGGGAATCGGGTCAGTTATCTACGCCTGTTTATGCGGCGGCAGCAGCTTCATCTACTACGGCATATCTTGCAGCAAGTGCAAGCAACGGTACAACCAAAATATATAAAACATCAACAAAAGGCAGCACTTGGACTGAGGAAAATGTTACTTCTCATTCTACATTTATAAATGGAATTCACTTCTGGAGTGTTGATGATGGTATATTTATTGGTGACCCGCAGAATGGCTCATGGGGTATAGCAACTACATTAGACGGTGGAGATACATGGACACATAGAAATTCTCCAACTCCTCTTAACGGTGAGACAGGACTTGTGCAGTGTACTTATATAAATGGAGATAACTGTTATTTTGGTACTACAAAAGGTAGAGTTTATGTTTCCAAAAACAAAGGTCGCGATTGGTTAGCCTACACATTACATACAGGTGGAGTTGTAACTTACCTCGCTTTTGACACTCCAAATACCGGTATAGCTATCTATCGTGAAAAATCTGATTCTGATGTGAACTATATTGCAAGCACTTTAGATGGTGGCAAGACATGGAATAAGCAAGTTTACAATCTAACTGCTAATTCTATTACACCAATTGATGTAGCAGTGCCTGCTGAGTCTAACCAGATTCTTGTTTTCGGGAAAAATGGCGAAATAATGGCTACAGAAAACTATGCACAATCTTTTACAAGAATATTAAACGGCAGATTTTACCAAAGCGAATTAGCTACTTTAGTTTCAAGTCCATACTCAGCAAGATTATGGAGCGTAGGTAATTATATCACTTCCACAGATTTTGCATACAAACCTGCTGATGCTGTAAGAGCATTAGACTTGAATTACGATAATATAGACTATGGAAGTATAGATACCGGCAAAGTAAAGAATCGTACTTTTACTTTAAAATCTGTTGGCAATTACACAGTAAAAATTGACAGCATTAAAGTTGAAATGACTGAAGGAGAAGAGGGAGAATTTTCTTTATCTTCTGACTTACAGCAATATATAGATGCAGGAAAAGACCTTGCTATAAGAATTCAATTTGCTCCTGTAACAGTAGGCAATAAATCGGCTAAATTATCAATATACTCTGATGCTGAAACTCCTTTGATTGAAGCTACAGTAACCGGTGTAGGTACCGAAGTCATTACAACTACAAAAGTACTTGAAGTCGAATCAAATTATGCTTTCCCGACTGTTGATATTGGAGAAACAAGCACTGCTCAGCTTACAGTTCAAAATCTTGGTAATACTACTTTGAAGATTACTTCTTTATCACTTGTAGGTTCGGACAAAGATAATTTCTCTTTTAATAACAGCAATCTACCACTTGATTTGAATTCTTCTACTTCTGCTAGCATAGAGATTTCATTTAGTCCTAAGAGTGAAGGAAGCAAAGCTGCAATGCTATCAATAGTTAGCGATGCCGATAATGGTGTTCAAAAGGTAACTCTAACCGGAATTGGAAATGATCCGAACTCCGTATTTGATTCTCCTTTCGGCTTATTGGAACTTTCAAATTATCCGAATCCGGCTTCCGGTATGACTACAATAGATTTTGTTCTGCCTGAATCATCTCCTATCGTTCTCAATATTTTTGATGCACACGGTAGATTTGTCGGAGCAATTTATAATAGCATAGGTTCTTTAGGAAAAAATTCTGTTAGCTTCTCTACAGAAAATTTATCTATAGGAACATATTTTATTGAAATGCTATACAAAGGTCAAAGATTTACACACATGATGACTATAGCAAGATAATAAGTAGTCATGTTTAATATTTATTTTAAAGCTGCCAAAAGGATTTATTTCTAAGGCAGCTTTTTTACTATTTTAAAGGAATTGTTTAAGTAATAAACGCAATATCATGTCAAGATTTACCGGTAGATGTATAGAGTACGCAGAAAATTTAAAAAATAAAGATATAAATCTCAAATCCAGAGAATCAGTTAATGGTCTGAGTATAGACTCTGCTGAAACAAAGGATATGGATGATACTATTTGGGTAGAAAAAAGAGATAATATGTATATCTGTGATATCGCAATTGCAGACACATCTGCTTATATAGAAGCTGATTCGCCTGTCTTTGAAAATGCTTCTCAACTTGTAACTACAATTTACTTAAAAGAATCTTCGCTTCCTATGCTGCCAAATTTTTTATCATTCCGATTATTGAGTCTAAAAGAAGGATTTAAACGTCCTGCAATAAATTTCCATATCGAATTAGATGATTCTTTGGATGTAGTTGACTTTAGTATTTCAGAAAGGAAGATTAAGAGCCTCGCAAAACTTACTTATGAAAATGTAGTGGATATTCTAACTGATCAAACAAATCATTCCGAAATCAAAAAAATGCTTTTAAATGCTTACGAACTTGCTATTAAACTGAGCAATAAGAGAAAGCAAATGGGAGCACTCTCATATTTTGACCCAGACAAGGGCTTATATACAGATGAAGAAGGAAATGTAAAGATATTTGCTAATAAAAAAGTAGCAATTGCCTATATGATTATTCAAGAAATGATGGTACTTACTAATTCCGAAACAGCAAGATACTTTGCTGAGAAAGATATTCCGTTTGTATATAGAAATCATACTGTAAAATCAAATATTCCGGACAGGGAAGAAGTACACAATCAACTGCTTACCGCCATAAACAACCCTTCAACCTTATCAACTTTTATAAGTAGAATGTCTATATGGCAAAACAGAGCTATTTACGAAACGAAACTGAAAGGGCATTATGCTCTGAACCTACCGGCTTATGCACATGTTACTTCGCCAATTAGACGATTCCCTGATTTATTGAATCATACTATTATCAGAAGTCACATAACAGGTTCACCAATACCATTTACAATAGAACAAATTGAAGATTATTGCAATTTTGTAAATGACTTTTTTGAAAAGGAAAGAGAAAAAAAGACTGAACATTTCAAAAAGATTTTCAACCAAGAAATTAGTGCAAGTCTCATCAATATCAATAGCAACGCGCTTTCTGAAATGGAAGTACGAGATTTTAAAAACATCCTGAAAAACCTGAGATCTTCAGCTGCGATAAAACCAATAATAAAAACAGAGATACTAAATAGACTAAATTCAATGTCTATAACTGCAATCGAAATTTATTATATTATTTTTGAATCTGACTGGTTAGAATCAGAACCGGATATAAGAGATGCAATACTCGATAATATACTTAAGATTCCAAGTATAGGCTCACAGATACTTTATCTAATGCAGTCACAAAATTTGATTTCAGAAATAGAAGAGGAAACTGAGAAAAAAGGAGATATATTTCACAACAGAACTTATATCAAAACTTCAGACAACAAATACTACACTACAACTTTGAAAATTTCAAACACTAATAAAAAAGAAGCTATAAATAGTTCGCGTGCTGCAGTACTTGTAGATTTTATTAAGAATAATTGTATTGAAGCAGAAAAACCCACTACAAATTATATAGAGACAGAAGAGAATACACAACATAAGGATCAAACCATTGAGCATTCAAATATTCAAGAATCTACAATAGAAGACTCGGTAAGTCTAATAAATACACTAACCATGCAGAATAATGATATTAAACTTCTTGGCTATTACATAGAACCTCTTCCGGAAAATAATACAAGTTTTAAATGTAAACTTGAATTAAAGTATAAAGAAGAAGTATTAGAATTTTACGGTAATGGGAAAAATAAGAAAACTGCAAAACAGAAGGCAGCTAAAATGGCTTTTCTCCATTTACAAGACTTCGCAGTATCCAAAGTAGATAATAGACTCGACGCAATCAGGAAACTTATTGAAGAAGGTTTGCAATCAAATGCAATATCCTTAATCTGCCAATATTTCGACACTCGCATGCCTATCTATACTTTCAAAGAAATCTCATCAGTTCCTGAACCTGAATTCGAATGCACAGCAGAAATAATAATCAAAGATTTTACCGCATCAGTTACCCAGACCGGGAATAGTAAAAAGACTGCAAAAAACAACGCTGTAGATTTACTAATAGGAAAAATTAGAACTTATTTTAAAGATTTTGAGGAATAAAAAATGTCTGAATACATAGATATGCCTATACTCCTTCATTACTGCGAAGAGCCTATAAATCAAATACAAGAAGAATTTGATAAGTATCAAAACAAACATTTCACACCAAAAAGCCCCGAATTTTTCTGCCTTGAACTAAACGGAGAAGCAGGAGAACTTGCTAACATAGAAAAGAAACAATGGAAAGGCAAAACTATAGAACACAGTAGGTTCGAAGATGAAGCTGCCGATGTATTTATAGCCCTTATGAACTACTGCAATGCAAGAAATATACAACTCGGAACCGCAGTGGCTAAAAAACTTAAAGCAATCGAAATAAAAAGAATAGAACTGGAAAACAAAGGGGAGAGCTACTAGTACTATTGTTCCACATGGAACAATACGAGTTTTGATATTTGTATTTTGCATCTCGACTCGTTACACTCGCTCGATGACCTTTCTAATTATTTTTCTATAGATAAGCTCACTGAGCGAACGTAGTGAGTCGAAGTGTTTAATGGAATTGTTCTGCATCTCGACTCGTTTCACTCGCTCGATGACCCTTTATACTAAAATAGAGAAATATCTCAATGTCACTGAGTGAACGCAGTGAGTCGAAGTGTAAATGTTACAGTCCAACATCTCGACTCCCTCTGGTCGCTCGATGACCTTCAATACTATTGCAACACAATATCTCAAGCTCACTGAGCGAACGCAGTGAGTCGAAGTGCATATTGGAATTGTTCTGCATCTCGACTCGTTTCACTCGCTCGATGACCTTTTTGAATTAGCACGGC
This sequence comes from Kapaibacterium sp. (SeqCode), assembly GCA_963664875.1. Classification (GTDB taxonomy): domain Bacteria; phylum Bacteroidota; class Ignavibacteria; order Kapaibacteriales; family UBA2268; genus JBFHIJ01. The sequence continues at coordinate 2,364,164 of OY761611.1, read as the reverse complement.
ATATCTTTTTTAAGGTCACTGAGCGAACGCAGCGAGTCGAAGTGTCACTACCTACTTCTCTAACATCTGATAAGATTTGGAGTATTTCTTTAAGTTATCATAGTTGCGTTCTATGAGGGCTTTCTTTTTGCGGTGTGACCAGCCTTGTATTTGCTTTTCTCTTTCAAAGGCGTGATCTATTCTATCGAATTCTTCTACATAGATAAGTTTAACAGGGAGGCGTTTCGATGTATAATTTGCTCCTTCGCCGGAATAATGTTCTACCATTCTTAAATGCAAATCTTTAGTACTGCCTGTGTAATAAGTACCATCACAACAAAGTAGGATATATGTATAAGCTTTTGCCATAAGCATCTATTTTGTTCCACATGAAACAGTACGTGTTTAGATATCTGATATTGTTCGATTTTGATATTGATATGAATTTTGCATCACGACTCCCTCTGGTCGCTCGATGACCTTATGTATTATTCGTACATATTTACACATAGGTCACTGAGCGAACGCAGTGAGTCGAAGTGTAAGCTAAAAGCTCTTATACAAAGACTGTTTCACATGATACATTTATCTATTTTGAATCTTATTATCATATATTATATACCTTATTTGTTCAAGCTCACTGAGCGAACGCAGTGAGTCGAAGTGTAGAAAGGATAGTTCTTCATCTCGACTCCCTCTGGTCGCTCGATGACCTATATTATAATACAGAAAAATACCCGAAGCTCACTGAGCGAAGGTAGTGAGTCGAAGTGTAAAAATAAAAGTCATACATCTCGACTCCCTCCAATCGCTCGATGACCTTTTTGAATTATCTGGTCTATTCTTAAGGTCACTGAGCGAACATAGTGAGTCGAAGTGTAAGCCACAACCTCTTCACAAAGATTGTTCCACATGAAACACTTATCTGTTTTAAATCTAAATTCTATTTATTTTATATCTTATATTCTTTAAGGTCACTGAGTGACTAAAATGAATCGATGTGAAAGAAGAAGGTGTATTGCATCTCGACTCCCTCTGGTCGCTCGATGTCCTTTTTATTTTATAATTGTACTTATTTACTAAGGTCACTGAGCGAACGCAGTGAGTCGAAGTGTAAAAGTGACTGTATTGCATCTCGACTCATTGTACTCGCTCGATGACCTTAAATATTATTGTAGCACATTATCCCAATCTCAGTGAGTCGAAGTGCAAACCACTAAGTACTTTTTTTGTTTCACATGAAACAAAGCTTTTGTTTTCTTTTAAAATATCTGCTATTTTATATGGAGTGTTTCGAAAGTGAGGTTTTTATGCGTTTAGTGCGCTCTCTAATTATTATAATTTTTGTACTTTTAGTTACTAGTTGCGATAAACCGCTGCATTATTCTATCCCTGAAAATATTCTATTGCCTGTGGAGAATAACGGAAGCTGGGGATATATAAATCAGTATGGAAAGCTTATTGTAGATTATAGATTTGATAAAGCTACTCAGTTTGATAAAGAATTTGGTATTGTTACTTATAAAGGGAAGCAGTTTATTATTGATAATACCGGTAGATTAGTATTTAATAGAGGCTTTGATACTATAAGATTCAATGGCACCGATTACTCAGCAGATTATCAGTATGTATTGAGACCAAAAGAAAAGAAGATATATAATATTGGCTATGATGCTTATTTATACTGGAAAGATGATGTTTATGTGGTGACAATAAAAGAATCTGATACTAAAAATAAAAAAAATTGTTTAGTAGATATAAATACGAATACAATATTGCCTATTGAATATGGATATTTTGATCTTTTATATGAAGATTTTTGTAAGGACATGAAATTCCCTTTTCTATTAGATCACATAAACCATGATATTGCATTATTTGATTGTAAAAATTCGTATGGTTTCTATAAATTGCAAATAAAGATTTTATTGCAACAACAAGTCTTGTTGGTATTCGCGAGGACAGTATTGGATTTAAAAATCATGACGTCTTAAAGACTGTACAATGGGGATATACAACTGATACTAATCGTAATATAAATTATATAGGACCTACTGTAGTAACACCAGAAAGTGTACCATTCCATTTAGGTCAAATTAGGTGGATATCTAATGTACCACAAGTTGTCGGAAAACCTTAAGGATAGATTATGTTTAAAATAGTTAAATATTCTGTATTTGTATTGCTACTTTGTACAAATTTATATAATCAAAATTCTTCAATATATTTGTATAGAGAGCATTTGGTAATAATTATTAGAGATCGGGACTCTGCAAGTGGGTATTATCCTGCTTTGTTATTATCACCGATAGGATTTTCATTTCAATCTGAATGGTTTAGCGTTTATGATCGAATTGATATTAGTATTGACGAAAAAGAAAAACTTTTAGATAGTTTAAGTAAATTAGGTGGAACTAAATATTCGTTAAATAGAGATATAGCAAAAAGAAATCTATTTTCTTTAACTATTTTGAAGGGACAATATATTGATTTGTTCTTTAGAATATCTTTTGAAGACTATTCTGATAGAATATTTGAAATATTTAGAAATGTCTTAGATGAAGAAAGAAGTAGCAAAGCCATATCTGTAATTAAAAAATTATATAAAATAAATAATCGAGGGTTTGAAGAATGATATTTAAATTTTATAGATAATAGATTTTGAGCATACTTCTGGAAATCTGCCTATAAAGATGGAATCAAGATACTCCAAAATAGTGAAAATGTAGTACTTGACAGTAACGGTAATAGGAAGTATAAAAAGAAATATATCTCTAAAAATTGTAAATCAAAACCTAATCCATTCAAAAACTATAATAACAATAATTCAAAAACTCTGATAATTTACGATATAGGTAGATGCCAAATTGTTGAAAAAGATTTTCTATATCTAAAAGAGATATAAAACGGAATATATGAAGCTCATGATATGTATTATAACCTCAACCAGTGATTGTAAAACATTCTGGGGTTATGTAAATAGATACGACAAGTGGATATGGAAATCAGAATAATTTCTACATCTCGACTCCCTTTGCTCGCTCGATGAACTTGTTAATCTCACTCAGCAAACTCAGTAAACTGAAGTGATGTAAAAGAATATTCTTCCTACCACCTCATTTCACTCACTATATATCCTTTTAAATATATACCTATCTACTCAACAATTTAATTATTTGGTTTAGCAATTATTAACTAATTTCGTGTAGAATCAAAAAGACTATATTTAATACACTAAACAATAGGATTTCGATATGTTGGATTTGAAATTTGTACGCGAAAATATTGATTTGGTACAACAAAATATCAAAAACAAAAACGAATCTGCTGATGTTACTGCTCTTCCTCAGCTTGATGAAAAGAGAAGAACTATAATAGCAGAAGTTGAAAATCTTAAAAATCAACGTAATGTTGCTTCTAAAGAAATTGCCGAGCTTAAAAAAAATAAAGAAAATGCTGACGACAAAATCGCTGAAATGAAAGATGTTTCTGATAAAATCAAAGATATGGACGACGAACTTCGCGATGTAGAAAATCAGATTGCTGAGCTTATGAGCAAAGTTCCTAATATGTGCCACAAAGATGTACCTATAGGAAAATCTGAAGCTGATAACAAAGTAGTAAAAGAATGGGGCGAAAGAGTTACTCAGCCTGTTAAAAAAGACCATATCGAAATAGCTAAAGACCGCAAAATTATTGACTTCGAAAGAGGTGCAAAAGTTTCAGGTGCAGGCTTTGCTTTTTATACCGGTAAAGGTGCTGCTTTGGAAAGAGCTCTTATCAATTTCTTCCTCAATACTCACTTGGAAAAACACGGATACTACGAAATGATGCCTCCTTTCCTTGTAAACGAAAGCTCTATGCGTGGCACAGGTCAGCTTCCTAAAATGGCTGAAGATATGTACCATGCAACAGAAGATAATATGTACCTTATCCCAACTGCAGAAGTTCCGCTTACTAATTACTACAACAACGAAATTATCAGAGAAGAACTTCCTATAAAAATATGCGGCTATTCTCCTTGTTTCAGAAGAGAAGCAGGCAGCTATGGCAAAGAAGTACACGGTTTCCTTAGAGTTCACCAGTTCAACAAAGTAGAGCTTGTCAAATTCACTAAACCGGAAGAGTCATACTCAGAGTTGGAAAACCTAATAAAAGACGCTGAGGACCTTTTACAAGCCTTAGGATTACAATATAGATTGCTTCACCTTTGCTCAGGTGACACAAGTTTCTCTTCAGCTTCTACATTCGATTTAGAAGTTTGGGCTCCGGGCGAAGAAAAATGGTTAGAAGTATCAAGCTGTTCCAATTTTGAAGACTTCCAGGCAAGAAGAGCAAACATCAGATTCAAAAGAGAACCTAACGCTAAACCGGAATTTGTACATACATTAAACGGATCTGCATTAGCTACTTCAAGAATTTTTGCTGCTCTAATCGAAACTTACCTACAGGAAGACGGAACAGTAAAAGTACCTGAGTGCTTGCAAAGATATACAGGCTTCGATACAATATAATAACATAGAGTTCTTTTTTTTCTTTTATAAATATGATGTATATGTACTTAGTGTAGAAAAGTTGAAAAGCCAAAATTCGGAAAGCTAAGTATTTGAAATATCGGAAATTGTAAAGGAATTTTAATAATCAAGTATTGTGGATAAATGTGTGGATAACTTATAGTTTTCAACACTCGGAGTGGAATAATTTGAGATGTTGACAAAAATCTAAGTTATCCACAATATTTTCCAAATTTCTAACACCTCTTAAAACAGCTCTGTATCAAAGTTGTGGACAATTATTTGATAATTTCCGGCAAGCATTATAAGTCTATGTATAAGCTATAATTATACAATCCGGGTAATCCACACCCCTCGCTATAAGTCCTTATTTTAAGTGATAGAGTAAAATATTTAAGAGATGTAAACATTTTTTTGATTCTTGTACTTAGAAAGAAGAAAATACTTCACCTCGCTCCGCTCGGTTATGGAAAACGAGGGTGTGGGCGTTTCTTTTCCCGCACTTCGACTTGCTGCGCTCGCTCAGTGACCTTAGCTGCCCCGGGCTATTTGCTTTGAGCCTTTCAGGCTCTTTCTCTAATATTTTGAGCCAAAACCCTCTCCATTCCCCTCTTGAGCGATGTGCTGAGCCTGCCGAAGTAGGGTGGCTCACCGAAGGTGAGACGGGGTGGAAACACACGAAGCACAAATTTTCAGAGTATGCAGTATGTTTTCTAAATAAATAACTTTAGCGATATATTTTTTAGAGTAGTGATAGAAATAAGATTCTTTTCCACCCCGTCATGCTACGCATGCCACCCCTCAAGAGGGGAATTTTTACTCCTTAATAAATTTAAGACTGTAATTATTGTTTACAAGAATGAAATACATCCCGTCTGCATAGTTCTCTATGTTAATTTCTAACTCGTTTAAGGGAATTTGTATTTCTTTTGAATATAATTGTTTACCGAGTAAATCATAGATTTGTAGTTGTCTAATGGAATCTTCAGAAGATATAGTTATGGATTGAGATGCAATTGATGGATAGACAGATATGTTTGATAAATCATTTCTTCCTGTATCTATTGCCGAATACCCAAAGTTCTCTCTCAAATCAAAATTAATTAGATATAAACCATACTCATGGAATTCTTCAGAATAAGCATTTTTTAGTAAGTGTGCTGAATGTGCTTTAGAAACAATATAAACATCATTGTTTTTAACTAGAAGATTTGGGTCTGCGATTAAGTGAGGGTGGTAAGAGTACCATTGTTTATAATTTTCTAAATCATATCGCATCAATAATGATGTTCGAGTAGTTCCGTGATCTCGATTAATGATATGATTGCTATCTTCAGGAAATATGTTTTTTTCAGCATTGACTTCTCCCCACAAAACTTTATTATCCAGAACATATGAATTATCAAAAAAGCCTAAGCCTCCCATCATATCATAATCCCAATTAACTTTATTTTCTAAATTTAAAGACAGAATCATCCTGCCAAAATGCCCTCCAATTTCATTATAATTATGAAACGGAGAACCTTTGACTTGCATAGAATTGTCGTCAGTGTCAATAATTAAAATAAAATTTCCGTCTGCATCATAATCTGAGAAAAAATAATAATTATCACTTAAATTTGCACGCCTGGCTTCCGAACAGTAGTAAGTAAAATACTTAAGTTTACAGTTGTCAGTTGTAAATTTGGCAATAAATGGATCGTAAAGTGTGTAATGTTCGTACAGCATAGTATCACATGGGAATTTTTGAATAGCATCTTCAGTTCCTATTATATACATATTTTCATGAGTCTTTGTAATAGGAGCACTTAAACGTCCAACTATAGCTATCTCATCCCCATAAACATCAATGTCTTCTAAATGTTCGACACGTTGCGCACCCAAGTAGCTCGACCATATATGTTTACCTTCCGGACTAAATTTGGCAAATACTCCATCAGAGAAGTCTCGCCATTTACCAATAAACAAGCTGAACTCAGGCTGATAAGTCCAGTCACTTCTGACTATATCAGTACTCATAGTATTACCGGCAAGATATATATTATCATCAGCATCTATGGCAAGACCAAAAGCCTGATCTAAATATGTTCCGCCAAATAACCTTGACCATAGAAGATTGCCGTCCTGATCAAACTTAGCGACATACATATCTGCTTCGCCTTTTATACTGTCTTGGTCAAATTCCCCTTTTAATGGGAAATTTGGGGAATTAGTAGCTCCTGAAATAATTATGTTATCTTCTGAATCTATTTCTAATCTAGTACCTCTGTCTTCTCCTCTTCCACCAAAGTATGTACTCCAAACAGGAAAACCTAATGTGTCAAATTTGACAATAAAAGCATCAATATAATCTTCTTCAGTTTTTTCAGAGTCAAAGGAATTTCCAACCATTGGAAAGTCATTACTAAAGGTATTACCAATAGCATACAAATAACCCTTAGAATCAATCTTGAAATCCTGCACTGCATCAGCCGCACTTCCACCAAAATAAGTAGCAAAACGAATACGAGGGTCATCAGGAACTTCGTCATTAAGCAGATTAGGGTCTATATCTAAACCACCTTTTGCTTTATATGTATATTCCTTTTTTGGCTTTAATGAGTCAGATCCTTCATAGAGTTCGGCACTAAGCAGCGCAGGCACGATTAAAAGTAATAGTATAAGTTGTTTCATGTTGTAAATTTCCATATGTGTATTTTGTTTTTCACTCAAAATCCTAATTATTCCCCTCTTGAGCGATGTGCTGAGCCTGCCGAAGTAGGGTGGCTCACCGAAGGTGAGACGGGGTGGATAAGAACCTTATCTTATCACTACCCCGAAAATATTATCGCTAAGATTATCTATTTAATTTATATTTTTTATGTTGTTTGGCTTTGTGCTTCGTTTGTTTCCACCCCGCCCTCGCTTCGCTCACGCACCCCTCAAGAGGGGAAATTTTACTCCTTAATAAATTTAAGACTGTAATTATTGTTTACAAGAATGAAATACATCCCGTCTGCATAGTTCTCTATGTTAATTTCTAACTCGTTTAATGGGAATGGTATTTGTATTTCTTTATAATATAATTGCTTGCCGAGTAAATCATAGATTTGTAGTTGTCTAATGGAATCTTCAGAAGATATAGTTATAGATTGAGTTGCTATTGATGGATAAACATATATGTTTGATAAATCATTTCTTCCTGTATCTATAGCAGAGTATCCGAAATCCTCTCTCATATCAAAATTGATTAGATATAAGCCATACTCATGGAATTCTTCAGAATAAGCATTTTTGAGTAAGTGTGATGGATGAGATTTGGACACCATGTATAAATCATTATTTTTACAAACAATTCTATTTTCCGCATCGAAGTGAGGATGGTAAGAATACCATTGAGAATAGTTTTCTAAATCAAATCTCATTAACAAAGAAGTACGGGTAGAACCATTGTCTCTGTTTGCAATATGATTACTGTCTTCGGGAAACAAATTTTTATCTGTAGTTACTTCACCCCATAATATTTGATTATCTATAGTGTATGCATTATCTGAGAAATTTTCACCAGCTGTGATATCCCAATCCCAATTGACAGTATTTTGGGGACTAAGAGATAACATCATCATGCCGGGGTAGTTAGTATTAGGACTATAATCTTGAAATGGAGAACCTTTTACCTCCATGGAATTATTTTCTGTGTCAATAATTAAAATATAATTTCCTTTGGAATCATAATCAGAGAAATAATATCTATTATCGGATAATTCTTTTTTTATAGTTTGAGAACAGTAGTAAGTAAAATATTTAAGTTTACAGCTGTCAGTTGTAAATTTGGCAATAAATGGATCGAAAAGTGTGTAATGTTCGTACAGCATAGTATCACATGGTAGTTTCTGAATAGCATCTTCAGTACCTATGAGATACATATTTTCATGTGTCTTTGTAATGGGAGCATTTAAACGTCCAACTATAGCTATCTCATCCCCATAAACATCAATGTCTTCTAAATGTTCGACACGTTGTGCACCCAAGTAGCTCGACCATATATGTTTACCTTCAGGACTAAATTTGGCAAATACGCCATCTGAATATTCTCGCCATTTATCTAAAAACAGGCTAAACTCAGGTTGGTAAGTCCAATCACTTCTTACAATGTCAGTACTCATAGTGTTACCTGCCAAATAAACATTATCATCATCATCTACGGCAAGTCCAAAAGCCTGATCTAAATATGTTCCGCCAAACAACCTTGACCATAGTAAATTGCCATTCTGATCAAACTTAGCAACATACATATCTGCCTCGCCTTTTATACTGTCTTGATCAAATTCACATTTTAATGGGAAATTTGGGGAATTAGTAGCTCCTGCAATAATTATGTTATCATCTGAATCAATTTCTAATCTAGTACCTCTGTCTTCTCCTGTTCCACCAAAGTATGTACTCCAAACAGGAAAGCCTAATGTGTCAAATTTGACAATAAAAGCATCAATATAATCTTCTTCAGTTTTTTCAGAATCAAAGGAATTTCCAACCATTGGAAAGTCATTACTAAAGGTATTACCAATAGCATACAAATATCCCTTAGAATCAATCTTGAAATCTTGCACTGCATCAGCTGCACTTCCACCAAAATAAGTAGCAAAACGAATACGAGGGTCATCAGGAACTTCGTCATTAAGCAGATTAGGGTCTATATCTAAACCACCTTTTGCTTTATATGTATATTCCTTTTTTGGCTTTAATGAGTCAGATCCTTCATAGAGTTCGGCACTAAGCAGCGCAGGCACGATTAAAAGTAATAGTATAAGTTGTTTCATGTTGTAAATTTCCATATGTGTATTTTGTTTTTCACTCAAAATCCTAATTATTCCCCTCTTGAGCGATGTGCTGAGCCTGCCGAAGTAGGGTGGCTCACCGAAGGTGAGACGGGGTGGATAAGAACCTTATCTTATCACTACCCCGAAAATATTATCGCTAAGATTATCTATTTAATTTATATTTTTTATGTTGTTTGGCTTTGTGCTTCGTTTGTTTCCACCCCGCCCTCGCTTCGCTCACGCACCCCTCAAGAGGGGAAATTTTTATACTTTGCTACAATACACTATTACTTTGAGCCTTTCAGGCTCTCACCAAAATTTGTAATTCGTAATTTGAAATTATATTTGTAAAACACTTAAGTATGATATTAGTTACAAATATACCATACAATCGTAAATTGAATATAATTATATTATATATAGGATGAAAATCTTTAATTTTGTACAATCATTTGATACGAAATATTGACAAGATTTCAATTTCTTCTATTGTGTTAAGCCACAACTAATCTTTAGCAAAGCCTAATTTGTACTAAGATTTGAGATTGCAATTTCTTATTTTTGTGTCTATGGCATTACTCAAAAAAATAGAACTTTATCTGCGTAGCAGGATTACTTCAGCGCTTTCTTACCATTCATTTCAGCAGGAAGTTAGCGAACCTACTGCGGTATTTACAGGCAAAAATATTAAAAAGGTTCTGCTTCTAAGGCAAGACAGAATAGGGGATGTGCTTGTATCAGTACCTATAGTAGAAAAAATTAAAGAAGCACTACCTGAGGCAAAGATTGATATTTTGTTAAGCCACCGCAATCAGGGTGCAAAACGGGCTTTCGAAAGATTTGCTGATAATTTCTATGTTTATGGTAGAAATTTCAAAGAAAATTTCAGTCTCATACGGAAATTACGTCATAATAAGTATGACTTAATAATTGATATGTATGATAATGCATCCGCGACTTCTTCTTTGATAGTCAAACTATCCGGATCTACTTTTTCGCTTGGTATTGAGAAAAGTAATGCACATGTTTATTCGCACCTTGTGCCTTTGCTTGATAAGCAGGAATATCACATCACTGACAGATTGGCTAACCTTCTTCTGCCATTCAATATCAATCCATTGCGTTCTGATTTGAAACTCTCATATCCTTTGTCGGAGGAAGATATCGCATTTGCAGAGGGAAGACTTGGCAAAAAAGAAAAATTTAGACTATGTATTAACTTAGCCGGCTCTACTCCAAATAAATATTGGGGACAGAGCAATCATATTTATCTTATTGAAAGATTGGCTGCTTCCCGTCCTGATTTTGATGTTGTCTGTTTTGGCACTTCAGAATATTATAGAGATTTGGAAACAATATCAGCACGGACATACGCAAGGATAGCTCCGGCAGCGTCTTCAATACATGAATGGATATGTATGATTAGCACAGCTGATATGATTCTTACTCCTGATACTGCAGCAGTTCATATAGCAGCTGCACGCAACATACCTGCAATATGTATGTATGAAATATCCGGCAGAGAGTTTGCCGGAAAGCCATGGACTCCATATAACTCCGAACACATTACACTAACCACAGAAAGTGGCTCACTTTCATCAATCCAGCCAAATGATGTGCTGTATAGCATTTACGAACTAGAAAAAAGAATAAAAAAAATATAGCCTTTATATTGTACTCAATGGCATCAGGTTATTTTATCTAAAAACTTAAAAGTTCAATGTTTAAAGTTGGCTGCACTACAGAGTAGTAAAGAATAAAGTCAAAAAAGTAAAATATTATAAATCATATACGTTTTATACTATCTTAGGAATTGCCTTTTATAAAATGAATTTGATAGTCAGCTATTAAATTAATAAGCAAATTTGAAAACTAAACACTGTAAGAGCTTATTAAATTTGAGTTCTATGTTTTGTTTTGACTAAATGTTTTGTCTATCTTACTTATTTTGCTTATTTTATCTAAAATTAGCCAAATTATGATAACGTAGAAATCAAAAAGGCAAATTGAATAATTTGAAAGTTAGTTAATATATATTTTACTTTTCTTAGGAAAAAACGATATGAACGAAGGCTCAATAATTCAGGTAATCGGACCTGTCGTTGACGTTGAATTTCCTTCCGGAAATATCCCGGAAATCCTCAATGCGCTACATATCCCAATGAAATCAATTGAAACCGGCGAAGAAGTTACTCTTGTTTGCGAGGTACAACAGCATTTAGGCGAAGACAGAATCAGAGCTATTGCAATGGACTCTACAGATGGTTTGGTCAGAGGTATGAAAGTAATCGATACCAACGCACCAATATCTATTGCAGTTGGAGCTGAGTCTCTTGGAAGGATGGTTAATATTACAGGTGATCCGATTGACGGAAAAGGTGCGATTCATGCAAAAATTAAATCGCCTATACACAAACCTTCTCCGGAATTTAAAGATCTTTCTACTTCCAAAGAAATGTTTGAAACCGGTATTAAAGTAATTGACCTTATTCAGCCATTTACAAAAGGTGGTAAAATTGGTCTTTTTGGTGGTGCCGGTGTGGGTAAAACAGTAATTATCCAGGAACTTATCAATAACATCGCTAAACAGCACGGCGGTTATTCTTGTTTCGCAGGCGTTGGAGAGCGTACTCGTGAGGGTAATGACTTGTATCGTGAGATGGAAGAATCGGGAGTACTTGATAAAACTGCTTTGGTTTTCGGTCAGATGAACGAGCCACCGGGAGCACGTATGAGAGTAGCTCTTACAGCACTTACTGTGGCAGAGTATTTCCGCGATGTCGAAAACAGAGACGTGCTGCTATTCGTAGATAATATTTTTAGATTTATTCAGGCAGGTTCCGAAGTGTCAGCACTTCTTGGTCGTATGCCTTCAGCAGTAGGTTATCAGCCAACATTGGCAACAGAGCTTGGAGCATTACAGGAACGTATTGCTTCTACAAATAAAGGCTCTATCACATCAGTTCAGGCGGTATATGTACCTGCCGATGACTTAACTGACCCTGCTCCTGCAAATACATTTTCTCACCTTGATGCGAAGACAGTCCTTTCACGTTCCATCGCAGAGCTTGGTATCTATCCTGCGGTAGATCCACTTGATTCTACTTCAAGAATTATGGATCCGCTCATATTAGGTCAAGAGCATTACGACACAGCAATCCAGTGCGTAAATGTGCTCCAGACTTACAAAGATTTGCAGGATATTATCAATATTCTTGGTATGGATGAACTTTCTGACGAAGATAAAACAACTGTATATCGTGCTCGTAAAATTCAGAAGTTTTTCTCTCAGCCTTTCCACGTAGCAGAACAGTTTACAGGGTTTGAAGGCAGATATGTAAAAATAGAAGATACTATAGCAGGATTTAGAGCTATCTTAGACGGCAAATGTGATGACGTGCCGGAAAATGCTTTCTCTTATTGCGGAACACTAGACGAAGTATTCGAAAAAGCAAAAAAAATGAAATAGGAGATTGCTCTAATGGCTGAAAAATTATTAGAAATAGAAATTGTTACTCCGCAAGCAAAAATATACAGCGGTAAAGCCGAATCTGTATCGCTTCCGGGTTCAAAATCTCCGTTTCAGGTATTGTATAATCACGCTCCGATAGTTTCTTCTTTGGATGTAGGACTTATCAAAATACTTGATGACAGTGGTAAAAATTTGTGGTTTGCATGCTCTACCGGATTTACAGAGATAAGTAAAAATAAAGTCTCAATACTTGTAGAAAATGCTCTGCTTGGCACCGAAATTGAAACATCAAAATGCCGTGCAGATATCGATAAGTGCTTGGATATCATTGGCAACAAGGCATTAGGAGAAACTGAACGCAACAACGCCAAAAAAGATGCTAAATTTGCTTCTATGTGCATTGATGCAGCAGGTAGAATGAAATAGGATTATTCAATTCCGTCTATATTATAAAACCCGACTATCTTTTGATTGAAGATAATCGGGTTTTTTATTGGAATCTCTAATAAGATATTTTGTCATTAGAACTCAAAAAATACTGGTAGTAACTTACATATTGAATCATTGAAGAGCTTGTCTCATATGTCTGAGTTTTGTCATGCTCTTTAGTAAAAGTAGAGGAAAACAAACGTTATATTTTCTTCTGCCGCAAGCTAAAGCATGCGGTTGCAAAGAGTTACATAAGTGAAACCGCATGCCTTAGCTTGCGGTTATTATCACAGGTTTTATATAGAAAATAGTCTAATTTTGACTTACGATACAGCCATAAACATTTACGAAACAGGCCCATCAATATAAAAGTTAACAACGTGTATTGCTTTTCCAATCCCAAATTATGTATATTTTATAATTGAAAGCTTAAAATTTCGGTATTTAGCTTCAAGCTCTCTGCTTCAAGTTCGAGGTACGTGTCGTATATTTCATAGAAATAGTTTATCTCATAGAAATACTCCACCGCTGAAAGCTCACCAAGGTTGAAAGCTTTTTCCAATAATTCTAAAGTTTTAACATTGTCAAAAAGTTCGTTGTATTCTTTTAGATTGAGCTCAATAGTTTCAAGTTGTGCAATTTTTGCTTGCGTTTCGTGTATCTTACGATTGATTATACTTTCTCTAAGTTCTTTTTTATATTCAAGTTCGGCACGTGCTGTTTTAATAGTATTATTGCTTTCGAAGATCGGGAGACTCATCCCCAAAGAGATACCCGAGAAACTTTCTATACCTTCATCGGCATATTTATATGCAATGTCAAATTTTGGAAGTGCTGACCATTTTTTTAGACTTAGATTTTTTTCTTCTGCATCAATTTCCATAAGTGAAAACAGCAAATCCGGGTCTTTCTTTAGCATATCATCTTTGAGCAATTCCGTTTGTGGTAGAGGTTCAGCTTTATAATTATCAATCTCCAGTGCAGGTAAATTGATACCACCATTGAGTCTTTTTAATGACTCAGTTGCATTATCAAGTTCAATAGTAGTCTTTTGCAAAAGAGTTTTAGCAGTCAGGAGTTCCATTTTTGATTTATTATAATCAATAATTCCAATATCCCCTGATTCCAATCTTTTTTTGAATGATTGATAGATGTTTCCTGAGTTTTCAAAGCGAATCTTCAAAACTTCAGACTTTTTGATATTTACAATGTAATCCATCAAAATCAACTTGGCTTCTAAAAGGATTTCCCTACGGATCACTTTATATTCGGCTTCAGCCAGTTGTTCTTGCAAGTTAGCTAAACTAGACTTTTTGAAATAAACGGTGGGAAATTCAAAAGACTGCTTAATGCTAAAGTCTTTTTTGCTTACTGCTTCATCACCTGTGCTATTCATAAAGCCTGCTTCAACAGAAGGATCTGATAGAAGTAAATTCTGTCCGGCAGCAGACTTTTTTGACTCTGCTTGTTGTCTGGCAGCTTTCAATTCTTTATTATTGGTTTCTATATCTCTCAATGCCGTTTCTATATCTATAGAATAAGAAGGTATAAGCGAAAGTGAGAAGAAGATTACTATCCATAATTTATACATTACCAAACTCCTTCTTATTCATTATATAATAAACTATAGGAATTATAAATACATTTAATAGGGTAGAGGTTAACAAGCCACCAAGAATAACAACAGCCATTGGGCTCTGTATCTCATTACCCGGCAGATCGCCACCTATAGCAAGAGGCACAAGAGCAAGCGCTGCAGTCAGAGCAGTCATAAGAATAGGATTGAGTCTGTCGGCTGAACCGTGGATTATACTGTCGTAAAGCGAATTGCCTTCTTCTATCATGTGATTGTATCTCGAAACAAGCAAAATACCATTCCTTGTAGCTATTCCAAATAGAGTGATAAATCCAATTATAGCAGGAATAGAAATGACAGCATTTGTGAAATAAATTGCTGCAACTCCACCAATCAAAGCTAATGGCAAATTCAGCAGAATAATTCCTGCCGTCTTTCCGCTTTTGAATTCCTGATAGAGAAGCATAAATATTATTAAAATAGCTCCGAGTGAGGCAAACATCAATATTCGCGATGCCCTTTGCTCACTTTCGAACTGACCTGAGTATTCAAGGTAGTAGTTCTCCGGGAACTTGATGTCACTATCTACTATGTTTTTAATATCTGACACTACACTTCCAACGTCTCTATCTGCAACGTTGACTGAGATAACTATTTTCCTTTTTACATTTTCGCGACTAATGGTATTTGGACCGGAGGCAACAAAGATATCAGCAACATAAAATAAAGGAACTTTTTTGCCTTCGGAGCAGTCTATCATTGCATTTTTAAGTGCCTCAATATTTTCTCTGTGTTCGTCATCATATCTAAGTACTAAGTCGAATCTTCTTTCTCCTTCGAAAACGTCTGATACTTTTTCGCCTGCAAAAGCGTAATCAACAAACTCATTGAATTGTTTAATGGTTATGCCGTATTTTGCGAGGAGTTCTCTGCGTGGTTTGATATAAATCTGAGGTATATCAACTTGCTGCTCGACATTTAGATCACCAATGCCTTCTACACCGGCAATTTTGTTTTTGATATCAGTAGCAAGAGTGTACATAGTACTCAGGTCTGTGCCAAAAAGCTTGAGAGCAATATTTGCCTTTGAGCCTGAGAGCATGTGATCCATGCGATGTGTTATTGGCTGACCAACCTCGACTACAACACCGGGAACTTCGTTAAGTTTTTCTCTGACTTCGTGAAGAAAATCAGACCTACTCCTATCCTTTATTGTATAAGGTGCGTCTAACTCTGAAACGTTTCCTCCGAAGGAGTGCTCTGCAAGCTCAGCTCTACCTGTTCTTCTGGATACCGAGTTGATTTCCGGGATAGCCAATAGTTCTTTTTCTGCAAGTAGTCCCAGCTTATCTGACTCTTCCAAAGAAACACCCGGCATAGTAGAAACATTTATAGTCAAAGAGCCTTCGTTAAATGGTGGTAAAAAGGATCTGCCAAATGTAAATATCAAACCAACTGCAGCAAGAGATATAACAGTTGTAATAATCATGACTGTTTTTTTGTTGTCCATAACTCGTGTCAGGGCAATTTTGTATTTACCGGCGAGAAATGCAGCCAAGCCTTTATTACTTTTACTACTTTCTTCAAGGTTTTTACCTGTTAGAAGCACACTACACAAAACAGGCGTTATAGTTATTGCTACCAATAATGAAGCAAATAAAGATACGATATATGCAATGCCTAATGGCTTAAGCATCTTTCCTTCCATGCCGGAAAGGAAGAATAAAGGAATAAAAGCAACTATAATAATCAAGGTTGCATTTAATATAGAAGCTCTGATTTCCTTCGAAGCATTGAAAATTACAGTTAGGCTGTTTTCTCTTTCTTCTATAGGTTTTCTATGGTTTTCTTTAAGTCTTTTGAAAACATTTTCTACGTCAATGATTGCATCATCTACCAGAGAGCCTATGGCAATTGCCATCCCTCCGAGAGTCATAGTATTGATAGTGATACCAAGCCATTTCAAAGTTAGTATTGCTACCAATAATGAAATCGGTATAGCAAGAAGAGATATTAAAGTAGTCCTGTAATTCATCAGAAAAACGAAAAGTATCACAATTACAAGTACCGAGCCCTCGATTAAAGCAGTTTTTACGTTTCTTACAGCTGTTTCGATAAAACTTGCTTGAGTGAAAATGTCAGTATGAAATTCAACATCATCAGGTAAAGTTTTTTTTATTTCCTCTAAGGATTCTATGATTTTGTCATGCAGCTTCAATGTGTTTATACCCGGCTGTTTGGTTACTGTAAGAATTACAGCCTTTTCGCCTCTATATGAACCGTCTCCGATTTTTGGAGCTGCTCCTTTCTTTAAATTTGCTACATCTTGTATTTTGACCGGGTAACCGTTCACAACTTTTATAACGTTGTTCCCCATTTCTTCAATATCTTTAGTGCGTGCTATACCTCTGATAATGTACTCATTCCCGTGTTCGTTTAGAAAACCGCCGGGGGAGTTTTCGTTTAAGCCTGAACCTGCTGCTATTAAATCAGCAAGGCTTACATTGTAGTATTTCATTTTATGTGGATCTGCAAGTATTTGGTATTCCATTACATCTCCACCTATAGAATGTACCTGAGCAACACCACCGACAGATAAGAGTCGAGGTCTGACGCTCCATTCAGCATAAGTCCTCAGATTCATAGGTGTAGTCTCTTTTGCAGTCATGGCAAATATCATTACTTCTCCGAGCAGTGAAGACTGAGGTGCGATTGTAGGATTGCCTACGCCGTCAGGCAAATCTGCTGAGACTTCTAGTAGCTTTTCACTTACTGTTTGTCTTGCATCATAAACATCAATATCCCATTCAAACTCAACCCATACGATAGAAAAACCCATAGCAGAAGAAGAGCGAACACGGCGAATACCTGTTGCTCCGTTTACAGCAGTTTCAATAGGGAATGTTACGAGTTTCTCAACTTCCTCAGGAGCCATTCCGTGTGCTTCGGTCATGACAACAACTGTGGGAGCATTAAGGTCAGGAAATACATCGACTTCCATATCTGAAGCAACAAAACTACCGGCAATTACTATTAGTATAACAGCTATAAACACCGGGAGTCTGTTTTTCAAAGAATAATCTATTATTTGATTTAACATTTTTATATCCGAACTTTAGATTTTACAAATTAGTGAGAGTGCGAATGTGGAACTGCTCCGCTTGCTTTTGACGCTAGTTTTATATTATTGGCACCTTTGCCGACTACTATATCTCCAAAATCTAAGCCTGAAGCTATCCTTGCTTTAATGCCATCTCCGCCGGCTACTTCAACAAATCGTCTCTCGTAATGGGTATCTGAAAGTTTAACAAATACATAATGTAAACCCTGCTCTTCCATTATTGCTTCTTTCGGAACTACAATTGCATTTTCGATAGGAGTAGAATGAAGAAAAATCTCTACATAAGCACCCGGAATGATATGGCTTCTCGAATCTAATTCGAAAAATATTGGGGTGTAGTATGAGCTACCGTCAGTGTATTTACCGTAGGATATTAGTCTGCCGTTCAAGTCTTTAATATCATGAGGCGTAGTGCAGTAAGTAGTTTTAAAAGAAGCAGATGTAATATTGGGAATTTGCTCATAATAGCGTTGAGGCAAATCTGCTCTCATAACAAGTTTGATATTTTTTGAAACTTTCATCAAAGGTTGACCGGTTGCAACGTACTGTCCTGCTTCTACATAGACTTTACTGACATAGCCTGAAATTGGGGACTTAATTTTTAATCCGTCGCTCGCATAGTTTGATGAGACATGATTGAAAGCAAGTTCTGCATTTTCATAGTCTAACTTGACTGACAAGTATTCTTTTTCAGGAATTATTTTGTCTTCGTATAGTTTTTTTGCACGTTCGTAATCACTTTTTTGTTTTGTGAATGCTGCTTTTGCTTCAATAAATTCCTTTTTGTAGTTATCATCTACTAAAGACTCACTCGAAATCAAAAACAGCTGCTGATTTTGCCGAATGTTTGTACCTTCGAAAAGCAAATCTCCACTAAAAAATATTTTACCGCTATGAGAAGCCACTACAATTGATTCGTCTCCTCGTGCCGGGAGTATTTCACCGGAAGTTTTGATAACATCGTAAAACTTTACAGGTCTAATTTTTGTGGTTTGCAGTCCCACTTTTTTTGCCATTGCTAAAGAAAACTCTACTTCATTTGGATTCTCAGATTCATGTCCGGCATGGTCATTATGCGCGTGACTATGACCTTCGTGATTATGTGCATGTTTATCCTCTTCATGCGAATGGTCACACTCTTCTCCATGCTCATGGTCATGATCATGTGCTTCAGTCGAATGGTCGTGATTGTGAGCTTCCTCTCCATGCTCATGAGAATGTTCCTCGGATTGCTCCGTATGATTGTGCTCTTCCTTAGATTGAGCTTCGTTGCAGGCAGTCATAAAAGAGATGTAAGTAACTGCCAGCAATACAAATAATAGCTTTTTAAGCATTGTTTGATTCCTTTTATTTTTGAATTTGTATAATTTTTCGAGATTGTTTGTATATAGAGATATTTTTAATGATATAATGCATAAATTCTAAATTGCTGAACTTTGACTTTCTCTTGTAATCAAAAAAGAGTATAAGCCGAAGTTTTTTATAGGTTATACTATTTGTGTACATCAGGGACATATTACTGTTGCAAAAGAATTTATAGATTTGAAGTATAATTCTTCTGCATATAGCGATGAAAATGCACTCTCTCAGGCTACAATAAGCCAAGTTTCGATAAACATGCACTATAATAAAAGCATCCCTAAATTATCTATATAAGATATAAATTAGGCGATGAAAGAGGGTGGTCCTCTTCTATGATGTTGTATATAGAATTGCCGTTCAGGCAGAAGAAATGAGAGTTTGGAAAGGTCAAACTCTTCTATAGGAATAGTATATATGGGCTCTATTTGCAATATTTTTTCAATTAGAGCAATGATCTGCGTTGTTGGTTTTACTTTGCCTTTTGCTTTTTGATAATACTCAGAGAAGTCGTGGTCGGGAAGTACTTCACACAAAGGATTCGCGCAATGTGTCCCTTTTAGTGTGCAATCCTCAGACGCAAGACAGTCATCATGGCGGACAATCCCTTGATCAGGATGGCAATGATGTGGTATTATATCATGTGCTATCACTATTGAATAGCTAAACACAAGCAAAAATACTATAAAGCGTTTGAGAAACATAAATTTACCAAATATGCACTAAAAGTATTGGGACAGTATAATTTAAGAAAATATTCTGATAAATACTGCTTAAAAATAAACTAATCTTGATTCATTGTGTGATATTAAACCTCTCAAGCGTAAGCATTTACTAAATTGAGAGGGGTATCGGAGAAAAGATATGCCTGTTTGAGACTTTCTATGGTACTTCCTGTACTAAATACATTGTTTTGCTCAGAGTCATCAGAATCACCATCATTTTCTCTAACTTCACTTTTTTCGATAGCATTTGTTTCTGATTTATCGGACTTATTGAAATCAGCTTCAACAGAGCTGCTATTGCTCTGTTCGCTGAGCAGTTCAGCCCTAGCCTGTGCTTCAATCGAAGAAGCTCTTGAGGCAACTGATCTGTCTTGGGCAGAAGGTTCTGCAGGGGCAAGGGCTGCACTCTTTACTTGTTGCATTTTTTGAATTGTAGCTTCAGGGTCGCCATCTACCGGTGCCATTTCTATATTAACTTCACCGGAAACGGCGTATTGCTTCCCGTCAGGTCCGCGTTGGTAGCCAAAAGAAGCTCCTCCCCTCACAAGTGAACCTCCGGCAGCGAGATGTGCCTGCTCATGTCTTCGAACCTCTGCATCAATTTGCTTAAGTTCTTTTACCTGTTTTTCTTCGTCTTCTGTAAGCTCTTGAGATGCTGCGTTATTTTTGGATTTTACTTTAGATTCCTCACTTATTTCTTTTCGGTCTTTCTGCCTATTGTTTTCTTTGTTTCCGCTTATAGCAATGCCATCCTTCATTTCTGAAGGTGTGTTTATCTCTGAAGGAGAGCTACTTTGGCCTCGATTGAGATAATTTGATTCTCTTAGGGAAACATTAGAAAGCATAGCTAACCACAATTAGAACATACACTTATGTTAGTATATAGCCGAATATACTAATATTTTATTTCATAACAAAAGATTTTGCATATACTTGATTTGTCAGCTCCTTTGAAAAGATATACAACCTCTGAAAGTGAATATTATAAAAATATTATTTCGGAAACAATAATATTATCTATATTGCTAATAGATATAGGAAATATGAATAGGACTGCCATGAATTTAGAAAATGCTTATAGCTCTGATAATTTTAGAAAACAAGGATACAAAATTATAGACTTACTTGCCGATTACCTTGAAAAATCTTACGAAGGAAAACAGGATTATGTTTTACCGCCAAATCCGCCTCAGATACTTTTGGAAAAATATTCTAATCTACAACCCCAATCTTTAGACGGATTGATGGAGCAAGTAATAGAAGATTCAAATCACTTGCACAATCCCGGATATATTGGGCATCAGGTTGTTCCACCTCTACCGGAAGCAGCACTTGCCGGCTTAGTATCAGATTTATTGAATAATGGTATGGCTATTTATGAAATGGGGCCTTCCGGTACTGCAATGGAAAAGTTTGTAATCAGATATTTAGCAGACCAAATTGGAATGCCGCTATCATCCGATGGGGTAATTACTTCAGGTGGTTCGATTGGTAACTTAACTGCATTGCTTGCTGCAAGGCAGGCAAAAGCTGATTATGATATTTGGAAGTTCGGCAATAAAGACAGTAAATTTGCAATATTTGTTTCTGAATATGCCCATTATTGTATAGATAGGGCAGTTAAGATTATGGGATTAGGAGAAACTGCGATATTCAAAGTTGCTTGCGATGATAAATTCAAGCTTGACATAGATAGTCTAAAGAACAGATATGAAGAAGCAATAGCTCGAGGATTCAAACCTATTATAGTAGTAGGTGTTGCAGGTTCTACCGGAACCGGTACTTATGATCCTTTGGATCAAATAGCAGACTTCTGTGAAGAACACCAATTATGGTTTCATATTGATGCAGCTCACGGTGGAGCGGCTGTGTTCTCAAACAAGTATAAGCACCTTTGCAAAGGAATGGAACGTGCTGATTCTGTGGTAATTGATTTTCACAAAATGATGTTAGTGCCTGCACTCGCAACAGCGGTTTTGTTCAAAGATAGGGCAGAAGCAAGAGCAACTTTTGCTCAAAAAGCAGAATATCTATTATATGCAGATGAAAAACTTGGCTACGACCTTGCAGCGTTTACAATGGAATGTACAAAAAGAATGATTAGTCTAAAAATCTATACCATATTGAAACTATATGGAGGAGATATAATACGCGAATACATCGAGAAAACAGCAGCTTTGACTTCAGAATTTGCTGATATTGTAAAAGCATCTGCCAATTGGGAACTTGCTGCAGAGCCCGAATCAAATATTATCTGCTTCAGATATGTACCACCAAATCTTACAGACTCTCAACAAGATGAAACCAATTTGCGTATCCGCAATAAACTCTTAGAAAAGGGAGACTATTACATAGTGCATACAAAAATAAACGGTAAAGTTTATCTCAGAGCGACTGTAATGAATATTTTTAGCAGAGAAAAATTGGCTGTCTTGCTGAAAGAAGCCGAGGAATTAGCTTAAAGCCAGATAAATAGGTGTAAAAATCCACACAAATAAAAAGTACTGCTTGGTCAAACAGTCTAACCAAGCAGTACTTATTTTCTTGAATATGAGATTTTCTATTTCAAACTATTTTGAAACAACAATCTGCTTGACATATTTCATATCAGCTTGTTCAATAATTAAAGAGTAGCTACCTGCTGCAATTCCTTCCGAATTGAATCTAAAACTGAAATCGCCTATAGCTGCGAAACTGTTATATAATTCTTTAACCAATTTTCCGGTACTAGTGTAAAGTGATACTCTTACATTACCTGCCTCCGGCATTGTAATAGTAATATCTGCATCTGTACTAATTGGATTCGGAGAAAGTTTAATTATATCGTCAACATTTTCGTTATCATAGACTCCAAGGTCTGGTTCTGCACTTGCTCTCAAGACACATTTATAAGTATTGGTATCAGTTTTAACTACAACTGTGTCAATATCTAAGTCAGAGGCTACAGTAGGCTTATATACCAACTCGAAGTAAAGACTCTTTCCGGAACCTAAAGTCATAGGGAATGGTTTAGAGTTTAGCAACTCAAATATTGAGCCGTTTGCTAATTCGATTGAATTGATTTTTAGAATCTCTTGACCTGTGTTGTTGATTGATAAGGTCTGTGATTTTTCATCATTTACATAAATTGTTCCAAAGTCGATCTCATTTGAACTAAGTTCTATACGTTCTTTATTGTCAATGCCATAACCTTTAATTTCCCAGGCAAAGCTTAAGTTCGCGGCAGTAACAATTATAGAGTCGGTATCATTATCTGATATTTCGGTTGGAGCATATTCAATCTCAATTTCAAGAGATTCGCCTACATTTAGATAACTTGGTATATTATCCGAAATAATATTGAATAATTCTCCTTTGAAAAGAGAAATCGAACTAATTTCGCAGTCAAAAGTTGATTTGTTTTCGAAAGTAAACGTTTTTGTTTTTCTTTGCTCTATCAATACACCACCAAAATCAACTTCTTCCACATTGTTCATGTTCAATTTGAAAGGGTGATATTCTAAAGAGTCAAATGCGACATTGCCTGCAATGTCAGCTACGTAAAAATATGCTTTAGCATACTCATAGGGGTTTTCGACTTCTAAATCAACGATATATTTATCGTGTAATTCGTCGCCCCATTCAAAGTCAATCAAAGGCTCTTTGAAGTTCTCAGTATTAAGACCATACTGATTCTTAATAAGAGTAATAGGTCCATACGCAATTTTCGAGTCAAGTTGTTGTTTCTCATTACCGACTCTATCCATTTGGCGATTATCTTCGATTAGAACTTGCCATAGATATGGGATAGAATTCTGTACATAACTAATACTTGGGGCTAATGAGTCTGTAGATGAAGTTTCATGGCTTGCCATGACAGCAGGCCAACCATAAGAATCTACAGATTTATAGCCATAGACATAAGCACCAAAAAGAGCATCTCCATTGCTGTAGATTCTATGAATGCCCGGGGCTATACGAATTCTTGCCCAGTAAAGAGTAGTTCCGGGAATATTGTTAGTAGTAAATGATGGAACTCTGTCAACAACTTTAATGTTATCTATTTCAATAGACTTTATGCCTGGCAAAGTAGGGTCACCGGATATTTCATTTGCAATAATATTTATATAGTTTTCTCCAAAAGTCTTATTGTATGGAGCCTGTACTATTGCGTTGTTAGTGTATTGATCCATTCCGGTTACATTCCACATGAATGGGTCATATTCTGTGCCATCCCAACCACCTGAATAAGAATACTGCATTAGAAGAATTGGTTTATCGGCTTCAAATACAGAAGTTCCTGTAATCGAGTATATCGTAGGATTACCTGATAAGTCATCAGAAATATCAACAAATTCGCCCGCTTTGCTGATTAGTCCCGATTTAGTATCTATAATTTGTTTTGTTTCGAAATCGTACCATGTTGCTGTATAGTTTGTATTAGCTTCTACAGCAACTATCCTAAACAAGTCACCTTTCTTTTTTCCTCCTCTCTCTAATGAGATTGAAGCATAATTAGTACTTAATGCCGGAGTGGGTTGCATCATAGAAGATAAGTGATCACGAGAACTATTTAGAAAAATAGGTATTACTGTACGTTGATGGTAAGATATAACTCCTACTGGTTTATCTGATGTAATCTTAGAGCCAGATAAATCAATTTGACCTCGAGTCATGCCGTCAGAATCTATTTGATAAACTTCTGCTCTATCAACTTTGAAAGTAAGAACATCTCCGATTTTTTTTGACGTGTTTCCTCTTAAAGTTGCATCCGGGTCATCTGCTATTCCTCTTAATTCTACTTCCACATTTGTATTGTCTTGGGATCCTAATACTAAAAATCCACCTGAAAATGTGTTTGTATTGCTTTCGTAGTTGTCATAATATGAACAATGAAGATATTCATTGCCCCACCACTCAACAGGAATTGCCATATATCCGTCTGATGTGGTACTCTTTGAATTGATAACATGGACTGTAATATTCTGGTCTGCGGTGATTTCGATAGTCTTCGGTAAAGCAATATTCGGTAGGCGACATTCACAATTTTCTTTCATGAGACCATTTTGCTCATTTAAAACATATACTTCGTTTGCTTTCAAAAATGCCGTTTTCTTGTTTCCAAAGATGTCAATTTCTAAGTTTGTATCAAATGCAGACGCGATATAAACTTCTATAGCTGAATCATTCCAGCCAAATGATTCTGTTTCATTAGGTGGGATTGCAATTATATAATGCTTCCCGTCTTGGTAATTTGCTACTTGTCCTGATTTTATCAAATTGGCTTTAATAGCTTTTTTGATTTGCGGTGCTGATTTTAGAATCATCGGACTAAGCATAAGTAATAAAATTAGTAAACGAATTGACTTCATGAGTACCTCTATTCTAAAAATATTTACATTACTATCTATAATGACAACTGAAATAGGAAAAAGTTTCACAAAAATACAAAAATAATTATAAAATTTATGATATAAGTTCATTGTGTAAATAATCTGACACTAAGAGATTTGAATATTTGTCAACAAATATGAATGCAGGATTAGCTATCGAATTTGTGATTTATAAGTAAATAGAAAACAGAGCCCAAGTTACGGGAGTAATTCTATTACCAAGGATAAAGGAAAAATAAATGAACAACCTCAAATAACCTATATTATATTACTATATAATTAAACGATAAATTATGTACCTCATATATGCAAAAAATCTGACACCATAAAATTTATGCTCAAAACACATATTTTGTAGCACATAGTGAAGTATTTTTGGAAGAACCAAAAAAAAATGCCCAAATCTGTTAAGACTTGGGCATGAAATAAGCAAAGGAATATTTTGAACTCATTTACAGTAATACGTTAAAAAAGTACTCTGCAAAGGCGAATATTGACATATTGTATTCGTAGAATCCTAAAGGGAAGCCAACTAATATTACTATTAGAATAAGCCCGGCAGTATATACTTTTAGTCCAACTTTGTCAAATATTACTGACGATGCACGTAGCACTCTGCCTACGAACCACAATATCATCAATGCAAATACAAGCAACAGCATCACGATAAGGTCCGGCGACACTACTAAAATCCTAATGAGTATAGCCGAAACCGGAAGAAGAACCAATAACGGAACTCCTGACCATATAGCAATTGTAAATGCATCGGCGAAAAAGATTCTCGCTCTCATAAAAAATGCAAAAGCTCTTATGATTATCGACACAATAAATAGCTTCACAAATGCTATGACTGAAATAAATAGCATGAGCGGAATTGGAGTCCAGGCAAGTCTGTAAAATACTTCCTTCAAGGATTCGGATGGTATAAGGAACATTAATACGTACTGAGCTAATTCATTTGTTCTATAAAAATAAAGTATTGAAGCAAAATATATACCTATAGTTATAGAAATTATCAAACCGAGCAGGAAGGTTTGCACAGATGACATTATCCTTTGGTCTCGCAAATCAGCATAAAAATTGTATGGTCGCAGTAATGAGCGGAACAAATACTCTCTAAATCGTCTAAATCTATTGATAAGTACTATCAGCAAGACGCCAAGAATTAGCCCAATTATCAGAAAACTTACAGGAGTTTGAGGAGCAAAGCTTCCTTCTGCAAGTAGTGGTTCTTTTTCTTTATTATAAAGTGATTGTATTAGTTCATAGCTAAGTCTGGTTTGTCTGCCTTTATCAACCAATCCAAGAGAACCTAAATATTGATTGTCATTATCTGCAATTAGTAACGGATTCTCAAGTGCATAATCATTGTATGAGTTAACTACAGCACCCGAAAGTTTGTGATTTTTATTCAGATAGAACATATTTCTTATGTAATGTGCCTGATGCTCAATAGATAGTTTATCAGAATATCCGTTGTGATTTTTTGGTTGAATATAAGCCCCAAAAGTTAGGAATGCCGGTTTGTTGTTTAGATATTTTGTCACATCTTTTAAAAACGCATCAGATTCTGCAATGCTTACATTTTGTTTTGAATCTTTAAATCCTACAAAATCTATATTATCTGTATTTAAAGTATCTGCTCCAAGCATCACCACTTTATAGAGTAATTTATCTGAGCCGGCTCTAAATATTGAACTTACCTTTTCTTCGTATTCGCGGGACTCTGCAACTCCTTCTCTAATTCCTTCGGAAAGTCCCCAGGCAATCACTGATGGACTCTGATCATACAGGTTTATGTATTGTTTGGCTTTATTTGACATGTCAACTCTGATTTCACCGGCACCTACAAGAGAAGACGGTACGTCGTACATTGGCAAATCAATCAAAGCCATCAATCCATATTTATTACAAAGTTTGAGCATATAAGGATGAGGTGAGTTGAATTTGAACCTAATAGTATTAGCTCCAAGTGTTTTGATATTTTTAATATCTGCTTCCATCTGTTCCGGAGAAATCGTGGCAGCATATTTATAAATATCTTCTATATAATTTACACCCTTTATTTCTATAGGAGTGCCGTTTAATAGCAACTTGCCTTTAGAGCCTGTGATATTTCTAAAGCCGAGATCAACAGCATAGTTGTCAATCATTCCGCCATTTTTTGTGACGACGGCAACAAGAGAGTAAAGATATGGATTTTCAGGAGACCAAAGCACTGCAGAATTATAAGAAAATTTGAACTTTGTTTCGACAGTTCTTTCTCTTTCTATCTCAATTTGCTTTTTGTCTGATCGCAATACAGTATCGCCAGTAGCTTGATCTACAAGTGCAAGGTGAACGGATACAGAAGTTTTTGATGCTTCGGCGACCGGTGAAGCCGCAGAATCTACAAATCGTCTGTCATTCAAGATATTTTCAAATTTAGAAGCAGAAATATTTACGTTTGCGTTTACTATTGCTTCGTTCTTAGCATATTTGATTTTGTAATGGATATTATCTGCCCATATTTTTGGAGTACCAACAAGTAGCAATTCTCGAATCATACCTGTATAGATTTTCTTGGCATCTAAAAATTGCTCTTTGACCTGTTTCGCTGCGAACTCTGCAGGGGAAATCTTAAGTTTGATGCTATTCGTACTTTTCCCTACCATTCTATCAGGTATCCTAACTTTGAAAGGAGTCATAGCTCCTATATATCTGCCCACAAACTGATCATTAAAATAAACTTCCACCTGATGATCTATGCCGGCAAAATAAAGATACCATGATCTCTCTCTTAGCAAATCAGAAGCTATTTTGATTGGTCTTTCGTAGATTATAGTTCCACTGTAATCTGCCGAAGACGGGAGTTCCGCATTCTCCCAATTTTCGCCATCATAGCTTTGTTTCCAGCTACCGGATAGCGAGACTATGAACCGAGAATCCGATTGAATCATCGCTCTTGTTTGTTCTGTAGTCATTGCTTTATAAGCGTAAGCATCAAATTGGTTGAGCACAAAAGCTATCAAAAAAAATAAAATCAATTTTCTCATTTATATTATCCCTTCTGTTGTATTATTTGCTTAAATCAATAGGACTTGCCTGAGCTAAAGAGTCTAACACGGCAAAAGTTGCAGCTGTTACATCATACAATTCCTCAAAGCTGATAGGCATATTGTTTCCATTTCTGATTGATTCAATTGTTTCCTTAACTTCTATGTCTATGCCTTTGCTACCATCGTATTTCTTAGTTTTCTGTCTGCCCGATTGGAATAACTCAACACTTGTGAAATTATCCATAAAGGCAGTTTGTCTTTGAGAGTAAACTTCACAGTACTCTTTTGGTACAGATTTATCCCCGTTTGAGAAATAGTGTACTGTACCGATAGAACCACTCGAGAATTTTATATTTATAGAAACATTATCTGCATTTGTTACATCTTCACTTTTGACAGAGATACATTCTGCATATACACGCTGCGGACGTTCGCCGCAAAGATACATCATAGTATCTATAAAGTGACATACTTCACCGATAATTCTTCCTCTGTTTGCAGAATCATGCACCCAATGCGTTTTAGGAATATTCCCGGCATTAACTCTGTAAATCATTGAAAGAGGTTCCTTTCTTCCTTCAAAGAAATTGGAAATATCTCTAAATGGCTTAGAAAATCTTCTGTTGAAGCCAACCATTACCCGCCCACTAAGCTTATTGTTTGCATCTTTTATGCTTTCAAGCTCTTCTTTAGTAACGCATAATGGCTTTTCGATAAATATCGGTTTGCCTGCTTTGATTGATTCCAATACATACTCTGCATGGCTGTCATGTCTGCTTGCACAGAAAATTACATTATTATCTTTGGATTTGATTATTTCCAAAGAGTCAGTAGAAGCGACTTTAAATCCGTGCAATTTAGCAGCTGTTGAAGCATTTACCGAAGTCGCAGTTGTAACAGCAGCCATTTCTACTTTTGCAGTTTTTAAAGCTGGTATAAGATTATTCGTTGCAAACGAGCCTGCGCCAAGCATTGCAACTTTTATTGAATCTGTCGGGCTGTTGGATTTAGTATTTGCAACAGTCCTTGATAGTATATTTTTTCTTTCCGGGTATTCTATAACTATGCCTGTAAACTTTTCAGGCGTTTTACCCATAATTATATCATAAGCTTTTGCTGAGTCTGCAACTTTGAAAGTATGAGTAATCATAGATTTCACATCTATACTTTTTGAGCTGATGAGGTCAACAAAAGAAACCATATTTCTGTTTTCAGTCCAACGAACATACGCAGCAGGGTAGTCGTTGCCTTTTACTTCGTAATCGGTGTCATATCTTCCCGGGCCGTAGCTGCAAGCAATCTTCAAATCTATTTCTTTTAGATAGAAAGGACCTCGAGGAATATCCATACCAACAGCACCAACAACTACAATAGTGCCACGTTTGCGGCATATATCTAATGCAAGTTCCATTGGCTCATTGGATGAAGTGCTGGCAGTAAGAATAACTGAGTCACAGCCAAGCCCTCTCGCAAAAGCTTTTACATTTGCAGCGTTTGCTTTGGTGCTGAGGAAAGTAGCTTCGCATCCGTATTTTTTAGCAGCTTCAAATAAATCCTCGTTTATGTCCAAGCCTACAACTCTGCAACCTGCCGCTTTAAGAAGCTGAACAGTAATTTGCCCGAGCAAACCAAGCCCAACTACGGCGACTGTTTCGCCAAGTCTTGGGTCAGCTTGTCTGAAGCCCTGCATAGCTATAGCACCAAGAGTAGTAAACGATGCTTCCTCAAAGCTGACATTATCAGGCAGATGGACTGCAAGATTTTTCGGAACAGCTACTACTTCAGCATGGTTTGCATAACCTGCACCCCCACAGGCAACTCTATCGCCCGGCTTGAATTCATCGCAGGTAGATTCTAATACAACTCCGGCACTACTATAGCCGAGCAGTTTATAAGAATCAAGTGCATTCAGCACACGCTTAGCAGTTTTGGCAATGCCTTCCTTTTTAACGAAGTCAATCACCATTTTCACATCTTCAGGCTGTTTCCTTGCTCTTTCAATAAGAGAAGATTTCGCCTTTTCGACAGAGAATTTTTCTGTGCCTGCGCTAATAAGTGAGAAGTAGTTTTGAACCAAAATCCCGTTTTCAGGGCATTGAGGAGCGGGCAAGTCTTCAACTAAAATATCGCCCGATTTTTGATGCTGTATAACTTGTAACATATTATAATCTATATAATCTTGTGCATAGTAATTCATTCTATCAAAAATACAAAAAAGCGACCACATAAGCAGAATTTATAGGAAAAATAGTTTCTGACATAAAGCTCTTTTAGTTCAATTATACTTCCATTAAGTGAATCAAGCAAAAAGCGAAGGTAATTTTTTACCTCGAAACCTTATAATCTTAACAAAATCAGATATAAAACTTGATGTAAAGAATTTTTATCGTATCCTATAAATATCTGAATTATAACGGAATTATAACGGAATAGAGAGTATTGTCAAGGAGTAGTTAAGGCTATATGAACGTGCTTACCAACTATTCAGTCCTTATTATTGGTATATTCACAAATAATCTCTTATATTTGTATCGTTCTTGATGGCAATGCCATTTGGGCAAAAAAAGAGTTCTAAAAAAAATAAAAAAATCAAAAAAAGATTTGGAAGTTTAAAATAAACTTCTTATTTTTGAACTCTCTAAAAGAGACACACAACAGAAAATGGTCCTATCGACTAACGGTTAGGTCACCAGCCTTTCACGCTGGCAGTAGGGGTTCGAATCCCCTTAGGATCACAAAAAGCTAATTCCACAAAGAGTTAGCTTTTTTTGTTTCAAATACATTAAAACAAATGCAATACAAAAAAACCGCAGTAACTTATCCCTATAGTACTGCGGTTTTTTTTGTAAATGTTCTTTTAGCTTAGATTATCTTAGCTAATGCCATAATGATTAGTGCAATCCCCAACGCTATTCTGTAAATGATAAAAAGCAAGGTTGATTTCTTTTTAAGATAGTTTATCAGAAAAGCAATAGCTGCGTATCCTGAAACTGCAGAAACTATTGTTGCTGTGAGCAGAGTTATAAGTTGGTCTGATTGGAGGAACTGTACTTCCTGATAAAAGGAGAGCAGTCCGCTAGCTGCAATAGCAGGGATTGAAAGTAAAAAGGAAAATCTTGCCGCCGCTTCTCGGGTCATTCCCAAAAACAAGCCTGCTGTGATAGTTGTACCAGACCTTGAAGATCCGGGAATCAAAGCGAGACACTGACTTAATCCAACCAAAATTGCATCTTTGACAGTTATATTGCTCATTTCTTTCTTTAAAGAAGCATATCGTTCTGCTATAAAAAGTATAACACCCAGAAGGATTAGACTCGAAGCAATTACATAAGGGTCTTTCGTTAAGTTGCCTTCTACAATTTTTTTGAGCATTATTCCAAATATACCTATCGGAAGAGATCCGATTATTATGTTCCAGCCCATTTTCGAATCGTCTGATTGCTGCGAATAGCTTTTTCGATTTACGATATTGTCTTTTATAAACGCAATTGGAATGGATTTGATATCTTTTGCAAAATATAAAAATACAGCCAGTAATGTACCTAACTGAATTGTAGCAATGAAAGATGTCCACTGCTCGGGGTGCTGTGGATCAACAAGTCCCATTAGCTTCCCGGCGATAGTCAAATGTGCAGTGCTGCTAATAGGAATAAATTCGCTAAGTCCCTGAATCAGACCTAATATTATTGCCTCTAAGATACTCATAGCTATATTCTTGATTGTTTATATTTTCAACATGCAAATATAAGGAATAAAACCAACTTGTGATTGTATTATAGTAAAACCCAATAGGACTGATATTGCAGGAATTGACAGCTACAATTTTTATTAGAATCAAATTCAATGTATTGCTACATCTCAAAAAGCTAATGGTAAAATCTACCAAATCAATCAAAAAAATATCAGGCATAAAAAAATGCCTTGCGTTACTATAAAACGCAAGGCATTCTTTCTAAATCTCAGATTTAGATTTTAGAAATTTACTTAGCAACAACAAATGGCAATTCTGCTCTGAAGTTACCTGTGTTAGCTATTATAAAGTATTTGCCTGAAGCAATGTTAGCAACGCTAAATGTAGCTGTTGCATCGCCGCTCATAGGAGTGTTTTCTTTTACAAGCTGTGCTACGAAATTGCCGTTAGCGTCAGCTATGTACATATCCAGCATCTGAGCTTTTGTACCAACTGTGTATTTAACAGTTGCAGTTTCTGCTACAGGGTTTGGTCCTACATTAACTGAAACGAACTCTACAGAGCCTGCCCATCCGTCTATAACTGAAGTTGTACCTTCGCCTGTAAGAGCTACAGCAACATCATCAATATTAGATTTGATAGTTAGAGTTGCGTTGTAAGTTTTAGTTGCGTCAGGAGTAAAACGAATGTTGATGTCATAAGAATTACCTGCTTGAACTGCAACATTTTGAGCAGAAATAACTTCGAAAGCAGAAGCATCTGCACCGGCGATTGTAATAGCAGAAATATTAAGAGCTGCATTGCCGGTGTTATTCAAAGTAATAGTTTTTTCTGTAGCTTCCGCAGTAGCTGGGAATACTAAAGAAGTAGTGCTAAGCGAAATTGCAGGAGCTGCATCAGAAATACCTTTGCCTGTAAGTGCAACTTTGATGCTTGCATTGTTTGCATCGTTGGTTGCAATTACTAATTCTGCAGTGTAGTCTTTTTCAGCAGTCGGTGAGAACACAAGCGTGATAGTTTGTGATTCGCCAGGAGTAACTGTGTATTGTTTATTTTCTTGTTTGCCTTCTAAAACGAAAGTAGATGGGTTCATACCTTTTTTGGAAAGAGTATAAGTAAGATTTTCACTACCTTTGTTTGTAATGGTAATAGTTTTAGAAGAAGTAGTATTCATAGTTACGTTGCCGTAAGCCAAAGCATTATTAGTTACGCCTGCAACTTCTGCTCTTGGACCTGCAGAACCTGAGTTAGCAGTTAGCCAAGTGATAGCTTTTTCGATAAAGTTTTTGTTTACGTTGATGTCTGAATTACCTTCGAAGCCTGACGTTACATAAATTACTCTACCCTTATTTGCATCTTCCATTCTGAAACCGGTATAGTAATCCGCACTTTGTAGCGTAGTTTTTAAGATTTCAGTAGCTTTACTAGTTGGTTTCAAAGTAAAAAATTCTAACCATAAATTGTAAAGCTGCTGAGAAGCACCTGAGTTAAGTGCATAACTGATGCCGCTTGATACAGGGTCGCCGCTAATACCTTCTATAGGTACATTGTATAATTGTCCCTGGTCATTAAATAGTGCATTTGTTCCGGCATATTCCAAACCTAAAGTATTGAATAAGAAATTATTCAATTTAGGCAATTGATCAGCCAACTGTGTAGCATAGATACCGGATACGTCAGAGAATAAAAGTACACCTTTGCCAAGAGACATCATTTCTTCTGCTATCATAATTTCATCATCAGTCAAAGGATAAGAACCTTGACCCAACTCAGTTGTTAGTGAGTATTTAGAGAAAATCACACAGTCAAAGTTTGACGGAGGATATGCGTCGTATGTGTATTGGTTCAATGGTAGAGAAGCAAAATCTTTACCATACTTAGTATTCATAGCAGGAACAGTATAGACCATATCTCTGCTGTGCGATTGGTAGTACACATATTTAGTTTCTTGCATTAAAGCATAAAAACCAATAGATTGAGGGTATGCTAAATAAGAATTAGAATTGATACCAACTGCCAAACCACCAAAACCAAAAGCTGCCTGCTGACCTGCATTTATAGTTACAGTTACAGTTTGAGTTCCGCCTGCTGCTATGTTTGCAGTAGAAGGAGTAATGGTTACATTCCAGTCAGAAGGTACATTAGAATTATTTGTGAAAGCATACTCAATGGCTGTACTATTGGTATTAGTTACAGTGAAGTCCAATGAAACACTTCCGTTTCTTTTTACTGTATTGAAAATGTCTGTAATCTGTGTCGCATTTGGCATTACATCAATTTCAACAGTAGGTTTCATTGTTGATGCTGCTTGTAATACCTCTTTGCTGTTGTCATCTTGAATCCATGCAACGAAGTATATATTGTTAGGGTTCCAAGCTGCATCCATTGTAGCAGTAATTTTTTTTTTAAAATTATCATCAATTATAGTAGCACCGGCAGCATTGTCATACATTTTGCGTGCTACCCAAAAGAAATGTTCCTCGCCGTTAGGTGCTGTTTCGCCTTCAGGGTACATACATACAAATTCAACTGCGGCAACGCGAAGTTTTTTGCCAACTAAAGTTTGAGAAGAAGCTACTGTAAGGTTTAGTTCTACATTGTTGCCGTTACGCACTTCAGTTAAAGTCATGTCAACAGGAGACATAGCAAGGTATTTATTCATCTCTTTACGTATATCTGATGTATCAGCAGGTGCACCGTCGTAGGCATTCCCGTCCGTATCAAGAGGTAATGCTCCGTTTACTCTAACAGCAGGCACGCCATCAATACCATAATAGTTGATACGAGTGTCAGACATAGCAGGATTGTGATCATAGAAAATATCATCACCCGGGAAATTTGGGTGGAATGCAATTGGAATCACTTTTCCAGCATTACTTTGTATAAAAGCTTGGTAAGTTGGATTCTGGCTTGCGCAAGGACCGCAACTTGCATTTGTAAATTCTTCCATAAGAATCATTCTTGGAGAATCTGCAAATGCGTATCCGGCAGCTAATAAGACTGCCAAAAAAAGCATACTTATGCGTTTCATAAAAAAACACTCCTTAAAATAAAAAAACAAGAAATATACTCGATAGAACTTTGAGTTCAAACTTTTCTTCTTTTTATGTATTTATTTTTATGCCTGTACTAATAGGGAATATCTTAACTTATGAAAATACTTGATAATTAACAAGCTACAAACTAAAATTACACTCAAAAAAAATAATATTTATCAGATAATCCTAAAATCTTTGTCCATTCAAAAAATGTCTTGCATATCTTATTTCTTTCTTTTATTTTTGTACTCTATTTCGATGACGGCGGGCGTAGCTCAGTAGGTAGAGCACTAGATTGTGGCTCTAGTGGTCGCCGGTTCAAATCCGGTCGCTCGCCCTCAAACAAGGATATTCAATTTGATTTGGATATCCTTTTTTTTATTTTACAAAGCGTAATGTATTCAAAAATCAAATATAGATAACAACATGAGAAATCTAATAATAATTGCGGCTATTTTTGTTGCCTGCTTATATTCTGCAACAGCTCAGTATTCCGACTCTACTAAAGTTGATAGTCTTATTTCCAAAGGTGTTGAGCTGCATAACACAGGAGATTATCGATCAGCTCTCGAACTTTATGAAGAGGCTTTGCAGCTCTCTCCGGGTAGCTCGCTTATCCACTATGAAATGTCTCTAAGTTACTTTTCTCTAGGCTTTTACGAAAAAGCATTAGAGCATATCAATCGAGTCAAAGAAACCGATGGCAAATACGAAAAAGAAGCTATACTGCTTAAAAGCTCCATATTAGATGCACTCTACAAATATGACGAAGCTGAAAGAATCCTGAAAGACGCAGTTGCGAAATATGGTGATAACTGCCTGTTTTATTATAATCTTGCCCACATTAACTACAAACAGGAAAAAGATGATAAGGCTGCCGGTTTCCTGATTGAAGCTATCAGGGCTAATCACTCACACGCTAATAGCCATTTCCTTTTGGGAAGAATTATGAGCAAATATGCAAGAAAATCCCAGGCAATCATGTCCTTCTACTATTTCTTGCTTTTAGAACCGGATTCTCCTAAATCAAAAATCTCGCTTAAACTAATAGACAATCTAATAGCACTTGGTGTTACAAAAAATAATAGCGATGATTCTTCTAAAGCAAAAGTGTATATATCTCCCGACACTACAAATCTCTTTGCCGAAGCTGATATTTATCTCTCTCTTATGGCAGCAGGAGATTATGCCCCCCACTTTGACGAATCTCTAAATGATGACTTATTTATAGCCCAAACGGTTGCATTTTTTACTTTGCTTGAAAATACAATGCAAAAAAATGCTGACTCAAAAAGTTTTGCTATAAATTTTTATACAAAGTTTTTTACTGATTTACATAAAGCCGGATATACAGGTACGTTTTGCAGATATATCAGGCAATCTGTTTCTCAACGCTCTATTGATGATTTGAAACAACATAACGCAGAATTGGTAAAATTTGAAGAATGGCTAAATAGCTATTACAACAAACAATAGACATATCTATAAAATCAGCACAAAGATTGTATAACAAGGGTTTTAAGTTATATATGCAAAAAAAACATAACATCGCTGTTTTCTCAGATTTTGACGGTACGATAGCTGTTAAAGATATCGGAGATCAACTGTTCAAAGATTTTGGTGAATTTGAACCCTGGCACAGTATGCTTTTAGAAGGGAATATGGAAATATCCGAATATTGGCTCAAAGTTTGCTCTACTCTTGACAAAAATCTTACTCCTGAAGATTTGACAAAATATGCTGAAAACTGCGAAGTAGATCCCTATTTTAAATCTTTTGCTGACTTTTGCAGGCAACAAGATTTGCCGCTTACAATAGTGAGCGATGGGTATGATGCTTATATCAAGCCTATACTCCGCAAAATGAATCTGGAGTATTTACCGGTAAGAAGCAATATTTTGAATTATGAGGATAGTTCTTTTGTTCCTGTGTTCCCCGGCGCCAGCGAATCATGCGATTGCTTCTGTGCATCATGCAAAAGAAATTCTGTACTCAATAGTACTGAGACTGATTCGATTATAGTATTTATAGGGGACGGCAATTCTGATATGTGTGTTGCTGAGCATGCGGACATAGTTTTTGCGAAAAAGAAACTTGCTGCATACTGCACAAAAGAAAGAATCCCACATTATCCTTATAAAACTTTTTTCGATGTGAAAAAGATTTTAGAAGATGTGCTTAAGAAAAAAAGTTACAGACCAAGACATCAGGCTGTACTTAAAAGAAAGAAAGCTTTCGAAGTAGAATAAAAAAAGACAGAGCGAAAGATGAAAAACACCATCATATTATTTTTAGCTTTTTTGCCGGCAATACTATTTGCACAAGACAAACGAGAATTAGCTCTCGAATCTGTAAATATCAATGAGCGTACAGCTTCAGTTGATGCAGATACTTATCTAATAGGCAAAGAAGATTCTATCACCTTCACTTACAACGTTGAATTTCCTGAAGGTGCAAAAAAAGAAAACTTTATGTATAGATATACCTTTTCTGATGGTGCAAATTCATATACAAAAAATACAGGCAATCCGCTTATAAGATTCAGATATCTGCAAGACGGTCTATATACCCTTAAAATAGTTGCATGGGACTTGCTTGGCAAATGGGAAACTGACTCTCTTGTGGCGTCTATCAAAGTAGATACAGATGAAGCTTTGCTACTTGAAAAATTAAATGAAATAAAAAATCAAAAAGATTCTTTGCTTACTGCCGTTAATAAAATAAAGGCACAGCAACCAACTAAAACAGAAGCTCCGCTTTTTGATTATTTTTCTTTGATTTTAGCTTCTGTGTTTTGGATTATAATTTCAGGTGTGATATTTGCTGTGATTTACTCAAAAAAGAAAAATATTGATTCAGAAATTGATGAGTTTGGAATGAGCAGCAAATCTACTATCTCAATCAGCAAAGCTGAGTACGACAAGTTACTCACCGAAAACAGTAACCTGAAAGCCGAAATGGCTTCGCTCAGAGCTCAAATTGATGCACTTCAGTCGCGTAGCGAAAAGCTACAGGAACAAAACAAGATTCTCGAAGAAAATTTGAATAAAATATCTAACAGCAAGTCCGAAATTGAAGAACTCCAAAAACAAAAAGATGAACTATTTGCTGTAATAATACATGATATCAAAAACCCTGTTTCACTTATCAAAAGCCTTGTCGAATTGCTTCGCTCTTACGACCTTACAGCTATAGAGCAACAGGAAATAATAGATGACATAGCCGAAACTACTGTTAGAATTGTTTCGCTGTCTCAGGAAGTATCGAGAATATTGACCTTGGAATCGCAAATAGTAAATCTTGATTTGAATAGAGTACATTTAGAAGAAATAGCTCAAGATGTGCATACACGAAACAAAGTTGCTGCAGACAATAAATCTATTTCATTTTTCTGTACAAAGCAGGACAATTTACCACCTGTAGATATTGATCCTCAAAAAATAGATGAAGTGATAGATAATCTTGTTTCAAACGCTATAAAATTTACCCAGAATGGTGGCACTGTACGCATCAATACTCTAAAAAAAGATAACAATATTGTAGTAGAAGTTAATGATAATGGTTTAGGTCTTTCTGAAGCTGATATCAGGAGAGCTTTCCAAAGAGGTGTGAAGTTATCTGCAAAACCAACCGGAGGCGAACATTCTTCCGGCTTGGGGTTATGGATTGTTAAAAAACTTGTGGAAGCCCATCACGG
The DNA here is from genome assembly GCA_963664875.1 of Kapaibacterium sp. (SeqCode). GTDB lineage: Bacteria > Bacteroidota > Ignavibacteria > Kapaibacteriales > UBA2268 > JBFHIJ01. The sequence continues at coordinate 2,325,354 of OY761611.1, read as the reverse complement.
TAGAGTATGGGTGCAGTCAGCACTTGGCAAAGGCTCTACTTTCGCATTTTCAATTCCGATTGCCTCGGATGCGAAGTAAATTATTATTTGAATAATATCTACTTTGGCTACAAGTTAAATACAAAAGAATATATAATCGGAGGCGCATGAAGATGCGTCTCTTTTTTTATCTGAGGGCTAATAAACAATTCTATGCATTGGAATTAAGATATAAAACATCACTAAAAATGTATAAAAATACATAATAAATTTGTATCACATTAGATATTATCAATATTTTTATCAATATAGAATAATTTAATTTTCTTTTTTGAAGAATATGTTATATATTTAGCTCAAAATTCAAAATATCCGAATAATAAACATGGAGGATAGCCATGCCTGTTTTTGAGTACAACAATATCAAAATCGAAGTAGATGAAGCCGGATTTATGGAGCGTCCTGAGCAATGGAATGAAGAAATTGCTGTTGCCTTGGCTTCGACAGAAGAAATATCTGTCCTTTCTGATGAACATTGGAAAATTATTAATTATTTAAGAGACTATTACCAAAAAAATGGTATAGCACCAATGATTAGGAAATTGTGCAGAGATACCGGGTATCCGCTCAAACAAATATACAACCTATTTCCTTCCGGCCCGGCAAAAGGTGCCTGTAAAGTAGCTGGGCTTGCAAAGCCTACCGGTTGCGTTTAATCGCAGTTTTCAAAAAATATGAAACAAAAACGAAGAAATTGAACAATCTGATTTCTTCGTTTTTGTTTGAGTGAGTTGTGCAAATAGAACGATTTGCAACACAATTGCTTAAGAATCTTTCTTTCTTCCTTCCTTATTTACATCAGGAACTTTGGGATTTAGCTATTAACTGATTAACATACTCGGCTATAGCAAGAGATGAGGTTAAACCCGGGGATTCCATGCCTACTAAATTTATGATAGAAGTTGCATCCTTTAGCGAATTGTTTTGGATATAAAAGTCTCTGTAATTGATATTTTTTGTGCTTAGCTTAGGTCTGATTCCAATTTGATCAAATGTCAAATCTGTTTCATCTACATCAGACAAATAAGTAGAGATAGTTTGATAAAATAAATCTCGTTTGTCGTTAGCGAGCTTATAAGTTTCAATTTTACTTTCTATCAATTCTGCATCCGGGCCAAATTTAATGTAGCCCATCATATCTTTGGTTAGGTGTATCCCCAAGCCTTTTGCATCTTTCGGTCGTACAGGATAAATTAACCTTTTTGCTAAATTTGATTTTGATGGCGAAAGTTTATAATAGTGTCCTTTCCAATATTCTAACTCAAGGTCTTCTTTTACAACATCCAGACCGGTAAGTGAAGCAATTTTGTCAGAATACAATCCTGCTGAATTAACAAAATTCCGACAGCTAATTTCAAAGGAACTACCATCAGGGTTTTCTGCTGTTACAATAAGCAAATTGCTTCTTTGATCAAATCCTGTCATCCTTGTATTGTATGCAGTAGTGCATCCCATATTTATAGCAGCACTTTCCAAGCTGTACATAAATCGGTGGCTGTCTATAATTCCTGTATTTTCAGAAAGAAGTGCTTTTGAACATTTGAGATAGGGTTCTTGCTCACTTAGCTCATCGGATGATATAAATCTAAGCCCTGAGGCTCCTGAGAGTTGGGCATTTTTATAAATTTCCAGTAGTCTGGTTTCTTCTGCCATACCGTTTGCAGTTAGTAATTTTCCTATTTTTTGATACGGTACATCGTGTTCTTCGCACCAGTCATAAAGTAGTTTATTGCCTTCTACACATAATTTTGCTTTAAGGGAATTTGGCGGATAGTACAAACCTGCATGTATCACTTCGCTATTTCGAGAACTTGTGCCATTCCCGAAATTAGTATCCTTTTCGATAATCAGGCAACTATAGTTTTCGGAAAGTTTTTGAGCAATAGCCAAACCTATTACTCCGGCTCCACATATTATAACCTCGAAATCCATATCGCTTACCAGATAGAGGTCAAACAAATTTGAATGTAAACAAATATAATCATAAAATCATTTCTGCCAAGAATTGATTCCTGATTGAAGCGGTTAATTAGATTCAAGTTTGTATATCGACTGAAATTCTACCTAAGCAGCTCCTTTTTATTAGAAAAAAAGCTACCTGATAACATTATTTGCTCCAGGCAGCTTTTAAATTAAATATAAGAGCCTTTTCTTGCTTTTCTATCCTTTACCTCTTGCATCAACTGCAATAACCTTGTCAGCTTTGCCAAGAAGCGGATTCAAATCCATTTCTTTGATTTCAGAATCAATAGAGACAATAATGTGTTCCGTGTGCTGATAAAATATAATAGCTACTTGAATTAACTGTATCGAAAAAAGATTGAAATAGCATTAGTGTTAAAATTCTGATATAATTTGCTATGCTTATCCTATTTTTCTTTGAGCTTCTATTTTATTGAGGGCAACTTCAGCTGCCTTTATAAATACAGGCATTGTAGGAGCCGTGGTTAATAATGGGTGTGACCCAATTTGATATGAAATCAATTCGTAAATAGTAACATTTTTCTGGATAGCAAGACCGATTGTATTAATGATTTCGCCTGCAGATTTTCCACCCCATACTTCTCCTCCAAGGATAGAACCATCAGTAGGAGAAACAAATAATTTGACAGATAAAGATGAAGTATCGTCAATTGTTCCGGGATGTCGATCAACAGCAGAGAACTCTGCTTCTATATAGTCCACATCTGTCATTAATCCATTTTTCTCATTCAATCCGGCTGCAGCCATCGATAAGTCTTTAATCACTGTAGAGAAAATGCCTATAGTGCCTGAAAATCTATTTTTAATTTTTAAGCCAAACAAGTTATATCCTAATATTCTTGCTTCAGCGGTGGCAGTTGATGCCAACATGATAAAATCATCTCTACCTGTAAGAAAACCTAAAGTTTGAGAGCAGTCACCGACAGCATAAATATCTTTAACGGATGACTGTTTGTAGTTGTCAACAACAATTGCATTGTTTCTGTTTACTGTCAGCCCTGCATCTATCGCTAATTGAGTATTTGGTTTATAACCAACAGCAAGTATGATTGCATCCGCTTCAAATTCATTTCCATCTTTCAATCTAACAGCTTTTACTTTTCCGTCTTCTCCTAATATTTCTTGTACCATTGAAGAAGTAAATACATCTACATCAGTTTTGCGGAGTTGTTCTGTCGCAATTTTGCTCAAGTTATTAGAAAAAGCTTTCGAAAAGCAATATTCTTCTGATTCTATAAGTTTTACTTTTTTATCAAGATTAAGAGATAATTGTTCTGCAATCTCGGCTCCAATAAATCCACCGCCAACAACCACTATATTTTTCTTTTCTTTTAGTTCAGCGAACATTTTTGTGATGTAATTGTAGCTTTTACGAACATAAAAAACATTCTCGAGATCGTACCCGGGAATAAAGTTTGCTACAACCGCGCGGGAACCTGTAGCAAAAATCAATTTTTCGAACTTATAGATTCCACCACTTTCAGTTGTAACTGTTTTGACATCAGCATCAACGTTCGTTACATAATCAACAACCACTTCTCCACCGGCGTCAATTACAGCTTTTGGCATCATTACATTTTTTTCTACTGAATTTAGATGATGAAAAATATAAGGAATTCCGCAAGGCACTAACCCCTTTTCTTCTTCAGCAAATACTATGACTGATTTGTGCGGATACTGTTTTTTGATTGTGGCACCGGTAACGATACCCGCTGGTCCAGCTCCGATAATAACAACATCATAATTTTTCATTTATCACTCCATATTTATGTATATACCTTCGCCAATATACTATTTACTAGTTTGATCTTCTTAGTTGATATTGAGCGGTTAGATAAAATCGAAAACTCATAATTACAGCTATCAATACATTCAAATTATTAGGCTACTTAGCAGGCACTAAATTACTCTTTAAGAATATAAATTGCAAAGATATATTCTCTCTAAGCAATATATATTTATGACGATTGGAGATATATAAACGGATATAAATATCGGATTCATTCTGTGTGAATACAGGGCGTTATAGTGTCAATTATATCATATTGAGGCGATTGTGGAATGAATTTAAATCATACACATGCTACGAAGTAATAGTTGTTTCCTGAATTGAATTAAAAAAGGATAAATAGAAAAACTGCCTGATAACATTATTTGCTCCAGGCAGCTTTTAAGTTAAGTATAAGAGCTTTTTCTTACTTTTCTATCCTTACTCTTGCATCTACTGCAATAACCTGATCAGCTTTGCCAAGAAGCGGATTCAAATCCATTTCTTTGATTTCAGGTGCAGCTTCTAATAAAGCAGAAAGTCTGCAGATGATGTCTGCAAATATTTCCTGGTTTACACCTTCCTGGCCACGTACGCCTTCAATCATTTTATATGATTTGAGGGATGTAATCATTTTAGTAGCTTCCTCTTTGCTCACAGGAGAAAGAGCGTTCGATACATCTTTCAATACTTCGATGAATATGCCACCCATACCGGCAAGAATCAAATGTCCGAAAGTATCTTCGTAAGAAGCACCTACGAATAATTCCTGACCGCTGAGCATTGGTTGCATTAGCACGCCTGTAGCGTCTTTGATTCGCATCATTTTTTCGAAGTTAGCTTCCACTTCTTCTTGTGATTTAATGTTAAGAGCTACACCGCCAACGTCAGATTTATGCACAGGGCCTACCACTTTCATCACCAGTGGGAACTTAATAGTTTCGATTGCTTTTACAGCATCTTCTTTTTTATCAACAACAATCTCTGCAGCACGAGGAATACCTGCAGCATCTAACAACGCTTGAACTGATTCAGGGCTAATATAACCTTCTTTGTTTTCGTCGATAATTTTTCTGATAGCAGCTTTATCTACTTCAGGAAGAACTACATCCATTTCAGGTTTGTCAGTGTGATAAACTTTTGCAAGAGCGTTGCCTAACTCAACTTCATCAGGGAAGAAGTTTCTACCCTTAGCTACGAAGTGTTCTACTTCATCGGCAGCTAAAACAATTGAAGGAAGAATAGGATATATTGGCTTTTTGCAAGTTTTCATCTTTTCGTCTAATACGTCATATACTTCTGTTACGTCGAAAAGTCCTGTTGTACCGAATATAACAGCAGCACCATCTATATTATCAAATTTTTGATCTACATAATCTAAAATCATTCCCAAGTGTTCTGCAGTACCTGTAGCAAGGAAATCGATAGGGTTTGCAACAGAAGAGCCGTGGAACAATTTGCCAAGAAGCTCATCAGCAGCTTCACCGGAGATGTGAGGAACGTCCATATTGCCTTTCGCAAGTGCATCAGTAAGCATTACGCCCGGACCGCCTGCGTGAGTAATGATAGCAATATTTTTACCTTTTAGTTCAGGACGTGTAAACACCTGAGCCACGTGAACAAGTTCCATTCTGCTGTAGCAACGTACAATACCCGCTTTTTTGAACAATGCATCAACTGCAGAGTCAGAACCTGCCAAAGCACCTGTGTGAGAAGACACAGCTCTTGAACCAGCTTCAGTAGTGCCTGCTTTGATAGCAGCAATTTTGCAGCCTTTGCTGATTAGAGAAGATGCGTGTTTCAAAAGCATTTCAGGTTTGTGGATTTGCTCAACGTAAAGCAATTTAACTTTAGAGCTTGTTGCCGGATCGAACGTTTCGTCCCAGTATTTCAATACTTCTTCTACACCTGTTTGAGCGCTATTGCCAACAGAATATAAAGAAGAGAAAGAAAGACCACGAGTCATAGCTGCTTCTACTATAAATACAGCAGTTGCACCCGAACCTGAAGCAAAGTCAATACCCATAGGATCTAATTTTGGAATAGGGCCTGCAAAAACACCTGCATAGTTGGTATTCAAAACACCGATACAGTTCGGACCGATAAGAGTGCCACCTGCAGCAGTTACTGCATCAGCGATATCCTGTTCCATTTTGCTACCTTCTTCGCCTAATTCGCTGAAGCCTGCAGAAAGGATAATAAATCCTTTTGTGCCTTTTTCTTTGATTAGAAGCTGAATAGTTGGTAAGCAGAACTGAGCAGGGATTGCCAAAATTGCCAAGTCAGTTTGTGGCAAATCAGCAGGGTTTTGAATACAAGTATGTCCTTGTATCTCTGTTTCTTTAGGATTAACAGGGTAAACTTTACCATCGAAACCGGCAGTCAGGATATTCTTTAATATCTTTCCGCCCGGCTTTTTATCATCATTTGAAGCACCGATAACAGCAATGCTTTTCGGAGCAATAAGCTCTTTTGCTATCATGATTGTTTATGTCCGTTAAAATTTATAAATGTGTTAAATCAATACTTGAATATAGTCAAACCTTGCAAAAAATAAAAGTTTGAAAAAGGGATACTTAGAGTTACTGCTATCAAATCTATCTTTAGATTATTAAAGTATATTACTTGTAAAATAGAGAAGTTTGGTATAATATAGCAGAAGCAAAATAACTATACATTAGTGTGGTGCAAATTATGGCACAGATTACACTTTAGATAACCTTTCTTCGTAATTTAGTTCGTTTTGCCCTTATAATATTAGATATATCTGAGATAAACTATGACTGATTCAAGCCTATCATATAAATATGACTTTGCTGCGGGCAAGCCTACTATTCTTTTTATCCATGGATTTATGGGTAGCAGTGCGGATTGGCAGCACATTACTTCACAATTTGGCGGAAGTTATTCATGCCTTGCCATAGATTTGCCGGGGCATGGCAAATCGTTGCTTGACAGAGAAGAATTCTATTCTTTCCATTTCGTAAATAAATCTATAAATTCAATTTTGGATTTTTTAAGAATAGACAGCGTTATATTATGTGGTTATTCGATGGGTGGCAGAGTCGCACTTAATTATGCTACAAAATATCCCGAAAAAGTAAGTAGGCTTCTATTGGAATCTACATCTGCAGGTCTGAAAAATCTTAAAGAAAGAAAGGAAAGAGAAAAATTTGACTTACAAATGGTTGAAAAATTGGAAAATATACCATTTTCGAAATTTTTGGTTGAATGGTACCAGCTTCCTCTTTTCAATTCATTACGCGATAATCACAGACATTATGACATGATTGAATCAAAAAAAACTAACTCTCCTAAGCATCTTGCATTAGCATTGAAAAAGATGGGCACGGGAGCCATGGAATCTATGTGGTATAAGCTCAGCTATATCAATATGCCGACTTGCATCATTCATGGTGAGTACGACGGAAAATATTCTAAGATTAGTCATGCTATGCAGGAACTTATTCCTGATAGCTGCATACATTCTGTTACTAATTCCGGGCATATCCCACATGTAGAAAATTCTCATGCTTTTATGAATGTGATGAGAAATTTTCTCGAAAGGTCATAGATTACAGTAAAAAAAACTACCAATTCGAAATATGTTAAAAGGCAAAGCCCACTAATATTTACTTGAAGTAGTGGGCTTTGCCTTTGTGCAGACCCACTTTGACCTAACGCAAATATCTAAAGATATGATTATCAATCTATAACAATACTGCAACTTTCCTTTTGTTTAATCGTATAAAATGTGGAATTTTGTAGTTCCAAATCACATAAAATATAATTTTTCTTACCATGATGGATGTAACGTGATTAACTTATCAGACCTTAGCTTTGCTTATAACAGGAAGACAAAGCTATACGAAAACCTGAATCTTGAAATTCCGGATGGCACAATTACTTGTCTTGTTGGGCCGAATGGTGCCGGAAAATCTACTCTTATTAAAATTATTTCCGGTGTGGTCTTTCCTCAAAAAGGCAAGGTGGAAATTTTTGGGAAAACTTACGAATCCGCAAGAGACGAAATCCTCTCCACCATTTATGTAAGCATTGAAGATCCAAAATACTACCCAAAACTTACAGCGAAAGAGAATCTGAAAATTATTTGCCTCTACAGAGGATTAGATGATATCGAAGCGAGAGTAAATAATGCTTTGACTTTAGCAAATCTTGATAGCGGTAAAAAGTTATTCAAAGAATTTTCGACAGGTATGAAGCAAAGGCTTTCACTTGCTGCGGCTCTGCTTTTCAATCCAAAATTGATAATCCTCGACGAACCATTCTCAGGTTTAGACCCAGGTGGAGTGATGATGCTGAGAGATAAAATTATTGAACTGCATAAACAGGGAGTTTCATTTATTATTTCGAGCCATTTGCTGCGTGAGGTTACGCCTTTCTGTACTCACTATGCCTTTTTGGACAAGGGAAATATCCTTGAGTATGGCGAGATAGCAAAAGGTGAGGACGACTATTTAGAGAAAAAATATGTAGATCTTGTTCTTAATGCTCTGTAGGTTAGAATGAGTCAATTTTAAAAAGATTTGTCAGGCTCAATGCCTCAAAGACGTAGCCCATGGCAACGCCTGGGTATAGTGAAACCTTGAAGTATATAGCCCTTTAAGGGCGTTAAGATATAAATACTAAATGTCACTGCATCTCTTTGGGTGCTGGGTAACCGTCAATAAAGTGAGCTTAATTGATACCAATCATTGTCGAGGTAAAGTATTAAAGTCTGCGTCTCTTCAAAGTAAAGAAATCTTTTTGAGATTGATAACATTACTTAATAATCCAAAAACACAATAAAGATTTTTAGATAAAATCCGGAAATAAATAAAATGAGTACAACAATAAGTACCCTTGATAAATTTTTACTTGCTTTCCAAGCAGAAGGCTTGAAACTAAAACGAAGAAAGATGATAAAACTCAGCTATCTGATTCCACTATCGGGACTGGTGTTACTTAGCTTTATCGTCATATTTGTAGATGACTACAAGGCTATAATCCAGATGGCAGATGGAGCGCTAACTATAAATGATGCACTCGATCTTTATTTTGCATTCTTTATGACTATTATGTTCCCGGTCATGATTGCAATCTACACTGCCTCTATTAGTTCTATTGAGCGAGAGGCAAAAACTGAATTTACTCTTGGCGTACTACCTACAAGCCCTTTTCTTGTATTCCTTTCGAAAATAGCCAAAAACTTACTTAATACTATTATTGGAGTATTCATTGGTATATCTTCAGTTATGGTATTTTCTGTGATAGCAAATCATTATTTAGAATGGTTCCCGAAGGAGTATGAGCTGTCATTTTTTCTCGAAAGACTTTTTTATAGTCAAGTGGGGAGTTTTTTGTTTCTTCCTATAATAATTTTGCATACATGGTTGGGTGAAAGATTTAATATCAAGTTACTCAATATGTTTGGAATAATGTTTATTGGATTGGTAGCAATAGGATTCAATGCCAAGGGAACATACATTTATATTCCCCACTCACTACCAATGGAAGTGATTAACTCTTATAAAAATATCCAGCGCAGCTTTGCACTTTCCCTCACAACATATTTTGCATATATCGTAGGCTTGTTGGGTTTAGCGTATTATGATTTAGAAAAAAATATCTTTCAAAGAAGAAAATAAGCGGCTATTCCTGGAGCAACTATGGTATTTATCAAAAATCCTTCTGTATCTCATCAATACAGAAGGGTTTTTGATTAAAATTGTTATTAGTTTTTAAAAGTCTAAGGCATTTTCTAATTACAAACGAAGTATTTTATGATCGGTTGTAATCAAGAAAACTCGCCGATAATTTGGAATCATGGCGAGCTTCTTGTTCTATTTAGCGAGCGAATAAACGTCGTGTATAATATTTGTGTTCGGCAGCTGTTTTATTAGATTTTCTACTGCCGTAAATGGTAGCTTGTTTTTACTTATATCAAGCACTTTCAAATTCTTTAATTTCCCGAGAGTGGCAGGCAAAGCTTTCAACCGATTGTCCGATAAATCTAAATATTTCAGATTTTGAAGCTCGCCTATTGCATCGGGCAGCTCTTTTATCATATTATCAGATAGATTCAGATATTCTAACTTCTTCATATCTCCAACCGTAGCAGATACTTCTTTCAACCTATTATCCTCCAAATCCAAAGATTTTAGATTAGAAAGCCGGGTAATTGTCGGCGAGATATTTTTCAGTCTGTTACTCCTTGCAGAGATTGTTTCTATATTCTCAGGAATAACAAAATTTATATCTTTCAGCTTTTGATTATCAAAAGTTAGTGACTTGCTTTTTACCTCAATAAAAAGTGTATCTTGCCGAACAACTTCTTCACCTGCTACTGCTTTTTCTTCAGGTTCCGCTTTCACTACCTGCAGGAATATTTGCTCAGATTTAATCAAAGAGTCTAAACGCAATTTTCTGTCTTTGATTACCTGCTTAAGAGCGAAAGGGCTACCGTCTTTTTGAGTGATAACAGTCTCGTAAATAGCTAATGCATTGTCATAGTGCTGCATAGCTTCATTATACATCTTTATATCTTCGTAAAGATATGCGTAGTATTCGTTTGCGACAGCTTCCCAGTACTTTGCCGTGTAGTCGTCGCATTTTTGAATCTCTACCATACCTTTTTTCAGATATTCACCTGCTTTAGGGTAATTCTCGCTTATTCTGTAAGTATTTCCAAGCTTAATCCAACGCATAGCCTGCTCCATATCCTGCGCGGAAAGACTGACAGAAAGCATTGCCAATAATATTAGATATCTCATACTCCCTCCGGATTAGTTTTCATAGACAGGAGTTTTCCATAAAGCAAGTCTGACACCTAAAGTAAGTACGTTAAATTGGGGTTCGCCTAAGTCCATATATTGGAGCTGTGAGTCGAACACAAAGTCAGAGGCAAAATAGCTACTATATGCAAAAAACAGCTCCAGTGGCAGAGAAATATCCGCATTGCGTACAAACATCTCGAAGCGAATCATTTGCCCTTCGAATGTAGCTGCTCCGTAATTTACATTATCTAATTTGCCGTTGCCCCAAAACTGACCACCACCTATTTTGATGCCACCTGTAAAGTCTTTGACATCAATTACATTATCAAATTTGAAATTCAAGCCTATGGTATAAAGTTGAGAGTTCCATTTATCGCTATCTCTGATGCCTTCATTTTTTAGCTCGGTTACAAATCTCGGCACAATGTACTCTCCGAAAAGCTCGAAATATCTTCCAAATCCAAAAACCGGCTCAGGGTTAAATGTAAGCTGTCCACCAAAGGCAATTTTATCTTCGATGCCGTTATCGCGGATGTAGTATTTGTTTGCAGTACCACCGATAGAAAACACGGGAGTAAATCTGCGAACGTTTCTTTCGTAAGTAGCTCTGATTTCGCCTTCTCTTTGGATAAGATATTTATCCATAGCGGCAGTAGCAGAGTCAAGTTTGCGGTTTAGCTTTGCAGCTTCTTCTCGGGCAGCTTTCCAGTTGTCGCGATAGAAAGTAAGATCATTGTGCTTCAAAGCCAGCTCGTACTGACGCTTTTCTAACTCGTTGTTCTTATTCATAGCAGCGAAAAGCTCTTTGCGAAGTCTGTCGATTTCTTCGCGATTACCTATTTCAGGCAAAGATTCCACAATAGCGAAATATTTCATCGCCAAAGCATGATATTCTTTTATAGTTTCGATATCCATATCGGAGAGCTGCTCGAAGCTCGGCGGAATAATCAGCTCATTAGTTTCAAAGCCGGAAAGTTTCGCCTGCATATAGAGCAAAGTAGCCTGATGATAGTATTCCATTACCTTTTCGGTAAAAATCTCTTCGGATTCTTCCCAAATCTCAAGCCTTTCGTCGCTCGGCAGCTGAGCAACCTGAATCACCGGTTCGGCAGCATACGCCGCTACCGGCAGAGCAAATGCAAACAGAACAAAAAGCAACTTATACATAAGGTCGCCTCCGTAATAAAAAGTATGTTTTTCTCTTGCGAAAAAATTGCGGCAGGATGCACAGCCCAAGAGATTTGCCCTAAACTCGAATAGGCAAATCAGGAGGAAAGAAATTCTCCACCGCCTGTTTTAAGTAAGCCACTTATACAACTACCCCTAATTGTATAAATAGCATAATACTACTAATATAAACAAACTTCTGTTAATACAAATTATTTTATTTTGGAGGAGGATTTTTTTTGGGTGATTTTATAGATTTGGTATATATAGAATATTTGCATAATTTATTGAAATCATTCTGACATGATTGAGACATTCTTTTTAAGAGATAAAGGAATTGATGTGAAGTATAGATTTATCATATAACTAATTTTATCCATACTATGTTTTGCAAATAAAAGTGAATCAGCGGCTGGATATCTGTCTATAGGGGTAAATTCCCAAAATTCTAATTACAATTCTCGAGGCATATTTATTGAGCTTACAGAAACCCATCCAACTGTTTCCCATCAATTAAATTTCCGCGATAGAGGGAGACAGAATGTTTGGGGATATATGGGAATCAATTATACAGCATCACAACTAAGAATTGAACATGATTCTTACAATTTTATTTTTCAGCATAGATTTTCAATCTCTCAATCAGCAAGTATAATCTTTTGGATAGCAAAGAAAATAGGGATAGAACCTTCATTAGGACTAAGCTTTTCTAAGTATGCACATTATGGGAAAATACCGGGAGTTGAAATAACAAACATGAGTTATATTTATCCATCTATGCCCTTCTCTTTAAGCCTATTTTACTCTCAATATTCCATTTCCTACAGAGCTGAATATTATGGGAATATCTTTCGTAGGAATCAAAAATTTTCAGGGATGCGCCATTTCATTCTGTTTAGCTTTTTAATATAGAGATTTCAATATGATAAGATATATCACCATGTTTTTATGCTTTTTACCAATGATATTATCTGCTCAAATAGATGATAATCAAGATTATTATTATGACTTTGACAAAGATACCTATATTTACTATGATAACGATGCCTATGTTTTATATCACGGATTCGATTGTTCATGGCTGGTGACGCGCCCTCTTACAAGTAAATATAGTTTATCTTTGGGTATGTGTTTTGCGGAATCATCCATTGAGCCAGATAAAATTGGCGGAGGAATGAACATTAGTATGAGCTTATATCCTTGGTACATAGTTGATGGTATAAATCTAAACTATGTCGCCGGAGTTGATTTTCTAAATTCCAAGGACAAGCATACATACATTTACAGCGGTGGGGCAGAATTTTCCATCAGATTCAGTAATCCTAATTACTTACATTGTTCTATGTCCTTCATAAGCCGTATAGCATACATCAGTGCTCCTTCTTATACTGAAGTAACAGATGGCGAGGGAAGTGATGTAAATGCGTCAAAAATGGGAGTAGGCGCGGATATTATATTTGGAGTCGGAAAGAAGAATCTTGTATTCGAAACTTTTGCCGCAGTTATCAATACCAAAGAAAATATCTACCAAAAATATGGTATGCAAATAAAAGTTTTGTTTTAGTAAAGCAAACTCTCCTACAACCTATACCTTACACCGGCATGTAGTTCATTTCCAACAATTTTCCATTTCCCTTCATCAACAATGCTAAGTAGGTTAGGATTTAAGTAATTCTCTAAGAAAACGTAGAAGCGGTAGTCTGTGACTGCTTCTAAGCCGAGGCAGGTCGAGGTACAAAAATTTATAGAGCTGAATGAATCGAAAGTAAAGTCTTCTACCTACTAAAACGTGCAAGCTGCGAAAGTGTTTAGTTGTTTCGAAACTGATTCAAATATAAGGTGGATAAAGACTTGAAGTGTCCTTTAGATGGAAATATTTGCCTCCAAAAAAAGACCCGACACTTTTTTGTAAAATATAAGATGCCGGGTTTGAGGTTTATTATTTTCTATATTTTGATATAACGCTCTTCTTCGAGCTTTTTGCGAAAATAGAGAAGTATGTCGTGAGTTGTCAGCATTCCTTCGAGATTGTAGTCCCAATCTACCACGGGCAATGAATCTATTTTGTATTTGCTGAAAAGTTCTACTGCCTTAAAGATAGTATCTTCTTTGTAAATGACATGGCTAACCTCTTCCATAATATGCTCATAGTCTCCGATTGAGTTAAAGCCTGCGTCAGACTCAGGGTCGTATATCTTTCTGCAGGCATACTCCAAGAGCTTTCGTTCTGTTATCAATCCTAAAAACTTTTTGCCATCGAGAACTGGCAGAAATCTTACTTTTTCTTCTTTGATTATGTCGTCAGCTTTTTTCAGAGTATCATCAAGCTGTACAGAGAAAAAGGAGCGACTCATAATTTCACTGATTTGTGTTAGTGCCGGCATATTAGCTCCTTCGATAATAATATGATAAATAGTAGCAAACTTTAAACTAAACCCCTTTATATTTTTGACGTAAATACAATAGGATTTAATCTATTTTGTTCTTAATTTATATCAAATATTATAAAGTGACGGTTAAGATATGCTGCCAATAAACGAATTTGCGCTTAATAAGGACGTTATAGTTATAGGGCACAGAGGTGCAAGCGATTTGGCTCCTGAAAATACTCTTTCTTCATTTCAGCATGCATTAGATGCAGGAGTTGACATGATTGAGGTAGATGTGCAGGTAACTGCAGACAATATGCCGATAGCCATGCATGACCTAAATCAGGGAAGGACTACAGATGGCGACTCTGCCGTAAAGGACATGAGCTACAAAGATATATTGAAGCTCGATGCCGGTAAGTGGTTTGGCGGTGAATTTAGTGGCGAAAAAGTGCCATTACTTAGTGAAGTAATTGATCTTATCCACGGGAAAGCTTATCTGAATATTGAAATCAAAGCCGGCGAGCAGTCTCTGTCAAGTGAAAAAATTCACAAAATTATCGACACTGTAGCTGATTGCAATTATTTAGATTTCTCTACTTTTGGTTCGTTTGATTATAAAGTCCTTGCAGAAATTAAGAAATATAATCCGAGCATTTATACTGCTGCTATAAAAATCCCATGGGAAAATTTTCTCCCGTCGCAAATTTGTAGTCAAATCGGAGCTGAGATATTTATTTGTTCACTCGAAGAGCTTACTCGCGAAATAGAAGCAGATGCAATCAAACATAATATCATTTTAGGCGTATATGATGTAGATAGCAAAGAGGATTTTAAGCAAGTCTCGGAGTTCAAAGTCAAAGCAATAGCGTCTAACAATCCTGCATTGATAAAACAGCTTTTGGAAGGCTTTCAGATTTAATTTTGGTAAAGTGTAAATAAAATCTTTTATTGTCTATTGTTCAAAATCAATTAGCCGCAAATTTTGCCGGTATTTTCTATTATTTTATCAAATATGAGATTACTTATGAAAAAAATTGCATCTCTTATCTTTATGATGACTCTCTGTATGGCTTTTGCTGCTACATCGTTTGCAGCACAGATATTAATAAAAGGCAAAGTTACTGATTCTTATACAGGTTCTCCGGTTGGAGTTACCATGAAATTTGAAACTAAAGCAGGTCAGACTATAAAAATCAAATCAGATCCTGTTACAGGTGCTTTTACACAGCTTTTCGAATCTGATACCGAATACGAAGTTACATTCTTGCATAAAGAAATTATTCGTAAAGTAGAAACTTTCAAAACAGAATCTGCTACTGGGTATAAAGAGTTTGAGAAAAACTTTACTGTACAAAAGCTAACAAAAGATTTGCTCTTCTTAGAAGCAGATATTTTTGATAAAGGAACTTCAAATATCAATTCAGGCTTTGATGCACAATTGGAAGAAATCATTTCAATTATGAAGTTTAATAGAAACGTCAATTTCTATTTTGTAGTTTCTCTTAACGATATCGCCGAAAAAGAAAGATCTTCAAAAGCAGCTTTGCTCGAGGAAAGAAAATCTAAATTGCAGGAAAAAGTAAGTAAAGTCGGAAGAGATGCCGGCAGAATCGAAGTTAAATCAGAAAGTAGCTGCAAAAAAAGCAATAGCAATCTTGCAGTAATTGTAAAATCTATTGAATCTGTACTTAAATAAATTTGTACTCTTATTTTAGACATGAGCCGGATATATGCAATCTTATATCCGGTTTTTTGTTTCAATTCCTTATAATCTATGCTTACTAAAAAGCAAAGTCTTGTATTAGTGTTCAAAAGGAATGTAGATTTCAGTAGTACCGTGCAGCATATCTTTACTAATCATTTGCCATATATTTTTAAATTCTGCTTCCTTTATCTCTGTATTTGCTTTGACAACTATAGCGCCTCCGTCAGAAGTAAGATCTTTAGACAAAATCATGCCGTGTTTCAAATCAGGTATATTGATTTCCTTTGATTTGACATAGACTTTATGACCCTCTGCTGTTTCCCAATCAAGCATAAGATCCTTATCGTAGAAATCAATTTCAATAAATTCGTTTTTGGTTTTTTGATTGTCTGCTGATATGAGCTCTTGTATATCAATAATCAAAGCTCTTGATGGTGCTGTAAAAGCATTGCTTTCCATTTTATCGGCTAATGAAAGAAACACATCAGAAACAGATTTTCTAAACCAGTAAGAGTTACGTCGGATTAGATCAATAGCAGCTTTATGTTTTTTTACTGTAGTTTCGGGAGACTGCTGTACTTTCTTTTCCTTCATCAAATTTGTAAATTCTTTTTCGTTGAGACTATATACATTTTTAACGTATAGATTTGCAATTGCAAGTATTTGAGCTTCGTCGCTTATACGCATTCCGGGAGTGCCGTGTGGAAATCCTGTTCCATCTGCATGCTCCCAAATTTGTTCGATTATTTCAACTGCGTTTGCCAAAGGTTTGGCTTTTTTTAAAATTCGCAGAGCTCTTCCAAAATAGTAGAAATAGTGTTTTCTGCGTTCCGGAGCCATGTCATTAGGATTAGCAACCTGGAAATAGTTTGGCATATTTAAAATTGAAATATTATGTAACAAGGCAGCAGTCAAAAGATTATGCAACCGGTCGTTATCCAGATTCATCTTCGCACCTACATCTTTTGCAAGCGACGACACATAGTAAGTATGGTCTATAAAGCTGAATTTATTGAACTCTCGAACATAAGTCGAAAGAGCGAGCAAAGAATCATAATCAAAAACCCTTCTTCTCGTTTCTTCTATTTCGGATTCTAATTGAGATATTGTAATTCCTAAAGATTCAATTTTGGTATCAGCGTCAGAATATAAATTTCTTTCAGATGCCTGTTCTTTTGTTATTGCTTCGATTTGAAGATTGAGATCTTTATTTTCTTTTCCGAGATTATCAATGATATTAGCTTTGCCCGCAACAAGATTAGACAAATCGGCGATCTCATTCTGAAGAATAGTATTTGCTTTGCCAAGGTTTTCAGCTGAGTAACGTAGTTCTTTATTTTCCTTGTCTATCTGCTCCATTTGAACAAGTAGTTGCTTTGAGTCACCTGAACTAACTAATTGATTAGCATTAAACTTTCTTTTGAGATCTGCAAACTTAGCTCCTAAAACAGCAGTTTGGAATAAATCAAAATTTGTACATGGATACTTGACGTACATCAGTGCCGCAGTGTCTTTTAGTATTGGAATTAACTCTTTGGGTTCTCTAATATCAGTAAGTAGTATTCTTGAAGCATCGGGGCATTCTTCCTTCAATTCCGCGAGTATTTCGAAGCCTGTAGTGTAGTGATTGCTGACTTCAGCAAAAACAGCTACCGGTTTTCCTGAGGTTTCAATTAGCGAAAAGAGCTCATCTTTATTTTGAATAAAATCAATAATGTAGTACTTCGAAAGTACTCTCTCTATTTGATGTTTCAGCTCGGAAGAAAAGCAAAAAACATAAATCTTTTCGTATAGCTCAGCCATTATTTATCTTGCCCGATTTTGTTAATGCAATTACTGTTGTTTTGCTGCTGTCTGAGGCAATGCGCCTTAATCAAAAAGATATACAGCTTCTTATAGTGAATTGCAATTTACAAAACAATAATCAAGCCAAAAAATACTTAAGTACATATACTTATTTTACGTCGTAATCATTTCCTTTAATATCAAACATCGCTCATGCGTTCAAGCTGTTTAGAAACTGCTTCCACTATAGTAATCATTTTCGGATAGTTCATTCTTTTGGGGCCTATCAGACCGATTGTGCCTACTGCAGTGCCAATACGGTAAGAAGTCGAAATAAGGCTGTAATCTTTTAGCAAGCCTGAATCCAGTTCACCGCCGATAAGTACTCTAATACCCTCTCTATCCTCATTTTTTTCGAGTAGGTGAATTATCATTTCTCTGTTTTCGACCAATTCGATTACACCACGAACTTTATCCGGCTGATCAAATTCAGGATATGCTAATAGATTTTGAGTGCCTGCTATTATCAAATCTTCTTGAGAGTTTGGACTGAATATTTTGTCCAATGAGTCAGAAAAAAGCCTAATAAGAGGAGTGTCTTTATTCTCTAAGTCACTAATCATGTCGTGGAAATTGTCTCTGAGATACTTGAGAGGATTGCCGGCAATCTTTTCATTGATATACGTTGAAACGTCGCTTAGGTATCTCGCTTCGATATCAAGATCTGCCTCCAAAGTTACTGTTCGTACTATATTGGAATTAAGTGCTATAACTACCAGCACTCTTTTGCTTGATATAGAAATCAATTCAATTTTTTGAACAATTAGGTCAGGAACCTGAGGCAAACGTACAATTCCCAAATAACGTGAAAGCTGACCAAGCAGGCCGGTAGCTTGCTTGAGTACTTCTTCTGAAGATGTGCTACCCAAATGCGAGGCAACTGTATTTATTTCGTGTTCCGATAGATCTTCGAGCTTTTTCAAAGAATCTACATAAAATCTATATCCTTTGTCAGTGGGTATGCGCCCTGCAGAAGTATGTGGATGGCTAATGTATTCCAATTCTTCCAAGTCAGCCATTACATTACGTAAAGTTGCAGGACTTAATTTAATGTTATCGCTAAGGTATTTGGATAGCACACGAGAACCTACCGGTGTGGCATTTAGTATATAAAGCTGAATTATCCTGTTTAGTATCTGTCTTTCTCTTTCGTTTAGGTCGTCGTATCCGTAAATGCTTTCAATCTTTGACATATTGCTTCCGCCCTCCTCAATTATGCAATTCAATTAAAATAACAACAAACAGGTAAATTTATTTTACAGTATCCTCAATATTGAGTTTTTGCTTTATAGATTTACATGCGAGATAAGCTGTAGAAAAAGCTGCTTGCAGATTGTAGCCTCCGGTATCTCCGTCTATATCCAAAAACTCTCCTACAACATATAAATTGGGGACTATTTTTGATTCCATAGTCCTGCTGTTTATCTCTGTGGTGCTGACCCCACCGGCAGTTACCATTGCCTGGTTAAAACCTACTTTTCGTGCAACTGTAAATTTATATGCAGTAAGCATTTCGACTATTTTATTTCTGTGTTCTTTGCTTAATTCAGAAAAATTCTTATTCGCATCAATTCTTTCTAAAGCCAGCAACATATTTAGTAAACTTTCAGGAATTGGGTACTGCTTCAGATAATTCCTGATGTTTTTTTTTCCATGCACCTTGCTGTCAGCTATCAAAATTTCTCGAAATCTATCTTCATTAACATTGATAAAATTGATAGTAAGTGTATCGCCTGATTTAATATATCGAGAAAAATCAATTATGCCCGGTCCGGAAAGGCTTTTATGAGTAAATGCAAGGTCGCCTCGATGTTTGTTAATTTTTTTGCCGTCACGGAAGAGGCTTATTTCAATATCTCGCAAAGACACGCCTGAAATATCGGAGAACTTATAGTTTTCTGTAATAACCGCAGTCAGAGCCGGAGTCGTTGGCACTATACTATGTCCCAACTTTTTTGCCAGATTATATGCTTGTCCGTCTGAGCCACTGCTTGGATATGAACTGCCGCCAGCTGCAAGAATAAGGTACCGAGCTGCATACTTCTCATGATTGGTACTTACAATAAATTTGTCATCATTTTGTTGAATATCTATCACGTTTTGCCTGTATAATACCTCAGTACCGGCTTTCCGAATAAGCTGTAAAAACAGATTGAGGACATCTTTCGAACTTTCAGATTTTGGAAATATTTTACCGTTTTCATAGCTCACGGTTTCCATCCCGTTTCTATAGAGCAATTCGAGTAGTTTTGTATTAGGATATTCCATCAATGCGGGTTTGATAAATTTTGATTTGTCTGCGTAATGGATTAGGAAGTCCTTAATATTTCCTTCGTGCGAAATATTGCACCGTCCCGAACCCGCCATAAGCAATTTTTTGCCGGGAGAGTCCATTTTTTCCAATACGAGAGCATTGTACGATTTTAGATGTAAACCTGCAAAGAGCCCTGCAGCACCGCCACCAACTATTATTATATTCTTTGTTATCAAAGCAGTTCCAAATGTGTAACACCAAAGGATTGTAAATATACAAACTCTCTTAGCAAAAAAACAGATTCTTGACAAAAGTACTTTATAAATTATTCTCTATTTTTGTATAGGTGCAACTGAGTTTTCTATCAAGGGATACTTTGATAATGATGAGACACTTACTATTCAGGATTTCAGCCATTATGTGCATTATTATTTCTGCTATCTCTTGCTCAGATAGTGGCAACAGTATTCTTTACGAATGGGATCCCGAGAGAATGCCTACCATACCGGACACTGTAAAAGCAAGAGAAAAAATACTGCAAGGCAGGCTATATTCATTCTCCGATAAATATTCTAAAAAAATTAGATGGTATCATAAGAGTGCTAAGTTATATGCTATACTCCCCAAAACTGATACTTCTATAAATGAAAATCCCCATCACAATTATATCATAGCTGAAGCAGATATTGACAATCTCGGTTTTTACGAGCTTATTTTGCCGTCATCACTACCCGGCGAATTTACCGAATATGCTACAGAAGCTGATACTTTGCTACGGACTAACTCAAAGTATTTGCTCACTAACAAAAACAAACTACTTCTGATAGTAGAGTTCGAGAATCCTTCCAAAATATCATATCAAAAGCTCTTGTATCGAGAAGTGCTATTTTATAATGAGCTTGAAGCAAACAAGTTGCTCTTCGATAAATTTGAATACAAATTCTTCAATGACACTGCAACACTTCAGGGGATAATATTTAAAAACAATGGTTTGGATTCGATTCAATATCATACAGAATGCAAAATTGGATGGAATCTGATACAAAACAAGGAAAATAAATTTGCAATAGTTGAACAGATTCCTGCCGGTACATTTCAAATAATTAAAGATTTATAGAGGTTATTAAAGTATTTCAGCAAAAGCAAATACGCTATGACCTCATAAACAATTTACTAGTCTCTAATTATGCATTTCAAGCAAAAACTGTACAATGAAGCTATATTTCAAAGTATTATTTTTAGTAAGTTTAGTTTGTAGCTTATCTTTATCTAAAACAATTCTGACAAACTCCTACAAAAATGCGACAGTGTATAACAATTAAAACAGTGGCATAATAATTTATTTGTCTTAAATAAATCTAATATTAAACATAAACAGGTGAAACGCTGTAACTAAGTGCCAAATAAACTGTTATTGTTGATAAGATTTTAAAATATTATAGTGATTTTTACACAAATAACCAAAGGTGCGTTATGAGGTTGTTTTGTTTGTTATTCACATTTGCATTTTTTTGTTTTGATGTAACATTTACTCAAACTATTGTTTCTACATCTCCGACAAATCGAAATGCTGTACTTGAAGAATTTACGGGAATATATTGTGGTTGGTGTCCGGATGGTCACAAAATCGCGAATGAATTAGCTGCAAAATATGAAAATCGATTTTTCCCGATTAATATTCACGCAGATTACTATGCCATTCCTCAGCAGAGCCGCGACAAGGACATGAGAACAGATGCCGGCGAAACTATAGACTCCATGGCCGGTGCTGAAGCTTATCCTACCGGATCGATTAATCGAAATACAAAGCCTTGGGCTCAAAGTAGGAATTATTGGGAAGATAATGTTAAGAAGCTAATAGGGGAGGCTTCTCCTGTAAATTTAGCCATAGAAGCTGATGTCAACCTATCAACACGAGAATTAAATGTACTGGTAGAGTATTACTATACAAGTACAGAAGCTAACCCGACTAATCATTTATCGGTTATGTTGCTACAAAATGAAATCATAAGTTATCAAGCAAATGCGGAAAAACTTAACCCGGATTTTGTTACAGAAGATGGATTATATCGACATCAACATTGTTTACGAATGCCCCTGACAGAGTCAGTTTGGGGAGATGAGATTGCAAATACAACAGGAGGCACTTTTGGTAAAAGAGAGTATAAGCTCGTTCTCCCAGAAACAATCCGCGATATCGAGCTTGACCTAACTCAGCTTGAAGTTGTTGCATTTATTGCGCCTGATAAAGCAAATATTATTACTGCTGCGGGCACGAGAGTTGGCATCCCAGCCGAAAATATGGTGATGTTGTCTTTGCAGGACTTGACTGTAATGCCCAAAGGTTATTTTTTTGATACCTTTAATCCAAAAGTAGTCATTACCAACGAATTTGAAACGGAAGTTACTCAATTTGATTTAAAAGTTACTGCGAATCAATATGACTATAGTAAAACCTTTAAAGGAAATTTGAAAAAAGGGGAATCTGTTACTATGGATTTTGGGGACATCTATTGTGAGTTTACAGGAAATTATTATATAAAAATATCCGGATTTGACAATATCAATAATTCAAAAGAAACCGGACAACTTATTGTTGATTTGGATCAGTTTGATAACTACAGCACTCACGAAGGGATTCATTTCCATAGAGCTGCTTTCGATAAAACAACATTTACATTTGAAGAAGGAACCGAGCATTTTGCTCTTGATATTGATAAAAATACCAGATATTTAGTTTCTCATGCCACATATCCTATAGGTGTAAACAATTCAAAAGATGCGGTTCTTTACCATTTGCATACAAATTATGAAATTGAAGGAAAGCCCGCTACACTGCTTTTTGGAGAAGCGAATCTTAAGATATTGGACGATGCAAAAATTAAATACTTCTATGCATACTCCAACGGAAATTTTGGAAAAACTGATCCTGAAATAGTCTTTTATGCATCTGAAGACGATGGGCATACATGGATTGAAATAGATAGAAAGATTCCAATAGATACTGAAACAGGGAGCAGCTCAGGAACTTATGTACCAAGATCCTCAGATTACAAAAAAGATTCTGTGGATTTGAAATCTCTTTTTGGCAAAAATGTTCTAATAAAGATATCAGTTATTCCGGGAAGTGGAGGCAATGCTTTATGGTTAGACAACATTGAAATTGATGGAACGTATAAAAATATAAGTAAAATCTCCACTAATCTTGCAGAGCTAGATTTTCAATCGGTTGTAGTTGGCAATACTCTAGAAAAGGAAATCCAAATATCTAATAAGGGTGATTCAGATTTGGAAATTTACTCACTGTATATTGTAGCAGATGATAGCGGAGTTTTTGAAGTAGATGACTTACCCAATCCTATAATACCTATCGGTGAAACTGCCAATGTTAAAGTAAAATTTACTCCCGTGAGTGCAGATTTGTTTTTATCAGAACTCCGAATTCGATCTAACGACCCGGAAAATTCTATTGTATATGTGTCGCTTAGTGGGGAGGGTGAAGGAACTTCAGTGTTATCAGATGATATTTTGAAACTAAGCCAATTAAAGCCTAATCCTGTTCTAAATAGCTGTAATGTAGAATTTGAATACACCGGAAATGCTGGTAGTTTTTGTAGTTTACTTTTGGTAAATTCTAGTGGTCAAATAGTTAAATTATTCGACGATTTCAGTATCAATTCAGGGAAAAATAGTTTTAGCTTCAATGTCGAAGATGTTAGCCCGGGTAAATACGTTCTCATTATCAAAGATAATAATTTGATATTAGAACAAATGCCTCTTGTAATTGTGAGATAAAAAAATTTTACTAACAAAAAAAAATGCCGACTCGTAGCGTTTCGAGGAGGCATTTTTTTTGTAAATTTTATCCATTCTACTATTAACGAGAGTAGAATTCCACCACTAATGGTACTTCACCTTCTACAGGAATTTCTTCGCGAGGAGGAACGTAGATATATTTAGCACTCAAATCAGCTTTAGAAACTTCTAAGTAAGCAGGTGGATTAGTATTTCTTACAGATTCCTGGAAGCAATCCAAATTTCTGCTTTTTTCTTTGATCGTAATCACATCGTTTACTTTTACCTGATAAGACGGTACATTCATTTTTCTACCGTTGATAAATACGTGACCATGTGTTACATACTGACGAGCTGCGTAAATTGTGCGGGCAAATCCTGCACGCAATACTAAAGAATCAAGTCTTGATTCCATCAACTGAACCAACAAATCACCTGTGTTACCAGTCATGTGAGTCGCTTTTTTGTAATACTTACGCATATGGCTTTCAGAGATGTTGTATTGCATTCTTAATCTCTGTTTTTCCAATAACTGACGACCAAAGTCAGACTGTTTAGCACGGCGTTTAGAAGCTCCATGCTGTCCCGGAGGATAAGGTTTTTTACCTGTAACTTTTTTTGCCTTCGGAGTTATAGTTAACCCAAGTTTACGGGATAGCTTTACTTTAGGACCGTTGTAATTCATTTTACCTCACTAAATACAATTTATTTGTGTAGTTTATTCTATAACATGCTACATATAAAAGGATTACAAATTTAAAACTTTTCCACAAAGCGACAAAATCTTTTTTGAAATAATTCAATTATTTCTTTTTTACATAAGTAATAGGATCTTCTAAACCTGCATTGGAAAAGCCTCTAAGCCTCAAAACGCATGATTCGCATTCTCCACATGCTTCCTCGCTATTTTGGTAGCAGCTCCAGGTTTTTTCAAATGGCACTCCAAGTTCGTAGCCTTTTCTTGCTATATCTGATTTCATCATGTGAATTACCGGAGTCTTTACTTCTATGTGTGTGTCCGGTTTAGTTCCTGTATTGATTACCTGCTGGAAAGCTTCGAAAAAACTTACTCTACAGTCAGGATATCCGCTACTGTCTTGCTCGACAGCTCCTACATATAAAGCTGAAGCACCCAATACTTCTGCCCAGCTTGTAGCTATTGCCATAATATTTGCATTACGAAAAGGGACATAGCTGGTGGGTATGTCCTCACTTTCCAAATTTGCTTTGTCAACTGTCATTCTTTCATCAGTAAGAGACGAGCCTCCTATTTGATTTAGATAACTTACATCGACAGACAATCTATATTTGATTTGATAATGATCGCATAGTCTTTTGAAAGATTGGTACTCTTTTTCTTGTGTCTTTTGTTTGTAATTCAGGTGGAGAGCTGCCAATTCATATCCTTCCTCTTTTGCTATTGCAGCACAAAGAGCAGAATCCATACCACCACTAAGCAAGACTACTGCTATTTTCTTATCCATATTGTTTATTCGCCTATTATCGTAATTGTCAAATGTCGGGCTGAAGCATTATTGCGATGCTCACATAAATAAATACCCTGCCATGTGCCTAATGCAAATTTACCGTTTTTTATCGGAATAGTGAGCGAACTTCCAATTAGAATGCTTTTAATATGCGAAGTCATATCGTCAGCACCCTCTGCTGTGTGTAGATAATCTGAAGCATTTTCGGGTACTGCACGGTTCAGATAGTGCTCTAAATCTATTCTTACATCAGGATCGGCATTCTCATTGATTGCTAAAGAAGCACTGGTATGTTTGATAAAAATATTAGCTATTCCGGCTTTTATCGAAGACATTTCTCTGAAAGAATCTGTTATTTCACCGGTTATTAGATGGGCACCCCTGCTTCTTCGCTTTAAAGTAATGTCTTTTTGAAGTACTTGCATCACAGATATTTAAATAATAAAATTTATCAAACATACTTATTCTTTTAAGTAGATACAAGTAATTTTTCCAATGTTACTTTTGTGAAATTAAATACCTTTTACTACTTTAAAATTATACCCTGAAGCAGTTAAGTATAAAAATGCATAGTAGCGTAAAATACTTATGGTAATTAAGTATAACTACCGATATTATTTACGCGTAGCAATATTATATTTAGATAAATCGTTTTTGTGTAATATATTGTGAGTTCTTTCGACACGAATTATTAAACATTGTTACAAATTGGTCGATAATAGGAAACAAACAAGTTTTACACCTTCTCTAAAATTAAGATAAATATATTTTTATGAGTAAAAAGAATCACATAAAAGCAATCCAAACGCAAACAGAAGCTAAACTAACTGCAGTTTTTGACAACGCTGCTGTCGGTATAGATTTATTGAATACAGAAGGTAAAATACTCTACACCAATACATATTTACAAACTATCTTGGGTTACTCGGAGAATGAGCTCAATGCTAAAAATATATTTGATATTACAGTAAAGGATGACCTCGAAAAAACAAAGACTTTATATTCTAAATTGGTCAACGGTGAGCTTGACTTCTATCGCATAGAGAAACGCTACATAAAGTCAGACGGCACCATACTCTGGGCTGATCTTTCAGTTACTCCGCTAAAGGATTCTTCGGGAAAGGTGATTGAGATTATCGGAGTGATACTTGATATATCTGAAAGAAAAGCAGCTCAAGAAGCTCTCCTAATTAGAGAGCAGGAATATAGGGCATTATTCTCCAATTTGCGAGATGTATTTCTTAGGATGGATACAGATGGATATATTCTAATGATTTCGCCTTCCTGTTTTGACGTTACCGGATATACTCCCGGCGAGCTTGTTGGGCTCAATGTTTTTGAGAATTCTTTGCAGCCTCACAGAGTACAACTATTCAAAAATAAACTCTTAGAATTTGGTGTTATTGACCAATATGAGACCAAGATTCAAAAAAAAGACGGTTCTATCGTATGGGTATCTGTAACTGCCAGACTAATCAAAGATAAATTCGGAAGCGATGCTTTCATCGAAGGGACAGTTAGGGATATTACTTCCAGCATAATTGCAGAAAACAAACTCAAAGAAGCTCTCTCGCACTATAGATTTCTAATTGATACCATGGGCGAAGGTCTGATTAAAACAGACAAGGATTTCAAAATTACTTTTGGCAATGGTGCATTTTGTAATATGATTGGCAAAGCACAAAACAAAATTCACGGAATGACCCCATTTGATTTTATTTCTGAAAATGAAGCACAATTCCTTGCGATTCGCTTAAAAAGATTTGATAACGGAAACGAATCTTTCGAACTCAATCTGATACATGAAAACGGCAATACAGTCCCGGTCTTGGTTACGCCCCGTGCTTTTTATACTCCGGAAGGCGAATTAAACGGTGTTGTAATCGTCATTACAGAGATTACTAAACAAAAAAGCACAGAGCTTGCACTCAAAGAATCTGAAAAGAAGCTTCAGGAAGCCCTATCAGTAAAAGACAAATTCTTCTCAATCATAGCACACGACATGAAAGGACCTATGGGGAACTTTCTTGGACTTTCTAAAGTGCTTAATAAAGATATTGAAGAAATGACTATGAAGGATTTGAAAGAGACTGCCTCGTCAATTTATGATTCAGCTAACAGCATTTATAAGCTACTCGAAGATTTACTCCAATGGTCAAGAACTCAAATGGGTAATATATCGTTTAATCCCGAACCAATCGATTTGCAGGAACTTGCCTTTAATAATATTTATCTTCTTTCAGCCTCAGCAAAAGAAAAAATGATAGATCTAAGCTCAAAAATCAAAAGCCCGGTGTATGTCCATGGCGACAGAAATATGCTCACTACAGTAATAAGGAATTTAACTTCTAATGCTATAAAATTTACAGAAGAGGGCGGCAAAATAACTTTTGATGTAGTCGCAGAAGACTCAGAATTTGTTACAGTTTGCATTGAAGATACAGGAATAGGGATGGAAGAAGAAGTTGCTTCTAATCTTTTTAATCCGGAGCATCATCATACCTCCTTAGGTACTAATGCAGAAAAAGGCACAGGGCTAGGCTTAGTGCTATGCAAAGAGTTTGTCCAAAAGCACGGCGGCAGAATTTGGGTAAGAAGCCAAATCAATCTTGGCAGTAAATTCTACTTTACTGTGCCAAAGTATCGTGGTGATTTAGCCATTTAGAGCAGAATTTGGTAGTTTATAGTTGATTCTATTCTTTGCTTGACTTAAGGTTGGATAGATTGCAGGGCATGCTTATATTCAATTGGTCATGAGGAAGCTGAGCGAGCTTGATACTTAGCTAAAGTGAGCAAAACAATATAAACTAAAAAGAATTTTCCCTCCTAATATTATTTCCTCTCAAATTTTCGTATTTTTGATTTACTTGAATAAGTATATAATCAATTTAGTATAGTAATTTAATTCTAAGGACTTACGATGTCAACTTATCCTTTTGGCAGTATTGAGCCTAAATGGCAACAATATTGGAAAGAAAAGCAAATCTACAAAACAGGCGAAGAATACGATAAACCTAAATATTATATTCTGGATATGTTCCCTTATCCATCAGGCGCAGGCTTGCATATTGGTCACCCGGAAGGCTACACAGCGACTGATATTATCGCTCGCTACAAAAGAATGACCGGCTTTAATGTTATTCACCCAATGGGCTTTGATGCTTTTGGTTTGCCTACTGAAAGATATTGCATGAAAACAGGTATCCACCCGGTGGAGGCAACTTCTAAAAATATCGAAAACTTCATACGTCAGCTTGATATGATTGGCTTGGGATATGATTGGGATCGCTCTGTAAATACTACTGACCCGTCTTATTATAAATGGACTCAGTGGATGTTCCTTATGATATATAATTCTTGGTATGACAAAGAAGCTGACAAAGCTCGCCACATAGACGAGCTTCCAATTCCTGAAAATCTTAAGTCCGAAAAAGAAATTGAAGACTATAAAGACGATCACAGACTTGCTTATATCTCTATGATTCCGGTGAACTGGTGCGAAGAGCTTGGTACTGTACTTGCAAATGAAGAAGTTGACGAATGGAAAGACAAAGGCTATACTGTTGAGCGTCGTCCGATGAGACAGTGGATGCTAAAAATTACAGAATATGCTCACCGTTTGCTGGATGATCTTGATTTGGTTGAATGGCCAAACTCTACTAAAGATATGCAGAAAAACTGGATTGGTAAAAGCACCGGTGCAGAGCTTACTTTTGAAATAGCTGAAACAGGCGATCAGGTTAAAGTATTTACTACACGTCCTGACACGATTTTCGGCGCTACGTACATGGTGCTTGCTCCTGAGCATGAACTTGTTGCAAAAATCACTACGCCTGAGCACAAAGAAGCAATCGAAAAATATATTGAAAAATCTGCTCTTAAAAGTGATCTTGAAAGAACAGAATTAAGCAAAGAAAAAACAGGTGTGTTCACAGGTGCTTATGCCTGCAACCCTGCTAATAAAACTAAAATTCCTGTTTTGATAGCAGACTACGTTCTTGCTCATTACGGCACTGGTGCTATTATGGCTGTTCCCGGACACGACGCAAGAGACCACGAATTTGCAAAAGCTCTTGGCTTGCCTATCAAACAAGTTGTGAAGCCTGCTGATGGTTCTGAATGGGACGTGCAGGAAGCTGCATTTACAGAGTATGGCATCTGCTGCAACTCTTCAAACAATGAAGTTTCTAT
Organism: Kapaibacterium sp. (SeqCode); assembly: GCA_963664875.1. Classification (GTDB taxonomy): domain Bacteria; phylum Bacteroidota; class Ignavibacteria; order Kapaibacteriales; family UBA2268; genus JBFHIJ01. The sequence goes on along the minus strand of OY761611.1, from coordinate 2,295,972 downwards.
AGATGATATGCCTACTGCTGAAGGGGGCAAAATTATGACGAAATGGTTCGAAGATCAGTTACTTGGCAAAGCAAAAGTTCAATTCAAACTTCGTGACTGGTTGTTCTCTCGCCAAAGATATTGGGGTGAACCAATGCCAATTATGTTCTTTGAAGACGGCACAAAACGTGCTTTAAATGAAGACGAGTTGCCGCTTGTATTGCCGGATGTAACTGACTATCAGCCGGCAGGAACAGGAGAGTCTCCATTAGCAAATGTTGAATCATGGACTAACTTTGTCGATCCTTTAACGGGTAAAAAGGCAAGATTCGAAACTAACACTATGCCTCAATGGGCAGGCTCTTGCTGGTATTACTTGAGATATATTGACCCAACAAACGACGAAATATTCTGCGATCCTGAAAAAGAAGAATATTGGATGCAGGGACAGGGTGTTGATTTATATATGGGTGGTGCAGAGCATGCAGTTCTCCACTTGCTATATGCTCGTTTCTGGCACAAAGTTCTTTTTGATTATGGTTACGTTTCTACAGAAGAACCATTTAGAAAATTGTTCCATCAGGGTCTAATCATGGGCGAAGATGGCAGGAAAATGTCAAAGTCTTTGGGAAATGTTGTCAATCCTGATGATGTAATCAAAGAATACGGTGCGGATTCTCTAAGATTATATGAAATGTTCTTAGGCCCTCTTGGCGATTCCAAACCTTGGTCAACTCAAGGCATCAAAGGTGTTTCCAACTTCTTGGATAGAGCGTGGAGAATGATTGTTGACGCTGAAGGCAGCTTATCTGCGGCAGTGCAAGATGTAGCTCTAAATGAAGAACAGGACTACGTACTTCATACTACAATCAAAAAAGTTGGCGAAGATATCGACAATATGCACTTTAATACTGCTATTTCTGCTATGATGGTTTTTGTTAATGAATTTACTAAAGCGGAAGTAAAACCAAGAGAAGCTATGGAAAAATTCGTGCTTTGCCTTGCTCCGTTTGCTCCTCACATTGCGGAAGAGCTATGGCAGATTCTCGGCAAATCAGAATCTGTAGTTTTACAGGCATATCCGGAATATGATGAAGCAAAAACTCAAAAAAGCACAATAGAATTTGTAGTGCAGGTAGCTTCAAAAATCAGAGCAAAACTGCAAGTGCCTGCTGAAGCAACTCAGCAGCAAATTGAAGAACTTGCAAAAGCTGATGAAAAGGTACAAAGCTATCTCGAAGGAAAAACTATCCGTAAAGTAATCTTTGTTCCAAACAAATTGATCAACTTTATTGCGAACTAAGAAATTATCATATATAATATTCTAATTGAGGCTGTCGCATATTCGATAGCCTCTTTTGTTAATACCTTCATCAGCTTTTATAATCGACAATTTGGATATTTCTGTTTTATAAATATATATCTATTGCTTATCTTGCAATATGATTAACTAACAACAAGAAATATAATGACCAAGAAATCAATAGATAAGGAATTATTTCCTAAGGCACAAGAAATGATGCTTGCCGGGATGCAGCCGACTGAAATAGTTGAGAAGCTGTCTGAGGAATACTATGACAAAAAGCAGATTAGAAATGCTTTGGACAGGATGATACTCTCTGATGAAATGGAAAATTTAGTCAAAAAGAAAAAGCTTCTAAGTATTTTGGGTGCCGTACTTCTGGTTATAAACATTGTTGCATATTTGTATTCTGAAGGCTGGGCAAATCCACATAACGCTACGGAAAGCTCTATTGACAATTTAATGTTATTAGCTGAATCTTTCTTTGCAATGGGCTTTGCTATGGAATATTTCTTTAAAAAGAATAGAATCACTTTCAAATCGAATATTTTCGGGTCAGCCGTTTTTGTACTAGGAAATTTTGTCAATCTATTTTCTTATATGCAGGCGGAAGTTTATCTTTCGATGATGCAATTAGCGGTATGGTTGCCTCTTCTTATATTAAATATCAAATGGTTAAAAGAAGCAAAAAAAGAGTCTCGCAACCAAAGCAAATAAACAAACTGACTTGTCAGATGCAACAAATATGCATAACTAGATTTTGCCGGGAATCTAAGTTTCAGACTTGACAAACTCTGCTGAATATACTTATATATTAAAAAAACAGCCTGCATTTTCAAAAGTTATAATGAAATGCAGGCTGTTTTTGATTTATTTTCAGTTTCTGTATTACTGTAGTTTTGTTATCGATTTGATTTTTATTGTAACACAGTTTTCGGGGAGCTGTTTGTTATAATCAGCTGCCTTTATTTCGTAAAGTTTTTTATTTATACCCATTTCTGCGAAAGTACCTTCTAACTGTTCTATTCTTGCCTGAGCTATAGTTGCGTCTAACTTAGGAGTAGGATCGGCCTGATTTTTACCTTTTTTCTTTTTAGATTTTTTACTTTTTTTCGTTTTTTCTTTTACTACCGGAGCATTTACTTCAATAGTAAAAGAGACATGGTTATATGTGCCAAGCAAATTTTTCAAAGTATCAAGATTTGTGTTTATTTGAGATTGGTTAGAAGTAAAAATGTTTTTACAGAAAACCACGCTTCCCTCTTTAATAATGTCAGCTTTAAAATCGTGGCTGACCTCTGTGTATTTGCTTGTCTTTTTCAAGACCACTACAGGATTATCAACTATCCTATTTTTCAGGTATATATTATAATAGCCACCTGATGGTAAAACTGTTTTATAAATGCCTTCATTATTTGCACGGCAGAGTTTGCGTTTACCATACTGGTTGATTAGATAAATATTATCCTGAATCGGCTTGCCTTTCTCATCGAGGACAGTGCCTGTTAACAAGACAGTAGAGCCTTCGTACTCTTTAAGGTCAGAGTTTTTGTCGTTGTTTGTAAATTTATCTTTACCAAAAGAATCAAATTTTTCTTTATTTTTTTCAGAATCAGCCTCTTCTATCATTTTTTTTCTGGCAGCAGTAGCAGAGTCTTCGGGTTCACCTTTAAATATGTCCCAAAAGCCGGATTTTGATTCGGATGTAGTTGTGTCAGGCGGAGCCTCGCCCCAAATACCAAATGAACTTTCTTCTTTTTTTTCTGTTTTTTCAGGTTTGCCGTTTTCTTCTTCTTCCCAAAACTGGGAGAATGTAGGACTTACAAAAGAGAAGCTAATAGCAAAGATTAGCATAACTCGTAAAAGTAGCTTCATAAATAACCTATATTAATTTAAAAGTTGTTTGTTCAAGGGTGTTTTAATGTCGAATCTAAGCATACTGCTGTCAGTATCCGAATCCTCACTTACTATCAAAGAGGCAAGTTTTAGGACGGCATCTACATAGTCGTTGCTGTTATTATAATGAAACACAGCAGCACGTTGTGCTTCATTGCTTTCTCCCCATCCGTTGCTTTTAAGATAGTTCGCCACACTGAAAACAGCATCTTCTTTGTGGAATAGATTGATTACACCGTCGCTGTCTCCATCGAAAGCCCATGAAATATAGCTGGATGGCAGGAATTGGGACATCCCGAACGCTCCTGCCCAAGAACCTTTAATTTCGAATACGTCTATGGGCGAAACCTTATCTAATTTTTCTAAAGCCAGTATCTGCTCGAAAGCCCACTTTGCTTTTTTGTTTGCTCTTTCTTCTATTCTTTTGAATAGTGAATCTAATTCTTCTTCTTCGCCTACAAATTTGGATTTCAAATCATCTTTATTCATCTGAATATTTTCCGGCAGATTTGCCAATGCAGTGCTGAAAAATACAGATGCTATGTTGTTATTTCCAAGGTAAGCACCATGTCTTGTTTCTACCCACAAAACAGATGCAATAACTTCTGCAGGAACACCAAATTTTTGCTCAGCGGATTTTAGCAATTCAAGATTTTCTTTGTAAAAGGTTTTAGATTTTTTGACAGAGAATTTATTATAATGCCCGGAATAATCAGGCTTTTTGAACGCACCTGTTACGTTGATTTTAACAAATTTTTCGTTATAATCAAGATTAGCATTGTTTAGAGCTTTGCGAATAAAATTACTATCCACTCCGGCGGCATATAGCTTATTGATTAAAGGTTGAAATACTTGTTCTTTATCGCTTTGTGCAAATCCACATCTTATGAGTCCAACCGTAAGCATCATTATCATAATAGAAAATATATGTCTTCTCATCTTCTTTCTCCCCCACGAAAATCTAAGAATCCTATTAAATTCCAGCTATGTAGTAAAATAGCAAGATAAGAAAATTTGTTATTTTAATAAAATTAAAGAATAAAGAAATTTCAAATTTAATTGTTTTTTGTGTGGCAAATTTTACCTTTCTGTTGCACTTATTATAGCGTTAACTTTTTTATCTCATAACGAATATTTTTAGAGTGCTTAAACATATTTGTTTTTTCACTGTGGGATCTCTATTTTGAGTTATAATTTTTTTTTTAGACAGATTAACATGCAGTATAAATAGCTTTTTTAATGCAATGTCTAACTAAATTTTCCTATTTTAAACAAGCTTGATTAAATCTAAGAAGGAATATAAATATGATATATCTTAATAATGCTGCCACTACATACCCGAAACCTCAGGACACATTAGATGCCGTAAACTTGTGTATCACAGAGCCTCCTTTGCATTCGGCTCGTTCCGGTAGCGGCGAAGAAGGTATTGATATAGTTGCAGAAACGAGAGCTCTGCTTGCTAAACTTTTCAATGCTCCCAATCCCAATAATATCATCTTTACTTCCGGAAGCACAGAATCTTTAAATTTGGCAATAAAAGGACTCAAACTATCAGACTGTCATGTGGTTGCTACTACTATCGAGCATAATTCCGTTATCAGACCGTTAAATGCACTACAGGAAAAAGGACTTATAGATGTTGATTTTGCAGTATGCGACGAGACAGGATATGTCGAGCCAAAATCTATAGAGGAACTAATCAATGGAAGAACAAAAGTTGTTGTTCTAAATTTTGTTTCTAATGTAACAGGAACGATTCAGGATGTAAAAGAAATTGCTAAAATAGCTCACGCCCACGGATGTATCTTTATTTTAGATGCCTCACAGGGTGCCGGTGCAATTCCTATTGATGTAGTTGATATGGATGTAGATTTAATGGCATTTACAGGGCATAAAAATTTGTATGGCATTCAGGGTATCGGAGGATTATATATAAAAGAAGGAATCGAACTCGAACCTCTAAAAACAGGCGGCACCGGCATTAGAAGCATGTCCCTTCTCCAACCCAAAGAGTTACCTTATTATCTCGAAAGCGGAACTCCAAACAAACCAGGCATAGTCTCGCTCAATGCTGGTGTCAAATGGCTACTCACTCAAGGAGTGGAAACTATACACGAGACAAAGAAAAAAATGATGAAAAAGGTAATTGCAGAATTAGATGCTATTCCTGAGATAAAATCATACAAATCGGAGACAAAAAACAGCTATTCAGTTTACACCTTCAACATAGGCAAAATGGCACCTGAAGAGGTCAATTACATTTTAGAATCATCTTACGATATATTTGTAAGAGCTGGGGTACATTGTGCTCCTCTGACCTTAAAACCTTTGGGCATAGACGCTTGGGGCACAGTACGCTGCAGTCCGTCTTATTTTACAAGCGATGATGAAATCAATCGTTTTATAGAAGCAGTAAAGGATATTGTTAATACATTTGTAAGATAGATGAAAATTATAAGCACAAAACAAATCGAAGGCTGCCTCGAAAGCTCTTCGATACTTGACATATATTTTGACAACCCAATTGCAATTGATTTTGCAAAACATATTGGCACATTAGGCAAACTTGCTATCAATGAGACTTTAGGCAAGCCATTTTTCAGAGTTATCGTAAAGTCCAAATATACAATCAAAGGCTCTATTGAAAATAAGAAATGCAGAATAGTCTTCCCGGATGGAGCAAGAACTGCGTTGCCGGAAGAGTTCCGCTTAGTCGTAGAGCAATATACTGCGGAGTAACTATGCAGAAAAAAATTCTGTCAGCCCTTTCGATACTTGGTATTGTGGGGATGCTGATTTCTCTTTTTGCGTTAGAGCAAAAAGGTGTTGTTTTGTACATTATGAATCCTGTGTGTTTTTTCTTGATTAGCGTAGATTCTGTAGTGCCGAATCTTGACGAAATAATAAAAACAACAAAACTGCGAATTATGTTTTCTATTCTCTTGTCTTCTTTGTTTATTTTGCCTTTGCTCCTTGGTTTGAAAAGCATGGGTATAATTAACTATGAGATAGATTTGTTAGCAAGCATATATCTAATGGCTTCTCTTGGTTGCTCAGCCTATCTCAATTTCAGGTTTGGTCCTCTCAAAAGCAAGAATAACTCCAAATAATATATTTGCAAAGATAAAAGTAAGCATTGAATCTATAAAAACCTCGTGCCAAATTCACAATTTGATACGAGGTTTTATATATCAGATGATTCTCTCAAACGGTATAAAATCTTGTGCACAAAGCTTGTAACAGTAATAAATATTGACTATATTATCATATCAATCACATCTGAAATAATAAAATTACTATACTCAATATATACTCAAGAGGTTCAGAAATGGCTAAAAAAGAAAGAAGCATCGAATTGCTCAACAAAGCAATTGCTGACGAATTGACTGCAGTGCATCAATATATGTACTTCCATTTTCACTGCGATGACCAAGGTTATGATTTGCTTGCACAGCTTTTCAAAACTACAGCTATACAGGAAATGATGCATATAGAAATGCTTGCCGAAAGGATACTATTCCTAAAAGGCGAAGTCGAAATGAAACCTGCTGAAGATGTTAAAAAGATTCACAATGTACGTGAAATGTTAGAAATCGCAGTTGCTATGGAAGATTCGAGTGCAACGGATTACAATATCTGGGCAAATGAATGCTCTGCAAATGCAGATTCGGTTTCAAAAAAATTATTTGAATCCTTAGTAGAAGACGAAGAAAGACACGGCGATCAATTCGACGTAGAACTTGACAATCTCACTAAGTTTGGCGATAATTATTTGGCTCTTCAATCTATCGAAAGAAGCAAATCTATCTCTATGGGTCAAAGACCGGAATAATAGAAAAAAGGAGTGTTTTTCATTTTAGTTCGAATAAACACTCCTTTTTTGATATTTATCTAAATTCTGTTCTGATTTTACCTGCCACCGGCAATAGACATCCTAATATCAAGCCCTACCTGAGTAGTGTGGAAGCCCGGAGAGGCAGCCCCTTCGGTAAATGTGCCTTCATAGCGGAAAAACAACGCTGCAGTAAATCTATCTGAAATCGAATACCTTGCACTCGGTTCTAAGATAATTTGTTTATTGCCGTTTAGAGTTCTTCCTTCGTTGTCGTTCAAGCTCGCTTTATCCAATATGTCATAAGTAGCACTTGAGTTGTTTTTGAATGTAAACAAGAAAGCATACTCAAGATCATTTTTTAGAACAAGTCCGAAAAGCGGGAACTCAAATCCTTTCATCGTGTAGCCGGCTCTGATGGTTATGTCATCTGTCCTTTGTCTGGTTATAGTAGAGCGGTTTGCAGAGTTCAAATTGTAAGAAGTTTTTGTGCTGTATTTCGCTTCTGCATTCAATATGCCGTCAAACAAATCTTCATCAAAAGTTAGATTCCAGCCAAAAAGCGGTGCAAACTCATACTCAATTACCTGATTTTGAACAGCTCGTCCGTTGTCAGTGATCAATACATTTTCCTGATAGGAAGATTTGTATTTATGTTGGAAACGCATTTTGTCTATAAAGCTACTCCAAAGAGGGAATTTTTCCATGCCTTCCCATGTAATCTCCCAGTTGACAGCAGGTAAGAATTTACCAATTTTGCCAACCCCAAAGAGACTGAATGCTTCAAGTCCTTCGTAGAAAGATTCTGAAAGTGCATTTTGCAAAGCCTGATTTTTAGAAACAGTGTCTAAGTCTGAATTTAGAATGCCCGGTCTTCTCTGTTCGTATAAATCTATTACATTTTCGATTGTGTTGCTGAATAAATTGAACCCAAAGAACGAAGGGAAACTAATATAAGAACGTTTAAAGTTTTCTGTCGCCATAATATTTGTAAAATCAGGTACACCATTTTCATCTGTCACTACTGTCTGATTACGCGTATATCCAAAATCAGTATTCCATTCGAGATTTAACATCGCACCTTCCCAAAGCGGTCTTGAAGTGTTTGCTTTAAGGTTAGTGGACTGATTATAGTTGTCCTGCATTACACCATCAGCAGGTCTGAGACCTGTATAAGTTTCAAATCCAAAACCATTTGTACGAAATCCTCCGTGAGGATTCGATACCAAGCCAAGCTGGTAGGCAAAACTTGGTCCGTACATCTGTTTAGAATCACGGAAAGTAAGACCTCTTCCCCAGAAGTTATTCATACCGGTACCGCCGTAAACCCCTGGGTTATTGGCAGTATTATTCTGGTTGAAGCTAAAAGTAACTTTTTGCCAGTCAAAGAAAATAGTTTTGATTGTGCTCATAGTAGCATCCCAAATTCCACCTTCTTGAGCTGCCTGGTTAGCTTTTTCTTTATCATCGTCTGATTTACTTCTGCTTATGCGTTTTTTTCTTTCCGGAGCTTTTTTGCCAAACCACTCATCGCCCAGCTTCATAAGCTGCCAGTCAATTTTAAATCTCAATGATGCATTGTAGCTCGCATTTTTAACCAAATCACGAAGTGCCGGATCCGGTTGCATAGGATCTTGCCATTGATAATTGACATTGTAGCTCCCTGTGATCGCAAAATACTTGCTCATACCTAAGATGTTAGGCAGTACAGGCTTGAAGTTGATGTTTACAGTCTGCGAATGGAGATTGTTATTACCAAGATTCAAACCGCCACTAAAGATATATCTCCATAGATCTGCTCCTGTCCTTTGATTGCCGTCTTCGTCCAATTCATAAGGTACAAGAGTTGAATTTGTATTTACAGTATATTGTATCTCAGGACTCAACAAGCCGCCTTCTGTAAGTTTCCAGTTGAAAGAGGCACTCTGAACGGCAGTAAAATCTCTGAACACAGGACTCGGGTAATCAAGGAATCTTGATTGCTCAGTTTGTCTTCTTCTGTTCATGTCCAAACCTGCATTAAATGCACCGGGGAGGAAGTTAATTTTCCAATCTGAATAGGCATTTAAAACCGGCACTTTTTTCAAAAAGCCGAGTGGCTGCAATGAAAGTAAATCAGGTATTGCAAGGTCATATTTGACATTAAATCTCCACTGCCAGTTGAATTTCTGTTCGTAAATCGGAGAACGTTCAAATTCCTGAGCATAAGAATAACCAAAAGTCAAGCCGTTTAATGTTTTATCTACCAACCAATGGCTAATAGGTATGCCAAGTTTCATAGAAGTAATAGCCCAGCTGTCCTGCACTCTAAGCGATTGTGATTCCACTTTTACTCTTTCGGATATTTGTCTTGCTTCGTCTTCGCTATATCCGTTTCTTCTTGCTTGTGCATAAGCAGACTCCGCAGCTCGCTCCAATTTAATATCGTTACTTGCTTCGTATTCAGGTTTGCTCATAAACTCAGAGTGGGTGTAAGTAATTGGTACTTTCATTTTACTCATGGATTTAGGAGCAAATTTATCTAAGCTTGCATCCATCGAAACAGTCCAGTTGGTCTGGCTGACTCTGTCGCCAAATCTTTCTTCCAACTGGTGGAAGTTTGGTTCCCTTCTTTCAAAAGATGCATTTACATTTCCAAGGTCTGCAAGTTTTACGTTGACGTTAGCTACTGCAGCCCAATCTTTTCTGTTTTCCGGTTCCAAAAGCCTAAGTTCATCAACCCACATAGTAGTGGTCAATTCGTTAGGGAAACGTTCTGCAGGGTTTGCGATACCAAGACCAAAGAAATTGACTCTTGTAAGTATCGGATTACCTTTTATGTAGAAATAAGCCAGCTCATCACCTTCGACAGGCACATATTGTCTGTCGTAAAGCATAGATGTATCTCGCGACTGTTTGATTGCAGTAAGTTCTGCAAGGTTAATCTCAATATCCTGCCAGCCGCTCACGAGTGGTCGTCTGTACTCGTAATAGTTGCTCGAGTCAATACCAAATCTGATAAAGAAGTTTGCTTTAGGCACTGCCCCAGGAACCATTACCGCAGGCATAGAACCATCACCATGTATAAAGAGTTTCAATTTTTTGTAGTAGAATATATCCAAAGGTTGGAAAATTCTAACAGCCATTCTTTCATCGCCATATCGTAAGTTTGAAACGCTAACTGAAAGAGATTGTTCATTAAGTCTAATATCCTGAGTTGCATCAGGGTTATTCAACTGACGTGGAGCATCAACTCCCGGAGGCATAGAGTAATAGTCCGGAGCTCCACTGTTATCCCATAGGTTCACAAAAGCGAGCTGCATTACACTATCAGTTGAAGCAACGTTTTGGAAATTATTTATACGTTGCCATTGCGATCCGACAAGTCTCCAGTCAGCGATTCTTGCTTTGAATACACCGCCTTGGAATCTGACTCTGATATATTGAATATTAGAAAACAGTGGATTACCTACTTTGCTGTCCGGTTTTCTGATTGGAATTCGGTATAAATTCCAGCCGTTATTGCTACCCTTTATCTGAGGGTTAGTAGTCGGGCGAGTGTCGAGATTGACCTCATAGGTAAAATAACTATTATCAAGAGATACAGTTTGTCCGTTGTTTTTATTCAAAACTTCAGTGTCAGGGAACTGACCAACTTCAGAAATCAAAGAATTTCCTTCAAAATTATTATATTTTATAAAGTCAGCTTCTTCTCTGTCTCTGTCATCTTTTTGGAAATCGAATGCATAATCATCACGCGCCGGGTCTTCTTCCAGATTCAAAGGAGCGGGGTACTGTTCTTTTTCCTGTGCATTAGTTAGTGCATCAATACCCAAATCTTCGCCGGTATCTATCATATTATTAGGATATGTGCTTTCTTCGGTAATTCCGTCTTCTGTATCAAGTGCCTGATTTGGAATAATATCTTCGCTTATTTGTCCAATATCGATAAACATTCTTGTGCTTCCAAATCTCTGATGATCTACTTTCATCATTAGTTCGATATATTCTATATTCTCTGTATCAAAGTTAGTATTGAATGAAGAGAATAGTCTCATCATACCACCCCAGATACGTTCCATATTTGATTCGTTATCCCAGAAAGCATTTGCTTGATTAAATTCGGGATTTAGAGCATCTACATATTGAGGGTTTTTGTTATAAATACCTCTATATTCGGGATCGAAAACTAAATGCAAAGGTGAAATATTTCTATTACCTTGTTGTATGTCTTGTCTATTAGGCCATACTTCCGTAGTTGGCACAGAAGGTATGAAATATTGGAACCAAAACGTTCTCGCTCTAAAGCCTGCACGAATACTGTCATTCGCTCCGATAAAAATATCTTCCGGCTGAGAAGAATGAGACCATAAAGTAGCATTCATACCAAGAGAAATATGTCTTTGCGCTGCATCAAAATCATCAATATAAACAACTGCAGCTCCATTATCAGAAGCAACTGTAGATTTGCGTTTATTAGGAGTCGGCAAGATCATAGCCCACTCACCACGAAGATTTATTGAAGATTCTGCTTTTGTGTCAAAAAACGGAAGTGCATCCAAGGCTTTAGTAATCCATGGCGCTTTTACGTTAAGTTTAGCATCTAAACCAATCATACTATTTGATACAGGTTCATCTCCAAGCCTTACCCTATCGACAACTGCCGACTGGTCATAGTGCATAAAGGTCATACCCAGTATAGCCTCGATATTCCTCTGCTCATAGAGCTTATAATCTGCCCTAATCCCTGCCAGAGTTCGTGTCGAGACATTAAAGATATCCTGCTGTTCGTATTCTATTCTCAAGTTTGCATTTGGAAGTGTAGCACGCTCATTTTTTAAAGTTAGCATACCTGAATAATAATCTACGATATAGTCCTGGAACTCTTTCAACGGACGACCGTCTAAAGTAACTCTAACGCTACCCTGCGGTATGTTATAACCGCCAAGGAAAATTCTATTAGACTGTCTGCCGGTTACTTCACCGGTAATCATAAATCTATCGCGAGCTGTATTGCGGCGAGCAACATCATAAGTCGTGTCATAAACTTCATCAAAAACATAATTCTCAGCATCGCCAGGATTTAGATTCTTTAAAGGATCTGAAAAATACCGCCTCAATCCATCTCCAAATGGCTCCGTCGATGGGAAGGTAATTTCGCCTCTAATCGGATCGAAGAAAGGTGGTCTCAAATCGAACATACCATCTGCCGGAGTAGAACCAGTACTATTATTTACCCTGTCCACACCAAAAATGGTAACAAGTTTTTCGTTAGATCCCTCAATCACATCAGTAGAGTCATTAGATTGCCTAATGTACCATACCCCGATTCGAGTGTCTGTTGTATTGACATTTGTAGAATTGATAGAATATTTGTTTTTCATCTGTCTGGACCAAAGCGATGCAAAACCCGGTTGCATATTTGGTCTATAGACGAGTTTTAATATAAGCGAATCACGTTCGCCAACTAAATACGACAAATCGCCGACATAAATATCATCTTCATTGGAGCTAGTCGGACCTTCTATGCGGTATGAAACTGCATAATACCTATCCTGTCGGAGATTATGGATACTTAAAGTACCAAGATTATAGTCAAAAGTGTATTTATTTGAATCCAAGCGGACAAATCTACCTCGCTCGACTATACCGGACTGTATTGGTTTGTTTTTGATGTCAGGTGTATAGTTTTCACCAAGTTTACGGCGCACACCAGGCAAATCGGAGTGAGCAACCGAAATGGCAGAGCGGGTTTCTGTTACCTGATTGGTAGCTTCCCATACCTCAATTTCTTTTACTCTTAGATGTGCAAATTCTTTGGACGCAACAGGTGTCGAGTTCTTAAAGTAATCATCATAAACAGCTTTATAGGCAGTATCTATAAAAAAGTGATTTTTTGCATAGTCATAAGCACGCAAATTGAAATACTGGCGTGAAGCTCCACCTCTTACATCTACAAACTTCTTCTGACCTTTTCTCTGAGAAAATAATGTTTTTAGATACAAAGGCCCAAATTGGAAGTCTGCTCTTACTCCGAACAATGCCTCACCTCCACTTATTAAAGTAGATTCGAGCGGCAGGCTTACATTTCCGACTTCTACCAATTTGATAATGTCATCGTCTTCGCCTTCGAAACCAATTTTAAATTTGTTTTGGAACTCGAACATCCTTTTTGTGTCCCAGTCGGTTACTAACTTAAGTTTGTCGCCAATCTGAGCGTTAACCCCAACTTTAATATCCTGACTAAAGATAGGCGAGGATTGAGTCTGTCCAAAAGCAGAGACTGTACCGAGATTTTGTGAATCCCATCTCCAGCCTACCCTAATATTGACCTGACCATGCACATTGACTCTAATCTGTGGCTTGCCGAATATACCAATTACCGGATTAGGAGGTAGTGGTATTGTAAGTCCGGTAGATTGTGCGAGCATTTTGGCTAAATCACCTTTAGAAAGAGCTTTCTTCAAATCATATTGAGTTAAAATCGAATCCCAGACTTCACGTTGTAAATGTTCCTTGCGTTGTCTTAGATAACTGTCAAGATCCAAATCATAAGTATATCCAAGATCCACATCTCCGATTTTTTCTTTAGAGCTTACATTTTGTCCGAGAGTATCAATTTTGTCCTCTCTCGAATAAATATCAAGACTGTCGAGTCTATCGTTCCCTAATGAATTGTCGCGATAAATATTCCCGTCTATCTCAGGAATTTTCAAAAAAGCAGGTTTGTAGTCGCTGGTGTCTTTTTTGAAAAGGTTGTCTCTTTGGAACATTTGCATCAAATACAAATTATACCAAATGTTGAAATTATAAAAGATACTGCTCAGACTCATAGAGCTTAACAGAATCTGTCTCTGCATCAAGTTATAATTGCCCATATATTGAGGAGCTTCCGCACTCGATGGCAAGGCAAAAAGAACTATAAATACTACGACTGTAATTAAACTTTTTATAAAACCTGATATTCTTTTATTGACACTCATAAGTCTTTCCATTATAACATAAAGCTTTATTCGGATGCCGTTCAATTGTAACAAATAGATTTTTTTCGGCAAAAATGCAAATACAGCACTTTACAATTTACTCAATTCTTTATAAAGTAAATAGTAAGTAAGCAACTGACAGTAAAAAAGCTATCAGTACAATAGACTTGTACAAGTATTATTTTTATTGGTTCACTTGGATTTTGCTTGCAGGTATTAAATAATTATCATATTATTGTAGCAAAGTAAAAATGCAGGTATAATAATTGACAAAATATCATCAATATCCGGTGTATTTAGATTCTATCAAAGACTCTACTTTGAAAAATAAAGTTAGAGCAACTTTGCAATCTATCCTTTCTGATAGCTCAAACCGCGATTTTGATGCTTACTTCATAGCTGTTTGCGACGACGAAACAGAATTGAATTCTTTGCTGCCTGTATATAATTATATTATTGCTCTCGGCTCAATAAGTTCAGATTCCGAAAAAGTATTTACTATAGAAGTAAATTCTCATTTGAAGTCGAACCTTACTTCTGCATTGAAATTTCTCCTAAAGCAGCCTGTCAACAAGGTTCATATCAATGACTACTCATCTTATATGGATACCATCTCGGATATCCTTTTTTCTTTGAACAAAGATGGGTTCTTTACAAAATTGAATAAATCTTTTGAAAGTATTTTAGGTATAGAGAGAGCTGAAATCTTAGGCAAACATTTTTCTGAGCTTATTCATGAAGACGATTTGGCTCTCGCCAATGAAAAATTTATTGACTTAGTCGAACTCCAAATTGGTCAAAATATTGATTTGAGAGTAAGAAAGTCCAACGGCACATACGTGGCTCTTGAAGTCAAAACCACTCCCTTGCTCAGATCCGGGAACATGGAAGAGATCAACGGTATTGCCAGAGATATTACCAAAAGGAAAAATCTTGAGGAAGCCTGCAGGCAAAGTCAAAGCCAATACGAAAATTTGCTGAATAGTATTCGCGATATAGTCATTGTTTTTGATTTGCATTGGAAATGCATTTTTGCAAATGAAATATCTAAACAGTATCTAATGAGTAACGGTAATCAGACCAAACCGGAAGGACAGACACTTTTTCAGATATTTCCGGGAATTCTTAATACTGAAATGTATTCGATATTAGAAAAAGTGATGCACTCCCGAAACCCTGATTCTGTTGTGGTTAATACAAAAATCTTTGACGGTAAAGATAGGTGGTTTAATTTTGGGATTTACCCGGCAGAAGACGGTCTGCTTTGTCTTGCTCGAGATATTACAGGCACAAAGGTGCTCGAAGGAGCTCTCCAGAATAACAGAGATAATATGAAATCGACTCTTATGTCGATGGACGATTTGGTTTATGTTCTGGATAAAAACAATATATTTGTCGATATTTATACCCCTGATAAGACGCATAAATATCTCCCCGGTCCTGATGATTGCCTTGGCAGAGCTTTGCATGACACAATGCCTCCGGATCTTGCCTCAGCTTTTTCTAAATATATAGATTCCGCAAGAAGTAAGCGCAGGGCGATGGACTACATATTTTTTATCGACAAACATGGAAAGCGAAAATGGTTTTCTTCGCGATTTACTGCAAGAAGAGGCAATGATAGTGCGTATCTTGGCACTACTGTGGTTATAAGAGATATTACAGAGAGTCAGCAATTCAAAGAAGAACTAATCGCGAGCGAAAATAAATTCAGAACAGTGGTAAATCAGCTGGTCGATGGTTTACTGGTGTTTAATACTCAGGGAAAAATTGTCGATACAAATCCTGCTCTTGGCAAAATTCTTCGTGTAGCCGGCAATAAATTACTAAATAAAGACATCTGGGACATATTGTCGTTAGTAAAATATGTTCCTGCAGAATATGAATTAAGCTCCGAAGAGCTAAAAACATTTTTTGTAGATTATCGGGCTCATTCACGTTCTACTAAGCAGCTCATGCAGTTTGATTTACATCTAAAAGATGACAAAAATAAAGATTTATTTCTCAAACTGTTTTTATTCCCTTTCGAAACCAACTCGGACTTCCTATTTGCTGCAATATTGCGTGATGTTACTAAAAGAGTTTTGGTTGAGAAAGAAATTATATCTCTGAATATGGAGCTCGAAAACAGAGTAAAAGAGAGAACTGCTCAATTAGAAGATGCATTTCAGGATTTACGTCTTGAAATTTTGAGAAGAGAAGGGATAGAGTCTGATTTGATAGCTACTAAAGAAGATTTGGCAAAAGCTTTGAATACTGAGCGTGATTTAAACGAAATAAAGAATAAATTTATAACTATGATATCCCATCAGTACCGAACTCCTATTACAGTCATAAGCTCTTCGTTAGAGCTGATGAATGAGCATTTTAAAAAAGGTAATCAAGAACGATTCGACAAACACTCACAAAAAATAAAAAAAGCCATCAATACGCTTATTCAGCTTTTAGAAAACGTAACTGCCTTCCAATCAAGTAACGACGGCAAACTTAGTGCTATACTTATAGAACTCAATCTCGAAAAATTGTTATGGAAAATAATTGACGAGATTACTATTTATGATAACGACTCTCACCGGCTAACTTTTGTTTATGATAGCAAAGACACTGTGGTAAAAAGCGACCCAAAACTGCTTTATATGATTTTCAATAATCTTTTGCTCAATTCTCTGAAATTTTCTCCTGCCAATACAGAAATTAAAATAATGGTGAGTTCCGACAGCAAATATTACTTTATCGAAATAGAAGACAAAGGAATAGGTATTTCTGAGCAGGAATTGCAGGTCATTTTTGACCCTTTCATACGCAGCGAAAAAGTCTCGCCTACTATGGGCTCTGGGCTTGGACTGACTATTGTCCAAAGGTGTTTAGATTTGCTTGGAGGTAGGATTAAAATTCAAAGCGAACCAAACAAATACACAAAAGTGCTTGTCCGATTGAACAAATAAGCAAATATATTTTATTACATCGTAGTGATATAATATTATTTTTAAAAATTACTCTCCTTATGTAAATTATCCTAAAATATTGCCCTATACCAATTACTCAAGCTATGGCGAAAATCCTAATAATCGAAGACGATTTCGAAGTACTCGAAAACCTCAGTGAGCTTCTCGAATTGAAAGACTATGAGGTCATCACTGCTACCAATGGTAGAGAAGGCATCAAGATAGCATTCGAGGAATTTCCTGATTTGGTAATCAGCGACATTATGATGCCTGAAACCAACGGCTATGATGTACTCAAAGCGCTCAAAACATCTCCTAATACTTATGCTACTCCATTCATCTTTCTGACTGCAAAAGCGGAAGATGCTGACAGAAGAAGCGGCATGGAGCTCGGTGCTGACGATTATTTGGTGAAACCCTTCGATAACAATGAAGTGATAAAGGCAATAGAGGCTAATCTTAAAAAGTATAGAAAAATCAAAAGTCATTACGAAAAGTACTTGCATGAACTAAGAAGTACTTTCACAAAGTCACTCCCTCACGAATTCAGAACTCCGCTCAATTCTATTATGGGCTTTGCTAGCATGCTTCGCACTTCTTTGGATAGATTTACTCCACAGGAAATCGATTTGATGCTTGCAAATATCCACGAATCCGGCTCGAGATTGCTCCATTTGTTAGAAAACTACAATTTGTATGTTGATATCATGAACCTGACAAGCTGTGAAGTGATCCCCGACGGACAGGAAATGTTTCTTACTGACCATATCCATAATATAGCCAGAATGTATGGCAGAGATAAAGATATCATTGACAAAGTTGAACATTTCAGTGTAAAGGTTTCAGGGAAACATTTTATTAAGATTATTGGGGAACTTGCCGATAACTCATTCAAGTTTGCTGCTCCTGAAACAAAAGTCCTAATCGAAAGCTACGAAAAATCAGGATATATATATTATAAGTTTACTAACCACGGTCGAGGATTTACGCCCGAGCAGATAGAGTATATTGGTGCTTTTATGCAATTTGACCGTTGTTCTTTCGAGCAGCAGGGCTTAGGGCTTGGGCTTGCTATAGTCAAAAAACTTGTTACGCTTTACGATGGCAAATTTGAAGTATGCAGTAAGCAGGGAGACACTACCACAGTTATTGTAGGATTTCTTAAAGCATAACTCTTAATTGTCAATTAAACTTTTACAATAGCAGTATTTTACCTTTTATTGTTACCCATTTATTCCGATATTAAGTCAATATCATTTTGCGGAATTGTATATGCACAGAACCAATATAGATTTGCCTACAAAATATGCTTCGGCTTTTCGGTATGACGACAAACAGATAGCAGAGCATAGAAAGATTCTATTGGACATTCCGTATATTAAAGAGCTTATCGATTCTGTGCCCGATATTTTCTGTATTTTAAATTCTGCTCGCCAGTTGGTACTTGCAAACCGTGCCTTTTATCATTTTGTAGGAGACACTTCCGAATTGAATACCGGCAAACGCCTTGGTGAGACTATGGCTTGCGAATACTGGGACAAAGAAGTTGGAGGCTGTGGTACTACAGAGTTCTGTAAAACTTGTGGCAATGTGCAGGCGACCCTAAGTGCTATAAATGGTACTAAAAGTACAAGTGAGTGCGAAATAACAAATATACATTCACAGCATACCTATGAATTTTCCATCACAGCAACACCATTTACTGTGGGCGATCACACTTTCACGATTAATTACCTTAAAGATATTTCCGAATTGAAGCGGAAGATTGCTCTAGAGCGTATATTTTTCCATGACATAATGAATACTGCCGGCGGATTAAAGGGGTTTGCAGAAATTCTTGTCAATTCGAAACCTGAAGATTATTATTCATTTGCCGACATTATCAAAAAACTTTCAGATAGGCTTATAGATGAGATTGCTGCTCAAAAAGATTTGATTGATGCGGAGCATGATGAGCTTGCTGTGCGTCCGACAGCTACTTCCTCTAAAAAAGTCTTGGAAAAAGTCAAAGAGATATATCTTAAATATCAAATTAGAAATAACAAGCAGATAATTATAAATCCGCTATCAGAAAATATCTTTATGCAATCCGACGAAACACTGCTGATCCGTGTATTAGGCAATTTGCTGAAAAACGCTCTTGAAGCAATAGACAAAGGGGATACAGTAGATTTGTCATGTTTTAGCAAGGATCAGGGTGTAGTGTTTGCTGTTAAAAACTCCGGATATATTCCTCATGATCACCAACTGCAACTATTCAAACGTTCTTTTTCAACGAAAGGAACCGGAAGAGGGCTTGGTACATATAGTATAAAGCTATTGACTGAAAAATACCTCGAAGGAAAAGTATGGTTCGAAAGTTCTGTGGAGAAAGGGACTGCGTTTTTTGCGTGGTACCCGCTACAAATCACTTCTAACAAATTTTAACTTATCCATTCGAAAATACACATACAATCAGTTAAAACTTGAGTCTTAACTGATAAGGTAGCATATCAATCGTTATATTTGCAAGGCCGCTGAGTTGCAAGCCAAGTAGTCTAACCGGTTTAGATGGCAGAGTTGGTCTTTTAAGCAACTCAATTGCCATATCAAGTAGCTCAACTTCATCCATAAAGTAATCCATTATTGTGCGACTCCTACTAAGGATAGTGAAGTCCGAATACTTAATCTTCAAAGTTAAAGTTTTACCGCAAACGTTGGCTTTGTCCATCCTTCTTTTAAGTTCCGAGCATATATCAACAATAGATTCAGTCATTTCGGTTTCCGTAGTTACATCTTCCAAAAATGTACGTTCAGTCCCAATAGACTTTCTTGTTCGAGTCGGACTTACCGTGTCAGAGCTTGATAGATGAGTCAATCTGAAGTAATGAGCACCAACTTTGCCAAAATGATATGATAAAAACTCTTCGGAATAATCTCTGAGTTGACCACCGGTATAAATTCCCATTTCCTCCATTTTTTTTTGAGTTACCTTTCCTATGCCCGGTATTTTGGAAATTGGCAAATTAGTAAGAAACTTAGCTGCATTTTCAGGAGTAACTACCGTAATCCCGTTCGGCTTTCTGTAGTCAGAGGCAACTTTTGCTAAAAATTTATTGAAAGAAACTCCGGCGGAGGCGGTCAAAGATGTGGTTGCTAAGATTTTTGATTTAATCTGTCTTGCTATTTCTGCAGCAGAGGAAATGCCCTTTTTATTATTGGTTACATCCAAATATGCCTCATCAAGCGAAACAGGTTCGACTAAGTCGGTATATTGTTTAAATATATCATTTATTTGATTTG
The DNA here is from genome assembly GCA_963664875.1 of Kapaibacterium sp. (SeqCode). Classification (GTDB taxonomy): domain Bacteria; phylum Bacteroidota; class Ignavibacteria; order Kapaibacteriales; family UBA2268; genus JBFHIJ01. Next base: position 2,275,770 of record OY761611.1, on the reverse strand, counting down.
ATACCTTTTTGTAAACTTCAAATCTTGGTCTTGCAAAAATAAGATGAGGGCATTTTTTAGCAGCAATAAAGCTTGGCATCGCAGAGTGAATACCATATTTACGGGCTTCATAGCTTGCAGCGGCTACAACACCACGCCTTTTTTTGCCACCGACAACCAAGGGCTTACCTCGGTACTGCGGGAAGTCTCTTTGCTCTACTGATGCAAAAAATGCGTCCATATCTATATGTATAATCTTTTTGATATTTCAATGTCCAAAAATCTAAGCATTGTTGCAATTATGCAAAATAATCTTAAATATTGAGTTCAAAAAAGAGAATATCTTGCCTGTAGAGAAGCACTTTTAAAACGCAGTGGCTGTATAATATTCTACAATATTTGGATTATGGCTATAAACGGGCATAAATTGATGTGTATTACTAATATGATTTATATCAATTTCAAGAGATGAATAATAAAAAAGTGAAAGTTATGCACATATCCATTTCCTTCTCTTTATAAATTGTGGCTGATATTAGCAGATTGCACAGTGGATAAATAGCCACTCTGGATAATAAAAATACATAAATACGATACCTTTCAACAGCTTCCAAATGTTTTCCACATTTCCACATTCTTATTAACACTTGAATTAGAGGGCAATTTCAGCAATTTTAGCTCAATAGTTTTCCACATGAAAATATATTGGCACGGATTATTCTATAGTCAACTGAGCAAAAACTATGTTCATTTTGTTTGTCAAGGCGTAATTGCACAAATAAGTGCATTGATACTGTGTCGGTCATTTTGGCATAAGAGTTGTAATTATTAACCAACAGGCCAAAATGGTCGGAAATGAACTCGACGATGATGGGTGGGATGTAAAGCCCATGGATTACTAATTTCACATGGAGGTGAATAATGCCTTTTGCAATAGGAGGAAATGCAAGGATAAGGACTAATATTCCTTCTGAGAATGCCTACAATGCTTTAGATGTATCTAGTAGAGACATCTCGCTTAGGCAACTCCGCCTTTCTACCGGTAAAAGAATCAACAATGCCGGTGATGATGTGGCAGGATATATTACGTCACGTGCCTTAATTTCAAGAAATGGCTCACTAAAAGCAGCAACTCGTGCTGTGGGTGATGCTCAGAACGTGTCCTATATTGCTATGGATTCATTAGCGAATATAGGTGACCTCATAACTAACATCAAAGATTCTGCTGCAACTGCTGCATCAGGTGCTATGGGTACTGATGAGAAAGTAGCACTTGCGAAAGCGGCATTTAGAATGGCTGAGCAGATTCAAACAGTAGTAGAATCTACAGTTTTTGGTGGCAGACAGCTTATTGACGGTACTTTTTCAGCAGACTTTGTTATTGGTACAAATGCTGCACATGACCTGATAACTTTAGATGTCGATTTGACAAACGGTAATCTTGATTTCAACATTGAAAGCAACAACTTTGATGTTAATTCATTAATGAGTGGAAGTTTTGCCGGTGTTACAGGCTTGGATTTAAGAGACTTAGATGCAGTTTCAGGTGAAGATTTGGGTATATTTGATTACTCTCATATAGCGACTACTTTGACTTCTCTTGCTGATGCATTAGACAACGTAAATAAAGTAGCCTCTTATCTTGGTGGTGTAGTAAATAGACTTACTTCTCAGGATGATATTCTGAAAAGCCAAATTACTAACTACAATACTGCAATCTCAAGAATAGAAGATACGGATGTTGCCAAAGAGCAGCTCGAATTGGTTAAATCTCAGTTCTTGCAACAAGCTTCTCTTACTTCTTTGGCTCAGGCGAATGCTAATCCGCAGTCATTCTTACAGTTGATCCAAGGTTAGGATAGAATAATAAACATGGATGTTTTAGTTTATACTGTCAGAGGTTAAAGTCATGCCTTCAGCATTTAAAGGGATACCACGGATTCGCACGAATATACCGGCAGAAACAGCCTACAACGCATTGGATAAAGCTAACAGAGAGATTTCTCTCCGCCAGCTCAGGCTCTCGACCGGTAAAAGGATTAATAATGCAGCAGACGATGTTGCAGGTTACATAACGTCGCGTTCTCTTATAGCCCGAAACGGTTCGCTTAAAGCAGCCCAAAATAGCGTTGGTGATGCACAGAATATGACGAATATTCTGATGGACTCTCTCGATAATGTAAACGAATTGATCACACTGATTAAGGATTCTGCGGCTTCTGCTTCCTCAGGTGCCTTAGGTACTGATGAAAAAGTAGCCTTAGCCAAAGCGGCATATCGAATGACTCAACAGATTCAGACTGTAGTAGATTCTTCTGTATTTGGCGGTAAACAATTACTTGATGGTTCTTTTACTACCACTTTTTACATAGGAACTAATGCAAAGCATGAATTGCTTGACTTAGCTATAGATATGTCAACGTCTAATATTGACTTCAATGTCGATAGTCAAAATTTCGAACTAAACTCTCTTGCTATCGGCAATTTTGCGGGTGTAACAAATTTAGATCTTCGTGAGTTAAATAATGTTTCAGCTACCAGCTTGGGTATTTTCTCTTCTGAAAATATTGGCACTACAATGCAAAGCCTTTCGGCTGCTCTAAATAATGTAAATAAAGTAGCAGCATATCTGGGAGGTATATCGAACAGACTGACTTCTCAGGAAGATGTTTTGCAAAATCAGGTAACAAATTATAATGCCGCAATTTCCAGACTCGAGGATTCTGACGTAGCTAAAGAGCAATTAGAGCTGATAAAAGCTCAGTTCCTACAACAAACGTCGTTAACATCTTTAGCTCAGAGTAATCAAAATCCGCAGGCATTTTTACAGTTGATACAAAGCTAATCAACTGAGATAACATATTTTTGTTGGGGTATAAAAAAAGCATAAAAAACAGGTAAAATACATCAAAATAGCAGGCAATAAAAAAAGACCAATGCACCCTCTTTGGGGTAAAGAAGGCACATTGGATGTCTAAAATATTAGTGTGCTTCAAACCAGTTGTTTCCTATACCGGCATCTACCAGCACGGGCACTTTCCCAAGGCTGAGAGCAGATTCCATATTTGAAATGACCAAGTCTTTTAATTGCTCTATTTCATCTTTGTGTACATCGAAGATCAATTCGTCATGGACTTGTAAAATCATTTTAGATTTCAGATTAAGTCTTTGCATTTCAGTGTGTATTTTTATCATTGCTATCTTCATCATGTCTGAAGCCGTACCTTGTATAGGCATATTTATAGCACCTCTTTCTGCAGCGGTTCGTCTCATTCTGTTTTTATCATTTATATCAGCAAAAAATCTTCTTCTTCCGCAAAGTGTTTCCGCGTATCCAAGTTTTTGAGTCTTTTCTATAGTCATATCCATATATTTTTTAATGCCTGGATACTTTTCGAAGTAGTTATCTATTATGTTCTTAGCTTCCGACCTGCCAATACCTATGCGTTGTGAAAGTCCGAAACTTCCAAGACCGTACATGATTCCGAAATTGACTGTTTTGGCAATTCTTCTCATATCTTTAGTAACTTCTTCGTGCGGAATGTTATTTAAGATTGCTGCTGTAGCAGTGTGTATGTCATGCCCTTGTTTGAATCCTTCTACCATTTTTTCATCATCGCAGATAAAAGCCATTATTCGCAATTCAATCTGTGAATAGTCTGCTGCCAGTAAGATGTGGTCTTTGCTTCGAGGAATAAATGCTTTCCTTATTTCTTTTCCCTTATCGGTTCTGATTGGAATATTCTGTAAGTTTGGATCTGTCGAGCTCAATCTGCCTGTTGCAGCTACTGTCTGATTATAAGTTGTATGTATCCTGCCTGTTGTGGGATTTACGAGTTTTGGCAAAGCGTCTATGTATGTAGAAAGCAATTTTGCAAGACTGCGGTATTCCAATATTAGCTCTGCAATAGGGTAAGTCTGAGAAAGCTCATTCATTACCTCCACATCTGTGCTATAGCCCGTCTTTGTTTTTTTGACGGGAGGTATCATTAACTTTTCAAATAATATATGACCTAACTGTTTAGGTGAATCTATATTGAATTCTGCACCTGCTTCTGAATATATCTTTTTAGTAAGAAGTTCGAGGTCTTTTTTCATTTCGACACTTAACTCTTTTAACGCTGCTTCGTCAATTTTTGCTCCCTCAAATTCCATGTCTGTAAGCACTTTTGTCAAAGGGAATTCTATTTCATAAGCTAAGCGCTCCAGTTTTTCTTCGCGTATCTTTTTGGATAACAGGTTGCAAAGTCGAAGAGTGATGTCGGCATCTTCGCAGGCATAATTTGAAACTTCAGTAGGATGGAGATCTCGCATTGATTTCTGATCTTTTTTCTTTTCTCCTATAAGTGAGGTTATGCTTATAGGCTCATAATTAAGCCATTTGACTGCAAGAGCATCCATATTGTGTTTTTCTGCAGGGTCGAGCAAATACGAAGCTAACATTGAGTCTATCAAAAATCCGTTTACTTCGACACCATATCGCTTAAGAATATACATATCAAATTTTGCATTTTGCCCGCATTTAGGGATGTTTTCATTCTCTAAAATAGGTTTTAGTTTTGCTAATGCTGTTTCTACAGGGATGCAACTGTCTGCAAATGGGATTTCTTCCTGTGGTTCATCGAACAGTGAGGCAGCTTGTCGAATATGTGATTTTCCGTCGGGGGCACTGCCTGAAACAGATATATAGCATGCCGAACCTTCCTTCCACGAAAGTGCGACACCTACAATATTGCAGGATAGCCTATCCAAAGCGTCTGTCTCAAGATCAAAACTAAGGAGTTGATTTTCCTTAATTTGACTAATGATGCTATCTAACTCCGTTTCTGTGCTGATCAGCTTGTAATTAACTGATTTAGAATCAAATCCCACTATTTCCTGCTTAATATCTTCATATTCGGAATCTTCATTACTCTCGCTTTCGATCGATGGGATAGTATAATCAGTACCGGCTTTGGCGAGCCATTTTTCACGTAAAGTGCGAAATCCGAGATTTTTGAATAAGACATCTAACTGCGAGTAATCCGGTGTGCTTAATTTAATATCTGCATGGTGAAGTTCCAAATCAACATTGGTATCGATAGTTACGAGCTTTTTGGAAAGAAATGCTTTATCCTTATCACTTTCCAGCTTTGTTAGTACAGCCTTGCGTGTGATTTTATCAAGATTTTGATATATACCTTCTACAGAGCCAAACTCCTGTACCATAGGAATTGCGGTTTTTTCGCCTATACCTTTTACTCCGGGGACATTGTCGCTTGCGTCACCCATCAATGCAAGCACATCAATTACCTGTTCCGGGCTTACACCAAATTTATCTTTAACAGCTTCAATATCTACTATATCAAATTCATCACCTTTTTGAGGTTTGTAGAGCAAGGTATTGTCATTGACTAACTGATAATAATCTTTGTCATTAGTCAAACATATCACTTTGAATCCGTCATCAGATGCTCTTTTGGCAAGTGTTCCTATTATATCATCAGCCTCAAAACCGGGTTTTTCTATTCGCTGCATACCAATTAAATCAAGGAATTGTTTAATTATTGGTAACTGGGGTACTAACTCCTGAGGGAATTCGTCTCGGTTTGCCTTGTATTCAGGATACATTTCGTGCCTGAAAGTAGGCTCTGACCTGTCAAAAACACAGGCTATGTGCTCCGGTTTTTGTTTTTCTAAAAGCCTCGTAATAATATTTACAAAAGCAAATATAGCTCCCGAAGGCATTCCTGACGGGGAGGTCAAATCCGAACGACTCATCGCATGGAAAGCTCTAAATACGACACTCATACCGTCTATCAGATATAATTCTTTTCTCTGATTCATATTTTTAAAAACCAACTTGTATAATTAATAAAATATTTCATATATTATGGCTACATACTTAAAATAAATATATGCCTACTTTGTATATAATATATATGGGAATACAAAAATATATAATTCTTTTCATTGCAATCTTTCCTTTGTTATGCTCGGCACACGAAGGCAGGCATATTTTATATATTAATTCCTATAGTCCGAATTTTCCGACTTATGAAAAAATCAAGCCTGTGCTTGACGCTTATGCCAAGGAAACCAACAATCAGATAGAAACACAGTTCTTATACGCAAAGAAATATAATAGTAGCGATTATATTCCAATTCTCAAAGAAAGATTTGAATATGTTCGCAAAAAATGTACTGATCTCGACTTAGTCCTTGTTTCAGATGACTTTGCACTTCAATTTGTATTGCAAATGCAAGACAGCCTGTTCCAAAGGATACCTATTGTATTTTGGGGCATCAACAACAAAGAACTTGCTCACTCACAGGATACAAATAAATTTGTAACCGGCGTAGTAGAAGATATATCTGTCTATGAAACTATAAAGCATGCAAATGAATTAAATCCGAATTTACAGGAAATTATTGCGATCACAGATGATACTGAAACCGGGCTTGCGGATAAAAGGAATTTCTTCGCCGAGGCTTCAAAGTTTCCAAAAATCAAATTTACGGAAATGGATTTTAGTTTGTACAAATTAGACAGATTTTTAAATGAAATAGATAAAATCAAAGGGAATAAAGCATTTTTACTTCTTTCCGGCTTTATAGATGCAGAAAACAAAAACTATACTTTCGAATACAGCCTGAAAAAGATTATAGAGAAGGCAAAGATTCCTGTCTATCATCTTTGGGAGCATGGACTCGGAGACGGTATCGCAGGTGGAAAGCTAATCAGTCATGCCAATCAGGCAAAAACTGCATTGTTGCTTGTAGATTCTATATTTAACGGGACATCTCCGGCGAAAATAAAAGTTATTAAAAAAAGTCCGAATACCCTTGTTTTTGATTTTGAAGTACTCAAAAAATTTGGACTTTATCTCGCCAATATTTCCGAACATGCAAGGCTTATAAATCAGCCCCAAGAGATAATTTTTATTAGTAAAAATACTTTTTACATAGTCGCTTTTCTTCTCACTCTTGTTGTTCTAATCATTTTTATTTTAGCCTATAATCTCCAAATAAAGCGAAAACTCGAAAAAGAGCTTTCAGAAGCGAGAGACCGGTATGAGTCTTTGTTCAGAACGAGCTACAGTATTATGCTTCTTATCGAACCTGAAACCGGCGATATTTTAGATGCTAATGAAGCTGCGTGTCGTTACTATGGCTACACCTACGAAGAAATAACAAGAATAAATATCAGCAATATCAATATTCTTACTCCTGAGCAAATTACCGTTGAAATTCAAAAGGCTTTTACTGAGCAAAGAAATCACTTTGAATTCAAGCACAGACTCGCTAATGGTGAAATCAGAGATATCGAATCTTACGCCGGCAAAGTGCAAATTGGCGGAAAGATAAGACTCTATTCGATAGTTCACGATATCACTCAAAGGAAAAGAGCGGAACAGGAACTATTACATTCCAGAGCGATTATTTCTGAAAACGAGCAAAAATACAGAGGACTCTTTGAAAATACTCCAATTGGTATCATTTATATGAATCTTGATGGAGATATCCTTGATATTAATACTGCTATGCTAAATATGGTAGGTTCCCCCGGCAAAGAAGCGAGCCTTGGTGAGAATATTTTGTCGCAGGATTCTATCCTTAAGTTTTCTACATTTCAATATTTTGAACAGTGTATTGACTCAAAGCAAAATGTTGTTGCAGAATTTCCTTACTACTCCAGATTTGGAAAAAATCTTTATTTGAAATCTTATCTTTCACCTGTGTTTGACAATGGCAAAGTGATAGGAGTTCAGGCTGCCATAGAAGATATTACTGAGAGAAATGAAGCTGAAACAAAAATAAGACAGAGCGAAACTCAATTCAGATTGCTTGCGGAAAATGTCCCGGGTACTATATACCTTTGCGAAAATGATGCTAATTATACAATGATTTATCTCAATGATGAAATTGAAAAACTTACCGGGTATGCAAAAGAATTATTCCTGAACGGAGCAAAGACTTACGACAGTCTTATTCATCCTGAGGATTTTGATTACGTCAGGGGTTCAATAAACGATGCCGTTGCTAAACTCGAATCTTTTAGAATTGAATACAGAATTCAAGGAATCACCGGAAATTATAAATGGGTAGAAGAAAACGGTATTGGTCTATACGAAAATGACAGGCTTATCTGGTTGGAAGGGTTTATACTCGATATTACAGCAAGGAAATATGCTGAAGAAGAGTTAACAAAGATGGCAAAACTCGAATCTCTAAGCGTCCTCGCAAGTGGTATTGCACATAACTTTAAAAATATGCTTGCTTCGATTAGCCTTTCTGTAGATTTGGCGAGACGCAAACCTGACAAACTTAATATCTATGCAGACAGAATCGAAAAGACTATCGCTCAGGCAAATGCTATTGCTCTCAGATTCCAGACATTTTCTTCCGGAGGCGAACCTGTCAGAGAAATAGCTAATGTTTGCGAAGTTATTGATGAATCGCTAAGTATAGCTCTTGGTGGTACTAATGTTCAGCATATTAATAATTATGACCGCAAAGTCTGGAATGTTGAGATTGATACAAAACAAATTACTGAAGTTTTTACTAATCTTTTCCTTAACTCAAAACAAGCTATGGAAAATAAGCAAGGCAAGATATATGTAGATGTCGAAAACTGCACTCTGGATAATCCTAAAGTAAATAAGTTTACAGGCGATTTTGTTAAAATATCTGTCCGAGATGAAGGTATTGGTATCCCTGAAAACATAATAAGCAAGGTATTCGATCCGTTTTTTACTACTAAAGATAACGGGCACGGTCTCGGTCTTGCTACTGTCAATCTCATTATAAAAAAACATAAAGGCTTTATCAAAGTCCACTCTCAGGAAAATATCGGTACAGAATTCAATATATTTTTGCCTGCTAACAAGAATGGCATCATGGTGAAAAAACAGATTGAGGAAAAAATCATCAGGAAAAACAGTTACCGAATCCTTCTCATGGACGACGATGACGCACTTCGAATAAGTATGACCGAAATATTAGAACTTTCAGGTCATAATGTAGTTTCTGTCTCAAAAGGAGAAACTGCTTTGATTGAATATCAAAAAGCTTATCTTACAAGCCGACCATTTGACTTGGCGATTCTTGATTTGACTATCGTAGGCGGTATGGAAGGAGAAGAGACTTTAAATAAACTGCTTGTACTTAATCCTGAAATTAGAGCCATAGTTTGTAGTGCACATTCGGATAAGTCCATTGTTGCAAACTATAGAGATTATGGATTTTCCGGTAGAATAACTAAACCCATTAACTTCGATGGACTTTTAGAAGAAATCGAAAGGGTAATGTCAATCAGGATTTAATTTTGCAACTTGCCAATCCGAATAACCTCGATATTTTATGTCGGTTTCTCGCAATGAGATCATATATAGGATTAAACAAGTAAGCCAACATTTTATTTGTAAACAAATAAGCCAACAGCTTTATCGGATAGGGCAATAATAATAAACATTTGCCTACAGCTTGTGTTTTATAAAAGACACTCCCTGCCTCGATAAACAATACCCCTGATTTAGCCATAGCGGACAGCTCTTCTCCATAATCTTTCTCAATCTCCGACGTAATTTCGGGCAAGGCATGCAATGGCGATTTTGTTCGTTTTGTAACATAAGCGGCAAGATAAGAGCAGATACCACAATCTCCGTCATAAATCAGTATTCTTTTCATAGGTCATTCTACCCTTTAATAAGCAACATTTATCATTATTTAGTACAACTTAAAATACAAAGGGTGGCTTTAATTTAAAAACCACCCTGAAAAAAGTAGAAAGCCCAAAAAAGACTTAGAACACTATAGATATTATTCCATATAATCCCATTCCTGATTTCAAAGGAATAAGAGTATTTTTACCTTTAGATGTAAATTCAGGGTATCTAATAGTTTCATCAAGCAAGTTTTCTGCTTCTATTGATAGATTTACTCCATAGGCAGTATTCAAAGGTAGCAATTTATCTAATTTCAATGTAGCTTTTGCAGAAAGCAATATATATGATTCACCTTCTTCATTTACTACAAGTTTATTGTAATTGTCAGAGTCTTGCTCATATCCGTAGTATTCGTTCACTGAGTATGGCTCACCAAACATTGATGCAAATACACCAATCGATAGTTTTTCCTGATCGTATAGTATTCCGCCTTTTGCCATTATATTTGGATGCAATGTCGCATTTTCCAGTTCTTGACCATCGCCTAAACCGTTAGGGTTTTTATTGGTTTGCCAGTTGAATGATGCAAGAGCTAACCAATTTCTGTCAAAGCTATACTTGGCTTCAAACTCAATACCCATAAACGTAAAATCTTTTCCGTTGCCGTATTTCAAGTAGCCACCACCGACATCAACAGAAGGGTCATCATACCATGTTCGGATGATGATATCATTCATCACACTATTATAAAATGTAAGTGCTAATGACAATTTTTCTTTTTGGTAGAAAATCTGAGCTTCTAAGGTATTTATAAGTTCAGGACTTATGTCAGGATTACCTCTGAATACAGGATGGTTAAATCCGTATTCTAACGGGTAGGCTTTTCTGAATGCTGAGCTGTAAAGCAATTTTACACCGAGTTCTTTATTGAAGTTATAGATAGCACCTACACGCGGAGAGATGTTAGCATCTAATCCTTCAATCATATTCATCTGAGCACCGGCAATCAATTTTAAGTTTTCGATTGGGCGGTAGTCTATTTGAGTATAAACTGAAGAGTTAACATCGAGTTGATCCATAATCTCGCCAATAAATCGGGAACTGATCTGTTTTGATTTGATAAATGTACCACCGAGCAAAATATTCATATCTTCCATCGGATGAATAGCAAGCATCAATTCAGAAAGGAACTCATGAGCAGTCATTTCTGTTCCGGCATCCTGATTCCAATAATGGTTATTGAAAGTAATATTTGCATTTATATCTAAGAATTTGTTTACTTCTTTAGAATAACCTAAGTCAAACATAAATACTTCGTGGTCATTAAGATTTTTACCTTCTTCAGGATAATCCCACGAGTTATCAGGTCCGTTCAATCCGTATGGTCTGTAATTAGAGTAGAAAGTATTTACCTGGAAATCTGATAACTTAAAAGTACCGGCTACGGAAATATTTTTTCTCCAGAAATGATTAGTATCTGTTACATTAGAATAATCAGTAAAATCAAATTCAGGACCGGCTGTATAATATCCCATAACACCAACATTAGCACTAAAATCACCTTTAGCAAAACCAATATATCCGTTACCGCCATAAGTTTCTTCATTGCCTAAAGTCAAGCCCATAGTGCCGTGTTGTTCGTTTTGCTTAGCTTGTTTAGTTACTATATTGATTACTCCTGCATAAGCACAAGACCCATAAAGTACAGAGCCGGGACCTCGGATAATCTCAAGTCGTTCAATCATATCAAGTGGGAAGCCTGTATAAACAGCCTGATTCAAGCCACCTGAAATAGGATCTCTCACTGGTCTGCCATTCATGAGAATAAGCACGTGATTATCGTAAGGAGTAGTAGCGGATGCACGCATATTAGCAATATTATCTGTAAAAACGTTTGCAGAAAGGAAAGACATAGAGACAACTCTATTTATTACATCACCAAGATGCTGAGCTCCAAAACCTTCAATTTCATGCTTTGTAACTACCGTGATAATTCCCGGAGCATCATTGATAGATTCTGCTTTTTTAGAAGCAACACTAACTTCGATATTCATAAGCTCGTCAAGAGACATATCTAATAACTCATCAGTCTCCTGAGCTTTCATACTAATTGCGGAAAAAACAATTAGAATAGATAGAAGTAATTTGTAATTCATACATCCTCCTGTATAAAAAAAGGGCAGACTTACTTTCAAAGTAAGTCATACCCTGATATATTTGATTAGATATCTACAATTATTTGACTTAATAAATTCATGCCCGGCATTTTATAGTCGAAAGGCATGTCAGTATTTTTGATTATATAATATTCTGCATCGAGAATATTATTCAATTTCACATTGATTCTAATATTTTTTAAAATCTGATACTCTGCTTTAAAGTCTAATACCAAACTTGCATCTACTTCTTTGCCTCTTAAATCTAAATTAGAAGCTATTAGATTGTCGCTTGTTCTTCGCAGAAATTTATCTGTGTAAATGCCTGCCAAAGTAAATCTAAAATCGCTCAGCTTGTAACTGATCCCGTATTTGAGGAGCATTTTTGGTGCCCATACAATCTCATCGGATTCAAATATTGCTACTTTTTGCTCTTCGGCTATTGTCTCTTCTAAAAGATGAGTATAGGAGTAATTGAGATAACCTGAGAAAGCGTCTATTTTGAAGTTTACTTCAAATTCTGCTCCGGCGGTTTCAGTGCTGTAAATGTTAGCAATGGCATTATTGCCTGTTGGCGAATATGCTGTTTTGTTTCTGAAGTCAGAGTAAAAAGCATTCAATTTTAGATTGATATTTGTATTTAGCATATAATCAATCGCAAAATCAGCTGTGTAAATCTCTTCAGGTTTAATAGTAGAGACATTTGAAGCAAGCGTCCATGTGTTAGCTCCAAACATTTCAGTAGGGGATGGCGCTCTGAATGCTTTACCAAATAATGCTTTGAAAGACAAAGCTTCAGTTGGATGATAAACTAATCCTATACGTGGGCCTACCTGTGAAAATGTTTTATTCTGAGTTGCGGTAGGATCAGCCCCATCAAGTGTGAAGAAATCGAATGATTGATAGTCATATCTGAAACCTGCTACAGCAGATAAATCATCAGAAAAGATACTGCCACTTGTTAATTGTAGGAAAGCTGCGTAGTTCATTACTTTATTATCGCCAATCCAGCCTAACCATTGACCTAAAGGTCTCATTTCTCCGTTAGGAAACGGCTCGCCTGTATCGGAAAGGTCAACATTCGAAGAATGCTCCTTATCTTCGCCACCATACCAAAAGATATCTGATTCTGCACCAAGCAACAATGATGTTCCTATATCATTGAAGTCATAAGATAGCTGCACTCTAGTGAATAAATCTTCTGTATTTGTTATCAGATACTCATTTACTCCTGCTGGATAAAAGTTATCAAAAGCACCATGCTGATACAATTGCATAAACCAGTTGATTTTGTGATACTGGTATCTGCTTGTAATTTCAAACTGCAACGGACCTTCGAGTTCCGGTTTGTAGCGAAGTGCTATCATATTTCTGCTTTCGTGCATAGATTCTTCAATGTCAGGCACTGCAAACAACCAACCATAATTTGTTTCGAATTCCCACCTTTGGAAATGTACCTGCAACATCAATCCTTCAAGTGCACCCTTAGGGAGAACTTTTGCATATAAGTAGTCGCTGTTTCTGTTGTCGTTAGTTTCAAATTTTAGTAATGTTCCGGCTTCATTCGCACGGCCTGAGCCATCTACTGTTTCATATTCGAAACCGTCAGTTTTAAACTTATTGTAGCCAACGCTGAAAGAAGCAATGTCAGTATCGTAATTGCTTAGCACATCAAATGACATTGTATTAAAACTGCCGTAGCTCATACGCATATCCATTGAGCTTTCACCCTTTTTAGGGGTTACAGAATTGATGCTTATTACGCCGTTTGTAGCGTTTGAGCCATATAATGCGGAGCCTGGGCCACGAATTATTTCAATATTGTTTGCAAAAAACAAAGGAGTAACTTCTGAAGTATAAGCTGAGCCATATTGGTTGTCATTGTAAGGAATACCATCGATTAGCATCAACAAGTGGTTATTGTTCCAACTTTCTGAGGCTCCTCTGAAACCTACAGTGTGTCGATCAAAGTCGATGGAATGAAAAAAACCGGGTTGAGCAAAAAGAATGTCATTAATTGTATTCCAGCCGTAAGTGTCTCTTTGCTGTTTGCTGATACTATTAATAACACTTGGTGCTTTACTGATTTTTTCTGCCTTTTTAGTAGAAGAAACTACTTTGATATTCATAAGCTCATCAAGAGACATATCTAATAACTCATCAGTCTCTTGGGCAGATAAATTCATTGAAAATGTGATTAAAACAATCAGAGATAGGAACATCTTTTTCATAATGCCTCCGAGTTGAAACTATTTGCTTTCCGGGCAGATTTAGAAGTGTGCTTTACTGCCCGGATTGCAATTTATTTTGTGGAATTAGAAATATCTATGGCTTTAGTTTCCGTCCCCCATGATCTAATCTGTTATAACCATGACTGTTAATATCTTCAATAACAAACTGTCCCATGATTTCAGTCAGCTCAGTTGTAAGTCTGACCAAATCCTCTGTAGAGCCGGCAATTTCTTGCATCTTTTGAGTCGAATCATTAGTAACAGCAGATATGGAAGTAACATTTTTAGCGAGCTGTTCACTAGTAGCAGATTGCTCTTCGTTAGCAGCAGCTATTTGACTAATCATGCCAAGAAGCTGATCCGAACTGTTCAAAATAGAACGAAGTGCCTGACCTGCTTTATCAGCATATTCGATACCTACAGTTACCTCTTCGTTACCATGAGTCATCACTCGAACTGCATCTTGTGTTTCGTCTTGAATGTTTTTAATCATTCCGGCGATTTGTTTTGTAGCATCAGTCGTTCTTTCTGCAAGTTTTCTCACTTCATCAGCTACTACCGCAAAGCCTCTTCCCTGCTCGCCAGCTCTGGCAGCTTCTATAGCTGCGTTTAATGCAAGCAGGTTGGTCTGATCAGCAATGTCATTGATAACAGAGACAATCTCGCCAATAGCCTTTCCGGACTCACCAAGAGCAGCAATTTTTTCAGCAGATTGATTTACAACAGCTGCAATGTCTCTCATTTTATGAACGGTTTGTTCTACAATTTTGCCGCCATCTTGAGCAATGCTACCATTGTCCTGCGCCATTGAGGCAGTTTGAGTTGCTGCATTTGCATTGTCATATACAGTTTTGCTCATTTCCTCTATCGCAGTGGCTACTTCTTCTATCTGATTATTTTGGTTGTTTGCCGCAATAACCATAGTGTCAGTGATTGTAGAAATGTGATTTGTCGAATTACTTACTGTATCTACTGCTTCGTTAAGCTGTCGAATTAGTTTAGAAAGAGAAAATACAAGTGTGTTGATATTTTCTTTGATTTTTTGGTGATCACCTCGGTAATTTCCATGCATCTGCACAGTAAAGTCCCCGGTTGCCAACACACTTAAGACTTCGTTTGCTTCATTGATAGGATCAACAATTGCATCAAGAGTATTATTTACACCTTCGATAACTCTAGCAAAATCACCTTGATGTTTGCCGGCATCTGCCCTAACATTTAAGTTACCGGAGACGGCAGACTCTGCAAGCATATTTGCATCTGCAACAAGGTTGTTAACTGCAGTGATACACTGATTGATGCTTTCTTTAATTTCGTTGAAATCACCTTTGTAGTCATCTTTAATTATAGGAGGAATATCTCCCTTAGATATGCGGTTTAGATTGTCCGCTGTCATATACAAAGGATTGATGATATTATCTAATGACTGATTAACAATTTGAACGATTTTTTTGAAATCTCCCTGGAATTGGTCTGCGTTGCCACGGTAACTCAATTTGCCATTGTCACCTGCATCGGCAAGCAATTCAAATTGGTGTGTCATGTCGATTAGTGTTTTAGAAACGTTGTTTACATTCTGCTTGATTGTTTCATAATCGCCTTGATATTGCTTTTCGATAACAAACAAGTTACCTTGGGCAACTTCAGCCAAAGCATTCATTGCTTCATTGAGAGGAGTAAGTATATTGTCTAAAGTTTGATTGACAATTAGAACTATCTCTTTGAAATCGCCATGGAACTGCTCCGCATTGCCACGGAATTGAAGATTACCGTTCGTGCCTGCATTAGATAGCAAATTAAATTGCCCTTTCATCTCTATCATGGCATTAGAAACATTATTTACGTTTTGCTTGATACCTTCATAATCACCATTATAAACTTTGTCTATAACTACAAAATTACCTTGAGCAACTTCGGCGAGTGCATCCATTGCTTCATTTAGCGGTGTTAGGATATTATCAAGAGTTTGGTTTACTATTTCAACTATTTTCTGGAAATCTCCCTGGAATTCTGTTGCATCACCGCGGAAACTAAGATTGCCTGCATTGCCTGCTTCAGAAAGGTTGTTGAATTGCTCCGTAATCGCTGTAAATGCTCTTGATACATCGTTTACATTGCGTTTGATTGTTTCGTAGTCGCCTTTGTAAACTTTGTCTATGATTGCAAATTCGCCTTTTGCCTGTTTTGCTACAGCAGCCATTGCATCATTTACAGGTGTAAGAATATTATCTAAAGTATCGTTAAATCCCTGAATGATTTTTCTGAAATCACCCTGATGTCTGTCTGCCTGAGCTCTGTTTTTGAGCTTGCCTTCTGCAGCAGCACTAACAAGCGACATTGTGTCTTCTATCATATTGTCTATAGCGCCAATACATACATTGAGGTTATTAATTAGGGTATTAAATTCACCTTTGTATGCTTGAGTAATTTTATCTGGGATATCGCCCTTAGAAATTCTGTCGATGTAGTCAGCAGTAAGATTTAATGGAGCAATAACAGCATCTAATGTATTATTGACACCTTCGATGATAGCTCTGAAATCGCCTTGATGTTTAGTAACGTCGGCTCTGGCACCAAGGTTACCGCTAACTGCAGCTCCTGCAAGCATATTCGCATCGGCGATTAGAGCCCCAATTGCATCAATCGCAATATTTAGGTTGTTTTTGATTGTATTAAATTCACCTTTAAACTCATCTTTGATTTTTTCAGGCAAATCACCCTTAGATATTCTATCAATGTAATTTGCTGCCATATTTAGTGGGCTAATTACAGAATCGAGAGTGTTATTCATACCTTCTACAATTACTCTAAAGTCGCCCTGATGTTTGCTGATGTCTGCTCTAGAATCTAAAACACCATTTTGTGCGTCTAAAGCGAGTGATTTGACATCTTTGGCCAAATTGCTGATGTTGTCTTTCATAGTATTCATGGACGAACCAAGAATGTCCTTCTCAGAAAGCACATTTGCACGGACGTTAAGATTACCGTTTGCAATTTCAATAGCCACATTGGCTTTGTCTTTAAAGCTTTGAATAATTTCTTTGAAAGATTCGGCTAACTGGCCTATTTCGTCATTCGAGACTACATCAATAGTAATATCTACATCGCCGACAGCAATTTTTTGTGCGGCATCAGTGATGACTACCAGCTTCTTAACCATTGTGTTAAGGAAGAAGTAACCAAGTATCATTGTCAGGATGAATACTATAACAGCAATAGTAGCAAAAGTAGCACTTTGTTCGGAGACGCGTTGATTGAGATAATCCAACGAGAAATCTATCTGCACGTAGCCCTGCACATTGGCATCAGCATCTTTTACCGGCATCCAAGCTGTAAGCAAATCATCTGTGTGTTTGAATTCTATATTTTTTGATTTTTTAAAATTCTTTTGTTTAGCAGTCGCTGCAGTGTCAGTTGCTTTTAAAAGAGCAAGATCTGCATCATAAACATATACATTCGAGATAGTTTCCGCTTCTTTAGCTTTGTCTTTTTTACTTTTGTCACTTTTGGGCTTCAGTATGTCAAGTGTTTGCTGAAGAGCTGCACCGTCATCTATAATCATAGTCTGAAGGCCCAAAGATACATTTTCTGCTACAAGTTCGGCAATAAAATTAGCATTCTGATTTGTTATACTGTTACCCATGCTTTCAGCCTGCTGAGGAGCATAAATCGCAAGAATCAGTGACAAAACAATGTCGATACCTGCAATCAGCAACAGTATTTTGAACTTAATCGATTTTGTATTCATATAAAATCCCAACCACATCTGTTACTTAATTGTTTGAGCTACTTTCATAATTGCAGGGTTCCAATCTACGCCTTCTTCTACAGATGAAGTTAGGTTAAGTAAGATTTTTGGTTTGCCGTCATCGCCAACCACTACACCAAGAGTAGCACCATCAGAAACGATACCCGGATCGTTAGTTACTGTAAGCACTTTGTTTGCTCTTGAGTATTTTGTAATAGCTCCAACTGCACCTGCATTAGAAATAAAAATAATAGATGGTTTAGAAGAAGGTGCTCCGCTACCGGTAGTTACACTTTTTAAAGTACCACCACCGAGAGGTTTGCCTACTGCTTTTTTTAACTCAGATGCTATGTCATCATTGCCGACAACATAGATAGTAATATCTCCTGTGAGATTTTTGTTAAAACCCGCAATCTTTACGGTAAGTGCCGCAGCAACGTTTGCCGGTGCAGGTTTTTGAGCTAAAGCCGTAGCAAACAGCAAAGCTACAAATGCAAATAAGGAGATTAGTGTAACATTCTTTTTCATAGCGATTCCCTCAAAAATATTTGATAATAACAATGATTGCCATTTTAGATTAGACTGAAGCAGTCGCATCTTTTGTGTTTATATGAAAAGTGGGACTACCAATTTATCAGTAATATAAAAGAAAATACCAAAGTCAAAGGCACTTATTATTAATACGCATCTCTAAGTATTTTATTTCTACTTTAGTCTAAAGTAATTTCAATGTTAATACAGATAAAAGAAACTTTATAATAGCCTATAATTGCTAAAAATCGCCTATATAGGATTCTCTTTGTGCAAAAAATAACTATGTTCGAATTCAATTCTGACAGCTGAGTGTTTTAATTTCAGAATATTTTATTTTAATCGGATTTGATAGTAATAAAATTGACAGATAAGGTCATAGCTAATTGCAGAAATCGTTTTAAATATCAAAGTGCAATAGTATGCCTATCACGGAAAATATAGACAAATTCTTTGCTTTCTCTCTATTCAGGGTGCAAGAATAACTTTTTTACTCTAAATGTGTCTTATATTATAAGGTATAGCAAATATTGATATTATTTTTCGCCAATATATATCGGTATGATTTTTGCATGTAATGTCTTGATATTAAAGAACTAAACTAACAAAATAATGCTACAAATATGCAACATTATTAATAATGAACTTTATCCATTTATCCGTAAATTTGTAATATACAGCTAAATATATAGTTTTAATCACAACTTGGAGTTTGGCCATGAGGCTAAATAGCAAATTATTAAGACACTTCTTATTGCTTCTGTTGGTAAGCATTGTAAGCACAGGCAGTCTGTTTTCCTTCGACGCTGCTGTGTTGCAATCACCTGCTAACAATGCAATATGTCAGGAAATTTCCACAGAATTTACTTGGACTGTAAAAGACTCTAACAGGGTCATGAACTATGTCCTTCAGGTATCTGCTGCTCAGGATTTTTCTACTTTCGTAACAAATCAGACTGTGGACACTAACGCAGTTACAGTTGATTTGCCTAACTTTTCTACTGATTATTTCTGGAGAGTAATCACTACTTTTGATGATTACACTACTGAGTACTCTATGGAATACACTTTTGCTACTGAAACTGAGCCGGTAGTGCTTACTTTGCCGGATAACAATACTTCCTGTCTGCCTCAGAATGTAGAATTCTCTTGGACAGAAGCAGATGCAAGCAACACTTACGAAATTTGGATTTCTACAAATGTTGACTTCACTGATACCATCCATTTCGAAGAAGTTGACACTAACTTCTATATTGGACATTTAAGTGGCTTTTTGACAGACTACTTCTGGAAAGTCAGAAGAGAATATCTTAACTGCAAATCTGATTGGTCTCAGACATTCAGAGTTACAACTGCTGCTCAAAAACCAATTGCTTTGACTCCTGCAAATAACGCATCTAATTTAGATGTAAATGTCAATCTCCTTTGGTCTGCTGATGTAGAGTTCCAAAATTATCAGTTAATGGTGGCTGACAAAGAAAACTTCGACGATGCTCAGATTTTCATGACCACTGACACAAGCTACTCTGTTTCCGAACTTGCAAAAGGTACTAAGTACTTCTGGAAAGTTAAAGGCGACACTAACTCATGCTGGTCTGACTACTCTGATGTTTTTGCTTTTTGGACTCGCTACGAAGCTCCGGCTACTACTATGCCGGAACACGAAGCTCTTTGCGTTGATATCAATGCTGCTTTTGAGTGGACTGAAGTTCCTAATGCAGATGCTTATCAGATTCAGATAGCATATACAAATGATTTTGTCAATCACATCGCTTTTGATGTTGCTGATATAGATACAAACTTTGTAGTTGTTCCTCTTGATAGATCAAACTATGAGTTCTTCTGGAGAGTTAGAGCCATGGATGCTAAAAACACCGGCGAATGGAGCGAAATTCATAGCTTTACAAGTGCTTTATTGGCTCCTGTGCTTACTTTCCCTGCTCAAAATATGACAGGTATCAGCAAAATTATGGAATTTGCATGGTCATTTGCTGATGCTCACGATAACTACAGATTGCAACTTAGCAAAGATTCTAACTTCGTTGATACTTTATTGATTTTGGACACTCTCACAGGTATCAATAACTCTTTTGCTTTTGCTCTTGACACTTTTAATACTAATTATTTCTGGCGCGTGAAAGCAATGCTTGGCGATTGCGAAAGTGAATGGACTGAAACTCACAAATTTAGAACTTCTATTGGTGCTCCTGAGCTTACTTTCCCTGCTGATGGTGCTATTGATGTAGTTCACAATGTGCTTTTCAGATGGACATCAGTGCCGCTTGCCGAAACTTATGTTGTTGAAGTAGCAACTGACTCTTTGTTTGCTAATCCTGTAACTGAAGTCAGAGACATTCCTGCCAATAGCGTGCAAGCTGCTATTTTTGCTCCTAACACTAAATATTGGTGGAGAGTTTACGCTCGCAATGCAGAAGGTAATGGTCCTTGGTCTCAAGCTTATGCTTTCACTACTATTATTGCAGGTCCTGCTAAACCTATGTTAGAGTACCCGGCGAAGAGCGAAACAAAATTGGATACTAATATCACTTTCACTTGGTTTACTACTGAAGGTGCGGACTCTTACGAATTGCAAATCGCAGAACGCGACGCTTTTGTTACTCTTACTGCTGAGCTTAAAGATTTGGCAGACACTACTGCTTCATATAGCGGCTTGAAAAACAATACTCAATACTACTGGAGAGTTCGTGCTCTTAATGATTCAGGTTACTCTCAGTGGTCTGAAGCCTGGAAATTTAGAACAATTATGAAAGCTCCAGAAGGCGATGTTGTTTTGGTATTCCCTGCTGACAATGCTACTGAAATGCTTACTGACATTACTTTAGAATGGGCTGTAGTGCCAAATGCTTTGTATTACCATGTGCAGGTAGCTAAAGATAATCAGTTCGGCAACATGGTTTACGAAAAAGAAAATTACTGGACTAATGACCTTTATCTACAGGATTTGGATTACAATACTACTTATTTCTGGAGAATAAAAGCATACAACGAAGCTGGTGAAACTACTTGGTCTCCGGTTTATTCGTTTACTACAGAAGATGAAACTTCTGTTGCTGATTATCAGGAATTTGGTGGCGATGTTAATGTTTATCCTAATCCGGCTCAGACTGAAACTTCCATTAGCTTAGAGCTAAGCACGTTAACTAATGTTACTGTGGATATCTTTGATGCATCAGGCAGCAAAGTTATTGCTCTTCCAATGCAGCAATTAGCCGCCGGCACACAAACAATTCGCCTAAATGTCAGCGACTTGGTAGCGGGTGTTTACACTTACACAATCGTGGCAAATGATAAGTTTATAAATGGCAGATTTGTAGTGTATAGATAGGATTATTCTGTTTATTGATTTTACTATAAAATCTAAGAATCTAAAACCGCAGTTATTTTTACAATACTGCGGTTTTTTTTGTGCATATCTTTATTAACTGCAAAGTAGTTGATAAAATTTCAAATAATTTAAAAAATTACTTTGCAAATAATACAAAATATCATATATTGAATACAAATTAGTGTATAAATGTACACGCTATAGCAGCTGATTTTTATTTAGCTGTAATATTTTTTTTATGGCCGTAAAAAAAATGAGGATTGGTCTATTGTGTACACGCCAATCCTCACCCATGGCATTCTGCAAAATGCCATGTAATTAAATGTAATATTTACAAATTTAAAAAAGGTTTTTCGTATGAAAAATTTTATTCAGCTCATGCTTTTATGCATCTTGCTAGCTTTTTCTTTTGGTATTCCTACCAATACTTTCGCTCACACAGAAGAAAGATTCGAAGGCAAACCGCCTTGCGACAAAATCTTGAATGAAACAGTTGTATGGGGCGATCGTAGAGTCGAAATGATGCAACTCCCTTGCGGCTGTTATGTTATGTACGAATATTACATAGCAACAATGCCTAATGGCTTACCTGCCATTTCTGTAACGAGGGTAGATATTAACGAATCTCAGCCCGGATGTACTCATAATTTCTATGATTTGGTCAATGGTGGTTTCCGTGATTTGAACGGCATTGTAGATATCTTCGGATATTTGGAAATAAAGCTTATTGAAAAATTCACACAAAACACTAGCACCATGGATGCACAAGTATGGGTAGCAAGTACTGCAACATGCAAATCAAAAAATGAAGAAATTGGTTTTGTTGCAATCGATAAAAGATTAGTTGCTTTAAAAGGAGATGAATATTGGCCGGAAATGCCTTTTCATTACGATTCTGAAACAGGAGAAATTATATTCCATTCTGATGTTTCCATGATGGGGTGTGATGGTTCTCCGTGCTGCATAGCCTATTGGCATTTTGGATACGATGAAGGATTTAATCCTCCGAATACTATTACCATAAACAATGGTGTAAGAGAGGTAGTTGTGGACTATGCAGGAGAAGATGTATGCCCTGATTTGGATTGTAAATACTCTTGTGCTGATTTAAATACTTACTTTGAGGCAAGTGCAGGTAAATTGGCAACTACTGATAATATCGGAACTACTGTAAAAGTATCTCCAAATCCGGCTGATGACAATTTGACCGTAAGGATCGACGATTACAGCAAACAGGTTTACAACATCATAGTAACAGATGTATTAGGTAATGTTGTATTTGAAACTACTCAAAACTCAAATGTTTCATCATACGATATTTCCAATCTTTCCTCGGGAACCTATACGGTATCTATCTACGCAGAAGAAACAAAAATCGATACAATAATGCTTACAATCACTAAGTAGTTAGTTTATTAAATCAAATTGGGTAGAGCTTTTCTGCTCTACCCTTTCCTATATATATCAGGAGAAAACAGAATGAGAAGAACAATACTATTTTGCTTGTTATTGATTACATCATCTTTATATTCCGGAGAGTGGATATTTACCAAAAAAAGTGATTTGAACTGGACAGAATTTCAAATTCATGTTTCTGCTCTTGACTCAGCCAATTTTATCATAGCCCGCTCTACAAGTGGTATGCTCGAAAACAGATATATCGAACGTACATCAGATTACGGTCAAACCTGGGATACTATTTTCTTCAGGGAGGATTCAATTGCCGAGAACGGAAAAAATCAAATATATGATCTATACTACAAAAGCAAGGATTCAATATTTGCATTAGAAGGTTATGGAGAGTTCTGGAAGACTACAAACGGTGGAGATAGTTGGATTCACAGCTGGGTAGGTGATTCTGCAACAGCCAACGTTTCTATGGAGATAGTTGTTGAGAATGATGTCATTTATGCAGGCAATCGAATTGATAGTGCATTTTATTATACTGAAGATTTTGGCGATACTTGGGAAAAGATAAATATCAAAATCAACATTGATCACAGCTCGGATGATGTTTTTACACCTTGGTGTTCTGCACCGATATTCATCAATGGTAATATATATAGTTCTGCAAAGATAACAAGAAGAAGCAACTACATCAATATGCCTTATATTTCCGATTTTGTATTGTATAAATCAACTGATTCTGGAGAAAGTTGGGATTCGATTGTAAGATTGGATGAAACAGTGTGTAAGTCAGTTGCAAAAGATAATGACGGCAATATTTATTTTTTGAATGAGTATTATGTACTTCAGGATACTGTGTATAAACCAGGGGAGGATACTCCATACTTACGTTGTGCTACATATTCGCATTTGCTAAAATTTGACACAGAAACCAACCAAATAGATACAGTTTGGGACACGCCTCGAGGTGAGTACCCAACTGTTGGGGGTAAGGTATGTCTAACAGGCAACAAATTTAATATGATGTTTGTAAATAATGCTTTAAGGTCAGAAGACAAAGGCGAAACATGGTATTTAGAAAAATTTAGAGATTCCGAAGGAATAAAAGATCCGAAAACAATAATCAGTTTTAGCGATTTGGTAATGGCAGATGAAAATCACGGAATGATAGGAAGGATAAACGCATACATTAGATACGAAAGCACAAGCTCCATATCCGAACTAAGGCGAAAGATAAACAGCCTTGCGGCAAATCCTAATCCTGTTTACTTAGGCGCAAGCCTTAGCGTGTCATTCGAAGTGCAACAGTCAGGCGACTATTCTTATTCAATCAGCGACCTCAGCGGAAGAGAGTTCGAGCTGTCGCTTGCCTCAGAGCATCTCACAGCAGGCACTCAACACGCCCTCAGTTTCAATTTGCCGGACGACCTTACAGCAGGCACATATTTCCTGAATGTAAAACACAACGGCGAAGTTTCGGCAATGAAGAAGATTGTTGTAGTGAAATAGGTGGGATGGTTATATCATAATGGCTATGTGGCAAATGATAAGTTTATAAATGGCAGATTTGTAGTGTATAGATAGGATTATTCTGTTTATTGATTTTACTATAAAATCTAAGAATCTAAAACCGCAGTTATTTTTACAATACTGCGGTTTTTTTTGTGCATTTCACAAGACACTTTCCTATTGTCATATCCTATGATATTTTCACCTAATCAATGCTAATATTTTTTTATTTTATTGTGAACATTTTATTGATATTGTTGTTATATAGTGTAAATACAATGTATTTCTTTATATATCAAACTGAGTTATTAAAATTAGGAGTTGTTATGAAAGCGGTTTTTAATATGGTATTTTTAACTTCATTATTTTTAGCTACCCTAAACACGTATGCAGTTGCAAATGAATGGAAACTTCACCAGCCTGCGAATGATACGCTTTGGGCAGAAACTACTGAAATAATAGATATTGATTCGAACACTTATATCTGGGCACACTCTGTGAAAGGAGCTTTAGAGCCATATATTTATTTTGAAAAAACAACTGATTATGGTAAGACATGGAAAACTGTATTTAGAAGAGATAGTGTAAAACTTAAAAATTTTTGGGATCCGGATTTCATTATTAATCTTATCAATTTAGGAGATGGAGAACTTTGGGCTCAGGCAAAAAATGACAGAGTGATTCGTAGCACAGATGATGGCGAGACTTGGGGGAATGATTTTTTTCCGTTTGATACTAATTATATATATGGGAAGATTAATTATCACAATGGAACACTTTCGTGTGTGGTCTGGCCTGACACATTGGCTATAAGCACAGATAAGGGGAAAACTTGGGAAAAAGAGGTAATCAAAATAGATTATGATACTTCGTTTTATTCGAAGGACTACGTCGATCCTGTCCAATCTTATGTTTTTGGAGATACTTGCTTTGTTGTAGTCGAACTTGTTCGATTCGAGGATTTACAGAATCCTTCTCTTGATTATGAATGGGACTTCAAATTGCTTGTTTCTTTTGATAGAGGCAAAACATGGCAAACCAAACCTCGAATGGATAATAGAGTTTGCGATTATCTTCATTTATCTCATGATAATACATTATATCTCGCTATGCAATATGCAAAAACTCAGCCTTATATCGATCCGGTAGGCGATAGTTCTACTAAAGTTGTCACGGTTACTGCATTGTACAAATCTCATGATTTTGGAGCAACTATAGATACTGTATTGAGTGAGAGTAGGGGTGTCATTCAAAAATTGGATGCCATTGATAAGAATATTATGGTAGTAATTACTACGTCTAGGGTTTTTGTAAGCAATGACAATTGCAATACTTTTTATGAATCAGAATATGGTGAGGAATGGCCTAAAGAAATGCGACCAATTATTCGTGATGCCGCAATGAGCTCCGAAACTAAAGGGATGTTGGCGTTTAACGGCTTTATTGCTACTTTAGAAGCTAAAACCTCCATATCCGAACTAAGACGAAAGATAAACAGCCTTGCGGCAAATCCAAATCCTGTTTACTCAGGCGCAAGCCTTAGCGTGTCATTCGAAGTGCAACAGTCAGGCGACTATTCTTATTCAATCAGCGACCTCAGCGGAAGAGAGTTCGAGCTGCCGCTTGCCTCAGAGCATCTCACAGCAGGCACTCAACACGCCCTCAGTTTCAATTTGCCGGACTACCTCACAGCAGGCACATATTTCCTGAATGTAAAACACAACGGCGAAGTTTCGGCTATGAAGAAGATTGTTGTAGTGAAATAGGTGGGATTCATTTATCCCAAAAATGGGATTAGAAAATCCAATCAAGTAATATTTTTGTTTATTGGCAGGGGAGTAAAAACCCCTTGCCAATAATGTAATATGTAAGATTTACTAACAAATACGAATTGTATTCTTCTCTACAAACCAAAGAAGTTACTAGTATTTTCTTTTTCTTAATAAGCTTATTTACTTCTCAGCACAAATCTCTTTGGGAAGGTACAGTAGAAGCTGCTGCCTTTTCCATGCTCTGTATCAAATGTTATTGTCCCGTTTAGTTTTTCGATACATGATTTGCTGACTGTTAGCCCCAATCCGGTGCCCGGCACCAGACCGCCCATCTGGCTACCCCTGTAAAATGGTGTAAATATCATATCCTGCTCTGATTCGGGAATGCCATCTCCCTCATCTCTTACTGAGATAGTAACAATACCGTCATTTTCTTCTGCTTTTATCGTTACAGTAGAGTTTTTGGGAGAATATTTGAGAGCATTCATAATAATATTATATACGGCAAGTCTTGTTAGCCTTAAATCAGTATAAAGGGTAGGTTCTTCAATTTTATTTATATATTCAATTTTGTGCGAGTTGCCGTCTATTATTTCAAGCTCTTTGATTACTCTTTCAAGACAGTTGTCAAGATTGAATAGCGAAGGCATAAACTGATAATCGTGCCTATTCTGAAATACCATATCTAATGTACTATCCAAAAGCCCGGTCATTGCATGTGATGCTTTAATAATCTTATCTATATGTTTAGGTATTTTTTGATCATTATTTATGTCTGCTAGCCTTTCGATTATATAAGCAGAAGACATAATTACAGTCAGAGGAGTTCTGTACTCATGAGAAATCATATCAATAAATCTGGATTTAAGCTCGCTGGATTCCTGCTCAGTAGCTAAAGTTTTAGATATTTCGAGCTGAGCTTTGACTAATTGAGACTGCAGTTTCTTATTCCTTTCATTTTCAGCTTGCAGAGTCTCTACCATCTCTTTAAGCTTTTCTGCTTTCATTTCTACCCGATTGGTCAAATCCTGAGTTTTGATTTCTAATTCTCTGTTGATTTGTACTTTATCGGAGATGTCCGACAAAACAACAGTCAAGCCGGTGATGTTTTCTCTGTCAAATATTGGTGAGATATTAACACGAACATGTAGCAATGTGTTGTCTTTTTTGATAATATCTGCATCGATTTGAGTCGCATTTTTCAAAGTGCAAATATCTATTACTTTTCCCTCTTTCAGCAACAATTCGTACAATGGTTGATCTTTAATTTCATTGAGATTATATCCGAGTTTATCCAAACAATACATACTAGCATTTACTATATTGCACAATTCATCAGTTTGAATCAGCATCGCCGGTATGGCTCGATACAAGGAAGTCATGTCGTTTTGTGCTGTTTGTTTTTCGGCTTCAAATTCTCTTAGTTTAGTAATATCTTGTGTAAAACCAACAATTCTGCGAGGATTGCCGTAATAATCCTTTTCCAATTTCCCTTCAGAATAGATTATTTTTTTGTTCCCAAGTTTGGTAAGTATCATACATTCAAGAGAAATTTGTTTGTCAGCAGATTTAAGATTAGCAAAGAATCTAAGCGTCCTTATTTTATCTTTACAAGCAATTGGTCTAATTAGGTTTCTCATAGCAATTGCATCCGGTTCCAAATCAAAGATAACAGCTAACTGCTGTGAGAAGTCAAGTTCGCCATCTAACAAATCATAAGTCCAGCTACCTGTTTTAGAAAATTTTTGTGTTTCTGTCAGCAATTCTTCGCTGCGGCACACCTTTTCCAACTTGGAGCTTGTGCTGTCTATCTCTCTCAGTGAAGACACCAGAACGGGTTTGGAAAAATCTTCAATAAGTTTGATATTTGTCAGATGCCTGAAGACTCTTCCTTTCGAATTTTTTAAGGTTAAAGTATAATCAGAGATACTCTTATCTTGTTTGATTTTTTTGATTATAGTTTCCCGCTCTTTGGGAAATTTATAATAGTTTTGGATATTATTTCCAATTAGCTTGCTTTTGGGTTCATCCAAATATTTTTCGGCTGAATCAGATATGTCAAGTATCATTCCATCTATATCAGTTACACAAAGCACATCTTTGTGTAGATTCAAGCGGTCAGGCATTGAATCTTTAAATTGGACATAGAATTTATGCCCAAGATAAGTAAATGGCTTAAAAGTGCTGACTTTAGGAGCAATGGAGCTGATGTAAGATTCTTCCATGACACCTTGTTTGAGCTCGTAATTGCTACAAATTAGCTTCTTTTCGGAATTGAAAACAGCTACATCATGGGGCAAAAGCTTAATAAAATATTTTAAAAAAGCAACATGATCGCTTATCAGCTGCTGCCCGGGCTTATGATGAGTTGTTTTATCAGCCATATTTCGGAGTAGTTCAAATTCTTTGTTTTTATACTTGCTCACATCTTGACTGATACAAACAATTGCCGAATCATTTGTATCACTTACAGGCATCAATTTTATTTCTAACCACAAGGACTGAGTAGCATTTATAAAATATTCTATTGCAGGAAATTCAATCATTTTTCCTGATTTGACCTCTTCAAATCTCGCAGACAAATCAAAAAGCTCCAGCTGTGGGTCAAGTAATATATTGTATGGTTCACCATGATCTAAATAAAGTGTATTGGATATTAAGATATCTCCGGCTCTGTCAAAAACATCAATCTGAGTCTTGGCATAAAAAAACAAATCAAAACAATCTGCACCTATAAATGCAGGGCAAGCCCTCAGCGTATTGCTTTGATTATCCGAAAATGCTTCATACTTGCTATACTTTTTTATATAGCCGATTTTTCTATGCCCTGTGTTTTGCATACAATTATATATAATTAGATTTGGACTTACGTTTTGGTGTAATATTAATATAAATAAAATTTCGATAATTGACTAAAAATTTAATGTATAGCAGCATAAGAATTCTATAAAAATGGAAAATTCAAAGTTGCGACTAATATTTTAAGAATGAAATCTAAATTCGCTAATGTTATTGTTAAAAAATGGAAGACTCGGACAGAAAAATACTAAGTATGATTATTTTATCTGCTAACTTAATAGCATGTATTGTGTCTATTACTATGCCGGCATACTAAATATATTTATTTTACGTATATTGGACGAATATTTTTTTTCGTAATATGAAATGCACTAAAGAGTAAAACATAGTGAGGTTTAAAAATGATAAAAAATCTATCTGTTGCAATTTTTCTTCTTTCTTTCTTTGGTAATTTTTGTTTTGCTTCTATTCCTCATCCTTATAATACCAAATTTGAATTGGGCATCAAAGGCGAAATGCCAATCTCATGGTCGATGACTCAAAATTCGGAGAAGCGGGGATATGTCGCTGTTTTAACTGACACCGAAGTAAATAACGGAAAATTCTCAGCTGAGATTTCTAATTATACCATTTCTGATACTTTGCCTTTGAAAGAAAAAGAGGGCGTGTTGAAACAGGAGCTTGATGCGTTTGCGTTCCGTGGGAAATGGGTTACTCTTACCGGCTATATAAAAGAACAATACCTAAGCGATAAATCTCAGGCAGGATTATGGGTGAATTTGTTTCAGGGAACTACTCCACTGGATGTTTATAATACTGAGTATATCCCAACTACGCAAAAAGACAGTTGGACTAAATATGAGATTAAGTTTTATGTTCCTCTGGAAGCTGACAAAATAAGCTACGGTGCATTTAGCAGAGGTCAGGGTAGAATATGGGTTGACGAGCTTGATTTTAAACTTGTACATTCAGGATTTGAAGCTATTAACCGAGAAACAAACCTCTCTGAACTGCAAAAACATTATCTTACAATCTTTGCTAAGCTATTCGGATATATGAGATATTATTCTTCGCAGTCTAAAATTGAAAGTATAGACTGGGATAATATCCTGCTTCATGGAGTAAATGCTTCGCTAAAGGCAAAAAATGATATTGATTTTCTTGCTCAAATCAATCCGCTTTGCAAATATACTTTGCCTGGCATTAGCTTTGCGAAAAATAAAGATGGGTTAAAGTCATATACTAAACCTAAAGGTGCTTTGGAAGATGTAGTTATGGCTATGATTCATAGCGGTCTGCCGGAGTTGAAACAAGATGATAACTTTGTTTCTTCAAATATAAATATTATGAATTCACAAAGGAAATCGCACGGTACAGCTATGCAGATTGTGAGTCTTAGTGATTTCAAAGCCGGCAAAATGGAAGTTTCTTTTGACGCTTCTCTTGATTCTAAAATCACAGGTTCAAGAGGCGAGCTATGGATCAAAATAGACGGTCAAAACGGCAAACCTCTTGCAAAATTGATAGCTGACAATATACGTATCACAGATAAAAAGCTAAAAAGATATACTACTCAATTTGATTTTCCTGATGGCACGCAGACCATTACTTTGGCATTTACTCTAAATGGCGACGGCAAAGCTACATTTGACAACATTAAATCAAAAATTGTTACTCAAGGTGTAGAGCTTCCTTTCAAATTGTTCAATCCGGAATTTGATATTTTAGATAGCGACGGCTCTCCCGCAAAATGGCTAATCCCCGAGCACAGCAGACTTGCAGGATACAATATTTACGTGGAAAAAAGCAAATCAAATAACTACCTCGTTATCAGCTCTGACGAAAGTCAATCCTTGCCGTTCCCTGCACCGGGCGAAAGCTTAGCTTTAGCTCTTCAAGATACTTTATGGGCTAATGTTCCGCTCTGCTTTTACTCCGACGGATACAAATTGCTGCCGGAATCTATTTTGCCTTCATTAACTACCGGTAGAGATTCTTCGTTTGTTTATCTGGAAGAAGATTTGAACTCTCGACTCTCTATCGCTATAAATCTTTGGAATGCAATTAGATTTTTTGAAAAATCATCTGATGATTCTTTAAAAAACAAGCTACTTAATACTCTTTTCGACAAAGTAGCCGTAGCTAACAATAGGGATAGTTTTCAGCAAGCATTAAGCGAAGCTGTTTACAGCCTCAATGTGCCTGGTGTGTCTATTTGGAAAGGCGAAGACGAGCTCGTTCAGTATCTTCCGTTTCTTGCTGAATATTACAATAATCAGGTTATTATTACCAAAACGCTTGATTCTGCTTCCAATATCAATCCTGGAGACAGAATTCTAAAAATCAACAATATTCCGATAAATGAGTTGGTCGAAGATAAACTCAAAACTCTAAATCCTGCAGATAATATTGAGACTCGATATGCAAAAGCGGTTAATATGATATTTACAGACAAATACCGCGACAAATCTGTTTCCTTAGAACTAATGAGACCTGATGAGTCAGTATATTCAGTAACTGTAGAACAAAACATGCTGCTGGGCGAGTTGAAATATTTTGTTCCTGAACGCATTGCTTTGGTTGATAGTTCTGTGGTTTATATTGATGCCTGTGCAGTCGATGATAAAGAATTGGCAAAACTTATAGACGGCTTGAAAGATTATTCAGGGATTATTTTAGATCTCAGAGGCAATGCACTCGTGTCCGAACATTTTCTTTCTTTCTTCCTGAAAGATACAGTTAAATGCTACTCAGGAGAGAGTTTTACTTATTACCACGCCGCAAAACTTCCAAAACGTGATACTCTTGGTGGCAATCTTGTTCCGAGCGATATTGCATTCAGAGCTAAGTTAGCCTTGCTTATAGACGAAAAAACAAGCGGTTTTTCCGAAGCAATATTGAAAACCGCATCTAACGGTAAAATTGCAAAATCATTTGGCAAGCTAACTTCGGGCAATTCTTCGATAATGGATATTGTAAATCTAGCAGGCAACTATTACATCTCGATGCCTGCCCTCAATCTCCTTTTTGACGGAGAAACTATCAGCGGTCAGCAAAAACCCGATGTAATCGTTGATGATAATCCGATTTACAAAGCTCTCGACAGAGACATAATACTCGAAGAGGCTTTGAAGTATTTGCAGAGCGAGATCAGCAAATAGTAACGCCACACACCAAATTTAAAAGGACAAAGCCGCAAAGCCTTGTCCTTTTTTTTACTAATTTTACAACTATTTTGATTTCTTCAAATGGAACAAAATGAGCTTTGCCATTTATTTGGAAAGATATGCTTTACCCCATTCCCCGTCAAAAAAAGAATCCCCGAGGTCTCTTCTGTTTCTTTCTTCAGATTCTTTTTCGTAGTAATCTTCGCCGAGTTTGTTTGACATATCCTGGTAGCCTATAGCCATAAATGCCATCGGCTCATATCTGTCCGGAATGTCAAATAACTCTCTGGTCTTTGCAGCACTAAAACCGACTATCTGATGCGAAGCAGCACCTATGGCGGTTGCCTGTAGAGCTATGTTTTCAGCACATGCTCCCGTGTCGTACTGAGCCCATTTATTGTGAGTTACGTTTTTCTTTTTAATAAAATAGTCAGCACATACAATCAACATCAAAGGAGCATTTTTTGCCCATTTTCTATGCCATTCGCCAATGCATTCCATTGATTTGTCAAAAGCATTGGGATTGCGCTCTCTGTCGCATACTATTATCCTCCAAGGCTCTTCATTTATTGAAGAATGTGCCCACCTGCCGGCTTCGCAGAGTGAAATTATCTGTTCGTTTGACAATTTTTTGGATGGATTAAATGAAAACGGACTCCATCGAGACGCCAAAGTGTAATCAATGGCAACTTTTGTTTCAGCGTTTTTTTGTATCATGATTTTTCTCTCCTGTGAACAAACTACACAAAGAAAAACGCCGCTAAGTACTTAATATTATAGGATTTAAATCATATAATACCATGTCATATTTTCTACTAACTTGAATATATGGTGCTAAATATCATATCACTTTATACTATATGAATATATTTCATAATCAGCCTAATTACTGCATATTTTTCAAGTCTATGGCTTTCCATATTAGTAATGAATAAGTAAAATAGACTTGCCACAAGCTGATTTTTGGCTATAAAGCAAGTGAGCCTTAGCAACAATTAGAAAGTAATATCATATAAGTACACAGTTGATAGCTTGTTTAGCAAAATCCAAAGTAGAGGCACAACTAAATGACAGCAGAGTAATGAGAAGTGAATAGCAAAAAGGAGTACTATACTGTAAAAAAAACTAAGCAATGTAAGCCATGACTCACTGCTGTTTACTGCCCATAGTTCCAAATATCTAAACATTTATTTGGATAATTAGCTTACTCTTATTAGTTTTGTCCATAGTCTCAGGTGTAGATTGGAAGCAGGTGAAATTCCTGCACGGTTGCGCCGCTGTGACGGGTGACAAATTTTCCATGCGAAAGCAAGCCACTGCTTCTTATGCGGGAAGGCGGAAAAAGCGAATGACCCCGAAGTCAGAATACAGCCCTGGGATTCTCATTGATTATAGCAATATATATACATTCGCGCTTTACGAATGCAATGAGGTTCAATTCCGACTGTTCCGCAGTTATACTGCCTTCATGTTTGTTTCGTACCTCATATTTAGATTATCAAAGAAATTGGCTTTTAAAGCAAAGTGTTAGTTTTTGAATTAGTATTGTAATATTTCATCGATTCGTTTCGCATAAGCGGAAGGTATCTGTCTGCACAAGGCTGAATATCATATAATTATACTACTTCAATATGATTATTGGCATCATAGCTATTACGCGTAGCGGAGCTATATACCAATCATTTAACTACTTGGCAGTCAATATACTTATTTGAAATATCTTTTTTTATAAATATATCTATTTGGGGTGTGAGATGAAAAATCTTATGCGATTATTTGCGTTTGCCGTAGCATTTGCAACACTCACTTTTTCGGCTTTGGCAGACTTTAAGCACTTGCACGATTTCGAGGTAGGTCAGCAACCTGCCGAATCATTTTATTATGAAGGCTATTATCAAGTTTTCTGTGTCGGTCGCGATCTCAATTATAACGGAGTTTTTGAGGAAGGTGATGAATATCCTTCGTGGTGGAAAATACCAGTTCATATCGGTGCAATGGAAACGGAAAAGGTAATGGATTTTCCTATGGGTGGAGTTCAGTTCAACGCCCGCCACGCCTTTGATAGTAATAGCGGCACTCTATATATTAGCCAAGGCACAGGCATAGTAGCTCTTAATCTCGGATTAGGCACAGTCAAAGACGAAAATGTTTACACCGGGTATTCAGGATCGTTGAGTTTATACTCTTCTCATTTATTTATTGCTGTGCCGGGAGCTGAATCCAAAATCGAAGTGATAAGTACAAAATCAAAAAACAAACTCTTTGATGTCCCTGCAGGAATCAACCTGATGGAAGTCTTGCCTTACATGGTAAGCGGAGAAATGGGTTTTGTTGCTTTAAATAATGGCCCTTACGGAGTGGACTCATCTAATGTGATGATTTACAAATTGAATCACCAAGGCGAAGGAACTACCGTAACTTCCATAGATACCATTTATGTGGGAGACACAGGTAATCATATCAATATAGCTGACGGCAAACTTTATGTAACTGTTAACGGCAGCCACGAAGTAAAAGTTATAGATTTGAAATCAAAAGAAATCGCAAAAACAATAGCAACAGGTACTGAGGGTTTGAACGGTCCACGCCAAAGTAGAGTCCACGAAAACACATTATACGTAACAACCTACAACGAAGACCTCAGAGCTTTCGACCTTGCCACAGGGGAGATGGTTGATTCGTATGAGTTGCCTGCAAAAGGCGAAGGGCTTGATATTTCTAATAATATTATATCTGTTTGCAACATAAGCAACGCAGACTACACTCCGAACAATTCAGTATCTTTCTTCCAAATTGTTACTTCAGTTACAGAAGAGGCATTCGCTGCAGAGATGAAGCTTTATCCTAACCCTGTAACAGATAGAGCAGAACTCAGTTTCAGCACACCGGCTGTAGGTTTGGAAAGTATATCTATTTATAATATAGATGGCATTAAAGTAGCAGAGGTTTCATCTGACATAGCGGGTAATTCACTGACTCAAATCTCTATAGACTGTACAGAATTTGCTGCGGGTACTTACGTCCTACACCTCAAAGCAAATAATGCGATTCAATCAATTCCATTTGTTGTAATCAAATAGTACATGCTAAGTGGTCTGAAAAATATGGATTATCGCAAGCTCCGCAATTTGATTTGTGGTTGCGGAGCTTGTTTAATTATGTCTCAATCATCTCTTGCAGCGATGACTGACACTGTGCGAACTGAAAAAGTAATTGTTACCGACTCCAAGGTAAAATACTCCGACACTAAGAAATATGTGGCATCTAAAACTATCGGCAGATCAATCATAGAGCAGAAAGGCAGCGAAACTATAAACGAAGTGCTTAATTCTGTACCGGGTATATACATAAAAGATTATGGCGGTCTTGGTGGATTGAAAACCGTTTCCGTGCGTGGGACATCTTCAAATCAGACAGCAGTTATGATAGACGGTATAAAATTAAACTCTTCGCAGAATGGCGCATTTGACCTCGGCATCTTATCCACTGACATAGCAAATCGGATAGAAGTCATTCGCGGAGGTGCCTCTGCTCTATTTGGCGGCAACGCCATAGGTGGGGCTATAAATGTCCTAACAGACAACAACCCTCGCAGAAATCTATCTCTGAGTGCCACGCATGGTGCTTTTAGCACTCAGAGATATGCTGCGAAGTACTCCGATTCCGATGGTGGATACTTTTGGATAGTAAATGCCGAATATGCTAAAAGCGATGGAGATTTCCCCTTTGAGGTCCTTGGCTTCGACAACCGGCAAGAACCTATCAGAAAGGAATATAAAAGAGAAAATGCACAGTCCGAATCACTCCGGGGCAACATTGTAATTGGAAAATGCTTTGAAACTTACTCTATTAGCCTTCGGAATGTTGTCTCTTATTCTGACAGAGGTGTGCCCGGGGCGGCATATCTCAATAAATTATATTCCCCTGCAGCTCTAAATTCAAAAGATTTATACTCTTTTTTCAATTTTGATAAAATTATAAATGATAATTTGATATACTCTATAAAGGCTTATACAAAATTTGGAGAATTGAACTACCAAGATAGTACTCAAATTGGACTAAATTCTGATAAAGTAGATAATACCTACTTTGACAGGAATGCTATAATAAAAGCAAAACTAAGCTCAATGAGTGAATTTGGGGTCATGGATTTTGAAACATCTATGGAGTATAACGAGTTACGTGGAGAAATGCTACAGGAAGCGGCTGGAACAAAAGCCGAAAGAGGCAATTTAGCCATGAGTGCGGCTTATTATGGCAGTTCAAATCTATCTGAATCGCAAGAATTAAATTACAATGTTGCCTTGCGATATGACTATATTGAAGATATGTCTGCTATTTCGCCTATGCTTGGTGTAAGTTATGATTTTGAAGCAATTTCACTTGAAACTAAGTTTTCGTATTCATACAATTTCCGTCCTCCAAGCTTCAACGAAATGTATTATATGAATTTTGGGAACATGGATTTAAAACCGGAGAGATCGCATTCTTATAATCTTGGTTTTGCCTTTACTCCACTTGAAAACATAAGCATAGAAAGTAATTTGTTTTTTATAAATACTAAAGACCAAATTGTAGCAGTGCCCAAATCGCCTATAACCTGGTCTGCTCAAAACCTTGGTCGAGTTGAAACAAAAGGTGTAGAGTTTAATACCACATATACACCTTTTGAATGGGTAAAATTTGACATCGCCTATACTCTACAATCTGCGATAGACAAAACTCAAGACGGTGTCAGCTATAACTTCAACAAGCAGCTTGTTTACTCTCCGGAGGAAATGTTGAATATGCTTCTGGCTTTTGAAAAATACAACACCTTGCTAGCGCTTGAAGGCGAATATATTTCACATAGATTTACTACCGCTGAGAACACTACAGACAATATGCTCGGACGCTACTTTCTGGCTAATGTTGGGCTAAAATACACTTATGAGATAGGTAAAAACACTATTTCTCTAAGGTTTGATCTCAAAAATCTATTTGACAACAAAGAATATCAGATAATAAAAAACTACCCAATGCCGGGCAGATATTGGAATCTAAAAATATCGTATGATTGGAGATAATATAATGAAGTTTTTATTTGTCCTACTTACTTTTTGCGCTTCTGTTCATGCAGAGATGCCGATTGACACCGTTTACTCATTTACCCCGGGCGAAGGTCAGGATTACGGAAGAGGAGAAGAGGTATTCCCTGCAAACATATTCGGTTTCCCCAGCAGCAAGGCAAGCCGCACTGTGCCTGCATCTGCTGAAACAGAAGTAGTCTCCTTAGGGCTTGGAGGTGAAATAGTAGTAGGTATCAAAGATTTTTACATTGTTGACGGCGATGGCAATGATTTTACTATCTTTGAAAACGCATTTTATATCGAAGCTGCGGATAGAATATTTGCAGAACCTGCAATAATTTCTGTCAGCGAAGACGGTGTAAATTTCGTAGAATTTCCGTATGATTCTTTGACTTTAGATGGCCTCGCGGGTAAGACTCCGACTTATGCACCCGGCGATACTACACCTGATGCCGGATTAGGTGGCGACAGTTACGATCTCGCAGATTTAGGTTTGGAAAAAATATCGTATATAAAAATCAAAGACGTAGCTCACTATGCTTCCTTAGATCCTACCTCATTCTATTATAGTCCTTTAGTAATGCTATCGGGCTTTGATTTAGATGCTGTGCTTGCTCACTATGTGAGACACCAAACCAATAGTATCAATGAATTACCTGACAATATAAATCTAAGATATTACTCTGACTATATTGCGATAGAATCATCTCTGAAAATCGAATATAAACTTTACAACTTAGCCGGAGAGACTGTCATAGAGGGCAGCAATCCTATAATTGCAACCAACTCATTGCCGGCAGGTATCTATTTCCTTCAGGTATTTACAGAAGGCAAGGTATATGCCAAAAAGCTGATGATTAGATAGTTAGGTAATTAACTCTGAGATTACCTTGGAATAGATGTAAACGGATAATATTTTTGCGACTTTGCCATAAAAACCGGAATAAATAAAATGAAATCTCTCAGATATATATTATTTGGCTTTGTATTGCTATTTGCTTCGTGTACAGACGAACCTGATTCTATCACGAACCCACCTATCGACAAAAATGTCAATCCGATTTTTGTAATGAACGAAGGTTTGTGGGGGCAAGCAAATTCTTCGCTTACAGCTATTAATCCTGAGACCTTCGAAGCCGAGCAATACTGGTTTAAAAATCACAATCCTGAATTCGAGCTCGGAGATTTGGCAAATTCTATGATTAACATTGAAGATACGCTGTGGATAGCTATGACCACTTCAAAATATATTTTAAAAATCGATATACATTCAGGCAAAGCTATTGGAAGATTAGTATTTGACTCGCCGGCTAAAGGTCTAAAAGAAATGGTATATGTAAACAAAGATTTGGCTTTTGTAACTGATATTTTTGCACATACAATGCATGCATTTAATCCAAGCACTATGGAGATCCTCCAATACGGCATCCCAACAGGTCCTGCTCCTGAGGAAGTAGCTTATTTAAATGGATTTGTTTACGTAGTAAATTCCGGTTACGGAGATTTTTTGAAGGATAAAGAAAAAGCCGGGACTGTTTCTGTTTATGATATCAATAACTTTGCGGAAGTTGATAATTTTGCAGTGCCTCACAATCCTATGAGAGCTTTGGCAAGTAATAAACACAATAAACTTTACTTCGGATCTACAGATTATCCGTCTGCAGACCCTGCAATGCCGAAGATTATAGAATACTCCCCTGATAGCAAAGTAATAACTGCGGAATGGGATGTTCATCCTGTAGAGATGGAACTTAGCTCAACTCAAGATAGTTTGTTTGTTATTGATAAGTCTGCTTTGTATGTTATTGACCTTGTTTCTGCTGACAGGACACTAATCAAATTATGGGACATCGGAGACAGCCGAGCCAATCTTTACGGTTTAGGAATATTGCCTGCTTTAGATGCTGTAGCGGTGTCTAATGCTAAGGACTATCAGAATAGCGGGGAAGTTTTCATTTTCAAATATAAGAATTTTTCTAAACCGGTTGCAAATGTTAAGACCGGACTAAATCCAAGTGAAATAGTCAATTAAGTAATAATACCGAGAAATATATAACAATATTCACCGTCTTGTGGTATATTTTTTTAAACTACTATGGGATAACAAAATGTATAAAATATTCTTGGTATTAGCATTCGCTTTGCTCTCTGTCAATGCTTTTTCTCAGAAAGTCATTACAGCCGGCAAGGCATCATCAAATGAAGCAATACGCTACGGTATTGTTCCCGGAATCAACATCAATATGGCAGGCTTAGGCTACCAGAACCTAAGTTCGCAGGGTGGCGATTTTATTGATAAGGTTACTAATGACGGCACTTCTTTGGCTCCTTACTTAGGAGCATTCGCTGAGTACCGCTCAGGTGACTGGTGGAATCTACAGCTAAGACTCGCGTTTGATTCGCGAAACGCATCAGTGAAAGACGAAACATATACTCCTAATCCTGAATTCGATCTCAAGGCTTCTTACTTCACTTTTGAGCCAATGCTCAAATTAAGCACAGATGCTCTTGGTGGATTTGAGCCCTATTTTGGCCCGGTGCTCGGATTTAAAATGAGCGGCAAATATTCTTTCACACCTTCAGGAGCTTCAAACCCTACAGAGGAAGATGTTGATATAGAAAATATCAGTTCTATGGCTTATGGCTTTAATCTTGGTGCATCTTATGATTTCGAAGTAAGTAAAGTTGGCAAATCAAGTAGTTTTATGCTTTCTCCGTTTGTAGAGTATGCTTTGCTTGCCAACCAGAAAGGCAGCGACTTCACAGATTTTCAGAACTCGTTTGATGATGTCTGGTCAACTTCCACTATCCGCTTGGGGCTAATGGCTTACATTCACACTCCGCTTGCAGAAAAAGAGTATCGCAATAACTACAACAAAGCAAGACTTAACACTCCGCAAAACGGCAATGTTTATATAAGAAAAGTTGATGAAGCTTTCCCGCTTGCAAGCCATGTGTTTTTTGATATTGATAATCAAGAGATACCGCAGCGTTATATGTTGCTTACTAAAGAGCAAGCCGGCACCTTCAAAGAAGAAGATCTTAAAGATTTGACTGAAAACCAGAACTTAAAAACAATGAGCAGAACAGAACAGCAAATGTACGTGTACTACAATCTTTTGAATATTTATATCGCCAGAATGAGAGAATATGACGACGCTACAGTTAAACTTGTTGGTTCTGCTCCTGTAAGCAAAGACGGTGAAATGCTTGCCAACAAAATCAAAGATTATATGGTAAATATTGGCGGAATCGACGCAAACAGAATTGAAGTCATCGGTCAGGAAATGCCGGATATTCCTTCAGGAACATCTGCTACTCCTGCAGCTGAAAAAACAAGAATCCGTCAGGAAAACAGACGGGTCTCTTTTATGTTTGACAAAATCGAAATGTATGCACCTATTTGGATTCGTACTATAGACGAGGCTTCTGTTGATAATGATATTATTGTCTCCATTGATCCGTCGCAAACTTTTAATTCTTGGAATGTCGTAGTTACTGATGATAATGGAAAATCTTTTACATACGGACCTTTTGAAACTAATAACGAACGTATCAATCCTATTGATATGCTTAAAGGCAAAGAAGAAGGTGATTTCACTGCTAACATCACCATGAACACTTCAAGCGGGGATGTAGTCGAATCCGGCGAATTTTTCCTCAAAAAAATTGTTGACTCTGAATCAATCGGCAATAGATTCTCTGTAATATTTAATTATGCTCAATCTGATGCTGTAATTGCCAATGAACAGACTATTCGCAACGATATGGCTGGTAGAATAGCCGAAGGCAATAAAGTTATGATTCACGGGCATACAGATTTGATTGGCTCAACTTCAGGGAATAAAACTTTATCTCTAAAAAGAGCTAATGAAGTAAAGGATATTTTTGACGATGAATTTAAAAAGTCATCAAAAAATATATATACAGAAGCTATTGGTTACGGCGAAGCAATGACTCCTGCAACATTTAATAATGATTTGCCTGAGGGCAGATTTTATAACCGAAATGTTATAGTAGATGTGATTCCTTTAGCAAAATAGTACCCCTTATTGTGAATAACAAAAAGCAGCTAATTCGTAAATAACAGTTTTGAATTAGCTGCTTTTTTGATTTTATCGCATATAGCTATAATGATAGATAAACTGAAATTTGTCATTACAATTTTAAGATTCTTGTAGGCAACTCCTACTTATTGAATCATTGAAGAGGCTGTCTCATAAGTGCTCTTTTTACATTAAAAATCTTGTAGATACAGTAACTTATAAAAAAGTCAAACTTGTTTCTGCAGACGGCTATACTTCGACAAGCTCAGTAACCTTTCTCGTTTGCAAGGAGTTACATCAGTCCAACCACATAAAGTTACTGAGCAAGCAAAGCGAGTCGTAGCGTAGCTTGCGGTTAAAGTCGCCAAATTTTGGAATGCCATTCAGTTTTTGACTTATGAGACAGCTCCCACCAAGAAACAAGATAACGAAGTAAATTGGTCGTCAAATGTAAAAAACTGCAATAATACAAAAGGTCGCAGATGTAAACCTGCGACCTTTTGTGTTAGTGTTGTTTGTGATTATGAAAGTAAGTACTTTGATTGACTTGCATCAATTCTAAAATCTTCATCGCCTGCAAAATCGTCTATTTTAAATTGATTGATGACCAAATTTAGCTGAGAAGTGTATTCGTTCATTCTATTAGCTGCTTCTGCTATGTGAGAAATTTGCTCTGCAGTATCCTGCGATACATTAGAGATAGCTGCTATGTTTTTGGCTATTTCTTCTGTAGTAGCAGATTGTTCTTCGCTTGCAGCTGCTATGTGCATTATCATCTCTATTACTTTGTTTGTACTGTTCACGATATTTGACAGAGATTGACCTGCTTTATCTGCAAACTGGATACCAAGATTTACTTCTTGATTTCCTTTGTTCATTATAGTTACTGCTGATTCTGTTTCGTTTTGAACCCCTTTTATCATGTTGGATATTTGCTTAGTTGCTTCTGTGGTTCTTTCTGCTAATTTTCTTACCTCGTCGGCAACAACTGCAAAGCCACGACCTTGCTCTCCGGCTCGGGCTGCTTCAATAGCGGCATTCAAAGCAAGTAGATTTGTTTGATCGGCTATCTCTTCGATAACTGAAATAATCTGACCTATCTGCTTTCCTGATTCTCCAAGTTTTTGAATGTTTGAAGCGGATTGGCTTACAACAGTAGCTATGTCCTGCATTTTTAAAACTGTCTGTGCTACAATTTCTCCGCCATCTCGGGCAATATTACCGTTTGTTTTTGCTTCATCAGAAGTGCTGGAGGCATTATCTGCATTTTCCATAACGGTTCTTGCCATTTGTTCAATTGCAGTTGCAATTTCTTCCGCTTGTGAGCTCTGCTCTTGCGAGGCAGTGGCAACAGTATTGGAATTGATGCTGATTTGATTAGACGCAACTGAGACTGCTTCTACAACTTCAACCACATTTCTGATTAAATCTTGAAGAGAATTACCAAGCTTGTTTACATTATTGCTGAGTTTATCAAATTCTCCCTCGTAAGCCCCTTGCATCCTAGAACGCAAATCACCTGAAGCAAGTTCTTCGAGGACATTTCCGGCTTCAGAAAGTGGAGCTGACATAGCATCCATAATATTATTCATGCCCGCTACCATGGACTTCCAATTACCATCGTATTTGGTCACATCAGTCCTAAGATCCAGTTGTCCATTGATTGATGCTTGTGTCTGATTATAAATATCCTCTGCGAAGTTTTCCATTACGGTTAAGCAAATATTAATATTAGTTGCCATGATTTTGTATTCACCCTGATAATCATCAGCAAGCTTTTCAAATTTGCTGCCTTTGCTTATAGCATCTGCAAACGAAGCTGCTATCCTAAGTGGTGACACAAGATTGTCAATAGTTTTATTAAATCCGGCGATTACATTTTTATATTCACCTTTGTGGGCATTTTCGTCTGCACGTTTGTCAAGGGAGCCGTCTGCTGCGTGTTTCGCGAGCAATTCTGCGTCATCAACAAGTGCTTGTATTGACTCAATCATTAGAATCATAGATGGAATTAATTCGTCATTATCGCTACGCTTTCCTACACGTTTCAGATCTACAACATCAGCCAAATTGCCTACACTAATATTTTTAAGTATGCGGACTACGTTTTGGATTCTAGAGAGAACTCCTTTAGTATAGTCTTGCAGCTCTAACCACAAGCCTTCGTAGCCGGGACTAAATTCTACAACATGGTCATTCACTGCAATTTTACTCAAAATATTATTGATTTCATTAACCGGTTTGGCTACTTCATCTTTCATAGCATTTAGACCTGCTACAAGTTTTGCCCAATCCTGTTTAAACTTACTTGCATCGCAGTTATAAGCCAAATCGCCTCTGCGAACTGCTGCAGAAAGGTCTTCCAATTCAGTCACCACATTAAGCAGATTTGTTCTGAGAAGATTCATTCTGTTGTTAGCATCTTTTTGTTTGCCGGGCAGCTCTTTGAGTAATTTATCAAAGTCACCGTTCGCATAAGATTCTACAATATTTAGTATTTCGCCGAGCAGTGAAGAATAAAGGTTGATAGAGTTATTGACTCCTATTGTCATATCTGCAAAGGCACCCTGATACTGCGAAGAGTCTATAAACGCATCAAAATCACCGGCTTCATGCTCTTTGTAATTGTGAAGCATGTCGGAAATGAACAAGTTCAAATTGTCTATAAGCGTATTTACGCTGTTTTTGATTAGGATGAAGTCTCCTTTTGCTTCATCTTCAAATTTCGGTGGTATTTCACCTCTTGAAATTTTGCTTAGATATTCAGCAGTAATATTCAAAGGAGAAATTACCATTTCCAGACTTCCGTTGAGGCCAAGAATGATTTCTTTGTAGGCACCTTCGAAACTGTCAGAGTTGGCTCTGTATGCCAATTGTCCTGCCTCAATATTTACAGAAACCGAATTTAGCTCTGTGATGATTTTATTTAGAGTATTGCGAAGCAAGTCCAGCCTTTCATTAGCAATTATCTGT
The DNA here is from genome assembly GCA_963664875.1 of Kapaibacterium sp. (SeqCode). Taxonomy (GTDB): domain Bacteria; phylum Bacteroidota; class Ignavibacteria; order Kapaibacteriales; family UBA2268; genus JBFHIJ01. Next base: position 2,231,390 of record OY761611.1, on the reverse strand, counting down.
TTGCCCGGAAGTTTTTCCAACACAGGTGTCAGGTCGCCTTCTGCATAAGATTTCAGAATGTCAAGAATCTTTAAAATGTTGTTGATATGTATTTTTGCAACATTGTTTACACCTTCTGCCATTTTGTGATATACACCAAGTAGTTTATCAGATTGCATCATTACATCAAGTTCGCCGGCTTTCTGGTTTTCATACATACCAAGCATGTCATCAACAAAGAAATTCAAACTATCGATAAGTTGGTTTATATTGTTTTTGATTTCGTTAAAATCGCCTTTGTAATCTTCTGATATTTTTGTTGGAATGTCTCCTTTAGAGATTCTGTCCAAATACTCAGCAGTTACATTAAGAGGTTTGATTACAGCATCAAGTGTGCCATTAAGTCCTTCGACAATGTCTCTATACGAACCATTGAAAGATCCGGCTTTGCCTCTTCTGTCGAGTTGTCCGTTGGAAACACTTTCTGTTACAATAGCGATTTCATCAATAATATTTGTAAGGCTTCCTTGCATCGCTCTAAATGAATCTGCAAGTTCTCCTATTTCATCTTCATTTGCGTAATCGATTTTATTATTGATGTTGCCAAGTGCAAGATTTTTAGCTGCAATCGCCATGTCTTCAAGAGGCTTCATCATACGTTTGATATAGCCAAAAACAAATAAACCGAGTATCCCATTCACTATAAGAGCAGTAACAACACTAATCAATATCAATTTATCCAAAGAAGCCAACATTTTTTCACTAATTGTCATAAAATCTTCTTTGTAAGCTCCAACTCCGATTACCCAATCCCAGGGAGCGTAGTAATTGATAAGTGTAATTTTGTCTCTTGGCTCTGATTCGCCTTCGTTTTTCCATCCATATTCGTACAAGCCGGTTTCATTGCCTTTGAGTTTAAGAGCAATCTCAACTACATCTTTGCCAACCTTAGCAACAGCCGGATTGTCAGAAGTCATGAGATTTTCCCCATCTCTTTTGCCTAAGTAAGATATAACATATTCACCTTGTTTTGGTCCCTTGCCCTGCAAGATATATACATATCCGGTTTTACCTACCTTAATATCCATAATGCTTTGACGCAAGCCTTCATCCTGCTCTTGCCTTACCCCTACATAAAGTATTCCTATTACCTCACCCGCATCATCAAGCAAAGGTTTGTAAACAGTCTGGTAAACTTTATTTACTACAAATGCAGAACCACGATATTCTTCTTTATTCATTATTTTACTAATTACAGGGTTGGCTTCGCCGGTAGGGTTGGTTGCAGGAATGAAAGTCCCGATAGCACGAGTATCGTCCAATTTCCTTATAGTAGTCGCAACCCTAAGCATGTCACCTTGCTCATTCATCCTTTGGAAAATGGTAAACGTAGCATCCATAATATCTGCAACGTTATCAAGCAATGGTGTTTCGGTATTTACATCCGCATTTTGTCCAAGCCAGTTTTTACCAAGTAATACTTTGGGCAAATCTAAGCTGAGGCTACTTTTATCGAATTGATTTATCGCTTCCCATGAGGCAGTTTCATCAGAGAGATTTAAGCCACCTTTTTGAGCAATTTTTTCTTCGAGTAGTTTGATGCTACTATTTAGCTTAGAGTTTATAACACTATTTGATGCATTACATATAGCATAAACGTTTTTACTAATCTGAGACAAATTATCTTTAGTCATTTCATTGATAATAGTGAGATTTTCTTCTGCGGCACCATTTTTTTCAATAAAAATTATGGAAATGATGATAGCCAAAGGCAGCGTAATACAAATATTGGCAAGCAATACAATTTTACTTCGTACACGTAAGCTCATAAATGCTCCTAAAAAAAACATGTGATAGACAGTTACAAATCAAATATAGTCATAATTGACATAATTTGAAACAAAATAAATATAGTAATAGACTATTAGTTCTCTTATAGAATTATATTATAAGGGACTTTTCAATACGAAGGCTCATAAACTTAAAACAAATAATTTTCCTTTTATTTGCTTTACCAAAAAATAAGTCTTTATATATAAACAACAGATAGATGAAAGTATTGCATCATTTGTTATCGGATGAGATAAAAACAAATATTCTATTCATCCTTCTTATAGATAATGCTTCTATTACAATTTAAGGGGTTGATAATGATTTTTAAAATTAACCGGATTTCTTTGAAAATCCTCTTTATGCTTGCTCCATTTTTTATCGTCCTCCTCTTTTTGAGTGGTTGGTTGATTCGCGATAATATGGGAAAACAAATCGAATCGGAAGTATTAAGAGAAACCGACAAGGCATCAAACCAGCTTGCGGCACTTATGGCTAATATGCAAAGCAAGACACTCGAGACTCTCACCTTTATAGCCGATGACCCGAGAGTAAAGGAAGCGTATAAATTAGATGATGAAACGGCAGCTCAGCTACTTACCGACTATGCCCTACCACTAAGCAATTCCATAGGAGCTGCAAATGAAGGAGACATCCTAAGACTCCATTTTCACAGACCACCTGCCAAAAGTCTTCTTAGACTATGGTCAAAGAAAAGATTCGATGATCTAAGTTCCTTTAGGCATACTATCCTTAGAGTTGCTGAGACTAAACAAAGCCTTAAAGCTACGGAAATTGGCAGAGGAGGCGTAGCGATAAGAAGTATCGTTCCTATAATTGATAGTAGCGAATATCTTGGTTCTGTTGAGTTGTTTTTTAATCCATTTGATATATTGCCTCTTGTTACTGCTGGCGATACTTTGTTCAATAATTTTTACGTTGTAAATAAAGATTTGGCTGAAACCTTGTTTTTGGAAGAACAGCTCAAAGATGCTTACGAAGGCACAAAAGGAAATTACTATATCTCAAAGGTAGAAAACAGCACTGTTTCTCCATCAAAGCTATTCGACGAAAAGTTAGCTGAGAAATTAGTCACAAGCAAAGGCATTGAGACTGTTCTGTCGGGCGAAACTGCAATGAGTTACATCCCGATGCTTGACTACTCCGGCAGCGTAGTTGGCTTTATCGTTTTAAGTAAAAATCTTTCTCTGCAGTTTGCCTCGATTGATAGAATCATAATAATAATTTACAGCATTCTGTTATTACTGGGAGTCGCACTTCTGATTATTATTAACCGATTGGTTTCAAAGAGGCTGAAAGTACTTCTTGAAGCAAATACCGCACTAACTGCAGGGAATTTTGAATATTTTTCTGCAAACTCTCCATTTGAATTATTCTTAAACAAGCAATCGGAAGATGAAATTGCAATACTCGCCAGGTCATTTAGTACCATGCAAATGACTATTAAGTCAATTACCGCAGAAATTAAACAAGTTACTGAAGCAACTATCGAAGGTAGGTTAGATAAGCGTGGCATGACTGATAAGTTTGCAGGAGAATTCAAAGAAATTATTCAGGGACTTAATCATACTCTCGATGCAGTAATAAAGCCACTTAATATTACGGCTGAGTATATCGACAGAATTTCTAAAGGTGATATTCCTCATATCATTGAAGAGGAATATTTAGGTGATTACAACGAAATCAAAAACAATATCAATAAGCTAATTCAAAATCTTGATTTATTTGTAGCTGATATGACCGCTATGTATAATGCCCAAAAGGAAGGCAACTCTGACCACACAATTGATTCCCAGAGCTACACAGGTGTCTTTGCAAGTATGGCTTCAGGTGTGAATAATATTGCAAATATTCACATCAATAATGTAAGAAAAATGCTAAGTGTGCTTAGTGCTTATTCTGTTGGGGATTTCTCTGTTGTAATGGAAAAATTACCGGGCAATCAGGCTGAGGCTAACGAAAAATTAGATGTTTTGAGAGACTCTCTGCTTCTTGTAATCAATGAATTGAATCAAGTTTCCAAAGCTGTGAGTAATGGTAGTTTAGCTACTAGGCTTGAGGAAAACAAATTCCGTGGAGCATTTAAAGAAATAGCTACGGGAGTAAATATCACATTAGACTCTGTAATTACTCCGCTTAAAGTGACTGCAGATTACGTTGATATGATTTCGCATGGCAATATTCCTGATCTTATAGCTGAAGAGTACAAAGGTGATTTTAATCTTATCAAATTGAATTTGAATCAGCTCATTAGCAACCTAAACGAATTTATTGAAAGTATGCAGCAAATGTACAATCTGCACCTTGCCGGCGACATAGAGTTTACTATCGATGTTTCTAAGTTTCAGGGAGCTTATCAGACAATGGCTGATGGTGTTAACAAATCCGTTTTGATACATGTACAAAATGAATTATTGATACTCGACATTATCAAAGAGTATGCGGAGGGCAACTTTGCTCCTGTACTTAAAAAGCTTCCTGGCAAGCAAGTACTGGCAAACGAGAGGTGTGATCTTCTTAGGGATAATCTGCTCAATGTTGTATCGGAATTGGATTTGCTTGCATCAGAAATTCGGAATGGGAATTTGAGCTATAGTTGCGACACTAATAAGTTCAGAAATGGCTGGAAAGAGCTTGTCGAAGGCTTAAATAATATGAAAGAGTCTGTCGCAAAGCCTGTTAATGCGATGAATTCCATTCTATTAAATATCTCAAAAAACGATTACGATATCACACTCGAAAAAGGTTACACCGGTATTTGGCTTGAACAGCAGCAACACACTAAAGAAGTAATTGAAGGACTTCGCCAAATATTGCAAATAGCCCGAAACGTTAGTAACGGCAAGCTCGAAGACCTTGAGCATCTGGTTACAATAGGTAAGAGGAGCCAAAATGACGAACTTATACCTGCTTTTGTAAAAATGATACAATCGATACAAATGCTTGTTTCGGATGCTACCCGGATTTCTGTAAGTGCCGCAGAAGGAAAGTTAGATGAAAGGGCTGATACTGAACAGCACAATGGCGAATTCAAACAAGTAATAATTGAATTGAATAAAAGTATCGATAATCTCGTCAAACCCCTTCGAATTGCTGCTGCTTTTGCTGACGCTACAAGTAAAGGTGAGCATTTCTCAAAAATCGAAGAGCAGTTTCTTGGCGAATATAAAGTGATGGCGGATAATATAAATGACTGTCTAAATGTCATTGAAAATTTTGCTGAAGATATTAAATTTCAAACACAATCTTCTATAAATGGTGAACTCGATAAGCGGGCTGCATCCGATAAATACCTTGGCAACTGGCAGTTTATGATTGAGGGCATGAATAATATCATGGATGCTATGGCAGCTCCTTTGCATGAAGCAGGAAACGTCCTTGGAAGTCTTGCTTCAGGCGATCTTACAGTCAGGATGCAAGGACTTTATTCCGGTGAGTTCGACGAACTTAGTCGAAACATCAATAAACTTGGCTCTTCTCTTCAAGATCTGATTCTTAACGTTATCGAAGTTGTTAATGCTGTGTCGGATGCTTCAAACGAAATTAGTGCTAATTCAAGCTCTGTAGCTTCTGCTTCGCAAATGCAAACTTCTCAAGCTGAGGAGATAGCTGCTGCTATGGAAGAAATGGCTCGTACAGTTATAGAAAATGCAGATAATGCAGCTAATACTTCTGATGTTGCTAAAACCAACGGAAATATTGCCTCAGAAGGTAGGAAAATTGTATCACAAACCGTTACCAAAATGCAGGATATTGCCGGAGTTGTAAGCCAATCTGCTCAGAATATTCAAAAATTGGGAGAATCAGGAAAGCAAATCGGTCAAATTATTGCAGTAATCGAAGAAATAGCAGATCAAACAAATCTTCTTGCTCTCAATGCAGCAATAGAAGCTGCCAGAGCAGGCGAGCAGGGAAGAGGTTTCGCCGTTGTTGCCGATGAAGTACGAAAATTGGCAGAACGCACTACTGATGCTACAAAACAGATATCTGTCATGATAAAGGGTGTACAGGAAGAAACTCAAGCAGCTGTTTCTACTATGAATAAAGGAAACGAAGAAGTAAAATTAGGTATCAAGTTTGCGGATGAGGCAGGGGAGTCTCTTTCTGATATCGTACAAAGTACTAACCAGCTTATAGAAATGATTATGCACATTGCAGCTGCAAGCGATGAACAATCTTCTACGACTGCACAGGTTGCAAAAAATATTACCGGTATCAGCAGCGTCTCGCAGGAAACATCTGAGCAAATATCTTACATTGCAGAAGCAGCAAACAGAATGACTGACTACACTTCTCAGCTGAATGTAGTAGTCAATCAGTTTAAAATCAATACCCAAGGCCAGGGAAATAAAAGCAAAGAAAATTACAGCAAAGGAGGCAGGTATCTAAATCCTTAGATTGTTTTTTTTATATTGACAAGCAAATTCATATAGGAATTATAGGCTGTTCTGTATTATGTGAGCAGCCTTTATTTTTGTGTTGTGCTTTTCCAAAAATATTACTAGAGCAATTTTAATGATATTGTGTTCTGCCTTTGTTTAAAATATACTAAAATTTACAGTGTTAAAAAGATTACTTATTGCTTCTTTGGAAAAAGAAAAGAAGGATGATCTGAAAGATTATGCATAGCAAAGCAGAAGTAAAGTACAAATACTTGGCATTATACAAGATAAAATTCCAATAGCGTATTCAATTATTATCTCGAATCATAGGCAATATCTATTCAATTGCAAATGGAAGCTATATTCCACATTTAGGAAGGGTCAGTATTGTATATAAAAAAAACACTCTGCCCTTTCGAGCAGAGTGTCTCAGCTAAATATGTCCTGCGTAAACTTTTATTGTTTAAGAGGAGTTTTAATCAACACTTGGATTGTACGGTTGTACAAGCGACCTTCAGGTAATTCATTAGGGTAAAGTGGGGCAGATTCGCCAACACCTACTGAATTAAGTTCGCCAATTTGTTTAGATTTTTGTTTGATACCGGTAGATACTGTATTCGCACGTCTTTCAGATAATTTTTGGTTGTGATTTTCAAGACCAACAACGTCTGTGTGACCAATTACAGTTACTTTAGATTCAGGAGTTACACGGTTATAAACATAATCTTTCAAGATTCTTTCGTTGAACGGACCTGCATCAAATCTGTTGAACGGGAAGAGAATCAATGAATATTTTTCGTCTGTTGAGTCAGAGCCGGTTGTTACGATACGTTCGCGAGAAGATACCTGTTTAACCGGTATATTAATCGGGTCAGATTTACATTCTGCACCTGATTTAGTAGTTACAATCAACTGTGCTGTGAAAGGAACTTCGTCAGTTGGGTATTCCAAATCTGTGTTTTGCCAGTTCCAAACGTATTCGCCTTCTGTAGTACCGATTTCAGTGAAAGTATTCCAAGGTTTGCCACCACGAGTAACTTCCAATCTTCTGTTTGCAACGATTGCATCTTCTATACCGTTTTCAAGTTTAAATTTCATCAACTCAGGCTGAGGATAGATTTTAGGATCAGTTTCAAATACAGGTTTTTTAACTTCCCATTCGTCAGTTAAAAGTTCTACGCGTCTGTTTTCTTCATCAGCCAAGTCTCTGTCATCGCTTACTTTTGTTTGAGAAGCGTTAGGAGAAAGGTTAGTAAATTCTAACTTCATTCTTTCTTCGCTGATTCCCCAAACGTCTCTAAGGTAGTTATATACTAAAGTAGCACGAGCTTTTGATAGGTTTGTGTTACCTTTTTCTTTTTCTGATTTGTTGTCGTTAGTACCCAATACAGTAATTTTCACTTCAGGGTGCTTGTTAAGACGGAAACCGTAAATGTTCAAAATGTGGTAATATTTATCTAAAGTTCCGCCCGGGATAGTTGTATCGCTAAACATAGAAGTCTGAGCTTTAGAAAGAGTTTTGTATCTGCTTGGCAATTCTGAGCTGCCTTCATCGAAGAATACATAATTAAGGAGCGGATACAAGTTCCAAGATAGAACCTCAGACATCACAAGCCCACGCCAGTTAATAAATTCAGGCTGTACAGCTTTGATTTGAGCAATATATTCTGCTTCGTCTATCAATGAAGATACCACAGGTCTTTGACCTAATGTAACTTTAGTCGGATAAGTTTCTACAACTTCGCCTGCTTTAGACTGATCTTGAGTTACTGTTGGTTTTTCTACTCTCTGCACTATAGTTTTTGAACCATATTTAGGGTGTGTAGCAGTGATTTCATAATCAATGTATTTGACAGAGTCTCTTGGATCGCCAAAAGCATCATTAGTAACTACCATAGAAAATTCAGCATGAGATTCGTTTAAGCTGTCTTTGAAAATTTTACCTGTAATAGGATTTTTAACAGAGATAACTGCCGGAATAAATTCGTCAGAACATTCATCAGCTACTGTACCTGTCAATGACACGTTTCTGAAGAAAGTTGGCACAAAAGCCATGTAGTTATCTAAAGATCCCTGATAACCTTTGATATCTTCGCGGTCAGAAGTAAAATAGATAATGTCGCCTGAGGCAGGCATTGTAATAAACAATTCGTTATCTTCACTATTGATAGGCTCTCCGAGGTTTCTTGGTGTTGACCATTTTTTAGAAACCGGATCCCATTTAGTCATATAGAAATCTTTTCCGCCTTTTGAGTCATCTCTGCCATCTGACGAGAAAAACAAAGTTTGGTTGTCAGCTGCAATAAAAGGAGCTTCGTCAAAATCTTCAGTGTTCAATTCTGTCAAAACTTTTGCAGGGAGCCACTCTTCCATATCAAAGTCATAATCTGAGTACCACAAATTTGTGTTGTCCTGTCTGTCTTCTTCACCAGGCAAAGGTCTATCAGAAGCGAAGAACAATTTAGACTGGTCAGGAGCAATCGAAGGCATCGTTTCGGTATATTTAGTATTAACATTTTTGCCTAAGTTTACTGGACGAGTCCATTTATCACCTTCGATGCGAGAAAGATAAAGATCTGAATCGCCGAGACCATCTGATCTGTTTGACGCTGCGAAATACAAAGTTTGACCATCGGCAGCTATAGAAGCAACACCTTCGTGGTATCTCGTATTTACACCCTGATCGCCGAATTCTGAATTAGGATCGATATTATAAGGCTCAGAAAAAGTAGTATCATTGCGATGCTGCTTTTTCACAGCCCAAAAGTCGTGAGAAACTCTGTCAGGATCAGAGATAAAAGGAGTAGAACCTTTTCTGTCTGAAACAAAGTAAATAGTTTTACCGTCTGCACTGATAGTAGGTGCATAGTCAAATCTGCTTGAGTTCACACCGGGACCTAAGTTAATAATTCGGATATTTTTATTACTAAAAATATCGCCTGTTTCTTCGTCGCCATTATCTAATGTGATACAGTAGATTGTAGATGTGGCTTCAGTGTTTTTTGTAGCTTTGGCTTCGTAACTATGCAAACCAAATATAGCAATCAAGATAATTGCAAAAACGGAGTTTGTAAATAAACCTCGCATAAGTTCCTACCCATTTTGTTTTTTAATATTATATGTTCATTTTCTATAGTAATAGCAATGTAACTACAATAGGGTATATGCGTATAAGGAATTGCCCAACTGACCGGCATTCAAGACTAAAATGTCAATTTGAATTTTTAATTGGAAGAATTGTGTAGCAAGTTCCCTATCTGCACCCCTTGTAAAATAATTTAAATATATACATATAGCAATTTTGTATCGAATTACTATAATTTACATAAATATTTTCACTAAAAAAAACAAATAGTAAAAATATAACTTATGTAAAACATAATATCAAAAGTGCAAGGCTGTAAAATTATGCACTTACCTAAGGGTTAATTTAGATAATAACTCCTTAATAGGCAAGTATTTTATTCTGTTGGTTCAATTAGCTAACGGCTACGCTCTTTTAAAGCGACTCTGAGTTCAAAGTTGATTTTCCAGTTGTTTATTTTTGAGGCATCTCCATTCGAGCTCAATTCTGTAAATGGTATGTAATATTCAAAAATTGGAGAAAGGTAGATGTTTTTGGATAATCTAAAATCAAAGCCAAGTGCAGTAGATAAAAATATCTGAATTTGATTCAGACCTATGATTTCACCATCTTCTACTGTTGTATCTTCTGCTTTGACCGCATAAGTTATTCCGTTTTGGCTAATACTGCGGCTAACTAAGATTTTATCATGTTTAAAATTATTTGAAAAAATATACGAAATCGGCAATCCCATTCTGAAAAAAACAAAATCCCAAGGGTAAAATTTTGTATATGGAGCAACTATCAGAGAATTCAATTTGAAATGTCCCTCATGGAAAAATTCAAACGGGAGTACTGCTCCTGATTCAGGGTCGTGTAGCATTTCCGTTTCCTGAAATTTGGAAAGAAAACTGAAATCATTATAGACACCAAGAGCCCCGAGTCTGATACCTCTGAATATTTCCCACTCGTATAGCATACCCAAAGAAAAAGAAAATCCTGCTCCTCCTTTAAATCGACATTCCGGGCATGCAGCATACTGCTCGCCTGTTTGAAAGGTCTGCCCCAATCCGAGAATAAAGCCGTAATCTTGTTGCGGGCGATCATCTTTTAGGGTTAGAGGTGTGAGCTTAAAATCTACATCAGTTCTTGTTTGAGCCGGAAGCAGACTATAAAAGAATAAAAAAGCAACAGCGATAGACAATAAACGCATAATTATTTCCGTTAAGTATTTACTATTAAATTTACCTCAAAACTAAAAACTTTAGTCAAATTCTTTTACTTTTGACACTATTATTATAAATATACAAATTAGTCTTAAAATGGTTACAACTAACGAACAAAATATTTCACCCGGTAGCTACAAAAAAACTCCACGATATAAAGCAGTGAAGATTTTAAATAGATACGAACGAAGTGATGCATATATTGATAAACTTTTGAATAATGAGCTAAAAAGTGGTGGTTTAGAGCCCCGAGATAAAGCTTTGCTTACTGAGCTTGTCAATGGTATCGTGAGATGGAAAGCTAAACTCGACTGGGTGCTTATTGGTTTTTATCACGGTGAGTATCAAAAATGTTTGAATATAGTCAAAAATGCCATGCGTGTTGGATTATATCAGATAATGTTTATGGATAGAATTCCTATTCCGGCAGCAATATTCGAATCTGTAGAAATTGTCAAGCAAATCCAAGGCGAAAAAACTGCTGCAATTGTAAACGGTGTTCTTAGAAACATAGCTCGCAATCTGCACAATATCAGATACCCTAACATAGAAGATGACCGAACATATTACTATGCAATACTTCATTCGCACCAAAAGTGGATGGTCAAGAGATGGATGGAAAGATTTGGCGAAGAAGAAACAGAAAAGTTACTGATTAGAAGCAATGAACACCCTCCAGTCTCCGTGCGTGTAAATATGATGCGTGCTGACGTGGAAGATATTTTGCAATTATTTGACGTGCATGAACTTGAGTATGAAAAAATTCCTGACATGGATTGCTCTATTTATGTCTATAATACAAAATTTGACATTACTTCTACTGACTTATACAAAACAGGGAAAATATCTATTCAGGATCCAAGTGCTACTTTAGCTTCAAAGCTGACAAATGCAAAATCAGGAGATTTGGTCTATGATTTGTGTGCTGCTCCAGGTGGGAAGTCCTTTTACATTGCGGAAATGATGCAAAATCAAGGTAGGGTTGTTGCTTTTGATAAGTATGAATCAAAACTTGCAATTATCAATTACGGAAAAGAAAGATTAGGCTTTGATATCATAGAAGCTATGGAAGCTGATGCTGAAACATACAAGTCTGATGAAAAAGCAGATGTAGTAATTTGCGATGCTCCTTGCTCAGGATTTGGGATTATATCCAAAAAGCCCGACATTAAATGGGCAAGAGATATAGATGATTTGAAAAAAATTGCCAATCTGCAAAAATCTATTTTACAAAATGCAGCAGAACTTGTCAAAGTAGGCGGAGCCCTTGTTTACTCAACTTGTACGATAGAGCCTGAAGAAAATACAGACATAGCAAAATGGTTTCTCGAAAAATTTCCAAATTTCGAATTAGACTCTGCAGAAAACTATTTGCCGGAAAGATACTGTAAAGACGGCATGCTCCAGACATTCCCTCATATCCATGGTATAGACGGTGCGTTCGGAGTTAGGTTTGTAAGAATATCTTAAGATATTTTACAAAGAGAAAGGAATTAAATGTGCACCATTTTAAACAAAAAATTGCTTCTGATGGTGCACTTTGTATTATATGTTATTTACCCCAATACAAATATTGGAGACAATACCATCTTCAAAATTATTTCTGCCAGAATGAAGGTGCTAATAATATCACTACCGTATATACTTCCAATCTCCCCAATAGCATCAAAAAAGATAAATGCCACTTAACAGGACTTGGTAAAAAAGCATAATTATCAGTAGGACCTACCAACTCCAAACCGGGACCTATATTGTTTAGAGTCGCTGCAACTGCTCCTATGGAAGTCGCAATATCGATTTCATAGAATGATAAATAAAGCGAAGAAAATGCTGCTATCAGCATATATAACACAAAAAAGCCAAGTACATTCATCATTACATCGCGATTGACAGTTATGTTTCCCATCCTAACAGGGACTATTGCCTGCGGGTGAACCAATCGGACTATTTCTGCATACACAAATTTGAATAAAAGGTATATACGCATTACTTTCATACCGCCACCTGTAGAACCCGCCATGCCACCTATAAACATAAGCAGAAACAATACTAACTGCGAGCTGATAGACCATTGCTCATAATCAGCAGTTCCGAAGCCGGTAGTAGTAATTATTGAGACTACTTGAAATAATGTATATCTGAGAGTTTCAAGTATTGAAGAGTAATTATTTATATATGTATCTATTCCGATTACTAAAGTAGCAAAGCCTATGATTGCGAAGTAAAACTGACTTTCGCGATTTATAAACATCTCTTTGACATTGCCTTTTAGCATACGGTAATGCAAAGAAAAATTCATACCTGCCAAAATCATAAAGATAATTATCACATAGTCAATATAAGCGGAATCGAAACCACCAACGCTTTTGTTTAAGGTAGAGTAACCTCCGGTTGCCATCGTGCCAAATGTGTGGCATAGTGACTGATGTAAATTCATACCGCCTATCATCAAAAGTGCTGTTTCTATTGCTGTAAGCAGAACATAAACTATCCATAATATTTTGGCTGTTTCTGTAACGCGAGGGGTGAGTTTGTCTGCTATCGGTCCGGGTACTTCTGCCTTAAAAAGCTGCATACCGCCCACGCCGAGCAAAGGCAATATTGCAATGCCAAGCACGATAATTCCCATACCGCCAAGCCAGTGAGTAAAACTTCGCCAAAAAAGTATGCCTTCCGGCAAGATTTCTATATCGGTTAATATAGTAGCTCCGGTTGTTGTAAAACCGGACATGGTTTCAAAAAAAGCATCTGTAAAAGGAGGAATATAGTTTCCGAGCATATATGGCAATGAACCCAGTGCAGAAAAAACTATCCACCCAAGAGCGACTATCATAAAGCCTTCTTTGGGGCGTACTTCCTGCTTCGATTTAAAAAGGAAAAAACCAAGTGCTCCGATTACCATTGTAATTGCTGCACTTAAAGAAATAGGGATTATGTCGTTGCTGCCGTAATAAAACGAAAAAGGCAGAGAAAGGAGCATAGATGCTCCCAAAAACATTGTAATAAAGCCCAAAATCCTTATTATTATTTTATATCTCATAGTCCCTTCTTAAAACATCTTTTCTACATTTTTTACTGCACCCGGCAAAGCAAAGACGACAACTCGGTCGCCTGGCTGCACTTGAGTAAGCCCCGTAGGTATTTCGAGGAACTTGCCTTGTTTTAGAACCGCTGCAATCAGACTATTCTGAGGGAATTTTAATTCCATAAGTGGTTTTTTGCAGATGGCAGCTTTGTCTTTAGCTTCAAATTCAATAATTTCTGCATCCATGCCGGGTAGCTCTGCATACTGAGTTACCTGACGGCTCCTAATAAATTTTTGTATGGCATTTACAGTTATCATCTGCTTGCTTACCACAGCATCCATACCTATAGTCGGAGTAAGCGGCATATATTCATTCTTTTTGATAAGCGTTACTGTTCTTGGGATTTTTAGATGCCGAGCTATAAGGCTTGTGATAATATTTGTTTCGTCATCGCCTGTGACAGCTATAAACTCATCCATATCGCTAAGATTTTCGAAAGTAAGCAAATCCAAATCGGAACCGTCACCATTTATTACAAGTGTTTTTTTCAGGTCTTCTGCTAACTTTTCGGCTTTCTTGCGATTTTTTTCAATAATTTTTATTTTCATTTCTGACTGCAAGGCTTTAGCAATGAATCTACCTACCTGCCCGCCACCTATTATCATTATATCTTCAATGATTGCTTTTGTCTTTCCGAAATAAGCTAAAGCCTGAGACATAAAGTCCGGAGCACAAATAATAAAAATTTGGTCGCCTTCGAACAATCTGTCTTCACCTCGGGGAACTATTGTAAATTGTTTTCTTTTGAGAGCAACAATTCGTAAAGGAGGATTGCCGTGAGTTTTACCCAAATCTTTCAATGGAGTACGTAGCACAGGGCAGTCAGCATCCAATCTTATGCCGAGGAATTGAATTTTCCCTTCGTCGAACTCTACTATATCAGTTGCATTTGACTGTTTAATAAGCCTGATGATAGCATCTGCTGTTTCTTTTTCAGGGTGTATAATATAGTCTGCACCTAACTCATCTTTGGGGATGATAAACGAATCAGCTGCGTAATCAGGATTTTTAACCCTCGCAATTGTCGTAGGAACTCCGAACATTTTGGCAATCTTACAAGTGATTAGATTGACTTCGTCATTTGTGGTCATAGCAGCAAATACATCAGTATGTTGAATATCTGCAGCTTTAAGTATATCAATAGAAGTTGCATTTCCTTCTATGACCATTGCATCTAAATGTTCCTGTGCGTATTTTACTTTGGCAGGAGCTTTTTCTATTATTGTTATATTATGTTTGTCGAAAGATAAACGCTGAGCAAGCCTGACACCTACACTTCCGGCACCAATTATTATAAGATTCATTAAGCTAACCTAATCTGGGAAAGTCAAAATTTGAGAAAATACAAATTACGCAAAAAATAAACAACTTCTACATCCTTAGGGAATATTACTACTTGCTTTTATTTTACGAATTATTTGAGATATCCTAGTTGTTTTAACCTTTCTTTAGCCCACAATCTTGCTTCCTCTTTGTTATTGATTTCTCCGTCTATTTGGGCTTTGATGCTTTCGCTTAGAATTTGTCCCATTATTTTCCCCGGTTTTAAACCATATCCTGCAAGGAGTCTTCCTTTTAGCAATGGTTTAGGCTTGTTGTCATATTTGAGAATATTATTATATTTTGCTAAGAGCCAGTCACCCGCTGGAAATTCTTCATCTATTGCGTCTTGCGTAGTTCTTCCGAAATGATCTGATTCGGCAAGGAGTATCAAGTCGGAGATGTTTATTCTGGCAGCAAGTCTTCTTATCGCTGAGTTTGAAACTTTGTCTCTGTTTTTATATAAATTTATTGGCTTCAGATGCTCAAGTGTGTATGATGCTGCTTTATTTGCTATGTATTCAGGAAAATTAGCCGATAAAAGTAAATCTCGGCAAATTTTTGCTCCTTTTACATCATGCGAAGGGGAGCGCCATCTATCATCTTTATATATAGTAGTAAGTGGTTTGCCAATATCGTGGAAGAATGCACCAAGCATAAATGCTGATCTTTCTGCTTCTGTTGAGAACAAATGACGATACTTTGTTGATTTTTCGACTACAAGAATTGTGTGCGACCATACATCTCCTTCCGGATGCCACTCAGGATCTTGAGGGCAATCTATCATAGCAGCAACGTGAGGAATCTTACACAAATCAGAAAATAAAGATTCTGATAATGCAGATGTAGGATTTTTTTCAAAAAGAAGTGTATTGTTCAAATTGTGCAAAATATAGCTGTAATCTATGTTCATAGCAGTTTGCATATAGACTGTTAAAAAAATAATTGTGATTTAATTTGAAAAATGCGTATTTTATTATAATTAGTCTTCTGACGAATAACCCATATAAAAAACAAACCACGGACGCCGATGAAATTTTTTCTACCTCGTTTTTAAAAAACTCAAATGTCCTTTAGATTTATAGCTAAAGCAAAATAGTATTTTTTTCCGAATAATATAGTTGTATATTGGCTTGCTGAGTACTTTGCTTCATATTTGTTGATTTGTATTAAAAAATTATTGAAGCATGGTAATTAGAAATAGTCTTATTATATGCAATTTTTTATTATTTTGGATTATTAACAAAAATTGCTTGTATAAATGCTATATTTAAGATAATTTGTAAGGCGTTTTGCCAAAATTGAGATTTTCGTGTTAAGTATTGGTAAACAGTCGAGCCAATGATTGTTACTTTATATATTAGATACACATCAAGTTGCAAAAAGGCTACACTCAATTTTCTAAGACAGAAGAAAAAATTTTAGTTTAATAAAACAAGCACCATGTGGAGGTAATTTGTTATGTTAAGATCAGGCGGTGCAGGTAAAGTATATTTCGTATTGTACTTAGCCGTGGTATTGGAATTGCTTATCATCATCGTGGAGCGTGATGAGGCAGAAGAAGGTTTGCACCTTAAGCAAAAAGAAACTATGCGTATCGTGCAGTCCATCCTTTCTCAGCTTCAATCAGGTGCAGGTACCGAAGGTATCAACACGCGCCCACAGGATGAGATAACCATCCCACCAGCAGGAGTTAATATCAAAGAGGTATTAGGAACAGACATTAAATCTTGGCGTAAATATATCGTTGAGGTTGGTGTTACTGACGTTTCTGCTTCTGTCAAAAGAAAAGAGGGTGAATCCGAGAAAGAATATTTCCAAAGAATAAAAACTTTGGTAAAACTTTCTAACGTTGAAGAGTTAGAGTATCAGGTGTTTTATAATACCGATAACACTCCGGGTGTTACTCCATCATTCCCTTCTGACAAAGATTTGTTAGCTCAGGGAATCACAGGTTTCGATGACTTTACTGAAGGTCAGAAAGTTACTGCTGCAGATGGCACTCAGTGGGAATTTTTGTCTCTCAGAAAATTGGATATGGACAATGAAGCTACTTTCAATCAGCTTGATATGTCTAACATCAGTCCTGATGATTTCAGACCTGTTTATCCTAAAGAAACTGAAATTCAAGTCGGCCCTACTTTCCAACCAAAAGATGTGAGTGCCGATAGTGTATTTTATTACAACCATGATTTGAGTGTAAACTCATTGCAAGGTAAAGAAAAAAACAAACGTGCTTTCGTAGTTCAATTCCAACCTCCTGACAGAGAAGGCTGGTACAAACTAAGATTTGCATCAAAAACTAACAAAATTCTTGGTATTCGTGGTGAATATCAAGGCAAAGAGTTGGATGACGATGCGACTGTAAATATTGGTACAGTTCAGCTTAGCGTAAAGGAATTGCGTAAAGTGCATAAATCTTTGAAATCAGAACTTGAAAAATATGAATTGCCGGATGTTGAAATCCTTACAAAAGAAGCTGACTTAGAAAAATTTGACGCAGGTCTTCGTGCTGCTGCCGATAAAGCATCTACAGAAAGCGAAGCAAATGATATTCAATCTAAAATCAAGCTTTATGGATATATAGCTAAACTTATTGCTCCGGGTATGTCTGTTCACTTCGACCAGAACAAAGGTTATATCGAATTTGACATTCGTGTGATTAAACCTAAACCACCTATGGCAGATCCTATTATCAATGTTGCTAACAAACTTAGCTGCTTCGATGCTGTAGAGCCTGTGTTTATGTTTGGTATAGCACCTTATCAAGGCGACGGCAATAGAGTTTCTGGTTATGTAGTTGATGAAAACGGTGCTCAGGTTGCTTCTGTTAATTACGCTCCTGTAAACGATATGGCTTCCAGAAATGCTGAACCTATAAAAGGTGGTGAACGTAGATACCAAGGTACTTTGAATAAGAAACTACCTGAGGGATCATACACAATTAAGCTTACTCATTCAATTAGTGGTTCAAACAAAACTGCTGAAACAAATGTTGCACTTAATGTTTACAAAACAGGCTTGACTCCGGGCTCTATGAAAGACGTTGCTCAAAAGCTTGATTTCATGACTTACTATGGCTGGAAAATGATTGTAAACGTAGAACCTGCTTCTCAGGGTGCTATTAAACCTGAAGAGTTCAAAATCTATGTTTCTACTGACGCACAATCTCAACCAACAGTTATTTCCGGATTGGCAGTTACTCTTAATGATAACATTGAATATACTCCTGATGCTAAGGAAGTGAAATTCAGAGTTGCTTGGGAACAACCGCACACAGGAAGAATGGTTGATATTTATCCTCAGAAAACAATTGCTTTGAAACAGGAAGAAGCAAGTATCAATACTAATGTTGTTACTGAATGTTCCGGTACTTCAAGCAAAGTTAAAGTACGCGTTACCGGTCTAACTGTTACTTCACCTACAAGTGGTGATAAAAAAGGTACTAACGCAAATGTTCAGGTTAACGTATTAAACACTGAAATTGCTGAAGGCTTATCAGGCTATAGCGTTGCTGTAGAACCTACAGTTGACAAAACAGGTGACGGAGTTTACGAAATGGAATTCGAATTGTCAGGTAAATTGCCTGCCGGCGAGAAAAAAGTTCGTGGAACTGTAAACGTACAACTTAGAGCTACTGCTGTCAACGCAATCAACGGTGTTGCTGCTGATCCTAACCAGACAATAGTTCCTGTAAGGATTGACTTCGAACCTGACTCTAGAGGCGGGGCTGCACAAGGTGGCAGAAGAAGAAGATAAACAGTTAGTATAGTAGATTTGTTATAATCATTAGTTTTAAAAAAATTAGTAAGTAATTTAATTGCAAGGGCAAATAAATATGATGAAGAAAGCATCCAGTTTGTTGTTAAGCCTTCTTATGCTAAGCATAGTTATGCCTTTGACTGTGCAGGCACAAGGTGACGAATCGTTCAGGGTTAAACTTGAAAGTATTCTTAACAGATATAAAAACTATCGCTTTTCTACAGTTGACTTATATTCTTTGAAAGATGTAAGAGACGTAAGACAGATAATTAAAGATAAAGAAGCATCAGAAAACACTACTGCTGCAGTAGGTGATGCAGATAAAATTTTAGCTGAAACTGATCCACAGGTTGTTTCTTCAATTAGAAACCAGTTGCTATCAGGTTCTACTAAAACTAAAATCCAAAGAGAGTTGATTGGTCGTTACGGCGAATTACCTAAAAACTTTGACGCACTTGTTGAAATCCTGAGCCCTAACAAGGGCTCTCAACAAGTAGTGAGAGAAGCTTATATCGTAACTACTAAAAAAGCCGACAGAGATCAGGTTGTTCCGAATACTATTATCGCTATGATAATTTCTTATGAAGACAACACTGATATTGGCAAAAATGTTGATAATGCTTCAGGCAAAAACGTTTTTACTTGGCCTGAACTTGTTCAGTTTGATTTGGATCCTGAAAAATACAATGCTGAAAACATGTATCAGCTTTTAGAAAATGCATTTATGCAGTCTAACGTAGAAAAAAGAACAAGCGAAGCTCAAGGTATCGGTACCATGAAAAAATGGACTGACCCTCAGTATGGTGTTTCCCGCTCTTTGATAGAAAGAGAAGGCGATATTTCTTCTGCAGATGTTCAAAAATTTGTTAGAATCTCTAATGCAGAACCAATGGACTATACTCAAAACCACGAAATCATAGTTTCTCCTGATTTAGTTAGCTGGAAACGCTACGAAATCGAAACATATACTTATGAAGACGGTTTTGTAGATACACTTTCTTTTATTACAAACAGTAGCTTGCCAAAATTCGGTCTTGAATTGAAATACGGTATCGACGATATCAATATGCCTTCTATGTGGAGCGAAAGGATGACTTTCTCTGCATTATGGGAAAATATTAAAATCGGTGCTATTCTTCCAACTTACGGCTGGTCAGAATTAGGCAAAGAAATGTTGGAATACGATAGAGTATTTACACATGGTGGTCTTGGTATCGCAGGTCAATTAGACTTTCCATTCAAAGTTATTCCTCAAAGTGGTGTGTTCCACTTAGGTTTTGGCTGGGTGTTTGGCGATGCAGAAAGAGCAGGATACAAAGATAAAATTGACTTAGATCAGATTTTGACTATCAATCCGGAAGACGAATCCGGAAACGACTATTTAGTTAGAGCAAATGCTACATTGCATTATACATTTGGTTTAGCTATCGATAAAGATTATCACTTGAGATTTGGTTTGGGCGGTACTGTCTATACTATAGAAACATGGGGAGACAGAATGGAAGCCGATCCTGAAACTAACATAGAAACAGCTGTTTATAAAGAGTTAGACAAAGAAACAATCGGCGGCATCTCTGCAAAAATGGACTTCATGGTTAAAAATATTGCTACTCCTTATGGCGTATCAGTGCAATACTTTGATGAATCAATATATGCAAGTGCTTGGATTCACATCCCGGTAATCAAAGATTTGTTCGCTCTTAGATTAGAAGGCAAATCATTCTTTACAGCGTTGAAAGATACACCTCAAGCTTGGGAAGTAGAAGAAAATCTATTTATCCCTATGGCTCGATTTATCTTTGTATTTTAATTAAATGGTTGTTGAATTAGTCAAAGAAATAAAGAAGAAATCACATGAAAAGAAATATCTTATTCTTGTTAGTACTTGCGTTTGTTTTCGGATATTATAAATCTGATGCTCAGACAATGATACCGGACAAAAGAGCAATCATAGATTCTCTTACTACTATTGACTCAGAAATCAAGGGATACTTCCCAAGATGGAAAGTATGTGAAAGAGACTTACAGTTCCAAATTTATAGATCATTCGTAAATGCTCAGTTTCCAAAAGAAAATTTGGATATGAACAACGTTGAAATCCTTGCCGCACCGAGATCTTTTGATGACGAACCTTTCGAAATCATTACTATCAGTTGCGGTAAAGAGTCTATGTCTGCTTATGATATAGATGTTCAGCTAACTGAAATCTTAGTCGGATTCCTTTCCGGCGAATTGGTTTACAATGGTCAGGATCGCGGTGTCAGATCTGACATAGCTACTCGTGATTATTGCTTTAACGAAATTCCACAGGAAATTCCGTTAACTAACTCGCAGACAACTGCTATTATTGATTATTTACAGCCTTCTAACGTTACTCATGCATTTACTTTGTCTATGTTTGAGCAGGCTATTAAAATCGGTAAAACAGGCTTCTGGTTGCGTTCAAAAATCGGTATTGATGATATTGGTTACCATTTCTGGCAAGCAGGCCAGGGAAGCATTACTTTGCAGAGACCTCTTTATGTAAACACAGATGAAAGAACTACTGACAAAGTGCCTTACCTTATCAACGCTTATCTTGGTGGTGCATATAAAATTTCTACAGGTATCAATAGAGATTTGATTCCTGAACAAGTTACAGATGCAAAAGATGCCGGCGGAACAAGTGGTGTGGTTGACTGGATGCAGAAAAGAATATTAAATGCTGAACCTAAAGGTAAAATCGTTCTTGGTATGGATTTCCACATGCCGTTTCATCCTGAAGCAGGTTTGGCAGCTGATTTCCAATTCCCTGTATCGAAAATTACTACAGAACAAATTGATGTAACTTCATTCGGTTTTCTTGCTAACACCAATAATGTAGCTTTTTCACCAAATTCTGGTACTCAGGAAGAAATTATGGCTGTAGCTCCTATCTTAGGTACTGCAGGTAGAATTTCTGCTTTTTACCACTGGTGGTTGGATCCCAAAGATCCTGAAAACTACTTTAGATTTGACTTAGGTCTTAGCTACAATGAAGTACAAGAATACGGACTTTACAAACAATATGACCAATCTGAAAAATCTTCTAACTACTTCATCACAACAAATGAAGTAGATGGTCTTAAATTCTATAAACCGGAATCATTTGGTGATTGGATGTTTGCTAAAGTTGAATATAGAAATCAGGCAGCTTATCCGTTTGGTGCAAGCGTGCAGTTAGCTAATCAGGTATTGATGGCAAGAATCTATCTACCGTTGTTTGGCAACTGGTTCTACCTCGAAGGTAAATACTCTACAGTATTGCGCGACAAACGCCCTTATGAAGTTGGTAACTTCTTCATGATTTCGCCTGTTCTTAGACTTACTATATAATAAAAATATAAAGTTATAATGCCCCCGTTAGTTTTTTCGATTAGAAAGAGCAGGGGGCATTATTTATTACTGTAAAATTTTAATATATAAAAGTAGGGTTATAAAAGCACATGAATCGCATATTGTACTTATTATGCCTACTGCTGATAGTATCCCCCCCTTTTTTGAATGCAGCATTAGTCAGCAAAATAGACACATTAGAGCAAAAAAGAAAAGTATTGGAAGGTGCTAAGCTTTCCTATACCGAAGACGAAATTGAAATTACAGCTAGAAACGTTGATATCACTAAGTTTCCCGAAATTAAAATAATCATTGAGGCTTACAACAAAGAAGGCGAACCTTTAGAAGAGCTTTCTGCTGATAACCTTTACGTTTATGAAGACGGGAAACAAAAAAAAGTACTTAGAGTCGAAAAAATCCCTGCGGCTGAGGTTGTGCCTGTTGACTTCGTTTTTGTTTTGGACATTACCGGTTCAATGCAAAATAAAATCGATATGCTCAAAGCTAATATCGTAAAATTTACTGAGGTATTAAACCTTAAAGGTATCGATTACAGACTTGGTCTAGTACTTTTTTCAGACGATTTAGAAATGGTTTACCAGCCTATTACAGATGTAACGAAATTCCAGCAATGGCTTTCGGAAGTAAAAACAAAAGGCGGTGGAGACGAACCAGAAAACGCTCTCGAAGCACTTGAAGCTGCTGCAAAAATCAAATACAGAGATTTCGCAGACAAAGTTACTGTACTGATTACTGATGCTTCTTACCATCAGAAAAATGTGCCGGGCAATGGTGTAACTAATCAGACAACTGAGTCAATAGTTGACTTGTTTATGACAAAAAACATCAGGATATTTCCGATTGTTCCGCCCAAATTCAAACAGTATGCTTCGATGGCAAGATCTACCCGTGGCTCGGCTTATGACATTGAATCAGATTTTTCTTTTATTTTGAATAATTTCTCTACACAGTTGACAAATCTTTTTGCTATGTACTATCGCTCAGATCAGGACGCAATTCCTGATGAAATAGAGATAGCACTATATGATGAAAAAACTCAGAAATTAGTGAAAAGAAAAATCCCTATAGTAGAGCTCGGAAGAAAGCTTATAATTGAAAACTTGCTATACGAAACAAATGATGCATCACTTCCTAATAATGTACCTGAACTTGACATTATGGCAAAGTTTATGAGAGACAAACAGAACATTGCTATTGTAGTCGAAGGTCACACTGATTCAGTTGGCCCGGACGCAGTAAATGACTATCTCTCTAAAAAAAGAGCTGAAAGCGTCAAGCAATACATAGTAGATAGGGGAGTAGCAGAAAACAGAATCAAAACGATAGGTCAAGGTGAGCGAAGACCGATTGCAAGTAATCTCACTCAATTTGGAAGAAAATTAAATCGACGAACCGAGATAATAATAATATCTAAATAAAAAAGGGGCATTAGCCCCTTTTTTTAAATCAATAACATCGTGCAATTACTTGCCTAATAATATATTTACTACCTTTTCCATTTTCATACCGCGAGATCCTTTGACAAGAATGGCAGAGTTTAGAGTCGCATTTTTTAAATATTCTGCAATGCCTTCATGATTCTCAAAATGTTGCCCTTTTCCTGTTTTCTTGTGTGCTGCTCTCATATTGTCTCCAAGAAGCAATACTTCATCTGCAAAATTAGCAGCCATTAGTAGAATATTTAGGTGCTCAGCCTCAGCTTCTTTGCCTAATTCGAACATATCGCCAAGTACAGCGATTTTATTTGATTTTGAAGACATCTTGTCCAATGTCTGTAAAGACATCATCATAGACGAAGGATTTGCGTTATATGTATCATTGAGAATAATACAATCTTTATAGTTGATTACCTTCATCCTGCCATAGTCAGAATCATCTTGATTGTTAAATCTCTCTATGCCCTGTGCTATTGTTTCAGCCGGTAATTCCAGAATGAAGCCGACAGCAGCAGCAGCTATTGCATTAAGAGCCGGAGCAATTCCGGGTATCTGTAATTTTGCAGATAGTTTCGTTTCTTCGTATTCAAAAGATATAGTCGCACATAATGTCTCATCAAATGAATAAGATGCCTTCAGTCCTGAAGAATCATTACTACCGAAAGAAAGCTTATTGTCTAAAATTGGTTCATATCTCGACAGACGATCATCATCCATATTTATAAGAGCTATTCCTCCCTTACTGCGTAAGTAGCCAAAAAGGAAAGTCTCTTCCATTTCTACGCCATCAAGATTCAACAAAAATTCGAGATGTTCTTTGCCAATATTGGTGATTAATCCATGAGTAGGGTTGCAGATATTAGAAAGCATAGCAATTTCTCCCGGCTCGTTTGTGCCAATCTCGAGAACTGCAGCTTCGTAAGTCTCATCTAAAGACAAAAGCATTAAAGGAACACCGACTCTGTTGTTGAAATTTTTATATGTTTTTAGAGTTTTGAATTTTAATTCTAGTATCGAAGAACAAATTTCTTTAGTAGTTGTTTTGCCGTTAGATCCGGCAATTGCTACCACAGGCAAACGGAACCTATCTCTATGGAATCGGGCGAGTTTACCCAGCCCGTCGAGTGTGTCTTTGCAGAGTATATAATTATTATTGGGTTTAGTCTTCAAACTATCGTACCAATCCTTGCTAACCAAGGCTGCTACTGCACCCGAATCGAAAGCATCAATCACTTTGTCATGTCCGTCAAAGCTCTCACCCTTTAAAGCCACAAACAGTTCTCCACCTGAGATCTTTCTAGAGTCAGTCGAAACAGAAAGGCAACTAAAAGTATCGTCGCAGATAACATTGTCTTCGCCAAAAATGACGGATAATTCGTACATGTCAAAAGAAGCTTTATTGCTAATCATATCATTTACCAAAGTATGTTGTATAAGTTTTCAAAATATACAAAATAATAAGAAATCTACACTCATGTATAGCAAATATGCAAACTAGAAGCGAGACTGTCTATTTTACTTAGAGTAAAAAATTATGCTATCTCAATCTTTGAGTTGACTAAAGCCACAGTTCGTACTCGATAAATGGAGCTAGTATTTTGGCGAATCAGGATGTATAGGGTGTATAATGCGAAAAAATATTTGCTTTTAAGTTTACAGCATGTATATTTCCCGAGGTTCTTAGATTATTTCCGAGAGCCTCATCCATGGCAGGTGTACCTGACCATTGAAATCCATGATAAATACTATTTTGTTTGTAATCATCTGGATTTAATATGTGTGAAGCCTGATTACTAAACTCTAAGCTTATTGGCTGTGGCTCTTGTGCAAAAAGAATTATTGGCAAAAAGAAAAATGCAAATAGATATTTATACATCTTATTTCTCCCTCACTACTCGATAATCAGAAGAAGATTCACCACAATTAATTCTTACAACATAAACCCCTGCTGTTATATTACTTAAATCAATAGTGTACATTTCACCTGTGTACTGCCACTGAATCTGAGTAGTTAAATCATTACCATTATAGTCAAACATGGAAATTGTAAATTCTGGTGAAGTACAAGAAAATGGAATATTTACTTCGTTTGTAGTAGGGTTGGGGTAAATAACTTCATCATTATTTGGATCTTCTATGGAAGATTCAAAGTCGTAGTAGCCTGATGAAAACGAATTTCCACCGTGACCAATAATAACGTTTTTATCTTTACTAAATCTATTTCTTCCCCAATTATAATCTCTATGATGAATTGCTTTATATAAAATAGTCCCATCTAAATAATCAATCATAATTGTAAGATTAGATGATGATGCCAATACATACTTTTCATTATCTATAAATGTTAGTCTTGTAGCTCCAAACTGATTTTGTCCAACATTAAATCTATCATCAATAACTTCTTCTTTCTCAATATTAATGACAGACAAGCTCATATGGTCTTTATCATTCTCAAAATGTCTAAAAGAACCTGATATATAAATATTATCAGTGTTTACATTTGAAAACTTCAAATCTTTAGGATCGCCATACTCAGTAGATGTTTCAGGAGCCATATAATGATTAATAATCTGCTCTCTTGTTTCTAAATTCCATACCATTAGCTTGGATTTTCCGCTATTGATTGCTGCCAAATATTTTCCATCAGCAGAGACATCCATTTTAGTAAAATTCATCATTTTATGAGCTTCCGAGCTTAGCTCTGTGATAAACTCCAAAGTTTCAGAATTATAAACACAAATGTATTGCCATAGCAAAGCATTGCCGTTATTGTCTTCATCATATTGCAAAGCTCTTCTCAGGTATATTAGTGCTCTTGCAGGATCAGCACAAAAGTCTGAATAATAAGCACGATATCCATCTATAGTATCAGGTAAAGTTACAGATTGTAAGACTTCGAACGTATTAACATCTCTCACTTGGAAAGAGTTGATGCAATTTATATAAAGCTTAGTACTATCTGAAGACACTTCAATATCTCTTGCAATAATGCTATCTACTTTAACTAAATTTCCTGTATCTGTCTCTCTTAGTTCAATTCTATCGTCATACCCTAAAACAAAGTAATCGTTATCAGGCATAAATTCTATATCCCAAAGATAGCCGTCTTGGAAACTTTGTGACCATAAAAACTTCATTTCACCTGCGGTGGAATGGGCAATAGATGCGAGTATAGTTAAAACAATGAGCAACTTTTTCATTCTAATTCTCCTTGACAACTTTATAATCCGCAACAGTAGTACCACAAGCAGCTCTAACGATATAGATTCCTACACTAATATGACTTAAATCAACAGTAATATCTTCACCGTTGTAATCCCATTCAATTTGTGCTGTAACATCCTTACCGTTCGAATCAAAAACTGATAAACTTGGTTCACTTGTTTCGCAGATAACTGGTATTGTTACTTTGCTGGTAGTTGGATTTGGGTATATTATTTTGTTTTTATTTTCTTCTTCTATAGATGTATCGAAATCGTAGTAGCCTGCGGAGAAACTTTTATACATATAGCCAATAATTTTTTTTGTTTTTTGTGATATTCTCTGGCATCCTCCCCAAGCATATGAATAGTGATTTTCGATAGTATATTCAATTCTACCATTCATTAAATTTAGAATTTCTGATGTATAAGAGTGGGTTGATAAAATATATTCTTCATTTTTAACAAATGATATCCGAGCTGTTGCAATCTGATTCCCTTCTACATTAAATCTTTCATCAACAATTTTATTCTCAAAAACATTGTAAACCGATAATCCTTGATGATCTTTATCACTTGCAAAATGTCGAAACCTACCTGTTATATAAATATTATCCAAGTTCACTTCTGAAAATTTCAAATCGCCAGGGTCGCCAAATTCGTTAGAAGTGTGAGGTGCCATATAGTGGTCAACTATCTGCTCTCTTGTTTCTAAATCCCAAACTAAGAGTTTTGATTTGCCTTCGCTGATGGAAGCGAGGTATTTACCATCATACGAAACAGCAAGATTTATCAACCACAAATCAAAATGACTTTCATCTGTAAGCTCACCTACATATTCTAATGTTTCTGAGTTGTAAATAACTATCTTAGATTTACTTTCTTCTTTATCAGGCTGATTTATTATGTATTCTATTCGTAAGTACAATAGTGGTCTAATCGGATCTATTTGCATTTGACCATAAAACAAATGATAATCACCATCTTCAGTTGGCATTTCTTTGATTTGTACCACTTCTAATGTTTCAATATCACGTATTTCAAGGATTGTATTCTTTCTTGTAATCATTTTTGTGCTGTCAGCAGAAAATTCTATATCTGTTAAATTTTCTTCTCTACTCAAGACTACTTGTCCTGTAAGAACTTCCCGTATTTCGAGAACATTGTATCTTGCAATAACACAATAATCATTATCAGGCATAAATTCAATATCAGAAACATACCCTTCATTCAATGCCTCTGACCACAAAAACTTCATTTCACCTGCGGTGGAATGGGCAATAGATGCGAGTATAGTTAAAACAATGAGCAACTTTTTCATTCTAATTCTCCTTGACGACTTTATAATCAGCAACAGTAGCACCACAAGCAGCTCTAACGATATAGATACCTGCACTTATTCTACTTAAATCAACAGTAATATCTGCACCGTTATAATTCCATTCAATTTGTGCTGTAACATCCTTGCCGTCCGAATCAAAAACTGATAAACTTGGTTCACTTGTTTCGCAGATTAAAGGTATTGTTACTATGCTTGTAGTTGGATTGGGATAGATAATGTCGTTTTTATTTTGTTCCTCAATAGATGTATCGAAGTCGTAATAGCCTGCGGAGAAACTTTTATACATATAGCCAATAATTTTTTTTGTTTTTTGTGATATTCTCTGGCATCCTCCCCAAGCATATGAATAGTGATTTTCGATAGTATATTCAATTCTACCATTCATTAAATTTAGAATTTCTGATGTATAAGAGTGGGTTGATAAAATATATTCTTCATTTTTAACAAATGATATCCGAGCTGTTGCAATCTGATTCCCTTCTACATTAAATCTTTCATCAACAATTTTATTCTCAAAAACATTGTAAACCGATAATCCTTGATGATCTTTATCACTTGCAAAATGTCGAAACCTACCCGTTATATAAATATTATCCGAGTGCACTCTTGAAAATTTCAAATCGCCGGGCTCTCCCTTCTCGTTAGAAGTGTGAGGTGCCATATAGTGGTCAACAATCTGCTCTCTTGTTTCTAAATCCCAAACTAAGAGTTTTGATTTGCCTTCTGTGATTAGTGCAAAGTATTTTCCATCAGATGATATATCCATTTTGGAAAATCGCATCAACTTTTGATCTTCTGTAGTTAACTCTGTAATGAACTCTAAAGTTTCAGCATCATAAATACAGATTGACAACCAAAATAATGGATTGGTATTAATATCTTTATCGTATTCTATTGCTCTTCTGAGATAAATTAGTGGTCTTACAGGATCTACACAAAATTCTGAATAATAAGTTGGGTATCCATCTGTAACATCAGGTAATTTTACTGATTGTAAGACTTCGAATGAATTAACATCTCTTACTTGGAAACTACCAAAACAATTTACATACAGCTTAGTGCTATCCGATGAAACTTCAATATCTCTTGCAATAATGCTATCTACTTTAACTAAATTTCCTGTCGAAGTCTCTCTTAGTTCAAGTCTATCGTCATATCCCAAAACAAAGTAATCGTTATCAGGCATTAATTCCATATCCCAAAGATAGCCGTCTTGGAAGCTTTGTGACCATAAAAACTTCATTTCACCTGCGGTGGAAGTGGCAATAGATGCGATTATAGTTAAAATAATGAACAACTTTTTCATTCTAATTTTCCTTGACGACTTTATAATCAGCAACAGTAGCACCACAAGCAGCTCTAACAATATAGACACCTGCACTTATTCTACTTAAATCAACAGTAATATCTCCACCGTTGTAATTCAATTCTGTTAGTACTGTAACATCTTCGCCATTAGAATCAAAAACTGATAAACTTGCTTCACTTGTTTCGCAGATAAATGGTATTGTTACTATACTTGTAGTAGGGTTTGGATATATTATTTCGTTTTTATTTTGTTCCTCAATAGATGTATCGAAGTCGTAATAACCTGCGGAAAAGAAATTTGCCATAAAACCAATAATTTTGTTTGTCTTTTTTGAAACTCTCTGCATTCCACCCCAGCCATAAGTATAATGATTTGCTTTAGAGTATTCGATTTTACCATCCGTTAAATTAAGAATTTTTGTGGAATATGAGTGGGTTGATAAAACATATTCTTCATTTTCAACAAATGATATCCGTGCTGTTGCAATCTGATTCCCTTCTATATTAAATCTTTCATCAACAATTTTATTCTCAAATACATTGTAAACCGATAATCCTTGATGATCTTTATCACTTTCAAAATGTCGAAACCTACCTGTTATATAAATATTATCCGAGTTCACTCTTGAAAATTTCAAATCTCCAGGCTCTCCCTTCTCGTTAGAAGCGTGAGGTGCCATATAGTGGTCAACTATCTGCTCTCTTGTTTCTAAATCCCAAACTAAGAGTTTTGATTTGCCTTCTGTGATTAGTGCAAAGTATTTTCCATCAGATGATATATCCATTTTGGAAAATCGCATCAACTTTTGATCTTCTGTAGTTAACTCTGTAATGAACTCTAAAGTTTCAGCATCATAAATACAGATTGACAACCAAAATAATGGATTGGTATTTATGTCTCTATCATATTCTATAGCTCTTTCTATATAAAGGAATTGTCTAACTGGATCAACACAAAAATCTGCATAATATGTTGGATAACCATCAATTTCATCAAGTAATTTTACAGATTGTAAGACTTCAAATGAATTTACATCTCTTACTTGGAATGTTCCATAGTTGTTAACATAGAATTTTGAACTGTCAGATGATATTTCGATATTTCTTGCATTTACACTATCAACTTTGACTAAATTTCCCGTACCTGTCTCCCTCAGCTCAATTCTATCTAAATACCCTAAAACAAAGTAATCGTTATCAGGCATAAATTCTATATCCCAAAGATAGCCGTCTTGGAAGCTATGAGACCATAAAAACTTCATTTCACCGGCGGTGGAATGGGCAATAGATGCGAGTATAGTTAAAACAATGAGCAACTTTTTCATTCTAATTCTCCTTGACAACTTTATAATCCGCAACAGTAGTACCACAAGCAGCTCTAACGATATAGATTCCTACACTAATATGACTTAAATCAACAGTAATATCTTCACCGTTGTAATCCCATTCTGCCTGAGATGTTACATCTGCACCATTGGAATCAAAAATTGATAAACTTGGTTCACTTGTTTCGCAGATAAAAGGTATTGTTACTATACTTGTAGTAGGATTGGGATAGATTACATCTTTATGTATTTCTTCTTCTATAGATGTATCAAAATCGTAGTAACCTGCGGAGAAAGTATTGGGCATATATCCAATTATTCTATTTTGTTGCGATATTTTGTGAATACCACCCCAATAATAAGGTTTTTTATGGAATACAGCGTACAACACTCTGTTTTCCTTAAAATCTATTACTTTTGTATAGTTGCTTGAAGTACATAATATATATCTTTCTAAAGTAAAAAGTGATATTTTGCTCATGCCAAAAGATGATTCTTCTATATTAAATCTTTCATCAACAATTTTATTCTCAAAAACATTGTAAACCGATAATCCTTGATGATCTTTATCACTTGCAAAATGTCGAAACTTACCTGTTATATAAATATTATCTGTGTTCACTCTTGAAAATTTCAAATCTCCAGGCTCTCCCAATTCTTTAGAAGTTTGAGTTGCCATATAGTGGTCAACAATCTGCTCTCTTGTTTCCAAATCCCAAACTAAGAGTTTTGATTTGCCTTCGCTGATGGAAGCGAGGTATTTACCATCATACGAAACAGCAAGATTTATCAACCACAAATCAAAATGACTTTCATCTGTAAGCTCACCTACATATTCTAATGTTTCAGAGTTGTATATAACTATCTTAGATTTACTTTCTTCTTTATCAGGCTGATTTATAATGTATTCTATTCTTAAGTACAAAAGTGGTCTAATCGGATCTATTTGCATTTGACCATAAAACAAATGATAATCACCATCTTCAGTTGGCATCTCTATGCTTTGTACCACTTCTAATGTTTCAATATCACGTATTTCGAGGATCGTATTCTTTCTTGTAATCATTTTTGTGCTGTCAGCAGAAAATTCTATATCTGTTAAATTTTCTTCTCTACTCAAGATTACTTGTCCTGTAAGAACTTCCCGTATTTCGAGAACATTGTATCTTGCAATAACACAATAATCATTATCAGGCATAAATTCTATATCAGAAACATATCCTTCATCCAATGCCTCTGACCACAAAAACTTCATTTCACCTGCCTGTGAAGCAGGAGCAGATAGAACTAACATACAGCATAAAATCAAAATCATACGTAAGGATTTCATAAAGCTTTCTCTAAAAATTATATTAACATTATGGCATATTCAACATAATATTTATATTGGAATAATAAAATTAAAATATCAGTTAATTTAGAAAGGTTTTTTTATCAAGTGTATTTCTAACTATTTATTGAGGTGCAGCTTTAATTAGTATCAAAAAAAAGCCTCCGGACTAAAATCATCCGAAGGCTGAAAGGTTTTAATTATGTTTTTGCTTTTATGGAATTTCGATTGCCACAAACTGTGTAGTTTCTTTGTATTTAACTTGCAGTAGGATGGCATCGCCGGAGCTTTTAGAATCAATTATTTTTTGCAGCCCTCCGGTTGAGCTGACTTTTTTTCTGTCAGCTTCAATGATTACTCCATTAGGGAAAAGTCCGCGTTCTGCAGCAGCACTAAATCTTTTCACAGAGTGAACGTAAACGCCGGATTCCACTTCAAAGTCTTTTTTCATTTGTTTACTAAGCGGCTTGACAGAAAAGCCAAGTTTGTCAAATTCTAACGGCTCATCAGATTTTTCTTTTGTTTCATCTTTTTCCTTGCTGTCAGATTTGATAGCAATTTCCTCTTTTTCGTCTCGCGATTCGAGCTTGACTTTCAGATTGATTTTTTTGTCATTTCTCCATACGACCAAATCTACAACGTCTCCGGCTTTGTGTAGCACAATTTGCCCTTGTAGTTCATTAGAGCTATTGAGCTCTTTGCCGTTGAGCGAGAGTATCACATCTCCTTCTTTAATTCCGGCTTTTTCAGCAGGAGAATCTTCGAGCACTCCATTTACAAAAACACCACCGGCTTTTTCGAGTCCAAGCGATTTTGCAAAAGTGGCATCAACGCTTCTGATAGTAACTCCGATATATCCTCGGCTAACCATACCATCGTCCATTATGTCAGCAACCACCGATTTAACAATATCAATAGGGATGGCAAATCCATAGCCAATGTAAGTGCCGGTTCGTGTAGCGATAGCAGTATTGATACCAATAAGGCTACCATTTACATTAAAAAGTCCGCCGCCGGAGTTCCCCGGGTTGATAGCAGCATCAGTTTGGATATAATTTTCGATGTTATATCCCCCGGATCTACCGCCACCAATATTACCACGGCTTATAGCAGAAACTATACCGCTGGTAACTGTAGAAGTGAGTCCCAAAGGGTTGCCGACTGCAAGCACCATCTGTCCGATTTTGACATTGGCGATATCCCCAAAATGAGCAGGTTCAATCTTTTCTCCCTTAGGGTCAATTTTAATAACAGCGAGGTCTGTCAATGGATCAGTTCCAACCAATTCGGCTTTGTATTCTCTCTGGTCAGAGAGGCTGACTGTGATGCCATTTTCAGAGGCGTCCTGCACCACATGATTATTTGTAACAATGTATCCGTCTTCATTGATGATAACGCCTGAGCCATAGCCTCGAGATTTGAAAGTTTCGTCGTTATTTTCTTCCTGAGGCATACCAAAGAATTTGAAGAACTCTCTAAATTCATCCATTCCCTGATGAGGATTTTTTGCTTCGGTGACTACACCTATAGAAACAACGGAAGGAATAACAGCGTCGCTTGCTGCGACTAAGGCATCATTTATTGTTTTTGCATTTGCCTGAAGATGCACAGGTGCATCGTCTTTGCCAATTTTCATATCTTCAGAGGCAAACAAACGCTCAATTGAGTTAGAATTAAAGCTGGATACAAGAAGCACACCCATCACGATACCAATGGTGGTAAACAGAACCGAAGCCATAATGGTCTTTTTCATCTCATAATCTCCTTTTACATTCCAAAACCTAATAATTAAACAGACAAA
Source organism: Kapaibacterium sp. (SeqCode) (assembly GCA_963664875.1). Classification (GTDB taxonomy): domain Bacteria; phylum Bacteroidota; class Ignavibacteria; order Kapaibacteriales; family UBA2268; genus JBFHIJ01. The sequence goes on along the minus strand of OY761611.1, from coordinate 2,197,603 downwards.
ATAGTCATATATTTCTTTTGTAGGATTAAATACGATTTAGTATTTGCCTTTGTTTCAAAATTAAATTCCCATCTGGCAATTTATTGAATACAAGCTCGTTTTCGAGTGCAAATTTAAAGTCTCTTCAATATAGATTGAATAACTAAAGTGTAAAAATAATATATACATTCTCTTTGGTAAAGTATAAAATAGAATAAGCAGTAAAGAGGAAATAGCAAATACGCTTATATTTTTTTATATTGCTATGAACTTATCTAATAAGAGACCTAAAGAATGAAAAAAATGCTTTTTCTGTTTATATTAAATTGTTTCGTGGCATTAGCTTCGGACATCCCAAATTATTACCTTGGCAGTGGCAATGAAATTTCAATTGCAATCAATCCTACAGATCCATATAACGTAGTAGTAGGTGCCAACTTGAAGCAGCTGTGGTACACTACTGACATGGGTAACACATGGATTTCTTCCTCAATTTCCTCACAGAACGGTGTCTGGGGAGATCCTGCACTGGAATTTGATGCTAAGGGTAATGTTTACTATGCTCATTTATCCAATTCCGAATTTTGGCTGGACAGGATAGTTATCCAAAGAAGCACAGACGGCGGTAAGTCGTGGGATATAGATAAAGGCATCGGTTATAATGGCGTAACTCAACATGACAAAGAATGGATTGTTGCTGATGTCTTACCCGAATCGCCAAGATTTGGCAATCTATATACAACTTGGACAGAGTTTGATTTATATGGCAGTGAAGACCCTGGGGACAGTACTCGAATTCTATTTTCGAGTAGCGAGAGCTCGGGGGAGTTTTGGTCTGAACCAATAGTTATCTCAGATGTTTCCGGTAATTGTATAGATTTGGACGAGACAGTGGAGGGCGCAGTGCCATGCACCGGCCCAAACGGAGAAATTTATGTAAGCTGGTCAGGACCTCTTGGTATAATGTTCGACAAATCTCTTGATGGAGGCTTCTCATTTGGTAAAGATATATTTGTAACTGACCAACCCGGAGGTTGGACTTATGACATACCAAACTATAAAAGATGCAATGGCTTACCGGTAACAGCCTGCGACATTTCAAACTCTCAGTACAATGGCAGAATATATATATTATATTCCGCTCAAGTAAGCAGCATAAATACAAATGTTTACCTTACCATGTCAGATGATGGCGGAGAGACTTGGAGCCAACCCAAAGACATAAGCGACGCTTACGGCGATAGTCATCAGTTTATGGCATGGATGGATGTAGATCCTATAACGGGCTATATTTATGCAGCATACTATGACAATAGAAATTATGAAGATAATAGCAAAAGTGACATCTATTTATCGGTTTCTAAAGATGGCGGAGAAACTTTTCAGGTAATGAAAATAAATGCTCTGCCAATAGTCCCCAATTCAGAATATTTTTTGGGCGATTACTTAGGCATCGATTCTTATGACGGCAATGTATGGATAGCCTGGACTTATAGGAGCAATATTTCAAGTCCTTCTGCTATAGCCGCATTCCTATCTGATAAATGTTACTCTGTGGAAGAAGATGCTGAGAGTCATAAAGTCAAAGTATCACCTAATCCGTCAGAGGAAGTGTCTAATATTGAATTTACCTTAGAATCAAACGCTCACGTTAGCTTATACATAGAAAGCTTGGACGGTAGATTGGCAGATACTGCTATAGATAAAGAAATGAGTGCCGGGCAGCATAGTTTTACTTATGACACAGGGAAACTCAGCTCAGGTGTTTATTTTTACAGGCTTGATATAGGAAGTCAAACAATCAGAAAGCGATGTTGCATAATAAAGTAAATACAAAACAGCTTCCCAAAATATTTTTATCAGTGCTGTTTATTCCATATTTTTGAACAAGATTGTCTTCCGCTATACTAATCAATACGGAAACTGCAAAAAACAAAAGAGCTTTAAATGAACGATTATAAAAAGTATCTAAAACCTGAAGTAATAGCACAGATTGCCAATATCGAGATGAAAGCAAAGCTCGTGGTCGAAGGTTTTATCACAGGCTTGCATAAGTCTCCTTACCATGGGTTCTCTGTAGAGTTTGCTGAACATAGGCAATACCGACCGGGTGATGAAATAAAGCACATCGACTGGAAAGTGTACGGCAGGTCAAACAAATACTATGTAAAGCAATATGAAGAAGAAACAAATCTAAGAGCAGTAATTGCAATCGATGCATCAGCCTCAATGAGATATGCATCTAAAGGCAATATAAGTAAATTCGAATATGCTACCTATTTAGCAGCTGCCCTCGCTACATTGCTTATACGTCAGCGAGATGCAGTAGGTCTTGCTTTGTACGATTCGGAGCTCAAGGTATTTTTACCTCCAAATTCTAAGCCTTCGTTTATACATCCAATATTAAAAACCTTAGATGATTACCAACCTGCAAACGAAACAGGGACAGCCAAAGCCTTAGATGAACTTGCAGAAAGAATCAAACGCCGGGGCTTAGTGATAATTATTAGTGATTTCTTCGATGAAATTAAATCAGTTACTGATGCTCTAAAACATTTCAGACACAGAAATCATGATGTTTTAGCTATGCAGTTGCTCGATCCGAAAGAAATTAACTTTGACTTCGGGGACGGTGCTAATTTTATTGATTTGGAAACGGGCGAAGAAATTGTTACTCAGCCTTACCAAATCCAAAAAGCTTACAAAGGAGCCGTGAGTGACTTTATCAATCAGGTCAAACGTGAATGTCAGCTACATAAAATAGACTACCATTTGGTCAGCACTGAAGATACATTCGACAAAGCTCTTCGGGAATATCTAACCAAAAGAGCGAAAATGTAACCGCTATTGTATCAGTATTTGCAAAACGGACTCTTTGCGGTAAAATACTCTGCACTAACTATTTTATTCAATATTGTTATTAGGAATCAGATGTCGGATAAGACTAAATCAGTTCTTTTAATGCTTGCGTCTTCACTCTCCTTTGCATTTATGGGAGCAATGGTCAAATTTGCAGGAGATTTGCCGATATTTGAGAAAGTGTTATTTAGGAACTTGGTTAGTCTGGTAATTGCTTATATTTCTATTAGGAAGTCGGGAGATTTGCTTTTCGGCAAGCCTGAGAACAGAAAGTTTCTACTTGCAAGGTCTTTATTTGGTCTCACCGGTGTAGTGCTGTATTTTTATTCGATTGATAATATGTACCTTGCCGACTCTTCCATGCTCAATAAACTGTCTCCTTTTTTTGTAGTGCTTTTTGCATACATATTTCTCAAGGAAAAAATATCAAAAATGCAAATACCTGCACTTATATTGGTATTTGCTGCAGCAACTCTGATTATTAAACCGAAATTTGATTTGTCAGTGCTGCCTGCCCTTGCCGGTTTCGTAGGAGCAGCAGTAGCCGGAGCTGCCTACACCCTTGTCAGATACCTTGGTTCGAGGGAAAAGCCTGCAACAATTGTTTTTTTCTTCAGCCTGATTTCTGTACTTGGTATGATTCCTGCAGTCGCAGCAAACTTTGTGATGCCAACATGGATAGAATTAGCTGCACTATTAGCAACCGGAATTTTTGCTGCAGGTGGTCAGTTTGGTTTGACTTATGCTTATAAATACGCACCTGCTTCGGAAGTAACTATTTACAACTATTCCCATATACTGTTTTCTGCAGCAGTAGGCTTTATGTTCTGGGGTGAAGTCTCAGATGTATATAGCATCATAGGTGGCTCGATAATGATTATAGTATCTGCCGCCATGTATCTCTATAACAGGAAAAGATAGTATGCAATTATTGCTTGCTTCATCGGAGATTTGTAATTAGAAAAAGCAAATTCAATCTAAATTCTTATTTGATTTTGAGTTATAACAATAAAAGGTTGTCAAATGAGTAAGATTGGCTTACCATTTTGAGGTAAGTTTATAATCATAAAGCATCAACTACACTTCGGCAAGCTCAGTGCATCGCCTCGCCCTTCGGGCACCCCTTCTTCCCAAGAAGGGGAATCAAAATTGAGGCTGTCTTGTAATCAATTTAAGATATTTATAATTCAACAACTACAATAGTGCTACATTGTATTATAACTGCTTTTATTTGAGGTGTTTACAAATTCCCCTCTTGAGGGGTGGCATGCGAAGCATGACGGGGTGGAAAAATGATTCTACATTTATACAGAGCACATTTTGACTTCTGAGACAGCCTCTGGCACGTCGAAGACGTGACGGGGTGTTCAAATGTAGCAGACACTTATTTATAAGAATCTACCATTGTTTAATCTTCTAATGACATTTTTGGCTTCTTGTTATAGAGCACTAAGTTGAATCTTAAACTAAATCTCATGCAATTGCTTTTTGCTCAAAACTCTCGAAAAGAATCCATCCCTGAGAGTTAACATAACTAAGCATCATTCATTGATAATTCGAGAGCATGCAAAAATTGATGTAAGTCAAATGGCTTTTCAATTCTGCCAAAAAATCCATATTTGCGATATTGAGCGACTATTGGCATAGTAGAATGTCCACTGAATACAAGAGCTTTCACATCAGATTTGATTTTTTTCAGTTCGTTCAATACATCAAATCCATTGAGACTAAAGCCCTTTAACGTCAAATCGAGAATAACCACAGACACTTTTTCGGAATTATTATCCTGAGCAAAAGCATTGATTATATCATTCGGATTTGAAAATGTAACAAGATTGATGTCGAGACTTTCAGCCAAATCATTGAGATTATCAATTATCTCCAAATCATCATCTAAAAGATAAATCAAATGTCCTTCCGGAAGATTTATCTCCGGTTGTAAGTCTTTTTGGATTAGTTTCTCAGTCGTCGGCACATAAGGCAAATAAATACTGAAAACCGTACCTTCGTCTATTTTTGAAGAAACGGAAATATGCCCATTATGCTTGCTAATGATATAAAATACCGAGGATAAGCCTAAACCCTGACCTTTATCTTTAGTTGTGAAAAATGGTGTAAAGATTTCTTCCAGATGCGACGAAGGGATACCCATGCCTTTATCAACAACATCGACATGAATATATTTCCCAGGAGAAAGTTTGAATTTATTATTTGAGTCAATATCATCAAGCCACGTGCTGATTTTTATCTTTCCGCCTCTTGGCATAGCCTGATCGGCATTAATTAATAAATTTGCAAATACTTCCTGCATTTGTTTGTCATCAAGCATTACTTTCTCGATTTGAGAAGCGAAATTGAATTCAACTGTAGAACTTGAACCTGACAGTACCATGTCTGCCGAATCTTCTATTAGTTCATGCAGATTGGTTGGACGCAATTCAGGACCGCCACCTTTAGAATATGTCTGAAACTTAGTTACAAGAGCAGTCGCCTGAGAAATACTTATTGCAATTTTGTGGAGATGCTCTTCTAATCTGTTTGGTTTGATTTTAATAATTTCGAGAGACAAACTCATTGCCGTCAAGATATTTTTAAAATTATGTGCAATCCCGCCTGCCAGAACTCCAAGCGATTCCAACTTGGCGGTTTTGTGCAATTCCCTTTCTGCCTTTTTACGTTCTGTATTATCAGCTATGGAAAGCAGGATCTTGTCTTCACCGTTAATATTTAGAAGACTTGTGGAGATAATCATATCAATATCCCTTTCCTCTCCACCGAAAATTAGCTTCATTCTTGCTTCTTGAGAGAATATTTCGCTCCCGTTACTCAAGGTTGAAACTGCAGATGTTCTTATCGGACATTTATTGCAATCAGGATTGAGACCACAACCTCCTCCAGCCATAGAATTTACACAATTAAAAACTGCACCGCTCAAATTACCAAATACTTCGTTCACTTTTTTTCCAGTGAATTGTATTCCCTGTTTGTTTATATTTTCGACCTTTAGGTTTTTGTCTAATAACAGTAAGACATAAGGAGCGTTGTCAAATATTTGATTAAGAGCACTCGTTTGTTCCTGCAATAACTTTTCAGCAGCCTTGCGTTTAGTAATGTCTCTGCAGACTTCAATTGTTTTAGTGTGATTCCCATTCTCGTCATACAAAAATCGTGTATGATTTTCACGCCAGATGTAGTAGCCGGCTTTATGTTTGATTCTAAAAGCATAAGTAATAGTATCTAAATTATTGCTTATCGCATTTTTGTAAGTTTCAAGAATAAATGCTCTATCCTCCGGGTGTACAAAATCAATTGCGTTGTAGATATTTGTTCCAAGTTCTTTTTGTTCACTCAAGCCTATTTGGCTAAGATAGGCTAAAGACGTATATTCTATTTCACCACCTGAGTTTATCAAAATTATCCCATCCGAGGTGTTTTGTGCAATCAGGCGGAACATTTGTTCACTTTTAATAGCTTTCTCTGTTTCTTTTACAAGAGATGATTCTAAAAACTTTTCGTTACTAATGTCAGTTATAGAAAGACGAATATTCTCGGGAGTATCTTTGCCTTGATTTTCTGTTCTATGGATCCTTGCACTAAAGAAAGAGAAATCGCTTTTCCTGAGTTCCAAATCACAACTTTTGTCATACACAGCAGCTTGCTTTAGTATATCCTGAAAGAAAAAGTAAAAAGTATCCTGATAGAGCGGATGAATAAATTTAGTAATTTCTTTACCAATTATCTTAGGATAGTCCAATTTCAGCATTGTACAAGCGGTGTTGTTGATTTCTTTGATTTTGAAATCCGAATCAAGAACAACATAGCCAAGTGGAGCATTTTGGAATAAATCTAAATATCTTTCTTTTGCTCTACTCAAATCTAACTGAGATCTTTTAAGTTCATTGTTCTGATGTTCAAGCTCAATTTTGTAGATGGAGAGCTCTTCCACAAGTTCTTTTAAATCTTTTTGGAATAGCGAGTTATCAATTATTCCCTCCCTGGAAAGAAGTTCCTCCGCTTTTCTGCGTAATTCATCACTATTGAGCATTGTTGTCGTCCTTAAAATCGATTTCATCAAAAACAGTATAAACCTGGCTCACTTTTCCTTCTTCGTCAAAGATAGGCACAGCATTTATCTTAATCCAAACGTAGCACTGACGCTTTGGATTGTAAACACCCATGATAATATTTTCTACTTTTTGCCCTGTGCTTAATGCAACCATCGAAGGGTGCTTATCGCCCGGGAAAGGCTTTTTGTTTTTGTCTAAAGATTGCCATTCTTCGGAATTGGAATCCATTTGACTAGCTAAAGCCGGATTTACACCTAATATGGATACTGCCGCAGGATTGATATCAATAATTTTTCCTGTTTTATCTTGGAATACAACCCCTTGGTGCATTGATGTAAAGAGTAAGTTATATCTGTAATCTGTTCTTGCTAATTCGGTATTTGCAGAATGAATTTTATCTTCATACTTACTATTGATGGCTTTCTCTTTGTCAATATTCATCACGATACCAATCAACTTTTTAGGCTTGCCGTCTTCCGTAAATTCTACGATACCGCCTTTATCTCTATACCATACATATTGGCCGCTTTTTGCTTTAATTCTGTATTCGACAAAGTATATCTCGCGTTTATTTTCAAGATATTCTTTCATAGCGTGCATTGTTAGAGGCAAATCCTCAGGATGAATCAAATTTGTCCAATCCTGATATGAAGTACCTATTTCATTTTTGCTGTACCCCAGCATTTCATATTTGCCTTTCCCTGTGATGACAATATTTTGTTGGTAGTCCCATTCCCACCATGCCATTTCACCCATCACTAAAGCATTTTCCAGACGATTGCGAAGTGAATCTACAAGCTCTCTCGATTGCTGAAGCATTGTAATGTCAACAAAAGTAATTATGATACCATTTATTGCATTTTCAGCTGTTCGGTAAGGTATTATTCGCATCAGATAAACATACTTATCCTGAGATTGTATTTCCCGCTCGACAGGTTGAAGTGTTTGTATTACTGACTTAACATCATCAATGAATTTATCATATAGATGTTTAACCGAAAGATGGTATATAGGGCGTCCTCTGTCAGTAGGGAGCACGTTAGTAATTCTTGAGGCAACTTCGTTCACTTTGCGGATATTAAGTTCTCGGTCTAAAAACAGATTGCCAACTCTTGTATTTTTTAGAAGATTGTCCATATCTGCATTCAACTCTGTAAGCTCTTCGATTTTTCTTATATGCTCAGAGTTGACTGTATATAACTCTTCATTTACTGATTGTAGCTCTTCGTTTGTGCTCTGTAGTTCTTCGTTTGAAGCAATTAGTTCTTCATTGGAAGATTGCAACTCTTCATTAGAAGTCTCAAGTTCTTCGACCGTAGCCTGCAGACTTTCGCTTTTATATTGAAGTTCCTTTTCTAACTCTTCTATTCTTTCCTGATATTGCGAGCTAAGCTCAATAGATTCAATTTTTTTCAATTGAGTAGGTTTGTCTGCCAGGCTTATTTCTAAGAAAGAAATCAGATAGAACATCTCGCCGGTTGGTCTGTTGATTAGGCGTTTGCAGGAAATGGAGAGGTTTTTGCGATCTTCACCGATGTTTATTTCGATTACAACTTTGGAGTCCGTTGAGCTGCTTTTTCTAATCAAGCTATTGACAATAATTGCCAACTCTTTTTCTAACATTTTCATTAAATTGAGCGATACCTGACCTATAGGCAGAGATAAATAACTACTTACACTATGAATAGTATGTATCACTTCATAGTTTTCATCAATAATCACAGAAGGCGGAATATAATCAGAAAGAATGTCATCAATCACGCCTTCAAGAATTTTTGGCTTAGGCTTTGCGTTTTTAAGGAAAGCACTGATGTTTTTTAGCTCGCTCCTGCTTTTGTATAGGGCAGATGTGCCGTAGTTATATACTATTTCAGGTTTAAATCCCTGCAGCATTCGATAAATTTTGTTTTTAGAGTCTAAGACTAAAAAACCGTCTGAAAGATTGCCAAGCGATTCGCTATTGCCAAGGAACATGAACGCGTTTGGATTGAGAGAGAGATAAAACATTGAAAGTACTTTTTGCTGAACATCTGTATTAAAATAAATGAGCAAATTTCTGCATGATATTAAATCAATTTTGGAGAAAGGCGGATCCTGCATGAGGTTGTGTCTTGCGAATATAATCATGCTTCTTATATTTTCATTTACTTGGTAACCGGATTCTCTTTTTGTAAAAAATCTTGCAAGCCTTTCGGGAGCTACGTCACTAATTATGCTATCAGGATATAGCCCAATGCCTGCAAATTCAAGAGACATGGAGTCCAAATCCGTTGCAAAGATTTTAATATCCTTATAGGTAGAGTTTTCATCCATATACTCCTTGAAAAGCATCGCAAGAGAGTATGCTTCCTCCCCGGTAGAACACCCCGGAACCCAAATTCTGATTTCCTGCTTTGTACCGGTGTTATTTATTATTTCAGGAACTATCTCATCTTTGATTTTATTGAAAGCCTCTGTATCTCTGAAAAAACGGGTAACGCCAATAAGTAGCTCATTAAAGAGGATATTAGCTTCTTTGGAATTTTCAGCAAGGTAATTAACATAAGCATCAATATTGTCGAACCGATTGATGCTTATTCTTTTCTCAAGCCGTCTTATAACTGTATTTTGTTTGTACAAGCCAAAATCCACTCCCTTTAGGTCTCGGAGTATTGCGATTACTTTGGAAAGGCTATTTTGGTCTGTATTTAATAAATTTTCAATTTCATTTTTGCTTTTGACAAAAGGATGTTTGATATATATAATAAGTTCTTCAGCTAATTTGTCAGGAGGCAGGATAAAATCAACCAATCCGGTTGAAATTGAGCTTCGAGGCATGCCGTCGAATTTAGCACTTCTGTCGTCCTGCACCATTATTATCCCACCGTATTCTTTAATGGAGCGGATACCTAAAGTACCGTCAGAACCAGTGCCCGAGAGGATAATACCAATCGCATTTTTTTCCTGATCCTGAGCAAGTGAGCGGAAGAAAACATCTATAGGAAGATTAAGAGATCTTTTTTCGCTAATTTCAGTGAGATACAATTTTCCTCCCTGTATAGTCATATTCGCTTTGGGAGGTATCAGATATACATTGTTTTCGATAATCTCCATGCCGTTTTTCACTACATGAATCTTCATATTCGTATATCTGGCGAGCAATTCGTCCATTAGACTTTTATAATCAGGAGAAAGGTGTTGCACAATCACAAAAGCAGCACCCGGCTTCGAAGGCATTTTTTTGAAAAATTCCTGCATAGCTTCTAATCCGCCTGCAGATGCCCCTATACCAACAACCGGAAACTCTAATAAGTTTTTGTTCCCGAATATTTCGCTGTTAAAATCTGAACTAATTGCCATTTTCTGATCTCTTAGATATATCATGAAAAGCAGTAATCTCTTGTTACAAGATATTCAAAATTGTTATTATTGTAAAGAGAAACAATTAAAATATTCAAAAAAAAATCTCTTAAACGACGCAACAATATCAGCGAAGTGTAAGAGAGCTTATAATCTGGATACGAACTAAGCTTCATAATATTGAATATTAGACTCGACGTCTTTGTTATCTAACTTTTCCGAGCATCAAAAATGTAAAGCCTTTAGATATCAAAGGAAGTAAAAGATGGGACTTGAGAGAGAGGATACAAAAAAACCGAGACACTATAAGTTTAGTATTTCGGTTTATATTTGTGAGCCAACGAACGGAGTCGAACCGCCGACCGGCTGATTACAAATCAGCTGCTCTACCAGCTGAGCTACGTTGGCTTGATGCTTAAATCGAAGAAAGCAATAAATTTCTCAAAGAGAGAGCCAACGAACGGAGTCGAACCGCCGACCGGCTGATTACAAATCAGCTGCTCTACCAGCTGAGCTACGTTGGCTTAGTGCTTTAATCGAAGAAAGCGATAAATTTTCAAAGAGAGAGCCAACGAACGGAGTCGAACCGCCGACCGGCTGATTACAAATCAGCTGCTCTACCAGCTGAGCTACGTTGGCTTGATGCTTAAATCGAAGAAAGCGATAAATTTCTCAAAAGAGAGAGCCAACGAACGGAGTCGAACCGCCGACCGGCTGATTACAAATCAGCTGCTCTACCAGCTGAGCTACGTTGGCTTAGTGCTTTAATCGAAAAAAGCGATAAATTTTCAAAGAGAGAGCCAACGAACGGAGTCGAACCGCCGACCGGCTGATTACAAATCAGCTGCTCTACCAGCTGAGCTACGTTGGCACGTCCTTAAAAAAGGTTTACAAAAATATACAAAATATTTTACAATGCAAAAGAAAAAGTATTATTTGTAGCCGTACATTAAAAATAAAAGTGAATTTGCTCTACTCCTAAAACTCAAACTTACCTGATGCTTCGCCTCTATACCCACGCATAAAATCTTCGCAGGCTAAGGCTTTTTTGCCCTGTAGCTGGAAGTATTCGAGTTTTAAAGAGCCACCGACAGCCTGGGCGTATATTGAATTGTCTTTACATATGAACTCGCCCGGCTCAAGGTTTAAATCCTCAGCAAGGCTGCATTTAAGTATTTTAAAGTTATTATCGCCCCACATTGTCCATGCCCCCGGAACAGGAGACATACCATGTATGTAATTTCTTAGAGTTAGTGCGTCAGTGTTCCAGTTGATTTTAATATCCTCTCTGAAGATTTTCGGAGCAGGAGTAGCTTGAGTGTCGTCCTGCTGCAAGGCTTTGTAGTTGCCGGAGAGTAACAAGTCTATTGTTTCAACAGCTAACGAAGCAGATTCTGGCATTAGCATATCATGCAAGTCGCCAGCAGTGCTGCCGTCAGGTATTTGAACTTCTCTTCTGAGAAGCATATCGCCTGTGTCAACAATATCCTGCAAAAGGAAAGAGGTAACACCACTTTTTTTGTCACCGTTGATGATAGCGTGATTTATCGGAGCTGCACCTCTGTATTTTGGCAAAAGCGAACCATGTATATTAAAAGTACCTATTTTCGATTTTGTATAAATCTGTCTTGGCAAAATTCTAAAAGCCACAACGCAGATAATATCAGCATCTAATTCTGCAATTTGCTGTTCAAACTCAGGATCTTTCAGCTTCTCAGGTTGCAACACGGGCAATCCAAGCTCAAGAGCCTTAGCTTTGACAGGAGACGGAACAAGCTTTCTGCCACGCCCCTGAGGCTTATCAGGCACAGTTACAACAGCCGTAATGCCCCATTTTGTGTGGATAGCTTCCATAGTAGGGACCGCAAAATCGGGAGTTCCCATAAATATTATTTTAGGCTTTGTCATTGAAATTTCCTTATCCGAAATTGAATCTATGCAAATATATATAAGTAATAGCAGAAAATAAAAAAAGGCTACTGCTTGGTACAGATAGCCTCTTAGAGAGTTATATATGATTGGGATTCTGTTAAATCAACAATTTAATTTGATTAGTGGCAACCACATCCACCGCCGCCACATCCACAGCCTGATTTATTATCAGACATGATATCCAATCCGTTTATTTTATCAGATTTGCTTCCGCATCCGCAACCGCCTTTGGCATCTTCGATAGATTGCCCGGGTTGTATTTCGATTTGTTTTTCTCTGCCACATTTGGCACATGTATAAGTATGCAAAGCCATGATTCACTTTTCTTTAGTTGCAACAAAAATACAAATTAGTCTTGCAAAAATATACGAAATATTTTAATAACTATTGTTATAATTTTTACTCGTTACAACAAATATCGAAAATGTATAAGGACTATTTGTTTTTTATAAATATTTAGAATATCTTTACTTATCATAAAAATGACAAATTGTATTTAATAGCTGCAATTGATGCATTAAGCGAACAGAAAACAGAACTAAATCTGCTTTATATAATCTCTAATCCTTTTATTGTAGGGGGTTTGTTGTGGAATCTTCCGAAAAAAAAATCTTTACTGACGAAGAGTTAGATATTTTAGCTACCAAATTCAAAATATTATCAGAGCCTTCAAGATTAAAAATTCTTAGGACTCTATTTGCCGGTGAAAAGTGCGTAACTGAAATAATCGAGCAAACAGGCTTGCTGCAGGCTAATGTATCCAAACAATTAAAGCTATTTCTTACTAATAACATTTTGGAATGCCGGGCGCAGGGACTTCAAAGGTATTACTCTGTTAAAGACCAGACAGTTAAAAAAATCTGTACCATACTCTGTTCGTCCGAAGATGCTAACTGCTTAGAAGCAGCAAAGGAATAGTCATGGGTTCGTATTTTAGAATTGCAAATATACTTTTTTTCACCATTTTTGACAGTGCCCTTGTAGCCATCGGTATGATACTATTTGGCAAGCGTTCTTTCAACGTTTTGTCCAAAAGATGGGCAAGGAATATTGTTGAAAAAAGCAAAATAAAATTAAATATTATCGGAAAAGAGAATTTAGCAAAAGACGAAACTTACATTTATATAAGCAATCATACCAGTATGTTTGACATCCCGCTACTCATCTATGGTCTTGGCGATGATATTAGAATGATATATAAACAGGAATTAGAAAAGATTCCGATTTTCGGTTATGCTTTAAAAAAATCGCCTTTTATTCCGATAGTGAGGGAAGATCCAAGAAAAGCAATGCAATCCATAGAGACTGCAGTTAATGAAATAAACAGTGGAAGCTCGATAGTAATTTTTCCTGAAGGGACACGCTCCGGAAATGGCGTATTGGGTGAATTCAAGAGAGGTGCGTTCATGCTTGCCTCTAAAGCAGAAAAGTCAATTGTGCCCATAACCCTTATCAATGCATGGAAAGTTTACGAACCTACTACAAGAAAGATAATCCCGACAGAAGTAAATCTAATTATCGGGGAACCTATAGAAAACAAGGGTAAATTGGACAGAATTGCAGAAAATGAGCTAATGAAAAAGCTGCATTCTATTATACAATCTAATCTTGCATCTGAAAAAAATATAGATAGTGAAAAATAAAGTTTGGATAAAAAGAAAAATCCACTTAAATTTGTATTCCTTTTTAAGGAGGTCGGGTAGCTCAGTTGGTAGAGCAGAGGACTGAAAATCCTCGTGTCGGCGGTTCAATTCCGTCCCCGACCACTGGAAGAAACTTATAAATCCTTATAGCTGATAAAGTTATAAGGATTTTTTGTTTGTGGGTTGGGGGGCTGTGTTACTTTTAGCTACCTCCATAAATCTTATAGATATACTGGGGCTCATTATTGTCCCTTGTATATACTTTAGAATCCATGTATCAGCACATGACCCCTATCACGTTTCGCTATCACGCAACTGCATGCCATTAATATTTTGAACTACTTAGCCCTTTCTTTCGTATTAAGCTTTGGATAATTGATATTATAAATATAGGAGATTGTTCTTATGCTGAACTTTAATTTTACACAACCAACAGAAATTCTTTTTGGCAAAGGACAAATGGATCATGTAGGCGACGCTGCAAAAAAACATGGTGCAACTAAAGTACTGATTGTTTATGGTAGCGAACGCATTAAAATAAACGGTATGTTTGAAAAGGTTACAAGCTCTCTTCGATCTGCAGGATTAGAGCACTCCGAGATTGGTGGAATCGAACCTAATCCACGTCTTTCGTCTGTCAATAAAGGAATAGAAGTAGCCAAAAGAGATAAATGCGACTTTATTCTAGCAGTAGGCGGAGGCTCTGTAATCGATGCAGCAAAAGCTATCTCTATGGGTATAAAGTATGATGGAGATGTATGGGATTTCTTTTTAAGAAAAGCTACTCCAATGGATGCAGTCCCTGTAGCTTCTATTCTGACTTTGGCTGCTACCGGTTCGGAAATGAACAGCGGCACTGTAGTTACTAATTGGGAAACTCAAGACAAGCTTCCAGCCGGCTCTCCATTAGTACTTCCAAAATTTTCAATACTCGACCCGGAAAACACCTACACAGTGAATGAATGGCAAACAGCTTCCGGAACTGCAGATATAATGAGTCACATTTTAGAGCAATACTTTTCTCCAATCGGCGGCACTCATATTCAAGACAGAATGTGCGAAGCAATGCTAAAAACTGCGATGCATTATGGACCAATTGCGATTAAAGAACCTGAGAACTACGAAGCAAGAGCAAACCTTATGTGGACCGGAACTCTAGCTCTCAATGGACTGCTCTCCACCGGCAGATATGGTGATTGGGCAGTTCACATGATTGAGCATGCAGTCAGTGCAATATATGATGTAACCCACGGTGCAGGCTTGGCTCTAATTACTCCTTATTGGATGGAATATACTATGACTGAGAAAAATGTAGAGAAATACTACAATTTTGCAGTTAATGTTATGGGAGTACCAGCAAACGAAGATAAAATCATTGCTGCAAAAGAAGGTATTAGCAAGTTGCGTGCTTTCTTTAAAGCAATGGGATTGCCTACAAAGCTATCAGATTTTGACATCGATGATAGCAGAATAGAAGAAATGGCAGACAAAGCTACAAAATTTGGTATGATAGGTCAATTTAGAAAATTGGATAGAGACGATGTCTTAGAAATATTTAAAATGATGATCTAATACTGTCGCAAAATTCGTCAAATTAAGGGTGCTAAATATTATTTAGTACCTTTTTTTACGGATCTATGTGCACTATTATATTGCAAGAAGAACAAGCCATAAAAAGGTTCACACAGACCATAGATATACACAAATAGCTGTCATTGGATGACAGCTATTTGCATAAAAACTAGAGATATATAACTTATTATTTGCCAGGAGCAGCATCTGCAGCAGAACGAGAAGCTCTTGAAGCAGCAACTGAGCAAATAATAGTATGATCAGGTACACCGTATTTGATGTTCTCTTTTTTCACATCTTTAATGTGAATAGATTTGCCGATTTCAAGTGCTTTAACGTCAACTTCGACAGCACTTACAAGATCTTTAGGCATACATGTAACCGGGCATTTACGCAAAACGTGTTGCATAATACCACCGGCACGAACACCGCTTGACTGACCTACAAGAACAAATGGAACGCTAACTGTAATTGGAGTATTTTCTTCCAAAACCTGCAAATCAAAGTGTTTGATTTCGTCAGTGATAGGATCGAAAGTAACTTCTTTCAATACACATTCCAAATTTTGACCACCTTCGATTTCCAAGCATACTTTTTTAGTATAAGGAGTAAATACAACAGAACGCATATCCAAAGGCTTTGCAGCAATTGCAACTGGTTCGTTTGATTTAGAATAGCAGATACCCGGGATAAGTCCCTCAGCTCTTACTTGTTTTACTTCTTTTTTGCCTGTATCTCTTTTTTGAACCTTTAATGCTACCTCTTTCATAGCAACACCCTTCAGAATATAGCTTATTAAATTATTTTATCTTTCTATCTCAAAAAGCGAGCTGATTGAGCGATTGTCGTGTGTGCGAATGATAGCCTCTGCAAGCAGTTCTGCAACTGAAACTACTTCTATTCTGTCTGACTGTCTTTTCAGAGGAATAGTGTCAGTAACAAAGACTTTTTCTACAGCGTCTGTAGCTTCGATTTTGTCAAGAGCCTGACCGGAAAACACCGGATGCACACAAAGACCGAGAACCCTTTTAGCACCTTGGGCTTTCAAAGCCTCAGCACATTTGACAAAAGTAGTCCCGGTATCAATCATATCATCAACTATTAGCACGTTTTTGTCTTCGCAGTTACCAATTATATGCATGATTTCTGCTACGTTATGCTCTGGTCTTCTTTTATCGACCAAAACTAAGTCTGCACCTAATTTATTCGCGTAAGAGCGTGCTGTTTTGGCACCACCTACATCAGGGGCACCTACTGCTAACGGATCTAATCCGCTCAATTTTTTCAGACGTCTAATCATCACAGGAGAGGCATACAAGTGATCCATAGGAATATCGAAATAACCTTGGATTTGCGAAGCATGCAAATCGATTGTAATGACTCTGTCAGCTCCTGCTCTTTCGAGCAAATTAGCAACTAATTTTGCAGTTAGTGCTACGCGGGGCTGATCTTTTCTGTCTTGTCGTGAGTATCCGAAGTAAGGAATAACAGCTGTTACTCTACTGGCGGAAGCTCTCTTTGCTGCATCTATAAGCATTAAAAGCTCCATGATATTATCAGATGGAGCGAAAGTTGATTGTACTATAAACAAATCAACGCCTCTAACATTCTCTTCGTATTTAACCCAAATCTCGCCATCGGAGAAATTGCGAATTGATGTTTTAGCTAACTTAATACCCAGATGAGTCGCTACTTTTTCTGCTAATGACTGACTTGCTCTGCCACCAGCTATTTTAAATTCAGGCATTTTTTATTTATCGTCGTAATGTATAAATAAAAAAAAAGCAGGGATGGCAGGACTCGAACCTGCGAATGCCGGACCCAAAAACCGGTGCCTTAGCCACTTGGCGACATCCCTGTATTCCCCGTCTCAATTAGGAGTACAAACTTAAGGAGTTTTTGTGATTGATGCAAGTATTTTTTTATACAAGATCAAAAAAAATTATTTCAAAAAAACTCTTGCTGTTTGGCGTCCCATTCTGACTTTAAAGTATTCAGAATATCTTTTGAATATTTCGTCTTTGTCTCGAGACTTACCATTGCCGATAAGTTCTATCAGAGCTACCGGTATTGGTTTGTACCCTGTGCTGTCCTGATAATCATCAATCATACCAAAGGATATTTTTTTGATTTCAGGATAAAGAGCAAAAGATTCTTTTTTCAGCTGAGCCACTGTACCCGAATCCAAAGATACGTATTGTATATGTTTTTTCAAAGAATCTATTTGTCTGTCTTTTGCATCATATACTTCCTTTGTCATTGATATCTTTCTCATTACGTCAGTAGCTGCTGCTACCATCGCTTCGTTTTTGATCTGTTCACGTTCGCTTTCAGGCACATTCATTTGAACCAGATTTAATGTAATATCTTCCAATCCGTATTTTTCGAGATCTTTTTGAAGCTGTTTTACAGTATCTTTCGGAATAGGTTCACCTATAGCATATAGCTTGAGAGTAGTTGTGCTGTCTCCTTCTATAAATTCAGTTCTGATAGCTTCATATTTTGCAGTATTGAATCTATTTTTGACGAAAGAATTTGTGTCCTTTTCTCGTTTGGCTTCTACTACCACACCATAGAAAATATATGCAGACGGAACTATAACGATGGTTGCAAAAATTGCAATCCAACTTTGCATTTTTCTTTTGATTTTAACATCCAAAAACTCAACAAGCGGGAAGTTTAAGAATCGAACTATTGCATAAGTGGAAAGTGCAATAAATACGGCATTGATAAAAAACAAATAGAATGCTCCCCAGAAAAATGCTCCGTCCCCGCTTGCAAGTCCGTATCCGGCTGTACACAAAGGAGGCATCAAAGCAGTTGCGATAGCAACACCCGGAATTGCGTTTGTTTTATATTTTCTTGAATTTGCTACAATGCCAGCAACACCACCAAATATTGCCACACCCACATCTAATAGAGTCGGACGTGTGCGTGCCAGCATCTCTGCAGTAGGTTGCCCCAAAGGGGTTAACGTAAAATATACAAAACTTGTAGCTAAAGAAACAAATACTGCTATCCCAAAATTTTTAAGTGAGTCCTCAAGAAAGGTGCGGTCGCTTATGCCAATACTCAATCCAATACCGAGGATAGGAGCCATTAACGGTGAAATAAGCATGGCACCAATAATTACAGCACTAGAGGAAACATCGAGACCTATTGAAGCCAGCATTGCTGCACTTACCAAGATCCAAACGTTAGCACCACGAACCCCGACATCTTTTTTAATACTATCGATAGTACCATCAACATCAGTTCCGTCTTTGATGGAAACTACTTCTATAAACATATCTTTGAAATAGCTGAAGAGAGAAAGTAGCAAATCTTTCATAGCTATACCTGCCGGAATGGAAAGATAAACAATATATCATTTATACAACAAAATACACAAAATATTGTAGTCAAAAAATAAAGTATTTACTTAATCACTGAGCTGCATTATTGAACTTGTCGAAAAATCAACGCTTTGGAAAAACAAAAAAACTTTATATTGCGAAAATATTCTCTATACTAAACTCAATTTGTTTCCAAATAGAAATTAGTTTGTCGTACTGCAAATATTTATTATATTATTGAAATATATTTATGAATAGAATATTAGGTGGTTTTATAACAATATATTGGATGGGTATGAAAAAGATTCTTTTAACCCTTATTGCTGTGTTTGCTATTTCAATCTATGCAAATGCTCAAAATTTACAGCTTCACTATGATTTTGGCGAAGATCGCGAATACTATACTACTACATTCGAAATGTTCAAAGTAGATAAGTATGGCAGCACTTTTACCTTTACTGACTTAGATTATGCTGCCAACGGCAGTGTTTCAGGTGCTTATATGGAAATTGCAAGAGGTATTAAGTTTTGGGATGAACCTTTAGAAGTACATATCGAATTTAATGGGGGTACCAGCGGTATAATCAATTTTAACAATGCATGGCTCTTTGGTGCTCATTACACTTTTGCTTCACAGGATTTCTCACGCATTTTCACTATACAAGCTATGTACAAAAACATAGAGCGTACTGATTATGCTTCGTTCCAGCTTACAGGTGTTTGGACTTTGAATTTCTTTGACAATATGATAACATTTTCCGGATTTGCTGATTTCTGGAAAGAGGAAGTCTATGTTGCTGACGAGGATGGGAATCCGGGTATGGAAGATTATGTATTCCTGACAGAGCCCCAAATTTGGTACAACCCTACGAAACAGTTTTCGGTAGGTACAGAAATAGAACTGAGCAACAATTTTGCAGCTCACAAAGGCTTTATGGTCAATCCTACCCTTGCAGTAAGATGGACTTTCTAAACAGAGTATTGTCAACTATAAAAAATATTGAATCATGTTAGAAAAATTCTTTCAATTATCAGAAAACAAGACAACGATAAAGACTGAGGTTATAGCAGGTATTACTACCTTTATGACTATGGCATATATCCTCGCTGTCAACCCCGACATATTATCGGCTGCCGGTATGGATAAACACGCTGTCTTCTCAGCCACAGCGATTGCTTCTATAATCGCGACATTGGTAATGGCACTTGTTGCAAAGCTGCCATTTGCACTTGCTCCCGGAATGGGCCTAAACGCATTTTTTGCATTTACTGTTTGCCTTGGCATGGGATATTCGTGGCAGTTTGCGTTGACTGCAGTGTTTTTGGAAGGTATTATCTTCCTTCTATTAACAGCTTTCAACATCAGAGAACTGATTGTAAATGCAATACCAATAAATATGAAGCACGCCATATCTGCCGGTATCGGCCTATTCATTGCTTTTATCGGTATGCAGAATGCAGGATTTATTGTCAATAACGATGCAGTGCTTGTCGGACTTGGAGAAATTCATTCTACAAAAGTATTGCTTATGTTATTTGGTTTGATACTTAGTGGTGTTTTGCTTGCTAAAAATGTCAAAGGTGCATTGCTAATCGGTATCTTTGCGACCACAGTGCTTGGTATCCCACTTGATGTAACACATTTGCCGGAAGGTGGACTAATTTCTATGCCTCCGAGCATTGCTCCTATAGCTTTTCAATTTGATTTTTCTCAGGTATTTACAATTGATATGCTTGTAATTCTTTTTACTTTCCTTTTTGTAGATATGTTTGACACTGTGGGCACTTTAGTAGGTGTATCTTCTAAAGCAAATATGTTGGACGCAGAAGGCAGAGTACCAAGAGTAAAACAAGCATTATTTGCCGATGCAGTTGGTACTACAGTTGGTGCTATGCTTGGTACTTCTACTGTAACTACTTATGTAGAGTCAGCATCAGGTGTAACTGCAGGAGGTCGCACAGGTCTTACTTCTCTTACAACAGCCGGAATGTTTTTCCTTGCTTTGTTCCTTGCACCTCTCTTCCTAATGGTTCCTGCGGCGGCTACCGCACCGGCACTTATTTTGGTGGGTGCATTTATGCTATCTCCAATTTTGAAAGTTAACTTTGATGACATCACAGAAACAATTCCGGTATTCCTAACTGTTATCATGATGCCATTGGCATATAGCATAGCAGAAGGTGTAGTATTTGGTATGCTTTCTTATGTCGTGCTTAAACTTTTATCCGGCAAATTCAAAGATTTGTCATGGGTAACGATAGTCCTTGCAGCACTATTTGTATTGAAGTTTATCATGGAATAGAGATATAAAGTCCTAAAATAAGTTGACAGATTTAATTATCAAAATAATCCCTGGTAAAATTTTTATCGGGGATTTTATATATATAATCTGAAGTTATTATCTATAAAGCTAAGTGAGGTCTATAAGTATTATATAGCTCAATAGCTTCTTTTACCATGTATTCCGCCTGCAAGATTGATTCGATTAGATGCATTATCCGGGGATTTCTTTTTAATATCGCTATTATATTTCAATACTACAGTGGTGCGATTAGATGTGGCGGAAAAGCTCAGCAACTTGCCGAAAAATTCGGATTTCAATACTATAGTGGTGCGATTAGAGCTTTTTGTTTCGTATAGCCTAAATGTAAAATTGCAGTCCTTTCAATACTACAGTGGTGCGATTAGATGGAAGTGAGCAAGGTTAAATATACTAATCAAATCTATATTTCAATACTACAGTGGTGCGATTAGATGAAAATGAAACTCTATGGGGACAAATCTTGCTCAAAAATTTCAATACTACAGTGGTGCGATTAGATGATGAAATAGTTTTTGTATCTAAATCTACATCTTGAAAATTTCAATACTACAGTGGTGCGATTAGATGCAGCGACTCTTACAGCTACTAAATAGACCGTATTTGTATTTCAATACTACAGTGGTGCGATTAGATGTTAAAAGAAGAAGTTGATAACAGCGATGTGTATTGGAATTTCAATACTACAGTGGTGCGATTAGATGATTGCTTTATACTTGAATCAATAGATAAAGACAAGTCATTTCAATACTACAGTGGTGCGATTAGATGAAGGCAATGAGATAGTATTTACAGTTGGTGCTGATTAATTTCAATACTACAGTGGTGCGATTAGATGGGTGTATTCGATATATGCGGCTATATCTTCATGATCATTTCAATACTACAGTGGTGCGATTAGATGGCAAATTGTGCAAAAGTGTTTTTATAGTTGCTAGCTATTTCAATACTACAGTGGTGCGATTAGATGTGAACTGATAAACAAATATCTGCCTACCATAAAATCAATTTCAATACTACAGTGGTGCGATTAGATGCAAGACACTTTGATAGTTCAATTATTAGAGGAAAAAGATTTCAATACTACAGTGGTGCGATTAGATGACCAAAATCTAACTTAGACGACCTGCCGTTAATCCAATTTCAATACTACAGTGGTGCGATTAGATGCATACCGAACAACTCACAGGGTGTGGTACAAGTTTTATTTCAATACTACAGTGGTGCGATTAGATGATATACTTGAGAATTGGTCTTATACTTATAAGCATAATTTCAATACTACAGTGGTGCGATTAGATGGTGTGTGTAGTTATCATGTGATATTTGCCACTTAGTATTTCAATACTACAGTGGTGCGATTAGATGTCAAGCCAAAGCTTTCTATTTAGATTAGGAGCTTGATTTCAATACTACAGTGGTGCGATTAGATGCGTTATCTAAGTATTTTTTGTCTAATAATTCACTGTATTTCAATACTACAGTGGTGCGATTAGATGACCAAAATCTAACTTAGACGACCTGCCGTTAATCCAATTTCAATACTACAGTGGTGCGATTAGATGTTAACTATTATTGTTCTTGCCATATTACACCGCCTTAATTTCAATACTACAGTGGTGCGATTAGATGCATTGCAGTTGCAACGCTTGCAGTTGAAAAGATGTAATTTCAATACTACAGTGGTGCGATTAGATGCTTGCAGCAACTTTCAAGACCGCGGGCGAGGATGTAATTTCAATACTACAGTGGTGCGATTAGATGTCGCTTCCAGTAGCTGCAGCATAGTTCACGCCATCGGATTTCAATACTACAGTGGTGCGATTAGATGGCTGACTTTATGAATGACATTGATAACGATATTCAAATTTCAATACTACAGTGGTGCGATTAGATGCAAAATCACTAAACCGAGTAACACTACTTGGTAATGTATTTCAATACTACAGTGGTGCGATTAGATGAATGAATTTTAGAATCTTGTTAGAAACGCAGGCACCTTTCAATACTACAGTGGTGCGATTAGATGGAAATCAATAACGAACGCTACCAGATACACGTATTACTTTCAATACTACAGTGGTGCGATTAGATGGCCATACCTTAGACCTAAGAATATTATCAAAAGCTTCTTTCAATACTACAGTGGTGCGATTAGATGTAAAGTTACACTCAAAATTATTGAGCTTCGAAGTCACTTTCAATACTACAGTGGTGCGATTAGATGCCTCTCATTTTCCTCCGTACCCTCTTTGTAACTATTCTTTCAATACTACAGTGGTGCGATTAGATGCCACCCCTCAAGAGGCAGGGTTGATTCATTCTAACAAAGTCACCAATAGTTCTACATTGTCGGCAGTCTCATAGAAAAAGTTGGTACAATCAATACGCTTCTTTGACCTAAAAATATTGATACAAATTGACTTTATTATACTCATGACTGAAGCTGCTTGTGTATTTCTCACTTTCCAAGCATCTTCTTTCATTACCACATCCTTTACCCAATGTAGCTGGTTTTCAATGCCCCAATGTCCTCGTATGCTCTGCATATAATACTTTGCTGGTTTTTCTTGACTGCTCAAATAATAATGTACATGAACTTCCTGCATTTGTTTTGTTTTTCTAATCCTTTGTACCTTTACTAATTGCTGTGATCCGGACCACTCGTTCTTAATTTTATCGTTTAATGAATATACATATACTTTACGAGTTTCTCGTCTGTCTCTATTAGTTTCTTCGGTTTTATAATAATCGATCTTTGTTGACCAGCTCGAACTCAAACTCTCCAGTTCTTTGTACAAACGACCTTGATTCTTTTTTACGCAAATAATATAGTTGTTGTTAGTACTAACAATTGTTCTTAGAGTTTTTTTGACAGTGTAAAGCATCCATTGTAAAGACTACGCCAGTCAGTTCTAAATCTCTAATCATTTCTTCAACTACGCTTATCTCGCTTGATTTTTTATTCTCATATTTGCTTATACTTAGTGACATTTTACTTGATTGAGAATGTGCAGAAACAATGCTTATAAAGTTCTGGTATTTCGAATTGTATTCTACTAATGTGCCTTTCAAAGCTTTGCCATCTATACTGATTATTTCACCGCTTTGAGGCTTTGCATAAACTTTTGACCACTCTTTAAAAATCTGTGCAAATTCATCAAAATCTATATTATTTACCACTCTAAAAATTGTTGCGTAAGTTGGTAATCTATCTTTATGAGGCTTTAAATATTTCAGTATGTCTTCGGCATTCTTCTTTATAAATCTTTCTATGCCACGATAGCCATATTGTCCGCTCATAGTCGCCATCAAAACCAGCAATAATACAAATGATTGATTATGGCGTGTGCCTTCCCTGCGACGCTTATCTGTCAACTTATCAAGATAATTTACTAACGTTTGCTTTTCCATAAATCCCCCCAGATTAGAAAAGTTTGTGTTTGGCTTTCTATAATTTACTATATTATATGATATTTACAAAGAACAAATCATCCCTGCCTCTTGAGGGGAATTTTGAAGGCATAATGCTGCTTTCAATACTACAGTGGTGCGATTAGATGATATAACCACAACAAAACCGACCCCGGTTGTCGGTCCTTTCAATACTACAGTGGTGCGATTAGATGTTTTGTATTTATTTTGAAAATCTTATACGTGATGAACTTTCAATACTACAGTGGTGCGATTAGATGCTTTTGAAGCGAATCAGGAAATTGCCGAAAAATTAGCTTTCAATACTACAGTGGTGCGATTAGATGAGAGTTCAATAAAAAAGTAGTTTTACCAAATTTCTTTTTTCAATACTACAGTGGTGCGATTAGATGTTCACAAGAGCTTAGAAAGTGAAGCTAAGACAGAAAATTTTCAATACTACAGTGGTGCGATTAGATGTGCTTCGGTTGAAAATTGTATTAAGGATATAGAAGTTTTCAATACTACAGTGGTGCGATTAGATGCTAAATCAAAACTTGACGGTTTGGCAGTTCCTGCTCGTTTTTCAATACTACAGTGGTGCGATTAGATGTTATTCAGAGCTTATGAATGCAGTCAATAGTGATAATTTTCAATACTACAGTGGTGCGATTAGATGGCAGGTAGCGAACGAGCTTGGACTTTTCCGTGTTGGTTTTCAATACTACAGTGGTGCGATTAGATGTACTATAAAATTTCCGAGGAGGAGGGACGGCAGGAACTTTTCAATACTACAGTGGTGCGATTAGATGTCATCTCGATAATGACGCATCTTCGAACTTCCAAGCTTTTCAATACTACAGTGGTGCGATTAGATGGTATATATTACTTCTTCTGCCTGCCTGTCTGCTTCATTTTCAATACTACAGTGGTGCGATTAGATGTCCAAACATCTCGTTATACTCGCACGTTCCAAGCCTTTTTTCAATACTACAGTGGTGCGATTAGATGACAACGTAATCAAAGGATCAATACTATAAAATTTCCGTTTTCAATACTACAGTGGTGCGATTAGATGTTTTAGGGCAATCAAATACAGGCGACCTGCCCGATAATTTTCAATACTACAGTGGTGCGATTAGATGAAAGATATAATAGTTAAGTTAGAGAAATATACTAAATTTTCAATACTACAGTGGTGCGATTAGATGTCATTTTTTCGGCTCTAAATATCTATGCCTGCAAATTTTCAATACTACAGTGGTGCGATTAGATGCAAACAACAGCAATCGGAGTTACAAAATGAGTAGATATTTTCAATACTACAGTGGTGCGATTAGATGTCATGTATGACTCGGTCTTAGGTATTATTGATACTATTTTCAATACTACAGTGGTGCGATTAGATGGTGCAGAATATGGCATGTATTTAGAAACGATTATTAATTTTCAATACTACAGTGGTGCGATTAGATGAAATCAAAACTTGACGGTTTGGCAGTCCCTGCACGTTTTTCAATACTACAGTGGTGCGATTAGATGGGGAATAGTAACAGCGATACAGGCAGCTCTACAAAATTTTCAATACTACAGTGGTGCGATTAGATGAAATTTAAATTCAACCTCTTTACTTTGAACTTCCAATTTTCAATACTACAGTGGTGCGATTAGATGATACGAACGTTTCACTTACTCACTCGATTTAAAAACATTTTCAATACTACAGTGGTGCGATTAGATGTTTGCTCTTAGGCTCAGGTGTTAATGGACAGCCTAATTTTCAATACTACAGTGGTGCGATTAGATGAAATTACCTCAGGATATAGTGGCTATTGAAAATGACTTTTCAATACTACAGTGGTGCGATTAGATGTGTTATACCAAAAAGCAAAGTCATATATTAAAAAATATTTTCAATACTACAGTGGTGCGATTAGATGTTTGGTATTGATGACTACAAAGAGCCTGCTGATATTTTTTTCAATACTACAGTGGTGCGATTAGATGTGTACGGTGACTCTGAATACTTGGCACTAATAGACTTTTCAATACTACAGTGGTGCGATTAGATGACGGTTACGAAGTTAAGCAGGTATTTGAGCAAGAAGGTTTTCAATACTACAGTGGTGCGATTAGATGCCTTTAAGTCAATATAATTGTTAAGCTCGTAACCGGTTTTCAATACTACAGTGGTGCGATTAGATGCACGTACATCCGTTACAATTAGATGTAATAGATAGATTTTTCAATACTACAGTGGTGCGATTAGATGACAAAGTTACATTGAAGATTATTGAACTTAGAAGTCATTTTCAATACTACAGTGGTGCGATTAGATGTAATTCACCGATTGCACCGCCTACTGACTGAAAAACTTTTCAATACTACAGTGGTGCGATTAGATGTAATACTCAAATTGACCTTTAAGGAAGTCATATCGTTTTTTCAATACTACAGTGGTGCGATTAGATGGGAAGCCATATTTTTCATGCAATTTTATTATTTCATGTTTTCAATACTACAGTGGTGCGATTAGATGTGTATCACTCGTAGCGATGCCACCAGTTGCTAATCGTTTTCAATACTACAGTGGTGCGATTAGATGAAGTGCAATCCATATTAAATGATTTAGCCGTTCTTTGTTTTCAATACTACAGTGGTGCGATTAGATGCTGCCAATCAGCACCCAGACAGCTCAATTCAAGTGCATTTTCAATACTACAGTGGTGCGATTAGATGGCGAACGCAAGTAGTTATTCTAATTTTATAGTTTATCTTTTCAATACTACAGTGGTGCGATTAGATGATGATGTTTTGAACCATCCTCAAACACCACTGTTTCATTTTCAATACTACAGTGGTGCGATTAGATGAAAAGAACCTGATTATTATTATACGAATATTGCACAATTTTCAATACTACAGTGGTGCGATTAGATGTCGTGTCGGCTGTCAATGTTATAAATTGCTCGGCATTTTCAATACTACAGTGGTGCGATTAGATGAAATATTTGGATTTAATACTTTTGTGCTCATTTTTTTTTTCAATACTACAGTGGTGCGATTAGATGGAGACCACAGCACCACAATTAACTCTGTTACGGCTATTTTCAATACTACAGTGGTGCGATTAGATGTGGGGGTGTGAGAGCTGTGGAATCGGTAAAGAAAATTTTCAATACTACAGTGGTGCGATTAGATGGGAGCGAGGAACGTAATAGCCGGCTCCGAAATCAGCTTTTCAATACTACAGTGGTGCGATTAGATGAAGCATATATATAATCTATAAAAGCATTATATGTTTCTTTTCAATACTACAGTGGTGCGATTAGATGAATTGAATTAGAATATGTAAACAAAGTGCTGAATGGTTTTCAATACTACAGTGGTGCGATTAGATGTGGCTAAAACTGCTATTTATACAGGGGAAATTGTCAATTTTCAATACTACAGTGGTGCGATTAGATGCATAAGTATCTTCATCAAAATATGTTTCATTCTCATTATTTTCAATACTACAGTGGTGCGATTAGATGAAAACTAAAAAAAATTGCAAAATATGTTTCAGAATATTTTCAATACTACAGTGGTGCGATTAGATGAGGAAGCGAACGACTTAATAGATGCACTTGTTGTTGGTTTTCAATACTATAGTGGTGCGATTAGATGCGTAACGTTTACAATCCATTGGCCCGAACATGGGATTCTTTTCAATACTACAGTGGTGCGATTAGATGAAATGCAGAGAATTTAAAAAGCCTATCACAATGTCTTTTCAATACTACAGTGGTGCGATTAGATGATAGGGGCTTAGCCGCCCCTACTATATAACACCAATTTTTCAATACTACAGTGGTGCGATTAGATGCTGAAAACAATCAATTAGTTATAGTTCATAAAGAACTTTTCAATACTACAGTGGTGCGATTAGATGAAATACGTCGCTCATTAGTATCCGTATAGATTATATTTTCAATACTACAGTGGTGCGATTAGATGGTGAAAGAGTTTGACAAAGTACGTTTGGAGTTTATATTTTCAATACTACAGTGGTGCGATTAGATGCCCTCGCTTTGTGCTTTGATGTTATTCATTTTGCGTTTTTCAATACTACAGTGGTGCGATTAGATGTGAAATCAAATTGCTTCAAGAGCCTAATGATTTTCGCTTTTCAATACTACAGTGGTGCGATTAGATGACTACAAAGTAATTAGGCATAGAGACGAAATAGACGCTTTTCAATACTACAGTAGTGCGATTAGATGCCTCGTTATCTGAATTGATTGCGTACGTGCCAAATCCTTTTCAATACTACAGTGGTGCGATTAGATGTAGCAATTTGTCAGGCGGTGAGCTAAATAACTTTTTTTTCAATACTACAGTGGTGCGATTAGATGACAAACAAGTCTATGACAACACGGGCGAGTTAGGTGTTTTCAATACTACAGTGGTGCGATTAGATGTGCAATTTGTTGAAGAACAAAACCGTGTTTTTGTTTTTTCAATACTACAGTGGTGCGATTAGATGCCCAGCCGGCACATATACCGTTTCACTCATAACGAGTTTTCAATACTACAGTGGTGCGATTAGATGTATGAAGCATTGTATTAACGTCTAATTCGTATAACTTTTTCAATACTACAGTGGTGCGATTAGATGCATAAAGAGCATAGGCTTTTAGGCAATTCATTAACTTTTCAATACTACAGTGGTGCGATTAGATGCTTTACAGTCAATCACAATCACATCAGCAGCTACAATTTTTCAATACTACAGTGGTGCGATTAGATGGGTTATATTGAACATGGATTACTTCTAAATAATGCATTTTCAATACTACAGTGGTGCGATTAGATGAATGAGCAAAGAAGATTTGTATTATGCAATAATGGATTTTCAATACTACAGTGGTGCGATTAGATGTAGATAATAATGGATTACCCCCTTTAGTATTAAAACATTTTCAATACTACAGTGGTGCGATTAGATGTGAGTTAGACGTCGATACTATGCTGCCGATTAGTGTTTTCAATACTACAGTGGTGCGATTAGATGATTCGATTAAAAGAGATACAAAAATTAAAGAACAATTTTTCAATACTACAGTGGTGCGATTAGATGTGATATATTCTGTTAGCAATCCCACCTATACCCTGTTTTCAATACTACAGTGGTGCGATTAGATGTATATACGGGCTCCTATAATTCTTGTATCTTGAATATTTTCAATACTACAGTGGTGCGATTAGATGTACGTGCTTATCACACATCATTTGTGCTGACTTAAATTTTCAATACTACAGTGGTGCGATTAGATGACTGATTTTGGATGCAAGTAATCAATAATATTTGCAGTTTTCAATACTACAGTGGTGCGATTAGATGGACATTGCAAACGGTGTTAAGGAGTTCTTAGGGTTTTTTCAATACTACAGTGGTGCGATTAGATGTTTACAAAGATTAGAAAACATGCTGATTATAAACAGTTTTCAATACTACAGTGGTGCGATTAGATGCTTTTGCGTGTTCAGTTTCCGGTTCCAGCTGATTTTTTTCAATACTACAGTGGTGCGATTAGATGTAACATTTGCTTATATGTAGCCTTTAAAGACTCTTTTTTTCAATACTACAGTGGTGCGATTAGATGCAATTTGAATCCGAAGCAATGGCATTGGATAGCTTAGTTTTCAATACTACAGTGGTGCGATTAGATGGCTGATTTTATGAATGATATTGATAACGATATCCAATTTTCAATACTACAGTGGTGCGATTAGATGAACGATAGTTCTGCCGTATGTGCTGTTGCCGAAAATTTTCAATACTACAGTGGTGCGATTAGATGTCAGGTATTGCTACCTTGCCTTCATCTTTAAGAGTGTTTTCAATACTACAGTGGTGCGATTAGATGTAGATACTTACTACAAAGGAACTCATATAAGCAATTTTCAATACTACAGTGGTGCGATTAGATGATATGACTGGTGCGGTGGTTTCTACAATGGGATTGCATTTTCAATACTACAGTGGTGCGATTAGATGAAGTTTATTTACGGAATGAATTATCAGTATTTAATTGTTTTCAATACTACAGTGGTGCGATTAGATGATTTTCGTTCTTTGTAGGCTTGAAATATTCGGATTTATTTTCAATACTACAGTGGTGCGATTAGATGTCTGTTTTATGAAACGCAAGGGAAATCTACTTATAATTTTCAATACTACAGTGGTGCGATTAGATGAACAGCTGGCGGTACTGGTGATAATACTAAAATTACTTTTCAATACTACAGTGGTGCGATTAGATGTGGCGTAATCAGAGCCAAAAACGCAAATTTAGACCTTTTTCAATACTACAGTGGTGCGATTAGATGGTACAAGCTTTGTTTTCAGGATTGTTTGATACTTTTTTTCAATACTACAGTGGTGCGATTAGATGTCGTACACGGGGGCAGATGATACGCAATGCAGGCGGTTTTCAATACTACAGTGGTGCGATTAGATGTCGTACACGGGGGCAGATGATACGCAATGCAGGCGGTTTTCAATACTACAGTGGTGCGATTAGATGATGCGTTATAGAGCTGCAAGTTATGCAGAGCTAAGTTTTCAATACTACAGTGGTGCGATTAGATGCCTTGCGAACCGATTGGAATTGTTAGTGCTGCTGCTGGTTTTCAATACTACAGTGGTGCGATTAGATGGAGTTCTAAAATGAAAAAAATGACTAATGTTATCTTTTTTTCAATACTACAGTGGTGCGATTAGATGCAATGGGCGGCGGAGGCGGCTCAGGTTTTGAATTTTTTTTCAATACTACAGTGGTGCGATTAGATGGCTCGCCCTGCAAGCCTGTTACATCTGATATTGCAATTTTTCAATACTACAGTGGTGCGATTAGATGACTTGTCCCGTCGTCCGTTAATTCAGTTGCCTCAATTTTTCAATACTACAGTGGTGCGATTAGATGTACGAAGTTAAGCAAGCTGTTCCAGATTATAGGCATTTTTCAATACTACAGTGGTGCGATTAGATGTCAGTACGTTCTTTTAATATCTGCAATTCTACTGATTTTTCAATACTACAGTGGTGCGATTAGATGTTGTGCCGAGTCGCTCCATATCCCCCCACTACCAAGATTTCAATACTACAGTGGTGCGATTAGATGTGTTTGTTTAACAAGTTAATTATATATTTAAGCGTGATTTCAATACTACAGTGGTGCGATTAGATGTCTTGACCTTTAAATACTTCCCCAGCACCACCATAATTTCAATACTACAGTGGTGCGATTAGATGCAAATACCTCTGTTACGCTACCCAGTTGCATAGTATCATTTCAATACTACAGTGGTGCGATTAGATGGATAGTATTAGGTATCTTACTACTATTCGGTTCTTAATTTCAATACTACAGTGGTGCGATTAGATGCGGGACGACAACTATTGACTTCTTGTTTAGTGCTGAATTTCAATACTACAGTGGTGCGATTAGATGTGGAAATTTATTTACATTCTTTATGTGTCTTTGGTATTTCAATACTACAGTGGTGCGATTAGATGCGGGTGCGAACCCACGTAAAGGCGAGGGTACTTTAATTTCAATACTACAGTGGTGCGATTAGATGCAAAGTTCTTCCTGCATCAAGCGGATATTGTGTTCTTATTTCAATACTACAGTGGTGCGATTAGATGTTGTGCCGAGTCGCTCCATATCCCCCCACTACCAAGATTTCAATACTACAGTGGTGCGATTAGATGTGTTTGTTTAACAAGTTAATTATATATTTAAGCGTGATTTCAATACTACAGTGGTGCGATTAGATGTCTTGACCTTTAAATACTTCCCCAGCACCACCATAATTTCAATACTACAGTGGTGTGATTAGATGCAATTAAACCGATACAGGAAGCAAGCATTTTAGACTTATTTCAATACTACAGTGGTGCGATTAGATGTAGTGCAGGAGTAGTGCAAGTTTTTGGTAATTTTACATTTCAATACTACAGTGGTGCGATTAGATGATTGAAATAAACCAGTCAATTACATGGTATTAAAGGATTTCAATACTACAGTGGTGCGATTAGATGAGGATAGTATTCTTCCGGGGCTTGTGTAGAGCCAAGATTTCAATACTACAGTGGTGCGATTAGATGTCATTCTATATTCCTTTTTTCTTATCCATTACTTGTATTTCAATACTACAGTGGTGCGATTAGATGCATAGCAGACAATTTAAGTGCAACGCTTCTTCTACATTTCAATACTACAGTGGTGCGATTAGATGACAGCTCAGCCTGACTATATACTTGTTTTCAAAAAATTTCAATACTACAGTGGTGCGATTAGATGCAATATTACGACTTAGTAATAAAGTATAATCAAAAATTTCAATACTACAGTGGTGCGATTAGATGGAGCCTGCACAATAGCAAACCAAATGTGAGCAAATGATTTCAATACTACAGTGGTGCGATTAGATGAAGAGTTACATATAGATACTATACGAGCATCGTTAAAATTTCAATACTACAGTGGTGCGATTAGATGCCAGAACTTGATATTTGCTCCCGTTGTTGGGTCTTTAATTTCAATACTACAGTGGTGCGATTAGATGGCAACGAAGCTGTTTTTTGTTAACGTCGCGCGTTCATTTCAATACTACAGTGGTGCGATTAGATGTATAGCTATAACACGACAAGAATATCTGTATTGTGCATTTCAATACTACAGTGGTGCGATTAGATGTCGCAAGGGCAGGTCGTAATGGATGCCGTGAACGAATTTCAATACTACAGTGGTGCGATTAGATGTTTGACTTAATTCTGTTATTGAGCCCTCGTAAGCTTATTTCAATACTACAGTGGTGCGATTAGATGATATATTGCCGAACGAGACCTATTGAAAAAATTTTAATTTCAATACTACAGTGGTGCGATTAGATGATACAAACGCCCTATTTGCACGGTGACGGGTAGCGTATTTCAATACTACAGTGGTGCGATTAGATGATGGATTGTAAACATTACGACATAATTTGTCGTAGCATTTCAATACTACAGTGGTGCGATTAGATGGCAACAATTCAGCAATATAATCGCAGCCTTAGAACGATTTCAATACTACAGTGGTGCGATTAGATGTTTTTGGAAATCAAACATATTGTCTATAATTGAGTTATTTCAATACTACAGTGGTGCGATTAGATGACAGGGCATTCCTGAAGCTGAATCGGCTTTAATTGTATTTCAATACTACAGTGGTGCGATTAGATGTTGCCGCCTCTGTCATTTCCCACATTGCACTCAGTAATTTCAATACTACAGTGGTGCGATTAGATGTAAGTAAAATTAGTAAGAAGTGTAAGCAAATAGCAAATTTCAATACTACAGTGGTGCGATTAGATGACGACTAACATTTTGCATATAGTTATAGGCAAATGTATTTCAATACTACAGTGGTGCGATTAGATGGGTATTTAGAATATGTAAAGAGAACAACGTAGTCAAATTTCAATACTACAGTGGTGCGATTAGATGCTAACAAGTACCGTCCAATGTTAAAAGCAATGAATAAATTTCAATACTACAGTGGTGCGATTAGATGAAAAATGAATCTTTCGGACTACAAATATCAAAGCTCATTTCAATACTACAGTGGTGCGATTAGATGTTGAGAAAGAAGATTATAAATTGATTAGATATTTATTAATTTCAATACTACAGTGGTGCGATTAGATGCGACCAACCCGACGGCACTAATGACAATTTAAAAAAATTTCAATACTACAGTGGTGCGATTAGATGTTTTCTATCAAATGTTTGCGTTTTAAATCCTTTCTAATTTCAATACTACAGTGGTGCGATTAGATGAGAGAAGATAAATACTAATTATGCACAAGTTCAATATTTCAATACTACAGTGGTGCGATTAGATGGCAATATCGGTGGTGCTGAAACAGGTGAGGATAACATATTTCAATACTACAGTGGTGCGATTAGATGTCAGATAAATCAGGGGCAAAATGTCAAGTATTAGTTCATTTCAATACTACAGTGGTGCGATTAGATGCGGACGGTTATAATGTTATGCAGCTCTTTGAACAAGATTTCAATACTACAGTGGTGCGATTAGATGTGGAGACAAAATTATAAATCCGATTACTTTTATATTATTTCAATACTACAGTGGTGCGATTAGATGTTGCGGCTCAAAATTACAGAGTACGTAAAAATACTACATTTCAATACTACAGTGGTGCGATTAGATGTCTGTGTCGGCTGTTTCGTAATATAAATCAAAATCTATTTCAATACTACAGTGGTGCGATTAGATGGTGTATTGGACTTTAATATATCCAACGTCGACCGTTATTTCAATACTACAGTGGTGCGATTAGATGGATTCTGTCATAGCTCTTATATGGACCGATTCCGCAATTTCAATACTACAGTGGTGCGATTAGATGAGAATCATCGTCATCTATAATCTGATAATATGTGTCATTTCAATACTACAGTGGTGCGATTAGATGGTTCAAGTACTCAAACTTATGAACCGCAAACCTTACGATTTCAATACTACAGTGGTGCGATTAGATGTGCTCGAAACTATACGAGTTAACAAGCCATTGATTAAATTTCAATACTACAGTGGTGCGATTAGATGCGGAAGCGAGCAGTCAAAGCTAAATGCAAATTTAAATTTCAATACTACAGTGGTGCGATTAGATGATTAAAGCGAGAGCCACCATAGTATGTGTACCGTGATTTCAATACTACAGTGGTGCGATTAGATGAAATGGTACTAATCCGTCATCATCTGATGGTCTATAATTTCAATACTACAGTGGTGCGATTAGATGCACTTCCGTAATTCCAAACTAAGTAATCTCCTGACTTATTTCAATACTACAGTGGTGCGATTAGATGGAATTGCGAGTTTTGACTAAGTCGCAACAATTTGAATTTCAATACTACAGTGGTGCGATTAGATGTTACTTCGTGTTATTTTGAATGTTATCAAATACAAAGATTTCAATACTACAGTGGTGCGATTAGATGCCTGCCGAAAGTGCAAGCATTATCGAACCAGCAGGATTTCAATACTACAGTGGTGCGATTAGATGATTATCATAATATTGACCTGAATTTTGGCTAAAGTTATTTCAATACTACAGTGGTGCGATTAGATGAAGCTCTGACTGTAAGTCTGTTACATCGCTTATTGCAAATTTCAATACTACAGTGGTGCGATTAGATGTGGCACTAAAACTAAATCTTTAGCTATGAATTTAAATTTCAATACTACAGTGGTGCGATTAGATGCTTGCTAAAGTCCAAAGCTCTTGCACTCCAAACATAATTTCAATACTACAGTGGTGCGATTAGATGGCAAGTTTTCGGTAACTTTACAGGAACTAATACAAGATTTCAATACTACAGTGGTGCGATTAGATGTTTGAATATTTTTCTAACAGATATGTTTTTCATAAATATTTCAATACTACAGTGGTGCGATTAGATGCTTCCATAAAGAAAATTGTGATTTTGTCATTCATGGATTTCAATACTACAGTGGTGCGATTAGATGGATAGAAATCCGAGTTTAGTAATTTATGAAAATAAAATTTCAATACTACAGTGGTGCGATTAGATGATGAATAAGATTACAGGCAAAGACTATCATATTTTGGATTTCAATACTACAGTGGTGCGATTAGATGATATTGAACGATTTTTGCAAACCGATGAGTATAATCATTTCAATACTACAGTGGTGCGATTAGATGCAAAGATAGTAAGTTAGTTAATTTTATAAACAGAAATTTCAATACTACAGTGGTGCGATTAGATGTTGGCAACTTGTCAAGTGGTATAATAGCTTCACCAGCATTTCAATACTACAGTGGTGCGATTAGATGCTGACACGGACAATATTGTTTTTAATCGAGTAGATAATTTCAATACTACAGTGGTGCGATTAGATGTGGATAGGCTTTTTGCTCATTCTTTTAAGGATAGAAATTTCAATACTACAGTGGTGCGATTAGATGAGTTTGGGACTTCTACACTAATAAAGTTTTTGAAAAATTTCAATACTACAGTGGTGCGATTAGATGTTATCCATAGCTTTAACAGAGTTAATTGTTGTACTGATTTCAATACTACAGTGGTGCGATTAGATGGCTTTAGTATCATAAAATAATTTATTATCTGTCGGTATTTCAATACTACAGTGGTGCGATTAGATGTCAGATTCCAAAGAACCAATTTCTATGTATTTAGTATTTCAATACTACAGTGGTGCGATTAGATGATTTCCTCTTTAGTCATAGGTCTTGTTTTTGGCTTAATTTCAATACTACAGTGGTGCGATTAGATGCATTATCGCTGATTGCAAGTGCCTGATTATACTCATATTTCAATACTACAGTGGTGCGATTAGATGTTTGTATCAAACTTTAGTAACAAATGATTACAATTCATTTCAATACTACAGTGGTGCGATTAGATGAAAAGTTTTGAATTATACAATTATTTTATTTTAATAATTTCAATACTACAGTGGTGCGATTAGATGTAGTTTGGGACTTCTACACTAATAAAGTTTTTGAAAAATTTCAATACTACAGTGGTGCGATTAGATGTTGTTTTGTTGATGCGAGAAGCCAAACGCTATTTGGATTTCAATACTACAGTGGTGCGATTAGATGATCAGTATTGTCAGTTACTGTGTTATCCGTATTATTATTTCAATACTACAGTGGTGCGATTAGATGCCTCGAATACATACCAAACGAAACATTGCAGTCAAATTTCAATACTACAGTGGTGCGATTAGATGCTAATAAAGCCCTCCGCAAGATTTTCTGCTTGCGAAATTTCAATACTACAGTGGTGCGATTAGATGATGCGAGATATGACAGAGCAAGAAATCTTTGAACTGATTTCAATACTACAGTGGTGCGATTAGATGGTTAATAAGTCTTTAGAGCTTGCTGTTTCACAAAAATTTCAATACTACAGTGGTGCGATTAGATGTCTTACCATTGCAAGCCCTTTTGAATATCTAACTATATTTCAATACTACAGTGGTGCGATTAGATGAAATTGGCGCTTCTACATAGTAATTATCTTGCATTAATTTCAATACTACAGTGGTGCGATTAGATGAACAACGTCGCTTAATGCCTCTACTGATGTTTTTAAATTTCAATACTACAGTGGTGCGATTAGATGGCAATTCCAAAAGCACAAGATTATAACTTAATAGCATTTCAATACTACAGTGGTGCGATTAGATGCGAATACGATACCGATTTTAAAGAAATTCTAACATCATTTCAATACTACAGTGGTGCGATTAGATGGCAAACGGCTATCGATCATAACGTAATTCTCAATCGATTTCAATACTACAGTGGTGCGATTAGATGATAATCTTTGAATGCTTGAATAGCATAAGGCACTATATTTCAATACTACAGTGGTGCGATTAGATGCATTATCAGTACCCTCTAAAGTTAATGTTACATCAATTTCAATACTACAGTGGTGCGATTAGATGGGTTTACCGTCGTCTGACTTATAGCCATTGTAGTAATATTTCAATACTACAGTGGTGCGATTAGATGTTCTTCAATTATCTTTTCAGTAGCAACTATTTGATAATTTCAATACTACAGTGGTGCGATTAGATGTCAATGATATTGAATTAGAGATGCTTGCTTTAGATTTATTTCAATACTACAGTGGTGCGATTAGATGCCGTTTCAAATTTACGCCACGTCGCCCCGTTGTCGAATTTCAATACTACAGTGGTGCGATTAGATGCCATAGCAGCTCTAATTTGAGTAGCTGCCTGTGCGGTATTTCAATACTACAGTGGTGCGATTAGATGCAAAGAGCAATATCAAGGCTAAAACAATATTCGAGATTTCAATACTACAGTGGTGCGATTAGATGGAATATTAAATCAGTTAATTTAAGTGATTACATACATTTCAATACTACAGTGGTGCGATTAGATGGATATAAAAACAGTAGGTTTTGACAAAGCGAACGCAATTTCAATACTACAGTGGTGCGATTAGATGTAATGGGCGGTCTTGCAGCGGCTGCCGTTTATGCAGATTTCAATACTACAGTGGTGCGATTAGATGTAGGTTTCAAGACCCAAGCTCTACGACTCGTCAGCCATTTCAATACTACAGTGGTGCGATTAGATGTTTGAGGATAGTATTAATATCATAACTAACCATTAAAATTTCAATACTACAGTGGTGCGATTAGATGCGAATTTGATACTTTCAATCGCACTGTAAAAAACACATTTCAATACTACAGTGGTGCGATTAGATGCGGGAATTTTAGAATCAATATGTTGTTTAACAAAATGATTTCAATACTACAGTGGTGCGATTAGATGTTTCAATGATCGTGCTAAAGGTATTGCCCTTGCAAATTTCAATACTACAGTGGTGCGATTAGATGTTGACTCAGAGCTTGTGACATTTTTCAGAGTATTGAATTTCAATACTACAGTGGTGCGATTAGATGTCACGAATTATTAAATATGTAGCCGGGGAAATTCCTATTTCAATACTACAGTGGTGCGATTAGATGAACGCCGCAGAGATAGCTTACTATCATAATTTTAGTATTTCAATACTACAGTGGTGCGATTAGATGTTTCAAGTTGTTCCTGATATGATATAGTTTCCCATGATTTCAATACTACAGTGGTGCGATTAGATGTTGCTCGTAGAGATAGTGAATAGCTCTGTTATTTACATTTCAATACTACAGTGGTGCGATTAGATGGCCAAACAACGACAGAGAATCTAACTGTAACTCCAAATTTCAATACTACAGTGGTGCGATTAGATGACGTTACAGTAGATTTAACTTTAGCTTACGAATACGTATTTCAATACTACAGTGGTGCGATTAGATGTCGCTGTTTAATTGTGCATCGTCTTTGTTAATCTTAGATTTCAATACTACAGTGGTGCGATTAGATGAAATTGAATTGAAATTGCAAGGCGTTGCAAGGTTTGAATTTCAATACTACAGTGGTGCGATTAGATGCCGATATTGACTAAGTTGTATATTCCACGTTTGGCAATTTCAATACTACAGTGGTGCGATTAGATGACAATATTTGACTTATCCGATATAGAGTTTATCGAGATTTCAATACTACAGTGGTGCGATTAGATGTTAACAGCTATAACTAATAGTATTTCACAATTCACATTTCAATACTACAGTGGTGCGATTAGATGACATCTACTGAAAGTAATGGAATTTCAGAACCTAAATTTCAATACTACAGTGGTGCGATTAGATGATTAACGTCTGTATTAAATGCTTATAAGTTATCAGTATTTCAATACTACAGTGGTGCGATTAGATGCCGACTGCGTAAATATGGTACAATACATAAGAATTATTATTTCAATACTACAGTGGTGCGATTAGATGCAAATGCAAAAGGATTTTGGAAAGGTGGAGCAATCGAATTTCAATACTACAGTGGTGCGATTAGATGACGAGCTACATAAACAAGCTATAAACTGTTTTTATTATTTCAATACTACAGTGGTGCGAT
This sequence comes from Kapaibacterium sp. (SeqCode), assembly GCA_963664875.1. GTDB lineage: Bacteria > Bacteroidota > Ignavibacteria > Kapaibacteriales > UBA2268 > JBFHIJ01. The sequence continues at coordinate 2,157,525 of OY761611.1, read as the reverse complement.
TAGATGTACTCAAATTAGAGCCGCTATGGTATTATTACAAAAATTTCAATACTACAGTGGTGCGATTAGATGTGTAAACATATTTAACTTTATTAGAGAGCAAATATCATTTCAATACTACAGTGGTGCGATTAGATGAAAGGAAGCGAACGACTTAATAGACTCTGCTACATTATTTCAATACTACAGTGGTGCGATTAGATGATACGCAATTTATTCAAAAAAACTTGCTAAAATTTTATTTCAATACTACAGTGGTGCGATTAGATGAAAAAACAATAAACTTGTGCTTTGCGTTTGTGATGATTTCAATACTACAGTGGTGCGATTAGATGTATCGGCACTATTCTTTGGCATAGACACAATGCAACATTTCAATACTACAGTGGTGCGATTAGATGGCCGACAATTTTCATAGGCAAATATACGAATATTTTCTATTTTCGTCGTTTTTTATATTCGTTTTTGATTGCTCCTGTTGTCGATGTGCTATTCTGCTTTTTCCTCGGGACTGCGACAACTATCTCTATGTTCCCTTTATTTCTAAGTTGTCAAAGAACAAAGTTGATTTGTCTCCTGTTTTTTGAGAAAAAATGTCCGGATTTTTATAGCCCGACGACCAATTATATGAAATTTGAAGTCAAGTCACTCTTGTCCTTGCCCATCATTTCTTTGTCTAAGTACTTATCCGAGCGTATTTTATAAATGATTAATGAGTCTTCTTCATTGATCATTATCTGCTTGGCTCGCATTTTTAATTCTGCCATTTGCACCGGTGTCAGTTCGCCTTCAAATGTTGAATTTTGCACCCAGTGCAAATACTGCCGACATAGCTTCAGCATTTTATTGACACGCTTTTCGTTGATGTCGTAAACTACTATGTAATACATACTACCACCATGCCTTAAATGGTACATATTCTTTTTCGCCGGTGATGTGTTTTATCAGCTTGTAACATTCGAGTCGGATTAGCCGGCGATAGGATACATTTCTGTTTAGATCTCTGTGTTTGATAGTTTTTTGTAGTCGTTTGTCATATTCCTGTGTGATTTTCTTTCTGCCGGATTCTTTGAGATAGCAGTAGTTAAGGTCTTTTTCAAAATCATTTAGCTTGAGCTGCCCCTGATTGATGAGTTTGAACATCATTCTGTCTGCTATAAGAGGCTTGAATATCTCTGCCAAGTCCAGCGCTAAAGAGTAACGCCTTTCGCTTGGTTGGTGCAGGAACGAGACTGTCGGTTCTAACTGGGTGTGATAAAGCTCGGACAAACAAGTAGTATAAACAAGCGAATTGCAATATGAAATTATCGCATTTATCGGGTCGGTCGGCGGATTGTATTTTCGCCTCTCGAACTTAAATCCATTCGACAATATCTCGTTATAAGCAGTATAGTATATTTTGCGAATCCTGCCTTCCACATTCATAATGTGCTCAATATCCTGTGCTTCGTCTATTTCATAAAGCACAGACTCAATTGTGTCAAGCTGGGCACTCATGTCTTTTTCGCGATTGTTGTAGTATTTCAGATTTTTACTAATGTTAAATGCGGCACCTCGAACAAAAGATTTTGCAAGGGCAAGACGCTTTTTCTTGTTTTTGTAATGCTCTACCTGATGCACAAGGGCATATCCGCTTTGGAGTTTGCTTTTGCCAATAAATGAGCCGTAGTAAAATCCGAATCGGTTAAAGTAATGGATACTTATGCTATTTTGTGAACAAAACTCTAAAAACTTAGTATTGTAGCTTGCTTCGGTCATAATATAAAATGAATCAATGTCGGCAATAGGCAGCACTTTTTTGTTACCTCTGTTAGTTTCCGGCTGCTCACTATCGATAGAAAGCAGTATTTCTTCCTGCAACTGCTCGTCATCCGCTTCTGTAGGAAACGCAAACGGCATATAAAAAACGGTATTATCTTTTCTCGATAGCTTCCCCGGAGTAAAAATAAACATATTTTTTTTCATAAGTTCCCCTTAGATATAGCACAGCTCATAGTATGCGCACTTATTACAAATTGACTTCTTTGAAGGCAAAGGCGGCACTGTTTCGAGCAGTTTTATGGCTTCTATATCCTCCAGCAGCTTTTCCAATTTAGGGATATCATCATCTTCGAGTGAAACCGTGAGTTTGCTTTTTTGTAGAGGATAGTTTAGTTCGCCGGTGAAGTTGCCAATACCTTTTTCTCGGAAATAGTGCAGATAGTATTTAAGCTGCCAGAGGTGAGCCTCTTCCATTTTGTCAGACTTTTTGACTTCGTGGATGATTCCGTTTTTCAGATCCAACCAGTCAATTTTGATTTTATCGAAAAGGTATTCTTTTCTTTTATTTTGGTAGGAGGCAGAGTGCAAAAGATTACCGGCAGCTACATTATCACTTTCGTTTTCGCAGTTAATCTGATGAGCTGAGTACCAAAGCTTCCGCTTACAGACAAAGAAATAGTTAATCTCAGTGCCTGTAGCGGAAAGCGATTTATAAATCTGATCAAACATAAGCGTTACATTTGATTTTCATAGTCATACTCACTAAGAATTTTAGTGATGTGAGCTTGGGCATCGTCGAGGGCGTTGGCAGTGCCGTGAGCATTTTCGATATAGCCATCACATGGAAGTGAAACAAATATATCTGCTTTAGCCGTTTCGTCGATAATTGGTTTGGCTTTTGGTCTTTCCACTTCAGGAACGAGTTGAGCTCTAATCGCACCTGCAAGCTGATTAGCATTGTCACTTGTTGCAATAGCAAGAGTTTCCATAAGAGAAAATGTACGAGATTGATTTGTAGCAATTCGCCAATTTACAATTGAGTTGGCAAGTGCCGGAATAATCTTTTCTCTAATATTTTTTGGTGCAATCAGACAAGGTCCAAAAGCGTTTGTACTTTTTACCCAACCCTCATTTAGTAATTCTTCAATTGTTTCCGGTGTAAGTTCGGGCTCAGTATCGCTCAAAGAAACAGCAAAAAGTGTTCTCATGTCAATACAAATATCGTACACAAATAAGCCGCTCGTTCTTTTATTATCTTGTATCCATTTTCTACGTAAACTTCTGTCAGAGCCGCTAAGAGCTTCAGCAATTTCTTCGGAAGTTAACTCTTTTGTTCCTGCTGTACCTTCATAAACAACTACTTTATGCAAATCAGGTCTGTCGCTTCTATCAAAGGACACATTTTCACTATCAATATTACTCAATAAAGGATGCAAAGGTCGCATAGCAGATATTGAAAGTGGACTTCTTCTTTTTACAGTTCTGCCTGCATCTTTTGAAGTTTTAGATTTTGCAACCATCCAGCCCCCTAATAGTTGGTCTGTGTATTTTGGATTAGCAGGTGAAGTAACTTCTAACTCTTTCATTTTACTTTTGTTTTCGAAGTAAAATGTAATTGGAGTAGGTTCTTCACCCAAAAAACTGAGAACATTTTCCAAAATTTGTCTTTTCACTTGTTGGCCACTTGAGTATGCAACACGTCTGTCAAACTGATTGTCCCAGTAGTTTTTTTGCCCTTCAGTCACTGCAAATACAGTATGATCTGCATGTTTTAAGCCGCGGATATATAAAAAATCCTGTTTCATATTATTTCTCCAAGTTATTGATTAGATATTCGAATTTTAAAAGTGAAATGAATAACGGTAAGTTGTCAGTGGCAATGTCTAACATCGCTGCTTCAACAAGTTTTTCTAAAACAGAAGCTAAAGAAGGATTCCCGTCAAACTCCATGAACACTTCTGCTTTGAAGTCTTTCGAGCTTAATAAATCATTAATAGCATCAACAAATGCCTTTTTACTTTTAGCTTCGAGAATTGCTGAAATTATGGTGTCCTTTGCAGTACCCACTCTCTTAATTAGCTTGGTGAAGTCTCTAAAGGCGTTTGCAGATTCTTTAGCTAATTCTAACATGTCTTTGTTATTTAACATAGCAACAATCCATAGTTTGTAAATATAATAACTGATTTGTGAGTTTTCATCTGTCTTTGGTTTGGGATAAGTGCCATTTGCTCCCGGATGCATAAATTTTTTGAAGTCTTTAGGTTCGAGTTGTTTTAGACCGACAACTCCACTTTGACACGTAACATAGAAACCTCTTTCGGTCTCATAAATCATTGATAGTTTTTTATTTAAGAGACTTTCATTGTTTGAATATAATTCTTTATATAAATGAGATAGTCTCTTAACATCCTTTATGATAAACTGGATAAACCCGATGGTTTTATTCATCTGTCCTAATGAAAAGACATAAGCATTTACAATTTCGTTATCCGAAATATCCGAAAAGATAAAGTAGATTTGTATCCAAGTGATGCGTGTCATTTCAATATTATCTTTTTTGAATGACACAGGATTAAATTGATATCTTGGATTATCAGAATCATAATGTTTGGAAGTTCTGTGCATCAGCCAAATGCCATTCCATGTTTCAATCTTATTTTTTATTTCAGGGGTCTCTTTTATGTATTCTCTATAGATTGAAAATCCTTCTTCCAAAAATTCGAAAACTTGTTCATCGTCGATGAGTATATTTATACCACCTGCAATGCCAATGGTAAAAGCAATTCCTATCCAATCTAGATACAAGTCTTCAGATCTAAAATTAGGATATAAGGAAGTAATTTGACCTGAAGTTGTTCCTATTAGGCTCTCCGCAGGAAACGACACACTCATACCTGCATTTGGAAACTTTAATTCAGAAGAATCATATTTGTCAAGTTTTAATGTTAACTTCTCTAATGCAGTTCTTCTTTCAATTTCTATGTTTTGTTTTGGTTGATTATTTACATCTTTTTGCTTAGTCAACTGTCCGATAGGGTCGTTTCCTGAATAGTGTAAATAATTAGGGTCATCGTAAAACAAAGGCCAATGTACTTTTATAAAGTATTCCTTTGCAGAATAGTTAGTCCCATGTTTTTTGTTGTAATATTGCAGGAATTTCTTCCCTATGTGCGAAGCGTACATATAAGAATCTCCTATAAAAAGTTATCTATTTCTTCAAAAATCAATCCACGTTCGTATGAATATAGGTCATCATGGACTATTACAGGTCTTGCTCCTTCAGAACTATATCCAAAGTTTGTAAACTTTTTGAAGCGGGTGCTTCTTGGTATAGGTATTTCAAGAGGTATCCTATCATCACCTTTACTCTTGTTATAAGTCTCAGCGTCTTGATAAACAATAGCTGTAGCAGATTCGATATTTAATGTTTCCATCAAAACTGCTTTAGGATAATGATTTAGCTTTTTAAGCAAAAACCTGTCTCCATCCCATACAATTTTAGTTTTGATTGATGCCATATCTATTTTTGGATAAACATTGTCAATTTTATTTTGGATAAGTTTTTCCTTGACAATTTCCCCATTTTCGAATTGCTCAAATGAAGCATCAACTATTTCTTTTTTGTATGGAAGAACATCTCTTTGGGAATCAGGTGGTGCAAGAATATGTATATCTTTTATAATTTTCTTTGCTACTGTTTCTTTTGTACGTTTTCTGTTGATTCTACCAAATCTTTGTATCATAGCATCTATTGGTGCTGCATCAGTAAACATCACATCGAAGCTAATATCTAAACTTACTTCTACTACTTGTGTAGAAACTACTATGCACGCATCAGGATTTACTTCTCGATTGTTGTACGTATTAATGAGTTCGAATTCTTTTTGCGCTCTGTCAGCTCTTTTAAATCTGCTGTGGAGTAGCAAAATCGGAATGTTAGGAAAAGTCTCTTTGAGAGAATCATATCTCGCTTGTGCTGTATCAACTTTATTGCATACAACCAATACTTTCTGGTTTTGCTCAATGTACTCAGAGACAGTGTTTATTGGCAAATCTGCAGTATCACATTTAATAATTCTGTGTCTGTCAAATTTGTCAAGCTCATTATCATCAAGTTTAGTGATAAGCACATTATCTCGACCAAGGATATCTAACAGCATATCCGTCAACACAGTAGGCATAGTCGCACTCCCAAGGTGTATTCTGCAACCAAGTCTAACTAATACTTTCACTATTTCAATTACCATTGCCTGAGATACATCAGAATAGCAATGTATTTCATCCAAAATGACATCACATTCTCTTATATCTAAAGCGATAGCTTCAAACCCCTTTGTGCCACATATTAAAGCAGCTAACTGATGAGGAGTAAGAATTTTGATAGCAGCTCCGGCTTTAGATTGCATCACCTTTTCTTCAAAATTATTCTTGTCGTCAATTTGTAACCTTGAAGTCGAGTGCTGCAATCTAATATCAGTGTCATCAGGCAGAAAGTCTCTCACTCGATGATACATTGCATTTATTGAGGCTTGAAATGGCAGTGTATAAAAAACCCGACCATTGCATCTTCTAAACAAATAATCTGTCTTACCAGCTCCGGTTGGAGCAATCACCAAAGAGTGAGGACATTTACTTTCTACAGAAATTAGGGACAAAGGGAATAACTCAGATTTTCTCTCTAAGGCATTATATTGTTCCAAATTAGGAATATTAAAAAGTTGTTCTGAAATAGTTTCAGTTGCATCATATATAGAAGATGCTATGTGATCTGCTATGTTCAAAATTCCTTTGTATTCCGACCACCCAGAGCCTAAATTTTCGCAATAATCGATACAATAATCAAATGCTTCTTGGGCATCATCTAATGATAAATATTTAGAAGTAATCCCAAAAGAATCCAAAATTTGCAATGCGTCTTTAGACCAATCATCCCATTGAGAAGTGTGAAAATCAAAGATCTCTTCTTCCCCTTCAATTTCTATAAGATCGATAATACCGTTACCTTTTTTTTCAGAAGTCTCAGGTGATTTGTGATGTGCAATAACCATCTCAATCAGCTGATTCCATTCTTCTTTAGGAAATAAGGGCAAAAATAGTATAGAAGCAATCTCATGTCTAAACACCTTTTCCTCAGTTGGCTTGCTTTTACTGAAAAGGGCTTCTTGAAATTTTGGGTGAGTTTTACCAATATCATGCAAAATTGCACCATTTTTCAATAACTTAGGATTATAGCCTAATTTGTGTGCTATTCGTTCCGCAACTATTGCAACTTGATTTAGGTGATCTTTAAGCAAAACTCCATCACTTTTTGCGTAAATATATCTATTAGTCTTCATGAGTAAACTCAGAAATTAAAGGATTTTGACCGACTATTTTGAAACTGCCGTGCATGGTTTTTGACATATCATATCGATTCATACCTACAATAAACGAATCTTCCGACTCTCCAAAAACTAGTTCAAAACCATTGAAACTCCCATTATTGTTATCGAATTCATCGGAAGTTGTTTCGATAATTTCCTGAGTAGGAAGCAACACATCTTCATTTCTACATAAGCAGATGTGTTGTGTTGAAGCTATTTCAGCATCTTCCTGGTTATCAAATGCTAAAAACAAAGTTGGTTCAACGAGTACAAAGCGATTGATAATAGATCTATCTCTCTTGACTTCAATTTTACCTTCTTTTGGTTTGCTTTTAATTTCAGTACCTTTGGGTTGAGTAACTTCCTGTTGTTTTGACATGCTTCTATACCTCAACCGATGTCTCTTAATCTTTTGAATTCCCTTTTGGGAGAGCATTTCCGGAAAAAGCTTTTTCTCCATACCCTCTATAATGGAAGGTGTCAAAAATTGCTGGCTGAAAGTTTCATCGTCTCTGACAGCGGTCCAAGGTTTGATATATCCAAATGGGCCTTTATATTTAACTAAGTATAGTTTCATCTCTTCTCTCCTTTATTCCAATGCTCCAAAACCACAACCGGTCAGGTGACCTATGCCTACATTTCTGGCGAAACGAATGGCTTCCGGGTCGCCTTCCATTATCACAGGGCAGATATTGGCTCTGTGTTTTATGCCTTTGATGTCGATTAGTTTGGTTTTGGCTCTTGGATAAGTTTTGTCAAAATTGATTTTTATGTCGTAGTCTAACCCCGCAAACTTCATTTTGTTCTTGATAGAGTCGGTAAGTAGCTTGCCGGTGTCCTCGTGTTTAGGCGTTAGATAGTTCCCGTTTGGATTGCTGCTATAGTCACGAACTAAAATTGGTGAGGCAGCAGGTAAGTGTGCCTTGTCAGTATATTCAGGATCAGTTTTTATAACAATCTCTTCGACTCTCATCCCGTAAATAGCGGTTGGGTCTTTTTGGATTGCGTCAATCAGAATTTTGCCAAGCTCACTGTCATGAAAACTTATAAACCACTTCGCTCCCTGCTCAAAGTTTAGACCATGCTGCAGATAGTAGTCACCCTTGAGCCACGAGAAAGAATATAAGCTTTTGCCATCATGAATATCATTTTTACCGAGCCATTTGTGCAGCAACCCGGTTAGCTTGTACTGATAGTCAAATGGAATAGGTGAGTCATTTGCACTAAAATTTACATATAACCTCATGTATCCTCCTTAACATTGTGAATATTTTTTATTGTTAGAATATTGTTTATAATATTGTATATTAGAGCATTCCCGTAGGATAACAAACATACAATACAATGAATATAATAATATTTTTCCAATTGTCTAATTATTTTTTAACTTCTTTGAGATTTCTTTTTTTTGTATTCCCTGAATCTATTATCGTTTATATGTATATAGACTTTTATTAGTGACATATTATGACACCTATTTATACAAAAATAATATTAAATGGTATATCTAATCAAAATTTTGGAATAACATTTACTTTACAGATGAGTATTAGTTGAAGCACTTTAATTTTAAAGCAATAAGGCAGGGAAAACATAGAGTAGATAGGACGACTAAGAGCTATCAAAAAGTTCTAAAATAGTTCTGAAGTAAGTACCGCGAGATTCTAATTTGCCTAAATTCAATGGAAGGCAGGAAGAGTGATGTAAATTTTTTGCAAGAATGAATTCAAATACCGCTGAGGAAGAAAAAACACATTGAGTCTATCAAAGTAAAAAGGAATTGAGGTTTAATAAAAGCAAAACTCTAAGAACTCAGAGTAAAGCATTTGTAGAAATTTACAATGTAGTAAATTTTCAATAGTGTTAAGCTGACACTGCCTTTCGAGTGGGTGGGGCGGTGGGCTTAATATTGTAAATTTTCAATAGTGTTAAGCTGACACCCCCCAACCCCAAACAAAAAATCCTTATAACTTTATCAGCTATAAGGATTTATAAGTTTCTTCCAGTGGTCGGGGACGGAATTGCATAAGTCAATTGTTTAGAAAAGCATTTATCCTTCTTCTTTGTTATATATTTCATATCTCCCATAATCTCAACCGAATAGACATATATGTTAAATATACTTTATCTTTCAATTTAAAGTTTTGGCGGTAAGAATGTCAAATACTGTCATACAGTTTGACATAAAATTTTTATCAATATAGTGGGAATCTGATGGGGAAGCTAAATGTCAATTTTAATCTTATCAAAGTAAGAAATAATTCTTATTTATACATTTCAATACATCACAATAGAAAAAGAATTCGCAAAAAACTTCATGTCGTTTTTCAAGCATCTGACTGGGACAAGAAGAAGCAGAGGTTAGATGCTTCGTCTTCAAACAATCGAACTGTCAATAACTATCTTGCGCAATTAACAAATGACATCTATGAATTTTACAATAGCCATCTTTTGAGAAACGAAGCTGTGGATTTAACAAATTTTGTAGAGTATATTGATGATTTAATATCACCTAAAGCTCAAAATAAAGAGAAAACATTCTTGGCTTTTTTCTTAGAATTTATTTCAGATTCTTCTGAAGGAAAACGATTGACACCTAATGGACGAAGAATAAAAAAATCTACCATTCAAAGTTATCATAGTTGCTACAATCACTTGGTCAAGTTTCAAACATCGACGGGATACAAGTTAAAATTTGAGAATATTGATAAAATCTTCTTTTCAGAATTTACTTCATATTGTTCGTCTCTGTCAATTTTGAATGGGTCTGCTGGCAAACTGGTCAAAATAATAAAGACGTTCTTGCATTATGCGAAAGAACAATCCTGGAACTCATATGACAAATTCGTAAAAGGGTTGCGTGTATTTCCATCTGATCCCAACCACATAGCTCTGACTGAAGACGAACTGAACAAAATTGAAGTTACTGATAACCTACCAAATACATTATTGTTTGCAAAAGATTTATTTTTACTCCAATGCTTCACAGGTGTCAGAGTTGGAGATCTATTGTCAATAGAAAGCTCTAATATAAACATTCAAGAACAGTTGTTAATAATTACTACTCATAAAACAGAACACAACCTTGTTATCCCATTATCACACAAGAGTATAGCAATTCTACAAAAATATAATTTTGAAATTCCAAAAATAAATGTTCAACTATACAATAAACATATAAAACGCATAGCGGAACTTGCAGGAATACATGAAGCAGTCAAAACTGTGAGATATTCTGGGAATCGTCGTATTGAAAAGTTGATGCCCAAATTTCAAATGCTGACTTCACACACAGCACGTCGAACGTTCATCACACTAATGTTAAAACGTGGAGTTTTACCAGAGTTGGTCATGAAAGTCTCTGGGCACAGATCACGTAAATCCTTCGATAAATACGTGCGGATAACTCAGGTAGAATCTGTTAATAGCATAAGAAATATTTTGGATAGTATGTAATAACACCCTATTCTCCACAAATAGGGCAAAGCAACGGAAATATATACATCAAACAAACCAATTTGAGTATGCTTGATGCAAGAAAAAAACAGTAATATAAATTTCTTCGATAGATGTAAAATACCGAATATACGATTCTATATACAGGATGTACATGGAAGATCATATCTTTATATTGTTTTTAATTTTAACAAGAGAAGGATTCGAACAAGCCTATCTCTTGAAGTAAATAAACATTTTTGGGATAAAAATAAACAAAGATTGAAGAGAACAGATCCACATTCAGCTACTATCAATAATTTTCTTGATAATTTGGAAGATGCTGTTATAAACTATTGCATCGACTTAATTAACAATAAAATTGATTTTGTAGAGACAACTCATCTTAAAAAACTTATTGTCCAAACTAAAGGAGTTCCGAGTAGCACACAAGCAACAATTGAAGATCTTTTTTATAACTTTATTGAAGATTCTAAGTCAGGAAACCGCAGAAACATTAATGGGAGATTGCTTCAGAGTGCTACTATAAAGTCATATCAATCAACCTATAACCTTCTAAAAAGATTTCAAACAGAGTGTGCATTTAATATCAATGCGAATCATATTGGTAAAGAATTTTATAATAGCTTCCGTGATTTTTGCTCCCAGTCTGATATGAAGATTAATAGCTTTGGCAAGCATATCAAAATCATCAAAAGTATGTTGAACTACAGCTACGATTGTAACTTAATTGACAACAAAAACTATAGTAAAGTTTTAATAATACCTACTGCTTCAGCGGATGAAGTATATTTGACGGAAGAAGAATTAGGAAGAATCGGGAGTTTGAAAGGCTTATCTGAAGACGAACGAAAAGCAAAGGATTTGTTTATGATACAATCCTGGACAGGGCTTAGATTCGAAGATGCTAATAATCTAAATTCAAGTAGTATCAATTTGGAAGATAATACTATTTCACTAATTACCATGAAAACTAATGAGAGAGTTACACTGCCAATCTTACCACACATTCGGGGGATAATTAGAAATTGTATTTATAATAACAGCTTCCCAACTTTTTCAAATGCTGTTTATAACAAATATTTAAAAGAAATCGCAAAAAGGGCAAACATTACCAACTTAATTACTGTGGAATCTGCTCTACTGTCAGGTAATGAATTAGTACAAAAACAGAGGTTTGAAATGGTCAAGTCTCATACTGGGCGAAGGTCGTTTATTACGAACTTGATTAAACGAGGTGTATCCATTGATGTCGTTAAAAAACTTTCAGGACATCGCTCAGATAAGCATTTTAACAAATATATAAGACGCACAAAATTAGAAGCATGCGAAGAAGTCCAAAAAATCTATGAACCGAATGAGCAGGGTTATAGGGATGCCAATATTATAAGGTTTGTTGGTTAAATAATATGCTATTCATCTTCATTGATAGTACTGTCTAATGAAGATAGAATATCCTGCTTAAATCTTTCTATGGCTGTGTTGCCGAGAGGATCTGTTTGCTTTTTATAGTGTAAATTGAATAGATTATCAAATTGAGGGTATAGTTTAGCTATTTCATCGACTTTTTCTCTCAGCAATTTACTGACTTTGTCAAGCTGTGCGGATGGTTTTTGCGGACGTGCGTTGATATAAAAGTCACCTTCAGCGATGTAAGTTTTCTTGCAATGAATACATTTGTACCGTTTGCGTGATGGATTTTCGCCAGTAGCTTTTATTTTTGAAGGATAATATTCCTTAAAGTAAGCCCTTGCATAGCAGAATGGACAATATAAAGTTTCGTGTATTTTGTGCATAATTCAATACCCTAATATAATGTATTAGGTGGTACGAATATGTATTCTTTTTGTTATAGTGGTGCAAAAACTATTGATAAGTATATGGACTTTAAGCTATAGCCCTAATTTTTTTGCAATGATTCTACTGGATAGTTTTGCAATAACGTCCATGCTCCATGATTCGCCTGCTATGCCTAATTCTTGTTTTATCTCTGACCAAACACTATTGTCTCTGATGGAATCTAATAAATCATATCCTTTTTCAGTGATGGCTGTTACTGCTACTGCATATATGATACCATCTTCTGCTTTTAAATAACTACCTTCCAAATATTTAGAATCAATTAGTAATTTAAAGTGACCAGCTAAATCACCTTCAGTTATACCTGCAAAATCTTCACTTGAAGCTGAATCAATGTTGCCTTCGAAACCTATCTGAAAATCATGTCTTTCTTCAGCAAATAATAATAGCTTTCTGATTAAATCTTTATCCCGTCTCATTTCTTTGCCTTTAGAGTTTTGTTAATTTCTTTCAGTTGTTTTGATATTTCTTCAATAAAGTAAGTATCAGTGAATTGCTTTATTTTAGATTTGTATAGATAGCTTTGTAAAGAAATCGTATATTCCTCTTTGTACTTTTTTTTATAAGTATCTAAATATGAAATCTCTAATTTCAAAAAAGGAAGCTCTAAATTTTCTTTCTTCAAGATGAGTTCAGAAAAGTTTATAAAATCTCTGATAATCTGATTCGGAGGTAGAAATGTATGCTGAAATAAATCAGATTGCTTATTAAAATCCCCTGCGTTCAATTTATGGGGGTGGATGACAGACTTCAATTCTTCCAAGTTTAAGATCTTAATGGAAACATTATAAGCAGGTCGTAAACCTATGTTTTCAATCACTATATCTAAAGCATTGTCTTCTAACGGAAATTTTACTACCACAAAAGGGCGTGTTTGTTCTTTTAACAGATCAGAATTTGTTTTAGAAATCTTGTAAGTAAGATAGACATATATTCCTGTTAAAACAGTTAGCAGTACATTTGAATACGTTATTACTTCTTGCATTAAAATCCTCCTTATACATCTGCCCATAATTCCTTTTGAAATCACTATCGCTTTGTATGTTGAAACGCTGCTAAATCTAACAAGCCATAACTTTTATAACATCTGACATATCAGCTGTTTACAAATTGTATCCTGTTAAAAACGCTGTTAAAACATGCCTTTGCGCTGTTAAATCATCAACAAAAAACAGATTATTTTGTTTAACAACAACAAGACGATATGTCTCTGTGTATCATGAAGTTAAGAAATTTTTGAATGATTTATTGTAGTATTTATTCAACAATGTTTAAACAAAAACAGCTTTATTTGCCATGATTTTGTTTAATTGGATAAAGAATACTTTTAGCAGTACCCTTATGTTAGGTTTACCTTCGTAAAATAGTTAATTCAAGCTATCTTTTGTAAGTTATATGAGTTTTAAATTTATATTAGTTCCCCCATACATTGGCAGTATTAGACCTGAAAACATTTACTTTACATTGAAATTTTTGCTCTATTTCTTTTATATGTTCAAAATCACTGCTGCTAAAGACACCAATATAAATACTATGTAGTTTATCGCTTGCTTTTCTGCCATGCAATGCAGCTTTGTTTATTGCATCGATAATATGTTCGTCATAATCGCCAAAGTTGAAACCAAATGTTATCATTGAACCTTGAATTTGGGCAAGAGATTCATAACAATAGGTCAAATATTTGTTATGCATAATGTGGTTTAATTTCTGGTTCCCATCGCCTGCTGTTACAAAAACAGGATACTGTTTGTTAGCCATTCTCTTCTTTATATTAGAAAGTAGATAGTTTCTGCCTCCGCTAAATGTTTCTTTAGTAATTTCAGCTCCAATATCAAAGAGATGTAAAGCACCATGAACATAGAATATTCTTTGATTAGATTTATTAATGCCCCAATCTAAATCAGATAAAATTGGAGTTTGTCCTTTTTTTACTTCTTCAGGATTTAGCACTTCTTTACCAAAACCATCACATTTGTTTTCAAGTTCATTTCTCATCAAAACCCAATATAGAAGCAAATCATAATTAGTAGAAAAAATATATCCATTTTTATCAATAAACCCTCTTAGAAAAGCTACACATGAATTGTTTTTTTCATCAGGAATAGAATATACATGCTCAGGGTGTAATGTTTTCACCGCATCAACTAAGCTATTTTGGAGTTGCTCTTTTGCGTCTTGAATAGTATTTAAGAACTCTTCTGATATATCGAATGCCTCTGCAAGCCGTATAAAATCATCGAGTTGTTGCATAATCAGTTCAAAATTTTGTGTTCTTATAGCAGAAAAAAGCTTTTTAAGATTCTCATCTTGTTGATTATTTACAAAATCATACAGAGCATTATATGAAAAGATTTTGTGATCGTATGCCATACTAAAGCCATTACCAATCAAGAGATGTTTTTGTCGTTTCTTTTTCTCAAGACTGTCAATTACTTCTTGGTAGGATTGGATATTATCAAATTCAAGATTATTCAGATTACTCTTTTTCATTTCGCCTTCCTCCTATTTTACTTCTATTTCCTAAGTAACAGCAATATCTATAAATACGTTTTATAATGATTAATCTGTCCACCTAAATCTATGACTCTCTTGACCATCAAGCTGAGATAGCATTGCTTTATAAGTAATCAAGGGAAGTTTCTTATTAGTAGTTCCAGTCATATATACACCTACGGATGCTCAGCGTCGTAATAAAGCTGTATTCCAACGCAACTATCATTGTCATTACTTGAATATACCTTAATTTAATAAAAATATTGATATTGAAAAGAATAAGTTGGTACTGTTTTTATGTAATTATGTAAAAATAGTATTTTATTAGTCCTTGTTTTGGTATTTGACTGCATATTTGCTTGTATTCTTTCATATCTTGTGGTATATTAATGATATTACATAGACAGCATAGTAAACATTTGCAAAAGTATCTATGTTCCTTGGTTTCAGGGATATCTGTAAACTAAATTGGCACAATTCAATCATCTTTTTTGCGTGAGTCATGAATATAACAAAGTTGGAAGAAGATATAAAAAAGCTTGTCAAAAACTACGATAGAGACACTTTTATTTATGAGCTACTTAAACTATACGAGACTCCAAAAAGTACCGTAAAGTTTCTAAAACCAGGCGGTAGATATAATATGTCTGAAGTTCCAGGTGAAGTGTCTTGGAAAAAGAAGTTATTTTATAAGATTACTGATTCGAACACAATTCTTACAGACGCTATAGAAATTGCTGATAACCTTAAACATCAACAACGCTTTGTAATTTTGACAAATTTCAAAACATTTGTTGCCATAGATACGAAAGTAGATGATAAAATCGAAATTGAATTTTCTGAATTATATAAGCATTATGACTTTTTCTTCCCTTTCGCTGGTATTGAAAAAGCAGACCACCAAAATGAAAACCCTGCCGATGTTAAGGCGGCTGAGAAAATGGCTAAGCTTTTTGATGAAATCAGGAAAGATAATCCCAATACCGCAGAAAGATTTTTACACGAGCTCAATATCTTTTTTACACGATTACTATTCTGTTTCTTTGCTGAAGACACTGATATATTTGAAGATTCTTACTTTACAAAAGCGTTAGATAATCATACGAAGGCTGATGGAAGTGATCTAAATACCTATTTGGACAGATTGTTTAGAGTTCTGGATACACCGAACAAAGACAGGAAAGAGTTACCTGATTATTTAGATAGATTTCCTTATGTCAATGGTGGTTTATTTAGAGAAAAGATAAGATTACCTAAGTTTTCTACGAAATCACGTAAAATGATACTTGATAGTGGTGATTTGGATTGGAAAGACATCAATCCTGATATTTTCGGATCCATGATCCAAGCAGTAGTTCGTGGTCTGGCTGATGATGACAATACAAAACATTATACTTCTGTACCTAATATAATGAAGGTAATCAGCCCATTGTTCCTTGATGAGCTTTATGAAGAGTTTTACAAAGCTGAAGACAGCAAAAGCAAGTTGAAGAAACTTCTGATAAGAATCTATAAATTGAAAATATTTGATCCTGCCTGTGGCAGTGGGAACTTTCTGATTATTGCTTACAAAGAACTTCGCTCATTAGAAATGAAAATCTTGCAGAAATTGAGTGACTTTACAGGATTTTCGAATATCAATCTATCTCAATTTTACGGTATAGAACTAAACGAAACTGCTTGTGAAGTAGCCAAGCTGTCTCTATGGCTTGCAAAACATCAGATGGATCACGAATATTTTAAAATATCTGGCATAAAGACTCCTCCACTTCCTTTGAATGATGCTGGAGTAATAGTCAAAGGGAATGCTTGCCGAATTGACTGGGAGGATGTTTGCCCTAAAGAAATAGATGATGAAATTTATATTCTTGGAAATCCACCGTATTTGGGTGCAAGGCTTCAATCTCAAGCTCAAAAAGATGACATGAAAAAAGTTTTTCATGGGTTTAAAAAATACAATAATCTTGACTACATAGCTTGCTGGTTCAAATTAGCAACTGATTATGCAGATTGGTACAGTATAAAATACGCTTTTGTTACAACTAACTCTATCAACCAAGGGGATCAGGTTAGTATATTATGGCCATACATAGCTAAAAAAGAACTATCAATTTTCTTTGTGCACAAATCTTTTAAATGGACTAATAATGCCAAAGGAAAAGCTGGTGTAACAGTTTCAATTATTGGTGTTTGTAAAAATGATATCCGATTTAAAAGAATGTACAAAAACAATTTTGAAGAACAGGTATCAAGGATAAATGCTTACTTATTAGACGCTAAAGATATATTTGTTGTAGGCAGGAGCAGTTCTATTTCCAATTTACCGCAAATGTGTTTTGGAAGTATGGCAAACGATGGAGGTCATTTACTTTTGTCCGCAGAGGAGAAAAAAAGTATTATTGCATCAGCCCCTTCAGCAGAAAAATATATAAAAAGATTATATGGATCCTTAGAGTTTATCAGGGGAATAGAAAAGTATTGTTTATGGATTGAAGACACTGAAGTATCAGATGCAATTAGAATTAAAGAAATAAAA
Organism: Kapaibacterium sp. (SeqCode); assembly: GCA_963664875.1. Lineage (GTDB taxonomy): Bacteria > Bacteroidota > Ignavibacteria > Kapaibacteriales > UBA2268 > JBFHIJ01. The sequence continues at coordinate 2,140,056 of OY761611.1, read as the reverse complement.
GAAAGAATAGACAAAACAAAACAGGCCAGGTTAAACAGCAAAAGGGAATCTACAAATAAACTTGCAAGTGAACCACATGCATTTGGTGAAAGAAGATACAAAAAAAACAACGCCATTATTGTTCCCAGAGTTTCCTCAGAAACACGTGACTATATCCCTTTGGGATTTCTCACAGAAAAAGATGTTATTAGTGATTCTGCACATTCTATTTACGATGCAGAACCTTGGCTCCTCGGAGTGCTATCTTCTAAGATACATATGGCTTGGGTAAAAACAGTTGCAGGTAGATTAAAAACAGATTTTAGATATTCTTCTACATTGGTATATAACACTTTTCCTTTTCCAAACATAACTGAAGAGCAGAAAAAAGAAATAAAAAGAAGCGCTTCAGCAATAATCAGAGAAAGAGAAAAACACTCTGAAAAAACTTTGGCTGAGTTATACGATCCTGACAAAATGCCGCAAAGCCTTAGAGACGCACATACTGCAAATGACGAAGTGATAGAAAGATGCTATAGAGCAAAGCCCTTCGAAAGTGATGAAGAGCGTTTGGAACATCTTTTCAAACTATACGAAAAGATGATTGAAGCAGAGCAATATAAAGATACTTTATTTGAGCAGACAAAGCCCAAACGAAAAGGAAGAAAGAAAAAATAAAACAAGCTACAACATCATGCTTTATGCTGTAAATATACATTTTCTCAGATTGAAGATATAGAAAAATGAAAATAGTGGTTAAATGAAAACGATGAACAAATAGAAATAATCACTATCTAAACAAGAAATACTAACCAAAACGAGCCTAAATATCTTGTAAGCTCATGGTATATAGGAAATAATAGAATTATTAAAATTGTGGTTTATTCGAAAACAAAACCTTCATGTAAACAAAGAAAGAAATACAATGACAAATATAGTAGAAGTATCATACGGGCAAACGGGCCAAAGTACAAGCATCAACGAATTGGGCATGCGTGAAATGCAGGCAAGAGCATACGCAAAGCGAAACAGTCAATATTTACTTATTAAATCACCCCCAGCATCAGGGAAATCAAGGGCATTAATGTTTCTTGGGTTAGATAAACTTAGAAATCAAGGGTTGAAGAAAGTAATAGTTGCTGTACCAGAGCGTGCAATTGGCAGTTCTTTTTCTAAAACAAAACTCAAGAAATATGGATTCTTCGAAGATTGGTCTCCTAAAGATGAATGGAATCTTTGCACACCAGGTGGTGCAAGTAGAAAAGTACCAAAGTTTAAGGAGTTCATGGAGAGCAATGAAGAGATTTTGATTTGTACACATTCAACTCTTCGCTTTGCTTGTGAATCTATTGAAGATGTAAAATTTAACGATACTGTGCTTGCGATAGATGAGTTCCATCATGTATCTGCTGATGATGGTAATAGATTGGGCGATTTGCTGAGAGCGATTACGAAGAATTCTACCGCTCATGTTGTAGCTATGACAGGTTCATATTTTAGAGGCGATAGTGTACCCATTTTGTTGCCTGCTGACGAACGTAAGTTTACAAAAGTAACCTATAACTATTATGAGCAGCTCAATGGATATGACTTTCTGAAATCACTGGGCATCGGTTATCACTTTTATCAAGGAAAATATACAGAAGCCATAATGGAAGTGTTAGATACCGACAAGAAAACTATTTTACACATCCCTTCTGTAAATTCTGGTGAATCTACCAAAGACAAACATAATGAAGTTGATTTTATTTTAGATGAAATCGGAGATGTGATAGGACAGGATAAAAATACTGGTGTGATATTATTAAAAAGACATACCGACGGAAAAAAGATTAAAGTAGCAGATTTGGTAGATGACAGACCAAATGAGAGGAATAGAATCGTAGATTATCTTCGAAATATCAAAAAAGTAGATGATATGGATTTGATTATTGCGTTAGGTATGGCGAAGGAAGGATTTGATTGGCCATTTTGTGAACATGCATTGACAGTTGGATACAGAGGTTCTCTTACTGAAATCATTCAAATTATTGGAAGAGCTACAAGAGATAGCGAAAACAAAAACCATGCTCAGTTTACGAACTTAATAGCCCAACCAGACGCTAAAAATGAAGAAGTAATGGTTGCAGTAAATAATATGCTAAAAGCCATTACTGCCTCTCTACTTATGGAACAGGTATTAGCTCCTAATTGGAAATTCAAAACCAAAATATCAGATGAGGACAAACCCCAAGAGGGAGAAATCAAGATAAAAGGATTTAAAGAGCCTTCAACTCAAAGAGTCAAAAATATCGTTGAATCTGATTTGAATGATTTAAAAGCAGCTATAATGCAAAATTCGGATATGCTAAAGGCAATGCCAGGTAATGTAGATCCTGAAGTGATGAATGCAGTAATTATACCAAAAATTATCAGAGAGAAGTATCCTGACTGCACTGAGGAAGAAATTGAAGAATTACGACAACATGTTGTTGTAGATTCTGTAATCAAGAATGGAACAATTAGACAAGAAGGAGATAAACGCTTTGTAAATATGGCAGGACGCTTTGTAGATATTGATGATTTGCATATTGACTTGATAGATCAGGTAAACCCATTCCAAAGAGCGTTTGAAGTATTATCAAAATCGGTAACATCTAAGGTTTTAAAAGTAATTAAAGACACAATAGATGGCATTCATATCAAAATGACTGAAGAAGAAGCCATACTGCTATTTCCTAAAATAAAGGAATTTATAAAACAGTATAATAAAAAACCTGATATCGAATCTACAAATCCTCAAGAACGTAGGATGGCTGAAGCAATAATATTTTTGAATAACGAAAAAAGAAAAAGAAAAGCTAATGGAAATGCGTAAAAAATATAAATCTATAGATGAGGTTTTGGCAGACTCGGAGTTTGACTTAATAGACGATAAGAAGGAAGAAACACAAAAAGTTAGCAGTGATGACAGACTCTTAAGTTCATTTATGGAAATCAACTCTTTCTATAAGAAAAATGGCCGAGAACCAAAATCTGATTCGGACAACATGACCGAAGCCAGCTTATGCTGGAGATTAGACGGTTTAAAGTCGGATGCTAATAAAATACAACAACTCAAGGAACATGATGTTTATGACTTATTACCATCAATTGCGAAGGATTTTGTGTCTGAACCTCAAACAAAGTATCAACCAAAACAAAAGAAACAAGTAGAATCTATCGATGATATTTTGAATGATGATGAGTTTAATCTGTTTGAAGATGATGAGCCAGATCTTTTTACATATAAGCATATTCCAAAAGAAACAGAAAGAGCCGCTTCAGATTTTGTAGCTAAAAGAAAACCTTGCAAAGATTTTCACAACTACGAACATTTATTCAAAACTGTACACAGAGAATTGAGAGAAGGAACAAGGAAATTTATAGATTTTAAAGAAGACAACCTCAGAGAAGGAGCTTATTATTTACATAATGGTGTTGTCTTTTATTTAGAAAAAATCAACATAACACAAGAAGAACAAACTTTTAAAAGTGGTAAACGAATTAGAAAAGATGGGCGAACAAGATGCATCTTTGAAAATGGAACAGAATCAAATATGTTATATAGATCTGTTGCTAAAATACTATATGCCAACGGCAAAGTTTTAACTGATAATAGTGAAGAATCTATTATAAGTGCAGTAGCATCTCTAACGGATATAACAAAAGATGACAAACCTACAGGATATTTATATATTCTTAAATCTCTAAGCAATCAACCAAAAATAAAATACGAAAGGGATTTACACAAGGTTGGATTTTGTACAACTCCCGTTGAAGAGAGAATCAAAAATGCAGAGAAATCAACAACATATTTGATGGCTCCAGTTAAAATAGTAGATACTTACAAAATATATAATGCTGAGGCCCACAAATACGAAAAATTGATTCAAGATTTTTTCAGGTCTGCACAAGTGGATATTGAAGTTACAGATTCAAAAGGTGTAGTTCGAAAAGCAAATGAATGGTTCCTTGTTCCTTTGGAAATCATCAGACAAGCTATTAGCTATATTCGCACAGAAGAGATTGTAAATTTAGAATATAGCCCTATATTGAAAAAGATTATCAAAAAGAAAAAGTAAACGGGAACCTTTATGAGTTATTCTAAAAAAGCAAAGCAAGGCCTAATCAGCTATAAAGAATCAAAGTATCCTAATGTATCAGAAGGAACTTGGAAGGGTATTCCATATTCACATATTTTAAAAGTTGAAGATAGTGCTTTTAACTTGATAAAAGATTATCGTGATAAGTTTTTTCAAAGTAGATTTGCTGGAATCAAGAAACATATTTATTTCCATCATCTCAATTCATCACAAGCAATGTGTATTAATTTCTTCTTCCCACTAATTGCAGAAAGGACACTCTCCCTGATATTAGAATATTTAAAAATCGATGATGAAGTCATTGATTATAATTCAATAGAATTTGAGAAAACTTCACAGATTGATAGCAAGAATGGACATCGTCCGACCAACTTTGATTTCTATTTCAAAACTGAAAACGAAAAGAAATTCTATTTTGGAATCAAATATACCGAAAATGGATTTGGAAAAGCCACTAATGATAGTGAGCATTTGAAGAAATACGAAGACATTTACCAACACCACCTGAGTGTAATTTCTCCCAAATATGCAAACAGTCAGACGTTCTTGCAAAGATATCAGATTTTTAGAAATTTAATCCATATAGATGAAAATAGTTATGTAATCTTCTTATATCCAAAAGCAAATTTGGCTGTTGCACAAGAGGTCGAATCTGTATTTTCAAAAAATGTTTTAAAAGATGAATATAAATCCCATCTTAAGCCAATTCATTGGGAGGATATACTAAAAATGCTTCCAAGTGATTCACCCCTATCCAAGTATTATAAGGAGTTCAGTATAAAATATTCTGTATAACTATACTAAGAGAGTAAAGCTTTAATCTCCATCACGACAGTATAGTAACTAACATTTCTATTTTTACAGCAGAAATTTAACATAGATTGTATCCGCTTCATCACCACTTTTATATTCTTCAACAATAGATGTTGGTAACAGCGAAGCCCTTTTTATAATTTGCCTTCCTTTTGCACTGTAACGCCACCACCAAGGTATAGTTACCTGTTTAACACCGAATCGTTTTGTTGCAATCCACACTGTATTTAGATACATCCTGTCGACCCGACAGCTTGTAAGTGCTATAGTCATTATCAATTCCTCTTGTTATATACTATATATCTCAGCATTAGATATCACACAATACCACCCTATACAGTATATTTAGGGTGTACTTGTTCAACTATATACCATATGTTAAAAACAACTATGGTGTAGTAGTGATTGACAAAATAAGTTGTAGAATTCAGGGGTATGATTCAAGACAATTGTCTGAACACATGAAGCTAATAACCGCTCAAAAAAACTTAATCAACGACAAAATATGGTGCTATTATAGTTACAATGATTTGAAGTTTAAATTCAATCAAAATGAGGTATTGTCTTTTGAATTTTCGTTGCAAAAATTTTTACTAAATCAGAATTCAAGTTGTTTTACATTCGATTTAGTTGAAAAAGCTGTTGACTATCTAACCAAAATTCTTGATGTAGGCATGAATGAAATTGAAGTATATAGTGCTGAATTTGGAATTAATATACCATTGGATAGACCTGTAAATGATTACCTTGAAAATGTCTTCGTAAAAAAAGATTTTGATGATTTTGTTTATGGAAACTTTAGCAATACTATCTATTATAAAGGAAAGGATTATACAATAGTTATATACGATAAGTCCAAAGAATCAAACCTAAACCAAAATATTTTACGTTACTAGATTAAATTTACAAATTTAAAGCAAGTTAGTAATTTTTTAGGTCAAAATATTACACTGTATAATTTATGCAGTATGGATATATGGAATAAGATGCTTGATTTAATTTTAGAAAGTTATTGCACAATACCGAAACAATCTATTGCAACCTATTTAGATTTTTCAAAAGCAACACAACTAACTAACTCTGATGTTATATCAGCTATATTTGAGATAGGAGTAGAACAAATAGGTGGCTTGAAAAAACTACAACAAACACTAAAACCACATAAAGCAAAATTTAAAACTTATAGACCAAAACAATTGGAATCAAAGTTAAATAACGGTTTTGTAGTACATGATTATGATGATGAACTACTAAAGAAGTTTGAAGACCAACTCTATCAAACCTTGTTAAACTACATTGCTATAGAGTAATTGTATTAAATTTATACATTTTCTTATCTTATTATATAGAAAAACTATAACATCTCCTGCTAATTATACATCGTCAATAATTGACGTTGGAATAATTACATTGTAACTGCACGAATTTACGTCCGTATTATCTATAGGAGGTGTTTATGGCTGTTATGAGACGTGCAGAAAGAACTGTGTACATATTAAAGCAATTTATGAAAGGTAGGCAGTTAACAATTTCAGATTTACTGTTCGAATTAAGTTGCGAAGGTGATGATGTGTCGAAGAGAAGTTTGCAGAGAGATATTGAATTACTATCAGAGCAGCAGCTTATTATCAGTTTTGAGAGATCTGGAAGAGAAAACGTTTATCAGGCGTGGGGATATTGCAAACGCAATTGAATTTTGAGGTTGGTAATAGGGAAGATATACAAAGATTTTGAATGTATTTTATAAGCACAGAAGGTATAAAAAAGAAACAGGTGTCATAACATGTGTCATAACACCATTTTCAAACCTTTTCAACTCCTTGCAAAATAGCAATTTAGAGCTTTGCCTTGTGGTCGGGGACGGACTAACACAATAAATTGCACTGAAATCTACTGATTGGCATATACTTTGATTTTAAGTAATTTACGTAGATTTTAATCCCCATAGACAAAAACAACATTGCATAATATTTCATTATATTGCACCTTTTTGCCCCAACATACGTCCCAACTAATAAAACAAGGAATTAAATATGGCAGGAATCAGTGTAAAATTTTATCCTCATCGAAGCAAAGATAAAGTTTATCTGTATTGCGAACTCTATTTCAATAAAACAAGAATCAAAAAAAACACAGGAATACAGTTTTCCGAAAGACTTTGGGATAAGAAGAAAAAGAGATTCAAAAGTAGTGCAACAAATACAACAAACCTAAATTCTTTTCTCCATACAATCGAATCACATATGGTAACATTTTACAATAATAAAATTAGCCATATGTTGCCTCTTCTAAAAGAAGATTTTAAAAATGAGTTGGAAAGAACAATCAATCCATCAAAATCTTTAGAAACATTTTTTGACTATTTCAGAGAATTTATAGAGAGATCCAAAACAGGTATAAGATTGAGTAATGGCAATCAGATAAAAAAATCAACTATCGACAGCTATTTATCTACTTATAATCATTTAAAAAACTTTGTAAAAAAAGAAAATTACCAATTAGAATTTTTTACTGTTGGTGATGTGTTCGCAGGCAAATTTTCGACATTTTTAATTCAAAATAATCTATCTGATAATTCTATTGGTAAGGTTGTTAAAATAGTAAAGACATTTATGGGATATGCGTATGAGCAACAATGGCATACATCCGTAGCTTACAAAAAAGGATTGAAAGTTATACAGAAGGAAGTAGATTCAATCTATCTAACTATAGTAGAAGTAAATCGGATAAGAAATCTCATTAATTTAGATGATGGTATTTTAAAATACAGAGATTTATTTCTCTTTCAAATTGATACTGGAGTAAGAGTAAGTGATTTGTTTAATCTTAAACCAGAAAATTTTGACAAGAGTCAACAAACTCTTACTTTTAAGATGCTAAAGACAACAACAACTGTCACTGTCGCATATAATGAAATATCAAAAGAAATGCTTGAAAAATATAATTATCAATTACCAAAAGAATGTAGTCAAGTTTACAATAGGAAGATTAAAGAAATTTGCAAAATGGCAGAGATAAATCAAGATATAATACTCACTTCTTTCAGAGGCAAGGAACGTGTTGAAAAAAGGATACCGAAATATGAAGCTGCTTCAAGTCATACTGCAAGAAGGACATTTATTACTTGGTTGATACATGAAAACGTTCCACTATCTACTGTTTGCAGACTGTCTGGTCATAAATCAATTAAGTCATTACAAAAATACATAAGAAGTACAACAGAAGACGTTGTAGCTGCTCATAAAAAATATTTGGAGGATAGATAAAACGATTTTGATAAATTTTATTTTTTCTTTGTGAACACTTTTAACAAAGTGATGAGATGTTGTGCTTATTTCGGTAGATTAAATTGTAACGAATTACAATTTTTGACGTATTATTTAGAAATAGTATCAAGAACACTTTAAGTAGTGTGCCAACCGAGCAAGGTAGCCACGGTGGCAAAAGGATACGGCTTTTAAGCAAAAAAAGTCCGCTACTTGATACTCCATTTGTAAAATTTTGGAGAGAGAAATCATGGCATCGACAAACAAAACCTTTCGAACCTTGACAATTCTTAAAATGTTTCTAAAAGGTCTAAAACTGACAAAAAGAGAAATCTTGCTACAATTAGATTCTTCAGGTGATGATGTAGCTCAGAGAAGCGTTGAACGAGATTTACAAGTGCTTCAGGAGTTGCAGCTTGTTAATAGCTTTGAATCTTATGGTAGGGAAAAAGTTTGGGAAGCATGGGGATATGCAAAAAAACAATAGCAAACTCAAATCTATACATCAACGACAAGATTTGACACTCATTGAAGTATATTTCAGCAATTATAATTTAAAAGAAAATCTATGTTCAAAGAAATAAACAACAAAATCAAGCTAATAACTAATGACAAAAATTGGGTAGAAAGCGAAGCAATCGAACAACTTAAGCTTGTTTCTGAACTTGAAGGTGTTCAACAAGCTATTGGGCTTCCCGACATCCATTCAGGACCAGTAGGAGTTACCATAGCAACACAAAAGATTATTTATCCGCATTTAATTGGCAATGATGTGGGATGTGGAATGGCATTATTCCAAACAGACCTAAAGAAATCTAAAATCAAAAGAGATAAGTGGGTCAGAAAGCTATCAGGCTTAGAGGATTCTTATGATGGGAATATAAATGCTATTATGGAAGAAGCAGGTGTTGAATCTACCTCATATGATTCTTCTATTGGTACAATTGGTGGTGGAAACCATTTTGCAGAGCTTCAATCTATTGAAAAGGTTTTTGATGAAAACGCTCTTTTAGATTTAGGAGTTGATTCAAAGAATCTTGTATTATTAGTACATAGTGGTTCAAGAAGCCTTGGATCTGCAATTTTTCAAGAATTTGCAGAAACAAACACTTCTACTGGGCTCAAAATAGAATCTGAAGAGGCAACTAAGTATCTTCAGCAACATGATAATGCGGTTCATTGGGCAAAACTAAGTAGAAAGCTGATTGCTGAAAGGTTTTTAGAACAGTTAGGTAGTTTTTCAAAGACGGTTTTAGATGTAGAACACAACTGTATTGCTAAAACAACTGTTGGTCATCAAGAATACTACTTACATAGAAAGGGTGCGGCTCGTTCAGACCTTGGTGCTGTTGTAATTGCAGGGTCTCGTGGTACATATAGCTACCTTGTGCTACCTATTGGTGGTCAGGAACAAAATCTTTTTTCACTTGCTCATGGTTCGGGTAGAAAGTGGAAACGTAAAAACGCTAAATCTATCCTTGGTGATAAATATACAATTGATAAAATGCAACTCACCGAAATTGGAAGTGCCGTAATTTGTGAAGATAAAAATCTCTTATACGAAGAAGCACCACAGGCATACAAGAATATTGAGCATATAATTGCAGCATTGGCTGATGCAGGAATAATAAAAGTACTGGCTCAGCTCAAACCAATTATTACTTATAAAACAAGGAAATAGTTGTGCTCAGTGAGAAATTTAATGTATTGAGTATGCCCTCAACTCTTCGTAGAATAAGAGGATTTGATGCAGTAAATAAAGTTGTAGAAAGTAAATACAAGCAATTTAGTAGCATTATAAAAAAGCTCGATCAAGATATAAGCTTTGCTCATAGAATAACAAAAACACAAAGCGATGAAAAATGGCAGGATATTGTGCAATCAGTTAAGAAATTGAATGAAAGATTCCGCGAAATTAATGTCCTTATCAAAGATGAAGTAAATAGGCAGTATAAAGTCGCTAAGGCAAGAGTTGATGATTATTATGATTGGGTTCGAGATTTTGAAATTGAATGGGAAATTGAATTTTCTATAGGTGAGGGTGATCCTGCCTATAAAGAAGATGATGATAATTATATAGCTCGTTTCTCCGACAGTTTGAGCTATGATTCTTCTAATAAATTGGAAGATTATATTGAAAAATTCTATTATTCAAATAATTACGATCACAATGAATTTAAAAATTTGTCAGATGACAAATCTGATTTAAACAGCTTTATACATACATTTATGCTGCATGAACTATATGATCATCAGCATCTGTCATTTGAAGAAATCTCACGCATAAAGATTATATGGGTTGACTTCAAAACTATTTATCAATATTATAAATAAACGGAAATAAGAATTTGCATTGGTTACAACTTACTGCAGGTAGATGTCCCGAAGAATGTGCTTGGGTGGTAAATAAGGTTCTTAATGAAATTACTAAAGAAGCAGAGGGGTTTAAACTTAAGTTAGATATACTTGAAAAAGTCAGTGGACAGAAACGAGGCACTTTGAAATCAGCACTCCTAAGTATAGAAGGTGATAATTTAAAATCATTCTTGGAATCATGGACTGGTACTATTCTTTGGATAGGACAAAGCCCTTACCGTAAAAACCATAAAAGAAAGAATTGGTATGTAGGAGTAAATGTTCTTTCAATGCCAAAGCCAACTGAATTTTCAGAGAATGATATAAAATTTGAAACTACACGTTCTTCAGGTCCGGGTGGACAAAATGTTAACAAGGTGGAAACAGCAGTCAGAGCAACTCATATCCCTTCGAATATATCCGTTTTAGCAAGTGAAGAACGCTCCCAACTAAGGAATAAAAGTCTTGCTGTATCACGACTATATGGTATTATTAAACATATTGACGACAAAAATCATTCTGATGCCGAAAGGGATCGTTGGCTAAATCATTGGGATTTGGAGCGTGGTAATCCAATCCGAACTTATGTTGGTGAAGGATTTAAAAGGAAGTCGTGAGGTTTTAAACTTCTAATATTTGGTTCGATTGGTGTAAGATTGCTGCCCCATGGTGACCAATTAGAATATTATTGATATTTCGGTGAAAGAACTCCACTTTTCACCAAACCAAACATGGCATAAAAAATGAGTCCCTCTAAATTGATAATTATGGTCACAGGTAGAGGGCATTGTGTATGACTAACAAAAGTATTTCATTGATAGATATCAGACAAATTCTAAGAATGCACCACGAGCATCATTCCATGCGTAAAATAGAAAACTCTCTTGGAGTTGCACGCAAAACCGTGTCAAAATATATTTCCTTGGCTCAATCAGCAACAATTACTTACCCTGATATTCAACACCTTTCTGATGAAGAGCTGTCAGCAATAATCTTAGAACAGAGAAACTTGAAATGAGCAATTTTAATATCTTGAGTCACAGTTTGAAGACTTTAAACCCAAATTTGTCATTAGAAATATCATATTAAAGCACATGAGGCAATTTTATATAGGTTGACGAACTCCAAAGTCCCTTAAACCATTGCCTCCTTTGCATTGCTAAAGATAACTTCAAAATTTTAGAATTTCCATCTTTAATTAAATATCCGCCTATTGCAAAAGTCTTATATCTGAGTGTGCTTAGAAAATTTTGCTTTTTAGTTTTTAAAACTGCTTGCCTAAACAGACTCATCAGATTATAGGCAATCATAACAAAATTTAGTGCTGCTTCTGTACCCCAAAAATTGCGCATATTGAAATTTTCTGCTCCAAAATCATACTTTATCTCCTTGATTCTATTTTCGCAATCGGCTCTCCCACGATACATATCATATATTATTTGTGCAGGCAAATCCAAATTTGTTACAAAACAAGAGTAGCGATAATCTTTGAATTGCATGTCTCCTTCGAAAAAGCTCAATTGTTTTCCGACTGCTTTAGGACGTTGTGGAACATACTGTCTTATCATTATAACTCGGCGGGGTTCATCCCAGTTGTCTGATTGGTAGCTTGTTTCGCCTATTTCTAAACCTTTACTTATAGGCCACCATTTTGTATGTTTGGCAATTTTTACTTTCAAAGGTCTGTAAAACTTTGCTGCTATTATATAATTATGTTTGGTACTTTCGAGATATTTCATTATTTCGTCTGAGTAAAATCCGCTGTCGGCACGGATTAAACCTGCTTTTTTATTACCAAGCTTATAAAGTGTATCTTCCAAAAAACTCAGAAAATTGCTTGATGCACCGGTATTGCCGGGCCGAAGCCAGCAATTGGCTATCATTCGGCAATCTGAGACAAATGCAAGCAAAGGGTGATGTGAATTCCTTCCCGGTTTACGAGGGTTATAACCTTTTGCAGCACCCTGCTGATTTCCATAGCGAGTTATCACCGTAGAATCAAAGTCAATTGTGTAGTTGTCAAACTGAAAATTATTGAAGAACCAAGTGTAAAGCTCATCAAAAACCTGTTGATTTGTTGCCTGAGAAAACTTATTAAAATATCTGTGAAATGCTTTGCTTCCAGCCATTTTTGACCATCCAAACAAATTTTGGATGACTTTGTCATGTCTTGTTACTTCTAAATGTTCGAAGCAACTTGCACCGCACCAAATACCCAGTAAAAAGTGTTGTATTAGTTGTTCTGGTTTGTAACCTCTATTCGAACCCTGTGATGGTAACGCCAAATCTTTTAATATTTGATCAAAAGACATTTTTTTTAGCATATTTTGCATCAAAGAAATACCTGCCCAAGGTGTAATTTCTTTGTCGGTAAAAGCAATTTTTACATCCATATTTTTCGTAAGATTTTCTTACATCTGTTTTCCTAATATAGACTTTTTTTAATATCTGCTAAAGCACTATTTATCAACATGTTATATCTTCTTTTTTCTAATGACAGTCATTAGAGATTATCGCTAATGACATTTTTGGGTTAAAAAGAAGCCCAAAAAGACAGGTCTAAGCAAGTTTTTTTCAGGTGTAAAAAATAGAAGCAAATCAATCATATGAAAATAAATAAGAGATTGGTATTATTTACAGCATATAACTGAGAAAAATCAAAATCCTTTACAATATAAAGAATGACCTGATTTAGCTAAAAAAAAGGGCTTACTCCCGTAGGATATAAGCCCGACTTATTGAGGTATGGAAATGCGAATTAGTGAATTACAACAAAAGGAATTACTTTTGTTTCGCTTCCTGCCTGTATCACTAAATAATACTGACCTGAAATGAAACTGCTCGTATCAAACCCTTTGTAATTTACCCCTGATTTTTGATTCCCTTCATTTTTATAGTATAGTACTGTTCCGTATTGATTCCTTATCTCAAACTCAACTTTTGCCGACTGAAGCAATGTATATTCTACCGAAAATTTGTCATTGGCAGGGTGTGGCATAGTTGAGATGCTCGACAATATCGGAGATGCAAAACTCATAGTTCTCATCTGCATACAACTAGATGTTAGTTCACTTACTTCAACAGGTTGGAAGTTAGCATCGTAATAGTGGATTTCCACTTTTAGTGTACTGTCTATAGGTTTCACCAAATCTGTTAAATGGTATGAGGTGCTGAAATCAAAAGGTGATGCAGATTTTGGGTCTCTAAACTCATAGTGCAATACAATACTCGGAGCCTCCATGTCAGAAACAATGACATAATAAATGTCAATCGGATCGACAGGTGTTTGATTTTGTTCTACATCTATGCCATATTCACAGAAATTTCCTACAGGAATTGCCATAGCTGAAGGTTCAAAAATGTCATTATCCTGAAGTAGCTCCCAATGTCTTTCAAATTCATAAGAACAGAGAACATTACCGTCTTTGTCATAGAACACAATTCGATATTTTGAATCAAGTGCCCTTTGGAAATCAGCAGGATATGCAATTGTAGATGATTCATTGATATAAACATCATTTATCTTAAGTAAATTGCCTGACATATCATACTCTTCGATTTCGATTTTATCGAGCATACATCCAATTTCATTCAATTCGATAGTTTTGAACCATAGAGCATTAGTGTGAGTTCGTGGATAAGCTACCTGAAGTTCATCTATATGAGTATATAAATATAGTTCTTGTTCAGGATGTCTTGGATCAATAGGAAGACCATCTTTGATAGTGTATTTGTCACATAAATTACATGTATCAACTAATTCTTTAACGCATGCAATACTGTCATTTTCGTCTTTAAGGTAGAATTCGAAATTGACTTCTTCACCACAATAACAAAATTCAGCATATATGCTACCATCACCGATTAAATCTTCAGTTATATCTTCTGTTGTTCCATCTTCTTTGACTGCTCTGATGCCGTATGAAGTATAACATGTGGAGTCAGGATTTACTTCCGCCATCACTTTCCAAGCACAGCCGCCTGTAGAATCACAATCAATGTCAGATTCTTCTAAGGTAACAGGGCTTAGGAATGAACAACAGTCGGTTGTATATGCTTCTGCTATTGGATTATCACATTTGATTTCTATTCCGTTGATAATTGCACCTGCATAGATAATAAGATTGTTCCCTTCTGTATCATTTGTACATATATCAATACTTAGTACTTCTCCTGAATTTAACATACCTGTTCCATAACAGATATTAGGTTCTGTGTTACTCCAAGTAAATGTCCACTCAGGTGTATTGCATGTGTAATTTAGATCTGATTCAACTCGTTCGTTTTGAAATATCAAATTGAGTTCGATAAAATCACAAGCAGAGTTATTTATAATAGTAACTGAATAGCAATAATCATTAGTTTCCTGAATCGATACTTCGAGTGCAGAGTTTATAGCTTCGCAAGTAACACATGATGTATCACTCATATCAGGTGTCGTAGCTAAATATTTTGCTTCGATTTCAATCAGTTTGCCTTGACCTGGTAGAAAATGAGCACTTAACACTTCGTTTTCTTGTATAACAGTGTCAATCATGTGATATAAATCAGGCTGTCTCCAAAACTTGGAATTCAATTCGGTATTATCGCAACCCAATTCCTTAATCTCATAATATCTACCGCTAAAGTATGTCGAATCGTTGTCTGCCAAGTAGTTTATTGGAATGCGTAACTCTCTACATCCAAGACGTTTCCACCATTTCGATTTCCAGAAGTCAGCAGAATACATTTTGTTGTTTAAATAGCACTCTCCTGAGTCCTGAACAAAAGTATCAAATTCAGCAGTAGTGAGAAATACCATCCCACTTGCACCATCATCTGTAAAATGTAGAAGTGGATCTGTTCTTCTATTTTGAACACCTAAATATACTTTATTAGTATTATAAATATCATCGGTTTTAAGTCGGTGTAAAGTAATATCGTAGAAACCTGAATCCACTACCGCAGATTGACTACTGTCAGCAGGGTTGAAAACTAAATTACTGTTTTCATAATAAGGAGTTGAACTATTTGGATAAACTCTACCTATAGGTCTTGTTGTAATATTACTTATATCTACGAAATTGCTTAATATGTTCTCGTCTAAAGAAGGATCGGTAACTGTAAAAGGTCTGAAGCCTTTTGAGTAATAAGAAACCAACTTCAAAGCCATCAAAGAGAGGTTTGACTCATCTTGTACATGAGCATCCTCTAAAGCATTGATCCAATCATGCACTTTTTTCATTTCTAATCTTGTTGAAAGCCTTCCAAGATAGAACCTATCTCCTGGTATTTCTAAATTGTGTTCTATTACGGATGGGTCAGCATAAGCATTTAAGTTTGAAGGGTCTCCATCAGCATCAAATTCTAAGAAATCACCACCGTATGGATCTGAACTTTGTAGCACTTTTTCAAAATCAGTTGTAATATTACCTGAATACAAGCCGCAAGCAATTCCCAAATCAATTTCATACTCTTCTTTGGGGTTGTCGATATTAATATCCTCAATTGGAGCATACCAACTTCTGTCATACATCATCCCCTTTGCACCTTTCAAAACGGCAGACCAAAGTTTCAAATTTATTTCTTCACCCGTCCAAGGTCTTCTTGTACGAATGGTAAATAAATCACAAGAATCCTGAGATACTCCCTCATCATAATAAATTCGTGTTTTAGAACTACTTCCTACTGTATTATTTCCTTTATAGAAATAGCTTGAAAAACCAGGACTGAGCCAAATATTAGCCCACCAATCTTTATCTTCAAACAAAAAATATCCCGAATTATGATACTTATAACTTCTATAAAGGATGCTTTCCCAATGGGTTTGCACACTTCTTCGTACTGTTGAATTGTAGAAGCTCAAAATACTCTCTTCATACATATACTGAGTATATGCAGAATTTGCACTTGTATCATTCAGCTCAGCAAATACTTTCCAATCAACTTCTGCATCTTCTATAAATTTAACCCCTGAATTTTCTCCTCTACTGACAGTTAGCCACGTTTCGAATACTGAATTTATAGAATCCTTACTATTATCAAAACTACCACCAGGATTAAAATCAACAGTTTCGTAGTTCCCAAGGTAACCATTTTGAATACCGTATTGCAGTGCCAAAGCATCTGAATTATTTGCCCAAAAATATTTAGTTTTGGCATATGGAACAGAAACATTAGAGTTCTTATGCAACATTCCATAGTAATTGAAGTTCGGCTCTACTACAAAACTGTAATATTCGTTATATTCAAGATTTGTTTCTGTACAAACTGAATTGTTAAAGATTTTATTTAGGTATCTGTTTGCAAGCCAATGCTCCATACCTACTTCTTCATAACTGTAAATTCTAAAGAATTGGTTATCTTCTGCATTAGTGACTGCGTCCCATGTCCTATTTATTGCTTTCTGTAGAGAAATAATCGGATTTGATAAAGTATTCAGTCTTGTATATAAAGAATCTTCCAAAAATTGTAATTTAAAATTGTTATAATCAGTTTCAAGCAAAGCACATCCATAATTGAAATCATGCAAGTCTGAATAACCTCTGAACATCATCTGTGCTCTTGGAGTTTCTAATCTGATGTAATCTATAGCTATGTCGCAGTTTGGGGTATATTCTATGTCTATTTCAATTTTAGTGATTTCAGAAGAATCCTGAATCCCTCTTCCTTTTAATGCTCTATTCAATAGTGGATCTATCGGGAAAGAGTATTCACATATAAAGAAGGCAGAAATAGTAATATCTTGTTCTGTATCAGAAGATTTGGGAAGCATATCTTTTGTAATATATACGGTATCTTGATAAGATTGAATACCTTTACACGTCAATGCGACACCTCTTCCGGAACCATTTCCATAGTCAATACTTATTTGATTTTGTTTATCAGGAATAGAATCAAAGTAAATCGTACCAGTAGTTCCTGATTTTAGATTATAGGGCAAAGAAATTTTCAAAATAGTATCGCTACCATTTGTATTATCATTGATTCTACGTAAATTGATAGTGAAATACCAAAATCTACCATCGGAATAAAGCTTTCCATCTAAACCTTGTTGCCGAGGATATGAAACAAAATATAGTGGATGTGGCATATTTGGCTCTGAAAGAACCTCTGTTGGAGAAGTAAATCTTGATTTCCACAATTCCAATCTGCCATAATTTTCACTTCCTAAAGTATCATTTTTAACAGCTCGACTATCAACTTGTTTAAATCCTGTTACTGCTCTAAAGTCATCACCATAGTCTTTTACAAAATCTTCTCCTTCAATTGTAGGTTCAAACTGATATGCCTGAGCATAATATGACGTAATGCTCTTATCATCATATATATAGTTAAACGTCTTTTTTTGAATAGAAGTATCTAAACCTTCAGCATAAGATTCTAAACCACCTCCAAGGTGATAACTCATCCCCATTGGATGTGATAATGCGGGGTGCCCACCCCATTGCCATCCAAGAACAAATCGGTCTGGCATCGCATTGGGAATGGGTATAGAATCATAAACAAGCAGTACATTAGGAGAAAACATGTCTTGAGCTGAAACAATTGAAGCAAAACCCAGCAAAAATAAAAGAATATAATTTTTCATGTTTTGTATCCTATTTATTGATCATTACTTTCAACGACTTAAAAACACTGTTGCCTCTGATATTACAGATATACTTACCTGCACCCACATTGGAACAGTCCCATGAAAAAGTATGTTCTCCTGCTTCTAATAAGCCCTGATGTAATGTTTGTATTACTCTGCCTGAGTTGTCATAAATCAAGACACTGATGTCTTCTGCATTAGCTATTGTGAAAGAAATCTCTGCTGTGTTTGTGCTTGGATTTGGATATATTTTATCTTCCTTTATTTCCTCTTTCTCTTTTACTTTAGTTTTATTCCAAGGAGGAAGAAATACTCCTATTGTGTCGGTAGTAGAAATAAATTTTATCCTTGGATAAAATCCTGGCATCTTTGATCCTGATGTATCAGTATCACGGAGGAAAAAAAATGGTATCTGTCCTAACTTTTTATTATTTA
The DNA here is from genome assembly GCA_963664875.1 of Kapaibacterium sp. (SeqCode). Lineage (GTDB taxonomy): Bacteria > Bacteroidota > Ignavibacteria > Kapaibacteriales > UBA2268 > JBFHIJ01. Next base: position 2,121,511 of record OY761611.1, on the reverse strand, counting down.
GAGGTTTTTTATCACTATGTCTAAATATATATAAATCTATACTATAAGCTATATCCGATTCAAAATCAGCTATGAAGTCATAGCTACAAGGAGAAACATAGAAGTTTGCATTTGATAATCCATTATAGTCTAAATCGAAATCTAACTCTTCCAAATCAGGATAGCTATATATTGAAGTTGGTATTTGTCCATAAGAATGGAAACTTGTATAAACTAACAAATACTTACCATCTCTGCTGAAAGCAACATCAGAAGTTGCACTTTCGTGCATATGCTGAGGCAAATAATCAACATATTCTAAAGTATTTGCATCTAAAAAATATACACCGTGCTGTTCTTCACTATTGCTTGTCCAAGCATGCAGAATATATTTGTCGTCCGGTGAGTATTCTATTCCTCCTTTCACATATTCTTTGAGCTGTCTTTCTGCTAACAATTCCCAAGTGATAAAATTGTAAATTCTTAACAATCTATCATGTCCATAAATCGCAATTTTTGTTCCATCATTTGACATTTTGGCATCAAACACATTATCTACAAAATATTTGGAATATTTTATTTTGCCTGTTTCAACTTCCCAAATATTAAAATATCCATCACGCATCTTACTATCAGTATAGATATATTTTCCATCTTTGGAAAAATATATATCTTCAACATTTTTGAAAAACTCACCAATCTCGCATTCTAAGATAAAGTCTCCTGTATTTGCATTCCACAATTTTAGTTTATGTGTTAACGTTACCATAGTATTTCCATCGGGTGAAATCGCTACATTCCATACACCTGCTGGATCTTCTAAAGCCTTCCACCACAAGACATTTTCAAATTCTTGTGCTTGCAGATAATTAGGTAGAAGAAAAATTACTAATAGAAGCAATGAAATGAGCTTTTGCATAAAGCCTCCGCAAATAGATAAAGAGAATATCATTAACTTATAATGTGAATATATAAAATACACAGCAATTACAAAAATAAAATTTCAGTTAAGTTGATAATTAACTTGAAAAAATTGTATAGGTATGTTTTTAAAACAGGTTGGCTGCATAAATTTACAATTTTTGGTGCTTCTTGGAAATATTATTGGAAGGGAAAGCTAATTTAGAGTCGTTTTTTCTTAAACTTAAATCTTTAAAGCTAATATTTCGCCATAATAGCTATTTTAAGAGCTTTTCATGTTTATCAACTAAAACATCCTGCTCTTCAATAAAAACCTAACAGAATAGATTTATGTGGCTTATTTGCTATTATTTATATTGTTATGTCTGCTTCTTTATCTCTTAACCTTCTATCTTAAATACTTCATATTTTATACCACTCATTCTTCTTTTTGACTTTATTTCAATCAAGAGTTTGTAGTTCAAGTTAAAATGCTAACTTGTAGCATTCTTTTTCATCTTTGAGATTTACAGATAAACAATAAAAATGCTTTAAATATTAGAAATATAAATCATTTACAATATTATATACAAAACTGTTTCCTCGCTGATTAGTTATATAAATATTTAATATTATCAGTGATGAAGCATATTAAGCTTATAAAGAATAAAACAAAAAAATCTCTCTCTTCTACACATTTGGGGGGGGGGGAGCTTAATATAACGAAGATTGAGGTACAAATGGAATCGTCAAATTTATAATTACTTCAACACATCAAATTTCGAGGCGTTGTCGGTAACAATGCTTCTAAATTCAGTATTAAAAATATTCCCAAATGCTCTTTCGCTTACATTCAGTTTTTTGGCTATCAATCTGACATAATTCAATTCACGCTCAGCAATTTCTCCATCAACTTTCGCTAAATCCAACAAAGTGTATAGAATGTTGTGCTTTTCAAAAGGATGGTTATTCAACAAAGCAAAATCGACTTGTATTAGCTTACAATCCCACAGAGATTCACCAAATGTACGTTTATCTACTTTAGGCAAGTCAGATTCAACAATTAGTTTTTCTATTACTTTAATTTCTTGCCTTTGAAGTTTTCCATCAATTTTTATCAAGTTGATATACAAAGCAATTTTGTTGTACTCTAACTTAAGATGTTCTTCAAGTCGATTATTGTCTTCTTCTTTTGAGGTTCTTACTATAAAGATTTGTTTAGCACGGTTCCCAATCATCAGTGTTGAGATTCCGTCAAAGGATGCTCCTACAATGCTTGCTAAGAGAGGAATACTATAAGTAACTTCTTCTGCTCCTTTGACTGATAAACGCTGTACTATTGACTTCAGAGCAGTTTCATTGATTATCTTGATTGCTTCCTCACTTAAACCTTTCACTAACAATTCGCCTGCTGTGTGGGATGCAAATTTGGCACCTACATTTTTAAGTAAATCTGCCGTTTTACCAACTGTCCAACTTAAAAGAACAAATGTCTTTACTTTTTTATCTTTCAAATCAAACCCTGCTAAATGTGCAATTGCAGCTACCATTCGCATCTGTAGGAATGTAACGCCAACTAAAGATGCAGGAATCATAAAAGACATAGTTAAAAGACCGCCTAAGCCTGTTATAAATCCTGAAATAGAAGCTTTTGAGGTTTCTTTCCTGATGATTTTGTTTGCCATAGAAAGTAAACTATCATTTGGATTATAAACCGAATCAGCAAGCTCTATTGCAGAATATGTGCCAGGCAGTCCTTCAAAAGATTTTTCATAAGCCCAATCTATGAGCTTTTCAATTTTCTTTGAACCATGCTTAGATTTTAACATAAACATTTAATATGTAATGTATTGAGAATTATCCAATTTAAAATGCTTCATAGCTTGTGAGCTCTTCAACTCTTTTCATAGCAGAAACCAAATCATCTCCATGTTTGCCGTCTTTGACTTCTTGAAGAACAAGCTTCAAAACTTCGATAAATTCTTTTGCTTCTGCTTCTACAAATTTCTCTTCAAATTCTACAAGATCTTCTTTGGCTTTTTGCATTGCCTCTTCAAACAAGTGCTCATACTCACTTGTGCTAAATACAACTTCTTTTTGTAGCTCTTCTTCGGCTTCTTTTCTACCTTCTTCTAAAGCATCTTCTACAATTTTTGCAAGTAGAACTTTCCGTTCTTCATCATTACTGGTAAAGAACTTATAGTCATCTTCTTTATCTTTAATTTGAGTTTCTATAAATTTAGCTAACTTTTCGGCAGTATCAAGATCTTCTGCCCAATCAACAAAACTAAACCCTACCCAAACAATTTTTTTTCTGATTGAGTTTATAAAATCTGTGATAAAATTTGACATAGTGTTATTTCCTTTTTTGTTTTTATTTTAATATTATTAAATCATATTTCTTACATCAATGCAGGTCCAATCAAAACATCAAAAAAAGTTAGGATCATCCATATCCAAAAACTTGCTTGAGTCTTTTGTAGAATTTTATTCCTTTTCCAAATGTAAACAGGAATCCAAAATATTGACCCAAATTGTTCAGTATCATGACCTAAATTTTTAAGTTTAGAAGAATCAATCCCGATAAATATCAGATTAAACATGATATAAACGACACCCCCCCAATTGCTTAAAAAGTGATATAAATCAGCATAAGCTTGGACGTTGGTTTGTATATATTGCTCCCAACTGAAACTCATAATTAGAAGAAGTACAAGACTACTAATTAATGGAGAAAATGCAACCCACCAAATTGAACCATTCGGGGCATTTTCTCCTAACACAGGAGGTGGAGTGTGAATGTATTTCTTCAGCTCTGTATCTTCAACAGCAACCCAGTTATGTCTGCCCTCTTTATAAACAGCATCTCCGTAACTAATATGTTCTTTTTCAATTGCTAATCTCATTTCAAATTCTGTAAAAGGACCTTCTCTGTCCCCATTTCTGCTATAGAACCAAACTTTTGGTAAATCTTGATTCAATCTCTGTGCATTTTGATTTACAATTATCTTAGCTTCCTGCCAATTCTCCTGATTGTCTGAACTTACTTCTGTATCAGATGAAATAGTATTATCTAAAGTAAGTTTTAATATTTTCTCAAAGTCATATGCACCATAGACTTGCCCATTTTTTCTGTAGAACCAAGTCGTTCTATTAGTCTCTTTAGTTGGAGCTGATTGATTTGATTCTGTGTCTATTTTACTGTCATCCTCAGTTGCTACCGACTTTTGTTTATCAATAACAGTAGCATTGGATTTATGTATAAATACTTCTCCTTCCACAGCTTTACGATTTGGCAAATTATTGGTGTCACTTCCTATTTTATTTCCACAATTCGAGCAAAACTTTGAATCTTGATGATTTTCGGCTCTGCAATTTGAACAAATTTTCAAGTGGTTAACTTTCTCTCCACAATTATTACAGAAATTGGCATTTTCTGCAATCGGTAAATTACAAGCAGAACAATTTCGCATATTATACTCCATTTATTGAACGATTCCTATGGTTTGTTGGTTAATCTTTAATCAACCTAATAGAATAAAAGTTCTCCTTGTTACTGCTTTCTCGAAGAAGTTCATCTGAGGAGTATTCAACTTTAAGAGATCTTGAAATTGCATTAGTATCTGAAAGTTCAGTAGCTGTCCACCAAGTACTGACAACACATAAACCTGAGAATCCGTCTTCATATTTGCCACTTGGAATTGCTAAAAAACCACTTTCACCGATTTCTTCCATCTTTTCAGTATAGTTCCATAAACTTTCAAACCCAATGAGTTTTATACCAATAGATTTATTATTCCTATCGAATGACTCAAGTTGATGTTCTGACAGTCCAAGCAATGATTCTAATGTTTGCCAATCTTCATCTGTAGGAATACGATATCCAACTGGTGCGATTCCACGATCATCAGAGACTGCATACCAATTGTAAAGTTTCCCAAATTTTGCTCCTCGACTTTCATCAAAGTTATAATAACACCATGCTCCAATTTTGTTTCGAGAAGCATTTTCCAATTCATAACTGTTTTTACATTGGGGGATTAAGTCTCCATTCTTATAAGATATCACATCTAAATTGCGAGTCATCCATGTTTGATTAAAAATGCGGATTTCTTTTGCCGAAACCCAAGTTTGGATAGTTCCCCAATTAAATACAATTCCCATTGATAGAATTAATAATGCCCCCGGAAGAAAAGCAAAGAATACAACTCTTTTGGGAAAGATTATTTTTGACTCATTTGAGCCTTTTGTATTTTGTAAAACAACCGACTCCTCACCATCTAAAGCTATTACCTTAATTCCGCATTTGTTACAAAAGTTTGCTCCTTTCTGTATTTCTTTACCACATTCTTTACAAAACATAATGTATATCCTTTCAATAATGAATCAATATCAAATTGAGCTTATTGAGCCTGTTCTTCTCTTAAATTATAGAAATACCATACTGCTCCGTATATCATATAGGAATCTCCAACATGAGTTACGTGCAAGTTTGTTTTCTTACCTTTGTAATTAAAATTTAGATTAAATGTGTTAGAGTCAAGATTTGAGTCAAGTTCTTTGAACATAACCTCTAAAACAAGCTTCCTGAATGATTCAGGCAACTCTATGTCTTTCCAAGCATAAAAGCGATTTTTATATTGCAGTCCCTTTTTATCTACTCGGACAAGCAGTTTTTCTTTTTGTTTAGGAGTGAGTTTTACTTTTTCTGCTTTCTTATTGTCTTTGAAATACTTATCAAAAACTTTTCTCAGGATATTCTTCTTTTCTTTTGGTAAAAAAGGTGAGATTATCAAATCCAATATCCAAACTACCAAAGAAGTTGCAAGATATAATATCCCAAATATCACCACTATAATGTATGGCATTGCTACCAAGAATAGAAACCAAGCGACGTAAAATGCTAATAGCATCGCAATGAAAATTAAGATATTCATCAATATATTTGAATCACCATTAAGTATATTTCTAACAAATAACACGGAAGCAGCTATTATTGGTGGAACAAGCATAAAAACATATATATATCTATCCGAATTGCTGTAGAAAGATAGAAATTCTACCGGCTCTTCTTGAAATCCAAATACCTCTTCTATAATTTTTTCTCTGAGCTGCTTATCAGTCTTGTGAACTATTAACCTATCCTCCTTGGTTTCACTATCATTTATTTTGTACTTTTCTTCAGATATAGATTTTTTCAAATCTTGAAAATCAGCATCCATTTTTTTTGGTTGTGTTTCTATTTCTGTCTGTGTCTCTTCTATCTCTTCTTTCCTTGCGAAGTTGACTCTATCAGAATCAGAATTCTCAGTAGTGTCAGATTTCATATATAAGTACATCTCTTTCTTTTCTTCATCACTTAGTTGATTTAATATACCGTGATGATCCGAGTCATTTTCATCATAATATTTTTTAAACCATGCCTTATATTTAGAAAACTTATATCTTTTTCCTACAAATTTTGCAATAAGAAACGGAAGAAATAATTGCATAAGCCCTGCCTGACCACTTAAGGCAGTCGGCTCGTCATTTGCGAAATCTATTCCCAGCACTTCAGAGTTAAGGTATGAAATAGCTATCAAACTAATGAAGTAAACTCCGACTTGAATAAATATTTTTGACCAACTTAGATTTTCTTTGAACTCTAAAAATCTTTTGTAAAGCGGAGCTGAGTAATTTTTCGATATCACCTGTTTATAAGTTATATGGTAATCTTTAAACTGATTAAATGTCAAGAAGTCATCATAACTTAGTCTGTCAATATTCGGTAAAGAACGGTTGTTATAATTACTTTTTAGTTTTATCCAAAGTTGATGTTCCCAATACATCAATTGGGCTCTGTTCTTAATTTTCCCGGTTTCAATTCGCATCTCAATTTTTTCAATTTCGATTTTTAGCTTTTTGTAGCTTTCTTCGCCAAGTGCTGTCTTCCAATTTTCGCACTCTACTTTAAATCTTCCAAGCAATTCAGGTTTATCAGGATCTCCGAACAATTCAAGTAAAAACATAAGAGCCATATAGAATCTAACTAAAATCCATTCTGAAGTTGTTTCTTGGTATATTGTGTTACTCATACATTTCCTTAATAGTATTTCCTTGATATTCAAGGATTGTTATCTATAAAGTGTAAAATATCATCATTTTTTCAGGCAGGTGTATAAAGAATTGCAACCTGCCTGAATAAAGTTCTAAGATTTTCTTCCTAATTTATATGCCTTCTGCAGGCATATCACCTAAAATTGACATTACTAAGCCTCCGATTGCAAGTCCCATTACTGCAAAAAGTATTATTCCCAAGACAATAGCTATACCGATTAGTATCAAGGATGCTTTTGCCCAATTTGCTTTATTCGGGTTGGTATCAGATCCAAATGCCCAAACAAATAGCATTATAAATCCGACTATAGGAATTGCTGTAATTAGATATGTTACAAACCACTGCCCGAAAGACATTTCATTTTGATTAGATGCAACATCAAAGTTGTTTAGTGCTGTGTTTTCCATTTGAATTACTCCTCGTTACATCATGCTTAAAATAACTAAAAAGAATGCTATTGCTTGGAATGCTAATAGTGCTTTTGCCCAGTTTGCAATAACTTTGGGAGTGCTGTCTCCTGCCACCCAAACGATTAGCATAATTAGACCAATGATTGGAATTGATGCCAAAATAAGCTTACCAATCCATTGCCCTACTGAAACTGTTGAATTTTGTGTCATGTTTGTTTTCCTTAAGTTAGTTGAACTATAGTTGTATTTATAATAAATAATAAATATCTAACGACAACTTCTCAGTTTTGAATTGTTTATATTCAAGAATATCTCTTGTCCTGCTTCATAACCCAGCATATTCCTCATAAACCTAACAGTCATCATATTACCTTTTAGTCTTATAAATTGAACACTATGCCAATTATAAACATTTTCATTTTCTTCATCAGAAGCCAACTCTTCCATAACTTCAGCAGTGGAGAAAAATGCTGTCATTTTAAAACCATCTGTAAAAGTCCCAAATTGAATACAGTCACCTTGTTCTAATTTTGCAATCAAGGCTTTTTGCTCTTTTCTCCGCTGTTCTTTAAGTCTTTCTCGTTGCAGTTCTCCTTCATGTTTTAGTTCTTCCTCTTTAGTGTTTAGTTTGTCATGAATCTCTGAAACAAAAACCTTAAAAACTTGTGTCTCTACTTCTACTTCTTGTTTCGCTTTATTGGTTTTTGTTTTTATCTTCAATAATGTGTTTTCTATATCTTCTTTCTTCGAATTCAACAATTCTAATACAGTATAATTAATATTCTCTTTATTAAAATCGAAATACACCATTTTATCAGATACATCTGAAATATTTGCTTTCAACTCTTCTGAAGATTTTAGTTTTCTTGTAAGATTTTCTTCAAATTCCTGAATTTCTAATGTGAGTTGTTTACCCGAATCTTTACTCTGAGCATGTTTTATAAAGTTATCCATTTTTACTAATATCTTTTTTAATTCTAAATCAATATCATTTTTATAGGAAGTGAGAGTTGTTTTTATTTTTTTTACCTCAAGATCTTGCTCTTCTTCTAATTCCTTTAGTAGTTTAGCTAATACTTCATATTTTGAGAGTACAATGTCTTGGTATTTTTTTACCATTTCACCTTTAAGTGTTAAGATTTCTCCATCCTCATATTTTGAGTAAAAATTAAGCCATTCATCATAGTATGCTATTTCGTTTGAATAGGATTCTTGTATTCTGTCAAATATTCTTTTAGCTGTTTTACTTCGGAGTTCGCTCTTTACCTTATCATCTTTTAAGACTTCAATTTCACTTGCATAGATATACAAATCTTTTATTTCATAAATCTCATCAATACAATCAGTCAAGAATATCGGATACTTTTTATCAAGAGTATAATAAGCCACAAAGTGTTCAGATTTAGGAATTGTTTTTACCGAATTTTTTGCAATCTTACTTAAAATGTTTTTATCAACTACATAATTTTTCATAGCTGAGTAAATACTTTTAAGTTCACTATTACTTCTTGCTCCAAATGTGTTTTCCTTGTCTGCCTCTAATACGTAAGCTGTACTTCCACTAAATCCAAGAAGGATATAATCATCTGTATCAAATTCGCTTACGAACCACTCTTCAATAGCAGAAGCTCCATAAATTGATTGACCTTTTGGAAGTGTGGAATCTTGTTTTATTAGGTAATAAACCCCAGACCCTGCTGCAAATAAACCTGCTGCCCATATTAAGTTTCTAATATCTCTTGCAGAATCAGCAGGGGTTCCATTTTTTGTTGCAATATCATAATATGCTTGACCTCCGCCAGCAAATGCAGCTAAAGGTACTCCTGTGAATGTCAAATATGACCATAAAGAATAAGACTCGTCTTTACGGATATTTTCGTAAATATGAAGTCCTCTTGATTTATCAGATGTCCAATCTTCTTGTTTATAAGAAATTGTAGTACATGATTGAAGCAGTACTAAGGTTATTAGGAATAGAGAAATAATACGAATCATTTCTGCCTCATCGTTAGTTTTATATTTTTGTTTAAAATGGGATTCATATATTAGGTAACTAATCTTTGAGGAGATGCAGATATGCCATAAAAAAAAGGATGCCTTATACATATCTACTCAGACAAGCCCCGCAAAAGGCACAACTCATAGATACATATAGACATCCACACGTGTGGAGTCCTTATAGTATCCTTGGGGGTTGTTTAAAAATTTGCGGTTTTTGTCTGACCCAAAGAATCTAAGATTACTCTTATTTAAAATTTTCTGTTATATGTTATTTTTCTGATTTTTCTTTCTGATATGCGATTCTCATAAAAATGTTAATAAGTCCTACATAATAGCAATATAAAATATTAGATTCAAATTATCAAATATTTTCTTTCATGTAAATAGAAAATATAAAATTTCGTAAATAGTAGGTTAATTACAATCCTGCACTTCATTTTTTTGAGTGCAGGATTGTTGTTGTTTGAGGGGAAATTTCAATCTATATCACTATTTTATATATCTAAAATTGATTTAATTTACTTTCCCTAAAACCAAATTTCTAAACTCTTGATTTCCATATCTTCTACCATTACCCTCAATTATTATTATTTCGAAATCAGAATGGCGATGCTCCCTCTCTTGTGAAACAACAAGGTACCAATCTGCTAATCTGCTGAGTGTAGTTTGCTCCGCTTCATTTAGACCGCTGAAGAAATCTGTAGATGTTATTCTCCAACAATCAGTCTTTAAATTTTTGCGAATATGAATGTAGCCTTTCATTATCAGTGATTTTACAATTTCTTCTCTTGCAAATCCTTCAAATCGAATTTTTTCGTCATACTTCTTATAAGTCTTTCGGATGTTCATCAAGGTCAAACCAAAAAGATTGGGATTATCAATTACAGTATCTATGTGTTTTGCTCTCACTTCAATAACAGCAGACTCTTCAGTTATATTCTTAGGTAGAATCCAATATGCGTTTGCCATATCTCTCTCCATTATTTCAAAGACAATCCCGGTAATTGTGTGCTAATAAACTTATACCACTTTCCATCATAAGCAAAAGCAGGTCTGTTGTAATCATAAAACGTCTTTTCTCTTGTAACATAAAGCTGATATAAAGGCATCCTATTTATCAGCACTTGTTTATAAACCTTTTCCTTCAGCAATTGCTGTCTGCTGAAATCAATAGCTTCTTCTTCAGTCAAAGGATGAGGAAATCTTATTGTTCTTATCGCCCATCGGAAGACTAAATAACTTTCTTTATAAGTAGTTTCAGTCTTTAGGATTTCATCATAATACTCTTGATCTAAGGAAATTGTATATTCAATATCTTCCTTACTTAGTCCAAGAAGTTCAAGATAAGTCTTTGGAATTGGAATCAATAAATTGTCCCATCCCTCTCTTCTTCCAATAAACTTATTTAGTTTTGTCCAACCCATTTTTTCGGCAAGGTATCTCGAGCCTTGCGGATTTTTGTAGAAATCTTTGAATTCTGCTGAGCGAGATTGAATTAGGCAACGCGTGTTGTAATATCTGTAATACTTTTTCTCTGTCCGAGTTGGAATTGAGAATCCGGGTATTGGTTTTGCTAATGGCATGGAAAATACTCCTATGTTAAAATGGAGTACCAAGAAGTGGTTTTTGCTTATAAAAGCCGTATCACTTTACCACCGTGGCATTTTTGCTCGGTTGGTACACTTATGTGTTCTTGATACAAAAAATCGTTTATAATTGATTTACGTAAGAAATTTGGATTTGTTATAGAAAACCCTCCTAAAGTTGAGTGTAGGAGGGTTTGTAAAAATATTATTTGTATTCATCTGCTATTTCAAAAGCTGAAAATTTAGAATTTTTATTATCTGTAATGACAAAACATTTTTTCTTCTTTTTATGACCAGTAAGTAATTGGAATCCTAAATACTGTTCAGCATATTTTCGCAGAGACTGAGTAAATGCAGTTTGACTCATTATTTCTGTAGCTTCTAATTCTTCTTGTTCTTTAAAAGCTTCTTTAACTGATGAGGTTGGATAAGCTGTGTTTATTTCAATATTATTTTCTATAAATTCAAACATTGCTTGTCCTATTGATTCCAAAATTGTTTTTAGTTTTCTATTGTTTTTATTCTCTTGTTTCAACCCATCACGTAGATAAAGTTGAATATACCGTATTAACGCATTATCGAATCTTGCCCATTCTTTATTATCCCATTCCGTTATTAAACGGTGTCCAAATTTTTCTAAAGGAGTTTTATTCGCATAATAATCAGAAAATTCTATTTCGACAACACGTTCAGTCGATGATCTTCCTGAAAGATTAATAAGATTATTTGTAGTCAGTAGAAGTTTTGGAGTTTGATCGAATTCTAATTTAATGCTGTCTCTACCTTTCTTTTCTACTGTCAGTCCTCCGGTGATAACATGAAATAAATTTGTTAAATCGAACTTTTTGTTGCAATCATCTATAAAGATTATTTTGTCGGATGGACTAACATTGGAAAATGAAAATTGATTATCGAGATTCAATCTTCTCCCATCTATATCAGCTACTTGTGATACTTGCATAAGCATCTTGCCTAATAAGGATTTACCTGTCCTTCCTTGTGGAGTGTCTGAAATTTCTTCATCGGTTAAAATAATTGCAACAGAATGTGCAGGGTCTTTATATCCTGTGAGTAAATACCCTATCGCTTTTTTGAGTAAAGTTACACGTTCGGAATCAGGTACTTCAAAGATGCCATTACGAGAGTTAGTACATACATCCGTTATGTATTGTTCTATTTCTGACAATTTATCATCTGATTCTACATAGTCTCTCTGTATAATTTGATTTTTCCAAACATAATAATTTAAACTATTGTAAGGTAGTTGCAGCACACTTTGCTTAGTTATCTGAACAATTCCGTTTTTAAAATATTTAAATACCGTATCAGAGGTATCTTGAGATTTGACTTGAATATCTTCTTCATTTACAAAATCTAAGTTTGAAAAAATTGCAGGGAATAACGTATTGGATGACTTACGAATCTTTTCCTCTATCATTATTTTGTCTGCAGGAGTTATACTATTATAAGTGCGGATATACTCAAATATATATTTCTTTATATCCTCTTTTTTTACCTCTTCAATAATCATATTATCAATATGAATAAATGTATCTCTATATTTTCTGAATCCGTTTGCAGAAAGATGATTGTTTAGGTCTGTGTAATTGATGGTTACTTTATTTTTGTCTTTGTCTTCCTCAATCATCCAAAATGTAGAGTTTTTATTTTTTATGTGATTAGGAATTATATAGCCGTTTTGCTGAGCAAAATAAATTAAAGAACCTATGCCAACATCTTTATATTTTTCTGCATATTCCAATTTTTTATCTATATCGCCCAATTCAACATACTTACTAACTATTGTACGAATTTCTTCATCGGAAAGAATTGTGTGGTTTTTAAGAATGGATATTGTTTTAAACCAAATATCATTTTCTGTGTGCCCATCTTTGAAAATGTATGATATAATTTCTTCTAAATCCTTTTTTTCAAGATTATTGTTTTTGAAATTCGAATCATGAGAAGCAATATAATTTTTGTTATTACTCTTTGATTTAGATAAGATTTTTTCTTTCTCTTTTTCCAAAATCTCATTGACGTCTTCTGTCGTTAATACATTTCCGAAAATTTTTGAAGTGCAATTTTTTGAGCCATAAAATATTTGACAAACTGCTGTTGCCACTTTGTCTCCCTTAAAATAATTTGCAAAGTGACTAATTATTGTCTTATATTGAACTTTATCTTCAATAGGCTCTTCTAAAACAAAGATAATTCTGAATCTATTATGCTCTTCTGTTGATGATTTTGTAGTATATAAAAATGAGGCTTTTGATGTAACTACCGGGTCTGATAAAGCATCTTCATAACTAACGTATCCTTCTGCAATCGAAAGTTTTATGTCTCCAATTTTATTGTCAATATCCACTCCAATAATTTGTCCACTCACAAAATTATCACTATCACGATAACAAAAACCCTCATCATTTTCTAATAATTTACAACTACATATGGGATGTCCTTTCTGTATGTAATCCAATATCTCTTCTGGTGAGATTGAATAGTTTCTAAATTTGGAGGTCAATATCCAATGCTTTTCGGTCTTATCAATCACAAATGGATTGATTGCAGTTGTAATGTTTACTTTGTTCATGATTTTTCAACCTTTATCTTTAATGTTTTGCTTTCTTATTTTTGCAGTTTTGGGACTGCTTATTTATATATCTGAAAAACAAATCTTTACTTTTGAAAGTTTCTCTTCTTCACTTTATATATGTGAATTGCAAAATTTTATAAAACAAGGCAGGGTATTGATAAAAATCAGTGAGTTAAATCTAAAGTTTCTAAAATTCAGATATATATAGTATAATATTAAAGATTTTATCAACCTTGGGTGTAGCTATTGGGAGCTGCACCTTTTTTTTATCAGGGGATATCACTTTATTGTGATTATCGTAAACAACAGTAACAATATGATAATAAAGGACTTATATATTGTCGTATGTAGTTTTACACTTTTTTTTTGATATTTTAGATTGTTTTTTTTATAAGATATTTATTTATTTAATTTTTTTTTGGTATAGAATAAAAAATATAAAAGTGTAGAATCATACAGTAACTCATTGTATATCAATCAGTTGCAAACCCTCCAAAAGTGTATTAAAAGAAAACTTTTTATACTTTTATCCATATTTTATAAATATAATATGAAAGTATAATTCATGCAAAGCAATTACAATGAATTGATTGTCCTTAAGAACAAAAAAAAGCAGTAAATATCAACCTACTGCTTTCAAATATGTTTTTTGTAATATGGAACTTCTGATGCTATTCGTCAAGTTCTCTTAGGAACCAATTGTATAAGGAACCTTTAAGATATTTTTCAAATGCTTTGTTTTCATCCATCTTTGTAACTACTTCCATAAACTTATCTATATTATCAATAAAAGCTTCGTTTATGACTTCGTTGAATTTTAAACGTTTAGCTTCTCCAATATCTTTAGCTTGCATCGTAGCTTTCAAAGATTCGTTTTGTTTGAGGTAATCTTTAACATCATTTATAACTTTGTGGAAGTCCTTAAACTCGTAACCGAATTGTTCATTGATTTCAGTAACAATTATTTCTAACATTTCTTTAGTAGTTAATTTTTTCCCGTGACCGTCTTTTTGTTTGTTTTCTATTATCTGATCAAGCTTTTCAAGCAATATACTTCCGTTTTCCTGTTCTTGAAGAGCATATTTGTCCATATCAACCATCTCAGTTATTTCTAACGGCAGCGACTCACGTTCCCAAGGCAGGTATTTAAAAAGTATTTTAGTAAACAAATAGAACTTCTCAAGCTCTATATCTATGTAGGTAATAATTTGAGATAAGAAAGAATATGACCTGATGTAATTATTTGTTTTCTTACGAAATTCAGGTTTTTCTTCATCATCTAAGGTCAAATATCCTGTTTCTATAACTTTTTGAATTAAACTAATAATCTTACCACTATTATCTTTTTTCTCTAATATGAGCTCTATAAACGTATCCACATCGTCTTTGGTAAATACCTGATACTTTTCGATTTCATATTTTTGATTATATAATTTCTGCGTATCTGTAGCTTTATCCAACATCGTTGATTGGTAATAATCTTGAAAATCTCTTTTAATCTTATCTTGTTCGTTTACAAAATCAATTACCATTGTATCAATTTTATTATCTGCTCTTCTGTTTAATCTGCTTAGAGTTTGTACTGTAGCAACTCCTCCAAGAACCTTTTCTACATACATTGTATGCAGCTTAGGTTGATCGAAACCTGTTTGAAATTTGTTTGCAACAATCAATATCCTATACTTTTCAGTATCAAAAGCATTTCTAATATCTTTCGCATCTTTGGGGTTCATCTTTTCTTCTGTATAAACAGTACTCTCTCCATCAAAAGTCACCTCCCCAGAAAATGCGACAAGTGCTTCTGTTCTGTTGTTATACATTTCTGATAGTATTTTATCAAACTCTTTTTTGTAGAGTACAGCATGTGCTCTTGAGCTTGTAACTACCATTGCTTTGGCTTGACCTGAGATTTTATTGATAGTATTGTTCATGAAATGGTCAAGCATGACGTGTACTTTTTGACTGATTGCATGTGGATGTTTGCCTACTTCTTTGAGCAACAATCTACGAGCTGTACCCTTCTCATATTCTTTTGTCTTTACATCTTCACTTTTTTCTATCAACTCAAAATAGCTACTATAAGTCGTATAGTTCTCAAGCACATCTAAAATAAATCCTTCCTCTATTGCTTGACGCATTGTATAATAGTGAAAAGCTCTAAATCCTGAGTTTCTTTCTTTATCGGGTATTCCAAATATTTCAAAAGTTTTTGGCTTTGGAGTTGCTGTAAATGCAAAGAACGATAAATGTGGTAATTGCTGTCTTTGCTTCATCAATTTTTCAAGCTCATTTGCGATTGGATCTTCATTATCGTACCCATCTTCTATCAACATCTCTTTTAATTGACCTTCGGAGGTAAGGGCAACTTTTAAATCCTTAGAGTTTTCTCCTGTCTGTGAGCTATGAGCTTCATCAACAATAATTGCAAACCGTCTGCAGCCTAAATCTGCAATACGTGCAATGTTATCGGTACCGAACTTTTGCAATGTAGAAACAATTATTTTAGCTCCGCTTTCTATAGCTCTTACTAAGTGCCTACTTGTTTTGTTTTTCCCAATTGCTTCTACAACACCTTTAGTATTTTCAAATTCTAAAATGTCTTTTTGTAGCTGCTGATCAAGAACTCGCCTATCAGTAATTACAATAACACTGTCAAATATTTTCTGATTCTCATTGTCAAACAGATTTGATAACTGATGTGCCAACCAAGAGATCGATTTTGATTTGCCTGAACCTGCACTATGTTGAATTAAATAGTTTTTACCGCTTCCTGTCTGTTTTACATCTGACAGCAGTTTTCTAACTACATCCAATTGGTGAAATCGGGGAAAGATAATTGGTTTTTCTCGAAGGATTTTACCTTTTTTATCTTTTTGGTGCATTACAAAGTTTTGTAAAATATTTAGCAAGCTATCCGCCTGCAATATCTCTTCCCAAAGATATGAAGAGGCATACTTGTTTTCTATTGGAGGATTTTTGGTATCACGATTAAAAGGAAGAAAATAAGTATCTTTTCCTTTTAGCTGTGTTGTCATAAAAACTGACTCATTATCTACTGCAAAGTGTACTAAACATGCCTTAAAAAAAGGATCTCTGTGGTCTCTTTGATTCGGATCGGAATATTGCTTAATTGCATGATGTACATTTTGCCCTGTGTTCTCATTCTTCAACTCCATTGTGATAAGAGGAATACCATTAAGAAGGATAACTAAATCAATCTCTTTTGTGTGTGAGGTATTATATTGGAACTGCCGAACAACTGAGAATCTATTTGCTTCATATTTTTCTTTGTGTTCTTTGTTAAAACCAGATGCAGGTTTGAAATATGCAAATTTGAGATTAGCTCCACGAAGTGTAAATCCAAATCGAAGTATGTCGAGGATTCCTCTTTTTCTTCTTAAAGCATTAAATTCTTTTATTACTTCTTCTATTTCTTGTCCGGGGAACTGCCTTTCTAATTTTTTCCACTCTACAGGCTGTGTCTTGCGGAGAAAAGTTTCTAAGAGCTCAACATCAAACATCTTTTCCTGATTGTACTGATGTTTTGAACGTGCCACAAATAAGGGACTTTTAGAAAAGTAATCAAATATTATATCTTCAAAATTCTTTTCTTTCGGGTTTTGCATTAGAATTTACCTTTTAATTCTCTAATCATTCCTAATGTATCTATATAAGGAACCTTGTAGAGATTGCAGATATCAGGAATAAAAATCTTATTGGTTCTTGCTGGATTTGATTTTTCTTGCGTTACAAGAGTCATATTATTTACAGCAGCTACTGAAATTAGCCATGGATCAGCAACAGCAAGAAAATCTTGTTTTGCTTTATCTTTGAAATTCGCCTTCATAACATTGTTTGCAATGTTTATAAACTCATGCTGTGAATCATCAGCACTTTCCGATATAAACCAATTATCGTTCTTTTTTTGTTTCACCCATGTTGCCAACGAATCACCACCGTTCATAATCTCTTGTAAAACCAAATCCGTTGAATAAATTTCTCCATTATCAAATTTAGCAGCTAACCATTCCCAAAAAGAAGGAAAAAGGTCAAAAGGATATCGCATGCGGTGAGCTTCAATAAAGACATTAGTATCAATTAAGTATTTCATAAAATCCCTCTGTCCTTCCCGTAGTTAAAAACAGTAGAAGCTTTGGAATTTAGAAGTCTCGCTCCATTCCTTAATAACAGATTTCCCTTAGAGATTTCATACAAAATTGTCTTTGTGAATCTTTTACTATTTGAAATAGGAAAAGACGCATTGAAATTCCCACCACTTGATTTTGACTTTGAAGCGTTCCATCTCTTAACTAAAATATTATAGAATTCGAAAAAATCACTTTTATCAATTAGCTCCATATCTAATGCTTTTCTCGCAACAACAATAGAACTTACTTTAAAATGATTTGCTAATGCTTCGTACTTTTGTGCTAATCTTTCCGAGTGTAAACGCCAATTTTCTAAAAACAACTCTGTTGGAAGTAAAACTTCAGCTGCAATTGCATTGCACCGTAACTCAATTTCTGAGTGTCTGTTTGCTTGCTGAGATATTGAATAATTGGAAACGCCTTCAATACCAATCCATATATGTGCTATCTCATGAACTAAAGTGAAAATTTGAGCGGCTCTGTAATCAGCTGAATTGATAAATATTAGAGGTGCATACTCATCAGGGAGAGCAAAGCCCCTAAACTCTTCTACTTTCAGAGATCTATGTGTATTAAACCCAACTTTCCCATTTCTAATTACTAATATTCCAACTTTTTCTGATTGTTCAGTTAGGTATTGTAACATTGCATCTTTACTGGAAATATCTTGTCTTGTAGAGTAGCTCAAATTTAATCTTGTACTTATGTCCTCAGCAACTTCTTCAATAGGAGAACTCGGACTATATTTAGATGCAAATTCGAGTGGTTTGGCACCAGCATCAATAATGTAGTCCCGAAACCAATCCTGTTTCTGAATTGCATCAGCTATTACTTCTTTAAGATCTAAACTAAATTCAGATAAATTTATGTCATCTATAGTACGTAAATCTACAGTTTGTCTGACTTCATAAGGAGGAGTGTTTAAAAACAAGTAGCCAAAAGGTACTTTCAATAATGATGCTAACTTCTGAGCTTGTTTAAAACTGGGATTAGATATCCCTTCTTCCCAATCTTTATATTTGTGATATTTGTTGGTTAAAACATCGATTTCTACTTTTGCCCGATATCTTGCCCATTTTAGCATAGCATTATTTATAAGTGCTGCACCCATTTTTGCACCAATTTACTTATGTACAATGTTTTAAAATAATAAAACTATTTAATAATATAAAATCATTTCTCATACTCAACACTATCTTCAGCAGCTATATCCAAGCCGAACGATTCTTCTCTATCTTCATATTCCATTCTTTTTGCCTTCCAATCCCTTACATCTATTTGTCCTGTAACAGCATTTGAAATCAATACAGTTTTATATTCTTCTAAAAGTTCTATCTGTTTTTCATATTTGCTGATTAGTTTGTCTATTATATTAGTTCGCTCTTCTATGTAGTTTACTATCTCAAGTTGCTCTTTTATTGTAGGAAGAGCAAAATGAATTTCTTTTAAATCTTTTTGAGTCATACTTGGAAGAGCTGAGCCATAAACATATTTCCCAAAATCAATTTGTTTGCATAGATAATAAAATATTGTTGGTAAAACTTGCTGCGAAATTTCAGTATAAAATGCTGTATCTACAGTCCAAAATGGTTCTGTTACTAAAATAGGTTTATCGATAGTACCTTTTCTACCCAATAGTACACTTGTTTTTTCATATAAGTACTCATTTGCTCGACCAAATACTCCTCCAGACCCATAAATAGGATATTTACCATTTTCATCATATACATGTTTATGATCTCGTCCATTTTTAATTGAAGCTATATTTTTCAACTTCACAACCTCCCAATGCTCAGGGATATCGCCTAACCATTCTACACCTGAATCCTTATACTTAACATCAGGGTTAATACCTTTAGTAACCGCCCGGTTAATTACAGCTTTTCTTTCCTCTTTCAGCAGTTCTATTTGCCGCCTTCTATTGCTTGTAATATTATCGATTAACTTAGTTTTATGTTCAAGGAAATTAGCGATTGCTTGTTGCTCAGGTAATGGGGGGAGGGCAAGTGTTAACTCTCTAAGAGCAGAAGCATAAATATGAACTATAATATCTCCTCTCGCAATTGCATATTTTTGAGCTTTCACATATTCACTGTTTAATATATAACTTAGCAATAGACTATTGGTTTCTGATGGTTCAAAGAGAATAATGTCACCCCCAGCATAAGCAGATTTAGCACCTCGATACACTATACATTTGCCAATATCTTCTTTTGTTTCTCCCGAACCCGTCAACAGTAAAGTATTACATCTGATTTTTTTTGCATACTTTGCAGTTTCTGTTGATATATAATTTTGAAAAGTAGTTGTCCTAATACAATATTTAGTATAAATATCTCCATATAAAATAGCAGGTTCACCAAATTCTGAGATGTCTGACTTAGAAATACCAAATCCTTTAGAGAATTTACCCAAAGTTGCTAATCTCCTAATATTCCAATGCGCAGGAATTTGCTCAATTCCAACAACACCACTATCTTTATATTTATCATATTTTTTATACATTATCGCTGCTCCAAAAAGAATCCTCTTCCCATTTTTCAGGGAAGCCAATATAATGCAAAGGCAAAAAGTTATATAAATTTATTAAATCGAACAGCTCTTTTTTATACTCTTCGTGGTAGTTTAGAGGTTTGAGCAACAGATAAATAATAGCTAAGCTACCATACAATCTGTCTTTTTTATCTTCAGCAGGTTCAAAATCTAACCATTTGAAGATTGGGGGCTTGTTCGGTTTAGGTTTGTTAGGATACATCGGAGCTTTAGGTGACTTTCTGTTCCATAATCTTCCGTGATGAGCACATACATTCCGATAGTAAGTCAATGCTTCAAACCAGGACAACAACAATCTTAAAGGAACACCAAAGTAATTAGCGATGTCATATTTACCGTATTCTCTTTTTAGATTGCTAAAAAGCTTAGAAAGTTGTCCGTAAGAAAGAATTTCTAAGCCCATCCAAGCAGGAGGGTAAGGTGAGTCGTTATACTTGCTTTTAAAATGTTCAATAAACACTTCCTTACTGTCTTGATATTCCTTGTCAAATAAATCCATAAGATTGTTAAAGTGATACACTTTTTCGAAATATTGAGTTTTTGTGTACCATGTAATATCTTGAGTGTTATTCGTAACACAGTATATCATTTGAGTTCGTAGGGCAATCTCTATTTTTTCGATAGAATTGAATACTAAATGTCTCAAATTTCTATCAAACTCATAAGTTTTTACGACTTGCTCAAAGTAAGTATTAGCTTTAAAAAAGTGGGAGTCAGGGGTTACATTTTCCTTTTCGAAGGTGAGCCAATATGCTCTTAACCTGTAGTATGATATTTTGGATAATATGTTTTTCGCATATTCATTATCCTCAAAAAGCATACCCCTTGAAGTCAGTAGAGCAATCTGCTCATCTATGGTCTTGGCTTGTTTATTATATTCCATTGGGCATAAAATGAAAAGAGCCGCCATAATGCGCTGATCTAACGGGAAGCGTGGCGACTACTGTTGAACAAATGTACAAAACTTTTTTAGAAACAAAAATTAATTTCAAAAACAAAATAAAAAATATTTGTTTAGGATATAAAAACACATTGCTATATAAATAAGTTATCTGCATCCAATCTAATCTTCTATTTGTTTAATCATTTCTTCCGTTTCGTCATCAAGTGCTTTAAATTCCGACATAATATCTTCTAAATTTCTCAAAGGCTTATATTCATAGAAGTATTTAGTAAAGCTTATAGTATAACCAATCTTATCTTTATCTCTATCCATCCAAGCATCAGGAGCAAAAGGCAAAACTTCTTTTTTGAAGTATTCTTCTATATTCTGCTTTAATGGAATACTTTCAGAGTCTCTTAAGTCGGTATCAACTTCGTAATATTTACTTGGATTGGAATCCATCTCTTCTAAAGAAGGAATCTTTTTAGCAAACGGATCAAGTAAAACTTTATCAGCACTTTCGTCTTTGTCTCCGAAAATACTTCTCATTGTTTTAATCCAACCCTTTGGTATCTTATACGATAAGCTCTTGTCAAGTTCAGTAAAGAACTCTCTATCATTGATTTCTTTATTAAGTTCTTTTATAGCAAGAAGAGCATCAATGTATTCTTTCTGTTTCTTCTTGCCGTTTTCAATTTCAATCTTTGCTTTCTCAGAATCTTTCTTATTAGATTCAGCAAGACTGATAAATGATTTTTGTTCTTTAAATGTTTGAATTTTGTCGACTGTTATTGCATATTTCAATCGAAGAGGTCTTTCAACAACTACCTTCGTGTATCCAAAATCAATATCATCAAAAATTTTAACAACTTTGTCAACTTCTTTAAAATCAGTATAAAGATTAGTTATATCTTCTATTTGATTTTCTGAAATTTCTACCATTTTCTTTCCAAGACTTCGGCGTAGTGGAGTATAATGTCTATCGGAAGTTGCATTAATTAGTTGAATTTTATTTTCTCTGTCACTTGGCTTAAAATTAGATAAAATCCATATATAAGTACCGATACCTGTACCATAAAACAAATCTTTAGGAAGGGCTATTATACAATCTAATAAGTCATTTTCTATAATCCATTTCCTGATATTAGAAGGACCTGACCCTGCATCTCCATTAAATAGTGGGGAACCGTTGAATACAATTCCTATTTTGGCTTTGGTTTCCATCTTAGAAATCATATGCTGTAAAAAGAGTAAGGAGCCGTCACTTTTATCAGGAGTGCCAGCTTCAAATCTACCTTGTGAACCAAGAGCTTCTTCCTTTTCTACAAAGTCTGCAATCTTTTTCCAATCTTCACCAAACGGAGGATTCGTCAGCATATAGTGAAAACGTTTGCCCTGTAGCTTATCTTCAGATATGGTATTACCTTGTTTGATATTCTCGGAATCATCATTTTTCTCTTCACTGCTCTTGATAAGAATATCAGCTTTGCAAATGGCATAAGTCTGCTCTTTTAACTCTTGCCCAAAAAGATAAACATCAAGATTCGGATTAATAGTTTCTTTTAGATGGTCTTTAGCAGTAGTTAACATACCACCAGTACCACAAGCAGGATCATAAATCATACATGCAGCACCCGATTGTGATAGTTTCTCTTTTTGGTCGGCAAAAAGAACATTTACCATTAACTTTACAATTTCACGTGGTGTGTAATACTGTCCTGCTTTTTCATTAGTAGATTCTTTAGACTTCCTAATTAAGGTTTCAAATATCGTTCCCATGTTATGATTGCTCACTACATTTGGATGTAAATCAACTTCTGTGAAAGCTCTCAGAATATAAAAAAGCAAATTTTTACGGTCGAGAGTTTCATAAATCGGAGAAAGTCCCTTTTCTTTACCACCTGAAAAGTTGTATAGAATATCCTTTATATTCTCACTAAAACCATTTAAGTAGTTGTTGATATTTTCCTTTAAACCGTTTGGGTCGTTCAATAATGTAGATAGGGTAAAAGGAGAAGTATTATAAAAATTATGCCCTGCTGCTTTTCTTAGCAAGCCCTGCAAGGTACCAGCAGGAAGTTTTTTATATTTATTTAAACTTTCAACTACTTTGCTATGTGTACCTTCAAGCACGCAATCTATTCTTCTGAGCAGTGTAAATGGAAGGATTACCTCTTCGTATTCTTTCTCCGAATAATCATCTCTAAGGTATTCTTTAATATTCCATATAAAATCTGCATATTGATTTGGGGTCATCCTCAATATTCCTAATTATCTACTTACTTACCAAAGAAAGACACCCATTCCTAATGGATTAGGATATCATACACAAACAAACAATATATGGATAATTCAGGACAATTCATAAAATATACTTATTAAATAAACATAGAAATTATTATTGTTTTGTTTAGATCGACATGAAAAAAGAAGTATTTCTGTTTACAGTATGCAAATCACTTTTTGTATTTATAAAAAAGCCCCTGCATCATATGCAGGAGCTCAAGATTTGAATTATGGAATATGGAAGAATTCTTCTAAGTCTTGAATTTTGAAAAGAGGATTCTTACCGACCAATTGAAAAGGTATCTTATGATCTCTACGAATTCTCCAAAACTTTGTACTGCTGATTTTATATTTATCACATACATCCGCAATAGATAAGAGTGTTTCATCATCTCTTATTGAAATCATACTTAGCTGTTTAGCTACTTCTTCTTGCACTTTTTTCTCAATCAATTCTGCCAATTCTTCTTTGCTCAAAGCGATAAGTTCTGTCATAACATAACCTATATTGTTCAACTATAGGTTATATATCCAATATCAAAACCCTAATATCGTCATTTAGGATGTTATTTTCACTTATTTCCTACTATACACAATGCAACATCCACTATTGATATGTCCCTATTGCTTCCATAAAGCAAAATTCCATGAATATAATAAAAGGCAGGAAGAGAGGTATAAATGCATGACTTGTAGAAAATCTTATACTGCCGAAGAAGAAAAATACATTGAGTCTATTACTGAAGCAAGCAGGAGAGGTTTAATAAAAGCAAAACTCTCTGAACTCAGAGTAGCCCGTTCAGAGTTACTTATAAAATTAGATAGGATAAATCAAAATATTGATTATATTAAATCGATACTTTAGGGGATTAATTCCTCCCCAAAAAAACAGATTGTAGATCAACAGAAATTATCATTTTTTGCACGGATTGCCCCAACTTGTGCCCCAACTACAAACAAAAAATCCTTATAACTTTATCAGCTATAAGGATTTATAAGTTTCTTCCAGTGGTCGGGGACGGAATTGAACCGCCGACACGAGGATTTTCAGTCCTCTGCTCTACCAACTGAGCTACCCGACCTCCTCAAAAAGGAATACAAATTTAAGTGGATTTTTCTTTTTATCCAAATCTTTTTTGCTTCCTTCGAAGATATCCTATTATTTCAGTATCAAAATATCGGTTTTGTTTATGGTTTAACGAATATTTTTATTGTATATTCGTTAATCAAAGGTGTTGCATTTTCATTTCTCCCTTTTGGGTGTGCAGCTTTGCTTTTGCTCTATTGTTTTGATTTTATTAAGGATTATCGCTTATGATAAATACTCCCAAATCGCTTAGATTGCAAATCGGACTTTTCGGTAGGACTAATGTCGGCAAATCCAGCTTTCTGAATATGATTGCAAATCAAGATGTAGCTCTTACCTCGCCTATTCCGGGCACTACTACTGATGTGGTCGAAAAATCTATGGAGCTTCTCCCTGTCGGCCCTGTTGTTTTCCTTGATACTGCCGGAATGGACGATGATTCTGAGTTGGGGTCGCACAGAATCGAAAGAGCAAAAAAAATATTCGATAGAGCTGACATTGCGGTTCTAATCGTTGAAGCTGACAAATGGACTGATTTTGAAACTGAAATATGTAATTCTTTAAACAAAAAAAATATTCCTTTTGTTATTGCTGTAACAAAATCTGATTTGATAATGCCTTCTGATGCGTTTTTACTCGAATTAGAATCTTACTCTAAACATATTATTATCTGCTCGGCTACTGATTTGCTCAACAGAGACAGATATATTGAGCAATTCAAACAACATGTCCTGCAGATTGCCCCAAAAAGTGCTTTGCACGAACCACCTTTGCTGGGAGATATTATCCGCAAGGGTTCGCTCGTTGTGCTAATTATCCCAATTGACTCTGAAGCTCCTAAAGGTAGAATTATTTTGCCGCAAGTGCAAACGATAAGAGACATTTTAGATAACGATTCTTTTTGTGTGGTCGTCAAGGAAACTGACTACAAAGATAGTCTTGCAGCACTCGGGCGTAAGCCTGATCTGGTTGTTTGCGATTCGCAGGTGGTTGACCTTATGGTTCGGGACACACCAGAAGATGTGCCTTGCACTACTTTTTCTATTCTCTTTTCAAGATTCAAAGGGGATTTGGTTGCTGAGGCTCGCGGAGTGGGTGCTATCGCATCTTTGCAGCCTGAAGATAAAGTTTTGCTTGCTGAAGCCTGCTCGCATCACCCCAATCAGGACGATATAGGAAGAGTCAAAATTCCTCGCTGGTTAAATGAATTTATGGGTAGAGATGTTCAGCTCGATATTAGTGCAGGACGAGATTACCCCGACAATATAAAAGATTATAGAGCTATAATCCATTGCGGCGGGTGTATGCTTACAAGAAACGAAAAACTAAATAGAATTTCTAAAGCTCAGGAACACGGAGTGCCAATCACTAACTACGGTGTGATTATTTCTTTGATGCACGGAGTTATAGAGAGAGTGCTGCAACCTTTCCCTGAAGCACTCGAAGCATTTATCTCTGAAAAAAACAATATAGCCAGATAAAGAGGGGATATCGTCGGATGTTTTCTGCTCTTTTTATTTCAATAAAAATATGAATATATACAAGTTTATAAAGTACTAATCGTTTAAGATGTAAAACCATTATGACACATTACGATTTTGATATGGATACTCTAAAACAGTTTTGGCAACTTGCCGGACTACGCTATAAATCGCACCCTTGGCATGGTGTGGAAATCGGTGACGATGCACCTGAAGTTGTTACTACTTTTATAGAAGTGGTGCCTTCGGATACTGTCAAATACGAAGTTGATAAAAAAACCGGATACCTCAAGGTGGATAGACCTCAGAAGTATTCCAACATCGTACCTGCCCTTTACGGGTTTATCCCTCAAACCTTTTGTGGTGAAAAAGTAGCTGAATACTGCAATAAAAAAACAGGTAGAGAGGATATCGTGGGAGATGGCGACCCGCTTGATATTTGTGTGCTCACAGAAAGAAATATCACTCACGGTGATATATTGGTGCAGGCGAAACCTATCGGCGGATTTAGGATGATTGACGGTGGCGAAGCGGACGACAAAATAATAGCTGTTATGAAACAGGATGAGATATACTCGAAATGGAACGACATCAGCGACTGTCCTGATTCTATTGTTTCAAGATTGAAACACTATTTTCTGACATACAAAGATATGCCGGGGCAAAAAAGCAAATGCGAAATTACACAGGTTTATGGTGCCGATGAAGCTAAAGCGATTATCAGATATAGTCGTAAAGATTACAAAACGACTTTCGGCAATGTAGAAAACAAACTTTCTGTAGCTGCGCTGGAAGCGATTGACGCCGGGCAGACTCTACGTAATTTCAAACAGCTCCAAAAGCGTGGTCTGATTTAGCAATTACAAACTTCTTTCGATATTTATACTATGAGCCATTTCTCAGATGAAATGGCTTTTTTTATGGCCTGTCTTTAGCCCAACTCCCTAATACAAACTTGCGTTTGTGGCAAAAAGGAGCTAACTGTTTGCCTATTTGTTTCTTAATAAATATCATTTAGTCGAAATAAAATATATAATATCATAGTAAACAGTCCGTGTATTGCCTATATATATTGCATCAGCACTCCATAATAAAGAAATTTGTTTTCAGTAATTCCTTAATGAGATGTGCATCTTAGGCTTAAACACTATAGGAGGAGAGGAGACAAAGCGTTCTTTTTTCTTTTTCTTTGGTTTCCGTTTCTTTTTCTTTTTTATCGCAAAAAAAAGAAAAAGAAATGGAAAAAGTAACACCAATCTCTTATTTATATCACCTGTAAAGAAAAGTCTTGCCGCCCTTACAGGGCTCTGTTTACTCAATAGTTGCAACCGTCCCATGGCGCTGCCATGGGCTATTATCTATCAGCCTTTCAGGCTGAAAATATATTCATATCAACCTACATTATTCGACTACAATGTTAACTAATAAACTCAATACGGTTTAAAATAACAAATATGTATTCATATAGTTGTCTTTCATCCTAACAACTACTTTCTTACAATTAGTTAGATGGAAAATGTCTTAAGAAAATAAAACAATAGTAGATTCTATACATAAGTGTCTGCTACATTTGAACACCCCGTCACGTCTTCGACGTGCCACCCCTGTTTGCAAAGAGGGGAATTTTGACTCCCCTTCTTGGGAAGCGTCGTGCTGAGCTTAAGTTTACACTGAGCAGCGCCGAAGTGAAGTAAAGGGGTGCCCGAAGGGCAGGGCGATGCACTGAGCTTGCCGAAGTGTAGTTGACGCTTTATGATTATAAACTTACCTAAAAATGGTAAGCCAATCTTACTCATTTGACAACCTTTTTAATGTCATAACTCAATATAAAATAAGACGATAGATTGAGTTTGCTTTTTTCTAATGACAAATCTCGGTTTATCAAGTTCTGCACTCCTACGACCACGAAGGCAATCTAACTTCTGTAAATTCCGACAAAAATATTAGCTGGAATGTTAATGGGAAAATTGATACAGTTTTTGTATCTTTTACTGTTGATGATAATAATACTTTTGATAATAATCCGGATCTTTTTGGGACTTATAATCTCACAATTATCAACTTTTATGATGCTGCCGGCAATCGAATTTTTAATAGTGTCAAATCCCAATCGCTTTATAACAAATTGGCAGATGAATATCCTGACCCTATTAATAATCCGACTTGGCTGAAGGCTATGAAGCATTTTGGTTTGTATGCTAAGCTTTACTTCTATGATGCTAATAATTTGATGCTTGCAAGCTTTACGGATTATAACAACACAACTGATTTTATTAAATTTACACATGACGCTTGGTATCTCTATGGTTCGGGTGGCGACGGGCGTGTGGCAGTGGTTGAGCCTTACAACTTGGGCGAATTCCCTGCGGTAAGACCTAATACCTTCCCTGACGAAGGGAGCGAAATCAGCGGACTGGGAGATCCTGACTCAAAAGTTTATCACTCAATTCGCCAAATCGGTCACAAACAATACGAGCTAACTGACCACCTTGGCAATGTGCGTTTAACTTTTGCAGATTATAAATATAGAGATAGCTATAGTCTGCCACGTCTAAAAGTTCTTTCAAAAAATGATTATTATCCCTTTGGGATGTTAGTGCCGAATAACTACTATCAGGATGGCAGCACATTGGCTCGTTTCGGATTCAATGGTATGGAACGTGATGATGAAATAGCAGGTGTTGGGAATAGCTATCATGCGATGTTTTGGATGTATGATTCGAGAATAGGTAGAAGGTGTAATCAGGATCCGGTGGAAAGCTATAATCAAAGTAGATATTCTGTCTTTATGTGTAATCCTATTATTAATATTGATCCTAATGGAGATTTTAAAATTCCAATCCACGGCAAAATTACAGGTGCAGCGACTAATTCGTTAGGTATTTCAGGTATTAAGATTTATGACATAATATCAGGAAGTATGAATATCGATATTTATGGTTCAATGTCAGAATATCATTTTGATAACATGCAGAATAAGAATCAAATTGACAAACGATTTAATGAAATAAATACAAGAATCAAAAGTGCTTTTAAGACCATTAATTCTAATCTTATTTCACCTACCATATTAGGGCACTATTTTCATAATGTGCAAGACTTCTATGCGCATTCCAATTACATTGAACTTTATATTCAATTCTACAAATCAAGAGGCGGTAAAATGGAAGAATTTGATATTGAAACGATACCAATTTATACTGAACTTGATGAAGATGCACAAAATTTTATGGAGAGAAATGGATTAAGAACAGGTTTTTGGGACAATGACAACAATGAAACATGGTTTGATTTTAAGTTTGGTGATGGCCCTTGGAAGTCTGATCCAAACTCACATTACAATATGAATAAGGATAGTGATGACTCAGTTCAAGGTTCCAAAGTTATTGAAGGAACTGAAAATACATTATTTGAAGCAGCTAAAACAGTAGCTGAAAAACATACTGTATCTATTATAAAAGAAAATACTGAAGGCCAGAATGATGAAAAAAATACTAATGAAGAAACTAAAGAGAAAGATCTTTAAACAATTTATATTAAATATTATATTTATACCAGTATTAGGAACTTTTTTGGGAATATTGACTGGCTTCATCTGTGGAATAATCTTCAATCAGAGTAGAGGCAACGTATTGTTTTTGCCTATCAGTATTTATATGTTAACATATGGATATTTGTTGAGGAAACAGCAAAGTTTTTCTCTACGCAAGAGCACTGTATTGGTGATCTTATATATAACCATGAGTATACTTATATGGAAAGTATGTCTAGGAATTGACATTGTTTCAAATAACTATAAGCTATTGCTTGCATTGTATCTACCTTTATTTACAATAAATACGGCAGTATTGGTATTTGATTTGTACTCTGTTCATAAACATGTTGTTAACAAAGATGTAGATATTTGAATTGTATTTACGTTTCTTTGTTGACGTTCTGAGGAGGAGATTCATGATTCGTGTCGCCAAATCGGTCACAAACAATACAAACTAACTGACCACCTTGGCAATGTGCGACTAACTTTTGCAGATTATAAATATAGAGAAAACTATAGTCTGCCGAGTCTAAAAGTTCTTTCAAGAAATGATTATTATCCCTTGGGACGCGTCCCTTTGGTATGTTAGTGCCGGATAACTACTATCAGGATGGCAGCGCATTAGCTCGTTTCGGATTCAATGGTATGGAAAGGGAAGATGAGATTGCCGGTGTTGGGAATAGCTATCATGCAATGTTTTGGATGTATGACAACAGAACTGCCAGAAGGTGGAATCAGGATCCTGTGGATATGTATGGGCAAAGTAGGTATTCTACATTTTTGCTGAATCCAATTAAAATAATAGATCCGTTAGGAGATAAGCCCACTGATCGAGAAGCAGCTGCGATGGCAGCGGATGTATATAATACTGAAAATGGGTACTATATTCACGATGAAAAAGGTAAAAGAGAAGCAAGAGATGATTTGAATGGTTGGCGACTTTATAATGATTATGATGATATTGATAAAAACATAGTATTAACTGATAGTAAGACTGGTTTTAATTCTGCTATTTATAGGCGCCAAATTGGAGAAAAAGATGGCAAAAGAGTATACGAATATGCATATGTTACAGCAGGAACTGATGATTGGGAAGATTGCAAAACAGATGCAAAAAATGTATTAGGAAAAAAAGATGATCAATTTGTTCGTTCAATAAAAAACTCACAAATAATGAAAACTAAAATGGGAGAATCAGTCGATTTAACATTTGTTGGTCATTCATTGGGAGGTGCTTTAGCTTCAGCAAATAGTTACTCAACTGGATTTGATGCTGTGACTTTTAATGCAGCTTCACTAGCTAAAGTTTATAAAGAGAATGTATCAGCAATCACCAAACCAAATATCAAAGCTTATATTGTTGAAGGTGAATTTGTTGATGTGGCACAAAGTTTAATTAATCAAAGTGCAGAAGGGGACAAAATATACCTTGAAGCATCTACTTCTTGGGGAGCTTTATTCTTAAAACGAGTAGGTTTATTATTTTTAGGTATCGAGAGTGGATTAAAGCATAGAATGGAGAAAGTTATAGAGATAATGGATGAAGAGGGAATTAAGTAATGAAAACTATGTATATTTGGGTAATTTTATACATTGTAATAATTGGTTGCTCTGACAACAAAGAATTAAGAGGATGGGATATTGAAATATTTGCAGATACTGAAGTATATAGTATCGCTAAAGATTTAGAGGCTGGAGATACTTCCAATGTTTATAAATATAGGCAACTTTTAAATATTCAAGAGCCAAATTTTGGATTTACACTATTACATTGGTCTACTTTTAGAAATGATTTAAGCTCATGTGTATCATTACTAAACAATGGTGCAAATCCTAATGTCTTTGATCATAAGAAGATGACTCCTTTATTTTATTCAACATATCCTAGTTGTAGTTTTGATATATTGAAAGTATTAGTGGATAATGGGGCTGCAATTAATATTGTCTCTAATCATCCTCAATGTACAACACCTTTGTTTGGAGCTGTTGTAGTTTCATTGACAAAAACAAAATATTTAGTAAACAATGGAGCAAAAGTTGACTACATGAAGGTGAATAAACAATTTTCTGGTGAGAGTAAATGGACTGCATTAAGGTGGGCATTACTTAGAAGTAAACTAGATGTAGTAAAATTCTTACTTTTTAATACGAAAACTAATTATGACATTATATGGGCAGTAGATATGGAAGGGAATGAGATTGATATTTGTAAATATTTGATAAATGAAAAATATCCCAAGGGATCCTCAAATTGGTATACAAAAATGGAAATATTAGATTCCCTCCAATCATGGGGGCATGATTGCAATCAAATCATGGACGAGAGATTAGAAGCAAAAAAGAAA
Source organism: Kapaibacterium sp. (SeqCode) (assembly GCA_963664875.1). Classification (GTDB taxonomy): domain Bacteria; phylum Bacteroidota; class Ignavibacteria; order Kapaibacteriales; family UBA2268; genus JBFHIJ01. The sequence continues at coordinate 2,089,624 of OY761611.1, read as the reverse complement.
AGATAAATAAAATCCATTTAAAAGTAATATTATTTGCAAATAAACACATGGTTCTTCAAAAATTTATTTTCCCAAGTAGCCAAAGCAAAAGGCACAAGGCGGCACGCATTACGCCAAATCGGTCACAAACAATACGAGCTAACTGACCACCTTGGCAATGTACGACTAACTTTTGCAGATTATAAATATAGAGAAAACTATAGTCTGCCACGTATAAAAGTTCTTTCAAGAAATGATTACTACCCCTTTGGGATGTTAGTGCCGGATAACTACTATCAGGATGGCAGAAAAGAAAAATTCCCCTCGTTGAGGGGTGGCACGCAGTGCCGGGGTGGAATCTCTCGAAGCACAACTGTTTCAATATAGGAAAATGTAATTTATATAGATAAATTTAGCGATATTTTTTTCGGGGGAAGTGATTTATATTAGGTTTTATCCACCCCGCCCTCGCTTCGCTCACGCACCCCTCAAGAGGGGAATGGAGCAGGTTTTGAGATGTTTTTAGCCAAATTGGTCACAAACAATACGAAATAACTGACCACCTTGGCAATGTGCGACTAACTTTTGCAGATTATAAATATAGAGAAAACTATAGTCTGCCACGCTTAAAAGTTCTTTCAAAAAGTGACTACTATCCCTTGGGACGCGTCCCTTTGGTATGTTAGTGCCGGATAACTATTATCAGGATGGCAGCTCATTAGCTCGTTTCAAAGGTCACTGAGCGAGCAAAGCGAGTCGAAGTGTAATGGCATGGAGCGAGAGGATGAAATAGCTGGGATTGGGAATCATTACTTATTCGGTAGCCATGGTTATGATTCAAGAATCGGAAGAAGATGGGATATTGATCCGTATTCAGCAACATTTCCTAGTATCTCCCCTTATCTATTTGCATCTAGCAATCCTATATTCCTAAGAGATGCAGATGGCAATGTAGCAGTTATCGCCGCTATAATTGCAAAGACTATAGCACAAATGGGTGTTGCTGCCGGTACTGAAATGATTATGCAGATGGGTTTAAATTATCTATTTGATGATAATGTGAATTCATTTGGAGCAGCTTTTGAGTCTATTGATTGGTGGGACGTAGGTAAGGCAGCATGCTGGGGTGCTGTTTCAGTGCCGGGTGGCAAATACGCAAAAGCTTTTGCAGAGGCAGCCGCAGATGTTGCATCTACTTTTGTGAAGAAAACTATAGACGGGGAATCCTATTCAACAAGTGATGTCGGCGGTGCATTAATGCTTGGTTTTGTATCTGAGCTCACTGCAGATAAATTTATTGAGTTACTTTCAAACAAAAAAGCCCGAGCAAAACTTGTTAGTTTGATTGGTGAAGATAATTTTAATAAGTTGAGCAAGAAATATGGCGACCCGGATTTAGAACTTGCTAGAGGAGCTTTTTCAGGTGGAATTCAAAATAGAAAAAAATTAGAAAAATATGCTTTAGCAACTAAGTATAAAGGATATAAAAATGCAAATGTAGAATTAAGGGAAAACAATCCTACATATGGCTTATTTCAAGGTAATATTTATGTTGCAATAGATAATGTAGTAGATGTAACTAGTACTGCAGCAACAAAGATTAGTCCTTCTCAATTTAAGAAAAAAATGACTGCTTTATCAGGGTTACGAGGGTTAAATAGCTCAAGTGAGAGAATATTACAAATCTATGTTCCGAAAGGCAAGTACACTTCTGAGCAATTAAATGATTTAAGAAAAAAATTAGATGCTCATGGCAAGTCTTTAGATAACAAAGTTCAAGTTAGTATAGATGAGGTTTAACATGATGAATGTATGTGCGATTTATTTGAGATTAGATGTAGAAAACTTTCATACTGAATACTCAAAAATATTTGAGGCTGTATTGAATTTAACAGGTTTTGAACCTGAAAAAATGTCCTTTGGTTATCATGAGTTTTATTTACCCAAAGATATGAAATATGATAAAACCAAAGCATTAGAAAGTTATACAAAATCTGAAATGGATACTGGATATACTTCTATAACATTGAGATGTAAAAAGGATAGAAAAAAGGAGTTACAACCTTTTATTTCTTTTGGAATTACTCTAGGACTGATAAATGATATGGTTTCAACAAGGATAGGTTTAACCATATCATTCCGATATTTTGATAGTTATGAGATGTTGTTTGACAATCATAATATATTAAGAAATGTTTTGAACAAAAACGTTTCATTGATTACCTCATATTACTATAATGAAGAAGAAAGATTGGGTATTAGTGATTATGAAGAAATGGATGATCGAAATCCGCTAAAATGGAGTAAATTTAAAGAAGCTGTTTTTGTGGCTGTTTTAAGAGCAGCACCGGTAATGTATTTTGGGAATGAGATATATCCTATAATTCCACGTAAAGAGCTATTGAAAATAGATGGAGCAAGACCAATTGAAATAAATAATCATGAGATAATAGAGATTAAGTTATTTGATTTTGCAGATAAACCCGGTGAAAATTGGGAAAAACAAAAACATTTTTGGACTAAACTATATTTAGAAAATAGGCTTGATGACTTCAAGCAAACTTTAATAAAGAAAAAAAATATGACTGCAACAGAATATCTCCAATACCGCTCTGACTTATGGACAAAAACAAAGAAAGAAATGAAAAAGAAAAACAAGAAATAGGCTAAAGTATTTAGGAAGATTCAAAGTTTCTAAGCTCTTTAAAAATTTCCCAAGTAGCCAAAGCAAAAGGCACAAGGCGGCAAGCATTACACCAAATCGGTCACAAACATTACGAGCTAACTGACCACCTTGGCAATGTGCGACTAACTTTTGCAGATTATAAATATAGAGAAAACTATAGTCTGCCGCGTATAAAAGTTCTTTCAAAAAATGATTACTATCCCTTGGGACGCGTCCCTTTGGGATGTTAGTGCCGGAAAACTATTATCAGGATGGCAGCAAAAGAAAAATTCCCCTCGTTGAGGGGTGGCACGCAGTGCCGGGGTGGAATCTCTCGAAGCACAACTGTTTCAATATAGGAAAATGTAATTTATATAGATAAATTTAGCGATATTTTTTTCGGGGGAAGTGATTTATATTAGGTTTTATCCACCCCGCCCTCGCTTCGCTCACGCACCCCTCAAGAGGCAGGGATGATTTGTTCTTTGTAAATATCATATAATATAGTAAATTATAGAAAGCCAAACACAAACTTTTCTAATCTGGGGGGATTTATGGAAAAGCAAACGTTAGTAAATTATCTTGATAAGTTGACAGATAAGCGTCGCAGGGAAGGCACACGCCATAATCAATCATTTGTATTATTGCTGGTTTTGATGGCGACTATGAGCGGACAATATGGCTATCGTGGCATAGAAAGATTTATAAAGAAGAATGCCGAAGACATACTGAAATATTTAAAGCCTCATAAAGATAGATTACCAACTTACGCAACAATTTTTAGAGTGGTAAATAATATAGATTTTGATGAATTTGCACAGATTTTTAAAGAGTGGTCAAAAGTTTATGCAAAGCCTCAAAGCGGTGAAATAATCAGTATAGATGGCAAAGCTTTGAAAGGCACATTAGTAGAATACAATTCGAAATACCAGAACTTTATAAGCATTGTTTCTGCACATTCTCAATCAAGTAAAATGTCACTAAGTATAAGCAAATATGAGAATAAAAAATCAAGCGAGATAAGCGTAGTTGAAGAAATGATTAGAGATTTAGAACTGACTGGCGTAGTCTTTACAATGGATGCTTTACACTGTCAAAAAAACTCTAAGAACAATTGTTAGTACTAACAACAACTATATTATTTGCGTAAAAAAGAATCAAGGTCGTTTGTACAAAGAACTGGAGAGTTTGAGTTCGAGCTGGTCAACAAAGATCGATTATTATAAAACCGAAGAAACTAATAGAGACAGACGAGAAACTCGTAAAGTATATGTATATTCATTAAACGATAAAATTAAGAACGAGTGGTCCGGATCACAGCAATTAGTAAAGGTACAAAGGATTAGAAAAACAAAACAAATGCAGGAAGTTCATGTACATTATTATTTGAGCAGTCAAGAAAAACCAGCAAAGTATTATATGCAGAGCATACGAGGACATTGGGGCATTGAAAACCAGCTACATTGGGTAAAGGATGTGGTAATGAAAGAAGATGCTTGGAAAGTGAGAAATACACAAGCAGCTTCAGTCATGAGTATAATAAAGTCAATTTGTATCAATATTTTTAGGTCAAAGAAGCGTATTGATTGTACCAACTTTTTCTATGAGACTGCCGACAATGTAGAACTATTGGTGACTTTGTTAGAATGAATCAACCCTGCCTCAAGAGGGGAATGGAGCAGGTTTTGAGATGTTTTTCGCCAAATCGGTCACAAACAATACGAGCTAACTGACCACCTTGGCAATGTGCGTTTAACTTTTGCAGATTATAAATATAGAGAAAACTATAGTCTGCCACGTATAAAAGTTCTTTCAAAAAGTGATTACTACCCCTTTGGGATGTTAGTGCCGGATAACTACTATCAGGATGGCAGCACATTAGCTCGCTTCGGATTCAATGGTATGGAGCGTGATGATGAAATCGCAGGTGTGGGGAATAATTTAAATTATCCCGAAAGGAACTACGATCCAAGGCTCGCAAGATGGTTATCAATAGACGGAGCTACTGTAATATATCCTGAATACTCTGGTTATAGTTATGTAATGCTTAATCCTATTAACAAAAAGGAGCTGGATGGTGACATTGTAGTAGATTTTGTTCTAGATATTGGTTTTATTATATATGATATTGGTGAAATTGGATACGATTATTTTACTACAGGAAAAGTTAACCCTATTTCTGTAGGTGCATTGGGTTGGGATTTAGCTGGTTTAGCTACACCTGGTGGGACATGTTTAGGTTTGACTTATAGAGCTACTGCGGAAGTAACAGAACATGTTGTAGTAGAAGTTGTGGAACATGTTGGTAAAGAAGCATTAGAAAAAACTGGTAAAGAAGTACTGGAAGAAGTAGGAGAAAAAACAGTTGAAGCCACTTCCAAAAAAGTCACCACTACGACTGCTAAAGAAACAACGAAAGAAACTACCAAGGATGCAATAGTCGATAAAACAAAGGATGTTGCAAAACAATCTCAAAAAGGTAAAAAATCTAATGTTGAAAGTACTACTTCTGAAAAAGTAAGTAATAAAACTGAAAAGAGCAAAACTAACAAAAAAAAGACATATCAAACTTATACTAAAACAAATTCTAAAACAGGTCAAGTTTATTCTGGGAGGACATCTGGTACAGGCACTCCTTTGGAGAATGTTGCTAGACGAGATGCTACTCATCATAAACGTACTGAAGATGGCTGGGGAAAAGCACAGCTTGATGCTTCGTTTGATAAATATATGGAAGCTCGAGGTCGTGAGCAAATTTTAATTGACAAGCATGGTGGTGCACAGTCAACAGGTGGAACTTCAGGGAATGCTATAAATGGTATTAGTCCAAAAAATCCTAAAAAAGATGCATATATTGATGCATATAATAAAACTACCAAAACAAAAAAATAGGAGAATTTGATGAAAAGGCAGAAACAGACAATTGGTGCTATATATGAGTTGAGGGTAGATAATTACTTTTTTTATACACAATTCCTTGGGAATGCATGTTATGCATTTTTCGAATATCATAGTACAGCACCAATTGAAAACATTTCAGTACTTGCTAAAAGCGAAGTTTTGTTCATAATCGCTATTTATAGAGATATAATTACTAAAGGGGAATGGCCAAGAGTAGGAAAATTATTAATTAGAGAATCATTACAGATACTTCCTGATCAATTTATTGAAGATACAGTAACACCAGGTAGGTTTTTATTATATAATGCTAATACTGGGGATATTAGTGAATCGACAAGAGAAAAGTGTATGGGGTTAGAACGCTGTGAAGTATATGATAGTATTCATGTAATAGAAAGATTACGAACTTATCTGAAAGGTGAAAGGTATACTGGTAATGACTTTCAAAGTTAATTTGTTTAGAATAATTTAATAATATTTAGTATAACCAATCTAATAAACAAATCAAGTTCTTTTAAAATTTATTTTCAAAAACAGAATGAAATATGTGTAGGGTAAAAATAGCTCTACACATATAGTTGAAGCAATACGAGCTAACTGACCACCTTGGCAATGTGCGTTTAACTTTTGCAGATTATAAATATAGAGAAAACTATAGTCTGCCACGTTTGAAAGTTCTTTCAAGAAATGATTATTATCCCTTTGGGATGTTAGTGCCGGATAACTACTATCAGGATGGCAGCACATTGGCTCGTTTCGGATTCAATGGCATGGAACGAGACGATGAGATAGCAGGTGTTGGGAATAGCTTGAATTTCGGGGCAAGGCAGTATGATAGTCGGATAGCGAGGTTTCCAAAATTGGATCGATTCAAGAATAAATTTCATAACTTATCTCCTTTTGCATTTGCTGCCAATACACCTATAAATGGTATAGACAAAAATGGTGATAGCTTATATATTTTGGCATATGTTGTGAATGAACCTTTAGGAGGGAACGAAATGGTCAAATCTGCTGCTATAACTAGAAAAAGCGATATAGAAAAAAGCAAATATTTTGATCCCAAAAGAGATAAAGTGGTTTTGATTGAGTATGAAGATTTGGCAGAATTAATTCCCAAAGTTAATATAAACGTGCATTTTTATAAAGAGAAGTATGGTAATACAGTAGAATTTGGGATTTGGTCTCACAGTGGAGAAAAAGATGGACCAATGGGGGCTCTTGAGACTTCTAAGTTTCCAGTTGATGACTGGCACATGAGCATGGAAGGATGGGGAAGTATCAATTTTAACTGGGATAAGAATTCCGAAAATAATAGAGCATTGTTTTACGGTTGCAATACAAGTTGTTTAAAAATGGATTTTGACGAGAGATTCACAACTAGAATTTCTAAGCTTGAAAACTTTAATAATGTATTGATATATGGTCAGCCTGCTTCATCATATCCTTCTACATTAAGCAATTTTTATGACAAAGATCCTGCTTTTATGTGGTGGAGTTTAGGGTTGCCTGGGTTTAGTATTCATATTCCAACTTATATGGTATCTAGACCTGAAACAGGCTCTTATAGCTCATTTTTAGAAAAAGTTAGCTCTTACTTAGGTAATTATGTACCATATCCGATGATGGTTACAAAAAATGGTGAAGCAAAAAATCCTCAATTTCAAGCTGGAGAAAAAAAGAATGAAGATGCCAGTAGTAAGTAAAGTTAAAATGGTTGTTTATGTTATATTACTTTTATTCGGAATTTGTTTCTACCGAGTTATGAATTATCATGATGTTAATATAGACACATTGTTGAACGGACGATGGATTATACAAGAAACTCATAATGATCTAGATTTCGATTTGATCTACATCAATGATACACTTACTTATACGCCAGAGTTAGAAGAAAAGCTCAGCAGAGAATTTCAGTTTGCAGCTGGAGATAGTATGAATCTAAAGAAGTTCTATAAAACATATGATCCTATTACAAGATATTTTTATGTAAATCACCAAAGAGTAGGATATTTAGTATATGTTTCATCTACTAAGATCGAAATTATGACTATAAAGTATGGTATGATAAAGGCGCATGCCCCTGGGTATCATTGGTAATTAGATTTAGTAAATAATTAAATTAAGCAGCTATAGCTCTTTGAAAGATAATTTTCAAAAAAGCTTAGCCGAAGGTGAAAAGAGTACATAATACATTACGCCAAATCGGTCATAAACAATACGAATTAACTGACCACCTTGGCAATGTGCGTCTAACTTTTGCAGATTATAAATATAGAGAAAACTATAGTCTGCCACGCTTAAAAGTTCTTTCAAAAAGTGACTACTATCCCTTTGGTATGTTAGTGCCGGAAAACTACTATCAGGATGGCAGCACATTCGCACGCTTCAAAGGTCACTGAGCGAGCAAAGCGAGTCGAAGTGTAATGGCATGGAACGTGATGATGAGATTGCAGGTGTTGGGAATACATACAATACTGCAAACAGGAATTATGATGCAAGAATCGCGAGGTGGTTTAGTTTGGATCCAGCAAAGAAAAAGTATCCAACTAAGAGTCCTTATAATTCATTTGGAAACAATCCAGTGATATATAAAGATCCAGGTGGAGATGATTATGAGATTTATATAAATCATGAAAGTAAAGTTATAGTTATGGCTGCTGTTTTTACTATCCCAAAAAATCTTGGAGATGTTGAAAAGGGATATATAAAATCTGCTGCTGAGAATATTAGGGATCAAAGTGTTAAATATGTTGTTGATACAGGTGATGAAATAATAGAGTATGATGTACAATTTGATGTAATGATTGAGGAAGTCTCTGAAGAAGAACAAGCAACAAAACCTAAAGGAATTACTAATCGACTTAATTATTTGAGTAGAGATAATTTTGAACTAGTTCCAGTGGTAAGAGATCCTGACAATGATCAAGAAGAAGAACTACCTATAACCATGGCAGGTATTCATACTTTCAATCAGACTTTTGTTTCAGAACCTTCTGATGTAAGTGGAGTTGGAGTTGATGGAATTATTGCAATAATTCAGCATGAAATGGGACATGCATTTGGTTTGATTCATCCATGGGGTAATCCACGTTCTAATATGAATAGCAATATTGCTGGAATCACTTCAGATAATACTTCTGGAAACACACATTGGTATTTGAATGATATTGCAGTTTCGTTAGGACACATCGGAATTGGTAAGTATAAAACTATTTTTAATCGCACTACTTGGGATGATCATTGGTCTAATACTAAATATCCTATGGAAATTAGAATTGGAAAACCAATAATATTTTATAATTATGAAGGGGAAGATTTTGATAATTATTATCGGAATGCACAAACTATTGAAGGTCAATCAACATTAGATGAAGTAGGTACACGACCATCAAATTTTGAAAACGGAGAAATTGACGAATATTAGAAGACTAAGGAGATTATAATGTATAGATTGTATCTTTTTATATTTGCAATGTTACTGGCATGTTCGAGTATGAACTCCGAGAAAAGATATATTTTTCGAGGTATTCAATTGAAATTGTCTCAGAAAGTAAATCCTGGTGTGATTAGTTACGACTACTTCTTTGTTGTAAAAAAGAAGAAAAAATATTTTAGTATAGCGGAAATCATTGTAAATAAAGGTGTAGTAAATCTAAATGATGATATTCCAGGTTATCTTGACGAAAGATGTTTATTGGATACGAATATTTCTTTCAGTATTAACTCATCTATTGAGGAGCTACACTTTAATTACGGAGGGGCATTTAACTATGTAAGTCCAGAGTCTGACAAAATCAAATTACAACAGTTTTTTCCTGAAAACAGTAATTTCTACTTTGAAACGGTTCAAGATAGTATCTATATATTTATAGAGCTACCAATAGGTGATGATTCACTCCATATAAAGTGATGTCCTGTTAGTTAGAAATATGTAAAAAAATACTAAAAAAGTATATGCTATTTGATAGTATTATTTATTTGAAGTGGACATAGACATAGACATAGTCATTGTGCTTTAGATTGGCAAATAAGATTTAAAATTATGAATGTTGTATTTGAGCCTCAAAGCTCTTTGCAAATTTATTTCCAAATTTCGATGGAAAATATGTGCAGGGTAAAAAAGCTCTGCACATATAGTTGAAGCAATACGAGCTTACTGACCACCTTGGCAATGTGCGTCTAACTTTTGCAGATTATAAATATAGAGAAAACTATAGTCTGCCACGCATAAAAGAAAATTCCCCTCGTTGAGGGGTGGCACGTAGTGCCGGGGTGGAATCTCTCGAAGCACAACTGTTTCAATATAGGAAAATGTAATTTACATAGATAAATTTAGCGATATTTTTTTCGGGGGAAGTGATTTATATTAGGTTTTATCCACCCCGCCCTCGCTTCGCTCACGCACCCCTCAAGAGGCAGGGTTGATTCATTCTAACAAAGTCACCAATAGTTCTACATTGTCGGCAGTCTCATAGAAAAAGTTGGTACAATCAATACGCTTCTTTGACCTAAAAATATTGATACAAATTGACTTTATTATACTCATGACTGAAGCTGCTTGTGTATTTCTCACTTTCCAAGCATCTTCTTTCATTACCACATCCTTTACCCAATGTAGCTGGTTTTCAATGCCCCAATGTCCTCGTATGCTCTGCATATAATACTTTGCTGGTTTTTCTTGACTGCTCAAATAATAATGTACATGAACTTCCTGCATTTGTTTTGTTTTTCTAATCCTTTGTACCTTTACTAATTGCTGTGATCCGGACCACTCGTTCTTAATTTTATCGTTTAATGAATATACATATACTTTACGAGTTTCTCGTCTGTCTCTATTAGTTTCTTCGGTTTTATAATAATCGATCTTTGTTGACCAGCTCGAACTCAAACTCTCCAGTTCTTTGTACAAACGACCTTGATTCTTTTTTACGCAAATAATATAGTTGTTGTTAGTACTAACAATTGTTCTTAGAGTTTTTTTGACAGTGTAAAGCATCCATTGTAAAGACTACGCCAGTCAGTTCTAAATCTCTAATCATTTCTTCAACTACGCTTATCTCGCTTGATTTTTTATTCTCATATTTGCTTATACTTAGTGACATTTTACTTGATTGAGAATGTGCAGAAACAATGCTTATAAAGTTCTGGTATTTCGAATTGTATTCTACTAATGTGCCTTTCAAAGCTTTGCCATCTATACTGATTATTTCACCGCTTTGAGGCTTTGCATAAACTTTTGACCACTCTTTAAAAATCTGTGCAAATTCATCAAAATCTATATTATTTACCACTCTAAAAATTGTTGCGTAAGTTGGTAATCTATCTTTATGAGGCTTTAAATATTTCAGTATGTCTTCGGCATTCTTCTTTATAAATCTTTCTATGCCACGATAGCCATATTGTCCGCTCATAGTCGCCATCAAAACCAGCAATAATACAAATGATTGATTATGGCGTGTGCCTTCCCTGCGACGCTTATCTGTCAACTTATCAAGATAATTTACTAACGTTTGCTTTTCCATAAATCCCCCCAGATTAGAAAAGTTTGTGTTTGGCTTTCTATAATTTACTATATTATATGATATTTACAAAGAACAAATCATCCCTGCCTCTTGAGGGGAATGGAGCAGGTTTTGAGATGTTTTTCGCCAAATAGGTCACAAACAATACGAGCTAACTGACCACCTTGGCAATGTGCGTCTAACTTTTGCAGATTATAAATATAGAGAAAACTATAGTCTGCCACGCTTAAAAGTTCTTTCAAAAAATGATTACTATCCCTTGGGACGCGTCCCTTTGGGATGTTAGTGCCGGATAACTACTATCAGGATGGCAGCACATTAGCTCGCTTCGGATTCAATGGCATGGAGCGTGATGATGAGATAGCGGGATTGGGGAATAGCTATCATGCAATGTTTTGGATGTATGACTCGCGGACTGCGAGGAGGTGGAATTTGGATCCAATGGGTGCTTTTTTCTCTAATCAGTCTGCTTATTCGACATTTAATAATAATCCAATATTTTTTATGGATCCCTTGGGGTTAGTTGCGGAAACCAACCCTGCGGATACTTATAACCCTGCCGATTATGAAACAGGAGATGAAATTGATCATGAAGGGAGTAAATTTGTAAATATAGGGGGGAAGAAGTGGAGTGTCACTAAAGGAAAAGCAGTTGTAGAAGCTCATCGAACAGATGAAGAAAGAGCTGAATATGAAGCAGAACAAGCCGAAAAGAAAAGAGTATATGATGAAAAAATGGCTGAATTTGAAAGAAGACTTTCTTTCGTAAACGGTTTTTATGCTTCCATCAGTGTTACGTTTAGTGAGTTTGCAACTTGGGGACTCTTAGGAGAAATAACAGAATATTCTTATCTTCCACCAGCTCAAAGAGAAATTGCTACAGATATATCAGAAATATCAGGAAATGTTCAATTAGCAGCTCTTCCATTAACTTGTGTAAAAGGTACAGTACGACAAACTGCTAGACTAATTATTAGAGAAGGTGCTGGCACAGGATTGAAAGTTTTTCGATATGCTGATGATTTTGGGATAGGGACTTATAAAGTTCTTAGAGAGGCGGCTGATAAAAGTGGTATAAAAGGTTTGGAAGTACATCATTTAATTGAAAAAAGATTTGCTGAATTTCTTGAAGTTTCTGCAGATGATATACCTTGCATTGTTTTAACTGGGGATGAACACAAGGAATTTAACAAAGTATGGGTAAATTGGATAGGTAGAAAGAATGCAAAAGATCTACCGCATACTAAAAATTTCTCTGCAGAAGATCTTAGGGAGGCCGTAGAAGAAATTCATAAAGAATTGCCAGAAGTAAAAAATATATTATTAGAATATCTTGATAAAATTGGAAAGTAAAATGGAAAAAGTAGTTATAGTATATACTCGTCATGAAATAGAAAAAAAAATTATATTCATTCAGTCTCATGGTATTAAATTTAAAAATAATTCTTTCATAAAAGTTCCTTTGATGTTTTTTAAAGAACACGAAGATATTTTAATGACAGGAGAAAAATCACGAATCAGAATTATTGCACAATTTACAAAACCAGAAGTATTAGAGGCTCGATATGTAGAATATGGCGGTTTTAGAGAGTATGGGTTTCCTATGCCTGATAATAATATTATTTATAAAACAATAGTTTATGATAATAAACTATGTCCAAGTTGTAAAGCTCTGAAATACCAAATCAATCCCTTTAGATTATCAAAAATACCTTCGCTGAAAAAAAATAAGTTTTTTACGACAACTTGGGAATATGATGCAATTTTTGTTGAGAAAGAATATTACACAAAAAGATTAGAACCACTTGGTATAGGTAACAGAGAAGTTATTAATCATAAAAAGGATATTCCTTTTGAAGAGATAGTACAGCTTGAAATTCCCAGATTAAAATTCCCAATTGACATTGAGAAATATTTAGAAAAAACATGTGAAGTTTGTGGGACAAAGAAATTTAATCCAATTATAGATGATTTTATTCCGCCATTTAAAGAAAAAGTCACTCTTCCAATAGTAAGATCAGCAGAGATATATGGAAAAGGTTGGCTTGCATATAATAAGATCTATTTCAACAATGAACTTAAAAATATCTTACTTGAAGACAAACAAGTTAAATGGGATGATTTGATTCCAGTAAAGAATAATGATGATTATATCTAAGTTTCTTTGCTGTTCTAAACAGTATAATAAAGAATACAAGTCCATTTATTATACTTAGCTTAGCTGACTAAATATTTTTTTTCGCCAAATCGGTCACAAACAATACGAACTAACTGACTACCTTGGTACTTCGACAGGCTCAGTAACCGGGACTAACTTTTGCAGATTATAAATATAGAGAAAACTATAGTCTGCCACGCTTAAAAGAAAATTCACCTCGTTGAGCGATGTGCTGAGCTTAGTTTATGCCGAGCAAACTATCGAAGTGCAACAGTATGGACTGCAAACAAATACTAGCTGAAATGTACGAACACTTCAAAATGCACACTGACTATTTTGTGTAGAAAGGAGTCTGATTTACTATAAATAATACAGCACAAGGGAGCGAGCTCCCCTGCACTATATAGATTAAATATTATTCTTTCTCTTCTACTTCTTTTTTGATTAGATTCAAAGCAAGCTCTGTGAGCTGGGCTTCATCTACGAAAGAAGGAGCGCCGTCCATTAGTGAAAGGCCGCTTGTGGTTTTAGGAAAAGCGATTACGTCTCTGATGTTTTCAGTGCCTGTAAGTGTCATCACTAATCTGTCCATACCGAGAGCTACACCGCCGTGTGGAGGTGCGCCGTACTGTAAAGCATCAAGCAGGAAGCCGAATTTTTCTCTTGCGTCTTCGTCTGTCATACCAAGTAATTTGAACATTTTTGCCTGTACGTTTGAGTCATGAATCCTTAAAGAACCACCGCCTACTTCAGCACCATTGATTACTAAGTCATAAGCAACTGCGTTTACTTTTTCAGGAGCTGTTTCCATTAGATCAAGATGCTCTTCTTTAGGTTGAGTGAATGGGTGGTGCATAGCGATATATCTGTTAGATTCTTCGTCATGCTCCAAAAGAGGGAAGTCAACTACCCAGCTGAATGCATACTTGCCTTTAACGGAATCCATGATTCCTGACTGGCGTGCTACTTCAAGACGCAAAGCACCTTGGATAGTGTAGCAGCGAGTCCATGCGTCTGAAGAAATAAGAATTAAATCACCCTCTTCAGCTTTCATTGCTTCTTTGATAGCAGTGATTTCTTCTTCTTTTAGGAATTTTGCGATAGGTGATTTTACTTCGCCGTTTTCAAATTTCATCCATGCAAGACCTTTTGCACCATACTTTTTAGCATAGTCTGTAAGGTTGTCTATTTGCTTGCGAGAGTAAGCAGCACATCCTTTAGCATTAATAGCTGCAACAACGCCACCATTTGCCAAAGTATCAGAAAATACAGCAAATTCAGCATTTTTAACTATCTCATTCAAAGTAATGATTTCCATATCAAAGCGCAAGTCCGGCTTATCAGAGCCAAATCTTGTCATAGCTTCGTGGTAAGTCATGCGAGGGAAAGTTTCAGGAATATCCATTCCTAAAATCTCTTTCCATACTTCATTTATAAAGCCTTCGATAAGAGCCATTATATCATTTTGGTCGATAAATGACATCTCGATATCTATCTGAGTAAATTCAGGCTGACGGTCAGCACGCAAATCTTCATCTCTGAAGCATTTTACAATTTGCACATATCTGTCATAGCCTGACATCATAAGGATTTGCTTATAGATCTGAGGGCTTTGCGGCAAAGCGTAGAATTTACCTTTGTTGATTCTACTTGGCACAAGGAAGTCGCGTGCGCCTTCAGGAGTAGATTTCATAAGCACAGGAGTTTCGATTTCGACAAAGTCGTTTTTCTCGAAATATCTGTGCATGATTTGAGATAATTTATTACGAGTAATAAGGTATTTCTGCATTTTAGGTCTGCGAAGATCTAAGTATCTGTATTTCAATTTGATTTCTTCGCTGATGTCCACACTGTCCGAAATTTCAAATGGTGGAAGTTTAGACTGATTGATTACACCATAATCCGTAACAACAAGTTCTACAAGACCTGTAGGGATATTTGCATTCGGGTTAGAGCGTTTTCTTACAGTACCTTCTACCCACAAAACGAATTCAGATTTGATTTCTTTAGCTTTTTCAGAAAGCTCAGGAGTAAACTCCGGCTCTATAACAACTTGAGTGATGCCGTATCTGTCTCTCATGTCGATAAAATACAGACCGCCAAGATCGCGGCGCGAAGCAACCCAACCGTTAAGAATAACTTTTTTTCCTTCGTCAGCTTCTCTCAAAGCGCCGCAGGTAACGGTTCTTTTTTTCCAGGACATATTATCCTCACTTAAATAATTACTATATCTATTTTAAACTTATCTGATTTTTTGCAGTCTAAACAATATACCAAAATACAAAACTATCAAAACTTATACAGTATCTAATTTATTTTTTGATGCTATAATAAGAAAGGGTTGTATTTTTGCACAGTCCTTTTGGCTTTTCAGAGTTGTAATTAAAAAGCTAAAATAAATCTGTATAGGCTTGTAACTTTTAGTCTCCGATTTTGTATATACATAACGGAGATTTGCAAAAGATAAAAAACATGTTTTTATATTCAATAATACAACAAAGGTGGTCAGTAGCCATGAAACGTCTAATCGCTTTAGCATGCTTACTAACAGCAGCGATGTCTTCTAATTTGATATCGATGGATAGGTCAGCATTCGCAGAAAAAGTAAAACAAATACAGCAGGATAAAGGGGAAAACTCTTACCAGCATGTACGCAGTAAAAACTTTGTAGTTCCCAACGAACACAGATCTGCAAAATATATCTCAAAACCAACAGACTCCAAACTAAACGCTTTGCCTGAAGGCATCCGCACTCCCGGTGAATTCGAAGAAGTGCAGGCAGTAATGATCCAATGGCCTTCTTACTCTTTCGACAAAGATACAAACCAAATTTATCCTTATTATGGTGGCAAGGGCGATTATCCTAACCAACAGACAGGACAATGGGAAGAAAGAGATATAGCATTTGAAATTTTGGACTTGTTCCCGCAATATAGCGAGCAACCGGTAATCTGGTCGCAACTTGCTAATGCTATACAACAGCAAGCACAGGTTTGGATAGTTATACCTGAACTTGCTGCAGGCGATACCGTTTACTTGAAGCAATACATGGCTTCTCTTGGCACGCCACTAACCAATCACCGTTTTATCCTTGCAGAAAATAGCGTTAATGGTTTTTGGATGAGAGACTACGGTCCATGGGGATTCTATTATGGTCAAAATAATGATTTGGCATTTGCGGATTTCAAATATTACCCGGGCAGACCGTTAGATGACGAAATTCCGGAATTGATGGCTACATTGAAAGGCTACCCTCGTTATGATTCTCCTGTTGAAATCGAAGGTGGTAACTTCATGACTGATGGTTTTGGAAATGGTATTTATTCAAACGTATTGTATTCAAATAATGCTGATCAAGTTGGTCAGTTCTACGAATACAAAGAGCCAATGAATAAAGCAAAAGTTGACGAAGAAATGGCAAAAATTCTTGGCTTGAAAAACAATATTGTTTTGCAACACTTGCAATATGATGGTGGCACAGGGCACATTGATATTTATTTGAAGCAATATGATCATGAATCTATGATTGCGACAGAATATCCTGAAGTAATGTCTAATAGTACAGACTACAAAACCGTACAAAATAATTTGGATCTTATCGCCGGCTATACTACAACAAACGGCACGCCGTACTATGTTGATAGAATATTCTTACCTCACACTGACCAAGGTACTTATGTATCTGATTTGTCAAAATCCGGAAATGAATATTTACAGGCGCGTGGTTTTGTTAATGGTCTCTTTGTAAATAAAACATTTATATTCCCTGCATTTTCAAACGACCAAGACGGCTACTCTAAAGACACTGAAGAAGCCATCGCAAGATACAAAGAGATTCTACCGGGCTACAACATAGTGCCGATAGACGCAAGATATTTGGCTCCGATGGGTGGTGCTATCCACTGCATCACAATGCAAATTCCTGCTGAAAACCCTGTGCTTTATAAACATAAAAGCTACAGAGGAGCTCAAAAAGAGAAAAATATATATAAATTTGAAGTTGAAATAGAGAATCACAGTGGCATAGAGGTTGCAAATCTTTTCTTTAGAGTTAAAAACAGCGGAAATGATTGGCAGAAAGTTGAACTTGCTCCAACCGGCAATACCTTCTTAACAGCTGTTGACTTCTCAGCCGCAAGCGATCAAGATACGATAGAATACTACTTTGCAAGTAAAACAAAAAACGGCAAAGAAACTGTATATCCTATCACTGCTCCTGACGGCTTCTTTACTTTCTGGTTTGATGATGATACATCTGTAAATGATAATTTGAATTTTGGCGAATCAAAAGTATATCCTAACCCTATGGTAAACGAAGCAACTTTAGAAATCAACTCTGAGGTAGCAACCACTGCAAAAGTTAGCTTATACGATCTTGTAGGCGTAAAAATTGCTGATTTGGGAACAGTATCTCTTGCAGCAGGCATAAACAAAATGGAATTTGTCGCACCTGATTTGACTAATGGTATGTATCTATTGCGTATCGATTCAGCAGAAGCGACTACAATGCTTAAAATTTCTATTGCAAAATAGTAATATCAATCCTTTTACTAAGTGAACTTAGATCAAGCTGCTCTACCAAAATTGAGCAGCTTTTTTTTTGCTTTGAGAATTTACACAAAATTTATTTTTCCCGTTTCTTGAGGGAGCAGCTCTTAACAATAGCCTTTAAATGCAATAATACAGGCTTTGTAATGACAATAAATGTTAAGATTGTGTTAAGTCGTTGAATCGCAATAGTTTAGTATAAAATTAAATTGGTTTATTAGCAAATCACTTCTTATGTTTGTATTGGAGAATTTTGGAATTATTCAAATAATCTAATAAGATGAAACACATAATAGCAATCATATCATTACTTCTTATGTCCGCCGTAGGCATACTTGCTTCCGAAGGAGTAGAGCAGAGCAGAAATCAGGAGCTATTTGCAAAAACAACAAAGGCAGAAAAAATTGTTTTTGAAAATGCTAAAGAGCAAAAGGCTAATTCTATAATGCTTTTCGACAGCAAAGGCAGTTTAGTAAAAGCCGAAAAATTTGAAGCTCCTACAAATTTAGAAAAAGTCGAAATTAAAATCGATTCTACAGACCATAAGATACTTTCTGCTTACATAGAATTTGACACCGGTGCAACCAAAATGCTAAAAGTCAAGTTAGAGCAATAATATTTGATTAAAAGACCGAATTAGCAGATATACACGACATTAAATATCACACCCTTGCAAAAAAACAATAATTCGGTCTTTTTACTCCTAAGATTTACATCGTATCGACATCTCTCTATATAACAAATACTTATACGATATTTAAGCATTTTTGACACTCCTGTTCAGTCCAAATCATTTTTTCTGTCCCAATTTTTTAGTATTACCGAATAGAAATATGAAATATTCATATTGATTATTTTATTAAGTATAAAAATATTTCTTGTTTATTACACTATTTTTAGGTAATATATTGATAGAATTAAACAACATGAATAGAATTTGCTAACTTATGATTTTACAATGCCCTTGTTTAATCAATAATCAGATGCATTCATTTCCGATTTTTTAATATATGTTATAGGGAGATTATATGGAAAAGAATCGTGTAGTAATTATCGGCGCTGCCGGTCGTGATTTTCACAATTTTAACACAATGTATCGTAATAATGAAGCAAATGAAGTAGTTGCTTTTACAGCTGCTCAAATTCCTGATATTGATGGTAGAAAGTATCCTGCTGCTCTTGCAGGTGAGCTTTACCCTGAAGGCATTCCTATCATGCCCGAAGAAGAATTAGAAAACATTATCAAAGATCATAAAGTACACGAATGCGTACTTTCTTACTCAGACTTGCCTTATGACACCGTTATGCACATTGGCTCCCGAGTAATGGCTGCCGGTGCTAAATTTTCAATGATGGGCTCTTGCCCAACCATGATTCAATCAACCAAACCTGTTGTTTCTGTTTGTGCAGTGCGTACCGGTTGTGGCAAATCACAAACAACTCGCGAAGTTGTTCGCCAGTTGATCAATATGGGCAAAAAAGTAGTTTCTGTTCGCCATCCAATGCCTTATGGTGATTTAGAAGCTCAAAAAGTTCAACGTTTTGCTGAGTTAGATGACCTTGTGAAACATAAATGTACTATCGAAGAAATGGAAGAATACGAACCACACATCGCTATGGGCAGCGTTATATATTCTGGTGTGGACTATGAAGCCATCCTTCGTGAAGCTGAAAAAGAAGCAGATGTTATCGTCTGGGACGGCGGAAATAATGATATGAGTTTCTATAAACCTGATTTGAATATCGTTGTGGTTGACCCATTGCGTCCGGGACACGAAATCGCTTACTATCCCGGCGAAGTGAACCTTAGAATGGCAGATGTTATTGTAGTCAACAAAATTGACTCTGCATACCCTGAAGATATCGAACATGTCTTAGATAACGTAAGAGAATACAACCCGACGGCTGAAGTAGTTATGGCTGCTTCTTCTATCGTAGTTGACAGACCTGAGCTTATCCGCGGAAAAGAAGTGCTTGTTGTGGAAGATGGCCCAACGCTTACTCACGGAGAAATGGATCTTGGAGCAGGTGTGGTTGCTGCCCGCAGATACGGTGCAAGTGAACTGGTTGATCCTCGCCCTTACACAGTTGGCAAAATCAGCGAAACATTCGAAATTTATCCTGAAATTGGTGTATTACTCCCTGCGATGGGCTATGGTAATGAACAAATGAAAGATTTGGAAACAACAATCAACAATACACAATGCGATGCTGTTGTGATTGGTACTCCTATCAATTTGAACCGCTTTATCAAAATTGATAAACCATGTGCAAGAGTAGGATACGAGTTGGCAGAAATCAGCTCCCCAAAAATCGGTGATATGCTAAGACAAAAATTTGGAAAATAGTACTTGGATATGCATAGCATGACTTAATGAAGCCCGGGTTGAAATGCTCGGGTTTTTTTATCCCTGATTTGTCATTAGAAAAAATCAAACTCAATCTATAGTCTTATTTTATATTGAGTTATGACATTAAAAAGGTTGTCAAATGAGTAAGATTGGCTTACCATTTTTAAGTAAGTTTATAATCATAAAGCGTCAACTACACTTCGGCAAGCTCAGTGCATCGCCCCGCCCTTCGGGCACCCCTTTACTTCACTTCGGCGCTGCTCAGTGTAAACTTAAGCTCAGCACGACGCTTCCCAAGAAGGGGAATCAAAATTCCCCTCTTTTCAAAGAGGGGTGGCACGTCGAAGACGTGACGGGGTGTTCAAATGTAGCAGACACTTATGTATAGAATCTACAATTGTTTTTTTTCTAATGACATTTTCCATCTAACTAATTGCAAGTAAGTAGTTATTAGAATGAAAGACAACGATATGAAGAAAAATTTTTATTATTTTAAACCATATTGAGTTTATTAGTTAAACGTTGCAGGTGAATAATGTTGGTTAATAAGAATATATTTTCAGCCTGAAAGGCTGATAGATAATAGCCCATGGCAGCGCCATGGGACGGTTGTAAGTATTGAGTAAACAGAGCCCTGTAAGGGCGGCAAGACTTTCCTTTACAGGTGATATAAATAAGAGATTGGTGTTACTTTTTCCATTTCTTTTTCTTTTTTTTGCGATAAAAAAGAAAAAGAAACGGAAACCAAAGAAAAAGAAAAAAAAACGCTTTGTCTCCTCTCCTCATCTAGTGTTTAAGCGTAAGATGCACATCTAATTAAGGAATTACTGAAAACAAATTTCTATATTATGGAGTGCTGATGCAATATATATAGGCAATACACGGACTATTTACTATGATATTATATATATTTTTCCGACTAAATGATATTTATAAAGATAAAAATAGACAAACAGTTAGCTACTTTTTGCCACAAACGCAAGTTTGTATTAGGGATTTGGGTTTATTATATCCAAATGCCTATCAGATTCACTCTCTAAAATAACATACACGAAATATTGTCTTTATTTTATGCGGAGTCTAATCTTGCTCTTCAATCTATCCAAGTCCCTTTTTTCTGATATATAAAAAATGCCAAAAGGATTAGGGAAAAAGCTAATAAAGCCGTAAATTTGTTTTAGTCCTAATAACTAAAAACCGGAGTAAATTATGGAATTGTATGTAGATACCGCCAATATACAGCACATTAGAGAAGCTGCCCGTTTAGGCTTTATTTCAGGGGTTACTACTAACCCGTCCTTGCTGGCAAAAGAAGACCCTAATGTTGATATCAAAAAAAGAATTTTGGAAATACACGAGCTTGTTGGTGGGCACTTATCTGTTGAAGTGATTTCTACTGAAACTGATGGAATGCTAAGAGAAGCAGATGAAATACTATCTTGGTTCCCTGATGCTACCATCAAAATTCCTATCATTCCAAACGGCCTTGCTGCAGTTAAAGAATTATCTAAAAGAGATATTCCTACAAATGTAACTTTGATATTTAATGCCACTCAAGCTTTGGCTGCTGCAAATGCAGGTGCAACTTATGTATCTGTATTTATGGGTAGATTAGACGACATAGCAATCAGCAGTAAACAGGTAATCGAAGAAGTTTGTGAAATCTGGAATGTTCACGGTATTTCTTCTCAAATTATTGCTGCTTCTATAAGGCACCCAATGCACATGATTGATGCTGCAAAAGCCGGTGCTGATATTGCAACTGTGCCTTATAATGTACTTATGCAGTCTCTAAAACATCCGCTAACTGACACAGGATTGCAACAATTTTTGAACGATTACGACAAAATGCAGACCGAACGTCAGAAAGTTATGAATGTGTAACCAATTTTTACTTAAGTAAAGGTCGGTATATGCCGACCTTTTTTTTATATTGCAATTTTGTAGATTTGTGATTCGGGATAGTTGACTGTGAGTAGAGAATACTTCGGACCGGAAATATTGATACATGCTTATAAAGAGGGCTTTTTCCCTATGGCGGAATCTCGCTATGGGGAGATTTATTGGCATTCCCCCGACCCTCGGGCAGTTATCCCTATTGATACTGCAGAAATGTCCCGTTCCATGAAACAGTTTATCTCTAAGCGGAATTTCGAATACAGAATAAATTATTCTTTCGAAGAAGTAATCAGAGCTTGTGCAGAACGAGATGAAACTTGGATAAATGACGAAATCATTGATTCCTTTTGCGAGCTCAATCGACTTGGATTATCTCACTCTGTAGAGACATGGGAAAACGGCAAGCTACTTGGCGGTTTGTATGGTGTTTGCATCGGAGGTGCTTTCTTTGGGGAATCTATGTTTAACTATGAAACTAACACTTCAAAAGCTGCTTTCTATGAGCTAATTAGAATTTTGCGAAAAAATAAATTCAAGCTGCTTGATTCTCAATATATCAATCATCACACTTATAGTCTCGGGGCTATAGAAATTACAAGAAGCGACTACATGAACCGCTTGAAAAAGGCACTCGTAGCAGATTGTAAATTTCTTCCATAATTGATTTTTACATTTCTTCTAAAATCAACATTACGTCTTCTGTATCCCATCTTTTTTTGAGGGTAACTTTCTTATTTATCAAATAGAATTTCTCAGAAAAGCTAAATGGAAAAGCTGTGCCATAGTCATACTGTCCGTTTCCGTTAGCGTCAATAAATGCCTCAAATGAGTATTCACCCTCACTTAGATTTTCTACTTCCCAAGTGCTGTCAGCACAAACAGTTGAGTAATAGCTGAGACCTTTGGAGTCTTTCATAACAACTACAAGTCTATCTGTCTCAGGAAGTAGATTGACTTTTCCGGAACACTTTACATAATTTCTCACATCTTCTGTTTTATATCGAACTGTAATCACAGTATCTTTTGGTTTGGTGCCATTGAGGCACAATATTTTATTCAAATCTATCTTGAGTTTATACCACTTATTGCTTAGGTAGTCAGCCCCCGGAATAATTATTAAATCCGCTCCTTTAATAGTGGGCGTAAAATTAATAGCCGTGGCATCTTCCATTCTGATAAATTCGATAGCCGAAGAGTCCAAAACAGAAAAAACATCACTCATGCTCAAAGTCGGATAATGGGTCATAAGTATATTTTCAGTAGAGTCTTTCAAATTAAATGCTCTTAGAATAATATTGTTTGTATCGGGCTGTTCGGAGGCAAAAAGCCTACAAAAAGCAGAACTATCCTGCATATTGTTTCCGGTGGAATCCTTAAGAATTGATCCATTATTAGCGTATAAATTCCATGTAGTATTAGTATCTATTGGCATATCAATCCTCAAATACCACTTGCTTGCATCTTCTTGCGAGGCAATTATACCTGTAATTTTCCTAAAGTCATTATTCTCATTTCTGATTATGAACGAATCCGGAGATAGATTAGAAGTGTCGATAGTCTCGCTAAATCGAGCAACAAACATTTTTTCGTGTACAGCCTCAGCATCCAGCAAAGCAGGGGGAGTTAGGTCTATAGCATTCCCGATTCTTAATGAAACAAACGGTACTATAGAATCTCTTTCTTCAACATCAGCAGGAGCTGAAGAATATTTATCTATACCTTCCGTATATTTGTTATCCTTAAATTCATCAGAGACAACAAATAGCCTATATCTGCCCGGTTTCAATGCATTCAATTTGAAATTCCCGTTTGTGCCAAGCTGAGTACGGTATTTAGGCTTAATTGCCCGAATATCCAAAGTGTCTTCTGCATATTCTCCAAGATTATAGGCATAGATAAAATTACCTTCGGGTTTGCTGTCGAAGAGTCTTCCAACAATTTTTCCTGAATCTAATACGCTCCCTGTTGAAAAAACAAGTGAAAATGATTGAGAAGGCTTGTTTCCATAGTGGTCAGTGTAGCTCGTACCAAGCTGAAATGAATAAGTAGTATTGGAATCTAAGCCGTCAGGAAACTCAACCGTCAAACTTGTGCCGCTCCAATCGAAAGCCATTTTCGCAGCAGGATTAATGAATACATTCTCTTGCACGTCAGATTTCTTCATGTATTCGCTAAATTCCAGTTCGATTGCATCACCGCTAAAGTTGATAGTATTCATTGCAGGAGAATACTCTTCTATCACCGGTGGTGCAACTATTCCCGGCCCGCCTGAAGGATCTTTAATATTAGCACAAGCAAAAATAATAAACGATGCAGATAGTATAGCTATGAGATTTTTATAGTTCATTTTGGTAAAAATTGTATATTATTTCTTATTCAAATTGCGTATTTTTCAAATATACCAAAACAAAGCGTAAGTTTCAGTAAGCAAAAAAGATAATGATAGATAAATTTTTAGAGCGGCATCCGAAAACCAGCAAAATTTATAAGTATATTGATACTTTTGTCGATAGAGTGGAGTCGCATCACTTATTTATGATTGCAGGTGGGATTGCATTTAATATTTTGCTTTATCTGATACCGCTTTTTCTTGTTGTTTTGTATATAGTTAACCTATTTGTGGAACCGGCAAACTTTCAGACAACTCTTACAGCTCTACTCAAGGAGCTATTGCCTCCTACAGCCTCAACAGAAACTATCCTGCATGAAGTAATAATTGAAGTCAATAATATCATCGAATACAGTTCCGTATTTGGGTACATAGGGTTTGCAGCTTTGCTGTGGATTTCTTCTACTTTAATAAGTTCTCTCAGGACAGGCTTGAATGCTGTTTTTGAAATTCCTTCGCCAAGAGTTTATTTTTTCTACAGAGTGAAGGATATACTTTTGACTGTAATATTGACTGTGCTGATCTTGGTTTATTCTTATGTTGTGCCGATTGTTCTTATTGCAATCGAAATACTTGAAACCAATATTAATAATCTTTCTGTGTATATAGACTTAGCACTTTCTGACTTGTTAAAAATATTCGTACCGCTTCTATCTACTGCTATGCTTTTCTATTTTATCCTAAGGTCAGTCCCGAATAGGAAACTTCCCCGCAAAGTCAGACTGCTTGCTACCGGAATCAGTGTTGTCAGTATCGAATTGGGTAGAAATATTTTTGCATGGTACATCAGCAGCGTTAGTAATTATGGTAGATTTTACGGAACTTATGCAATCATTGTGTCGTTTGCATTATGGATTTATTACTCCTCACTGATATTATTGCTTTCAGCCGAGCTCAGTCGTTATATTTTTAATAGCAGTGAAGAGTAATTATATTATTCAAATCCAATTATGCTATGGGAATATGCTTATAGATGTACTCCGGCTCCCGGGCCTAAAGGAATGCCAAGCCACAACCACAGCAGCAAAAATATGCCCCAGCCTATTAGGAACATCATAGTGTAGGGAAGCATTGTGGCTACCAAGGTTCCTATTCCGGCATTTTTATCATACTTCTGAAAATATACTATAATCAAAGCGAAAAAGCTCATCATTGGACTGATAATATTAGTCGTGCTGTCACCTATCCTATAAACTACCTGAGTGAGCTCAGGTGTGTACCCCAAGTACATAAACATAGGTACAAAAATAGGAGCTAACAAAGCCCACTTTGCAGAAGCACTGCCCATAACCAAATTAATCATGCTCGAAAACAGCAAGAACATAATTACTAACGGGAACAATCCCAAATCCATGCTTTGTATGAAATTTGCACCTTTAATAGCTATAATTATTCCGAGATTGCTCCAGTTGAAATATTGAACAAACTGAGCTGCGAAAAACACTAGGACAAGGTAAGCTCCAAGTGATTTCATAGAGTCAGTCATTCCCTTCATAATATCGCTGTCGTTTTTGTATTTGCCAATGCTAAAACCGTAAATAATACCCATTAGACCTGCTACTACAAACAACACCGCTACAACTCCTTCCAACAACGGAGAAGACAAAATACTGCCATCCATTCCACGCAGAATGCCATGTTCAGGAACTATACCTATTGCAATCAAAAGCACAAAGGCAAAAAACAGAATAGCACAACGGAGAAGTCCCTTTTTCTCCTGTGTAGTCAGATGTTCTATTTTTTCCTGCTCATGACCATCTGTATTAAATTTACCAAGGCGAGGGACAACAATCTTTTCTGTTACCCATGTTCCGATGAGAGCAACAAGGAATGTTGAAGCTACCATGAAGTAATAATTGGAAGTGGGGTTAACCACATACGAAGGATCTACGATTCTTGCAGCTTCCTGCGAAAGCCCTGCAAGTAATGGATCGATTGTACCTAATATGAGATTAGCAGAGTATCCTCCCGAAACACCTGCGAAACCTGCTGCCATACCGGCTATCGGATGCCTACCGACTGCCATAAAGATTGTACCTGCCAGAGGCACAAGCAACACATAACCGACACTCGATGCTAAATTAGACATGATTCCGGCAAATACTATGATAAAGGTCAGTAGTTTCATTGGTGAATAGATAACTAAACCTCTGATAAGTACGGCTATCAAACCTGAATCATCAGCTAAGCCAATACCTAACATGGCTACAATTACTATACCTAATGGAGCAAATGAGGTAAAATTAGTTACCATTTTTAATAAGATATTATGCAAGCCTTCCTTATTCATCAGATTGATTGCATTGTAAACCTCACCGGTTACAGGATCAGTTGCCTGGAGACCAAAGTAAGCAAAAACTCCTGATAAAATAACTACAGAAAGTGCAAAAACACCAAACAAGGTGGCAGGATGTGGAAGCATATTCCCCACTTTTTCTACACCATTCAAAAAAAGTCTTAACGGCTTTTGGGACATGGCAAATCACTATTATATAATTTAACAATCTTTCAAGTTAACATAACATTCACTATGTGTAAACTATATAAAGATAAGCATATATTTGCAAATAAAACAGTTAAGTATTATGAACTGCAAAAATCGAGTAGAATTTGCAATAGATTTAATAAAAGTTTTATGATTGGATTTATCTCTCAATCCCTAATTGCCTTTAAGCAGACTAATATTGAAATACTTTAAGATGCTCGATAAACAACCTATAGAAGAAAACTTAATTTGCGTCATTTTTGTATCACTTTATAACCGACTTTCTCTATAGTCTTAATAACTAAAGCTCTGTCTGTATTGCCTTTGATTATAACTTTTTGATTCGATAGATTTACAGATACACTTTCTACACCTTTTAGCTGCTTAAGTGCAGATTCTACATTGTTTTTGCAATGATTACAGGACATACCGGTAACAGTTAGTTCCAAATCTGCAATCGGTTTCTCTTTCCTGAGATGCACACCGATATATTTTCTATAAACAGAAAGAAGTAGAAGCACGCCAAAAACGATGCCTGAAATAAGCTTCCAGTTATCGCTAAGCAAATCATGAGTGTGGTGCATTGCTATCATTTCAGGAGAGCTTCCCGAGAAGCTAAATATAAAATCAAGCAAATATCCCATAATTATGGACATAATAATAAGAGTGGCAAGATATACTGAGACTATTTTTTTACCGAGTGTATTCAGTAATATAGTCAAACTTGCAGCATTAGTTGCAGGTCCGACTGCAAGGAAAACAAAAGCTACACCCGGAGAAAAACCTTTCATCATTAAAGCGACTGCAATTGGTATAGATGCTGTAGCACATATATACATAGGAATGCCAACAAGTATCATTAGCAACATTCCTACAATGCCGCTGTTGAGAGTTTCGCTGTCAAAAAAATTATCCGGTATAAAATAAGAGATGAGACCCGAGATGATCACCCCAATAATAAATTGGACAGAAATATCATCTAAAAAATCTATAAAAGCGTACTTGCCAAATTTAGCAAATTTTGAAGTCGGAACACTGTCGCTTTCGCTACTACAGTCACATGTGCCGTCTTCGCAGGTATCTTGTGAATTGGTTTGAGTAGTCGCTGTCTGTCCGATAATAGTAAACATATTTTTGTTCTGCCGGGGTGTTTGCTCTGTTTTTATTACAGGTTTGTCAAACAAAGAGACAATACCGCCACCAACTATACCCATAATCAGAGCTGCAAAAGGTCTGAAAATTGCAAAAATTCCTCCCATCATTCCATAGGTTGCTACTATGGAGTCTATACCTGTCTGAGGAGTAGAAATCAAAAAGGAACTTGTAGAAGCACTCGAAGCACCGTTTTTTTTCATGTAAACAGCAGTAGGAATTACCCCACAAGAACATAGAGGCAGTGGTATGCCAAAGAGTGCTGCTTTGAAAACTGACTTTATACTGCTATCACCAACATGCTTAAGCACAAAATCTTTAGTAAAGTAAAGGTGCAGTATGCCCACAAAAAACAATCCAAAAAGCATATAAGGAGACATTTCAAGAAAAAGTCTCCATATCTCTAAAAATAAAGTAGTCATATCAATCACTTGATTTAGTCACATCTAAATATTATATGCAATATAACTATTTATTCGGCATTTCCAAAAGAATGGAGATTGAGAAAAGCTGTTGTACTGTAAGCTAAATGTTCTGAATTACGAAAAAAAAACCGAGCATAATTACAATCTGTTCTGCTCGGTTTTATAAATAATAATCAAAGTAAATAAAACTTTATTTTCCTGCTTTTGCTTTTTTTAGTGAAGCAGATATTGGGAATACTGCTTCAGAAACTGCTTTACCTAATTCGTTCAAAGTTACTAAGCGGTGAGGCACACCGGATTCGATAACAGTATTCGGCATCGAAGGTGCCACTGCTGTAGTTGGATCTTGTACTATTATGGTGCCTTTGACCGAAGAAATTTGAGATGCTCCCTGTGCGGCGTCCCTACCAAGACCTGTTAGTACTACGGCAACAGTGTATTTTCCGAAAGCACTTGCTGCACTTCTAAATAAAGCATCAGCAGCAGGGCGAACGAAGTTTTCTTTAGGGCCGTCATCAAGTTTGATTCTAAATGTATTTGCTTCAATTCTCATGTGCTTATCACCGGGTGCAATGTAGATATGCCCTTTTTCTGCTTCCTGATTGTGAGTGGCAAGCCTTACCTGCAATGAAGTCTCTTTTTGCAGTCTTTGCGAAAATGTTTCTAGCATCCACGCAGGACCATGCTGCACTATAAAAAAGGCAGCATTAGTATTAGCTTCTACGTGTTTGAATAGCTCTATCAAAGTAGGAGGCCCACCCGTAGATGTTCCAATCACAACCCCGACAAAAGGAGGCAGTGTGTCTGTGTCAAGTGTAACAGTTGTATCTGCTTGCTTAGGAGCAGCCTGCATATTCTTTGCAAGTCCATCTTCCAGTCTTGTTAGTAATTCCTGCACATCAATTGGTTTAGCGATGTAATCATCTGCTCCTGATTCTAAAGCATAGGTGCGGGCACCTTCGGACACCAGAGCAGTAATCATAATAATGTAAGGCAGTTGCTCCATCTTTTCGCGCATTTGGCGAATTAACTCAATGCCGTCCATTTTCGGCATCATCCAGTCGGTCAATACTGCGTCAAATTTTTCTCTACCGAGATGATCTATCGCCTCTTGTCCGTTATTTGCTACTACCACAGAATAATTGGCTTTTGACAATATTCTTTTTAGAAGTATCGCATTGGTAAGCTCATCCTCTACCACAAGTATCTTGTACATAACAGCCATAGTCTTTATATCATATATTTTAAAAAATCGTAATAAATATAGTAAAAATTATAGTAATATCAAGCAACTATTTTAAGAAACGGCATAATCACAATAATATTTAGCAAATTTCATTTTTTGGAGAAATTATTTCTGACTTCCGAAATTGACTAAACAAATATCTGAAAAGTTTGACTACTTTCTATAATCTGAAGTGAATTTGCAAACTCGATATTCTTTTACAGCCTATACTTGTAAAATATCTTTTATCTGTGGAATATTTGATATAAATTTGTTTTATTTAATAATGGCTTCCGGCTATCATGAAATATATTCTTATTCTATGTTTATGTGCTTGTTTTGCAGCTTGTGCCAATAAAACAGAGTCCAAAATGACAAACAGCAGCTCCGCACAAAATAATTCTAAAAAAGAAGTAACTCAGGAACTTAAAAGATACGAGTTTGAGATTATTCGCTCTTTCCATCATGACCCTATGGCTTACACTCAAGGGCTTTTTGTGCATGATGGTTTTTTATATGAATCCACAGGTCAGCGTGGGGAATCTTCGCTAAGAAAGGTTGACAAAGAAACAGGCAAAGTTCTGCAAAAAAAAGAATTAGACGCCAAATACTTTGGCGAAGGTATATCTTTACTCAATAACGAAATCTTTATGCTGACTTGGACAGAAGGAAAGTGTTTTGTGTTCGATTTGCATAGTTTTAATCTGAAAAGAGAATATTCCTATCCCGGAGAAGGCTGGGGATTGACCCTTGCTAAAGACAATTCGCTTATTATGACTGACGGCTCTAATTACCTGCGCTATGTTAATCCTGCTGATTTTTCTGTAAAAAACACTTCTGCTGTTTACTACCTTGGTTCGCCGGTTAATGCACTAAATGAAATAGAGAGAGTAGGTGATTTGCTCTTTGCTAATATCTATACTTCGGACGTAATCGCTGTTATTGATTTGAATTCGCACGAAATGAAGGGTATTATAGATTGCAGCGAACTAAGAAAAACTCTTAAAGACAACCCTGACGCAGAGGCATTTAACGGAGTGGCTTTTGACGAAACCACAAAAACCTTCTACATCACAGGCAAATATTGGAATACTATGTTCGAAATCAAAGTAGAAGATCTTTTTTAATTGACTTAACTTGGATATACACAGGTCGAAATAACAACTGAGCCGACAGAAAGCTCGTTATGAGGTTTTGATTGTTTTTGGGTCTTTGTGAACTACTTTGCCTTCTTCGGAAACTATAATTTTATCATTAGTTGTAATTTTTTCTTCAACTAACTTTTTGTGAGATAGTTTCAAGCCGTTTAGTATTTTGCGTTTCAATTCCTGAAAATCACAACAATCACATTTCATTCTCGCAAAGCCTGCGTAGTTTGACAAATAAATTCTCGTTAAATATCGACGGTCTGTTTGCTAAATGCCCTTCACATATCTGCTCAGAATGTGAAGAAGAATTATCAAACACCATCCAATAATCACAAATAGGCATATATAATTTAAACAAATTTTTGATACCTGCATAATATCTTCTTTTTATAACATCGTTCGGTATGTCATGTCCGCCAGAGGCAACTCGCTGTTTTACTCTTGCAATAGCCAGCTCCGGTGAGTCTAACCAGAAATATAGCAAAGATACAAGGTAGCCAAGTGAGTGCGCCTCTCTTATAACATTAGAAAAGCACTTGGTTGCAAGAGTCGTCTCAAAAGCAAAAGTAGTCATAGCTTTAAGATTTTGGCTGATTTTGTCAATCATTATCCGCCCGGCTTCAATGCGAGCCTCATGAGGATCCATAGGTGAGATAATTTTGGCAATCTCGTCAGCATTGACAAATTCATTGCATTGTAGTACCTCCGGCAACACCGTAATAGAAGCAGTAGTTTTGCCAGCACCGTTGCAACCTGATATAATATATAGCGAAGGATGTTCCATACAACAAACATACAAAATAATATGGAATTGAGGTAAATGATGTTGTCGCAGTATCAAATGTCTTGGGGAAAAAGCCATGTCTATAATCTGCAAAAGTTAAACGCACATTGCCAAGGTGGTCAGTAAGCTCGTATTGTTTGTGACCGATTTGGCGTAATGCTTGCCGCATTATGCCTTTTGCTTTGGCTACTTGAAAGAATGAATTTCAAAAAATAATCAGAATGTTACTTATTTTAAATGTCTATATTTGAGTTTATTATGTTTTTTAAGAAGCTGTTTTTCTTCGTAGTTAAACATACCATCGTTTATACAAAAGAAGTATTTATAATACTTTGGAACCATTCTATCCAAAAACTCTTCTTCATATTTGTCGTAATATTGTTGTATTTGATAGGTAACATTAGAGCCACGTATCACATCATCAAAATAATACCATGTAGGAAGTGAGTATGTGAAAACATTCCAGTATTCGTTTTTTTTAAACAAACATACTGTCCTAATTATATTACTATTCCCCGGCTTTGCGTTAAATTCATATATAAATGTAATACATTTATCTTTACTTGAGTTAAAATATAAATATTTTGAAGATTTATATATAACTTTATCATCTTTTTCAAAACCTCTATAGTTTTTTTCTATCCAAGATCTAATTGAATCACTAACTACATCTTGTACATTTTGATAAAATATCGCATCACTACTTTTTTTATAATTATATAAATAATATTTGGTCTTTAAGATTTTCCCAAACATTATAAAACCTATAATAATTACGAACAAAAACATCAATAAAATTTTAATTTTATGGTTCATCTGATTCTCCTGCTTCTGAGTCAATAGTTTTATTTTGATTAGGTTCAATATATCCAGGTTTATTTGGTTTAATATTGAAAACTCACTTATAATTTTCGATATAATGAGAATCCAAAGGTCCTAATCTATCATCATCCGAAGCTCTTGTTATCCCTTCAATAGGTTTGAATACATAAGAAAAATATGCCGTAATACAATCTACATCTTTTTTATCTTGAGTGTATGGATAGAATCGCTCAGAGACCTTTGAAGCGAGCTAATGTGCTGCCATCCTGATAATAGTTATCCGGCACTAACATCCCAAAGGGATAATAATCATTTCTTGAAAGAACTTTTAAGCGTGGTCTTGGCAGAGTATCAGTAAAATATTTATAATCTTCAAAAGTTAGTCGCACGTTGCCTAAATGGTCAGTTAGTTCGTATTGTTTGTGACCGATTTGGCGAAAAACATCTCAAAACCTGCTCCATTCCCCTCTTGAGGGGTGCGTGAGCGAAGCGAGGGCGGGGTGGATAAAACCTAATATAAATCACTTCCCCCGAAAAAAATATCGCAAAATTTATCTATATAAATTACATTTTCCTACATTGAAACAGTTGTGCATCGAGAGATTCCACCCCGGCACTGCGTGCCACCCCTCAACGAGGGGAATTTTTTTTCTGCCATCCTGATAGTAGTTATCCGGCACTAACATCCCAAAGGGATAGTAATCACTTTTTGAAAGAACTTTCAAACGTGGCAGACTATAGCTTTCTCTATATTTATAATGAGAAAAAGTAAGCTGTACATTGCCAAGGTGGTCTGTTAGCTCGTATTGTTTAAATGTTTTTAAGTATAGGAATTTGCCATTTTTGTCAACCTAATCAATAACATATTCTTTAATATCTTATTACAGAAGTTTTGTCTAAATCGATAAAAAGATTGATATACAAAGTATCTCCACTAATGGTAGTTTTCTTTATATATTGCTTATTTTTATCTTTATCTTTTTCTTCTACATCTTCTTTAGTAATATAAGTGTAACTTTTATATTTACTCGAAGTATCAAGCTTTTCTTCTGTATGGATTCTTATAACAATCCATTCTTTATAATAATCTGGTTCTTTTAACAATATTTCTGATGAATAAACCCTTAATCCTCCATATGACTTAACAATTGACTCAATATAATCTCCATTAAACAAAGTATCATTTAAACTTATCATAAAAGTTTGGTTATACTTGTAAGGAATATATATAATTCGAGCCCGACTACAAGAATAAATATAACTAAAAATGTATGTCTGGCTTTCTTTTTGC
This sequence comes from Kapaibacterium sp. (SeqCode), assembly GCA_963664875.1. Taxonomy (GTDB): domain Bacteria; phylum Bacteroidota; class Ignavibacteria; order Kapaibacteriales; family UBA2268; genus JBFHIJ01. Next base: position 2,055,877 of record OY761611.1, on the reverse strand, counting down.
AAATCTTCTCTCTTCTTTATAGAAGTTTGATATATCATATCAAAATCATATTGAAATACATTCAAACTGTCAAATTGATTTCGAGAATTAGTAATACTCACATCTAAAGTAATATATTTTATACTTGTATCAGTATCAAGTTTTATACTGAATCCAGTATTACAAGTAAACATCAGTGTTATCAGGATTATATTATACAAAAATTTCATTTTTAGCCTCTTTAGCCACATTAATTCAATAAAAACCAATTTGGTCTTTCATTAAATACAACATCCCGATCTTTTGTAATCACTTTTGTTGAAGGAAATTTACCTAATCCGGTTATAATAGAATCACCATTTGGAATAAAATCAATAAAACGCATTAAGTCATAAACCCGAAGAGTATCCCCAACGATATGAACAGGATAGCTAATTTTTGAATTGTAAACTTCAGAAACAACCGTCAAAAATGTGTCTTTCATGTAGAGATTAAAACTAACATCTATTACTGAATCAGCAAATAAATTCGATTTTCCACTGTTATTTGAATTTTGTAGAACAATCTTATCCAAATTATATCTTTTAAATATTGGTTCAGATATATGTTGCATAGCAATAAACAATATTCCAAAAATCAACTTATTAATCTATAGTTTGACCTCGTCCAACAAAACTAAATACCAATAGCCACCCCCTGCATCTTGTACTTAGATATACTATGTTTAGATATAATTGAACTATCTTACTTTGCTACACTTCCAAACACTTCAATGAAGTCAGAATTTGTGTAATCTTCGTAGAATGTTTCCAGCCATCTTCGATATTCAATGGTTGGACTTGTGATATAAACAGGATTATGATATTTTTGAAGGTATTCGTAGTTAAATTTTAGACTAAATTTTCTATTTTCGTCAACGACTATGGAATCAAAAGGGAAGCGCCACCAGCCATCTAAAGTAAATTCTATGCCTTTAATATTCGTGCTTGATTCTATGGTGACATGCATATAATCACTATCGTAATCTTCATCAAAAAAGATTTTACTATCTGTTATTTCTCCTTCAAAGTGTGGCTCATAGGGAGTATGTGTTTCTTGAACATTCCCGTACTGATCCTGAATTATTTCGGTAATTACTGCAGACATTTTTCTAAATGAAAATTTTGTAGATTCGTAAATGAAATCGTCAAGGTTGACTAATTTTACTGTATCCATTATTGTAGTTAAGTCGGTATTTGAGAATTTATAATTGCTATACCCTGCTTTTCTAATAAAAACGCTATATATACCGCCAACAGGAGTCAGAATCATACTCGACATTGCTTCGGATGTTGAAACTCGTTCCAGTGTAGTTGAATTGCTTTTCCCCGTATTTGTCAGATTGAGAATTGAACTGTATTCAGAAGTTGTTACATAATAGGTGCCAACTGTCAAATTATGCTGACTCAATTCAAATACATTATCGCCTTGCACCAAGGAAATAGGAATTGTTTGAGACTGTCCCAATGAGTTTGAGATAAGCAGATTATCTGATTTGTTTCCGTTAGAAAATATTTCGATATAACATCTGTCTGCGACAGGATTAGGATAGATTTTGAGTCCTTGGGATATAGAAGCATTTTGAGTTACACTCGTCAATGCGTCTGTATCAAAAGAGGAAGTATTTTCAAATATGTAATCTGCATTAGTAGCTAAATCTGTAACTACCAGCTGCTCAGGAACTAATTTTTCGCCGGTTCTGTAGTCTATTACATTAAGTTCTATTATGTCAGCATATACAGAGGATGTCAGAGCAATAGAAATTAGCAATATTAAAGTTTTCATTAGATAAATTCCAAAAAGGTATAAATAGATTATATAAATGCAAATATAATGTAATATAATTTACTATAACGCATTTAAATATATAATTATATAATCAATTGTTGTTAATTTCTTTAGCCTCAATTAGTTTACCAACTTTACCCCTTTATCTTATACTTAGATATCTTATATCGCAGAGTGCGTTCCGATATTTCTAAGAGTTCTGCGGCTTTTACCTGATTGCCGCCTGATTCCGAAAGGGCTTTGTTTATAAGTGCTTTTTCTAAATTCTCTACTTTTTGGTTGAGATTGCCCAGAGATAGATGGTCGCAGTCAACTGATTCTGTTCGGGAGTGTCCTTTGATTTCTTCAGGCAAATCCTGCAGTTTAACCATATTGTCGCGAGAAAGAACAACAGCCCTTTGTATTATATTTTCGAGCTCACGGATATTGCCGGGGAAGCTGTAGTTAATCAGTTCTGCCAGTGCCTCTTTGCTGATAGAGCTAACACTTTTGCCGTTTATTTCGCTAAACGACTTTATAAAATGGTCAATCAGATAAGGCACATCTTCTTTACGCTCTCTGAGTGCAGGGAGTTTGATAGTTACTATATTAAAACGGTAGTATAAATCCTCCCGGAAATCACCTTCGGAAATCATTTTCTCTAAATCTCTGTTTGTTGCAGCAATGATTCTAACGTCGGGTTTTATGACTTCATTGCTGCCAAGGCGCTGTATCTCGCCAAACTGAATAGCTCGAAGGAGTTTGACCTGTATCTGGGGAGGGATGTCGCCAGCTTCGTCTATAAATAGTGTTCCACCGTTAGCTTCCTCAAACTTGCCTATGCGCTGTTTCACCGCACCTGTAAACGAACCCTTTTCATGTCCGAATAGTTCACTTTCAAAAAGCGTATCAGGCATTGCCGCACAGTTCACAACAATAAATGGTTTATCCTTGCGAGGGGAGTTAAGATGAATTGCCTTAGCAATTAGTTCCTTACCTGTTCCGCTTTCCCCGCGAATAAGCACACCCGCCTTTGACGGAGCGACTCTTGCAGCAGTATTAAGAACCTGCTCCATAGCCTTGCTGTGAGAAATGATATTATCAAAGGAAGTGGAGCAGGCAAGCTCTTCTTTCAGCTTAGTATTTTCTGAAACAAGATAGCAGTTGTCTTCAGCCTTGGAGATTATAGCAGTCAGCTCTTTAAGATCGATTGGCTTTTGGATAAAGTCAAAAGCACCTTCTTTCATTAGACCGACAGCATCATCTACCGAACCGTAAGCCGTCATAATCACAACGGGAGTGTGAGGATTCTTCTGCTTGACAAGCGATAGCACTTCCGCTCCGGTTGTATCTTTCAGCTTCAAATCCGATAAGCAAATGTCAACTGCCTCAGATTCGAGCACATTTTTTACATCATTCAAATTATAAGCAGTAAAAACGGCAAATCCCCGCTTTTTGAAAAAGCCGGCAAGAGCATCTGCCTGCGACTGCTCGTCATCAACAATAAGAAGTTTTATATCAGCCATAATAGTATTCTATATAAGTATGATTTTATCAAAGATACAAAAAAAGGAGATATTATAAGCTTAAGAGGAGAGGAAATATTCAAAACAATAAACAAAAGATTTTGTATATTATATCTAAAGTTCATTTAATGGCAGGCAAAAAAAGCTTACCCTTAGCGCGCTGTTCTAATGGGAAGCGGGGCAAGCATGTTGAATACAATATATAAAATTTTGTGATATGACAAATGAAAATACTAACTACAATATAGCAATCAACGCCAATGTTTTCGCTTCAACCCTGGTGTTTTAAAATCTAAAACGATTTCTTGCCTGTGTATATTTAAGAGATCAAAAAATTTCTCTACTTTTTTACTATGACCATAATAATATGGACTGTATGGGACTGTATGGGACTGTATGTTTTGTCGCAGCTCCTCCCATTATTGTAGTTGAGTAGAATAGAGTATCAATATTTAGTGTAATGTAATTATCTAAATATACATCAGTAATCTTTTCCGGGAATGTGATAAAATCATAAGTCAAGCTATCCTGACCAGAATACAATTCACCACATATTCTTTTAGGTAGGGAATCGTAACTATCAAGAGAAACAAAAGTTTTATAATGTTTTGCCAAAGAATCATATTCCACATAATAAGGCACATATAAAGATAGCCTCAAAGACTTGTTAGGTAAAATTCTATAAAAAAAAGGTAGAACGTTGTCCAATCCTGAACTACCAAGCAACCACCCAGCCTTATAGTTTTTCAGAATGAAACCTGAATAAAATGATGTTGTTGCATACTCAATAATATTGAATCCGTATGCTGCAAAGAATCCATTCACTCCCGGATAAATAATTGGAATAGTATCCACATTTTTGATAGTAATGATAATATTGAGGGAATCCTTCATATCAATAGTATCAAAAGATGTGCAAATTTTTGCTTCGTAATAATCTAAATCAACAAATTTCTCCCTACTACAGGACAATAAGGCAATTAGCATTACGAGAAGGGGTATATAAATTGACTTGGAGTAAATTGTTTTCACGATAAATCTGTTATTCTATATGAGTATGATTTTATCAAAGATACAAAAAAAACAGCTGTAAGTCTTAACCTTACAGCTGTTTTTTTACTAAAAAGTATAATTCTAAATAATATTTACAAACTAACCTGTACACCACCTACAAGACTCATACCTCTGTTTACAACACCGGTAGGAAGCATATTAGTGATAGTATAATACTCTTCATCTGTCAAGTTAAGAGCACTAAGTTTGATTTTCAGATTGTTTGTAAGTTTGTAAGAAATTGCTGTGTTTAAGACAAAGTAACCATCTTGAGTTGGTAACAATTCCATTTTATCTCTGTAAATACCATTTACATTAAGATTAAAGCCAGCCACTGAATAATTTATAAATAAAGAGCCAAACATAGCAGATACAGGAAGAGTTTCTGCATCAAACAAGTTTGTAAAACTACCGTAAATCAATAGATTTTTAACAGGAGATGTTTTTACTTCAAACTCAATACCTTTTGTATCTACTTCACCTGCATTGATAAAGCCCGGAGCTCCAAGTGGATTATTTTCATCTTCAGGAGCAGGGTTAGCAAAATCAAGTGTAATCAAATCTTTAATGTTATTTTGGAAATAAGTTACCGTTGCCTGGAATCCTTCAAATTTTTGGATATAAGCAAACTCAATGGTACTTACCTTTTCAGCTTTCAAATCAGGATTACCAAAGTCAACTGGATTGTTTTTGTCGTAAAGCTCCAAAAAATTAGGTGCCCTAAATGCGTTACCATACATTACCTTTAGAGTTGATTTGAATGGAGTGTTATATACAACTGCTGCTCTTGGATTGAACGAAGAACCGAAATCGTTATAATTGTCATATCTAAAACCGGCAGTAATAGCTAAAGACTTGCCAAAGTTATGTTTATCCTGAGCATATACGCCAAGTATAGTTCTGTCATTTAATTCATTAAAACTCAAATTCCCATCATAATCCTGATAATTGCCCTGATATTCAAGAGTAATTGGATTATGAGTCATAACATTCATGACTTCGTCAATCCCTGATTGCTCATAAGAGAAGCCAAAAATCAAATTGTTATCTTCCATTAGTTGATAGCCCATATCAGCAAACAATCCCATATTGTGAGACTCTAAGAATGGGCCACCTGCAAAGTTTTCAGAAAGAGCAAAGTCCGGAGCAATTTCAAGATCCTTAGGAATTAAGATAGATTTCGCATCCCAGTGGTCATAAGAGTATGCAGCTCTCAAAGATACATTAAAGTCTTCATTTACATCAAAGTCGTAATCTAAACTAAAGCTTGATTGGCTTGTGTTTTCGTCGTTAAGGTGATTAGCAAGAGTACCGAAGGTAAGGAAGTCTGCTACATTTCTTTCCATAAAGCGAGCTGAGAACGTTAGAGCTTTATAGCTGATAGTACCTAAGGCATCAAAACCTCTGCTTGGGTCGTGAGTTTTTTGAGTGTTCCCATAAATATCTGACAAATTTTCATATTCATGTCCGTCTTCTGAGAAGATACCTACATAAGCAGAAGCCTTGATGTCATTGGCTAAATCTTTAGAGGCATTAATAGAAGCAGATTTATAGTTATGAGTACCATAACCAAGATGTATATCATTTTCATCATCATTTGTAACAATATTGACTACACCCAAAAAAGCATTAGATCCATATAATGCTGACCCCGGACCTCTAATAATTTCTACCTGTTTGATATTATCAACAGCGATAAGTCTATTTAAAATAGAAACACCACCTGTATAAAGGTCGTTTAGTCTTTGTCCGTTTAATAAGAATAATACTGATTCAGAAAGAGCTGAGCCACGTCCACGAGAAGAAATTCGTGTTGCAGTTCCTTGTTCAACGTCTCTTGTTGTTTGGAAACCGGGAACATAGTTTAGTAAATCTTCTAAAGTATGCAAACCCATATTTCTGATTTCTGTACCAGTAAATACAGTGACAGAGGAAGGAGCATCGCTAAGCGATTCCTTAGATTTCGAAGCCACAGTGACTTCAATATTCATCAAATCTTCCAGGGACATTTCTAACAAGTCCTCTGAATCTTGTGCAGATAGTGAGCTTATAGCCAATGCTAATAATAAGAAAGAGTATCCAACCAGTTTCATAATGCCTCCAATTCCCCAAAATTTGACTTTATAATAAATAGATGCATATAGTCAGTATATATTGTTGTATTTCTATAAGGTCATTTCATTCAGCTTCAGAGAGTTCGCATGTGAAAGGGGTTAAATAATGAATGTATATAATTTATATAAGAATATGCTGTTTTTAATAAAACAAAATCAAAACAATAGGGATTCCTAATCCTTTATGGATTATTCACTATGATTAAGACCAAATGGGGGATTAAATTATAATTCAAAGTATTATAGGATGATTATCTCATACTTTCTAATGGAAATTAAAGTTGATTTTATTATAGTCAAATCAAAAAAAAAACAGCCTGTCGAATACTATCCAACAGGCTGAGCTTAAATCTTGTGCAAGATATTTTATTTGTCTATAATTACAAGTTCGTCGGGAGCGTTGGTAATTTTCACACCACCACTTCTTGTTACTTGAATCATATCTTCTATTCTCATTCCAAATTTTCCCGGAATATAAACGCCCGGCTCAATAGCCAAAACGGCATTTTCGGGAATCATCTGATCTTCCATTCTGAAAGTAATAGTTGGAATTTCGTGTGCTTCGAGTCCGATGCCGTGTCCGAGACTATGCTGGAAGTAGTTGCCATAGCCGGCTTCTGCGATAAGATCTCTGGCTATGCTATCCAAATGTTTTCCGTTCATGGCAGGGCGAACACTTTCGATAGCTTTCTGTTGAGCGTTGCGTAGCAATGCATAAACATCTTTTTGCTCTTTAGTGGCTTTCCCTACTGCAATTGTTCTTGTTATATCAGAACAGAATCCATTGACCTTGAAGCCAAAATCCATGATGACAATGTCACCTTTTTTAATTTTCTTATCTGTAGGCTTCCCATGTACAAATGCAGCACGCTCGCCGCTTGCAACAATTATATCGAACGATTCGTCCTCTGCTCCGAGTTTTCTTCCTCTATAAGAAATTTCTGCAGCAATTTCTTTTTCAGTCTTGCCCGGCTCAATGAAATCTAACATTTCTTTGTAAACAGTTTCCGCTATTTCAGCAGCTTTTTTTAAGTACTCCAATTCTTCATCAGCCTTGGGTTGGGTGAAAGGCTCAACAAGATTAGAAGCCGGTTTGAATTTAATCGGTCTAATCTGGTTTCTGATGTTAATAGCAGCAGAGTACTCTAAGTGGTCTGCTTCAAATCCTAAAGAAACAGTTTTTTTGAGAATCTTATTTTCAATAGCATAAGTCCAAGGGTCACGGGTGATGTGAGTTTTCAGATTAGGCAAGCCATACAGCTCTTCTTTAATTTGCTCTTCGTATCTGTCATCTGTGAGTAAATGTAACTCAGTTTCTGTGATAAAAAGAACAGCATTGGAGCCGGAGAAATTTGTCATATATCTTATATTTGGCAAATGGGTAAGCACTAACGCCTCTACTTTATGGTCTTCCATAGTAAAGCGCAGCTGGCTCAATCGAATATCGATTAGTTGGGGGTAGTTGTTATTTCCGGTGCTCATAGTTTTTTGCTGCTATTATTTATTGAACAAAGTAATTGGGTGATTCTTTTGTTATATTGATATTGTGTGGGTGCGACTCTTTGAACGATGCACCTGTAATCTGCACAAACTGGGCATTTTTCTTCATGTCAGGCACTGTGGCACATCCGCAATAGCCAAATGCAGCCCTAAGACCTCCGATGATTTGGTACACTGTTTCGCTAACTGTGCCTTTGAAAGGGATTCTACCTTCTATGCCTTCGGGTACGTACTTAGCTATTTCAGCTTCTACATCTTGGAAATATCTGTCCGCAGAACCCTGAGCCATAGCTCCTAATGAGCCCATACCTCTATATATTTTGAAAGCTCTGCCTTCGAATATAATTTTTTCGCCCGGGCTTTCTTCATGTCCTGCAAGCATATTGCCTACCATAACGCAATCGGCACCTGCTGCGATTGCTTTTGCAATATCGCCCGTCTGTTTGATACCGCCATCTGCTATTACAGGGATTCCTAATTTGCCTGCATATTCAGCAACGTCCATCACTGCTGTTAGCTGAGGAACGCCTACACCTGCTATAATGCGTGTAGTACAAATTGAGCCGGGACCTATACCAACTTTTAATGCGTCTGCTCCGGCATCTATAAGGGATTTGGCTGCATCTGCAGTAGCAATATTACCTGCTACTACCTGAATAGTCGGGTATTTAGTTTTTATCTTTTTCACCATCTGGATAACGCCCGCAGAATGGCCATGTGCAGTATCAACGAAGAGAGCATCTACTCCTGCTTCAATCAAAGCATCTACTCTTTCCATGGTGTCACCTGAGACTCCAACTGCTGCGCCTACTCTCAATCTTCCTTTGTCATCTTTGCAGGCATTAGGGTGAGTCTTTTTCTTTTGTATATCTTTGAACGTAATAAGTCCAACAAGCACATTGTCTTTATTGACAACAGGCAACTTTTCGATTCTGTTTTGTTGGAGTATCTGTTCGGCATCTTCCAAAGTAGTGCCTTCAGGTACAGTTATTAACGAATTTTTGGTCATAAAGTTCTCGATTTTTTCGAGAGGATCCGGTTTGAAACGCAAATCGCGATTGGTAACTATACCAATCAGTTTTCTCTCGTCATCAACGATAGGAATACCGGAGATATGAAATTTTTGCATTATATCATGAGCATCGCTTACAGTATGATCTTTCCCAAGTGTAATGGGCTTAAAAATCATTCCGCTTTCGCTTCTTTTCACACGGTCCACCTGATCAGCCTGAGCTTTGATTGTAAGGTTTTTATGTATTACACCTAAACCACCCTGGCGAGCGATTGCTACCGCCATATCTGCTTCAGTAACTGTATCCATAGCAGCACTAAGCACAGGGATGTTTAATGTAATGGCCTTGGTAAGTTTAGTGCTAAGCTGAGCGTCTCTCGGTAGCACCTGAGAGTAACGAGGCACCAAAAGCACATCGTCGTAAGTTATAGCTTGTTTAATAATTTTACTCATGATTCCCGCCGAAAAGTATTTAATATAAATTGTTCAATATACGGAATTTCCTGCAGATATTAAAATGAAATTAATGTAAAGAGATTTCATACATTTTTGTGAAGATGTAAAGATTCGTTTAAGATGTTTTTTGGCAAACAAATTGTAGCTCATTCGATTTGAGCAAAAGATGTAGGTTTTGCTACTAAATCTGATTTTTATCAGCTGGAGCAAGATATTACGCTCCGAATATGGGACGGTTTTATAGAAAACGGACCAGCTCTTTGAAATGTTTACCGGATATAACTCATACTCTTTCAACTTTCAAAAAGCCTGTTATGTTTGGCAAACCCAATTACAAAGCTGCAAAGAAGTATGATAGAATAACAAAATCTGATGGACATGGGTTTAGAAAAACACAAAACAATATTTAACAATTCTTATTGGTTAAAATTCGAGTAGATAATAATGAAAAATACAGATAAAATCAATGTAGTTAAAATGCTTAAAATTCTAGAAGTGCAGCCACAATTTTTTCCAATGGAAAAAGATTATTCTTATTTGGAGGTATTTACAAACGGGTTGTTTCGAGGATTGTCTATTGCTAATAGCCACAATTACAATTTGTTATTTCAACAATTTATAAACAAAAAGTATCAATTAAAATATTATACCATGTGGTGGTCATATTGTATTCTTTGTGGACCTGCAGACAATGACAAATCTAAAGCATGGGATATATTTTTCGAAAATATATATGACTTTATAGATCAACTCCCGGAAGAAGAGTAAAATATAGGACCATAAATGCTGCTATTATATTAAATATTATGGCAGCATTTTATAATAAGCTCTTTTGATTATTTCCAAGTTTTAGCTCATATTCCTATGGGTTCAATAATCCAGTGATGTTTGGCGATTCGAGAGATATAGCATCGCACACTACCTCATTTAAGCATTTCTCTTGTCAAATTAATATTTTATCGATTCTTGAGACTTTTCTCTATTAACTTTGTCTATCAGATAGATTTTCTATACTGTAGATTTTTGAGTAAATTAGTTATTATGTAAAGTGTATATTTTGGGAATCCTATGAAATATTTTGTAGCCGCATTGTTTATCTTGCTTACCGTAAGCCTCTTTTCTGAGGATTTTGCAAATGAACCTCTTATGGGATATAAAAAAGATAATCTTTGGTATGTGATAAATCATGATGGTGAAAAGCTGTTTGAACTGCCTCATGTCGAAAAAATTACATCCTATAGTGAGGGTTTTTATACCTTAAAATTTGATGAAACACATCCTAAATACCCTAATCAATGGGCTTATGCTAATAGAGACGGCAAAGTTACAATAGTGCCGGAGGCTGACCTTGTAAAAGATTTTAAAGAAGGCAGAGCTGTTATTCTTAAGATAGTAGGCGAATATAAAAAATCGAAACAGTTTGGTTTCATCGATACCACGGGCAAAGTGGTAGTGCCTGTAAATCTAATTTATGCTTCCGATTTCAAAGAGGGAAGAGCATACTGCATGGATTTTGAAAAAAATAAATTTTATTTAGATAGAAGTGGTAACAAAGTACTTACCTTAGATTCTCTTGTCGGCTATCCTTATTCCGAAGGACTTGCCTGCATTACTACAAAAGCTCTGAAGTGCGGGTATATGAACACTGCCGGTGAGATTGTAATTGATATGAAATTTGACGAACCGGGTGAGTTTTCAGAAGGCCTCGCTCATGCTTTAGTCTATGATAAAGTTGGATTTATTGACACTACCGGTAATTATGTAATTGAAAAACAATTTGATCTGGCAAAGCCTTTTAAAGAAGGCAGAGCTGTAGTCGGATTTGCTGATCACAATTACAAATTTAAGTATGCATATATCAATAAATCCGGTGAGCGCTTATGTGAAGTCGTCTATGATTGGGCTTCAGACTACAATGATTCTATGGCTTTGGTTATGAAAGATGGAAAACTCGGATACCTCAATTATGAAGGCCAAGTAGCAATTGCATCAGTATATAATTATGCCCTTGATTTTGCCAATGGGATAGCTTATGTGTCCGCTAAAGAAAACAACTTAAAAGCTTATATCAACAAATCCGGTGAAACAGTTTTTGAAGTTCCTGAATTTGAAAAAGCTATAGACTTCAGAGTCAACAAAACAATACGATAAGATTCCCATTTTAAAGAAAAACAATGAAAAAATATTTTGAAACTCAGCCTTTGCGTACAATCTTAATAATTGCATTACTTGTAAGACTTTTAGCAGCATTTTTTGCTAAGGGTTACGGTATGCACGATGATCATTTTGGGCCTATCCAGCAACCCTATGATATTATTGCTGATTATTCATATTGGGAAAGTAGGACTGAGCCGCATGGGCACAGTATTATTTATCCTTCCTTGCATTATTATCTCTTTTTGGGGCTGAATTCTGTTGGTATAGATGATCCTCAAACAAAAATGTATATAGTCAGAATTGCTCATGCATTTTATTCCTTGCTGATAGTGTATTTTGGTTATCTGATTGCTCTACACATCAGCAATAAAGAAACAGCGAAGAAAGTGGGGCTGGTTTTGGCTCTTTTTGGGATATTCCCGTTTATGAGTGTCAGAAACCTAATAGAGATGGTAACTATCCCTCCATTGATTTGGGCTATGTATCTTGTAGTAAAGCACGACAAAGGGAAAAATATTTTTTGGGCTGGTGTCCTGTTTGGATTGTCATTTATTTTCAGATACCACACAATGCTAATGTTGGGTGGAGTCGGGCTTGTATTCCTTTTCAGGAAACAATTTAGCAATGCCTTACTAATTACATCCGGTTTTGTTGTCTCAGTTTCGCTCACTCAGGGCATTGTAGATTACCTTGCTTGGGGCTATCCTTTTGCTGCACCTTTGGAGTACTTTTTGTACAACGCAGGGCATGGAACTGACTATACTTCCGGACCTTGGTATCAATATCTGTTATTGCTTTTTGGCTTGCTGATACCACCAATTAGCGGATTTCTAATCTTCGGATGGCTGAAAAACTACAAAGAAAATATCATTATTTATTTGCCTGTACTTTTGTTTTTTGCCTTCCATTCTTACTTTCCGAACAAACAGGAGAGATTTATTTTGCCTGCCATCCCGTTTATTATAATTCTTGGAATCACTGGCTGGGAGGCATTTGTTGCGAAATCAACATTTTGGGCGAATAAACGAAAAACTTTGTCTGCTATGTGGGGCTGGTTCTGGATTGCAAACACTATTATACTTGTAGCATTTACTTTCACTTATAGTAAAAAGACCAGAGTAGAATCGCTTTACTATCTTTCGCAGAAGTCAGATGTTGCAGGAGTTGTTGTCGAAACAGGTGACATGGGTGGCATAAAACAACCTACTTTCTACTTAAACAAACAAGTGCCGGTATTCGAACTTTTTGAAGGTAATAAAGCAGATAAAATCAAAGCAGACATAGTTACAAATGCTTACGAAAAACCAAATTATTACATCTTTTACGGTGCCGATAAGTTGGAAGAGCGTGTGAAACAAGTAGAATTAGATTTTGGGATACAATTAGCTACAGAAACCGAAATAAGCCCTAGTTTGTTGGATTGGGTTTTTTACAAATTGAATCCTAAACATAATAAAAACAAATCAGCTTATATATATAAAGCAGTTTAAAGCCGGATTTGTCATTAGAAGTCTAACTTACTCGTTACTTTACTTATTGTCTGAGAAGGATACCATTTGTTCTGTAAGCAAATCTGACGTGTTGCATTATTGAACAAGGGGAAAGGCAACTGAGCTGAGATTATAAACCGAGCAAATTCGAGGCAAAGTATAACCCCTTGCCAAGAAATAAGATAATAACTCAATTGGGTTTTCAAATTACATTTTCCATCTAACTAATTGCAAGAAAGTAGTTGTTACAATGAAAGACAACGATATGAAGAAAATTTTTATTATTTTAAATCATATTGAGTTTATTAGTTAAACGTTGTAGTCGAATAATGTAGGTTAATAAGAATATATTTTCAGCCTGAAAGGCTGATAGATAATAGCCCATGGCAGCGCCATGGGACGGTTGCAACTATTGAGTAAACAGAGCCCTGTAAGGGCGGCAAGACTTTCCTTTACAGGTGATATAAATAAGAGATTAGTGTTACTTTTTCCATTTCTTTTTCTTTTTTTTGCGATAAAAAAGAAAAAGAAACGGAAACCAAAGAAAAAGAAAAAAGAACGCTTTGTTTCCTCTCCTCATCTAGTGTTTAAGCGTAAGATGCACATTCAATTAAGAAATTACTGAAAACAAATTTCTATATTATGGAGTGCTGATGCAATATATATAGGCAACGCAAGGACTATTTACTATGATATTATATATATTATTTCGACTAAATGATATTTATAAAGAAAAAAATAGACAAACAGTTAGCTCCTTTTTGCCACAAACGCAAGTTTGTAGTAGGGATTTGGGTTTATTTCAGTAGAGTTAGGATTAACAACATTGTACATCAAGAACTTATGGCAAGCAAAACTTACGATATAATTTTTATCTCAATGACTGATCCTGTTACTGATGCAAGGACATTGAATCTAATCAATTACCTTAGCAGTATCGGAAAAAGCATATTGTATGTTGCTGTCGCAAGCTCGCAGCCCGACTTACCTAAGGGAGTTGAGTTCCTGCCGGTTGCAATGCAATCGCAAAGGGTATATAAGCAAATTGCTGAGTTTAAAAAGAAGATTTCCGGTTTAGATATTAAAGGGAAATATATCTGGGCTTCCGATTTATATGTACTTCCTGCTGCCTCTTTAGTAGCGAAGAAATCTAAAGCTAAGCTTATCTATGATTCCCGAGAGATATATTCTGCTCTCGGCCCTCTTGCAGGACAACCACTTAAACAAATGGTAATTACTTTCCTCGAAAAGTATTATGTTCGATTTGTTGACCATCTCGTTGTTTCAGGTGATTTAGATGCAAAGTATCTAATCAAACATTTTCGCACAGATAAACCATTTTCACTTGTAATGAACCTGCCCTATTCCAAAGAAAAGTTAGACACTAACATAATCCGGGAGAACTTCAATCTTCCGGCAGAGTCTAAAATTATTCTTTACCAAGGGATGATTCTCAAAGGCAGAGGTTTGTTTCCTGCTCTAAACTCTTTAGATTATTTGGAGAATACTTACCTTGCTATTGCAGGTGAGGGCTCTTATAAAGCTGAATTCGAGCAGATAATTAAATCCAAAAACCTTCAGGACAGAGTAGTCTTTATCGGAAAAATTGATTATCAGGATTTACACAAATGGACTTGCTCAGCTGATATTGGGATAGTTTATATAGAGCCAATCAGTTTTTCTTACGAACTTGCCCTTCCAAATAAACTTTTTGAATATGCCATGGCTGAGCTGCCGTCTCTCGTATCTGATTTGCCTGCTATGCGCCGGATATTATTAGAATTTTCTATTGGCGAGCTTCTTCCAATCAACGCAAGCAATGAACAGTTCGCAGAAAAGTGTCGCCTGCTTCTGAATAATTCCGCTAAATATAAAAGCGAATGCAAAAAAGCTGCATTAAAATACAACTATGCAGCACAGCACACCACGATTTCGGAGATTTTCAAATAATGTATCTATTGCTTGTTTTGCAACAGCTTATAGCTTCGGGCACTCACGTCCTTGCTAAGTCTGTTACTATGGAGTTGCCGCCGGCAACCGTTTTACTATATAGAGCAATGCTCGCTGCCGGAATTTACGGTGGATATATACTAATTCAAAAGAAAAAACTTAAACCACTTGAAAAAGAGGATTGGTGGAAATTCCTAATTCTTGGAATTATCAATATTCCAATCAACCAGTTCCTATTCCTTACAGGAGTGAAGCTGAGCTCTCCACCAAATGTAGCTCTTGCATACGCACTAACTCCTGCTTTTGTTCTGATTATTGCAACAGTTTTCCTTCGGGAAGCAATCAACTGGAAGCGAACACTTGGGATTGGAGTTGCAATCGCCGGCACTGTTTTGATTCTCGCAGAAAAGGGATTCGACTTTAGCTCTGACTCCTTTCTTGGAGATATTATGGCTCTAACTGCCAGCTTCTCTTGGGCAATTTATACAATACTTGGTAAAACCTTATCTCGAAAGTACGGGGCATTTTATATGACAGGTATGGCGATGATTATGGGGCTTTTGAGCTATATCCCTGTATATTTGATACACCCTGCTGAGTTTGTTTTTACAGAAATTAACGGGACTCAGTGGCTTCAGATATTCTATCTTGGTGCTGTTACCTCCGCAGTTGGCTATGCACTTTGGTATCTCGCTCTAACAAAAATAGATGCTTCAAAAGTATCTGTATTTAACAATATCCAGCCAATATTTACAACAATTCTGACAATGATATTTTTTGCTTATTCCCCATCTTTTATCTTCATGATCGGTGGTTTGCTGATTATAAGCGGTGTGATTATAACGCAGAAAGGGTAAGAAACAGTTTTATTAAATCCGGAAAGGGACGCAACTATGAACGCGATTTGGACAATTTTACTGCTTATTGCTTCTAATACATTTATGACATTTGCCTGGTATGGGCATTTGAAATTTGCAGAATGGAAGGGATTTGAAAATCTTAATCTATATATGGTAATTCTGATAAGTTGGGGCGTGGCATTTTTTGAATATTGCTTTCAAGTGCCGGCAAATAAATTCGGTTATATCGAAAATGGTGGTAGTTTTAGCCTGATAGAACTAAAAGTTTTGCAGGAAGTGATCACATTATCAGTTTTTACAGTGTTTTCTCTTCTTCTGTTCAAGAATGAAACCTTCCGATGGAATCATTTTGTAGGGTTTGTATTTTTGATTTTGGCAGTTTATTTTATATTTAAGAAGTAGATAGAAAAAAACACTTCCTTAATTTGAATAAAATTTCTAAATTGTCCAATTAGGTTAATATTCATAAAGACAGGTACTTATGGACATTTTGTTACTCATTAAAAGTGTTTTCTATTATGTAGGCTTTTTGGGCTTTACATTTCTTTTTCTGCTTGCCTTCTACTATCTGACGGTATATATTCCGGCGTGGTTCATGTTGAAAAATGCCATGAATCAGGCAAAGCTCAGATTTATACTGCGAAATATGCAGTATTTTGTGCTTGCCATTGGTGCCGGCTATGTTTCTTCAGGTGTGATAATGGGCAATTCTGCGGGTGTGTCATCAACCTCCGGAACAGTTGCGTTTATGTCTTTTTGTCTTTATGCACTTTATTACCGCATGAGGCGCATCTCAAATTGGGCAGTTACCAACTTTGAATACAGAGAAGAAGCGGAAAACCTCAATCTTACCAAGTTCGATAAGTACAGTTTTTACTCAGCATTTTTGCTGTTTGTCCTTATCAGCTTAGGCACGGATTGGAACATTTATCTTTTGCAGTTTTCACCTGTGGGACTAATCCCTAAAATTGTATATTTTAAAGGATATTTCGGATACACAATATGCTCGCTGATTGGCTGGGTGTTTATGTATGGTGTATTTGAAAAAATTTGGGAAACATTCGACGGCATTTTTATACGGAAGGGAGCTACGGCGTGATTCTTAGAAAATCTGATAAGACACCGCTCCCAAAGGCGGTGTTTTTTATTTTAGAGACAACTCTGATAGCAACTGCCTACCTGATTTTTATGTGGGCAATCTTGGGTACAGATGAAGTAAAACCCTACCTTGGCATAGATATGCTCTTTCTACTTCTAAAATTTGCCCTCGGCAATGCAGTAGGATATTTCTTTATGCACTTAGATCAGAAGTACGGAAATAAAAAAGCACTAAAGGACTAACCCGAATTGAACTTAAAATCTAAGATATTACTTGTAATCTTTGCACTGCTTCTACCCCAGGTGATGTGGGCTCACTCTTTTGGTCCTGCTTTCTTCACTTTCTGGTTACTAATATTGTTTTTCGTTGGTATTTTTCTATCAATGATAAATTCGGTAGTTATTGCTATATTTTGGAAAGATTTATCAAATAAGGAGTATTGGTCATTTACTTTGTACAAATCATTTTCCTTCATACTAAGTTTTGTCTCTGCCGGAGTATTAAGTAGCTTTCTATTGGTTAGGAGTGAGTTTATAGAAGATAGTGTGTTAGACAAAATTATAATTTGGGTGTTTACTACCTTCTTCTACTTTTTCTTTTCTGTTGTTTATGATTACTATTTCTATTACAGACTCGGTAAAAGAAGAGGCGAAACACTTAGAAACACTATGGCAATTAATGCAAAAGTAAATAGCATAATGACTTCAGCCATATTGATCATAATGATTCTCTTCATAGTATTCACTGTACGACCAAACTAAAGGACTAACCCAAATTGAATTGAAACAAAAGTACTTAAACACGTTCCTATTCCGGTAAAGAGTCGAATTGGTCGAGATTATGCAAATTACTATCCCAATTTGCTTTTTTGGAAATGAATATGTGCCCCTTAGGTTCTTTATCAATATTTGTATCGACACTTCCGGCGGGTACAACTACCTGATTCCATTCTGTAAGTATATAAGGCAGGGGAGA
This sequence comes from Kapaibacterium sp. (SeqCode), assembly GCA_963664875.1. Classification (GTDB taxonomy): domain Bacteria; phylum Bacteroidota; class Ignavibacteria; order Kapaibacteriales; family UBA2268; genus JBFHIJ01. The sequence continues at coordinate 2,037,900 of OY761611.1, read as the reverse complement.
GCCACAATTTGTGCAAAAACTCCTCTGATGAGGTGAATTAGGAACTTTGTAAGATTGAATAAGCTCTGCACCGCTTAGCCAATCCAATTTGGCATCACCTAAAAAGGCATTCGCTGAGTGTGCGGAGCCACTCCCTTTTTGGCAATAACCACAGTGGCAAAGAAAGAAATTATCAATATTACCGGTTACTTTATACTTGACTTTTCTACAAAGACATGAGCCCAAATATTCCATTTTTCCCTTCTCTTAATAATATAAAAAAACTCCAATCTCTGTGAAATCATAAAGATTGGAGTTAAAATATAAGCAAAATATTCGGATTTATATAGTTTCGAATAAATCTTCTTTGCTTTTTCTTACTTTTGCTGCGTATTGTAATTGGTCTTCTTCAGAGCGATAGCCGATAGTTGCTACAACTGCAGATTTTAAACCTTTCGCTTCCAAACCGAGTATTTCATCAAACTGAGCATTGTCAAATCCTTCCATAGGGCATGAATCTATTCTCAATTCTGCACATGCCGCAAGTAAAGTACCTAAAGCAATATATGTTTGGCGAGCTGTCCATGCCTGTTTTACATTGGTGTCCAGCCCTAAAATTGTACCTTTCATGAATTCGCCGTATTGAGCCAAAGCATTTACATCCAAATTTCTTGTTTCTGTGGTTCTGATTATGTAATTGTCAATATCCTCTGCTGTTACATCACTGTGGCTACAAAATACGAGTACCTGAGAGGCATCGGTAATTTGAGACTGATTCCATGCTGCCGCTTTTAATTTTTCTCGTGTTTCTTTATCTTCAACCACGAATACCTTAAATAGCTGCAATCCATAAGAAGAAGCTGATAGCCTGATTGCTTCTAAAAGTTTATCTAAGTCTTCAGCATTGACTTTTTTTGTAGAGTCAAATTTTTTAGTAGCATAACGCCAATTTAGGCTTTCTAAAAGTTGCATTTTTTTATCTCCTATCGCGACATTGGTATGTCCATTATTAAAAATTTTGATTTTGTGTTCGATTTTACTTCTAATAGCTCCGCATCACTTATTCCCAGAGCATCTCTATCCTTTAATACCGTTCCGTTGATTTCTATATTTCCTTCAATTACAAAGATGTAAACACCGTTTCCTTCTTTACGAATTTTATAAGTTTCGGTTACACCCTCGTCAAATTCCCCCATGTGAAACCAAGCATCCTGCATGATTTGCACTCCCTGCTCATTGACGTAAGGAGAAACAATTTGATACAATTTATTTTCCATTCGCAAATCTCTGATTGAAATCTGGTCATATCTTGGTTTGATGTTTCTCTCTTTAGGGAAAATCCAAATCTGCAGGAATTTGCCAATTTCTGTATCACTACCGTTGAATTCACTATGCAGGATACCTGTCCCTGCACTCATAATCTGTATGTCGCCCTCCTCAATGACAGAGCCGTTCCCCATACTGTCTTTATGAGCTAATTTCCCTTCAAGAGGTATGGATATAATTTCCATATTGTCGTGGGGATGCGCATCGAAGCCACTACCCGGAGAGATAGTATCATCATTCAATACCCGCAAAGATCCGAAATTCATTTTTTTGGGGTCATAATAGCCTGCAAAACTAAATGAGTGATAGGAGTCTAACCAGCCATGATTTGCATGTCCTCTTTCCTCTGCTTTATATAACACTTGCATAAATAGCCTCGCCTAAACTGTGAATCTGTAATATTTACATAAACGAAATCAAAAATATTATGTTTCAAAGTAATTTTACTCAAACCCTGCGTCTTTATCGAGTTTGTTAATACCTTGTATTTTGCAAAATTAGCGGGTATTATTTGGCAAACATTTGTTGATTTGTTGCTATTTTGCACAATCCGTTTTGTAATAAGGAAAAAAATCAAATGCAATATCGCTTGTTTAAAAAAAATGAATTGAAAAAAAGCACTTGGGCTGGCGGCACGACAACTCAGTTATACATATTCCCGGAAAATGCTGATTATAAAGAAAAAACTTTTGAATTTAGGATAAGCACAGCAACTGTAGAACTTGAAGAGTCAGATTTTACTCCACTCGAGGGTGTAGATAGGCAGATTATGACTTTAGTCGGAAATATCAAATTGATACATGATGGTAAAAATCCTATCGATTTAGCCCCACTACAGATTCATAGGTTTTCCGGCGGAGTGAATACAAAATCTATTGGTAAGTGTATTGATTTCAATCTAATGACCATAGGTACTACAGAAGCAGAAATGTCGTATTGGCTGATAAGCAGAGACAATTCAGTCAAATTTATTCCAAGAGCAGAAATAAATAAGACATTCTTTTATTCATATAGTGGTGCTGTTTCCATTCGCATCAATTCCACACTTGTCGAACTCGATGAAGGAGACTTCCTTGCCTGCACAGACCTTGCATCAGATGAAATTACTCTCTATAGCTCGGGAGATGCTATTGTAGCTACTGTGTATGTTTGGGAATAAATCTATTTGCACCTGCAATAGCACATTTAGAGTTAGATTTTTGCTTTTTTATTGTTAACTTGAAAAATTGGAAAAATAATAGTTTCTAAATAGTAATATTGGGAATAGCTATGAGCAATTTTAACCCGAATGACAGGAAGTTCTTCATTCCTGAAAAGTACCAGGATGTCTTTTTTGCAGGGCTACTGGTGCTGCTGATTTATATCTTTTTCGGCAATGCAATAATGTCCGGTGGTTTCAACGCTTCTGACAACGTTGCATCCGAAAGTTTCAAACCCTTTCTCGAAAAAGCAAATTCTAAAGGGGAATTCCCGCAATGGATTCCATATATTTTTAGTGGCATGCCAAGTTTTGCTTCTTTGCTTACTACCGGCTCAAGGGCTTATGACCTTATACCGCATCTTTTCTTCGCTCTTACTGAGTTTGTGGGTAATATATTCTCCAGCGATGCCGCTCGCGTAGCTTCTTTCTATGCAGTGTATGCTGTTGGTATGTATCTGCTTATGAGGAGTAAAAAGCAGGATAGACTTGCTTCATTTATTACTGCATTTGCAGCAGTGTTTTCTACTTATGTTATTACTTGGATAATGATAGGGCACAACACCAAACCAATGGTGATAGCTATGTTCCCTTATATATTTATGCTGATGGAACGGCTCCGTGAGAAAATCACACTGCTGCATGCTGCTCTGCTGATAGTAGTGGTACATATCATGCTCGAAGGTGCTCACTATCAGATGATTTTTTACGGTATCTTGTCTTTTGGTATATATCTGATATTTGAGTTCGTTTCTCGTCTTATCAGAAAAGATAAAGCACTGAATGTAGTTTATGTGGCTGGACTTTTGGCATTGGCAGGTGGTTTGTCCTATCTGATGTCTTCAGATAGATTTTTCAGCACACAGGAATATATGCCTTATTCCACTCGCGGGTCTGCTCCTCTTGTCAAACAAGATGCACATGTAACTGAAAACGGTGGGCATGACTATGAATATGCAACAATGTTTTCATACACACCTTCTGAATGTTTGACTTTTGCAGTGCCAAGTTACTACGGTTTCGGCAAAACTGACAACACTCTTCGCTTGCCGACTCAGCAGGGTATCCCGGATAAAATTGTTACTTATTGGGGACAAAAAGAAATAGAAGATTCCCCTCCTTATATGGGTATTATTGTTTTTGCTCTGGCTATTGTAGGGTTCATATATAACAGAAAAGATATTTTTGTCCAGGCAATGATGACTATTGCAATGATAGGATTGCTGTTATCATTCGGCGATAATTTGCCGATTCTTTTTGACTTCTTTTACTACTATGTGCCAATGTTCAATAAGTTTCGTGCTCCTTCAATGTCTTTGGCTATGATGCACTTTACTTTCCCGATACTTGCAGGTTACGGCATCAATTCACTTATCAGCAACGAAGAAAAAGTTAGCAAATATCTTAAATTTTTCTTCTATGGAGTTGGTGGGTTTGCTTTGCTTGGAGCTATCTGGGCTGCAGCATTTAAAGATGACTACATCGCCTCAGTTGGCGAAAAGCTACAGCACATGCCTCTGCAAAAAGAATTATGGAGTATAATGATAAGCGACTGGTTTATCAATGTAGCTATTCTTGCTGTTGCCGGGGGGCTTTTCTGGGCTTTCCGTGCTAATAAACTTAAATATGCAGGACTCGTGGTAGTGCTTGTCGTGCTTTCAGTTTTTGATATGTGGCGAATTGCTTACCGTCCAATGGAAGTATCTAAATATGACATGAGCAAGGAATACTTCAAGGAAAGTGATATCGAAGCATTTTTAAAACAAGACAAAGATTTATTCCGTATTACTGATTTTACTCGTCAGGCTAATATTCCTGCTTATTTCGGGCTACAAAATGTTGGTGGCTACCACTCAGCAAAACTAAGAGTATATCAGGATATGCTCGACAATGCAGACAGAGCTTCAACTTCTTATGTAACAAATCCATTCCTTTGGAATCTTCTTAATGTGAAATATATTATTGCAGGTCAGAACGTAGGCTTGCCTCCTGTGATGCAGTCGCAACAATCAGGTGCTTATGTATTCCAAAATCCGAATATGCTGAAACGTGCTGAGTTTGTCAATTCTGTAGAAATAGCAGACGCTAAAGCAATCTTAGAAAAACTAAAAACAGGATCTTTCGATCCGAAGCAGGTTGCATACATGGAAGAAGACAAAGGTCTAAATATCGACCCTGCGGGCGAATCAGCAAAAGCTGAAGTTACTAAATACGAAAACGAACTCATTGAACTAAATGTAAATGCAACAGGTAACAACCTTCTGCTTTTATCTGAAATTTACTATCCCGTTGCGTGGAAAGCATATATAGATGGCAAAGAAACAGAAATCTATAAAACTAACTTTGCTTTCCGATCTATTGTAGTACCTGCGGGTCAGCACAAAGTGGAATTCAAATACCACTCCGACTCGTACGAAACCGGCAAAACTATAAGTATGGCAACAAATGGTCTGACCATACTTGCACTTCTTGGTGGCATCTTCCTCCATTTCAGAGGCAGAAAAAAAGAAGATAAAGAATAGATTAACTTCGACATCGATTATATGATATAATAAAAAGCAAGGCTTCTCAGTAATGAGGAGCCTTGTTTTTTGAGAGGGGGCAATCAAAACACGGGAGGCAGATTTTTTCTGCTTTCCTGTATTGAAAAATTTATGCTTTTCTTCTATAACGTCTCAAATAAGTGTTGCATTTATTACTTGAATTTAGATTGTAAAATCGAAGAAAAGACTTATAAGACAGCCTCCTACTGATTTAAAACAAGGTCACTGCATCTCGACTTCCTTATTCGCTCGACAACAGCGAGAGCAGCGAGCAATGTACTGAGCCTGTCAAAGTATCGCAGTGCAGGCTCAAGAATGCACATAAAAAAAGCTAATACCCTTGAAGATATTAGCCCGAAAATGTAAATTTTATTGTGCTTATGGAATTATAGTAAACATTACTTCGCCTTGGAAGCCTGCGACAGTAGTTAAATTATTACCGTCCTTTTCAGTAATATTCCATCCTTTATCTACAGCATAGCTAACTTTGTACGGAGTTTCTGTACCAGTAGCTGTGCCGTAATCGCTCCAGAAGTACAAATGATATTCTTTAGTAAGAACTTCAGGATTAGTAATTGAAGGAGTACCAATCATAAGTTCGTATTGTTTTTTACCATTAGTAGTAGAGAAGAATCTTACTTTAGATGTAGTTCTTCCAAGATTTTCAGGGTTGCAATCAAGATTGTTATAATTTAGATTTTTATAGGCAACGAAGCGTTTAGTAGTGCTAATTCTTGCAGGCAAAGTAAAGCTTAAACAGCTACCCGAAGCGTTTTGGATTAAATTAGCAGGAGCGATGTAGTTATCCTGATGGAAATTTCCAAGATAAGCACTAACTGAGCTTAAATCAAGATCCTTATACTTTTCATTATAAAGTATAGGCACAGCCCCAGAAAAAGTAGAGCCTTCCAAGTCTGTTGGTAAATCTAAAGTGATTTTAGGAGTAGATGGACTTGTTGCAGTATCATCGTCTCCACAAGCTACAAAAATTACACTTAGGCATGCAATTAAAAGCAAAGATTTCAATTTTGCGAAGTTATTAAACATTATTTACCTCTTATATTTTGGTGTTTAAATATACAATATACAAATATAGAAAAATAAATTTTAATATGATGTAAGATTCTACACGGGATAAAAATATTTTGGCGTCGATTTTTCGCAACCTTTTATTTCGGGTGGCGTATTATTATTCAAGTAGATATATTTCTGAAAAAACTATCAATTATTAAAACGATTTATATTATCTTGAGGCATATCAAAAAAACTACACTTTACTATTGACTCCAACTGAACAGGAGTAATTATGCTTATCTTTTATCTGGCTTGTCTTCTTTTTGGGGGCATTTTGCTGGGAGTATCTTTGCTTTCCGGAGGCGGAGATATCGACGGAACGGACGCTTTGGACAGCGGCCACGCAGACTTACATTCTTTAGACACACACTCGGATTTTGATTTGACTGCAGATGCTTCTGTGGATCATATTGATATGTCCCATTCAGAAATATCGAAAGATATAATTCATCCGACTGATGCCGTGAAATTTCTTAGTTTCAGGAATGTGATTTACTTCTCAACTTTTTATGGACTTACAGGTACTATTTTGACTTTGATGGCTATGCCTTTCATAGTAACATTAGCATCTGCCTTAGGGATTGGAACTTTGTCCTGGGCTGCGGGGCACAAGCTGATGAGCTATCTCAAAGATTCTGAGAGTGGCGAAGCCCTGAATAGCAGCAATTTTATCGGCAGAAGCGGCAAAGTAACCATACCTGCAAAGAAAGACAAAATTGGGAAAATTATTGTCAAATCAAATAACGAAATCCATGAACTCATGGTAAAAGTATCTGATACTTCCGAATCAGACTCATATGACAGGGGAGAGGAAGTTTTTATAATCGATTATAGCAACGGTATTTATTTCATAGTCAGTCAACAACAAATTTAGGAGATTTATCAATGGGTGAGTTTGTTCTTACCATAGTTGCACTAGGTGCATTTGCACTTGTAGTTGTATTTTTTGCGATCAGTAGGTTGCTCTTAATTTCTCAGCCCAACGAGGTGATAATCTTGTCCGGTAGGAAAAGGACTTTGCCGGACGGCAGCTTAGTTGGATACCGAATTATCAAAGGTGGCAGAGCTTTACGTATTCCGTTTTTGGAAAAAGCATCTCGTATGTCCTTGGAAACTATTCCAATCGAGCTTTCTGTCAGCAATGCATATTCAAAAGGCGGTATCCCTCTAATAATTGATGCTATTGCCAATACTAAAATCTGCTCTAAAGAGCCTGAATTTGGCAATGCAGTTGAAAGATTTTTGACAATGAGCGAATCAGATATCCACGCTATAGCAAAAGAAACTCTTGAAGGTAACTTGCGTGGTGTATTGGCAGCTCTTACACCTGAAGAGGTAAACGAAGACAGATTGAAATTTGCTGATACGCTGATGGAAGAAGCAGATATAGATTTGCAAAAACTCGGTCTTCAGCTCGATACTCTAAAAATTACTAATATTAGCGACGAATCCGGCTATCTAAATTCTATTGGCCGTGGCAAGACTGCTGAAGTTATTGCAAGAGCTAAAAAGGCTGAAGCTGAAAAAAATGCTGAAGCTCAGGAAGCAGAAGCTACCGCTCTCGAAAGAGCTGAAAAAGCAAAAGCACTTGCCCGCCAAAATATAGAACAGGCGAGAATCGAAACTGACCAGCAAATTGCTATCTCTGAAGCCAACAAAGCAGCTGCCACTCAGGAGGCAGAGGCAAGAGCAAAAGAAAGAGCCGAAAAGGCAAAAGTGGAAGCTGAGCAGAATGTGCTTATTTCCAAAGCATTGAAAGAAGCTGAAGCACGCGAAGCCGAAGCTCAGGCAAAAGCTCGCTACGAGCAGGCTCAGGCAGAAGCTAAACGCAATATCGAATCTGCTCAGATCGAAGCGGATAAGATTATCAAAGTAAATCGAGCACTCGCAGATCAAAATGTAGAAATTGAAAATAACAATTTAAGATTGAAAAAAGCTGAACTCGAAAAAGAAGCAATAGTTCGCGAGCAGGAAGCAAGAGTTGCCGGCGAAAGGGCGAAAGCCAAATTCGAACAAGAGCTCGAAAAAGAAAGAATCGAATTGCAACAAAGAAGATTGATGGCTGACGTTATCGAACCTGCAAAAGCTCGTAAAGAAGCTGCAGAACTTGATGCTAAAGGTCAGGCTGCTTCAATCATCGAAAGCGGAAATGCTGAAATTGAAGTCTTAAAACGTATGATTGAAACATATCAGACAGCAGACGGTAGCGGGGATAAAATCCTCATGCTTAAAATGTTGCCTGAAATCATTGAAAAACTTACTTCAACTATTCAGGGTATTACTATTGACAAAATCACAATGGTTGACAACGGCGGCGACAGCAGCGGCAATCAAATTCAAAAACTTGTCAATCAGTTGCCCGGCTCAGTAGTATCTCTTTCAGAAATGCTTGAAAATGCAACCGGAGTTGACATTCTCAGCCATTTCAAAAAAGACAAAGGCAGTAAAGAATAGGAAGAGTAAGCGATTTCTTTTCTATATAAAAAATCCGCAATGTTACTAATAAAAAGTATATTGCGGATTTGTATTATTTAGTGAATGCAATTGGCTCTAACTACATAAACTTTCTAAACATTAACCAGCCTCCTGTAACTAAAAATCCGCCGGCAAGGATTATAAGCCCCCATTCAGGCAATGTAGGAACTACACCAAAGTGAACCTGCTCAGAATAGAATGTTCCGTTTGGAGTGGTGATGTAAGCACGAACATAGTAACCAGGCCCGATGATTAACCCTGTTGCGTCTTCAGTAAACTGCACACTCCCTGCTCCCGAAGATAGCGAACCGCTATTTGAGGTAGTTGTCGGATTTTGAGAGGTACTCCAAACGATACCTTTGTCGAGGACTGCTACTGCACCGGGATTATTTATATCACTCGTAAAAGTATATTGTGTATCACTAACTTTAAGTACATTAGTAATTGAAACTGAAAGAGCTAAAGTAGTAAAGCTTATTTGATCGCCGTAAGATGTCCCTACACTATTTGTGGCATAAGCTCTAACATAGTAAGTAGTGTTGGGCTGAAGTCCTGTAATGTTGCTGGAAAACACTCCTGTACCGATTCCATCTGTAGTTTTACTATCGGCGGTAGTAGGATTGCCTCCTGTATTCAAGCAGACGCCACGAGCAATTACAGCAGCAGAACCTTCGTCGGATACATTTCCACCAGAACTTGCAGTTGAGCTTGTAATGTTACTTATTGAAACAGTAGAGACTAAAGGAGATCCTCCAAAAATGTAGGCACTTCCTGAACTTGACAAAGTATTGGCACCTAAAGCATCTTCAGAATCATAAGGGGCAGTTAAAATAACATTGCTTCCGGAAATCGACACTGAGTATCCAAACCAATCATTGGAAGCTCTGTCGGTAGTAATTGCTTTTGTACCGGAATCCCAGGTTGTTGTCCCTGTCCTTTTGAAAATATATGCGCTTCCGGCATTGTTTAAAGTATTTCCACCTAAAAGATTTTCGTCTTCATAACTGACTCCGATAGCAGCAAAATTTCCCGAAATTGCTACTGCTTGGCCAAACAAATCGCTGCCTCCTGCATCAGGTGCTACAATCTTGGTGCCGGAATCCCATGTATTAGTAGCTGTTCTATAAAATATGTATGCACTACCTGCATTTTGGATTGCACTTGGATCTTCCCCGGGAGCACCAACAATAGCATAATTTCCGGAAATAGAAACAGATATACCAAAATTATCATCACTCTCTCTGTCCGTTGCAACAATTTTATATCGAGATGTCCACGAATTGGTACCGGTTCTGTAAAAAATGTAAGCCCCACCAGCTCGACTTACGCTGTTTAAGCCGGCTGCGTCTTTGTCTTCATAAGGTGCTCCTACAATGGCATAATCTCCGTATATTGATACTGAATTCCCAAAATACGCATCGGCTACTCTATCCGAAGCAACAATTTTAATGCCCGAGTCCCAGGTGGTTACACCGGTTTTATAGAAAATATATGCACTGCCGGCAGCATGTAAGAAATTACTACCTGCTTCGTCATGACTTTCTGCGTATGCACCCACAATTAAATAATTTCCTGAAATTGACACAGATGAACCAAAACTGTCGCCTTGTGCTCTGTCAAGTGCCACAATTTTTTGAATTTGTCCCCAATTATCTACTCCGCCTTGATCTTTATAAAATATATATGCACTACCTGCATTACTAAGTGGATTGTTGCCTCCTGGATCAAACTGATTGGAGGGAGCTCCCACTATTGCATAATCACCGGAAATAGATACTGAACGACCAAAATTGTCTGCAGCAGTTGGATCAGAGGCTACAATTTTTTTTATTTGTGTCCATGTGCCTGCATTTTTCTTAAAAATGTATGCAGCTCCTGCATCATTTCCTCCACTATCCTCTCCTTGAACACCCACGATAGCATAATCTCCGTCGATTGAAACCGAAGTCCCAAAACTTGCATTTGCAGCTCTGTCTGAGGCACAAATTTTGATTAGTTGATCCCAAGATTGTGACTGAAGAGTCGAAGTCAAACTTAGAAAAAATAGAGTAAAAAGTAGAAAATAAAGTTTCATTTTGATACACCTTAATTGTGCTGTTTAGTTGAACACTTTCTTAATCAACGAATTTTTTGGGAAAATCTTATCTCACATATTTCACCTATATTGGTAAGCTATTATATTACAACTATTTAGAAGCAACAAAAAATACCGCAAGCAAAAATGCCGGCGGTATCTCAATAATCAATAATTCTCAAACTTTTAAAATCTACATAAACTTTCTAAACATAAACCATCCACCTGTTACCAAAAATCCGCCGGCAAGGATTATCAAACCCCATTCAGGCAATGTAGGAACTACACCAAAGTGAACCTGCTCAGAATAGAATGTTCCGTTTGCTGTTGTGATGTAAGCACGAACATAGTAACCAGGTCCGACCAATAAACCGGTCGCGTCGTCAGTAAACTGTACACTCCCTGCTCCCGAAGATACCGAACCGCTATTTGAGGTAGTTGTCGGATTTTGAGAGGTACTCCAAACGATTCCTTTGTCTAAAATTGTTATCGTATTTGGATTAGTTAGGTCGCTCGTAAAAGTATATTGTGTATCACTAACTTTAAGCACATTAGTAATTGATACAGAAAGGGCTAATGTAGTAAAGCTTATTTGCGCACCGTACCCGGTTCCGCCTGAACTTGTAGCATAAGCCCTAACATAGTAAGTAGTGTTAGGTTGTAGTCCTGTAATATTACTTATAAAAACACCTGTTCCGGTACCATCTGTAGTTTTAGAATCAGCAGTGGTAGGATTACCTCCTGTATTCCAGCAGACGCCTCGGGAAGTTACTCCTAATCCGTAGTCATTGCTTATATTACCGCCACTTACTGCTGAGCCTTCTGAGATAGAACTTGCTGCCGTTGTGGCGTCAAGAATTGGCTCGCCCAAAGTCATAATAGAACTCGTAGCTCCAAATACAGTTTCTGTATTATTACCGTTTCTTGCTTTAACCTGGAATGTGTATGTAGTCCCTTGCGAAAGTCCGGTAACAGTTTTGGTAGCCCATATTGCATCTGTTTGCCATACTGCCACGCCTGAGAGAGTTCCATTTGATTGCAGATAATTGCCTGTGGATGTCTCTTGGATAGCATAAGTGGTTATAGCAGGATTGGAATTAGTATTTACATCAACATCTACTGTTGTAGAAGTTGCATTATCTACAGTGGGGGCAGTAGGAACATTAGCTAAAGAATAAAAAGATATTTGAGGGCCATACTCAGTACTTTCCGTATTTGTACCATAAGCTCTGACAAAATATTGGGTATTTGAAGAAAGACCAGATAGAATACTTGTAAAGACCCCCGTACCAGTGCCATCTAAAGTTTTACTGTCAGCGGTAGTTGGAGTTCCGCTAGTGTTCCAACATACACCACGAGCAGTTACAGGGGTTAGCCCACCATTAGATATATTGCCGCCTGAAGAAGCACTATTGGTGGTTATTGCAGAAGCTACCGTTGTTGCAGATACGGTTAAGCTTGGTGTAAAAGTATATGCACAACCATCATAAAAATAAGATTCAGTTGTTGAATTTAGTCCAAAAATATTGAAATCTGTAATAGTCGGTTGTCCCCATCCCGAAGTAGGAGTTAGATAATAGGTGGAACCTACTCCGTTTTGTATAGATAGATTACTATTGTTGACAAAATCAACTTGGTTATATACAAATGTAAAGATTGTACTGTTTTCGTAAAAAATCCATTGTAAATCCATTGTAGTGCTGATATTATTAAAATAGTCTAAATCTGTGTGCTCTATCACTAAAACTCTATTTGGGCTAACACCTCTAACTACATATCTTACAGCAAAATCGAAAGCTTCTAAATCTGCACGACAAATATTTAGGTCCCTTGTTCCCGAGGCTGTCGTTAAAGTGATATAGCCATTTGTTGTTACATTAATATTTGTAACATTTTCTCCAAAATATTGAAATGTAAATGGAGGAGCTAAATCGGCGTTTCCATCATCTCCCGACACAATGCTTATAGGAGCTTCATCGTGAATAGAATCCCAGGCAAAGAATACTGGAGTAACTGAAAATCCTTGAGAAAACAACAAAGAACTGTTGATGAATAAGATGATTAAAGTCAACATGATATACTTTTTCATAACTCAACCTTGTATATGTATAGATTAACCCATGCTAAATCTAACGATATACCAGAAAAATCTTATCTCACATATTTCACCTATGAGGGTAAATAGTTATATTACAACTATTTAGAAGCAATAAAAAAAATACCGCAAGCAAAAATGCCTGCGGTATCTCAATAATCAATAATTCTCAAACTTTTAAAATCTACATAAACTTTCTAAACATAAACCATCCGCCTGTTACTAAAAATCCGCCTGCGAGGATTATCAGACCCCATTCAGGCAATGTAGGAACTACACCAAAGTGAACCTGCTCAGAATAATATGTCCCAATAGAAGTAGTAACATAAGCTCTCACGTAATAGCCCGGACCTACTGTAACATTTATAGCGTTCGCACTATATGATGCTGAACCGGAACCTGCAGCAACTGAACCCGAATTTGATGCGAGAGTTGGATTTGTTGATGTTCCCCATACTATACCCTTCGCTAAAATCGTAGAACAAGCACCGTCATCGGGAGTGGCACTTATCTCGTATTCAGTATCTGATATTTTGGATACTGCGGAGATGGAAACGTTTGTTGGACATGCTGAACCATAAAGCCCCGGTCCACTGTTATCATATAAACTAAACACATGCATATCTATTTCGCCATCTCCGTCAAAATCAGCAACATTAATTGAGCCACTTGCCCATACCTGGAAAGTACTTGTAGGTTGCCCATTAATTTTATTACCGCTGTTGAATGTTGCAAATGAATAACTAAAATTGCCTCCGTTTCTTCCTAAGATAACAGTGCCGGTAGTACCTGCACCCCAAATTATTATGTCATCATCTCCATCATCGTCTAAATCAGCGATTCTGTATGAATTAGGATTGTAACTATTAGACTCACTCGAGGCAATAGAACTACCTGAGGATGTAAAACCTGAAGCTTGATTATTGGTAAAACTATAAAGAGCACCTTGGGCGGATATCAAGAAATCCTTAAAATTATCTCCATTGATATGAGCAGGTACTATCATTATTCCTGTCCCTGGTTTGAAATTAGCCGATGCGGCTTCTGTGTCTATGATCTTAGATAGTTCAGTAAATGAACCTGAGCCATTATTCTCAAACACTTGTAATACACCAGCTTGAGATGGAAGCCCAACTGCATTTGTATATGCAGAGACTATGTCAAGATCACCGTCATTGTTAATATCAAAAAGCTCTATGTCGTAGTAAGTAGCTGATATTAGGGCGGGATTTGTTACCGGATTCACATCATCACCTAAAAGTTCAATATCAGTAGAACTAAAGGCATTTGCACCATTATTTACCAATTTGACAATTTGTTTTGTATCGCTATTGATACCTACAATATCAATATCGCCATCTCCATCAATATCACCGACTTCAATCCTATTAATATAGTCGATAGCTTGTGTTTGAGTATATGATAGACCATTTCCGTTGTTTAAGAACAAGCCAAACTGAATACGAGAAAGCGTAGTATTGTAAAATGGGAGCAGAAGATCGATATCACCATCTGAATCAATATCTAAAATGTGGATCTCTTTAAATTGGTATATAGAAAAAGATGGGATTGAAGTTTCTGTAAAGTTTCCGGTTCCATCATTCACGTATAGAACAGTTGAAAAAGGTGTGCCGGTCGATCCCTTCCTTCCATTAACCAAAATATCAACATCTCCATCTCCATCAAAATCTGCTTCTTGGCTGTTCGCATAAGCCCAGTTTGATGAATTTATATTTCGATTTGGGTACCAAGATACAGCTCTTGTAATCGTAGAAGCTATCATTAGAAAAACCATAGCCGCTATAAAAAAAGGAGTTTTAAAAATCATATTACTACCTCATAGTTGATGTTATTGATAGTTGTAAAGTAGTATTTATGAAGTACTTTATTATCTCACATATTTCACCTATGAGGCTAAGTGTCTTATTTAAAGATATTTACGAGTTGTCTAAATTTTGAATTGCATCAAATAAGTTAGTGCCTTTTTCCAATTCTAATTTTTTGCGGACTCGGAATCTGTGGTTGTCGATAGTTGAGGGTGATACATTTAGCAGATTTGCTATTTCTTTAGTGTTCATATTCATCTTTATCAAAGCACAAACCCTTATTTCTGACTGAGAAAGGTCAGAGCATGTTTGATATAAACGAGTATAAAAATCGGGATAGATCTCGTTGAATTTCAAATCAAAAGATTCTATAGTCATATTATTTTGCTGTATTTCACTTAAAATTTGCTCAATGCTGTAAGTTGGCATATTAAGAGATTTGCTTTTTGTAATTTCTTCTTCGAGACGATTTACAATTTCCTGTTTTTCTGCAAGAGCTTTTGTTTGCTCAAAAAGCTCATTTTCCTTTTGTTTTAAAAGGTTTTTTTGCTCGTTGAGTTCGATTGTTTTTTGCAACTCATTATTTCGAAATTGCAGTGCAGATTGTTTTTTTGCAATACGCATCCTTAATATTATAGACAGTACGATAAAGGCAAGGATTACAGAGCTAAAAGCCAAATAAGTCGTCTTTTCTTCTGCTTCCTGTGCTTGCAACTCTGCTTTTTTCGTTTGAAGTTCTTTATCCTGAAGATTGAGTTCAACTTCGTATTTTTTAGTCAATTCTATATTTCGTGAATTTAGCAACTCATTAGCGATTTCTGTTCGACGTGCCCATACATAAGAAAGCTCCTTATATTGGTTAGTTGCTTGTAGCGAGGCGATTAGCTTGTCATAAGTCTTTAATTTCAGTTCCAAATCTAAAACATCTGATTTTACGCTCAATATTCCTCTATAAATATCTATAGCAAATTGATGCTTATTCATAATTGCGTACGCATCAGCAAAAGACATCTCATAATCGAGAGAATCAAAAGTTGATGAAAATGGTGCTGCATCTTTTGCTTTATTGAGAAATTGTATAGCACGGTTGCCATCTTTTTGTAGATTTAGTATGACTGCTTTTGTTTTATAAATATTTTTCGATAATTTCTTGTAGTAAATGGTGTCAGCTATAGGCAAGAGCTCCGAGATAAGACTATCTGCTTTTTCTATTTTCCCAAAATCTAATAGCAATAAGGCATACTGATTCTTCGCCCAGGGCTGCCATACAAAATTCTTGCTCAAATCTGCAGCTCTTAGAGCCATATAAGAAGCATGCTCTGCTTTTAAAGTATCTTTTTCATGAGAATAGTAATCGGAAAGAGCTGTCCATATTTTCATATTTGCAATATGCCTATTGAGCAAATTGTTATAGATGATAGCATTTTGAGCTGATGTAAGAAATTTGTCATATTGCGATTGGTAAGAGTAAATTAGAGCTAAATTACTGAAAGATATTCCGGCAGTTAGTGTATCTTTTTCTTTTTCTGCCATTTTAGCTGCTGCCTTGAAATAATAAATCGCTGTGTCCTGTTTATCTATAAAGAAGTAATAATTGCCATATTTGGAATATAGTTCAGGAATAAGTCGAGTGTAGTTTTTATTTTGTATTTTCTTTTCTGCAATCTTTAAAAAATGTAGTGCTGAATCATTGTCGTTAGTGATAAATGCCTCAGCTTTTGTTAAGTAAAATTCTATCCATAAACTATCTTTGTTCAAAAATGTAGCATCTCTTTCCCAAGGATAAAGCTCACCATTACGTTTCATATAATCGTCAAAAAACGTATCATTATTTGCCTTGCTTTTCCCAATTATACTTAGCATTAGGACAAGGAATAAAAAAATTGCATTTATATTTCTCATCTTTGTTTCTTTATGTTGTTTCTTGTATCAATGTAACTAACTAATTCTAATTTAAAAAATATTATGATATCATCTACCCCGGTATCGAATTAGGATATCAATTCAAAAGAGATAAAACTATCAAAATACGATTATAGCCGAAACACACACTTTCTTTATATCGGTATCATCACTTATAGCATGAATGAAATAAATAAGTAGATTCTACTATTTCAAAAATTTTATATAAAATCAATAAAAAAAGCTAAAGTTGTTTTCCAATGTGCCGATAAGAAACTAAGAGGAATAGTAAACAGGTAGGATGCCCGAAATGTAATTCTTTAATGTGAGCATAGATTATGCCGGCAACAATTTCGGGTGAAGCAAGAATACGTGCCAATATTTCTGCTGAGCAGGCTTATAACAGCAATGTTAGATCATCGCAGGAGATTGCGAGCAGCCAGCTCAGGATTTCTACAGGCAAAAGGATAAATGTAGCTGCGGACGATGTCTCTGCTTATATTACTTCCAAGTCCTTAGAAGCAAGAAATGGCTCATTAAAAGCGGCTTTGAGACTAAGTGGCGAAGCAGGCAACGTTGCTTCCATTTCGCAGGACACTTTAGATAATATTAATGGCTTACTCGCTAAAATAAAAGAAGCTACTACTTTGGCATCTGCTGATTCGATAGGTAAAGACGAAAAAGTAGCATTGGCAAAAAGCTCTTACAGATTATCTCAACAAATCCAATCGGTGGTTGAATCTTCTGTTTTTGGAGGCTACCAACTTTTTAGCGGTGATTACAAAGCTGATTGGGTAATCGGTTACGACCACGTAAATAATATGATTACCTTAGGGATTGATTTGCAGTCAGATAACGAAGATCTCAATGTTGATAGCCTAAATTTTAATCTGAATGCAGTTGATGAAGGCTCAGGCTTAGACGTTTCGAACTTCGCAGGTGTGACAGGCTTAGATCTGTCCAAACTCAATGATGTTACTGCATCTGATTTGAACATATTTGCTAGTGACGAAATTGGAAGTACTTTATATAGTCTTTCGTTAGCGATGAAAAACGTTAGAAATGTGGCTTCTTATTTAGGTGGTGTTCAGGGCAGAATCAACTCTCAGGAAGAAGCGATTCGCTCTCAGATTGTTAATTATGATTCTGCAATTTCTCGACTTGAAGACGCTGATGTGGCTAATGAACAGCTAAATGTTGTAAAAAATCAATTTTTGCAGCAGACATCAATTTTGTCTCTTGCTCAGGCAAATCAAAACCCTCGTTCTTATCTATTGTTGTTCTAAAAAAATGCATGTTGGAGAGTGGTTTGATATCTAAAGATTACCGCTCAGAAAAGTAAAAAAGGAGCCTCTATTTTGAGAATATCGGCTCCTTTTCTTATTCTGACGTGTGCTGTGTCATAGTGAAAATTTATTTTAAGCAGAAATCGCTTCGTTTACTACTGTCTGAATTACAAATTCAGGCGGATCCTGAATAGTTTTCTTTACTGCACACATAGATGCAGATTTAATAAGAGCGTCATAGTATTTTTCAGGGAAATCTTTTGGAACTTTGATGTCCAAAGTAATTTTACCTATTTTTTGTTTGATAGGATCCCATTTTAAATCTTGTTCTATTTCAATGCCTTCCATGCTGATTCCGCGCGATTGGCAGAAACCTGCTACATAGATGCCGGCACAAGTGCCTAATGATGCCAAAAATAATTCAAAAGGAGCAGGAGCAGTGCCGTCGCCACCACCATTAATAGGCTGATCAGTTGCCACAACCCAACCGTTAAATTCCGCATTTACCTTCTTATTGCCCGGGAATGTTATCTTCATGCTCATAACTCTGAGTCTCCCAAAATATATAATTTATAAAAGAATATTGCTCTTTAGCAATATAGAAGTTTTCAATATACGAATATTGTATTGAAATAAAAAAAATTTTGGACGTATATTTGTTAAAATGCTAATTGTACATTGAGGAATTTCAAAAATGCTTAAAAAGTACGAAAAGAATACTGCACTACACACAATACATACACGAAAAAGCGTTAGAGAATTCAAACAAGAATCAATTCCTAAAGAGCACTTAGAGGAAATGGTTAGAGCAGCTATGGCGGCGCCGTCAGCAAACAATCATCAACCTTGGGAATTTATTGTTGTAACTGACAAATACATCAAAGGATTTTTAGCAGAAAGGTTACCTTATGCTAAAATGTTAAAAGATGCTGCTGCAGGTATAGTTGTTTGCGGTAAACCCGGCGAAGCTTTTAGCGAGCCCGAAGGAAGCCTATGGGTGCAGGATTGCTCTGCTGCTACGCTCAATATTTTACTTGCCGCTGAAGCATTAGGCTATGGTGCTGTATGGACAGCTGTTTATCCTGCCAGTGATAGAATAAATACCGTAAAAGATATATTGGAACTGCCTAAAGGCATCTTGCCTCTAAGTGTCATTCCGGTTGGTGTGCCTATTGGTAACGAATTGCCTAAAGATAAATTTGTAAAAGAAAAAATACACTGGGATAAGTGGTAGAAATGAAGTTTCTAAAATATGTTTTCATTTCTATACTTGTCTTGTTTATTGTTTCTGCTGCAGGTTCCTATTTGTGGTACAAAGATATGCTCCACAGACCGGCAGCAGACAGTGCAATCGTGTTGAGGATTCCTTACGGCACTTCTGTTTATAAAACTATAGATATGCTTCAGGAAAAAGGTGCGTTGCATCCTGATTGGTTTTTTGATGCATACATAAGATACATTGCCGGCAAGAAAAAAAATTCTCTACAGGCAGGTTATTATAAATTTGAACAGGGTATCAGCAATATTGATTTGATAGAATCAATATTTACAGGAGATAATTTATATACAGCTACACTTACCTTTCCCGAAGGTTTGGATGTAAAAAGATATGCTTCAATCATTCGGCAAGAAATGAATCTTGATTCTGCAAAGTTTTTTAGGTTGTGTTCTGATAAAGACATCCTTGCAAAATATGGAATCTATCAAGACAATGCACTTGGGTATCTTTTGCCAAATACCTATACTTTCTTTATGGATGACAAAGAACCACAAATCTTAGATAAATTGTTAAGCGAATTTTCTGACTTTTGGACTGATGAAAACATAGCAAAAGCCAAAGCTATGAATATGACAGTCCACCAAATTACTACTTTAGCCTCAATAGTTGAAGCAGAAACACCCTCCGTTACTGAAAGAAAAACTGTTGCAGGTCTATATATGAACAGACTAAAAAACGGCTGGCTCTTGCAGGCAGATCCTACTGTGCAGTTTGCAATAGGAGAAAAACGCAGGGTGCTCTATAAAGATTTAGAAATCGATAATGCTTACAATACTTATAAATATGCAGGACTGCCTCCGGGACCAATCAATAACCCGAGTAAGGCCTCTTTGGAGGCCGTGCTTGACTACGAACATCACAAGTGGTTTTACATGGTAGCAGTCGGTGACGGCAGTGGTAAGCACAATTTCTCAGAAGATATTAATGGGCATACGGAAAATATAAGAATATTTCGGAAGAATGCCGGGCGCTGAGAAATCAAATTATTTCACAAAGTGAGGCTATGTATCCATATTTTCTGCACGGTAAAAACGTTTTGTATCAGGATTGAAGGCAGTCAGATAGCCAAGAGAAGTATCTATTTTCTTGTAAATACAGCCTGTATCTATCATTATGATGTCAGATTTTAAAGATTCGTATGATTCTGCGGGACTCACAGGGGTGTGGCCAACTATTATTCTTTTTCCTTTTGTCTTACTCTTATCAATCTTATCATTTCTTATCCATAGCATGTCTTCTTTATGGCAGAATGGGTCTTCTTCTAGGAAATTCATGCCACCATGTACAAGAAAAAACTCTTCTAATTCATAAAAATAATCCATCGTTTCGAGCATTCTGTAGTACTTTTCAGGAATATCTTTACCGTGTGCAACTTTAAAGCTCTGAAGAGTGAATATTCCGCCATTTTTAACCCAATGTGTGTGTTGCTTTTCTGATAGGAGGGAATCCAACATCATCTGCTCATGATTGCCTCTTAGCAGATGTATCTCAAAGCCGTTGTTTCTTAGCATAATAAATTCATCTAATACAGCTTTAGAATTTGGACCTCGGTCAATATAGTCGCCCATGAAGTATAGTCTGTCTTTCTTTTCAACTTTTAGCTGCAAATAAAGTAGATATCGTAAAGTATGAATACACCCATGGATATCTCCAATAATATATGTATTTTTATTAGTAGGCATATAGATAGTAAAAATATACGTAAGTAATAATACTGTTGTTTAAGTAAGCAATATAAGGTAAAGGCACAAACGGTTATGCAGAAATACTATTGCAATATCGGGCTGGAAATTCACATAAGACTAAATACTGAAACTAAGCTGTTTTGTAGATGTTATAACAAAATTTCTGAGCCGAACACAAATATATGTCCATACTGTCTTGGTTATCCCGGTACTTTACCTGTTTTGAACATTAAAGCTGTTAAATATGCACTCCAATTTGCCGATGCAGTTGGTGCAAAAGCAAATGATGTACTTGCTTTCGACAGGAAGAATTACTTTTATCCCGACTTGCCGAAAGGATATCAAATTACTCAGTTCTTTTTTCCGCTCGCCTTTGGAGGCACAATAAAAACATCTTCCGGCATAGTCGAGTTAGAAAAAATGCACATAGAAGAAGATGCCGCCAAAATGAAGCATAACAGAGATGCCACGCTTGTTGATTTTAATCGTTCTTCAGCTCCACTATTGGAAGTAGTTACTAAGCCAACAATACGCTCAGCTGCTGATGCGGTTGAGTGTTTTAGAAATGTCAGACTTACAGCAATATATCTTGGCATATCAAATGG
Organism: Kapaibacterium sp. (SeqCode); assembly: GCA_963664875.1. Classification (GTDB taxonomy): domain Bacteria; phylum Bacteroidota; class Ignavibacteria; order Kapaibacteriales; family UBA2268; genus JBFHIJ01. The sequence goes on along the minus strand of OY761611.1, from coordinate 2,016,553 downwards.
GGAGATGCAGGATGGTGATCTTCGATGTGATGCAAATATTTCTATAAGTACTGATCAAGAATTGCCCGCATACAAAGTAGAAATTAAGAATGTAAATAGCTTTAAAGTATTGGAAAAAGCTTTGGAATTTGAATGGCAAAGACAAATTGAAATAATTGACAATGGGGGGCTTCCTGTTTCAGAGACACGCACTGTAAATGAAGACGAGGGCAGTACAATTCCTTTGCGGAATGGAGATAGTAAACTAAGCTATCGTTACATGAAAGAGCCTGACTTGCCTCTGCTTAAAATGCCGGGAAGTGTTCCTACAAAATTTGTACCTCCATCCGATAAATTATTATTATATAGTTCTATAGGGTTAGAAAAAAATTCAGTTGAGTACTTAAGAGATAACTTTGAACATTCCAATCTTTTTGATATGATTCGCAAAGAGATTAGCAATCTAAAGCCAAATCTTTTGTTTAATGTATTATCCGCTGCAGTGTTTGTAGATGCTAAGAAAATTGAGTACCAACATTGCTTTGTAGATATTTTAAAACTTTTAGCAGACGAACAGATTAGCAAAGAAAGTTGTGTAGAGCTTCTTAAACTCTCGATAGTTGATTGTAATTTCGATTACATAGAATTTGCGAAAAAGAACAAAATGATATATAATAATGATAGAGAGTATATCGCTCAAAGTATAAACAAAGTACTTGATACAGAAACTATGAGCCAGCTCAAAATTGCGACAGATCCTATTAAAAACGTTGGTAAACTAATAAAAATCATAACATTAACTTACCCTGATATAAATCCTAAATATATTTCGGAATACCTAAAAAATGATTTAATATAAAATCTCTATTGGCAATATTCGTTCTATCCATATTGGTGCAAGCCGATTTAGTTACGACAAAGAAAATAATTAGTATTAATAAAAAATATGGAATAGAACGATGGCAGCAAAGAAAGCGACTAACTCGAAAAAGGCCGGTGACAAAGTGGTGCCTTCTGTAGAGAAAATGATTTACAATGGCAAAGAGGTAGAAATAGAACTTTCGAGCAAATTTGATTTCGAAGGTTTTGATAAAGAAAAGATTATAGAGTGGTATAAGCTAATGCATCTCGGCAGAAAAATGGATGAAAAAGCTGCTCTTTATTTAAAAATGGCTAAAGGATGGTCTTATCATGCTCCTTTTGCAGGTCATGACGGAATCCAATTGGCTCTCGGACGCATTTTCAGACAAAAGAAAGATTACTTGTTCCCTTATTATCGTGATATGATGACTAGTCTTGCCGCAGGAATTACTCCTGAAGAAATAATTCTTAACGGCTTGAGTAAAGAAACTGACGTCGCAGGAGGTGGAAGACACATGAGTAACCACTTCGCTAAACCTTCGATAAATATTCAAAATGTTTCTTCTTGCACAGGCAATCATTCACTTCACGCAGTTGGACTTGCAAGAGCTGCAAAAAAATTTAACGATGATATTGTGGCATATTATTCAAGTGGCGAATCTGCAATTTCCGAAGGATACTTCTGGGAATCATTAAATGCAGCGACATTAGAAAAATTGCCGGTAATTTATGTTATTCAAAACAACAAATACGGCATTTCAGTACCAATTATAGATCAGACAGCTAATCATGTTGTTTCTGACAACTATAGCGGTATGAAAAACCTAAAAATTATCAACTGCGACGGTAGAGACCCATTTGATTCTTTTAGAGCCTTAGAAGAAGCAAGGAATTATTCTCTCGAAGGTAATGGACCGGCGATGGTTCATGCTGATTGCGACCGTGTAACTTCTCACTCTAACTCAGACAGGCATGAATCTTACAGATCAGAAGAAGAGCTCGCTGCTGTGAAAAGGCGTGATCCACTGATGCAGTTTAGATGGCATGTAATTAACAGAGGCATACTTACAGAAGAAGAAGTTCTGAAAATTGAAGAGGATAATAAAATCGAAATGTTTGCAGCTGCGGACAAAGCCGAAGCAGCACCAAACGCAAACGGGGATTCCTATATGGAATTTTTAATGCCTCCTGCATACATTAATATATGGGATGATAAAGAAAAAGATATTGACCCAAATGCTGAACCCATTACTTATCTGGAAGGTCTGAATTTAGCATTAAAAGGTGAATTCAGAAGAAACCCAAAAACGTTTATGTGGGGGCAGGACATAGGTAAAGGTGGCGTTTTTAATATAGTAAAAGGAATGCCTGAAGAATTTGGAAAAGACAGAATCTTTAATGCCCCTATAGCTGAAGATTTAATAGTTGGCTCTGCTAACGGATTCAGTAGATACGACAAAGATATACGAGTTGTGATTGAAGGTGCTGAATTTGCAGATTACTTCTGGCCGGCTATGGAACAGTTTATTGAACTGACTCACGAATACTGGAGAACAAAAGGACAATTTTCACCTAACGTTACTCTTAGGCTGGCAAGTGGTGGCTATATTCAAGGCGGACTTTATCACTCACAAAATCTTGAAGCAATATTCACAACACAGCCTGGGATTAGAGTAGTAATTCCTGCATTTGCTGATGATGCTGTGGGGCTAATGCGTAATTCAATTCGTTCCGAAGGTCCGACTATGTTCCTCGAACCAAAATTTTTATATAATTTTAAACCTGCAGCTGCTCCTAAACCCGGAGATGATTTCATCGTACCTTTTGGCAAGGCGAAAATCAGAAGAGAAGGCAAAGATTTGACCATCGTTAGTTATGGTACTGCTGTCCATCTTTCATTATTCGCTGCTGAAGAGTTGGCAAAAGAAGGTATCGAAGCAGAAGTAATAGACTTAAGAACTCTTGCCCCTTGGGATAAGGAAACCGTATTCGCCTCTGTTGAAAAAACAGGCAAAGTACTAATTGCTCATGAGGACAGAGTTATCGGTGGATTTGGTGGCGAAATAGCTGCGGAAATAACAGATAAAATGTTCAAATACTTAGACGCACCTGTAAAAAGAATAGGCTCAAAAAATACTCCGGTAGGTTTTGCGAAAGAGTACGAAAAGAGTATATTGCTAAATATTGAAGATGTAAAATTGGCTGCTTTGGAAACTGTCAGGTATTAGTTGACACATTTTGTGTAATGTGTAAAAAACCTGACACTGTGGAATAGCATTGACAAGAAAAAACAGATAAAAGACACATACCTTGAATTCATTCACAATTTAGATTGGAAATGTAAGGTATGTGTTTTATATTTGTAGGCTAAGGAGCGTATAGTATATTTACGCCCGTAGCTCAACTGGATAGAGTGTTGGATTCCGGTTCCAGAGGTTGGGGGTTCGAATCCCTTCGGGCGTGCTAAGTATTTTAAAAATATAGAAGAAAGGTTGATAATGAAAAACCAAGAAGAGCTCAATCAAGAACCTATGATTCAGGTTGAGAACGAGATTTTGATAGACGACCATGAAGACATAATGGAAAAAGTAAAGAAATATGGTCGTTATATCTTGGCAGGAGCTGCCGGTCTATTAGTAGTTTTATTAGTCGGATATTTCGTTAACTCCCAGAAAGAAGAAGAGATTAACGAAGCATCTGTGGCTCTATCCCGTATTCAGGCTTATTATTTTAACGGCGAATACGACAAAGCACTCAATGGCGATAAGTCTATAAAAATCGACGGAATGCCTATCATGAGTCTTCCGGAAGTGGCTGAGCAGTACTCAGGTACTGATCAGGGTATGCAGGCAGCATTGTATGCAGCAAACGCTTATTTGGTACAAAACAAATTGGCAGAAGCTGCAAAATTTTTTGATATGGCTGGCGAAAGTGAGTCTAACGTGTTGAAAATGGGTGCTTTAGCCGGTATGGGAGCATGCAGGGAAAAAGAAGGAAAAGCTCTTGAAGCAGCGGATTTATACCTTCAGGCAAGCCAATTAGCAGTGCAAAAAAATACAGAATTCAGATATAAATATTATGCAGGTAAATTATTTGAAGTGGCAAAAGATACAAAAAAAGCTGAAGAGCTTTATAATCAGATAGTTGCCGATACATATCAGAACGAGTTTACAACGCTTGCTAAATCAGGCTTGGCACGTCTTGGCATGAAAATTGAGTAATTACATCTTACATCATTTTATGCCGTAAAAGTGTGAAACAATTTAAATAGTAGAAATAAATTTTTTCATTTAAGTATTTATTTTTTGGAGGTAACATGCAACGATTGATTCGTTTGAGCTTTTTAGCTGTATTACTCTGTGTCCTCTCGTTTGGACAGGCTATGGCTCAAAAACCGCAAGCTTACGTTTCCGGTCGAATAGCACCCGGGGATGTAAGGTTGTTCCAAAAAGATACCGTTTACGTAATCGATAAGAATTACGTAGTTGGCGGGTCTTTGATTATCGAGCCGGGTACAACAGTTTACTTCTACCCTAACTCAAGACTAATTGACTCAGTTGGTGGTAGAATCATCGCCGATGGCGAAGCTGTTGCTAATTACATTAAAGCACCGGATGGTGTTAACCCTATCGCTCCCGGTTCCGGCTATACCGGCTATGCTGATATGGCTTATTTCACTCGTGGTTTAGGATATACATCTGACACTAAAACAGTTGATGTAAATACTACTCGCGATTTGTCTGTTCATACATCTAAATACAACACTGTTTTCAATGTTGTTGTCGATACTCTAAACAGAAAAATCGAAGACTTCCAGATGATTGATGCAAACCACAGAGCAAATGACGTGGTTGGTCCTCACAAATTCATCGTTCCTTTCGAACAAGCGTTAATGTTCAAAAACGCTCGTTTGCAGTTTGATCCTAAAATCGACATCCTTCTAAACACTCAACCTTGGAAAAGAGTTAGTGGTGCAGATGTTGCTGTTGAAGCTGAACAAATCAACTTCATCGGTCAACCTGTAAATAACGCTTCAAGAGAATGGGGTCACATCGTGGTTCTTCCAGGTGCAAGAGCTGCATTCTTTAGAAACGTACGTTTCGAAGGTTTCAAAAAAGACACTACTGTAGATAGAGACCCTATTTATAATGGTAATGAATTCGGCGCTAAAACTGCTGAAATGAATGAAAAAATTCGCACTCTAACTAATGGTGGCGGTGGTGTTATCACTACTTTGTCTTCAAGAACTTGGTTGTTGAATTGCGAATTTGTAAATAACATGTCTCGTAACCGCGGTGGTGCATTGCAGATTTTGCAAGCTCCAGAAGGTTACCCTAAAAATGTTACTTCATTGCCTACTTATGCTTCTGACAAAAACCCTCAGATTGTAAATGCTCAAGGCGAAATTTCTGAAATCATCAGAAATAATCCTGTTCCTGCTATTGATAATATAGATAGTGATGTTCAGGAACCATTTGCTACAGATTTCGATCGTCAAGCATGGGACGACGCTCGCGTTGCTCTTTACTTAGGTCGTATGCGTAATCTTACTTTCTCAGGTAACAAAGCTCAATTAGCTAATGTTGTTGTTAAAAAAATCGGTGGCGTTGACGTAGTTGTTGACGATACTGACAACCCTGCTAATTACCCACAAAAATATGGTAACCACGCTTTCGGTGGTGCGATTTATGTTGCCGGTTTCTACGGTGCTAATCCTCGCCAGATTGAAGTTGGTTTTGGTATAAACAATACTATAAAAGATGCTCATGGTAATTTGATTACTTTTGCTGATGCTGACGAATTTGTTGCTGAAGGTAACGAAGCTCGTAACTTCCAAAGCTCAGGCTCTACTTACGGTGCACGTGGTGGTGCTTTGTACGTTGGTGATTACACTTCTATGATCTTAGCCGGTGAATTCAAATTCAACAAAACTTACACTAAATTCTTGCAAGACGATGTTGCAGGTTCTAACAGCGGTTACTTCTCTATGGGTGGTGCTGTGTTCCATGCAAATACAATCGGTCGTTTGCAAGTAGTTGGTGGTCCTGCTCGCGATGCAATCAATAACGCTACTTTATTCCAAGGTAACGAAGCTGGTGCTGGCGGTGCGATTTTTGTTGATGGTAATGTTGACCACATGAAATCACCTGTAATCGGTGGTTCTGATGCTTCATTGCTTACAAGAGATTATGGTTTCAATATCAAATTTAAAGATAACGTAGCTCAAACTTTCGGTGGTGCAGTATTCTCTAAAAGAGCAATGTCTGTAAATGGCGCCGGTGGTGTAGCTTCTAAAGAAATTATCGGTTATGGCGGTAATTACCCTGTAATCTTTGAAAATAACAAAGCCGGTTATGCTGGTGGTGCTATCGATTTGAGAATACCTAATGCATATCCTGTTCTTCCTGCTCACGAAAGAGCTTGCTCATTTGTAAGAGCTTCTTTCTTAGGCAACACTGTTGGTAAAGACATTACTGTTGATGCTAACAAACCTGAAATCAGAGGTGGCGGTGCTATTTATGCTCTTAACGCTGACCTTACTTTAGTTAAAGGTGTTGAGTTTGCTCACAATACTGTTTATAACGGTAACGGTGGTGCAATCTGTATGGTTAATCCTGAAACTTCTTCTAAACGTTTCTTTATCACTGACGTTGATGATGTTCAGTATGACATGTACGGTATGCCTGTTTCTTACAACTCATACAATGATGTATTTACTTATGACTCTGAAAACTTCCCTCCTGATGTTAGAATGTTGACAAGATTCTACAACAACGAAATTATCGTTGATGATAATATTCTTGCTTCTCAAACTGGCTCAGGTGCTACTCAAGTTAATCAAGGTACTCAAGTAACTACTAACAATATTATCGCTACTAACTGGTTGGATAACAACATTGGTTATGGCGTTGGTATGGGTGGTCTTATCGTTAAATTTACTAACGGTGGTGCAAACTGGGAATACTTGACTTCAGGTACTAACTACAGACTTACTGACGTTCACTTTACTGACTACCAAACAGGTTATGTAGTTGGTGACCGCGGTACTGTATTGAAAACTACAAACGCAGGTAAAACTTGGGTAAAAATGACTACTCCTGTTTCAGCTAAAATCAATGATGTTAAATTTATTGGTACTAACGTAGCTGTTGCTGCTTGCGATAATGGTTATATCTTGAAAACAACTGATGCAGGTCAGACTTGGACTTCAACTCAACCTGTTACTGCTCATTTGAATGCTGTAGATTTCAACGATGGTCTTAACAATGGTTTCATTGTTGGTGATCGTGGTACTATGTTGAAAACTACTAACGGTGGCCAAGACTGGATCTTAAGAACAGTTGCCGGCGTTACTCAAAACTTGAAATCTGTATTCTTCAAAAATCCTAACGACGGTTACGCTGTAGGTGAAGGCGGTATCATGATGACTACTGCTAACAAAGGCGATAACTGGGTAATCAATCCTAATAGCCCTGCTACTCACACTATCAATAAAGTTTACTTTGTTGCTCAGACTACAGGCTATATGGTTGGTCAGTTTGGTACTTTCTTCAAATCAGTTGACGGTGGTTTGACTTGGACTGAAGAAAAAGTTGAAAACAAATATGCTAAATATTCTTTTGCTGATATCTTCTTCTCAGCTCCTAACAAAGGTTTTGTAGTAGGTGATGCCGGTCTTGTACTTACAAACGGCGCTACTGAATGGACTTCTGTTAAACCAGCTGACGAAGGCTTCACTGATGTTACTCGTTATCACCAAGAAGTGATGCTTCCTGAAAATGGCGTTGGTCTTGGCGGTGCATTGTACATCCTTGACTCAGTAACTCAAAACAGAATTGGTAGAATTGACTCTGTAAACTTTAACCGCGTAAGAATGGTTGGTAACAAATCATTTACTGGTTCAGCTGTTTACTCTGACAACTACGATTTGAAACTTATCTTCAATAGATCTCTTATTGCAGGTAATGATGTAGATGCAAGAAACCAATACGGTTGGGAACAAAACACAATCGATGGTCCTTTCAATCCTAACTCTAACCCTAAAAACTTAGCTTCAAGCGATTTGGCTTCTACTACTATTTATGGTGAAGTTCAAGGTCCACTACCTTCTTACATTTACTCTGAAGCAGCTAACTCTGTTTATGATAACAGCGCTCGCTTCTTTGTAAGATTACCGGATGCTCCTAATACTAAAGGCTTATTGGCTGGTATTACAGGTATCGGTTCCGGTGGTACTGACACATTGCGCGGTAACTACTGGGGTGAAACTCAAGCAAACATTATCTTTGAATTGCCAAATGCTGGTGGCGGTATCGCTAACGCACGTTTCGAAACATTCTACATCGAAGGTGACGGCGAAACTCATATGAAAACTATGTATGCTGCTGATCCAACTACTTTGGCTGATCCAAGAGAACAAGGTCCATTTGAATCTTACAACAAATATAACTATACTCCAATACCATTAGTAAATGACGTTAATGACGTTACTTTACCTGGTACTAATTCAATCAAAGAAACATTACTTATGTCAGGTCGCGTTTATGACGTATATGACAAAGGTACTGACATCAAAACTGCTGACTATTCTAACCGCAGAATGTCTCCAATTGAAGACTTCGCAGTTGGTATCGCTCCTGTTGTAGATAGATATGCTGCTGCAGGTGAAGTATTCGACGGTAAATATGTTCGTCGTATGACTCGCGATCCTTATATGGAAGATGATGCAATCGTTTCTAAATTAATCACAGACTTCAAAGAAGATTCTCATCCAATCGGATACCCAATGTTCTTAGAATCTATGGTTGATTACGATGGTATGATTGAAAGATCTAACCACGACACAAACGTTGTAAACGAAACAGTATTCTTTGTAATCAATGAAACTACTACTGACTACATCCGCGTTAACATGAAACAGGTTGCTGAAGCCGGTGCTAACAAAGAAGTATTCCGTGCAAGAGTTGAATTGGTTCCTGACTCTACAAACAGAAATAACAAATTCTTGTTCCGTCGTAACGAAGAAGGTTTGATGAACTTAGGTTCTGGTCAGCCTTTACTTGAAAAATTAGCTCGCAATCCTTATAATGAAGATGGCGCTGCTCTTCAAGGTCGTAAATACTCTGTATTAGAAGCAATCAATAACTATAACTTAGGTGACTTTGCTAAAATCTATAGCAACAGACCTGATATGCCTGCTTCTAACGATGGTAACCAAGCGTACTTCGCTGGTGAAAGATATAAAGCACTTCCGGTAAACGTTGGCGATACAATCAGAATCGTTTCTCGTACAGTATTGTGGAGAGAAGGTGTTGTAAAAGCTATGGAAGATGGTTTGAAATTCGGTATCTCTGAATCTACAAATCCTCCAGTGTTTACAGGTGATGTTGTTAAATTGCAAACTGAAGTTCCTGAATACCTTGCAGGTTCTGATATTCCTAACAGACCAGACACAATTCAAGTTGAAGAATTCTTGAACACTAAATTTGTTCTTGAAGATCATCTTTATGAATTAGGTAACAACAACAATAACGTAATCGTAAAAATTACTGCAAAAGACTTAAACAAATTTATCGATCCAAGATCTGAAATCGCTGGTGACCAATATTCTGAATTGTTCTACGATTGGAATGTTGATCCTAACACAGCAGTTTCTCGTTGGTTGATGTTTGATAAAGTTTACAGAACTACTACTGACATTGCAAATATCAATGTTCCTTCTGTTGCTGATTCTGCAAATGGTTACATGATCTTCCGTGGTCGTCCGTTGAACCCATTTGTAGTACCTGGCGGTGAAGATGTAACTGTTACAGTTTCTAACTTCCCTCCTCACTACAGAGTACTTGATTCATTGTTAGCACATGATCCTAACTTTGACTTAAACGAAATAGATAAGTATATCGAAACTTATCCTGAATATTTCCATGCAGAAAAATACGATACTGATAATGCAAGATTCTTGCAACAAGATACTATCAACTTTGGTACTAACTACAAACGTTCTTACACTTTCAAACTTATCGTTGTTGACTCTGTTCCTCAATTTGCAGATTTCGTAGATATGAGAGATCAGGCAGCAGTAGATGCAGCTAAAGAAGTAGTTGAAATCAGAACAGATGCTCAAGGTACAACTAAAACTTGGGTTGAATACACTCCTTCATTGTCAGCTTGCGATATTACTGATGACGGTCAGTTGAAAGCTAACTTAACAGATAAATTGCGTTTCCAAATCGACGTTAACACTAACGATGAAAACGAAGACCAATGGGCTCTTGCTCATGACGTAGCTGCAGGTAGAACTCCTTGGACGTTCCCTTATGGTAAAACAGCTTACGGCTTCCAACACGTAGCTTATGATAACGACGGTAACGTAATTGACCTTGATACATTAGCAGTTGATTTTGATAGTGACGGTTACGACCCAAGTGGCATTTCTATGATCAATAGAATCGCTCCTAAATGGTTGGCTCCGGAATATATGATGACTTTCGACGATGCTACTATTCCTGATGTTAATGGCTTGCTATTCACTAGCAAAGGTCAATTGAACATCCGCATCGACAGAGCAGAAGCTATCGAATTGCTTACAGCTAAAGCTGATTCTAAATCAGTTAATGGTGCATTAAACTTAGACACAATCGTAAATATCGTTGTTAATGATGGTCATGGTGCTATGGCATTGCAACAGTACAAAGTACTTATCAATATCGCTCCTGAAATCATCACTGAAGCATTAGACAATGCTAAAGAAGACGAAGATTACAACATCGACCTACTTGACTCTAATAGAATGATTCATGTAAAAGATGCTAACTTCGATCAAACACACGAATTCGAATTAGTTTATGACATCAATGCTGCAGACATACCAAAAGATCCTTGTTTCCCTGAAGCAGGTGCTTGGAATGTTAAAGATGAATTGACAGCTGCAGGCTTCAATGTTGCTGACTTGACTTATGCAACTCCTGCTTGGTTGAAAATCAATCCTAAATCAGGCTTGTTGTTCGGTACACCTGGCGTACTTGATGCTCCAAAAACAGACCCTGTATTTGTAGTAGTAAGAGACGAAGAAGGTCTTCCAACAATTAAAGTATTGCAGTTACAAGTTGACTCACTTAACCACGCTCCAAACTATGTAGCTCAACAAGAAGTAATTTGTGCTGATCTTGGTGGTAACTTCAGAGATGAAATCACTATCAGCGACAGAGACTTGTTACGTAACATAGATGGACACGAAGAAGAATTGACTATCGATATCTATTATGCTCAGGCAGATTGGACTAAAGGTCAAAAAATTACTAGCAAATTTACATTTAGCCCTTCTTCTTTAGTTGGTCCTATCAACGAAGAACAAGATATCGAAATCACAGCTTCTAACTTAGATCTAGACAGAGATCCAATTGATAAATCTTCTGCAAGATTGTTGATTGTTATCACTGATAAATATGGTGAAGAATTGGTTATCCCTTACATTATCAGACTTGCTGATCCTACAGATTTCGTTGCTGATTTGACTATTACAAATAGCATCGGCGCTGCAAAAGTACTTTCTTTCGGTACTGCTCCTGCAAACGCAACTACAGGTTATGGCGATGATGGTAAAGAAGTAGGTATTATCGATGAAACACATTGCGAATTTGAATTGGCTCCAATTCCGCCATTAGACGCATTTGATGCAAGATGGGATATCCCTGCAACTAACGGTGTTGCTAGAAATATCTATCCTTCAAACGTAGATGGTTTGTTTAGATACAATGGTCAGTTCCAACCAGGTGGTGAAAACGGTGCTACAGGTCCATTAGTTCCTGTAACTATCGCATGGAATACAGACCAAATCCCAACTGATGGTCAGTTCTTTATCAAAGACAGATTGACTACAGATGGTAACTACTACTCTTTCAACATGAAAGATGGTGAAGGCAACCATGTATCTACAGTTCAATTCGAGAAAAACGGTTCTGAATGTACTATTACAATCAATGACTTAGCTCTTACAGAATTTGTAATCGTTTATGATCCTGCTATGAGCATCGATGATAACGAAATGTTCGTAACAAGCTTGAACTCAGTAAGTCCAAACCCTGTTACAACAAGTGCTAACATTGAATTTACTTTGACAAGAAGTGAATCAGTATCATTCGAATTGATCGATGTATTAGGTAACGTAGTTGAAGTAATTAACAGTGGTAATTACCAAGCCGGTACTCATACAATCGACTGGAAAGTAGCTAATTCAGGCATCGTAAGTGGAACTTACACTATCAGAATGAAAGCAGGTAACGTTTCTTCTTCTATGCCGGTTGTTTTAGTAAAATAACACTTAGAATATAGCAGGTCTTCTTTAGACTGAAGACCTGCCTACTTAAAAAATAGAAAAAGAGATTAATAAATAAATTGGAGAAAACAATGAAGAGATTTAAAAAGGTTGCAGTTGGACTTGCCGCTATCGCAAGTTTAACAGCTGTATCACCAAATCTCCAAGCTCAAATATGGACAGAGTTTCAGCCTGCTACATTGATAACCGGAGTTCCATATGCAGAGCTAAATGATAACGAGAAAACCGTTATACCTCGCGAAGAGTTCATTTTGCCTCCGGCAAATGAAGTTGACTACGACGACGGTTACTATCAGGTTGATTTGGGTTTTGATTTCGAATATAATGGAGAAGTCTATAACTCAATATTTATCAACGTCAATGGCTTTGTAACATTCAGCAAATATGAAAAGAACCAATACAATCAGATCGTTAGAATCGATCCTCCAATGGTTCCTGCTGTAGATGCAGAAGCTTTGTTTATCGAATCTTCTTCATATCCTGTAAACGTATTGGCTCCTTTCTGGGGTGACCACTACTACAGAAATGTTTTGGATGAAAAAAATTCTTACTTAGCTTCTGAAATTTCTTATTTGAAAGAAACTGATAAATTTATCGTTCAGTGGAAAAATTTGAATATCAACGATAAAAATCAACCTTCAAGCGTTGCAAACTTCCAGTTGATTATCTATAAATCAACTTCTTTGTACTCTGCTCAAGGCGATATCGAATTTTGCTACGGCGGTATCGGTGGTAACCCTAACTCACCAAATACTGTAGTTGTTTACAAAGACGCTTCAGTTGGTATCAAAGGTGAAGCTGATGACTATATGAACGGTTTGTTGTACGATCAAGACATCAACCTTCAAAAAACTACAACTGACTTGACTAATATCTGGCAGCCTTCAGGTCAAAGATCTGATGCAAGAATCAAATTTATTGCTAAAGCTACTAACAAAATCGAAGAATGGTGGGGCGATGGCGATGTTGATTTCTCTAAAGCTGTAGGTAATATTCACGAAGGTCAGCCACAAAACAGATTCGTTTCTATAAATGATGCTCGCATCATTATGAAATCTGTAGCTACTAACCAACCATTGGATGATGCAAGAAGAAGACAAGCATACCATGGCGACGTTACTCACGATGGTCGTTTCTACTTCGACGTTGATGGTAACAAAGTTAGAATTGAAGCAAAATCTGACAAATACTCTGATGATTTACCTGAAGCAATTGCTTCTATCAAACAAATTAGATTCCAATGTAACGAACATGATGCTGCTTATGTATTAGAATACTTAGGTGGTCAGATTTCTCAGTTGCCTTGGAAACATCCGATTGATTATAAAGGCAAATCAGCTGTAGATGTTGATGTTCAAGCTACTAACTTAGTTCTTGGTACAATGACTAAACTTGAAAACGGTAACTATACTATTCCTGTATATGTTAATGGCGATGTAAAAGGTGCTTTTAGTACTAAATTTGACATCAATGCTAACGTAGCTGATGTGAAACTTGCTAACAAAGATTTGATGGTAAGCTTTACTCAAAACAGAGTAGTTATTGCTGGTGCTAATCAAGACTTAGCTAAAGATTCTAAAGTTTGCGATATCGAAATTAGCTTAAATGAAAAAGAAGTAAAATTAAGCGGTATCAGATTGAACGATAATGAAGTAGCAGATTTGACTTCAACTGTAAGTCAAGTTGAAACTTCAAACTATACATTAGGCATTAAAATGTTGTCTAAAAATCCATTCTCTTCAAATGCTATATTCAGCTTAAATGCTAATTTGACAAATGATATGAACTTGGCTATCTACGATATGTTAGGTAACAAAGTAAAATCATTTGCAATTAGCGGTAGCGAATACGTTTGGGACGGTAAAGATGACAACGGTAATGCTGTTGCAAATGGTGTATATATTATCAGACTATCAGGTAATGATACTTCTGTAACAGAAAAAGTAGTTCTAAGCAAATAATATGCGTAAACTCAGCTATTATATATTTTGCATCGGAATACTGCTCTTTTGGAGCAGTATCCCGAGCAATGCAAAAGATTATAACTTAGAAATAATTCCTAAGTCAAAAGCTGATGCTTGCGGAATAGTATTTCAAAACAGCAAAAGAGACGTTCTTATACATTTAGATTTAGGCACTATAGAGCCATCTGACTCACTGTTCGGTATTACTTTATACATGGAATATGATAATACCAAACTATACTTTGGTAATACTTATGCCACTTTAAATACTCTTTCTGAGAGGTTTGATAAAGTTAGTATAAAAGTGATAGATGATAATCATATATTGTTAAATGCAGGCATCTTAAGTGGACATATAAATGTTCCTAGTTATGGAGACTTGCCGTTAATAGCTTTGCAGTTTACTTATATCGGAGATTGTCCGGATTCTGCGAGCCTTGTTGTAGAAGAATTATCATTTACATCCGAATGTAAAATACCTGCTTTTGCCAATAAAACATTCTATATTGAATCAGAAGTTAAATCAGGTGAAAACAGATATGCAAAAGTTAGCTTTGATGCTGAAGAAAAAGAATTTGATGAAACAGGAAAACTAAATTCTACTATGATTTTAGATATTCCGGAAGAGGCAAAAGTAAGCAATTTTCTTTTGAAACTTCAAAAATCAGATAAATTCTTATTTTCAAACTTTGCTGCAAAAAACAGCGACATCGAAATAGCAAATGTAATAGAGTCAGATAGCAGTTACGATATTGTTCTAAATATAAAAGAAAACACTCAAGAGTACTTTTTAGATTTTGAAATAGACAGAGTGATAAACGAAAACTATGATGAGTCTATTGAGGTAGAGATTGCAGACTTAAACGACTGTAACTGTGCCAAAACTCTTGAAAAAGATACGTGTGTCTTTGCAAACAGAACTACAAGTGTCACAGATGTAGATGTACAGTCAGTTTACGAAATTGCCGACAACAGCATAATCGTAAAAGACCAAGATAACATTATAGAGATATATGATTTGAATGGAAACTGTACAAAATATCAAGATAGACAGATAATAAGCTTTGACGATAAAAGTGCTGGATTGTATTTAGTCGTCATAAAAGCCCAAAATAAAATTGCAAAAGTAAGATATTTAAATATTAAATAACTCAATGGAGGTTAGAATGACAATAGCTTTTAAAGCAAAGGGGTTGACTAGTAAGTTGATTCTTGGCTTGATGCTAGTCATGGGCTTTTCATTTGCAACATTTGAAAAAGCTCAAGCTGACAATCCTTCCATTCCGGTTCTTTCTTTGACCGGTGCGGATGGGTCGTATAATACAGAATTATATCCTGATGGACGTATCTGGGTTGCTCCTTCTGATAATGGGCCAAGAGAATTCTTGATGCCTATATTTATCAGCAATCAGTGGCATCCTTTCGCAGATAGACACCACTTGGTAAATCCTGAACCAATAAAAGATTTTAAATTCCATATCTTTTATGACTCTACTATGGTTAGAGCCGTAGGTTACGAAACAGTTGCATCAATCCCTGAATTGGCTGATTATGCTACTGAAGAAGGTAAACCAGTAATCGGTACTGCAGATGGTTTTTCAATTGACTTTAATGATGTTCCTGATAAATCTTATTTGGAAGACATCATGCCAAATGCAAGTATTGAAAACAAAAAACATGGTCACAAAATTACTATCGTTGGACATACTTTTGACTCATTACCGGTAAACGAAGACCCAAGAACTCCTGAGTTCCGTCCTTTGATGTTTATCCGTTTTAGAGTTATTCCTAATGCTACTAACCCGCTGACAAAAATTGCTCCTATCTACATTGGCAGACAGGAAATCAATTACAATGGTTTAAACATTAGAAAAGAAGCTCCTTTCAAAGAATTCAGAGCTGTAGATCCTCAAATTATCAACTACTATCCGGATCCAACTGAAAAAACAGGTTTGGCTGGTATCAATAACAGCTTGACTCCGCTTTGGTTGACAGAGCCTACAGTAGAAGGTAGTATTTATATCCGTGTTATGGATAAATTGCCTAAAATTGGTTTCAACGAAAAAGATGATCCAATCAAAGGTGAACAAAATGGTGCTTTCTATGTAATCACTAAACCAATTACTGCTTCTGATGAATCAGATGCAAAAGGTGAATTAGTTTTAGAATTACAAAATATAGTTACAGGTACTCGTTTAAGAGATATCAGAATCGAAACAGACCAAGAATGGTTAGAAGTTGAATCAGCTAAAAAAGGTGATTCTAAAACTTTCAGAGATGGTATCTTTATCGATAATGGTATCATGGGTCAGGCTGATCCTATGAACATCAGTGGTCCTGTTGATAAAAAAGTATATTTCAACATCGTTTGCGATCAAAACAAAGTAAAAGGTGCTGCTGAAGAATCAGAAGGTATCTATACCGGTTATGTAACTATCAGATCAGAAAATGCTGAAATCTCTCCAGTAAGAGTTAAAGTTACTTTCATCTATTTCCGTAGCCCTTACGAACCAACTTTGGCTGCTAATGGCACAGGTATCAGATTAAATGTACGTAACTCAAGAGGTTCTGCAGGTGACATGACTTCATTAGTATTCGGTACTGCTCCAAGAGCTACTGACAATGTTGACTTGTTATTCGGCGAAAGAGCTTTCAATTACCCATTGTCTGGTTTTGGTGCTCGTTTCTACCCTGTTGATCCTGTTTTAGAAACATTGATCCCTTACGGTTTCGAATGTATCAATCCAAACTTGGAAGCTCCTTTGTATGCTTCAAGAGATATCAGATCTTCTAAAGACACTGTAAACTCTATTATCTACAATGTTAAATTTAACGCTGACGGCGTACAAAACTACCCTGTAGTTGTTTCTTGGGACGCTGCTGACTTCCCGGTTGGTGCTCAGTTATTCATCCGTTCAGTATTGCACGGTGTACCACAAGAAGCTACTAACATGAGAGTTGCTAAAGGCACATACTACATCAATGATCCTGAAATCAATGAGTTCTTAATTGAATATACTCTTCCTTCAGTTATTGACTATGTAAATGCTGATGGTACTCCTGTTATCGTTAAAGGTTGGAACTTGGTATCTGTACCTGTTAGCCCAATCAACAACGAATACAAAAACGTATATCCAAATGCTGTAACTAAACCAATGCACTGGGCTTACAATATGTGGGAACCAGCTGACATCGTTAAACCTGGTTATGGTTACTTTGTAAAATACAACAACCTTGTAGATACAAAATTTGCGGGTGCGTTTGTTAATGAAATTTCTAGAGACAAAGGTTACGAAGTAAGAGTTTATCCTGGCGATACTGATGATAAAGGTGGATGGAACGCTATCGGCTGTCCTACAATGAACACTTCTATCTCTAATATCAAATTTGATGAATTCAATGGCGAAGTACCAACTTCTGAATTTACTTTGAAACACAATGTTTACAAATACACATTAGAAAATGGTTACGTAGCTGTAAACATGATGGAACCTGGCAGAGGTTACTGGATCAAAACTGACAAAAACGGTTTCTTGAACCTTAAAGGTGGTAATTATACTGGTAAAGCTACTTATAACAATAACGAAGCAGTTTTGGCATCTAGCACTCAGTTAAACATCGTTGATAATGCTCAGCACAATACTTCATTGTACTTAGCTTCTAACAATGTTAGCACTGCTACTTTCCAAATGCCTCCTATGCCTATGGTTGAATTGTTTGACGTACGTTTCGAAGAAGGTACTTATGTATCTAACAAAAACGAAAGCGTTATCAATTTGCAAGGTGTAACTTATCCTGTTTCAATTTCTATGTCTTATGCTGATGCAGATTATCAATTTGTTGACGCTGCTACTAACGACGTTTTAGGCTTTATCAATAAAGGCGAAAACGGAAACATCGAAATTACTGAAACAGCTGCTGACGCTGTAAAAGTTATTAAAGTAGAAGCTGATGTTAATACATTTGAATTTACAGTAGGTCCTAACCCTGTAACTTCTATGGCTACTATTTCTTACAACATGCCTGCTCAAGAAAATGTAACTATCGCATTATTCGATGAATTAGGTAATGAAGTAATGACTTTAGTAAACAATCAGACTGCTAATGCAGGTATTAACACTATCGAATTCAATGCTTCTGCATTGACTTCAGGTAGCTATATCTGCAAACTTACTGCAAACGGTTTCAATTCTGTATTGAAAGTTGTTGTTGTTAAGTAAGATCTAACAAATAAAAAGAGGCAACATTTTTCAGAAATGTTGCCTTTTTTTATACAATTTATCTATTTTTGTAAGTAACATTATTTCAATAAATCGGTCTATAAACATGAATAAGCTTTTTACATTATTATTTTTAGTAGTTTTTTCCCAGACTATTTCTTTTGCACAATATACTATCAATATAGAAGCATCTAACAGCAACGGTGAAACACAAAATAATCTGATTATTGGAGTAGATCCTGCTGCTACAGATTATATTGATGAAGAGCCTCCGTTAAATGAATATGAACATCCCGGTCTTGGAAGAGGGGGGCAGTTGGCGTGCTTTTTTATAGTGCCAGATAAAAATATTGAAGGTGCCTCTACGAATACTTATATTGATTATAAACAGGAAGATACTAACGAAGCTTTTGTTAGAGAATACAATATGTATGCACAATTTGGAGCTCAGGATCTTACACTCAAATGGAATATCCCTGCTAATGCAAGATTAGATTCTGCGTATATCAAAGATAACCTTACAGGTAATCTATTTTATTATGATATGCTTGCTCAGGATCAATGTACCTTAAATAACAGTGCATGGAAAAGAATTAAAATTACACTTGTATTCAAGAACCCTGTTTCTGTAATAGATGATGTACAAAATGATGCGATCGCTTTATATCCTAATCCTGCTCAGGACTATCTTAAAATAATTGCCTCTGATATAAGTTATTACAAAATATTCGATTCTAAAGGAAACGAAGTATTAAATCAGGTGTACAACGGAGAAATGATAGATATCTCTGCTTTGGAAAATGGATTTTATAATATTGTTTTGATAGATAATAACGCTAAGATGATTTCTAAAAAATTCATAAAATTATAGTATCTCGGAGCTGCTTAGTGGAGCAACATAAAGAAAATATACGATATAACATAAGAAAACAACACAATCCTAAATCAGGTAATGTCAATAAAGGCAGGTCTAAGAATATTTATATTTCTATGGTGATTCCTTTACTCAATGAAGAAGAATCACTGCAGGAATTAGCTATTTCTTTAGAAGGCGAACTAACTGACATCGCTGACGATAAATGGGAAGTGATTTTTATAGATGATGGTTCTACGGATAGTTCTTACGAAGTAATTAAAAAGATACATTCGAGAAATAATAACTTTAAATGTATTCGCTTTAGAAGGAATTACGGTAAGTCTGCGGCTTTATCTGTTGGTTTTCAGGCTGCATCCGGCAAGCTTATTGGTACAATGGATGCAGATCTTCAAGATGATCCAAAAGAGCTGAAAAGAATGGTGGATACTATCAATCAAGGCTGGGATTTGGTATCGGGCTGGAAAAAAGTTAGACATGATCCTGTTTCAAAGACACTGCCATCTAAATTTTTCAATTATGTTACTTCAAAAACAAGCGGTATTCGTTTACACGATTTCAACTGCGGGTTCAAACTATACAGACGAGAAGTTGCTAAACGTTTGCAGGTTTATGGCGAAATGCATAGATACCTGCCGGCACTTGCTCACTGGGATGGATTTAAGGTAACTGAAATACCTGTAACGCACCATGCGAGACCTTACGGTGTTTCTAAATTTGGCTTATCACGATTTTTGTATGGTTTTCTTGACTTACTCACGGTAATGTTTACTACCAGATATATGAAAAGACCTCTCCATTTCTTTGGTCTTTTAGGGACTATGTTTGTAATTTTAGGTTTGAGCATAGATTCCTATCTTGCGGTTGAGTGGGCACTCGGTATGACATACTTAAGCGAACGCCCTCTTTTTCTAATGGGTATAGCGTTTATAATAGTTGGTGTGCAGTTTATCTCTATGGGACTATTAGGGGAATTGATAATAAAGAATTCGTTTAAACCACAGAATTATAACATAAAAGAGCGTCTATTATGAGACAACTGAAATACATTTTACTTATATTGCTGATACCTACACTTAGCTTATTAGCACAGAAAGAAATAAACACTAATTCCGGAAGCGGTCTGTTTGACCATTACAAAATTGGTGCAGGGCTCAATGTCTTTTCGATTGTAGCAGGCGACAATAATCTGAATACTGCTTCTTTGATGCCTATCGCTTCAGAAGAAGGAGATTTAGTAATTGGTGGTCAAATGGGGGGCGGTCATCCCGGCTATCATATCCAATTTACTGCTTATTTGGATAAAGAAGAAGATTATAAAATACCTATCGGTGTGTCGCACAATTTTTTGAATGCTGCACAGACCCGTCCGGCGGCATCTCAAGGAATACTAACAAGATACAATCATAATATTGATTTAATAAAAATAAACGCAGGATTCCAGTTTGCCTTCTGGGATTTAGATTCTTCAGAAGCAAAAGTTTATATCGGCCCTGAGTTTATGTACTCTTTTATTACTAATTCTTTGTACGTCGAAAAGTTTGATAACCTATCGCCGAACGAACCTGATATAGAAGTTGCGAGACTTTCAAAAGCAAATGCCACAAGAATAGGAGGCATGATAAGGTTAGGAGTTGAAGGTCATTTGCATCAACGAGTTTATATCAATGTCGGATTAGGACTCGGAGTGCTCAACCTTTTTGGACGAGACGATGAAAGAGGAGAACTCTTTACATATACTAATAAAATTGAGGTACAGGAATCTTACGTTACTTTCCTTGATTTCTCACTTGTTATACAGTACCATTTATAATTAGGAACAGTAGTGATTTACAAAAGTGATTGCAGACATTTTCTTGGGCATATACCTTGCAAATTCCATAAAAAAGAAGGGGTACATTGCTCGGATTGTAAATATTACGATAAGACTGATAAAAAGATATTGATTATTAAACTCGGTGCAATCGGTGATGTCATTAGGACAACTACTCTATTGCCGCGAATAAAAAAGGAATATCCAACTGCACAGATTTGGTGGATTACGTATTCACCTGATATTGTTCCTTCTTTAGTGGACAAAGTGTTTAACTATAATGCCGAAACCCTTGCAATAATGCAGGAAGTTAGTTTTGATGTTATGATAAATCTTGACAAAGACATACAGGCATGTGCGCTTGCAAATATCGTCCGAGCTGATAAAAAATTCGGCTTTATACTCAAAGACGGTGTGCCAGCTCCAGCTAATGAACTTGCAGAACATAAGTTCGTTACCGGGCTGTTTGACGATGTAAACAAAGCCAATCGTAAATCATACCCTGAAGAAATATTTGAAATATGCGGCTGGCAGTTCGCAGGAGAGGATTATTTGCTCGATTGCGATAAAGACATCACATGGGATTACAAAACCTCTAACAAGCCAGTTATTGGTCTCAATACCGGCTGTGGAGCAAGGTGGGTTTCGAGATTATGGGCAAATGAGAAATGGGAAGCTTTAATTGCTAAAATTCATCAGGCAGGTTATCAGGCTTTATTGCTTGGCGGAAAACAAGAAGATGAAAATAATATATTGCTTCAGCAAAAAACAGGAGCTACATATCTTGGTTATTATTCTCTTCCACAATTCATCTCGTTGGTCGATACTACTGATGTAGTAGTTTCTGCTGTAACTATGGGTATGCACATTGCAATAGGCTTAAAAAAGCCACTTGTGCTAATGAATAATATTTTCAACCCTTATGAATTTGAATTGTACGGCAGAGGTGAAATAGTGCAGCCACGAAAAGAATGTACCTGCTATTTCAGCCCAAAATGCTCAAACAAAGAATACTTCTGTATGGATCATTTAGAAGTAGATGATGTTTTTGAGGCTATAAACAGAAGTATAGTAGCTCAAAAGTAGAATATCTATTGAGTGAATCTGGTGATTTTATTCAGGTGCTAATAAAGAATTAGAGAGGGAGGTAATAGTTGCCTTCCTTTTTTGTTTGTATGGCAGAGATGAAACAATGGCTGATTAGAATGACGATAATACTGAGAAGAAGCAACTTCATTGGATGTAAAAGAAATATCTCAAAGCGATTTTTTTCGTAGATTTGAATTGTCAAATTAATAGAAATAAAATATAACATGATTAAAATAAACGAAGCTCAATTTGTTTTTGGTACTCAAAAAATTGGAGACTATCCTGAGAGTATTTATCCTGAAGTAGCTTTTTCAGGTAGATCTAATGTAGGGAAATCGTCTCTGATAAATAGCATAGTTCACAGAAAAAATCTTGCACGCACAAGTCAGACGCCCGGCAAAACTGCTGCAATCAACTTTTTTCTTGTAGATAAGCAATGGTGCTTTGCCGATTTGCCCGGTTTCGGTTATGCTCAGCGTTCCAAAAAGCAACGCTCACACTGGCATTTTCTGAACTATGACTACTTAGAGAAAAGAGAACATCTTAAGCTGATTTGCGTATTGATTGATAGCAGGCACGATCCGCAGGCTACTGACCTTGAGTTGATAGAATGGTTAGAGAATAACGGCAAGCGTTATATCATAATATTGACTAAATGCGACAAAATATCGAAAACAGAAATTGAGGAACGCAAAGAGCAGCTCGACACTCTAATTTCGCAGTGTGCCTTTGCTATTGAAGTGCTACCATATTCTGCGAAAACAGGTTTAGGAAGAGCAGAGTTGCAACAGGTTATAAAAAGAGAATGTCAAATTTGATAAAAATCTGATTTTTGGAGTTTGATGAAAATGGATACTATTCAAAAAATAAATAATGTAATTTCTGAAAGCATTGCTGTTAAGCAAAAAGTGTTGAATGAAAAAGCAAATGATATAAAAGTATGTGGCGATTTGCTCGCTGAAAGACTTAACGCAGGCAAAAAAGTTCTTTTTTGCGGTAACGGTGGTAGTGCTGCTGATAGCCAGCATCTTGCTGCAGAGCTTGTAGTTCGCCTTCGAAGCGAAATAAACAGGGCTGCCATACCGGCAATTGCTCTTACTGTTGATCCATCTATCATGACTGCCGGTGGCAATGATATTGGATTTGACAACGTTTTTGCTCGCGGTGTGGAAGCATACGGCAATGATGGAGATGTACTTATCGCAATTTCTACATCCGGTAATTCAGAAAATGTCAGAAGAGCCTGCGAACAAGCAAAAAAGAAAAACATGAAGATTATTGGGCTTTTAGGCAAAGACGGAGGCTTTTTGTTACCTTTGTGTGACACGGCTGTTGTTGTACCGAGCAATGTAACAGCTCGAGTGCAGGAGTCTCACATCATGATTGGTCATATTTGGTGCGAAATGGTAGAAGAGTTAATGTTCCCTGAGCTGTTTTAATTAGCCGGTAGTTCTAATCATTGTTTGCATGATTCTTTGATTCGATATTGATTCTTTCAGCAATAGAAATCAAACCAAATGATGCTATAAAAACCTGCAAAAACTCTATATCGAGTTTGTAACGAATATTTACAGCTGCGGTTAAAGAATAAACGAGTGAAAAATACACAAGGATAGATATGATAAACCAGAAAACAGATTTATCCTTGTGATATGCTCTTTTGAGTCCGAGTAGAGTAAGAATCAATAGGGCAATATTTGGAATAAGCCTTACAACGATTATAGGTAACGAGAGATTATCTATATATCTTGGGGGTAGTATCCAATAGTACTTCAGATGGTTACCAACCTTCTCTAAATACCTTCCCGGGGTTTTCTCCCAAAAACTCAAAAAAGCGTGCTTATAATGGATTTCCATATCCACATCATTGAGCTTGTCTTTCAGTGAATCTATGGTTTGTATCGTTTCTTTCCTAAGATAGTGATTAACCGAATTCTCTTGGCTTTCGGGTAGTATCCCTATGTACAAATTCATCCAGAAAGGGGATTTTGTAGGAATAAACTTATCAAAACTTGCATAGTTCCTGTAAATCCAAGGTAGCTGCATTAGACTGATAATAAGAACGATTTTAAGCAGGGAAGTCCAATTCAAATTCTTTCTCAGAAACACAGCACTAAAAATCAAAACAGGAATGATAGTAGGTTGCAACATTACCAGTAAGCCTCCGGTGATAGCTAAGCTAATATATCTTTGAGAAGTTCTAGCAAGGAGGAGTAAATAAAAATAAACTGCAAATATGGGCACAAACAAATTTGTAGCTTCAATTACGTTGGGATAGTAAAAATAGCTAATATGGAGCATAAAAAGCAATGATGCAAAAAACGCATTTCTCTTATCAGTATATAAGACAGAAGATTTATAAATCAAAAGCGGCACAAAACCAATCATGATATGCTGCACGACAACAATAGCCTGCTGAGATAAACTAGCAAATACTTTGATAAAAGCAGCTAAAAACATAGGATATAAAGGAGATTTCATTGCCGTGCTGCCAAGATGCGGATAAAGAACATACTCACAGTTCTGCACCAGATTTAAAGCAATTTTATAATCCTCTGCGTAGTTATAATTACCTGATGACAGAGCAAAAATGATTCGACAGAAAATAGTAACAGCCATCAAAGCAATCAGAGTTTTTTGATTTGCATATTGGTCTATCCACTTAGAAAATTTGAGTAGATACTTGCTCATAGGTGCTCTATTATTTTTATGTTACCAGAGCAAATATACCTAAAAATTCAAAAAGTGGGAATAGATTATAATGTATAATTGGAGAGTAGCGGTTTAAAGAAATTAGCAAAACTGCCCGGAGCTTGTTTGTTAAGACCCGGGCAGTTGCTTTTTCCGGGGAATTTTTTTTATCTTCTGCCCAGAGAGTGCTTCCAGAAAAGCCGGGAAAGGAGCAAAATCCGAGCAGAAAATATAAATTGCATTTTTGATGATTTTCCATTAGTTGTTCGGGCAAGCCCGAAGTCTTACTGACCAAATAAGACTCTGAGAAGTAAAGAAAGGAACTACCCGAGCTTTGCACCCCATGATTCAAACTTTAATTAGATTATTGCCTGAATAACTCGGGTAGTTTATCTTCAAATCCTCATTTACGATACTCCCATTTGCGTGCCATAAATATAACTTATAGTTTGATTGTAATTGTAACTCACTGTAAATTAAGTAGAATAGGTAAAAATAGAACAGTCTTTATGTTTATGAAATCTAAAAGAATATGTACGGAAATGATACAATGACTGTCTCAAAAGAGTACAACTAAGTTAACACTACAAAAAGCCAAACCTGTGGGCAGTATATGTCAATAAAATATCTAATAACATTGGATTTGATAATTATTGCCTACCAATTTGATAGAAATATTACTATGTAAAGCTCATAAATCATAAGAATGGTCGAACGAAGTCTATAAATACTCTTTTAATATAAAATATTTACAAATTCTCTAAATCACTTATTTATTGGGAATATAGAAGATTTAACAAGTTCTATTGTCATTATTTATATTAAAACGACTGCAATTTTTGGTAATTTTCATTAGGATATTTCGATTTTTTTTGTTTATTTAAGGAAGAAATTAAACAGTTCTTTGACAGTTAAAAGAAATAACAAATAGATTGCCTTTTTTCAAACTAAACGAGGGTTAGGTATGCAAGAATTGACTAACTTGGTAAATCTGATTAAGAAGAGAAGACATCGTGTGATTGAAGTTTTCAACGAGGTCGATGATCCTTCTAAACAGACTATTTTAAATAGGTTTTATGCAGGTATCCGCTATCAAAAATACGCAACTGATGCTGAAGCTGCACAAGACTTATACAATGTGGATGAGTTGGAAAAAAAATATCAGATGCTCAAAGGTAGATTGAGATCGCGCCTTTTGGATTCATTGATATTTTTGAATATCAACCAGCCTAAATACAGTGCATATCAAGAAGCATACTTTGAAGCAAACAAAAGTATGTTTTTTATCAAAACGCTTATCGAAGGAAATGTTTTTGAAACAGCTATTAAGCTTTTAGATCATCTATTGGAAGATGCGAAAAAATACTGTTTCACTAGCTTAGTTCTGGAATCTGCACAAATGCTAATGAGCTTATCTTATCAACACAAGACTAAATACTCTTTTGATAGATATGCTAAAATTGTCAAAAAATACAACGAATATTATTTCGCGGAGGTCGAATCGAAACATTTTTATACTCAATTAGAAAAACATATCAGTAGAGCGGCAAGTTATCGCAAAGATTATTTCCACAAAGTGGAAGAAGAACTAAATGTTATCAAAGAAAGAGCCGATAAGCTCGACTACTATAACACTACTGTGGCTTACCACAGATGCCGCATCGCGTTTCACTATATGAAAAAAGAGTACGAAAAGGTAATCGAGCATTGCAACGATATCCAAAACCTTTATGCGAGAAACGAGTTTATTGAAAATATCGAAACTCTTAAACTGTTCTCTATTATGAAGATTAAGAGCTTTATCAAACTTCGTGATTTCGAAAGAGGTGTCGTAGAAACTAATAAAATGTTCAAATTCTTTGTTAAAGGGAATTTGGAATGGTTCGAATTTATGGATTTCTATATCCTTATGTTGTTCCATGCCGAACGCTTCGACGAAGCAGAAGAGCATTTCCTTAAAGTTATTAAAGAGCCTAAGTATGCAGAAATGCCTGATTATATCACTAATAGATATAATATTTATGCAGGCTACCTCTACTTTACAGCTACAACAGAATGGCTTATGTCCAAAAAATGTACAAACAGACCATTCCAAAAACGCCATGGCTTGTTAGACTTGATGGAATCTATTCCTGAATTCTCCAAAGAAACATTGGATTATAACGTTTCTGCAGTGATTATGAGAGTGCTTATTTTATTCGCACACAACGATTTCGAAGGTATTTACAATACAACTGATGCTCTGCACTTTTATGCCCGTAAGCATTTGAAACGCTACGGCCACGAAAGAAGCAATATTTTCATACATATGCTCCTCAAATTAGTGCAGCATAATTTTGACTATATTCGTGTCAGAAACTCAGCTGAAAAGATGTTTATGGAGTTGGCTCCTTTCTCCGAAGAAGATACTTCATACTTAGACAATCTTGAAGTAATGCCTTACGATAAGTTATGGAACTATCTGCTTACACAGTTAGATAGCCGTCCGAAAAGAAAAGCAATACTCAAGTTGCATTACTAAGACTATAGACAAAAAATAAAAAAGACCTGCACGGTAGAAAAAATCGTCAGGTCTTTTTTTTTGTGTGATATGTGCCCGTCCTAAAAAGAGTTGACACAAAAGGATGGGAAATTGGAAGAACAAAAAAAAACCTTAACCATGTCAAATATTGCATAAGTTAAGGCTTTTAGCTTTTTAGTTATTTAGCATCAAATCTGATGTCGTTATTCACAGGTGCTTCCGGGAAAATCTCCTGCGAATGAAGAGGCGTTCCTCGCTTAGTCTGGCTTATCATGAGCATAGAATAGCTCATGTAGTGAAATAAACGCTTAAGCTGGTCTGTTGATTCCAAATTATCAAAAGCTATAATTGTTGCCGGAAGCGACTTATTTGCCGGATGAGTTAGGTTCATCAGCATCAAGTTCCCTGTGAGAGGCAATTCTTTATCTGCAGCTTTGAGCATATCATTTTCAAAATTCAAACCGCTAGGATATTTGCCGGAAAACTCAGAATAGAAACTATTATCAGCCTGAGAGCTAAGAATAACTATTGGTCTGTTTTTCCAGTCCGATTTAGCAGCTTGGCTTGCAGTTAAGCTTTCACATTTATAGCCACTTTGGTTTAGTAATTCGGTAAACTCTTTAGAGACTTTATGTGTAGGCTTGCTTTCATCAGGAATAATCACAAGCGGATTGTTATTTAAAGTGCTTTGCAAAGTATAAGGGATCTCAAAATTATTTAAATGGCGAAGCACCTGATAGTTAGGATCTAAACTTACTTTTTGCAATTTACCGTCAAGCTCAAAGCTAAACTTGTTATCTTTGGAGCTGATTACTAATTCTTGCTGAGTTTCGACTTTGTCAGTAGTAATTACAAGCGGAACACTCAATATAAAATCCAGATCCTGCTTGATAGAAATGTCTAATTTGTTTCCGTTATGACTTAATACTTCTAATTTTAAAGTTGGTCTTTCTGTTTTTTCAAGCCATTGAGCGAATATTTTATTTACATCTAAATCAAGATTATTTGCTTTGGCAGTAGCTGCAAAAATTGATTTTATATCTTTCCAGCCTGCACGTTTACCTTTATATTCTTTAGCAAACTGCTTTAATGCTGCAAAGAAATTATCCTTACCATATAATTTATAAAGCTCATAAAAGACAAATGCACCTTTGGAATAGCCAACAACAGCGTCATCTGTGTGTCTCTGAGTAACAAAGTCTTTGACAGGGTAATTCATTTCCTCAGGCAATGCTTCGATATCTATTAAGGCTTTTTTACGCCACTCAAGCTCTTTCGCTGCGTTTCCGGTAACAACATTATAGTAATAATTAGAGCTAAATGTAGTAAGTGCCTCGCACCAGTTACCGTCTCCTTCAGCTACGTAAACACTATTGCCCCACCAGTTATGTACAAATTCGTGAGCAAGCGAGCCGGGAGCTAAAAACACCCATGGCATTTTCATCAGCATACCAGTGATTAGAGTATAATTAGGCATACCAAAGCCGGTTGCAAAGAAGTTTTCGACTACATCGAAGCTGCTGTATGGATAGTCTCCAAATAGCTCAGTATAAATATCATAATACTCAGTCATGGATTTCAAATATGATTGACTTGATCTGCTTTCCGCAAATGTATATACTCGAAACATAACACCTTTATGTTCAGTTTCCGCTTTTATATATTTTCCGCCAACAAGTGTGATATTATCCATAGCAAGTTCAGACTGGAATACTTTTGTTTTCTTCTCAGCATTTACTTTTTCAGCGAGCACCTTTCCTGAAGTAATTATTTCAAGATTAGCAGGAAAAGTTACATCTACTTTATAGTCAGCCAGCTCGCCATTATAAGGATAAAAACTACCTGCAGGTAGATAAATTCCTTCGCCTTCTTTTTCTGAAATCATTCCAAGAGAATGAGCGTGAGTTACTTTAAGCGAAGTCTCGCCCGGCTGATGATAGACAGTCCCGGAGTAATAAATAGTAAACTCATTTGCACCTGAAATGGTAATATCTCTATAGTTTTCAGACTTTTCAGTTTTGTACTCAATACTTTTTCCACTATCATCAACAATCTTTTCTATCTGCAAGTCATTCAATAAAGTCAGAGTTACAGATTTAGAATTGAGAGTAATTTTATCCGTAGCAATAAGCTTGCTTGTAGAAGGTATTAGCTCTATTTTGATGTCATGTTGTAAATTTTGACTTGCTTCAGCACAGCTTGTCAGATAAGCAAAAGGCAGAATAAGCACTGTAAGCAGAAGTAGATGTAATTTCATATTTTATCCTTTGTTTAGTATTTAGGTGGCTCTAATATAGCAAATATTTTAGATGAAAGGAAAGGATTGTTGCACAAATTATTCTTTAGAGTAATCCAAACTTATTACGTATATTATTTGTGTTATTTGATATTTCAGAAACTCATAGAGTTTAATAAGTTTAGTGTTCTCAGATTGACGAGGATTACAACGATGCTACTTATCATTGATAACCAGAGCTCTTTTATAAAAAAATTCAAAAGACAATTTCTTGCTGAGCAGGATTTTGATTACATATTTTTTGATCATAATCAGCCAATTACTCTATCAGCAAAGACTGATATTAAGGGACTTATACTCTCAGGCGGCAAAGGTAATCCTTTCGAGCCCCTAAATTTGACATCTGACTTTGTGGCTCTTAATTGCTTCAATGTTCCTACTATAGGTTTTTGCCTTGGGCATGAGATTATAGCAGCGGCTTATCGTGGCAGAATCAAAAGGCTTCCGGCGACACATAACAAAAAAGAGAGCGTTACAATAGACCTGCCGGATGATCCAATTTTTGCAGGTTTAAATAAAACAGAACTACTTTTGACCAAAAGACATTCTTTTCATGTCGCGGAGCTTCCTGCTGATTTTATAAGTTTAGCTTCATCAGAAACTACACCCAATGAAATTATCAGGCACAAAGAAAAACCCATTTATGGCTTCCAGTCTCACCCCGAAGTATCCGGCGAAGACGGAATGATTATGATAAAAAACTTCCTGAAAATTTGCGACACATATAAATAGAAGATACTTTGTTTATAGTTTTACAAGCTGCTCATCAATCAAATATCTGAGCAGCTTATTTTCTCTAAAACATACTAATAAACAAGGCTATATTCAGAATAGTTACAATCGCACCTATCAAATATAAAATATATTTCGTTGGTTTGCTGTTCTTGTACTTACCCATTACCTCTTCAGAAGAAGTAAGGTGTACTTGAAGGAAGATAGTAAAAGGCAACTGAATACTTAGAAACATCTGAGAAAGAATCAAGCCGTTAAAAGGATTTGATATTAAAAAGATTATTCCCAAACCCACTAATAAAGATATGGAAACCCCCAATCTTGAGTGATTATCTTTTATATCATAAGGTTCTTCATAAATGCCTGAAAATATTGAACCCGCAGCCATACCTGAGGTAATTGTAGAAGCAATTCCTGCAAACAAAAGAGCGACAGCAAAGACTACAGAAGCATGCTCGCCAAGCAATGGAGTAAGCAGCTCATTTGCCTGCTGCAACTCAGTAACGGGAGTTTTGTTTGTGAAAAATGTTGCAGCAGCAAGCAAAATCATAGCGCTGTTAATCGCCCAGCCAATCACCATCGAGAGCATTGTATCCATAAACTCATATTTAAGCTGCTTTTTGATAACTTTATCATCTTTCAGATTCCACTGCCTACTCTGAATAACCTCTGAGTGTAGAAATAAATTGTGCGGCATGACCACTGCCCCGAGCACACTCATGATTACTATCATTGAGCCATCAGGAAATGAAGGCTTCACCCAGCCGACAATAGCACTATTCCAATCAACATTTACTAAAGAAAGCTCATAGAGAAAAGACAAGCCAATCACTGAAACAAAGGCAATAATCCACTTCTCTATCATCTTGTATGAATTAGTAAAAAGCATGATATACACAAAGATTGTTACAAGAACAGCCCCTGCCCTGATAGGAATATCCCACAGCATATTAAGAGCAATAGCACCTCCCAGTATCTCCGCAAGAGAAGTTGAGACAGATGCCAGCATCGCTGATGAAAGTAAAAACTTGGAATTGCGCGGCTTCAGATATTTAGTTGTAGCTTCCGAAAGGCAAAGTCCTGTAGCAATGCCAAGGTGGGCAACGTTGTGCTGTAAAATAATAAGCATAATAGTCGAAAGCGTTACCATCCACAAAAGTGCATAACCGTAATCCGCTCCGGCAGCAAGGTTAGAAGCCCAATTACCCGGATCAATAAACCCAACTGTAACCAACAAACCCGGCCCTATGAATTTGAAAATATCAAGAGCCCCATACTTAGCTTTGTAGCCTTCTTTATCAATATTTTTAAAAAGATTGAACATTTTTTCTTAGATAAGTTAATAACAAGTATTAAGCAGAGTCGAATAAGCTGTTCCGTTATTTCAGACAAAATGAAAAAGTATGAAAAAATAGAAAAAGCTGCTCGGAACTATATTCTCCGGGCAGCTTTATATATTAAGTAATGTTTGTTTTATTTTATCAAATCGAATTCCCTAAGGCGCTCTATGGCTATACCGATATGTTTAGATTTCATAATCTCTCTTTTTCTATCTGTCCAACTCCCAATTTCAGATTCAATTTCTTCGATTGTATTTTTTTGTGTTTGAGTATAAATAAAATCTATAGTAGCTAATAATTCCAAACCATATGGAGATTCAAATCCCTCAATAAATTCAACTAATCTGCTTATCTTATGATGCTGATCTTCAGAAAGTCTATACTTAAAAAATGTTTCAATCTCATCATACTTAGCATCTATCATCTGAATTGGTGTCATCGGTGCAGTTTTGTTCTCATCATATTGAATATATGTGTTATTTATTTTTTTCAAAAGATGAGTCAAATTATGCGCATAAGGGCCATAAATACCTTTTTGATATACTAAATTCAAATCCTCTTGAAATCGTTGTATGAAGTATGCAACTTTCTGAGCAACAATTAGATTAGTTTGATAGCCAAGCACTTGGTACTTCCATAACATATAAAGAAAAATTGCTCTCTTATCTGTCAAAGAAGCATCTCTCGGAACAGTAGTGGTCTGGTCTTGGTATCCCGGTTCAAAAATCACTATATCCATTTCTTTTGAGATTTCGGACAAATACTGCTCAATAATCCTTTTTACTTTAGTCCATTCCAGCCTACCGTTACCTGCACCTAAAGGTGGAATAGATATGGATTTAATTTGATATTTTTTTATTACTTCAAATAAGTCTTCAAGACCGGAAGTGATATATTCATATTTTGAAGGATTTCGCCAGTGCTTTTTAGTTGGGAAATTGATAATATATTTAGGGTAGAGTTCTTCAGTTTCTGTAACAAACATTTTACCTACTTCAACAGTACCCTCTTTGCATGCTTTTTCATATAATTTAAAATTAGTTGGAAAAGCTTTTTTAAATGATAAAGCTATCCCCTTACCCATCACTCCTACAGTATTCACCGTATTCACAATAGCTTCGGTTTCGCATCTTAATATGTCACCATTTGTAAACTTAAGCATCCTAATAATACCAATCTTGATATATTTTACAATCTAAAGATACATCCAAACTTTTTAAAATACTATTTGTTTTTTCCTGAGCTTTTTTATTATAAACAGCGATTCCCAAAATATTTGAGATTGGAAATTCTTTAAATATCAAAAGCTCTGCTGATTTTCTTCGTTTTCTGTCTTGGTCTTCCTCTGTATCTCTCCAATCTTTACTTCTTATAATATGCCAATCAATTTCATCTAAAGCTGAATCATCTTTATAACAAACTGACATTGATTCGTAGGCATGTCCATCATAAAATACAAAAGGAATAGAACTGTCCTTTACTTTAACATACGATGTAACCAAATAAATTATTTCAGCCGGATCACGTTTTGGAACATTATTATAACCATTTTGAATGACATATAACATTACTGAACGCTTGGAAAAATAGAAAGAGATATAATCTCTAAAAGTGCCAAATGGAGACAAAGGAATTTTCTTCGAGCTTCTTTTTTCAATCAGAGACATATCACCTATGCCAATATAATTAGCATTATGGTCAGGATGATTAGGTGCAGTTAGCCTTCCTGATTTCAGTATATATTCTAGATTATCAATATGAGTAATCCTATAAAGTCCTATTTTGTCAAACTCTTTCGGCACAAGGCTACATCCTTTTAAATATATTATCTAATCGTAATAAATTTCACAAAAAATGCAAAAATATACTCTAATATAGCAAATATAGTTGTAATCTTAGCAAATTTGCTCAAATCTTAAAAATGACACAAAAAAAGCTGCTCAGAAATATAATCTCCGGGCAGCTTTTATTCTTTTGTAGCAAAATACCTACTTAACTACTGTCATCATTTTAGTCAGCAGCTTATCTCCTGCATTTAGGATATAGTAGTAAACTCCGCTATTAAGATTCTTAGCATCAAAATTGTAGCTATGCTCACCTGCTTCGAGATGTGAGTTTAATATTTCAGCTACTTTTTGACCTAATTCATCATATACCGCAAGGGTTATATCTTGACTATTCGAGATAGTAAATGATATATCTGTGCTGTTCTGAACCGGATTAGGAGTGTTCTGATAAAGCTCCATCTCATGATATAGATTTCTGTTTTCATTTATGCTTACATCCGGTTCTGCAGCCCGAACTAAGCGAACATAATTATAAATTCTTATTACATCTCCCTGTGGACCGTGCCCTGTTGGGTATTCTTCAGGATTGCCTTCTTTCGGGTCACTTCTTTGGCAACCTGCACCATGGACATCCATCAAAGTAGGGTTATTCCCTTGCTGATTAGTCATAAAGCCAAGCCCTTCGCCAAAAGCAACATAAGCAGCAGAAGAAC
Organism: Kapaibacterium sp. (SeqCode); assembly: GCA_963664875.1. GTDB lineage: Bacteria > Bacteroidota > Ignavibacteria > Kapaibacteriales > UBA2268 > JBFHIJ01. The sequence continues at coordinate 1,982,338 of OY761611.1, read as the reverse complement.
CATTTTGCATATTTGCATGGGTTGTGGCGCTCCAATAGAACGGGAAGTTAGGCTCTCCACCCTCATCAGTTATCTCAGTGCAGGTAAAAAGTGGATCTATTGCAGCAGTGCCTGATGTTGCCGGAGAGCGAGTGTAATCAACAATACTTTGCAACTCTTTCACATTTGGCAAGCTCCAGTCATTATGACCTAAGAAGTTTTCGCTGTTTTTCTGTTTTACCCAAGCTAAAGCTTCCTGCCAGTTAAGCCCTGTTTTGGAGTCATCTTGCGACCACATTAGTCCTGTAGCTTTATCAGTAATAGTACCATCTTCATTATCAACAAAATCATTTATGCCATATTCAGCATTGCCACGAACATAATGAACATAGAAAAGTTTGCCTTCGCCTCCTTGCATAGCATCTGTCGGGTAGCCTTTGATTCTCCCGTCAGCGAGATTAACACCAAACATAGTTCTTGCACCGTTCATTGTAGTGCTGACATAGATTGTAGTAGTAGCGAATTGCGCATCAATTATTCTTTCTCCTGCATCCATATCGCCATACCCTATCTCAAAGTAGTCGCTATCAATGAATGGAGTCAGATTTTCTGTATCTGTTCCGCTATAACCGCTAACGTCTTTGCCTGAGAACATTATCAAAGAGTATAACTCCTTGATAGTAGGAAGTCTCCAATCATCGTAACCTCCTAAAGTAAATTCTTCTGCTCCGGCTTCAGCCTGAGCTTGAGTAAGTTTATCAGCTACATTTATAGTGCCATCTCCATTCAAATCTGAAGATTTGGACCACATAAGTCCGGTTACGTTATCTGTGATAGTGCCGTCACCATTGTCTGTGTAGTTTGGCAGATTTCCGTTAAATTGTGCGTCCTGTCCGTAAAAATCATCGGATTCAGAAGGTGATTCTATTTCTGCACCTTTGGAATTATAGCACAAATCCTGACCGGTATCGACTATTGGATAAGGAATAGTAAGATTTGGAGTTCCCGAACCCATAGTTTTCACATCATATCGAGTCGCTCTGAAAACCTGACGATTTGTATCAGCTTGTTGCACATTATAGTAAGGATTTATGTATTGCCAAACTATAGTTCCATCTTCTTCAACTTCAAACATCCTTCCTGTAGTTCCTTCGCAAATTAGTGTGTTACCTCCTTTAAGTCTTTGCGCCCCGGAGATGTTGGTACTAAAGAATTCAGTTGGAGTTGCCGCTTTATAAGTCCAAGACAAGTTACTTGGTGCGAAAGCTTCATTATTGGAAATTTCATATTTACCATTAACAATAGGTGGAGTAAACTGGTCGATAGTTGAGTAATTGCCGTCAGATCTGTTTTGACCATTGTTAAATATCAAAATATCTCCTTCGCCCGGGTAACCAGACATAATCCATTCTGCATTATGAGGTACGTATAGCATTTGGTCAGCTTCTGTTCCTCTTCCATAAGCAGCAGGATTGCCCCAACGATAGAGTAAATCTCCTTTTTTGCCTGCAGCTTCTTCTGTGCTGGTATTGTGGTCTATTATCCAAACTTCTGAAAAGTTACGAGATGTAATTAAAATCTGATCAAGTTCTTCGTTGTAGTCTATACCATTGAAGTGAGTCCAATCTCCGCCTTTTGGCATTAAGGCATAGTTTATATCAATTTTCCCAAAGTTTTCTGAGACATCCCCATAATTAGGTTTGCTCGTGTCAACATCCTGTACTAAGTGATCCCATGTCTCCCATTTCCAAATTATGTCCCCACCACTTGGGAAAGTAGGCTCGATTTCAATAATAACATCCTGCCATAAACCTTCGTTGGATAATAGATTTGTTTTTCTGCCTGCGGCAATAGCTTCATCGTCTGATTTATATTGAAAAGCAATTGCAAGGATATTGCCGTTTGGTAGATATTCTATATCGTGATGAATCATCATTTTTTCGTCTTCAAGTTCAAATTCCCATATCAGATTACCATTCCAATCAAAACGTTCAATTTTACCACAAGTGCCTGCCGCATTAGGAAAATTAGGATTGTTTCCGTTTGCAGTTCGGAGAAGTGATTTGTCATTAAGCAAATAACAGCTTAGAGCAGGGCGATAATCGCTTGTCCAGGTATGAATTGTTTTGCCTTCCTGATTGATGAGATATGTATTCTTAGAACCAAGTGGAGTAAATAGTGTTTCGCCACCTTCTCCACCTGTGAGATTGGGAGCCTCATCATCTTTACCTCCTGTTATTTCAAATGCCACAGTTTTTGTAAAAGTTATTGTTTGGCTATTTGGTCCCGGAAAAGAAATGGACACATCTTTCAGTCCGTTTGTTTCATCTTCAGGGATACTAATTTTTGCTGATATAATAAGCTCATCCCGCGAAATGCTATTAGCTTCTATATTACCGAAAGTAATTGAAGAAGGAATGACTTCAGATGGTGGTATAGGTGGAGTACCCAAATCCAATAAAGTAATAGAAATATCCAAATTGTTAGTTCCTGCTTTTGCTGTTGCAGGTTCAATCTTTTCAATGATTTCTGGTGTTTGACCTAGTACAAAGTTGCATATTGGGAAAAGAATCCCAACTGTAAATAGAAATATTATTTTTGTTAGATGTCTTTTAATCATATTGTGCCCCAATTTGATTATACCCACATTTTAATATAGAATATTGAAAATCCGTTTTCTTTAGATTAGACAAATAGAAATCGAATTAGTTTAAGATTTTTACTATCAATTTTAAAATTGGTCAATTTAATATCACAGCCGGGATTGAATTATTCTTTTTGTATTGTTTGTAAATAGTTTTTTGTATTTTTAAGTTTTATTATGAGCATAAATTATATTACTTTACGGACAAATTATGAGCAATCTTAAACTGATGCTAAAGAAATATTTCCCAAAATTTTCTTATGGGATGTATGCTTTTAAGAACAAAGATGCTAAAATGAGAAATCTAATATTTCAGCACAACAAGATAGATTTAATCTTTGACATAGGTGCTCACATAGGACTTTATGGCCATGGAGTCAGACATAATGGGTTTTCGGGCAAAATTATTTCTTTTGAACCTCAATCTAAACCTTTCATGGCTTTGACCGACTTAGCTAAAAATGATAAACAATGGGATACTGAAAATTTCGCTTTAGGAGATTTTGACGGAGAAGCTGAAATCAATATATCAGAAAACTCTGTATCTTCTTCAATACTAGATGTCAAACAAAGTTCTGTAGATTTAGTACCTGAATCAAAAGTCATAGGAAAAGAAACTATACAAGTTAAAAAGTTAGATACAGTTTTGTTGGACTATTATAAAGAAGGCAACAAACTTTTTGTCAAAATTGATGCACAAGGTTTCGAAAAGAATATTATTGAAGGGGCACGAAACTCTTTAGATAAAATACAGGGTTTTCAATTAGAATTGCCCGTAAATAGTTTCTACGAAGATTCCGAATCATTCACTGAAATGATATATTATATGTATTCATTAGGATTTAGACTGGCTTCTGTTGAATCCGGATGGCACAACCTCAAGACAGGTGAAATAATGGAAATTGATGGAATTTTTCTCAAAGTAGATTAAAAATATGTAAAATTAAGGATACGAACTACAAAATTCGTATCCTCATTTTATTTGACTCTACTGTACTGATAGATTATCTTTCCATCTTTATTTACAAATGTGACTGTGATCTGATTATCTTCCAAAGTGCAAAGCGTAAAGCCTGCTTCAGGATTTACAAAAACCTGCCCTTCGCGTGGTTCTACCTTTCTGGATTGAGAGGCAGAAGAGTTTACGAAATAATCAATTTTCGATGATTTGATTTGTAAATGCTGGAAGTTGTGAATATGGCCGGCAAAAGTCATATCTACGTTATACTTTTCGAGTATAGGCAAAAGGCGTTCCTGCAGATTAAGTTGTTCGATTTCATCTTTATTAGTGCCAACATATACAGGGTGGTGCCCCATAACTATTTTCCATTTTGCTTTTGAATTTTTTAGAGTAGTTTCTATCCATTTGAGCTGCTCTTCTATGCTGATAGCAGTTGCATCCGGATAGTCTTCTGCGTCTTGTCTATATTTATCTATCATTGAAGGAGTATCAATGAATAGTAAAAGTGCTGTTGTAGAATCAGAAATTTCTACCTCTTTTGCATAATATCTTCCTTCAGGTTTCCAACGTCTGCTCACCTTAGAGTAGTCCAAAACTGCCTGCGTGTTCCCACGATACTCATGGTTGCCAAGAATAGTGAACCAAGGTCGCTGCAACTCCGGGTGGCTATAAACAAGCTCAAAATTTGTCATCCATAAAGGATCTGTTGTGGATTGGACTCCTAAGTAATGATGCACGTCTCCAAGACCTGCTATAAACTCTACATCAGCTATATCAGCCACTTCGCCCATCATCTCTGCAATAGGTTTCTGATAATAATACCCGTTCCTGCCGAGATCACTTGCTATCATATAGGTAAATTTTCCGTCAAGTGTACCGAGTGAGTCAGCATCAACAGGAGTAGGTAGCTGTGGCTGCATCTGTGCGTTCGTAGCCAGTGAAAAGCTAACAAAAAGCATTGCCAGATAAATCAATTTTCTTAGCTGCATAAACATTTGTCCTAATCAAAAATGTTAAATATTATTATTTCAAAATTAGCTAAAAGTTTTGGCAAGACTAAATCAATTTATTGAGTAAGTTTTGTTTGATTTGTGTTAAGAAATTATACTCTACGCTCCAGTTCATTTGCATAAATTTTTCCAATAGAATCTTTGTTTTCTAAGATATATTCACTCAATTTGGTCTTACCTAAAGCATTATCCGAAACATAAAGTAAATTATCCATAAGGCCTTTAATCTCCTCTCTGGTAATAGTTACATCACCTTTGAGAGAACTAATAATTTTGCCTGCAAGATAACCCAAGAATGGAGGAACAGAGATAATTGGCTTGCTGATAGATAATATTTCCATTATTGTTTGAACAAGTTGTTTATATGTATATGTTTCAACTCCGATTGCATTAATAGTATGATTTACTGCAGATTGAGCTTCATCTATAAGGACTTGTGCAAAATCATCAATATGTATTGGCTGTAATTTATAGCCTCCATCTCCAAAAACTCCAAAAACAGGCAAGTGTCTTACCATCCAGGCAATATTATTTATAAGGATGTCACCTCTTCCAAAAAGAACGGCCGGTCGAACAATTGAGTATGAAAGACCTGATGTTACTAAATATTCTTCGAGTTCACCCTTCCCTCTAAAATACTCTAAGTTTGAATTTTTATCAGGATTTGTTATGCTAACATGTACAAACCTTTTTATACCTGCCTCTCTTGCAGTATCAATGAGAATCTTTGTATTCTTTACTGCATCTTGGTGATTGAAACTTTTATGATTAAAACGAACCCAATATGTGTTTACCAGTGTATCGTAAGATTCCATAGACTTGATTAGTTCATCAGGTCTGTCAAAATTAAAAGATGCTATTTCCAGATTTTTTCCAAATGGATTTGGTTTGTGTAGCGAATTAGTCAGAGTTTTGACTGAAAATCCGCGTTCAATTAGTTTCTCGCTTATCACTTTACCTGAATATCCTAAGGCACCTGTTACAATAATCTTTTTCATATTAACCTCTGTAATATATTGTACTTTCAGAAAATATTGAAACTTATATGTAAAAAAATATTTACTTCATTAGCTTCATAAACGTACTCCAAAACCAGCTTTCATCTGAGCTAAGTAGTGTAGAAAGAGTTTTATCTGCTTGAGTTGCAAATTGTTCGATTTCATTTAATCGCTCTACAAATTGTTCTGATTCTTCAGTTTTTTGATTTTGTTCTGATGCTTTCAAATCTTTTACCATACGTAGCATCGGATCAAGTTCTCTTTCTTTCCTGACTTTCATGATACGCTTGAGGATAAGCCACATATCTTTCTCGCCTATGAAGAACTCTTTCCTCTCACCGGCTACTAACTCTTTATAAACCATACCCCAATCAACAAGAGTTCGCACATTCATATTTGCATTTCCTCTCGATATCTTGAGTGTTTCCATGATCTCATCAGTGCTCAACGCTTCTTCAGTTACTAGAAATAAGCCGTGAATCTGAGCCAAAGTCTTATTCATTCCCCACTGAGAACCAAGACTTCCCCATGACATAATAAACTTATATTGTCCATCAGATAGTTTCATACATACAATATACAAATAGTTTCTGTATTTTCAAAAATAATTGAAAATATGAATAAATATAACTTCTTTTGGAGCTACAATTCTAAGAGCCACTTCTCTGCTTCTTCTAAGTGGTCGAAAACTTTAAAGTTTAGGCCCCTGTTTACAGCAATTTGTTCGAAAAATCTATTTAAATCTATATCGGAAGAGCTACGATCTACATGTGCTATTTTATATTTACACTCAGATTTATGAACCAAGAAGGTACAATGTCAAATAACTCAGTTGTCGACAGTTGAGAACCAAAGTGTTCTTCTAATAAAATTTTATCAGTATTGAAAAATTCAGCCTTATTCAAGGCAGTAAAGAGGTAATCAAAAGAAACTTCTTTAGTATCTTTATTACCTTTAGCGAAAGCATAAAGATAGTTTGTTTTATCTTTCTCTTTTAATGTATATGAATACTCAACAGTATCCGGCAAAAGTACTTGACTAAATAACATCTGATTCTCTGGTACGCAATAATAAGTATTTCAAAATACGTAAATATAGAGATATATAAATAGGTACTTCTACTGAATTTAACTATCTGTAGTGAATGTTTTAATCCCTATAAGGAATAGAATAAAATAAGTTGTTTTTGGTGGCATAGTTTTAAAATAGACTAAGAATTCTTAAAGTGCTAAAAATATAACAAACTTATAGGAGCCAGTTCAATGCAGATTTATTGTCGCCGAAAGATTTGAATAAAGTACCCCGATTCGTAGCAACAGTTTCAGCAAACTGATTTAAATCCAAATCGGCGGATTGATCATCAACGTGAGCAAGTTTTTTACCACCTTTCAAATATTTAATAATATATTCTGTAACCTCGTATAAGTCACCTATAGAAATTTGGTTTGGGAAGTCTTCTTCTATAAGTGCCTTGTCATATTTTAGCTCATCCATTCTCGAGAAAACAAATTCTAAAAATTGAATTGAAACACTTTTGCTATCTTGTGATCCCTTCACAAAAGCATAGAGGTATTGCTCTCTTTCCTCGAATTTAATCTCAAATTCGTTAGTAGTAATATAGGTTATTTTGAATTTGCCGCTTGTGTTTTTGCTTGTCATGGCGATATGTATATGATATAAAATTAAAAACCGCTAATATAATTAACGTATGATGTCGCTATGTATTTTATTTGTAATGGTAGGAAAAGCTTGCAATTATATAAATTCAAACGTATATTACGTTTCGACAATTAGCGAAATAACGAAATGAGATTTATGGATAGCACAGTTAAAATATACAAAGCCCTTTCTGATCCGAATCGGCTTAGAATACTAAAGATTTTGGAAGCAGGTGAGAAATGTGTTTGCAAAATTCCTGATATACTCGGTCTTGCAAACTCAACTGTTTCAAAGCACCTTTCGATACTTCGGGACGCAGGGCTGATACAAGGCAGAAAAGAGGGTAAGTGGGTACATTATTCTCTTGTCGAAAACAGCAAAGATGAGAGTGTCCGCTGCCACTTAAATCATATAAAATCGATACTAAACGACGATCCGCTTGTGCTCGCAGATAGACAAACCTGCGGCTGCGGTGTCAGTTTTTGTGAGTTGGGGTAATAATGTTAGAACCGTGTGTCTTATGCTATCACGAGCTTGTCGCAGAATTAGTAGTGTTACATACACTTTAGCAAATATGTAAATTAATAATTGCCATATGCGTTTCTACCGACAGCTAAAGCAGGCGGTAGCAATGAGTTACATATGTGCAACCGCATGCTTTAGCTTGCGGCAAAAATTTCAAATTTTACTTTTAAGACAAGCTCTGAAAATAATAATGGTAATTCCATAGCAATAATACAGTAATTTCTAAAGGAAAAACAAAAATGATTGAATCTATCAAAGTACTAGGTACAGGTTGTGCTAAATGCACAAAATTGCAGGCAAATGTTGAAGAAGCTGTTAAAGAAATGGGCTTGGATGTGAAGGTTGAAAAAGTAGATGATATGGAAAAAATCTTCGCTTATGGTATAATGACTACTCCCGGCTTAGTGATAAACGAAAAAGTTGCTTCTTATGGCTCACTTTTAAATGTGAAACAGGCGAAAGAACTATTAGAAAAACATTTAGGCTAATGCAATGATTGAAGCTTTTGCAGACTGGCTGATTTATGATACTTTCGGACTTAGCAGTGCAGGTGGTTTAGGGCCTGCACTTCAGTTCTTTGTCTATGATTTTATCAAAATTGGTCTATTGCTAATTGGTATTACTCATCTGATGGGTTTGTTTAATTCTTACTTTCCCGTAGAGAAAGTTCGTCACTTCTTAGCAACTAGAAACCTATTTGGCTTTGAAAACTTTATAGCGGCATTTCTTGGTGCAGTAACTCCATTCTGCTCATGCTCTTCCATTCCGCTGTTTATCGGCTTTGTTAAGGGCGGTATTCCTATGGGAGTAACATTATCATTTCTGATTACTTCGCCACTTATAAATGAGGTGGCAGTTGCTCTTTTTATAGGTATATTTGGTATCAAAGTTACTCTCATATATGTGGCGACAGGTCTGATTTTAGGCACTTTGGGTGGCTTGATACTGGGCAGAATGAAGTTAGAGAGATTCCTGACTGACTGGGTAAAATCTATGCAGGAGATGAAACCAAATGCCGGGGATAAAGACACCCGCTCTCTTCTTGAACGTATGCCTGAAGTTAGTAACGAAGCATTTAGAATCATCAAAGGTATTATTCTTTATATAGTAGCGGGTCTTGCTATCGGCGGAGCTATCCACGGCTATGTGCCTCATGGCTTCTTCGAGCAGTATATGGCAGTAGATAATTTCTTCGCTGTTCCTGTATCTGTGATACTTGCAGTGCCAATGTACACCAATGCCTCGGGTGCTATACCTGTTGTAGAAGCATTAGTCGGCAAAGGTATTCCGCTTGGTACAGCGCTTGCATTTATGATGGCTGTGGTAGGACTTTCTCTACCTGAAGCCATGTTACTGAAAAAAGTTATGAAATGGCAGTTCCTCGCAACATTTTTTGGGACTGTAACTGTTTTTATTATAGTCTTAGGCTATTTCTTCAATTTTATATTCTAAGGAGAGATTTATGCGTTTACTATTAGTTAGTTTTATGATGCTCGCCTTTATGTGGGCTTTGCCTGAATTAGAAGTCGTTGCAGCTGAAAAAGCTGAAATCACTATTTATTATTTCCATGGCGAAAGACGCTGCCCTACCTGCAAAAAAGTAGAAGCTAACGCGAAAGCTGCATTATATAAATACTACTCTAAAGAAGTAAAAGCAGGTAAGATAGTTTTTAAATCTATCAACTTCGAAGAAAACGAAAAACTTGCCAAAAAATATGGTGCTGATAGCAGTATGCTTATCCTCGTAAAAGACAATTCAGGCGAAGAAGAAATAGTTGACCTTACAACTTTTGCTTTTATGAATGCTGCAAAGACAAAGGAATACATCGAAAAAATAAAGACTGAAATCGATAAACTAAGGAAATAGAAATGGAATTTTTGCAGCAATTATTCGAAAATTCTGATATTCCTATAATAAGTGCATTTTTGCTCGGGCTGATGACTGCTATCAGCCCTTGCCCTCTTGCGACTAATATCACTGCTACGGCATACCTCTCTAAAGATATTTCCGACAAAAGAAAAGTACTCCTTAACTCTATTATATATACATTCGGCAGGGCTGTCAGCTATGTGGGCGTGGGCGTACTAATCTATCTCGGAGCAAGCAAATTTGATATATCTACTCTCTTTAATACTTATGGCGAAAAGCTACTCGGTCCTTTACTTATAATAATAGGTCTGTTTATGCTTGGTGTAATCAAATTTGGTAATATTACCGGAGTTGGTGTGTCGCAAAAAGTAACCGACAAAATAAGCGGAAAGGGCTACATCAGTGCTTTCCTTATGGGGATAGTATTTGCCCTTGCGTTTTGCCCTTATAGCGGGGTGCTTTATTTTGGAATGCTTATACCGATGTCTGTAAAAGACGACGGCTCGCTTATAAACCTGCTGTCTTTTTCAATTGGAACAGGTCTGCCGGTGATAATTATTTCTCTAATTTTAGCTTACGGGCTTGCCGGCGTAGGTAGCGTATTCAATAAAATCAAAACTTTTGAAAAATGGTTTCGCAAGATTGTAGGCTTAATCTTTGTTCTGACAGGAATTTACTATATAATGATATTTATGGAATTGGTGTAGAAACATTATAAAAGAAGGTTTGCATACTTGCAGAAGTTTCTAAACATTAGAAGTGAAGAGTGCTGCATCAAGCAGTTGTCTTGTAAGTCAAAATATCCAGAAATAGCTGTAATTTTACAATTTGTACCGCCTGCTTTAGCTGGCGGCAGAAGTAAATTTCTGCATCAACCGTGGGGTTAACCCCACGGTCTTAAGGAACGATAAACCACGGTCTTAAAGAGAAGTAAAGTGTAAATAAAATATAAGGAATAAATCAACATGAAAATACTTGTACTTTGCACCGGTAACTCCGGTAGAAGCCAAATGTCCGAATATATTATCAAAAAAATATTACCCGATGCGGAAGTTTATTCTGCAGGGGTTAAGCCTGCAAGTAGAGTCAATCCGCTTACTATTAAAGTGATGGAAGAAGACGGCTACGATATGACAGGCGCAGTGCCTAAGCACTCTGATCAGTTTATCAAAATGAGCTTTGACTATGTTATAACTGTTTGCGACCATGCAAATGAAACCTGCCCCGTGTTTATGGGTGAGGTGAAAAATAGATTGCACAAAGGTTTTGAAGATCCGGACGCAGCTCAGGGCAGCGAAGAAGAAAAACTCTTTTTCTTCCGCAAAATCAGAAAAGAGATTAAAGAAGAAATGACTAAACTATTCAAGGCTTAAGGGGGAGATATGTCTATAGCTCAAAAGATGACAATCTTAGATAAATATCTGACCCTGTGGATTTTTCTTGCTATGGCTGCAGGTGTGGCTGTGGGCTACATCTCACCAGAGATTTCTCATTTCTGGGATAAATTCAGCATCGGTACAACAAATATACCTATTGCGCTCGGCTTAATACTTATGATGTATCCGCCACTTGCAAAAGTTAAATATGAAGAGCTCGGCAAAGTATTTCGTAACGTGAAAATACTCTCTCTCTCTATGGTGCAAAACTGGATTATCGGCCCCGTGCTTATGTTCCTGCTTGCCATTATATTTTTGCAGGACTACCCACACTATATGGCAGGGCTAATATTGATTGGTCTTGCTCGCTGTATCGCTATGGTAATAGTCTGGAATGACCTCGCAAAAGGCGACACAGAATATGCTGCAGGACTTGTAGCATTTAACTCCATATTCCAGATAGTTTTCTTCTCAATCTATGCCTACATATTTATAACTGTGCTACCAGGCTGGTTCGGTTTAGAGTCTTTTGAAGTGAATATAACTATAGGGCAGATTGCAGAAAGTGTTGCAATTTATCTCGGAGTTCCGTTCCTCGGAGGCTTTTTAACGAGATGGCTACTAAGAAAAGCAAAAGACGACAGATGGTACAACCAAAAGTTTATACCAAAGATTAGTCCGATTACGCTAATCGCCTTACTGTTTACAATCTTTGTTATGTTCTCACTCAAAGGGGAATATATCGTTAAGCTGCCGTTTGATGTCTTGAGAATTGCAGTGCCGCTTCTAATTTATTTCATATTTATGTTCCTGGTGTCCTTCTTTATGGGCAAGGTCTTAGGTGCTGACTATAAAAAAACAGCGACTCTGTCATTCACTGCAGCAAGTAATAATTTCGAGCTTGCTATAGCCGTAGCAGTAGCAGTATTCGGGATAAATTCCGGAGAAGCTTTTGCCGCAGTTATTGGCCCATTGGTCGAAGTGCCGGTGCTGATAATGCTCGTAAATCTATCAATATGGATAGGTAAGCGATACTTCGGAGTAAAAGATTTTGGGTGATTGATATTAAAAAATTTATTATTCGAAAAAATGGTTTGTATATTGGCTTAGTTTAAATAAAATAAGAAGACCAAATGTACAAACCATTTTTATATTTACTCGTCGTATTTGCTTTTTCTATTTCGGTTCTCTCAGCTACAGAATTAACCTACACAATCGACAAACTGTATTACGGTCAGGTGCAATTTGATGAAGACTCACTCGAAATTAAGAGCTACGAGTTTTACATGCATCTGCCTGTAGGTGGTGAATCTAATTTCTACTATCGTGAATTGAATGATGACATATACAGAAAACTAGTAATAAATGAATCTTATACCAAAGGCGAATCTGATTTCTGCTATTTCCATTATGGGGATGCTGTTATTACTTTAGATACAAACTCAGAAATACAAACACAGATTGCTGGTATAAAAATCAGAAGTTTGGAAGGAAATATAATTAATGGCATAAGTTATTATAAAGAGAGGGATAGTGTTAGAGTCAATTTAATCGCAACCAATCCATTAGAAATTGCAGAAATTATTAAAGTCCCGAAAAACAAGCACATACTACCTCGTCCTTTTGATAGATTTCAAAACTATTGGGCAGCAGCTTATTACTCCCCGCACAACAATGATTTTATAATTCAAGGCAATATGTTTTCTTATTTAGGTAACCTGGGATACGAGCCTTACTCTCTATTATCATTCACCTTTCCAAATATTTCAATAGTCAAAACAGAAAACGATAAATACAGAGTATCTTATCAAGCTTTATTTTTTCCTGCAATGAGTGCAATCGGTGGAATAGTTTACGTAATCCATAAAGAAACTGCTACCTGGATGTTTGGCGGTTCTCAATTTTTAGTAGCTATGTTCGCTGCAGTAACTAATCCGGGAATAGATTATCCGATAATAACAAGCGATCATTATGTGTCACTGTTCTTTAAAATAAACTGGGACTATTTGATTGTAAATGAAAATGCAAAAGAATTTGAAAATATCATTCCGAAAAAAGCATTTATAGAACCCAAAATAGGTATCAGATATTTGTACAAAAACGGATTTGGTATAGAATCTTATGCGGGATATCGGTTTTGGAATATACATCAAAGATTAGCTGAAGAAAATCTACAAATAGGAGTTGGTCTTTTGTTGCCAATTACTGATATAGATTTTTGATTATATCGCTAAATTTATAAATTTCTTAAAATCAAAAGCAATATATTATAAGAACCCCTCTGATATTTCGAAACTATTTTACTGCCGTGTTTTATATATGACAGACAGTTGTCACATATCGATGCATATATTTGAATCATTCTCAGAAACACTTTTTCAAAATCAAATTATAAGAATACTATGAAAAACATTATTATTTATCTGTTCGATGGCTTCTCTGATTGGGAAATATCATACCTAACACCTGAAATAAACAAAGATAAGAGATTTAAACTCTGTTTCGTTTCAGATGATGGAAAGCCAATCAACTCAATGGGTGGCCTTACAATTCAACCAACGCATAGCTTAGCTGATATTCATCTTGAGGATATAGAAATGCTTATTCTTCCCGGCGGTACTGCCTGGGAAAATTCTGAAATGACTGAGATTACTAACTATATACGGCAGTGCAGCAAGAAAAATATATGCATTGCAGCAATTTGTGCGGCTACTATACATTTAGGGAAAATGGGTTTATTGGATAATGTACAACATACAAGTAATGATTTGAACTATCTTAAAGCTATGGCTCCAAATTATACCGGAGAAAAGCTTTATCAGAAGTCCTTAGCTGCTACCGGAGACAATATCATTACTGCAAGCGGAATTGCTCCTATAGAATTTGCTAAGGAGATATTCAATAAAATAGAGCTGTTCCCAAAAGCTCAAACCGAAGCTTGGTATAATCTGTTTAAACATGGGATTTGGACAGAATAGCATTCATCTTTAGACTTTACCAAAAACAATAGTGGCAATTATACGTATAAAATTAGGTAAGACTATGTAAAAAATTAGGAGAATATAAACATGCTGAAATTATACACACTTATCATTGCCTTATTGATTGGCTCTATTCACGGTTCTCAAGCCCAGGAATATATGAAAAATGATTTTGCAGGTACTTGGTATGGCTCTATTGTAAGTGAGCAAGGGGGATATTCGGTAAATACAGAACTTAACCTCAACTCTGACGGCACTTACTATGAATCTTCAGGCGAGCTTATGCCAACAATATATCCTAACACTCAGACTTGGGACTATGATGCTGCCACCAACAGACTTCATTTCCAATATCTGCAAACAGTTTATGCAGGGCAAAGGTTTTATACACATTTCTTTTATGAAATTATAAAATTGGAAAACGGTATGCTTGTACTGCATTACAACTTTTGGGATGATGAGGAAGCTCATCCTGACGTACAAGCGATATTGCTCAGTAGAAGCCCCACTAGCATTGAAGAAGATAGAAATGTTGCCAATAAGGAACTTATAGGAGTCTTTGATATGCTGGGCAGAGAACTGCCTTTAGATACAAAAGGAGTTCCTGTTTTCCACGTGTTTTCAGATGGAACTGCTCAAAAAGTTTTTGAAAAATAACATTATCCTCAATACGATATTCTAATCTCACCGCATCAGAAACCGCAAACTCTGATGCGGTTTTTTTGCAACCTATTCTAAAAAAGTGCGTTGATATAAATATAAATTAAGACTAAAATAAAGATGTATAAAAATATTGTATAATCTTATATAGTTTCGTATTTTACATAATGACATTTTAGTTGATTAGAATACTAACAAGGCAATTGCATGAAAAAACTACAACTACTCCTGCTTTTTACTACTTTAGTTTTTAGTATTTATGGCTGCAAAGACACCAACTCAAATCCTGCAATCTCTCCTGAGGAAGAAATTTACTGGAGCAAAATTGAAAATATATTTCCAAACCATTCTTGGGTTATGGAACAATATAAAAATAACATTGATGGCAAGCAGTACTTGAATTTACTCAGAAAGGATACAAATATAGTTGATATATATGTATCTGATGATGGAGTTGACTGGGAATTAAGAGAAAGCATTATCCCTGAAAATTTGGATTTTGATTTCGGATTTGAGGTAGAATATACCAACGATTATAAGAATATTTACATTGGTAAACACAATGTAATATTTTACAAAATTCGAAATCGGCTATTTAGGTCTCTATCAAAATTTGAAAACTTCGAAGAAATATATTCTAATTTGAAAGACAATGGCTCTATAGTCGAGAATAATTTCTACGGAGAGATAATGTTTGATGAAGATGGAACGATTTATTCAGGAATGAGTTTAAAATCTACAGATAACGGAGATACTTGGCAGAAACTGGGAGGTGATATCGAATACGCATCCAATGAAAATACCCTATTCAACGACCAGACAATTGTTGTTTTCCATTATGATTACTATTATATCAGCCAAAACCAAGGAGAAAGCTGGACACTGATGAGATATCCGGATAAGCATGTAAAAGAAGGCTACTTGATTTATAATAATCCTGAAGATTTACTATATCAAAATCCTAATCCAATAGATGTTAAAAAACATAATCAAGGCACAACGAAATTGTATTATATGACAAAAGACAGCACAATGATCGCTAATATCTGTGGTAATAATACAGTTGGCAAAAATAAGTGGGAATACTCTCTTACATTCAACTTATACACTTCCTCTGATTTTGGAGAAGATTGGGAATTCCAATTTTGCGTGGAAAATGCCTGGAAAGTAAATTATATTGAAGAATCCGGATATTTCTACATAACCTCGCCTCTTGGTATTCTAAGAAATAAAAAACCTGTGAAATAAGGACCTTATCATGAAAAAACTAAGTTTGATATTGATTTTAGCTGCTGTGATTTTGGGAATTTATGGGTGTGGCAAGGGAGATTCACCTCTTAGTCCTGAAGAGACAGCTATGAACGCTTATAAGAAAACCATTGAAACTCCTTTTGAAGATGGCGACTTCATTTATTATATAGATTATAATTACAATGATGGGATGTACTATATGACAGCCGGAACCAGTAACTCCATCGTTAGTTTCTATAGATCTTCTGATGGTATTACATGGGAAATATACAAAGAATTAAAAGATTACCGTGTTTTTTATGACTTCGCATTTGAATTTTACCATAGGGAATTTAGAATTGGAAGAGATGGTTATATTTATTTTCAATCTGGTGGAGCAATAAATATAATAAGTCCTGACTTGTCAGAGATGAAAAGTATACTTTATCCAAATGCTTGGTGTATGTTCAACCCATGGGATCCCATTAATATTGATAATGAAGGAGTTATTTATTCTGGAGTAGTCTATAAATCAACTGATAAGGGAGAAACTTGGGCATATATTAAAGCTCCCTTTGATATTCAAAGAGCAGTTACCACTGAAATAGTAAACAATAAACTAATTGTAGATGCTGAATGTAGTTTTTGGATTAGTGAAGATAAGGGAGAAACTTGGACCAAAGTTTTAGATAAAAAAAATCCTGATTCTGATAGTATCAGATATTTTTATGATATAGAAAAAATTGCAGACAATAAGCCCGGAGAGTATAAAATTAAAATTCCTGTCGCTGGTGAATTTGAAATATTAAATATCAACAACGATGGAAAGATAGTAGCGAATTGGACAGGTTATACAGAAGACTATCTACCTGGAGAATATGATCATAACTGCAATATTCATACTTCTGCAGATAACGGTGAAACATGGGACTTCCAATTCTGTCTTATTAGTGAGAGGCAGCTTCCTCATCATAACTACGAAGTATATTACACAAAATCAGGTTATGTATATACCAATACTCTAAATGCAAATATATTTAATATAACTCGAAACAAAACTCCCATTAAATAAAGGACAAACACCATGAAAAAACTATCTTTACTTTTGATTTTAGCTGCTTTGATTTTGGGAGTTTATGGGTGTGGAGAAGAGCCAAGTAAACCGGTTTTATATCAAAGTGCTGATAAAATAGAGCCTGCATTTCCGGGATATGACTTTATTGCTGACATTTTTCAAAATAACTACGATGATAATTATTACGCAATTTTGCGAAATCACGGCACAAAGCAATACGACATTTTTAAATCCACAGATCTTGGTGCTACCTGGCAATTAGAGGATATATTCACGATGGATATGTTTGATTCTACAATGAATCAATTTTATAATGCTCCAAATATTATTTATGGGAATGATGATTATGTGTATTATTACATAAATAGCAATAAATACAGAAAATCTAAAAGTGAGTCAAAATTTCAAACTTTGAAGACTATAATAGTATCGGAAGACAGTACCTATTTTTGTCAATTTGGAAGTCAATTTAACTTCGCTGACAAAGATGGTGTCCTTTATGCTTCAGCTTATGCTAAGTCCACAGACTATGGAGAGACCTGGGTTACAATTAAGAGACCATTTGAATATTCATCTTATTCAGCTGCAATTGATAACTATATTATATCAAATGCAGAAATATCAACCTCTGAATATCAATATTATGTAAGTGCTGATAAAGGAGAAACGTGGACAAAATCTACTTTCGATTATTCTCGAAATGAGAAGAACTCTAAATATTATAAATTTTACAGTAACGAATATATTGCTTATAACAAACAACCAAGTCAGATTAAAAAACCGGAAAAGGGCGACTTTTATATATACGATATAAACAGCAACAACACTGTTATCGCGTCCAGATCAGGTTATTTTGATCATGAAGAAGACTATTATGGTTTTTTCAGCATCTACACATCTAAAGATGACGGTGAAAACTGGAAATTCCATTTCTCTTTTGACAGCCGTGACGGAAGTTATTATACCAAATCAGGTTTTATATACTTTAACTCTGAAAGATATAATTTCAAAGGAATAAAACGTAACAAAACTGCACTCAAATAAATGATTTAATCTTTCGCGAGTATAAAATACTCGATAAAAATGCAAAGATATTAGCTGATTATTTTACTATTTCTGAATGCCAACTTCAGGAGAATGGAGTCAAAGTCAGAGGTGTAATGTTAGGTTGCATTGATTATTACAGCGAAAAACTTAGTATTTTAATTGATTCGCTGCTAAAAGCCAAAAAAGAAAAATTTGGAA
The DNA here is from genome assembly GCA_963664875.1 of Kapaibacterium sp. (SeqCode). Classification (GTDB taxonomy): domain Bacteria; phylum Bacteroidota; class Ignavibacteria; order Kapaibacteriales; family UBA2268; genus JBFHIJ01. Next base: position 1,964,125 of record OY761611.1, on the reverse strand, counting down.
TTGTAGATTAAATCTGCAAAAAAAACATCACTCGAATGCCGCATCAGAAACCTTAATCTCTGATGCGGTTTTGCTTCTATAAGAGTTAAAATTATTGTTATAGCTGATATTATTTGCAAGCCCTTGTCGAATGCTAAAGCCATTTTCTCTTTCGGAAGAAAAGCAGGAATGCAACAGATATGGCAAACATCAAACCAAGCACTGCAAAATAGCCGTAAGGCATGCTAAGTTCGGGCATATTGTGGAAATTCATACCGTAAACGCCTGCTATGAATGTAATTGGAATAAAAATGACAGATACCAATGTCAGTGTTTTCATTACCTCATTAAGCCTCTGATTCTGATATGAAAAAAAGAGATTGACCCCACTCTCGATTTTCTGTAAGGCAAAATTGATATCATCCAAAATTTGATCTGCCCAATCTTTCAAAAATTTGAAATGCTTCTCGTTGCTGTCGTCAAAGATATTTTCGCAAACATCCGGCAAACTTTTTATAGTGTCTTTAATTGGGATGAAATAGATTTTTACTAAAGAGAATTCTTCCCGGAGTGTTTCCAAAGCGTCTAATTCTTTAAGATTTTTTATATCTTTGTAGATATTTTCTAACTTTTCGGAAAGTCTGTCTGTCTCAGCTGCGTAGTTGTCTATAATTGATTCGAGCATCAAAAAGATGAGGTAATCTATTTGCTTTTGACGAGCTTTGCCTGAATTTTTAGCAAGTCGTTTGCGAATATGCTCAAAGTGTTTATTTGATTTTTCCTGCACAGTCAGCAATAAGTTCTTCCTGAAAAGGAAGCTGATTTTTTCCGGCGGGGCGTCTTTGCTTTCCGGTACGTTGTGTATGCCGAAGTAGTAATGCTCGTCATAATCAATCAGCCGATGTGACTGCTCTGTATCTATTACTTTTCTGGGAATCGAGCTATGAAGCTGCAGCTTTTTAGCTAATTTCTGAATGAGGGCTACATCATGTATTCCATTCAGATTGAGCCATTTTTGGCTTTCAACATTCGCCTCTGAGATTGCCGCTTTTATGACATCTTTCGAAATTATGTCTATCTGCTCAGCGTTGTAGGCGTAAAGCTGCAGGTCTGTTGTGTCCATATACTTTCGTCCTTCGAATGAAAGTTGATATGGATCATCTGTTTTTATCTTATTTTTCTTCATCAGATTTCTTGTCTTTTTTCATAACAATAGTACGGTAAGGGAATGGAATTTCAATGCCGCTTCGGTCAAATTCTTCTTTAACTGATTTAAGGATTTCTGTGTATAATACAAACGCATCGTCATTCGATTTAGCCCATACATAAGCCTTTATTTCCACAGAAAAATCTTTGAGTCCTACAACACGAGTAATTACAATTTCTTCTCCGGCTGCTTTTGCTTCGTCGCTCCTATTATCTAAGCAAAGCGGATGATCCAAAGCATGTTTTCTGATGATGGACATAGCCAAATTTATATCAGAGTCATAGCTTATAGAAAACACAATGTGTTTTCTGATTAGAGATTCTTCCATATCACTGTTTATTATTGTCTCGTCCGATATTTTGCTGTTCGGCACAACAATTCTTCTGTTTTCATAATCTCTGATTACTGTATGCCTCAAAGTAATTTCTTCTACTATGCCTTTTGCTATAGTGGTGGACTCTATTGTGTCATTGACCCGGAAAGGTTTGAAGATAAGTATAAAAACACCGCTTATTATATTAGAAAATGCCTTCTGCGAAGCAAAGCCTATTATTGCAGCCAACACACCGGCACCAGCGAAAAGTGCATTGCCTAAAGCTGACAAATATGGAATGTTTGCAAACATGACATATACAGCCATTGAATAAACTACTGCACTTATGGAATTTTTTATAAACGATAGATTAGTCATCTCTACAGATAGCTTGCCGGAGTATTTCTTCATAAAAGTATTTACTATCTTGCGTAATACCAAAGATAGAATAGTTGCAGACAGAAGAGAGATTACTACAATCAGGGCATAATTAATGTAATCTTGTTTCATAGTTTTCCTATCAAATTGCGTTGAATAATCAAAAAATTGTCAAAAAGTTCCTACCCGAAATCAATCAAAGCAGGGGAGAGGCTCCCAAGAAACAAGAAGAAGACTCAATAGGGTTCTCTAATGACATTGTAAATATACTTCTACAAGCTCAATATATAAAAAAAGAAAGAACAGACCGAAAAATAATCGAATCTGTTCTCATCTTATTGATAGATATGTGGAATTTATTTGCTGTTAAGGCTGATTTTTTAGTAGAAAAGTTGTGTCTCTGATTACAGCAGCAGAACCGAAGACGCCAATTGCACCGTTTACAGAGGTAAGATTTTCGTCATATCTGCCGAACCATTGATTTTGGATAAACCAGTCTCTGAAGTTTTTATCAGGAGCATAGACTGCTGTTTCATGCGGACCAAACCACTTGAAAATTGCCCAAACTATTTTGCTGTTTGTGTTAGGTATAAATCCCCAATTAGTTATATCATTAAAATAGCCTTCGTTGTCAGTCCAAGGTCTTTCAATTGGTCTGTTCATCTCAGTATCCGGTACATCATCTAAATACTTTCCATAGTCCAATGTATCAAGACATTTGACAGAGATGAGATAGTAATCTACATCTTTGGACTTAGTCCAGCTGATAGGATCGGAAGTCTCAGGATCCAATGTGTCTTTAGGGAACTGCAAGGGTTTCGGGACTCTGTCTATCCAGCTTATATCCTGAGGTGTTGTAGTTTTTCCGCTAACTACTTTGCCGTCAGGGGTAGTGATTTCTAAAGTATAAATAGTGTTTTCTTTTACTAAATAGTCTTTATCTTCGTAATAAAAACCGTCAGTGCCGCTTGCGTCAATTTTTAGATTAAACTCTCTGCCGTCTCCTTTGATTACAACTGTCGCATCTCTGTATAGCGACTTTGAGTAATCAAATGTAGATGTTAAAGGCTGAGTTTTGGCAACTACTATATTTTGAATTGGTTCGCCTACGAGCAGATACGCTTCTACATAAATTTCTTCGATATAATCAGTAGGTACAGGATCACCGCAAGACGCGAGTAAAAGCACTACTGCAAGACTTAAAAATATTAACTTTATATTTTGCATTTTTGAAAGCTCCTTTAAAACTTGACTTCAATTGAAAACGTAGGAATTATAGGCAACAGCTTGACATCTTCTACAGTCGTAGTTTCCGACTGAGTGTTGTAATATCTAAACCAGATATCTCTTCTGTTGTAAACATTATAAATATCTAAAATGACTCTCGACGCAAGCCCAAACATTTTGAATTTGTAGCTTCCATTTAGGTTCAGTTGGTGCGAAGCCGGCAATCTGAGTCCATATCTCTGAGAAGGCACTGTTTTACCGTCGCCGTAGTTCTGCCCGGGAAGTTTTGTTTGGAATCTTGAAGATGCACCTGTGTAAGGCTGTCCACTCTGCAAGGTAAAAGTACCTCCTATATCCCAACTGTCATTGATTTTGTATTGAGCTACAATTTTCAAATCATGTCTTCTGTCGTATTTAGGACTGAATTCTCTACCGCCGTTGATAGTGTCAAACTGAGCAAAAATCCAGCCTAAACCGTAGCCGACCCAACCTGTAAGTCTGCCGTATTTTTTTTGTAAAAATACTTCAGCACCGTATGCTCTACCTTTACCAAAGAAAAGTACGTCCGCTACAGTTTCGCCTTCTAAAGATTTATCGTTTAACTCGTTTATATTGTGTAATTTTTTATAATATAAATCTACGTTTAAATCAAAACCTTCCATAGGATTAGTCTCAACAGTAAAGATGTATTGGTCAGACCTGCCCGGCCCTGCAACTGACGTGTCCGAAGGCATCCAAGTGTCAAAGAAGCTAAAATCCGGCTGAGTAGCAAGTCTTAGGTTTTGATGGAAAAGCCCCCAGGCAACTTTAATGGCAAAACCTTCGTTGAACTGGTAGCGGGCTGCAGCTCTCGGATCAACTGTGAATTGATCGCTAAGATTCCAGTAGTTCGCTCTACCGCCTAACTGGAATGAAAGATGTTGATTAGCCTGCAAATTTGTCTGCAAATACGCACTATAGTTATTATCAAACAAATTCAGATTGGTCTGACCACCTCCACCTTGCTGTGTAGAATCTGTATCTCCGGAGTAATTTTGAAGATATTGGAAGTGGAAGTTAGTATATTCGAAACCTGATTTTACAGTCAATTTATCGTTAACGAGCCATTCGGTTTTGATTTTTGTAGAGTAGTCAGTGATAGCATTATTGATTAGGAACTCATAGCCTGTCTGGTCGCCTTTAAATTTGTTAAAATAATGACTACCGGAAACTATTACATCAGAAAAGAAATTATCGTCCCAGATGTGAGTCCATTTGATAGCACCTAATCTGTTTCCGATATCCATTCTGAAATTTACACCATAAGTATCATATTGCAAAGCATCAGCACTTTGAAAGCCCGAAACAAAAAGTTTGTCCGATGGTGATAAATTGAATGTAAGTTTACCATTCAAATCATAGAAGTTGAAATCAGGCAAAGGATTTTCAGGGTCTTCCGACATAAGCGAAGTAAGTAGGTCAAAATAAGTTCTGCGACCACCTATAAACCATGAACCATCTGTACCGGGCAGAGGCCCCTCTAAACTAAGTTTAGAGCTGATAAGTCCTAAAGCTCCAATGCCCTGCACTTCTTTCTGGGAGCCGTTGTTTTGAGTTATGCTTAGCACAGAAGACATCCTTCCGCCATACTCTGCAGGGAAACCACCTTTCAACATTTCCACATCTTTGATGGCGTCACTGTTGAAAGTAGATAAGAAGCCAAATAAGTGAGTAGGATTATAAACTACGGCATCATCCAGCAACACAAGGTTTTGATCGGGAGAGCCGCCACGAACATATAGTCCACTCGAAATTTGGGAAGAAGTAAGGATACCCGGAAGTAACTGCAAAGTACGGAATACGTCAGATTCGCCCCCGATTCTGATTTCCTTTATCTGCTGTATAGGTACATTTATTTTACTTACTGTGATTTGTCGTTTTTCGACTTCTCTTTCAGCTGTAACTGTTACAGTGTTGGTTGAAACAGCTGCTGATTTCAAAAAGATTTCCTTTTTGAACGACTGCCCTTTCTTCAAAGTAACATCATATTCTAACTTTTCGTATCCAACATAAGTGACCCGGACGGTATATTTCCCCGGCTCTATGTCAGTGATAGAATAAAAGCCTGCTTTGTTGGAATAAGCGCCCTTTTTAGAACCAACAAGATAGACAGTAGCACCGATAAGCGTTTCTTTTGATTCGCTATCGTAAACAAAGCCGCTCATAGAGGCATACTCTGAGCTTGCAGCAGCACTATTTGCGGAGAGATTAGCCGCCATAATTACTATAGCAAGGCATAGTGTGAGGATTTGTTTGATAAGTTTCTGCATCGAAAAAATATCTCCAAAATGACATTATGTTATAAACACTTTGACAGAAACGAATATAGTCGAACAAAGTTTCAATTATTTTCGCTTCTGAAAGTAAGAGTCATAAGAAATGATTTGGATGCAAAAAGAAATATCAAATTGTAAAAAAATTGAATCTTATTGTAAAATCTACGATTTTGAGATATAATCAGGAGTTTCCCAAATACCTAAAAGTCCGTAGAGGTGATAACCTATTAGAGATTTGTAGGCTCTTTCAATATCTTCTTTGTCTGTATATTCTTTTAAAATTTTTAGAATTCCGTAAACAAGATTTTCGTAAATGATATCGAGCAAAAACCGTTTTTCCTGATCCAGATTGTACTGAGGGGCAATGTTTTCCTGAAAATATTTCTGGATATATTCGAATGCCATGTCCTTCAGTTCTCTGCGGATGTTTTCGTAAACAGTATCTTTACTGTTGTCCAGCAGGATGACAATGTGAAGACGGTACTCAAAATAAAAATCAATAACATCTTGGTCTATGATTTCAGCAGGAGCTTTTCTTTTAAGTACATTGAAGAATTTGGTGCCGGATTTGTTTACTCTTATCTGCATAGTTTGTTTGAATTTATTTACAAACTGTGGCGTAATCAAAGAGTAAAATATGTCGTCTTTATTTACATAATATCTGTAAATATTACCGACCGAAACGTTGGCATCTTTAGCGATATGAGCCATTGAAGTATTTTTAAATCCAAATGTAGCAAAGTGCTTGAATGCGGCTTCGCTAATTCGTTGCTTAATATCGTCTTTTAATATTTGGGGCATAATTATAAACTTGAAAAAACAACATACAATACAATATACAAAAAAATATATGTTCGCAACAAAGAAAATATTAAAAAATATATTTTTATTGTCAAGTATTATTCAAACTCAATTTCACGTATTGTTTTTTCTAACTCTTCTATAAAGGCAGTTTCAGATTTTTGTTCGAGAAACAAAGAATAACCGAAATCCTGATTTTTGAAAAGCCAAGAATTGACTATTCGTATCTCGTCAATGTCGTACATTGATAGATTGGAATCAGTCTCATTGCCGTTGAAATAATAATGATGAATATCCTCGAACAGGTTTTTCAAAGAAGCTTTCCGTCCGATAGTTATTTGTTTGGCAAGTTTGCCGTCTGAGATTAGGAATAGGTCGATTGTCTTTTCTCGAGGATTCGCCGGCATTACAAAGACCATATTGTTTCTTCCGGTAGAAGAGTTGTCAGCAGGCTTGTTGGCAGTAACCTTTTTTATTTCGTTAATTTGGTCACGTATCTTTGCCGCAGTTTCGAAATCCAATTCTTCAGAGTATTTAATCATCTCTTTTTCTAAATCGGTAAGTACTCCGTTTCTGAAGTTAGAAAGGTATGCTTTTACTTTTTCTACTTCTTCGTTGTAAATCTCTACGGTACATTCTGCTTTACATGGTGCTATGCATCTATCTATGTCAGCATAAAAACAAGGTTTTACGTTGCCGTTATCCAAATTAAGATCGCATTTTCTGAGACCAAACCGCTTTTCAATAATCGAAAAGACATGATTTACAAGAGAGTAGTTCTTGAAAGGGCCGTAATATATCGCATTGTCATTTTCTACTTCATTGCATATAGCAACTTTAGGGTAGTTTGTTCCGGTAGTTATTTTAATAAAAGGGTATTTGAGGTAGCGCTTTTCTAAAACATTGTATTTAGGTTTCACCCTTTTGATTTCGCGAGATTCAAAAACAAGAGCAGATAGTTCGTTGCCTGTGCATTCCCAAGTAATAGTTTCTATCTTTTTGACCATCTCGACTACTTTTTTAGAAGTGAGATTGCCGTTTCTGAAGTAAGACTGCACTCTGCTGCGAAGCGACTTTGCTTTGCCTATGTAGATATTTTTCCCTGCTTTATCAAAAAAATAGTACACTCCGGGTTCGTCCGGCAAAGTGTCTAAAACAGATTCGTGTTTTGCGAAAGAGTCTTCTTTTAGTGTGTAGGCTTTTACCGGCTTGTTTTGAAAATGCAGCAAATCATCAATAGAAGTGATATTGTGCTCTTCCTGTATCTTTTCTAATAGCTCTAAGAGTATCAGTGCAGTTGCTTCTGCATCGCCGAGAGCTCTGTGGCGATTCTTTATTGTAATCCCGTAATACTCTGCCAAAGCACCGACATTTTTTTTATCTTCTTTAGGAAGTATTCGCCGTGCTAATTTCAATGTGCAAAGTTTTGGCATTTCCAAAGGGGTGAGGCCTTCGCGAACAAAAGAACGCTGCACAAAAGACCAGTCGAAATTGACATTGTGTGCTACAAAGACCGGATTAGGTACATTAAATATCTTGCTCACTTCCTGAAACACTTCATGAGCCTCAGGTGCATTAAACGCCATTTCGTTTGTGATTCCGGTCATATTAGCTATAAAATGAGGAATAAACTGGTGAGGGTTTACCAGCGAGGCATAGACATCTGTGATTTCTCCACCTTGCACTAGGATGCAGGCTATATCGGTGATTCGGTTTTTTTCTGGATCGGAGCCTGTAGTTTCCACATCAACTACGATAAAAGAAGATTCCCAAAAAGAATTCATATCTTCTTGTGCTTTCAGACATATTGATAAAAGTAATATAAAGATAAGGATTTATCAGCAGAAATAAAAATGATAGAGTTTTAAAAACTTACATTGTATGAGAGTGTTCCATCTGACAAAACCAACAAAAGTGTGTATATGCTTAAACAGTGTGTAAAAAATCTGACACAGATGTGTCAGGAGTTACCGCATAAATGGCAAGCCCTGCCTTTTTTGCTCCTTCTAAATTCTGCATAGAATCGTCTATGAATATAGTTTCCTTAGACTTATACCGCATTTCATTGATGACATATTCGTAAATATAGGTATCCGGTTTTCTCATCTTAATATGATGCGAAAAAAAACATCGGTCAAATATTGAGAAAAGTTCTTGACAATCAGGCAAAAAACAGTCATAGTGCAATTCATTTGTATTGCTCAATAATACTATGTTAAAACGACTTTTTAACTCTCTAACAGTGCTGATAATATTTTCAAACAATCCTACGAGTGTACTATTCCATGCCTCAATGATTTGAACATCCGAAATAGACATGGGAATAGCAAACAGATCTCTTATAGAAGCAATAAATCCTTGAGAAGAGATACTATCTGTCTCATAATCTCTGAATACCTGCATATTAGCTAACTCATTGTAAGTATGCTTTATTGCACCATAGCTGTTTAATAGGTCAAGTGTTCTAGTGGGGGCTATCTGATAGAGCACCCCACCAAAGTCAATTATAAGATTTTTTATCATAATTTTTTCCTGAATTTGGCAACATAGAAGCCGTCAGTATTATATGTATGGGGCACGATAGTCAAATCAGAAGAGTTTGTGTTGCAACTGACAGCGATATTATGTTTGTCTAAAGTTCCCTGTAATGGGCAAGGTTCAAAGTTTTCATTAGCAGCAAGAAAAGCTTGAGCAATATCAGAGTTTTCCTGAGGGAAAACTGAGCAAGTAGCATATACCAAAATACCACCAGGCTTGAGGTATTTAGAATAATGCTGAAGAATGCCTGCCTGGCGCCTTGTAAGCTCATTTAGCTTGTCGTTAGAGAAATTGTATTTCAAAAAAGGAGCACGTCTGATAGTTCCCGAGCCCGAACACGGAGCATCTATAAGTATGCGATCGTATTTTTTTTGATTGTATTTGGTTTGCGTACGGGAACCTAATCTGATAAGCTCTGTTTCAATGATTTTAATACCTGCCTTTTTTGCTCTGGGGAGTATTTCATTCAACCTTTTTTGTCCTGTGTCTGTAGCTACGATTGTGCCCTTGTTGTTCATAAGGTTAGCAATATGAACGGTTTTGCCTCCGGCTCCTGCACATGCATCTAAAATTGTTTCTCCTTCCTGTGGATCAAGAATTAGAGAAATGATTTGGCTACCTTCGTCCTGAAAATCAAATCTTCCGTTTTGGAACTCTTTGGATTGCAACAAATTAGCTCTGCCCGAAACATTTAAAGAATTTGGTATTAGTTTACTTTTTGCAATAATGCCATCTGCATAGTTAGTAGAAAGACTATCAAAGAGTTTATCTATATTAGTGTTTACCGTGTTTACTCTGATAGAAATATCAGCAGGCTTAGATAAAGCTATGAACATTTGAGTAATTTCTTCGTAACTATATCGAGTGTTTAGCAAATCGTAAAAAGGTTTTGTAAAAGAATATCTTAAGCAAAGAGAGTCGCTACACATGTTCGCGATTTTATCATTAAGCTCTCTAACTCTATTGATTATTGCAAGTTTCCAATTATTTAGCAATTCAGTCGTCAGTGCATCTTTAGAGAAGTATTTTTGAAAAGACTGAATAATATTATTTTCCGATGATTTATCTATTGCATAATATAGCTTGTCGAACGATAAATCTGAACCTGAATCATCGTAAACAGATTGCAATAAAATTGCAACGACAAAAAATTTTGTTTGGGTATGCAAATTATAATTTATACATTGAGATAAATGATTTATAAGAATCTGATTTCTGATTCCGAAAAAAGTAAGTTCCATCACAAACTTTCGTTCTTTACTGCCAATGGATTTGTTTTGCTTGAGGTACTCAGAGATTGTACTGTCAGCAGGTTTGAGAGAAAGAGAAACAGCATCATCGATGGTGATGCAATGTGCGATAAGCTCGTGAAGTTTCATTATAATTCCGGTTTGGTAAAGAAATTTGATACAAAAATACAAAAAAATAAAAAAGTTTTTGGAATTCATTTGCGATTCAGTTATTTTCAATTTGCAGCATGAAGTAAAAAATTATAAACCACATAAGGCAAATACATGTCCGAAAATAGTAATGTGGCATGCAACCGCTCAAAAAAATCAGAAATAGACGAAAAAAGCGATTTTGAGGCTGTTTATCTTTTGTCGAATAGATAAATAGCTTAGGATATTTTATTATGTTAAGAGATGGTAAATACTTATAAATCATTTAGGCATATAGATTTAGAGTGCAGGATGTAATAATTGGAGAAATTATTATCATAAATCTTATGGATGAAATAAATTCTTTTTTGTTATTTAAGGCGAAATATCGTAATTTCGTTTTCGATTCCGATTGTCAATTATAGATTCGGATAGTAGTATAATATACGTCAAATACTTTGGCATAATTATTGTACTGTAACTTAAGCAATACAAGCAGGTTTACAGAAACCTTTGAAATATAAATAAGTCGTTATAAAAAAGCAATTTACAATAATATACATAGTCAGTATATAGGAGTGTTCACATGAAAAAAATTATGAAGTATATCTTGGTCTGTGGGATAGCACTTCCGTTTATAGCGGATTCTGCTGTTGCTCAGGAAGAGATTACTCTCGAAAGATCTGTGATCGGTTCCGGTGGCATGGTGGCTGTTTCAAATAACAATGGGGAAACACTTTCCGGCGTTATGGGACAGACTGCAATCGGCAAGCGTGATGCAGGTACAGTTGTTGAAGGGAAACTCTGGACATTGTACCAAGGTTTTTGGTCTCCGGGCGAACCTGGAACATCAGTAGATGATAATGTTGTTATTACAAACGACGGTTTGAAAAACTTTCCAAACCCGTTTGCACAAAACACAACTATCGAATACGAAATGCCGGGTTATGGTGATGTAACTATCAATATCTACGACATGAGTGGCAAAACTATCAAAACATTCAACGTAGGACAAACATCCGGTATGGTTTCTCAAACATGGGATGCTACTGATAACAGTGGCGCTGATGTTGCAAGCGGTTCTTACTTGTGTGAAGTAGTAGTTAGACCTGTTGGCGCTTCTACTTTTGATACTCAGTCTGTGCGTACAGTTATGATTGTTTCTAAATAATCATTCGAATAAGAAATTAGATAATAAAATGAGATTTTTTTGTATAACATCGTTTAGGAGTGCAAAGTAATGAAGAGACTTCTTCTTCTCGGTTTACTTATCGTTGCCTTCGTTTTAGCACCATTTGGTAGAGTGCAAGCTGCACCGGCTGATTTGCCAGACCAAATTAACTACCAAGGTACATTGGTAAATGAAGACAAAAAAGCTTTAGACCAAAATGTTTCAATGACTTTCGAAATCTTCGAAAGCGAAGCAGGTGGTACTGCAATTTGGACTGAAACTCAAAATGTTAAAGTAACTGAAGGTTACTTCAACGTTAACTTGGGTCAGACTACTCCAATTAACTTACCTTTCAACAAACAATACTTCTTGCAAGTAACAGTTGGCGGTGGCGATCCATACGCAAGAACTGCTATGTCTTTGGTACCTTATGCAGGTATGGCAAAATCAGCTTCTATGGCTGACACAGCAACTGTAGCTCTTGGTGTTGTTGATGGTGGTGTTACTCAAGCTATGTTAGATCCTAACGTAATGGCTATTCCAATGGGTGCTGCTGGTGGTGACCTCGATGGTACTTACCCTAACCCAACTATCAAACCTGAAGCTGTTTTAAATAACATCCCTAATGGTGGTATAACTCAGAATATGTTAGCTCCTAACGTATCTACTACTCCATCTGGTCCTGCTTCTGGTGATTTGACTGGTACTTACCCAGATCCAATTATTGCTCCTCGCGCAGTAACTGCTGACAAAATTGGTCTTGGTGCAGTAGCTTTAGAAAACTTGAATACTACTGGTGCTGCTGAAGGTACAGTATTGTATGTTGGTGCTAATGGCACTGCTGCATGGGGTGCTGTTCTTGATTTAGTAGCTCCTGGTTCTATCACTCCTATGTACTTGAGTACTGCCGGTGCGATGGAAGGATATAAATTAATGGTTGACGCTAATGGCAATGCTGCTTGGATGGCTCCAACTGCACTTGACATGGTTGACGGTGCTGATGTAAATGGTCAGGTTATCTTCTGGAAAGATGGCAAATGGGAATTCTCTTATGATGCAGTTCCTGTTCAAGGTCAAGTAATGACTTGGGATCCAATTGCAAAAGCTCCTATGTGGAAAGATGCTAACTTCACTCTTCCTATTACTCACAATGGTCCAACTGAAAACGTTACTGCTATCGACATCACTAAAACTGATGTAGAAGGCGGCGGTATCTATGTAAAAGTTCCTCAAACTGATACAAACGGTGAAGCATTGAAAGTTATGGGTGGTGGCGATAACGTTGCAACTGCTCACATCGACCGTACAACTGACGGCGAATCTTCTCAAGGTGCTTTGTTAGTAACTACTAACCTTACTACTTTGGAAGGCACTTCTTATGGCGCTAAATTCATGACTAATATCAGTGAAGATAATGGTTACATGACTGCCGGCGTTAAAGTTGACAACAATGTTGTTGGTGCTACTGCTAACGTTCTTCACAAAGGTATGGAAGTAACTACTACTTCTGACAATGGTCTTGCAGTTGCAGGTCACTTCACTGCTAACAACGAAAACGTTGACGGTTGGGTTACTTTGGCTAATCCAAATCCAACTGGTGCTGTAGTTATCGAAAATACTTCAAATGTTCCTGGTAAAATCGCTTTAGTAACTAAAGGCGATATCTACTGGAACTCTACAGCTCACGGTCACATGTTAGAAATCCTTAACACTATCACTGTAGGCGAAGGCGCTGAAGCAATCACTATCACTGCTCCTGCTGCCGGCGATAACCTTACATTTGATAAAGATGTAGATTTCGATGGTAACGTAAATGTTGCTGGTCAAATTTCAACTGGTTCTTTCACAATTGCAAATGATATCACTGTTGGTGGTGATGCAAATGTAACAGGTGCTGTTAATGCTGCTACTTTCGCAGGTAACGGTGCTGCTATCACTGATATCAATGCTACAAACATCACTACTGGTACTTTAGCTGATGCTCGTTTGACAGCTAACGTTGCTCTTTATGATGCAGTTGCTCCTACATTTGTAAATGATGTAACAGCTCCTCATTTTGTTGGTGACTTGACTGGTACTGCTGATGCAGCTATCGCATTAACTGGTGACTTAGATGTTGACCAATTAGTTGGTGATGTAGTTGATAATGATATTATTGACAGAGCGATTGTAGATGCTGCTACAGTTTACACTGACGTAGCTCCTACTTTTACAGTTAATGTAACAGCTCCTATGTTTATTGGTGACTTAACTGGTAATGCTGCAACAGCTACTAGTGCAACTAACTTAACTGGTGACTTAGATGTTGACCAATTGGTTGGTGATGTAGTTGATAATGATATTATTGACAGAGCAATTGTAGATGCTGCTACAGTTTATACAGATGTAGCTCCTACTTTTACTGTAGATGTAACAGCTCCTATGTTCTGGGGTAACTTAACTGGTAATGTAACTGGTAACGTATCTGGTACTGCTGCTAACATTACTGGCGATTTAGATGTTGATCAATTAGCAGGTGATGTAGTTGATAATGATATTATTGACAGAGCAATTGTAGATGCTGCTACAGTTTACACTGACGTAGCTCCTACTTTCACTGTAGATGTAACTGCTCCTAATTTCTTAGGTAACTTTAATGGTACTTCTACTCTTACTGCTTTGACTGTAAATGGTATCACAACTCTTAACGGTAACGCAACTGTTAATGGTAATACTGTAATCAATGGTCAGATGACTGCTCAAAATGGTCAAATCTCTCAAGATATGACTGTTGGTCAAGATTTAACAGTAGATGGTGATGTTAACATTACTACTAAAAACTTGACTTTCAATGCAGCAACTAATCCAAATGCTCAGATTATTATGAATGGCGCTAACGCACAAATCAACATGCTTGGCGCTAACGCTCAAATAAATATGCCTAACGGTAACTTAGTAGTTGATGATATCCAAGCTAACACTGGTACTATCACTACTTTGAACTCTACTACTGGTAATATCACTACAGTAAACTCTACAACTGGTAACATTACAACTGTTAATGCTACAGATGTTAATGCTACAGATGTTAATGCTACTAATGCTACATTGACAGGTTTGCTTCAAGCTCTTACTGCTCAAATCACTGGTGCTCTTGATGGTACTGCTGATTTGACTGTAAATGATGCAACTATCGGTGCTCTTACTGTATCCGGTAACTTGACAGTTGGTACTGCACCAAATCAAATTCTTTTGGATGCTTCTAACGGTCATGTAACTGCGAACCAATTTAACGGTAATTTCGTAGGTGGTACATTGAATGCTACTACTGGTAATTTTACTGGTTTAGTAACAGCTGGTGCAGGCTTAAATGTAACTGGTAATATTGCTGCAACTGGTGATATCTCAGCAGTAAATGCAACTCTTACTGGTAACCTTGGTGCTGTAAATGGTACATTCACTGGTAACGTTGGTGCAGTAGATGGTAACTTCTCCGGTAACGTTGGTGCAGTAAATGCAACTCTTACTGGTAACCTTGGTGCTGTAAATGGTACATTCACTGGTAACGTTGGTGCAGTAGATGGTACATTCTCTGGTAACGGTTCTTTCGGTGGTACTTTAGGCGTAACTGGTGCAACTACTTTAGGTAACACTTTAGCTGTAACTGGTGCAACTACTTTAACTGGTGATTTAGCTGCTAACGCTAACGTTGCTCTTGGTAACGACGCTGCTGACGTAATCACTGTAACTGGTACTACTAATTACGATGGTGATGTTAACTTAATCGGTGCTACTTCAGATTTCGACGTAGATGGTACAGTTAATGTTGACGGTCACACAGAATTAAACGCTACTTTAAATGTTGATGGTAACACTACTATCGGTGGTACATTAGGCGTAACTGGTAATGGTAGCTTTGCTGCTAACTTGTCAGTAGCTGGTGCAACTACTCTTAATGGTGCAACTCAAATCAACAATACATTAGGTGTAACCGGTGCTACTACTTTAGGTAACACTTTGACTGTAGCTGGTGCAACTCAAATCAATAACACTTTGGGTGTAACTGGTACAGCTACTATGGCTGATGTAAATGCTGCGAATGGTACTTTCTCTGGTACATTAGGTGTAACAGGTGCAACTACCTTAGGTAACACATTGGGTGTAACAGGTGCAACTACTTTAGGCAACACTTTGACTGTAGCTGGTGCAACTCAAGTAAATAATACATTTGGTGCAACAGGTGCTGCTACTTTAGGTAGTACATTAGGTGTAACAGGTGCAACTACTTTAGGTGATGCATTGACTGTAGCTGGTGCAACTCAAGTAAACAATACATTGGGTGTAACTGGAGCAACTACTTTAGGTAGCACATTAGGTGTAACTGGTAATACTACAGTTGGTGGTACTCTAGAGGTAACAGGTGCTTCTACTCTTACTGGCGGTATCGTTGGTGGTGTAGTAGTTTCTGATGCTGCTGCTGTTACTGACTTCACTGTTGCTGGTACTTCTTCATTCACTGGTGCTGTTGCTTTACCTGGTGGTGTTAACGGTGCAACTACTTTTGATTCAGATCTTACTGTAACTGACGGTGTTGGTTCTGTAGTTCTAGATGCAAATACTGGTGCTGTTACTGCTTCTGGTGCTATTACTGGTAATTCTTTATCTACTACTCAGTTCACTGTTGCTGCTACTACTGGTAACGTTGCAACTACTGGTACTTTGGCTGTAGGTAGTACTTCTACGTTCAATAACACTGTAACAATTAATTCTCTTGCGAATCCTTCAATCGTAGCAACTTCTACTGGTGCAGGTACCCAAGCAATTGCTGCAACCAACCTTGCTGCTGCTGGACAAGCAATCAGTGCTTCTGCATCTACTGGTATGGCGGTAAATGCTACTGCAACTACTGGTACTGCAGTTAATGCATATGTAACAGGTGCAGGTACTGCATTAAATGTTGATGCAACTGATGGTACTAACACTGGTACTGGAATTGGAGCTATTATTCAAGCTGATCAAGGAGATGCGTTGCAAATTACTTCAACTCATGCTACAGGTCAAGCTTTGCGCATTATGGATGGTCACATACAATTGTCAACTGGTTCATTTAACTCAATTGCAACTTTAGCTGCTGCTAATCAAACTGTTCTTACTTATAATGGTGGTGACGGTGCTGCATTTATCTCAGCTAATTTCCCTGCAGGTCAAGATGGTAAAATCCTTTATATCTACAACAATGCAGCAATTGGTGGTTCTGCTGGTGCAATTACAGTATTAGGTACTGGTGTTGCAACTCAACAAACAGTTAAATGCTTGTACATCAATGGTGCTTGGAGAATTATCCAATAAGAATCATAATCTATTTCACAATAGATTGAATATATTAAACGTGGTCTCTTTCTATAAGAGGCCGCGTTTTTTTTTATATTATCGCCTACTTTTAGTATATTTGTTTATATGTTTAACTCAAATGATACGCTTATGAAAAACATTTTCGCTGTTTTGACGCTCTTCATCGCCCTTTCTATCTCGCTTTTTGCCATCGATGAAGTTACTAATGTCGATGCTGAGCAGGAGTCCCTTTCGTTTACTATCAAGTCTGCCGGGCAGTCTGCTTTCCTGCTTGTGCTTAGGGAAGATAAAATATCTAATTTCCCGCCTACTAACGGCACTGTCTATAAGCCTGTGGCGGACATATCTAAGGCTGAAAACAATATTATCGGCAAAAAAAATTACCCGATCTTTACAGGGAAAGTCAAAAATAATAAGCTCGATATAAAAGGCTTAGTTCCGGGCACTAAATATAAATTAGATGTCTATAGCTTTAATAATGAGAAAGCACCGGACTATTCGCTTTTGCTAAAGTCTTTTGATGTCATGACTTTACCTAAATCTCCAAGCATTACTCCTCGTAATCTTGCTATCAGCGAGAATTCCGACGGATCTATTACGCTTTCTTATATGCGAGGCAATGGCGATGCTACTTTTATCTTTGTTGCCGAGGGAAATGATATAAAACTACCGAAAAACAAGTACGAGGCAATCCCTAATGCCACTTACGGACAATCTCTCGTTAAGGATACTAAAACATCATGTATCGAAAAAAATACCGGTAAAACGCAAGCAAGCATTCGCTTATCAGGTTTAAAACCAGGTAAGACTTATACTATTGCTGCGATAGAAGCTAACGGCTCCGGTGAAAACACTGTTTACGCTTTGCCTAAAAAGAAAGATTCTCGCTTTGTTCGCACTTACACTGCACTGCCGCCTGCTCCTAAGGCTCTCGAAGCTAAAGATGTTAGCGGCGATCACTTCCTTGCTCAGTGGGAGAAGGTCGAAGATGCAAAAAATTATATCCTCGATGTAGCTACGGACGAAAACTTTTCTCAGCTGCTCCCTAACTACTCGAACATCACTATCATGCCAGTAAATGATTGGGATATTGACAATCTGGAAGCAGGAAAAACGTACTACTACCGCGTGCGGGCTATGCTCAAATCCGGCATCACAGGCTTTTCTAATGTGATCAAGGTTACTACGAAAAAAGACTAAGTAATTGTAAATTGAATTATTTATCCAACCGTGGGGAAAACCCCGCGGTTTTTTTATATTTTTTTACAGCCGTGGGGTTAACCTCACGGTTGTATAGGTTTCACACCCCCCACGGTTGTATAGGTTTCACACCCCACGCTTGTATTATAGATTTCCCCACGGTTTTTTTATATTTTTCACAGGAGGCTGAAAGCCTCAAATATATCAGCCCGGGGCAACGCCCCGGGAAAGATAAGTCATTGAAATATAGAGCCCTGTAAGGGCGACCAGCTTGAGGCTGTCTCAGCAGTCTGAGTTTTGTCATACTCTTTTGTAAAAGTAGAGGAAAAACAAACGTTATATTATCTTCTACCGCAAGCTAAAGCATGCGGTTGCAATGAGTTACACAAGTGCAACCGACTGCTTCAGCTGTCGGTAAAACTTACATACATCAAGAATATTTTGCAAATTATGACTTAGAGACAGCCTCTACATTTTGCTTAACTCAGATCACATAATGTATTGAGTAATCGTCAAGTTAATATAGATTGTTTTACTTATGAGACAGTCCCTTGTTGTTGTACATAGCCTATAGTATTTTTATTTCCCCCAATCCTCCCATAGTTTTCCACATAAATATTCCTCTGTAGTAATAAAAATACTTACAAAAAATATACGTGATATACATAATATATATCTATGAATTATCTTAATCTATTTAACATTTTATTGCTATCGCCGGCAATATAGGCACTATATTTGATAATTATTTTCTATTTGACAATATTCGCCAACAATCGGATATTATATCTGTAAAAACTGAAAAAATACATACGGGAAAACACGTAATTTGCAAAATTTCTTATCAGCTTTAACTCGTTTGTATTCAGTTACTTGACTAAACTGTGAATGTACTTAATGCAGATTTAACAAAAAAATGTGTTTGTAGATTTAAGAAAATTGTTTACATTTTGATTGAATAATTAGCTATGCTGACTAATTATTCTTTGTTTTGTATGCTTTGGCGCGTAATTAAGCGATAGTTTTCCACAATTTGCGTGCCATGACTATGGGCAATTGATACTAAATTCTGTTTTTTTTAATTATTGAGGAGACGCTCTATGAATCGAGTGCTCAACTTACTTTTGCTCTGCCTCTTTATGGTGGCGCTCGCTGTGCCTGATGCTATGGCAGCGACCAGCCCTACGCGGCAGGCAGGTAGAATCTCCATGACTACTTCCGGCAGTGACGTTACGTTCAACTGGCGGCGTGGTGATGGCGAGAAAGTAGCTGTATTTATTATGGCTGGCAATACCTGGGATTCGCAAAATAATCCCGAAAATGGTACTGACTACACAGGTAGTGTAGCCACAGCATATACTGCTGCATCAGGTACTGCTCAGTGTGTTTACACTGGCACAGGTACAACTGTTACAGTTACTGGTCTTACCGCAGGTAGCCAATATACTGTTTACGCTTTTGAGTATAATGAAACAGGCGGTGCTCCGACGCCAGCTTATTGCACCGCTCAAAGGCTAACTAACCCGGCTACGTTTATTGCTCCATTACCGGGGCTAGCGTTGGCTGCTGGAGAACCAAAAGTTTCACAAAATGTAGTACACTTAGCTTGGGAGAATCGCCCTGCAGGTGCTAATGTTTTGTTGAATTATACTAATTTGTCTACTGGTGCCACAGTTACTCAAAATATCGGTAATGCTGATAGTTGGGTGATAATGGGACTTACTCACGAGCAACAATATGCATATCAAATTGCATACGTAACAACTCAAGGTGCAGTTTCAAATTGGCTTACCGGTACATTTACTGCCGGTGCTGATGCTGTGCCTACTATAGTTAAAGTACATAGTAATTTGAATGCTGGTACTCCTAATGTAGTAAACAAAGCTTACGTTCAAGCTAACTTGGCTAGTGTTTATTATATAGATGTAGAATTTAGCGAAATTATGGATTATAATGACACACCTGATATTACTTTCCAAGGTAATGGTGATGTTAATTCTACTGTTATTTCTAAAGGTGAAGGCGAATGGATTCCTGAGTTGCAAAATGAACAGGATGACTGGCCTTTTGAATATGTTTACAGACAATACTTTAGTTTATTGGATAATACTGAAGAGTTTTCAGGTGCTATCGTTATCGATGTTGCTGCAGATGATGCTGGTGACATGACTGATATCGATGGCTCTGCTTTTGAAGGTGATGGCAATGTTGCTATCACTGGTGCAGAAAACTTTTTATATGATACAGATGGTCTTCTTAGTTCTGTAAGTGAGGAAACAGTTGCTTCTTATCAATTCTATATTGATACAAAAGCTCCTGTAGTAACTACAGCTGCTATAAACGCGGACTGTTTCAAAAATACAGATAACTTAGTAGTTTCTCTTGGTGGTGTAAGTGATGGCGGTTATGATGATGCAGCCGGTGATCAAATACACTTTACTATGGAAGATGGAATTGCGGACGATGTAACACTAGGTGACGCAGATCCAAATTATACATTAACTGTGACTGTGGCTGATGGCGATGTTTCTGGTGATGCTGCTTGGAAAGTTACAGATGATGCAGGTAATGAAACTACTGTTGCAAATGACGATGATGGTGCATTTGCATATATCATTGATAATTCTGCTCCATCTGCTGTTGTTGCAGTGACTTCAGGTGCATGTTCAAGTCCAACTGGAACAGTTACTTTTACAGTGACTGTAACTGATGAAAATGGATGTGGTACTTGGAATGATTCACACATTACTCTTAGTGGTAGTGGTGTGGATAATATTGCAAGTTTAACAGCTGACGAAGCTGCTACTTTAATTGCAGGAAATGTTTATTCATATTCATTTGATATCGCAGGAGAAGCAAGTGGTACTTATGAAATCATTGCAACTCCTACAGATCCTGCTGGTAATCCTGGTGCTGCATCTGCGGCTGCTACATTTAGTGTAGATAACACTCCTCCTTCAATTACAAGTGTAAGCTATACTCGTTTGACAGATAACAATACTTCTACACACAGTTTTAATGCTGATGGTACTGGTGCTGTAGATTTAAGAGTAGTGGTTAGAGTTACTGATGCAAATGAATGTGGTGACTTTGGTACTGATTTAGGTAATAATGCTACACCTGCTACTGGTGCAGCTAAACTTGAGTTTACTAAAAAAGTTGGTACTGGTGCAATTGCAGGATTTGTTGGAGCAATTGATGCTGCGACAGATGCAAGAACTTATATTACAAATGTAAATGAGTTTTCACCAGGTGTGTGGGATATTACTTATGAGTTTGATTTAGAAGGTGCTACTGGTGGTGATATTAACTTTTCAGTTACTGCAACTGATAAGCATAATAACGCTTCAGCAGAAACTGATGTAGCAAACTCAATCATTAATGTAGATATATTAGATCCTACATTTACTTCTCAGCCTGCTCTTGTAGGTGCACCGGCAGATGATTGTTATGTGGGTGGTAATACAATTAATGTTACTATGGACTTTGATGCTACATCAGTAGTTGAAGCTGGTAGCTATGGTAACGTTCAAGAAGATGTTTTCACTGTTAATAAGACTGCTGGTCCAGATGTTCCACAGGAGATCAACTTTGTATTAGCTGATATCGCTAGTGCTGCAACAGTGACTCAGACAATGAGTGCTGATTTAACAGGTTTGACTGCTGAATCATATACTGGCGATTATACATATACTGTAACAGGTGTTGATAGAGCAGGCAATTCAGTTACTTCAGCTGATTTGACTTTCTCAATCGATAATACAGCACCAACTGCAACAGCAGTTTGGAAAGATGATGCAGCAACAGATGGTAGTGCAAATACTATCACTTGTGCTTCTGTAGGTCAAACAGTTTACTTACATGTAACTTTGACTGAAACAGGTTGCGGTACTATGGACGGTGCTATAGATAATGCAAATGGTGGTTTGACAGTAACTGCAAATAACTTTACTGATAACCTTGCATATACTGATGCAGCTCCGGCAAACTTAAACCCATCATATACATTTGTTTATGAAACAACTATTGATGCGGCTGATAATGCTGGTGATAATGTTCTTACTTATACTGTAACAGACAGTAAAGGTAATGCTTCTACCGGTAATACAGCAACAATTTATATAGATAAAACTGCTCCAAGCGTAATTGTGAATACTTTATCTCAATCATGCTTCAAAACCGGTGGTACTTTATCTTTTAATGTTACTGCATTAGACCCTGCTCCTGTTTGTGGCACGTTCGATGCAAGCAATTTGCAAGTATGGTTAGAAGAGAGTGAACCTGCTAACACTGTTTATGATGTTGGTACAGATATTATGTTGTCTGTCGCATTATCTAGTGGAAATACATATACATATTCCCGTGTAATAGACGGTACTGAATCAGGCAATGTATATGCATTAGCAATAGATGACGCTGGTAATCAAACAGGTTTTAATTCTCCAAGTCTATTCACAATAGATAACACAGCTCCAACAGCAGCTGTTACAATTGTTGATGCTTGTTTGAATAATACTCAAACGCTTACAGCGAATGTTTTAGTAACAGAAGCAGGTGATTGTGGACTTTCCGGATACACTGCTACTGTAACAGGCGCAGGCAAAGGTACTGCAGATCCGGTACTTGCTGTAGGCCCAACAGATAATTTGAATGGTACGTATTCATTGCAATATACTGTTGACTTATCTCAAGAAACAGCGTATGCAGAAGGTACATATACATTCTCATTCAATACAAATGACGCTGCAGGGAACTCAATGGTAGCTCCTGAGACAGCAACATTTACAGTGGATAATACTCCTCAAACTATTTCAGCAATTACGTTTACTGATGCATGTGTAGATGGCTCTTTAGAGTTCGAATTTACAATAAGCGATGTAAATTGTAATCCTTTAGAAGTAAATGAGTATAATACCCCAGTAATTACTGACCCAAGTGGAAATGATCCTGTATTAGTAGGTGGTGCGCCTGCGGATAATGACGGTTCGTACACATGGACATATACTCTAAACGTAGCTGATTTGAATGAAGCAGGTAATCCATATCAAATAGCTGTAAACTATACAGATGATTTTGATAACGCTTCAGACGAAGTAACTGGTACGTTTAATATTGATAGGTCTTTGCCTTCAATAGCAAACTTGGAAGCTACTCCAACTTGTGCAGTGGATGCTACAGGTACAGAAGATGTTACAATTACATTTGATATGACAGATGCAGCATCATGTGCATTAGATGCATCAAATATTACAACTGCTACTGTAACAGGTGGCGTACTTTCTACTCCTTCAATAGATGGAAGTACTGTAACATACACAGTTAATTTATTTGAAGTAGCAGATGGTGACTATACATTTACAGTGGAAGTAACTGACGATGCAGGTAATGCATCGGGTGCTTCAAATGTTGGTTTCACTGTAGATAATTCAGCACCTGAACTTAGCTTGTTGTCAGATAATGCAACATGCGTAAAAGATGGTGATGTGATAAATATTACATTTACAGTTACAGATGCTGAAGAGTGCTCTGCTTTGACAGCAGCAAACTTTACAATCTCTGCAGCAGGCGTAACAGTAGATGCTGCTGATATTGATGTAACAGGCGCTAACAGCCCTTATACAGTATCTGCAGATTTAACTCTTCCTGATGCATTGCCTGGCGCAGATGTAGCAGATGGTGATTATGATATTACTGTAGCATTTGCAGATAACGCAGGTAATCCAGGCGTAGCAGCTGATGGTCATTCATTGACAATACCAAATGCGTTTACAGTAGATAATACAAAACCTACACTTGGCACTCCTGTGTTAGTAGCAGAAGAGCCTACTTGTATCAAACCAGGTACAGAAGTAGATATCCAAGTGTCACTAACAGATAATAATGCAAACTGTAATACATTTGATGCTGCAAGAGTTACAGTAGATAAAGGTGCATTAAATGGTGCGGTTGCAGTAGCAGCAGCATTGACAGAGGGCAATATTATCATTACTTACACAGCTCATGCTGACGATGCAAATGGTCTGGCTACTCTTCCTTCAATTACTTATGAAGATGAAGCAGGCAATGTTTCTATAGCGGTAGCAGCAACAGAATTGTTCTCAATAGATAAAGTAGAGCCTGCAGTAAATGCGGCTTCATTGTCTATCACAGATGATCAAATTCTTGGCACTTGCTTCGGCGATTCAAGAGATATTGAGTTCTCATTCTCAGTAGTAGAAGAAGGTTGTGGCACATTTGTAAGTCCAACAAATATTGAAGTAACAATCATTGATGCAGGTGCACACAATTATTCTGCAACTTACGTTGGCAGAACAGGCACAGGTACAGTAGCTGATCCTTATGTATTTACTTATTCTTATACATTTGTTGGTGAAGAAACAAACGGTGCAGCAACTATATCAGTTGATGTGATGGATGATGCAGGTAACCATCCTGTTGCAGTTGTTCTCAACGATGGCTTTAGTATCGACAATGCAGTTCCAACTATTACATTATCAGCAAAAGGTACATGCGAAACTGCAGGTACTGTTGACTTTAGTGTAGTTGTAACAGACGCTTCAACATGCGGTACTTTAAACCAAGACGATATTACAATTACTTTGGAAGATGCATCAGCAACACCTGTAGCTATTCCAGTAGCATTTCTAAATGAAGCTCCTGCCGGTACATTTAACTACCGGGCAACAGTAGCAAGCAACCATGCGACAGGCTATGCAAGCATAACTGCAACAATAAAAGATGATGCACAAAACACATCATCAGACGTAGATGCTCAGTACTTCCAAATTGATAATACAAAACCAACAGTAACATCAATTACTGTTTTAGATCAAGGCGACAACGTAGTAGATTGTATTACCACAGGTAACTACAAATTACAAATTGGCGTTACTGATTTAGGTTGTGGTACTTTGACAGGTGCTTTGACAGAGCTTCAAACAGCAGATCCTGGTAAGATATTTGTATTCTTGCCGGTATTTAACGCAAATCTTACATTCTCACAAATTGTTTCAAATGTAGGTGATGACTATGTATTTGAATATACATTTACAATACCTCAGGGTGATGAAGGTGGAAAACATGTAAGAGTATTAGCTACAGATTCAAAAGGTAACTTAAGTAATCTTTATGATCCTGCAGGCTTTGAGTTTACAATAGATCCATTAAATCACACTATAGCTACAACAACTACAACAAATGCAGTTGGTACTTGCTTAGGTACAGGTAAAGTAATCACTGCTACATTAAATGTAAATGTAGATGAAAATTCTTGTGGTGGTGTAGAAAACGTAGAAGCAGAGTTAGAATTCTCTGACAACAGTACAGTATGGATGACTCCTGCAGCTGGCAACCCTGCTCCTGTAGGTGGTTTGTATCCTGACGGTACTTACGAATTTACTTATACAGTAGATTCAGAAGATCCAAATGGTGCTTTACTATCAGTTACAGGTTATTTGAACCATGGTTTAAATGCAGTAGTTGCTGATGCAGATGAAGCATTGAATTTGGTATTAGATACAGATGCTCCTACAGTAACTCCAAATGCAGCATTTGCATTAGGTTGCTTAGGCAATGGAGCAGATGCAGTATTTACTGATATAGTAGTAGATGATAATGCAGTTTGTTCTGATATTGATGAAACAAACATCGAAGTAGAACTTTACACAGCAGAAGGCGGAACATTCCGCACGTTGACAAGCGCAACAGACGTTGCTATAGCTTCTACTTATACTTATGATGATCAAAATAATCATTTCGACTTTACTTACGTAATCCAAGGCGACGAGCCACAAGGCGAAGCGATTGGCGTAAGATTGAACGTAACAGATAACGCAGGCAACTCAGTAGAAGACCAGGTAGTAGATGCAGACGCATTTAGTGTTGACTACGAAGGCCCTGTAGTATCAAATATTGCAGTAAGCGAAACTTGCGTGAAATACACTGAAGTGGAAGGTACTCCAACAACTACTTTAGATGTAACATTTGACGTAGAGGAAGCAGGTTGTGGTACATTTGATGCAAGCAATATTACAATTGCAGCAGTAAATGGCGGCACAACATTAACACTTGCTTCAACTGACAATCCTGCTACAATAGTTGTCGCAGGTAATGCAAATGATGGCTATACTGTAACAGGTACATTCACTATTCCAGACGTTGAAGGTGAATATACAATTACGTTGACAGTAGATGATGACCAAGATAACGTTGCAACAATGGCAGTTGAAGATCCTGCAACAGGAAACGCAGCAGGTGCTACTATTACAGCAGTACCAACGTTTAGAGTTGATAACTCCGGTCCTGTTTTTGCAGAAGTAAATGCTCCTGCTAAGATTGCATTATATACTTATGATGGTCAAGATTACACATTAGTAACAGACGCTTGCGTAACTGATGGTAATTACTACTTAGGCGTAGAGCCAAGCGACGCAGGTTGCGATGGTATCGTAGGTACATCAGTAGTATATACTCCAAACCAAGCAGTGGCAGGCCAGTTCTATGTTTCAGCTTCAACATTTGCTAATACAGTAGACACACCTATAGAGGTAGGCGGAATGTATTACATCCCATTAGCAATTGCTTCAACAGATGATGGAACAGAAGAAATCACGTTGAGCTTGTTCGATGGTTTGTTGAATGAATCAGAAGAATTAACTTATTCTATAGACGTAGATAATGTTGGTCCTGTAGTATCGGATATTGATATCGCAGAAGCAGACCAATGTGTTGCTTATACTGAAGACGGCGGACAAAATCCAACAACAGAAGTAGATGTAACATTCCACGTAGAAGAAGACGGTTGCGGTGCATTTGATGCAGCTAACGTGAGCGCTACTGCTACAAATGGAACAACTACATTGAATGGTAGTATTACATCACTTACAGGCAATGTAAATGATGGTTATGATGTAACAGCAACATTTACGATACTAAGCAATACAACTGACGGTTTATATACAGTTAGCTTAGTAATTGATGATGATAAAGACAATTACGCAACAATGGATGGTGCAGAACCAGCTGCAACAGGTACAGCAGTAGGCGCTACAATTACAGCAGAAGATAAATTCTACGTTGATAATGCAGGTCCTGTAGTATCAAATATTCAACTTGATAAATCTTGCGTGAAATACACTGATGATGGTGATGAGGAAGAGCCAACTCCAACAACTGTTGTAACAGCTACATTCCACGTAGAAGAAGCAGGTTGCGGTACATTTAATGCAGGCAACATCGATGCAGATGCAAGAACAAGCTGGAACGGACCATTTAGCATTGCAGGTGTAGTAACTGACGTTGATGGTGAAACACCACAAACAGGTTATGATGTAACAGTAGAATTTACTGTACCACAGGCAGCTATAAACGGCCCTTACCAAGTAGAACTTACTATTGATGATGATAATGGTAATGCTGCTGATTTTGACGGCACAGAAGATCCTGCAACCGGATTTATCGATGGTATTATATACTCTGAAGCTACATTTACAGTAGATAATGATGCTCCAAGTATCACTGCAATGGACTTTGCTGATGGTATTGCTGATGCATGTTTGACTACAGGTGCAGTTATCTCTGGTACGGTGACAGTAAATCAAACAGGTTGCTCACCAGTAAATGCAGTAACTGTATATCTTGATTTACCTGGTGGTGTTGAAACTGCAACAGTAGGCACGCCTTCAGGTAATGTTTATCCGTTTACTTATACTATCCAAACTGTTGACGGTAGCGGCGATGTTGATGTTTATGCAACAGCAACAGACGGTTTAGGTACAACATCAACAGAATTTGATTTTGAAGATGTTGACTTTAGCTTAGATCAGTTGAAACCAACTAGCGTAGCTATTGCAAGCGGTCAAGACGGTGGATGTTATAATCATACTCAAACAATCACGCTTACAGTATCAGCTGATATTGATGCTGCCGGTTGTTTAGATCAAGATGATATAACAATCGAGTTTACAGGTTTAGGTGGTTTGAATGCACAGCTTAGTGCAAATCAACCAACCGGCCCTGTAGATACTAAATACACTTGGGAATATACAATTGATATTCCTGAAAACACAACAGAGCCAGTAGTAAACTACGATGGTCTTTATACTATCGCAGCTACAGTTAACGACGGTAATGGTGCAGTATCTGCAGGTAGCATTAGCTTTACAGTTGATAATACACCTGCTGCTCTTTCACTATCGTCTATTACAGACGCTTGTTTGAATCAGACCGGTACATTAGCATTTTCATTCTTAGTAACTGAAGAAGTAACTGGAACAGATTGCTATGATGGTTTGAATAATTTATCGTTTACTGATCCAAGCACAGCAAACAATGTACAAACTAATGTAACAGATAACGAAGACGGAACTTGGACAGTTGAAGCAACATTGTTATTAAGCGATGTAGCTCAAGGCGACAAACAAGTAACAGTTAACTATACAGATGATGCAAATAATGCTTCTACTCAGTTGGCAGTTAATTTCCATGTTTCTACAGCACTTCCTGTAGTATCTGCTATCACGGTTTCTGATAACTGTGTAAATAGCTTATTGCCATACTCATTCACAGTAGCAGATAACTCTACATGTGGCGATGGTATTAATGCTGCAGAATATTGGATAGAACTAACAGGTAATCCTGCTGCAGGCGACGCTGATGGTACAATGACAATTTCTGAAGGTACTTTCTCAGGTAATATTGATATTTCCGGTTTGGCAAATGGTCAGTATGACTTGATAGTAGTTTATACAGACGATGCAGGCAATTCTGATGAAGAAATTGCTACATTTACTGTAGATAAGACAGCTCCAGCTTTTGCAGCAGTAAATGAAAATCTTGATCAGATTGCATTATATACTGAAGCAGGTGGCGTTTACTCTGAAGTAACAGACAACTGTATTCAAGGTGGTTCATACTACTTGGGTGTTGCACCTTCAGATGCCGGTTGTGATATCGTAGCTTCTGATGTAGTAGAAACTACTCCTGTTTCTGGTCAATTCTTTATGACAAGCACTACTTTTGCTAATTCTATCGTAACTGATGATGGAGTAATAGAAGGCGCAGGCGATTATGCAGGCATGTACTTTATTCCATTGACAGTGGCAAATGATGAAGAAGGTTCAAAATCAGTAGTATTGAGTATCTACGATGGTGCTATGAATGAGTCAGAAGACTTGACTTATTCTATTACTGTTGATAATGATGCTCCGGCTATTGCTTTAGGTACAGTAACAGCTTGCTCAAATACAGAAATAGCTTATAGCTTTACAATTGATGATACTGATTGCGACGAAAATGGTGTTAACAATGCGACTGTTTCTATTTGGACTACAGCTATTCCAGCAGTTCAGGTAGGTGGAAACATCTCTGTTGCATCAAGTTCTTCTAATGAAACAGTTAATACTTATACCGGTACATTAGATGTTTCAGCTTACGCTTCAGGTACATATACTTTGAAAGTAGATTACATTGATGATTCTGATAATGAATCTGATGCTGCTTCTACTACATTTAATGTAGATACTGATGGTCCGGTTGTTTCTACTATCGCACTTGACGATAATTGCATTAAAGACGGTCAGTCAGTAACAATGACATTTAATGTAACTGATAATGATATCTGCTCTGCTTTAGCAGCAGGTAATATCAGCGCAGAGGCAGTAAATGGTAGTACAACGATTACAGGAACAGATGTAACTTATAATGATCAAACCGGAGATGCTTCTGTAACATTTGCATTCCCTGCAAGTCCTCAAACAGCACACGATCAAGGGGCATATTCAATCGCATTGATAATAGCTGATCCTGCAGGTAACACAGCAGAAATGGCTGAAGAAGATGTGACTGGTACAGTTAATGGTCAGGATGATACAGTTATTGATGTAACTCCTACATTTACACTTGATAATGCAGGCCCTGTAATTGCATTTACTGATATGACTCCTGATGAAGATGACTGTTATAAAGCAGGTCAAACTGTAAGTATTGAGTTCTCAGTAGAAGATGGTTCTTGCGGTGGTGCAGGTGCAACTCCGGTTGTAACTATTACTTTGCCTAAAGAAGCACCTAATACAGTGGCTGCTACAGTAACAGGTACTTATCCTAACTATACTGCTACTTACTTAGCAACAGCTAACGACGGCACAGGAACAGCAACTGTCTCTGTAACTGCAGCAGATGGTTTGGGTAACGCTAATACAAATGCTAGCCTTGCTACATTCAGTATTGATAACTCAGTTCCTGTAGTTGATAACTTTACATTGATAAGTACTCCAACATGCTATAAAGCAGATCAAACAGTTACGTTTGCCGTAGATTATGAAAATCTTGGCTGTGCAACTCAAGATATAGCTTTGTGGGATGGAGAAAACAATGGATTTGAAGTTGATATCTACAATGGTAATAACTTAATCAATGGTAACATAGGCGAACCGAATGAAGTAAATGGCAAATTGCAGTTTACTTATACTGTAGATGCAGCAGATGTTACTGGCTCATATACTGTAGAATTTAACATTGTAGATAGCAAAGGAATGGAAGGTTACTTAGTTCAATCTTCTGCCTTTACTATAGATAATTCTAAACCTACACTAACTTTAGTAAGCCCTACTAACCCTCCAACATGCGTAGAACCTGGCGATATAGTAACATTCCAAGTTAACGCAAGCGACGTTGGTTGTGGTACATTTGATGAAGACGATATTACAGTAACAGTAACTAATGGTACTCCTGCTAATATTTCTGCAGTAACTCCAGTAAATGGTGATGGATATAATTATGAGTTTACTTATACAGTAGCAGGTACAGTTGAAACTCCTGTGGATGTAGCACCTATTATCAATATCACAGCAAGTGATGATTTAGGTAATACACTACTTGCTCCTGTAACTCATGCTATGACTGTAGATGTAAATCCACTCGATATAGCTATTGATTTACCACAAACAACATGTGTATCTCAAATTACTGATGGTACATTTGTATTTGATGTAACAGCAACTAACTTAGGTTGTGATACAGATATTGAGGACTTAACTGTAACAGTACAAGCAACAGGTGAAACTGCAGCTACGACGCTTACAGGAAGTGAAGGAACTTATACTTATACAATTCCAACTGGTTCTGCTTATACTGGTGAAGCAACAATTACTGTAACAGCAGTTGACGGCTTTGCTAACACAGTAACTGAAACATCAACATTTATGATTGATAATACAGCACCGGCAATTGCAGGTGATGTAACAATCACAAATAATGCTACTTCAGGTCAATGTTTAGGTACTGGTAATACAATTACTACAGATTTCACAATTGCAGATGCAGATTGTGCAGATCTTGGTGAAGTAACTATAACTTATGACTTTAGTGACGGTACAGATGCTACTTACTCTTCAGTTGGTGACTTTACTATCAACGATGGTGTAGTATCTCATACACATACAATCGTAGAAGTAAACGGAACCGGTACTTGTACAGTAACTGTAAATGCAGTTGATACTAAGGGTAATGCTATGACTCCTGTCAATGGCGATGTTGTTAACAACATTGACCAAACAGGACCAACACTTACTTTAGTAAATACACCTCCAACATGCGTAGAACCTGGCGATGTAGTAACATTCCAAGTTAACGCAAGCGACGTTGGTTGTGGCGTATTTAACGAAGACGATATTACAGTAACAGTTACTGATGGTACTTCAGCTAATATTTCTACAGTATCTGCAGTTGATGGTCAAACTAATGTATATGAATTTACATATACAGTAGCAGGTACAGTGGCAACTCCTGTGGATGTAGCGCCTATTATCAATATCACAGCAAGTGATGATTTAGGTAATACACTATTAGCTCCTGTAACTCACGCTATGACAGTAGATGTAAATCCACTCGATATAGCTATTGATTTACCACAAACAACATGTGTATCTCAAATTACTGATGGTACATTTGTATTTGATGTAACAGCAACTAACTTAGGTTGTGATACAGATATTGAGGACTTAACTGTAACAGTACAAGCAACAGGTGAAACTGTAGCTACTACGCTTACAGGAAGTGAAGGAACTTATACTTATACACTTCCGGTTGGTCCAACATACACTGGTGAAGCAACAATTACTGTAACAGCAGTAGACGGCTTCGGCAATACAATTACAGAAACAGCTCCATTTATGATTGATAATACAGCACCGGCAATTGCAGGTGATGTAACAATCACAAATAATGCTACTTCAGGTCAATGTTTAGGTACTGGTAATACAATTACTACAGATTTCACAATTGCAGATGCAGGTTGTGCAAATCTTGGTGAAGTAACTATAACTTATGACTTTAGTGACGGCACAGATGCTACTTACTCTTCAGTTGGTGACTTTACAATCAACGATGGTGTAGTATCTCATACACATACAATCGTAGAAGCAAACGGAACCGGTACTTGTACAGTAACTGTAAATGCAGTTGATACTAAGGGTAATGCTATGACTCCTGTCAATGGCGATGTTGTTAACAGCATTGACCAAACAGGACCAACACTTACTTTAGTAAATACACCTCCAACATGCGTAGAACCTGGCGATATAGTAACATTCCAAGTTAACGCAAGCGACGTTGGTTGTGGTACATTTAACGAAGACGATATTACAGTAACAGTAACAAATGGTACTCCTGCTAATATCTCTGCAGTGACTCCAGTAACAGGACAAACTACTGTATATGAATTTACATATACAGTAGCAGCTGATGATTTAGAGGAAGAAATTCTAGGTGATGTAGCACCTATTATCAATATCACAGCAAGTGATGATTTAGGTAATACACTATTGGCTCCTGTAACTCATGCTATGACAGTAGATCTAAATCCACTCGATATAGCTATTGATTTACTGGGAGTAACATGTGTATCTAAAGAGTTAGATGGTAATTTAGTATTTGATGTAACAGCAACTAACTTAGGTTGTGACCAGGTTGTTAGTAACTTGACTGTAACAGTAACACCTTTCGGTGGCAATGCTACAACAGTAACAGAATCTGAAGGTGTATATACTTATACAATTCCACAAGGTTCTACTTATACTGGCGAAGCAACAATCACAGTAACAGCAGTTGACGGCTTTAACAATACAATTACAGAAACAGCTACATTTATGATTGATAATACAGCACCTGTATTGTCAGCGTATAGTGATGATGCAGAATGTGTAGGTGCATTGCTGCTTACAATTAACGCAACACAAATACATTTCTCAGTGAATGCTGAGGACTTAGGATGCGGTACTTTTGCTCATAGTGATATTAATGTTACTATGACAAGTTCAAGTGGTTTACCATTAGTAGGTAATTTAACTACAGATGGTTCTACAGGTACAGTATTTAACTATGTATATACTGTTCATCCTCAGGATCCTACAGGCGATGTAAATATTACATTTAACTTGGTAGATTCTAAAGGTAACATTGCTGTAACTTACGCACCTACAGATAATGCAAATGACGGTTCTGAATTCAAGATTGACAATACAGCTCCAATGCTGTCAAACTTAGAAGTATCTAAGCAAAATGCAGTAGAAGGTGACAACCTATCTATTACATTTGATTTGGCAGATGCAGGCTGTGCTGTTACTAATCAACCTGTAGTAACATTGACATTTGCAGATAACTCAAATACAACAGCAACATACGCTTCAGGTTCTGGTAACGGAACTTACACTTACTCTTACACTGTACCTACAAGTCCTGTAGAAGGTGGAGTAAATGTAAAAGTTAACTCTTCTGATGCGTTGGGTAATACGGATGTATTAGATCCTGCAAACTTTGAGTTTGTTATTATTTCTAACACTCCTGCTGATGTAACTTCAATTGTTGTTAATGACATGATGGTTGAAGATGCAGATGCCGGTAATAACTTTACAGTTGCTGTAACTTACAGCCAACCAATGGATGTAACACAAAACGCTCCTGTTGTTACATTTGATCCTACAGTAGGCGGCACGTTTACTAACGGTTCAGGTGCATGGAGCAACGGCAACCAGACATACACAATGACATATACAATCGTAGATGCAGGTATTTGCGTAGATGACGTAGATGTAAGCGTGACAGGTGGTCAAAACACTGTTGGTATAGCTGCTAATGGTGGAACAGAAGCAAACTTGTTCGATGTTTACATGTGTTCTGCTGCAAATGCAAGAGCGGATATTGTCTTTGCGGGCAACGAAGCAAATGGCATTAGCTCACTTACAAATGGAGACATAACAACAAGTACAAATGGCACACGCGTATTGAAACTTACTGTACGTGATGATATTACAACAGATACAGATACAAAACCAACTAATGTTACTGCATTAACAATCAATGCTGCAGGTTCAAACCAAGCTGCATTTGATACTCATATTCATGCTGCAGCTTTATTTAACGCAGCAGGAACAAAATTGTGTGATGCTGTTATTACAGCAGGTGCTTTGACATTCAGCAACTTGTCAGTAAGCTGTGCAGATAACTCTACATACGATATGTATTTAAGATTAACTGTTAAGAACCCATTACCTGCTGGTGCAGATGGTAAACGATTAGTATTTACCTTAGCAAATACTAATGTAACAGTTGATGCGAATTCAACTCCGTTGACAACGTTTACAAATACATCCAGCACAGCAGCTTCTAACAATGTAATACAAGTTGTAGTAACTCAATTGGCATTTGTGGATCAACCTACAAATGCAACTGTAGGCGTTGCTGAGCCGGTTGAAGACAATGTCACCGTTAAAGCTCAAGATGCAAACGGTAATATTGATACAGATGCTGCATTTACAGTAAATATGTCAATTACTAATACTACTGCAATTTCTAATGGTGGAAGTGCAAACATGTTAAGCGGTGTTGCTACATTTAGCGGATTGACTTATCAATATGCAGCTTCTGGAGTTGCTTTAACTGCTACCCCTGCTAGCCCATTTGTTGCAAATGCGATTAGTAATACATTTAATATTACTCCTCCTGCACCTGCGGCTGCGGCTGCTCTTAATTTAGTTAGTAAAACAAGCAGCACTATCCTATTGCAATGGAATAGTAATGGTGCAAACTCGTTATTGTTAGCTATTCAGGGATCTGAAATGCCAAGTGCAGTTCCGGCTCCTCAAACTGCATATACTAACACAAATGGTGCTTTCTCTATAGGTGCTCCAACTTATACAAGCAATTGTGATGAAATTACGGGTTCATTGATTGGTGGTGGTACTGCAAATGCGAGAGTTGTGTACTTTGGTTCTGATCAGCAGATTAATGTAACAGGATTGCAAAAATTAGTAACATACACATTCAAACTTTATACTTTTAATTCAGATGCAACATTTACAGCGTCTACAGTTGTTTATGCTGCAGATGGTCCAACAGCTACTATTACAACTTCTAAATATAAAGAAGCTTATGCAAACGTCGAACTTCGTAGCTTTGATGTAACTTCTGCTGATGCTCAGGCTTTCCTTGATTGGGAAACTATCAGAGAAACTGACAATGTCGGATTTGAAGTTCATAGAGCTGAAATGACTGAAGCCGGTTTGGAACCGTTTGAAATGATTACTTCTTATGAAGATAACTCTGCTCTCGCGGGACTTAACGAATCTGAATTCGGTAAAAAATACAAACTTACTGATGATGATGCTGTTCTTGCTATCGGTGCTACTTATGTTTACAGACTTGTAAGCGTAGCTTCTGATGGTTACAAACAAGTTCAGGCTGAAAGAAGTGTTCTTATAAATGGTGCTGCTTCTATGTCTGTTTCTGAAATCCAACCTAACCCGGTTGTTACTGATTTGAAATTTGACCTCGATATGGTTGAATCTCGTAAGGTAACTATTCAGATTTACAGCTTAGAAGGTACTTTGGTAGCTCAACCTATTCTTGACAAAGAATATGGAATGGGACTTCATAAAGTTAGCATTGATTTGGATAGATCTATGATTCCTGCAGGTACTTATACTCTTAAAGTTATCTCAGGCGATAATGAAGCTGTTTCTAAACGTTTCGTTGTTGTTAGATAATATCTAAATCTTCGATAAATATCTTAAGGGGAACTCTTAACCGGGTTCCTCTTTTTTTTTACAGACTGCCGATATTTCTTTGTTAAATCAAAGACTCTTTTTAACTTATACTATACGATTAACAACTTATTCCGCTTTTGAACGTATAACTATGTGATTAGTATTTATGTTTGGCAAGACTAAAAATAACGCTCCGGAAGTAAATTACTTAGACCTCACTCCTAAGCATGTGCATGGTTTCGAGGTGAACAATGATGGCTTGGTAGATGTGCTGGTGCCGAGATTTAATAATCGCTTTTTTGAAAAGATTTTGATTCCGAAAGGTGGATCTAAATATATGAAGGCGAATCTTGATGAGATTGGCTCTGCGACTTGGTTTGCTATTGATGGGAATAATTCTGTAAGGGATATCATTGCCCTTATTGACAATAAATTTGCTGAGAAAGTATCACCTGCACGAGAGCGGGTAACTATTTTTCTCAATCAATTACATGGAAATGGTTTTATCACTTTTATTGAATTTATAAAAAGGAACTAATTATGGCTAGTGTATTAGGTCACTTAGAACCAAATGCTGTTTGGAGAAATTTCGAATTCATTTGCAATTATCCGCATCCATCTAAAAAAGAAGATAAATTGGTCGAAGCCCTTTTAAATTGGGCTAAAGAAAGAAATATCGAGGTAGAAAAAGACGAAGCGGGTAACTTCGTTATGCGTAAGCCTGCTACTCCGGGTATGGAAAATCGCAGACCTATCACTGTGCAGGGGCACGTGGATATGGTTTGTGAAAAAAATGCTGATGTAGAGTTTGATTTTGATAATGATGGTATTCAAGTATGGATTGATGGCGATTGGGTAAAAGCAAAAGGAACGACTCTTGGTGCGGACAATGGTATTGGCGTAGCTATGGGTATGGCTCTTTTAGAATCTACTGATATTGCGCATCCTGATTTGGAAGTGCTTTGCACTCTTGATGAAGAAACAGGCATGACCGGTGTGCTTGGTTTGTCTGAAACCTTGCTTAAAGGTCAAATCCTTATTAACCTTGACTCTGAAGAAGATGGTGCGTTCACTATCGGCTGTGCCGGAGGCTTGAACACAATGGGTAGCTACAAAATTGAAGCTGAAGCTCCGGCTGGTGGCAAAGCATTCAAATTAGTTATCAAAGGTCTTCGTGGCGGACACTCCGGTATCGAAATACACGATGGACGTGGCAATGCTGCTAAATTTATGACTCGTTTGCTTGCTAATTTGTCTGACAAATTGAATGTACGCATAGCTGATTTCAACAGTGGCAATAAACACAATGCTATTCCTCGCGAAGCTTTTGCAACAGTTGTAGTTTCTGATGCAGCAGTAGCTGATTTTAATGCTTACGTAAAACAGTTTGGCGAAACTCTCTTCAATGAATATAAATCAAAAGAGCCGGGTTTGACTGTGTTTGTAGAAGAAGCTGCTATGCCTGCAAAAGTTTGGACTGCTAATTTCCAGAATAATATCCTTCGTTCTTTCTATTTGATGCCTCACGGTGTTTATAGAATGAGCCCTGATATTGCCGGTTTAGTGCAGACATCTACAAATATGGCTATTGTAGAAACTCACGAAGACGAGGTGTATATGCTTACAAGCCAAAGATCCTCTGTGGATTCTGAAAAGCGTGATTTGGGCTATAAAGTAAAATTGGCGATGGAAGCCGGTGGTGCTGTTGTTTCTGTTGGTGATGGTTACCCTGCTTGGGAACCAAATATCAATAGTCCTATCTTGCAACAAGCTGCTAAAATTTATGAAGAAAAATACGGCAATAAGCCTGTTATTGAAGCAATTCATGCCGGTTTGGAATGTGGACTAATTGGCGAAAAATATCCGAATATGGATATGCTTTCTTTCGGACCAAATTTGGAAGACGTTCACTCACCTGACGAAAAAATCCAAATTTCTTCTACAGCTAAATGCTGGGATCTTTTGGTAGAAATTATCAAAAATACTCCAGAGAAGTAAGAATTTAGATACTTAAACTAATAGATAAGTTAAGCTGCCTGTTATATCATATAATATGTTTATCGGGTAGCTTTTTTTATTGAAACAAACTCGGATCTCCGGTTCTTTTCAATAGCTGCCAGAAAGCTAATGAACCCCTATTACGACTCCTCAGCATTATCACAAGAGGAAAGTTTAGAAATTATTGAAAAATAGCTGGGTGTGAATCAAAATATGCCCGGTTGTGTGATTGCCCCATATTCAATCTCTGGCTTGCAGAATTAGAAGCCTTGGTTGAGGTGTAAAAAGTTCTCATATAGTAAGAAAAACAGATTTGTAGTCGGTGTAATTATATTAGGGGAGAGGTGTCTTCCCTTTCTTTTTAATAGCGCCTACTGGTAAACAAATTGCAAATTGCTTTTTATCGCCGGTGCCTTGAGATACTTACCTTGCTGTGATTATAAGTAAAACTACTAATTTTCTTTTAAATGAGTTGAAAAATATATACCTTGCAGTTATTATTTTTGCTCATTTACCCTTCATTGTTTTATGAAATGCAAAATATTAGTGCCTATTGCAAAAGGCACAGAAGAAATGGAATTTACTATTATTGCTGATATGCTCCGAAGAGCAGGTGCAGATTTGACTGTAGCCGGCGATAAAGAGATTGTTGTTTGCTCTCGAGGCATTAAAATATTACCTGATGTGCTAATTGATGAATTGGACTTAGATGATGATTGGGATGCTATCGTTGTGCCCGGTGGACTTGGAGGGACTGAAAATTTGACCAATCATGAGCACTTTGTTGAAATATTGGAACGCCATGTAGCTAATAATAAGTATTATGCTGCAATATGTGCTGCGCCAATGATATTTTCAGATCATAGATTGATTCATGAAGATGCTTTGATAACTTCACATCCTTCTGTGAAAGATAAAATAAGAAATGGAGTCTATACTGAGGATTCTTTGTCAGTGATGCATGGCAAAATGATTACAAGTAGAGGTGCGGGTACGGCTTTTGATTTTGCCCTCAAACTTATTGAGATATTGTTTACCAAAGAAAAAGCAAAAGAAATTGCTGATTCAATTGTTTATTCGAGATAAAAAAATATGCCGACAGCAAGATTTGAAATTACGGGATTAGTGCAGGGGGTAGGTTTTCGTTTTTTTACTGTGCGAAAAGCAAACTCTTTGGGACTTACCGGATATGCAAAAAATATGCCTGATGGTAGTGTAAATGTTTTTGCTACAGGGGAATTGGCAGCTCTTAGGGAGTTGCACAACTATCTTCAAAAAGGGCCTGAAAGAAGCTATGTGAAGCATTGCTATGCTGAGTATTTGGATGAAGAAATACAATTTGAAGAATTTGAAAGGCTTTGATGTATAGAAATCTTTTGATATTGCTTTTTGTGTCTTTCTTTGCTTGTGTTGCAAATGCTGAAAACATACCAATCGAAGAGTATTTTATACGAGCCGGCAGACATCAACAAAAAATTGCTTATGTGCTTAGTGGTGGCGGAGCTCGAGGTGCTGCACAAATTGGTGTGCTAAAGGCATTGGAAGAAAACGGAATTTACCCTGACTATGTTATTGGTACAAGTATCGGCTCTATAGTTGGAGCA
This sequence comes from Kapaibacterium sp. (SeqCode), assembly GCA_963664875.1. Lineage (GTDB taxonomy): Bacteria > Bacteroidota > Ignavibacteria > Kapaibacteriales > UBA2268 > JBFHIJ01. Next base: position 1,924,646 of record OY761611.1, on the reverse strand, counting down.
TTGTATGCTTCCGGTTACTCGGCAAAAGACTTGGATTCTATTATCTGCCGTGCGAATTGGAGTGATATTAGATCGATAGCTGACAACTCAAAGCGTAAGGATTTGTTTTTAGACCAAAAGAAAATAGAGGATAGGAGCATCCTGACTCTATATTTTGATGATTTGAGTCTTGTAGTTCCTGAGGCAGTGGCAGGAAGCGAAAAATACAGAGAATTTTTGCAGACCTTGTTTTGGAATGCTCTTTACCACACCGACGGCAATTTTAATAATTTGAAATACATTTATAGGGCTGTAGCTACTGATTTGGTAAGCGGCAAGTCCATTGCTTTAGACAGAGGGGATATTGTTTCTGCTGTTGAAGCAAGCTCGGCGGTGCCTTTGAGGTTTTCCCCTGTAAGAATTGATTCGATGATATTGGTAGATGGTGGGATTTTATCTAATATTCCGATAGAGCATGCCGCAAAGTTTTCTCCTGATTTGACCATCGCTGTCAATACTATCTCGCCTTTGCACAACTACGAAGAGCTGGATAATGCCTGGAATTTGGCGGATCAGTCTATATCTGTGGCTATGAAAGTGTTTAGCGACACTGCTTTGAACAAATCAGAATTTATGATTAGGCCTCCGATAGATTACCACAACAGTATGGATTTTTCTAATCTTGATACTCTGGTTGAGATTGGCTACAACGAGGCAAAGAAGTATATTCCGGAGATATTGGCAAAGCTGGAGTCAACAGAACCGGATAATACTACCTACGAGCTGTTGTCAAAAATTGAGATACTTGGCTGTCCTGATACAGAGCTTTTCAAATCAGAAAACTTTTCTGAATATTATCATAAGACTTTTGATGTAGAGCTTTACCGCAAAATTACTGAAAGTGTTCTTAAAATTTGCAGAAAACGCGGATTTTCTTTTGCTTCAGTTTTTCGTGCTTTTTGGGATGACCAATCTAAAGTTTTAAAGATAGAGATTGACCCGGGGCGAATCAACAAGATTGAAATAACAGGCAACCCTGAAACAAGCGATTTTTTGATAATGAGAGATATACCTTTCAGAAAGGGAAATATTATCAACAGCGAAATGCTTACAATAGCATGGAGAAATTTGATAACAAACGAGCTTTTCGACCATGTGGTCATAGACGCTAAACGCTCCAACGAAGGAAAAGGCGCAGATGTATATATCAAGGTACGCCCTAAACCACGCCAAAATCTGAGGCTTGGTGTCAGAATAGATGACGAAAGGAACACCAGAGTCTCTGCTGATTTTAGGCATTTGAATTTGTTTAACTGGGGATTTATTTTTAATTCGGGAATAGTTGTAGGAAATAAAGATTTGAAATATCAGCTTTCTTTCGACAATCCGCGAATCTGGAATACCATGCTTAGCGTAAACATGACAGCATATACTAAAAGCAGGTCTTACAATAACTATGTTTCGAGCCAACTTGAGGAAAAATTTCTTTTCGACAGCGAGGTGGGAACTATTACTAAAGAACATAGATTTGGATTTGAAGCAGGCATAGGCTCGCAGATAGATAAAGATGGGTTTGTGGGAGTTACCACAAGATTTGAGAGGCAGAGAAGTTACATCGATACCACAAGCAATAAGCCAAAATATATTTCGCTATCTACTATCAATATTGGGACTTTGTTTGACAATAGGGATAACATTGATTTCCCAACCAAAGGACACTTCCTCAATATATCACTTGAGACTACATTCCTCCCTACGCAAGACAGAGCAAGCTTTTCGAAGGTAAGTCTGCAAAATTCTGCGGTGTATTCATGGGGAGCTCACACCGTAGAGCCATCCATTAGGTTTGGGATAGCCGATAAGACGTTGCCCGTTGCAGAATTTTTTGAACTTGGAGGTCAGGGTGATTTTTCCGGTTTTAGAGCACAAGAGCGACGTGGCAGACAGATGCTTGCCGGTGGCTTGGTTTATAGAATTAAATCACCATTCGCATTAGTTTTTGATACTTATCTGTCAGTACGCTACGACATTGGTAGTATATGGGAAGTACCTGAAGAGATGAAATTAGACAATTTCAGGCACGGTGTTGGCTTAGATTTGTCTTTTGATACTCCAATTGGCCCGGCATCATTTTCTCTCGGTAAAAGCTTTTATTTTAGAGAAAATCCGAATGGCGTTGTAAAAGGTCCTACTTTGTTTTATTTTAGTATCGGGAAAAAACTATAATATCACTTAGGATTTTTACAATGTCAGATTTACTAGTAGTGTTTCTGATAGCCTTTTCACTGGCTTTAGATGCATTTGCGGTTTCTGTAGCTGCAGGGTCGTATTTTAAAAAGGCTACAGGGAGGCAGAAATTTAGGCTGTCTTTTCATTTTGGATTGTTTCAGGGTATGATGCCTATATTAGGCTGGTTTGCCGGAGCTACAGTAGTTAGTTACATTAAAGATTTCGACCATTGGGTTGCCTTCTTTCTTTTGGCAATAATTGGCGGAAAAATGATTTATGAGGGCGTTTCGGGCGAAGAGGAGAAAGTGAACAAAGATATTTCTAAAGGCTGGTCTTTGATGGCTCTGGCTGTTGGAACGAGTATCGATGCTCTGGCGGTAGGTTTTAGCATAGGCATAATGGAAGGTAAAATATTATTGCCGAGCTTGGTTATAGGAATTGTGGCAGCTGCCATGTCTCTTATTGGTATCAGAGCCGGTGAAGTATTTTCTTCTAAATTTGGTGATAAGATGGCGATTGTGGGTGGCATCGTGCTTTTTATCATAGGATCGAAAATTGTAGCAGAACATTTAGAGTTTATTTAGTAACTATTTTGCGGTTCTATTCGTAGTTAATGCAGACAATAAATTCTTTAACTCACTATATTTGAGTATAATGGGACAAATATTTAACAGAATCTCCAGAATTGCTAAGGCAAAGTTTTCGGATGTGCAGGACTCTTATCAAATGTCCGGAATGGCTGATATAGACGCAGATGAAGATTTGAAAAAAGCTATCGATGAATTAAACCGGGATTCGGGCAGTTCGAAATCAGACAAAGAACAGAAAAAGACTGAAGAAAGCTTTGATTCTTCAAAAAAAATGGATATATTTTTAGCAGCTAAAATTCTGGAAATAAATACTAACGCAACTCCTGACGAAATCAAAGCTGCGTATAAAAAACTTATAAAAGAGTACCACCCTGATAAAGTAGCCACTCTGGGCAAGGATTTGCAGGCTTTAGCAAAAGAAAAAACATCAGCTATAAATGCTGCTTATAATTTTTTTAGAGAAAAATATTCGATATAGATATGATAAAACACCTAAAACAAGCTCTATTTATAGTGATTTTGGCTATACTTACGGGGATTTCTTATAATTCTCTATTGCCCACCGGCAAAGCTCTTCCATGGTTCAAAGAAAAGCATGAAGTAACAGACAGCACTCTGTTTAATACAAATAATGAGAAAATACCGGAAGCAAAAGCCGGAGAGTTGCTTGAAGTTAATTTTGAGCAGATGAAGAAGATAGTTGACCATCCTGATTTTTTCCTGATAGATGCTCGATTGGAAGATATGTATCAGGAGTCTCATATTGGAAATGCAATAAATATTTATCCGTATTGGGACGAAGACCGCTATATGATGGCTTTGCAGGAAGTACCTTACGACAAAACCATAGTAGTGTATTGCGACGGTGGTGCATGCGATCTGAGCCATTCTGTGGCAGAGACTTTACAGCAGATGGGAATAGAAAAAATCTTTCTCTATATAGGTGGATGGGAAGAATGGTCGCAGAAACAAAATTTGAATAAATAGCAAAATCAATATGATTTACGGAAATAAAATAGAAAAAGATGTAAATAAACTTATGCAGCTTCGCTACGGTATTATTGGCGATTCTGCACCGATGAAGCGTGTAATTGCGAAACTTATGCAGGCAGCTCCTACTGATTTGACTGTTTTAATTACCGGTGAGACCGGAACGGGTAAGGAAGTATTTGCCAATGCTATACACACACTCAGCAACCGTAAATCTAAACCGTTTATTTCGGTAAACTGTGCTGCCATTCCCGAAACATTACTCGAATCAGAGCTATTTGGGCACGAAAAGGGAGCTTTTACCGGGGCTTCTGATCAAAGACTTGGTTTTTTTGAGTCTGCTCACAACGGCACGATATTTTTAGATGAGTTAGGTGAAATACCACTCGGCACTCAGGTAAAACTTCTCAGAGTACTCGAAAGCGGGGAATTTTCAAGACTTGGCTCCTCTGAAATAAGGCAGGTTAATGTTAGAGTTATTGCTGCGACTAACCGCGATTTGGAGCAGCAGATAGAAAGAGGCGATTTCAGAAGGGACTTGTATTACCGACTGAATTCTGTCCATATCGAATTGCCATCGCTCAGAGAGCATAGAGAAGATATTCCTGCACTTTTTGATTACTTTGCAGAAAAAGTCACAAGGAAAATCGGTATAGAATACCAAGGTATAGGCGGTGATGCCCTAAGTATATTAAAAAGTCTGCATTGGTCCGGCAATATCAGAGAGCTGCGAAATATGGCAGAAACAATAGTTACCCTCGAAAAGGGTGAGTTTATTACACCTGAAATATTGCGCAAGTATATTCCTGCTGCATTACCTGAGCATAAAATGCTGCCTGTGCCTGACAAGAATGCGATGGTGCGTGTAGAAAAAGAGCAACCCGAAACTCCAAGTTTAGAGCTTGGCTTAATATTTAGAACTCTGCTTGAAATTAAGTCTGAAGTTTTGGATATTAAAAGATCTATAGCCGGTATATATGACGAAATTGCAGTTCTTAAAGAAAAAGAACCTGAATTTGTTTATAGATTCGAAGAACCCGTAGCACAAATGGATGACTACACAGGGGAGCTGGAAAGCAAGACTATAAACGAAATAGAAAAAATAATGATAGAAAAGGCTTTAGCACGCAACCATGGCAACAGAAGAAATGCTGCTAAAGAATTAGGTATTAGCGAAAGAACGCTTTATAGAAAAATTACAGAATATGATTTGGTATAGATTATACCGGATGGACTTATAATACAACGGATATTTTATGAAAAGAGTAGCAGTTATTATGGCAGGTGGCACAGGTGAAAGATTTTGGCCACTCTCCAGAAAAAGAAAACCTAAGCAGCTGTTGAATCTGAACTCTAAAGATAAGAGTATGATTCAGGAGTCAATAGATAGAATCAGGGATTTGATACCAGCTCAAGACATTTTTATTATCACAAGCTATATGCTTTTGGAACCTTTGAGGAACGCTTTGCCGGATTTGCCTCCTGAAAACATAGTGGCAGAACCAGCGAAACGGAATACTGCTCCGTGTCTTGCTTTAGCTTCGTCCTTTATTGCAGCTCGCTACGATGACGAAGGTATTACCCCTGACAAAATCTCTGTGGCTGTGCTGACAGCAGATCAGAGAATTTATCCTACTGATGGGTTTATCAATACTGTAAGAACATCTATGGAATATGTAGAGCAAAATGATACAATTTGCACCATAGGAATCACTCCGAGCAGACCGGAAACAGGGTATGGCTATATAGAGTATGAGGGTGAGGCATTGCAGCCAAACCAAATCCGGAATGTGAAGCGCTTTCGCGAGAAACCAAATCTACAGACAGCACAGGAGTTTTTAGAAGCCCGCAATTTCCTATGGAATAGCGGAATGTTCTTTTGGAGATTAGACTACTTTAATGCTCAGCTTGAAAAACATTTGCCTGAAGTAGGAAGCAAAATACTTGATATGCAGTCAAGACTCAATCATCATACAACCCGATTTCATGATGCTTTATTAGGGAATCTTGAATCCTTGTTTGCTGCATTCCCAAGCATTTCGATTGATTTTGGTTTGATGGAAAAAGCCGACAGCGTTTCCGTAGCGAAAGCTGATTTCAGCTGGGACGACATTGGCTCATGGGATAGTCTCCACAGGACACATGAATCAGACGAGAGCAATAATATTTGTATCGGGAAAGTATCTTTAATCGATACTAAAGATTCTATTATATTGAATGAAAGTGGCGATAATAAAATTATATCTATTATGGGGCTTGACAACATTGTTGTAGTCGATACCGGCGATGCTTTAATGATTTGCCCTAAGGATAGAGTGCAGGATGTCAAAAAACAGGTAGAAAAAATCAGAGATGAGTACGGAGAAGAGTGGCTTTAATCCTACCTGCACTTACTTAAGTGATTTTAACAAAAATACAAAATCCCGTAATAATTGCGGGATTTTTTTATTGGTACAAATCAGGAATTATGTTGTATTAGTGATACTGCAATTACAAATATTCACAATAGTAGCGAAGCAAGAATGAAAATAAAAGTTTTCAACAACTCGTCTTTAAAAGTAAAGTATAGAGCGGTTTTAGACGATATTAGAGCTAGAATGATATTTTTACTAATGGAATAATTATTCTATTTAGTTATATTGTTGTTCACAAAATATGTCAGTTTTACAGTTATAAAAAAGAAATGCAATCTACTATTCCATTTTATATAGCAGACGAGAATGCGAGTATAATAAATACTCTTTCAGGTATTATAGGAAAGGCATTCCCAAGTTCTCCGATACGTAAGTTTACGGATGGGGAAGATTTGTGGGAAGCGATGCAAAAAGAAACAAGGATGTTTGTTGCCATTATCGATGCTAATCTTCCGAGAATAGGGGCAATTCAAATTATAAAAAATTATAAAAAACTTGAGCAGTTGCAGAATAGTTATGCTTTGGTTATGACGTCTGCACAGACCCCTGATATTAACCTAAAGGTGCTGCAGAGCGGGGCAAATGATTTCCTTGTAAAACCTCTAAGTATGGACTATTTAATAGGTAAACTCCGAATTGCTATCAACACAGTTAGCTTAGAAATAAAAATGAAAGCTCAACAAAATGAACTTGAAAAAGTTGCAGGTGAGCTGGAATCAGGTTTTGTGAACTTTCTGAATAATCAGCAGAAACAGCTTCTTGGTTATGATGACGGAACTATGTTTAGGATTGCAGAATCTACAGTTTGGATAGCAAATCAAGCAAATAAATTGACTGAGCAGGAAGCAGCAAAAATTGCTAAAGCGGCATCTGTCTCTATGGTAGGGCGTTTGTTGCTTGACCCCAAAGATATGAACATGCCGGCAATGAAAGACGGTATGCCAAATGGAGACAAAGCGAAACTTATTCCTGAAAACGTAGCTAAAATACTTGGCAGCATTTCCATTTTTTCCGAGACCACAGATATTGTCTCGTCTATTTATGAAAACTATGACGGAACAGGAATGCCCGCCGGCAAAAAAGCTTGGGAGATTCCTTTGGGTGCGAGAATATTAAGAATTGTGCTTGATTACGAAGAAATGATGAAAACAGGAAAACCGCACATTAAAGTAATTGAGCTTTTGGAAAAAGAAGCCCGCCGATTATATGATTTTAAATTGTTGGTACTTTTCGATCAGTATTTTGCATATAAAACTAAAGACAGCCGAGACAAAAGGGAAAGCCCAATCAAATTGAAAGATTTGAAACAGGGAATGGTGATAACTCGAAATATCTATACCGAATCAGGTATCAAAATAGTTTCTGCCGGAGCGAGATTGGATAATGTACTTTTAGAAAAAATTCTAAATATGACAGTGGAAGATCCAATTATCGGCAATGTCTATGTCAAATACGATTCTATAAGAATTGTTGCTTAGGCGGCATTAGGATCGAACCGCTGTTTGTTTTTTTTCAGTCGAACGAAAGATAAGGTTTAGTAATTAAATAATAGGAAGTCCGGCTAAACCTTTATAATGTCTGAATGTTAGGGCATCAGTTTCTTAGCAACCAATAGATAGTTATCAGTTTATATTTTACTAATGGCAAATCAAAAAAAAACAGAGCATATCCGAAAATATGCTCTGTTTTTCGATCTGTGTTTAGAAGCATATTACAAATTCAATCCTGCATCCAATAGCTCATTGACCATATCAATAGATTTTGCTTCTGAGTAGAAGCGTAGAAGAGGTTCCGTTCCGGAAGCTCTAATTAGCAACCAGCCACCATCAACTATAAATTTGAATCCGTCTTTTGTGTTAATGCTTTTCACTTCGTAGCCGGCAAGAGTTTTCGGAGCATTTTTAGCAGATGTAAGCACTCTGTCTTTTACTTCCTGAGTAACTTTTACGTCGCGACGAGCGTAGCGATGTATGCCAAAATCATTATCAAGCTCTTCGCATAGCTCTTTTAGCGTCATATTCCGTTTAGCCATTACTTCCAGTAACAATAAACCATTGAAGACACCATCTCTTTCCGGGATATGGAGCTTCGTACCAAGACCGCCTGACTCTTCGCCACCAATAAGGACTTTGCCTTGTGCCATAAGCTCAGCAGTGTATTTAAAGCCGACAGGTGTTTCATGTAATGTGATTCCTTTTTCTTCGCAGTATATATTTACCATATTAGTAAGCGATACAGTTTTAACTACTTCGCCGCGAAGACCTTTTTGCTCGTAAAGATATCTCATTAGAATCATAAATACTCTGTGAGAATCTACAAAGTTACCATCCTCGTCAATAGCTCCAAGTCTGTCCGCATCTCCGTCTGTAGCGAATCCAATTGTATAAGGGCCATCCTTTACTTTCTGCATAGTTTCGCTCAAACATTCGCCGATTGGCTCAGGGTGGTCAACATTGCCGAAGCCGGGATTCAAATCAGAATTTACCTGATCGATATCCGGCAATATTTCGTTGAGTACTCCTATTCCGGCACCGTGCATTGGGTCAAAAAGGATTTTAAAGCCACCTTTTCGTATTGCTTCTAAATCAATATTAGATTTGACATGTTCGAGATAAGAAGACTGGACATCAATCAATTGGATTGAGCCGGCATTCACGTATTCTTGAAATGGTTTTAAAGGTATTTCAGGTTTTTCTTCTAATATTGATTTTAGTTCTGCTTCCAATTCTTTAACCTGCTCAGGAGTAGCCGGACCGCCGAAAGCAGCTTTTAATTTATATCCGTTGTATTCCGCTGGGTTGTGGCTTGCTGTAATCACAACGCCCAAATCGCAACCCATTTTCAGAGTTTGGAAAGAAAGCTGCGGAGTAGCTGCAAACTTTTCGCTCATTAGCACTTCTATGCCGTTTTCAGCCAAGACCATAGCTGTTTCGGCAGTAAAGTCTTTGCCAAGGAAGCGGGTGTCGTAACCAATCATAAGCTTTTTCATGCTGTTTTTTTGCATATAGCGTGCAGTAGCCAAAGCAACAAAGCGAATATTTTCGAAAGTAAAGTCGCGGGCAATTAAACCGCGCCATCCATCTGTACCGAATTTTATCATAATCATCTACTCTTATATTTTATATGATCAATGTGCCTGATAGATACTTGAAAGAAGAAATATCCCTCGTTTAATTGTAGGAAACAAAGAATAACCTTGTTAGAATAAACACTGTATTACTACATATTTTAAACTCTGGGGAGTTTAGCATACTTAGCACCAAAATGGCATAGAAAGTTAAGCCAAATAGTCGGTGCGAAAATATGAACAATTATCTGCTATACTTCTAACTGCTCATATATAGAGCGAATGAACTTTGGCAAAGTGAAAGGTTCGATTTTTTCAGCTTGGCCTGTTTCATTGTCTATGACAATATTTACACCGCAAATTTTTGAGTCGTTTTCTGCTAATTTATATTTATGGGCTACCTGAAAACGGAAGCGTTTGTAAGCAATTTCTTTATCCATGCCCACCACCGAATCATAAGGTCCGGTCATGCCCACATCTGTAATGTAAGCTGTTCCGTTGGGGAGTATGTTTGCGTCGGCAGTCTGTATATGGGTGTGAGTGCCGCACATAGCAGAAACTTTTCCGTCCAGATGCCAGCCCATAGACATTTTTTCAGCAGTAGCATCGGCATGGAAATCAACAAAAATATTTTTAGTTTGCTCACTGATTGTTTTCAAAGCAGCATCTGCTGCTCTGAAAGGACAATCTATCGAATTCATAAATGTCCTGCCTTGCAGCTGAAGCACAGCGAGCTTTTTACCTTCTTTTTCGATAATAGTAAACCCTCTGCCCACATTGCCGGGAGGATAGTTTAATGGACGCAATACATTATTGTTTGAAGACAAAAGAGGTTTGCCGCCCCAGTTATCCCAAACATGATTGCCTGTGGTCAATACATCTGCTCCGAGTTCAAAAAAAATATCGGCTTCTGTTTTGGTAAGTCCTTTTCCGCCGGCTGAGTTTTCACCGTTAATTATGATAAAGTCAGGTTTATATTTTTCTTTTAGTTGAGGTATAAATTCTTTGCATGAGTTGATGCCTGGGTCGCCCACTACATCACCAATAAAAAGAATGCTAATTTTTTCGGACATTTTTTTTCCAATACTTATTTAGAATACTTTGCAATTTACTAAATTAGGAAACGTTCTGAAACCTTATTCAATAATTTTATTATAAAAAATGAAAATATATACTAAAACCGGAGACGCAGGCGAAACAAGCTTATTTAACGGAAGCCGCGTAAAAAAACATAACGCCCGTGTCAATCTATATGGCACTGTGGACGAATTGAATTCAATTATTGGTATTGCTTTGTCGTTTTGCAACAATAAAAATTTTTCTGAGATATTGCAAAAACTTAGTCTCAATCTTTTTAATCTTGGTTCTGACCTCGCTACGCCTCTTGAGCCTAAACCAAAGTTTGAAGTGCCGCGCATAGGAGCGGAGCACATTGAAGAATTGGAGAATCTCATAGATAAGTTTGACTCTGAGCTCCCAAAATTGAAATACTTTATTTTGCCGGGAGGCTCACATTCTGCTTCTTTTTTGCATCAGGCAAGGACAGTATGCCGCCGTGCTGAGCGTTTGGCTACAGAGCTTGGAGAAGTGGAAAATCTGGGGGATTTTGTGGTTAAATATCTCAACAGACTGTCTGACTTCTTGTTTGTTGCTGCAAGATATGCTAACAAAACCGACGGCAGAGAAGATATAATCTGGAAACCTTAAAGCTAATTGTGTACAATGCCGGCAGAGTAGAATAATTACTTAAGCAGAGCTTTAGTTATTGTTTTATTTTGCCGGATAATTTGAGTTGACTTTATTTTTTATAAACTTGCTAAGTGCCATGTATAAAAGTATTTAGTGAGATGTTGGAAAGTAGTTTCAATAGATTTTTTACCATTCTAACGGATTATCCCACTTTTCGAATTACCTGCGACATAATGTGTCAGATGTGCAGGTATTTTAGTATAAGAAGAAAAATCAATTATCTATACTAAAGGAGAAAGTAAAATGGGATTGGTCATCGGATATTACGCAAGCACTCAAAGATTTTCAAAAAATCAAGTATTAAAAGCTGAAAGCAACAGTGTAAATTTTAAAATCTATAACACAATCGACGACCTGTTTTACAGTGAAAAAATGGGTAAAGAGACTTTTGTTTACGAAGTGGAGCTTCTCTCATTTATAGATATGATTGAAGATGTGCTGCTGAGCGACGAGATAAAAATACTTGAAGTAAATCATATTAGCTCTGAAGAGGTCTCCTCACAGATATATAGCGACAAAAATAAATATGATTACTGCAGACTTATAGAAGACAGAGCCGAAATCTGGCAAAGTATCCGAGATGAGTATATTATTTTTCTTTATTGCTGCTATGTTCAGGATAGAGAAGAGTTGAATATGAAGTTGAAATCTCCGAGATACAGGAAGCTCTACAAGCAAAAAGTTTTTGAAACCAAATCAGAAGATTTATTTTCGGGCTTTATAAAAATGCCGTCTAATCTTAGTTTTATTTTAGGCAACAGATGATATTCGATTTGTTATCTGAAATTAGGCTAAAGAAGGATGATTTTTTAGGAATAAAGAGGAGCGGAAGCTCAGCTCCCTGAGCCAATGGAGTGAGTCGAAGGCTGGGGTACACAGCTCTTTGGATTGGATTGTGCGATATTTCGACAAGATTAGTAATCAAAGCAACTAAAAATATTTTATTTTTGAGGACTCTTACTTCTGATATAGTTGAGACTATCTGATTATTTTAGGAGAATGACTGGTGGTTCGTTTTTCCATTTCTTTTTCTTTTTTTTTGCGGAAAAAAAGAAAAAGAAACGGAAACCAAAGAAAAAGAAAAAAGAACGCTTTTTCTCTTTCACATCCTATGATTTTGTTTAGTCTCAATATCTCAAATGAGGTTGTTCGCTGTCTTGAGTTATAGAATAAAAATCGGTAGCTCAGCTCCCTGAGCGGATATCGTGAGTCGAAGGGTCAGTCTCTACATTTTACTCTGAAAATAAAAGTAGTTATAAGTATTGTGAGCTCAAAAAATGAGTTTCTACAGGATAAATTATCTGCTAAAGGCTTACGCAAAAAAAAACTCCAAGGATGCAATGTCTTTGGAGTTTAATAATTTTTTATGGTGATAGTCTATCTATTTGCCAGCTGTTATCCTCTTGTAAAAGGAAGCGGAAGCGATCGTGCAGGCGGCTTTCTCTTCCTTGCCAGAATTCGAACTTAGTCGGTCTCAAAATATAACCGCCCCAAAAAGGAGGTAGAGGTACATTTGTTTTGTACTTCAAAGTAAGCTGAGCCACTTTTCTCATCAATGTAAAACGACTTTTGAGCACTTCGGACTGAGCTGATGCCCACGCTCCGACACGGCTTGCATAAGGTCTGGTCTGAAAATATAAATCAGAATCTTCGGCTGAAATTTTAGCTACAGTGCCGTTTATTCTTATTTGTCTTTCGTATTTATCCCAAAAAAACAGCATAGAAGCCTGTGGGTTTTCTAAAAGCTCCTTGCCTTTTTGGCTTTCATAGTTTGTAAAAAAGATAAAACCGTCTTCGGTATATTGCTTCAAAAGTACAATGCGGCTATCCGGCATTCCTTCTTTATTGACAGTTGCAAGAGCCACCGCATTTGGATCGACAAACTCTTTGCTTTCGACTGCTTCGTCGAACCATATTTTAAATTGCTCTAAAGGGTCACTTTTTATGGAGCTTTCATCTAATCTAAATTTACCGTAATCATGTCTGATATCAGATATTGACTTTTTCCATTTCATCTTTTTTACCTCACTGAAAAATACCATAGCAAAATAGGACAAAATCGAAGCAGTTAAAATTATTTTTTTGAAACTGCTGCTAATTTACTACTTTCAGTCCGCCCAAATCAACGGTATCTTTCCAATAGTTCCTGCCTACAAACATACCGATACCTTCTCCTTTCACGTTCCAATCAACATTCAAACCACCTATGCTAAAAAAATCAAAATCATCATTATTTCCGCTAAGTTCTTCAAGGTAATCATAATAAGCAATATCAGTGATTGATAAAGTAAGTTCGTATTTTCGTTGTATCAAATTTTCGTAGCGATCCCAAAACTCCTCTAAGGTTACAACGCTTCTGCCGCTCTGTAGGGTAAAATAGTCTCCGTAGTAAGAGTAATAGTCATTCTCGTAGTATGTTTGATAAACATAATTCCTGCTACCTGTCAAATGTCCCATCAGGAAGTAAGAGCCGTAATCATCCCATTCCCATGTTGGGGGCTCATAAAATAAGTAATAATTATCTGCATATATTTCAGTCGGATTCGGTATTGTAGTTACAGAATTGACTTTTTTACCCTGCCATTCCAAAAACAATTCGTAACTTTGACCGGGCACGCCCTCAAAGCCTTTAGCTTCATAGTTTACACCCGAAATATATACGACATTCCATGTATTTTTACCGTCTGTGATGAAGCCTTTAACATTAGAAATAATGGCGTCTTCAGGATTAGCTACACCCAGCACCGGAACTGTTTTAGATATTTGAAGTTGCAAATCCTGAGTCCCCGGTTCTAAAACAGAGAACACAACCAGCTGTTCCACATAAGGGATTACTGTATCATCTAAGGTTTTTTCACAAGCAGAAAAAATGAAAAGAGCTAAAATTGCATATATATACTTCATTGTTGTCCTCTATTTAGAATTTGAAACTCATGCCAAAGCTTGGAATAATCGGGAATAGTGTTATTGTCTTAAGTTTTGTAATCACTCCACCATTAGGTAACTCTTCAATAACGCCGGGATTTACCCATTCATCATCTAAATAGACAGCAAACGGATTTAAGTGATTATAGGCATTATAGATATTAATTGAGAATTCGAAAGGAATACCAAACCACTCATATTTGTACATAAAGTTGAGGTCTAATTTGTGGTAAGCAGGCATTCTGTATTCGTTTCGTTTTGAGTAGATGTATTTGTCGTTACCGTAATAACCACCGTAATAATTATCTATGTTTGTATAGTATCTGCCTGTTGGCAAAGTATAAGCCTGACCTGTCCCATAGACCCATGACAAACCGAGTTCCCATTTTTTACCGAGTTTGTATGTTAGGACGACACTAACGTCATGCCTTCTGTCGTGGCGAGGGGAAAATTCCTCACCATTATTCAAATCATCAAATTTCCTTTTTGTCCAGGCTAATGTATAACCCACCCAACCTGTAAAATCGCCAATCTGTCTATTAAGAAACACTTCTAAACCGTATGCCTTTCCTCCGCCTTGTACTAACTGTTCTTCAATTTTATCGGAATCCCAAAACTTTGTATCCTCGGCATATTCGTACAAATTGTCCATGTGCTTATAGTAGCCTTCTACTGAAAAGAGGTATTGGTCATTGTCAAATGTAGTTTGGTAACCTAAAACAGCCTGCCATGACTCTGCTGGCTTGATTTTATCACTGACAGGAATCCATGCATCGGTGGGCAAAGTAATTTCTGAACGGACTAATAAGTGCATTGGCTGATGGCACCAAGCTAAAGCAGCTTTGAGTATGTTCTGGTCTCCTAAATCATAAGTAGCAGAAAGTCTTGGTTCAACATTGAAATAGCTGCCTGATGTGAAGTAATTAGCTCTCAGGCCGATGTTGGTAGTCAGATTATTCGTTGCGGTCCATTCATCTTGTAGGTAGAAAGCAATATCTGTCGAATTGATGTCACGTCTGTTGTCAAACTGTTTATCAATACTTTCGGCTATACCTTCTATTGTATTAACTTTATAAAGATGATAGATGCCCTCTATTCCTGTTTTAATTTTATGTTGAGTGGTAGGGAAATACTCTGCATCAGCTTTCAACATAATATCTTCTATTCCGCTTTCTGTTTTGAAAGAAGTATTCTTGTTTTCTTCCAATACAGATTTGAAATTGTAATTTGTATAAATAAAAGAAAAGTTTGTAAACAGCTTCGAAGATGCGATGTGTAGCCATCTGATATTAGCTGTTTTATTGCCCCAATCTATCGAAAAATCATCATCGTCGTACTCATCTTCCGGAGCGTTTAAGACATCGCTTCCAAAATATCCGCTTATAAAAAGTCTGTCATTTTCGCCTAACTGGATATTGGTTTTAGCATTCCAATCATAAAAATAATACTGCGGTGCATCTTCCACATCGCCCAGAGCAAGAAGTAAATCAAGATACATTCTTCTACCCGAAATCATAAAAGTAGAGTTTTCTGATATAGGCCCCTCTAATGTCAGACGGGAACTTATCATGCTAATTCCGCCCTGTCCGCTGACTTTTTCTTTTGTACCTTCTTTCATGCTCATATCAAGTACAGATGAAATTCTGCCTCCGTACTCTGCCGGAAACGCCCCTTTGATTAGAGTAATATTTCTGATAGCATCAGCATTAAATGAGCTCAAAAAGCCGCCAAGGTGGGATGGATTGTAAACAATCACGCCATCCAGTAAAGTAAGGTTTTGATCAGGGCTGCCACCTCTTACATATAAGCCGCTTGAAAGCTCGGAATTTTGCTGTACCCCTGGCAGGAGTTGCAAAGTCCTGAAAATATCAGTCTCGCCTCCCAGAGAGGGCATTTTGCTAACGAGTTCAGTGCTGATTTCAACCGTACTGATAGTTTTTGTAGATTTTAGCTCTCTTTGTGCTTCCACAACAACCTTTTCAGTGCGAGTAGTCTTGTCAGACATTTCGACCTGCAAAGAGATGTTTTCATCTTTCATTTCAATATCTAATAAAGTAATATTTTTATCAACTCTTGAAAAAATAAGTTTGTATTTACCTGAAGGAACGTTGGGGATTGAAAAAAAACCAAACTTGTTAGTATATGCACCCGCTATTGGTTTCGCCCCTTTGTAGATGCTGTCTTTATAGAGAGCGGCCGTGGCACTGATAACATATTCCCCCGAAAGTTTTTCTTTGACGGTGCCAGAAATATCTGCACCAAAAGCGAACTTAGGAATAGAAAAACACAGAATCGCACTTAAAAGAAAGACTAACAATTTGGATGTTTTTGAAAAACAAAAGAACATTGAATTGCCTCTAATTTAAAATTGCTATATATGAAGAATTACTGACAGCAATTTATACAATATTATGCAAACTACGTTCGAAAAAATGACGAGATGTTCAATCGTTTGGAAATATGATTAGGAGGGTTTGGAAAATTATATTCTGATAGTTTGACAAAAACAGCCATATTCGCAATTTGTTTTTGAAATTATGAACTCTTGAAAAATGACTTATTTAATGTTATTCAACATATTTATTATTTCACAAGTGCTATAAGTCAACCTTTTAAGATGATAATGTTATATAAGATAATGGATTCATTGCAATGTTTTTCTTTGATATTACTATAACTTTAACTATATTGACATATAAATACATTTTCATTACTACTTATTGAGATTCTAATGGAACAAGTAAAAATTGACATGTATATGTCTGCCAATCAAGACAAATTTCCTTCAGAGAAAATTATGTTAATCAGAAATCAGTTAGAAAAGTTGGAAGACAACAAATTTGGCTTTATCCAATCTATAGAGTTGAAAAGTCCAACGACTATGCTGATTGTTTCGATATTTCTTGGAGGATTAGGAGTGGATCGATTTATGCTTGGGCAGTCTGGCTTGGGTGTTGCTAAATTGCTTACTTGTGGTGGCATAGGAGTTTGGGCACTGATTGATTTATTTATCATAATGGGTAAGACAAAAGATGTCAATTACCAGAAGATTATGATAAATGCCATTTAGAAGAAGAATATTATATATTATTTACGTAGGTATAGTGCTGTCTAGTTATTATTTGATACCACTATACCTATCGCATAGTAACATCTGGTTCAAATGCCCTTTTAGGACAATTTATGGATTTAAATGTCCTGCTTGTGGAACTACAGAAGCCACATTACTGTTGCTAAAAATGCAATTTGAAGAGGCTTTATGCATAAATCCCCTTAGCTTAGTAACTAACTTTCTTATTATTGCATCCACCCTTTGGATTATTACTGACATAATTCGAAATAAAGAAACTTTGTTACCTGCCCTTATAAAACCATTTCCTTTAAAGATTACAATAGCAATAATCTTACTTGTTATTATAAATTGGATATACGTTGTAAATATTTAAATTTTTTTGTAACTAATTTCT
This sequence comes from Kapaibacterium sp. (SeqCode), assembly GCA_963664875.1. Lineage (GTDB taxonomy): Bacteria > Bacteroidota > Ignavibacteria > Kapaibacteriales > UBA2268 > JBFHIJ01. The sequence continues at coordinate 1,907,236 of OY761611.1, read as the reverse complement.
GATTTATAATGTCTTATAAGAAAGCCAATTATGGAGACAGGATTATGAAGAATATTTTTGCTTTGATTTTAGTTTTATGTGCTGCAATGTTTTTTAAAGGACAACCCGAAAAAGCTTATGCATATAACCCTTATGCAAATTATTACGGCGATGAGTTTTCAATTCCGATTATGTATTACATTTTGGATAACGAGCCTCGCGAATTTCCTCTCAAAGCCTATAATGCAGATGTTGACATTGTTGGCAATATCGCGAGCGTTAAGCTGACTCAGACTTTTGTCAATACTTCGAAAGAAAAGATTGATGCTACTTATCGCTTCCCGGGCTCAACTCAAGCTGCTGTGCATGGCATGACTATGAAAATAAAAGACAGAGTCATCTATGCTCAGATTCAGGAGAAACAGGAAGCAAGACAGACTTACGAAATAGCAAAGTCCGAAGGCAAGCGTGCATCATTACTCTCGCAAGAAAGACCTAATGTATTCACTACTGAAGTTGCTAATATCTACCCCGGCGATACTATTCAGGTTATAGTAGATTATTCTGAAATTATTACCTACAAAGACTATACTTATAGCTTTGTTTTACCTACCAAAATAGGCGAACGATATCAGGGTATGTATGAAAAGACCGGCACAAGAGGTGAATATGATGTGTATGCAAATATTTATGCAGGCAAATACATTGACTTCGATATCAATGTCAATATCTCTTCGATTTTTGATATAGCCAATGTTTATTCTAAAACTCATCAAATAAAAAAAGATGAAAAAGACGGCAAAACTATTATCAAAATGGACACACCTACACCGCTCGATAGAGACTTTATTCTCAATTACGAGATGGAAAGTCAAAAAGTAGAGACCGGACTAATGATTCACGAAGGCGAAGAAGAAAACTTCTTCCTTCTTATGCTTCAAGCGCCTCGCCGTGTGCCGGCAGAAGAGATCTTACCAAGAGAATATGTGTTTGTTGTGGATGTTTCAGGATCTATGAACGGTAAGCCAATTCAGACAGCAATTGAGCTATATGGCAATCTTCTTGAAGGCACAAACGAAACTGATATGTTCAATGTAATCAAATTTGCAGGCAGTAATGAAGTATTAGCTGAAAAATCAATGCCTGCAACAAAAGATAACCTCCAAAAAGGTTTCGACTTCCTTTCAAATGAAAGAGGTGGTGGCGGAACAGAGCTTCTTCCTGCTCTCAAAAGGGCTATGGATTTGCCAAAAACAGACGGCTATTCCCGCTCCGTGATTTTGATAACTGACGGCTTTATAACTGCTGATATAGATGTTATAGAGTACGTTTCTAAAAATTTAGACAAAGGAAATATATTTCCGTTTGGTATCGGAAACTCTGTAAACAGGTACTTAATAGAAGGGCTTTCAAACCTATCTATGAGTGAACCATTTATAATCACGGACATGGACGAAGCGCTAAGTGAAGCCAAAAAGTTTAAAGAATATATCGACTCACCTGTAATGACTGATATAAAAATTGAGTTTGAAAACTTTGATGCTTATGACTTAGTTCCTGAGAAAATTCCTGATGTATTTGCTCAAAGACCGATTATTATTAGTGGTAAATACAAAGGGCATCCATCCGGAATAGTTCGTGTTTCGGGCTTAAACGGCAAGCAGGAAATGAAAACATATTTCCAAGTGGAACGCTTTGCAGAACTCGACACTTCACAAACATTGAAATACCTCTGGGCGAGAAGAAAACTGCAAACTATTCAGGACTTCCCGGGCGTATATCATTATGTCAGACAAGACCGAAACAAAGAGGAAATCATAAATCTTGGTTTGAAATATCATCTTATGACAAACCACACTTCGTTTGTGGCGGTGGACACTGAAGTTATCGAAAAAGAAGAAAATCAGAATGAAGAACCGGATTATAACAACAAGAAAGCACATCTTCCTAAAACAGCTGCTCCAAATGTGATAACAGCAGAAAAAATGTCTAAAGTTGTGAGTGAAAACATAGTAGCGATTCTAGGACCTAACTCCGGCTCAGGTTCAAGAGATTCGGAAACACAAATCTTAGTTGATGGTTTAGATATGACCAATAAGTTTACCGGCGGAATGGGAATTAGTGGTTCAAAATACTTTCCTATGAAAAGTAATATAAGTAGCGGATACGGGAATATAGTAGTCGGGGATTCAAAAGGCAATTTCCTTGATAAAATTGATTTTGGAAGCTCCGGAGCAGTTGCTCAAAGTTATCCTATAAAAGACGGTAAGTTAGACGAGTCATTTAATGTTGGCGATACAGTACAATTAGACATAGTCGATTTGGAATATCAAAATATTGAATCTGTTATGGATGATTTGAAGCCATTAGAAAAAGTGTTTATTAAACACCTTGGATTGCCTTCCTTTACTTGGAACAAGTATAATATTGAATTTATTGTTGATAACAATGATGATTTGTGCCTGATTGAATTACCTGTAAGTAGTTTTACAGAAGTGAAGGATATGCAGGCATTCATAAAAGAAATAATTGAAACTATAGCTGATGAATTGGATGATCCTCAAGCCAATACTATTTACGGTGCTTCTATCAAACTCAATCCTTCGGGTAAATTTAATTTAGAAGGTATAGATTACGAAACTGCATTTGAACAGAATCTCTTCTGGCGTGAAAGCATAGACGATATGACTATGATAAAAGGCGGAAGAACTTACACTCTATACTTTGAGATATGGGACAAAGACAAAAAGCTTGTTGCCAAAGGTACGATTGATAATTTGATGAACGAGACAAATCCATTTGTCAGAAACTTACAAGGGAATATCTCGATACCGCAGGATAAATTCTGCATGCACTACGCTCAACTTCAAAACAGCTTTAAGCTGGGAGATGAGGAGCTAAAGCAATACCAAAATTACTATATCAAATTAAAAGGCATTATGTCAGAAGCCGGCAATGAATAGATAAGTAAACCGAGAAGACGCATTCTCATAGCATGGGGTGCGTTTTCTTTGTATAATTTGTCATTAAATTGAAAGATAGATGTGCTTAGTTGTATAAAACACAAGCCTCACTCCCACACTTGAATCTAAAACATATTATAAAATATCTCGAGAGAGGTAAGTATGGAGAAGTTAATGAAGAATTTTTTGATTGCATTTTTTGTTTTTACAGCGGCAGTGTTATTTTTCGAGATAAGAGAAAATGAGGCTGTGAGTAGCCCCCCAGCACCAAGTTATTATGGTGGTGGATATTATGGATACAATGATGAAGATGTATCTATGCCTATTATGTATTACACAATCGACAGGGAAACAATAGAATTTCCTCTCAAAGCTTATAAGGCAGATGTTGACATAGTTGGAAACATTGCAAGTGTTAAGCTGACTCAGACTTTTGTCAATACTTCCAAAGAAAAGATTGATGCTATTTACCGCTTCCCGGGCTCAACTCAGGCTGCTGTGCATGGCATGATGATGAAAATAAAAGATAGAATCATATATGCTCAGATTCAGGAAAAGCAGGAGGCAAAAGAGACTTTTGAAAAAGCGAAGTCTGAAGGCAAGCGTGCCTCACTCCTCTCTCAGGTAAAACCAAATATCTTTACTACTGAAGTAGCAAATATCTATCCCGGTGATACTATTCAGGTTGTTGTGGAATACTCTGAGATAATCCAATACAAAGATTATGTTTATAGCTTTGTGCTGCCAACAAAAATTGGTAAAAGATATCAGAATGTGTTTGAGGAAGTCGGAGAAAGAGGTGAATATAAGTTATATGAGAATATGTATGCGAACAAGAAAATCGACTTTGATATAAATGTCAGCATTTCTTCTATCTTCGATATTGCAAAAGCATCGTGCAAATCACATAATGTTATAACAGAGAAAAAAGACGGCAAAACTATTATTAGATTAAATGAAGAAACTGAGCTGGACAGAGACTTTATTCTCAATTACGAGATGGAAAGTCAAAAAGTAGAGACCGGACTAATTATTCACGAAGGCGAAGAAGAAAACTTCTTCCTTCTTATGCTTCAAGCGCCTCGCCGTGTGCCTGCCGAAGAGATTTTGCCAAGAGAATATGTGTTTGTTGTGGATGTTTCCGGTTCTATGAACGGGAAGCCAATTCAGACAGCAATCGAGCTATACGGCAATCTTCTTGAAGGTACAAACGAAACTGATATGTTCAATGTAATCAAATTCGCAGGTAGCAATGAAGTATTAGCTGATAAGTCTATGCCTGCAACAAAAGATAACCTCCAAGAAGGCTTTGATTTCCTTTCTAATGAAAGAGGTGGTGGCGGAACAGAGCTCCTTCCTGCTCTCAAAAGAGCTATGGACTTGCCAAAAACAGACGGCTATTCACGTTCCGTGATTTTGATAACTGACGGCTTTATCACAGCGGATCTTGAGGTGATTGAATACGTTTCGCAAAACTTAGATAAAGGCAATATATTTCCGTTTGGCATTGGGACTTCTGTCAATCGTTACATCATAGAAGGTCTTGCAAATATTTCTATGAGTGAACCATTTATAATCACGGACATGGACGAAGCTCTGAGTGAAGCCAAAAAGTTTAAAGAATATATCGATTCACCGTTGATGACAGATATTAAGATAGAGTTTGAAAACTTTGAAGCTTATGACTTAGTACCTGAGAAAATTCCTGACGTATTTGCTCAAAGACCAATTATTATTAGCGGTAAATACAAGGGGCATCCATCCGGAATTGTTCGTGTTTCAGGCTCAAACGGCAAGCAGGAAATGAAAACATATTTTCAAGTGGAACGCTTTGCAGAACTTGACACCACTAAAGTACTCAAGTACCTCTGGGCGAGAAGAAAATTGCAAACTATCCAGGACTTTCCCGGCGAAAATTCTTATAACAACAGAGACCGAAACAAAGAGGAAATCATCAATCTTGGTTTGAAATATCACCTCATGACAAACCACACTTCTTTTGTGGCTGTAGATGCAGAAATACCGGAAGAAGCCAATGCAAATAAGGACATTGATGAAGTCGATATAGAAGACTTTGTAAGTACAGGTAATAGTTCAGAGGATGTAGTGTATGAGCTTGGAAGAGAGAAACTTCAAGAGTTTGCTTGTATGGATGTAATGAGTAGTGCAGCAGCTCCGGGAGTCAATCTAAGGGAAGTGTTGGGGTGTGCTTATAATGTTGATTTTGAAAGTAAAATGTATAATGAAGGAGCTTATCCTGATTCACTTTTCATAGTTAGAAACAGTGTGTCGGACAAACCTAATACTATGAATGATACATCAAGAAAACTAATTAGACAGCCAAATTACGACATAGAAACTGAAATCTTGAAGGATAGAAACTCTATCGTTAAGCGCTTAACAGACGAATTTGGGAAGTACACTTTCGTAGAATCCATTTACAATATGGAAATAGTTATTGACGAAAACAATCAGTTTTATGCAATCAAAATCGCAAAAGATAAATTTATTAATGCTAAGAATTTGTCTAATCTTGTAGATGATCTAATTAGAACAATAGCGAAAGAATTAAAGGATACAAAACCTAATACAATTTATCCATTAACCTTCAAAATAGAGCCATCCGGCAAGTTTCAATTTTTTGGCAAAAATTACCAAACATACCAACATGGTAATCTTTGGAAAGAAAACACAGATAATATGAAACTTATTCCAGAGAGAGAAAATTACACACTCTACTTCGAGATATGGGATGAGGAAGGAAGGCAGCTTGCCAAAGGGGCTATTGATAATGTGATGAACCAAACTAATCCGTTTATCAAAAATGCTGATGGTAAAGTAGAAATTCCGAAAGATGAGTTTTGTATGCATTATATCAGTTTTAACTCCGAACTCAATCTTGGAAAAACAACTTTGAATAAGTATATCAAATACTTCATTAGGCTTAAAGGAGTAGTCGGCAAAACTAAATAAATGGCGAAAAAGAAGACGCATCTCAAATTTGGGGTGCGTTTTTTTTAAAATTTGATTTGTAATTAAATTGAAAGATGGATGTCCTTAGTTGTATAAAACACAAGCCTCAATCCAACACTTGATTTTGAAAACTTATTATAAAATATCTCGAGAGAGGTAAGTATGGAGAAGTTAATGAAGAATTTTTTGATTGCGTTTTTTGTTTTGACAGCGGCAGTGTTATTTTTCGAGATAAGAGAAAATGAGGCTGTGAGTAGCCCACCAGCTCCAAGTTATTATGGTGGCGGATATTATGGATACAATGATGAAGATGTATCTATGCCTATTATGTACTACACAATCGACCGGGAAACAATAGAATTTCCTCTCAAAGCTTATAAGGCAGATGTTGACATAGTTGGAAACATTGCAAGTGTTAAGCTGACTCAGACTTTTGTCAATACTTCCAAAGAAAAGATTGATGCTATTTACCGCTTCCCGGGTTCAACTCAGGCTGCGGTGCATGGCATGATGATGAAAATAAAAGATAGAATCATTTATGCTCAGATTCAGGAAAAGCAGGAAGCAAAGGAGACTTTTGAAAAAGCGAAGTCTGAAGGCAAGCGTGCCTCACTCCTCTCTCAGGTAAAACCAAATATATTTACTACTGAAGTTGCAAATATTTATCCCGGTGATACTATTCAGGTTGTTGTGGAATACTCTGAGATAATCCAATACAAAGATTATGTCTATAGTTTTGTGCTGCCAACAAAAATTGGTAAAAGATATCAGAATGTGTTTGAGGAAGTCGGAGAACGAGGTGAATATAAGTTATATGAGAATATGTATGCGAACAAGAAAATCGACTTTGATATAAATGTTAGTATATCTTCTATTTTCGATATTGCAAAAGTATCGTGCAAATCACACAATGTTGCAACTGAGAAAAAAGACGGCAAAACTACTATTCGTTTAAATAACGAAACTGAGCTGAACAGAGACTTTATTCTCAATTACGAGATGGAAAGTCAAAAAGTAGAGACCGGACTAATGATTCACGAAGGCGAAGAAGAAAACTTCTTCCTACTTATGCTTCAAGCACCTCGCCGTGTGCCGGCAGAAGAGATTTTGCCGAGAGAATATGTGTTTGTTGTGGATGTTTCCGGTTCTATGAACGGGAAGCCAATTCAGACAGCAATCGAGCTATACGGTAATCTTCTTGAAGGCACAAACGAAACTGATATGTTTAATGTAATCAAGTTCGCAGGTAGCAATGAAGTTTTATCTGATAAGTCTATGCCTGCAACATTAGATAACCTCCAAGAAGGCTTTGATTTCCTTTCTAATGAAAGAGGTGGTGGCGGAACACAGCTCCTTCCTGCTCTCAAAAGAGCTATGGACTTGCCAAAAACAGACGGCTATTCACGTTCCGTGATTTTGATAACTGACGGCTTCATTACAGCGGATCTTGAGGTGATTGAATACGTTTCGCAAAAATTAGATAAAGGCAATATATTCCCGTTTGGTATCGGTACTTCTGTCAATCGTTACATCATAGAAGGGCTTGCAAATATTTCTATGAGTGAACCATTTATTATCACTGACATGGACGAAGCTCTAAGCGAAGCTAAAAAGTTTAAAGAATATATCGATTCGCCTATAATGACAGATATAAAAATCGAGTTTGAAGGCTTTGATGCTTATGACTTAGTACCTGAGAAAATTCCTGACGTATTTGCTCAAAGACCAATTATTATTAGCGGTAAATACAAAGGGCATCCATCCGGAATTGTTCGTGTTTCAGGCTTAAACGGCAAGCAGGAAATGAAAACATATTTCCAAGTGGAACGCTTTGCAGAACTTGACACCACTAAAGTACTCAAGTACCTCTGGGCGAGAAGAAAATTGCAAACTATCCAGGACTTTCCCGGCGAAAATTCTTATAACAACAGAGACCGAAACAAAGAGGAAATCATCAATCTTGGTTTGAAATATCACCTCATGACAAACCACACTTCCTTTGTAGCTGTAGATGCAGAAATACCGGAAGAAGCCAATGCAAATAAGGACATTGAAGAAGTCGATATAGAAGACTTTGTAAGTAAAGATAATGTTTCAGAGGATGTAGTGTATGAGCTTGGTAGAGAAGACGTTGAGTATAGCTTAAGTGCGTTGACTCCTAGCAGACGACCATATAGCACAGAGAACTGGCCATACGAGTCAGACTTAAAGTGGATAAGAGATTCCGTAAAATATATAGATACTATTTGCTATAAGATTAATAGTAATCAAAGATTCCATTTATTTCCTATAAAAAATGGTCAATTAGACAAGTCATTCCAAGATGGAGATATATTTGAATTTACTTTATTCCAAGTTAATTATCGATATGACAATTTCGTTTTGAAACGCAGAGACAATATTGATAATGTAATTGCAAAGTATATAAAACAAAAGGCATTTTTGTTTAAAGATATTTCTGTTTCAATTATGACTGACAACAATAGTAATATTTTTGCGATAGAGTTGGAGGCCCAAGATATTAAGTCTGAATATAGTAGTTCTGATTTTCTAAAAGAAATGATTGAAGCTATAGGAACATCAATGGGAGAATTGAAGCCAAATAGTATATATAACTCAAAATTTACTATTATTCCCTCTGGAAAATTTGAATTAGGTGGCAAAAATTACCAAACATACCAACATGGTAATCTTTGGAAAGAAAAAACAGATAATATGAAACTTGTTCCAGAGGGAGAAAATTATACACTCTACTTCGAGATCTGGGATGAGAAAGGAACACGGCTTACCAAAGGCGCTATTGATAATGTGATGAACCAAACTAATCCATTCAGAAAAAATGCTGATGGTAAAGTAGAAATTCCGAAAGATGAGTTTTGTATGCATTATATCAGTTTTAACTCCGAACTCAATCTTGGAAAAACAACTTTGAATAAGTATATCAAATACTTCATTAGGCTTAAAGGAGTAGTCGGCAAAACTAAATAAATGGCGAAAAAGAAGACGCATCTCAGATTTGGGGTGCGTTTTTTTTAAAATTTGATTTGTAATTGGAAAGTGAGCAGTTTCTTCAGATAATTTTAGGTTGGGTCAAATCAAAAAGTAGTTCTGCTACTTTTAAAAATTTTCAACAGCATGAATATCTATGTCTATCTTAAAGATAAAATTGTATATTGAAAAATTAGCTTAACAGAATAGTGTAATATGAACATATATTTTGATTTATCAGTAGCAGAGAATTATAAGAGCAACTCACAAAAAGCAAGAGTATTGACTGAAGACTGGGTTAAAAGAAATAGTTATTGTCCAGTTTGTGGAGCGGAAAGCTTAAACGCAATGCCCAATAATAGCCCAGTTGCAGATTTTGCGTGTCATAATTGTAGAGAAGAATTTGAACTAAAAAGTAAAAATGCAATTAGTTTCGGTTCCAAAATTGCAGATGGTGCATTTTCCACTATGATTGATAGGATTCAAGCTGATAACAACCCAAACTTTTTCTTTCTGACTTATGACAAACGGAACAGTAAAGTTACCAACTTTATGTTAGTCCCGAAGCACTTCATGACTGAAAACATGATAGAAAAAAGGAATCCATTACCGTCAACTGCTCGTCGAGCAGGTTGGATAGGGTGTAATATTAGCTTAGCTCAGATACCAAATCACGGTAAAATATATCTCATTCAGAATGGAATTTCTACATTAAAAGAAAGAGTTATAAATCATTGGCAAAATACTTTATTTTTAAGAAAAACCAAACACGAGAGGCGTGGCTGGCTTCTTGATATAATGAAGTGCTTAGACCAAATTCCCAAAGATATTTTCAATCTTCAAGAGATGTATAAATTTGAAACAGAACTTAAAAAGAAATACCCAAATAATAACTTCGTCAAAGATAAAATAAGACAGCAATTACAATATTTAAGAGATCAAGGTATAATTGAGTTTTTAGGTAATGGGAATTACAAAAAGGTTCAAAATGAAAACTTATGAAATCGTAGTAAGAGAAGTACTATCTCGGGTAGTAGAAATCGAAGCTGATAGTAGTGAAGAAGCTATTGAAAAAGTTACTATGATGTACAAAAATGAGGATTTAGTTCTTGATGCAGAAGATTACTCGAATACTGACATAATATGTCTCAATAATATCGAATAGCAATTCTTCGACAGATGAATGTTGCAACAACTAAAAAATAATTCTAAAAAAATCTAAATCCCCTCTACAATCTCTCTCAAAACCTCGGGTAAAATAGATTGCATGCCGTCGCTAAGAGCGCATTGTGGCTCGTGGTGCGTTTCTATCATCAGACCGTCTGCTCCCATTGCCAAGGCGGCTTTTGCGAGCGCAGGCACGTATTCTGCTTTCCCGGCTGCGTGAGACGGGTCAAAATAGACAGGCATATCTGTCATTGCTTTTAGCTCGATGATAGAACCCAAATCAGGTGTAAAACGGAAAAGTGAGTCAACCTGCTCGAATGTACGGATACCTCTAAGGCACAGCACAACATTCGGATTGCCGGCATTTCTGATATATTCGGCTGCCATTACAAGTTCGTTCAATGTAGAAGCGAATCCTCTTTTTAGCAATACAGGTTTGTTATCTTTGGCAGTCATGTTCCCAACGTGCTTCAAAAAGCCGTAAGAAGCCATGTTTCTGCTGCCGATTTGTATCATGTCAATTTTGTCGTAATGTTCTACGAGCTGTTCTGTGTCAAGCACTTCAGTCACGGTAAAAAGATTGTGTCTGTCCGCTACTTCCCGTAAAAGCTGCACAGCCTCAGCTCCCAATCCCTGAAAAGAAGTGGGATTGGTACGAGGTTTATAAGAGCCACCGCGCAAGAATCTAAGTCCCATATCGGCAATCAAATCGCCAAGTAGTGAAATCTGCTCTTTATTTTCTACAGAACACGGGCCGGCAATAATTGTTTTTCCGGCTGTTAGTTCTTGCCATATTTTCGTATTTTTATCCAAATTCTTTTTTCGCAAGGGATACAGAACAATAGTACAAAACTAAGACTTTTTTAAATTAAATTAAAATCCTTACTTTAGTGTCTTAAAGACTGACTTAGTGCGGATTTTATTGCTGAAATTGACTATGAATACAAAATTTCTAAATAGTATTAATGCAAATCTAATCACAGACAATGCCAACACTGATTTAATCAGGCTGTTGCCTGATTTTGACATGTTTCCCGATAAAGTGAAATCCGGTAAAAAGATATACTGGAAATCCAAAGATGGAGACTTTGAACTTTTTGGGTTCTTTAATATACAAGAAAAAATCTCGCCAAATGCAGATTTTTACTTTTATACAGCAAATTTTTTTGGTGCTGAGTTTAAATTCCCATGGGAACAAATGGCACAAGAGCTCTTCTATATGCCTATTATTGCATATTGTAAAGTCAATAACTCTGTATATTTTTATAAATCTAAGAGTATTGATAACGTTGACGGTTTGTTGCATCTTTCAGAGCCAAGGAAATATGTGCCGGCAGTGAGAGTAATGGATATATCTGATTTTACAGGGGAAATGCATTGGGCGGAGATGATCGCAGCCGCATTGGAAGAGTTCCAAAATGGCAGCACTTCCAAAATAGTTCTTTCTCGTATGTCTATCGCTGATTTTGAGGCTAAAGTTTGCATTTTTGATGTAATGGAGCTACTTCGCTCTAATTCGGAAAATTCTTATTTGGCTTTTGCTGAGTTGCCAAATGGTGATTATTTCATTACAGCAAGCCCTGAGACTCTTTTCAGAAGAGAAAATAATAAATTGTATATTGACGCTCTGGCAGGGACTCGTCCCGTATATGGTGAGGAAGAATTGGATAAGAAAATGGAAGATGAGTTGCTCTCAGACGAGAAAGAGCTAAACGAACACAAGATAGTAAAAGAATATATTATAGATAATATAAAGAACTTATCAGTATCAGTCAAATCTGATACTCAGCCATCTATCAGACGATATGCAACATTGCAACATTTACATACTCCTATCAAAGCTGAGCTTAGAGATATTAATGATCATAAGCTTTTGAAAGTACTTCATCCGACTCCGGCAGTAGGAGGGATGCCAACTGATCAAGCAATGGCTTTTATCAGAGAGTACGAAGACTATCATCGTGGTCTTTACGCTGCTCCATTTGGCATCGTTAGTAAGGATTATTCCGAATTTGCGGTGGCTATTCGCTCAGCTCTTATAAGAGATGATAAAGCATATATATTCGCCGGAGCAGGCATAGTTCCCGGTTCGAAGGCAGTGAACGAATGGCTAGAAACCAATAACAAATTAGACAACTTTATAAATGCGATGGGCTATGTACAGAGATAGGCAGTATGATGTTTCCCGTGAATTAATTCAGTATCTTGTTGCATTGGGTATTGATTATTTCTGTATCTCTCCCGGATCGCGCTCGACACCGATTACCCTTTCATTGGCTAAAGAGACAAGAGCTAAAAAAGCTATATTCTATGACGAAAGGGCTGCGGGCTATCATGCTGTCGGTTATGCCAGAGCTACAGGCAAACCTGCGGTATTGGTGTGTACTTCGGGCACTGCACCTGCCAATTACTTTCCTGCAGTGATGGAAGCTAATAATGACTGCCTGCCAATGATAATTCTTAGTGCAGACAGACCGTTCGAGCTTTATGAGACAGGTGCAAACCAAACTGTTAATCAGCAAAATTTATATGGCTCTCATGCCGGCAAATTTGCAAATATTGAGACTTACAACTCTGCAGATAAGGGAGGTTTGGATAAGGCGAAAGCTGCTGTAAATTATGCTTTTCAGAGCAGCAAGCCGGTTCAAATCAATCTCATGTATAAAAAACCTTTGGAGCCGAGTGAAGATTATAATTTCTACAAAGAGTTCGAGCCAAATGTTTCGGTCAATGAAATTCCCTCTAAAGCAATAAATATAGACGCAGACGTACTCATTATAGGCGAGCTTAACTACGTTGAGTCTCAATTTATCAAAGATGTATTATCTAAATCAGAAATTCCGGTTTATGCCGATATTCGCTCCGGATTAAGGAATTTTGGCAGAAAAAACATTGTAGTTGCATTAGAAAAATTGCTCAGACAACAGTCCGAGAAGCAGCAGCTAAACCTTGCATTCATCGGTGGCAAGCTTGTTAATCAGAAGCTTACAGATACGATTTCATCACTTGAAAACATATCTCTATCGGTCTTTACTTTCCGTGAACAGAAATCTGAAATATTCGCAAAAGCAGAATCAATTTCTCATATTTCTATACATGATAATGTTAAAATAAATAATAGCTCTAATATAGATATTGCTTCTAATGAAGATAACACTACAGAGATAGATAGCACCTATACAGACTATAATATATGCAAGTATGTTTTTGAAAATGCCGAGGAACAAAGCTGCATCTTTTCAGGTAACAGTATGAGTATCAGAAATTTTGATACTTATTCGGAAAATCAAGGTGAGTCTATATTCTTAGCAGCAAACCGCGGAGTAAGCGGAATAGACGGGAATATCTCCTCAGCAATAGGTATGGCAACAGGCTTAGGAACTAAAGCCAAGAGACTAATCTGCGTAGTTGGTGATCTAACAGCAATACACGACCTGAACTCACTATCTACAATCCAATATGCAGGTATGCCAGTAACTATTGTAGTTATTAATAACCACGGTGGTAGCATATTCTCAAAACTACCGGTAAGCAAATACAAAGAAGAATTCGGCTACTGGCAAACACCACACAGCTTCAATTTCAAAGGTGCAGCTGAGATGTTTGGACTTGATTATCATCTCGCTACCGATTTTACTTCTTTTAAAGATATTTTCTCAAATGCCACAAACAGAAATTTTTTGATAGAAACTTTAGTGTGAAGGTGATAAAATCAAAACAACAAGTATATTTCAATATGTTTTGAATCACTTACATTAAAAGGCAAACATTACACCAAGGTCGAACTGAAAATATTCAAATTCAGCACGATAATTACCATCAACTTCTATATGCAAAAACGGGATTTTGTATTTTGCATCCAATTTTAATCCAAAAGAGCCATAAATGGGCACGTTTAGCCCCAAAACCGGCGCGAATGCAATATTTAGCTTATTCACTTGATCAACAGAGCTAATGTCATTTACAGCATTGAGAGATAGCTCAGCCCCAATGAAAGGTGAAAAGTCTTTTGTTTTATTTCCGGAAAGGAAAAACCAGTTAGAACCAAAGTAGAGAGAATGCAACTCAATATGAAATTCTCGGTTTCCCAAAATATGACCAAATTCATCTGATGCAGTATAAGGAGTTTCTTCTGAAAAGAAGAAAGAATAGCCTGCGTAGAATCCAAAGTTATCATATCTGAAATTTTCTAATTGCAAATTAAGCCCTCTACTACTCTTGATTAAAGCGAAATCGGGGACATTGTGTGATTGATATCCGGCAGATAGAACAATAGCCCAATGTTTGGCACTATTATTTTCTTGCTTTTGAGCCATCACTTGAGATGAAGTTAAAAAACAAATAAATAATAAGGTCAGGATTCGAAGCATATTTAATAACCTGAATTGATAAATGAAAATTGTAAAAGCGTAAAAACAAGATAATAAATATGTTTACTATATGCAAGAATTAATAACCATATAATAACTTTGATTTGTTTTATTTTTCAATAAAAAAATGGCACGCTAATACAAACTTCCTTGCATATTGCTGCCATTTCTTTAAAGTATATATTTAGATTCTCTTTGTACTTGTATATTAGTACACTTCAGGTACAAAATTAATATCTTCTATTGGAATACGCACTGTAGCTGAGCGCAGAGTCCTTTCAGGGAACTCGAACGGCTCAGGAATAACATTTTCATATTGAATTTTGGAAAGAATGTGAGCGATGACGTTAAGCCTTGCTCTTTTTTTATCATCAGCTATCACATCGTACCAAGGGGATTTTTTTGTGTCAGTATATTTAAACATTTCGTCTTTAGCCCTGCTGTATTCTACCCATTTATCAAATGAAGCCAGATCTATTGGAGATAGTTTCCAACGCTTTTTAGGGTCTATTGCTCTGTCTCTGAATCTTCTTTCCTGTTCGTCTTCGCTGACTGAAATCCAATATTTCAGAAGTATTACGCCGGAACGGATAAGCATTCTTTCAAATTCGGGGCAGGAGCGCAAAAACTCTTCATACTCAGCATCTGAGCAAAATCCCATAACGCGTTCGACACCGGCTCTGTTGTACCAGCTTCTGTCGAACACTACAATTTCACCACCAGCCGGAAGATGAGAAACATACCTCTGGAAATACCATTGTGTCTGCTCTTTGTCAGATGGCTTAGTCAGAGCCACAACTCTTGCTATTCTGGGATTGAGAGGCTCGAGTATCCTTTTGATGATTCCACCTTTTCCGGCGGCATCTCTGCCCTCAAAAATGATAACTACTTTTAACTTTTGATGATGAACCCAATGCTGAAGTTTTACAAGTTCCATTTGCAAATTTTGAAGTTCCTGATGGTAGAATTTCGATTTGATTCTACCATTTTCATCATACTTTTTAGGGTCTGACTTATCAATCATAACAAGCTCCTTTTTATATATATATTTAACACGAAAAGCTCTTATGATTATTTATTCAATTTTAACAGGTTCTTTATTCTTTATGGTTCTGATGATAATTCCATGCTTGCAGCAGTAATTTCGTAGGTTTTCTTATGATGCGACAACAGATGAAGATAGTTATTTGTTGGTTTCTATTATTGAACTGTATCACTTTAAAAAAGAATACCCTCAAAAGTTGTATTGACTAACTTTTGAGGGTAGGTGTATTGGGAATCTGTTTATATTATTGCGATGTCTTATTCTACTTTATTTTAGTAAGTTTAGTAGTAGTACCAGATGGTGTGATAGTCTATAACATCTTCGCCTCTGTTATGAAGCTCTACAAGATAGTTGTAGATTGGGACATCTGTGTAATTGTAAGACGGCACAGCAGAGATATTTTTTTCCCACGGATGAAATTCATAAACACGTGAACCGTTTGGTTTAATCATTATCAATTTATGGTCTTGACCTGCCCTGAGGTGATTTTTCCCCAGACGAGGTACATTAAATACAGGCTCGTCTGTTCTGTCAAGTCCCGGAAGTAAGCGGGCTTCCTCTTTCCTTTCCTGTAATAATCTTGCGATAGGTACCATATATCTTTTGGTCTCGCCTTTACCTTTCATATTGAAAGTATAGTAGGGATCGATGCCTATTGACTTCAAATCGCGTCTAAGTTTTACTGATTCGAAGCGACGTGAATTTTCGATGGTGAACACTTCCTGATTATAAACAGAAACGCCGGCTTTTCTAATCTTTCGAATAGCTTTTAGAGCTTCCGGAGTTATTTCATAGGAATGTTCGAAGTGAGTAACTATTGCTATCTCTAACTTTGGTGGATTGTGGTATTTTTCGATAATTTCCAAAAGATTATCAGTCCATCTCTGAGGCATTACCACAGGAGTTCGAGTACCAAATCGTACACGGTAAACCTGCTCTTTTTCAGAGCAAATCTGGAGCATTCTTTCTATCTGGCTATCTTTCATTACCAGAGGATCGCCGCCTGTAATAAGCACATCGCCTACGCTAGGATGATCATCTAACCATGCAAAAGCATTATCAATTGTCTGTTTGGGAGCCATAGCATGAGGGTCAAGGCATTCGTCTATCTCCCAATTCCTCTGGCAATAAACACATATTTGTGCACAAGTATTGAAGGGTTTGACAATAGCAATCCTCGGATAGCGGCGAGTAACCAAATCCACAGGCGAAGTATCGTGCTCACCCATGAAGTCAAACGCCATATCTCTATCAGAGCGGTGTTCTACCATGGCATTGACAAAGTCCAAAGGAGGTAACACCATGGAGCGAACTGCATGGTCATCACCACTCTCAGGATTTTTATCCATGAGCGACAAATAGTACGGAGTGATACCAAAAGGTATTTTATTATCAACGGCTATTTTTACAGCTTCTTTGTATTCGTCCGGCAAATCAATTAGATCTAAAATGGGCTCGGCGGATTTTATTACATGAGTTGTCTGCCATATATAATCGTCCCAATTTTCTTCGTCTGCATTGAAGTAATCCAAAATCCTTTTCTTGTTTTCTTCTCTTTTCTCGATCACATCAAATTGCAGACCTGAAGGGAATTTGTTTATGTAGCTCAACTGTTTTTCGCCGATACCGTCCAGAAGTTCCATTCTTTTAAGAGCAGCTTCTCTGCCGTGCAGCTCTAAAAATACAGGTATTTCTTCGCTAACTACAGAATGACGGTAAATGTGAGAATTGCCCTCTAAAGCTTTAAAAAGCATAATAAATTCCATCAAAAATGCGGCGGAAACCTCATTTTCGGGATGCTGAAAATTATTCTGTGCCAGATTAACCAATATTTCTAAAGCAGAAACGCCGGTTTGTTTTTCGTACAGAGGACCAAAAATATTTTTACAAGCGGTGATTGCATTTTGTATTGTTGCATTTTCGAGTGCGTGCAAATGGTTATCTGCAGATAGCAAATCCATTTCTCGCTTGCTTAGATAGTAGTAGAGATAATTTCTCTTGTCTGTCAAATTTTTATCTGAAATCAGTACGTCGTGTATTGGTTTGTTTACAAACCACAAAATCTGCAATAAATCTTGAATAGTACCTTTGAAATCAATCTCCATTGCTTCTATCTCATCAGCCAATAGCCTTTGGCATACTTCCGTATTCAGGATAAAATTGTTTTTCCCCAGCTCCTGAACGCTTTGCTGTCCGGGTATAGCTATAGAATAGCTCATATACCTTTCTCCCGATTATAAGATTCAACTTACCATAAATTACCCTTTAGTAGTTAGCCCTCGGAGGACATAACAGTCCGTAATTACTTAATTAGACCTACATTATATAAAAAAAAAGGCAATAAATCAAGATTTATTTCAATTCTTACGTATATATGGGTATTGGTAATTATTGACATTATAAAGGAGTGATAGAACGAAAAAACAGAAAAAACAAGTCAATTTAGGCGAAATATTAAAGATTTGAGCAATTCCTGTGGACTTACTGATGCTGTCCGGTGAGCAGGCATTCAAATCATTAAAGAAACAACAGATAAAAAAATTGCAGGCATCATTACCAATGCTAATGCAATACCAAAAAATAATGTCAAAATGATATTACAAAAATAGCATATATAATACAAAAAGAGCAAAGGAATTATTCATTTCCTCTGCTCTGTGCGAAAGTTTTTTTAAGAGTAGTCGAAATTGATTTCTCTATTTATTGTCGTCTCGTAAACCAATTATGTGAATATCTTCGCCACATTTAGAGACTGCTTTGATTTTGAAGTTTTTTGCCTGATTGACATAGTTTACCTTCAAATCATTAAATGTATGCACGCCTGTTCCGAATGCTTTGGGTGCCATAAATATGTGGTATTCGTCTATTAAGTCCTGATCGAAAAAGGAGGAGTACATTGAGGCGCCGCCTTCGAGCAAAATCGAAGTTAGACCGCATTGCTCTGAAAGTGTTTTAAGCGCATTTTTTAAATCAATTTTACCATCTGCACCTGTGTCAAGTTTTACTACAGTCAGGCCAGCCATCTTAAGTGTTTCAATTTTTCTTGCATTGGCATCTTTGGAGCAACATACAACAGTGTTTTCTCTAAGGTCACCTTTAAAGATATTTAAATCTAACAGTAGATTGAGTTTGGTATCGAATACGATTCTTTTAGGATTTCTTCCTTCAACATTTCTGACAGTAAGCTGTGGATTGTCGGTTTGTGCCGTATTTCTTCCTATCAAAATTCCGTCTGTTTGAGCTCTCAGGGCATGCCCTCTTTTTCTGCTTTCTTCACAGCTAATCCATTTTGAGCTGCCAAGTTTAGTGGCGATGCATCCGTCAATGGTCTGAGCCATTTTGGCTATAACATAGGGCATTCCTGTTGTAATATGCTTAGCAAAAAAGCGATTGACCCATTTTGCCTCCTCTTCGAGTACGCCTGTTATGACTTCAATTCCGGCTTCTTTCATCATTCTGATGCCGCTACCTGCTACAAGAGTGTTGGGGTCTTCCATGCCGACTACAACTTTGGAAAATCTTCGATTGATAAGCTCAGGAGCACAAGGGGGAGTCTTGCCTTCATGGGTGCATGGCTCGAGATTGACTACCATAGTGCAACCTTCGAAAGTATCTCTGCTACTATTATTTATAGCGTCAATTTCTGCATGGAAAGCACCAAATTCATGATGCCAACCTTCGGCAATAACTTCATTATTTTCGTCTAATATCACTGCTCCCACCCTCGGATTAGGGCTTACGTAGCCACTACCCTTGAGAGCGAGCATAATCGCACGACGCATAGCTTCAATTTCGGACATTATTTACCCCATTGGTAATAAACTGATGTCTGGTAAGGAATAGGGAAAGCAGGTATAGTTATTCTAAACTCATACAGACCCGGCTCAGCTTTTTCGCCACTGATATCTTTACCGTCCCAATATTGGTTGTACAAATAGTTAGCACCTTCCTCTTCAGGTTTAACTTTTTCTAATGCCTGAGTAAAATCTGCATTGTAATCAGAAGCCCAAACCATTTTGCCTTTTTGATTGTAAATGCGAACTCTATATTTTTCACCGTCGGGGTGGTACTCATCTTTAACTGTAAATTTGCGGAATACTAAAGTATAAATATTCAAACCGCGTAGCGTCTTTTCAAAGTATGGAATGAGAGTAAGAGCTGTCGGCTTATTTTCTTTATCCGGAGTTGCATCTTTTACAGTTGATATAAATTTATAGACTTTTTCCCCCGCCGTAAATTTTATAAAAATCGGTGTTTCAGCAGAAAAATTTTCAGACTTAGGTAGAGTACCCTGTGCAAAATATGACACAAGTTCTTTTTCATCTTTGCCGGGAGCAAAAGAAGATTTTACAGGTTTGATTTCTTTTATATTGCCGTCTGTCCATTCGCCGATTGCAGCTTCAACTTTATTAAATGAGCGAACAGCTCTATATAGCTCGTTATTTTTATTGCCTTCGAATAGCCATGATATAGTGATTTTGGCAGATTTGCCTTCAGAATGAATAGTTATATCCGGCGGCAAAGGTATATTATCAATCGAATTGAAATTGACTCCACCACAACCTGCAAAAAACGAAAATAGGACAAACAATAATGCTATTTTTCTAAGTTTCATCTCTTTTCTTCCCCCTCTTTCTAAAAGACATCTGATATTGCATCATAATATTATAGAATATAAAAAAAACCAAAGAAATAAAATAAGATAATTGGCATAAAATTTTCAATATTTTTTGATATTTTTAAAATTCAGAATAAAACAAGCTACAACGGGGGGAAAATGCGTTTAATATTAACTTGTATTCTTATCTTTTTGACTTCGCTGCCGATATCTTTTGCTCAAGGTTCAGCAGGTGACGGTGCGAGCTACGAGTCCATATACATAATTGATCAAGCAACAGCCGGCGTGCTTCGCAAAGGGGATTTTTCGATTTATACTCAAACCTATCCTCAAGGTGGAGTGATGGTTGCTCTGAGTGCTGCTCCTTTTACAAATTTCAATATGGGCTTTAGCTACAGCGGTACTAACATTATCGGAATGGGAAGTGTCGAGTGGCAAAATATACCCGGGATTCAGCTCAAACTTCGCCTGTTTGATGAACGAGTTAGTTTACCTGCTATATTAATTGGGGTCAATACTCAGGGCAGAGAATCATATCTGAAGGGCTCGGAAAGATTTATGACTAACTCAGCAGGAATTTATCTTGCGTTAAGTAAAAACTATATTTGGGCTCTTGGCAATATTGCTTTTCACGGTGGCATCAACTATTCTTTTGATCCTCCCTCAGACAATCGCTCACCAAACTTCTATGTCGGTATGGAGCAATCTCTCGGTAGCAAAGGTTCGCTTAATTTGGAGTTCAATCCGACAATGGATGAATATAATACAGAAGTAATGAATAAAAAAGGGATGCTCAATCTATCATTACGTTGGTCAATCTATAACGGCATTACTGTAGAGCTTCAGGCAAGAGACGTTTTGGAACATTATCAACATGCAGCAGGTTTTAGAAGGAGTTTAGTATTTGAATATGTAAGTACGTTTTGATAAGCAGCAAATCCGGGAATATCCAAAAAACTGATATTGCCCTACGTACAACGTTAAATACCGGTTTTACTGATTTCGAGGCCAATTTTTAGTAAAGTTTTACTAAGTTTGTGAGTTGACTTTTTTCTGAATCATTGGGTCTGACTTGAGATGAAACACAAAATAGTGCTTTTGGGTGCTACCGGAAAAGTAGGTGAAGCCGTTTGCAAAGTATTAAAATCGAGAACAGAAAGCGAAATTTTAATAATCAGCAATCGTTCTGAGCATAGTTTTTTGCCTAATGTATCAATAGCAAATGTAAACCTTACAGACAAAAAGTCTTTACGTCAGACTATACGAGAGTTCACTCCATCTATAATCATAAATGCAGCTGCATATACTAATGTAGATGCATGTGAGGATAACAAACACGAAGCAATGTCAATCAATGCTGAGTTGCCGGAAACATTAGCAAAAATTTCAAGATCACTCGACAGCAAACTCATACATTTTTCTACGGATTACATTTTTGACGGTAAAAATGGTCCCTATACAGAAGATGAATTGCCCAATCCTTTGTCTTTTTATGGTAAATCGAAACTTGCAGGTGAAAATCTAATTCGGGCTAATCACACGAATTTTCTGATTATCCGTACCAATATCGTATATGGTAATTCAAGCTATGGGAAAAGTGATTTCATACGCTGGATAATTGATAACCTTAGACAGAACAGGAAATTGAATATTATCACAGGACAATCAGGCAATCCAACTTATTCGCAGGATATAGCCGAGGCAGTTCTGAGATTTATTCAAAAAAACAGTATGGGCATTTTTAATGTAGCAGGCTCATTTCTTGCTGATAGGTACAATATTGCACTTGAAACAGCTCGGGCTATCGGTTTGGATAGTTCTCTTATTAGTCCTGTGCCGTCTTCTTCACTTGTTCAAAAAGCACAACGACCTGAAAGCGGTGGGCTTACAAATATTAAAACTCTCCGAGAAATAGATTTTGCTCCGTCAGATTTACAAACAGGTATTAAAAATATGCTTGATTGCGAATAAAAAATTCGGCATTTAAAAAAAAATCTAGTAACTAATTAAAGAAAATAGCCGAACAAAATCAATGCTGCTGTAAGTATCGGAAAAACAAAAAGGACACTGTCAAATCTATCTAAAAATCCTCCATGGCCGGGGAAAAAGTTGGAACTGTCTTTGATGCCGGCGTCTCTTTTTAAAAGGGATTCTCCAAGATCACCTATTTGCCCAAAAACTCCCGCAACAATTCCGATTATTATAGTCAGGAATGAAGGGTGCTCCGGCAAAATAGCTTCACCAAGAAAGTATGAACCTGCAACGGCTCCGACAAAGCCCCATAGAGCACCTTCCCAAGTTTTTTTTGGGCTTACTCTTTCAAATAATTTGTGTTTGCCCATAGCCATACCGCCAAAGTAAGCTGCAGAGTCGCAAATCCAGATAGCAGAAAGCACAAGCAAGACCAACCAAGCGAAATCGGAATACGCCCATGAAGCAAAATAAGAATAAGTTCCCTCAGGGAATATTGAAGTAACTCCGTTAAAATTTCGCAACATAATCATTGAAACCATAGGAAGCGAGATATAAAATATGCCTGAGAGCGATGCGGAAAAATTCAAAACAGAATTTTTTCTGCCGGAAAAAATTTCAAATATCAGAGATAATGCAGGAATAGCAAACAATAATGCGATAACTATTGCAAAAGAGGCAGTAGCAGAAATATTTACCAGCGAGTAATAAAAAGAAATTGGTAGTAAGGCACCAATGGCTATAGATGGTCGCTTGACAGCCTGAGCGTCTTTGTGCTTTTCCATATTGTAATATTCGATAAGCGCACCGAGCGAAATTAGTGTTACAAAAGCCGTAAACCACCATTCACCCATATATAACATCCCTATGAATAAAGGAATACCCACCAAAGCAACGCTAATTCTTTTTACTAATTCACTCACTTTATTTACTCTCCGTTAACTCTTTTTAGAATTTACGAATATAAGTATTTTTTATACTAAAAACATACAAAGACACAAAATATGATAGAGTATTTCGATGCCGTCTGAGATAGTTGGATATAATGCGGAGTGAGAATAATTAGAGGATGGGTGGTGAAAATCAAACAAGGAGGACTCAAAGTCCCCCTCAGTTTGATAGTTTAAGTAATAAATATCGTTAGATATACTTAATTTGCATATAGCATGCTATTTCGAAATAACAAATTTCGTTAAGTATTTTTTGCCGCCAATTTCGAAATCAGCAAAATATGTTCCTGAATTCAACTCGGAGCAATCTACAGTAATTTGCTTATCATTCAGCTGAAGATTGTCAAATGTCAAGACATTTTGTCCTTTTATGTCATTGATTTTAACATTTGCTGTTTCAGATAGAAGAGCAATTTCAAATTTGAAGCTAACTTTTTCTTTAGCAGGATTTGGGAAAACAGAAATTGCTTTTTTGAGAGCAACCCCTCTATCCACTGAAGAAATAGGGTCACCGGCACCTTTGAGATTAACAACAATCCTACTCTCGTCGGAATTGTTATTTATGATTAGTCTCGCAGTCTTCAAACCTTTGCTATTAGGAGTAAATTTAATTATACCTGCTGCATAAGTTCCTGAATTCATATTTATTGGGAAGTTAGACTCTATAGAAAACTCTCCGTCTTCGCAATCTACATTTTCTATTTCAGACGTTGAAATGTAAGAGTTTTGGTTACCTGAAGCAAGTAGTATGACTTGCTGCGAAGATGAAGTTCCCGGTGCTACATATCCAAAATTCAAATCTCTGGAAGTAACAACTGACAAATCTGATTTTGCATCTTTCTTGTCGTAGTTGAACTCAAGGCTTGTGATAAAATCTCCAAATTGAAGTAGAGTACCCTTGCCTGATTTAGCATACAATCCATTTACAGCAACTTGTTGAGTTCTTTTTGACAATATTGGCTGCATCGAATCAAATAAGTTATTCGAAGAAAATACTTCACCCTTGTGATTAACTACATATATTTCATCTCCGTCTTGAGCCCTGAATGTATTTATAATCTTATTATCACCAGAGAAAGATTTAATTTCAGTTGTCCAATTATTGCCACCGTCGTTAGTTTTAGCTATAAACTGACGAGAAGCATCTCCTTTGTTCGAATATATTATAATGCCCCTGTTTTTATCTATATATTCCACAAAATGAATCTCTTTGCCGGGCAATACTGTTTTTACAGACCACGCTGCTCCAGCGTCCTCAGAGAAGAATAACCTTCCTTCAGAAGTTCCAAAATAAATATCTCCGAAATTGAAGCAATTTGATTTTGGATAGCTTATTTCATCGCTTAGTGCTTCAAACGATGAATATCTTTGCCATGTCTCTCCTGCGTCAGTAGTTGATGCCACGCACCACTTACCGTCTTTGGGGTTTCCCAGGAAAATGCCGTTTTTAGCACTATAAAAATGAATTTGATTGATAAAATCAGTCAGAGAATCTGTCAGGCAATTAGTCCAGGAAGTACCACCATTAGTAGTTTTAGAAACCTTGGAAATATCATATCTTCCGTTTGAAGCTACAAACGCTGTACTTGAGTTAATTACTTCAATATCGTAAGCCGGAGTTTGCAAATAAGAAGCACTTATACCACCTACTTTGTTATACTTCAGAAGGTAGCCGTAATATGCTTCCTCGCCGGCTCCTACGCACCAGAAATTAGAGCCGTCTGCACTTGCAATATCTGTCCAATCTGTAAAATCAGGAGCATCTCCTTTGGTAGATAGCTTTGAAAATGTTGTTTTTTGATTTGTTTTAATATCAAGTTTCATAAGCTCAAAATCTTCGTAATTATCTGCTTTGTATTTGACCAGCACATACGCATAGCCTTCAGACCAAGGACAGTTATCGAGCAAAGTTGCTTTCAAGCTGATTTTCTCATCATACAGTGATTCTATATCGCTGAACTTGAATGAAGTCTCCGAAAGTTTGATAAAGTTATCTAAGGGTTCGAGCTCAACAGTAACATTTGTAGCATCAGACAGATAATTGATGACGTAAATATTTAGATTTTTCTCCGCATATCCATCAAAAACAAAATCCATGTTATTGCCTTGGTTGTAAGTAAAGATTTTAAGTCCGGGTGTTGTTTCACCGTTCTTATTATTGATAGGATTATTCACAGATAGGGCTTTATATGCATTTGCAATGCAATAAAATTTATTATCCATATTTTTTTCTTTACTTACTAAGTCTGCAGTTGCTCTGATTTGAGCAGCCACCTGCATAGCTTCCCAATCAGGGTGAAGTGATTTGATAAGACCTGCCAAACCCGAAACAATCGGAGATGACATAGAAGTTCCGCTTTCCTTTCCATATTTGCTGCCTGGCAAAGTGGAATAAATATCATTACCAGCTGCATAGACATCAACTCTAATGCCATAGTTTGAGAAGAATGTAACATCCCCACCGGCTTTAGTAGCACCCACAGTAAGAACATTTTTGTAATTGGCAGGGTAAGTCGGACTTAAATCAATATAAGATGATTCGTTGCCGGCAGAGGTAATAACAAGTGAGCCTTTTGATGTTGCATCATCTATAATTTCCTGTTCATAAGCAGCCTGACCTAAGCCACCCCATGAGCAGTTAATTATATCAGCACCTAAATCAGCAGCATAAGCAATACCTTCGTAACCTCGATAGATGCCACTCGAAGATGATTCGGAAGAGCATTTTACCGGCAAAATACTACAATTGAAACCAAGCGAAGCAATACCGATAGCATTATCAGTAACCGCAGCAGCACAACCTGCCACATGAGTGCCGTGGTTGAGAGTTGTTACTCCGGGGCTTGGGTTGTTGTCTTCTGCCCATCTGCCGTAAGCAATATCAGACTGACTAATATTGCCTACCATATCCCATCCATGAATATCATCAATTTTACCGTTTCCATCGTTGTCTATGCCATCATTTGCAATTTCATCGGGATTAGTCCAAATGTTAGCAGCTAAATCCGGATGATCGGTCTGAACTCCGGAATCAACAATAGCAATCACTACATTTTTATCACCAGTTGTGATGTCCCATGCGGCTTCAGCATTCATTTCTTTCAGATGATATTGGACACCTGCCTGAGGATCGCTGACTGCCTTATGTATTTCTCTCTTGTAAATAGGAGAAGCATACTCAATTTCAGGATTTTTCA
This sequence comes from Kapaibacterium sp. (SeqCode), assembly GCA_963664875.1. Taxonomy (GTDB): domain Bacteria; phylum Bacteroidota; class Ignavibacteria; order Kapaibacteriales; family UBA2268; genus JBFHIJ01. Next base: position 1,881,015 of record OY761611.1, on the reverse strand, counting down.
TAAGCTCTCGACATACATCATAAGGATCTACAGGTGAGTCAAAATAGACCTCGTAGATGTTTGACAATGCAAATGGGTCTTCTGCCTTTAGAGAAGAAGCAATAGGATTCCTTATTGATTTGATATTCAAATCAATTATAGCCTGAGTTAGGGATGTCCCCGAAAATGATTTTTGATTGCTGCTAACTACTGTATTTTCAATAGTTTTAATTATTATTGCGTTTTCAAAATATTGCTCGGGAGCGCGCTCAATTTTAATTGATGCTGCTCCGAATACTCCTTTGTTTGTTTGTACAGTTCTTGTTTTGAAAGTATAGAATTCGGCTTCGTTGTTTATATTCGCCATGCCTGAGTATGATGCAGCGATTATTAGAATAATAACTGCTTTCATTGCAATTGGGAATCTCATAATAAATGATCCTTTCTGTTTTTGATAGCTTCGATAGCAGATTAGGCATACCGATAATAAGGTAATCTCTACTATCTAAGCGAAAATCTTATTTTGCTTTGTTTTGCGACACCTTGTCGCTTTTCCCTTTAAACACATAGCAAGACAAGCCCGGATTATTTAATTGAATAGAACGAAGCTATGAGAAGCAAACATCTGCTCTCAAAGTATATATTAGTGATAATTGTAAATGTGAATACACCCATTAGACACTTCAAAAGTACAAAAGGTTACATTTAGTATTGTAAAAAATATTCAATATGGGGAGGGGTGCAAATAATCAGAATTGTGCCTTCAAGCATTCCAGATACAATCTGCTTGAGAGGATGATTCCCAAGTTGTTACGAGAATTTGTAGTATTAATTTTTGTCAAAAGTTAGAGGATTAATTCTTTTGAATGCACAATAGGAGAGGTATGAAACTCCACAGAAGATAAAAACTGCAGACATACCATCCAAAAATCCGAGCATAAATTCAGATATTTCGGTTTCAAATACTCTACCTGTGAGTAGTAAGATGCAGCCTATTCCAAAAAGAGAAGTCAATAGCGGATATTTGAAATTAAATGTTGACATGACGCTTACCTCAAAATGATGAGTCAAAAACATGGATTTGTTTCTCAATATATAGACGCTTAAGCAGCCAAAAGGTTACGAAATATTTAGTGTTTTCTACCGTAGAATTGAATATACTTTTTACTAAAGTAAAAATACCGTATCTTTGAGAATATGGATAAATATGTGATGTAAAAAATTAGTTGAGGCTCTATGCTTTTTTCATATACTAACCCCGAAAAACCTTTGACACTTGGCATACTTGGCGGAGGTCAGCTTGCTAAAATGCTTGCTTTGGACGCATACAGAATGGGACTTAATGTAGCTGTAATTGAAAACGATACTGATACACCGGCAGGTGATATGACAAAACAAGACTTCCCCGGCGGATGGTCGGATAGAGCTAATTTGGATAAATTTATAGAAGCATCGGATATCATTACTTTAGAAAATGAGTTTATAGATCCCGAAATTCTTGATTATATTCTTCAAAAAAAACCTGTATATCCCTCTCCGGCAACAATGCGATTAGTTCAGGATAAGTATATCCAAAAGCAGACTTTCGAAAATGCAGGCATTCCTGTTCCAAAATTTGCAGAGATAAATACTGCAGAAGAAGCTAAGGCTTTTGGTGCTGCGAACGGTTATCCCTATGTCATTAAAGCAAGAAAATATGGCTATGACGGATACGGAAATGCAACCGTTTTTTCAGCTGAAGATGTGGATACTGCTTGGGAAAGATTCAAAGGAGACAATCAAAAAAGAGATTTGATGGCAGAAAAGTTTGTTGATTTTACTAAAGAGCTTGCTGTAATAGTAGCTCGGAACGTATCCGGCGAAACAGAAGTATATCCTTGTGTGGAGACAATACAGTACAAGCATATTTGCCATGCCGTAATTGCAGAGGCAGAGATTAGCGATGAATTGAGACAAAATGCAAGAGAAATGGCTCTGAAAGCAGTAGAATCTATAAACGGCATTGGTGTTTTTGGTGTTGAACTCTTTTTGACTTCAGACAACAAAATTTTGATTAACGAGATAGCTCCCCGTCCTCATAACTCCGGTCATTATACTATTGAAGGTTGTTATACTTCGCAATTTGAAAACGGCATTCGAGCTGTCTGCAACCTTCCGCTTGGTTCTTCTAAATTAGTTGCTGGTGGAGCAGCGATGGTTAATCTTTTAGGAGAGCGAGATGGTGCGGGAGTGCCTGAAAGTATAATTGAACTAATGCGACACAAAAAAGTCTGGCTTCATTTATACAACAAAAAACAGAGCCGCCGAGGCAGAAAAATGGGGCATATTACGGCTGTAGCACCAAGTGCTGCCGAAGCCCACCAGATTGCAGAATCTGCTGCACAAGCAATTAAATGGTAAAGATTCTATCTGATAGCTACTCAAATATTGTTTGGTTTAGATGATTTCTATCTCGAACTTGAGCATAAATAATCAAGATAATGATTTTGGTATAATTATGATTCTAATAGTTATTGCTGCTTATCTAATTGGTTCAGTTCCTTCTGCTTTTATTCTTGTCAGAGTATTAGCCGGCAAGAATATCACAGAAGTGGGTAGTGGGAATGTAGGAGCCATGAACAGTTATGAAAGTACAGGCAAAAAGTATATAGGTGTGCTGGTTTTTATTGCAGACTTCCTAAAAGGCTTGCTGCCTATGCTACTACTTAGCTTTCTTAATGCAGGTGAAATTGAAATGGCACTTGCAGCTATAGCTTTGATATTCGGACATAATTATTCTGCTTTCTTAAAGCTTAAAGGAGGCAAAGGGCTTGCTACTGCAGTTGGTATTTTTGCATTTTTCAATCTTTTGCCTATTGTTTTGTGGGTTGCAATCTGGCTTTTATCTTACAAACTTATTTTCAGAGACATAAATAAAGCAAATATTATAGCTACCTTCACATTGTTTTTGATTTGGGTACTTCCTGATTCCGCAATTTATTTATTTGCTGTATTGCCAAGCGATCCTTTGTTGATAAAAGCTTTAATTACAATAGTTGCCTGTTTGATTCTTAGCAAACACAAAAAAGATTTTGCTCTATTTGGAAATCAATCGGAAAGATGATTTGATATAATAAGAAAGATGGTATATCTAACCTTAGACTTCTCTGTTGTGGTAGATATACCATTTTTTTATTATTCCTTATGATTGAGATGAACCAATGCATCGTGCATTTTGCCATTCATGTATATTTCGGGCACTATGACGTCACATTTTTCGAATCTGAGCTTTACTCCCGATTCTCTGAACATAGTGTATGTTCTTTCGTAGGCGTCTGACCACTTATTATTGGTAAGTTCGTCGTAAAAATCCTGCCCATTTTGATGAATAACTACCTCTGCTATTCCGCTTTGAATTATTCCTCTTGCACAGTCATTGCAGGGAGTCCAAGGCACATAAAGTTTGCAACCTTTGAGATTAATTCCTCTTCTGGCTGCATTGTAGATTGCATTTCTTTCTGCGTGCTCAACCCAAAAATATTTTTCTCCTCCATCTCTGGAAAGTCTTGTGCGGTTTGGGTCGGGTTCGACACCGCGAGGTAAAGAGTTGTATCCCGTAGAAACAAGTATATTGTCCGAATCGACAATAACTGATCCAACATGAGTGTGTTCGTCTTTGCTTCGCATGCCAACTAAATAGCACATAGTAATATATAGTTCGTCCCAGCTTGGTCTTTTCATGGCAATTTCAATTATTTGTTATAGAAAATTGATATTAGATATACTTTCTTTCAAAACCGGCAATTGTCTAAATTCAATTAGCAAAATATTCTGCTCAATCCGGCTTTGTCAAGGAATGATAATCTATTTGGCAAGAAAAAAGGAGCATCTAAGCTAACTGCCGTTGTTTCATGCTCTTCACTTGTGCCAAATAGAAATATAATATACAAGAAATCCCACTATAAACAAAACATTAATAAAAATGTTGAGTTTCGCTAATCTCCCTTGAGATAGTGTTCCGACCCGGAAGTGTAGTCAGTTATTTCTACATCTTTCAGCTTTCTGCTAATTGCTCTTGTGCGTGTACCCACCAATTTTTCAATTTCATCGCCGGCTTGGAAAATCTTAGACTTTGCTTTTTCGAGTATTTCTTCAAATTTGTTGAATTCGGATTTGACACCACTCAATACTTCCCAGACCTCAGAGCTTCTTTTTTCGATAGCAAGAGTTTTAAAGCCCATAGAAAGGCTGTTTAGCAATGCTGAAAGTGTAGTTGGGCCAGCTACAATTATTTTGTATTCTGTCTGGAGCTGTTCGAATAAGCCTGCATTACGCAATACTTCAGCATAAAGACCTTCCACAGGAAGAAACATAACTGCAAAGTCTGTAGTAAAAGGTGGTTGGAGATATTTATCTGAGATATCTTTTGCAAAACTCTTAATAGAGCTAAGAAGCTTTTTCCTATTGGTTTCTATTGTGATCGTATCTGCAGAGTCGTAGGCATCTAAAAGAGATTGATAGCTTTCGATAGGGAATTTTGAATCAATTGGAAGTAGAACCGCTGAATTTGAAAGTCTGCCGGGAAGTTTGACAGCAAACTCAACAACTTTGCTTGAATTATTGATGTGAGCATTTTTGACATATTGCTCGGGTGAAAGGATTTGTGCCAAAATATTTTCTAATTGATACTCACCTATCATTCCTCGGTTTTTGACATTAGAGAGTACTTTTTTTAAATCGCCAACTCCGGTTGCAAGATTTTGCATTTCGCCTAAGCCCTGCTGTACTTTTTCCAGCCTGTCGCTCACAAGTCTGAAAGATTCGCCGAGTCTCCTTTCTAATGTAGATTGTAGCTTTTCTTCTACTACAATTCTCATTTGTTCGAGCTTTCCTGCATTTTCAGTGCTGAGTAGGGCAATGCTTGATTGCAATACTTCGGCAATTTCTTTTAATGATTTGGCAGTGGACGAAGAAAATTTTTCTTCAAAAGTTTTGAAAGAAGAGTTTATTTCATTGCGGCTATTGAAGTTACTGTTTTCAATAATCTCGCGAAAAGTCATAAAGTTTGTATTGAGAGAGGCACTAAAATCAGAAATTCTTGCAGAAAAGGTGTCAAAACCTGAACGCATAGAATCATCAGCACGTTTTAGGTTAGCGAGAAGAGTTTCAAGTATAATTTTGTTGTTTTCGGCAATTTCCTGTCTGCCTGTTGCTGCAGACGAAGCTACATTTTCTTTGATAGAAGCTAATTCTGCTTCAAATCTGATTAGGCGCTCATTGAAAGAAGTAGTGTCAAATCCGGCTTGCTGCTTTTTAAAAAGAAGCAGTAGGATTTGCACTACAATCAATACAATGATTACTAAGCTTGAGTATATTTCCATATTCGCTCCATATCTGATGGTTGTTAAGAATATACAAATATACTTTTGATTATGACATATTATGTCATGTTTGAGATTGAAAAGAGCTTTATTTTGCTATTTAAGTTAAAAAATCAAATATGCTGCCAAATGACAACAAGAAGTCAATAGCAAAAATTATAAGATTTACTCACCTTTTAGCTGTCTGAAAAGCATCTCGTAAGAGTTTTTGACAGTTTTGTCTGTAACGAGATAGTTTTCAATGGTTTGGCAAGAGTGAAGCACTGTAGAGTGATCTCTACCGCCAAAGCTCTGGCCAATTGATTTGAGCGACATCTGAGTAAGCTGCTTGGTCAGATACATAGACATTTGGCGAGCCAAAGCTATTTCATGCTTTCTTGATTTTGATTCTAAAATCTCGACAGGCAATTTATAATAAGCTGAGACAACGTCTTTGATGTCGTCTATAGTTAGAGTTTTTGGTCTTACGTTAGCAACACCGTACACTACTTCTTTAGCAACATCCATATTAAGCTGGCGTTTGTCCAAAGTAACTTTCGCAATTAGGCTGATTAGAACGCCTTCGAGTTCGCGAATGCTACTGGTAATGTTTCTTGCTATAAATTCTAAGATTTCAACAGGAAGCTCCAGACCTTCGTCTAAGGATTTTTTCTGAAGAATCGCCATTCTCATTTCAAGGTCAGGCGACTGAATATCCACAGTCAATCCCCATTGGAATCTTGAAATAAGTCTATCGTCAACATCTTTAAGCTCTTTAGGAGCTACGTCTGAAGTCAGAATAAGCTGTTTGCCTGCCTGGTGCAAAGCATTGAAAGTATGGAAGAAATTATCCTGAGTTTTCTCTTTGCCGGCAAAGAACTGAATATCATCTACAATTAGGACATCAACGCTTCTGTAGTGATTTATGAAGTCAGTTGTGCTATTGTTTTGGATAGCACTGATAAAGTCCATTGTAAATTTTTCTGAATTAGTATAAAGTACCTTAGCATCAGGGCGACTTTGAATTATTTTATTGCCAATACCCTGCACGAGGTGAGTTTTGCCTAATCCTGTATCGCCATAGACAACCAAAGGATTGAAACGGGTGCCTCCAGGATTTTGGCTTACAGCCATTGCTGCAGAAGCTGCCAATTGGTTAGCATCACCGGTAATATAATTATCAAGCGAATAGCGGTGGTGCAGATTAGATTCGAAAGACTCTTTTACAGGTTTAATCAAATCCGCAGACTCTTTGCCATGCTGAAATGCAGGAATTTTTAAAGTCAATTTATCAGGAGCCTGAGAGCTGTTATCAACTACGATGTCATAATTAAGTTTAGCATTATGACCGATAACTTTGTCAATAGTAACTCTCAAAAGATTATTAAACTTGGTTTCTATCCATTCGTAGAAGAAAGTACTTGGTGCAAGCACCGTCAATGTATTGTTTTCCCATTTGAGGGCTTGTATAGGTTTAAACCAAGTGTCAAAAATATGAGGTGAAACATTATCTTGGATAATGTTTAAACATTTTTCCCAATATAAAACAGCCTCTTTGTCAGGTACAATCTGGCTTTTGGGTTTAATGCGAGTATTCCTGACCTCTGCTTTTGGGAACAGTGATAAAGTATCAATAGATTTCACTTTTACTTCTTTTAATTTGGTTTACAGACACACACAATTTTTTTTAGTTTGATATAAAAGCAAACCGTTTTAAATATTGGGGGTTAAAAATCCATACAAAAACTTTTTTATGGGGGAAAGCTTTTGTTTAGATTTTTTTGTAAAACGTTGTTATGCTTTTGTATCAAATATAGCCAACAGATAATAGCAAAGCCTTCTTGGCAATCTCATTATCATGGTTTCCAAAATGGGATTTTTTTTTGACTTTGACAAGAAAAAAATATTCTAAAAGAAACTTTTTTTTCTTGCATTTTTCCACATTTACTTATCCTTCTTTATTTCAACGCCTTGCGAAAATCGCTTAAGAATGCGGCTTTTTCTTAATACTCAATTTACAAATAAAATATATTCTGAGGGCAAAGAATTTTGAGTATCAGAAAGTAAATATACCTATAAATGACTGATATACAAGAAAATAGAGCTGTTATTCAGTTCTTTCAAAATAATATTTCGGCTTGAATTCTCATTCATTTTAGGTCTGCCTTAGAATGTGCTAAAAAGTTAAAAAAATTAACAATCGTTTGAAGACAAAATATATTGTAAAATTCTAAAAGTAACATCAAAAAATATAAAAATAATGGATATTTTGTTGTCAGAATGGCTTATAAAAGCAAAACTTAGATAAACAGGAAAAATGGAATCAGGTAAACATTCAAAGAACTTATAGGTGTCGAATTGTGGATAACTTATTTTTATGATGTTGATATATATAAAAAAAAGAGACACTACAGCAAAGGGTGCCTCTTTTTGGTACATATTCCACTAATCATTAGTAAGGTAAGAAGCTTACCACCAATAGTAAGAAAATCTCGCCAAGATACCTTTTTTGGTGTGAATAGCTAAACCAATACCTATATTTTCAGACCAGTAATAATCTGCTCCAAAGTTGAAGCAAATACCGCTGGAGTTGATAACGCCTCGAGTGTAGTAATCTCCTGTTTTGACTTCTTTTGCCAGAACGGTATCCTGCTGCGAATAAAAACCAACTCCGGCATAAACATTACCCCAATCAAATTCATGATTATATGCAGCATCAAATGAAACTACGATAGCTTCATATTCTTCTTGGACATAGCCTCCGGGCAAAGGTTGATTGAGCTGCAAGTTTTCTCCTTCTTTGTAAGAAAGATAATTAGGAATAGAATTGGCAAATCCAGAAAGCCCTACTGTAAAGCTAAAAAACTCGTATCTAAAGCCGAGTCCTGCACCTAAGCCGGGTGCACCGTAGCCCAGTTCTGCATGGATTCCGTAAAGGCTTGGTACGTCCTCGTTATATGTTTCGCCCTTTTGAGCAAATGCGGGCAATGAAACAAAACATAGTAAAGCTAAAATCAGGTATCTTTTCAGCATGATGTCTCCTTTTGGTAAATTTCCTTATATTTGCGTCTATACAAGATAAAATATTTATATCGTAAAACAAAGTTCAATATTGTCAATGATGAATATATTATTAGTAGGTTTAGGTGGCTTTTTTGGTGCAATAGCAAGGTATTTGCTTGGCTTGGCTGTATCCGGACTGCTATCTAACGACAGATTCCCTTTTGGAGTGCTGCTTGCAAATTTGTCAGGTTCTTATCTGATTGGTTTGCTCTGGGGTATCTTTAGCAACAATCCTAATATTGATGAGAAATTTACTTTGTTTCTCATAGTAGGAGTATTAGGAGGGTTTACTACGTTTTCCTCATTTAGTCTGGATAATCTCAAACTGCTTATAGACGGGCAAATATTACAGGCAATTATGAATATGTCCCTCTCTCTTTTTGGTGGAATCCTTTTAGCCTACCTCGGATTTCAAAGCTCCAAAATTATTTAACCACAAATACACAAAGCAAGTAATTTTACGAATTATTGGCATATTATAGATTTATATGTTCAAATTTTGTAAATTGTAAAATTATTTTAGCAATTCAGCTAAACCTTTTAGCCTCTGGGGTGTTTATATTGATGTGAGAATAAATGACGGAAAAATTTTCAGGATGATAGATTACAATAAACACCAACATGATTTTTGAGCTGTTTTAAGAGATTTATGGAAAAAGATATACTAAATAATAAGTTACACGATAAACTGTATTCCGATTTTGAGCCTGCTTCTTTGGGTGATTTGGAAAACCTGAAGCTTCTCAATAGGTATGATTCGAAATATATTGTCAAAAAGTCTCAACTGATTGATGTCCTTACCTCTGTTGTATCTGATTATAAGGTTTTAGATATAGATGGTAAACGTGATTTTGAGTACCAAAATCAATATTTTGATACGAAAGATTTGATGCTGTATAATATCCATCATAGTGGCAAACTCAATAGATACAAAGTAAGATACAGACATTATGTAGATATAGACAGATACTTTTTTGAGATGAAATTCAAGACCAACAAAAGTAAGACTGAAAAAACAAGGATGAACAAAAAGGGTTTTGAAACAAGCATAAATGGAGGAGCAGATCAGATAATACTAAACTCACTGGGTATTAGTGCAGACAATCTGTTCCCAACTTTGGATATATCTTACAATAGAATAACTTTGATGAATTTAGAATCAAAAGAAAAAATTACTCTGGACTATAATCTAAATTTTGACAATTATAATAATACAAAGCATCTGGAAGATTTGGCAATTATAGAAATAAAGTTAGATAGACTAAAACCACATACAGTATTTACGAATATTTTGAAACAGCAAGGCATTCGCCCTGTAAAAATCAGTAAATACTGTCTGGGAATAGTTTTGACTACTCCGGGTGTGAAATACAATCGTTTTAAAGAAAAGATACTTTATATTAACCAACTTTGCGATTCAAACTATGAATTTTAGCGACTTAATTGGGATGGATATATTTAACGCTGCCGGCTTTGGCAGTTTAGCATTTCGTTTCTTTTTCAATTTAATAGTGATTTATATAATAGCAAGGCTGATATACTATAAGCTGCGTCAAAACAGAGATTATCTGTTTACTTTGTTTATCTTCAATCTTGTCGTATTTTTTGTCTGCTATTTGCTAAGCAGTGCCAAAATATCCATTGGTTTTGCTTTTGGTGTTTTTGCTATATTCTCTATTTTGAGATATCGAACAACTACCGTGCCTATCAAAGAAATGACCTATATGTTTATTTCTTTAAGTGTGGCTATTATCAATTCGCTCACTGCAGGAAGCATTAGCTTTGCGGAGCTGCTTTTTCCAAATATAGCTTTGATTTCGTTTGCCTTTGTATTGGAAAAAACATGGGTCAAAAACGAGTATAAAAGAGAAGTGCTGTATGAGAAAATCGATCTGATAAAACCTGAGAATTATGACCAACTTATCGAAGATCTCAGAGAAAGAACAGGGTTGAAGATACACCGTGCAGAAGTTGGTAAAATTGATTTTCTTAGAGATGTAGCACAAATCAAGATATTCTATTTTGAAGATGAAAAAGTTAACAGGTATAATTAGTTTTTTGTTGCTAATGATGGCTGTGCCTGCGTTTTCGCAACCCATCGAAAAAGCAAATACTGATTCTGAGCTATGGTCAGGCGTGGAGTTGTCTTATGTTATATCCAATGATTTTGAATTTGCAGTAGCACAGGAATTTCGATTTGATAATAATATCAATTCTTTTGGGCAAAGTGTAACAGATTTTTCTTTGTCCTATGATTTGTTTGACTTTTTAAAGATTAGCAGTGCTTATAGATATAGATCATTCAGCTCTTACGCCCGACATGAGCTGTATGGGAACATCTCGACTGGTTTTGAATTAGGCGATTTTGACTTTTCGTATAGATTGCGCTATCACAGGAAATACTCCGAACTCACGGATTCGCCCGAGCAGTATAGAAATAAGTTTGAAATTGCATACAAATACGACAAAAAGTTGGAACCTTTCGTGTCAGTTGATTTATTTTACAGCTCTCTCGGAGAAGATAAAGGAAGAATCTATAAAGCACGCTATGCAATAGGTGCTCAGGTAGAAATCACCCGATTTTCCGATATAGAACTAAGCTATATGTTCGAAGATATGCTGCATAGAGATAAAACTGTCAGCATTTTTGGGATCAATTGGTCATATAAGTTTTATTAGTTTTACTTTTCTGAGATATGCTTCCATATCAAATTTCCGTGTAAGTCCTTTATCGTTCATATAACGTATTTTCCCAAAGATGGGGCGTTCCTGCCAGGCTCTGTCATGTATGCCGCCAATGCTCCAAGCAATGCCTGTGTATCCGTTAGGGTCTCTGCCGTCAATACTATATCTGTCATTGAGATAGATAGCAAAGCTCATAGCTTGCTCCGGAGACTCAGTCCATTCTAATATTTTTTTTGCCCAATACATTCTCATATAGCCGTGCATTTTTCCATTAGTTACCATTTCCATCTGTGCTGCATTCCAAAACACATCATGCGTAGTTGCATGTTCGAGTTGACTTAGAGTATAGAGATAATCACGTCTATCCTGTTGGTGCTGTGCAAGTGTCTGTTTTGCCCAGTCCTTGAAACCGAGGCTGTTGTCGTAATTGCTATTGTAAAGACAAAAGTTATCAGCAAGCTCTTTACGAACAAAGATTTCTTCTATAAAAGAATCCTTAGCTTCTTGTGGTGCATCTGCCTCCATGACTCGAAGTACTGTTTCAAGGGAAGATATATTTCCAAAGTGTAAATACGGGGACAGGTCTGACTGATAGTCAGTTTCAGGGTGATTCCTTAATGTGTGATAGTGTTTTAGTTTGTATTTTACAAATTCGTCGAGGGTTGCGAGTGCTGCATTTCTCCCGGGCTTAATAGTTGTTAAAGTGGAAACTGAATTATCAAATTTGGAATAATCAATCTTATCGAATTGTTGAATGTTATTTAAATCAGAACTACGAGCGAAGTCAAACCTTTCAACAACCGGCATTTTTTCGAGATAGTCAGCTTTGAGCTTGTTTATTTTAGGACGCAAAGTGTAAGCCGCAAATTCTTCCTTCTGAGAAATGAATCTTGCAGGAATAATATTATGGGTATCCACCTCATGGAAAGCAATATTTATCTTTGCCAAAATCTTATTATTTCTTTCAACTTTGATTTTAAGCGGATCAAAATCTGTAATAAGAAGCCCTGCCTGAGCTTGTTCTATTAGGGATGGAATATTAGATCCTGCATCGCCAAAGAGTATCGTAAAAGGAATATTAAGTAGCTCCAGCTCCTTTGCAGTCTCCTTTAATCCCTGCAGCATAAAGTCAAAATGTCTAAGGGGTGCATTCAGAAAATTGCTCATCAAATTGAAGCAGACAATCAAATCAGATTTAGTCGAATTTGCGATTTCGATAGCATACAGTAGGGCATGATTATAAGCAACTCTTTGGTCTCTGCTCATAAGATAAATCACAGTACCCTTTCGAACAGGAATACTATTTAGGCAAAAGATTCTATTTTTTATCATAATTCTTTGTTTCTTACAAGTCTAATGTGTAAATTTAGTTATTATTCAAATCATACTTTTTACAAAGGGGTTATTTATGCAAAAGTATTTATCACTTGCATTTTTAGCAGCTATGCTATTTATTTCTGCTTGTGGCAATATGGAAACTAAGGTCGAAGAAGAGACAATTACTCAAATCAGACCTATTACAAAAATCGTTGAAACTATCAATGAAGACGGCACTGAGAAAGAAATCATTGAATACACTTACGAAAAACCGGAAGATTTCTTCTGGATTAAAGCAGAATATAAAGCAGAAGACGGCACTATCAATAAAGTTGTCAAAAGAGAATTAGGTGAAGATCGCCTGCCTATCAAAGAAATAACAGAAGAACTCGAAACTATAACAGAAACAGTAGTTACAAAATACTGCCCTCATAGCTATTTCTTATTAGAAAAAACAGTTTACGATGGCGAGCAAGCCTCTGAAAACCTATCACATACATTGGTTTATCATTTTGAAAAAGGATATCTTATTTCTGAAGAATATACTAAATTCAGCAAAGACCCTGAGTTCAAGAATGTTGAGGGAAGAAATGTTGAAATGGTTAGTAAATACAGATACTTCCCTGCACCAGAATACAGACATGAAGGGCCTCAGGATGCTGCATTTTTCGTAGATGAAATAAAAGCATATTTCACAAAAGAAGATCAGGAAAAAATCAAAGAATCCGGCGAAAAACCTGAGAAAGAGTTTAAAGTCGGTGATTTGCAATGGGTTGCTCACACTGATTTCGACGAACAAGGCATCCCTACTCACATGGTAGCCGGCGAAGCAGAATGCGAACACCACGCTAAAGAAGAATGGTACAAAATTGAAAAAGATGATAAAGGTAGAGTAGTGAGTATTATTGGCTACAATGACGACAAGATGGAAACTTTGACTCCAAAAAATATGAAGTTTACATATAGCTACGATGCCAACGGGAAACTAAATAAAATCGAAGAGCACAGATACAATGCCGAAACTAAAGAGTTTGACAGATTCCACGACGCTCAGAATTTTGATTTCCGCGAAGTAGATTTTGTTAGTGGCAAACAAAAATTCCTTTTCACAGCAAATGCAAAAGTAGCTGAGCACTACTGCGCAGGAGCAAGAGCTTACTCTTACAATCAGGAAAAAATCGTAAGCTATGATAAAACTCAAAAAGTAGTTGAAAAATACAAAGGCGGTTACGAAGGTGACTTCCAAGGTCGCAAAGCTGATGTCAAGTTAGTTGGTAAAGAAACAACTAAGTTTGAAGATGTGGCTACAAAGATTAAGCTTTCTGCGTCTGTTAATTAGGCACTGTGATTTGGATTTTTATCCTTTGGGTAAAATAAATAATCAAAAAAACGGGTAACGATTAAGCAAAATCATTACCCGTTTTTGTATATAATTCAAAGCAGTAATTAGAAGTTCAATAATTCCATCAAATCAGCGTAAATTTTAGATTCAGATGGTAATACATCATCTTCATACACAGGTGCGTATGGAATATGTGTATCTTTAGCAGCGTTTCTCATCACAGGTGCATCTAAGTAAGTAAAAGCTTCCTTAGCGAGCACTGCAGCAATTTCTCCACCGAACCCACCGGTTAGGGTGTCTTCGTGTTGAATAAGAACTCTACCGGTTTTTTTGACTGATTCGAGTACCATTTCTTTGTCCCAAGGGATGATGGTTCTTAAGTCAATTACTTCAACTAATTTGCCGGTTTCTTTTTCTATTTTCTTAGCAGCATTTAGTGAATCTTTAACTCCCATGCCCCAAGTAACGACAGTAGCATCTGTGCCTTCTTTAATAATTTTACCTTTACCAAACGGAATCAAATAGTTTTCATCCGGTTCGATAGTTCTCGCAAACGGGAGACGGTACATACCTTTATGCTCTAAGAACAATACAGGGTCGTCCATTCTGATTGCAGTTTTCAGTAAGCCTTTAGCGTCAGCAGCGTTAGAAGGATATGCAATCATAATCCCCGGTATATGCGAGAAAAATCCTTCGATATTTTGAGAGTGACACAAGCCACCATGAATGTAACCACCAGTAGCTACGCGAGTAACTACAGGAGCTTTAAATCCGCCATTTGAGCGGTATCTCATTGTAGAAATTTCATTTCTAAACTGCATAAATGCAGGCCAGATATAGTCAGCAAACTGAATTTCGACTACAGGTTTGTATCCTCTTACTGCCAAACCAAGAGCAACACCCATGATAGATGCCTCTGCCAATGGGGAGTTAAATACTCTTTCTTTTCCATACATATCAGTCAGGCCGCGAGTTGCAGTAAACACACCACCTTTTGGATCGCCAATATCTTCACCAAAAATCAGCATTTTGTCGTTTCTTGCCATCTCTTCTTTGAGGGCATGGTTTATTGCATCGACAAGTACGATAGGTTCGCCTTCTGTAGGCTCCGAAGTAGCATAAGGTAAGTTACGCGATTCGTCAGCAGCAAAAACGTGCTTAGTGGAATCTTCTGCTTTTACATCAGGAGCATTCCATGCTTGATCAGCTGCTTCATTTATATCATTTTTAACTGATTCCCAAAGATTGTCTAATTCTTCCTTTGTGGCAAAATTATGTTCAATAAGATAATTTGATAATCTTTTAATACCGTCTTTTTTGTCCTTCGCGTGTTCGAGTTCTTCAGCATCTCTATACTTTCTTTGATCATCAGAAGATGAGTGAGGCAGCAAACGCTCTACAACAGCATGTAAAAGTGCGGGGCCTTTGCCGGCTCTGATATATTCAGCGACATCGCGTGCAGCTGCGAGAGATTCGAAATAATCAGTGCCGTCGAATTCTTTCATCAATAAATTAGGATAGCAACAGAAAGAATGCACGACGCTTGAACCCATAGACTGGTCAGCCCTTGGTACAGAAATAGCGTAGCCGTTATCCTGAATGGTGAAAAGTACAGGAAGTTTCTGTCTTGTAGCCCAGTTAACTGCTTCATAAAATTCACCCTGAGAAGTAGTACCTTCGCCGGATGCAACATAAGTAATCTCATCAGTTCCGTTTTTGCGTGAAGCAAGTGCGGTACCAACTGCATTCAAATATTGAGTACCTGTGGAAGAAGATTGAGTCGGCAGGTTTAGTTCCGGATGACCGAAGTGTCCCGGCATCTGACGGCCACCGGTTGCCGGATCATCTGCTTTTCCAAATGCGAGTAAGAAGTAATCTTTAGGAGTAAAGCCCATACCGTAAGAGAATGCTATATCTCTATAATAAGTCCAACCCCAGTCTTTCTTTTTCTGAAGAGTTAAAGCTACTGCAGTTTGTACAGTTTCGTGACCGCTACCGCCAATATGGAAAAAAGATTTGCCTTGTTTTACTAATGTTAGGTGTTTTTCGTCAGTGTATCGAGCCATCATCATGTTTTTGAGGGCTGCTATCATATCTTCTTTAGTAAGATTCAAAGTTTCGTGTGGCGGTTTAGATCTGTCAAGTTTAGTTCTGTCAACATTACAAGAGTCACCTCTGCCATGGTGGCATGTAGAGCCAATAGGTTGGTCTTGAATTATTTCCCATTCTACTACTCTTTCGTAAGAGTTCACTAATTGCGAATCGTTTTCTGTTTTTTTCTTAGACATATCAATATCTCTTACAATTTATTTGAGTTAAACATATTTATTTGCTAATTTGTTAGACTGAAATTGGAAAATTTAGCCTTTTATAAACTATTAAAATTTTATTATGGCTTGGTATCAGATATTAGGGCACGAACGAGAAAAAAAAATATTGCAGAGAGCTATCCTTGAGGGGCGTGTGGCACATGCTTACCTACTTTGGGGCCCCGAAGGAATTGGCAAAGATGCTCTTGCGATAGAATTTGCAAAAACCGTAAATTGTGAAAGCCCTGTAATAGAATCCGATACTATCAACGCCTGCGATTCATGTAAAAGCTGCAGGCAAATGGATGCCCTAAGTCATAATAATCTCCAGTTTGTTCACTCTATGCCGGCTGGCAAAGCTTCTTCCAAGAAAGATGAAGATCCGCTATCTACTTTATCAGACGAACAAATCGAAGAAATCAAAGAGCAATTGGCACTAAAAGCAAAAGACAAATACCATAAATTATCTATAACAAATGCCAACCAAATCAAGATTGCATCTATTAGACAAGCTAACAGAAATCTTGCTCTTTCAGGTATCGGCAAAGGCAGACGCATATTGATTATATTAGCATCAGACGAGATGAGCGTCGAATCTGCGAATGCGTTTCTGAAAAACCTAGAAGAACCTCACAGCAATGTTACCATTTTTCTAATCACTTCTCGGCATGACCAAATACTTCAAACTATCAAATCAAGGTGTCAGCAGATTAAATGCAGCCGCCTGTCTGACGATGAAGTGGTAGAAGGCCTACAAAAATTCTATGAGTTTGATGAGATAAATGCACGCATAGCTGCTGTTTTCGGTCAGGGATCGCTGAGCCTTGCAAAAGATATGTTAGATGAAGATATGAAAGAAATGCGTTTTGGAATCATAGATTTGCTGCGTAGTGCTATGAAAAAAAATATCTTCAGAGTAGAACTATTAGACAAAATAGATGAGCTGACAGCAGCTCGGGATAAAAATAAATTAGACAGAGCTTTGAATATATTACTTGTCTGGATGCGAGACGTGGCTCTGGCGTCGCTTACTAACGAACCTAAAGTAATAAATATAGACCAAAAGGAAGTAATACAGAAATTTGCAGCTCATTATAACGGCAGCGATTTTTCACTTGCAATACTAAAGATAGAAGAGGCTATAAAAAGAATTAGGCAAAACATAAATCCACAATTAGCTTTGGTTACTTTATTTTTAGAATTGAGAGATATTTTCCTTGATAAAACGATATAATTTTTTAAATTGCATAAATAGGCTAAAGGTAAGCCTATTGCTACATATTCTATAAAATCGACTATTATAGATTTGATTTTTTACTCTAAGGAATTACTATGAATGACTATAGATCTGACACATATAACGATAACACTAATACAGGAGAGAAGCTAAAGCCATTTAACAAAGATTCTTTAAAATTTCGTATCCTAAAAGCTCCGCTGAGACTTGGAATAGAAGAAAACAGTGCTGTGCATCCGGCTTATAATATTGCCGGCGAATCAGAGTTTGTAGAAGTTTTATTCAAGGGCAATAGGAAGCATATTTTCAGGAATCCCAGTAAGTTACACATAGAACTTTACGACGACGTTATTGTATCAACTGATAACGGCACCGAAATGGGATCTGTATGTTGTAATGGACAGGTAGCTTCCAACAAACTAAAAAATATTTACAAAGACGAAGCAAAAGAAAACTATATCGTTATCAGACACGCTACTGCTGAGGACTATGAGATTAGGCAAAATATCTCATTAGAAGAGCAGCTGACTCTCGAAAAAACTAAAGAAATGGTAGAGTCATACAATCTTGACATGAAAATAACCGAAGCGGAATGGCAGTTTGACAGGCAGAGACTGACTATCTTTTTTACTGCTGCTCAGCGTATCGACTTTCGTGAGCTTGTAAAGGATTTGGCGCGCACTTTTAGAACACGCATCGAATTGCGTCAAATATCGTCGAGAGAAGAAACTAAGCGAATCGGCTGTGGTTTCGGTGCTTGTGGATTAGAATTGTGTTGCAATTCGTTTTTGCCACAGTTCAATCATGTTACATTAGACCACGCACGCAAACAGCAACTTTCTAATAACGTAGCAAAGCTAAGTGGCTATTGCGGAAGATTGAAATGTTGCCTGCTTTACGAATACGACACTTATGAAGCAGCCTTCGAAGAATATCCGGAATTGCGTTCAAAACTAATACTCGAAGATGGTTCGGAAGCGAA
Source organism: Kapaibacterium sp. (SeqCode) (assembly GCA_963664875.1). Classification (GTDB taxonomy): domain Bacteria; phylum Bacteroidota; class Ignavibacteria; order Kapaibacteriales; family UBA2268; genus JBFHIJ01. The sequence continues at coordinate 1,862,762 of OY761611.1, read as the reverse complement.
GTTGCTAAAAGTAGATGTTTTCAAAGATTTGGCTCATGTCTATAATGAGACTCATAAGAAGTATATGACCTTGGAAAAAGCAGAAGTACTTGCCATCATGGAAAAGGGCAAAGTATTTAGAAATTATGAGTACGACGAAGAAGAAATGCGAGCTTTGGCTGAACTCAAAGCACTTGAAGATGCTCCTGAGGGTGGCGAACAGCAAAAACGCAGACCGGCTATGCAGCAACAGGTTGAAAGAATCATGAATAGGATGCAGGATTCTAATCACAGCCAGAGCAACAGCGAACTTACTGATCATCTGTTGTCTGGCGACAATAAGCAAAGGCATGACAAAAAGCATTTCAACGGAAACGGGAATAATCAGCAAAGACGTTTCAATAATAACAGAAACGGCGGCAACGGGAAATACCAAAAATCGAACGGTAGGCAGGGCGGAAATAATAGAGAACGCCAAAGGGACAATAATGCACCCATAGCCGAATCAGAAAAAAAAGCTAACTCATAAATTGAAGCCGGAACTCAAATTCCGGCTTTTTTATTACATGGGTTTGAGTTTACTAATCCAAGAGCTTAATAAAATTCTTTTCTTTACCAAAGAGAACTAAGATATCGTGTTTTTGGAAAATCAGAGTTGGCTCCGGTACGCCGGTTACAATATACTCTTCTTTGGAAGTAAAAATGCCTTTAGCGATAGCTTTGCGTTTGACCGTTACAAGATTGAGATCAAATTTTTGGCGTAATTCTACTTCAGTTAGAGATTTTCCAATAAGATATTCAGGCACAGCGACTTCGAAAATACCATATTCTTTAGTGATTTCGAAGGATTCGATTAGTCCGGGAATCATAAGTCTTTCAGCCATTTTGTTGGCAGCATAAGCTTCCGGAACTATTAGGTCTTTAATACCCATAAGTTTCAGTAGCCTTTCGTGTACCGGTGAGATGATGCGGTTAATAATTTTCTTAACACCTATTTCCTGTAAAGCTGCTGTAGTGGTGATTGAGCTTTCAAATCCTTCGCCGATGGCTACGATTACAGCATCAACTTCACTAATCCCAAGCCCCTGAAGAGCTCTTGGGTCAGTTGCATCTGCTTGGACTGCCATGGTTACTTTGTCTTTCAAAGGAGCAACTTTATCTACATCAATATCGACAGCAACAACCTCTGCACCCTCTTCTGTCAAGTCTAATGCAAGGTTAGCTCCAAAATATCCGAGACCAATTATACAGAACTTTTTAACTGACATAGTTTATCCCACTATTATGTTTTCTGTAGGTAAATTGTATTTAGGTGGCATGCCCGGGTTATGGAAAGATAATAAGAAAGCAAGCACGCCGATTCTTCCTATAAACATAAGGAAGATAATAATATATTTTCCGGCAACTGACAAATCGGCAGTTATGCCTCTGCTGAGTCCGACAGTGCCAAGAGCCGAAGTAGTTTCAAAAATCAGATCCATGGCATCTTTCCCGGGTTCTACCCAGACTAGCGCAGTTGAACCAATGCCAAGTGCTAAAAGTGAAGAAATTACAACAAGAAATGCACGCTTCACACTTTCCGGAGCAAGCTCCCTATTGAACAGCCTTATTTTTTCATTGCCACGTATTTGATTGATCAATGCCAAAAATGTAATGCCTATAGTAGTCGTTTTGATACCACCGCCTGTAGAACCTGGAGACGCACCTATCCACATCAGAATTATCATCAACATCATGGTAGCAGGTGCTAATCCTGCAGTGTCGGTTGCATTGAATCCTGCAGTCCTTGAAGTTACTGACCAAAACAGGGAGTGGAACAACTTTTCGAACTCATTTAGACCTGCTAAGGTATGATTTGTGTCAGAGAAATAAATCAGTATAGTGCCTGCAATAATAAGCACTATGGTGGTATAAAGCACCAGTTTGGATTGCATTGTAAGTCGCAATGTATTTCGTTTTATTTTTGATTGCCACGGGCGTTTTGCTATGAGATTTGCAAAAAGACCAAATCCGAGCCCGCCTGCAACAATAAGTACCATAATTGTAGAAAGGTAAGTGTAGTTGTTCGATACGTCTGCTTGCATGAATCCTTCGCTATAGAGAGAAAAACCTGCATTGCAAAAGGCAGAAACACTGTGGAAAAAGCAATCATAAAACAATGTACGGTCAAATGCAAAGAAGCTGCCTCCAAGTGATAAGTATAGGAATATCGAACCACCAATTTCAAAAATAGCAGTGAATAATATAATTTTTGAAAGAATTGTCCAAACCTGACTTATATTGTCTTGGCTTAGCATATCGCGCATAAGTACCCTAAATCTAAATGATAATCCTCCGGCAAATAGAGCTGCAAAAAATGTTGTAAGCGTCATAACTCCCAGACCGCCGACTTGAATCAGCAAAAACAGAACTCCTTTGCCAAATGTAGAAAGAGTTTCGGGTACAATTATAGTGGAAAGTCCTGTAACACAAACTGCACTGGTAGAAGTAAAAAGTGCATCGGTAAAACTTAATTCCTGACCGGGTACAGTTGCTTTAGGCAATGAAAGTAAAAGAGTTCCTATCGCTATAAGGAAGAAAAAGCTTAAAGCGAAAAGCGACCCGGGGTGTAGCTTGATTTTTGAAATTAAATGATTGTGCCGCAGCACTTTTATAAAAGAGATGATGAGTACACTAAGCTCAAATGTTGCAAGGTAAAGGATTGTAATCTTTTTCGGATTGAATTCCGGGAAAAGAAACTCGAAAAAGAAGTAAATTTCTTGTGGAAAAATCACTCCTGTGATAATCAGGAAAGTAAAGAAATTCTCTAAATATCTTTCTCGTAGGTACCTTTTGTGATCTTTTACCAGAAACCAACGAAACACCTCTTGAGCTGCGAACAGAATAACGATAGCATCTGTCGAGAAAACAAGAACGTTGAATAGATAATCGGGTAAATTGTAACCCAGTATCATAAGCAAAGAAACTATAGCTAAGATACTTAGCATGATTAGGAAACGGTCAAGCCATTTCTTAATACGGTCTGTCTGCTCTATATCAAAAATTGGTAGCAAATTATATAGTCCAGAATGTAAACAACCTCTCTTTGTTATTCACAAACTTACGAATTTTTTCAGCCAATCTTTCTTCCAAAACTTTGATCGCATTCGACCAAATTATATCATTTGGATTGTCTTGAGTAAGTATATATTCTTTGAAACGCAAAATCAAAACTTCAGCATCCTGCACTTCGCCCATCAAAGTCTGGTAGTCAGATAAACTTTTCAGATATGGTTCAGGAATGTCAAGAGAAATGGCAAAGGCTTCAATCATATATCTGAATTTTTTGAACATCAACCTAATATCATGTATTGTTTGAGGTCTTTCAGGATCAACAAGCTTAAGCTTTGCCGACATATCCGCAAAAACAGAGTCTATGACAGCCAATGCGTCATTGAATGTAGCATCGTCCTTTTTAAAGGTATCGTCAAGATCCATACGAAGAAAGAAAATAAGAGCTTCAACTTCTTTTTTGCTGACTCTTTTTATTTTTTTCTCAATCTTTTTGATATATGTTTGCTCATGGGCAAGTAGCTCATAATAAAAGAAATCGAATACCGAAAACTCTTTACGTATTTCATTAATGGCATTTATCATTACCTGAGTGTCTCTCAGGTTTGCAAATATTTTAAGCTGCTTTTTGAGCAACTTTCTAAGCTCATCGATATATTTAGATTCGTATAGATTATCAACCATGTCTATCATGGCAAGAAACTTTCTCGCACTGATTCTAAATTTATGCACACTGTCTTCCGAAAACTCTTTTCTGCATTTTGCGAGTTTTTCCTGATATTTATCCCACAAGTTGTCGAGCGAATCCAAGCGGTAGCGGTTAAATCCTTCTTCGCTGTCAGGGTAGCTCAGAGTTGATTTGATTTGAGTTTTCATATCGCAGGTTTCTAAAGTAATAATGCCGTACATGGTGTATTTGCAATGTAAGTTTATAAAAAACAATATACATAAGAAATATTATATTTCAATACCAATTTTAAACGTAATAGAAATGCTATAGTTGCAAGAATTTTTGCTTATTTGAAAGTTGAAGTGCTTCTAATTGTTTTTGGTAATAAAATGTCATAATACTTAGCGTTTGCAATTTGGCACGGTATTGGTAAATGTTATATATACATAACAAACAATGCAATTTTGACATTAAATAAGCCATAATGTCACAGTCTGAGAAAGACTGACAGAAATGCAAAGTAACAAATAAATTGTTTGACAAAATGACATATTATATTTAGGAGTTTACGAAATGGGAAAAATTATTGGTATTGACTTAGGAACTACCAACTCCTGCGTTGCAGTGATGGAAGGTAGCACACCTACGGTGATAGCAAACGCAGAAGGACAAAGAACAACCCCGTCTATGGTTGGTTTCGCCAAAAATGGTGAAAGATTAGTAGGGCAGGCTGCAAAACGTCAGGCTATTACAAACCCTAATAATACTATTTATTCTATCAAGCGTTTCATGGGTCGCAGAATTAGTGAAGTAAACGAAGAATCGAGAATGGTACCTTACAAAGTTACTACTTCGAGCGACAATGATACTGTAAGAGTAGATATTGATGGAAAACTATACTCTCCACCGGAAATCTCAGCTATGGTTCTTCAAAAAATGAAACAAACTGCTGAAGACTTTTTGGGTCAAAAGGTAACCGAAGCTGTTATCACTGTACCTGCTTACTTTAACGATGCTCAAAGACAAGCTACTAAAGATGCAGGTGAGATCGCTGGGCTGACAGTTCGTCGTATTATCAACGAGCCAACTGCAGCTGCACTTTCTTATGGTCTTGACAAAAAAGGCAAAAATATGAAAGTAGCTGTCTATGACCTTGGTGGTGGTACTTTTGATATTTCTATCCTTGAAATTGGCGATGGTGTATTTGAAGTGAAATCTACAAGTGGCGATACGCACCTTGGAGGTGATAACTTCGATCACAAATTGATTGACTTTTTGGCAGATGAATTTAAAAAGCAAGAAGGTATTGATTTACGCAAAGATGCTATGGCATTGCAGAGATTAAGAGAAGCTGCAGAAAAAGCAAAAGTTGAACTTTCGCAGATGATGCAGACTGATGTCAATTTGCCGTTTATAACTGCAACTGCAGACGGTCCTAAGCACTTTAACATGACAATTTCGAGAGCTACTTTTGAAAATCTTTGCGGTGATTTGTTCGAAAAAACTTTGGAACCTTGCGAAATAGCATTGAAAGAAGCAAAGCTTACTCCGAGCCAAATTGATGAAGTAATCCTGGTAGGTGGTTCTACACGTATCCCTAAGATTCAGGAATTAGTAAAGAACTTTTTTGGCAAAGAACCATCAAAAGGAGTAAACCCTGATGAAGTAGTAGCAATTGGTGCTGCAGTACAGGGTGGTGTTTTGTCAGGCGATGTTGATGATGTATTGCTTTTGGACGTTACTCCTCTGACTTTAGGTATCGAAACATTGGGTGGCGTAATGACTCCAATGATACCGGCAAACACAACTATCCCTACAAGGAAATCAGAAATATTTTCTACAGCGCAGGATAACCAAAGCACAGTGGAAATCCATGTACTTCAAGGTGAAAGACCAATGGCACGAGACAACAGATCTCTCGGCAGATTCCATCTCGATGGCATTCCACCTGCACCAAGAGGCGTTCCTCAGGTAGAAGTTACTTTTGATATAGATGCAAACGGTATTTTGTCTGTTGCGGCTAAAGATAAAGCAACAAACAAAGAGCAGAATATTCGCATCGAATCTTCTTCCGGTCTTGCTAAAGATGAAGTAGAAAAAATGAAATCTGAAGCAGCTAAACACGCTGAAGAAGATAAAAAACACAAGGAAGAAATCGACCGTAGAAATCAGGCTGACGCTCTTGTTTATTCGACTGACAAACAGCTTAAAGAATTGGGAGATAAGCTGCCGGCGGATGCGAAACAAAAAATTGAAGATGCAAAAGCAAAATTAGAGGTTGCAATCAAAGAAAACAGCCCTAATATGCAGGCAGCGATCGATGAGCTCAATTCAGCTTGGAGTGCTGCATCTCAGCATATCTACCAACAACCGGGTGCTGACCAAGGTCAAGCACAAGGTGGTGCACAACAACCGAATGATTCTAAAAAAGATGATGGCGGAGTAGAAGAAGCTGATTACACTGTAGTTGATGATAAATAATAAAAATTCTCTTTACTACACTCACTCTAAAGGCTGTCTCTCTTTTTTGCGAAGGGAGACAGTTTTTTTTAAATACCAAAATGTGAGTTCAGGAAATCCCTGATTAGTGAGGATACCTGGTTTTTATGGCTGATATGGGGGAAATGCCCTGCGGCGGAGATAATATTTGCTTGGCAACATGGCAAATTGTCTCTGATGTCGAATAGGTGCTGTTCTGTTGCATATTCGTCTTTTTCGCCTTGTATAGCGAGTACAGGTATATTTATGTTTGCAAGTGTGCTTTTTATATTCCAGTTTTCTTTTCGAGCTCGTGACCAGAAATTATGCCATTTGTAAAAAACAGGGTCTGTATTCAAGCCATGTTGTCGCTCAAGCTTTTCTTTTAGATTTCCTTTTGAGTATCGAATATAAGTTTCTGCAATGCCTTGTTCGGTTTTTTCTTCAGAGTAAATGTGAGCTGCTATTGCTACAATAGCTTTAGCTTTTTCAGGATATTTGGCAGCGAAAAGCAATGCAATAGTTGCACCGTCACTATGCCCTATGAGAATTGGGGATTTTACATTTAACCTGTCAATTATGTTTGAAAGTTCTTCGACTTGGAAGTCAAAATAATGATATTTGGAAGGCAAAGTGGCTTTAGTTTGTCCATGTGGAATGCGGTTGTACAAAACAGAATTGATAGGTAGTTGTTTGTACAAAGTTATGGGTAGATCGCCCCAAGACTTTATGCTACCTAACCCTTCATGCAGATAAATTGCATCTGTAAAATGAATATTATCATGAAGTAAATAGCGAAGTTCATATTCATTATATGTGGTTTTATGCACTTTTCAAAGCCCTTTTAGTCAACAAATTGCAATAAATCTTGAAATAAGAGTCTATGTATAAAATATTTTTGCTAAAAGATAGCATTATCTGCATTTTTTATCAATTATGAAAGGAATATTTTTGTTTCAATCAAAATATTTTCCGATTTTATATGCAATGTTTTGTTGGTTCACTATATATTAATATCCATGCAAATAAAACTATTCAACTCGCTTTCACAGAAAGTGCAACCCTTCAAGCCTTTATATGGCGAAGAGGTTAAATTATACTCTTGCGGTCCGACTGTGTACAGCTACGCTCACATCGGCAATATGCGTTCGTTTCTTTTTGCAGATTTATTGCAAAGAGTGCTCAAAACTGTAGGTGGCTATAAAGTCCAATGGGTGATGAATATCACTAATATTGACGACAAGACCATCAGAGACAGTGCCAAAGGCAGCGGTGCCTGGAAACCTGAAATGGGATTTCAAACCAATGATCCTAAGGAAAATCTAAAACTCTTTACAGAGTTTTATTTCGAAGAATTTGTCAAAGATATCGAAGCTCTTGGAATCCGAAGCTCTGACTTACATTCTATGCCAAAAGCAACGGAATACATTCCTCATATGCAGGATTTGATTCGCAGAATCATTGATAATGGTTATGCTTATGTTTCTAAAGGCTCTGTATATTTTGATGTAACTAAGTGGCGTAACTCAGACATCTACGGCAAATTGAAAAAAATCGATTTCGAAAACTTCAAGCCGGGCGAAAGAGTTGATTCTGATGAGTACGAAAAAGAAACAGCTCATGACTTTGTGATTTGGAAAGGCAGAAAAGACGGCGAGCCATTCTGGAATTTCAGCGTATATGGCATGCCATGTCCGGGACGTCCGGGTTGGCACATCGAGTGTTCAGCTATGGAATACGAAATACTTGGTATTCCTTTTGACATCCACACAGGTGGCGTAGATTTGAAATTCCCTCACCACGAAGATGAGATTGCACAGTCAAAAGCCGGCTACGGCGTTGACCCTAATAACTTCTGGTGCCACAACGAATTCCTTGAAGTAGAAGGCAAAAAAATGAGCAAATCAGCAGGTAATTTCTTTACTTTGCGTGATTTAATCAACAAAGGAATCGATCCGCTCGATATTAGATTCTCTATGCTTTCTGCACACTATGGCACCAAATTCAATTTCACTTTTGACGGTATCAAAGCTGCTAAAAAAGCAAGACTTCGTATTCAGGATTACATCTACGAATTGCACGAAGATATTGACGGCGATGAGTTTATCGAAGTAAATATGCTCAGAGAAGAAGTATTCGGTCACTTAGCTGAAGATTTGCATACTCCTAAAGCTCTTGCATCAATATTTACATTTATAAACGATAACCCGGCTAACGAGCTTTCTCAAATTTCCAAAAAAGCACTAATCGATTTGTTTAGAGAATTGAATGGCATTTTTGGTGTTTGGCTGATAACTTCAAAAGCTTCAATCGTGGAAGAAATCCCTACCGAAGTAAAAGAATTGGCAGACAGAAGATTTAAAGCAAAAGCAAGCCAGGAATGGGCTTTGGCTGATGAGCTAAGAGACAGAATACAAGACCTTGGCTACATCATAAAAGATAATAAGTTTACTTACGAAATTATCAAAATATAAAATGTAACTACATGACTGAAACCTTGAAATATGGAATCATAGGTGCAGGAAAAGTAGGACTTAGTATAGCTGAGCTTCTCTTCGATGAGGGGAAGCTCGCTTTTATATTTGATATAGATATCGAAAATATACCCTCCAAATATAATGGCTTAGCTTTTAGCAGCCTTTGCGATCTTCCGGAAACCCAATTCATATATATTGCAATAGCTGACACTGCATTGGCAACTTTGGCAGAAGATTTAGCTTTAAATTATCCATTTGCAACACAATCTATATTTGCACATTCATCAGGTGTAAAATCTGCTAATTCTCTTTCGGCTTTGTCGCAGCTTAGCCGAGGTGTAGCTGCAATTCATCCGTTTCAGACTTTTGCTTATGCTGATAAATCTAACTTAAAAGATGTGCAATGGGGAGTCGAATGTTCAGATGTAATCTATGCTGAATGTGTTAGATTTGTCGAAGTACTCGGAGGTGGGCATTGCAGACTTAGATTGGATGATGCGATGCAAAAGGCACTTTATCATTGCTCTGCTGTCATGAGTTCTAACAATATGACTACTTCGCTGCAGTCCGGCAAACTTATAGCCGAGAAAGCCGGGATACCTCCAACAGAGTTTATAGCTCCTATCACTCGCAAAACATTAGAGAATAATATAACGGCATTTGCTGATAGCCACATACCACTGACCGGGCCTATCGCCAGAGCAGATGCAGCTGCAGTAAGTCAGCATATAATAGCGTTAGAAGACCCACAGCTTATACGAATTTATTGTTACTCCTCACTTGCTACTTTAGAATTGTCTCTGATGACAAACCTGGTAAATAAAGAAGACTATTTGCGAATAAAGAAAGTTTTGGAGACTGCTTTACAGAGTAGTTTATAAGCAAAGCTCTAAACGATATATCTAACCACAACACCGCAAGCACATCAGAACAACAAACTATACTGATACAAAATACTTAACAATGCGACAATTTAAATACTTCCTGACAGGAAATAGATTCAGCTTAAGGTAAATCTCTGAAATGTAAGACTATTAGCGTATGTGTAAAAATGGCACGGTAAATGATAGTATATTGGTACAAGCATAAAGAGATTTTGTAAAGGGAATGACTATGAATATCAGTACTAAACTTAATAAGAGATTTCACAAGACTAATTACAACGCTGTAACAAATCAAGAAGTGCCGGAAAAACAAAAAATAGGCACGATTAGTGATAAGGTATCTATAGCTTCGAAATATTTTAATAAATCGGTTTGCAAGCAAAACTACATTACTTTCACCGGAGAAGCGACAAACCTCGAATCGAGAACAGGCAACTTAAATGCAATGATAGTGGATAAAAATGCCAACTATTTCATGATGAGAGTGTCGGGCGATTCTATGATTGGTGCGGGCATCAAAAACGGTGGATTTGTTTTTGTAGATAGAAATAAGCAAGCAAAAAATAACGATATAGTAGTCGCAAAAATCAATAACGAATTAGTACTAAAAACTTTTCAAAAAACAGAAGAAGGCATCTTCCTAAAACCTGAAAATGATAAATATCCTACTTTGAAAGTGAAAAGTGACGATAAATTTGAAATATGGGGCGTAGTGGCAAATTCAATTTACCACAACCCTCGCGGTATCTCTCTGAATAATTAGTGTCTATATAAATACCATTAGTTCTGTAACAATTTAGAAAAGCTTTGGTGCAAAATGGAATCTCCCCCCGGATTCCTATTTGTAGAGACGCAATGATTGCCGCTCACAAAGCATAGTCTATATAAATACCATTAGTATCTAACAAGAGCTGTGGGGCAAAATCAATCGTTTCCCCCCAAGAAATACAGCTCCACCGCTCTTTAAAGATATAAAAGATGTGTCTAACACTTAGCATGCCCACCATGCTATTTTGGCGGAAACGCCGGGATTAGCTCCTCCTAGTTCCCCCCGGGAGGAGCGCTAATTGCAAAAAAGCCTTGTAAAATCATGTTCTACAAGGCTTTTGCTTGCTTGCAACTAACAATATACTAACGCTTTGCTCAACTAATGTATTTGCAATTTTGATTATTTACTTCTTCTTGGGCTCAACTAATTCAAGCATATTATACATATATGCATCATCATTTATTGGCGAATTACAGCGTAAAATTTCTGCGTTACTTATTAGATTGAATGGTCGCTCAAATATCATAGGGTCAGTGCCATCAATCTCAGCATTCAGATAAATTTTCTTTTCTTTTACAAAAACTTTAAAGAAATATGAATCTACTTGATTGCAATGTGTCTTAAAATGTCGAAATTGATAATAACAAGAATCATTATAAACAAAAAAGAAAATCATTCTCTCCATAATCTGTCTCTAACCTATTTAATTTTTTACCTTGGAAAATCATTTGCTTATGTTCATATCCCAAACTATGCTTTCCTAAGAACAGTTCTAAGTCAGAGTCTCGGTTTATAGTAAAAACACCCTTTTCTATTACTAACTTGTTCTTATCTAAAGGAGCTTCTACTTCAACTTCTAGAGAATTAAAATTGACACCAGCGTGTGGTAAAAAAAAATCCACAATAAAAAAATACAACAGAACTATTAGTCCTGATAGTATAATATAGCTCAAAATTTTCATATGTTGGATTAAAGTTGTTATAATTGAAGTGTAGCAATATACAAAATAGTCTATTCATAAAGCCTCTTCTGATTATAAATAGACTGCAAATCGCAAAGAAAAAGCTACCCTCAAATAATCTCTGAGGATAGCTTTTAACATTTACTTAAGTGCAAGATTATTTGAGAATAGCAGCGTAAACTGATTTAGGATATTTTGCAACTGTATCTACTACTGAGCCTTCGGAGAGGTCTTGTGTTTTGCATAGAATATTTTCTTCGTTGCCTTCTATACCGAACCAGATGAAGCTACCTGATTTATCCATTTGTGCAAACTGGATTTCAGGATTTGTTTCTACAACAAGTGTCTCTACATCATTTTCAAGGTCTTGATAATAAATATAGATATTTTTACCGTAGTAGTTACTGAGTCTTAGCACGCCGTTTGTGTTATGGTAGCCTGTGTAATCCGCTCCTATACTTGATATTGTTGAAAGTTCGAAGTAGGTATCCGTTTCAGTATTCATTAGCTGATTGTATTGATATAGGTATTTTGCACCGTTTGTAGCTCCGTAAACTTTCATTGTTTCAGAGCCTATGCGAGTAAGTCTGTCACTTGTATTATCAGGATTGTATCTATAAAGAAAATTATAGTCATAGTGGTTTGAACCTCCGTCAACCCCCCATGCCATGATACTACCCACACAGCCCTTACCGTCGCCGGTCGCATGAACGCTTGACCAGTTGCCGGTTTCTGTGTCCCATCCCTTCTCAGGTTGAGCTAAAGTAAAATCAATTGGATTAGACATCTGAGTAAAATCACCTGTAGATATATTATAGCGACATAAATAAGAGCCCGGCCAGTCATTATAATGTGTGCTGGTTTCAGTCATAATGTAGTGAACATAAGAGTTTTTAACATCAAAACTTCTGCTGTAAGCAGACCAAGTATTATCATTATTAGTTTTAGCCCAAGGCAAGGTATCTACCTGCTTAGTATTGATATCAAAAGCAACCAACTTGGACTTGTAATCCGGGAGTAAGCTATAGATATAAAGCTTGTCGCCGTCGATTCGTACATCCTTGATAAAATCATAAGGATAAGCTGACATTTTCAAGCTAATTAGTGTTTCAAGCTTAGCCGTTTCACCTGAAAACGACATTTTTGAAATAGCATATTCCTTAGCACTTTCATTTCCAATATTTTGAATTACAATAAAAGTAGTACCCGAACTACCGGAGCCATCAGGATTAGTAATACTGTCTTCCTCTTCGCAGGAAACCAAAGAAAACATTAGGAATAGGAAAAGCAATGATTTTAAACTTTTCATGGTGGACCTCTCTATAGTATAAGCCATACAACACAGAACAATATAGTAATAATTAACCACATAGCAAATAAAAGATAAATATTGCTTAATGGTAGTATTGCATTTAACATTTTAAAATAGTCATAATTTAGATAACTCTCTATATAATATAGAGGATTTAAAGGGTATTTGCTTGCTTATGTTGTGTTAGAGCAGATGAAAAAGATAGTGGAGAAATATTATCTATTAAAGCGTTTTTCTTTGGTAATCCTTTTGGTTTTGATTAAATTATGATAGTTTTTTTAGAACTTTTGACCTATTCACATGAAAATATTATTTATAGCCCTTGCATCTCTATTGTTATCTTTCTCAGACACTATAGTTGTTGATTACATGCATCTTGACACTCCTCTTATGTTTAACAAAACAGAATACTACTTAGCTTGGTCCGCTCAACCTCATCTACATTCCTATGTTCAGGAATATTTGCCCAAAGGTGAAACTTTAGATCATTTTAACCAGATGATGCATATAAATCTATTTTTGGCTGACAAGTCTGTAATGGAAACTGTAGGAAGTAAGATAAAAGAACTTGAAGCTCGAAAAACTTATGACGGGACATGCCATTATCAAGTTCGGCATAGTCCTGACAAGAAAGAAATCATATTGGATTTTACATTAGGTGAGAAAGAAGACAGCTTAATGACTGTAGTGGAATTTAACATTTATCATTACAGAGAAGTTGAAGTCAATGATGAACATGCTGTTGCAGTTTTTGCTTACTCAAAGAGAGCATATAGAGACGATATTATTCCTTTTTTCCAAGATTTGAAAGAAAATCGATTAAAGTATTTAAAAGAAATGATTGAACTTGAAAAACCGACAATCCATTTAAAATCTGAATAGTTGAATTTTTTTATCTGGTACGAGTCCCGATAATGTAGAATTCCAGATGCAGCATTACGGCAGTTTATCTCCTATTGAGTGTTAAATATTCTACTTGTAAATCGATTATTATGAAGCGTAAATATTTAAAATGTAACTGATATCAATAGTATCACACTTAATTCTTTTGCCCCGTCTCAAAAAGAGTTGAAACAAAAGGATGTGAAAATCGAAGAAGCAACATCCCCACAAATAAAACAGACAGTCCCGTTTTTTGGAACTGTCTGTTTTACATAGTTTAGAATCTTTGTGATAGTTTGCTTATTTGACTACGTTGAAGTCCTTGACTACATAGAAATTATCACCTTTCAATTCTAAGAAGTAAGTGCCAGAACTAAGCTGCTCTATGTCGAGATTGAGTTTATTCATACCTGAGTTAAGAGCTCTTGTTCCTAAATCCATAATCTCTTTACCATTTATGTCAACAACTTTAAGAGTTGTGGTAACAGCTTGGCTGAGATCAAATTCAATATTTATTTCGTTACGAGCAGGATTTGGATATATTCCTTTTATAGCTGAGCCTGATGGAAGCTCTACTATGCTTGTTTTTGGAATAATTGCGAACTGATCGGTTCTGTTATATTCCATTTCCGGATCGCCTTGATAGATTGCTCTAAGTATAGCATTGTCTGTTGGATAGTCAGGTACAGTCCAGTTGATAAATGATTGCACTGCATTCTGATTAGGCACTAATGTTTGCCAGTTAGCACCTCCATCTGTGCTGAGTTCTAAATCAAATACCTGAATATTTGAGGAAGTCCAACGGATACGGCTAATCATATCTACTCTTAGCTTTTCATTCGCACGAGGAGTAAGGAAAGTAAGAGAACCGTCAAGTATTTTGAAAAATCCGCTTTCGCCAAGCATTTCATTTGTTACAGCATCATACATTTTCATTTTGGCAAGTTTAGTAGTAACTTTAGGTAGCTTCCATGAAATAGTTTCAAGTGCTCCGTTTACGTTATCGCTTACTACTGTCCAAGTTTTTTCGCCGTCAGTTGTGAGCTCAAATCTTAGTTTATCGTAGCCTCTTGCTACCCATTTAATCTGGCTTGTGGAACCGCCTGTATAGACAGGGTCTCCGGAAGCCGGTTTAATCAATTGAGCATGATTAGGCAAGATAGAGAATAAGGCGTCACTTCTGTCAAGTTCTTCGTCAGTGTCAGCGTCAATCATTCTAATTAAGCAATAGCGTGAATGAATAACAGGAGTAGTCCATGTGTATGATTTGTCGCTGAGTAATATAGGTTCGTCATTTATTCGTTCCCATTCGACACCGCCGTCATAAGAGAATTCTAAATATGCACCTGAAGTACCGTTAGAGCTCCAAGTTATATCGTAAGGTCTATCTTGGCTAAGCTGCTCACCGCCATTAGGAGCTGTAAGCGAAGCGTTGAAAAGAATGATTGGGGTAATTGTTTCGAACTTTCCGTATTTGGTCACAATCTTGCCATCAACAGAATGCAGCGAAGTTGAAGTATGCCATTTGAAGAATACTCTGCCAACCGGATTGGTAAGTTTGAAACGCAATGTACCTAAATATGTTTTTTGACGAGGAACTATTTCGCCCGGCAATCCTGAAGTTGTGATATAATCCACTTCGATAGTTCTAACACTTTCCAAAGGATTTATCACATCTGCATCTGGTGCACTACTCATTTCTACATAACCGATAGAAGGGTTATTGTTGAAAATTACATCGCCTGTACCAACTAAAGAAGCATATTTCATATCTGCTTCGTTGTATTCGAAAGCGAAAGTACAATTAGCGAGTGCAAAGTCATCACCGATATTTTCGATATAAACATTAAGATCAACCACTCCATCATGAATATCAGGAGTTGCAGAAACTTTATAATTCAAACCTGCAAGTAAGCGGTCAGAATTAGTTTTAATATATTTCTCAACTGCTTTATAGTTTTGAGCTGTTTTGTTGTAAATTTTTGAAAGTGCTTCGTAGCCTGCTACTTCTGTTTCATAAGGGCCTTTCGCAGAGAGAGGCGATTTTCTTACCATTGGAGCTTTGAAATCACCGTCAGGGAAATTGACATTATAAATTGAAGCAATGTGGCCGTGGTTTCTATCAACTATTGTTCTGTCGTCAGCATTGACAAATCCATCGCCTGTAACGTCAGATCCCACTATAGAAGTACCTTCGTCTAATCTAACTCTAATTCTGTCAGCAGCGTCTATCTGACCTGAGCGATCTACGTCGCCTGCAACCATAGCAGACATTGCGTTTTCGCTGCCACCGCCAACACCGTTATTGTTGATTAGCCCTGTAGTAGTAAATAGTGGATTACTTGTTGTAGAGATGACATCACCGTAAGCAGTAAATGCACCTAAGCTCCATGCATCGCCGGAGGCATTGACCAAAGCATTATTGTTTGTGCCGTTCCATGTATGGAAATCCCAACCGGATTCGATAGCCCATGTTGTTCTGTCATCTCCTTCGTATTGGAAAGGAACTGCGAAACGAGACATAATAGGCATGTGATTTTTATGGTAAACTACAACCCAGTAATTGCCATCTGTTAAGTCAGTAAATACAAAATTGACATTTGCAAATCGGTTGTTACCATTGTTTCTGTTAGCAGGGTCAAGCTCATCGTAGCCTTCGAGAGATTCAGCAGTTCCGATTAGTTCTCCCAAAGCACCACTATTGTCAGTGTAAAGTTTTATCATCAGACCGCCAGCTTCGTATGAAGAAGCTAATTCGCGAATCTGATTGCCACTTGTCGAACCGTTATGGTATCCTTCTAAAAGCACCCTGATGGTAAAGTTTGAAGCAGGAGTGATAGTAAATAGCGGACCTTCGTCATTGATATAAGAAGTTTCGCCATTGATAGTATATCTGCCGGAAAGTCTAAGTCTTGCGTTGGTTAACGATGCAGACAAAGGCCCCTGGTCTGTAAATGTTCCGTTATTATCTTCGTCCGGATCAGAAATTGAAGCATTTAGCTGAGTAGCATAATAAATATCTGAACCTGTACCTTTGAATATGTACGAGCTTGTATTTGGGAAGCTCATTGCGTCTTGGGTGTTGCCTGTGTAGTAATCGCTACCTACGTATTGGTATGGCTGAATAAGCTTACCACCGCCGCCGCGGATAGAAAATTCCAATGCAGGAGCTGTAGGTGCTGCATCACCCGTAGGGAATCCCGTAGGTAGATAATCAAAGCCAACCCATCTTACTCTGACATCTTCTTTTGTATTAGCTACACGGTCGTTGAATGCAGGTTCTACAACTTTGATATAAGGTTCTGTTGCTGCATATTCTACCTTTTGACCAAAGTTTCTGACAAGAATCTGAGAGTCAGTTGTCGAAACGTCAATTGCTCTGTTGTAACCATTTTGTATAAAGGAGCCTCCATCGAAGGAGAATGCCATATTTAGATTATTTACATAGGAAGATGCAAGTGAAGCAGCTCTAACTGCCTGAGCACCTTGAACAAACAAACTCTGTGCTGTTGGTTCGTTTCCTGTTGTGGAAGTGTTATTCGGAGAACCTTGCCACATACGTAATTCACGTAGTTCGCCAATAAAGTATGCTGCATTAAGTGTATCATTGACTACAATAGACTGACCTGTGCCGCCATCTTGTGAAGCGAAAGTAAATGTATTGCCTGACGGTAGATATGTAACTCCGGTTGCCTGACTTGACGCAGGACCAATCCAAAGTTTTACATCAGAAGTAAATACCGGATTGCCTGCAGCTGTATTCATGTCAGCTGCACTAAAAGTAAGTGTAGCCGGAGAGTTTACACTGCCGTCAGAGTTGAATGTTAAAGTTCTGTATGTTATAGTACTTGCTGCTGCATCATTTGCGTTTGCAGTGTAAGTCAAGCCTGATAGACTTATGATAAGATCTTTAGGGATAGTTGTATTAAAATTACCACCTGCATTATTCAAATCAGTAGCACTTAAAGTTATCGACGAAGGATTTGCTACACCGCTTGCGAAAGAAAGCTGCTGCAAATTGACATTATTATTCCCTAAATTGATAGCAAGATTAAATTCGCTATTATTAGCTGTTTTTGTAAAAGTGAATCCTAAGGTCAATTCCGCATCTGATTCATCGTAAACAAGCACCTGAGTAGAATAAGTATCGTTTTCAGCTTGAGTGTTATTGATATTTCCTGTAAGCGATACATTTTGTGTAGCCCTCGGAATTTGATTACCATCGACCAACGTTGCTATAGTAAATTCTCTAGCATTATCCGTTTTAAGAAGGTTAAAGTCGAATGTATGAGTGTTGTAATCTTTGTCGTAAATTGTGCCGGTAAAGTTCCTTTCTGTATTAGCAGGAGTACCGGAATTGATGTTGCCTGAGAGGACAATGTTTTCTGTCTGCTTAGCATTGATTACGCTCTGCCCATCGTTAGTAACATTCATATATGGAGAATATCCGATATAAGTAGGGTAGGAGTTTAAGCTGTTGAGCGTCAAATCTGTACCAAGCTGAGTAGTAATGGAATCAGCTCTTTGGGCGATACCATCAACATAAAATATTACTTCAGATTGACCGCTTCCGCCATTGATATTAGCATAAACTGCCACATGAGACCATACGGAATCAGCAGATACCGAATTAGGTCTTTCGAGAGCAAAAGATGCGTCACTTATAGCTGTTCTGACCTTGCCGTCTTCTGTTGAAAGTTTGAGCTGAAGTCGTCCATCATATCTCAAATCGAAGCTATAGTGCAACATATCAGCAGTGCTATCAGCTTTTGTAATAATTGGGAAGAATTCTTCTGCCTCTGTCGGGAATCTATAAGGTCTGATCCATGCTTCCATGAAGACTTTATCGCCTGTAATATTCATACCTGCATTATCTTCGAGAAGTAGTATCGCACCTTCTTCTTTTTTGATTGCAAAATAAGGAGCAACAGTGAAAGGACCTACAACATCCATCAAATTATCCTGAGTGTTCGCTGCAGTGCCTCGAGCTCTGAGATATACCGATCTTGAATATGGATTAATAGTTCTTAGATTAGCAGCACTGTTTTCATTTTCGTAAGGTTCCCATATCGCTGAGCCGGGTTCTACATCGGGAGCATTAATTCCACCGATTTGAGCTCCGCTTGCGTCTTCTGCATAGTACCAGTTAGTGCCGTCTAATGAGTATTCAATTTCGACATCGTTTGTACCGGTAGCTGTAAGATCGCCCAAACCATAAGCAACCCAACGGATTCCAAAAGTAGAACCTGCTCTATTAGAGACACCTGCTCCTGCCACAGGACTGGTAAGAGTAATGTGTGGCTGGTCAGGTCTGTAAGTCATTCCGAAATTGTCAACTGTGCCCTGAGTGTAAAAGTCAGGACTTTCTGCGCCACCTTGGTAGGTAGTTTCTGTTGCCTGATCTGCGTGTTCGCCCTCGAATGTGAAATACATCTGCAAACCGCGTCTTACATCACCGTAAGTGCTAACATCTTCAGGGTTTAATATGCCGCTAACTCTTTCTCTTATTTCGTCTTGAGTTAGGGCTATTCTCCAAACCCGAACGCTTTTAATTCCTGCATGGAGATAGTCGTTTGCTTCGATTCCGCCATTAGGATTGACACCAATCCAAACTGGGTGGTTGGTAGTCAGCATTCTGATATTAGTAGCATTGTTATTAACTACCTGATCGGCAAGCTCGCCGTTCACATATAATCTAAGCGTGTTATTATTTACAGTAGCTGCAAGATGTACCCAGTTATTAGCATGGGTGTTATCAAGAGGTTCAGCATCGGATGCAGCGAGCAGTGAGTCGAGATAATAAGCTTGTACTGTACCTATGTAGCCGTTATCTCCTCTGCCTTCGATTTCTCTTGCACGGAAGGCAGGAATCCTTCCATCTTTCAGGTAAAGCATCCATGCACCTTCATTAGAACCGTGAATAGGTGCAGCATTAGCACCTCCGCTTGAAACTACTATACCCGGTTCGGTACCGCTTGTTTGATATTCATTCAAATTTATCCAAGTCTCTACTGTTAGCTGTGTAGAGTTACTAAAATTATCATTAGTAACAAGGTACTGGCTGTTACCGTCCAACTGCAAGAAGAAAAGTCTGCCAAGTACAAATTTTTGGTCATTTACATCATTATATACATCTTGATTGCGATTGCTCAGAGGCGTGCTCACTGCACCTGACAATTTTATTATTTTCAATCTTGCCTGTTCTGAGCGTTCAACAAAGAAAGGATTTTTAGCCCAAACAACTCTAAGTGGTTGACGGTAGTTCGAATTGTCAATCTTTTCACCTTTTTGTGTTGTGATTGTAAATGAAGTACCGGTGTTAGGATTGAATATTTCGCCAGCCGTATAAGAAGCATTTATACCCACTGTTGTAGAAGGCTGGTCAGTTTCAGCCACTCTGCCAATCTCAGTCCAAGTGCTGCCATTATTGAGAGAATATTGGAACATATAAGCCAAGTCTTCATCTATAGGGGCAGTATATTGAGAAGGATTGATACTTCTTTCGAAATAGATTGGATAGCCACCGCTTGTGTATTCTCCTGAAAGAGCTGCATAATCAGCATCTCTATCGACTACCTGACCGTATTTATTAGGGGAGAGGATAGTTACACCGAGTACATTGTAATCGCCCGGATTGCTAAAAGTGATATTGCTTTTTATGCTATTAGAATCTTTATCAAATACCTGAATTTCACCCGGAAGTACGTTGCTGCTCCAAGCAATGTTAGTCAAAGAGCTTTCGGTAGGGCTACCCGATATGTCAAAAGTAAGTTTGCCAAGGAAGCTACCTTTACCTGAAGAAGACGGTGATACACCACCTTGACCGAGGGCTGCAAGGTTAAGCTCCAGAGCATAATATCCCATACCGTAAGAGCGAGAGCTGAGCGGATTGTATCCGTTAGCCGATTGACTAAAAGAAGAGCTAACCGTCGCAATAGGATTGCTTTGGTTCACATTGAAAGTGATACTGTCAGTCGAACTTAGGTTTTGAGTAGCTGCAGGAGACAAAAAAGCAGTGTTATACTCTAAAACCAAAGACGAATTACCCAGAGCAGGAGCACCCTGCTGAAGAGCTTTCGCCCAGACTTCAACATCAATTTGGTCAAATCTTCTCCTTTGGAGCAAGGAAAATTCGTAATACTGAGCGCTCAGTTCTAAACCGGCGAAGAGTAAGAAGAACAAAGAGGCAAGAAAAATTCTGCCTGCTTGTCGGGTAGAAGAATAACTCATCGATACCTCCGAGGTATTTATTATTTTAAGTACTTATTTTCTATTGTTTTAAATAGCGCTAGCTAATCTATTTCTCGACCAAAAAAAAATTTTCTGAAATAGATTTTTTTGCCAAAGTCCAAATATCATGCCACAAAGAAAATACGGCATGGCAAAAAGCTATGTAAGTCTCTATTTATCAATACAGTACAATTTAAATAGCGTGCATAAGTCTATATATATTTGAGACGAGGCTTGTCTAATTTTAGTCAATATTTCAAATTATACGTTAATATATTTTAAAAATGTGTTTTTATTTACCCAATGATTGATTAAATTGTACTTTAAGGACTTATATATACCGAAAGCAACTTTTGCTGATATTATTTTAGACATAATTTGAAACAAAATAAATTTTTTACAGGGGAAAAGCATGGATATTAAGCAAGTGAAAGGGACTATACCTGCTTTAATTACACCTTTCAAAAAAGACTTATCAATTGATTTTGATGCACTGAAAAAAATAATTGATTTCCAAATCGACAGTGGAGTTGAAGCTATTTTAGTGGGCGGATCTACAGGCGAAAGTGCTACTTTGAACGCAAAAGAGAAAATGTCTCTTATTATCCAAGCTGTTGAATATTCTGCAGGCAGAGTACCGATCATTGCCGGCACGGGTTCTAATAATACTCAGCAAACGATAGATATGACTCTCATAGCAAAAGAGCATGGAGCCGCTGCTGCTCTTCTTGTTACTCCATACTATAATAAACCATCGCAGGAAGGTCTTTTTCAGCATTTTCTTGCTGTTTCCGAATCTGTGGATTTACCTCTAATAATTTATAACGTGCCATCACGCAGCGGAGTAAATATTGAAGTTGATACTCAATTAAAAATTGCAGAAGAAATTCCAAATGTATATGCTACCAAAGAAGCTTCCGGCGATTTGGAGCAAATGATGCAGATTATGAAATATGCACCTAAAGATTTTTTGCTATACTGTGGTGATGATTCGCTTGCTTTACCTGCTATTATGTTAGGTGCTGCAGGTATTATGTCTGTAATTGCAAACTACGCACCTAAAAAGTTTGGCGATGCTATAAGAGCTGCCTTGAACGGGAACTTCAAAAAAGCAGTTAAAACTCAGTATGAGCTGTTGGATTTGATGGCTTATAACTTTGTAGAGACTAATCCTGTTCCTGTTAAAACTATTATGGCAATGCTCGGATACTGCGAAGAAAATTTCAGATTGCCGCTTGTTCCGATTTTGCCTCATAATAAAGAACTAATTGCTAAAGCACTAAAAGATGCAGGCATGGTAGGCTAATTTTAATCAGATTTCTGCACAAATAAATTTTAATATTAAGGGTAAATCTTATGATAAGTAAGGTTTATCCTTTTTTTTATCATATAAACCTAAAAATAGCATTAGAAAATATAGCATTGTAGTTAAATGCTATGATGAGGAGGGGTTAAAACCCCTAGTCCATTAGTAATAAAGTAATCTTAGCTACCGGAACAATGGAGCATACTCCCTTGTCCTAATGCATTATACAAAGCTTGTTTACAGTTTTAATGACAAATAACAGAGAAACAAAATCCCCTTCTGATTTTTGTTTTTATAAGAAGGGGATTGCGAATTGTTATTGAGCTTTTTCTCTGGTGCCGATAAATTTGTCGTAAAGTAATAAGGAAATTATGCAAAGCACTCCTATACCCGAAAACAGAAGCCAAAGCTCAGATGTGTAAGCAGCAGAGGCGACCTGCTCTTTTGCAATTCCGAGCTCGTTTGCTTTAGATAATGCCTGTTCGACTGTCATCGTAGCTGAAGGCGAACCTGCCTGAAGCTCTGCCATTTTTGCTTTTACAAATCCTATCATAGGATTATCTATAAACCATACATAGAGTTTTGCACCCAAAATGCCACCAATTAGCGAACCAAAGAATCCGTATAGAAATCCAAATCCCATATATGTTGCTTTTTTGTCAGCCGGAGCAATTAGACCGAGGTAAGAGATATATTTTGGATGAGCTGTCATTTCGCCAATAGAAAAAATAGTGATACCAGCCATAAAAACCCAAATATTGGAGCTTAAAGCAAGAATAGCCATACCTATTGTGCCGATAGAGATTCCCGTAATGATGGTAGGCAGGGCTTTTGTGTTTTTTACTATCGAGGATATAAACAGCTGCAAAACAATTATTGTGAAAGCATTGATAACAGTAACGTGTTCTACGTCAAATTTCCAGTCAAAACCTAACACGCCTGAGACAAAATTATTTAATGGTGTGGCGTCAACGAAGTCTCTGACATACCAAAGCACTGTGTCAAACATTTGGAAATATAAAATCCAAAACATTGAATAAAGTGCAATAAACAGAATAAATTTGAAATCGAGGAAAACGATATAAACTTTTTCGAAAACATCTTTTATCATTTTGCCAAGCGGCTCGCGAGCTGTATTTTCACCTTCGCCTCTTTCAGGTTCTTTAAAAACGAAGATGGTAGGAATAATCATTGCTCCTGTTCCTATTGCAGCTGCATAAAGGACATAAGCCTGGTCGATGGATTTTAAGAATGGTACTACTATCAATGGGAACAAAAACGCTCCAAGATTGATAGACCAATAAAAAATGCCAAATCCAATAGTTGAGTTAGTTTCATCTGTCGCCCGAGCTATTGTGCCGGAGATAATTGGCTTGAATGTACCCGCACCAACTGCCATCACTACAAGGAACAAAAAGATGGGAACATACTCAGTAGTCCCTGCAGCTAGGAAATATCCCAAACCTAAAAGTGAAAACGCAGCGAGTAGTGTTTTTCTGTAACCCATTCTGTCGGCAATTGCTCCGGTAAGAATAGGAAGGAAGTAAAGTATAGGTTGAATGGTTGATTTAAGAGCACCTACGCCTTCTTTACTAAAGCCAAGCTGGTCAGTCATATAAACTGAAAGAATACTCATTACACCATAGTATGAGCCACGTTCGAAAAACTCGAAAATGATGGCAACCCAGTAATTAAACGGGAAAGGTGTTCTTTTTGCAGTATTTGCTGCCATTTATAACTCCTATATATTTATAAATATCTTAATCTTAAAATATAAAGATAAGAAAAAGATATTATACAGGAGTTTATAAAAAATATCTCGGGATGCTAATCGAAACAACAGTCCCAAGATTTTGAGTACTATTAATATACAAAGTGCCTCCGAGCATTTCTATTGATTTTTTAGTAATTGCGAGACCAAGCCCGTAGCCTGGAACGTTGACTGTATTATCGCCGCGGTAAAAAGCTTGAGTAACATAAGGTAAGTCTTGCTCTTTGATTCCTTTGCCGGAATCCTTAATTTTAATATTGGCTATTTTTTCTTTTACTTCAGTTTCGATTTCTATTCCTTTGTCGCTATCTGAAAATTTTATAGCATTGTATATGACATTTATCAACGAAAGCCCAAGCAGGTTTTCGTCTGATACTATTTCCTCAATATTTTGATTGAGGTTAGTCACTTGAATCACATTAGCTGACGGCATATTCAGAGCTGCGGTTTCAGCCATCGCCTGAGCAAATTGTGTTAGATTGATTCTTTCAGGGAAGATATCGATTTCTTTACTTTCTATTTTGCTAAGTATAGTAACGTTCTCGAGCATTTTTGTCATACTCAGGATTGTTTGTTTTATACGGTCGTAGTGTTTCGTTTTTTCATTATCGTCCCAAGCCTGTGAGTATCTTTTGAGCAAATCAGCAGACAGCATGATAGTAGTTAGTGGAGTTCGAAACTCATGAGAGATAAGAGAAATGAATCTGTTTTTGAGCTGAGCAAGATTTCTTTGTTTCTGTAGAAGTCTTTTGAGCTCAATTTCACCTTCGCTTTTGTCAGTGATGTCCTGACCAGTGTAAAGCATACATTCTTTGTTTTCGATAGATAGATAATCAATGGAGATAAGGTAATATTTCAATTCGCCGTTTGCATCCATAAGGCGAACGGAATGATTGTGAGCCTTGCCTGTATCGATAGCAGCAGAGAGCATTTCTTCTATTTTATAATCATCAATCCAAACTCCTAAGTCTTTGAAAGATTTACCAATAAGTTCAGATTTTGACCTGCCGGTTAGTTTTTCAAAAGCGGGGTTGGCATTCATTAATGTCCTTGTTTGCAAAGATTCAATGATTAGAATATTTGGACTTGTTACAAATATTTTGTCGAATCTTGATTGCGTGGTTTCAAGTTCTTCTTTGATGCTTCGTCTTAGTGTATTATCAAGCGAAAATTCCAAAATATATTTTTTGTTCTTGTCACCGTTTTGTATAAGAATTTTTACGCTTTCAAAGCACTTTATCTCACCCCTTTTAGTTGGAAGCAAAGTATCTTCAACTAAAACAGGGGATGTGGATTTGAGTGTTAGCAAATCTTTTTGATGGAATATTTCCGCATACTTTTCGGGGACGAGGTCGAATACATTTTTTCCTATAATATTTGGCAGACTAACACCGAGGAGCTCTTCGCCTTTCCTATTAATATATACATAGTTAAATGTATCTGCATCTTTTAGAAGAACCATATTTGGCATCAAATCAAAAATCTCAAGAAGCTCTTTTTTAATTCCGGCTATTTTTATTTTTGAGCTTTTCCTCTTATTGCTGTATGAGTTTTCAAACGCTCTGATGGCTCTGGGGAGTCGTATAATATTTGATAAGCTTACACATTCGTCAAATCCAAGTTTTATAGAATTTACAATATGCTCTTCCGTGTAATTTGCTATAATCCGGATGATAGGAATATCAGAATTAGCACTATGCGAGATTGCACTGCTTAGTGAACTGATTTCATCAGACATAATTAGAGCAGCCGAGGCGTCTGACTCAGAAAGTCCTTCAATGAAATCCAACATCTTGTCAAAAAAAACAACTGAAAAGCCAGCTAAAGCGGACGAGACTTCATTTTTATATTTATCAGGCATAAATGCAAGTATTTGATTGTTGACTGCCAATTCAATATTTCCTTATGAGTTGCAGAACCTAATATAAAGACAAACTTATCGGATAATTAGTATAATGGAAAATATAATTAATTATATGATTTAGTTCAATCTTTATGCCGAAATGTTGCATTTAGCCTAATTGTGCTTTTATTCTATCTATGTCACCACAAAGTACTATAGTTTTTGGAACCTTACCAAAAAATTTAGCTTGATACGGCATGAGCATTTCAGGCGTTGCTTTACTGATTTTAGAAACTAACTGCTTGTGGTAGTCTATCGGCAGCCCATAGATTTTTGTAGTTCTAATAAGTGAGGCAGCTTGCTGAGGAGTTTCAGTAGATCTGAGAAAAATGCCGAGAATGTATCTTTGTGCCTGCAAGAGTTCTTCGTGAGGTATTTTGTTTGAGGCAATTATATCAATTTGCTTATCAATTTCTGCTAATGTTTCTTTTACTTTATCTGCATTTATATCCGTCGAAATATAAAAAGCCGACGAAGCTTTTCTATTTTCTATAGTCGAATGTAGCCCATAAGTATAACCTTTTTCTTCACGAATAATTTTATTCAATCGAGAGAGGAAGTATCCTCCAAGGATTGTATTGATTAACTGCAGATATGGGTAATCGGCATCATTTCTGTTTATCGTCGGGAAACCATATCTGACAGTAACTTGTGGAGCTTCTTTTTTTTCGGCAAGTATTGGAGTTGCTGATAGAGAGTATGCTACTTGAGAATAAACCGGTTGATTATCCGTTAAATTAGCGGATGAAAATATGGTTTCTAATTTTGAAAGGATTCTATCTTTGGCAAAATTGCCGGCTACAAAAATTGACATCTTAGATTTTAGCAAACTATTATGCCACTCAATGCAATCATTCCTATCAATAAGAGTAACTTCTTCTATTGTGCCGACACGTGATCTGCCATAAGGGTGATTTTTATAAAGGTTAGTATTGAAAGCAACTTGAGCCAAGTAAGCAGGGTTTACCAAGTCTTGTTCAATCGAAGAAATAGTTTTGGATTTCAGAAACTCAAGTTCTTTTTCCTCGAATGTAGGATGAAATAATATATCGCCAAGTAAATCCAGACCATCTTCTATGAACTGAGGCATCCCTGTCAGATTGAATGAAACTTCGTCCCAAAGAGCTGACCCCGAAAGGTTGAGCCCCATATTTTCGATTAATCTACTCAATTCAGTGGCGTTGTGTTTGATAGTGCCTCGTTGCATTAGCTTTGCAGCAAATGCTGCTGTTCCGTTTTTTTTGTCAAAATAAGCACCTGCAGGGGCAATTATATTTATAGTAGTAATAGTCTGGTTAGAATCATTTATTAGATAGTATTCAGTGCCGTTTTTCAGAATACCAGATTCAAAAGGAGGCAATTCAAATACAATTTCTTTATCAGAAAATGGTGGTTTCATGGTGCTGTTCTCGGTTCGGGTAAAAAACAACAAAGATAAAGATATATAAGGCACTCTCAAAATCATTTTAGTAAAAAATGAAACTATTTTGAGAGTGCTTGCATATTTATTTTAAGGTCTTTTCAAATCAACCTGATAGCTGACATCTGCTCCTGCTAACTTCATCATCGCAGAAGCACCGCAGTATTTATCCTGTGAGAGTTCGACTGCTCGTTCTAAATCATTCAATTCAGCATCGGGGCTTGTAAGAGTGTATTTTAGAACTATCGTTTTAAAAATTTTTGGATGCTCTTCTGTTCTTTCGCCTTCGATATCTATCTGTAAATCTATTATAGTTTTTCTTTTTTTACGAAGAATGCTGATAGTATCCATAAATGAGCAGGCAGCAACAGATTGTAGCATAATTTCCATTGGTGTCGGAGCCGTATCTTCTCCTCCTACCTTGGGAGAAGTATCAAAAATAGTTTCCAACCCTTTTTCGTTTGTTCCGATAATCCGCATATTTCTGTCTAATTTAAGATTAGCTTTCATCTCTATAAATCCAAAATTATTATTAAAGTATTATCTGTCATATTTGATTATAAACAAATATGTTTTGATTTCAATTTAGGCGTATATCGATATAGCTTATTGTGAAGTGCGATTTTCAATCAGTAAGGACATTACGGATTATCATAGAAAAAAAAGGCAAGTATATGCCTCGCACACCTTGCCTATACATTAATATATGTAATGATATTTTGAAAGAAAAGCTATCAGCTATCACATTTCATAAGAGTTACCGTCGCTTAGAGCTATCATTTCGTGCTGCTCTGAATAATAATCATCTTCATCGTCGAATAAATCCTGATTTTGCATATTTAGTCCATTATGCTTGGATATTTTGAAATTAGTCATAAACTTACTTGTTTTGCTATTTAGCTTGTCAAGATTATTAGCAGAGTCAGCAATTTCCTGAAGACTATTGACAGAGTCTTTAGTCATTTTGGAAATGGAGACCACATGTTTTGCAATTTCATCACCTGTCGCAGAAAGCTCAGCATTTGAAGCAGAAATTTGGTTAATCATATCGAGTACTTCTTCAGAGCTGCTGACTACTTTATTCAGCGAATCACCTGCCTGATCTGCAAGCTCGATACCAATTGTAACTTCAGAAGTACCACGTACCATTTCGTTTACAGCTTTTTGTGTTTCCTGTTGTATTCCCTGTATCATATTAGTGATACTTTTAGTAGCGTCGGTAGTCCTTTCGGCAAGCTTTCTTACTTCGTCAGCTACCACTGCAAAACCTCTGCCTTGTTCGCCTGCTCTGGCAGCTTCGATGGCAGCATTTAGAGCAAGAAGATTGGTCTGGTCAGCGATTTCATCGATTACTGAAATTATTTCTCCAATTTTTTTGGAAGAATCTCCAAGTTTTTCGATTTCCTCAGCAGAGTTTCTCACCAAACCGGCTATATCTCTCATTTTGTTTACAGTTTTGCCAACTATTTCGAATCCTGCAGTTGCGATTTCCCGATTTGTTTCAGCCATTACAGTTGCCTGATGAGTGCTTTGTGCATTTTCTTGTAGCGTTCTGCTCATTTCGTCAATAGAATTAGCGACTAATTCTGTTTGTTGTTCTGTTTCTTTAGAAGCCACAAGGAATTCGTCGGTGGACATTCTAATTTGGTGGGAACCAGCCACAGCTGTAGATACAGAAGTTGATACCTGTTTAATCAATGCACGGAATGTACTGGCTAAGCTGTTTATGTCTCGTTTTAGCAAATCCATTCTTCCCTGGTAGTTGCCGGTCATCTGCACAGTCAAATCGCCATTGGATAAATCTTTCAAAATTTCGCCGGCTTCGCTTATTGGATCTACTATTGAATCAAGAGCAAGATTTACCCCCTGAACAATTTTTTTGAAGTCGCCTTTGTGTAATGAAGCATCTGCACGTGTGCTAAGATTACCGGTCTGTGCAGCACCTGCCAGCATATCTGTATCTTTGATAAGCATATTTATTGCATCAATGCAAGTGTTCATGTTGTTTTTCAATTCACGGAAATCGCCCATGAATTCTTTTTCGATTTTGGGCGGCACATCGCCTTTTGATATTCTGTCTATGTATTCAGCAGTGATATTTGTAGGTATTAGGAGGTTATCCATAGTCAGATTCAAGCCTTCAATAATTTCTTTGAAGCCTCCATTGTATTTAGAAGAATTGCCTCTGATGCTTAACTTACCTTCCGCTGCAGAGTGAGTCAGATGGTTTACTTCTGTGATCAATCCTGAGAGAACGGAAGTCATATCCGTAAATGAATTATAGAGTTCGCCGATTTCGTCACTTGCCGTTATCTTTTCAGGAATTGAAAAGTCACCTGCTTCTATTTGTTTTGCTAATTGTTGCAAATTGTTTACCGGTTTTGTGATTCCTTTAGCAATAATATAAGATAGTATGAGACCAAGAAGAATAGAAAGACCTGCGGCAATGTACTGTATATTTTTCATTTGCTCTGCTTTTATAGTTTTTTGAAGGCAAATGTCTTTAACTATTGCTAAGATTTCTGCTTCGTCTTCGATTATTGCAGTTTCGAGTTCGTCTAACTTTTTAAATACTTCTACCGTGGAAGAAAATGTTGAAAGGTAATTGTCGGCAAGCAATTTGATTGAAGCAAAGTCTGATGGTGTTATTGATTTAGATTCTGCTAATTTGATTACAGAGCTGATAGCCATATTTACTTTTTTTACGTATTTGTCGTCTTTACGCATAAGGTAATCTTTCTCACTTCTTCGAGCTTGAAGCATGGCAATCATCATGTCTTTTGAATCGAGTTCTTTTATTTTGGATTCCAGCTCATGTACCGATTTTCTAAACGCTCCTTCTATTCCGGATTCCTCGTCGAGTCCGCGTTTTGCCATCTCATTTTCATAATTTTCAAAGATTTTTTTATAATCTTTCTTTTTCAGTAGAAATGAAGATATAGTATTGTCGTCTCTATAATCTAACAAAATGCTGTCGATCGAAGCAATTTTTTGATTGAATTTTGAAACTGAAGCGGAGTCTCTGTATTTTGAAAAGTCGCTTCTCTGGTGATTAGCTTCTAACATCAGAGATTGTATTTCCCGGAAATCGTCTCGTTCTTTTTGTGTATTGAAAGCAAAAACTGAAAAAAGTACAATAACGACCATAATTAGCTCTAATAGGGCTGCAAAGCCGAATACTTTGCTAAATAGATTAAGACGGAGTTTTGGCATTACTGCTCCGATAAAATAATGATACAAGTACTGGATTGGATTTAAGATTTCGAATGAAAAATACAATCTTTGTGTTAATTGTGAGCTAATTCAGGGTGAAAATCATAATTTGAATAAGGATTAATAGGTACAGCCTACTTCTTATAATTTAGTAATTAGGTTTCTTTCTATATATATAGGTGCAATGTAATGATTTTTGATCTTGAGATGCTTAAAAGGCACTATGCTTCTTTTGCTGCTAAAGTGAACAAAGCAAAGGAAGTAACAGGCAGACCGCTTACTTTAGCGGAAAAAATTCTTCTTGCTCACCTTTATGAGCAAAATGATTTGAATGATTTTAAACGTGGCGAAGATTACGTCAACTTTAGCCCCGATAGAGTTGCAATGCAGGATGCTACTGCTCAGATGGCACTACTACAGTTTATGCAGGCAGGAAAAAGCCGCACTGCCGTGCCATCTACTGTGCACTGCGACCACCTTATACAGGCGAAAGTCGGAGCTGATAAAGATTTGGAAGTTGCTAAAGATACTAACAAAGAAGTTTACGACTTTCTTGCATCTGTATCTAATAAATATGGCATAGGTTTTTGGAAACCGGGTGCCGGTATTATCCACCAGGTCGTTTTGGAAAATTATGCTTTCCCGGGCGGGATGATGATTGGTACCGATTCGCATACGCCAAATGCCGGCGGACTTGGCATGATTGCTATCGGAGTTGGTGGTGCTGACGCAGTGGACGTAATGGCAGGAATGCCTTGGGAGTTGAAGTATCCTAAACTTATAGGCGTGAAATTGACAGGCAAAATGAGTGGATGGACTGCCGCAAAAGACGTTATACTCAAAGTAGCAGGTATCCTTACCGTGAAAGGCGGTACGGGAGCTATTGTAGAATACTTCGGAGAAGGTGCTCAGTCACTCTCCTGTACCGGTAAAGGTACTATCTGCAATATGGGTGCTGAAATCGGAGCTACTACTTCTACTTTTGGATTCGACCAAAAAATGTATGATTACCTCGCTGCTACGGGCAGAAAAGAAGTAGCAGATATGGCTCAGGCTAATGCCGAGTATCTAACCGGCGATGCAGAAGTTTATGCTAATCCTGAAAAATATTTTGATCAGGTTATCGAAATTAATCTTTCTGAATTAGAGCCACATATCAATGGTCCGTTTACTCCTGACCTTGCAACTCCTATCAGCAAAATGGCTGAAGCAGTGAAAGAAAACGACTGGCCTGAAAAATTAGAAGTTGGTCTTATTGGTTCTTGTACAAACTCATCTTATGAGGATATTTCAAGAGCTGCTTCTTTAGCTAAGCAGGCTGTTGCAAAAAATTTGAAAGTCAAATCGGAATATACCATCACTCCGGGTTCGGAAATTGTTAGATACACTATCGAACGTGACGGGTTTATTGATGATTTTGCTAAAATCGGCGGCGTAGTGCTTGCTAATGCCTGCGGACCTTGCATTGGCCAGTGGGCTCGCCATGGTGCTGATAAAAAAGAGAAAAACTCTATTATTACTTCTTTCAACAGAAACTTTGCGAAAAGAAACGACGGCAACCCTAATACACATGGTTTTGTTGCTTCTCCTGAAATTGTAACTGCTTTAGCTATTGCAGGAAGTATGAGCTTTAATCCGCTTACTGATAAACTGATAAATGAAGACGGGCAGGAAGTAATGCTTGATGCGCCGACAGGCGACGAACTTCCGCAAAAAGGCTTTGAAGTAGAAGATGCCGGCTATCAGGCACCTGCAGAAGATGGCTCTAATGTAGAAGTATTGGTAGATCCTGCTTCGAGCAGACTACAATTATTAGAGCCTTTCAGTGCTTGGGACGGCAAGGATATGACCGGCTTGAAGCTCCTAATAAAAGCAAAAGGAAAATGCACTACTGACCATATCTCTATGGCCGGGCCTTGGTTGAGATTTAGAGGTCACTTGGATAATATTTCTGACAATATGCTGACAGGTGCTGTTAATTTCTTCAATGAAGAAACCAATAGTGTTAAAAATCAGCTCGATGGTAGCTTCGACGAAGTGCCTAAAGTGCAGAGAGCATACAAAGCTCAGGGCATAGGCTCTATTGTTGTGGGTGATGAAAACTACGGAGAAGGCTCTTCACGCGAACATGCTGCTATGGAACCTCGTCATCTTGGCGTAAGAGTAGTGCTTACCAAATCTTTTGCCCGAATTCATGAAACAAACCTTAAAAAGCAGGGAATGTTGGCTCTTACATTTGATAATAAAGACGATTATAACAAGATATTGGAAGATGATACCATAGATGTATTAATTAAAGACTTTGCTCCGGGTAAAAAAGTTAAGGTAATTCTTAAACATTCTGACGGAAGCTTAGACGAAATTGAAACAATTCATACTTATAATGAGTCGCAAATTGCTTGGTTTAAAGCCGGATCTGCATTGAATCTTATCAAGCAGCAAAACGCCTAAACTGTATATATAAATAGACATAGCCGCATTATTCCAAATAGTGGAGTAGTGCGGTTTTTTATTGCGGAAAACACGTAGAAATGGAAATTAAGGGTTTATACGTAAAATCAATATTTATTTTAAGATTTGCAAAAATTCCTTTGCTATGTTTTTTTTTTTTTCTATATTAAGATAAATCAATAACATATACAGGAAAGACGATATGGTTACTTAATGACACTTTTAGGTGCTAATTTCTAATGGTAAGTTAGAAATAGCAGAGGCCGGGTAAAAATGCCCGACCTCCACTTAACGCCGGACAATAATTGCAGTCAAAACATTTAAAAGGCCGGTGCATATTGGATAGACGAGTATCCAAGTACTTGTCATGTGTATTAAATATATTTTCTAATTTTAGTAAAGGAAGATACACATGAAACATTTCATATTATCTGTATCTTTAATGTTATTTGCCATCCTGGCATTTTCTTCTAAAGCACAAGCACAGTGCGAACCCGGATATACAGCTATAACTATTGATGTTGAAGAAACTGATTGCTACCAAATCAGGGTAGTTGCTTGTTATCTTTATGATAATCAAAATTTTGTTTTAAATGTCGAATTTCATCATGTTGAGTTCGTAGCAAAAAGTCCGGAATGTGAGGAAGAAACCAAAGAAGCTATGCGTCGTTTCAAAGAGAACTATTGGGAGTCTATAGACGAATGGAACAAACTTCTTGTTAAGAAACTAACTGAAGATTTGGAAATACCTTATATCTTTTGTAATGTAGGTAGGCAAATCACAGTCCATCTAATTTCTGCAGCCTGCACATCTGTAAATGAGTGCTATGTAAGAACTGAAGGCGACGAAACTTGGCTTCGTCCGGTTTTCGAATATGTACGATGTGATGAAGATGCCACATGCTTGAGCATTTATGAAGACTGTTGGACTTGGAATCCTGTAACTCAAGAGTTAGAGCTATCGCAAACTTTAATAAGCAGAAAAGCAAATATAGGAAATACCTGTCCAGGCACATCTTATTACTATCCAGAAGATTCTATTAGAGGTGAAGAGCCCATTGAAATCGAATGTGATGTAAAATGTCAATAATAAAAAAATCGGAATCAATCTTAGATTGGTTCCGATTCCATATACTATTTTGAAAGGAAATACTATGAGACTGTTTTTTATTATCATAAGTATAATGTATTCTATTAATCTTACTTCCGGTGAATGGAGTAAAAAAATATATTTAGATGGCTATGATTATGTTTGGGTTGAAAGTACTGTCTCGAGCTACGATTATGAAGACAACTTGTGGTTTGCGACTAACAAAGGCTTTTGGGTAGTTGCTGATGGGAAAGATACTGCAGAATATATACCTTTCTTAGCGCGAAACAATGATACACTCTGGTACAATCAATATGCAAATGACCCTACTAATAAAAAAGCCTATATTCTATGGCATGAGGAGACTGCTTTGGGGCATTGCAATGACACAATATTCTATCTGACATCTAATGAATTAGTTCGATTTGATAATACCTACCCATTTTTCAGTCAATTTAATATCTTAAAACTAAACATTCAGAGTGCTTTCTATTATGATAGCTCATATATATGCCTAATTGCAGATGGTCTTCATAAGTATTTAGGTTTTTTTAAATATTCTGAACAAACCAAAGAATGGACTCGACTTTGTAAATTTGATTCAACTTACACTGTACCTAATTTGGCGATGTATGCATTTCCATTTTACAAATGGAATGATTTCTATATATACGCTAATTACAATTCCGGGATTACTTTTTTTAACGAAAGTAAGAGATATGGAGTGAATCTTCTCGAATTGACAGAAGATACTTCTCTGATGTCAGTATCATACTATTTCAAAGATAGTATCTTACATTACACAACTCCTTCTAATTTGTGGTATAAAATCAACTTGAATACTTTTAATTATGAAGTCGAAGATTTGAGAGCTACTCCTATGTACAAAAACCATATTGATGCAAATCCAAATTTATACATATCAATTTGGGAAATTAATGACGACTTTATGATGACTAATAATCTCTATCAAAAAATAGACAGCTCGATATATATTAAATATAAAGGTGGAGATTGGCGGGTAATAGACAGATCTTTCTTAGGTAAATACTCAGTTGACGGGCCTGAGTACCCGGTATTTTCTCCTGATAAAGATAAGGTATGGTTTTATTTCTTCTACACAGTAATTCCGGATACTGTGATTAATGGAAGAGAAATGTATAAATTTTTAATAAGTTATAATATCTATAAGGACACTACCTCAGTAGCTGAAGAAACAGAGGGTTTCCCAACGGTACTACCCACTAAGCTATACCCAAATCCTGCGAAACGTATGGTAACGGTAAACTTCTTTTTGAATCCAAATTACCGCGAGAAAGTAAAATTTGAAATATATGACTATATGGGCTGCAAAATTAAGGAACTTGACGGCAGTTACAGCTACAACGCCTCCGAGGCATTCGGCAGTAAACAGATAGATGTTGAGGATATAAGTACCGGGATTTACTACCTTGTGATAGACAATGGCAGCGAAAAGCGTAGCATAGGTTTCGCGGTAGAGTAGTAATGATAATTACCCAAAAATCCAATCCAAGAGGCAAACTATGAAATACACCATATATTTACTCCTCCTGATTACAGTATTAAGCAGCAAAGCAGAACGCTGGAACGACCCCGTATATTTTGAATATATAAAAGGTGTGGTATTAACTCAACATTCGTTTGACTCTACCGGGAATCTTTGGGTAGGAACAGATAGAGGATTTTGGATAATCCCACCATCCGGCGATACTACCTGGCATGTGGATGAGATAGTAAGAGGTAAGGATACAATTAGATACACCAAGTGGTCAAGTCAGGCAAATTGTGAGTCAGTGATTAACTTTACCAAACATTCAGCACTTGCAAGGTATAATTATGGCATAGATTATATTACTGACGATACAATCATCAGGTTTGACAAAGAAGTTCCCGTATTTAAGGAGTTTGGCATAGATTCGCCTCTCCTCAGGCAGCCTTTGTATGATGACAGTAGTTTTCTGTGCTTGATTGAAAATTATGTATATAAATATCCGGGAGTGTTCAAATTTTCGGAAAGAACCTTAGAATGGGAATTTTTGATGAGTTATGATAGTGTGCCTTATGTACCGCAGATAAGTTATGATGATTATAAACTCCATAAACTAAAGGATAAGTATGTATATCCATCCTATTATTACAATATCACATATTTTGATGAAAAAGGGAAATATGCGGTAAATTTGAGAGAATTGGTTCAGGACACAAATCAAAAAATAGAATCATATTTATTTAAAGACAGTCTGCTATATTTTACTAATAACAAGTGGCAGATGTTTACATTGAATTTATACACTATGGACTATACAGTCGAAGATTTATCGACAACTGCGATGTACGATACAAGTATAAAAGCAAGTGAGAATATAGTGTTCAATATCAGAGAAGTAAATGAAGATTTCTGCATTGCTTTTGTTGCAGATATTGATTACGCAAGGTTTTACATCAAATATAAAGATAGAGATTGGGAAATGATAGACAGACCTAACGATCCAGTCAGACAATATGTTTCACCGGGACGAATATATATTTCCCCTGACAAAAAGCGTATGTGGTTTTTCTTTCATTGGAGCGATGGAATAAAGGGCAAAGACGGCAAGTGGCACTTCCAGGGAGCAGTAAGTTATAATATCTATAAGGACACTACCTCAGTAGCTGAAGAAACAGAGGGTTTCCCAACGGTACTGCCCACTAAGCTATACCCAAATCCTGCGAAACGTATGGTAACGGTAAACTTCTTTTTGAATCCAAATTACCGCGAGAAAGTAAAATTTGAAATATATGACTATATGGGCTGCAAAATTAAGGAACTTGACGGCAGTTACAGTTACAACGCCTCCGAGGCATTCGGCAGTAAACAGATAGATGTTGAGGATATAAGTACCGGAATCTACTACCTTGTGATAGACAATGGCAGCGAAAAGCGTAGCATAGGTTTCGCGGTAGAGTAGTAATGATAATTACCCAAAAATCCAATCCAAAAGGCTAACTATGAAATACACTATATATTTACTCCTCCTGATTACAGCAATCAGCAGCAAAGCAGAACGCTGGAACGACCCCGTATATTTTGAATACCTGAAAGGCGTAAATTTAACCCTACATTCGTTTGACTCTACCGGGAATTTGTGGGTTGGTTCTACAAGAGGATTTTGGATAATCCCACCATCGGGCGATACTACCTGGCATGTGGATGAGATAGTAAGAGGTAAGGATACAATTAGATACACCAAGTGGTCAAGTCAGGCAAATTGTGAGTCAGTAATTAACTTTACCAAACATTCAGCACTTGCAAGATATAATTATGGCATAGATTATATTACTGACGATACAATCATCAGGTTTGACAAAGAAGTTCCTGTATTTAAGGAGTTTGGCATAGATTTACCTATCCTCAGACAGCCTTTGTATGATGATAGTAGTTTTC
Source organism: Kapaibacterium sp. (SeqCode) (assembly GCA_963664875.1). Classification (GTDB taxonomy): domain Bacteria; phylum Bacteroidota; class Ignavibacteria; order Kapaibacteriales; family UBA2268; genus JBFHIJ01. The sequence continues at coordinate 1,825,469 of OY761611.1, read as the reverse complement.
TGTGCAAGATAGAAAATTATGTATATAAATATCCGGGAGTATTCAAATTTTCGGAAAGAACCTTAGAATGGGAATTTTTGATTAGTTATGATAGTGTGCCTTATGTCCCACAGATAAAATATGAAGATTATAAACTCCATAAACTAAAAGATAATTATGTATATCCATCCTATTATTACAATATCACATATTTTGATGAAAAAGGGAAATATGCGGTAAATTTGAGAGAATTGGTTCAGGACACTAATCAAAAAATAGAATCATATTTGTTTAAAGACAGTCTGCTATATTTTACGAATAACAAATGGCAGATGTTTACATTGAATTTATACACTATGGACTATACAGTCGAAGATTTATCGACTACTGCGATGCACGATACATGTAAAAACGTAAATCCTGATGCACAATTTAATATCAGAGAAGTAAATGAAGATTTCAGTATCGCACACATTACTTATATTCATGAACACTATGGTTTTTTTATCAAATACAAAGGCAAAGATTGGGAATTGATTGACAGACCAAATGATCCAATAAGGGAATACGAAGGCCCTGAGCGACTATATATGTCACCGGATAAAAAGTGCTTGTGGTTTTTCTTTTATTGGAGTGATGGAATAAAGGGCAAAGACGGCAAGTGGCATTATCAGGGTGCAGTAAGTTATAATATCTATAAGGACACTACCTCAGTAGCTGAAGAAACAGAGGGTTTCCCAACGGTACTGCCTACTAAGCTATACCCAAATCCTGCGAAACGTATGGTAACGGTAAACTTCTTTTTGAATCCAAATTACCGCGAGAAAGTAAAATTTGAAATATATGACTATATGGGCTGCAAAATTAAGGAGCTTGACGGCAGTTACAGTTACAACGCCTCGGAGGCATTCGGCAGTAAACAGATAGATGTTGAGGATATAAGTACCGGAATCTACTACCTTGTGATAGACAATGGCAGCGAGAAGCGTAGCATAGGTTTCGCGGTAGAGTAGTAATGATAATTACCCAAACAATCCAATCAAAGAGGCAAACTATGAAATACACCATATATTTACTCCTCCTGATTACAGCAATCAGCAGCAAAGCAGAACGCTGGAACGACCCCGTATATTTTGAATATATAAAAGGTGTGGTATTAACTCAACATTCGTTTGACTCTACCGGGAATCTTTGGGTAGGAACAGATAGAGGATTTTGGATAATTCCACCATCGGGCGATACTACCTGGCATGTGGATGAGATAGTAAGAGGTAAGGATACAATAAGATACACAAAGTGGTCAAGTCAGGCAAATTGTGAGTCAGTAATTAACTTTACCAAACATTCAGCACTTGCAAGGTATAATTTTGGTATAGATTACATTACTGACGATACAATCATCAGGTTTGACAAAGAAGTTCCCGTATTTAAGGAGTTTGGCATAGATTCACCTATCCTCAGACAGCCTTTGTATGATGACAGTAGTTTTCTGTGCAAGATTGAAAATTATGTATTCAAATATCCGGGAGTGTTCAAATTTTCGGAAAGAACCTTAGAATGGGAATTTGTGATGAGCTATGATAGTTTGCAATTTATACCGCAGATAAATTATTCTGATTATAAACTCCACAAAATAAAGGGTTATTATGTATATCCTTCAGTTTATTACAATATCACATATTTTAACGAGAATGGGAAATATGCAGTTGATTTGAGAGAATTGGTTCAGGACACTAATCAAAAAATAAAATCATATTTATTTAAAGACAGTCTGCTATATTTTACTAATAACAAGTGGCAGATGTTTACATTGAATTTATACACTATGGACTATACAGTCGAAGATTTATCGACAACTGCGATGTACGATACAAGTATAAAAGCAAGTGAGAATATAGTGTTCAATATCAGAGAAGTAAACGAAGATTTCTGCATTGCTTTTGTTGCAGATATCGATTATGCAAGGTTTTACATCAAATATAAAGATAAAGATTGGGAAATGATAGACAGACCTAACGATCCTGTCAGACAATATGTTTCACCGGGACGAATATATATTTCCCCTGACAAAAAGCGTATGTGGTTTTTCTTTCATTGGGGCGATGGAATAAAGGGCAAAGACGGCAAGTGGCACTATCAGGGAGCAGTAAGTTATAATATCTATAAGGACACTACCTCAGTAGCAGAAGAAACGGAGAGTTTCCCAACGGTACTGCCCACTAAACTATACCCAAATCCTGCGAAACGTATGGTAACGGTAAACTTCTTTTTGAATCCAAATTACCGCGAGAAAGTAAAATTTGAAATATATGACTATATGGGCTGCAAAATTAAGGAACTTGACGGCAGTTACAGCTACAACGCCTCCGAGGCATTCGGCAGTAAACAGATAGATGTTGAGGATATAAGTACCGGAATCTACTACCTTGTGATAGACAATGGCAGCGAGAAGCGTAGCATAGGTTTCGCGGTAGAGTAGCAGGTGGGGAAGAAAAGATATTATGAAATTTATAAGCCGCATCATTCCCGATGGTGGAGTAGTGCGGTTTTATTTATTGCGAGTACCCTTTATTGTTTTATATTTTGCCTTAAACTTGTCCGGAAGAAACAATAATAAAGGTAGGACTACTTCCTTTTTTTTGTAATGACTTGCAAAAATTTTGTATTTTTGTATCCATTATCTAAAAGTAATCTATCTATGGGAGTAATAATGAAAAGACTAATTCCTTTGTTTGCTTTGATGCTGGCTTTGGCTTCATGTTCTATGTTCAAATCAGAAAGAATTATATTATTAGACAAATTGCCTTCGGGCAACAATCCACTTTACGAAATTACCGTAAGACAAGGGGAGCAGGAATTTGGCTCAATGATATTGGAAACATTTCCGGAAGTTGCTCCTGAGCACGCACGCAATTTTGACAGCCTTGTAGCTATCAAGTTTTATGACGGCACAGCTTTTCATAGAGTGATTCCTGGATTTATGATTCAAGGCGGAGATCCAAACTCTAAACACATGCCTGAAGAGACTTGGGGCATGGGCGATGAAAACCAGAGAAAAATTCCGGCAGAATTTAACGAAATTAAGCACACCACAGGTATCCTTTCGGCTGCACGCTCGCAGAACCCGAACAGTGCGACCTCGCAGTTTTTCATCTGCGTTGCGGATGCACCGCATTTAGATGGGAAATATACTGTTTACGGACAGGTGCTTGCTAATATCGGAGTTGCTTTTCAGGTAGTTAGTGTACCAAGAAGCAAAAGCAACGACAGACCAAATGATAAAGTAGAAATGACTATAACAAAATTACATGATTATAAAGTAGAATTGAAACAATAACAGGAGTTTTACTAAAATGGCAAATCCTAAATATATCATCTCTGTAAAACACGGCGAAGTAGAGCTTGGAAATATGACATTAGAACTTTTCCCTGAGATTGCTCCTTTGCATTGCGAAAATTTCGAAAAATTGGTGGCAGATGAGTTTTACAACGGCACTGCTTTTCATAGAGTAATCCCGGGATTTATGATTCAGGGTGGAGATCCAAACTCCAAGACAGACAATAAAGAAATGTGGGGATTTGGCGATCCTAAGCAAAAAACTGTGAAAGCAGAATTTTCTAAAACACCTCACAAAAGAGGTATCTTATCTGCAGCAAGGACAATGGATCCTAACAGTGCAACTTCTCAATTCTTTATTTGTGTATCCGATGCACCGCATTTAGATGGCCAGTACACAGTTTACGGTCAGGTAACCGAAGGTATGGAAATAGCTGATAAAATAGTATCAGCTCCTCGCGATATGAGAGATTGCCCGAGAGAAAAAGTAGAGATGACTATCAAAAAAGCAGAGTAGTTTAAGAAAATAAAATTACTCTAATAGAAGAGTTTGAAGCCGTTCGGATGTATAATTTGGACGGCTTTTTTTTAAGTGTGGGTTGTTCCGGGCTTATTGAGCGAAAGATTGGTACTATAGAGTGTCTTACAAGTTTAGCAATGTTACTATAAGTATATATAAATATATAATATTGTGATATTATATTACAAAATTTTTACATATATTTGTGCTAATCATATAATAATACATTAGAAGAAATACCAAAATCTACAATCAGATATAGAAGTGCGGTCGAGAACTCTATCGATTCATGTAAGTTTGAAGTTTCTAATAGTATAAACAGCTACGAATACACTGAGGAAGGCGGAGCTGACCAAATATTTTTGAACCACCAAATTTTGGAGAGATTCATGAAAGTTTTTAGAATGTTGTTGTCAATTAATATATTGTTTTTTATTTGGGCGATTTTATTGGCTAGTTTCACGACTCAATTGCAAGGCAGTTCTTTAGCCGGGACAAAATATTTTAGATATCAAGCTGGGGATCTCGTTCATCTAAATAGGATATACACCAGTGAGAGTGGAATTTTCTCTTTGATTGCAAATGGTTCTGAGGTAGAATCAGAACCACAAGGATCAGGGATGTTAATGCTATATAGAAATTCAGATTGTGAGTTAGCTGATGTAATTACGAATGATAATATTGATACTGTTGGGTTTTTTCCACAGTGCCCTATTATTAGTAGAGATGATAGATATATTCTAATAAATGGCTACCAAGGAGAGTGGGGAAAACATAAAGCTAGTTACATTATAAAGTATGATATCATAAATAAAGAATTTACTGATATTGTAAAATTGGATAATGTGAAAATACCAATTCGAACTTCTATTTCGGATACAGACTATTTCTGCATTTATGGTAATGGAGAAATATTATCTATGAATATAGAAACAATGCAAATAAATTGGGTTGTAAATGTGACTGAAAAGTACAAAGGTGGTCCTCTTGATGTTTGTTACTTTAATAATAAATTGCTTTGTTTAGTTTATGATCAAAGTACTAATGGGCGTTTGATTGCATTGACCGAGTCTGGTGAGTATGATGAGACTATTAATTATAGTATGCGAGATATTACTGGCAATATTGTTTATGGAGCTTATGGTAGATTGTTTGAATCAGGAGATAAAATCATATTTGTAGGCTATAATGCTAATAATAGTTGTTATAGTCTGAATGTTTTAGATTCAAACTTAAAAAATCGGCAAACATTAGATTTTAATTCTAGCTATCAATGTAATATAAATAAAAAATATAATACTTTTACAGCTATGAATAATGCAAAGATTTGTACTTATGATTTGAATGATATATCATCTCCGAAATATGAGCAACCTCTGTTGAGCTATAGTTCTCCTATATTGGCGACAGGGAATTATATAGGTAATTCCAGAGTTATTTCAATAGCAGATCAATTTTTATTATTATCAGACTATTCTGACTCTAAGACAAAATTACTCACTTTGCCAGGAAATGTTAACAATATAAAACGTTATAATAAATCTGATGATATGTGCATCAGTACTAGATGCTATGATTATTCTTATAATACTAGTTATGTATGTAAATATGATCCATCTACTTCTATAATTGAAGATTTTTATTATTGTGATAATATGAATGAAGGCAAGTTTGATATTTCTATAGATGATCAATATGTTGCTATGTTGGTAAGAGATGAAGAGTTATCAATATATAATACAATTAGGATATTAAATGCATCAGATATGTCTTTGAAACAGACTATACAATATGACGAAGATATTAGCTCTATTCACTTCTACAAAAACTCTGAAAATATTATTCTTACAACATATTCTGGTGATATTATTATTTATGATATATCATTAGATAAAGTTGTTCAACAGTATTCAACCAATACTGTTATATCTGACTTACTATTAATCGATAACTATGAGCTTATACTGGTGACAGCAAAAAAAGACATCGATAAAGAGTATGATGATAATAATTTGTTTTCATTTGCGAAGTATTCACTGATAGATGAAAAAGTAATTCCTTTCAAGGGTGGAGTTTTTTTTCAGACAAATGAGATATATAATCAGTTTGCTTCTTATGATATACCTGACAATGATTCTTTGTTGTATATATTATCATATGACTATGACATTTGTATAAAGTTGCACATTAATGAAGATAGTTTTTCGAGTTTGTTTTATAACCAATTAGGCTCAAGTGATAACGAAAGTGCTAGTATAATATCTGTACCACAGTCTTCCAATATGATTGTTTGTAATTTTGACACAGAAAACATGTTGATACTCGATGTAGATAATGAACAGATAATACAAAATATTGATCTAAGTAAGGCTATTCCAAAATTAAAACACAGTTATATATATCCAATTCTGTCTAAGGACAAAAAATCTGTTTATTTGTTTTCTGCAAATACGGTTCCAAATGGAGATAATAATTCGTTTAGAAGAATAGAAAACATATCTATATTAGATATTGGTAATGTTTTATCTGTAATTGAGGAAATGGAAGGTAGTGTAGAATCAGAATTCCAACTTTTTCCAAATCCTGCTGTCAATTATGTTCATATTAGGAATATGTCAGATTATAGAGGTAACGCAACGGTTTTATTGTATGATATTACCGGGAATTTAGTATTGCACCAAGATATGTGGTTTTCCGATGCAGCGACGATTGTGTTACCATACAATCTTTCTATGGGAGAATACATATTAGAAATTAAGATGAATAATAAAAAGATTTCAAAAATAATTAATATTAATAGGAGGTAATTATCATGTTATCCAATTTATTTAAGTATGGTTTTGCTATCGTTCTAGCACTTACTGCACCAAAGATAATGATATCGAACTATCCTTTACACAAAGTTGAGAAAACCTGAAAAAAGAAGATGTTTATATAGATATTTCACTTATTTATTTGATGACGATTCTTGTTAAAACGAATCGTCATTTTTAATTGTTTTATGTTCACAGTTTTACATATATTTGTGCTAATCATATAAAACATTTTGTATTTACTGTTACTAATCGGGAGAACTTGAGTTGAAATACTTATCTACTCTACTCGCTTTATTTATTTGCTTTGGCACTGCTTTTTCGCAGGAAACCGGCTTAATTAATATCACACTTCCTCATTTGGATGAAGACAGACCTGTTTCGCTTTATGTACCTTTGGATTACGATGGTACAAAAGCTTATGATGTAATGATTATGCTACATGGTTTGGGTGACAACTCTGCGAATATGGCAGCTTTTGCTAAATCTGTTGCGGAATTAGACCCAATGTATAATAACTATATTTATGTTATTCCTGATGGTGGCGATGACCAAAACAGAGACTTCTACGAGCCTCGTGAAGACATTACTATAGTTGACAAGTGTATCGACTATGTTAAAGCAAACTACAATGTAGCTGAAGACAGAATATTTCTTGAAGGCTTTTCTCTTGGTGCGCGCTCGGCTATGTGCTATGGTTTGCAGTACCCGGAAAAATTTCATACTCTAATACTAAATACTCCTGCAGTGCAAGGGCCGAAAGATGCAATGAATTTATATGCTGATTTAGGCATTTTCGAACGCATTCGTTATGAAAATGCAAGAAAGGTTCCTATGATTATTACAAATGGTGCTGATGATATTTTTTATTTAGAACCAATTCAGATGGTAGTTGACAGTTTAGAAAAATACAATGCAATTATGCGTCACTTTGTGATTCCTGATATGGGACACTCTATTGTTTATCATGCGTTCCCGGTTGCACAGGTTGCTTTTAACGGGGACAATATGGGCAACGACATAGTAGAAATCATGGATATAGATTCACCGAACAACACTTTGGAAGAAACACCTAAGTTTAATATCAGATTTAGAGGTGCCGGAGACAACTCTATCACTTCTTGCAAATTTGAAGTTTCTAATGGTACTAATTCATACGAATATACTTGGGAAGGCGAAGCTGAACAGTACGTTTTTGAATCGCTCGAAGTGGAAGCAGGTGCTTTAGAGCCGGGACTAAATGATATTTCTTTCAAAGTACTGGAAGTAAATGGCGTAGCAAAAGAAGAAGAGGAAGAAACTGTACATACAATTTATTACACAGAGGAACCTCATAAATTGCCTTATGTATTCAATCCTGCTCCGGGTAACGAATTAGAAAATGATTGGTTTTTAGAAGAATCCCCTCAACTAGAAACTTGGCAACCTTACCAAGATGGAGACAACTATGCTATGGCATTTTACAGCAATCCTACACTTATGGTATTTAACTACGAAGGCTTCAAAGATGAGCTGATTTCTCCATTCTTTAATATTGATGGTATGGCTCCATATTTATCTTTTGATGTTGCTTATAACTACTTCCATTATAATATTCAGGGAACAGAATATATTTACTCTGATACTCTTGTAGTAGAAATCTCAATAGACGGTGGTAAAACTTTCGAAGAGATATACAGAAAAACAAGAGAAGAGCTTGCGACTTATGATGAGCCATTCAAAGATATATTTGAACAGACTTATATCTACAATGTAAAACCGGCAGAGGAAAACTGGAGAACTGAAAGAATTGATCTTGATTCTAAATATATGTCCGAACACGCTCAATTCAAATTCTCAGTTTATGGAGCAATGGGCGGTATGACTCTTATAGATAATATTATCTTAGATCCTAATGTTTCAGTAGAAGAAACAAACGAAGAAGAAATCTCAGTATTCCCTAATCCTACAGCTGACTTTATTACAATCAATACTGAGCTACCAAGTACATATAAAGTAGTTGATATTTTAGGTAATGATGTTACTTCTGCAGTAAAAGCGGACGGGAAACAGCTTGATTTAAGAGCACTTTCCGCCGGAGTTTACAATTTAATCCTCAACGGAAAAAATGTAAAAGTAATAGTGCAATAGTTGCTATACAGATATTCATATCAAAGAGCATAGGATGCAGGTCTTATGCTCTTTTTTTGTAAAAATGAATAAAATAATGAATAAATTATAGGTGTATTAAAATACTCATTCATAATAGTTCTTATTGTAAAAATAATACTATATAACGACAGAAATTCAGCGGTAAATAGTGTTAAATCATTATGTTAGAATATAAGTCATTGCATAGCCCATGTTATCAAGGATAGTTTGAATTATGAATGCTAAAGAAACATAGCATTTTCGTTTTTTTTTTTTTTGAGAAATTGCTAAATTAGTGCTGTTGATATTTGACTATAATAACAGACGAAAATAGTTTATTCATTGATTTATAGGTGATATATTTCTTGACAAAAAGTAAAAAATAATTTCGGCAAAAAAAGAGCCGATACTGGGGAGTAATCGGCTACAAAACGCACGTGATTTCGAAATGTTTGACTTACACGAAATCATGCACTGTAATATATTGCTTTTTTTGAAAAGAAGCAATAGGAATTCAATAAAATAATGTAGAATCATATTACAGTTAAAAATATGAAAACAAAAATTATTCTTGCTATTATGGCATTATCGATTTCTATCTTTGGTCTTATGAGTTGTACGGAACAAGCTTCTAACACAATGCCATCAGATAATTCAAGCGAATTTAGCAGTTCAAATGTGTCAAAACTTAGCATATTGAATACTGAGGTTTCTTACCAGCTTAATCAAACTTGGCATAATTTTTTTAGTTTAAAAGATCAATTCATTGGATTATGTGATTATCAGAGCTTTAGCAATATGTACAAGAGCAACATATTTGTAGCTTCAGATATGAATTCAATTCCGACAGAATTCAACGATTGGATTGTAGAAAATTACACAATGATACAATCGATCTCATTACAGGATTATTATAATAATGCGAATATTTCTGATTTAGTGAAAAATTATATCAGACAAATCGCAGATATAATTGCAAATGTTAATGATATAGCTGAGATGGATTCTAAAATCACTGAAATAAAAAAAGCAATTAATAGTGATTTTGGATTGTTGTCCTCGAAAAAAAGTATCTTACTTAATGCTTGTGAACTAAGTCTTGCTAATGCAGTATATTGGAATAATCTTATAGATGAAGATAAAGATGTTTGGTTTGTCCAAACCGGCTGTAAACCGGACTATGAAGGTGAATTGCCAATCTTTACTAAGCCGACTATGCAAATGTTTTTGGGGAGTTTGTTCTGGTTTGGCAATGGGAATATCAAGTTTATGCCTGATGGTTTTATTAGCTTGAAAGGTGTAGTTGTTTTACCTGGTTCATGGCTTGAAGTGTTAATTAAAATGGGGCTTGTTAAACTCGAGCCTGATATAGCTGAGGTTTGGTTGGGAGAAGTTGACTTAGGCAACTGGGGAAAATAAAATATAGCATACTAATATGTAATAGGATGAATACATAAAAGTTAACTCGCTAATTTTGTATTATAAAGTATACTTGTAATAATTTTCTTTGCAAAATGGTTGTTCTATTTTGGAACATTTAACTTCAAAAATCAGTTTTACGAAATAGGAATATCATATTCAATAAGAAACAGGAGTAAAGTGTTCTAAAAACTATAACTAAATTACACAAACGGCAAAAAAAGAGCCGATACTGGGGAGTAATCGGCTACAAAACGCACGTGATTTCGAAATGTTTGACTTACACGAAATCATGCACTGTAAATTATTGCTTTTTCGCTTAAAAGCAATAGTAATTCAATTACTTAATGTAAAAACTAATTACAGATATCAAAATGAAAACAAAAATTATCCTTGCCTTAATGGCATTATCGCTTTCAATCTTTGGTTTGATGAGTTGTACAGAAGACAATGAATCTGTTGTTCCTGCAATGTCAAACAATACTATAACAAATAGTGTCCAAGTACAGTTAGTAAATCCCTATGATTACTTAGGCGAAATACATAATAAAGCTATGGAAGAAGTTTTTCAGCAATTATTGCCTTACTACCAATCAGGTGAGTTTACTAGTACTTCTAACTATGAAGATGACAACTTTAATAGCAAAGTGTTGACTATTATCACTGGAGCTCTTAATAATCAGTCCCTAAACGTATCTGAACAAGAAGTGGATGATTTCCTAATATCTAACGGATTTAAAACAGCAGTAAACGAACTAAACACAGGCTATTTTCTGACATCCTCATTAAGAGAGACCATATATGGCTGTACTTCTGAGAAAGATGCTAATATGGTAGTTTACATTTTTGATGAATTACGAAATATTATTGAAGGAGAGGAGATGTTTACTTTGGCAAGTATTGCTAATCGAATTCAAGCAGTAGAAAGTAAGATTTTACAAGAGACATGGGATGAAGAAGAAACTATGGCTCTTAAAACTATTGCTATCGTGAAACATTCTTATGAATTTAACGTAAGCAAGTTGTTAGGAGCAAAAGAACAAAATGTAGTTTCTAAAAAGATTGGAAAAACAGAAGCTGCTGTTGCTGCTTGTGCAGTTGGAACTGTATTAGCTGATGCTGCTGGAGCAATTGCAGGTGGTGTTTGTACAGGAGGAATCGGAGCTTTGCCAGGTGCTGCAGCTGCCTCTGGTAGTTCTGCTGTAGTGGTGACCAATGCAGTTGTTTGTGGAGTTGCCGCAGCAGGTAAATATCTTTTCGGTTGGTGGGATTAATCAAACATACGTAGGTTTAGGTTTTCGACCTAAACCTACATAGAATTCAAAAAATAATTTTAGGGTAAATCCTATGGTATTGTTTTTATTGTATTTTGGAATATTATTTTCGATTTTTATTCTGAAACATAAAACAGAAAAGAACAATCCTGTTTTATATGCCAAAGTATCGAATATATTCTTTGGCAACAGAAATAAAAAGTATATTTTTTTCAGTTGCTATGTGGCATTAGTAGTTGTTTTGTTTTGGCTTTTTGTTTGATAGTCTATTGATTCTGAACTGTATTTGTAGAACTTTTTCTGATTATGTAATATCATGTTCTTCGACAATGATAAACAGAGCCCTTTGATTACTATAATTGAAACAAACTATCAGCATAGTCATAAATAATAAAAACATTTAACTCCAAATACTCCTTAAAAGGCAAAACTTTAGATTTAACAGCCTTGGCATCCAGCACTTAGACGGTCAGGCTTCTCAGGTAGCTTTTAGCAGGTAGTATAGGTAAATAGTAGCTAATAGAGCATAAAACTTACACTCTATGCTGTATTCTATATGAAAATGAATATAATATTGTGTATTTTGCGAATTGTAATTTATAATCGCAGGTATGACATGAAACCGATATATCTATATATAGAAGTGCTGATATTTATAGCGGTCTTAGTTTTGATAGAGTTAGATTTGCTGCATGTTTACTTTTTTATGATTAATATAGCTATTCTTCCGCATGTCATCATCTATGGAGTAAAATATAGCAAAGATGCACTGCTAAAAAGAAGGAAGCAATGAACACGGCTACCTTAATATATAACAGTTTTGCTCGTTTTTTCGGTGATTAAAAAGAAGTAGAATATTATGAAAAAAAGAAATACTGCACTATTGGTGACCGGTTTCATTGTTTTAGCAAGTATAGAGTTGTTCTTACTGTATAGTATATTTATTTTTGATAAGTATGCAAACTCAGAAGCACATTTAATATTATTGTTTAGCAATATTGTCTTAATTAACAGATTGTTTTTCAATTTTAAAGAAAAAAAAGTATATATTATGATGAGGTATGCATCGGAAATATTGCTTCTTATTTCTTTGTATCTTTTTTTTCTAAATAGTGCAAATGATTTCGATATTATCCAAATACTGATGTCACCAAGCATGATTGTTCAATCATATGGAACTTTTTTAGCGTTTTTTGGGAATATGTCTCGAAACAAAGAAACTTAGCAATTATAACAAGTACTGTTTGGGAAAATATTTTTTCCTTACCTATTATTGGACTCTATGATATAATTCATAGAGTCTTTTTTTTCGTGCTCCCGGCACGGTTACGATAGGTGTAAGTCCCAAACGAGCCTTGATACTGGTGGAAGAGCTACTCTCTTACTTCCTCTTTCTCTCAAAATGCTTGGAATCGCCCCATGAGCCGTAGTTTACTTCTCTTCCGGCAATTTTTAGAATAGGGGAGTCTCCGCCTTGTTCCGATTTGAAGTTGTCGCCTGTTGGCTTGCCCTCGTAGAGTTTGTAGTTTGCGCGTATGTTTTCGGGAGTGAGCATAGGCATGATTACATTTGCTCCGTGCATCAGTCCTTTTTCTTTTCCACTCGGATGAATTGTCTCAAGTGCAGTTGTAGAGGCAATATTTACATCTTTCAGCACAATCCTTGTAACGGCTATCATCTTCAGAGCGAGTTTTGTTATTTCGTCTTTGCGTTCGAGCCATGTTGCATAGTAATCTGCCATAGGTGTATCTCTATGCACAAGGTAAGGCCCCATGCCAATCATGTCAACATCCTGCTCCTTGAAGAAAAGAATGTCTCCTGCGAGGTCATCCAAAGTTTGTCCGGGCAGACCAATCATAACGCCTGTTCCCACCTGAAAACCTACTTCACGCAGATTTTGCATCGCTTTGATGCGACTTTCAAAAGACTGAGAGTGCGGGTGTATTTTATCGAAAAGTTCTCTATTTGTAGATTCGATGCGAAGAAGGAAGCGGTGAGCTCCGGCATCATATAACTTTTGATAGTCCTCTTTCGTTTGCTCGCCAATGGAGAGAGTTATGCCAAGCCCGTTCGGTAGTTGTTCCGATTTGGAAGCATCTTTTACGCCTCGAAGCAAATCGCATACGTAATCTATAAAATGGCTATCACTTCTTTCGCCTGACTGTAGCACAAAAGAGCCGTATCCTTTATCGGCGCACCACTTAGCTGCACTGACTACTTCATCTTTAGTGAGCTGGTAGCGGTGTACATTTTTGTTGCTTTTTCTGATGCCGCAATAGTTGCAATCTAAAGCACAGATATTGGAAAACTCGACTAAACCACGCAGAAATATCTTTTCGCCGACGTGTTCCATTAGCACGTCGTTGGCTCGCTTGCGTAGTTTTTCCATGTCCTCGTCTGACTCAATAGCGAGCAGAGAGACAATATCTTCTTTTGTAAAATTGTCTTGTAAGAGGATGCTATCTATATTATTCAATTTTTTTCCTTAGAAGTATAAATCTCTTTCGCCTTTTTCGATTTTGCTTAAGAATTCCCGAGTTCTTTCTCTAACGTTTTCAGCAGGAATATTCATTATTTCCTTTTCTATCAGAGCTTCGCCTAGAGCCTTAGTTTCAGGAGTTGCGTAATCTTCGAGATATTCTTTTAGCGTAGTTAGCCCGTTTGGAAGGCAGTGCAACTTGATAAGTCCCGGTTTTGCCAAGTCCATAAAGTCAGCTCCCACTCTTTCTTTGCGGTAACAACCGGTACAGAAAGAAGGAACGTGCCCCATTTTAATTACATCATGTATAATTTCACCGGAAGTGCGTGCATCGTTTAGGCAGAACTGAGAAGCATCTTCTTCGTGCTCGTTCATCGCCTGCTTATATCCACCCGGATTAGTCTTAGAGCCGGCACTTATTTGAGATATACCCAAATCGAATAGCTCAGTTCTAAGAGACATTGGTTCGCGAGTTGATAAAATCATACCGGTATAAGGGACAGCAAGCCTAAGCACAGCGACGAGCTTTTTAAAATCTCTGTCGCTAACCTGATGAGGTATATGCAATGCTGCCGGTGCATTGGAAGCTGGTTTGATCCTCGGGATAGAGATCGTGTGAGGGCCAACGTTAAATTCCTTATCCAAAGATTCAGCATGTTGGATAAGAGCCATTACTTCAAATTTATAGTCATACAATCCGAACAAAGCGCCGATTCCGACATCGTGCATTCCGTTTTTCAATGCACGGTGCATAACTTCGATACGCCAGTCATAATCAGACTTTTTGCCGCTCGGGTGCATTTGTTTATATGTTTCTCTGTGGTAAGTTTCCTGAAAAACAGTATAAGTACCAATTTTTACATTTCTAAGTTTTTGGAATTCTTCGTCAGTGAGCGGAGCAATTTCCACATTGACACGTCTGATGCTGCTTCCTTTGTCATCTCTAACACTATAAACAGCGTCGATTGTTTCGAGGAAGTAGTCAAACGTACAGCTTTTGTGTCCTTCGCCAATAAGCATAAGAGCGCGCTTATGTCCCTGCTTCAATAGCTCAAGAGTTTCCTCTTTTACCTGATCCAACGTCAAGGTGTGACGGTGTATTTCTTTATTAGCAGCTCTGAAACCGCAATATAAGCAGTTATTTGCACAATGATTAGAGACATAAAGCGGAGCAAAAAGCACGAGGCGATTGCCGTAAATTTCTTCTTTTATGTATAGTGCAGTCTCATATAGCTTTTGGAGTGTATCATTATCTTCTATATTAAGAAGGACGGCTACATCTTCTTTTGAAAGCCCTTTAAGCTCTTTAGCTTTAATCAAAATATCATCTATTTGCTTATTATCAGGTTTTTGAGCATGACTAAGAAGCTCAAATATCTGCGACTCAGAAATAATATTATCGTACATCATGTTCCCAAGAAAATAAAAAGTAAAGAGAAAGCAAATTGCTTTACGCAAAACTAAGCATTCTATTTTGCAAAGACGATTGATTTATCCTTTTTTGAGTAAGAAAAACTACCTAATTAACAAGGTTTAAAGGATAAATCATATCTATTCTACAAAACTTAGCTCTAACTAATTGCTATATAGCAAGATAGATTGCAGAACAAATATACGAAATAAAACGAATAAAAATAGGACTAATATTGTCTTATAATATTTTTTTTGCTACAGTTCAGCTTGTGGCACTACAATAAAATAAAAAGAGACTCCGAGGGTAGAGTGGAGTCTCTTTTGATAATTTCCCGAACACCTAAAGTGTACGACTTTCCTTTTTTAAATACCATTTCCATTGCGTCTTGTGCTAAAAGGTCGGAAAATTTAGTCTATAGTTATTTCTGTTTCGCTTGGTTTTTCCGGTTCTTTCTTCAATATTTCCATATTCAACACGCCGTTTTCATATTTTGCTTTGATGCTGTCTTTATCAACATTGTCAGGCAAAATGAATGAGCGCGTGAAACTGCCGTAAGATCTTTCAGAGCGAATCAGACGCTTATCATCTTTTTCATCATTTTCCTCAAATACGCTTCTCTTTTCGCCGGAGATGATAAGCATATTGTCGTCGTTTACTTTTACCTTAACGTCTTCTTTTGCTATGCCGGGTAGTTCCGCAGAAATCCAAAATCTATCTGCCTCTTCGTGTACGTCAATTTTAGGCATCCATGCTGATGTATTAAACACCATGCTTCTTCTGTTAAAGCCATCCATCCATCTGTCCATTCTGCGGATTAAGCCATCTACACCGGTAAACGGATCATATTTTACTAAAGTCACAATACACCTCCGATTAGGTTGTTGAACATTACTATTTGGTCAATTTGTTTTTGGGTAAAAAACTTAAGATTCTTTATTCCTTGCTGTTGTTCGAGACCTGAACAAAATACAATCAATTCAATTTTAGTCTATCGTTACTTCAACTTCTTTTGGTTTTACCGGCTCTTTTTTACTCAAAGATATGCTTAGCACACCATTTTCGAATTTAGCATTGATTGAGTCGGTATTGATATTTTCCGGTAGCTGGAAAGAGCGGGAAAACTCACCAAAACTTCTTTCTGCTCTGATATAAGCTTTTTCCTTGCATTCGTCAGTTTCTTCCTCGCATCTTTTCTTTTCGCCTTTGATTATAAGCACTTTGTCTTCGTTTACAGTGATTTTGACCTGCTCTTTCGGAATACCGGGAAGCTCCGCGAAGAGCTTCAAAGTTTTTTCGTCTTCAACTATGTCAATCGTGGGGGCAAATGATCCATACTCTACTCTAAAACCTTTTTCCATTTCGTCAACAAATTGCCCCATTCTCTTATTTATTCTTTCAAATCCTCTGAAAGGATCAAATCTTACTACTGCCATTTTTATATCTCCTTTTTATTTTTTGCTTTTTTTTATTTTCTTTAATACTTTTTGTTAAAGAAGAGTCCGATGCCGATATACTGTCATTCTGTTTCTTTTAATATACTGGTGCTATGAAAACGAGCTACATCTGTCTAATGTCTTTGCTATGGGGTTGTCTGTCAAACACCGGACTCTCTTATTTAAACTATTCGATTGTGATATTAATCTCTTTTGGCTCTTCGGGTTCTTTTTTGCTCAAAGTCAATTCTAACAGACCATGTTTGAAAGAAGCCTTGATGTTTTCCAAATCAATATCTTCAGGGAGCATAAATGATCTGGAGAATTCACCAAAAGAGCGTTCCATGCGGATGAGCGATTCGCCTTCAGCAAGCTCTGGTTTCTTTTTTTCGCCTTTGATAGTCAAAATTCTTTCTTCGTTTACCGATACTTTAACGTCTTCTTTTGCCAAACCGGGCACTTCCGCATAGACCACTACTTTGTTGTCGTATTCAGTGATGTCAACTCTCGGATTGAAACCACCTTTTTCGAATACAAAACCTTTTTCAGCCTCGTTGGCTATGTGTTGCATTTTGCGAGTCATATTCTCAAAATGTCTAACCGGGTCGAATTTAATCATTGTCATTTTCAAATCTCCTTTGATATATTTTTTGCTTTTTTGTTGTGTCAATTTCGCTTACATAATAACTTATTAGCAAAACCGTGCCAAAACTAAAAACACGTCAATATGGCGTAGTGGCGTGCCAAAATGGCGTTTAGATTTTTTATGTATGTCAAAACGGCATCTCGAAGTCTGACATAATTGCAATACAGTCTGCAAAACTGACAGATTTTGATGAGGTTAAGGTATTCTTTTGCTCTTGCTTTCTTATCACAGAGATTATTATGTTGTATTTTGAGGCTATGGTATGTAAATTTGGACTATCATTAGATATAAAAACTGCCTACTTAAATACTAAATCAAATTATTCATGCAACCTGCGAAAAATTCTATCAATCCCAAGGTCACGGAAATACCTATTAAAGAAGCAGCCAAGCAGGCTAAAGTCTCAGTAGCCACTATCCGTAATTGGATCAAAACGAAGTATTTGGTTCAGACTTCCAAAGGAATGGTGTGTGCAGTTTCTCTTGAGAAATTTCTGCATGAAGTAGCAGGGACTTATAAACTCAACAACAGAGCTAACAAATCAGTCAAGGACAAGCACAATCAAAATCTACTTGCCCAAGCCATTACTGCAAGGCTGAAAAGAGGCGAGTCAGATTTGGAAATATTAGGTTCGGAATACGAAAATGAACTTTCGGACTCTTTTCGCAATAAAGAAGGCATTTATTACACTCCTTTTGATGTTGTAGAAGATATGTTAAGCGTTGAGCTTTTGCCCGATTTCTCAGCACTGACATTTTGCGATCCTTGCTGTGGTTCCGGCAATTTTCTAATGAGAGCATTAGAATTGGGAATTTCTCCTGATAATATTTACGGATTTGATACCGATCCGGTGGCAGTAGCTATAGCCAAACAAAGAATATTGGAAAAAACCGGGAAAGAATGTAAAAATATACAAAATGCTGATTTTTTGAAGCATATAACTCAGACAGATTTGCAGTTCGATTTGATTTTTACCAATCCGCCATGGGGAAAAAAGATTGATGCAGAAAGCAAAGTACAATTATCTAATTATTTTGCTTCCGGAAAAAGCAATGACACGAGTTCCCTGTTTTTCTTTGCAGCGATAAAGTCATTGAAAGAGGGTGGGTATTTAGGATTTTTACTGCAGGAAGCTTTTTTCAATATTCAAATATTTGAAGACGCCCGCAACAAAGCATTGCAGAATAAAATATTGAAAATGAAAGATTATGGGAAATGTTTTGGCGGGCTGATTACAAAAGCTCAGGCAATCACTCTGCAAAAATGCTCAAAAGAAAAGCATGATATTCTCTGCGAAGGAGCAGATTATTCGCACTTTAGGGAACGCGAATCTTTCAAACAAAATCCTAAGGCTATCTTTAATTTTTTCTGTTCTGTCGAGGATAGTAAAATCATTGAACACATTTACAATCAGCCGCATATTACTTTGCAAAGTAGAGCCGAATGGGGCATGGGTATTGTAACTGGAAGTAACTCTAAATTTTTACAGTCAGAAAACCAAGCGGGTTATATCCCTGTTTACAAAGGGGCAGACATAAGCGAAGGTGGTTTGAAAAATGCTTCCAATTACATACCTGCAGATTTGAGCTTGTACCAACAGGTAGCTCCAATTCATCTTTATCAGGCTAAAGAGAAGCTGATTTATAAGTTTATATCCTCGAAACTGTCTTTTGTATGCGACAGAAAGCAAAGCTTTTTTTTAAATAGTGCCAATATGCTGATATTGCACGAGGACGCTGGTATCACTCACAGTCAGCTTGCCGATTTGCTGAATAGTAAAATCATAAATTTTATCTTCCAAAAGATATTCAACACACACAAAGTGCTCCGAGGCGATTTGGAGCAATTGCCAATTCACAAAGATTATTTTTTGCATCAAACGAAATTTGCGGAAGATAGCTACCTCCGGTATCTGCAATTGGAATTAAAAGATGGAAAATACAGGAAAATGTAAATTTAGTCTTGGATTGAGGTGTTAGGAGGAAGTGAATATACTTTTTATATTTTAAGTCAAGAATTTAAAGCTATGTGCAATATAATCTATAAAAACTACATATAGCGTTACTGGATATTATAAGCATATTAGTTAGATAACATCTCAAACAATCAAGTTAAATTGGCCTTTAAATTTCCCAAGTCTTCATTACCTATTCGAAGCTGTCTCAGAGGTACAATGCAAATTTTGACTCATGTAACAGCCTCTTCCTTCCCAATATCCAACTTTTGCTAAATCTACAAAAAATTGAATTTTACAAAAATATTTTTGGAAATAATTCGACAACTGTATATATTGTCTATATACAGTAATGACACATAGGAAATCTATGCACTTAAATATAACAGAAAGCTCTTCTGAGCCGCTTCATCGGCAGATATACTCTCAGATTCGCTCGCTTATTCTTTCCGGAAAGATAGGCGAAGGCGAAGCTTTGCAGTCTATTCGCAAGCTGGCAAAAGAGCTTCGGGTCAGTGTCATCACTGTTAAAAAGTCTTATGAAACTTTAGAGGCAGAGGGGCTAATCTATGCCCGGGTAGGCAAAGGTTACTTTGTCAGTGGCATAAGTGAAAACTCAAAAGAGTCTATGGCTCTGACGGATTTTAAGTCAGCTGTCTCGCCTTTGATAGATAAGGCTATAAGCGAGGGCATAAATAAATCAAAGATTTTGGAAACTTTGAATAAGATTTTGGAGAGCAAATAATGGATTTTTCTTTTAAAATTAGCGGCACTTCTCTTGATTTTTCAAAATTCAAGTTAGGCCCAATAGATTTGGAACTCGAAAAAGGTATGGCTATGGCTTACCTCGGCAGAAACGGTGCCGGCAAAACTACTACACTGAATATCCTCGCCGGACTGATGTCGCAGGACAGAGGCGAAATAGAGGTGCTTGGCTATAATACTAAAAAAGACCACGAAAAATGGAAAAGCCAAATAGGATTTATCGACAGCAATCCGAAGTTCTACTACGTGAAGCCAATGAAGCATTTGAAGTTTTTGTCTTCGTTTTATCCCACTTGGTCATGGGATTTGTGTCACCGTGTGGCGAAAGTGCTCAGGCTCGATTTGGATGACAAAATACATCAGATGTCGAAGGGGCAAAAGATGAAGCTATCTATCGCAGGCGAGCTGGCAAAGCAGCCTAAACTTCTGCTTTTAGATGAGCCTATGGACGGATTGGATCCGATAGTAAGAGATGATTTTGCCGAGCTACTTTTTGAGTATATGGAAAACGAAGAACACTCGCTTATTTATTCGACTCATATTATTCCTGAGATTGAGAGAATGGTTGACAAGGTTACTTTGCTCGATAACGGAAAAATAGTGGCTAACGAGTACAAAGAAGATATGATAGAAAACTGGCGAAGGATTGATGTAAACATCACAAACCGCATGGACGACAAGCCTTTTATCCAAAAGCAGGAAGACAAAACCGACTTCTTTACTATAACAACAAATAATTTTGAAGAGTGCAAGCGCCATCTCGCCAATCTCAATATAGGCATTCGCGATACTCACTATATGACTATTCAGGAAATCGTACTTATACGATTGAGGTAATTATGCTAAACGTAATCAAATATTATATGACCTATAGGTACGGCTTGATTCTCATTGCCGGAATCTTAGCATTTATCTTAGTCTATTCGAACCTATTAGGATATGAAATATCCAAGAGTTTCGGCTTGCTCACATCAGGATTGGTGATGCCATATCTATTGATGTTTGACGGGATGTGGAGAAAAGAAAAAATTGACAGTATCACCCGGAACTTGCCGCTTAGCTTTTCCAAGTTGTATTTCGCAAAAATTATCAGTTTCTATATCTATTTAGCCTTTGCTACAGTTGTAATTTTTATCGTTATGTATCATGAACGTAATGATATTCAGGAAGGAGCTGCCGCTTTGAGTTGGGTTTATGGAATGATATATGTCGTCATCTCATTTATTGGTAAAGTAGTATGGTTAAGAGATAAGCATACTGTAGTAAACTTGCCTAATCTTGCTTATATGATTTTGTGTATAGCTTATTTTGTACTACTATTTAAAACAAATCTCTTGAGTAATGAAGAAAACTCTGCAACTGCAATACCCATAAACCTTTTAGTTTTATTGGTTTTTACTGCTTTTGACTTTGGTGCAGCCTATCTAAACAGAAACAGATTAACGAGGGCGTGATGTGGCAGATTATTAAGCATTATTTGTTCTATCGGGGCGGTATTCCCGTTATTTTACTGGCTATCGCTGTTATGTTTGTTTTCGACTTTATTGTGTTCGAAGAAGTGGGAGTAATTACATCCATAAGTGTTGTGTTGATGTTCCCATATTTGGATATGTTCGCCAAGCCATTTGGTGCAAATAAGGACTATACCGGCTTGGGTTTGAGATTGCCTCTCGGATTTAATAAAATTTGGGCTGCAAAGATTATCAGTTTCTATGTGCTTTCAGCATTAGTAATTGCTATTCATCTACTTATGATTTCATATTTTGAAATTGATTTTTGGAAGGAGACAGAGAGAGCAGTAAGAGGCTATATGATAATGTATTTGATATTTTTTTTGATGGGGAAATGGATGCTTTTCAAACCCGGAAGCTATAAATATTTGACTGTTATTTTTGGTGTGCTTCTCTTTTTTACAGTATATCTTTGGAATTTCAAGTGGCTAATGGATACGCTAATGCAGCAAACAGGTTTTGGAAGAGAGCATCCTGTAATTCTATTATCGTTTCTGATACCCATATTAGTAATAACGCTATCTGATTACTTGATAGCATATTTCAATAAGAATAACATGGTGAAAATATAATGCTACAGATTATTCTACATTACCTTAAAAGCAGAACAGGTCTCCCTGCTTTTATTTTGGGCATGATACTAGTATTCTCTCTTGATCAGCTTGTATTCCTTGAGCGTACAGCTATTGATTTTTATATGCTAATTCTGATTGCACCTTACTTCGAAATTTTTGGCAAAAGCTCAAACTCAGATTTTTCAAACTCAGATTTGAATTTGTCTATACCTGTGAGTTTTAATACTTTATGGATGGCGAAGTATATCAGTTTTTACATCCTTTCTTCAATTACAATTCTGCTTCAGATAGTATTGAGATCAGACTACTTCGGGAATGTGTGGCATGCCACAGAGGGCTCTATACACTCTTATATTATGATGTATTTTATGCTTTTTTTATTGAGCAAGTGGAAGTACAGAAAACTTGGTCATGTAAAAGTTCTATCGATTTGTTTTGGGCTGTTCATTATTTATGGAATTTATACATTAAATTTCTACAAGTTGATTAATGCAGTAAGCTCCTATGCCGGTATTGATAGAGAGCATCCGGTTTTGCTTCTAATGTACTTACTACCAATATCAGTAATATCAATATTAGATTTTGTGGTAGTTTACTTTGCAAAAAGATATAAGGTAAATCTATAATGTTACTAATAATAAAATACTATATTACTGCGAAAGAGCCGCTCTTGGTGATGCTTTTATCGATACTCATTGGGGTTCTAAGTACTTTTGTTTTTGAGACTAAAGAAGTAGCTTCTGTTATCGCGCTTGCAATGATTTTTGCTTACTTCTTTATCTTTTCTAAGGATTTTTTCGGACGCAAAACAAACGCTATAGAAGCAGATATTCCAATTGATACTAAGAAAATATGGCTTGCTAAGCTACTGAGTATGTTTTTCTATATGACAATATATGCTCTAAGCTTTATTATAATTGAATTGAATTTTGATCCGGAGTATAAGCTGCATATAGGTACAATATCAAATCAAATATTTTCTATGTATTTTATCTCCTTTTTCCTGAGCAGACTGCTGATGGTGAAAGAAAAGAACTTCCCTGTACTAACTGCATCAGCTTATGCTGTTGTTGGATTATTTGTTTACAGCATTCTTCTGACCAATCTAAAAGATATAATTATTGGGAACTTTGGATTTAGCGAAGAACATTTGCTTCTAATTCTACTTTCTGTAAGTCCTCTTATAATAATCACAATTGCTGACTATATGATAGCGAAGATGAATAATTGGAGGACATTCTAATGTTTACGCTTGTTGCATATTTCCTCCGGACAAGAAACAACTACTATGCTTTGTTTTTTCTATATCCGTTCCTGATGACTTTAGCTTGGTTTAGCGGTGAGTACATTAGATCTGCATTTGAGTTAATTGAAATTGTTGCATACCCTATAGTCTTTTATGGTTTGTATTTCAATTTTGAGAAAGCGAGATTAGAGCGGCTTCCGCTGTCTATGAAAGAAATCAATTACTCAAGAGATATAGCACTGTATATGTTAATGCTTGCGCTCTTTGCAGAGAAGCTGATTCTATTATCTTTTGTTGATAGTTTTAATCTATACTCTATCGCAAAAGCAATATTTGAAATAAATGTCTTTTTTGGATTAGGTATGCTTGTTACTGAGTTTGTTTTGAAAAAAATAGATTATCTAAACATCAAATCAGTACTTACTTTTTCAGTTGAAGTCTTGCCTTTGTTAGCATATGTAGTTGTAGATACATACTTAATATCTGTTTATACAGAGTTGAAAATAGCTTTAGGATTTGCGTTTTTCCCTGCCTTGAGATATTGGATTAATGCAATGAGGACTCGATAGGGATGCCGACATCAACGAGTAAAGTTTCAGACTTGCATTATGAACCCGTAAGAATATAAAGTAAATCAATATCTTTAAATTTGCTTTCCTCTCTTTCTCCAATGATCTATATTTTTTCTTATTTTGCTTTTATTGTACTAATTTCTTCCAATATACAAAATCTCACAAAAACTAAATTTAGCTGATAAGATAGCTTAGTCGCTAAAATCTCTTAAATTAGCCCTATTTATATGCTTTTAGCTGAGATATTGATATTATATGTACTTAATATTTAGCATAGACTAAGTCTTGGCTGTATCCCATAATTTGGCTAATTTATTATACTATATAAATTTAGAATAGCCATTAATTAAAAAAGATTTTATGTATCAAATCACATCACACCCAATATTAGAGATACAGGAATCATCTGAAGTTACTTTTACTTATATGGGAAACAAAGTAAAAGGACAAAAAGGCAAAACAATAGCTGCGGCACTGCATCAAGCGGGGTATCCCGTTCACAGCCACAGCTTAGACAACCGTAAACGCAGCTTGGAATGCGGCATCGGAAAATGTGGCGCCTGCGAAATGCTTGTAGATGGTCAAATCAAACGTATCTGCATTACTAAAGTTGATAACATTAGTAATGTTGAAGAGATTCCTAAAGATTATACTCCGAGCGTTTCGGACTATAAAAATAATCATGAAGTAAAAATTTATAAAACTACTGTCGCTATCATCGGTGCCGGCCCAGCAGGCTTGGCAGCACGCGAAGAGTTAAATAACTTTGGCGTAGATAATATTGTTATCGATAATAATGATAAAGTTGGCGGTCAGTTTAATATGCAAACACACCAGTTCTTCTTCTTCGAAAAAGAGAAGAAATTTGGCGGTATGCGTGGTTTTGATATTTCTGCTACTTTAGCCGGCGCCAGCCATGAAAATATCTTCCTGAACTCAACTGTTTGGGACATTTTAGACGGCAAACGTTTAGCTGTTAAAAATATCAAAACAGATGAAATCTACTATGTAGAAGCAGATGTGCTTGTCATTGCTACAGGTGCAGTACCGTTTATGCCTTCTTTTGAAAATGATGATTTACCGGGAGTTTATACTGCTGCAGTTGTTCAGAAAATGATGAATGACGAGCTTACTCTTCTTGGTAAAAACATTTTGACAGTTGGTGCAGGTAATATCGGTTACTTGACTTCTTACCAGCTTATGCAGGGTGGTGCTAACGTAAAAGCTATTATCGAAGCACAACCTCATGAAGGTGGTTTCCCTGTTCAGGCAAACAGAGTAAGAAGACTTGGCATTCCTGTTATGCTTTCTCATATCTTAGTTAAAGCGATTCCAAATGAAAATAAAGACGGTATCATCGGCGCAGTGGTTGCTGAAGCCAAAAACTTCAAACCTGTTCCGGGTACTGAAAAAATTATCAAAGGTATCGATGCGATAAATATCTGTACAGGTCTTGTGCCAGATGATGCTTTGCTTATCAAAGGCAAAGAAATATTTAAACGCGATTGCCATGGCATAGGTGATGCCGTTAGAATCGGCGAAGGTACAAGTGCTGTACTTCGGGGCAAGCAGGTAGCGTTTGAGATTTTGGAAGATTTGGGTATGCGTTATAACTACGACGACTATCTAAAAATCTCTAAAGAGTATATTGACTCTCAGCAGCACCCTCACAAAATAATCGCAGAAGCTGTTATGCCTAATGAAGATAGGTTAGAAAAACCTTTTGTTATAGCTGACTGTTTGTACGGTTTTGCTTGTAATCCTTGTGCTTTCTCTTGTCCTCATGGTGCTATCAGCAAAAACTCTTCATCTACTGTACCTGTTATTGATTATGACAGATGTATCGGCTGTATGGAGTGCGTTTATCAGTGCCCGGGCTTAGCCATATTTGGTTATAATATCAAAAAAGGCTGGTTATTCCTTCCTATCGAATTTGATATTGAAACTAATAAAGAAGTATTTCTTGTTGATAATCATGGCAAAAAACTTGGCGAAGGAATCATCGAAAAAATATTCAAAAAAGGAAATAAAACTCATATAGCAAGAGTGAAATCTACTACTTTAGAAGGTAGAGAAATTGTAAAAGCTCGCGGTTTTATCCTTAGAGAAAACTACCCCGAACCTGTCGAGTTTGTGGATAATGAAGAAAATATCGAATCAAAAAAATACATCTGCCACTGCGATGATGTTACGCTTGATACAATCATGGATGTTATCGGAGACAGAAAATTCATCTCAATTGACGAAATCAAACACACTACACGTTTGGGTATGGGTGCATGTCGCGGTAAAAGATGTATCAAACGTTTGAAACAGACGCTTGCAGGCAGCGGCATAACTATTGTAGGTGAAGCGACCCCACGCGGGCCGATGTCAAATCAGGTAAATATGGGCGAGCTTTACCCGAACGGTTCTGTGCATAAAGTAATTCCGGTAGCAACTAAAAATATCAGAAAAATCAAAGTCAAATCACTTGTTGCGGGCGGCGGTATCGGTGGCTCTGCTTTATTCCGCTATCTGGCAGAAGCAGGCATGGAACCAACTTTGGTAAACTACGGCAGAGGCTCTTCATGGAGAAATATTGCCGGTGGTCGCCCTGCGTTTTCATTGCCTGAAATCTCAGACATAGCAATAAATAACCTTGCTATTTTCAAAGAATTGGATAAAATAGCAAATATCGACTACAGACCTATCGATTATGTAACATTTGCTCATGACGACAATGTTTATCAGGCTCTTGAAGCTTCTAAACAATGGTCAAATGCATACATGGTAGAACCTAAAGACTTTGCTAAAGAAATATCTCCAAGATTTAACCAAAATCTTTCTACTTATCAGGCGGCCCTTATTACTAAAGACTGCTGGCAGGCTACTCCGGGCAAAGTAGTTGACCTGATCAGACAAATCGGTATCAAAAATGGTGGTACGGTTCAGGAGGACTGTAAACTAATTCAGGTAACAAAAGAAGATGGCAAATACCACGTTTTGGTACATAATCACGATAAAGAATATGTAGAATATGAAACTGAAGTCTTTATAAATGCACTTGGCCCTGAGGCAGAAGAATTTACTAAAATGGTTGGTCTGGAAACAGGCTTGTACCCTGTGAAACATCAGGCATTTATTACTCGTCGTTTGCCTATGATGGGTAAAGATGGTATTCCGCTTCCTATGCTTATTGACCGCAGAAACTACAAAGGTTTTGTGGCAGTTTACGGTCAGCAATTAGCAGAAACAGGACAGATTATAGGTTGTGCATCACCTGCAGTTGACCCTCAGGAAGCAAAAGCCAACTTAAAAATCAACTCTGAAGACTTCCTCAGAATAGTCTCAGAAGTCTTTGTGGATTGGCTACCTGAGCTATCAAGCGTTGGTTTCCAGGCGATCTGGGCAGGCTACTACGTGGAACCAAGAATGTACATAGATCCTGAATTAGGTTTATTTACCGGTCTTCGTGGTCAAGGTTTTATGCTTGGTCAGTACCTTGCAAAAATGTACGTAGATAAACTAACGGGCAAAGACGTACCTGATTACTTCGAAAGATTAAGTCTAAAAGGCGATGGACTTTTAGAAAAAGCATTCAAATAAGAAATTGAATTAAAGTAAATTGAATTAAACCTCCCGGGCTTTTATACCACGGGAGGTTTTCAATGTGTAATATTTTGATTTTCCGGATAGAATAGTTTTTTAACTACTCAGGAACTTGACCCACAATTTTCAAATTGAAAAAAGTACTTTATACTACAGCATATATACAAACTACACCATTTCCTGCTGTCTTTGTATCTCATCTCTCAACTCTGCAGCACGTTCGAAGTCCAAATCTTTGGCGGCTTTTTTCATTTCGACAAACATTTGTTCAATTAGCTCTTTTCGCTGTTCTTTACTCATATATTCAGCAAGTGGGTCAGCTACTTTTATCTCTTTATTTTTGTGGACTCCGTAAGCTAAATCTCTCTTATTGCTGTCTTTTCTTACATCAGCTATAGAAGTAGAGCTTAGAATTTCTTCCAGGGATTTGAATACTGTAACAGGATTTATGCCATGCTTTTCGTTGTATTCGGTTTGCAGTTTACGGCGACGGTTTGTTTCGTCAATCAAAGCCTGCATAGATCTTGTAATCCTATCAGCATATAAAATTACGCGCCCCTCAGCATTACGTGCAGTTCTTCCGGCAATCTGAAGCAAAGATGTTTCGGAGCGAAGGAAGCCTTCTTTATCAGCATCGAGTACAGCAACAAGCGATACTTCAGGTAAGTCTAAGCCCTCGCGAAGCAGGTTTACACCAACTAATACTTCAAACTCGCCCAGACGCAAATCACGTATGATTTCTACTCGTGCAAGAGTGTCTATATCTGAGTGGATATAAGCTACTTTTACATCTAAATTACTTAGGTAATCAGTCAAGTCTTCCGCCATACGCTTGGTTAGAGTAGTAACGAGTACTCTTTCGCCTTTTTCCTGCCTTTTGCGAATTTCGAAAAGAAGATTGTCTATTTGATTAGATATTGGTCTAACATCAATCTCAGGATCTAATAATCCGGTTGGGCGGATAACCTGCTCGACCACTACACCCTCTGCTTTTTCTAATTCATAAGGCCCTGGTGTCGCACTTACATACACAGCCTGATTCACCATAGCCTCAAACTCTTCAAACTTCATTGGCCTATTTTCAATTGCTGAAGGAAGGCGGAAACCATGTTCCACAAGATTAGTTTTTCGCTTGCGGTCGCCATTATACATCGCTCTTAGCTGAGGCAAAGTAACGTGACTTTCGTCAATTACAAGCAAATAGTCATCCGGGAAGAAATCGAAAAGACAGTGAGGTCTCTCGCCAAAGTCTCTGCCTGAAATGTGCATTGAATAATTCTCAATACCAGAGCAATAACCTACTTCCTTCATCATCTCCAAATCAAAAAGAGTACGCTGCTCGAGGCGTTGTGCTTCTACTAACTTATCCTGACTACGCAATTCTTTTAATCTGTCATATAGCTCATCTCTTATTTTCTGCATTGCAGTTTTTAGTTGAGTGTCACCTGTTACAAAAAGCTTAGCCGGGAATATTTTTGTACCCTGCAGGTTCTGAACGACCTTT
Organism: Kapaibacterium sp. (SeqCode); assembly: GCA_963664875.1. Lineage (GTDB taxonomy): Bacteria > Bacteroidota > Ignavibacteria > Kapaibacteriales > UBA2268 > JBFHIJ01. The sequence continues at coordinate 1,796,307 of OY761611.1, read as the reverse complement.
CCTGTCAGAGCATCTATATAAGAAACTTTGTCTATCTCATCTCCGAAAAGCTCTATGCGAATACCAAGCTGGTTTTCATACGCAGGGATAATATCTATAACATCGCCGCGGACACGGAAAGTACCGCGCTGAAATTCGAAATCATTTCTTGTATAATATAAGTCAGTCAGTTTATATAAAATCGCTTGTCTATCAACTTTTTTGCCGACATAAACATGATAAAGGCTATCCACAAAGTCCTGCTTTCTACCTATGGAATAGATTGAACTAACAGAAGCTACAACTATCACATCACGCCTATCCTCAACCAAAGCAGAAGTAGCACGAAGACGCAAACGGTCGATTTCGTCGTTTATAGAAAAGTCTTTTTCAATATAAGTATCGGAAGTAACTATATATGCTTCCGGCTGGTAGTAATCATAGTAGGAAATGAAATATTCTACTGAGTTTTCAGGGAAAAAAGCCTTCAATTCGCCAAAAAGCTGAGCTGCAAGAGTTTTATTAGGAGAAATGACAAGAGTGGGACGCTGCACATTTTTTATCAAATTAGATATGGTAAAAGTTTTACCCGACCCGGTAACACCAAGCAAAACCTGATGTTTGTCACCTCTTTCGACAGCTTCTGTCAGCTCCTTGATAGCAGTAGGCTGGTCACCAGACGGCTTATATTTAGACTGTAATTTAAAATCACCCATTTCACGCTCAATAGAATTTTCTACTTAGTACGAAAAACAAATATACAAATTGCGTAGAGAAGAATGGATAATTGATTTGACTAAAAACTTATTCTCCAAATAGTCTTAGCTTTTTTTGCCAGAATATTCTGACGTCTTGATATTTCTTCTTCACCCCAATGAGAATAATCTGCCGCAATATCCTTAGTTATAGCAAATTTGGAATTCTGAAAAACAATTCTTTTCTGATCATAAGATTTGTTCTTAAGATGCGAATTTTTGTTTTTTTCTAACAATGTTAGATTGCCAAGTCTATATCTGCATCTATTTCGCACATCATCTTCGATATCCCATGTATCATCCGGATTTTCAGGTAAAATATGTTCAATCGTATTTCTATCGCTCTGAAAATCAAAATCTGCCTGTGAGATATAGTTCTCTATTTTTGTTAAGATGTATTTTGTAACTTTGTTGTTTCTTGAGGTATTTGTAAATTCTTTATTTGAGAAGGCTACTTCAAATTCTTCATCAGATGGGTATATTTCCAAAAAATCAGATTTGTTATAATCTTTATTGTTTTGAATATCCAAAGCTAACTTGTTGAAAATTCCTTCTTGCTCATTTGGATTAAGTCCACCAATAATATTATATCTCATATACACTATCGAGCAGTATTTAACTAACTCAGTAAATTTTGGGTCAGTCAAATTACTTTTGCCTGAAATAAGTAAAGAGATTTGTTGTTTTGCACCAAAGATTTTCAATTCTCGTAAGCTATTGCGAAGTTCTAAAGTATGGTTATTCCAATACTCATCTTCAGGACTTAAAATCGCAACAAAAATATCAGCTTTCTCAACTAAATCTCTCAACAATGCAAAAACGTTTGCTTTATCTTTTATGTTAGATTTTAATGTCTTGAATAAATCATTTTTTCTTACAGTTTTATTTTTGCTGTTCCAGTAATATCGTATGTACTCAGGCAATTTCTCAGAACCGAGCTTCCTGAGTAATTCACTCCATAAGTACTCTAAAAGCTCAAATTCTTCTTTCCTAGTTTCTTTCTCATTCGAGTCAACAATTGAAAAAAGGTAGTTTTTTAATAAATCAGCCGTAGATAGTTTAACTCCTCTCGCATTCAATGTCTCAAATACTTTATAAGCATTTAGTTCATCGCCTACAGTGATAACCGTAAAGAAAAGTTTATCTACTATTTTTTCAATAAACCTTGTTAGCTCTTCTCCGGTTTTATATAGAGAAGTTGTTTTTTTATAAAACCACTCAAAACAAGCTTTCATTAACTTTTCTGAGGCATTTCTGCCTCTTTGAGGGAGATTTGCAAGAGGCACAATATAATGTTTGTAAAAATCATCATTGTTTCTATTGAGCTCTAATTTATTCTTAGCAATCAAAGTAACAGGGTCGATAAATCCTATATAGCTATTTTGAAGTTGTTCTCTTCTAAGTTTATTCTTCTCAGCATCAATACCTGTCTCTTCAAGTTCTTTGAGTCTCTTCAAGATAGAAATTATGAGTAAAGAAATTGTAGTAAGCCTTTGCTGTCCATCAATAATTTTGTGCAGTTTATTGTCTGATGTCTGAAAAACTAAATATCCCATATAATGGCTTGTTTCAACATCATTATATAAATCTATCATGTCTAACCATAAGTCATCCCAGTGCTCCGTTTCCCAAGAATAATCCCTTTGGAATTTCGGAACAAGATATGTAAGTCCGTTTCCTAATATCTTTCTCAGACTTATAGTTGAAGTATCTTTAATACCTTCCATGATAGAATCCAAATATTGATTTTCTCAGATTAACGTTGCTGATAAAAAAATGGTTTATATGTTTATTGTAAAGTCCTTCTCTTCCTAACCAAAAAGTTTGTCTATTTTTTGTCGTGCCAGCTCTTTGTGTTGTTCTTTCACGAAGGAAGAGACTGCGATCAGAGTAGCTACAATAACAGATAAATCATCACTGTAGCCTATCACAGGTGCAAAATCAGGGATAGCGTCCAAGGGAGCTATAAAATAGCCCAAAGTTCCGTAAATAATAGCTTTGTACTTTTTGGGAGTATCGCTGTCATTAAGAGTATAGTATAGAATAAGAGCCTTTTCTATAACTTTCTTCCCGCCCTTTTGTGCAGAATTGACAAGTTTTTTCCAAAAACCTAATTTGGTATAATCATCTGTTGTGCGGATTGAATTTGACATTTGGCTGATTCGAAAAAATAGTACAAACTAAAATTATTCTACTCAAAATACATTTTTTTTGTATTGCCCGCAAATAGAAAGAGTGTGATAGAAACACCCCCCACATAATCTCCACAATAACAAGTTCTTACAAAATCATCTAATCTAAGTCTTTTCTTATCACTTTCTTAATTTGATATTTTATATATTGTGAATTGAATATGGGGTGTATGTTTATATTTTTGTTTAATTTGCCTCCTATGAAGCCGTTTATTTTAGATGATATTGATAGAATAATCTATAAGAGAGTTTTATATGAGCCAACTTTTTGAAAAAATAAAGAATAAAGAAAATAACTGGTTCGAAAATGCAATAATGCTTCTCATTTTTATTTCGGCATGTCTGATTGGACTGGAAACTATACCCGGTCTGAGCTCGGAAATGTCGCACATTCTGCATACTGTTGATAATATAATTATCTCAATCTTTGTTGCTGAGGTATTTATTAAGATGTATGCTAACAAACCCACTCCTTTTGACTACTTCAAAGATGCCTGGAATTTGTTTGATTTTATCATTGTCGCACTTAGCATTTTGCCGTGGTTGTTTGAAGCATCTTCCGTGGTTGAGGCAGTAATCGTATTCAGATTAGTGAGATTGACCAGAGTGCTGAGAGTGCTGCGTTTTTTCTCTTTTGTCAAGCCGCTGCAACGCCTTGTTAATACCTTATTCCAGAGTCTTCCTTCCATGAGTTATGTAGCACTGATAATTCTTATTTTGTTTTATGTCTATGGAATAATGGGTGTTTTCATGTTCAAAGTGTCAGACCCAGAGCATTATGGAGATCTTTCTTCCGCAGTGCTTACTTTGTTTCAGACAATTACGGGTGAAGGTTGGCCGGATTTGCTTGCCACCCAGATAGAAAACGGAAACACTCTGATTGCATCTATATTTTACATTTCCTTTATTGTTATTGGCAGTATGATTATACTCAATTTGTTTATAGGTGTATTAGTTTCGGAGTTGGAAAATATTCGTGAGTTAGATGCCTCCGGCAGGAAACAGACCTACGACACCGATCATGTTGTGATTTTGGGATGGTCTGACAACATCAGTATAATTTTTAACGAATTGCTGATGTCTTTAGAGGGCAAGAAAAGAATAATTGCTGTTGTGCTTGCAGAAAAGAGCAAAGCGGACATGGCTGCGTATTTTTCTCAAAATATCAAAAACAGTAGCAGATTAAGCATTACGTTTCGTACCGGAAGCCCTACTGTAGAAGATGATTTGAAAATAGCGAATGTGCAATATGCTAATTCTATCATAATCATATCCGAAGATGAAGATAATTCTAAATCAACTCAGATACTTTTACTCTTGCATAAAATATTTGAAAATAAAGCTAAAATGCCTTATATCTCATTTATTCTAAATAACCCCGCACTGAGACCATTCTGCAAAAATATATTGAATGATAGATTTCTACCTGTTGATAACAATGGGATTATCAGCAGAATTATTGCACTTTCAATCCTCGAACCTCTTACTTTTAAAGTTTATGAAGAGCTACTTTCGTTTGAAGGAAGGGAAGTATATGTCAAACGTATTGATAAAGCTGCAGGGCAAACATTTGGCAATCTTATCAATAACTTTAAAGATGCATTGTTGATAGGTATAAAACGCACTAACAATGAAATAGTGTTTCTTCCGGAACATGATTATGTTATTGGTACGAGTGATGAACTGATAGCTATAGCAGATGATTCCGAATCTTTTGAGTATTCGGAAATCAGTAAAAGACAAACTTCAAAATCAACTCAATTGGAATTTAACACTAATAATGCCATCAAAAATATTTTGATAATTGGTTTCAATGATTACTTGTTTAGTGTAATAGATGAAATGGATAGCTACGGTAAAGATTTCAATATTGAAATACTCATTACTCCAAAAATTTTGCCTGAGTTGCCTGAAATTACAAACAAAACTAATAATATCAAGATTTCTATTGGGCATTACCTTCATAATGATTACGACCAGCTTTTGTTACTCGATTGGCAGAAATACGATAGGATATATATAATTAATTATTCCGATTTTGTTGATTTTAGCAAAGCAGACACAGAAGCGGTGCTGTGTTACACTTATATTAAAGACATTTTGACTAAGCAGAATCTAAACATAGAAATTCTTGCTGAAATAGTAAATACTAAACTCGGTGAGGATTTGATGCCGGATAATTATCTAAGTCTGCAGCGACTAACGTATGCTATTTTAGCACAGTTTGCTCTCAATCCTGATTCTAAGCAAATAATTGAAGCAATATTCAATACCAAAAGCTTTGAAATTGCACCAATCAAATATGAAGATTTACCGGAAGACCTGATATTACAATTTGATGCAAGAGCAGTAGTATTTGGAAAGTATAACCATAACTCACATAAAATTGAAAAAATTGAATCGGGCAATCTCCTTTCCGGTGATAAAATTATCTTACTAAAAGGGCAGGTTTAAACACTATGGAACTAATCGTAAAAATACTTGATTTGATTATATATGTAGCTCTTGGTTTTGCCCTTTTAGAAGTGTATCTGAAAGTAAATAAAATTTGGAAGAGGAAAGCAGAAAGGGAAGTAGCAGAGTCGCAGTCTATTTTGGGGCTTTCTCTGTCTCTTTTTATACTCGTGGTGTGGACTGTGAAATATATCATTATCGGAGAATATACCTCAATAGTGGATAATGCCATTTATATCTTCGAAACATTGATTTTACTTGTGATCAGTACAGGTTTTTTTGTTGGGGGCAATAAGAAATTAGGATTCATGCAGTTGATAAAAAATGCGATTACTCTCGAGAGAAAAGAAGCGACTTACCTGCTTAATACGCTTTCAGGTAAAACCGAAGCCAAAGCAATCCTTGAAATTCTCAATCAGTTAGCGTGGATAGATAATAATTTGGATAAAAAGGAAGAGAAGTTAATAAATGATTTTGCCAATGCATGGAATATTGATTTCAATTTGCAGCAGCCAGAAGTAAATTCTGCACTCTCTTTTGCAGATAAATTGAACAATCTCAGGAGTGGTATGCAGAACTACCTCGCTACTGAACCTAAACATGAGCAGTTGGCTCAGCTGATTGATTTATTGGAGACATTAGTAAAAGCAGATGAGCTTGTCTCCAAAGAAGAGGAAATTATTTTCTCTGAGTTAGATGCTATAGCCTCGCACTATCTGAGCGGAGAAAATGCAAAAAGCTATTTCCACGTATTGATAGTGCCGCAAAACGAAGAACAAACTGCCCTAATTCGTCAAATAAAGCCTGATGCGGAGGAAAAGCAAGTTGCCGGAGGCATTGCCTTCTCGCTCGAAAGATATTTTTCCGAAAAATACGCTGAAGAGATTTGTGAAGTATATAGAAACAAAGGTCTCTTTACTATTGTTCAGGAGATGGACAGTTAGCTTATAAAATAATGGAAGTATTCCTTAGCTTCAACTTACCCTATTTCTATTTTGCTTAAGATTATTAGCAAAAGTATTGTATATTTAAAGTTATTTGATTGTGCGATTTGTGAGAAAAGAGCAATTATGCAATTCCCAAAAGTATTAGTTATTGCAGATAATCTTGGTAGATGGAAGGCATCTGAACGCCCTCATTTCAGAGACTTTATGACAGGAATAGAATCTTGGGTTTACGCTTGCGATGGCGAATACTGCAATGTTTTTGAGTGTACTCAGCAAATCGTTGACAGCTTTGATATAGTAATCGGAAATACTAACTTTGCTCCAAAATATCAGGAAAAACTGCTTCAGCTTTGCACAGGCAGAAATCAGAGCGTAAAGTGGATTTCTCTGATAGAAGGCTGTGCCAAAGAATATTTGAGACCGATGTCTTATATTAAAGAAATCTTTGCAGCTTCAGATTTAATCAATGTAATAAACGAACAATCGCTTCCATTTTTCAGAGAACTGACCGGTACAAAAGCTGAATTTATTGGAGTGCCTTATCCTGTTGAAAATGTGTACAATCTTAGGAAAAGCATTGGTGAAAGAAAGCGAGAAGTCTTTATTGCTCCTATGCTTCTAAAAAGGTGGAACGATCACTCTGTTGCTCGTGCAAGCGGGCTGCCTTACTTTGGCATCGAAGAAAAAGAGCATAGAACTTTGAGGAATATTCCAAAAATGCTAAAAAAATACGGTACTTTAAATGGTAATATCCGTATGGACAAAGTAAAGAAATTCTATAAAGACGATAAGCTCGAAATCCGTAGAGCCTATACTCTTAAAGACTATTTTCATCAACTTAGCAACACCTATTTTTGGGTGAATCTTGACGAACGCTATACATGGGCAAGGTACGTGTTAGATGCAGCTGCTCTCGGAATTCCTATTATTACCACTAAATCTACCGGACATGGAACGACTTTGTTCCCGGAACTAACTGTGGATAATGAATTCCAGATAGATAAAGCTATAAATCTTGGCAAAAGACTTGCGACTGACCCGGACTTCTACAAGCAAAATGCTAATCCTGATATTGAGCTTATTGCAAAATACTCTTATCAAAATATGAGAGAAAAACTATTCCAATCTATTTAGATGCAGCAATGCTTTCTGCGAGACTGATGTACTGTTTGATAATACTATTGATATCATAGTTATCAAGGATGTACTGTCTTTCCCATGTTGAACTATCATTGAGGGCTTTTTTTAATTCATCTCTAATGCTAAGGTAGCAGATTGGTTTTTTGTATCTTCTGCCGGAGAAATTGTTCTGTTGAACATCTTTGATATTTTCTACTGTAAGCAAACCATCCATACCCAAATCACTGTAGTCTCTTCTGTCGGCAACTATTACCTTTTTATTACAGCTTAGAGCTTCCAAAGCGGTTCTTCCTAAACCGATTACTATGTCAGCCCATTCTAATTCAGGCAATACGTCATATTTAAGGTTTTTATCCCCTATTCTTCTAAATTTTAAGCCAAGACTCCAGCAAGCATACTTTATAGTTTTGTGCAATTTTGATCTGTAATTGCTCGAAAAAAGCACATTTTTGGGCTTGCCTTGTCGTTTCGTCATATTGTATAATTCTGTATCTATTCCATTTCGGATTATATGCGGTTGGAGTTGGCAGTGAAAGTTTGCAATTTCTTCTGAAATGGCTACGTAGGCATCCATTCCCAAAGGAGGTTGCTCCAATTCCGGGAAGATTCCCTGCATAGTAAATATTTTAGCCTCAGCATGAAAATCATCAGATTGAGTATTGTTATGATTATAAAATATGAAATCAAACTTACCTTCGGGTTTGTCTAAAACTGTGGCAAATTGTTTGATTTTTTCTGACATCTGTCCCTGATTTGGTGTCCATATATATACATCATGCTCTTGTGAAAATCTAAAGGCTAAATTATAGCAATAAGTTTCGGAGCCGGTGGTTTTATCAAGGCTGTGATTAGTTAGCAATATCTTATACTTTCTCATCTGCAATATCAAACTTCTGAATAATAATTTTGATTTTATCCTCCAAAATAAGGATATTTAAGGAATTAGTTTATATGAAAAGGGAAAATAATATGACTCTTGACGATTTTCGACTTTATGCGCACAATATGGTAGATGAAATTGCAGATTACTTTGAAAATATTGAAAATCTACCTCCGAAATCTTTAGTCAAACCGGGTGATATTTTATCACAGCTTCCTGAATCTGCTCCGGAAAAAGCAGAAGATTTCAACTCGATTTATGATGACTTCAAGCAGATTATAATGCCCGGAATTACTCACTGGCAACATCCCAAATTCATGGCTTACTTTCCGGCAAACAGTAGCTATCCTGCGCTTCTTGGTGAGTTGCTTAGTTCAGCTCTTGCTTCACAGTGTATGATTTGGGATACCTCTCCTGCGGCTGCGGAACTAGAAGAACGAGTGATGCAATGGCTACGTGATATGTGTGGGCTTCCAAAAAGCTGGGAGGGAGTCATACAGGATACTGCTTCTACTGCCACTCTGGCTGCTCTATTGTCCGCCCGAGAGAAAAAAAGCTCATATAAAATAAATCAGTCAGGATTTGATGGTAGTGAGAAATTTACTGTTTACTGTTCGGAGCAGGCACACTCATCTATAGAAAAAGCTGCCAAGATAGCAGGATTTGGTAGAACTGCTCTGAGACTTATAAAAACTGACGAAAACTTCGCAATGGACGTAAATGATCTTGAACAAAATATCAAACGGGATTTGGCTGAGGGTTTTGTTCCTTGTTTCGCCGTTGCTGCTATAGGTACAACCGGAAGCACAGCTATCGATCCGCTTGCTGCAATAGGCGAAATTTGCAACAGATATGGAATATGGTTGCATGTTGATGCTGCTTATGCCGGGACTGCAATGTTGCTTCCTGAATACAGGCACTTCATCAATGGGGCTGAGTTTGTAGATTCCTATGTATTCAATCCGCATAAATGGATGTTTACAAACTTTGACTGTACAGCTTACTTTGTAAAGGACAAGGAAGCTCTGGTAAGGACATTTGAAATTTTGCCTGAATATTTGAAAACAAAATCCGATGATGTAGTTAATAATTACCGTGACTGGGGTATCCAGTTAGGCAGGAGGTTCAGAGCGCTCAAACTCTGGTTTGTGATTCGTAGCTTTGGCATAGAGCAAATGCAGCAGATAATCCGTAATCAAATTAAATGGGTGCAAAATGTTGCAAAACAGATGAAAGTTCATCCCAATTTCGAAATACTGGCTCCGGTTTCTCTGAACTTAATTTGCTTTCGATTAGTACCATCAATCGAATTGAATTCGGAAGAAATAAATAACATAAATGCAAAATTTCTTGAGACTATAAATTCAGATGGAAAGTTGTATCTGACTCATACCAAGCTCAACGGCAAATATACAATTAGAATGGTGGCAGGTCAGACCTATCTAAAAGAATATCATGTCCAAGAAGCATGGGCAACTATTCTTGAAACTGCAGAACAATTTTTGCAAACAAACAAGAACTGACTTTGGTAAATGAAAAAATGGCTGACTGAGCTATTGTAATCAACTGTAAAACCATGTGTAAAGTAAATATTTTATGGTTTTATATTAAAATATAGTATTTTGCATTATCTTTTTTAACAGAATCCAAAATCAGGAGATTTCAGATGGCAAAATTTAATTATCTTTTGAAAGTGCTTTTATTAGCACTAATGGTTAGTTTTGTAGCAGCTTGCTCTGACGATGAAAGCACAACTGCTCCAATCACTACACCTACAACTACCACTATTCAGGCAACTGAGCTTACTGTAAATGGTACATTGCAAAAATCTACAAGCCTTATATTAGGTGCAGAAATAAGTGCATGGTCTTTGGGCGAGTGCCAAATCAATGTTTATCTTGGTACAAATGGCAGTGAAGAGTATAAAATAGGAGAAGGCAAAGTAAATGCAGACGGTACTTACGAATACACTCTTACAAAGTCAATGAGTACAGCAAATACTTTTGATGTTGCATATAACTTAACAGGAGTTGTTGTTAATCCGTCGAATCTTGCTGCTTCAATTTTTCCTGCAAAAGCATATGTTGTAGTTGATGGCGAAGAAAGACTAATGTTCTCTAAAGTTTTAAGCAAATCTGAAGAAGAATTTGATACGGATTATTACTATTACTTCTACTCAGCTGACGGCAGTGCAAAAGGCGACGGCATCAACTTTGCAGGCGATTTAGTAAGTGGATTCGATATTAATTGCAAAAAAGGCTGGAATCTTGAAGAGCACAAATCAGGTCCTTCTTCTAAAAAAACTGTCAGCAAGCTGCCTAATGACGCAGTTACATTTGTATATCACAATGACTAACAGTATATAGCAATTCACTATAAGATTGAAGTTATTTTTGAAAAAGTTTAAACATCAGACCGGAGATGCAGAAATGTATTTCCGGTTTTTGATATATATTTATCAATCTCGAAAAATATAGAATAACCAATAATTTTGCGGTTACATCTTACTCGTAATCAAAATCTAATCCGAAGATTTTTGGCAACTTGAATAGGTGATTTGTAAATGCAGAAAACTGCTGAGATGTTGTAAATACTATTCCGCCAATTTTCATATCATCGAAATTGTAGCCCACATCTATACGAAAAACATGGTTTTCATTTGGAGATTTGGTAAAATGGAACCTGAGTCCCAGACCCATAGAATTGTGCAGTTTTGATTTGTAAACAGGAGTTTGCTGTTCCCATACTGAGCCAAAATCATAAAAGACTACGCCGCTTAGTTTGAAGACTGACAGTTCCCAATCAGGGAAGTACCGTAGCTCAAGATTGCCGATTATTCTGTTGTCACCTGAAAGGTAATTGACAGGATAGCCTCTCATTCCATAGTCATTATCTATTATCAGCTGGCGTAATGCGAACCAGTTCCAAACTGTTTGTTGCCTTAGATTAAGTGCAATTAGCAAGTCCGAATTGAACCTGTGAAATGCTTTGCCTTGGAATTCCAAATAAGTATTGACACTTCTGCCGGTTTCGAAAGCACTCGCCCCGACAACAGAACCAAAGATATAATTTATGCCGTCATAGTGGGACATTTCCCCTTTTCCGGCTACGTAGTAATAACTCTCACCTTTGCTGCCAATTGGAAAAAATTTACCTAAAATTGCAGTACCCCACCCACCTACGGTCATATCTTCAACAAAGTAAGAATTAAGTTTTGTTGTTGAATAGAAATTTTGGTCTATCGAAGAAAAAGCTGCAATGATTTTACCTGTATTGTCAAAAGCTCTTGCTGTGCTCGAATATTTTTTTGAAACCGGGTCGTAGATATTACTTCTATTGACATCATGGTATTCTACTAATCCCGTAAAAAAGATTCTGTCCTTTTTGTCCCAAGCTTTCGAAAACCATGCCTGTGCTTTTTTTTCGGTAAAATCGAGCAAAGTGTAGCTGCTTTGATCAAAAAGGTACATATAGTCGCTGCCAAATGTATTTTCGGCGTTTACTCCATAAGCAAAATTAGTATAGGTTGTTCGATATGGCTTTGTTATTGCAAAAGATTGAGTGGTCCGCTTTTCATGAGCCAAAATTCCGGCTGTTAGCATTAATTCCGATCTAAAGAGGCGTGGTTGAGTCAGAGTCGCTGCACCCTGCCAACCAATACCGTTTTCTGAGCGGTGAAGAGCTTCTCCGGCAATGTAAGTGCCAAATCCTGCCAGATTGAACTCCTCCATGCGGAATCCGTAGGTGTTTTCACCACCGCCCGTTCCGAATAATGCAGAGGGATAAGTGGACCATCTGTCCTGAGTGATTACATAAGCATCGTATCGATCCTCACCAACTGAATCGAGTTCAATTCTGACATTAGTAAAAAGACCGCTTTGACGCAGATTCCTCTCTGTCTCGAACAATAGTTCTTCTTCGACCCATTGATTAGATTCGAATAGCAATTCGTCGCGAACTATGTAGTTTCTCGTGTTAGTGTGAAGAGCATTAAGAAGTGGAGCCGCAAAAAACCAATCAGACTGTGTCGAATCGAAAACATCTTTTTGTTCGAAATAGATATTGTCAATTTTCAACTGTGATTCGGCCTCTGAATAGATAAATATGCCAAACAAAATCATCAATATAGATATTTTTACTTGCTCCAAGGTCTTGCTCCGTTTGATTGTTTGCATGTTTTAGTAAGATGCAAACTTATGAAAACTAATCATTGATTACTGCAATTTTTTGTACTGCAGTTGCTCCTGAGGTTTCTGAGCTTGCTACAATAAGATACACACCTGTCTGGACATAGTTTCCGTTTTGGTCTTTTCCGTTCCAAATCGTTTTAGCACCTGCACTTTGGATAGAAGCAACTAACTGTCCGTTGGTAGTCAGAATTCTCACATCAGAGTTCCCTGCTAGCCCTTCTATTACTATTTCGCTGTCTTTCCTCGGTTTGAATGGCTGCGGATAGCAAGAAATGTTATGATTATCTTCAGGTGCTACTGACAAGCTATAAGCAGTGAAAAGTCCCTCTTTAGTGCCAATAAAGACTCTACCTGTACCATCGTCGAGTGAAACACTTTCTATTACGTCTGTAGTTAGGGGAGAGTTACTTTTATTTATAATAGCCAGTACTTCAGTTCCCTCCGCATCTAATACCCACAAACCTGAAGAAGTAGCTACCCATTTATTATCTATTGCATCTACTTCTATATCGTAAACCTGAACATTGCCAATCAAATTAGAAAAGACTGCGATAGGCTTCTGATTGCTAAGCACTGCTCCGGGGTTAAGTATTTGGCATATACCGGAAGAAGTAGCAACCCAGACCTTGCCTTGCTTGTCTGTTGCGAGGTCATTGATAGTATTCGCAGGTAGATTGTTTAGAGAAGAACTTGTAAATGTACCAAAAATATCATCTGACAAATCTTCTAAAGTGTTTCGTTCATTGAAATAATAAAGACCTGAATTAAACTTTTCTGTAGATCCCAGCCATTTTGTACCGGAGTAGTCAATAGTCATTGCAACATAATGGCGGGCATTGGGACTGTAGTTGTTTTGGAAAGAATGCATAGTGCCGCTTGGTTCCATTGCTATAAGCACAGGACCTGCAGAATTTTCTCCATAATTTACAACCCAGAGATTACCGATAAAGTCATATTCAGAGCATCCTGCCAATGTATAAGTAGGTGCAGATGCAATACCTTTCATTGGAGTATTGCTCTCGTCGTAATGAGTAATAGAGCCGTCATTTTCGAATATATAAAAACCATCGCCCCATGTAGAAGCAATCGTTTTACCGTTGCTTCCTGATTTTATTTTGAAAAAGTCGTTTGTTTCTATTTCAGGCAATTTGGCTGTATAATTTGTCCAATTTTCTCCATCAAATTTCATAACACCTGTGCCGCCTCCTGATGAACTGGCTACCCAAAAATTGCCTTGGCTATCAACGTCAGTTGAGCTGTATAGATTCGAATTTGGTGAGTTTGGTACTATTTCTTTACTCTCTCCTGATTTAACTAAACTGATACCATATTTTTTGAGAGTAACAAGAAATTTGCCTTCCTGCTCATCTAACACTATAAATCCTGAAACGGGTTCTGAGTGAGGGAATGCAATCTCTCCCTCAGTGCTTATTATTTTTGATAAACTTGAATAATAAAGATTACTTTCAGTAGATTTTAGTCCTGTGAGTCCGTATTCAACTTTCTTATGAAGAAGGAAAGTATCTGATTTGACAATATAAATATTTTCTTCCGTGCCGGCATAGATTTGACCTTTGTAAGCAGCAATATGGAAAAAAGTATTATTGCCGAAGTCTTTATTCTTGTATGTTAACCAGTTATTGGGATCAACAAGTGATTTATTTATTTTTGCAGCTGCAATGCCTGTTGATGTAGCAAGAAATACCGAATCGCCAAGTATTGTAGCATCTCTGACTTCAGCATTGGCAGGAAGGTCTCCGAATTTAGAAGCAGACTCTATAAAAATATGTTGATCTTTATCTATAACAGAAATTCCAAATCCACCTACAGCATAGAGCTTCTCATCATAGAGGAACATTTTTCTTATGGAAGGATTAGGTTTTCCGGCAGAGCGAATATCTGTAAGATAGCTCCATTTGCCGTTTTTGTCTAAAACATGAATAACACCATCAGTAGAGCCGGCGTAAACTTCTCCGTTATTACCACACAGAACTGAGCTGATATCTAAACTCAAAAGAGCGTCGATATTAGTATATGGAATCAGTTTTTCTGTTCCGGTTTCATACTTAAACAGACCTCCTGAGCATGCTGCCCAGACATTCATATCATCATCCACATCGACCTGATAGATGTCTGTAAGCGATGAATATGTCTTCCAATTGTCAAGTCTGACCTGACTGTATGAAGTGGTTAAGGAAAATATAGAGAGCAATAATATCAGACTAAGTTTACGCATTGCTATATCACAGTAAATTGGTGTTACAAATGCTATTTGAGTTCCTGAAGTAAATTTGCCATTTCTATTGCAGTAGTGGCAGCTTCAAAACCTTTATTACCCGCTTTACTGCCTGCACGTTCAATTGCCTGCTCGATTGTATCAGTTGTAAGTACTCCAAGGACACATGGGATACCTGTTTCGAGTTGGACATGAGCGACCCCTTTTGTTACTTCTGCAGAAACGTAATCAAAATGAGGAGTAGCTCCTCTGATGACTGCACCGAGAGCAATAACAGCATCATATTTGCCGGATTTGGCAAACTTTTGCACTACAAGCGGAATTTCGAAAGAGCCGGGGCAATACGCAACTGTGATTTTTGCGTCGTCGGCTTTGTTTCTTTTTAGCCCGTCCAACGCACCATCTAATAATTTGGAAACTACAAACTGGTTCCATCTGGTTACAACTATGGCAAAAGATTTGCCCTTTGCATCATACATCCCTTCGATAATTTTTGGCATGATATACTCCGTCTTTTAGGATATGTTAATATTACTATTGAATAATCTTTTCTTTGTCTTAAAATATTGGTATCTTTACTGTTTGTAATTTTGCACAATAGGAAAATATAGTCCAAAATTTGCAATAAGTATAATACGAAGATAAGATTTTTTTTATTATAACCATTAAGGGAGTTTCCTAATGAAAGCTAAAATGTTAGTATTAGCTGCAGTGATTGTAGGTATTATAGCATGCAATGCCAATGCAAACAACGAAACAAAAAAAGTTGTTCTAAAAACTGAATTGGACAGTGTGTCTTATGCAATAGGTCAGTCAATTGGCTTGAACCTTAAAAACGATAAACTGGATGAAATGAACTTAGATGCATTCCTATCAGGTATCCGGAACTCATTTGGTAGCGACAAAGACACTTTGATTAACCGCGAAAAAGCAGGTGAGCTTATCAATGCTTACTTAATGAAACAGCAAAACAAAGCCGGAAGTGCTAATCTCGAAGAAGGTAACAAATTCTTAGAAGCAAATAAAAGCAAAGAAGGCGTAAAAGTAACTGCTTCAGGTTTGCAATATAAAGTAATCAAAGAAGGCGACGGAGCTAAACCGCTTGCTACAAATAGAGTTAAAGTGCACTACCATGGTACTTTTATTGATGGTAAAGTATTTGACAGCTCAGTAGAGCGTGGCCAACCTGCAGAATTTCCGCTTGACAGAGTTATTCCGGGTTGGACAGAAGGTTTGCAGCTTATGAGCGTTGGCAGCAAATATATATTCTACATACCTGCTAATTTAGCTTATGGTCCTAATGGCCCGGGCGAAATTGGACCAAACAGAACACTTGTATTTGAAGTAGAGCTATTAGATATTCTTAAGTAATATCTTCTCTCTCTTTAGATAAAAAAATTGAAGGGCATATATTTAAGATATATGCTCTTTTTTTATAATTCTTGGTGAATTTAACTTGAACAACTAAAATATCTTCCAAAAAAAAACCGCAGATACCTTGGTGATATCTGCGGCAACTCAGCTAACTGATGAGATAAACAAATCTAAATTGTTTATTCGTCATAGTTGTCAATTTGTGCTCTTTGTAGTTTGTCAGAGTAGTCAACATAAACTGTTTTCCATTCTGTGAAGATATCAAATACAGTCCAGCCACCTTCTCTGTGACCATTACCGGTACCTTTTACACCACCGAAAGGCATGTGAGCTTCGGCGCCGATAGTAGGAGCGTTGATATAAGTAATACCGGCTTCGATGTCTCTGATTGCTTTGAAAGCAGCGTTTACGTCGCGAGTGAAAATAGCAGAAGACAAACCAAATTCGCAATGGTTTTGCAATTCGATTGCTTCGTCTAATGATTCGCATTTAGTAACAGAAAGCACAGGACCGAAGATTTCTTCGTTAAAGATAGTGTGATCTTTAGTTACATCAGCAATGATAGTTGGTTCCATAAAGCAACCTTTTGCTAAATCGCCGTCAGTAGCTCTTTTGCCACCGGTAACTAATCGACCGCCTTCTTTCAAAGCGATATCTACATAATTCAAGCAATTTTGCAAAGAACCTTCGTGGATAACCGGACCAACTTCTGTTTCTTTAAGAAGGCCGTAACCCAATTTCAATTTTTCAGCTCTTGCTTTCATTCTATCCAAAAACTCATCATAAACGTCAGCGTGAACGATGCAGCGAGAAGTTGCAGTACATCTTTGACCTGTCGTACCGAAAGCGCCCCATAATGCACCTTCGACTGCTAAGTCCATGTTTGCATCATGCATAACGATTTGAGCGTTTTTTCCACCCATTTCGAGAGAGCATTTTTTATTAGTTTTACCGCAAATTTCGCCAATTTGGAAACCAATATTAGTAGAGCCGGTAAAGCCGATAAGGTCAATACCAGGATGCTCAACCATAAGGTTACCCATTGAGCCTTTGCCGGTCAATAAGTTAAATACGCCCTTTGGTAGGCCTGCTTCTTCGAGGATTTCTGCAAAAATCACACCTGAGTGCGGAGATTCTTTAGAAGGTTTGTAAACAACAGTGTTACCTGCAGCAAGTGCAGGAAGAATTTTCCAAGAAGGCACAGCCACAGGGAAATTCCAAGCAGTGATGATACCACAAACACCGATAGGAGTTCTGAAAGACATATTCATTTTATTGTCCATTTCAGAAGGAGCAGTAAATCCGAACAGGCGGCGTGTTTCGCTTGCAGAGTAAAAAGCTGTATCGATAGCTTCCTGCACATCGCCTTCAGTTTCGAATGTAGGTTTGCCCATTTCGCGTGTCATGATTTTAGCTAATTCTTTTTTGCGACGAACAAAAATGTCGCCTGCTTTTTTGAGGATATCGCCTCTTTTAGGAGCAGGGATTTTTTTCCATGTTTTATATGCTTCGCGAGCTGCTGCTACTGCGTTATCAACGTCGGCTTGTTCTGAAAGAGCAAATTCGCCAATAATATCTTCTAAATTGGCGGGGTTAATGTTCTGAAAAGTTTTACCGGAAACAGCGTCAACCCACTGTCCGTTAATGTAGTTTTTAAATTTTTCCATACTATCTCCCAAACATAGTTTAAATTGGCAAGAAAAATGATTGTTTTCCTATTAGTGGAAATAAAGAATGCAATTTCTTCAAATTGACTTTATTTCATGGATATATACAAAGTTAACTTCAATTTATCATTTGCCTAATTAATTTTATGTTATTATCGTTGCAGTGCATCTATAGTAGCCGATTACAGGCTCGAAAAATGTGTTTATAATAAAATATAAGATCTTAGTTTTTACGATTATTGATGTATTTTATGTGGCAAATACTTGCAATTCAAAAAAAAACACTATATTCTGTTTAATAATATTTTGTCCTTATTTTCGATTGTACTGTTATAACCTATTCCGGAGAAAACCATGAGCTTCAAATCTATATTCGCTTTTGCATTATTGTTTTTATTACCTCTATTTTATCTACAATCTAATGAGCCTTCGCACGAAGAAAAACATGACGCTCATGAAGCTGCTTCCGAACATGAGACTGATAGTGCAGAGCATCAGACTTCATCTTCCGGAAATCTGGAGATAAAAGAAATCAAAATTGCTTTTGAGAAATTGCAGGCAGGCAATGAAAGATTTTTTGCCGGTAACTCTGTGCATCCAAGGCTTGATGACGGAGTAAGGTATAACACAAGCACAGAAGGGCAAAAGCCGTTTGCTACTATTATGGCTTGCTCAGATTCTCGTGTACCTGTTGAGATACTCTTTGATCAGGGCATTGGTGATTTGTTTGTGATTAAAGTAGCAGGAAACGTAAGCGATGTTGACGAAATAGGTTCTATAGAATATGGTGTAGCCCATCTTGGTACTCCATTGATGGTTGTTTTGGGACATTCGAGCTGTGGAGCAGTTACTGCTGTAACAATGAAAGACCATGTGCATGGCAATATACCTGCCCTTGTGGATAATATTGAGCCGGCGGTTCGTAAAGCCAAATCTAAGTATAGTCATTTGAAAGGAAAAGAGGTTGTTCCTTACGCAATTGAAGAAAATGTATGGCAATCTATAAGCGATTTGTTCCATTTCTCCAAAGATGCAAGAGAGCTTGTAAAAACAGGCAAGTTGGCAGTAGTCGGTGCTGTTTACGACATCGAATCAGGTAAAGTCAGATGGCTTGGAGAGCATCCTCAGCAAGTTGAACTTATCAGCCACGGAAAAGATAAAAAAGATGGGCCGACAGATATGAATAAATTTGAGGTTCCTGCTATAGAAAAAGGTTTATTTTCGACTCCGGGTATGGTCTATATGGGCATTTTTGTTATCGTAGTAGCTTTATTGGCAGGTGGACTCATTTTTATTTTTATTCGCAAATAAATAGGGGTTTGAGTAATGAAACGTTTTATATTGCTTATAGCGTTGTTTTGCTGCTTCTATAATACAAATGCTGAAGAAGCTCACGGACATAAGGTACACGAGCATCATGCCGGTATATTCCTTGGCGGAACCACTAATACTGATATAGCTTTCGAATTCAATTTTACAGTCGGCATTGATTACGAATATCGATTTATTCATACGACACCTAATGTCGGGATTGGTCTGATAGGTGAAATAGTTCTTGCCGAACATACCGAATATATTGCAGCCTTGCCATTGTTTATACATCCATGGCAGGGATTAAAATTGTTTTTTGCACCGGGATATATAACTGCAAGTGACTCGCACACAACTGATCACACCTTAGAGACAGGAGACACTCAAACACATAAGTTTGAAGCAAATGATGTGCTGCTGGCAGGGACAGAAAGTGCTTTAGAGGAAAATATATCACACTCCAATTCTCATTTCTTTGTTAGGTTTGGAGCTGCCTATGATTTTCATTATCAACAATTTTCGATAAGCCCTACCATAAGTGCTGACATAATAGAAAGCACTGTTTTTGTAGTCTATGGAGTCGGATTGGGGATAGGTTTTTAGAACAAATGTATCGTTATAGTGAATGACTGCATTTGCTCACAGAGTCTTAACTGGATCGTCTCTTTTATCTTCTATAATAATATATTGGCAGCAATAAACCTGACATATTATTGCTTCTTCAAACTCAAAATTGAGTACCTTTTTCGAGCTTCAAAAAATATTAGCTCATTTATATGCGAATTGCTTATTATTTTTGTGTCTTATCGGAATATATGATATAATTGTATATTCCGATTGTTGCTGTTTTAGCATTTTACGATAGACTTCTATATGCAAAGAATAATCAATTTTATAGTCAAGTTCAAAGAATATATTACTTTCGCTTCGCTGATAGTTATATGTCTTGCTCTAATCTCAATGGGCGATGTTTCTAAGTTGGGCGGGTATCGGGCAGTAATTATCGGGACGGTTGGCTGGATGCAGGAGGCATTTGCCTGGATTCCTAACCCCGGAGCTCTTAAAAGCGAAAACAGAGCCGTAAGAGAGTTAAATCTTCGTCAATCGGCTGAGATAACAAGGATGAGGCATGCTCTAATTGAAAACAAACGTCTCCGTCAGATGATTGAATTTAAAGATGATGCTGATTACGAGGTCATAAGTGCAGAGGTTGTTGGTAAAAATTCAGTCGAAATGAGAAATACACTTACTTTAAACCGTGGCAAAATCGAAGGAATAACTGAGGGTATGTCTGTAAGGACTGATGCCGGACTTGCCGGGCAAATTGTGTCGTCATCTGATAATTACAGCCTTGTGGAATCTATCTTCAACAGAAACGTCAGAATCTCTGCAAAAATTCAGCGAACCGGCATCGACGGTATTGTCGCATGGGAAGGTGATGAGTATCTTCTGCTTAAAAATATACCCACATCGTTTGATGTCCAGATAGGTGATGTGGTGCTTACCTCAAATTTTACCAATAAATATCCGAAAAATGTGCCGATAGGTGTGATAAAACAAATCAAGGATGACCCGGGATCTTTGTTCTTTAAAGTTGAGATAGAGCCTTACGTGAACTTTTCGACCATAGAGCAGGTCTTTGTTATGAAATATATACCGGACGAAGAGCGATTGGAATTGATAAAAGAGTTTGAGGAAAAACTAATAGCAAGGAAGAAAAAATAGATATGTTTCCATATTTAGATCAGCTGAACACGGGTAAAAAGTCTAAAGGTTTGACTTATGTAGTTTATACACTTGTTGCACTAATCCTTTCTTTGGCAAATGCACTGTTCATTGAGTTTATCGAAATTGGTGGGCTGACTCCGGATTTATTATTGATATTAGTTGTTTGGATAGCTCTATCAGAAGGTCAGTTTGTAGGTCTTTTTTTTGGTTTTGGTATAGGCTTGCTGTTTGATATGACCTCTCATGATGTGATTGGTACCAATGCACTCGCCAAAACTGTAGTGGCATTTATAGCCGGATATTTCTACAAAGAAGGCAAACAGGATCAGACTATAGGCAGTGTAAGGTTTTTAATTACAGTATTTCTGGCTTCCTTATTCCACAATATCATTTATTTCTTCTTTTATATTAAAGTTAGCGAGATGGATTACTGGGCACTATTTACCGAATATGGTCTGGCAATCTCTCTATATACTACAATTATGTCAATTTTTGCCATGCTACTTATGATTCCAAGAAGGGAAATCAACAGATAGACGGCTTTTCATAAACAATACAATTAAATCTTAGATATAGGGAAATTTATCTCGGTTATAGGATTGTAATATTGATTTATTTGTATTTCTTAGCGGCAATATTAACTCCACTTTTACATTGTCTTAATATTCTTGACTTTCGCTTCGCTCAAAACATAGATTATAAGCTATGTCAAATCTATGGCATTCATCTTGTTTGTGATTGTTGAGATACTTAAATCTAAGCCATTATAATATCATATCTGCTACAAAGCATATACCTGAAATGCTCATTTAGTCCTATTTTAGCGTTCATACAGCAGTAAATTAAATTGTCTGCTTAATCCTAAAAATTTTAAATTTGTATGGTTGAAATATCTAAACATAAGTCTCTTATGTGTTTAGAGCAATTATAAGTAAAAACAAGGATTTAGTTATATGGCTCTCAATTTTATTTCTGCGGAAGAAGCAGCGTCTCATATCGCGCATGGCGATATAGTTGGTTTTAGTGGATTCACTCCTGCAGGTGCAGCAAAAGCAATACCTACAGCAATAGGTGAAATGGCAAAAAAAATCCATGCAGAAGGTAATCCTTTCAAAATCGGAGTTATAACCGGTGCCTCTACAGGAGACTCTTTAGATGGTGCTTTGGCTCGTGCTGATGCAGTTGCTTTCAGGACTCCATACCAATCAAACAAAGACCTTAGAGATGCAATCAACGAAGGCAGAGCTGAGTACTTCGATTCGCACTTATCTGTGGTTGCACAAAATCTTCGTTATGGCTTTTTAGGTAAAATGAAATGGGGTATTATAGAAGCCTGCGACGTTACAGAAGACGGCGAAATAGTACTGACTACAGGTGTTGGCATTTCACCTTCGATTTGCCAGGTAGCAGATAAAATCTTGATAGAGCTAAATGAATTTCATCCTAAAGAATTAAGAGGTCTGCACGATATTCATATACCTTTAGACCCACCAAACAGAAGAGAAATTCCATTATATAGTGCAAAAGACAGAGCGGGTAGCCCTGTAATTAAAGTAGATCCTGCCAAAATAGTTGGTGTTGTAAAAACAAATGCTCCCGATGGTGTTGGTGCTTTTTCAGCTACTGATGAAGTTACAAACAGAATCGGACAAAACGTAGCAGCGTTTTTAGCAAAAGAACTGAAAGACGGTAGAATTCCTGCTTCTTTCCTTCCGATACAGTCAGGTGTGGGCAATATTGCCAATGCTGTACTTGGAGCTTTAGGACAGGCAAAAGATATTCCTGATTTTGAAATGTACACAGAAGTAATCCAAGACTCTGTTATAGATTTGATGCTCGAAGGTAGAATCAAATTTGCTTCTGGCTGCTCACTAACAGTTTCTGATGACCAGCTCAAAAAAATATATGCTGATTGGGACTTCTTTAAAGATAAATTAGTTCTAAGACCTCAGGAAATATCAAATAACCCTGAGATTGCAAGAAGAATTGGTATTATCTCAATAAATACAGCTTTGGAATGTGACCTTTTTGGACACGTAAACAGCACTCAGGTGATGGGTTCAAAAATGATGAACGGTATCGGCGGTTCAGGCGATTTCACACGTAATGCTTATATTTCTATCTTTACTTGCCCTTCAGTTGCTAAAGGTGGAAAAATATCCGCTTTTGTTCCAATGGTATCGCACGTAGATCACAACGAACACTCAGTACAGATAATAATCACTGAGCAAGGTATCGCTGATTTGAGATCCAAATCTCCTAAAGAAAAAATGAGAGCGATCATCGAAAATTGCGTTCATCCTGATTACAAAGATCAGCTTTGGGAATATGTAAAAATAACAGGTGACCACAGTCATACACCAACTCACCTTGCTGCAGCATTTGGTATGCACATCAAATTGCAGAAGGATGGCGACATGAGAGGGGTAAACTGGAACGACTATATCTGTGACAAATAAAAAAAGACAAAAAAATCGGACTCACACCGTACATAAAAAAAATCCGCATTGGCTATGGGACTCGATGCGGATTTTTTTTATGTCTTTATCACTTGTAATTTTATTTTTTTGCCTTACAAACTGTAAGAAACTGCAAATTTGAATTGATTGAAGTGGAATGAAGGCGAACCACTATATGGGCCGTACATTTCCTTTTTATTTATATTATCTAAGAGTAAATAATACGCACCTCTAAGCACGAAATCGACTACAGGCGTAAAATAATTTACTCCAAAAATTGTAGAACTGGTTCCTTTGATAATTTCATGGCCAAGAGCATAAAGCATTCTACTCAAGATATATTTGTAAGGCAGAAAGTGATGCAATACGTGATTGGATTCCCAGCCTGCATTAAAATTAATAGATTCTGCAACAGAATATGTGATACCCCATTTATAGGTGTCACCAAAATTTGTAGCCAGATAATCATCATCCTCTGCTGATATTCGGGCTTCACCTTCGTTAAAGCTACCTAAATATGGATTTTCGAGGTCAATATTTGTCCATGTAATAGCACCACCAACATAGAAACCTAAAAGGTGATCCTTTGACAACTCCCATGATTTTCCTGCCACATCTGAAAGTTCGACGGAAAATAAGCTAAACTTGTTGCCTGATTCGCCTATGAAATCCGTAAAGTTGATGCCTAAATGCGACTGATCTACATCAATTATGTTTTCAAATTCTAATCTTGTAGTGCTAATAGTACCCAAAAAGAAACCAAAAGAAGTATTCCCTTCACCGAAAGCATCGCTATTATCGTTAATTGTTGTTCCTCCCATCAAGCCGATAGCAGATCTTGTATTGACAAATCTTTTGAGACTGTCCAATACATCTCGATGAGTAATCCTTGGTTCCTGCTTAGTTAGTGTATCTGCTTCATCTTCTACATAAGTGTCTTGAGCAGAAAGGGAAACGGAAAAAGTCAACAATAGAATGGCAAAAGTATAAATTACATTTTTCACTATACGCTCCGGCTTTAGATGTAACGAAAGTACAAAATCGAAAAACAATTGCTAATAATACGAATAAAGTTCAAAAAAGATACTATTTAAATAAAACACTGATAAGATTAAAAGCTAAATATTGCTTTGGATATTATATAAACTTCGTATAGCCTCTGAGCTTATTTCTCTGTCAAAGCTAAATATTTGACCTTTTGGTAAGTTAATAGTATCAGAAGTCGAAGCATTTTTACTATTCTCTATGCAATTTTGTTTTTTATTTCTTATATTAGAAAAATGCTAACGGCTAATTAACACTCACACTCACATATATATATCATTCAGGGGACAACATGAACAAAATAGTTGAAGCCAGATTTATAGGCCCTGAGATAAAGCTTTTCAGAATTGAAGCTCCAAAAATTGCTGAAAAGCGTAAAGCAGGACAGTTTATCATACTTAGAGTTCACGAAAACGGTGAAAGAATACCGCTAACTATAGCTGATTCGAATACAAATGACGGCACCATAACAATTATCGTTCAAGGTGTGGGTAAAACCACAAAGATGCTTAATAATCTCGAAGCAGGAGACTATATCCAGGATTTAGTCGGTCCACTCGGCAAAGCATCACACATTGAAAACTTCGGGACTGCTGTTTCTATTGGTGGAGGCGTGGGTACTGCAATTGCCTTCCCAACTGCTAAAGCACTAAAAGAAGCAGGTAATCACGTAATCAGTATTATAGGTGGCAGATCTCAAGAACATGTTATTTTAGAAAATGAGATGAAAGAAGTCTCTGATGAGGTCTATCCTACAACTGACGACGGTTCTTATGGTTTCCATGGCTTTGTAACTCAGAAGTTGCAGGAATTGATTGACGAAGGCAGGAAGATTGACTTTGTGCTTGCTATAGGTCCTATCCCGATGATGAGAGCTATTGCTGATCTCACTCGTCCTTATGGCATTAAAACCGTGGTAAGTTTGAATCCTGTTATGGTTGACGGTACGGGAATGTGCGGCGGATGTCGTGCAACTGTCGGCGGTAAAACAGTATTTGTCTGTGTTGATGGCCCTGAGTTTGATGCGCATGAAGTAGATTTTGATATTTTAAGAAACAGAAACTTCATGTACCAAGAACAGGAAACCGTTTCAAAAGAAGAACACGAATGTAATATGGACAAGATGTTTAATGCAGGCTTAGAGGAGAAAAAGTAATGGCTGAATTGACCAAAAAAGAAAGAATGGCTATTCCAAGACATAAGATGCCTGAGCAGGATCCAAATGTAAGAAATAAAAATTTTCAAGAAGTAAATTTGGGTTATGCACCGGAAACTGCTATCGAAGAAGCAAACAGATGTATCCAATGTAAAAATCCTCTATGCGTTGACGGATGTCCGGTTAATGTTAAAATCCCTCAATTTATAGAGCAAATAGCTCTGGGTAATTTTAATAGAGCTGCAGAAATATTGAAAGAAGATAACGCACTTCCTGCAGTTTGCGGTCGTGTTTGTCCACAGGAAGAGCAATGCGAAAAAGTATGTATTCTCGGCAAAAAAGGCACTCCGGTTGCAATTGGATACTTGGAAAGATTTGCCTCAGATTGGCAGAGAAATAATGTCAAAATAGAGCTTCCTGAAATAAAAAATAAGACAGGCAAAAAAGTTGCCATTATAGGTGGCGGCCCTGCAGGCTTGAGCTGTGCCGGCGATTTAATCCAAATGGGGCATGAAGTTACTGTATTTGAAGCATTGCACGCAATCGGCGGCGTTTTGATGTATGGTATCCCAGAGTTTCGTCTGCCAAAAGAAATAGTGCAAGCAGAAGTAGAAAATCTAAAGACCCTCGGTGTGAAATTTGAAACTAACTATGTGGTTGGTTTGACTGAAACATTAGAGGAGCTTATGCTTCGTTTTGATGCGTCATTCATTGGTGTCGGTGCAGGATTGCCTTACTTTCTTAATATCCCGGGTGAGCATTTGAACGGTGTATATTCATCTAATGAATACCTTACTCGTGTAAACCTAATGAAAGCTTACGATTTCCCTAACAACGACACTCCAATGTTTGACATAAAAGGTAAAACAGTTGCAGTTTTTGGCGGTGGTAATACTGCTATGGATGCGGTGAGGACTTCACTTCGTCTTGGTGCAAAAAGAGCCATGATTATATATCGCAGAACTGAAGCTGAGATGCCGGCTCGTGTGGAAGAGATACATCATGCCAAAGAAGAAGGTGTAGAGTTCTTGCTGCTTCACAATCCAACTGAACTAATCGGAAATGATAAAGGTTGGTTGCAATCTATGAAGCTGCAGAAAATGGAACTAGGAGAACCTGATGCCTCAGGCAGAAGAAGACCGGTTCCAATCGAAGGAGCTATCGAAGAAATTGAAGTTCAGGTTGCAGTGGTAGCAATCGGCAATGGTTCCAACCCAATTATAAGCCAATCAACACCTGATTTGGATGTAAACAAATGGGGCAATATCTTAGTTGACGAAAAAACAATGCGAACTAACAAAAAAGGCATATTTGCCGGTGGTGATATTGTTACAGGTGGTGCAACCGTAATCCTAGCGATGGGAGCAGGCAGAACAGCAGCTGAATCAATCAACGAATATTTGAAAAATCCGGATGTTTGGTTATAATCCAAATTAGTATCTGTAATATTAAATATCCGCAGTGAATTTGATTTGCTGCGGATATTTTTGTTAATATTGTCGCTACACTGTGGCGACGATTGCAAAATGAGCAAAAGATTTTATAAAAAATAGATGTCATTAGAAAAATCAATATACGTCGATATCTTGTTGCTGGGAAATGGGTTATGCTTTACCTCGACTTTGCTCGGCATAAACTCTCAGCTCAGCAATCTTTACCTTGTTCGATGATTCAATATGTAAGTTTTTCTTACATTTACGATTTGAATTTTTCTTTGTAAATAAAGAAAAATAAATGTCTTTTTGAGCCCTAATGACAAATGAGGTTTAAAACATTTCCGTAAAAACCAAGAATACAGTTATTGATGCTAATTTTATGAATAATGACCAATAGCCAAAGTTTGTCAGTCTGATTTCCGAGATATTCTTCAATTCAGACAAATTCTTTTTGTAAGCATCGCCGGAGAATTGAAATAAAATAAGACTAAAGATAAAAGCACTTGTTATTGTTTTAATTAACAACATTCCAAGGCTATCTATCTGACTAAACAAAAATAAGATAAGCAAAGTTATTATGCTTGCTGCAATCGAGACTAACGCAGATTCGAGAAGTAAGATCTTAAGTTTCATCGAAAAAAACAATGATGATGTTACTATTATGATAAACAAATATACTGGTTGTATGATTCTTATGCAAATTGGCAGGAAAGTATTTGTGAGTTGAAAAATATCGTCTCATTATAAGTAAAAAAAACGCCATGGGAAATTTTCTTCTTTGCCATGGCGAAATGATTTTCATACTAAAATCTAAATCTTCAAAGACTCGTAGAGTCAGATTTTACTCTATAATCTCGAAAAGTGCATCTAATTTAGGCGTTAGGATGATTTCGGTTCTTCTGTTTACTGCTCTTGCTTCGTCAGAGTCTTCAGCTCTAATAGGGAAAAACTCTCCTCTGCCGGAAGCGATGATTCTTGTTGATTCGAGACCACCGTCCACAGTAAGATAACGCACAACTTCAGTAGCACGTAGCACACTCAAATCCCAGTTGTCGCTAAATCTTTGACCCCCGGAAACTTTTTTGTCATCAGTGTGACCTTCGACAAGTACGTTTATATCAGGTTGAGTTTTCAGAACATTGGCAAGCTCTATAAGAGCTTTTTGTCCTTCTTTGTCAATTTTAGTACTTCCTGAAGAGAATAAAAGTTTATTTGAAAGTGAAACATAAACCTTGCCATCTTTGATGCTAACTTCCAGTCCGCTATCTTTGAAGCTGAGCAAAGCATTGCTGATAGTTTGCTGCAAGCGTTTCATTTTGTTTTCTCGTTCTGCAAGTTTTTGGTTGATATCAGCAATTTTAGCTTCTTTTTCAGCGATAGATTTCTCCAAAGTTTCGATTCTTGTGAGCAAATCCTGAACATTTTCTGTTGAGCTTGTTTTCAGAGCCTCATAGCTTTTTTTGAGCTCATTGTACTTATCAGTCATTACTTTTAATTCTTGTTTCAAACCGGCAACTTCATCAACTTTCTCTAAATATTTTGCATTTAATAAACGGTATTCGTTTTGAAGCGAATCTTTGGAAGCAGTTACCTGATCGCGTTCTGCTACCATAGCGTCATATTTTGAAGAAGACACACAAGAGCTTAGTGCAAATGCTGCAATCGCAAAAGCGACAATTTTAGTTTTCATTTTCAGCCTTCTATAATGGGTTCAACACATAAAGCGTAAATCGAATATCCGCAGGCTTTATTTCAAAATTAAAAATTTTGAAGTTACGACCCGCTTGCCCCATTCTGTTTTTAACACAATGAAATATACTCCCTGAGAGAAAGTGGCAGTGCTAATCTGATATTCTGCTTTCTTATCTACGAATATTTTAGCTTTAGTTTCACTGCCACTCAAATCTATTATTGAAATATCTGCCAGTTGAGGCAAATCGCTTTCCAATTCTAAAACAATATTATCTGAGTTTATGCTGTTTATGAGCCTTGCCTGCATATTTGGTAGCATCATTAGACCATCGTTTATCACAGCTTCGCAGTAACCTTCAACCTGTATGCTACCATTTTTCGTTTCCAAATCAAAAGGTTTATTCGTACCAAAATGAACTTCAGAAATCAAAAGTCCACTGGATTGTGGGAAAGAGGCAAGAGGTTTGCCTTCTACCGAAAGTATGAGTCCTGCTTCTGTGAATAAGCTGTCTATGCTTACACTATTGCTTGTGATACTTACACCATTGGAAATGGGCTGAAATTCGATTTCAGTTTTCACTCCTTTGTTGTGCAGATATGCTTTTTCAGGATTAAATAGATTAATATCATAATTCAGGTCAAGAGTAATATTTTCGGGATTAAATTTGAAAACAGGATTGTCGAGAAATACTTCTAAGGTTCCTTTTTCGTGAATATCGAAAATGTAATTATTGGTTCTTAAATCTACTTTGTAATATTCATCAGGCACAGAAACAACAAAGTCCAAATAAGTAGAATCAATACATACAGACCTATCTTCAATAAATAGCTTAGTTGAGAAGTTGCCTTTCTCTGTGGCTTTGAAGTTGATATATATTGTATCTGTGAGTCCTACAGGGATTGCTTTAGGCAGGTCAAAATCAAATTCTAATCCCGGTACTTCCGGCATAAACTCTATATGACTTATGGTTCTTTCTACTTGTGAGTTGTTAAAAATCACTATTACCGTATCCTTGGAGAAATCTTTCCAAACCTGTCCCAGATTGACTGTTGTAGGTAAAAATGAAACTCTTGGAGCTATAATATCAGCCGATGATGTATGTGTAAATTCAAAATCGCAGACTTCACTTCTTAAGGTAATTTTGTATGATTTATTGCCCAAGCCTTGAGTTTGTGTCGGGTCAAATGTAATTGTGATAGTAGTATCAGTATTTGGAAGAATGATAAGATTATCATTTAAAGTATTCGAAAATCCTGCAATACTATTATCACTATACTCCAAAGTATCTGCCAAAGTCCCACTATTTGCGATGCTGAAGCTAAAACTTGTTGCGATGTCGCAGCGTTCTTTTGTACCAAAATCTGCAGATAATGCTGATACAGAAATTTTTGGCGTTCTAAACTCAATATCTAAGGGAACTTTTATATCTCTACCTTGCATGAGATAGGATGATATTAGCAACTCGGCGGAAAACTTACCTTCATTTTGTATTACGTAACTGATATCTAATGTCAATTCATCTCCGGACTTCATTAGCAGAGGCAAAGAAGGCAAGTTGGTTATTGCAAAATCTCCGGTAGGATTTATTGTAATTTTAGTTAGAGTATCAGCGTAATCGCTACTATTAGTGATAGTAATAGATTTTGTTATTGTTTGAGGTTCGCAAGTAAAATAACCGAAATTTATATCATTTGCTGAAAGCTCAATTTTTCCGGAAAAACTTTCAATTGTAAACGGAATACATGTATCTGCATCGCAAAAACCGTCAGTTTCAATACATAAGCTACCGGAATAGCTTAAATCTTTTGACGCAATAATTGAATAAAGCAAATCAAGAGATTTTCCTGACTTTAGTTCTAACGGAAAAGTATCTGCGAATTGAACAAGTAAATCAGGATTTTCAGGAACTAATGATATATTGGTAATATTCAAATCTATGGTAGAGTATGATTTCAGATTCAACGATGCTTCTTCACTTTCTCCTGTTTGTAGGTTGAGTAACACATCTTCAGGAGTAGCTCTGATTGCTGCAGTTTCTACTTGGGATGTTAGTACAACAAATAGAGTATCTTCGCAAGGATTGGTAACTATCTTTAAAGTATCATATTTCTTACCAATCTCAGTAGCCAAAAAGTTGATATCTATCTCTAAAGAGTCGAGCGGATGTATAGTTCTATTTGAGTATTTTTCGGAATCAATTCCAAAGAGATTTAGTTCTGCAAGTATATTAGTTAGTGTAAGTTCTATACTTCCTTTATTAAAGAACTTAAAGCTCTGTAGTTGAGACTCCCCTAAGCAAATTCTGCCAAAATCTATTTTTTCGGTGGAAATTTCCGGTAGCGGAGTGGAATATTCATAACGAAGCTCTATTATAAATGGATTTTTATTGCCTCGTACCTTCGTAGAATCATTATTGTAGATATATAATGTTTCTTCATGTATCCCGAAATCCTGCGGAAGCAACTCTACTATTAAGGTATCAGAACTCCCTTGGGCTATTGAAAGCGGAAAGGATTTTTTACTTTTTGTACCCTTAAATTTGAAGTTCGCGTTGTCTTCTATAAAGTCCAGATTTGGAAGATAAAGTTCAGTATTTCCTGTATTGCTTATCGGTATAAGTATCTCTCCCTTATTTGTGCAGGCAAGCACTTGTTGGATCTGAAGCGGAGCATTGATAATTGGAGACACTCCATAGGCTCTGACTGTAATTACTGTGTCGTTTTCGCACGGCTTTAGGTGGAGCAGGTACTGGGCTTCTACCCAGCCTGTGTCTTTAGGGGTAGCCTCCACTGCAAAAGTAGAACCTACCGTAACTCCAAGGGGCATCGAACTTAATATTTTTATATCATTGGAGCCGTTTTTCTTGTTATAGGAATCTATCGTATCTTTTTTAGTTAGAGAGCCGAGTTCTATATATCGACTGTTCATCAGTCCACAGTATGCAGGATTGATAACGATTGTAGTGCTATCCATTATCAAGGAAGGCTCTAATGCAAATCCATTTAAAGGGATGTCACGCGTAACTACTCCTGTGAACTCGCAATGCAGTATCGCATTTTTTTCGCCCAATGTGTTGGGTTCAAATCGAATTACTACAGGAATATCATCACAGCTTGCCATATTTATTGTAGTTTTAGGCATCATCAATGTGAAATCGTCTTTGTCGAGTCCAATAATATTTAGGCTAACAATATTGGATTCGAAAGATTTATTGCTGATGTAAATCGTGTGATCTTTATATCCGGGCAGGCACATATCCGGAAATATAACAGGATCTTCAGAAACTTCGTATGTGTTCTTCCCAAGCCTATATAGTCCCTGACCAACTACCCAGCCTTCTGTTTCAGACAAAAATCTAATGTCATCAAGATGTGAGTTGTCAAGACCACAGCTCATTTCTTTCCAGCTTTGCCCGGCGTCGTCTGTATATAGTACTTGTCCATATAGTCCACAAGCCCAGCCTTTCGCCTGATTAATAAGAAACGTGCCGTACATTGGACCTCGAGGTGCAGATCTGTCTGTCCATGTAGCACCACCATTTGTGGAAAATCGCATACCGCCTACGGAACCTCCACCAGAACAAGTAGTGCCTGAAGTTGGTATCAGGAATGAATTCGAGAATTTTGTAATTTCTTCGTGCCAGACTGTAGTGCCTGTAGTATCTTTGACTTCCCAGTTTCTGCCACCGTCGTAGCTAATCCATAATCTGCCGCTGCTAATAGCATAGGCTTCAGTATTAGGGTTTACGATAAGTGCGTCAGTGAGTCCGCTATTTTCCTGATTCCCTTCAAATTGTGTCCACGAGTTTCCACCATCAGTAGTATGCCAGAAATATTGGTGGTAAAGCGAGCAGCCGTCACCTACAACTACGCCGGTGTTTGAGTCCCAAAAATAGCAACCCCAATAACTAACTGTGTCCGAAGGGGTTATGTCAGTCCAGTTAATCCCGCCATCTTCAGATTTCCAAATACCATCAACGCCGGAGACATATCCAATATTTTGAGTTGTAAAATGAATACTTTCAAGATGCTCAGTAGATGGGAGTGTAACTCCACGCCATGTTTTCCCGCGGTCAGTAGTGCGTAGAACTCGTGCATCTCGTCCACAAACCCAACCATAATTTAGATTTGAAGGCAGGAAATAAATATCAAGCCAATAAGAATCAATAAAAGATGATGGAGTAATATCAGTCACTTCTTCCCAGTAATCGGCTTGTAAAGCACTGAAAGATAAAAATGATATTATCAAAAGAGTGTATATATATTTCATAGGCTAATCTCACGAAATTATGCTGTAACTGCAATATATAAAGATATTTAATATATACAACTTTATTCTTGCATATCTTAGTATAAACAGTTGATTGAGCTAAATGTAACAGGCAATGTTTGAATTATTGAAAATAGTTAGGTATAAACTTGAAATAATTCCCAAAATTGAACTATTTCGATAAATAATCGTTATATTGTGAATATTATAGTAATAAATAACCGAATAACTTAATGAATATAGAGAAATATAATAAAGTTGGTTTATTCTTTATGCTGATTGCAACATGCTTATTCATAACTGCTTGTCCGCATATAGCTTATAAGGCTATACAGGAAGATGCTGAGAGGGCTAAGGAGCTAAATGAAAGAAAGCCGGATTACTCCCAAAATTCATCTGATAAAATATCTTTGGATAGGTTAGAGTTACTTGTAGAAGATGATTCGAGTGAGCAAAGAAACAATTGCAAAAACTTAGATACCCTAAACAATTTCGGAGCTTCTCAGGAAGAACCCAATATTGCAAATATAGTTCGTAATTCCGGGAAAATGCGTGGCTTATATGACAGTAATCTTGATACAAACATAAGTAACGAAAGAACTACAGATAGCCTAAGAGGAACTGCTGCCTACTTGCCCGGAAATCATAGAATGGATAATGATTCTGTGCAGAACAAAACTTCTTCACAGCTGAGTATTGAATCTAATTCTTCAGTAAATAATACAATTAATAAGCAAAGTAATGAGACTGTTTTGCCATGGGTTATGAAAATCAACTCCATTCACACTGATGATTATCCAAATTCGATTGAGCTCCGATTAAGTGTAAAGGATACTGCCGGTAGAAGCATCGCCGGTCTTGCTCCTCCTAACTTCAAAGGCAAAGGGAAGTGGCAGGACTATTGGCACCTGCTGCAGGATAGCTGCGGCGGAGTACATAAAATTACCGACTTTTTTGTGGAAGAGATTAGTGAAAAGTCAGATGTCCAAAATGCGATAGCTTTTGTTTTAGATCATTCCGGTTCTATGGGCGAAGGCAAAATTTACTTATTGAATCAGGCATTAGCTAGAATACTTACTGCGTTGAAAAGGCAGGATTATGTCTCTGTAGTTAAGTTTGCAGGCAAATCTTTTGTTCAGATACCTTTGAGTAATGATAAAAAATACTACGTAACTAAATTTAAAAATGAGCTGAAAGAAAAGCCTGATGTGGGCGGAGGCACTCGTATTTATGATGCTTTGAATGTAGGGATTGATGAGTTGGCAAAAGCTCCCGCAGGATATAAAAGAAGCTTGATTTTGCTTTCGGACGGAGCTGATAATTCTAATAAGTCAATATTGGATTCCGCTATAAAAGAATGCAAAAAGCACAAAGTTTCAATCATATCAATAGATTTTGACTATGACAATCAGCTTTTGCGTGATGTTTCAGTTTATACAGGTGGCACTTATTATAAGATTTTTTCGATAAAAGAGTTTCCGTTCGTGTTTAGAGATATTTACTACTCACTAAATAATTACTATCTTGTGAGATATGAGCCTCCAAAATGCGCAGGTATTCACAGAGTGAACTTAAATGTGCAGCTTCCTAATATAACTTCTATAAATGCTTCTGATACGATATATTATGATAAATCCATAATTACTCAATTTGATGCTGCAGGTACAACTGCTATGTTGAATATAGAATTTGAAACCGGAAGTGCTAAACTTTCAGAATCTTCCCGCGAATATATCATTCAAGTTTACGAAGTAATGCGTAACAACCCGGGGATAAAAATAGCAATACATGGCCATACTGACGATGTTGGTGCAGAAGAAGATAACCTAATCCTTTCAAAGGAAAGGGCAAAATCAGTTCGAGATGTTCTAATAAGTCTGGGTATTGAACAAAACAGACTATTTACAAAAGGTTTTGGAGAATCGCAGCCTTTAGTACCAAATGATTCGAATAAAAACAGAAAACTCAACAGAAGAACAGAATTTGTGGTGCTCGAAAATGAATAAGATAATATTTATATTGTTAATACTGTTGCTGACCCCCAATCTTAAAGCAGCTGATACATTGTCGGCAGAGTCCGGAGATGTTATTTACCTCAGAATACCAATCGAACTAAGTCAAGCAGTCGATTCGAAATACGATATGTCTTTTGAATTGGAAAATTCAGAATCCACATTGTTGAAACCGCATTCTATCTGCAAGTCTGATTCTAATCAGATAGATACAAAAGTAAGTCGAACTTCTTATGATATTTATCAGTTGGACGCACAAGATGTCAATCTTAGTGAAGATATAGATTTATTTATTAAATGTATTGTCCTTGCCGGTGCAGATTCCATTTGTAATGTTAAAGTGGTAGGAAAAGCAAAAAGCGTACTCGATAGTTTTAATATTGAAAGTAATTATGTTATCAAGATTAAATACGAAAGTGTACCAATTATTTATATTCGTTTTGCGAAAATGAACGCTCTTTACCCAAGTCCTATTTATACCGGGGAAAATTTATATTGCGAGTTTGTTACCGATAGAGAGTCAGACATCAAAGTACATCTGACAGCATACGATGGCAGAACCTACGAGATGGATAGTCAGGTTTTCCCGAAAGGAGACAACAAGCTTATGATTAAACTTGACAAAAATCTGCCTGCCGGTGCTTACAAGCTAAGATTAGTAACTAATCACGGAGAGGTATCAAAAACATTTATGGTGATTAAATGAGGACAATGATTTTGATAGCCTTATTGAGTAGTGCATTTTGTTGGTTGCTATCATACGCTGATGAATCTATGCCTGTAAATTCAATTGATTCATTAGATATGGATATTCAAATTCCGGATTCTCTGCAGGAAGATAATTCATGGATAGCCGATTCGCTTAATCTTGACAATTTAGACATAGACACTCTAACTTTCGACGAGTGGAATCCGAAAGATTATTTTAGTTTTTTTCCTCACATAGATAAAGCTGAAACTTTTAAAGGATTCTATTTCAATTCAAATATCGGTGCATTTAATCATGCAGAAAATGTTATTCCATCAGGCTTTTTTAAAGCAAAATATCCTTTCAATGGTTCTACCAATTTAGAAGATGATATGCTTAAAGTAAATAGCGGTTTTATAGAAAACAAAACAGAATCTCCAATTTCATCTTCATTTTTCGAAATTGGTTTTTCATCAATATATACTACTCCTTATATGTTTCCTTTGCAATTGGACTTGGGGATTATAGATGTAAACTCTGTGCTATACTCAATCAATGAAGATAAACGTTTTGTGGATCACGAAGGCATAACTCGTACCGTGAAGGAAGCAAATATTATTGAGCTAAAAGAATATTTATTCAATGCACGCTTTATGGCTGAATTACCTATTTGGGGAATGGCAGTGTCTCCGGGGGGTACAGCAGCAGCTACATACTATTATTTTTTGCTTGGTTTGCAGGGGCAATATGCTTTTCACAGTAAAGCAAGCCAATTCTACCAACTGGTATCGGAAGACACAAGAATAAGATATGAAAATGGTAATGACAGAAAATACCTCATAGAAGACCAAAATATCTCAGAGGTAAATCGGATTCGTTCGCATTATGTCTTTGGATTTGGGATTAATATAATAGCAAAGCCTGTCTTTGCGAACCTAAATTTGCTGTATCATCTGCCTTTTAATAGCATAATAGATGGAACAAACTGGAATCATCAATATTTTTCTTTGCAACTAAAGTTAGCATTTTCATCTTAAGATCAGTAGTGATTTGAGGTGGCTTAGGTATGTGTGGGGGAGGAGTGAAAACTTTATTGTTTACAACATCTTAAAATGTTTTGGAAATCTATTTGTGAGGGGCGTGTAAAATAGTAGTATTTATAAAAGTAGAAATAATAAGAGCAGTCAACAAAAAAAGCAGTACTTTTAAAAAATACTGCTTTGATTTTTGTAGCGGAGACAGGACTCGAACCTGCAACCTTCGGGTTATGAGCCCGACGAGCTACCAATTGCTCCACCCCGCGGTGATTATGTGATACAAATATAGCTATTCGTAGTTCTAAAAGCAAGAAAGAATTTCGGTATTATCAAATGCTAATGTTATATGTGTTTTGTGTTAAAGATACAGCTCTAATTGGTAAACTAAGTTGAAATAAAGTCCCGGATAAGATAGGCTAATTTGCTCTGCATTGAGTACAAACATGATTGAAAGCCCTGCGATTTCCTGACTGTCCTTCTTTTTACGTGGAATTAGGCTCAGGAACGCCAATGAAGATTTGCCTTCGTATATTTTTATATGCCCCTCACCCGGCTGTGCATTGACCGATCTGACCGTATATAATGACCATAAGCTCTCACCAAGTGCAGAGTTTAGTGGTAAATCAGTTTGAGGTTCTGAGTAATCCAAATCCTCGATTTGTATTTGGAATTTGCCTATTCTGTCAGATGGTGAAAAGCTGTATTTCTGCAAATCGTTTGTTTTTATGTCTATATTAAAAGATATTTTTTGTGTTGCGGTGTCTATTTCAATTTTGAAAGCATCAAACCAAAAAACTTTTCGTTCCCACATATAATAGTCGCCATAGTAATTATATGTTTCTATAATGCCACTGGAACCTTTAAGATTTGTGGTATCAAATACAATTTTGCCATTTACGGGCGGCGAAATTATACTGTCATTTTCAATTAGCAAACCCGATGATTCTGTAAGATTTTTTTCTATGGATGTCTTCTTGACGTTTTCATCCAACTCTGTCGGGCTATCACAGGCAACAAGGAAAATCATCCACAGACTGAAAAGCAATATGTAGCGTACCTTTTTCATTAGAATTTGAACGATGCTCCAAATTGAATACCATATTTCTGCGAAGTATAATCTACATTTTGGAAATTGTAACGCATAGCACTTCCATCTATTCCGAAAATTAAAGAATAGGATTGATGTGGAGAATACTCAGTTCCTACAAAGAATCTACCTATAGGGCCGGCATTGTTTGCACCCAAAGACAACTGCAAAAACGGAGACAAATCATAAAATTTCATAAAGTCAGGAGAGTAACGCACAGCTGCTGTCAGAGAACTCAAATTTGGATATACTTCGTATTTATACATATCGTTCTCGCCTTCAATGCCTTTGAAGTCGAGATAGAAATTTTCTCTTCTGTATTCCACACCAAGCATAAACTCTTCGTTGACAGATTTGAATAAGCCTAATGAAATGTTATTCCAGTCCTGATAACTTGCAGGATTCAATCCGTTGGAATTAGTCCAGTCTTTTGCAGATCTAAACTCTATAACGATTCCGTAATTAGAAGAAGATATTTCTTCAGTTTTATCAAACCGATATGCCCCTACAATAGTATTTGAAACCGGACTTTGATAAATAGGGAAAACAACTTTACTTTCAATTGCAGAAGGCAAAGAACGGCTTGCAGGCTCAGATTGATGCAGCTGTTTTACAATGGATTCTACCTGTGCAACATCTTTAGCTTCAGGCTTCTCTTTGGTAATATAGATATATTTATAAACAACAGTTTCTTTATTGTCGGCAGTAGCAACACTTTCTTGCTTAGTATCCTCTTCGCTGCTAATGACAGGTATTTGGTTCTGATTATTATTATTTTGATTATCGTTTTGCTCGCTTACAGTTATTTTATCCTTGCTCACAGAAGCGAGATCGGAATTGGAGAAAATCTCAGGTTCCAAAAGCATTAGCATAACTACAGCTGTAGTCAAAGCAGCAGTTATACCTGTAGCTATAAAGCCGGTATATTTTGACAAAACAGCAGCAACTTTGCTTAGAGGCGAAGTAACAGCAGAACCGGTGTTAGGAATATTTGCCACAGGAGGAGGAGTAAAGCCCAACTCTGAGAAAATAGCCATAGTAGAAGCTACTTTCGGAGTTTTAGCTTTCAAATCGCCCTTGATAGCATTTTTTATAGCGAGCTGTTCTTTCAGTTCCATCCGCAATTCATCGTCAGAAGATAGACTATAGAACAGTTCTGCTTCTTTTTCGTTAGACAGCGAGCCATCTAAAAAATCATGTATAATTCTGTCTTTTTCCATAATTTCACCGCAATTTAGATAAATCTTTCAGATAAGGTTGCAGTATTTCTTTTATTTTTTGTTTTGCCCTGAACACTCGGGATTTTGCGTTTGCTACTGTTATTTCGCAGGCATCAGCAATGTCCTGATACGAAAAACCACTATATTCTCTTAGGACAAAAGCCTCGCGGTATTCATATTCCACGAGTTCTAAGGCTGTATTTATCAAATCTAAAAGTTCTTTTTGCTCATAATTTTGATTGTCGTGCATATAAAAGTCGAGTTTGTCAACTTCGACGGTATTTTTTTTGTCTCTTTTGTAATTGAGACACAAATTTCGTGCAATAGTTATCAAAAAGCCTTGAATATTTTTGCTTTCGTGATTGCCCTGCACATTTTTGTAGAACTTTATAAAAGTTTCCTGGAAAATGTCTTCTGCAGCATCTTCATCACCAAGCACACGCAAACAGTAGGCATGCACCCCTGCCGAGTACCTGTCGTAGAGCTCTCTGAAAGCAAACTCCGAATCTTTAGTCGAGGAGCTTAGCATCTCTGCGAGTTCTATATCACTATATGCTGCAAAATTATTCGCCATAATAAACAGTATTGGGATACATTTTATATAAGTTACACAGCAATCAATAATTGGTTGCAAAGTGCATTTACTTTTTTATTTAGTTACGTATAAGCAGGTAAAAACTTTGCTAATGTTGGATTTTTATTTGCTTTGGCGTTGGCTAAATGAGGCAGGTTCTGAAAGTTTGTAAAATGTAGCGAGAGTCAATATAAGAAAGCTTAAAAAATCTGCTTCCCTTGTTTTTGATATAAAATATGATTACTCTTCTTCCAGCGTCAAAAATAAAGAGTCGCAATTGAATATGTCACCAGTGAGCATAGATATTCAATTGAATGCTTTTTAGCAGAATGAAAAGCAAATTAAATAGCTGATTGTTCATTATTCTCAGTAAGTTGAGTTTCACAAAATGTTAAGGGCACACTTCGACTCGTTTCACTCGCTCAGTGACCTTTAGTGTCTCAAACTGACGGAACTTACAGGGCTCAATATTTTTTTATAGATAATTTACCCGGGGTGCTGCCCCGGGCTGTTATCTTTGAGGCTTTCAGCCTCTTACTTAGTTCAGCTATGGTTTATAAGTGGAATACGAACCATATCGATATTTCAAAGTAAGATTTAGCTGTTCCTGTCCATCAAAAGTTTGATTTGGTCGGAAACCACCAAGTTTAGTTAGAGCTGCAACTGCAGCTTCATCACAACCATAGTCCATGCCTTTGATAACTCTAATATTAGTCGCATTTCCTTCTTTGTTTACTTTAAAAGTCAGCTCTACATAGCCAATCGCTTTTGCTTCTCTTGCTGCATCAGGGTATTCCATTAGCTTAGGAAGTTCTTGACATTGAGTATGACTAAGGAGTGGCAGCCCCATATCATCTTTATTTTCAGCCTGTTCAGAAGGATTGATGTATCCCACAGTGTAGTCTCTATCTGCCAATTTTACTGATACTTTGCCGGCTGCATTATAAGTATTCCACTTAGAGCGACTACCTAAAAGTATTTCACAACCGGCTGTACCTAAAACAGGTTTGCCGTCTTTCAAGGCAGGTCTGTATTTTGGATTGATGTCTTTGACTGCTTGAATAATTTGCAATTCTATATCTTTATCAATGCTTTTGAGACTCCATTTTTTACTCTGAGCAAATTTTGCATTCGAGATATAAGGCTCCCTAATGTTTCCGTTTGTATCGACTTCATAGCTTACTATAAACTTTGCACATTTAGTTCCGTTTTTCCATTCTTCTGAAAGCCGTAGTCTTTTTTGTATTTCTTCACGCATCTTAATACTTGTGGTCGCAAAAGAATCAGCACGAACATAATTATCTTCATTTCGATACCCAAAATGTCCCTGCTCGGTGCAGGCGAACACAAAAAATAGTCCTGCAAGCACAGGCAATAGAGCCAGATACTTTAATTTGACAGTTGAACCTGATTTTTCTTTATTGAGCATTTTCAATCTCCTTATGAGTTTGATACCATTGAAACTATCTGCAATGCCTGTGACGTTGGCG
Source organism: Kapaibacterium sp. (SeqCode) (assembly GCA_963664875.1). Classification (GTDB taxonomy): domain Bacteria; phylum Bacteroidota; class Ignavibacteria; order Kapaibacteriales; family UBA2268; genus JBFHIJ01. Next base: position 1,755,289 of record OY761611.1, on the reverse strand, counting down.
CCAAGAGAAATACTAAGCAGACTTTGCATATAGTCAGATTTATTATTTGAATCTCTAACCGCTACAGAATCGGCTATATATTCGTGAGTTGCTTTGAGCTCTTTTTCAAATAGGTAGATAAACGGATTGAAAAACTGAAATGACTTTAGAATGTTTATCAGATGCAAATCAGGATTATGCCACTGTTTAGCGTGAATGAGTTCATGTGCTATTACGGCTTCTCTGTTTTCACTTTCAAACATACTTCGTGGCATAACTATTTTATTAAAGTAAGTGAATGGGCTTAAATCTTTGTTTGATAGATATAAGCTATTGCCCTTGTGGTTGATAAGATGGGATTTTCTAATTAGGTTTACGATTTTTATGTTTGAATATATGTATTTCAAAAGCCAAAAAGCCATCATACCATACAAAAAATGCTCTGACCAAAAGAAGGAAGTTTCTTTTTTCTTTACCAATTTATTTGTATTTGCTTGAACTTCAATCAACTTTGTTTCTAAAGAAGTTACTTCATCTTGCAATTCCACTATTCTGAACTCACTAGATATGTCTAAATCTGATTGGAATTCAAGCATAGGGAAAACAAATGCCGTCAAAAGAGAAAGCAGAACCACAGCTCTATTAAGTTGATGAAAAGTTGTACTTCTAAAGAAAACGAAGTACAAAAAGTATAATACAGCAAGGCAAACAGCTACTTCTAAATTATAAATCAGGAGTTCCATGCTATCAATCCTTCTTATTATCGATTTCTTTATCAATTATAGCTTTTATTTCTTCTAAATCTCTTAGACTTAAGTCCTTGTTTTTAGAGAAAAATGAAAGCAGATTTTTGTAAGAACCTGAAAAATAGTTCGAGATAAATCCTTTCATAAAGCTGCCGGTGTATTCATCTTTAGAGACAAGTGGAAAATATTTGTGCATTTTCCCAACTTCCTCATGAGAAACATAGCCTTTGCTTTCCAAAATCCTGACAATAGTCGAAACAGTTGTATAAGCCGGCTTAGGCTCATCCATTTCGCTGATTATATCCCGCACATAAGCCTTTTGCTTCTCCCAAAGTATTAGCATTATCTGTTCTTCAGCTTTGGTAAGTTCTTTCATAATAAGCTCCATATCAACAACTAAAAAAATTAGTTCACAACTAAAGTCAATATACTACTAAGAATTTAGTTATACAACTAAAACTTTAGTAGAATGCAAATAAATAATGTTTTTTATTGCAATAATATTTCTATTGCTTAATTGTCTTAATAAATATATATGATATTTTAAGGGTATGGTCGCATGGGGTATATAGTAGGCTTGATACTTTTATTGGTATCATGTTCAGCTTTGGCTGAAGACGAATACGAGAGGATAAAAAATATGACAATGGAAGAGCTAATGCAGATACCAATAAATGTATCTACAAGCCTTCCTTCAGAAATATTTTGCACTCCGTCTGTAGTGTCAGTGATAGATAAAGATATGATCAAAGCATATCATTTCGAAAGTGTTGCCGATGCAATCAGGGTAGTTGCCGGAGTAGATATAACTCAAACTAATAACGACAGAAACGTTGAATCTTTTAGAGGGATATTGCAGAACTATTACAACAATAAAACACTACTGCTTATCAACAATACGCCAACTTGGCAAACAATCTATGGTAATCATATTCTAAATAGGATAAACATCAATAATGTAGAACGTATAGAGATATTGAAAGGTCCAGCCTCAGTTCTATACGGTACGAATGCATACTCCGGTGTTATAAATATTATAACAAAAAATCCTGAGCGTTCAGATGCTTCAGGTCAGATTAGGATAGGTTACCCTGGTCTAAATTCGACATCCATTAATCTCACACAGTTCATCGGTGATTTTTCTATCCGGGTTGCAGCTTCAAATTTGCATGAACTACGTAATCCTTATGATATTGTAGTTGCCCCTGACAGTATCGTCGTAAGCAAAGATTTGGTTATAAATTACGACTCAGTAGTTAATTATCAGGAACATTATGATATAAATGTTGCAGATGTGAGACTAAGCTATAAAGACCACTCTTTATCAATCAATGCTTTCGCAGACAAACATGCCTTTTTGGGAGGATACTTTTCTTATTCAACCGGGATGCCCGGAGATTTGGAAGACAGAGGCTTTTTAGTAGCATATAACTATCAAAAACATCAGCTTTTTGATGACTTTTCCTTGGGACTCAATATATATTATGATTTTTTTAAACGCGAATATCCAATAAATTATATCCACACAGAACATGTAAATATCTATGACAAAAAATTTGGCTCTAAACTTAGCACCACCTACAAACTGAGTGAGAATTTCGGCTTTGAATTAGGAGCAGATTTGATTAAGGGTATAGATTACAACCACTCTATAAATTCTACGATAGACAATACTATAGTTAGAAACAATTTGAAAGATGAAGCTAATTTGTTCGAGTATTCTGCTTATATACAAAGTAGCATAAAGTATGGTTTTCTCAGCTTGCTTTTGGGTAGCAGATACACGGGTAATAAAACTTTCAACAGCAATATTTCTTCGAGGGCAACAGCAAATTTTAAATTAAGCGATTACAATGCCTTGAAGCTTATGTTTGGGGAGTCATTCAGAACTCCGACAATGTTTGAGCTTTATTTTTCTCATCCGAGTGTTGTAGGCAATCCGGATTTGTCACCTGAGACTTCAAAGACATTAGAAATTGCCTATATCACTCAGATTGACAACCTTTTTGCACAAGCTGTTTTGTATTATGCTACTTACGAAGATTTGATTCAAAGGGTGAGTTTTAGCAGAGAAAAACCTTCTGAATACAGAAATGTTGGCAAATTTTCAGGATATGGCTCTGAATTAGAAATCAAATATATAAATAGAGAAGTGTTTAGCTTTTTTGTGAATTACAACATTATTATTGGTGATGATAGTGAAGAAGCGTTTTCAAATTATAGATTTGTTCCAAAACACACAGTATCATTTGGCATTAATAAAGATATTGACGATGTGAACTTAGCAGTAGATGGCATTATTTATAGTAATACCAAAGGTAGTTTAGAAAAAATATCAACCCAATTTGCTCTAAATATTCATTTGTCGTATCACCATAATATATTATATAAGCTTGGGCTTACCCATGCTATATCATTGACTAACATCACAGATAGTGATATGTTAATTCCTGAATATATAAGAGGTAGAGAAAATGTAAATACAATTCCTACTACAGGCTTCGGCAGAAGAGTAATTTATTCTTTGTCCTTAGATTTATAGACTTCTCAATACTAATGTGGCATTGCCAGGATATTCTACATTTTAGAGTATCATCTGTTGTTTATTCATGGTTTATATTAGCTTTACTTTATAGCATAACAGCCTTGATTCACCTCGCCAATTTATCTAATATCGGACTTATTGAAATACAGGTTTAGTAATTATTTAGTAAAAGCAAATTAGTTCGGGTTATTTTAAAATTAGTAATTGCTAACTTGTATGGATATATTGGATATTATCCGCCGAAAAGAGTAATTTTGCTTTTTGATACGAATTTACTGACTTATTAGACATTCTAAATAAGGGGATACCAATGCAACCCACTAATATTATGGATTTCCTCGCAAAAATAGAACTTTTTGCTGATTTGACAACTGACGAGCTTAAACTTGTTGCCGAAATGGTTCAACAAAAAAATTACGCAGAAGGCGAGATCGTTTTTGAACAAAACACAGAACGCCAGCATGTATTTTTTGTATATGAAGGTGCAATTGAGTTATATGTTAATGGTACTTTTGGACAGGAAAAAGTGATCACGCGCTTTGGCGAATACGATTTCCTAAGCGAAGGTGCTTTTATGGATAACTATCCTCACTCTACTTCAGCTCGTGCAGCTCAGGACTCAAATATTCTGAATATACCGAGAGTCAGCTTCAAAGACTTTTTGGAATCTCATCCGGAAGTAGCTGTTAAAATTTTATCGAGAATTTCCAGAGTGATAGCAAGAAGAATGCGTCACACTACCAATCAGGTGGTTGATGCTGCGGCTCAGTATGTTTCCGGTCGCACAAGAAGCGAACATGACCTTCTCGGCGACAGAGATGTGCCTGAAGAAGTATATTATGGCGTGCAGACTCTTAGAGCTGTGGAAAACTTCAATATCAGCGGTATTGGTATAAATCACTTCCCTGCTTTAATCGTAGCTCTGGCTCAGGTTAAAATGGCTGCAGCTAAAGCTAACTGTGATTTGGGCTGGTTGGAACCTAATATAAAAGATGGTATAGTAGCAGCCTGCGAAGAGCTAATTAATGGTAGAATGCACACTCACTTTGTAGTTGATATGATTCAAGGTGGTGCAGGTACTTCAACAAATATGAATGCTAACGAAGTAATAGCAAACAGAGCTTTAGAAATCATGGGGCATCAGAAAGGTGAATATGAATATTGCCACCCTAATAACCATGTAAACTTAGCTCAATCTACAAACGATGCTTACCCAACTGCATTAAAACTTGCTTTTATCTATCAAAACAAAGAGCTTGTAAAAGGTTTAAAAGCCTTAATAGATTCTTTCAAAAACAAAGCTAATGAGTTTGCTCATATTATCAAAATGGGACGTACTCAGTTGCAGGATGCTGTTCCTATGACATTGGGACAGGAATTTGCTGCTTTTGCTTCTACGTTGTCTGAAGAAATCCAACGTCTTGAAGAAAACTCAAAATTGTTCCTTGAGCTTAACATGGGTGGTACTGCAATCGGTACAGGTATCAACGCAGACCCTAAATACAGCCCGAAAGTAATGGAACACCTTGCTGAGATTACAGGACTTCCTGTTGTGCTTGCTTCTGACTTAGTAGAAGCTACTCAGGATACCGGTTCTTTTGTTATGTATTCTTCTGCAGTTAAACGCTTAGCTGTGAAATTATCTAAAATCTGTAATGATTTGAGACTTCTAAGCTCCGGTCCTCGCACTGGTATCAACGAAATTAATTTACCTAAAATGCAACCGGGATCTTCAATCATGCCGGGCAAAGTAAATCCGGTAATCCCTGAAGTTGTTAATCAGATAGCATTCAAAGTAATCGGCAATGACATTACAGTTACAATGGCGGCAGAAGCCGGTCAGTTGCAGCTCAATGTAATGGAACCAATAATTGCTCAAAGTATCTTTGAATCAGTTGAAATGCTCAAAAACGGTATGCAAACTTTGAAATACCGCTGCATAGACGGTATAACTGCTAACGAAGATGTATGCCGCAAATTAGTTGAAAATTCAATTGGACTTGTTACAGCATTAAATCCTGTATTAGGCTATGAAAATTCAAGCAAAATAGCAAAAGAAGCATTGGAATCAGGAAAATCAGTATATGATTTGGTATTAGAACATAAGATGCTAAGCAAAGAAAAGTTAGATGATTTGTTAAAACCTGAAAATATGATTCAGTCCAGAAACTTCTAACATCGTTAAAGAATATTATTTTGAAGCTGCAAATTGGAATGGAATTGATCCCATCTGTTTGCAGCTTTTTTTAAATTCAATCTGCTCTACGTTTTATATACAATTTCGAGCATAGTTTTCGGAATATTGACAGTTATAGGTTCTTTTCGTAGTAGGAAGAAGTACCGGTATCTATAATTTCTCGTAATATTTTAGCAGTGAATGTACCAACACCGTTCAGTGATCTGAGTGAATGTAATGATTCTATTGACTCTGTCAGTGCTCGAACTTTACGTGCTGCTTGTAGGTATGGAGTTTGTTGTCCACGAAGTTTGACAATATAATCTAAATGCTCAAGAATTATTGCAGCTTTCGTATTAACATCAAATAGGTTCTTAGCAAGAGAGACGTTTATTCTCTTAGGCATTTTATGATGAGATGCAACTTGGTCGAACACTGAATTTATATAATTATAGTAGTCCGAATTAGCATTGCCCCACTTGTTCTTATTATAAATCATATCATAATTGATGGCAAGTTCCGGGAAATTGTCGCTAAGCACTTTCATGAAATGCTCTTTTTGTCTGCCTTCTTTTAAAGTCATTCCTCCAAAAACAACATACATAGCACCGGCGTCTTTAGCTGCTTTTATGGTTAAGTCCATTTGCTTAGGAGTGTCTGTTATAAATGGAATAACAGGCATTAGAAAAATGCCGGCAGGTATTCCGATATTCCTGAAATGCTCTATTGTCTTTAGTTTTTGAGTAGGTGACGGTGCATTGGGTTCAAATATGGAGGCGATTTTATCATCTGCAGTAGAAAAACTCATTGAAAAAAGTGCCGCTCTTTTGCTGTAGATGTCTTTAATTATTTCGCTGTCTCGCATAGCGAGCGGTGAGCGAGTGAGAATATGAACAGCATGTCCGTATTTTAGAAGCAAATCTAATGTCTTTTTTGTAAGTTCATACTTCTTTTCTGCAGGTTGATAGCTGTCATTTACACCACCTCCAAGCAAGATGAATGCTCTTTCAAACTGTTTTCTCTTTCGGGAAGGATTAAGTTCTCTGTCTAAAATTTCTATAGCATTAGATTTGACTTCTATTTCAGAAGCGAAATTAGCGGGAGCATAATATGATTCTGCTCTGCCATCGCAATAGCTACAATTATGAGCACACCCTCGATACAAGTTCATTCCATAGGCTGACAAAAACCATGAATCAACTTGCTTCATTGGTCGCAATATAGATTTTGCGGATATGGCATTGTAACTAATCATCGGCGTTTGAGAGGAGTCTCCATATATATTTTGGTATATTTATTTCCATCCCATTCTCCAATTATGAACTTGAAAGAAGAATCGTTCTGATATATCCAAGAATCTCTCATAGTAGCATTTCTGCCGTGAAGTACATAATCATAATCAAGATAAATATTTTGATTTTCAAATGTATATTTAAGATGCAGGCTTGAGTCTGCAGTGCTACATTTTACCTTATTCCCTGAAAGGATAAGTTTGTTTTCTGAAAGAAACATAAGCTCGGATTGCTCGGCTTTTTTGGCAAAAGTCTTATGAATATAGGTGGTGTCGTCGATTTTAATAAAAGAGTATTCCTGATATAGATAATCACCATCTTCAAAATACTCATCAACGACCCAAGTATTAAGTGCAAGCCTTTCTAAAATATGTTTTGCTTCACCGACAAAAAGCAAGAGCAATGAAAATATCAATATTTTAAGCATAGTAAATCCTTATAATGTCAATCTATAGCAGTATTTGTATCTCTCAATTTATCAGCCTCATTGCTCAAATTTTACTCTATTCAAAAAGACCGGAATGTAGCAACTTTAATACTTTTTCTGAATGCGAATTTGGAACAGTTAGCAAAATTGCATGCTGGGAAAAGCCTGTGTATATATCAATACCTGCACTGTGAGTGAGTAAGGCATGGATTATCCTCAATAAACCTGAAGAGCGATTAACAAAATTGCCGCAAATTGCTATTATATCAGTTTCTTCTAAATTGTCCAAATTAGCTTTCAAATGAGGAATATTTTCGATGATTATAGTTTTGCGTCCGTCAGATTCAGCGGAAAATAAAACTTTCATTTTATCTTTTAAGCTTTCAGGCAAGTTGTTATCGGTACGTAGAAGCAAACAGTTCCTCTTTAGCACAAGTGATTGTATTTCGTTTTCGCCGCTTCCTTCTGATATAATTGTAGTTCCTTGATTTGATTGCTCAAACGTGTTTAATATCTTCACGGGGATATTGGCTTCCATTGCAGGCAAAATGGTATCGGGATGGATTACTTTTGCTCCGAAAAAAGAAAGTCGCCTGACTTGGTCGAAGCTCAAAATAGAAAGTTGCTTCGCTTGAGGTACCAAACGTGGGTCTGTGCTCAATATCCCGTTAACATCAGTGTATATGAGTATCTCTTTTGCGGAAAGCTCCTTGCCGAAGATAGCTGCTGAAAAATCCGACCCACCTCTTCCGAGAAGTGTTATTTTCCCTTCAGCGTCAGATGCAACAAAACCCTGTGCGATTGCTAAATCATAGTTGTCTTTGAAATTTCGCAATTCCGCAAACAGATGTCTGCTCAAATTTGCCTGATACTTAGCGGATGAGTAGTTCGAGTCAGTTTTAATAAATTTTGTAGAATCTATTAGGCAACTCTTTAAACCTGATTTTCTGCAATACGCCTCGAAGATTGCAGTAGATAGGAATTCCCCAAATGAAACAATCTTAGCATAGTTTCTTTCGGAATACTCCCCTAATATAGCGACACCTTCGCACATATCTGCAAGCTCACCCAACTTGGTAAAAAAGGCTTCGCATTTATCTTCAATTCCCAATTCTTTGATGAGATTGATATGGTGCAACTCAATTTTTGACAGCAATTCTTTAGCTTCTTCTTTATTCTTTACCAGCAATTCCGGCAAAGCAATCAGCATATCAGTAATGCCGGAACAGGCAGAAAGCACCACGAGACATTTATCATTTTGACTGCTGACAGCATTGTAAGCAAGTTTCATAGAAGAAGCATCTTTGACTGATGTACCTCCAAACTTGAGTACTATCATTTATTCCTCCATGAACTTAGCTAAATGCTCAGCATTTGTCAGATGCACAAGGGCAAAATCATCTTTTAGTTCTTCTACTGCGGCTTTTGCTTGTGCGATACTGATTTTATATTTATATGCAAAGTGCCAAATATCTATTGGTCCCACTGAAATTTCGAGTGCGAGCAACTGGGGTACGGTTAGCTTTTGTCTATCCTGAAATCTATTCCTTGATGTTTCGATATAGACTTTCGACTCTTCGTCGGTCATGTGTTTTTCGTTAAAGAAATAGTTATCATTGTGTTCCAAATCGCAAATTGGAAAGCCTCTGCCATCTCTTTCAACAAGATTAGGTAAGAATATGCAACTTACAATATAAGGCTCGTGTAGCTCACATGACCATAAGTCATCCCAAACGCTTCTGTCATTTTCTTTAAGCCATTCATAAAATTCGATTTCATACTGAGGCAATTTTATCAGAGCGTTGTGCTTCATCTCCACAACAATAGCCTTTGCGATTTCTTCATTAAAACTGTCAAACAGTTCCTGAGGAAAGCTGATATATCCCTTTTCAAGTTTTTCCTGTTTGCACCAATTCAATATTTCAGATACTGTCATTATTCTTTCTCATGTCATGTGTGTAGCACTTAAAGACAAATGTAATAAATACTTTTCAGCATTATTATTATTTTTTTGTATGGACTATTTCCTAAGAAAAAAAAGCTTCCGTGCAAGTATGCCGAAAGCCTCAAAAAATATGATAACATTTATAACATTTGGTGTTTTTTTAGAATAAAGCAAGTTATGAGTTAACTATCTAACCTCTCTTGCCCCGAATATTTCAACTATAGCACGCTCCACCGGGTGCAAATTCTCTATTTCCTCTTTTGTAGTAGCTATTGTGCTATGTTCTGATTTGTGAGACGTGTCTTCAAATTTAGCTGACTCTTCTTGTCTTTTGAGAGCTGCTGCGAATTCATCTCTGTCGTTTGCAGGCTCTTTTTTGTCTTCGTTGATTGAAGATATTTCTTCTTTGATCTCTGCTTTTTTGGGCAGGGCAGATACAAGGTCAGCTATTGACTTTTTTTCGACGCTATTTTCATCTCCAGCCATTATTTTTACGGGTTTTCCGAAAAATTCAGTAGCTACATTGCTAAGCTCATTTTTTTTCGATTCGAGTACCATTTTCTGGAAACTTTGAGTCGAAAACAGTAGCACTTCGCCGTCATAAAACTTTGCCTTGCACTGTTTCGCTATCGCAAGCTCAGCAGAACATTTCTTATCTAAAAACTCCTGCCAGTGTGATTCTAATGCTTTTTGAGAATTGTCATTAATTCTCACTTGAGAAGGAGTCTCTTCTTGCGTTCCCATTTGGGAAATAGCTACAGGTTTTGCAGTGTAATCTGCTTCCCGGTTATCCGAAATCACATTAGATTTTTTTTTTTCTTCTGCTGCTATCACAGGCATATTCCCCGAAGCAAGCTGTGCTTTTAAATCCTGGAGTTCTGCGATTAAGGTGCTAATCTGAGAAACCGAATCCATAGATGCAAGCTGAACAAGCGTCATTTCGAACTTGATTTTAGGTTGCGGTGCAAACTTCAGATTAAGCTCTGTCTGGGTAACAAAGTTGATAAATCTAATCAAATCTTCCTTGGTGTAACTTCCGGCTGTTTCTCTGTATTTCTGTAGATATGCTTCAGAAGTTTCTATTAGTTTGGTTTCGCCGGTAACTTTGATAGTAAGAATATTTCTGAAAAATTCAATCAGACCATGGAGTGCTTCTTTTAAATCATAACCTCTATTTACCACGCCGGCAGCTATTTCAAACATATCAGCAAGGTCGTGCTTCAGTATAGAGTCGCTAATTCTGAAATAGAAATCTTCATCAATTAGATTTAGAGCATCAGCCATATCTTTATAGCGAATATCTTTTCCGCAAAAGGCAACCACCTGATCAAAAATACTCTGACTGTCACGCATAGAGCCGTCGCCTTTTTTGGCAACTGTGATTAATGACTCTTCGTCAGCAGTAATACCTTCGTTTTCAGCAATAAATTTCAAGCGGTTTACTATTGAATCAATTTCCATTCTACGGAAATCAAATTTCTGGCAGCGGCTTATAATAGTAGCCGGCACTTTATGAGCTTCGGTAGTGGCAAAGACAAACATCAAATGCGGAGGTGGCTCTTCAAGCGTTTTAAGCAACGCATTAAACGCAGAAGTTGAGAGCATGTGAACCTCATCGATGATGTACATTTTATACTTGCTACCGGAAGGGGCATATTTAGCATTTTCCCTTAGCTTTCTGATGTCATCGACACTATTGTTAGAAGCACCGTCAATCTCTATAACGTCCATAGACTGGCCGTTCAGGATATTTTTACAGTTTTCGCACTCGTTGCACGGCTCAAAATCAACAGGATTGAGACAGTTGACAGCGCGCGACAGGATACGGGCAGTAGTAGTTTTACCAACGCCACGAGGCCCGCAAAAAAGATATGCGTGGTGAACTCTATTGTTTTTAATAGCATTTTTTAAAGTATTTGATATATGTTGTTGTCCAACTACATCTGCAAATGATTGCGGACGCCACTTACGTGCGGTAACAACAAAATCTTTAGCTTGGATTTGCTCACTCATAATTTATTTGCTCAAGAAGTCATAAACTTTTTCAATATACATTTCTTTTCCGTCAAATCTACCAAAAGTTGGGCTCTTTAACCACTCTCCGATATTAACATATTTTCCACCATCGAAAGGTGTTATCTCCGCAATGTGGCGATGCCCCATTATTACATAGTCGTAGTGCTCGTTTTCGATTTTATCACGAGCAAAATCTCTCATGCCGTCTGACTTGCCGTAATCTTTTTGTATAGTATATTTGCGGCTTTTACGAGAGCTACCTAATGCAAGTTTTATGCCGAAATCCGGATGCACCTTACCGAATAGCCATAATGCAAGGCGGTTTCTGAGGATCTTTCTAAGCACGAGATAAAGCTGATCATTGTAGGCTTTTCCGTCACCATGGGAGATATAAAATCTTTTACCCTTGTGCTCTCTTTCAATATCGGTTTTGATGATTTTAATTCCGAGTTCCTCTTCAAAGAAACGAAGATGCCCGAAATCATGATTGCCCATGAGATATTCTATTTTTTTTCCAGAATCTGCAAAATTAGCAAGTGCAGCAAGGCTACGAACATATATCTTTGGAATTACTGTTTTATATTCAAACCAGTAGTCAAAAATATCTCCTACAAGATACAGCACTTCGCAGTCATCTTTGATTTTGTCAAGGAAGTCTGTAAAGAGCTTTTCTCTTTCTCTGTCGGAGCTTCTTTCAGTATGTCCGAGATGCACATCAGAAACAAAATATATCATAGAAAAAATACCAATATAACATTTACCCAATCTGCAATTTAACTTAAGACGGTGATAAGTTCAAATATTTATATGATTTCTAAAATCAGAGTCTATAATTACTGATTATAAAAGTATCTCAAATATTTATACAATGTAATCAGTATTGTATAGTCCAGTAAATTATATGGAATTCAATTTGATGCAATTTTATTTTCAGAATAGGGAGAATATGAAATGTCAGAATCAAAACAAAAACTTACTATGAACAACGGAGCTCCTGTAGCCGACAATCAAAATGTCATGACGGCAGGACCAAGAGGGCCAATGCTGCTACAAGATGTTTGGTTTTTAGAAAAATTGGCACATTTCGACAGAGAAGTTATCCCCGAAAGGCGTATGCACGCTAAGGGCTCAGGAGCATTTGGTACTTTTATAGTTACTCATGATATTACAAAATATACTAAAGCTAAAATTTTCTCTGAAGTAGGCAAAAAGACAGATTTATTTGTCAGATTCTCTACTGTAGCCGGCGAAAGAGGTGCTGCTGACGCAGAGAGAGACATTCGCGGCTTTGCAATTAAGTTTTATACTGAAGAAGGCAACTGGGACTTGGTTGGTAATAACACACCTGTTTTCTTCCTAAAAGACCCTTTAAAGTTTCCTGACTTGAATCACGCAGTTAAGCGCGACCCTAAAACTAACCTAAGAAGCGCTACAAATAACTGGGATTTCTGGTCTAATCTCCCTGAAGCTCTTCACCAGATTACTATTACTATGAATGATAGAGGTATTCCTGCTACTTATAGACACATGAACGGCTACGGTAGCCATACTTTTAGTATGATAAATAAAGACAACGAAAGAGTATGGGTTAAGTTCCATCTGAAAACTCAACAAGGCATCAAAAACCTGACTGACCAGGAAGCTGAAGCCGTTGTGGGGAAATGCCGAGAAAGCCATCAGAGAGACTTATTCGACAGTATCGAAAATGGGGACTTCCCAAAATGGAATATGAAGATTCAGGTAATGACAGAAGAACAAGCGAAAAACTGTAAGATGAATCCTTTTGATTTAACAAAAATCTGGCCTCATAAAGATTTTCCTTTGTTAGATGTAGGTGTGCTTGAGCTAAATAAAAATCCTGAAAACTACTTTGCAGATGTAGAGCAGGCAGCTTTCAATCCTACTAATATTGTTCCCGGTATAGGTTTCTCTCCGGATAAAATGCTTCAAGGTAGATTGTTTTCTTATGGCGATGCTCAGCGTTATCGCTTAGGTGTTAATCATCACCTAATCCCTGTGAATAAAGCTCGTTGTCCGTTCCATAGCTATCACAGAGACGGACAGATGAGAGTGGATGGCAATCACGGAGCAACTTTAGGTTATGAACCAAACAGCTTCCAAGAGTGGCAGGATAACCCTGAACAAAAAGAACCACCTTTGGAATTGCAGGGAGCAGCTTATCATTGGGATCACAGAGAAGACAATGATGATTATTACTCACAGCCGGGTGATTTGTTCCGCATTATGAGTGCAGCTCAGCAGCAGGTACTTTTTGAAAACACGGCACGCAATATGGGCGACAGTCCTGAATTTATCAAAATACGCCACATTAAAAACTGCCTAAAAGCTGACAAAGCTTATGGCGAAGGCGTAGCAAATGCATTAGGAATCGACATGAGCAAAGTTGATTAGAATAATTATTTTAGAAATAAACTTTAGTGGGGCTATCGAATAAATCGAAGCCCCATTTTCTATTTATCTTGACAAATTAAAGTAAAATATTTACCTTGTTATAAGTTCTATAGACAAAAAGTACAATCAAATCGAGAAAGTCGAATCAAATGAAACTTAAAATCTATCTCATCCCTATTTTCCTTGTGATTATGAGCATAGGAAGCTTTGCTCAAAAAATCCTGATCCCAATGGATTTGGCACAGACAAATCATCTTAAAGCCTATGGCATTGCTTTTATGGTAATTAAAAACAATCAACCGGTGGATTGGCTTTTGAACTATCGAGGTGGCTCTTTTATGACAGATTACAGTGCTACTATCGAAACCGAATGCAGAATACGCGGAGTTATGTTTGAGAAAATTTCTGTTGCCTCTGCTGCTTCAATTTACTCTGAGGTACAGGCAGAAGACAGTAACACTGACGTAGCAAGATTAGAAAAAGCTCCTAAAATTGCTGTTTATGCACCACCGGGAGCTCAGCCATGGGACGATGCGGTAAGGCTTGCTTTGGAGTATGCTCAGGTAGAGCACGATATTATTTGGGATAAAGAGGTCATGGAAGGAAAGCTCAATGAATATGATTGGCTGCATTTACACCATGAGGATTTCACAGGGCAGTACGGCAAATTCTGGGCTAATATGGCTAATCAACCATGGTATGTGCAGCAGGTGGCTTTAAACGAAAGTATGGCAAGCTCGCTCGGCTACAATAAAGTTTCAAAGTTGAAGTTAGATGTAGCCAAAGAAATAAAACGATTTATAGACGCAGGAGGTTTCTTATTTGCAATGTGCAGTGGCACAGATACTTATGATATCGCTCTTGCAGCTGAGCATACAGATATATGTGAGCACATGTTCGACGGTGACCCTGCTGACAAAAATGCGCAAAGTAAATTAGATTTTGATGCAACATTAGCATTTGAAAATTTCAGATTGATAATGAATCCTGCAGAATACGAGTTTTCAGATATTGATGTTGGTCCTTCAACTATTGCTAATCCTGAGATAGATTATTTTACCTTGTTTGATTTTTCTGCAAAATACGACCCGGTTCCAACAATGCTGACACAGTGCCATGCAAATATCATAAAGGGCTTTTTGGGGCAAACTACAGCATTCCACAAAGACAAAATCAAGAACTCGGTAGTTGTCATGGCAGAAAGGGAAGGGACTGACGAAGTCAAATATATTCATGGTAACTACGGGAAGGGATTTTTTACATGGTATGGCGGACATGACCCCGAAGATTATCGTCATGCTGTCGGAGATCCTCCGACGGATTTGAATCTATATAAAAACTCCCCCGGATATAGGCTAATATTAAATAATATTTTGTTCCCTGCTGCTAAAAAGAAAAAGCAGAAGACTTAAGAGAATAAACCGGTATAACCAATATTTCATATATTCCAATCCATTGGAAGCAAAGCTATAAATACCTAAATACTATGTAGGAGCCGCAATATTTTGTGTCTCCTATTATATTTTATAGAATTTTGATGCTGATATTTACCTATTGCCTAAGCAGCATTTTTAATACTACATAGCAACAGGGAGTGTAAAGTTTGAATTTCCATAAACAAAAAAAACGTCATCAAACTAATTGGCAGCTTTGTAAAATATTGATATAAAACAAGATAGAGTTGTTAGGTTTTTGGCATGCTATATGTTAGATAAAAAAAGCGGGAGCCGCTAATGCGACCCCCGGGGGTAGTTAGCTCCATTAAAACAGGCATATAAAAATGGAGCTTTTTTCGAGTATGAGATTAAGTACAATGTACGTGCCAATTTGAAATTTCATATTGGCACTTTTTTTATAATTTCCTATAAAGATAGACTATCAATAGCTTTACGGCATTGCATATTATTTTTCCACATCCTAAAAATATCGGTCTCGCTTCTTATTCAATCTTAGTGTGTAATAATATGAGCCAATATGTTGCAAATAATGCACACACTATTTCAGATAAAGTGAAATGATTGATACATCAGCTGCTGAAACGCCTGCTATCCTTGAAGCCTGACCGAGAGAGTAAGGTCTGATTTTATTCAACTTTTCCCGAGCCTCAGTTGAAAGTGAGTTCACGGAGTTATAGTCAAAACTATCAGGAATTCGCTTATCCTCATTTTTAAGGAAATACTCTACTTCTTTTTTCTGTCTCTGTATATAGCCTTCATATTTGATTTCTATTTGTATAGCTTTCGTTATTTCTTCCTTCTTTTTCATCAAATCAAATATGTCAGAATCGTCATCTGCAAGGTTCAGCAAATCGTTGAGCTGCACTTTACTTCGTTTGGTCATTTCATACAATGAAACTGTTTTATTAACTGTGCTTTCTTCGAGCTTTTCCAAATAAGTATTGATAACTTCTTGTCTAATTTTGACCTCTTTTGTACGGTTAAATCCGCTTACTACTCTTTCGTCAAAGCGCATTTGCTTTTCGTGTAGTAAATCGGAGACCAAGCCAAAAGAATGACCATATTTTGAAAGTCTTGTTCTTGCATTATCTTGTCTGAGTAGCAGTCTATATTCCGCCAGAGAGGTAAAAAGACGATAAGGCTCCTCAGTATTTTTATTTATTAAATCATCGATTAAAACGCCGATATAAGCTTCTGATCTTTTAAGTTTGAATTCCGGTTTATCCTGTATTTTCAGAGCTGCATTGATGCCTGCGACGAGTCCCTGTGCGGCAGCTTCTTCGTAGCCGGAAGTGCCGTTAATCTGTCCCGCAAAATAAAGCCCTGCAACTGCTTTCGTCTCTAAGGTAAATTTTAGTTGATAAGGGAAAAAGAAGTCATATTCTATAGCATAACCCGGCAACAGCATTTCACATCTTTCGAGTCCCGGAATAGATCTTAGTCCTTGCAGCTGAACATCTGCAGGGAGTGAAGTCGAATAACCATTTACATAAACCGAGTTAGTATTTAGTCCTTCCGGTTCTAACAATATCTTGTGTGAGTCTCTTCCTGCGAATCTGTTTATTTTATCTTCTATAGATGGACAGTAGCGTGGTCCTGTGCCTTCAATATCTCCTCCGAAGAGCGGAGAGTCAGCAAATCCCGTACGTAAAATGTCATGAGTAAACGAATGAGTAGCAGTAGAGTAACATATCATTGTGTTTTTCACACGTGGTGTGTGTATAGAAAACGGCTGTGGTGAATCATCGCCATATTCTTTTTCAACCTTAGTGTAGTCAATAGAAGAATTCAAAATTCGAGGTGGAGTCCCTGTTTTTAGCCGCCCAACTTCAAATCCGTAAGAATGCAGCATATCAGAGATTTTATCTGCAGCAGGTTCGCCTCTTCTTCCACCGACATATTTTTCTTTACCGGTAAACATAACACCATTGAGGAAAGTACCGGCACAGAGTATAACTGCTTTTGCGTGAAATGTTTCACCATTTTTGCTTATCAAGCCCGTAACTCTGTCATTTTTGATTATGACCTCAGCTGCTTGTCCCGTGATTAGAGTAAGATTGCTGCGTTTACGTAGCAAATCGTAGGTATAAAGAGGGTAGAGGTCTTTATCTATCTGAGCTCGAGGTGACCAAACCGCCGGACCTTTGGAGATATTTAACATTTTAAACTGGAGTCCGGCTCTGTCTGCCAGTATTCCCTGTGCTCCTCCAAGAGCATCGATTTCTTTAACGAGATGTCCTTTTGCAGTGCCGCCTATATTCGGATTGCAACTTGGCCTGCCCATGGTTTTCAAATCCATAGTCAGCAGTGCCGTTTTCATGCCCATTCCGGAAGCTACAAAACACGCCTCAATACCGGCATGTCCGCCTCCGACAACTATTATATCAAAAGTATTATTCATCTATATATATCTGTAGGAATATGCAATAAAGTTTACAAATGTAATCAAATTCAATTCTAATATCAATTAAATAAAAGCAAGGAAGTTTTTGATTTATATAAGCTTTAGAAAAGGCAAATACAGAAAATTTAGCAGCAGATAATAAAAAAGGACAATAGCTTTTACACCATTGTCCTCTAATTCCATTTTTTTATCAACTCGGAGAGACACTCCGAAGTAAATATAACAAAATCAAATCATTTAGCATAAAAAAAAATCATCATAAAAGAAAAAAGTTTTCCACTTATTGTCAAAATAGTATTGATTTAGAACAATTATCTTTTAGGCGGCAGAAAGCCATCATTTCTTAAGCCTGCTTCTATTGTTAAAGCAATCTTTTCCTGTACTTCGCCATATCTTAGATAATCTAATTTAAATTGTGGCGAATATCTGCCCGAATGAATGTTTTGAACAAAAGCCAGTTGAGAAGTTCCTACGTCGATCAAACTAACTTTCAAATCTCCGGTCATATACTTGTATTCATATCCGGGAGAATTTGTTACAGTAGTTTGTTCAGTTGTGATTTTTTCTCTGCTGCCTTTGTAGTGACTTTTTTTATCGCTGTTGCTATCTCTTTTTTTGTCATTTTTATCGTCTTTTACAACTTTTTCGCTAACCACAGTCGTGGAAGTGGTTCTGGCAGGAACAATTGCTGTATTTTCCTGTATATTTTCTATGGAGATTCTGATGAAAGCATCAACGCCGTTGTCCACGAGTATTTGGTGTATTTCTTCATTAGTACGCTCGCGGGTTGGGGGCATAATGTGGAAAGCAGGAACTGTGTTCATGCCTAATTCGAATAAATGCTTGCCTACTTCCAATTCAGTTTCCCTTTTTGCAAATGGGTCATCAAAATCTGCGAAAATACATACTTTTTTGTATAATTTCGGAGAAACTCCGGGCTCTCTGTAACTAACAAAATTGTATCCTGAGCGCAGGCAGGAACTAACAATCAAAGCTAATGGAATCAATAATAACAAGATTTTGTATTTCATAACTCACTCCGGTACGTATAATGTATATTTAATTATACGAATAAACTATAAAAACGGTTACATCACTTTATTTTTTCCGCTTCTGCTGCTATAGCATTATCTGACGGGACTATCTGAAGAGCTTTGCTATATGCATCTTTTGCAGTTTTAGTGTCGTTTTGAAGATTGGCATACCTTGCGAGATAAACCAATTGCAAAACTGCACTTTGTTTGATTCCAAGCTCTAAATGATCAGGATCATCAGAAAGTGAAGAGGCTAATTTGCTAATATTTATATTATCACAACTAACAGGATACGTCTTGTGTTCCTCCTCTAATCTTAGGGCAAATCCCTGAGGGATTTTTTCGTAAGCTTGAGCAAGATATGGCTCAGTCTGCAAAATGTCAGCAGTGATGTATATTGGTCTCTTTGAGATATGTTTAGAGACAAATCCGGTTAGTAATTTTTCAAAACGTGACTGAATTGCTCTCGGATCGTAGTTCTCTCCTGATTCGAATAACTCCAGCTGTTCAAGAAAAGAATCGAAGTCATCTTTATGCAATGACATTACCTCAGGGTACCATTTCTGCAACTGATCTAAATACCAAGTTCGCCTGAGCAGTTCTTTTTCTATTAATACAACATCTTTTCTTACTCCCTGTACTTTTTGCAAATACCAAAAAGCGGAGCACCAGTAATCCCACTGTGCAGAAATAATAATGGCATTAGGTTCAAGATTGTCAATCAGGTTTTGAGTATATTCCGGTACATAAACTTCATTACTTCTGTTATTTGCAGAAAAATTGAATACTAAAAGTAGCATGGGTAACAGCAGCATAAAATAGGTAGCTTTTTTGCTTTTAGCAGCAGCAATGAAATAAGGAACTGAAAACACTGATATCAGAGCAAAAGCTGTGTATGCAAGGCTATAGTAAGCATCAATATCATGAATATCATAATTAGAAGCATAAAATATACAAGTTGTAGCAAGTAGCAGGAGAAAAGTAAGCAAAGTACCTGAATATTTTTTCCCAAACCACAAGCCGAGCAAAACAGGAATAAATCCTATATAAGCATATTGTGGAAGTAGTTTAGAGAAAAATTCGCCCAAATTCTCCTTGAAAGCATCTGCACCTGAAAACATCCATACTTGGTATTGCTTTCCGGAAACGTGATACCAAAATTTATCGAAGCTGCGGGAAACACCTCCCCAGTCGAACTCAGGGGACATACTGCTTCTTATCGGCAAAATTAAATACATTGCAGCACCAAACAGCAAAGGTGCAAAAATTAAAATCAAGCTTCTTGTAGAAGCAACAGATTTGAAGCCCTTACTATCCGGTCTTTTGAAAAACAAAAACAGAAGAGCGGGTACTAATAATATGCTTGTCATGTGGTTGGCAAAAGCTAATCCCAATACAAAAGTAACAGCTATGTATTTCCTGATGTCGTAATCGCTAAGTACAGCGCGCATTGCTAAAAAGATAATCAGATTTATCATCAGATTTTGCAAAGGATATACTTCAAAAGCTAATGCTTCGTGCCAGATTGTAGCAGTAAATGCATAAAGCAGCGAAAAAGACAATGCAGCTGCACTGATGCTATTATTACAAAGATCCAAGTCCTTTTTCTTAGATATATAATCAAGCAACTTTTCTGCACTTAGAAAGAAAAATGAAGCTGAAGCCGCAGTGCATAAAGCCGCAAAGATGTTAAATTGCAATGGGGCATCAATAGGCAAGGGTAAAAAATGCCATAAATATGCAAGCAATGTAAAAAGCGGGTAACCTGTCGGATGAGCTACCCCAAAGGTAGAAGCAGCACCCATAAGCTCACCACTATCAGTAAAAGTAATACCCGGAACAATTGTGAGAATATACACTAAAAAAGGTATCACAAATGATGATAGTAATAAAATCTTTCTATTCATAAGATTAGTTCCTTTCAAAGACTTATTATATATATGTCAATTTATGGCTTCAAAATATTTACACATGAGACTGTGCTTAGTATCTATAATCTGATATTTGAGGTCTAATTAGTGTTTTTTGCCAAAAAAAACAGACGAAAAACTTTTAAGCATATCCCACAGCGATGAAATAGCAAAAGTACCAAATATCCATGTAGATATTAGTCCGATAAGCAGCTGCAACCATTTTGGCTCAATTCCAAAATCAACTGTGAGCAGAAGAATCTGTATCTCAAACATAATCAAAGCTAAGGTTTTGAAAAATCTTTGCATAGTAGATTCGGGAATATCTTTTGTGAACTTAAACCGCGTTCCATGCCACAGCAAGAACAAACTACCTGTGCTCATGATAAAGTAGTAAATCCCGTATTTTTCAGTGAGCAGAAATGTAAGTTTTAAGTCAGCCAGATTTGCATCGAAGAGCAAATTAACCCACATTACAATCAATAATACAATATAGAGGCACGTAATGGCGGATATCTCGAATATCTCAACTTTTTTCATGCACAAAGAATCCTAATTAGTTAACTAAAGAACGCCTACATAGCAGCATAAGCAAATAATGAAAATATAAGATTATGCAATCCGTGCAATAACATACTCGACCATAAACCATGTTTCAATCTTGCATAAGAAACAAGCACTGCAAGAATGAATTGAGGAAGGCAAAGTATAAAAGAAAATATGATGACAGAAAGAGAAATCTGATAATTAGTCAAATGAATAAGAGCAAAAAGTAAAGCCATGCCGTAGAATATATATGGATATTTAGCGAGCCAGGCTTTTTTAGTTTTGTATATCTCACGTGCTTCGTCTGCATCGCTCATCTTCCTTGCTGCCATTAGACGCCACATTGGGAATACGTTATAGCCCATTTTAAGTGGGAGACGAAATATAAACTCTTCGATAACCGGGACTACAATCGAGACTAAAGCAAGAGCTAAAATAATATTGGTATCAGTTAAAATATTATTCAAGTCATGAGTATCGAAGTCAACAAGATCAAATGTATCCAACAGCTGCGCTAAAGGCAGAGCTATCATCATGAGCAGTATGTCTAACAGCAATAGATTAAGAATATCAGAAGTAACATTTTTACCTTTGCCCCGTACTACTTCGGTGGGCTTTTTTAGGAATTGGAGCAATTCTATAATAAATTTGTTCATTACTGTATAGTTATTTGAGTAAATAAACGGACAATTATATAATTAGTTCAATGTGTAAAATAATATGACTAATTTGATTTTATAAAATAGCAAAATCCGAATATTTATCCTCGAACAAAGTCGTTTTATTCAAAAAATCTAAAAAATGTTTTTATTTGATAAGTCAAAATGGTATTTTATAAATTCTCTAAAATAGCATTTTGATATTACTGTTTTATTTGTTATAATAACAAGCTTACAACAAAAAATAATTCTGATGCAGGACGCACACAATAAAAGAATAGTAACTGCATTTCTAATTCGAATCGTACGGAAAAACGAGATTGGGCAAAGCTAATATGAAAGTTCTAATCGTAGATGATAATGTAGAATTTGGTTCCACCATAGCAGATATAGTTAGTGATTTTGGTTATAAATATGAAAATATCTATAAACCGACTCTTGCTATTGAATACCTTTCGAAGCATCATAGCTCTATCGGCATAGTTCTGCTTGATATTGAGTTTGGACCTGAGGAACAGTTGAGCGGTTTGGACGTGTTAGAAGCTATTAGGAAATCACACCCTTCTTTGCCTGTTGTTATGGTTAGTGGTAAGGGTACAATAGAAACTGCAGTACGTGCTACCAAGCTCGGAGCTATGAATTTTATTGAAAAAAGCATTATCAGTAAAGAAAAAATCAAAGAAGTGCTAAATAGTGCCTTGGGCAAAAAGCAGCAGGGTGAAGAAGAAGAAATTAGAAAATTTTTGGAAGCCAACGGTATTATCGCAAGGTCAAAAGCTATGTTAGACGTTGGCGACAGAATAATCCGTTTCGGCAGAACTGATCTTAATGTACTTATCACCGGCGAAACAGGTACAGGCAAAAAGTTAGTTGCAAAAGCTATTCACGCTGCAAGCCGTAGAAATAAATATCCGTTTGTAACCGTAGATATTCCTAATATTCCCAAAGAACTATTTCAAAGTGAGCTATTCGGGCATATAAAAGGGGCTTTCTCCGGTGCCTCCGAAAATAAAAAAGGTCTGTTCCATCAGGCAAACAAAGGTACTTTATTTTTGGATGAGATAGGAGATATGTCGCTTAGTCTCCAATCAAATTTGTTCATTCCAATCGAAGAAAAAGTAGTAAGAAAAGTTGGTTCCGTGCAAAGCGAAGAGATGGATATCAGATTTGTTTCTGCAACGGATAAAGATTTGCTTGAAGGTATCAAAGACGGCAACTTTAGAGAGCAGCTTTATCACCGACTCAGAGAGTGTGAAATACACCTGCCATCACTACAGGAACGTCAGGAAGATATACCTGAAATCATCAAATACTTTCTGCAAAAACACAATGCAGATTTCAACGACGAAAAGTTTTTTGCTCCATCTGCATTAGATTATATGCAGGAACAAACTTGGCGAGGCAATGTACGCGAGCTGTCAAGTGTGCTAAGAGTAACTCTGCAGACTGCTACAACAAAACAGATAGAAGTTAGCGATTTGCACAGAATAATTTCCAATTCGTCTCAAACAATTGAAACACAAGTTGTAGCTCCCGCTATCTCATTAGGTAATACATTGAAAGAAGAT
Organism: Kapaibacterium sp. (SeqCode); assembly: GCA_963664875.1. Lineage (GTDB taxonomy): Bacteria > Bacteroidota > Ignavibacteria > Kapaibacteriales > UBA2268 > JBFHIJ01. The sequence continues at coordinate 1,732,173 of OY761611.1, read as the reverse complement.
TTGGCTTTGGTCGATAAAAGGAAGATTGAAACCACATTGGAACAATGTAGAGGTAATGTAAGCAAGTCTGCTGCTCTACTTGGAGTAAGCCGCGAAACTTTGCACAATAAAATCAGAAAATACGATATTAATGTGCAAAGCTACCGACAAAAAAAGACTGTCTAAATAATAAAATATTAAAGCCCAAATTATTGAAGATTTTAGTCAAATTTCGCTTCCAGTTTTTTAGCTACGCAAGGTGGCACAAAATCTGAAGTGTCTTTTTTGTATCTTGCCAACTCTCTGACAATACTTGAATTAAGATAAGTATATCTTTCGTGAGGCATCATAAACACTGTGTGAACTTCCGGCTCAAGTTTGCGGTTCATAAGTGCAATTTGAAATTCGTACTCAAAGTCTGAAACGGCTCTGATCCCGCGAATCATTGCAATTGCTTTATACTGCTTGCAATACTCAACTATAAGCCCCTGATGCTTGCTAACTTCCACATTTGGCAAATGCTTAAGAGCTTCACCAGCCATGCTGCATCTTTCATCTTCTGTAAAAAGATTTGTTTTTTTTGAATTGACGCCAACTAAAACAATCACCTTATCGAAAATCAAACTTGCACGCTCGATTACATCAATATGTCCATTTGTAATAGGATCAAACGAACCCGGATAAACAGCAATTTTATCTTGTCTATTCATTACATTATCTGCTATTAGTCTCAAAAAGTTGGTTCAAATATATAACTTATTTTCCAAACAAGGTAAACTAAAACCTAACAAAATGTAAAAAATAGGGAGGAGTAGGATTTCAATTGAGATTCTAAGGGATCCATGACTAATTATAATTCCCTCAACCATTTGCCCCAACCTTTCCAAAAAATCATTATATTTGCAATATTGGAATATTTGGAATCGATTTTTGGAAAATGTTATGAAAAGAACACTGATTACTTCGGCGTTGCCTTATGCGAACGGCTATATTCACCTTGGCCACGCTGCCGGTGCATATCTGCCTGCCGATATTTATGCCCGCTACTCAAGACTAAGAGGCGAAGATGTACTATATATCTGCGGTTCAGATGAGCATGGTGTTGCAATTACTATTTCTGCCGAAAAAGAAAAAGTTACTCCAAAACATATTATAGATAAATACCACACTGCAAACAAAGCTGCTTTCGAGGCTTTCGGGATGAGTTTTGACAATTACTCAAGAACATCTGTCGAGTCGCACCACGAAACTGCAAAAGAGTTTTTTGCAGACTTCCTTCAAAAAGGATATCTAATCGATAGAGAAGAAGAGCAGTTTTATGACCCAAAAGCAAAAATGTTCCTTCCAGATAGATACGTGGAAGGTACTTGCCCTAACTGCGGTGAAGATGGTGCAAGAGGCGATCAGTGCGATAAATGCGGTGCTTATTACAACCAGATTGAATTAAAAAATCCAATCTCTACAGTTTCCGGTGGCACTCCTGAGGTGAAAAAAACTACTCACTGGTATTTCCGCTTTGATAAGTTCCAGGAATTTTTGGAAAATTATATTGAAGAAAAATCTAAATACTGGAAAGATAACGTTATACAGCAAACTCGTAGCTGGCTTAAACAAGGTCTTGCTGAGCGCGCTATTACCCGCGATTTGGATTGGGGCGTAAAAATAAAAGATATCCAGGGAGTTGACAAACAAAAAGCAGAAGGTAAAGTGCTTTATGTATGGTTTGATGCCGTTCTTGGATATATCTCAGCTACTAAAGAGTTTATGAAAGCTCAGGGCAGAGCTGATGACTGGAAAACATGGTGGCAAGACGAAGAAACAAGATATCTTGCTTTTATCGGTAAAGATAATATCGTGTTCCATACTCTAATTTTCCCTGCTATGCTTCATGCTCGCGGTGGTTATATTATGCCTGACAATGTGCCGGCTCATGAGTTCTTAAATCTTGAAGGTGAAAAGTTTTCTAAATCCAGAAACTGGAGTATTGACCTAAAAGATTTCGTAAGCAGCTATAGCGAAAAGCATTATATAGATGCACTTAGATATACTTTGGCTACTAATTTCCCTGAAACAAAAGATGCTGACTTTACATGGAAAGATTTCCAAAGCAAAAACAACAACGAACTTGCTGCTATTTTCGGCAACTTTGTAAATCGTTCGCTTCAGTTCACTCATAAAAACTTTGACGGTAAAGTTCCTACATTGGCTGATAAATATGCCCGAATCCCTGCTAAGTGGAATAACTTAATTGATTTCATGAGCGAACACCCTGAGAAAGAAATCAACAGAGAAGATTATGCTGAGTTTTCTGATAACGACTTGGTGATAATTCAGGCATTGCACAATGGCTTGAAAAAAATCTCAGACTGCTACGAACGCTTCCGTTTCCGCGATGCAATGACAGAAACAATGAATGTTGCCCGTGCAGCTAATAAATATTTTAACGACGAAGAGCCATGGAAAGCTATTAAAGACGATGCAGACAGAGCTGCAAAATCATTGTATTTCTGTGTACAACTTGTGCATACTCTTTCTATTATCTTTGCTCCGATTGTACCGTTTGCATCTAAAAAAATCAGTAAGATTTTAGAAGTTTCGTCAAATACCGGCGAAGCGAACAACGGACAGGAAACAAGAAATCTATGGGATATCGCTGCTTATCCTACTATGGAAGAAGGTCGCCCAATCAGAAAACCTGAAATTATCTTTACTAAAATAGAAGATGAAACAGTAGAAAAAGAAGTTGAAGCATTGAAAGAAGCCGCTGCAAGAATCGAAGCTGCAAAAGCCAAAGCAAAAGAACTTTCGCAGGTAATTGACTTCGAAGACTTCATGAAAGTAAAACTTAGAACGGCTACAATCATTGAAGCAGAAAAAGTTAAAAAATCTAAAAAGCTACTTAAACTACAAGTAAAAATCGGCGAGGAACAAAGACAGGTGGTAGCAGGCATAGCTGAGCACTACGAACCTGAATACTTAGTTGGTAAAACAGTGGTCATGGTAGTTAATCTTAAACCTGCAAAAATCATGGGCATTGAGTCACAAGGTATGATTCTCGCAGCCAATACAGATGATGGTAAATTATCCTTCCTATCTCCGGAAAAAGCTGAAATAGGCAGCGGAGCTGAGGTAAGATAAATCTCTGCACTTTCTCAAAAACTCAAAAAGCCACTTCTATAGTAGAGGTGGCTTTTTTGAGATAGTATCTGCAATTGACTTATTTGCTTATAATTATTTTTTCCGTCTTGATGATGTGACCGGAATGTAATTTTAACATATAAGCACCGGAATTATATTTTTCAACATCAAGAGTAACAGAGTATTTGCCCGATGGCAATCTTCCGTCATAAAGTGTTTCGACTTTATTGCCCTGCATATCGAAAACTTCTAATTTTGTACCTGCTTCGTATCCGGTTGTAAAGATTAAATCAGTACTTGTGGATATCGGATTAGGATTCACTTTTTGAATGTCTGTGATGAAGTTACCTTGGTTTATCAGGATGCCTTCATTAAAACATATACCGTTCATTGCCAAATGGATAGGTACTGTAAAATCGCTTGGACATTCCGTGTACAAAGGTCTAACCTTGAACGGAGTAACTAATTCGGCACCGAGCAATGCCCTGTACTCTACAATAATAAATACATCATCAAACGGTGTATTCAAATTACCGGAACCTTCTACAATGTACTTGCCTGCTCCGGTTTTCTGAGCTTGTTTCCAAGTAAATCCGGCAGGTTTAGTATTGTTTATATTTTTGATTTCCACAAGCTCTTCGTTTACTTCAATTTCGAGTTTGAAGCTTGTGATTGCACCATATTTTAATGTAGGGAAAGTAGCTTTTACCCCAAATCCATTTAGATTATCTCCAAAAGGTACAACTGTCAAAGTATCAACATTTGCGTAAAAGACAGGATCTACTGCTCTGCCGATTAACTGCACCTGATATTGATTGTTGTCCATGTCAGTAACAGTCAATATATCCTGATAATCGTTTGCGTCTTTTGGATTAAAATGTAAGTCTATTAGCATCGAATCAAGGGGTGCTATCACATAAGGCAAAGATTCATGAGTTGCATAAAATGCCTCACCACTTTGAAGCAAAATACTTGAAATAGAGACTGATTCATTCGAAGATGGATTTACTACTGACAGTGTCATTGGATAATCATCACAAACCAGAACATTACCAAAATTAAGATTAGAAGGCACCAAAAGTCCCGGTACTTCGCAATCAAAATTATGTGTATTTGTAATTTTAGGTTCTTGAGCTGAACTAGCGAGTGCATCGGAGATTATGTCAAAAACAACTTCCCTGGAGCCTCTGAATGCCGGGCTAAAAGTAAGTTCTAAAGTCTCTTTGTTACCTTTTGCTATTTCCAAATCATCATGTGGAGAGACCCATGAATAATCAGTCGCACCATTGGTAATGTTAATGTTGTATATTTTCAGTAAGTCAGCAGTTCCTGTGTTTTCTATTTCCAAATATGCAGGAGAAGATTGGCCTTGATCTACATCATCCGGGCAAATCCAATTTAGAGTATATGCAGGGATTACACCTGTGCCTGATAGTTTGAATGTATTTGGAGCAGGAGCATTTTCTACCTGAAACTCATATATACTTTCATAGTACTGCTCAGCTGATGGACTGAAACTAACGTCTATTGAATAAGTGCCCTGAGCAGGGATTGTAAAGTTTGCAGGAGGATTAGTCATAGTTATTGCACTACTTGGAGTAGTATTTGACAGACTAATTACTTTCAAATCTATGTTACTGTTGTTTTGCAAAATAACCTGAGCAGGATTTATAGAAGATACTCTTTTGTTACCCCAGTTTATATCCTCTACTACTACATCAGTAATTACAATGTTTGCATCAAGAGTAGCATTGTTTTCAGCACAAGCTTCAGGCAAGTTGAAATTGATATACGATGACTTAGGACCTGCAACAGATGAGTAACAGGTTATGTCTACTGTCCAACACTCACCCGGTTGTACAGAGAAAATGCCGTTCTTAGAAAGAATAAATGCTGCAGCGTCTGCACCTTCTATCACTGGCTGGATGATAAGAGAGTCATTGGATAGGTTTTCGAATACGCATACATTTGTTAGTGTTTTATTAACTGATGCAGGTACTTCTTTGAAGTCGATTGCTTTTGCTTCAAATGAACACTGTCCGTTTCCTTTTAGAGCTATTGGCTGAGGAGCAAGACAGTCCACTCCAAGGAGTAACTGAGCTGTTCGCTCTCCAACTTCCTTAGGTGTGAATACCACTGTAACATCTAAACTTCCTCCCGGAGCTATTTGAGTACCAAGTAGCGAAGGTTCTATTGCAAATTCACCCAAAGGATCATTGACAATGGCTTCTGATTCGATAGAAACAGCAATAGAGCCGTTATTCTTGACAGCTGCAGTTAGTAATCGCATTACAGAATTACCGAGGCTACAATCGCCTGCTTCAAGATAATTGGCATTAAAAGTAATCTCAGGAGATACAACTGCAAAGTTTTGGCTATTAATATAAGTCTCTTTAGATGATCTGGAATAAGATTTGATTATAACTCCATCAGTGTTACCTCTTGAAACCAAGCTGTCATTAAATTTTCTAAGTGTATCTTTAAACTTGGTTGCGTAATATGTGTCGTGATAAAATTTTCGTGGCGGATAGTTTATGCCTCCAAGGCTACCTGCTTTTACATCTTTGAGGACTAAGTCAGATTTATTGTAAGTAACAGTAAATGTTTTAGGAACAGTTGTTTTAGGTAAACTGAGATAGCCGAAATCAAAAACTCCTACATATTCTCCTTCAATGAATATGTCTTCTCCGACTACGGCTACTTTAGTGCCCCACATCTCCAAATCTTTGTTTTGATTGCTGCTCATAATGCCTAGTATATTTCCATCTATTGCCTTTCCGGTAGCATCATGTTTTGCAATAAATAAATGCCGCTTATCTTTTGCGTAAAAATTAGGCTTTTTCGCGCCGAAAGTTATGTTATCCATAGTTGAACCGGTAACATAGTATGTTCCGCCATCATTGTAAACCGCAGTTGCAGAGTCATTTTTAGTACCGCCATTTGTAGTAACCCAATTAACTTCACCGTTATTAGGCTTAATAGACATTAGGAAGTAATCTTTTTTTCCATTGCTGTTTTTAGGGATCTCAGTTGCACCGAATAATCCGGTATTTTCAAAGAATCCTACAGCATAGATATTCCCACTTTCATGAATTCCGGTAGCTCCATCTTCGCCAGTGCCATGGATTGGGCATACCCAATTCCAACTAACTTTTTTGTCCGCTCTAAGTCTGTACTGACCTTCGCGGGGTGCCATCCATTTATGTGTCAAGCCCCGAGCAAAAGTAGTTATGGTATCCCAGCTGTTTCCGTTATTTGTGCTATAGGACAAATCGATAAGAGTATTCTTGTTTATGCCTGACCATAAAATATTTATTGAATCACATAAAGAATATGATTCTCCACCGCTTGGGGAGTCAATAACGAGTTCAACACCGCCGGCTTCCACAGGGATAGCTTTTTCGCAGGGATAACCCTCAAGAATCAAATTAGCAGTTCTGGTTTGGATATTTGTTTGTTTGAAAACAACTTTTATGCTTTCAGTTTGTCCTTCTTTGATAGTAAACGGCAAAGTTCGACCTTCCCAATCAACCGAATAATGAGTTGACCAGTTGGAAAATCTTGCACCTGTTACTTCAAAGTCGTCGTAAAGCGGAGTAAAATCTACGTAACCTGAAATGGTCTCATTCGCCTGAGCCATTCCAAGATTGTATTTTGTCCTTGAATTAAGCAATCGTGGGACAGACTTTTCAGGAAGAATAAAAGGTCTTTCAATAATTCGTCCGTCGTTTATGCTTATCCTTAAATATTCAAATTTTGCATTTCTATATCTTGATTCTTGGTCGCAACCATGTTTTGTAATCCATGATAAATAACAAAAAAGCTGAGTTTGTAGCTTTTCAGCAAGTTTATTGTATATGTCATCCAATTCCTTTTTAGTATCCACCCTCCAGCTTTCTCCACCGGTAAATCTGGAAATTGAGTTTAAATCAATATTTTTTGGAGTATTTAGAGTGATGGAATAAACCTGAATGTTGGCGAGCTGCATTGCGTTTATTATCTCGTCGGTTTTTGGCTGCTCTGTTGGTTCGCCATCTGTTAAGAAAATTGCTACTTTTCTGACATCATCAGGTCTTGTCTTGAATAATTCGACAGCGCCTGCTGTAGGGTCTAAAAACGGATAGTCATAAATTGTTTTTCCTACAATTTGGATTTTATCTAAAGAGTCAAGTAGCTCTTCTCTATTATTTGTAAACGGGCACGTTATTTTGCAGGTTCCGCCAAAATTTGTAACTGCGACAGTTGTACGACCTACGAAATTGATTTTTTTTACGAAAGTTCTTACTGCGTAATCTACCCAGTCCCAACGAAATTCTAAAGGATCAGTAGAGACCGTATCTTTCATTGATTCACTTCTGTCAAGTATCAGCAGAACACTAACTTCTTTGTTACCTTCTTCACAGACCACCTGAAGAGAAGGATCCATTGAAATACCGTCTTCAAATACATTAAAATCTTCAGGTTTCAGGTTTTCTACAGAATTACCTGCATTGTCAAATGCCTGGAAATATGCTCTGATTTCAGGGAATTTTGAACCGTCAATCGCAGAAATAGAGTATCTCTCTGCCTGAGAAACAGTAATAGAAATCAACAGCATAATTATAAAATATGTAAATAATTTTGACATAACGGCCTCTATATATAGTTTTTATTGCAGTGTAATAAACGAATTGTATGTTTGCTAATTCCATATCTGTCAATTATTTGACAAATTATATAATTATATGCACTTTTGAAACTTTTTTTGGATTCCCGTGTCATTATTTTTGATGTCTCTATCTTATAATGTACAATCCCTCAATAATAATTGACAATATAAATTGGAATTTGTTACATCCCAAATAATACTTTTCTTATCTACCAATAAATAGGTAAATACTATGCAGGCAAATAAAGATACTGATATAGAAATGATAATCAGAAATTATGAACTTAAGCCACACCCTGAAGGTGGTTTCTTCAAAGAAATTTATCGTTCTGCTGAGAAGTTTGAGACTTCTTCGGGTATGCGAAGTGCCGCAACTTCTATATACTACTTGCTAACAGGAAGCAATAAGTCCCATCTGCATAGGATCAAATCAGACGAAATATGGCATTTTTACAGAGGAGCTGCGCTGCGTTTGGTATTATTTGATGAAAAATCTAAGCAGTTTAAAGAAATTGTATTGAGTAATCAAATTAATGTCGAGCATGTGTGCCAATTTGTAGTTCCTGCAGGGATATGGATGGCTGCAGAGTTGTGTGCTAATGATATAGAATCATATAGTCTTATGGGCTGCACTGTTAGCCCCGGGTTTGATTTCAATGACTTTGAAATGGCTTCTTACAGTTTGCTCGAAGGTCTTTCCGAAGAGCTAAAAGCTATGCTTCATCCTTATATTTTAAAATAGCTCATATTTGCCGACACCCCAATGCAATGAAACATTTATTCCTGTCTGCCAGCGAATCCAGTTGTTTGCTGAGGTCTGACTCATTAGCGGGAATTTTACACCGGCTGATATGCCGGCATAGAGATTATTGCCAAGGTTAGCATCATAGCCTAAGCTAAGAGAAGGTACAAGATTAAAACTACGCAAGCCGCTAATCTCCCTGTATGGGAATTCTCTTTCGGTGCTTCCGTCACTAAAAGGGAGTTCTGCCGGAGAGACTACTCGCTCAAGATGAGTGGAATTATCACTTATTTTGAACATAAAAGCGAGAGTTAGTTCAGTAAAAAGATGAGAATCGAATAGTCTTCTTTTCGCTCCTGCTTCGAAACTAAGGTATCTTAAATCAGAATTGTAAGCAAATTCGACAACCTGAATAACATTATTGACTCTTGGATATTCTTGTAGAGATGTAAACTTGCCTCCTGCTTTCGTATAATTTAAGGCAAGATTAAATGCCTGTTCGCCACTATACCAGTACTCTGCCTGAAAGCCCAATTCAAAACCATTACCTGAGCCGCCTTTGTAAGGACAGCAAACAGTTTCGTTTTCAAACAGAAAGAACTCACCCTGATGATCAAAAAAGGAATAAGAACTCGTCCCACCAAAGAACAAGTTTGGACCGGATACCGGTTCTCTTACTGAATACTGCCAATTAAATCCCTGAGCACATAAAGTACCGGAATACAAAAATGCACACAATATAAAAAGACTGATTTTCATCGGATAATTACAAAACCCTTTGTTTCTTTGTAAATACCTGCACTAAACTCTAAACTATAAATTCCTACGGGTAGCATTGAAACATTGATATCTCGCTCGTAAACTCCTTCCGGCATTATCGTTTTATCTTCATGATAAAGCACTTCGCCGTAAGTATTGACAATTTTGTATTCTACATAGGATTTAGCGGCTACGTTGAATTCTAAAGTCAGTATTCTATCTGCAGGAAGAGGAGATAGTTTCTTTATAGCAAATAAAGAGCTTGTAGAAGGAGTTATAATATATTCAAGTCCACAAATAGAATCTAATTTAAAAGTAGAGTTCCTAATATTGTTTTCCGGAATATCCAGAATATTGCTACAGTTATTGTTACCAAATCTTGGATTTGAGAATCTAATCGGAGTCTCGACAGCATCTCCGAGATAAGTCTCAAAATTGAGAATGATAAGAGTGTCTAAAGGAAGAAATTTATCATCACCGTTGTGAGAAATATCTATTTGTAGATTTCCGGGACTAATTTCAAATATTCTAGGATTTGGGACAAATTCTGAAGCTGTTCCAAGCAAAGAATAACTTCGATATTTCAATAAAGTCGGATTGTAGTATAATATATCGTTATAAGAGCCGGCTATAAAGGCAGGAGATATTTTATCACTTGTGAGAATAATCGGAAGAGATATGACTCTGCCGGGTTTAGCATTGACATTTGGCAACGTCAGACTTGCCTGAACAGGAGGAATACTTACGGCTCTCAAAGGGACTCGTATAGTATCTCTCGGATTTTTTGTATTGGCAATAATAAGCAAATCGGTAAAATACTCGCCGTATATTTCGGATTCAAAGTGAATATTGATACTTTGTTGCTGATTGACTCCAACCTCTATATTTCTTGGTTCTACCACAAATCTTGTGTTTGGATACTCAGGGTCAAGAGCAAATTCGACCTGAAGCGGGTAATTACCCGAATTGAAAACAGTATAGAGAGTATCCATAGACGAAGGACAATCTAAACGGTTTAAAACAACGTCGCCCATGTCGATAGTATCAGTAACGGCATTAAGTTCCGGAGCGACACATCTGCCGCTTATATAAATATTTTTGTATATTACTGTGTCAGGCACACCAAAAATACCTCTATCTGCAATATCGCTTTCCACTTCGAATTTCAAAACAAAATCACCGGGCTGCTCAAATTCCAAATCAAATGAAAAAGCAGAGAGAGAATCCGGATTCAAATGTTCGCCTTCTGATAGGAGTGGAACTACATAATTCCATTTAAAATCGGGTGATTGAGTTTGTGATTTGCTTAAATAAGAGTTCTTTTTTCCAAATGGAAGATTGCCCTTGTTGTATAGTTTTCCGCTAATTCTTGCCTTTTCGAAGACTAAAATATCGCCGAGAAGTATAGTGTCATTACTTACTAATCTGTTTATATCTACGAACTCAAGTTCTTGTTTGACTCCTGTTCCAACAGCTCGCACCCAAATAGTGTCAGTTTTTTGTTCGTCACGCTGATAGTATAGCTCAATGAGCATCGAATCGGCTTCTGTATCTTTGGGAGAGTATGCCACTTCCCAGGTAACTATGTTCTTGGGACGAATTTCAACTTCATTCGTCTGAGCGAATCTATCCTGAATAAAGAACTCATCGTCAGTTTTTTTATCAGACAAAAGATTAGAGTTTTGAGCATTGATTTTGACATCAAAATTCTTGACGTTTTTCACCCGCCAGCTATATTTTTTTGGAAGAATCGGATTGACATAGACAGAATCGAAATTATAAACATCATCATATCCGTCTGCAAACAGTGGAGTCTTCTTTGCCTTTAGGTAGTACTGAACTGCGTATTGAAATTCGTAAGGTTGAGTAATAGTTTTGGTTAATCCCATTTGTAAGACAGCATATTTCCATCCATAAGGGAATAGCTCTAATTGATCTTCTAAACGTGGTTTATACGAAATGTCAAATGTATCTATCGTTCCTTTTTCGAAAGTGTAAGGAAATGCATCGAAAAGTGAGATGAATTCGAAATTCTGCGGTTGGCTGTTTTGATCCAAAGGATGCTTACCAATTGCAAAAGAGGGAGTAATATCGGTCATAAACAATGTACCGTCATAGTCTGATTTGACTTCTACTTTCAAAAGCAAAGTGTCGTTGATAGCACACGGTCCAAGATTGATATATTGCTTTTCCGGTTTTACAAACGGAGTTATTGCTGTTTGTGAAGATACGTTTCCTGAAGAGAAACATAGTAACAAAAACAGGATTAGACTGTCTATATATAGTTTGGATTTTATGTGTTGTTTCATTTTTTCTAAAACGGACAATATGTAAATCTATATTAGAATGATATAAAAAATATCGTAACAAAATACAAATAAATCTGTATATATGTTACAATCAATGCTATTTTTTATTATATTACAAATATTAATAATACAAAATATACAGTAATGATACAAGGGAGGCATATATGAAATTGTTTGCAACAATAGGTATGGTGTTCCTCGCTTTTGCTATTTCAGCATTTGCAGGACCGAAATTAGAATTTGTTGGTGGGGGAACTTATGATTGGGGTATTGTAAAAGCAGGTGCCAATCCTGAACCTTTAAAGGCAACGGTAACTATCCGAAATGCAGGTGACGAAGTTCTTATAATCTCACAGGTAAAACCTACCTGCGGATGCACAACAGCTCCTATCTCGAAAGATACATTAAAACCGAAAGAAACTGCTACATTGGACATTACTCTGAAAGTAAGTCACAGTGGGACTGTTTCTAAGACTATTAAGATATATGCAAATGATGTTGATGAAAAGAAACCTCACTACTATGTATTAAAAGCACATCTAAAACAAGATGTTGATGTTTCTCCTCAGTATTTCATATTTGGTCAGATGGAAGTCGGCAGAGAAGGTAAAGCAAGCATCGAAATAGTTAATAATTCTGATAAAGATATTAAAATTAAAGATTTTGAAATGCAACCACCTACTTTCCAATTGAACCTTGACAAAAATCAAACAATCAAAGCTCATGAGTCTTTGAAAGTGATTGGCAGTTACAAACCTGAGAAACCCGGACATTTCAACTGCTCTGTGATTTTTAAAACTTCACACCCTGATTTCGGCGAAGTCAGAGTCAATGGCTGGGGCAAAGTAGAACCTTCCAAAATCTTCAATAACTAATTGAAAAAACTATATCTGAATCAAATTTAAAAAAAAACGCATCCTGTCAAAAAGCCGGATGCGTTTTTTTTAGAGAGATTTGCAAAACTATTTCATTTTTCGGATGAGGAGTGTTCTAATAGACTTCTTAAGTCGTAATTCTTTTCAATTAGTCTATCGTAACTAAAGAAGCTTGCTTTAAAGCTGTGATTAGGAATGTAAAGCAATGCCGGAGTTTGCTTTATCGGAAATAAAGAAAAAATTCCCTCTTCATAAGCATTCGGTGGCCATTCGTCTTCTTTGCTGTGGATATCGAAATAAATTTTGTCTGTTCCTAAAATTGTTTTTGCCTCTTTGTACATCTCTTTTCGAGTTTTGTTACTAAGTGGCGAACGAACCAAAACTAAAAGATTTATTTTGAAATTTGAAGATTTGAGTGTTTCTGCTGATTTTGCTATCGACTTATAGCAATCCTTGCAGGTGTAGTTACTTTAAAAAACAACTATGTTGCAATCGTCTGTCAATAGCGAGCTTAATTTTACCGGCTCTTGAATAGAGTCTCAACCTGATAATCTGTAACATTGCCATTACTCTCTATATCATTGCCAAATAGATTTTTGCCTGCAAAAAAGCAAATGCACAGCAGAGTGCTGCTAAGGATGATAGACCTTAATATGTATTTTATAGGTATTTGTATCATTTCCGCTCCATTCTGCTTCTCTTATAAATGTGTTTTTGTCTGTTTTAATAGTGTCTGTATATTCTTTAGTATAGGATTGATTTTTAATCGCCTCATAGGATAAGTCAAATAAATCAAACCATTCTACACTATCTCCGTCTTCTGTTTTGATGATTTTAGCGTAGTCGGGCTTTATGGATTGAACTCCTTTATCAGCACATTTAATAGTAAGTGTAGAGTTCATCTTATCATAGTCATCGATATAATAATCAAGATTAAACTGATTTGCAAATTTACCCTTTACATTTTGACAACTGATGTTAATCTCGAAGGCTTGGATGCTGTAAACAAATAAAGCAGTAATTAGTACAAGGTATCTAATCATTTTTAATCTCCATAATGTTTAAGTAAAACCCGTTTTCGTCGGATTTCAGATAGGCTTCTTCCATCTCACGATATAAATCAATGATTGGCATATTCTGATGCGTTTCTGATAGATAGAACGCTGTCGGCAAAATATCTATAAGCTTGCCATTGGAAGTAAATATTTCATTGGTCAAACGATATAAACCATTATAATCAGCCAGTGATTTATTTATATCGAGTTCCATATTGCTAAGATTATTTGCTACAATCTCATATTTTTGTCCTACTTTTTTTATTATGGTAAATCTGAAATCATATCTGAGTTTTGTATCTGGAACTGACCAAAGCACTAAAACCCTATCTTCCGAAATGCTCATAACTTTATGAATAAGAGATGTTTGGCTAAGGGATGTTCTGAGCATGTCTATGACATTTTTAGAATTGATATTGCCTAAAGACTCTAAATTTTCCTTTAGTTGATTAATAATGCTATCTGGCAGTGTAAGCCATTCAGGGCAATAGAAATTCACTGTATCTATACTCGATTTATTGTGAAAATAAATGACCGGACGTACTATCTCGCTTTGTAGATATGAATCCTGAAAAAAATCTACAATCTTTCGAGGCTGGAAGTATAGCAATTGCCACAGCTCAGGTTTTATTAACTGAGAAGATGTAAATGTCTCATTTCCCAAATCCAGAATTTTATAATCTCCGACATAACTTCCATTAGGAATATTTGCAGTAAGTAAATATATCTGATTGCCTTTTATTTTGACTGCTTCGTAAGAATTAGATGAGTTTATTATTTTTTCAAACCTGTAAACTGAATTCTCTTTTTTGAAGACGTAAAGAAATACATAATTTGAAACAACTAAATAATCATCGTTTAAATCAAAATCTTGAGAAATAAAACTATAGCCTTGCATAATAGAAGGCAATTTGTCGGAGCAAAACGAAGCAATAGGGATTTCAGTATTGCTTGTAATATTTTTCAATTTAATAATCGCTTTTGTACTGTCCTGCTTATACTCTTTATCTACAGTAAGCATATACATATCCCCGTCGAACTCTTTGAAGAGACAATCATCAAGCTCAGTATTTTGAATAAAAATTAGTTCCTTGTGTTTTAGAGTGCTTTGTAAGGTTTCAGAGTGAGATGTAAAAGGAAACAAAAAGCTTAGAAATATGATAAAGAGAATAAAGGTTTTCATAGAAATTTCCGGAACTGTTGATTTTTAATTGCAAACAAGATTGTGTGTAAGATATTACATGTTTTATTTATGATATAAAAAAGGCATATTTGGAAAATATATTTGCACAAAATTTATATATGGTTGATAGCAATATATATAAATACACTTACTCATCAAAACAATATATTAAATTCAGGAAAATCACAAGCAAAAAAACTAAAAAGCTTTGTCCTTTTCAGAATCAGCTAATAATCATTTTTCTATTTTGAATAATATTAAAGTGGGTGGATTTTCATCATCGAATCTGAATTTGGCAACAACTTGAACCACTTGCTGTAACTTACAACCAAAGTCTGAAAATTGTTCTGCCGGGTTCGGAGTCGGCTGCTACCTTTCCGCCGTGCAGGCGCATGATTTGACGCACGAGGCTGAGACCGATACCGCTGCCTGTGCTTTTGGTAGTGAAAAATGGAATGAATATTCGCTCTAAGTTGTCTTTTAGTATGCCTGCTCCGTTATCTTCCACTTCTATCAGCATTTTTGCTTTTTTATCGGTGAAAGCCCGCAGCCATATCCTTGGAGACTCTTCCTGACGTACAGCATCTTTAGCATTAAGTAATAAGTTTAAAACTACTTGCTCCATTAAAGCAGGATCTGCGGCTATTTTCAAATCTTCGGGTATGATTTCTATATAGCAGTTTATTCCTTTTTCTTCAAATTCATGTTCCATTAGCTTAACAACATTTGCGAAAAGCTCTGAGACAGGAAATACTTCTATATTTGGCTTTGGCAACTTAACTAAACCGCGGAAAGATTTTACATAAGACATCAGCCCTTCGCTCCGGGAGCGTATAGTGCCGAGTGCATCTTTAATATCCTGCACGCTTTCATCATCACCGCCCTCGAATTCATCAACTATATCCAAAGCCGTTTCTGAAAGAGAAGAGATAGGCGTTATCGAATTCATAATCTCGTGAGTTAGAACACGCACCAAATCCTGCCAGGAATCCAACTCTTTTTCTTCAAGTTCCTGACTGATATTGTGCAGTGCAAAAAGCCTGTATCTATCCTCCTGCACCACAAACTCGGAACAGCTAAGCACCATATCCTTACTGCTTTGTCCGCTTTTTAGAAAGATTTTGTCTGCATGAGTAAGTTTCGATATCTCTTCCGCGTAGCGAGGAAATGCCCTTTGCAAATCCTCTTCCTGCGATATTTGTTTCAGCCCGGTAAAGAGAAGTGCTTTTGAATTGGTAAGCACAGGTTTGCCTGAGGTATCAAATACTACAATTCCGGAATTGAGCTGATGCACCATCTTCTCAAGGAATCGGTAAAATTTTTCCTGTTCCGCTTTGTTATCGCGGAATATTTCAATTACTTTATTAAGCTCTTTGGTCAGCTCTGCCATAGTGCCGCCATAGTCAGGCGTATAGAAGCTGGCAGAAAAATCAGATTCTTTAACGGCAGAGAGAAACTTTAATACTTCTTTATTAGTTCTGTCTGTGAAGATTATCAAATCGTAAATCTGATAAATAAATAGAAGAGAAAGCACTATCCAGACTGCATAAATATTGCTGAATGCTATAAAAAAGCCGAGCAATACTGCATTAAGAGCCATCATAATAGCTCTTGCCGCAATTCCGAATCTATGGCTTTTCAAAATCATAATCCGTGTTTTTCCAATCGTCTGTAAAGTGATGTGCGGGTTAGTCCAAGTTCTTTAGCAGCTTTGGAGATATTACCTGCATGTTTTTCCAATACTTTTATAAGTACTGTTTTCTCAACATGGTCTAAGTTATAGCTGTTGAATGATAAATCATTGCCGGAATCATCTATTTCGTTTAAAGCAAAATCTTCGGGCTGGAGCAATTCGTTTTCTGTTAGAATTACTGCTCTTTCAATTATATTCTGTAGTTCGCGAACATTCCCCGGCCAAGCGTGTTCCATCAGTTTATCTTTTGCTCGCTTACTTATCCCTTTTATAGAATTGGAATATTTCTTAGAGTATTTATTTAAGAAATGCTCTGCGAGTAGAATTATGTCCTCACCTCGCTCTCTTAGCGGAGGCAGAGTAATCTCGACTGTATTGATTCTATAAAGCAGATCTTTCCTGAAATCGCCGGAAGCTACCCGGTCATTAAGGTTTTCGTTTGTCGCTGTGATTAATCTAATATCTATATCAATTTGTTTCGAGGAGCCGACTTTGCTGATTTTGCGGCTCTCCAAAGCGCGAAGTATCTTTGACTGAAGGTGAAGAGGAATATTTCCAATTTCATCTAAAAAGAGAGTGCCTCCCTCCGCTATTTCGAAGCGACCAATTTTTTCGCTCTTTGCATCTGTAAACGCCCCTTTTTCATGTCCGAAAAGCTCTGACTCAAAAAGATTCTCATTCATTGATCCCATATCAACGCTGATAAAGCTCTTATCGCTTCTATTGGAATACTTATGCAGAGATCGGGCAACAAGCTCCTTACCTGTTCCGTTTTCGCCAAGTATTAAGATATTGGCATCAGTTGCAGCAACTTTCTTGATGTCAGCAAAAACTTTCTGCATCTTAGCGGATTCCCCTATAAAATCAGCAAACGGTTTTGCAGAATCGTTTTGTAGTTCGCGGTTTATATTCGTAAGTGTATTTATTTTATCTCGGCTTATTTTGAGCTGCAGAGCTGCAGAAATAGTAGCAAGAAGTTTCTCGTTTTGCCAAGGTTTGAGTACAAAGTCAGTAGCACCATATTTAATAGCTTTGACGGCAGTATCAACATCGCCGTAAGCAGTAATCATAATAACAATCTGCTCGGGAAAAATGGTTCTGATTTTTTCCAACCAATAGAAGCCTTCACTACCACCGGTCATATCCTTAGTAAAATTCATATCAAGTAGAATAACATCATAGGAAGAGGCGGCAAGCAAACCCGGCAAATTTTCGGGATCTTTTTCTGTATGTATGCTCTTAACGTGACGCTTCAGGTAGAGCCTCGCTGCCTGCAATACATCTTCATCATCATCCACTATTAAAATCTTGCCGTATTTCTCAGCCATCTAAGCACCTATTCTATTATGAATACCTACAATATTACGAAAAAAGGAGGGAAATGTTATTAAAATAGATTGATAGATATAAGGAGCGGGAGGAAAGTTTCCACATGTTTTCATAAGAGATAGCATTATTAGTTCTGACTTTAGAGCTAATTTTCTAAACCGGCGTTTCAAAGAAATCTGAATTACTGTTTTGAACTTAAGCAACAGTTGAGTATATAGACAATCTAAAATATACAGTAATCAAAATTAAAATTTTCAATATAATTCGAGGAATTGTAGCTATGAGTTTAGAAGTAAAAATTACACGCCTGAATGATAAATTTGGTGATTTGCCATTGCCTGCATATAAAACTACCGGATCTGCAGGTATGGATATATATGCAGCTATCGATGAAAATGTCATTTTACAACCCGGACAGACAACATTAGTTCCTACAAATCTTGCAATTGCTTTGCCTGAAGGTTACGAATGCCAGGTTAGATCAAGAAGTGGGCTTGCTTTAAAAAATGGGGTGTTTGCATTGAATGCTCCCGGAACAATAGACAGCGACTACCGCGGCGAAATTGGGATTATTCTATCTAACTTCAGCAAAGAAGCGTTTACCATTAAAAGAGGCGATAGGATTGCACAATTAGTGATAGCTCGCTATGAGCAGGCAGAATGGAAAATGTGCGACTCCCTCGACGATACCGAACGTGGAGCAGGTGGATTTGGCAGTACCGGTGTATAGTGTTTAGAAGTAAGTATAGTGCCCTGAATATGGTAAGCGGGGCACTATTTCTAAAAAGGATAGAGCTCTGTGCTCTATATCATAACTAAACCAATCCAAAATACTACGCAATTTATAGCAATAAATCTTACTCTCTTATAAATGCTTCTGCATTACCCAAATTTCACTATTGCCGGCTATGTCAAGATATTTCAGTAGCTTAGGCACTTTGACAAGCTCTTCCGTGTTAGTACGACTAATGAGATGCAGGCCATATTGTGCCAGATAATCAATTAGGTTCTCAATATCTCCAAAGTATTTCTTTCTAAAAAAATCCTGTACTACAAGGTAGCCATTTAGCTCCAAAACTCTGATTATTTCCTGAAACACTACCTTTTTGTCGTGTTCTTTCATTGTGTGGATAGCATAATTGCTTATTATCAAATTCATAGAGGTATTTTTAACAGGCAAATCGAAGCCGCTGCCCTCGGTAAATGCTGTTCTTTCTGATACTCCTTCGAGGTTTGCGTTGATTATACATTGCTTTTTAGAATAGTCCCACTTGCCTGACCATATATCAATACCAAAAACTTTAATTTTCGGATTGGATTTTGCTAATTTTATAGCTGCTATGCCGTTACCTGTGCCAATGTCAAGAGCATTGCCCTCAATAGTAGTATCAGGGACTTTGCTTATTAGTGCTTCCGCTAAGTGGTGTTGTATTGCAAAACTATTTTTACTAAGCGTGAAATGTGCTATTACGTAAGGCAAATAGAACAAGAACATTATAACGATTGATGATATGGCTATTTTGGCGATTGTCGAATCAGATTCCAACAATAAAGGTAATACAATTACAAATAGAGCAACCACAGAAGTATAGTTTTTCAGAGGTAGCCACGTTTTATAATCAGGTCTGTTTTTTTTCATCTTATTTTATAAACTATCGTACAAATTTTCAATTGAGTTTGCGAGTGTTTTCCAGTTATAATTCTTTTTATAATTCTGAATATTGGCGATACTGTCAGCAGAAGTGCCGGTTTCAAAAAACGCTTTTACCGCAGCAGCTATGTCGTTAGAATGTGGTCTTTTTATCATAGCTCCGGTGCCGAAAGGCTCTATCATCTCTTTGAGACCGCCTACATCTGTGGCTAAAACAGGCAAGTCGAAGTGATAGCTTATTCCTACAATTCCGCTTTGGGTAGCTGACTTGTAAGGCAGGACGCAAACGTCGGCTACTGAGAAAAATCTGCTGACTTCATCATCGCCTATGTACCTGACATTTAGTCCGACCTTTGAGCGAATATCCATCCTGTCTATCATTTCTTCATACTTATCAAAACTTCCGTAAACTTCGCCTGCTATTAGCAAGAAGTAGTCTTCCGGTAGCTGTTTCATTGCTTGCAGTAGCAAATCGAGCCCTTTGTAATCGCGAATGAAACCAAAAAACAGAAGCACTTTACTTTTCTCAGGAATGTTCATAGCCTTGCGTGCATTGATTTTTTGCATTTTCATTCCGAAATGGTCATACAATGGATGCGGATGGTCAGCAAACACAGCATTTGGTTTCAATTTTAATAAATCCTGCTTCACTGCATCGCTCATCACAATAAATGCGTCATTTGCATTCAGAAAATATTTAATCAGGCTTATGTCCCCGGGACGTGTTTCGTGAGGAATTACATTGTCAAGGATGCTGATAGCCTTAGTGCCGGATTTGGAAAGCTGTTTGGCTACCTTGCCCAATGAAGGAGCAAAGTACGGCATCCAAAATTTTGTCAAAAGTATATCCGGTTTGAAAGGAGCTATCTTTTTGGCAGCTCTTACGTAACTCAAAGGGTTGGCAGTGTCCAATACTTTTTTTGATTCAATCCTCTCGGCAGTGTCTCCCTCTTGCACATACTGAGTTTGCCCCGGGAATAAAAAATCCGGATACTGTCGCAAAAACGTATATGGTACTGTGTCGTGCTTAGAAGCAAGCTCTTTATAGAGCAATGCATTAAACTGAGCGATACCGCCTCTGAAAGGATAAAACGTAGATAGATAAGCTATTCTCATGGCTTCGTTTGTAGTATTGGATAAAACTATACAAAGATAATGATTTAGCAAATTACAAGCCAATAAGAATATTATCTTTTTTTATCGGCTACATCTCTATAACAATGTTTCCTCTTTTATGCCCTGTTTCCACATATTTGTGTGCATCTGCCACTTCCTCTAAGGAATACTTTCTGTCGATAAATGTTTTCAATTTGCCCTGCTGCATCAGCTCGGAAATATAAGTCAAATCCTTCTGTTTCTCAGGATCTTTTCTTAGACCCGTTGCAGAAAAGATTGCTTTTTGCTTGCCTGCAAAGCTGCTTATCAGCATATCTTTCAGCATACCAAGACCAAGGACAGGAGAAAGGTACTTGCCGTCAGGGGTAAGAATATGTTTTATCTGATTGAAATCTAATTTGCCGACTGTGTCAAAAATCACATCATATTTTTCGGTTTGCTTTGTTATATCTTCAGTCGTATAGTCTATAGCGTTATCGCTTCCAAGTGTCATCACCAAATCTATATTTTTAGTGCTACAAACTGCAGTTACTTCTGCACCTTCGAGCTTAGCTAATTGAATTGCTGCTGTACCTATGCTACCTGAAGCGCCGTTGATTAAAATCTTTTGTCCGGCTTGTAGCTTAGCAGAATCTCTTAGGAAAGACAGTGCCGTCTGCCCTCCGTCTATTATTCCGCTCGCCTCTGCATGGCTTATATTCCCGGGCTTTGTGGCAATTACGTCTCTTTCTTCGAGGCAAATATATTCCGCATACGAGCCGCCTTTTACATCTGTGGCTGCTATTATCTCATCGCCTACTTTGAATTTGGAAACCTGACTGCCTACTTCGATAACTGTGCCGGATAGGTCAGTACCGGGTATAGCGATTTTTGGTCTTGTTAGCCCTATGAATAATCTACCAAATAGTGGCTTGCCTGTCCGCATCGCACAGTGGGCGGCTGTTACAGAAGTCGCATGGATTTTGACAAGTATTTCGTTTTCATTGGGTTTTGGAGTTGCAATTTCCTTGACTTGCAGTACATTCGGATCTCCGTATGCGTTGGCAATAACTGCTTTCATCAGCTTATCCTATTGAATTTGTGTTCTTAAAATCTATACAACGATTATAATTGATAATGATTTACGTATTTTGATAAATAAATTAGCCTTAGCTAAATATTAACCTAAAAACAGTATGGGTGTGATGTCTTTTACTTCAAAGCCAAGCTCTGATTGTGCAGTTTATATTATCCGGATTGAAACCGGAGAACTTTCCTATTATAATATGCAATTTGAGTAGATTTAAATATTCCAAATGAGCCGGGCAAGTCGCCTATAGATTTGCCCCGGTTCTTAGAATTTATCTGAATCCTGCCGCTTCCTCCTAAATTGATATTTGCTAATCCTTTTATTCCCAATAGCTGAAACCAAAATCATTTGATATTATCCTTTATTTTGGATAATTTTACAATGCTTTATGTAATCCTGAATAATACCCATTTTAAATATAAAATCAAGGATATCGGAAATGTACGATTTGATTAAAAAAGCAGATCCTGAAGTTTTTGATGCTATCACGAAAGAATATAATAGACAGCATGAAAAAATCGAGCTTATCGCCAGCGAAAACTTTACTTCTCCTGAAGTAATGGAAGTGCAAGGTTCAGTTCTTACTAACAAATACGCCGAAGGTTACCCGGGCAAGCGCTACTATGGCGGCTGCGAATGGGTGGACGTTGCGGAAGATATAGCTCGCGACAGACTGAAAAAACTTTTTGGTGCTGAGTATGCTAACGTTCAGCCGCACAGTGGCTCTCAGGCAAACATGGCTGTTTACATGACTTTTATCAAACCAGGCGACACTGTGATGGGCTTAGACCTTTCTCACGGCGGTCACTTGACTCACGGTTCTCCTGTGAACTTCTCCGGTAAATTGTATAACTTTATCCCTTATACTCTTGACCCAGAAACAGGCAAAATCGATTATGATAATGTTGAAAAATTAGCTAAAGAGCACAAACCAAAACTTATCACTGTTGGTGCTTCTGCTTACCCAAGAGATATCGACTTCAAACGCTTCCGTGAAATCGCTGATTCTATCGGTGCTTTCTTGTTTGCAGATATCGCTCACCCGGCTGGTCTTATTGCAAAAGGCAAATTGAACAATCCGGTTCCTCATTGCCACGTAGTAGCTTCTACTACTCACAAAACTTTGCGTGGCCCTCGCGGTGGTCTTATCATGATGGGTAAAGATTTCGAAAATCCATTTGGAATCGTTGCGCCTAAATCAGGCAGAACTAAAATGATGAGCGAACTTTTGGATTCTACTGTTATGCCTGGCGTACAGGGCGGTCCATTAATGCACGTTATCGCTGCTAAAGCTGTTGCTTTCGGCGAATGTTTGACTGACTCATTCGATAGATACATTGATCAGGTAATGGCTAACGCACAAGCTTTGGCTAATGAAATGATGGCTAAAGGTTATAAATTAGTTTCTGACGGTACTGATAACCACTTGATGCTTATTGACCTTACTAATAAAGACATCACAGGTAAACAAGCTGAAAACGCTTTGGATGAAGCGGGAATCACTTGTAACAAAAACACTGTACCGGGCGAAAAACGCTCTCCATTAGTAACTTCAGGTATCAGATTAGGTACTGCTGCAATGACTTCTCGCGGATGCAAAGAAGACGACATGAAAGCAATTGCCGGCATGATCGACAAAGTACTTTCTAACATCGATAACGAAGAAGTTTACGAAGCAGTAAGAAACGAAGTAAAAGAATTTACAGCAAAATTCCCATTGCATCAAAAATCATAAGAATAATCCCACTTAGATTTTTGAAAAATGAAACCCCCACTTTCAGTATTTTGAGAGTGGGGGATTTTTATTGGAATTACGAATTTCAAATTACAAATTAGGAATTTGTAGCTAAACTACTGTTACCGAACATTAAATCATATTAGTTTTCGAGGCTGAAAGCCTCAAAGATAATAGCCCATGGCAACGCCATGGGGCAGAGTTATTTTTTCTCACTGAGCCCTGTAAGGGCGTTGAGAGTGAGAAGTTAAAGGTTACTGAACTTGCTATAGTAAAAAAGTCATACAACTACTATAAAATATTAGTCACTGAATTTAAAAATTGAATCACCATAATACAATTGCTCCATTTTTTTTGATTTTATTTCGATTTTAAATAATCTTCCACACACATAATACCCAGTTAGTTCTTTAGCAGCTTGCCATGCCCCCATCCAAAAGCCTTCTGCAGCATAATTTGGTAAAACATTAGGATTGATGTTGTTAGGAAGATATACAGACTGGACTTGTCCATCAAAATATTTTTTCCAGACAGTTCCAAATATTACAAAATCTGCATTATACTTTTCTCCCATCTTTAAGGCATCGTCAATATCCCTAGGCACTTCTGTAGAATAATGATTGATTACATTATAGCACTTACTTCTAAGTACATTTTCAAAATGAGATTGTGCACCAAATGAATCGTCTTTAAAATTTAATACTAAGTATGTGACTTTGGTATTCTTTTCACATTCCTCTTCAGATATTTTACTATAGTTGGATGCACATGCGGATAAAAATACTATCATTGATAATATATAAGTATAAAACTTCATAACTACGCCATAAAAAATTATAAATATATTGTATGTTGCAATATAAAACATATGTCAATATTAGTCAAATATTTTTTAATATTATATCACACATAATAAAATCCAATAACAATACCAGATTCTCCAAAGCAAGAAATTATCTCTTCTAATAATCCACTTTTGAAGTAAAATCAATAAGGAAAAGAGTGATTGCGAAAGCCAAGCCGAGAAAAAACAACGCAATTGGCATATTTATAAAGAATGTAATAAAAGCGTCTCCGTATTCTTTGGACTTGTAGCTCATAACTTTGTCTCTGGTTTTACCCCAGAAATAGTAACCCGGGAACTGCAAATTCAGAAAAACCAACAGCATCATAAGCCAATGAGGCAAAGCTTTGGTAAAAACGATTGTTTCCATGCCCAATATTCCGAAAAGGCAAAGCAGCAAATATACTATCTGTTTGCGGTCTTTTGTCTCGGATGCAAAAATTTTGTTAAGAAGAATATTACCCTGTTTGAGCAAAAGATATAGCGGGTTAGCAAATGCTAAATGGAGACCTGCCCAACATAGTATCTGATTGATGGTATGCATATTTAATCAGCTTCCAAAACTTCACTACCGACATCTTCTCCGGAATCAAATTCGGAGTACACATCAACAGGATTGATTTCATCTATAAGAGAATCTAATTCTATTTCAATATATTGATGGCTTTTAGGTAAATCGTCTTCGAATCTAATTTTGGACTGCATAATGTTTTTGATGATTATTTTACAAGCAGAAATTCTAATATAATATAAGCATATAAGATTTGCTTTTCAAGAATTTTAAAAACCTAAGAAAATGAAGTGCCATTCAACATAAGTATTATCTAAATTACCGCAAGCTAAAGCACAAGCCTGTAAAGAGTTACACCAAGTGCAACCGCCAAAGGTTACTGAGCTTGTCGAAATATAGCTTACGGCAATATAATCAGAACTTATTGAATAATTAAACAAGGGGTTTTAACCCCTTGTCAATAAACAAGATTACAACATAATTGAGTTTTCTAATGACTTTTTTTGAATAATGTATCTTCTTAGTTAAACACGCAACTTTTAATTATCACTAACCCTAAACCTCATCCTCAACCTTTACGGTCTTACCCAACTTAATCTCGTACCAGTCTATCTTGCGAGAGAAGTACATCACTAATGCGAGTATTTGGAATAGACCAATGC
Source organism: Kapaibacterium sp. (SeqCode) (assembly GCA_963664875.1). GTDB lineage: Bacteria > Bacteroidota > Ignavibacteria > Kapaibacteriales > UBA2268 > JBFHIJ01. The sequence goes on along the minus strand of OY761611.1, from coordinate 1,706,875 downwards.
TGCCGATTAGGAGCGAGTAGTCCTGCATAGAGATTATAGTATAGATGAAACCATAAAGTATAGTTAATATGCCGAACATCAGCAAGCTTACCTGCTTCGACTTTAATATAGCAAGTGTGTATAAGCTGATTAGCAGCAGCGACATAATAGACGCAAGCAGATACGCTACACTGAAGAGCATGTGCTCACTAAATGAAAGCAACAATGTATAAAATAGTATCAGAGCAATACCCACGAGCAGGTACTGTATAGGATGTATATATTTTTTATTGAGTATTTCCACAAAAAAGAATACAAGAAATGTGAGACAGATAAAGAGTATAGAGTATTTGGCGACTCTGTCCGACTTTTTGTATCTATCTACTGCAAGCAATAAGTCTGCACCAAAGATGCTGCCACCAACTTTGAAGCTATCACCTGTCCACATCTGTGGATAGTTTCTATTCAAATGCAGAATATTCCAATGAGCTTTGAAACCATTAGCATTTATTTCTCTGGAGTCCGGCAAATACTCACCGGAAAAGCTCGGATGCTGCCAAGTTGAACTAAGATGCACATCTGTTGTCTTCCCAAGCGGAGTGAAAAATACGTGCTGGCTGCCCTTCAGATCAATATTTAGCGAGAAATTATATTCTGTGGAGTCTTCAAGAGAAATATCCACCGGCACACTTATTCCGGAATTCACAATATCGACAGTACTAAGACCTGAATTGAAAAACTTAGTAGTGTCGTTCCAATCAAGCTGAATTTGCTTTTCGATACCTTTCAAATCAGATACACCAACATTAAGGTGAGCTTTCTCGAAATGAATTTTATCAAAGTCTATATCCAAATCCTTCAAATCCATTTTATTAAACTTACCCTGCAGTGTGATATCCGATTCGTAAACCACTACATCATGCAGCCCACGGTAGCGTTCCTCAGGTGAAAGTTTGCCATTGATTTTAAGCTCTTCCGGCAAGATATAAATCCAACCTTTTGAAATAGTATAGCTGGAAGTAGAGTCTGTGGAGTACCTTTCGTTTTTGATATAAATATCATAAGGCACAGAAAGATAGGGCCCTGTAAGAGTCTGTCCGTTTCCCCATTTTTCGCTGACTTCCAAGACTGCATCCTGATGAATCTGTTCTCTTTCATGAATAAGCGATCGAACAAGAGCATTCGGGAATTGGAGTATGATAATAAGAGCAGCTATAACTACCACTTTGAACATAACGTTGTTCTTAAAATTAAATCTTTGCATGGTATTCCTCTAAAGTTTTTTAGATATGGTATTGTAAATCACACTTTTGCTCACCTATGTTTTTTATCATAAAATCAAATATGTATTTTCCCCTCTTGAGCGCCGTGCTGAGCCTGTCGAAGTAGGGTGGCACGTAGTGCCGGGGTGGAAAAAAGCGAAGAGCGTAACTTCAAAGTAAGGAAAACGTGCTAAAGAGATAAGTTTTAAACTAATTATATTTTTTAGAGTGTATTTAGAACCAACGTTCTTATCCACCCCGCCTTCGCTTCGCTCACGCACCTCTCAAGAGGGGAATTTTAATTTTATGATAATAATTTGGAATCAAAATATGTGATATTGTTATTAATCAAATCCCCGGATTGCGCTTACACCTCCCGAAAGGCGGAATCCGATAAAATGAAAGAATATGTGTAGTTAAGCCCCTTTGAAATATGCGACAGAGGTATGATTTGCCGCCGCACATTAATTGAATACACAGCTGCAAAAATTTGGTTCATAGGGAATTTATAATAAATTGATAAGTTGGGAAAAATTGAATTAAAGGTACAATAAATCACTTAACATTTGGCAAATTGAATATAAATAACTAAATTATAATAAGTAGTTATTCACTAAAAGGAAAAATCATGAGAAAAATTTTGTTCTTATTAGTCATGTCATTTGCACTATTTACAGCTTGCTCTACTGTAAAAGAGCAACAAAAAAGGAATATCTCTTCTGAAACTTCGGCTAACGCCGGTGAAGGATTTATCCCCAGAAAAGTGAGCCAGGAAGAATATAATCAGCTGCTTAGTAGATACGAGCAAAACGATACGACTTTGGCATTATCAGATTATAACGCTCTTTATTATGGCCAGGAAGACCAGGAAGGTTACTCTGGTTATGGAGCAAGGACATCAGACGAGACCTCTCAGATAGAAGAAATTTTAAACAGTGACGAGCCAAGCCAAGAGGACTGGGCTAAGGCGTATGAAATTGGAAAAAACATCTCAAAAATTGCACCTTTTTCTATCGATAATATTTTTTTCTGCTATATAGCAAGCAAAAGAGCAGGAAATATTGATGAAAGTAAAAAGTGGTTGTATAAATTCAACCGATTGATTGATGTAATTGTAAGCTCCGGCGATGGATTATCAGCCAAAACAGCATTCAAAGTTATGTGCGTTAGAGATGAGTATGAAATCCTTAAAGTACTGGGTTTACAATTTACAAAACAGGCATTGGTATCAGAAGATAAAAAGCCTTATGATGTTATGTCAGTCAAAGAAAATGAGTATGAAATTGAGAAGGTTTATTTTGATATTAGCAGTTTCTTCGGGAAATTCAACTTCAATTCAAAAAAATAAGGGAACTCATCTCTGAGCTCCCTTCTCGAATGTATAGGCTTGAACCATCTTGGGTATAGCCACAAAGTTTTATCTCAACCGCGGGGTTAACTCCTCGGTTGAGATAATCTTACTTAAAAATCTTATCAAAAGCTGCGTTGATCACATTATCGTCTGCGATGTTCGGAAGAGTAACTTTAAGTCTTGGTTCTGCTTCCATTGCACGCTTGATAGCAAAGATTGCTTCTTCATTGCGTGCCCAACTTCTTCTTGAGATGCCGTTATTAACGTCCCAGTGAAGCATCATTTTCAATCTGCGTTCTGCATCTTCGCTGCCGTCAAGCATCATACCAAAACCGCCGTTGATAACTTCGCCCCAGCCAACGCCACCGCCATTATGGATAGAAACCCAAGTAGCACCGCGGAATGAGTCGCCTATAACATTATGAATAGCCATGTCAGCAGTGAAGCTTGAGCCATCATAAATGTTAGAAGTTTCGCGGAAAGGAGAGTCCGTACCTGAAACGTCGTGGTGATCTCTACCTAATATAACAGGCTCAGAGATTTTACCTGCTTTGATAGCATCGTTAAAGGCTTTTGCTATGTTGATACGACCTTCAGCATCTGCATAAAGGATGCGTGCCTGAGAGCCAACAACCATTTTATTTTTACCTGCTTCTTTGATCCAGCGGATGTTGTCATCCATTTGCTGTTTGATTTCGTCAGGAGCAGTTTTCATCATTTCTTCTAATACTTCTGTTGCGATTTTGTCAGTCATTTCCAAATCTTTAGGATCTGAACTTGAGCATACCCAACGGAAAGGACCAAAACCATAATCGAAACACATTGGTCCCATAATATCTTCTACATAAGAAGGATATTTGAATCTGTTTGTGCCCGGTTTCATTACGTCAGCACCTGCTCTACTTGCTTCAAGAAGGAAAGCGTTGCCGTAGTCCCAGAAATACATACCTTTTTCAGCCATTTTGTTTACAGCAGCAACGTGACGACGAAGAGTTTTCTGAACTTCTTCTTTGAATTTTTCAGGTTCGTCTCTCATCATTTTATTTGACTCTTCATAGCTGAAGCCTGCAGGATAATAACCGCCTGCCCAAGGGTTATGAAGAGAAGTTTGGTCAGAACCTAATTCAACTTCAATATCTCTTTCGACAATGCGTTCCCAAAGATCTACTATATTACCGATGAATGCAAGAGAGACAGCTTCTTTGTTCGCTTTTGCTTCCAAAGCTCTGTCGATTACTTTGTCAACATCGTCAAATATTTCATCTACCCAGCCTTGCTCATGTCGAGTTTTAGCAGGTTTAGGATTTATTTCAGCACAAATACTTACAGAACCTGCAATAACTGCTGCTTTAGGCTGAGCACCTGACATACCGCCAAGACCTGCTGTAACGTAAAGTTTGCCTGCAAGACCGCTTCCGCCTTTGGAGAATTTTCTACCTGCATTAAGCAATGTAATAGTTGTTCCATGCACAATACCTTGTGGGCCAATGTACATGAAAGAACCTGCAGTCATCTGACCATATTGAGATACACCTAAGGCATTGAATTTTTCCCAATCATCAGGCTTAGAGTAGTTAGGGATAACCATACCATTAGTAACAACGACTCTTGGAGCATCTTTGTGAGATGGGTATAAGCCCATCGGATGGCCAGAGTACATAACAAGAGTTTGTTCATCAGTCATTTCAGAAAGATACTTCATAGTTAGAAGGTATTGCGCCCAGTTTTGGAATACTGCGCCATTTCCACCATAAGTAATAAGCTCGTGAGGGTGCTGAGCAACAGCATAATCTAAGTTATTGCTAAGCATAAGCATGATGCCTGCAGCTTGCTTAGAGTTATGAGGGAAATCATTTATAGAGCGAGCATAAATTTTATAATCAGGGCGAAATCTATACATATAAATTCTGCCGTAATCTTTAAGCTCTTGCAAAAATTCTTTAGAAAGCTCTTCGTGATGTTTAGGGTCGAAATATCTCAAAGCATTTTTGAGAGCGAGCTTTTTCTCGTCGTCGGATAAAATATCTTTTCTTTTAGGAGCGTGGTTTATTTCCGGCTCATAAGTTTTTGCAGCAGGCAAAACATCAGGAATACCCTGTCTGATTGCGTCCTGAAAATCCTGTAAAGTCATTGTATTACCTCAAATTTTAATATATTTTATTTTGACATTTTACGGTCTAATTCGACAAGTTTTTCGGGAGTTAGTTTGTGTTTCTCAAAAATCTTTCTGAAAATCTCCCAAGTATAGATGCCGGAATCGTGTCCGTCGCCCCATACGGCAGTAACAGCATAATTCCCGACAGGCTCTAACTTATTTAGTTCGTTCATGCCTGCTTTAAACTGTTTCATGCCGGGGAAGTGCAGCACCTGCCCGTTAAGCCCTTTCATAGATTCGCCTTTGCACTCGGCGCAGGGGCATTCTTCTCTGAAATCCGCAAGGGAAATCATACTTTCAAAACCGTCAGTCCAAGAAGCATATAGGACATACGGCTTAGGTCTATTTATTTCTTTAGGTATCAAATGTGACATTTCCAAGCTCACTAATGTGAAGGAATAAGTAACTTAAATTAGCCCTGTTATAAAGAGGGCTATATAAAGTGTAAATTAGGAAATTAGGCTAAGAAAAACAAACATTTGAGGTGGTGGAGTAATTTTTGGGGGAGAGCTTTACCATCTTTCTAATCTTTTTTTACATTCAGACTTAGGCAATCGATCATTAGTCAACATAAGTTGCTGTAGCTTAATCTTAGCAGTCTTTTTAGGAATAATACTTTGCTCAATCATCTCATCTAAAGCCCAAAGGACACCATGGTACTCAATTCCTACGCTTTTCGCTGCTAACCTTACAGGCTTGTCGCCTGAAAGTAGCATAGCGTCATGTTTTTGTGCGAGATAAATAACAGAACAATCAGGCATTGATAGACCTGCTTTTAGTTCTTTTAGCTTGTAGGCTTCTGTCATTTCCTCAAAAGAAAGCGATTCTATCTTGATTAGACCCTTTTGAGTGATGGACTGAAACTTTGATTTTGCTTTTTCAGATTTTATCTCTGATTGAACAAAATTGCTCGTTAGAAAGCTATAATTAAGACTCAAAAACTCATCAATCAAATCCATTTCAAGCAAATCGAAGAATATGTTGGCATCTTTTATCGCTATTTTCATGAGATAAGCTTTAGACTATTTCTAAAACTTTCGAGGTCTCGATTTAAAAGTTGTGCTGCCATACTAAGCGAGATTATTTCTTCACTTACTGCCATATAGACTAATCTTTCAAATCGGCTACTACTTTCTTCTCCTTTATAGCTTCCCCAATCTTTCTCATCTTGGAGTCTGTTTTTCCTAAGATTGATGAAAAATTCTTTCAGGCTTCTATCCGAGATATAATCTAAATTGAATAGTCTGTAAACTATTGCCTGCACAGATATACCGAAGTACTCTTTTATTTCAATTAGTTCTTCTATGGCAAATTTGCTTCTGCTCTTAGAAAAGTATCGAGATATTGCTTCCTCCGGTAATAAAAATGCTCCGGCAAAACTATGACAATATCTTTCAATTTCTTTTTCTGATAAGCTACTGTCAAAATTCAGTAGCAGATGAGCTAACTCATGTAAGATAGTGAATCTCTTCCTAACAGTATCTATATTTTGATTGATTACAATGATAGGAATATTTTGGACATAAGTAGAAAAGCCGTCAAATTCTTCGACTGAGTCGATTTCTATAAGTTTTATGCCTCTTTCTTCTAACATCTCAATAATATTAGGAATTGGGTTAATTCCTAAATTCCATTCTTTTCTTAAATGATTTGCAGCAATTTCGATACTATTGTGTGTAGAAATTTTATTACAGCAGGTAATAGGATTATGAAAAGGAATGTTTTTATTGAGAATATTTTCTATTTCAAAATATCTTCCCAAATAATCTAATGCAAACTCTTTGATTTGTACAATCTTTTTATTGTTCAATTTCGATTTTTTGCGAAAATCTACTTCACCAAGTTGTATTTTGTTTTCACGAAAGAAGTAGTCCACAGGAACACGAAGTGCTTCTGCTAATGCAATAACGATGCTACTGTCAGGCATTCGTTTACCTTTTTCATACAAACTAATAGCCTGCGCAGTAAGAGAATTATCTAATTTATTGGCGAGTTCTCTTAAAGATAAGCCGGATAACTTTCTAGCAGAAGCAAGTTTATGTGCAAACACCTGAGACATATTTTTTCCCTTTTTAGTGTTGACAATTATACTAAATTTATATTGCATTGTCAACACTTTTTTATTTGTATCTGTTCCGAACACTTTTCACAAATCAAAAAAGCCATAACTAACGATAGGATAGAAATGGCTTTTGGCAAAAAATAAAACATTCACTCAATCCCTTTATCGAATTGTCAGTCTTTTTAATCTAAAGAATGTATTTGTAAACTCTATGCCAATAAAAGTGTAAATTCAATATATAAAACCACTTATCCGAAGAGGACTTTGGTTTTACGTAAAAAATAGTCCTTAGACGAATGAAAAGCATCTGCTAATGCTATAATTAGGCTACTGTTTAGTTTTCACTTCTTACTTTTCGCCCAATGCTGAGCGCTTTAGTTTTTTAGGAATGACATATCTGTTGGGCGGAGTTTGCTCGCTTGTTGCGGGTTTTACTTCTCTTTTTTCTGTAGTGTCCGGATTTAGATATTGGAGACTTTTTCGCATGATTTTAGATGTTTGAGCGAAAGCTTTGAAAAAATCATCCGGTTCCTGAGGGGTTTCAGCAACTTTTGAGTTCTTGACTTCTTTAGGTTTATTGTTTTCTGTGGTTTCTTTCTCTTCAACTTTTTTTTCAGCCATTATGTGCTGCGGGATGTCTTCTTTTAAAGTTGGAGTTGCTGTCGTGTTTTCTGTAAGTAAGATTTCTTTTTTGGTTTGAGATACGGAGTAAAGCCCTAATGTTTCAAGTGAAGTCATGAAACTTAAATAGGGGATGTATAGAGTATTATCAACAATAATCACCGGCTGGAGCATTTGAGCAATTTTCATTTTTTCGGATGATTCTATTACTACAAAAAATGATCCGGGAGCAATTTTGATAATTGTGTTGCCGCTTTGCATTTGTGTTGAGCCGTTTACTTTATATGAGATAATTCGGGCAGCTTCAGGCAAAGTGATATATGGTGATTTGTTTATTAGTCTTACTGCAGCAGTTTTGATGTTTGAGTTATTAATAACAATCCTATTTGGTATTTGCTGAGCAAAAACCAAAACTGAGATGAAAAGCATTATGAATGTCGTAAATATTTTACTCATTTAATATTTGCCGAAATATTGATTACTTATACATGTAATTATCGGTAATATCAAGATAATATTAAGTAGGAAAAGTAGCAAATAAATATATGATGTATCCAAAAAAATCCGTACTTAAGAGAAATTGTTAAAGTGTACCAAAAATCCTATCACCCGCATCTCCGAGCCCGGGCAGAATATATTTTTTATCATTTAATTCTCTGTCTATGCTGACAGTATATATTTGTACATTTGGGAATTCATTGCTTATCCTTTCGATACCTTCAGGCGTAGCCAATACATTGAGGATTCTAATCTCTTTATGCTTTTCGTTTTGTAGCTTATGTAATGATTCTGATAGAGATACTCCGGTAGCAAGCATCACATCAAGTACAAAGAAAATGCTTTTTTCATTTGTTTCAGGAAGGGAGTATAGATACTGAATGCCCTCAAAAGTCTCTTCGTCTCTTTTCATGCCTATCAAAGCCGTTTTTGCATAAGGAACTGCCTGCAGGAAGCCATCAAGCATACCAAGGCCTGCTCTTAATATAGGGGTAGCAATAATGTCTGAATCAATAGCCTGTCCGGTTGTTCTTTCTAATGGGGTTTCGAGCTCATAATTTCGTACCGGTAGATCCGAAGTTGCCTGATAAGCAATAAGAGTCGAAATTCTTTTTAAAATTGCTTTGAAATGCTCAAAATGCAGATTTTTGTCTCTCAACAAGGATAAATCGTGCAAGGCGAGAGGATGGTTTATAAGATTGACGTTTTTCATTGTAAATGCCTGATAGTATATATAATTTACAAAATTAGTAAATAAGCAGATGAATGCCTAAATGACAATGCTGCATATACAAAGTGTAAGAAAAGACTAAGAACTACTAAATAATTCTGATTGATATACACTCCTAAAAGAAAAAATGCAGTTCATTATAAATTTATTATTGCTTGTAATCTTTTTTTCTTATATTTAGCTTTAGCATAAAGAGACAAAAATACATTCTAATTTCGATCTGGGGGGATTGCAATGAGATACCTACTTTCTTTTGTAGCAATTTATCTTATCCTTGTTTCCTATAACACGTTTGCTCAATCTGAGCAGGTGCGTGAGCTTATGAATTTGGTAGCTTCCGGCAATGTTCAGTCCGCAAAAGCTCAAATTCCTGATTTGCTTGCTGCTTATCCTGATGATCCGGGTGTGCAGTTGTTGCATGGTGTTGTCATAGATGATGCTTTCCGTGCATTTGAAATTTACAAGAAAATCGTAAATTCTTATCCTAATAGTGAATGGGCTGACGACGCTTATTGGAGAATAGTTCAGTTCCATGCTATATTGGGAGATACTACTAAAGCTAAATATGAATTGGATAACTTCAGAAAAAGATTTCCAAAGTCAGAATTTTTAATTCCTGCTACTGATGTTGTTCGCTCTGCTATAGGTTTAGCAAAAAAATCAACAAAAAAGCAGGAAGTAACTTATAATCCTGAAGCGATGGCTCAAGCTGCTACCACTCCAAAAACTGAGAGTAAGCCAAAAGTAAAAATAATAGAACCGGAAGAAAAAAGAGAAATAGTTGTTCCTGTAAAAAAAGAACCTGAAGTTAAAATTCTCAAAGATGAAATAGAGCCCGAACCACAGATGCCATCTAATGGTAAATATGGATTGCAGGTTGGAATTTATAGTACAACAGGAGCTGCAAATGCAGAAATGAGAAAATTTATGAGTCAGGGGCTTATAACTAAAGTAATCGAAAAAGATGTTGACGGAGATGCAATGTATGCTGTAGTCATAGGAGATTATTCTTCCTTAGAGTCAGCAGAAGCTGCTAAAAGTATAGTAGCTAATCAGTGCAAATGCAACCCGATTATATATAAAAAATAGCCTTATTTCCTTAGTGATTGATTAGTATAAGAGCTTGTTTCTGTTGCGAGGCAAGCTCTTTCTTTAACCCAAGAATGTCATTAGAAAATTGACAATAGTAGATTTTATACATAAGTGTCTGCTACATTTGAACACCCCGTCACGTCTTCGACGTGCCACCCCTCTTTGAAAAGAGGGGAATTTTGATTCCCCTTCTTGGGAAGAAGGGGTGCCCGAAGGGCGGGGTAGTTGATGCCTTGTGAGTATAAACTTCCCTAAAAATGGTAAGCAAATCTTACTCATTTAACAACTTTATTGATGTTATAACTCTAAGAAAATAAGATTTTAGATTGAGTTTGCTTTTTTCTAATGACAAATCTCGGTTTAAGTAATAAAACGTCTTTTATAAAAACATAAAACCCCTATCTAAATCAAATAGAGAACAAATACTAAGTTTTAGCTTTTATCATTAACACAAATATGACGTCGAATATACAGTTAATGGAAACAAAACAAATTTCAGCTGTTTCTGGAATGAGGAATAAAGAAATAACATTTCTATTCTTTCATACTCTTTTACTTGCTAAGGAGTGAATAATGCTTTAATTTGGTATTTTTGAAATGTCATGCCACAAAAATGACAAATATCAATTTATTAATATACGTAAGGTGTGTTCGGCAATGGAACATATACATCAAATTCCTCTTTGGTCGCTAATACCATTTGTGTTGATGCTGGGAGCAATAGCAGTATTGCCTCTTGTAGCAGGGCACTGGTGGGAACACAACAAAAACAAGCTATTGATTGCTCTCGGATTAGGTATTCCTACCGGTGCTTGGCTGATTTTCAACGGTATGACACATGATCTGATTCATCAGGTAGTTTTTGACTATATTCCTTTTATCGTACTGCTCGGTGGATTGTTTGTAATCACCGGTGGCATATTTGTAGATGGTAATATTGAATCAAAACCAACGGTAAATGCTTCTATACTTGGGATCGGTGCTGTGCTTGCGTCGTTTATGGGTACAACAGGAGCGGCTATGCTGCTTATTCGCCCGCTTATAAGCACAAACAAAGAAAGAAAACACAAAGTACATACCATTCTTTTCTTTATAGCTATTGTAGCTAACTGTGGTGGTTTGCTTACACCTCTGGGCGATCCTCCATTGTTTCTTATGTACCTGCGAGGTGCTGAGTTTATTTGGTTCATGAGTTTGCTGCCTAAATGGCTGTTTGTCAATGGTATGTTGCTTGCAGTTTATTTTGCGGTTGACAATTACTACTGGAAAAAAGAAGATCCGGAAGCCGTGAGATTAGACCATGACCAACAGAGACCTATTAAAATCCGAGGTGGTCTCAATTTCCTTTGGCTTGCAGGCGTTGTGCTTTCAGTAGCTTTTATCAATGGTAATACGATCGAAGCAATTCATCACAATCACTACCTTGCTTTTATCAGGGAAGGTGTGATAGTGTTAATGATGATCTTATCGCTTACACTTACCAAAAAAGAAACACGCGAAGCGAATCATTTCAGCTGGGAACCTATTGAAGAGGTAGCATTTTTGTTTATAGGTATTTTTATTACTATGGTACCTGCTTTAAAATATCTGCAGGGTCATGCAGCAGATTTGGGTATAGATTCCGCACACTTATTTTATTATTCGACAGGAGCATTAAGTGGATTTTTGGATAACGCCCCTACTGCAGTTACTTTCCACTCATTAGCACTTGGACTTGTGTCTCAAAATCCTGCATTAGCAGATGGTGCTACAATGATAGCCGGAGTGCCGGAAATTTTCTTAGATGCAATCTGCGTTGCTGCAGTGTTCTTTGGTGCAATGACTTATATTGGAAATGGTCCTAACTTTATGGTTAAAGCTATTGCAGAGAGTCAGGATATTAAAATGCCTGATTTCTTTTCCTATATGTTCAAATTTTCTTTAGTTGTGCTATTACCAATTTTAATAATTACACAGCTGATATTTTACTAAGCAATAAAATACTATGAAATATGGTTAAGGTCGTCGGAGCAATCTGATGACCTTTTATTTTTGTGTATTAAAATAATTCAGATATTAAATGTAATAATTTTATATATTAAGACGAAGCAATTTTGTAAACAACACGTTGGATACAGAAACAATCTGAATTAGTGAAATAAATTGCTGTGTGGATATATTTTGTAAGTGACTATAAAATATATATTTAGGAAAAAAGTTAGGCTTGACTAACGATTGATTGCTCATATTATTTTAAAAAAAAGGTCGTTTTTTTGCATTCGATTGTTTAAATTAGTGTTTGGAAACGCACACTTAGAAACGAATAAACTGCTTTGCAATGTTAGATTAGCATGTAAAGTTTTTACAAATAATAGATTGGGACGCGCTTATGCTGACTGATTTCGGTATAATCTTACTATTCATGATTATCGGTTTCGTCTTTGTGGGTATCGGCTTATTTGCTGCTGCTCTTGTAAGACCAAACAAACCGCATCCCGTCAAAACAACCACTTATGAATCAGGTGAAGTGCCTATTGGCAGCCCTTGGGTCAAATTTAATACACGATTTTACCTAGTGGCACTTGCATTCTTAATTTTTGACGTGGAGTTGGTGTTGCTCTTTCCGTGGGCGACTGTGTTCAAAGGGTTAGGCTGGTATGCCTTTGGTGCAATGGCTATCTTTGTACTTATCCTTGTGCTGGGCCTTGTTTATGACTGGGCAAAAGGCTATTTGGAGTGGGACAGACCACAACCTTATATACCAAAATTAGACGATTTGGTGATACCAAAAAAGAAAAAGTAATTATTGTTTTATCCTGGGAGTTGACGTGGGACTTTTAGACAGGCTGGATAAACCATTCGAAAGCGGTGGTATTGTCCTTGGAGTTGCGGAAGAACTTCTAAACTGGGGCAGAAGTAAGTCAGATTGGTATTTGCACTTTGGGCTTGCTTGCTGCGCAATCGAATTTATGGCGGCTAACGCCTCTCACTTTGATTTTATGCGATTTGGATGTATTCCCCGAGCCAGTCCTCGTCAGGCTGATTTCATGATTGTCTCCGGTACTGTTACTTTGAAAATGGCTGAAAGAGTCAAAAGGCTTTATGATCAAATGCCCGAACCAAAATATGTCCTTTCTATGGGCTCTTGTGCTAATGCAGGTGGCCCTTACTGGAAGCATGGCTATCATGTTTTGAAGGGTGTTGATCGCATTTTGCCTGTGGACGTTTACGTTCCGGGTTGCCCTCCGAGACCCGAAGCCTTTTTGGAAGGGATGGTCAAATTGCAGGAAATGATTAAAAATCAGGCTATCTTTAATAAACGCAAAAAAATGTCTGCTGAAGACAATGCGGCTATCGAAGATAGAATGATTCAGATTGAACGTTTCAGACAGCAATTTGATGACTACCATAATCAAGAAGATAAGTAATACTAAACAAAATAATAAAACATGCAAGCAAAAGATATATACGAAAAATTGCAAAAAGAGTTCGGCGAAGCTATCATTTCTTTTACTCAAGAAGATAATGTAGAAGATTTTGTTACTGTCGAACCTGCTAAGCTGCGTGATATTTGCCTGTTTCTGAGAGACGAAGAAGATTTGGATTTTGATTATTTGGCCTGCCTTAGCGGAGTTGACTACAAATCCAAACAGTCTGATGATTTGGGCGTGGTATATCATCTGTATTCAGTTGCTCTTAAGCATAGATTTGTGCTTAAAGTAGTTCTTAATAGAGAAAATCCAAAAGTGCCTACGGTAGAAAACGTATGGAAAGCTGCTAACTGGCACGAGCGTGAGGCTTATGATATGTACGGTGTTATCTTTGAAGATCACCCGAATCTTATCCGTATCTTGACTCCTTACGATTGGGAAGGTTATCCTCTTAGAAAGGACTATAAAGAACCTGATGAATACAATGGAATTAAGGTTCCATACTAAAACAAAGAAAGATAATTTTAAATAGTTAAATTCAGGTAGAGATTGTGGCTGAAAGAAAGACTATAGAATACGATTTTGGGCGCGTTGACACAGAAAGAATGCGCCTGAATGTTGGTCCGCAGCACCCATCTACGCACGGTGTGTTGCGTCTTGAAGTAGAGCTGGAAGGCGAGCTTGTAACAGATGTGATCCCTCACATTGGTTACCTGCACCGCTGCATGGAAAAGGCAAGCGAAGCTATGACCTATCCGCAGGTGATTCCTTTTATCGATAGAATGGATTACATTTCCAGTATGAATAACGAATGGCCTTATGTAATGGGTATGGAAAAAATGCTCGATATTGAAGTTAGTGAGCGTATCGAACTTATCCGTATCATTATGGCTGAACTCAACCGTATCGGTAATCACCAAATTGCAATCGCAACATTTGGTCTCGATGCCGGTGCGTTTACTCCTTTCCTTTTCTTATTCCGTGATCGCGAAATGATTTTAGATGTCTTCGAAGCAGCCTCCGGCGGACGTTTGCTTTATAACTATATGTGGATTGGTGGATTGCAACGCGATGTGCCTCCAACATTCAAAGAAGACTGTCTAAGAATTGTGAAAACGGTAAGAGAAACTAACGACGAAGTTGAAAGGTTGCTTTTAGGCAACAGAATCTTTATCGATAGAACTGCTAATGTGGGGATTCTTCCTGCGGATGTTGCTATCAACTTTGCAGCAAGTGGTCCTGTGCTTCGCGGTTCAGGTGTTCCTTTCGATTTGAGAAGAAGTGAACCATATTCACTTTATGACAGATTCGATTTTGATATACCCGTGGGTAGAGGCGAAGTAGGTACTGTGGGTGACAGCTTTGACAGAAATATCGTGAGATTTCGCGAGATGGAAGAAAGCTGCAAAATCATCGAGCAAGCTGTGGCAATGTTGCCTGACGCTAGCGAAGATGTAAGAGCTTTAGTACCGAAAAGGATTAAACCTCCTAAAGGCGAAATATATTGCAAAGCCGAAAATCCAAAAGGTGAATTAGGTTTTTACATAATTAGTGACGGCACTGCTAACCCTACAAGGGTAAAAGCACGCGGCACAAGCTTTGTAAATCTTGCTTTACTTCCTGAAATTTCAAAAGGCTATTTGATTGCCGATTTGATTTTGATTTTGGGTAGTATCGATATCGTATTAGGTGAAGTCGATAGATAATTTATTTAACATATACACTGATTTGTGATGGAACAAAATTTTGTTTATGAATTGTTAGGTCAAGAATGGTATGGTATAGCAATTGTAAGTATCTTACCTTTGCTGTTTGTATTAGGCTATGCACTAATTGCAATCCTACTTGAGCTAAAAGTTGCATCATGGGTGCAAGACCGTTTAGGCCCGATGAGAACGGGTTGGTGGGGCGTTTTGCAGCCTATAGCAGAAGTTTTAAAACTTTTGCAAAAAGAAGATATCACACCGGATGCAGTAAACAAACCATTATTTAATCTTGCTCCTTTTATCATGTTTGTTGCGGCTTATGCAGCTTATGCGGTGCTTCCTTTTAGTAGCGTATTTGTGCCTGCCGGCATTGACTTAGGTCTATTCTTCATCTTTGCCGTTGGTGCTCTTGCTATCATTGGTATAGTGATGGGTGGCTGGGCTTCAAATAACAAATATTCGATATTAGGTGCAATGCGTGCCGCTTCGCAAATGGTGAGTTACGAAATTCCTGCTGCTATAGTGTTGCTTGCAATAGCATCATTAGCTGGTTCTTTGAATATGCAGGAAATAATAGCTCAGCAAGGTGGCGGCATCCATAACTGGTTTATCTTTGGTGGTGAAGGCAGTATCTTAGGTAAAGCCCTTATTACACCGGTGATGATTGTAATGTTTATATTGTATTTTGTGGCTGCACTTGCAGAAACAAACCGTACACCTTTTGATATTCCGGAAGGCGAATCAGAAATCGTTGCGGGTTATCACACAGAATACAGTGGTATGAAGTTCGCAATGTTCTTCTTTGCCGAATACTCCAATATGTTTATTGTTTCTGCTTTGACAGCAATATTATTCTTCGGCGGATGGCAGTCTCCTTTTGGAGATTTCTTGAATCAGACTTGGATGCATCCTGTATGGATGGTGTCAAAAGCAATGTTCTTTGTTTTTGTACAGATCTGGCTACGCTGGACATTACCAAGATTCAGAGTGGATCAGCTTATGGATATAGGCTGGAAGACAATGGTTCCGATTGCTTTTATCGGATTCTTTGCAATAGCACTTTGGGCAATGGTAAGATAAGATATTAATATCTTTCAAAATTAGTAATGATTGGAGTAAATAATGGCAGGATATTTCGAAAAAATCTTTTCAGGACTTTCTACCACAATGGTTGGTATGAAAATTACTTTAGAGCACCTTTTCAAGAAAAAAGTGACTCTTCAGTATCCTGAAAAATGGCATCCGATACACTCAGGGCACATGCCGGCCAACTCTCGAAACCGTATCGATGTGGATATGGAAGAGTGCGATGGTTGTAACGCTTGCTCAAGAGCTTGTCCTGTTGGTTGTATTGATATTGAAATCGTAAAAGTAGCCAAAAGTGAGAAAGATGTGCCTAATATCAAAAGCACAGGCAAACCTCGCAAAACTTGGGTTACTAAATACGATATTGACTTTGCGTTGTGCTGTTTCTGCTCTTTATGTACAGATGCATGCCCAACCGAAGCAATACAAATGACTACTGAATTTGAATATTCAACCTTCCATAGGGAAGATTTGATTTATCATTTCTCTCCGCTCTCTGCTGAGGAAGTGGAAGAGAAAAAAGCGTTGCTTGCCAAAGAAAAAGCTGAGGCAGCAAAGGCAAAAGCAGAAGCCGAAGCAAAAGCGAAAGCTGAAGAAGCGGCTAATGCAAAAGAAGATACAGATAGTAAAGAAAATTCTAACTAATAAACAGACTGTGTCATGGGATTATTTGAACTGGCTTTTTATTCATTTGCTGCTATCATTTTGATTTCCGCTCTTGGCGTAGTGGTTTCGCGCAAGATGATGTATTCGGCGTTTTCATTGCTGTTTACATTTTTTGGCGTTGCCGGTATGTACGTCTTGCTCAATGCGGATTTCATAGCCGTTACTCAGTTGATGGTTTACGTAGGCGGTATCCTTGTTCTTATCATCTTTGGTGTGATGCTAACGCAGAAAATCACCGGAGTCGATATCAAAGAAGGTAGCGTCGGGAAACTGAGTTTTGCGGTCGGTGGCATTTTGTCTGCATTTATTGCTGTATTCTTTACAGTAATGTATATGAATGTGGACTGGCTATTGAAAGATGCACCGATTACCGATAGCACTATTACTCAAATAGGTAATAGTTTGCTGACAGAGTATCTGTTGGCTTTCGAAGTTGCAGCAGTATTGCTACTTGTTGCGTTTATAGGTGCGGCACTTATTGCCCGTCGTGAATCTAATTAATAAAAGGAATTTGAAATGGGCATAGGTTTAGAACATTTTTTGGTTGTTAGCGGATTGCTTTTTGCCCTGGGCATATTTGGTATTATTACCAGAAAAAATGCAATCATGGTGCTTATGGGCCTTGAGCTGATACTCAACTCTGCCAATCTCAATTTCATTGCTTTTGCCAGATACGGCGGCTTGAATATTGAAGGGCACATTGCTGCAATATTTGTTATTATTCTTGCAGCGGCAGAAGTTGCAGTTGCTCTTGCGATAGTTTTGAATATATATCAAAACTATAAGCATGTTAATGTAGATGAAATCAACAAACTCAAAGAATAGTTTTTGGTTTTTGAGAAAGTATTTCGAAAAAGTATATAACAATAGTATAAAGTTTGAATTATGAAACCGGAAACCTTATTACTACTTTCAATGGTAATCATACTGATGCCTTTGCTCAGCTTTACGGTTATTATATTTAACCAAAAAAGATTGACTAAAGCAGGCGGTGTGGTTGGTTCTATATTTCAAGGACTTACTCTGCTTCTCACATTGGTAGTTGCGTTTACCAAACTGACTACTTATGCTGATGCGGGTATGATCCAAGAAGTGATTGAATGGTTTTCCATTGGCAACAAGACCATCAAACTCGGTCTCGGTTTAGATAATTTGGCTGCCATAATGCTTGTCGTAGTGAACCTGATAAGTTTTCTTGTCCATGTGTTCTCTACTGTTTACATGCATGGCGACAAACGCTTCCCGAGATTTTTTGCGTATCTTGGCTTGTTTACATTCTCGATGCTCGGGATAGTGCTAGCCAATAACTTTTTAAATATGTATATCTTCTGGGAGTTGGTAGGCGTCAGTTCTTACTTGCTTATCGGCTTTTGGTACGAAAAAGACTCTGCTGCAAATGCTAATAAAAAGGCATTTATTACAAACAGAATTGGTGACTTTGGTTTTCTAATTGGTATCCTGATTTTGTTTGCTAATTACGGCACTCTTATTTTCGATGAAGTATATGCACAAATCGCCGCAGGAAATATCCCTTATGATAGCGGTGCTTGGCTGACAGCTGCCGGCATTCTTATTTTTGCCGGTGCGATTGGTAAATCTGCACAGTTTCCGTTGCACGTCTGGTTGCCTGACGCGATGGAAGGTCCTACTCCTGTAAGTGCTTTGATCCACGCTGCGACTATGGTTGCTGCCGGTGTGTATCTTACAGCGAGAATTTTCCCAATGCTTACTGCAGATGCAATGTTGTTTGTAGCTTATGTTGGTGGTATTACAGCCTTCCTTGCTGCAACAATTGCCATCACACAAAACGACTTCAAAAAAGTGCTTGCATACTCTACAGTGTCACAGCTTGGGTATATGGTGCTTGCAATTGGTGTTGGTGCATTCACAACAGGTTTTATGCACTTGGTAACTCACGCTTGGTTTAAAGCATGTTTGTTCCTTGGTTCCGGTTCTGTCATCCATGCGATGCACGAATCTATGCACCATGCACATAACCATGATATGGATCCACAAGATATAAGAAATATGGGTGGTTTAAGAAAAACAATGCCCATTACTTATGTTACGTTTTTAATTGCCACTTTAGCAATCTCAGGTGTGCCTTTTACTTCTGGCTTCCTTTCTAAAGATGGTATTTTAGCAGGTACATTAGCTTTTGCTGAACTTAGTGGTCACTGGCTCTTGCCTTTGTCCGGTTTTGGTGCGGCAGCTATGACTGCTTTCTATATGTTTAGATTAACGATTAGCGCTTTCCATGGTAATGCTAAAACAGATATTTCAGCACACACAAAAGAAAACAGCTGGCAGATTGTTGGCCCGCTTGTACTTCTTGCAGTGCTTTCAATATCATTTTTCTACTCATGGAATCCTTTCAATGCAGGCTCAGGCTGGTTCCATGATAGAGTGAAAACTCCGATGACAGTTGTTCCTGCAGAATTTCAGTTTGACTTTATGATGCCATTAGATGCTCACCACGGTGAAGTTCAGATGGCTGAAGCTCATGGTGAAAAAGCTCACTCTCATACCGATGCTGAGGAAGCTCACAGTCACTCACACGGTGAAGAGGCACACGCAGCTCACACTGAAGACGCCCACGGCGAACATCAGGCAGCTACTAAGTTCGAAGAGCAGATGCACCATGCACATATACCGGCAATGATTGCCTCATTGCTAATCGCAGGTGGTGGTATTTTATTTGGTTTTGCATTCTATCAGTTTAAAGTGTTTAATGCTGATAACCTTGCCAATCTCATTAAGCCTGCATACAATCTATCATTTAACAAATGGTTTATCGACGAAATTTATCAGGCATCATTCATCAATGGCACTATCAATCTCGGACGTGTAATCTCATGGTTCGACTTGAAAGTAGTTGATGGAGCTGTAAACGCAATGGGCTGGATTTTCAAAAAAGCAGCACTTGCTATCGGTGTGTTTGATAAATACGTTGTGGACGGTATTGTAAACTTTACTGCAGATGCAACCGGATTCTTCGGAGCATTACTCAGAAAAGTACAAACAGGCAAAGTGCAGGCATATTTGGCACTTACGATTATTATCTTTATGATAATACTATTTATGGCATTTTAATAATATTTGATAATTAGCAAGTAAAATAATTAGTGATCCGGAGGATTAATGACTGAGATTTTTGGAGTTGGGTTGCTTACTGCGATTACATTCTTGCCTTTGTTAGGTATGATCGTAGTATTGCTCATTCCATCCGGTAAAGATGAAGCGAGCAAAGCAGCGTCATTGAATCTATTCCGTTGGGTTACAGCCGGTACCACCTTTTTGCAATTAATATTAGCATTGGTGATTTACAGTAACTTCGACTTTGCACTTTCCGGTGTAAATCAAGCGGAAACTTTCCAATTCATCGAGAAGGTTGATTGGATTCACTTGTCCGGTCTTCCATTATTAGGTGATTTGAATATTCAATACTTTATTGGTATTGATGGTTTGTCAGCACCTATGATTTTGTTGACAGCGCTCATTTCTTTTGTAGCTACTTTTGCTTCTTGGTCTATCAAGAAAGCTGCTAAAGGCTACTTTGCAATGTATTTGCTTTTAGTTATGGGTATGATGGGTGTGTTTATCGCACTAGACTTTTTCTTATTCTATCTTTTCTGGGAAATTATGCTACTTCCTATGTACTTCCTTATTGGTATTTGGGGCGGTCCGAGAAAAGAATATGCTGCTATCAAGTTCTTCCTTTATACTTTATTTGGTTCTGTTTTCATGTTGCTTGTGATGGTTGCTTTGTACTTTGCTGCAGGCTCTTTCAACTTGATTGACATGATGAACCCTAATACCTTCAAAGAAGGTGCGTTGATGTTGGATCCGACTTGGCGACTTATTGCATTTGCTGCTCTTTTTGTAGGTTTTGCAATCAAAGTTCCGGTTGTTCCATTCCATACATGGTTGCCTGATGCACACGTAGAAGCTCCAACAGCTATCTCTGTGATACTTGCCGGCGTACTTTTGAAAATGGGTACTTATGGCATGTTGCGTATTTCATGGCCAATCTTCCCTGAAGCAGTAAAATACTTCCAGGATTACATTGCCTTTTTGGGTATGTTTTCTATCTTGTATGGTGCTTTAGCGGCATTGGGACAGCATCAGTTTGGTCAGAAAGACTTGAAGAAAATGATTGCTTACTCTTCTGTTTCTCACATGGGTTATGTCATGCTTGGTATGGCAGCTATGAATACAGAAGGTATGGCAGGTGCAATTTTCCAAATGTTCAACCACGGTACTATCACTGCAATGCTCTTCATGATTGTGGGTGTTATCTATGATCGCGCTCACACAAGAGGCTTGGAAGATTTCGGTGGTTTAGCAAACAAAATGCCTGTTTATACAGGTGTAATGACTATTGCATGGTTTGCAGCGATTGGTTTGCCGGGCATGAGTGGCTTCGTTAGCGAAGTTATGATATTCTTAGGTGCTTTCCAATCTTATATTTGGTACACAGTATTGGCTGCTACAGGTATAGTGCTTGGTGCGGGTTATATGTTGTGGGCTTTGCAAAAAGTATGGTTTGGCAAACTTCCTGAAAAATGGCAGGGACCTTGGGATCCGACCGGAGAAGTTTACAAACATGACGATATCAACGGTATCGAGCTTGCAGGTCTAGTGCCATTAGCAATTGTAGTTATTTACTTAGGTATCAATCCTGCTCCAATCGTGGATATGATGAATACTTCTGTAAATCATTTAATCGAATTTGTAAAAGTAAGCGGACAGTTCGCTTCAGTTGGTCTATAATTTTATTTCAAAAACTTAAGCTGTTATAGTATGATTCCGATAAACGAATTTGTTGACGGATTGCGAGAGAGCATAAGCCTCTTTAAACCTGAAACTGCGATGATAATTACGCTCGTAGTAGTGATCCTTGCAGATCTGATATTCAGTAAAGTGAAGCATGCAGGTGGATATGCTGCTTTAGCAGGTTTAGCTGTTACCGGTTGGTTTTTGTTTGACCATGGAAGCGGCGAGGCGGCAAGCACCTTTTCGGGTATGCTCGCAGTTGATCCATTTGCTATGTATTTTAAAGTATTGATATTTCTTGCTACTATCGTGGTAGTGCTTATGGCTTTCTTCTCGAAAGAGTTGGAAGAAAAGTCTCACGGCTTTGGTGAATACTATACCCTTACTATTGGTATGGCGGTTGGTATGTTCCTGCTCGCAGGTGCTTCTAACCTAATTATGATTTACCTTGCTATCGAGATTATGTCTATGAGCTCTTACGTATTGGCAGGCTACACTAAAGAAGTCAGAAGATCCAGCGAAGCTTCACTGAAGTACGTAATCTACGGTTCTCTTTCTTCAGGTATCATGATTTATGGTATGTCTATTATGTTTGGTATCACAGGCACTTTAAATCTATATGAAATCAACACTATGCTTGCAGCCTACGATGGCACATTGCTTCCTGTGTTTGTTTCAGGTCTGATGATTCTTGCAGGTATCGCATACAAAATCTCTGCTGTTCCTTTCCATTTCTGGACTCCGGACGTTTACGAAGGTGCTCCTGTGGCGGTAACGGCTTATCTTGGTGTAGCTTCTAAAGCTGCCGGCTTTGCTGTTCTAATCAGATTTGTAAAAGTTGCGTTCATCGTTCCTGACATGAATGGTGCTCCTGCTTGGATAACAATGGGCAGCTTCGATTGGCAGATGGTACTATCGATACTTTCTGTGGTAACAATGACTTTGGGTAACTTGGTTGCTCTTTGGCAGTCTAACGTGAAAAGAATGTTGGCATATTCATCTATAGCTCACGCCGGCTATTTGCTTATGGGTGTAACCGTAATGACAGAAGTTGGCATCATGGGCATCAATGTTTACTTCTTTATGTATTTGCTTATGAATCTTGGTGCATTCCTTGTAGTGCAGCTCATAGCAAATAAAATAGATAGTGAAGAATTAGATGACTATGTCGGTCTTGGCTATAAAGCACCTTTCCTTGGTGTAACTATGACTTTATTTATGGTTTCTCTTGCAGGTATCCCTCCTACAGCAGGCTTTATCGGCAAATGGCAGTTATTTACTGCTGTTTTGGATAAAGGTATGATTTGGCTTGCAGTGGTGGGTGTACTCAATAGTGTTGTTTCATTGTTTTACTATGCAAAAGTATTCCGCAATATGTGGGTACGCGGAGTAAATGATGATGCAGAAAAACTTGAGTACAGCGTAGCCGCAAAAGTATTTGTGTACTTCCTTGCTGTGCCTACACTACTGATTGGTATTTTCTTCCAATCAGTCTTGGACTGGGCAAGAGAATCGGTGAAGATATTTATGTAAAGCAAAATACTTAATATCTCTAATTTTTAAAAAGCTCACGGTAATATCTAATATCGTGAGCTTTTTTTGTAAAAGATTTTCTTCTTCACAAAAATAGGACTTTCAAAAAGAGAATAGTTGGATTTTCAAAACTGATAAGCTCAAATCACACAAAAAAAGGATTACATCTCTCGCTGCGAGAGGAGTAATCCTTCCTATAAATATCTTCTTAAAAAAAATTAGAAGTGTCTGTTCAGTTTTTCTACGATTTGCTGTTTTGGCACTGCTCCCACTATAGTGTCCACTACTTCTCCACCTTTGAAAATAAGGATAGTAGGGATAGAGCGTATGCCGTAATTCATAGCAATCTGTTGGTTGTTGTCAACATCCACTTTACATATTTTTGCTTTTCCTTCGTATTCGCCAGCCATTTCGTCAATAATCGGAGCTATCATTCTGCATGGTCCGCACCATGTAGCCCAAAAGTCGATCAACACCGGTACATCTGATTTCATTACATCAGCTTCAAAGCTTGCGTCCGTTACATGTAAAGGCTCTGCCATTTTATCTCTCCTAAGTATAAGAATCTAAAAAATTTATAAAATGATTATGTCGTTTGCTTATCGACGTTAAATCCAAAAAAATAATATAGCATAGGTTTTGAAAAAAAACAAATTCAAATAAACTAATTAGACCTGACGGTAAAAAACAATAAAACTGTAAGAGCTGCCGAACCAACTACGATAATTGGTTCCAAGGCATCGTCCAGCCATGTTTTATCCTTTTCAGGCACTTCTGATTTGCTAAACGGAAATGCCGAATCTTGCAAAATTCCCAAATCCTTCTCAGAGATACTGTCTATATATGCTAATTTTTTACCCGGGTGTGGAATTGCAATACCGTCTTTATACAATACTGCTTCATAATCCAAATGAATCTCTCTGATTAAAGAGTCAGCATTTAACCTGCGGTATTTAACTCCAAAATCGCTTAGAAGTATAGATAGCCTTGGTATGCTGTCAGATTCTTTGATTGTAAACTTGCCTGAGTTTACTATTTTTTGTTCGGGGTACCAAGCGTTCGGATGCTTGTTAAAATCTAATTTAAGCTCGTTTACGTCGGCAAATTCGTGATGAAGATATAAAGGCATCAGATTGCAAAGTGAATCCAGAATCTCGATATTAGTCTTTTGCTGAGCAAAAGCACTAACAGTTGAACTCAAGAGTAGCAATATAAAAGTTGCAATCTTCATTAGCTGTTCAAATCCTTTTTGAGGTCTTTGACGCTTTCGATTAGTTCTTCCGGATTGTGGAAGAAAGTAGGTCTCAATCTTAGCATACGCTTTCTGGAATTTAGCTTGATTCTAATCATTGGGTATAAGTTTTTTACCTGAACCATGCCGTCTCTACCCAGAGATATACTAACAATATCGTTAGCAGTATATTCTTTCGAGCCGAATCTGTTTTTGAAGATTATTCTATCTTTTTCGACAATAACGGCTCTGCGTCGGAATGCTGAAAATGAAAGCCCAACGAGTGCAATCAAAATAAACAAACCAAGTAACCAAAGCAAAGGGTCATGATAATCAAATGTAACGCTTCCGCTTTCGATTGTGCTGCGAAGTAATACATAAACTATAAGTACTACAGAGTAAGCAGAGAGGCTCTGCCAGTAAAAATCCAATCTTTGGCGAAATTCTTTCTTTTCAGTGTTCATATTTTATCACTCTTACTATACTGTTGTTTATCATCCGCTTACTTAGCTATAGCCAATAACGGATAAAATAATAATCAATTTGATTAAAATATTAGTCCCTGAAAATACTGTTGCACTATTAGTCAAAGCTGCAACAGCAAAAATTGTATTTTCAGAGAAAAAATTTGAATCAATATCTATCCATTTTACAATATACAAATTTTGAAAATTGATTTGTCAAATTATATTGGATTATACTTTAATAAAATCAAAAACATGATAAGTTCAATTATTTGGTGGAGCTTTTTAGAATTATGTTTTTTTAGGGTAATATTTCGATCTCAGTGCCTATGGGTACAGCATTGAAAAGCTCTTCCATTTCTTCGTCGGTAACGGCAATGCAACCTGCAGTCCAATCTTTCAGTTGAATAGCTTTAGCAAAAGCAACTAAGCCGTTTTTGATTCCGTGTATTTTGATAGCACCACCCGGTGAGAGACCTAAACTATCCGCATGGGCTATGTCATTTTCATTTGGATATGAAATCCCAAGATTTTTGTAGTATGAACTATTGGGATTTTTATCATTGATGATATAGATGCCTTCCGGAGTTTTTCCGTCACCTTCGCATTCTTTATGACCAATTGGATTGCTTCCCAAAGCAATTTTATATGTCTTTAGACAGACACCGTTTCTATAAACGTGCATCTCTCTTTTATTTTTTTCAACAAGAATTTTATCTATCACAGCACCTGAGTCCAATTTTGTATCTCTATTCAGTAAAAATGTATATGACAAAAATAAGCCGAAAAGCATTGCGATAATAATAACAAAAATTTTCATCGAGATTACCAAGAAATGTGCCAACGTATAATGCAGCATAATCAATAAATTTGCTTACCTGATAAGATACTATATAGCAAAATCCGTGCAAATTGTTCCGATATTTTTGTTATATTTCGACACATATCAATTAAGTAATTGGTTTAATGTGTTATGCTTAGATTGTTTGCGATATTTTGTGTGCTTTTTATCTTTAGCAGTTCTAATTCATATACGGGTGAGTTGGTAATTGGTTTGGATAGTGCATTAGAAAAGAAGCCTGACTCAATAGAAGAGCTATGCTTAGGAGGAAGTGCTATCACCGAACTGCCTGAGACTTTTTGCGAAATGGTAAATTTGAAGTATCTAAACATGGCACAAAATGATTTGATTTCTTTGCCCAAATGTATGGCAAATTTTAGCAATTTGACAGAACTCAATCTTTCAGCAAATAAATTGGAAGAGATAAGTGCTATAAACTCAATGACATCTCTAATTTCGCTCGATTTGTCAGCGAATGAGAACTTAGATACAAAAGCTCTCGAAGCACTCGAAGGTTTAGACAGATTGCAAACTTTAGATTTGAGCTATCTAAATATAATTAATCTACCTAAATCTATATATTTGTTAAAAAATCTAAAAGAGCTTATATTGACGGGTGTAAATATCGACAAAAAAAATATCGAAAACTTGAAACAAATCAATCCAAATCTCCATATAATCTTATAAGGGATAATATGAAAAAAGTATTTTTAGTATGTGTGGCTGCCTTAGCTATAGCCTCTTGTCAGCCTCAGGAAAAAATTGAAAAAGTGTCTGACTATGCTCCAAAAAATGAAAAAGAGCGTTTGAGTTATGCTATGGGGCATCAAATAGGAAAAGAGTTATCACAAGATAAACGACAGTACGATATGGATGCCATGCTTGAAGGCATTAGGGCTGCATGGTCAAAATCTACTCCTGCTGTTGCTGAAGAAGAAATGCAGAATGCTATCAAAGAGCAGATGCTCAAAGAACGCGAGGAAAATGCTAAAAAACGCGAAGAATCATGGGAAGTTAGAAATAAACTTGGCGAATTCTATCAATTACACGGGCAGAATTACCTTGAAAATCACGCAAAAGAAGATGGTGTCAAAATAGCTGCTTCCGGATTGCAATATAAACATATTGTGGAAGGTAAAGGAAAGTCACCTAAACAAGGCGATATGATAGAAGTACAGATTAGAGGTACGTTCATCGACGGTAAAGAATTTGAAAATACTTACACTCGTATGCCGGTAAATGTAAAAGTCGGAGTCAACTCCAAGGGATTGGACGAGGCTTTCACAATGATGAAAGAAGGTGGCAAAGCAGAATTCGTAATACCTGCTAAGCTTGGCTACGGGGCAGAAGGTGCAGGACTTACAATACCGCCTCATGCTGTGCTTGTGTACGAAATAGAGCTATTGAAAGTTAAATAATAATACTATTTGCTTTTTATAAGATTTAGTCTTAACTTTTGAAAAATTTGAGTTTATTACATTATACGGTAAGTGTTATGAAATATTTATTTTTAGTAGTGTTGGTGGCAGCTTTGATGCTTCCATTTTCTTACTCTGAGTCTAATGCCCAATTTTGGGAAGGCTCTACAGAAAAAAAAGAAGAATCTAAAGAAACAGAGCAAAATCCCGATGGTACTACCGGTTGGGGAGACGAATGGCAGGGAGAAAAAATCTCTAAGGAAGATTTTCCTTACTACCGCCCTGCATTTGATACTACTTTCAAGGATGTAGATTTTCAGACAGTTTGGAACTCAATAATTGAAGTATGCGAAGCTGAAAAAATCTATTTTATTACCAAGAAAACGAAACAAGACGACGAAGGTCTATACAAAGGTATAATCAAATCAGATTATTTCATCTTTGTTGATGGTGCAGATAATACCTACGAAATTATTAAAAAATACAGCTTCAAAGATTTGCCTTTTATTCGTGGTGGTGAGTGGCAAAACGGACGTGTTCAGTATAAAATGATTCTTACTGAAAACTCTGATGGAACTGTTTTTCTTGATGTTAAATGCGAAATTAGCGGCTACGAATCATTAGTTACCGAAGAGGTTGCTTATTGGTCTTCTTCCGGCTATTTCGAAACAAAAATATTAGAAAAAATCGGTGCCAAAGTAGCATCAAAGATATAATTTATAGTTACATAGACATTTGCTAAAGAGAGGCAACATCTTGACAATAGGAGAT
This sequence comes from Kapaibacterium sp. (SeqCode), assembly GCA_963664875.1. Taxonomy (GTDB): domain Bacteria; phylum Bacteroidota; class Ignavibacteria; order Kapaibacteriales; family UBA2268; genus JBFHIJ01. Next base: position 1,679,223 of record OY761611.1, on the reverse strand, counting down.
GTTGCTTTTTCTTTTTGCACACTTTTGGAAAATCCTCTTTAAATGATTATTTTGCAAGACCTTATTTAAATAGATAACTGACTTATCAATCTTTCGGAAGCATAGACTATGAAAACTACAAGATTTCATGCTATCCATAACGAGCTTGGAGCTAAAATGGTTAGCTTTGCAGGCTACGAAATGCCTATACAATATCCTAAAGGAATCATCGCAGAGCACAATGTTGTTCGCACAGCAGTTGGTGTGTTTGATGTTTCTCACATGGGTGAATTTGAAGTAGTAGGCAGCGATGCTCTCAATTTCGTTCAGAAAATTACTGTAAACGATGCCTCTAAATTAGTTAAAGGTCAGGTGCAATATAGTGCTATGTGCTTGGAACATGGCGGAATCGTAGATGATTTGCTTGTTTATTGTATCGAGCCGGGCACTACTTATATGCTTGTTGTAAACGGTGCAAATATAGAAAAAGACTGGAACTGGTGCGTTAAAAATGCTGAAGGTATGGATGTAAAGCTTACTGATGCAACTGATGATTATAATCTTTTAGCTGTTCAGGGACCTAAATCCAGAGAAACATTACAGAAATTGACAAAAGAAGATATTTCTGAAGAAGTATTGCCGTTTTATCATTATAAATTCGGTGAACTTGCAGGAGTGGAAATGTGCATTTCTCGTACAGGTTACACAGGCGAATTGGGCTATGAATTGTATTTTCGTGGCGATGAAGAAACTGCCCGCAAAGTTTGGGAGTCTGTGTTCGAAGCAGGTAAAGAATTTGGTATCGAGCCAACAGGTCTTGGCTGCCGTGATACTTTGAGAATGGAAAAAGCTTATATGCTTTACGGAAATGATATCACTGAAGAAACTAACCCATTGGAAGCGGGGCTTGGCTGGATTACAAAATTAGCTAAAGGTGAGTTCAATGGCTCTGATGTGTTGAATAAAGTGAAAGCAGAAAATCCGTCACGCAGATTAGTAGGCTTTATCTCTGATGCTGAGAGATTTATCCCTCGTTCGCACTACAAAATATTTATTGATGGTGTTGAAGCCGGATTTGTTACAAGTGGTAACCTTTCTCCAACTTTGGGTAAACCAATTGGTTTGGGTTATGTTCCTTGGGACAAAAAATCAGAAGGCACAAAAATTGAAATCGAAGCACGCGGTAAAATGTTCCCTGCTGAAATAGTAAAAATGCCATTTGTAAAATAATTTATTTTACATAGATTTTTTTGACGCCAAAATTGTAAAAAAGCAGTTTTGGCGTTTTTTAGTTATAGCTATTCTCAAAATATTTATCCCATCCAAGTCAAACTATAGCTACTCTTATGAATATGAAATATTATCATGTATCATCTGGCTGTATAATATAAAAGGAGCAGCCTTTGTTTTAGCTGGCTGCTCCTCAAAAAAAATATGTATTTAGAAAGATTTTCGCTTGATAGATTTGCGATATTATTCGTAACCGTAGAACTGTTTCAAAATATCACCGTCGTCTTTAGTGGCAACCATCAAATCAGTTGCAAATGGGGTATCAATACGTTTTACATCAGGGAATCCGGCTTCTTTCATCATTATCCATAAGTCAGTCGCGGTAAAAATGCTACCCTTAGGAGTATTTACGAGCATATTTATATTTTCCATTACTGCTTTGAATGGTCCTAATTTATCGTCATTGATGATATAATCCTGAACAATCAGTCTGCCGCTTGGATTTAGGGCTGCATGTGCTCTTCTGAAAATATCAATATTTTCAAAAAGAGAGTATTGGCTAATCATATCTGAAATAAAAACTAAATCAAAACCTTCACCGAAATCATCGCTTAGCACGTCTCCGCCGATAGCTTCAATGCGGGAATTCAAATTCTCATATTCAATATATTTTTGTGTTTCTCTGATAATATTCGGATGATCGAATGCAACAGCTTTTACATCGGGTTTTGCTTTTACAAAAGCTACAGAATAAATTGCAGAGCCACATCCGATATCAAGTACTCGTTTTACACCCTTCAAATCAATAAGTGAAATGACATCCGGTGCTTTGATGCCGGATTGAGAGTGTAGAGAATCGACATAATCTTTTATCCAATCAGCATCTTTTTCGTCAAGAGATTTGAATTTTGCAGACTTACCTGTTTTAACCACTTCTGTGAGGTTGCCCCAAGTATCCCATAGATTTGCTATGTGATTGAGTGATCCAAGGTATTCGTCTTTTCCTCTTACCAAAAATCGGGCTGTACCTTTTGTATTTTGGTAAGTGCTAATATTTTTTTCCATCAGATTGAGAGCACAAAGAGCATTGAGTAACTTTTCGAGTGCTTCAGGTTTTGCATCTATATCGGAGGCAAGCTCTTCGCAGGTCTTTTCAGTATCAGCTAAGGCAGTGAATAAGTCCAGCTCAAGAGCTGTGAGCAATACCTTGCTTTGCTGATATGCTTTGGCTATTCCAAAAATAGCCTGAACTGAATCATCACTGATTAACGGATTTGCTTTTATCTTTTTCATTTATATTTCAACCCCTATATTTTATCAATGAAGCACGCTTAATAAAGTTACGAACATTTTTTGTATAATCAAAGGATAAACGAAACAAACAGAAATTAGTATATAAATTGTTATCTTTGATTTTTAGAATATTTGTAGGTAAACAAAATGAGATATATAAAAATAATTGCGAATATATGTATAATATTGTTCGCTATTGTAAATTTAAGCAATTGCTTATTAGCAAACAAAAATACTTCTCAATTGGACATCGCCATAGACAGTTTGTTCCAAGCCAATTATCCGGGGTGCTTAGTAATTTATAACGAAAAGGATAATGAGTTATTTGTATATGATTCGACCCGAGCCGCGAAAAGGTATTCGCCTGCATCGACTTTTAAAATATTTAATACGCTTTTAGCTTTTGAAACTAATACTGCCAAAGATAGTTCCTATTTGATAGAGTGGGATGGCGTGCAACGAGATATTCCTTCTTGGAATAGCAATCATACAATAAATACTGCATTTAAAAACTCTGTAGTTTGGTACTATCAAAAATTGGCGACCAAAATGGGGCGGGAGATTGCTCAGAAATATCTTTCTCTTTGTAAATATGGAAATATGAAAATAGGGGAGAATATTGAACGCTATTGGTTAGATACTTCCTTACAGATTAGCGCGTTTAATCAGATTGAATTTTTACGCTCTTTAAATAATGACTCCCTGCCATTCAGTATCTCTGCAATGCACAATACAAAAGAGATTATGCTTCAGGATACCTCATTTGGAAAATTATTCTATAAAACAGGTCTCTCTCTTAAGCAAAAAGTTGGGTGGTTTGTTGGATGGCAGGAATTTAGTGGCAATACTTATTATTTCGCTTTAAATATTAGCTACGATCAAGTAAATAGCCTCTTTATAGAATCAAGAAAACAGATGGTCATGGATGCTCTAAAGTTATATCATAAGCTATATTAAGCCGGACTCTCTTATTCTTTTCCTGATTTTATAATAGTTCAAAGTCTCATCTGCAGCGCAGTATGCTTTTTTATCTTTTTTACCGGTAGAGGTAAGTGCTGCAAGACTAAAACTAAAAGCCGTTTTAGATTTGGCTTCTTTAGTTTTATTAGTTGATATAGTTTCCATAGCACTCACCTTTATAATAGTTACAACTATTTCTTATACAATAATACGAAAATACAAGGAGACTGTTTTTAAGTATAAATACTGAATTTTAGGAATGGTACAAAATAAATATTCATAAAATGCGAAAATAGTGGTTAAAATATATTTATGACAGGAAAATGTTTCAACAAGTGTATTCCGGATTTTAGCCGAGATGCTATATCAGGAGTTGTCTTTTTTGAAATTGGTGATTTTAAGTTTGACTACAAAAGAGAAAGTTACTTAGCCACTTATTGACAAAAAATATAAGATAAATAAAAATGTATGGCATATAATCCACTTATTGTAATAATCCTGCAGTCCCCTTAGTCCCAATCCCGTAAATAGAGACGGTGATGCCCCGGGCGTTTCTTTGTAGCAATGTTTCAAATATGTCTTTTATCTTTTAATTCTTACTGTAGAAAGTATTTATTCCTGCCTGCGGAAGACTTATCCGGCTAATATTACTTCAGTAAACATAATCCCTCATCATATAAATAATAAAGTGAAAGTAAAATATTTGCATTGTTAAATTAAATAAAATATGATATATTGTTTCTTTAAAATAGTAATACAAATATGCTATATGAAATCTTTATTTGTTTTTCTTTTGCTTCTATTTATTTCTGTCTCGCTTAATTCAGAACAACTTTTCAAAATGAAAAACGGAACTACTTTAGAAGGAATTGTTGTTGAAGAAACTGATTCTACCTGTGCGCTTAGTACTGTGGATGGTACTTTTAAGCTCCATAAGTCAGAAATATCAGAAAGAATAGATCTATATCTAGAAATCGAGATGCAAAATGGGGATGAGTTTACAGGAATAGTTGTTGAAGAGAATGATACTACTCTCCAACTAAAAGAGGAAGGAGAAGAGCCTATTACACTCAAAAAGTCTGATATTATTTCAAGAGAAATTTTACCTGATTTGTTAAGTCCTATAATAACTTTACCATCAAAAAAATTTGCTAAACGTCATAATTCAAGCTTCCTTTTTCCGTTTGGTAAGCCTTCATTTAATAAACCCGAATACATATTCGGAGGAGCTTCTCTCGGATGGCCATGCCTAACAAATTTATTTGCAGGGGTTGATTTTTATAAGTTTCAGTTGAGGGGAAGTTTAGGATTTTTCTCAGCACAGTTGCATTTGAACTATTACATGATTTATAAACAGAACTTCAAATGGGCTCTGGGACCTGGAATTGGAACTATATGGGTTGCTATGGAAAGTAACCAATATTATATTTTATCGTCGAATATTCGCTGGCACTATTTTTTTTTCGAAATTGGAGCTTTCAAATTTGACCATGAACGAGAAGTATATCCATTTCCATATTTTCAAATAGGCTTTTCGTTGTAAAATCGTTTTATATATAGTGCAAAAAAATATCAAAAACGTTCTGTATATAGAACGTTTTTGATAAGAGATGTTTTCTTTGCTTACTCAATCACCACTTCGCCCAAGTCTATCTCACCTCTATCAACTTCGATTTTCACAATATTTTCCTGCATTTGCTGATTAGGTCTGCCGTAGTTTGTATATATTTTACAGCGGACTTGCGGATCAATACTTGATTTCTGTCTTCGGTTTGAGTAATAATTTGCTCGGATTTTGTATTTGCCGGGCGTAGCTTTTTTGATCATATATACTTCAGGGCCGTAGCCTCGTCGCATATCTTCAGATATAAAACCGCCGTTTTTGGTATATCTGTGGCTGTAATAGCATTTTGTGCTATCCGGTTCAATCACCCATAAATCGACGTCTGTCTCATCCATTGCCCAAGTAATTTCTATTCTCATGTCAACCGGTGTTTTGAAGATGTATTCCGGTTCGTACTTGGAAATGTCTATTTCGTCTTTGTGCTCGTCCAAAAGTGTGTTAAATTCAGTAATTAGAGTGCTTCTTATCCCCGAAAATTCCCATGCTATATCACTTGTAAATAAGTTATAAAGCGAATCGGCTGCTGCCTGATATTCTCCCAACTTAGAGAGGCAGAGAGCATAGTCGCGGAAGCTTTGTGGCTCCTCATTTCTAATTTTAAGGATATGCTGATAAATGCTTTTCGCAAATGTATATTCCTTATGTTCCATCATAAAGCCGGCAACGCGTCTCAAATTCTCATGGTCCTCGAGATTGATTTCTGCCAGATTAGAAATGACTCGGCACGCCTCTTTGATTTTCCCGTTCTTCTCAAATACTTTTGCCGCATCGAAGAAGAATGAAGGATTCATCTGATTATCTTCTCGAAGCTCGAAATAAGTATCTTCAAGTTCGCCCAGTGCAACTGAACTTAGAGTTTTATAGTATTCTTTTGAGGATTGGTACTCTGCAGAAGTAACAAATGCATTTGCAGATGGTTCTTCGGAATCCGGAAAATACTTACTTCCACCTATTCCCATTCCACCATTAAATCGATTGCTATAATCCATTCCTTCGACAAGGATTTGGGTGTCATTTCCTCTTGCAGCTCTTATGCTGAAATCGGAAATTGCTCTATTTGCCATTACACAGACTTTACTAATTTCTGAACTTCTAGGTTCCATCAATACAAATAATTGATGTATTTTATTCGAGTCAAGCTTAACATTTTTCTTTAGTTGTTCTGCTTTTGTTATATGAGTTACTCTAATATCATATGTTTTTGGTATTATATTTCTAACAATAAAGGATCCATCCGGCCTTACTTTTGCTCCTTTCTTTGTTCCCATTATTCTAACAGTTGCACCAGCAAGTGGTTTGTATTCTTCATCAACAACAAACCCTCTCAGTTCACTTTTACTGAAATCTGATAATGTAGTTTCTACTTGTTTTTCAAATAAAATTGGGTTATTCAAAACATAAACACTATCATATGCTGATTTTAAATTATAAATAGGAATCGTATAAGAATCGGACTTCCCAAAATATTTTTTATCAAAATTGGATACATTGCTTCCATCAAATTCAAATTGATTACCTGGTACCTTATACTTAAAGTCTATCTTGATAGAATCTAAGGATGTCATCTTATTTAAAGATAGGAATTGATCACTAAAAGAGGCATAACCTATAAATTTAGAGATATAACTATTGGTATCTAGTATTTCATTATAACTAAAACTTTTAGATTTAGAATTGCCGAAAAGTGTAATTCTATCCACATCCATGATATTGTTGCGTCTATTACTAGGGTTTTGCCAAAAGATTCTAATTTTTTTATTCAATAAAATATTAGCAGCAGAATCAATCTTATTTATTGGATAAATATTCATTTTTCCAGATTTTCTTTCATTCAAGAAATGACAGCCGGCATAGAAAAACAAATTACGCTTTGCTGTTTCTTTTCTCTCATAATGATATTGTTTTTTAATATTTGAGAGATAATTGTTCTTATCTTTTGCAATAGCTATATTTTTAAAGATATGTAGCTTAGAGAAATCGAGCTTCTTAGTTTCATCAAAAATAGGAATAGCAACCCTGTTATTAACATTCTTCACTTGACCGTGAAATTCCTCTCTCAAGTCATCTATGTTCTTATAATAATCCCAAGAAGTAATTAAATATAAGTAGTCTGACTTTATATAGCTTTTATGTACACGGATCGGCTCTATATTATAAAAGTAATCTGATAAACATCCGGATGAATAGTGATCTTCATTATATAGGATATAAGAATTACTATCTATATGGAATGGTACATCATCATCTATATAAAATTCATTATCACTTTTAGAAGCACGATATAAACTATCATTACTGTAATTCCAAAATATCTGCTCTCTTGAAACATCTAAATATTTAAAATGTTGGTGATTATATTCTTTGTACTCAGGCAATAAACTATCTAAATCTATTACATCATAGAAGCTATTACTTGGTGTAGATTTCATATCGTCAAGCTTCTTTTGAACAACTTGATTTACTAACTCTGCATAATGTTTCCAATTATCTACCTCATCCAAATTTTTAGTGGAAATATAATTTGAAAGATCTTTAAAGATAAAAATCTTGTAATAAAAATCATCAGTATCTTCAGGTCTGATTTTAATTTTTAATTCTGATTTTTGAAGAGCTATATAGTCTTGTGTTGCATACACTTCATTTAAGCCTTCGCAATATTCAAAACCAATATTAAATATAAATTCTATATCTCGTACTTCACTCTCCATAACTGGTTCAGTTTTAAACATTCCGGATCTAATATTTGTTACCTTGCTCAAATTATAATTATAATACTCATCATTTATATGAATTTTAATATCTTTATTTATATTTATTAAAGTAGAATTATGGGGTATAAAATCCCTATTAGACCAACTTTCATCTACATTATTTAGTATATAGTAATTCAATAATCTATATTTTTCAAAGTTGAATTCGGGAAATAATCTCTTTAAATTAATTGTATAATACAGCTCAGAATCTGACTTTGATCCTAATTCTCCAATCATTTTTTCAATATTGTTACTGAAAAAAGTCAAGCATGAATCCAGATATTTTTTTTCTTCAAAATTGAAATCATACCATCTTTTTAATTCATTTACTGTACTTTGAACTTGTTGCTTGATTCTTTCCTGATTATATCGTGATTGGTTGAAAGAGAGTTTACTTTGTTTGTAATAAGTAGTATATCGGTTTACTAAAGTATCATACTCTTCCCTCAACTCCGCAGGTGGTTCTATATTATATATGTAATAATCTCTCGCAGTCTCCAAAACTATGAGCGAAGTAAAAGCAGTTACGAGAGAGTATTTTTTAGCCAAGTCTGTGATTTCTTTCTCGTTCGAGGTTTGGTCTAAATTTAGCATTTCTAACTTCTGTTTTGCCCAGATTTTATGGAGCATGCCGGAGTTTGTGCGGTTGCTCTCTGTGAGGTTAATCGGGATGGTTTTTGTTACCTGATTTTTGAAGCCAAATTTGAGCTTTAACTGAGTAGTTCCGCTGACTTTTCCTGCGATATTAATCGTGCCTTTCACAACTGCCTTCTGCGGATATACTTCACTTGCAGCACCATCAATTCCCATAAAGTAAGGGAACTCGTTGCAGAGCAAATCCATGGCACGGTCAGTATGTTCGGCTAAAAGATTGATATACTCGCCACCGGTCTTGCGGGCGAGATTGCGGCATACATCGTGGTCGGAAATTGAGGAGCTGTTGATTACATACATCGGCTTCTCTGTTTCGTCGAGACTGCCCTCACCCATATTGTTAATCCCGTCCGAGAAAATGAATATCTCCTCACCACGCAACTTGCTAATATCAACCGAGCTGTAATTTGTCGCGCCGTCAATTCTTAGACCGTTGATATTTGCCTCAATTTCGTCAAAATCCGGCTTTTCAAAATACATCGGAGCGTCTGCATAAATGCTAAAAGGAACAAGCTCAACGTTGCATTGGTTGTAGTCTAAATATTCCTCTAAAAGCTCTAAATCTTTTTCAATATCTGAGTTTAGGCGAGATGCGGAGATATCCCAAAGCACGCTGATAGTCTGCGGTTTAGCTTTCGGTCGAAGCATCATTTCCGGATTTATAGAAATACGGAAAAAGTCTTCATTGTTATATGTTTCCAGCTGAAGGCTCTGCTCGCCAAAGTTCGGAATGATAAACTCATAAATTTCCTTCGCCTCATAGTCAGTATATTCCGACATCAAAGTATAAGCGCCGTCCGCCTTACGGAAGTCCGAATTATCAGAGCTGTTGTTGATTGGCTCAGCAAAGTCAGAGTAAACGGTTGCGCGGAAACTGAAAGAATCAAGCTCATTTGGCATATCCAAAGGCAGCGAATATTTAAGCCCATCCGGAGTTACTTTTAGCTCTTCTTCGTAAGCGATAACTATGTGCTTTTCCTTATTGGCAAAAAGTGGATAGACGCGCGAACGAAAATTATTACCACGAGTAACTTCAAGCAAACCCGGATCGACCCGGCGATTGACAATCTTCTCGTAAGTAACCCGACCCTTATCTTTCTTGACAATCACGCCCTCACGTAGCTTCTCGTTCACATCCATCGCAAAGCGAGAAACAATTACACCATCGGCAAGAGGGAAGTCGAGCTGCCCCTCGAGCGTGCGATTATTCGGATTGAAAAAATGTATATCATAAGTCGTAATCGCAAGCGAACCCACGATTTTCACATCTACTTTCGCCCGTTTAATCGGCAAAGTAAAGTCCTTTTCCGCTTCTGTAACTGTAATCGACGGCATACCGGATTGAGAAAAAGCCGGCATCGCCACTATCATCATAACTATCAATAATTTTATCGTTTCCATGTTTGTTCCCCTTTTGGTTTTTGTCTATCGCATTACGATAAGTTTGTCTGTCGCATAAAGTTCACCACTAACAATAACAGCAACAGTGTACATTCCCACTTGTAAGTCGCCAACCTCACAGTTAATTATATTCAAATGAGGTATTGTTTTTATCACTTTTATCTGTTTCATAAGGTTACCGTTCGAATCGTAAAACTCCAAATTAGCAGTCGCGTTAGATTTACAGATGAGGGATAGTTGTGTCATGTCGCTCGCAGGATTTGGAGAAAAAGATATAGGAGGTCTGGGTTCAATCTCTATTGAAGAGTCGAAATTTGACGACTCCAAATCTATATTCCGATACCAAAACTCAATAATACTACCATTATGATTGAGGAAAAAGCAAGTGTAGTTTCTAGGATTTTTTAGAATTGGATTGTCTTTTTCACTTAAATTTTCCGGAATAAATGTATAGTAAGCTGTCTTGAAGTTTTCAAATTCGGAAGTAACAAAAACCGGTTGAAGAGGAATAGACTTGGCATTTTCCCTATAGTTAGTCATATATATTCTTTTCTCTTTTATGATTACCTTAACATGTTCCTCTTTGCCATTAATCCATTTTTTTTCCAGATATGACACCTCATCACCGATACTTATGCCCAACTTTTGAGCTAACTCTTCAGTGATTTCAGTTTTTTCAACAGCGTATGAATTAGTATTAGGTGACCAAGCAACAAGCGTTGCCGCAAAAATTAATAAGATAATTAGATGTTTCATTATTATTCCCCATGGATGTGTGTTTCTATGTAGATTAACTAAAGGTGGAAAAAGTTACAAAGAAAATTAAAATTATAACAAAAATATGTACATTCCAAATAAGAACAGCGATTATATGCGGGAAATGGAATATATAAAAAAAGCACTTTACTTATTCAGCAAAGTGCGTTTTTGTGTGTAAGTAATAAGAAGTTATCTATTTTACTAATACAAATTTCTTGACTTGCGAGTGCTTTTTATTGCTGATTTTGAAGAAGTAAGTACCAGCAGAGTGCTCGCTAATATTTAGCATAACAGTACTAATTCTAACAGGTAGATCCTGTTCTTTGCTAAATACAATTTTCCCAAATATATCACTAACTTCGATGTAGTAAGTACCAGCAGCAGGTATATCTAAATCAACTTTGCTGCTCCCGCTCATAGGATTTGGAGAAATAGTGATTATATCTTCAGATGCAAACACGTCGTAATTTTCAGGTTCACCATAGCCCTCTGAAATGCCGGTTAGGACAGACATCGTATTTGTAGGGCACATATACCAGGATAATATTTCATGTTTCTCATATACATTACCGGTTGCGGATGCAAAGCCCACCCAAGCAAACTCATCTTGCTTTAGTTCCATCATCTCTGATAAATCAATATCATTTAAAGTCATCATCGGCTGAGTATATTTCTGAGTTGTGTCTAACCAGATATACATCTGCATCAAATTATAATCATACTCAATTTTGCAGAAGTAAACTGTGCCGTCGGAGCGAATAGGGAATGAATGCTTCAAATCCACTGTGCCGAGACAGGCGTCAGAGTTGTGATTAACAAGGTTTGGCTCTGTTCCGTTGCAAAATACTGCAAGGTGATTTTCCGAAGGATCATTGATATAATCCTCGGCGTTGTAATATGAATCAAACTCAACGGCGAAGCAGTTAGGCATACCTTCAAAACCTAATCCACCACCACGTTTGCCTAATTCGTTATTAGTATAATTTTGAATAATAAAGGCAAAACCGTCAGCTCCGGGCTGATCTTCTAACTCAAATTCATTAACGCCGTCGTGCATAACAAAAGAAAACTCGGTCTCGAAACCTTTGGCAATAGCCACTTGTGTCTGGTACCACATACCACCGAACTGCCACTTCTCGTCAGGTGTTAGAATAACAGTAGTATCAGCGTGGTAGGCATTTTCAATCAAGGTCATATTGTCCACATTGTCAGCATAGAGATTGATAATATTAACGTTTATAGTGTCCGACCAGAAACATTTTTCGCCATAGTAGCCAACTACCCAGTAGTCGCCCGGGCCGTCAATAATTCTGTAAGATTTGTCACTACCATCATCCCATTGATATCTCTCCGGATTATGGAAGTATTGCGTAAACAATGTGTCGCCAAGACAGAAAACTCTATCTTCGCCAAAACCATAAACATACTTAGGTGAGTTCGTGAAATACCAGCCTGTGTTACCAGATAAGTCAGTACTGTTGTTGCCTGCATAAAAATCAGCGTTACCTTCAGCAGCAATATCTCTCAACTCAAGGAAATCACCTGAGACCTCGCCTTCTTCCACATGAATTGTCGCTTGTTTTCCTTCAGAAATGGACTGCATTACAATCGGATAGCAATTATTCCCATAAATTCCCAAGTGCTCATTCACCGTCTGAGTAGTCCCCTCTTTAAATAAGTAAGTATAACCCGGTGCGAGGATAAGGGAGTCGGTGGCGTTGGAGCCTCTAACCGTAATATCTCCATCTAAAGTAATTTTATTAAAGGTAGCGTTGCCATCAAGATGTTTTACAGATTTAAAATTTTCTATATATAAATTGTATAGACTTTGATTTGTGCTAATTGTACAAGTTTGTGCCTCTATACTTAGCAACCTAAAAGTAGAAGTTCCAGGGATAATTATCAAATTATTGTTAATTATTCTAAGGCTTTGACTCGGAATATCAATTGTTGAATTTCCAAGCTCTAATGTGGTTATTTTATCGCCTTCTACCAGCAAACCGTTGAAAATTAAATACTGACTATTAGTATTAAGATGGCCTGCTAAAATTTTGCTATTACTACCAGTAGTAATTAAGCTATCCTGCAAAATCCATTTACCTCCTTCGCCATCAAAAATAACAGTTGTTAATTTATTGCCAGCAGTAGTTATCGTGTGTGCCGCATCAAGTGCTCTAAAGCAAATCTTAGTATTGGATGAAACTTGAAAATTCAGGTTTGGATGTAATTTCATAGAACCAAAAATATTAATAGGTGCATTATTCTCCGATATTAAAACAGGGTGGTCAATTATGGATGCCCAATCGAAATCTCTGCAAAATGTAGTGGTGGTTCTAAAACAAACTGTATCATTCTTGATGAAGGAGTTTTTATCAAAGACAACGTTGTCGTAAGGAGTGGGAACGCAAGCTGCATTACCACCACTTGTTTCGGACCAGTTGTCTGCATCATCCCAGTATATGCTATTCTTACCTGTCCAAAATAAAGTTCTTGGATTAGCTGTTTCAATATTTATTCCGGAATTATCTCCTAAATCGACTGAATTATGAGCAACTAAAGTGTTGTTAGAGGTACATCTACAATCTTGTATAATAGCGTATTGAATATTTGCTGTAGCCTCATTAAATTGGAAATTGAAAATATCTGTGCCCTCTAAAGAAGAAATTGCAATATAACTTTTGCAGTTCCCTTCAGCTTCAAAATATTTATTTATGGTTTGAGTAGTTTCTTTTTGAAATAGATATGTGTATCCTTGCGTAAATAATAGAGAGTCTATTGAATTACTGCCTCTGATGTTAAGATTCCCATTTATACTAACTTTATTATATTTAGCATTTCCATCAAGATGTTTTACAGATTTAAAATTTTCTATATATAAATTGTATAGACTTTGATTTGTGCTAATTGTACAAGTTTGTGCCTCTATACTTAGCAACCTAAAAGTAGAAGTTCCAGGGATAATTATCAAATTATTGTTAATTATTCTAAGGCTTTGACTCGGAATATCAATTGTTGAATTTCCAAGCTCTAATGTGGTTATTTTATCGCCTTCTACCAGCAAACCGTTGAAAATTAAATACTGACTATTAGTATTAAGATGGCCTGCTAAAATTTTGCTATTACTACCAGTAGTAATTAAGCTATCCTGCAAAATCCATTTACCTCCTTCGCCATCAAAAATAACAGTTGTTAATTTATTGCCAGCAGTAGTTATCGTGTGTGCCGCATCAAGTGCTCTAAAGCAAATCTTAGTATTGGATGAAACTTGAAAATTCAGGTTTGGATGTAATTTCATAGAACCAAAAATATTAATAGGTGCATTATTCTCCGATATTAAAACAGGGTGGTCAATTATGGATGCCCAATCGAAATCTCTGCAAAATGTAGTGGTGGTTCTAAAACAAACTGTATCATTCTTGATGAAGGAGTTTTTATCAAAGACAACGTTGTCGTAAGGAGTGGGAACGCAAGCTGCATTACCACCACTTGTTTCGGACCAGTTGTCTGCATCATCCCAGTATATGCTATTCTTACCTGTCCAAAATAAAGTTCTTGGATTAGCTGTTTCAATATTTATTCCGGAATTATCTCCTAAATCGACTGAATTATGAGCAACTAAAGTGTTGTTAGAGGTACATCTACAATCTTGTATAATAGCGTATTGAATATTTGCTGTAGCCTCATTAAATTGGAAATTGAAAATATCTGTGCCCTCTAAAGAAGAAATTGCAATATAACTTTTGCAGTTCCCTTCAGCTTCAAAATATTTATTTATGGTTTGAGTAGTTTCTTTTTGAAATAGATATGTGTATCCTTGCGTAAATAATAGAGAGTCTATTGAATTACTGCCTCTGATGTTAAGATTCCCATTTATACTAACTTTATTATATTTAGCATTTCCATCAAGATGTTTTACAGATTTAAAATTTTCTATATATAAATTGTATAGACTTTGATTTGTGCTAATTGTACAAGTTTGTGCCCCTATACTTAGCAACCTAAAAGTAGAAGTTCCAGGGATAATTGTCAAATTATTGTTAATTATTCTAAGGCTTTGACTCGGAATATCAATTGTTGAATTTCCAAGCTCTAATGTGGTTATTTTATCGCCTTCTACCTGCAAACCATTGAAAATTAAATACTGACTATTAGTATTAAGATGGCCTGCTAAAATTTTGCTATTACTACCAGTAGTAATTAAACTATCCTGCAAAGTCCATTTACCTCCTTCGCCATCAAAAAATACAGAGGTGAGTTTATTACCTGCCGTAGCAATAGTGTGCTCGCCTGAGGTCGCTGAAAAAGTGATTTTTGTATTGCTCTGGTTTAGATTTAAGTCGAGTTTCCTATTCAAAGTCATAGATCCATAGATCCTAATATCTACAGCTTGGTTGTCTCCAAAGACAATGGGTTTTGTGCATTTTGAGAAGTCTAAGTCGCGGCAGACTATAGCGGATGAGAATGTAACGTATAGCGTGTCTTCGCCTGCACCGAAGGAGTTGTCATCGAAAATTACGTTATCTTCCGGACCGGGAACTTTACCGTATTTTTCAGGAGGATTGCCGCCGGATTCGTATGCCCAATGATAAAAATATTCAGCCCAATCTCCTGAGCCTCCAACCCAATAATAATTTTCAGCCTGTAAGTTCACAAAACTGAATAATCCGAGAAGAAGAATCGCTAATCTCATTAGTACTCCTACAATTACTGATTTTTTGATTTTGCATTATTATAAAAACTTCTATAAATAAATAACTATATCAGTTACTAATACAAAATCTCAATATAATAAAAATAAAGATAAAATTAGAAACTATATATAATCTCTTGATATGTAATTCAATATGACAAACCCATATACAAGAGGTTATCTATAGAGTGAAATTTGTAATCGATAGCTATTATCATATTATAAAATGATCTGTAAAGAATTTTTGATTTACATTCGAACTCGAATTTTGACAAGTATTTCAATTTAGTTTTAACTCAAAACCATTGTTAAAGGTTTAAAAAAAAGCAGTATCTCTTTTCTTAGAAATACTGCTTTGTCTCTTGTAGCAAATTATTTGATTATGGGATAATCCTGTGGATCATACGTGGCATTGGAATTACCTCTCTGATGTGCTTAGCACCGGTAATCCATTTGACTACACGCTCTACTCCAAGACCAAATCCTGAGTGAGGGACTGAGCCGTAGCGGCGCAAATCCAAATACCATTTGTAATCTTCTTCCGGAAGCTCATGATGTCTGATTCTTTCCAAAAGTAAGTCTATATTGTCTTCTCTTTGACTGCCACCAATGATTTCTCCTGCCTTTTCAGGAGCAAGCATATCCATAGCCAATACCACTTTGTCATTTTGTGGGTCGCGTTTCATGTAAAATGCTTTCACTTCAGACGGATAGCGGTGGATTATACATGGTTTGTCGAACTGTTCCATTATTGCTTCTTCTTGTGGTGTGCCAAGGTCTTCACCCCAAGGGAACTGCTCTTTTACTTCCTGCCCATCTACTTTGCGGATAATAGGAATATCATTTTGTTGCAACCAATCTACAGCGTCGTCGTAGCTCATGCGATTGAAAGGACGAACAACTTTTTCTAATTTAGTGATGTCTCTTTCTAGATCAATTAGCTCGCGCTGGCAGGTTTTGACAGCATAGTGAACAATATACTCTACCAAATCTTCCGCCAAATCCATATCGTCATTCAAATCGAAGAAAGCCATTTCAGGTTCTACCATCCAAAACTCAGTTAGATGCTTTCTTGTTTTTGATTGCTCAGCACGGAACGTAGGGCCGAATGTATATACTTTACCGAGAGCCATAGCGGATGCTTCTGCGTATAGCTGGCCTGACTGAGACAAATATGCTTTGCCAAGATCGAAATAGTTAGTCTCAAACAAAGTAGAAGTGCCTTCGCAAGCGCTTGGAGTCAAAATTGGAGAATCCATAAGTTTGAAACCGTTGCCATCGAAGAAATCGCGAATTGCTTTTACAACTGCTGCTCTTACTCTCATTATAGCATGTTGGCGCTTAGAACGCAACCAAAGGTGGCGGTGTTCAATTAAAAAAGAATCGCCATGCTCTTTAGGAGTGATAGGGTACTCTTCTGCAATCTGAAATACTTTGAAGTCTTCCACATCTATTTCGAATCCGCCCGGAGCTTTTTCGTTGGCAACCACTTTGCCGGTTACTTCGAAGGAAGATTCCTGAGTAAGCGATTTAGCTTCAGCAAATTTTTCTTCGCCCAAATTTGGTTTGAACAATATACATTGTGCCACTCCTGTGCCGTCGCGCATGAGCAAGAATTGAAGTTTGCCTTTGCCTGTTTTGTTATAAAGCCAACCTCGTAAAGTAACTACTTCGCCTTCGAATTTATAAAGGTCTTCGATGTACTTAAACGATTTATATCTTGAATCAGCCATGATAAAAACCTATATATTGATAAATTATAAATAGCATAATCCTAATTAGCAAAGATACAACTTTTTGCTAAAAAATGGTAATAGAGAATTGAGATACAAAATACTCTAAACATAAATGCAAAAAAAATTTATATATGAACCTTCTAACTATTAGTGTGTAGATAAAGCAAATTTATTCTTATTTATTGAGACAATATCATGAAGAGTGTAGTTTTACTTATATTTATTATCTCTTGTTCTGCTCTATTTTGTAGTGATTACGAATGGAAGTTTACACATCTGAGTTCTGAAAAAGTGCTCCCAGCTTCTGTCAATAGGGTATCCTGCCTTGATCAAAATCATGCAGTTGTTAGTAGAACTACATATAGCTATCCATATTCAAGATGTATTGAAAAAACAGATGATTATGGGCAAACTTGGGATACTCTCTTTTATGAAGATTTGAATTATAATTCTTGGGAAATATACAAATATGTAATCACTGATATCAAATATCTGGATAAGGATAACATTTTAGCAATATGTGGCTTTAACAATTTTTTGCAAAGTACCGATGGTGGGAAGTCATGGATAGATACAAGCTATTTTGATGATTCCTTTGCTTATAACGAAATCAACTCGTATGACAGCTTAGTTATAGTTGCAAGTGCTACAGATAAATTCATGGGAATTAGTAATGATTTAGGCAAAACTTGGAGGCTTCAGGCGATTAATATAGAGCTTAACCAAGAGAGACAATATGATGATACTATAATTTATACTCCTAAGATGAGAAACGATACCCTTTATACGTTAGTTCATTTGAGGCATAGAGTCCCTTTTAAGTCTCAGTTGGAATTACTGACTGATAATTTATTTATGTATAGTACCGATAAAGGCAAAAATTGGCAAAAGATGTTTAAAATTGATGACCTCGGCCTATCAATAAATTATGTAATTGATGATACTTATTTTTATACCCAATCAGTTGATTATACATTCGATACTGTTTTAGTTTATAAACCAGACGGCACAGGACTCGATACTACATTATCGCCAACTCCGCATTGGCAAATGGTAAAAATAAACAGACACAATAGTAAAATGGATGTCATTACTGACTCTGTCTCTTTTACTTGTGGAAGCATAACTAATATGAACAAGTTTGACGATTACTTATTCATTTCTACTTTTTTTCAGTCATTTTATTCGTCTGATTATGGGAATACATGGGTAAAAGAAGTTTGGAATTCAAATAATAAAACTGCCGGTATGATTAATGATTTTGATAGAGTCTCTATGTCGAAAGGCTTCATGGTGGGGAGTGGGAAATTCGCTACCCTCGAACCCGCAACCTCAGTAAGCGAGCATAATCCCTTGACATCAGAAATAGCAGTTTATCCGAATCCGGCAGGCAAAGATGATGAAATAACAATAGATATCAAGGCAAACGAGTCAGGCAAATATACACTGCAGCTCACAGCACTCGATGGTTCAGAGAGCAATATTAAGCAAACGGAAACACTTGCCGCCGGACTAAATAGAGTTTCACTCAATCTAAGCTCAGAGCTGGCTTCCGGAATATATATACTTTCTATCTATAAAGAAGGTCAGTTCGTAGCTGCTCAGAAGGTGGTAATTTCCGGATAAATATTTGGCATCGTTTTAAAAATGCACAATGATTTCATTTACTCAATTATACAGGTTCATCTATGCGTTACTTCTCCTTTATTCTTTTGTTTTGTATGTCCTACATACTTACCGCTTCCGACTACCAATGGAATTTTAAATTTAAACTTCAAGACGATTCTAATCCAGTCTCAATGGGACAAATCTCAGCTTATGATTCTTTAAATTATGCTATAACTAGAACATACACTAACCCACCGGCTTTTAGATTTATTGAATTAACCAACGATTATGGTCAATCTTGGGATACAATCTATTTTAAGGAAATGGGAAATGAATATTCTGATTACTTATTTTTTATGTTTACTGACATAGCTTTTTTGGATTTAGACAACATAATTGCAGTCTATGGGTACAATGGCTTAGTAAGAACTTCTGATGGCGGCAAATCGTGGATTGATACAAATTACTTTGACCCATCATTCAACTATACAAAAATAATGAGCTACGGAGATAATGTTTTTGTAGGTGGGGCATCATCAGAGTATATAGGAATTAGCAGAGATAAAGGGAATAGTTGGAATTTGCAGCAAATTCAAATTGAGATTGATTCAGTTGATAAATATGAGAACATTTCTATTTTTCCTCCTAAAGAGTTTGACGGAAACCTATACCTCCCTGTTTTTTTGTTAGATGAAATTGAGTTTATGTCCACATTGTCATACCACAAGCATTGTTTGTATTTGAAAAGTACTGATAGTGGAGAAACGTGGGAGAATCTTTTGCTGTTAGATGAGTTTGAAGTTAGCACAGATTTTGTAATTCATAATGGAGAATTGTTTTTGCAGGCTACTGATTATACATTTAAAGATGTTTTAGTCAACAAGCCTAATGGCGATGGTGTAGATACGCTGTTTGTTGCTACTCCGCACAGAAAAATTATGGCAGTCGATTTGAGTGACGGTACTAATCGGACAATTGTTGACACTGCTGTTTTAAACATGCCTTCTATAAGCAATTTGGATATTATAAATTCCGACATAATGGCTTCCGCAAATACAAAATCATACAAATCTTCAGATTTCGGAAAATCTTGGTTCGAAGAGAAAAGAATCACAAAAGAAGGAGAAGTTTCGCTCTTTTTTGATCTTGCAAGAACGACGAGTACAAAAGGTATGGCAGTTGGTTTGAGCTGTTTCGCTACCCTCGAACCCGCAACCTCAGTAAGCGAGCATAATCCCTTGACATCAGAAATAGCAGTTTATCCGAATCCGGCAGGCAAAGATGATGAAATAACAATAGACTTTGAGGCACACGAGTCAGGCAAATATACACTGCAGCTCACAGCACTCGATGGATCGGAGTGCAATATTAAGCAAACGGAAACACTTTCCACCGGACTAAATAGAGTTTCACTTAATCTAAGCGCAGAGCTGGCTTCAGGCATATATATACTTTCTATCTATAAAGAAGGGCTGTTTGTAGCTGCTCAGAAGGTGGTAATACAATAGATTGTTTAGTATTGCATGGAGTACAACGTAAATACACTATAAAGCATTGGTATTTACATCTTTTCTGTTGTTGTTACTGACGTACGGTTTGTTCAAGACACTTTGAGCATAGGTGTGTTTTGCTGAGTGCTTAGTCTTAAAAACAAGTTATAGATGCGTTTCAATCAGGTTACGGTTGGGCTATCAACCGAGACAAAATAGAATGCATCGCAACACAAGCTTCGTTTATTAAAAAAGGAATTGTTATGTTTTATATAATCGTAATTATATCTTTGTTGCTGAATAGTATGTTATATGCAGAGAGTAAATATCAATGGAATATCGAAAGAGTAAGTAATTCTAACGATTTATCAATTGATCGTATTTCTGCACTTGATTCCAACTCGTACGTAAGATCTTTCTCTACCTCAAACAATAACAAATATAGGGCATTGCTTTGGACCTTCAATAAAGGAAAAACATGGGATACCTTATATGCCTCAACAATAGAAGAAAGTTTTGATTACAAGCGACATTTTATTTATGATGTCACATTCTTGGATAAAGATAATATTATTGCCTTATGTGGGAATCAACAAATTCTTCAGACCACTAATGGGGGGCAATCTTGGATTGATACATCTTATTTTGACTCTACTGTTCATTTTAGCAATATTTATTCTAAAGACAGCATAATTATGTTAGGCGGAGTAAATAATCAATTTGTCATTAGTAAAGACATGGGAAGAACTTGGGAGCTAAAGAGTGTTGATATTGTTACAGATTCTAATTATACTTATGATAATACGTTTACATTGACTCCGGTTATGTATCAAGATACGCTTTATACCATTAAGTATTTGCAGACAAAAGTACCGTTTATTTCAAACTTAAACTATTTTACTGATTGTTTGTTTCTTTTCAGTACAGATTTAGGGGAAAGCTGGGAAAGTTTGTTCTTTGTTAATGAGTATGAATTGAGTCCTGTTTTTTCTGTTGATGAACAATTTATCTGGGGGCAAGCAGGATATAATATTTTTGATACTACAATTGTGAAAGATCCGGATGGGAATATTGATACCGCACATTTTGCGACCGGATATTATGAAATTATAAAAATTGACAAGTTCTCCGGAGAAAAAACAATCCTCTCGGATTCAACATCTTATTATTGGCCTGCAATAAGGTCTATGGACAAATTTGCTAACACTTTATGCTTGAGCACTATAACAAGTTCATATATTTCAACGGATTTTGGAATATCGTGGGAAGAAGAAGCATTCTATAGTTCTTCAGGAAAAACTCATTTTTTCAGCGGCATAGATAGAGTCTCTGTTTCTCAGGGCATGATGGTAGGTCCCGGATATATCGCCACCCTCGAACCCGCAACCTCAGTAAGCGAGCATAATCCATTGACATCAGAAATAGCAGTTTATCCGAATCCGGCAGGCAAAGATGATGAAATAACAATAGACTTTGAGGCACACGAGGCAGGCAAATATACACTGCAGCTCACAGCACTCGATGGTTCGGAGTGCAATATTAAGCAAACGGAAACACTTTCCGCCGGACTAAATAGAGTTTCACTCAATCTAAGCACAGAGCTGGCTTCCGGAATATATATACTTACTATCTATAAAGAAGGGCTGTTTGTAGCTGCTCAGAAGGTGGTTATTTCCGAATAAATATTTGGCATCGTTTTAAAATGCACAATGATTTCATTTACTCAACTATATAGGATTACTATGCGTTACTTCTCTTTTATTCTTTTGTTTTGTATGTCCTACATACTTTCCGCTTCAGACTACCAATGGAATGTTTCTGAAAAATGGGACTATAATCCAATGGCTGGGCATTTTATTTCTGCTCTGGATAGCTCCACTTATATTTGTGCAAGTTCAGGATTCGATTTTATTTATTATAGGATGATTGAACAAACTACAGACTATGGCAAAACGTGGGATACACTTTTTTTTGAAGATATTACAGACAAGGGATACCCTGAAGCTGCTAACTATTTCTTTACAGATATTAAATATTTAGATAAAAGCAATATTATAGCCCTTTGTGGTTATATGTCTCTGCTCAAATCCGAAGATAAGGGAATTACCTGGAAAGAATCAAAACTTTCTGACGAATCATTTACTTATAACAAAATCTCTGCGAGAGATAGCATTGTCTTTATAGCTGGTGCTATGGATAAGTATGCAAAAAGCACTGACCTGGGAAATACATGGGAAATATTAGAGCCTCTATATTCTATTGATTCGTTAGAAATATACGAAAAAATAAAGGTAGGTAAACCGGTTTTCTTTCAGGATAAAATCTATAAATCTATTTTTTTCTTTGATAAAGCTAATTTCGTGTCCAATTTTAATAATTATATTCATAATGTTTACCTTGAGAGTTCGGACAATGGAGAGACCTGGAAACAGTTTTATACAAATAGAAAAGTTGAGCTTTCAGAATATTTTGTGGTAGATCAGGAGTCAATATTTACTCAAACTGCTGAATACACATTTGAAGAAGTACTTGTAAAAAACTCCAAAGGCGAAATAGATACAGTTTACACTGCAACCCCTCACTATAAGATTGTAAAAATAAACAGGGAATCAGGAGAAATGGTTGTCCTTGCAGATTCAAATTCAATGAAAATGAATCGTCTCAATAGCCTAAGAAAATTTGGCAATATTATCTGCTTGAACATGCGTTCGGGAGCCTATATTTCTACTGATAACGGAGATACTTGGGAGGAAGAGTTAAGAGTGAAGAATGATTCAAAAACAGCTTCTTTTGACAAAGTAGAAAGAGTTAGTCATTCGAAGGGAATAGCCGTAGGGATAGGTATTATCGCCACCCTCGAACCCGCAACCTCAGTAAGCGAGCATAATCCATTGACATCAGAAATAGCAGTTTATCCGAATCCGGCAGGCAAAGATGATGAAATAACAATAGATATCAAGGCAAACGAGGCAGGCAAATATACACTGCAGCTCACAGCACTCGATGGATCGGAGTGCAATATTAAGCAAACGGAAACACTTACCGCAGGACTAAATAGAGTTTCACTCAATCTAAGCACAGAGCTGGCTTCCGGAATATATATACTTTCTATCTATAAAGAAGGTCAGTTTGTAGCTGCTCAGAAGGTGGTAATACAATAGATTGTACCTGTTTCGATTATCTGATAAAATATAATTATCCTATGTTTGCAAAAAGCATATAAATGGCTCCAAATTGTTTTTACTTCTGGTATTAGATGCAATTAGAGCCATTTTTTTGTTCAGCTAACTGGATTTGCTAACAATAGTAAATATCGTTTATAAATTCTGCTTTTTCATTTGCCGGAAAACAAATGAGCAGAGCCAAGAAATTGGTGATTTGAAAAAATTGGTATAGAGAATGAGTGGGAATAAGTGGCAGAAATCACAGACATACTGAGAAGAGTTTCTAAAAACAAAAAAAGCTAACCCGTTTGGATTAGCTTTTTGCTCCTGAGCACGGACTTGAACCGCGGACCCTCTGATTAACAGTCAGATGCTCTAACCAGCTGAGCTACTCAGGAATATACTTACCACATGGATAAGTATCAAATAGATTTTCAATGCTCCTGAGCACGGACTTGAACCGCGGACCCTCTGATTAACAGTCAGATGCTCTAACCAGCTGAGCTACTCAGGAATCAAAAGAGAAACAAAAATAAATGTTTTTCTCTAATTGTGCAAGTAATATTTTTGCACTTGAAAATCTTTTTTTTTTTAGAACTAAAGCTCCTGAGCACGGACTTGAACCGCGGACCCTCTGATTAACAGTCAGATGCTCTAACCAGCTGAGCTACTCAGGAATCAAAGCGACACAAAAATAGACTATTTTGTAAAATTATGCAAGAAATATTTTATATTGCGTTAAAATTATGAGAATGCCACATGATTGAAAAAACCGAAGCTATAGTATTGCATACAAGAAAATTTGGTGACACAAGCAAGATAGTTAATTTGTACACAAAGGATTACGGCAAAATTACTGTTATCGCTAAAGGAGTACGCAAGGCGAAGTCCAAATTTTCGGCTTCTCTCGAGCCACTAAGCTATATAGAAATAAAATTTTACCATAAACCCAATAGGGATTTGCACGTCTTGGCTGAGGCTGATATTATTGTTCCATATAGAAAGATAAGTACCTCATTTGACCACACAGGAGCGGCGTTGCTGATAGCTGAATCTGTGCTTATCACTCAGGAACTAAACGCGCCCCATGTCGAATTGTTCGATTTCTTTCGCTTAATTTTGGAGGATTTGAACTCCCTGCCCAAATCCCCGTACACCTATTTTGTCAGCTTTGGCATACATTTGGCTATTGAATTAGGTTTCGAGTTCGATCCGCATATTCTGGAAGACTTAGAGCTCTTTCGCCTTGGCAAAAGCCTATGCAAATTTTCGCTTGATAGCGGGAGGTTGCTCGAGGAGCCTAATTTTGCTTCCAATTATATTACAATCGAAAAAGAAACGTATATAAAATTATATTACATTTTTATATTAGAGCATTCCAAAATATCTGAAATCGAACTGACAGATAAAGAAGCCGGCGAGCTGGTGGACTTTTTTACAAGATATTTTGCTTATCATTTGGACAAGAAGGTCTTTTTCAAATCTAAACAGTTGTTTTTGAAGTAGAAGAAAAAATAAATATGATATCTGACATAGCCCTGACCCTGTTTTTCGTAGTTTTAAACGGATTTTTTGTGGCAGCAGAATTTGCCATTGTCAAAGTACGAGCTTCGCAAATCGAACTTAGAGTCCGCGAAGGCAACAAAATGGCAAAAATTGCACAAAGCATGGTAACTCATCTCGATGGCTACCTATCGGCTACTCAGCTGGGGATCACTCTTGCTTCGCTTGGGCTTGGTTGGATAGGCGAAAGCGTTGTTGCCCAAATTGTAATCAACACTCTCGAATTGGTAGGCATAAATCTAAATCCGGAATCGGCACATCAGATAGCACTCCCACTGTCGTTTGCACTTATTACATTTTTACATATTGTATTTGGAGAGCTTGCACCAAAATCACTTGCTATCCAATATTCAGAGCAGGTGGCACTTAGCGTATCATTTCCATTGAGACTGTTTTATATTATTTTCAAACCGGCGATATGGGTACTAAACAATTTTGCCAATATGATGCTGCGTATTATTGGAGTGAAACCCCCATCGGAAGGTTCGGAAATGCACTCACCCGAAGAGCTGAAATATATAATTGCCGAAAGTAGCAGAAGCGGCATGATAGACGACACCGAGCAGAAAATGATAGAAAATGTTTTTGATTTTGCGGAAACTCAGGTAAAGCAGATAATGATACCCCGCAATAAAATTATAGCTGTAGAAGTAAATATGAGCAAAAACGAAACTATCGATACCATAATAGAAGAGGGGTACTCACGTATGCCCGTATATGAAGGCAATATAGACAATATTATCGGTATGGTGTTTGCAAAAGATATACTTCGCTTGCTCAAAAATTCGGAAGATTTCAGACTAAAAGATATCCTTAGGAAACCTTACTTTGTCTCAGAAGACAGCATGATAGACGACCTTTTGCGTTCACTTCAGAAAAGGAAGATGCACATTGCAGTTGTTCTCAATGAATTTGGAGGTACTGCAGGTCTTGTAACTTTAGAAGATATATTAGAAGAAATAGTCGGCGAAATCCAAGACGAATACGACGAAGAGCTGCCTTTGCTCAAAAAGCTTTCTGAGAAAGAATATTCTATTTCGGCTCAGATGATAATCGACGATGCAAACGACTTTCTGCCAATAGATTTGCCTGAAAGCGAAGATTATGAGACAGTTGGCGGGCTTATTACATCAGAAACAGGCAGAATACCGGAAGTAGGTGAAATAATCGAATTCGACGAGTTTTTCGCAAGAATAGTTGATCGAACTACACGTCAAATCCAAACTGTAGTTATCAAAATCAAAGATAAAGAAGAGGAATAATACTCAGCGAATCTAATCCGAAAATTGTGATTAGACAAATATACAAAGACGTTGATATGCTCTAAGAATATATTTCTTCTTTGCTCCGGGCTTACCGGTTCAATTATTCCTTATTTGTCATTTGAAATCAAAACACTAGCAAGATACTTAATTTGGAAAGAAGAATTCAATTCGTAAATCTAAGAAAAACTTACCAATGGTATCTTTGAAGGGACTGTCTCATAAGTCTGAGTTTTGTCATACTCTTTAGTAAAAGTAGAGGAAAAACAAACATTATATTTTATTCTACCGCAAGCTAAAGCATGCGGTTGCAATGAGTTACACAAGTGCAACCGACTGCTTCAGCTGTCGGTAAAACTTACAAACATCAAGAATATGTTGCAAATTTTGACTTATGAGACAGCCTCCCAAGAAACAAGATAATGACTTATTTGGCTTTTCTAATGACATTTTGGGTTAAATTAGCAACTCACAGGCTTAAAGCCATAAAAAAAGCTGTAGTGTTGTTTTCTGCCTACAGCTTTTTCAAAGTTATTTATACTCTATAAAAATTACTGTACTACTAATTGCTTCACTGCAAGGATTTCTCCGTCTTTTGCGATGCTTAGGAAATATGCTCCTGCAGCAACTTCTTTCGGAATATCCAAAGATATTGTGTTGTTGCCGGGAACTGCGAAATACTTCTGATTAAAATCAAATTTGGCACCATCAGCAGCAGTCAAACTGAAGGAATATTCTCCCTGATTTTCTACTTCGAACTCGATATGCAGTTTGTTACTTTTGGATATTGGATTTGGGAAAAGAGAAATCGTTTCCGGAAGCAAATTTCGGTTATTAAAAACAGAAGTGATAGGTTCGAGGATTGCATAGTAATTGTCTCCTATCATTAAACCTTTATTGATACATGGTCTTTCCACTTTTGATATTGGTTTTTTATCATTAGTTTCTTCTTTCTCCCATGTAACACCGTAATCCTTAGATACATAAGTATAGATTTCAGTTGCCATACTTAGCAAACCATTTTCATAATATTGCATATCGACTACATTTCCCATTTTAAAATCAACAGAATCTGTCAGGAATGTACAAGAGCCATCTGTCTTATCAAAGGCAGCTATTCTTTTGTGAGCACTGGAGACCCAAAACGTATCAAGCGATCCATCATCGGGCGATACTACCAATTCAGGATGGAAAGTATTATTGATGACCTGAGTAATGATTTTGTTATCATACATTGCCATACTTGGCATGATTCCTAATTCTTCAACATAAATCATCTGTTGCCAGGATTGCCCGTCATCAGTGCTGTGAATCAACAAACTGTTGGTAATAAAAGATAAATTTGACATAAATGGTACTTTGGTTTGAAGGTAAATCAATGAATATAATGTATCTTTTTTTCTCCAGGGAGTATCATACATAATGTTATCATATTTATCTATCGAATCAATCGAAAAATTGATGTGCCTAACTTCCCATGATTTCCCAAAATCATTGCTAACTGCATATTTTCCTGTCCTGTTTTCCCCTAAGAATAAGAGATTATTATCTTGCGTAATTCTTAAAAAGTTAAATGAGGTATCTTGAAATCTAAAGTCTTCCCAGTCTTTTCCCCCATTTGTAGATTTTAGATAGGAGTTAAATCCATAAGCAGCAAAAATGTGCTTGTCATCTATTGCAACTAAATCAGAGATAGCATAGTCCATAAAATCAGTAGTCATAGGAATATCTTCAACAAAGAGAGTGTCCCACGTCATACCATAATCTTCTGTTTTTATTATATATCTGAAATTGTTTAATGAATATCCTTTAGATTTGGCAACTATATAACTATTAGAATCAATAGAAGCTATATGATTAACAGATAAAAAATTTGTAGAATTGTCTTTAATCACATTCCATTTGTATTCGGCAGATTCAAGTTGTAGCAAAGGTAAAGTCAAAATCAACAATAAAATCCATCTCATAAAGTTTTCTCCTCAAAAAAAATAAATTACTCCCTTTTTATAGCTCAATCTATAAAAAGGGAGTTGTTAGGGTTAATATTTAATGTACTACTAATTGCTTCACTGCAAGGATTTCTCCGTCTTTTGCGATGCTTAGGAAATATGCTCCTGCAGCAACTTCTTTCGGAATATCCAAAGATATTGTGTTGTTGCCGGGAACTGCGAAATACTTCTGATTAAAATCAAATTTGGCACCATCCGCAGAAGTCAAACTGAAGGAATATTCTCCCTGAATTTCTACTTCGAACTCGATATGCAGTTTGTTACTTTTGGATATTGGATTTGGGAAAAGAGAAATCGTTTCCGGAAGCAAACTTCGGTTATTAAAAACAGAAGTGATAGGTTCGAGGATTGCATAGTAATTGTCTCCTATCATTAAACCTTTATTGATACATGGTCTTGCCACTTTTGATATTGGTTTTTCCTCATTAGTTTCTTCTTTCTCCCATG
The DNA here is from genome assembly GCA_963664875.1 of Kapaibacterium sp. (SeqCode). GTDB lineage: Bacteria > Bacteroidota > Ignavibacteria > Kapaibacteriales > UBA2268 > JBFHIJ01. The sequence goes on along the minus strand of OY761611.1, from coordinate 1,650,601 downwards.
TAACCCCGTAATCCTTAGATACATAAGTATAGATTTCAGTTGCCATACTTAGCAAACCATTTTCATAGTATTGCATATCGACTACATTTCCCATTTTAAAATCAACAGAATCTGTCAGGAATGTACAAGAGCCATCTGTCTTATCAAAGGCAGCTATTCTTTTGTGAGCACTGGAGACCCAAAACGTATCAAGCGATCCATCATCGGGCGATACTACCAATTCAGGATGAAAAGTATTATTGATGACCTGAGTAATGATTTTGTTATCATACATCGCCATACTTCGCATGATTCCTAATTCTTCAACATAAATCATCTGTTGCCAGGAATGCCCGTCATCAGCACTGTAAATCAATAAACTGTTAGTAATAAAAGACAAATATGACATAAATGGCACTTTGGTTTGAAGGTAAATCAATGAATATAATGTATCTTTTTTTCTCCAGGGAGTATCATACATAATGTTATCATATTTATCTATCGAGTCAATTGAAAAATTTATATGTTTAACTTCCCATGATTTCCCAAAATCGTTGCTAACTGCATATTTTCCTGTCCTGTTTTCCCCTAAGAATATGAGATTATTATCTTGCGTAATTCTTAAAAAGTTAAATGATGTATCTTGAAATCTAAAGTCTTCCCAGTCTTTTCCTCCATTTGTAGATTTTAGATATGAGTTAAATCCATAAGCAGCAAAAATGTGCTTGTCATTTATAGCAACTAAATCAGTAATAGCATAGTCACCAAAATCAGTAGTCATAGGAATATCTTCAAAAAAGAGAGTGTCCCACGTCATACCATAATCTTCTGTTTTTATTATATATCTGAAATTGTTTAATGAATATCCTTTAGATTTGGCAACTATATAACTATTAGAATCAATAGAAGCTATATGATTAGCAGATAATAAATTTGCAGAATTGTCTTTAATCACATTCCATTTGTATTCGGCAGATTCGAGTTGTAGCAAAGGTAAAGACAAAATCAAGAATAAAATCCATCTCATAAAGTTTTCTCCTCAAAAAAATAACAAAAAGTGGCTATTTTGTAAGTACTCTTTTTGAATTGCAAAGCTGATAATTTGTAATTACAAAAGTATAGTCATAATAATATTTTCTATTTCATTCGTTACAAATATCGTAATTCAGAAAATGATAAGCAAGAAAATAATTCAAATAGTGTCATTTTTTTTTTTGCCTCTAAATCATATTTGCTGTAAACATATATTCTGCCGTCGAATAATTTCACATTTACAACTACTTTAACTAAGCGATGTAGGGCTTCTATGCGTCATTTTATGCACTCAATAGCAGGATTTTCCTCCAATATGTCATTATTGCACATCAATTATCCTGTCTCTAATAGTAAATATTAGATTGTAATAGAACTTTATGTTGTCAATAAAAAAAATCCCCTCGCCAAAAATATCAGCGAAGGGAGTGTTTAATAACAGTTATTAGTCAGATATTACTTTTTTTGCTCTATTAGTTTTTCCAAATCAGTTATATATCTGTCTATTTTGTCCAATGTTGCTTTTACAGGGTCAGGCTTAGACATATCTACACCTGCTTTGCGAAGAACATTGATAGCATAGTCAGATTCACCGGAAGAAAGGAAGCCTAAATAGCGTTTGATTGCAGGTTCGCCTTCTTTTTTGATTTGCTCGGAAAGTGCCTGAGCAGCCACAAAACCGGTAGCATACTGATATACATAGAAATTGTATTTGAAAAGGTGAGGAATTCTTGCCCATGAGTGACCTTCTTCAACATCTACCACCATGTCAGAGCCCCAGTATTTCGCATACATTTTGCCAAATAGTTCAGTAAGTTCATCAGCACTTAGAATTTTTCCTTCTTTCACAGCGATGTCATGCACTTCTTTTTCGAACTCACCAAAGCGAGCCTGACGGAAGAAAGTGGATTGCGCTCCAACGAGGAATTTTTCGTAAAGAGCCATTTTTTCTTCTATAGAGCCGGCATTTTCAATCAAGTAATCAAGTAGAAGGGCTTCGTTCGTGATAGAAGCAACTTCAGCTACAAAGATTGAATAGCCTGCATAGTGAAACGGTTGATTTTTCTCAGAGAAGAAAGAGTGCATATTGTGACCAACTTCATGAGCCAAAGTAAATACATCGTCAAGAGTATTAGTCCAATTCAATAATATGAACGGATGCGGTCCGCATCCTGTGGAGTTTGAATAAGCTCCTGAGCGTTTGTTTTGAGTTTCGTAAACGTCAATCCAGCGATTTTCAAAACCATATTTAACAGTTTTTACATACTCTTCACCAAGTGGCTTGAGAGCCTCAGTTACCATTTTGACTGCTTCATCGTAAGTGTAAGATTTTTGTACACCAGGGAATAAAGGAGCATAGGAGTCGTAAGGATGAAGCTGTTCTACACCAAGCACTTTTTTCTTAAGTGCAGCCCAACGGTGCATTACATTTTTATATTTATCAATAGTAGCAATCAAATTTTCATAGACAGAAACAGGAATATTGTTTTCATCTAAAGCAGCATGGACAGGAGTTTCATATCCGCGAATTTCAGCTTCGGTTATTCTTGTTTTTACTCTACCGTTGTAAAGAGCAGCAAAAGTATTTTTCAGAGACATATAAGGTACGTAAGTACCTTTGTAAACTCTTTCTCTATAGGCTCTGTCATCTGAGTAAAGTCCGGAGCGATAACGACCGTGAGACAATCTAACGTCATTTCCGTTTTCATCTTTGATTATCGGGAAAGGTAACTCAGCATCGTTTAGAATATTGTAAGTCTGAGTAGGCACTGATTTGACCTGCGAAAACTTAGCAAGTATTTGCTCTTCCTTAGTTGAAAGAGTGTGAGCTTTAGTTCTGAACATATTTTCTAAAAGCTGTTTGTAGTCTTTTAGCTCTGCACTTTGAATAAATTTGTCCATAGTTTCTTTTGGAATGGAAGTGATTTCAGGCACCATGAAAGAAGACGCTGCAGAAACTTCGCTTCCCAATTTTGAAACTTTTTCGTACATTCCCTGATACTTAGCATTTTTCAAATCAGTATCTTTACCAAGAGAAGAGTAAATATATAGCTTATTTAGACGCTGCAACAAATCAAAGTGTACTTTGTAGCAATCAGCTATGGCTTTGGGGTTATTTAATTTACCCTCGAACTTTTTATAATCGCCGAGCTTGCTTTGTACATAGTCAAACTCTTTATTCCAATCTGACTCAGTAGCATAAACGTCAGCCAAATTCCATTTGTATTTATCTTCTATTTGATCTCGGGTTTTGAGATCAGATTGAGCTAACAACATAGTGCTGAACCCACCCATTACAATAAACAACACAATAAGTAATGATGTAAACTTTCCTTTTTTATTATACATCATCAAATCTCCAAAAAGTGAATCAACCAATTATAATATCAAGGCAAGATAACTAATATCGGACTTTACTCAAATTACATTATTTCAAGAAAATAGAATAATTGATATGCCAAAGCCTTAGTTATAAAAATCGGTTGGAGGACTGCACTTAATAGAATAAAAAAAAGGCAGATTCATCACTCAATTACGAATCTGCCTAATCTGTTTTCTATTCAAGGAGCGAGCGAAACGAATGTCAACTCGTTATTAAGTAATACTCCTCAGTAATAAGAAGGTTCAAAGAATAACAAATACAAAATCAGAATCTTTTTTCTACTGTACTATAATATATACTGACTCTGCTATTTATAGAATTGCATAAATCCGATAAAAAAATCAAATATGTTTGCAACCAAAAAAAACTTCTTGTGTATTTCCTTATGAGCAGGATAATCAAACCTGTTTAAAAAGACAAGTATCCCATTTATATAATAGTTTAATTAACATAATAAAGGGAAGCATTATGAATAATGCAATCAGAACTTTTCGAGGCTTAGTACTGCTGTTATTGTTGGCAGTGGCAGGCACAATGGCAAGTTATGCCGGTGCTCCTAACGCACCAAAAGATTTGAAAGTAGAAGACAAAGGTGGCAATATGCCGCATGGAGTTCTTCTGTCTTGGGAAATGGACGATAATACTCAGCCATTCGATGGATTTAACATTTACATGGCATCAGAGATTACACAAACTCCAAGCGATTTCACTTTACGTGATGTTTTGGAAATGCCAAGCGACTCTCTTGGTAATTTTCCGATGGACGAATTTTATCATTTTGTTTATGGATTGGACAAAGGCGATTATTCGTTTTATGTAACAGCATATAATCAAGATGGTGAATCAGCAGCTTCCAACCTATTGTCTGTAAGTATTAGAGGCAATGATTGGGGCGATAGAATCTATATTACAAATCCATATCTCGAAGATGTAGTTATTCTAAAAGGTTCTTTATGGCAATACGACGTTGATGCTGAAACAGAATCTGATGAAGTTACTATAAAATATAGCTTGGAAGAAGCTCCGGCAGGGATGACTATTGACGAAAATACTGGCTTGATAGAATGGACTCCTTCTGTTGGTGGCTCTGTTCAATTTAGAGTTATTGCTTACGAAGAAAACAATGCTTACAATTATGCAGATGCAGCTTTTTATCTTTACGTAAAATCTTGCACAGAGCGCACTGTAGTAACCGGACTTGTGAAAAACAAAGAAGGCAAACTGATTAAGCAGGGCTTTGCTTCTCTGATGGAAGAATCTGCTGATTCTACATTATTCGGCAATCCGTCTTTCACAAGTGAAATTCATAACGGTGAATTTACTATTGAGGCAGATGCAGGCGAGTTTAAACTAATGATAGGTGCTCCTGGCTATAAAATGATGTCAACAGCGGAACTTATCAATCAGGAATCTGTAGTTCTAAGTTGCGGAGACTCTTTATATTTTGAAGTAGAATTAGAAAAAGAAAACTGGCACAAAGACAGAATTTACTTCTCTACTTATCCTACTGATGAAGATTTGAAACTTGGTGTTAATTCTACTTGGACATTCGATGTAGATGCTGAGTGCGATGACGATCAAATAGCAATCAGATACAAACTCGAAGAAGCACCGGAAGGAATGACAATAAATGAACTCACAGGTGAACTTAGCTGGCTTCCTACTGAATCAGGTATGTATTACTTTGCAGTAATTGCTTATGATGCAAATGGAACAGAAAATATGGCAGTGATGTCTTTCACACTAAATGTATTTACTTGCGCAACTCCTATTACTGTTAGCGGCACAGTAGTGTATGATAATCCTGATGGTGCGTCAGAATTAGAACCGGTTGAATTTGGCTATGCCGTTTTGATGTCTGCCGATGTATTAGATAGTGCTAATGTTGGTCATAAACCATATTACAGCAATTATGCAGAAATCACTAATGGTGAATATTCTTTGCAGGCAGATGCAGGTTCATACTATCTATGGTTTACAAGCTATGGTGCATTTGAAGAAGAATTTTGGGAAAATGCTTACGATTTTGATAATGCTACAATTATCGAATTGGAATGTGGTAATAGCTATACTTTTGATGCATCAGTAGCAAAATATACTATGCCTGAGTATAAAACTATTTCAGGTAGAGTAACTGATGAAGAAACAGGTGCTGGTATCGGACAGGCTTTAGTTGCATTCGAAGGCTCTAACGATAAAAATCAAAAAATACACATGATAGTACTTACAGATAGCGATGGTTACTATGTAGCAGAGTTAGACGATAATTTCGAATATATCGCTCAGGCTTCTACTACTTGCTGGAGACCGGGCGTAAATCATCAAGATACTCTAAATCTTTATATACCTGAATACTATAACGATGTTACTAATATCTCTGAAGCAGAAGTGCTTTCTTTAGAAGAAGATTTGGAAAATATTGACTTTGCTTTGGCAAAATCATTTGATTTTGAAAATTCGCTTTCAGGCAGCGTTGTAGATGGAGATAATAACATAGTCTCTCCTGCATGGGTAGTTGCTTTCTTAGTAGATACAGATAAAGACAACCAAGACCATATTAACTGGGGATTCACTACTGAAGCAGACCAAAATGGTGCGTTTTCTTTCGAAAGTATCTTGCCGGGTAATTATGTATTGCTTGCATTCCCTGAAGACATTGACCTTGCTCCTGGTTACTTCGTAGAAAATGATTTCGCTTCTATAGATTGGAAAGAAGCTACAAAAGTTGCTGTTTCCGAAGATGGCACTATCGCAGGTAAAACAATCAAATTGCAAAAAATGGAAGATGTAAAAGGCATCGGCATTATCAGAGGTAAGATAGCTAAAAAAGGCAAAAAAGGAATCGGAATGGTAGAAGGCGATGCAGAGCCAATCAGCGGTGCTTTAGTTTACACAATTGATGAAGCCGGAAATATCGTAGAATTTAAACGCACAAATACTTTAGGCGATTTTGCAATCGAAAACTTACCTAACGGCAGATATAATATCGTTGTTGATAAAGTTGGTTTCGATGGTCTTTCTATGTGGGCTGAAATTGATGACAACAATAAAGAATTGGACGTAAATACAATGACACTAAACGAATCATCAACTTCGGTAGAAGACAAAATATTCGCGGAATTGAGCTTATATCCAAATCCTGCTGTAACTACACTTACTGTTAATTTGGGTACTTTAAACTCTGACGCTAAAGTGCAACTCGTTGATGTAAACGGTGTATCTCTTTACAAAGGTACTGTCAAATCTAACGAAAATCACAAAATCGATGTTAATGCTATAACTTCAGGTATGTATTACCTAAAAGTTACAATAGCAGACGAAATAACTGTATTGCCTGTTGCTATTACCAAATAGCAATTTGACTAACACTGAGTTTCACTAAAAAAACAGAGTGCCTTGCTTATGCAGGGCACTTTGGTTTTGTTAAGTGTGGAATTCAAATGCTAATTTAAAGGTTCTACTTATCTCTTACTCTTTCACAAGTTCGAACTTTACTTCTAAGCTCATGGCTTCTTCTAATAGCATTTTCCTGCGGTTAGCACCCCACAGTTCTATATCAGGGAGCTGCTTGGAAGAGTCAGCATAAAGAGTAATCAAAATATTGCCGTTTTCCATTTTTGCAGCTACTGAGCTTACTAATTGTTGTTGTCTTCTATCAACACCTTCTGCAATTCGCAATATGCCACTTAGAATTCGTACCGTATTTTGCTTGTCTGAAGAAAGTGATGCAAAGCCCGAATGCTTGCGTTTTGGATGACTTTTCCTGTGGTATCTTGCAATATTGGCTATTATCTCGGCTTCTGCATTTGTAAATCCGGGCATCATACAGTGGAGTAAAATATAGTAGCTGTGTTTATGATGACCGTCGTGCGAGATATGGTAGCCAACATCATGCAGCATAGATGCTGCTTCGAGAAGCTCTCTTTCTTTGGAAGTTAGCCCGTGATAGCTTTGCAAGCCATCAAAAATGTTAAGTGCGGTTTCTCTGACATGCTCAGCGTGAACGTTATCGATTTTGAAATGTTCACATAGATTTTTGATAGTGTCATATCTAAGATGAGTCAAATGCCCAAAGCTGTCGTTATTGATTTTTTTACTGTGTTTATCAAATACAATGCCTTCGCGTAGAGCATAAGCAGAGATAGTAATTTTATCAATATTTAATTCAAGCAAAATTTGCTCTAAAATAAGTGCTCCGCCAAGTATAATGTCTGCTCTTTTTAATTCCATTCCCGGCATGGCAGCACGAACTTTGTTGTTTTTAGCTTTGATAATTTTTTGGATAATTTTGAGAATATCTGCAGCTTTGATTGTGATGCCGTTTAGTATCTCCGGAAGCGGTTCATGGTTGGCTGCAAGAGCCATTGCTGCAAGAGTTTGTATAGTTCCCGAAGTACCTATAACCTTGTCAAAGCCAATTTCTTTTATCATCTTTAGCTTTGTGGACCAGACACCTCTGATGTAATTTCTGCATGCTTCTATTTGCTGAGAGCTTGGTTCACCGTCAGGGAAAAATGCTTTGGTCATTCTTATAGAGCCAAGTTTTTGGCTGTTTGAAAAAAGCATTTCACTCTGAAAGCCAACTACTGTTTCTGTGCTGCCGCCACCTATATCAATTATTAAAGTTTTTGTATCGTAAATAGGGAGAGCGTGCAAGGCACCTATATAAATCAATCTGGCTTCTTCCAGACCCGAGATGACTTCAATGTCAATTCCAACTTCTCGCTTTGCCTTTTCGAGGAATTCTTCTTTATTGATAGCCTCTCGTGTAGCACTTGTGGCAACTGCAAAGACATCTGCACCAAGGGATTTTGCTATTTCGGAAAAATTTTTGAGTGTGTTGACTCCTCTTCTTATGGCATCCGGTTGTAAATATTTCATGTCGCCGCCACTGGAGCCGAGCCTTACCATTTCTTTATCCCTGCTTTTTATGCTGAGCATTCCCTTGTTGTCCACAGAAGCAACAACCATGTGAAAAGAGTTTGTTCCAACATCAATAGCAGCGATAAGCTGACTTTTATTCACCATTTTAAGTAACCTTAATTGTTCTTTTTGCCTGCATCGCCTTTCATCACAACCACATCATTTTTTTTATAAATTACGGTTGAGTCCTGACGATTATGCTGCTCTTGCGAGAAAGTGTCTTTTTTAGCAGATGCCGCTCTGAAAGGCATAAAGAGACTGCTAATTTTTTTGAATATCCAAGCGATAAACAAAAAAACTGCCAAAAAAATACCGAGCAATATTACCAAAAACTTCATTGTTAAATCCGTTCCTAAAAAAATCAATTTACCGAAAAGTATTGTTTAGAGTTTGATAGTCTCTTCGATAATACGGGCACATTCGTCATAAGTTATCGGACGGTCTGCAACCTCGCTAAGTGTGGTACTGTGTTCAGAAATATACTTTCTTAGAATATCTCTTTTCGCTTCACTACTCACGTTGGCAATCTCTGCAAGCTTTTCATGACCTGCTCCTATCAGAATAGAACCATGTTGTAGTAAAGTGCCGCCAAACAACCTCTGAGCTGAGCCCACAAGCTTTTTTCCGTCCTTTTCAATTTCATAGCGTGCAGAGCTTGCAAAGCATGACACAGAAACAGACTCTCTCGAATAAAAATCTTTGAAATCAGGTTGCGATTTCTGAAAATCTAGATTTACTCCAAGAGATGCAAAGCTTTTTACAAATAAAGTGTGGATGTCTCTATATACATCATGAACAGTTGTGCCATAGGGGAGAGGCATTATCACAGAATAGGTGATTTCATGTGCATGGAGAACAGCTCTGCCTCCTGTGGGCCTGCGGACAATATCAAATCCGTATTCCCTGCATTTTGAGCTATCTATATCTTCTTCTTTTTGATTTGCTCCTAGACTTAGGCACCAAGGGGTCCAGCCGTAAACTCTGAATATTGGTTTTGCTTCGCCTGCCTCTACTGCTTTGGTATGCTCAACGTCGAAATCCATATTATACTTCCCGGTATTGAAACCGTGATCTACGAATTCAAATTCTCCCTGAATTACTTTTTCTGCGAATTGTCCGCTACTGATTATCATGATTTATTTTCCTGTAATAGAGTAAGTGTTTTGATTAGACCAGCTTTTACCTGACCGTATTCTATAGATTTGATTCCATAGTCCCCATTTTTTGCACGAATAATAATCTTATGATCGCAAGCTGCGAAAAATTTGTCGTAGAAATCATCTAAGCCGCTATATAATCCAAGCAAAGGGATATTAAATGCAGCTGCAACATGAACCATTGCAGTGTCCGGCGAAATTAATAAATCTGATCTAGAGATAAGTGCTATCGCGTCATGGAGGCTTTTGGATTTGAAATTATGAATACGGGGGCAGCTCTTTAGCAATAGTGCTGCCTTTTCTGTCTCTGCAGGAGCATAAGACAACACAGTTTTTTCCTGCAGATGTTCAAATTCGTTAAATAGTCGTATCCAGTTCTCAGTATCCCACATTTTATGTTCCATACTTGCCGAGAGGTTGAGGACTATAAAGGAATCGAGCCGTTCGGCATTGATAAATCTATCTACGTATTCCAATGAATCTTGCGTATTGTATAGAAATGGCTTTGGAACTATTGCAGGCGTTTCTATATAAAGATGATTTAATGCTCTGAAAGCTCTCTGCGAAAAGTGCAAACCCTGATTGTCAGATTCGGATGGAATAGAATAATCAAATACTTTGCTGCTGTCAATATTGAGTCCGATTTTTTGTTTAGCTCTCGCGATTGTCGCCAAGATTTTACTTTCTGATGACTTATGATCTTTGGGGTCTATATAATAATCATATTTAGTCTTGATAAGATTGCCTAGTGTTTTGCATAGTTTCAAAGGTGATTTTTCGTAAACAATGATGTTGTCTATACTCGGATTATTTTTTATAGCCTGATAGTTGTGTCTTCCTGCGAGTATATCCAGTTGTGATTTTGGGTACTTGCTTTTGATTGCATCTATTGCAGGAGTTAGCAATATCATATCTCCAATGCGACCGAGCTGAACAATTAGGATTTTCATCTTTTAAATCAACCGCTGTAATTAAAACAAAGACGGAACGACAATCAGCTTGTCGTTCCGAATTAAAATATATAACAAAATGGAACTATTGAATTCTAATTTTGTCGCCTACCTGCATCCTTGTTGGATTTAGGTTCTTATTCATTTTTTCTAAATGATTAACTGATACTCCGTATTTACGAGCAATTTTTGCAAGAGTATCATTCTTTCTGACAGTGTAATATACAGGAGTACTATTGGATTTCGTGCTGCCTTTGTAAGTTTCGTCAGGATAAATTTTTAGTTTCGAACCTGCAAAGATTGTATTGCCTGATACCTGATCAGGATTCCACTGCTTAATTTGCGATTCTTTTACACCGTATCTTTGAGCTATCAGACCTAAAGATTGTCCGTTTTTCACTTTATGAACAATCATCTGAGGTTTTGCAGCTTCAACTTTTGCTTTGTTAGATGCTACATCACCTGCATTCGTTCTGATTTTCAATATCTGCTCAGGATAAATATGGTCATTTCTGATTCTATTGTCTTGTGTGATTACTTCAACGGGTACATCGTAAAGCTGGCTGATAGAGAATAAACTTTCGCCTTTTTTCACAGTATGCTTCACAATTACCGGTTGTTGTATTTTTTCTACTTTTGTTCGTTTTTGAGCAGGTGCGGAAACTTCTTCTTCAGTTTCTTCTTCCTCTGCTAATTCTTCTTCGTCGTCATCATCAGCTCCTGCAGAAGCTAAATCCTGTTGTTTATTTGCCGCAGGTGCGTTTTTGACTTTAGGAGCTGTTTTTGCTGCAAGATCAGAATTGTCATTCTGTTTTGCAGTCTGCCTTTTCGCCGGTGCTTTGGCAATTACCAATTTCTGCCCAGGATGTATTTTGTCATTGCTGTAAGATATGTTGTTCAAATTTCTTAGAGCAGTGATTCTAACACCATGTTTGCGTGCTATCGAAGAAAGCGTTTCACCACGTTTTACAACGTGATAGATATCTTCACTACCTTCGGACACCCCGGTTGCTGCTGCTAATTCTTCTATGTCAACTTCCTGACTGATAGGAATTTTTATAACATCATTTCGTTTTAAACGAGCTCTTGGCTCGATATTATTTAGTAAAGCGATGTCATATCTTGATACTTTATATTTAGTAGCAAGAGTCCTCAATGATTCACGTTTCTGAACAATATGCTCAAACCATGGCTGTTTGTCTTGAATAGTCAGAGAGTCATAGTTGACAGCAAACTGAGAATAGGTGTTTGCCGGGATTTTTAGTTCGTATTCAGGCAAATCCGGAGGAGTAGTCGCTTTGATTAGTTCAGGATTAAGCTCTAAAAGCTCTTCTACAGTGATTTCCGCACATTTCGCAAGAGCAGTAATATTCACCGGTTCATGAAGTTTAAAAACATCATATTTGTATTCTTCCTGAAACTCAACTGAGTCTAAATTGAAACCGTAAGCTTCAGGGTTCATTGCAATCATTGAAGTAGCTATATACCAAGGTACATAGTATTTGGTTTCTTTAGGTAAGTATGTTACTAAATCCCAAAAATTTGGATTAGACATTTTTGATCTTCTGATAGCCCTACTGACACATCCCGCACCGCAATTATATGCTGCGAATGCCAAATGCCAATCACCAAAGCGTACATAAAGGTCTTTAAGGTGTCTCATTGCTGCTCTTGTTGCTTTCTCAGGGTCTCTTCGTTCGTCCACCCAGTAAGAATCACTCGCATCATTGAGTCCGTACATTTCGCCGGTTGCTCTCATAAATTGCCACAAACCCACAGCTTTAGCTCTTGAAACTGCATCCGGTCTTAATGCAGATTCGGTAATAGCAAGATAAGCTATTTCTTTAGGTAATCCTTCTTCTTCTGCTATTCGAAATATCATAGGTAAATAGCGGGAAGTACGAGAGAGTATGCGATAGAAGACTTTTTCGCCACGCTTTGGATTAGTCCAAAACGCAATATTTCTTTTTACAAAGTCATTGACAGGCATATCTATTTCTAAAGAGTCAGGAGGATCAATAAATCCAGGCTTCCCTTCAGGTTCGTGACCTGCTTGGGCTTGGAATTTATCTAAGTCAATAATCTCGTAAGTTTCGACTTCCTGGAATAGTTTTTCTCTGATGATAAAAATATTCGAGCCAACATCAAGATCATTGATATTATCCACAAAGTTTTCGTAATCTTCGATGATTAGCTGAGCGAGGTCAGTAAAATTTTCATTTTTTTCTATATTGGGATAGCTGGCTATGATGTTCAAATCTTCAATAGCCTGATTAAAATACTTAGCTGCTGAGGTTGTGTCGCCTCTTTCTATCAAAATCAGTGCTTTAAGGTATTTTTGCCTCGACTTTTCTAATGTTTGTAGGACAAAGGCATCTTCGATGATTTCAACTTCTCCCTCCGAATCCAGTTCCCCGTATTCATCTTGGAAGAGATTTTTTTCGTTTTGGCTGCCTGTGTTTGACTGAGAATAAACTGTATTAGGAGATACGAACGCCAGTATCACCATGAAAAATAATGATATAATTATCTTAGGTGGAGTAGAATTTGCTAACATAAAATTGCCCCGCATTTGGAAAAATGATTGTGGAACTTAATCAATATACTCTATAACAGTTAGATAGACAAATAGTATTTACTTATCGAAAAGTCAAAAATCTCAACATCCCGTTTTTTGCAAATTTAAAGGGATTCGCATTGTGCAATCTTCAACAAACTAAAGCAATTAGGCGGATTGACGTCTAACTTTTCTTAGTCGCTTTGTTGATTACAAAAAACAGGAAAAATACTAAAGTCTGTATAATAATAATCACAGCACCGGACGGTAAATCTGTCATCACAGATGTAAACAGTCCTAAGACAACACTGATTATTCCTATTATAACTGCTCTGATTGTTAAACAATAAAAAGAATCGCTTATTAATTTGGCTGCTGCCGGAGGCAACACCAAAAAAGCAGTTACTAACACTATACCGACAATTTTCACTGAGACTACGACAGTAAGTGCTATTAGCAAAGTCAGGATATAATCATCTCTATCAGTATTTATACCGTCTGCTGTCGCCAAATCTTTGTCAAATGTCGCATAAGCCCAGTTATTCCAATGCTTAAACGATGCTATTGCAGAGATTGCAAGGACAACAATGCCAAATATCAAATCTGAATAGTTAGTTGTAATAATCGAACCAAACAGATAAGAAAAAGCATCTACGCTATAGTTATCTTTCAATGCTATAAAAATAGTGCCAAGAGCAAAGGCAAATGAAAAAACAACGCCAATGCCCGTATCTGCCGATATTCGGGTGTTTTTTGAGAGGTAATTGATTATTAGAGCTACTGCTAAAGTAAATGGGAAAGCCACATATATAGGCTCTATTCCGAGCAACAGACCCAATGCTATTCCACCAAAAGCAGAATGTGCAAGCCCGCTCCCCAAAAAGCTCATCTTTCTTTGAACGACAAAACTGCCGAAAAAGCTTCCCAAGAATGCTATAATAATTCCCCCCGCAAACGCCCTAAGCATGAAGGGCATTGCCAATATATCAAGCATTTTCTCTTAGTCCAAATTCTACATTGTGTTTATGCCCTGGATGCGAAAATGCTAACTGTAGATTCGCATTATCAAAGGCTTCTTTTGCTGCACCATAATATACTTTTTTTTTGTTTAATAACAATACATTATTTGCATGATAATAAGCCGATGACCAATCGTGAGTTACCATTATCACAGTCGCAGAGTTCTCTGCCTTGTATTCTTCTATTGTGTGATTTAAAGAACGCTCACACACCATATCTATGCCGGTCGCAGGTTCATCTAATAGCAATATCTTTGGCTTCTTGACTAAAGCTCTTGCTAAATATATTTTTTGCAGTTCGCCTCCTGACATTTCGGAAAGCTGCTTTTCTGCCAGATTTCCGGCTCCGATAATTTCTAATGCTTCATGAGCTATTGATTTTAAAGAATTGGACAGTCGTCCAGGCCAATTCTTTTTATATCCGCTGGCAACTAATTCAAGAGCCTTTGCAGGGAAGTTTCTATCTAATGTTTTTATCTGAGGAACATAGCCAATTATGTTACTTCTGTCTTTCCCGTTAGATATGCCGTCCACTATTATGCTTCCTGCGGAGCATTTGATTAGTCCTGTTATTGCTTTAAGCAGACTGGATTTGCCGGAGCCGTTTGGCCCGACTATAGCAATGAATTTGTCCTTTTCAAAACTGACTGTCAGATTATCTACAGCAGTTTTGCCTGAGTAATCTATAGTTAGGCTATCGATTTTTATTGCTATATCCATTATAAGGCTACTTTAAGTGTATTGACATTATATAAAATTAAATCTGCGTATCTGATTTTGCCTTCTGTGCCCCCTACCGGATCTAAAATATAAATCGCGACATTCGCTGCTTCGGCAAGAGTTTCTGCGGGAGCACGAGATAGTTGGGGCTCTGAAAATATAGATTTGGCTCCGGCACTGTTGATTTTGTCTGCCAGAAGTTTAATATGATTTGCAGTTGCTTCCTTACCGGGAATCTCTTCTAAGCTACCGCCATATATTATTTTGTAATCTCTCAAAAGATAAAGCATTGATGGGTGGAACAGGAATACAGTTTTTCCTGTATGTGGTGCAAGTGCTTTTGCAATTTGCTTATCCAAAAGTTCCAACCTTTTTGTAAATCTATCTGTATTTGCAGCATAAAATGCAGCATTTTCAGGATCCAATTTGCTTAAAGTATCTAATAATGCAGGCAGAATTGCTCTTACAGTGTTAGGGCTCATCCAAAAGTGTGGGTCAGGAACAAGCGAATCGCCGGTTATGTCTATGTTTTCGACTTTGGCATTGCCTGTTTTTGCTTCAGTATCATGGCTGTGTCCATCATGTTCGTGCGTTAATGATGCATCTTCCTGTTCATTTTCTGGGTGACTATGTTGATGAGGTACAAAAAAATTAAGTTTATCTTTAGGTACAAAATCAAAGAGTGCTATTGTGCTCTTGTTGCTAAAATCTATAATCCATGAGTCCAGCATTTCATTGGTATAAAATATTGCATCGGCTATTTCTACTTTCATCAAATCAGAAGGCTTAGGAGCGTATGCGTGGGGAGAAGCACCGGGTGGAACTAATCTATGCAAATCTGCTTTGTTGCCCACAATCTCAGAAAGTATAGCATACATTGGGTGCGAGCTAACTACAAATACCTTTTTGGAGGCAGATTCACCGCAACTTATACTGAGTAAGACTAAAACGATGAGTACTGTAAATTTTCTCATAATTATTCTTTCAAAAATGTTGAATTAAAACACTAAAGAGTATAAAAACACTCAAATATTTTATACTTAGTCGCTCCTACAGCGAATTAGATAGAAGATGGAGTAGATGAAGAATCATAATTATTCTTCATCTAACTTCGGCTCTAATAGCTCTTGGGTCAACTTTTTGGTTACTTTTCGCAGTTCGTCAATGCTGTCTTGCTTAAGTAATCCCTTAACATTATTAATTTCAAATATTCCGCCTTGGGCATTGATTCTAAACAAACTAAGTTCTAACCGGGCTGCGAAAGGAAGCTGCGTTAATTTGCCTGTTATATAATATTCAACTTCAATTTTTGCCAATCCAAAAATCTCGATAGAAGTCGGAGGCGTATAGTTCTCAGTACCAAAAAGATTGAGCATTGCGTAAAGCGAGTCTCGAGTATCAAGGTCATAAGTTGCAAAATTTTTGCTTAGTGCTGCCTGTTCAAATATAGACTCACATACATCAAAGGAGTTTATTTCTTTTTTTGCGAATAGATCCCAAGTCATCAAAGAATCCTGTGGTGGCAAATCGTTAATAAATTCGATACCGCCTACCACCAGTGGAGCTGCAGGCAATACCCGGTAATCTTCCGGAGCGTCTTTGTAGAGACTGTCATTTTCTAATGCATCGGCAAAAGCTCTTTGCGTAGCTGTTACTAAAGTGGGGTCGTAAAGTGGCTTTTCATCAATTTTTCTATAGTTGAGCAAGTCATAGCCAACTCCTCTGTAATTCAACCTATTGCTTATATCTGCAAGAGTCAAATCTACCCGCATCATATTTTTTAAGATGCCTATATTTGCCACAGCGATAATATCAGCGTCGCATTCATTTGCAATGTCTATCATGGTTACATTTGAATTGTGCTCTTTAAGGCTGCTAATAACAGAATCTCGGTAATCTGTAGGCACTAATCTGTAATTCTTAGCGAAACTAAGAGCGATATTGAATGCTGCCTCAAACTTGAAATCAGATAAACTGTCAGCTCCGGGACCAAATTGAATTTTGCCGAGAATAACTTTTTTAATTGAATCTTGCTGCAATGGTGTTCCACTTTGAGAGAAAGCCAAAATAGGAACAAGAGCTAAAACAAATATATATTTCCACATGATTTTACTAATCCTTGTTTTATAGTCAAATATTTATTCGTAATGTTTATCTAAATGTTGCTTTGTTTTTTTTGCCAATTCTTCTATTTGAAAGAGCATATCTTTGTCTCTGACAATTTTCCCTCCGGCGACTTTATACGGAGCCCAAAATCTACTATGATATTCGCTGTTGAAAATAGCTATAGTCGCTGTCCTTACAGCTGAAGCAAGATGCACAATTCCTGTATCAGGTGAAACGCACAAAATCGCATTTCGTATTAGCTCTGCAACTGTCAAAATATCAAGATTGCTTAAAGCTATGACATTATCGTTACATAGTCCTTCCGCTATATTACTTTCATTAGGCATGTGGATAAGTACAATTTTCGTGTGGAAAACTCTGTTGATAATGTCTAAGATTTCCACATACTCGCTTTGCGAAATTTGGTTTCTTTCCTGACCTGCAGATAGATTAACTACTATATAGTCTTTATGCTTGAGAGAATAAGTCTCTGATATTTGTTTCAGTGCTAATTTGTCTTTATCACCGGTTTCAAGATAAGGAATAATATTGTTGAAATCTATGGGGTAATCAAAAGTGTCAGCAAACTGAGCGTACATTTTTTCCCACATAGGTATTTGCATTTCCGCAATTTTAGATTGGAAATTGAAATAAGTATATTTATCCTCGCCGGAATAGAGTAAAGATTTAAAACATTGTCTTCCGCCAATGATGTTGGCTAAAAGTCCCTGTTTAGTAATTCCAACATAAATTGTAGATATTATTACATCGTAGCTTTCTTTTCTTAAATCAACCGCTTGTTTTAGTTTCTTTATTGTTGAAGTTTCGTCAATAAAAATACGATCGATATTGCTGTCGTTTTCTAATAGGCGATAATTTTTATTAGACGCTAAAACATGAAGCTCTGCTCTCGGTGCGATTTGCTTTAATAAAGCAAGGGCAGGCATAGTAATAAGCATATCGCCCAAAGCATCGTTTCGGATAACCAGTATTTTTTTTACCTTATCCGGATTGATACCCCTTTCATATCTCTTGTTTTTTAAGAAAAAAGAAAGAATCTTAAGTATTATCTTTTTTATTTTATTTGGTTTTGCCATTCTCTATTTTGTTAGGATTTGTTTACAGTAATCAGTAAGCCTTTCCGACAAATTTTCATAATTCATAATACATCCTCCTTCAACTTTGTAGGGAGACCAGCTTGCAGCATCTTCGTCATTGGAATAAATGCCGATAGTTGGTATCCTGAGCACACAGGCAAGGTGTACGATTGAAGTATCCGGTGTAATGCATAGGGAAGCATTTCTTATCAGTTCTGTTATGTTTAATATATCTGATGGTGGATAAAGCAAAGTGTTTTTGTCGGAAAGCAATCGTGCTTTTTCCATATCTTTATTCATACAGATAAAAATGATTTTAAAAGTGTCGAACTCGGATACGCACTTGAGTATCTCCCGATAGGTTTCTTCTGATAGTTCATTACGTGCCTGACCGGCTGACAAATTTATTACGATATATTGTTCAACTTTGTTTTCAGCCAGGTATTCCTTTACTAAACTCGATTCTTGGATATCTTTTTCGAGTCTTATATCCATATCATCAATATCAAATTCATTAGATAGAGTATCAGCAAAGAGAGCGTACATTCTTTCCCACTCAATCACATAATTACGTGCGATTTTAGATTGGAAATTGAAGAACACATATTTATCATCTCCTCTGAAATAGAGTGCTTTAGGAGTGCTACGTCCACCTATGATATAAGCTGTCAAGCCTTGCTTTGTTATTTTCTGAGTTATGGCAGTAATGATTAAAGAGTATTTTTCTTCTTTCATGGTAAGTAACTGTTTCAAGAACTCAGGTGTTCCGTCTTCGGCTATAAATACCTTATCTATTTCTTTTACATTCTTCAAGATTTTGAAGTTTCGCTTGGATGCAAGTATATGTATCTTTGCCTGAGGTGCCAACTTACGAAGTAAATAAATTGAAGGGAGAGTAATAATCATGTCCCCGAGAGCATCGTGTCTAATAATCAAAACTTTTTTTAGCTTCGAAGGCTCCACTCCTTGCATAAGCTTCTTATTTCTCAATACTAAAGAAAAAAGAAACTGGAAAAATGATTTTATCAATTTTCTGTCGGACATTTAGCAGTACAAATTTGTATATAAAAACGCTAACTACAAAGTTAATCAATTTTACCACATTTCCATTATTAGAATTGCCAATACAAAGCAACTCTCTCGATTGAATAAGAAGAATTATATAGGAATTAGATTTAAAATGTGATAAATTAGTAGAAATATATTCATACTAATATTCAATTTCGATTGTTTAGACTTCTCCTCAGAATGAGGATTGCTTGGATATACTACTTTATATTCAATTGCTGAAAGGTTGGCTATGAATGATATATCACACCAAAATTCAACTAATTTGGTTACGAATTACTATAAACCGGATGCCGGAATCCAATGGTTAGTTAGGTACTTTGAAACCATCAAATCTGATTTTATAAGCGTAGGAATGACAGACAATTTTATCCCGCGCCCCGATGTTGCAATTGTTTTCAATTTTGGTGCTATTCCTAAGGTGCTTATGCCTGAAGTCTTCGAACTCAAACCCCTATTTATTGCTTCAATTGCTAATAAGCCACTGCAGCTAAAGATAAATGGAAATTTGGATTCGTTTATTGCTATATGCAATGCTTCAATTTTATCCAAAGTTTTTAAAATAGATTTACTATCTTCTCCTTATCCGATTACACAGACTCCTGACACACTTAATGGGCTTTGGGAACTCCTTGAAAAAAAAAGAGATAATCTTGAGAGAATAGAAGTATTCTCGGAGTTTATCAAAAGTATTTCAAGAGAGGTGTATATTTGCGATACTATTGACAATATCTATCTCAATATTCTGGATAATTGTTTGCATAAACCTCTTCACGAAATGATTGATAATGCTTACTGCTCTGTTAGTAGTCTGCAAAGAAAATTCTTGAAAAGAACTGGTGTCAGCATGAAAAAGCTAATACGCATAGCACGAGTCAATGCAATTTTCAATAAAATGGTAAAGCGTAACAATTTCGATTACAACTCCTTTCTTTCAGATAGTAATTACTACGACCAAGCTCATTTTATGAAAGATTTTAGAGAACTGACAGGTTTCAATCCTCGGCAATTCTTCCGTAAACAAAATGATTTACTAAAAACTATATCAGGTGTGAACGAAACGATTTAGGAAAAGATTGTTGTTTTGCAATATTGCGGTTTTTTTACAATATTTTCTAAACTCGAAACAATATATTGCTTCTCATTAAGCTAAATGCAAAAATCAAGTTATTGTATTCCAATATTTCGGAGAGCATGCGATGAGAAGAAATTATTACAACATACTGTGGATAGCTATTATTTTACCGGTTTTATTGCTGTCTGCTAATTCCTGCAGCAGTGATGATGACAATCCGGCTGTACCTACAACAAAAAGCAGCGAGAAGAAAATTACATCGTTTATGATTAGTAATTTGACTCCTGCAGTTTCCGGCATCATTGACAACAATACGATGACTATTACCGCAACTGTTCCCGCTCTGACAGATCTGACTTCTCTTATTCCTATTATAACAATTTCTGAAAAGGCAGCTATCAGCCCTGCATCAGGTGTCGCACAAGATTTTTCAAATCCTGTAATTTATACTATTACTGCTGAAGATGGCTCCAAAGCTCAATTTACAGCTACAATTTCTTTAAGCAACGAAGGACCGCTGACTCTAAGTGGGGAAATGAATGAAAACCGAGTTCTAAAAAATCGTGGGGATGGAATTGATTATATTGTTGATGGCTATCTAAGTATCGCAGGTAATGCACTTTTGACAATCGAAGCCGGAGTAAAAATTGCTTTTACCGGGGTAGATGGTGAAATAGTTGTAGAAGAAAATGCCGGAATCAAAATTACAGGAACATCTGAAAATCCTGTGATTTTTACTGGGCCAGTGAATAATCAAAATCCCGGTGCTTGGAGAGGTATCAGAATAAGATCGAACCGATCAGATAATGTTTGGAATTATGTAGTCATAGAAAACGCAGGTATAAATAATGGCGAAGGGGCATTGATTTTAGACTACGAAGCACAGTTATCACTCAAGAACTCTCGAATTTCCGGTTCTTTGAGCAATGGTATTTACTTGTTTGATAATGCCAAATTCCTTGCTTTCGAAAATAATGTAATCAACACTTGTGCGAAACCGATTACATGTTACCGCTTCAGTCAAGTTGCAAAATTTGATATGAGCTCTGATTTTAGTAATAATGTAGTCAATCTGATTACTGTAAACAACGAAAGTATTGAGAGCAATCTTACTATTCATGAGATAAATATTCCATATTTGGCTGCAGGATCTATTTGGCTCGGCAATGCTACTTTAACTATAGAAGCAGGTGTAAATATTGCTTTTGATTCGGGTACTTATTTTTATGTAAACGAAGATGGCATAATCAAAGCAAACGGTAACGCACAAAAACCTATTCGTTTGTATGGTAAAAACCAGCAAGCAGGTTATTGGAAAGGGCTGGAGATAGTTTCAACTCATGACAATGCACTTTCTTATTGTACAATTGAGCATGGCGGTATGAATGATTATGCTGATTTGAAAATTGAATATGCTAAGCTGTCATTAGAAAACTGTTCCTTCAGGCACAGTGCAAACTTTGGTATTATGCTAAGCAATTACACAGAACTTAGCCATACCGGGAATAGCTTTACTGACTGCAAAAACGGGAATGTCTATAATACTGATGAAGACGTAGTTACTGACAATCTTCCTTAGGAGTGCTTTTATTTGTATTTTCGAAATCAACCATATTAGAAACATTGTTTCTTTGTTTATAAGCAAAAAAAGCTGCTATTATTTCTCAATATTAGCAGCTTTTTTATCTAAAGCATTTTGATCTGGAAATGTTTTATATTTTTATCTATTTAGTCAGCTCATCTGCAAGATTATTTGCATCATAGAGTTTTCTAAAAGCTTCTATCATATATCTTGCATCAACTGACAAAGCTCGGTTTGCTTCGTAATCATAGACAAAATTGCCCGGCAAAGATTCCATATTGCCATCAAACACAAGGCCGACTATCTCGCCACGTTTATTGAAAGTAGGAGAACCTGAGTTGCCTCCGATAATGTCGCAAGTGCTTACAAAATTACATGGTGTAGTTAAATCAACTTTGTCTTTTCTTTCCCAATATCTTTCAGGCAGCTTGAAATCACCTTCGTCGTTGAAACCAAGAGCTCTATTGTAAAGTCCGTGCAAGGTTGTAAAAGGAGGTGCAAGAGTGCCGTTCATGGCATAACCTTTTACAGTGCCGTATGTTATACGTGGAGTAAAGTTTGCATCAGGGTAAACATTTCTGCCATATACTGCGAATCGTGCTTTTGCTATTTGTTCGCTGTATTTTGATAATGGGCGGTAAATATTTTCGTTGAACCAATGACCTTCTTTAGCTGAGATTTCCTTGATAGCATTATAAACTTCAAGGAACGCATCATCAGAATTTTCTACCGAAGACGAATTACCTTTGAGAAGCTCGCGACGATATTCGACGTCGCCAATTTTAGTACCTGCGATTATTTCTTTGGCAGCCTGTTCAGGAGTTCTGCCTTTTAGCACCGCTTTCAAAAACGGGTCACTTTTGTCGAGGTTTCTAGCTGCAAGCACTAACTGAGAACGCAACATTACTTCTTCCAAATCTTTGTAGAAAGGAATAGGAGCTAACATTGAACGTTCTAAGTTTTCAATTCTTTCACTATTTTTGTCAATAGTTTTGTCGGTTTCTTTTGCCCAAGCCTGCAATTCACCTGCATATCTCAAAAGAGAAGTTCTTCCAAGACTATGGTAGAAGTAAGCTGTATAGAAATCCTTTTTTTCTTCCATCAAATCACTGATTTCTTCCCAAGCATCGCCGTATAAATCATCTAACTCGTCGTTAGCTTTTATTTTGTTCCGCAAATCATTTTCATTGTCCAAATGCTGTTTGATAAGACGCTTGTTATTTAATCCGTCATAAATTCCTTTATAAGCCTTATAGCTGTTTTCGAGATACATTATATTGATTTGAGCTCTTCTTGCATTTTCTTCTGATTTGTCAGCATAAGCATGAAGCTGCTCTAAAGTATATTCAAATGTTTCTAAAAGCATTGGGATGACGTTATCTCTTTCGTCGAGTAGCTGATCATTTGTATATAGTCTTTTAGTAGTTCCGGGATTGCCTGCCATGAAAACAAGTTCGTCAGCTTTTACTCCCTGAGTATTCCATTTGAGAAAGTTTGTAGAATTTACAGGTTTGCCGTCTTCATAAGCACGAAGAAAAGTGCAATCCAAGTTATAACGCGGATAAGTAAAGTTGTCATAAGCATCACCAAAGAAACCGGCTTTGTACTCAGGAGCAAATACTAATCTAATATCTGTATATTTTTTGTACAAATATATCCAGTATTCACCACCGTAGTATAGGTTTACTTTGTCCGCTCTGAGACCTGTCTTGTCAGCAAATTCATTTCTGATATCCTCAAAAATTTCGCCTTTTTTTGCTTCAATTTCTTCCAAATCCATGTCTTCGTTAATAACAGCATTTACTCTGTCAGTAACGTTGTGCATTTCCATAAGCACATTGATTTCAAGATCTTTACATTTTAGCTCATCTCCCTGATTAGGAGCATAAAAGCCATTTTTTACAATGTCAAAATCCTGAGTTGAAAGCTTTTGTATCTGAGAAAGTGCAACGTGGTGGTTAGTCATAATCAAACCATAAGGGCTGACAAATGAGCCCGAGCCACCGTCATTTATTCGCACTGATGAAAGTCTTATATGCTCTAACCAGTTTTTGTCAGGCATAAAGTTATATTTGTCTTTCAGTTTCTGAAGAGGCGGATTGTCAAAAGTCCACATTCCTTCCTCGGCAAAAAGAGAAGATGAAGCTATCGCCGTAGCAATGGCAACAGTTTTAAGAGTTTTGATGAAATCTCTCATGTAACACCGATCTATTTAGTAAAATTATTTAAAAGCTCTGCTAAAGTTTTAGCGGCTTCGCGTCTTTCGTATTTACGTATAATATCTGTATTGGGTGCATAATTTTTTCCGCCTGACTGCCAATTCCTGTAATATTCCAATATTATATCACAAGTTTTGTCGATTTCGCTTTGGTGAGCTATCCTGCCCGAGTTTGTTTCGTGCATCAAATTAGCTATTGCACTTTTTGGTGGTGCAATGGCTATTATCGGACGTTTGCAGCCTACATATTCATAGACTTTGCCCGGCACTATTTCCTCACTCTCTTTGGATTCATCGACTACAAGCAGTAGTGCGTCGGACTGCATAAGGTATTTGATACTTTCGTGATGAGGCACATAGCTGACTTTTTCAATCTGAGAAGAGAACGATGCTTTTTCAAACATTTCTTCTACTTCTCCGCCAAACCTGCCAACAAATCGAAGATGCAGCTTTTGAGGATCTATGAGGTTTTGACTAATGAGCTTTTCGATTGCTTCAAAGAAACTTGCCGGGTTGCGTCTGCCATACATCGAGCCCGTATATGTAACGGTAAACTTATCATTTTGCACTTCCTCCACCTGAGGAAAGTCAGATGAGTCAAATCCGTTTGGCACATGGAAAAATTTAGATTCGTCCAATCTCGGATATTTTCCCATTGCGTCTTTGATGATTCCCTGCCATGCACATTCAACCGCATCTGCATTGTTAAATGTGTTGAATTCCATCTTCTTATCTATCATCTTTGGCAAAAACCATCTGTTCGGAGATGATATAAATCCTGTCCAAGGATCACGAAAACCTGCCACCCATGGCATATTTGTAATCTTTTTCACATGATTAGCAATCAGAGAGCAAGTGTAAGGAGGCGAGCTTGAATAAACAGCGTCTATTTTGTGCTCTTTGAGGATTTGAGCAACTGCATCTTTTGCAGTAAAAAGCCAACCCACTCTTGCATCCGGTATGAAAAAAGTAGCTCTAATAAGCTCTGCAATTTTTTCGGTAAAAGAAACTTTCTGTCCCTCTTTTTTGATAGTATTTACATCGATTGCTGTTCCTTTCTTTTTGCCCGTGAACTTACGATATAAGTCATAAGGCTCAAGTATTCTACTCTTATATATGATAGTAGATTCGGGCACCTGCACGAGTAAAGACTCATCTATGGCAGGGTACTGACCATTTGAAACAGTCAGCACCACAGGCTGCCAACCAAATTCGGGAAGATATTTTATGTGCTTAAGCACTCTCTGCACTCCCGGGCCACCGGAAGGAGGGAAGTAATAAGCCACTATAAGTACTTTTTTCATTCTCATTTTGTCGATTTCAAAAAAAATAAAATAATAAAACCGCCTGCCATAAACAATTTTAAATAGATAATAATTCTATCTGGGCGTCTAACATCTGCATAAATTCTGCAAAGTCACTTGGAGTATTACGATTTATATATGCGAGAAGCAAACCGTTAATTGCATTAAATGCAAGTACCGGCACTTTCTGATTGTCTGTTTCTACTTCGCTTGCATCAAAAACTGCTTTGTACATATCTTCAGTTTTTTCTGAGAACTGCTTGTAAAATCGACCAACATAATTCCCATCTGTAAAAATCAGAGCGTATAAGCCCGGATACTGTACAAAAAACATTGCATAAGCCTTTAGCATATCTTTTATGCTCTTTGATTTTGCAGAAGAGAGTACATGCTCTTTACATTCTTCTAAAAACTCTAACATACAAACTTCGCATAGCTCGTTCATATCCTTAAAATAATTATAAATTGTAGCATAAGAGAAGCCCGTTGCTTTGCCAATTTCTCTTGCACTAAGCGCCTTAATGCCTTCACTCTTTAGAGTGTTCTTTGCTGCCTGGATAAATATACCTCGTATATTTTCCTGCTTGAGTTGATTAACCATCTTTAAACTCTTTTCAACTGTTAAAAATACTAACAGTAGCAATATAATTAACGGTGTTAAAATTTCCAAGAGAAAGTTTTTATCCATAGCAAAAAATACCTAATAATAAATTATAGGTAGCTTCCTTTACGATAGATTTAGGGCAAATATATATACTTGATGGAGTTTATCTATTCTACAACGCTACAGTCAGCTAATTTAAGATAAATTGAATTTGGGAATTCCTTTTTGAGTCTTCCGAACATTTCCTCTGCTTTTGCTTTGGAGTCAGTAACGCAGTAAACCTGTCCGAGTCTGACAAGTGTTTTTTCGTAAATCTGAGATGGTAAATTTTTATCTTCCAAAAGAGTGGACAATATGGAAAGAGCTGAATCAAATTCGTTGTTCAGGATATTACATTCACTTTTGTAGAACATAGTTTCAAAATATAGCGAATCATTTTTGCGTAGAGTACCGGAAAATGCTTCGAACTTGCTGCAGGCTGATTTATAATTTTCCCCGTCAAAATCTCTGACAGCTTCACTAAATATATCTCCTAATGCACGATTTGTCGTGCCGTTTTGAGCTATCGGCATTATTACAACTGCTGTGTCAGCGAAACGTGCATCTATGAAATCATTTTCCGAAATGATTTCTTCTTCGTTTGCTTCTAATTCTTTATCTTGTGTTTGCTCGTTATTTCTCGAATTATTGTCGTGATAGTACCTTGATCGCACAGGGGAGCATGAGGCAAAAAAGCCAAACATCAAAATGACGGAAAATATATATATTGCTTTCATTGGTGTACCCGTATTAAATAACTCGTATCGCTAAGATACAAAGCAAGCAATTTTGAAGCCAAAATGGAGATTTTAGTATGAATTTTTCTCTACAAACTATCGATACGCCGGCTCTTCTTATAGATTCGGTAAAAATGCATGAAAATTTAGATTTTGTACAAAAATTGGCAACTAATAAGATACTCAATCTCAGACCTCACTTTAAGACTCATAAATCTATCGAATTAGCTAAGCTACAACTCAGTAAGGGGGCTATCGGCATGGCTTGTGCCAAAACTGAAGAGGCTTTGTGCCTTGCTGATGCAGGTATTAAAGATATTCAGATAGTCAACGTGCTAACCGGAGAGCATAAATACAATAGACTTGTAGAAATCCACAATATGGTGGATCACTTGACTTTTGGAGTGGACTGTTTGGAACATATTGAAGAAGCTGACAATGTAGCTCGTGCAAACGATATTTATTTTAATGTCCAGATTGAAGTAAACTACGGACTTAATAGAAACGGTGTTTCTACAAAAGATCAGCTTTTGCTTCTTGCAAATGCTATACTCGAAAAAGACAACCTCAATTTTGCCGGAATTTATACTCATGCAGGTAGTGTTTATTCCGCACAGTCTCCCGAAGAAATTTCTGAAATAAGCAAAGAATCTATCCGGTTGATGAGCCATTTTGTCAAATCTCTCAAAGAAGAAGGATTCAAATGCCCATCTGCTGGTATTGGTTCTACTCCCGAACTGAAGCATATCAAGAAAACTGAACATCTGACAGAACTTCGACCGGGCAACTATATTTTTAATGATAATATGCAGATTGCTTTGGGCTCATGCACAGAAGATGAAGTAGCTCTTTATGTTGTTGCTACTGTTATTGGTGTTCATAAAGACCGAGTTGTGATTGATGCAGGTTCAAAAGCTCTTGGTTTAGATAAAGGAGCTCACGGAACTAATATGCTTGAAGGATATGGAAAAATACTAGATAGAGATTCTGTTATTTCTCGAGTATCAGAGGAACACGGTATCATAGACAATCCTGAAGAAGAGTTTAATGTTGGCGAAAAGCTACTGATTATACCTAATCATGCTTGTGCTGTAGTCAATTTGTTTGACAGATATTTGCTGCTTGAAGAAGAGTCAGTTAGTGAAATAAAAATAGATGCTCGAGGAATGAGCAGATAGAAGCTACCGGAATCCTATACTACTCCTGTCTTATTACTTTCAGTATAAAAGTAAGAGATCAGAAGGGCAGGAGGTAGGGATAAATAGGGATTAACTTCGTAAGAATTTGTTATATAATATAAGGTGTTTTTGCTGGTAGCTTGGGAAGTATTTTCCTATATGTCGAGCAAAATAGGATAATTGGCAAAATAATTGCAAATGTATCTGAAAACTCGATATTTACTTGAAAAATACCTTATATAATATATAAAATGGCTAAAAATAAACAAGCAAGTGCATTCCAGCCCGGTATTTTGCCGGATTTAAAGAATATATTGCCATATTTGACCAAAAACCCAGATTTGGCAGTGGCTATGGGTGTACTTCTTATTTTGTCATTGCTCATTATTCCGCTGCCTGCAATGATGCTGGATCTTTTTCTGGCAGTTAATATAGCCTTCTCTGTGCTTATATTGCTTGTCGCGGTTTATCTCAAATCTCCATTAGAATTTTCATCTTTTCCAACTGTATTGCTAATATCTACTATATTCAGGCTCGGCTTGAATGTTGCCTCTACCCGTTTGATTCTTGGCGAGGCAAACGCCGGAGATATTATTCATGCCTTTGGAGAGTTTGTTATCAAGGGCAACTATGTAGTTGGTGTAATTATATTTCTTATCCTGTTAATTATCAACTTTGTTGTAGTTATCAAAGGTTCCACCCGTATTGCAGAAGTAACTGCCCGATTTACATTAGATGCATTGCCGGGCAAACAGATGAGTATAGATGCTGATTTGAATGCCGGATTTATAGATGAACAAACTGCCCGAAAACGTCGCTCAGAGCTGACTGCTGAGTCAGACTTTTTTGGTTCGATGGATGGTGCTGCCAAATTTATCAAAGGTGATGCCATAGCTGGTCTTATCATAGCCGCGATAAACATTATTGGTGGTTTTATTATTGGTATTATGCAACTCGATATGGAGCTGGCAGATGCTGCTGCAACATATACTATACTTACAATTGGTGATGGTTTAGTTTCGCAGATTCCTTCTTTATTGATTTCTATTGCAGCCGGCTTGGTTGTTACACGTTCTGCATCTTCTGACAACATAGACGTGGAGATGGGCAGACAGTTTGCCGGAAAGCCAAAACCAATGGCATTAGCCTCTTTTGCTCTGATGGTAGTTTCATTTCTACCCGGTTTCCCAAGTATTCCTTTCTGGTTGCTTGCAGCTATTATAGGTTACGCTGCTTATTACAGAACAAAGCAAATACAAAAAGAAGAAGAAACTCAGCTTGCTTTGGAAGTAGCCACTGCAGAAAAATCTAAAAAGCCGGAAGAGTCCCCTGTGGAAGAGCTTCTTAGAGTTGATCCGGTCGAGATAGAACTTGGCTACAGTCTAATCTCTCTGGTTGATGAAAGCCAAGGGGGAGATGTGTTTAAACGTATTACTAATGTCAGAAGACAGCTTGCTACTGAGCTTGGTATAATCTTGCCTCCTGTGAGAGTTAGAGACAATCTGCAACTCGATCCTCAGGAATATGTAATCAAAATCAGAGGAAATGAGATTGCCAGAAACATTTTGCATCCTCAAATGCTTTTAGCTATGAATCCGGGTACTGCGGATGGTGATTTGAAAGGCATTCAGGTTACCGAACCGGTATTTGGCTTGCCGGCTACATGGATAGGACATGCAGACAGAGAAGATGCAGAAGTATATGGATATACAGTTGTCGAAGCTGCTACTGTACTAACTACGCACTTGACAGAACTATTACGAAGAAATTCTCATAAATTGCTTACAAGACAGGATACGAAACATCTCGTTGATAACTTGAAATCAGACTACCCGGCTCTTATAGAAGAAGCTACACCGGATAGACTTCCTATATCTATCCTTCAGAAAGTCCTCCAAAACTTATTGATGGAAAACATTCCTGTAAGAGATTTACCAATTATTATTGAATCACTCTTAGAGTATGTGAAAGTTACTCAGAACGTAGATGTGCTGACAGAATATGTCCGTCACAATCTGTCTGAAACAATCAAGAAACTCTATCAGGACCAAAATGGAGTGATTCATGCCATTGCAGTTAGTCCGCAGATAGAAGACCAAATGACAAGAGCTCTGCAGTCAGACAATCAGGCAAGCACTTCGATTACATTGGGACTTCCTCCAAATTATGTACAGGATATCCAGAAAGCTATGTCTGATTCGATAGATGAGATTACTATGGCAGGGTATCTTCCTGTGGTGATTTGCTCTGCTCAGGTAAGACCATATTTGTATCGAATGGTACGCACTCCATTCCCTATGGTGAGTGTAATAAGCTATACAGAGCTCCCTGCTGACACCGAAATAGAAATCCAGGCGCAGTTGAATATAGGCTAATCAGAATCCAAAGCTAAGTACTTTATAGTTTCTATAAACGAGATGAAATTAACCAAAATTTCAAATAATTTCATGCTAAAATCGACTAATATACTTGACTTTAGTAGTAATTTTGAACTGCTTTCTTTGTAAGTGCAAAAATTGCTTATGGATATTTGATATTTTTATCATATATTTATACTTTTTTTCAAGAGCTAAACGCGTAGCTTTGTTTGATTTAGACTTTAACATAGTTTATACGGTGATTAAGACTTTTATTAAACGAGGCAGTTAGCAGCAAAGTTCTTGGATACTTAGTAAAACATCTATTACATATTATAAATATTAATATTTTTTCCCTGTTGTTTGGGATTAATACCTTAATATTGTTCTCTACTTAAAAGAACGGACATACAGATGAATTTGATTTTTTTAGGACCTCCGGGAGCAGGTAAAGGAACGCAGTGTGCTCATATTGTAGAAGACTACGGTGTGAGACAGCTTTCTACGGGCGAACTGCTCAGAAAAAACATAAGGGAGGGTACACCTATAGGAATAGAAGCAGACAAATATATTTCGCATGGCAATTTGATACCCGACGATTTGATGATAGGAATACTCAAAGAAGAACTTCAAAGAGGGGATTATATCGAAAAAGGGTGCATATTTGACGGTTTCCCCCGCACAGTTCCCCAAGCTGAAGCACTAATTGAGTTACTTGAAGAATTTAATACAAAACTCGATGTTGTAGTGGTACTCGAAGTGCCGAGAAGTGAGCTCGTTGAAAGGCTAACCGCACGACGTACCTGTAAAGATTGCGGCAGAGTTTACCATCTGAAATTCAATCCGCCAAAAAATGAAGGCTTTTGTGATGCTCCTTGTGGCGGAGAATTATTCCAACGAGATGATGATTCTATACGAACAGTGTTGCAACGCCTGGAAGTTTATAAAAATCAAACAGAGCCCCTTTTAGAATTTTATGAACAAACGAATCAGGCTCGCAGAATAAACGGAGTAGGCTCTTTAGAGCACGTTTACGACCGCATAAGAGAAGTGCTTTCTGAAGTTGAGTAATCCCTTCCTAAAGTAAACCATAAAAATTAAGACCTAGCTGCTTTCTATTCTTATTAAGCAGCTTTTCTTTTTTCAAGCAACACTTTTTTTCCGGCTTCTATTTATACTCCTAAGTTATATCTTTTCTTTTGATCTTTAAGGAAGAATGCTATCATAGTGAGAATCACTGCTAAGTGCTTTTAGTATAGTACTTTTGTAGCATTTAGGTTTCTTCAATTTCGATTTTTGCATAAAATACTTATATTTCTCAATAAAACTGATTAAGTGTAAAAATTAACATCAATCTACAAAAATACTTATTTGTTGTTTTCATATCTCGCTCACGAATGCGTTGTAATCCTGCATAATATCGTTGAATATCATACGTTTACTAAAATATTGCGGAAAATGCTTACGCAAAAATACTTATGGATTTAACATCCTACGTATTGAAATTTAATAAAATTAGTGTATATTTAGCCAAACAACGTTTAAACAGTATTGAGGTATGTATGAAAAAGTATTTGTTACTCATTTTTATTTTTGCAATTTCTCTTCAAAGCCTAATGGCTCAGGAGTCTGATGACTTAATGGATTTGTCATTGGAAGAATTACTAAACACTGAAGTTGTTACTGCCAGCAAAAAGGCTCAAAAAATTTCAGATGCACCTGCCACAGTAATTTCAATTTCGGAAGACCAAATTAAGAAATACGGCTATCGAGATTTGAAAGATATCTTTAGGACTTTACCCGGTGTAGATGTATCCTATGACAATCAGGGAGAAGTCCGCTCTTTAGTTTTAATGCGTGGCATTATGGGCAACCAAAAAATTGCTATCCTTCAGGATGGTAAAAAATACAATCCAACAACAGGCGAAAGATTTATATACGGGCATAACATTCCTCTCAGCTTTTACAAAAGAGTGGAAATCGTTTATGGACCTGCTTCTGCACTTTATGGAGCTGATGCCTATTCGGGTGTTATCAATCTAATTACCAAAGACGGTGCTGACGTAAACGGAGTGGAAGCCAGCGTTACTTATGCAAGCACAGAAGCCCTCATTGCGGATTTGCTTTATGGTGGAAAAGTCAATGATGAAACTGACGTTATCGTTGGTCTGCGTGCCTATAACGGACAGGATTACAAACTACACGAAGACTATGAAGATTATGATGTAGTAAACAAATATAAAGACGAATCGCTAACTACAGAGTATCCTATTCAAAACTTCAACCTGTTTAGCAAAGTAAAGCATCAAGATTTTACCATAGGATTTGATTGGCAACATACAATGGAAACAAATGCCCCTGCGACGATCCCAAGCAATTATGCTTATAGCGATTCTTATCTTTGGGGACAGGATTTGCGTCATGCTTATATTAATTATGATAAAAGTCTAAATGAGGACATCCTGCTTAGTGCTACTGTTTCTGCCGGTGATTATGAAATCAATCCTGCATCTAACTTCCTTCTTTTTCAAGATACTGAGCTAAGCAAAACAGCTGCCTCGTACAAATATGGATATTCAAGATATTATAAAGCTGAGGTTCAGTTGGACTGGACAATCAGCGAAGCTGTCAATATTATCACAGGTGTTTCTTTTGAAGATGTACTCTCCTTCCCAAAAACAAAAAATCTTGATGACGGACCGTTTCGGACAGACGGTAACCTTGTTGATGATATGAGTAGATTGGTCGATCCTGCTACAGGTTATGTTTTTGGGCTTGTTGGACTAACTGACAGTAAGTTTGGAGAGAGAAATTACACTAACACCGGATTTTTCCTTCAAGGCGATATTGATTTGATGAAAAATCTAACGCTAACTTTAGGCGGTAGATTAGACTATAACTCGATATACGAAGAAACAATAAATCCTCGTGCAGGTTTAGTTTATAAACCTTCTTCAGATTTATCTCTTAAAGCCCTTGTAGGTACAGCATATATTCAGCCGTCTAATTATTACAGATGGGAAAATTTTGCAAATCCATTTATTCTGCATGTACCAAATGAGGATATCAAACCGGAAAAAATCACAAATATATCTCTAAGTTCGACTTACTATGCCTCAAATAATCTATCAATCAGATTAGACCTTTTCAGAAACAATCTCACCGATGTGATTGGTGCTGCAGTAGTAGGTACAGAATTTAATCAGGGGCAAAATTATTACAATCCATACCGCACAGTTTTGGGTGAGAATCCAAGTGTGGATTGGGCTGAAATCAACACTAACCTTGGCAAAATTTATACTCAGGGATTCGAGATTGATGTTAACTATAAATACAGCAATCTAATGTTCAATCTTACATATTCATTTATCGATGGTAAAGATGAAGAGAAAGATCATCCTATCGCAAAGGTTTCACCACATAAAGTAAACTTAAAAACTGATTATAGCTTAGGTGACTTTACTGCAGCAGTCTCTCTTAGATGGTATTCAAAAGTACAAACCTTGAAAGAAAATGCTGTTTACGGAGATGCTGGAGATAAATCATACGAGTTTGAAGGTGCATTTTTGACTTATCTAAATCTTAATTACCAAATAAGCAAGCATTTTGCAGTAAATCTTGCGGTGGATAATGTTTTGGGTACTAAGCATTATGGTGCAGCGCCTTATGCAGAATCAGGCTGGGTTATGCATAGAGCTCCGCAGGCTCTTAGAAAAATATTCTTTGGTTTGAAAACTACTTTATAAGCACAAAGTAGATAACGAATAATTGTGAAGCTCTGCCCTAAAAAGCAGAGCTTTTCTAATATTATGTTTCTTGGATATTGAATCGAATTTTGGGATAATTAGAGATTTATATACTGCATAGCTTGAAACTTATACATTTTTACACCGGCAAGGTGAATATGGATAAATAAAAACTGATTTTAGGAATACAAAACAATACTTGTTGAAAAATATTTAAGGTGCAGATAAAAAAATATTAGAAAAATTGAATTGAATAGGGATTCACTATTCCTATTCTCAATTCTTTTTAGTATTTTAAGAGTAATAAATAAATTTTATTCATATCAATAGAAGTGTGCTATGAAGAGGTTTCTTAAGTTATTTGCCGGTGCAGTTTTTGCCGGTACTTTATTGCTCCCGGATGCGTCTGCTGCTGAAAAAGATGTTGTCCAGACTCTGACTTTTGACTCAATTACAACAAGAAGAGGTATTTGGAAATTTCCTGATAATACTGATCAGTATAGAAAAATCCTAATGTATTATACCTTGAAATGTGATCCTCAGACTAAGCAGGATTCGTATAATTGTGGAGAATGGGACTACGATACCTATAACCGTTTGTTTTTTAATACCGGTGAAATGGATTCGAATTTAGTTACTGCCAAAAGATACAGATTAGGTAGAACAGCTCCACAAGAGATACCATACACTACTCAACCAATATTTAATACAAGAGAAAAACTCCAAATCGAAACTACTATCAATAGTATCGATCCTCAAAATGAGTTTTCCGTTGGCGATGGTAGCGAAAGTCTAATCTTAGAAAAAGGAACAGCTCATCAAATCCAGTTTTATTATACTGAAGAAGAACTTAAAACTGCAGGTGTAAGAGCTGAAGCGATAAAACTTTTAAAACTTCACACAGGCAAAGGCAAACTAAAAAATGCCTCTATAAGTATCAGAAAATACAGCAAGGAGTCTCTTGATGAATTGCAATCTTCGATGATGATTTTACTGTACGAAGGCGATATAGATTTAGCAAACGATGGCTGGAATTATGTAAATCTACAGACTCCTTTTTATTGGACCGGCTCTACAGGTGTTGTTATTGAACTCAAATACGACAGCTCGGAAGAAGATGTTATGTTTTATGGCAACTCGAATACACAAGTATTGCACAGAGATATTCGCAACAATAAAATGACATTTGACGGCAATAACGACTATATCGTTACAGATATTAACGAAGAGCTTAACGCTGTTGAGGAATTTACTTATGAAACATGGATAAGAGTAGATGAATGGAAAAACTGGGCTAAAGTAATGGGTAAAGAAATTAAAACCATTATAGAGCTTGGTGATGCAAACGGAGAAATCTATTTGCAGGTGCGCAACGGAAATAATGAGCATGGCTACAATAATTCTGCAGTAATGAAGGGCGTTTGGACGCATATCGCTATGGTTTTCA
The DNA here is from genome assembly GCA_963664875.1 of Kapaibacterium sp. (SeqCode). GTDB lineage: Bacteria > Bacteroidota > Ignavibacteria > Kapaibacteriales > UBA2268 > JBFHIJ01. The sequence continues at coordinate 1,615,323 of OY761611.1, read as the reverse complement.
ACGGTAAAGGAGCTACCAATCAGGACAAATTAAAATTATACGTAAACGGTGAAGAAAGTCCGCTGAATTATAGCACAGATATTCCATCTAAAACTATTGATATTGATTTTCCTTACTCTGTAGCTGCACGATATACCGGAGAAGATACTTTTGACGGTGACTTAGATGATGTGCGTGTTTGGACAAAAGCTGTAGATGGCAACACTATCAAAGATTGGTATAACAAATCGCTTGACAATTCACATCCATATTATTCAAATTTGATATTGAATTACGATATGGAGTCTGTTAATGACTATGTGATAGAAGATAAATCTGATGCAGGTAATGACGGTACTATAATAGGACCAGCAAGCGTTGCACCTTATCCATATTCAGAAATTATAGATCAAGAAGTCAAATTAGATGTAAGGCCGGCTGCAGGTTTTGTGCAGGGTGATAATGATATCACTACTAAAGGCAATGTCGAGACTATTCAAGAACCTGTTAAACAAATATCCATTGTAGAGTACAAAGCAGAAAACAAAAAGTTTGTAATTGACAACATCATGTATGTTTATCCTGCTGATATTTATACATATTCTTATGACTTAGACGGCAACAAAAAAGATTCCACCATGGTTGTCCCTGAAAATACGATTACTAATGAAAATGTAAGCTATTATTCTGAACCATTCGAAAAAATCGATGTTTGGGAAATTGGTAGATTTATTACTCCTTATGGTATCAATCTTGATCTCGGACCTGATGGTTTTACGTGGATATACGACGTAACTGATTATGCTCCTCTTCTCAAAGGCGAAGTTGATATGCAGGCAGGTAATCAACAGGAATTGATTGATGTTAGATTCGAATTTATCAAAGGCACTCCACCTCGTCAGGTAAAATCAATCAAACGCCCATGGGGCACTCAGGCTCAATATCTTTATGGTCCACTAAGCGACGACTCTAAACTTTCTGCTACGGACGTAGCATTAAATCCGGAGGCAAGCCAATGGAAAATGAAAACAAGAATAACAGGCCATGGACACAATTCTAATACAGGCGATTATCCGCATTGCTGCGAGTGGAAAGAGAATACTCATTATTTGCTTTCAAACGGCAATCAAATAGCTGCATGGAAAATATGGAGAGATGATTGTGCTCTTAATCCTGTGTATCCTCAGGGTGGTACTTGGCCTGGAGCAAGAGAAGGTTGGTGTCCGGGTGATTTGGTAAGAGAAGATGAGTTCGAATTGACGCAATACGTATCGAACAATAGCTTGAATCTTGATTATTCCATTACTCCTTTACCTGCAAACAATCAGGGTATGGCAAACGGTCAATACAGAATGGCATTCCATGTAGTGGAATATGGCGAAAACTCATTTGCAAATGATGTAGAAATTTATGACGTTTACAATCCAAACAATTGGCCTGCATTTTCAAGGATGAATCCAATTTGCTCAGACCCTACTATAGTAATCAGAAATAACGGCAGTGAAAACCTGACTTCGTTGAAAATAAGCTATAATGTTTCCGGCAATAACAACATCCAAACTCTTAACTGGACAGGCAATGTAAAGCCTCACACTAAAGAAATAATATCTCTTCCTGTAGATGACGCATCGTTCTGGATAGGCGACGAGCAGCATAAATTTATGGTAACTGTGGCAGAACCTAACGGTAAGCAAGATGAATACGCAGACAATGACTCTTATGAAACAACATTCGAGTTACCTGACTTTTACAATAAAAAAGTGATAGTTGAGCTTAAAACAAATGCAAGACCTGAGCATTTTAATTATATCATATCAGATATAGATGGCGATGTATTAGTTAAACGCAACTACAACTCTATGAAAGCAAACACTTACTATCGCGATACAATAACTGTAAATAATGCTTGTTTGACTTTAGAAGTGAACGATCAGGCTCAGTATGGTTTGAGCTATTGGGCATATCCTGCTCAAGGTAATGGTACACTTGCTATCAAATCTATCGAGGGTACTTTGTTGAAAGTATTTAATCCTGATTTTGGTGCAGGCATACATTACTCATTCAGAACGGGAGATATCTCTTATGTAAAAGAAGCTAATTTGCAGGCTCTTCTTCAATTGTCTCCAATTCCAGCTAAGGAAGAAGTTACATTGAGGATATCTGAAATATTGGGTAATGCAAAAATGGAAATTTCTGATTTGAATGGGGCTACAATGCTTTCAGAATCAATTAGCCTTGATGGCAATTTCGAGAAAACACTTAATCTAAATAATTTTGCCAATGGCACATATTACATCAGAATAGAAAGCGAAAAGGTTTCATTTACAAAAGAATTTATTGTAAATAAATAAGAAAGATAACTAATTTACTTTAAGGGCAGTCTTTATAAAAAAATAGAGGCTGTCCTTTTTTTTATGCACTTATTTTATAATATTTACGTTTTGTCATATAATAATTTAGCTAATCTTGAGGACAAAATGATACTAAAGTGGGATGACGATATTCTTACCGGAATAAAAAGGATAGATAACCAGCACAAAGCATTATTTCTTAGAATAAATGAATTGGTAGGGAATGTGGAGGAAATCAATGACGAGGATAGTTTCGGTGTTGCGTTAAGCTATCTTAAACAATATGCAGTTGAGCATTTCGAGACTGAAGCTGAGTATTTTCGTCAGTTTAATTATCCTTATGCTGATGAGCATTTAGATGAACATAAACTTTTTACAGATAAAATTGAAGAAATTGAGGAGAAATCTAAGGTCTTTGGTTCTACGATGCATCTTTCTATCGAATTAAATGCTTATCTCATCAATTGGTGGTATTCTCATCTTAAAACGCATGATAAGAAATTTGCTATATATCTTAAAGAAATCGGAGTTTTATAAAAAAGTTGATTGGTGGAGAGAAATTCTACCTTCAGCCAATCAACCTATGTATAAGTCATATCAAATTTTGCTATTTTTTCAGTTCTGCAGCACGTTTAGTGAGCTCTTCCACTCTTTCTTTGTTAGATTCTTTATTGAATAATCTAAGATAAAGTTGACCTAAAGAGATTACTTCGTCATATTTTTCCATTTCAAAAAGCACTTCAATTTTTTCAAAATATGCCGGTTCGTAATATTCAGTATCATCATAGTCATTTATTACTCTGTCAAAATAGATTTTCGCAGCAAGAGGAGCATTCAATTTTCTATAAAGAGTAGCAGTAAAGTACTCGCGATGAGCTAATTTAGTTCTTAGTTCAGAAATTTTCTCTGATGCTACGCTAAATAAACTATCTTTATCAGGGTAAAGATATTGAAACTCCTGAAATGATTCAATCGCTTTGACAGTATATTCCTGATCTCTTTCAAAATGAGGAGAAATTTTGTAATAGCTGTCAGCAGCTTTAAAAAGAGCATCTTTTGCGAAATCGCTGGCAGGGTAAAGTTTTCTTATCCTGTTGTAGTTGAAAGCAGCCATGATAAATTCGCCTCGCTCTTCGCTAACTCTTGCAAGATAGTATTGAGCATCGTCTGCATATTCGCTGGTAGGATACTGCAACCTTACAACGTCGAACATCGCCTTTGCTTCTATCCAGTCTTCATCGTCGAAATACTCCATTCCTCTTTTGAAAGCATCTTCCGCAGTTTGCACTCTATCTTTTTTGTCAACACTGCCGCATGACATCATAAGCATTACTGCAAAAATAAATACTGAAAGTGAAGTGTACTTATTCAATTCTATTATCCTATTTTATGGTTTTTATCAGATTAATTCGGGAAGAGTATCTAATACTTTACGCAGATCTTTTACAAAAGATACACTCTAAACGACTACAAATTTAATAAATATTAGAACTATAAAAAAGTTATATCAATTATAACCACCGAGCATATCGTTCGCAAAATCCTGAAAATTCAAGTTAGATGCTAATTTTCGTGCTGCGTTGTAGTATTTTCCGGCGATTTCCGGAGCAATATTTTTCATACTCAATGCAATGTTAGTTAGTGTAAGCAATCGTAGCTCCGGCGGAAGATCCAACGACAACTTAGCTGCTTTTTCCATAACATTCTGCCCTTCTCTTATTTTACCCACAGAAAACAGGTAAACACCGTTGATATTTAGAGCAATACATTCTGATTGCGGATCGCCGGACTTTTCTGCCAGATCCAGAGCGTTGCGAACATAATCTTCCGCTTCCGAATTATTTCCTTCTTCTATATAGGCTTTAGCTATCATTGCGTTTATCTGTATTTTTTCAGAGAGTCGTAACTCATCGGCAAACCTGTCCAAATAGCTACCGGCAGTCAATACTAGTTTTGAATATTTCTCGGAGTGATACAGCTGCACAAGCACTTTGCGAATAGTATAAAAATCCTCAGGTCGCTCTTGGTTCGAAAAATCGGAGCTAACAGTAATAACTCCACCTTCGAAGTCTTTTTCTATGCCTGCAAGCTCTGCAATCTTGTCATTTGCAGAGAGCTTTTCCAAATCTGTAGTGCTAAGCTGTCCCAGTCCTTTTAATCTCGTAAGAGCAGCATTGATGACATCGTCGTTGCCGTATTTTTCGGCAGCTTTAGCGGATTGTATGAGCATATCTTTTGCTGTGTCTTTGTCTTCAGCTTCTGCACTATGAGCAGCAAGATATGGAGCAATTTCCTCTTTCAGCATAGCATTATCAGTTTCTTCAAACTTTTGTTTCAAAAACGCAGCAATTTGACCATGTAGAGCTACATATTCTTCGTATTCGAGAGTCTGCTCGAAATAAGTATGGTAAAAAGCTTGTGTAAATCGGTAACATGTTGTTTTTATGCCGTATCGAACCTTGGGGCCCATACTTTTAATTATGCCTGTCTTTTGCAGGATTCTGAGCTTTTTGATAGTGCTCAAAACGTCTTTATTTAAAAGTTGCGAAACAACTGCAGCAGTAAACGTTTTTCCTTCTGCACTGCATATAGCAAATATATTTTTGTCTTCTTCGCTCATGTCATCTAAGCCCCGGGCAAAAAGTACCTGAAGGGAAGAAGGTAGATATTCATTATCTTCAAAATTTGTTACCAAATTGCCTTGGGCATCAAATGGAGGGTACTGTTTGAAATATCGTATATATTCGGCGACAACTCCCTGCACCCCGAAAGATTTCTCTAAAATCCACTGCTCAAACTCAGGATTAGGGATATAATAATCTAACGCTTTTGAACAGTACATGCTGATTTGATCCAAATCAAATGCTTCGAGAGTAAGCTCTTTGTAGCTCTCTTTCTCTGAAACATTATTTAGGAAGGAACCAAGCGGCAAAGTCTGATTTTCGACTACACTCTGAGAAAAGTTGAATGCTATCAAAATCGGCAAATCAGTAATGTCATCAATAAGAATATTCATAAGCTCGACTGATTGAGGGTCTGCCCAGTGAAAATCGTCAAAAAGGATTACCATCTTTTTCTTATCAGACAAAGACATTAGAGAATCATAGTAATCAGCAGTAACATTTTTGGCTTTTCCTTTGTTCTCCGAGGATTTTTCCCGTTTATATTGCCTCCAATCTCTTCCGAGCTCTTTCACAGCATAAAATGCATCACCGATAAAAGGAACTGCAGAAAAAAGAGTTAACGCTACGTTTTTACTAAATCGCTGCTGAGCAGTGAGATTCGATTTGTTGAGTATATGGTGTATAGCACGGCTAAATGGATCAAGAGGTTTGATGTTTGCAACATTGAAATTGCCTATTGGTGCCTGGCAGTCAACAATTACAAAATCAAGTTCTATATCGCTATGTAGATTTTCGATAAGGTTATTAAGGAAATAGCTTTTGCCTACTCCGGGTTCGCCGGCAATGCCTATTATACCGCCATTTCCTTTTTTTACGTTTCTAATTGCCTTTCTGACAATAGCGAGATTATCATCTTGACCTATTATTATATTTTGCTTTTCCAAAGAAACACCTGAGGATATAATTATACACCACGTTTGTCGGGATCCCAAATAAACTTGTGCATCTGAAGCTGCATTCGTATTCTCTTGCCCGAATGAATTACCAGATTAGCCAGCTCTTCCAAATCAATTTTACCAAATACGGGTGAAATAAAAATATCACCGGCTTTGCTTTCAAGATTGTAGTCCCCGATTATTTTCATTGCCCAGTCGAAATCTGCTTTAGAAGCTACAACAAATTTGATTTCATCTTTTTTACTAATATAATCTATATTTTTGAAATTATTGAATTTTGACATTCCGGAATCGGGACACTTCAAATCCATTATTCTGATTGCATCATTTGCTATAGATATATCAGCATGTCCATTAGTTTCGATTGTAACTTCGAAATCTCTTGCAAGAAGAGCATCTATTATTATATTTATGTTTTTGTGGATTAAAGGTTCACCGCCGGTGATATTTATAAGGTTGCAATCGAATTTTGCTATAGCCCCAAGTATTTCTTCTAAACTCATCAGAGTGGCAGTTTCTTTGATTTCCAAAGCGTATGGAGTGTCGCACCAAGAGCAACGCAAGTCGCATCCCTGCAACCTTAGAAATACACAAGGGCGACCGGCTCTGCTGCCTTCGCCCTGCACAGAATAAAATATTTCAGAAATATTATATTTCAATTTATCATCCTTCCTTTCTTTCCAGTAATGCTATTGATTCTACATGATAGGTATGAGGAAACATATCTACAGGTTGCACTTTTCTTACCTCATACTTCTCTGATAGTAATTCACAATCCCTTGCCTGCGTTGCCGGATTGCAACTCACATAGACGATTGTTTTGGCATTTGCCTGTAAGATGTGAGGTATCAGATTTTTGTGCATTCCGGCTCTTGGCGGATCAATTATTATTACATCGGGGCTCGGTAGCTTTTCTAATAGCTCGGGTGTCTCTTTCAGATGTAAATCAGCACAGAAAAACTCTGCATTGCTTATTTGATTTCTTTCAGCATTTGCTTTTGCATCAGTAATCGAACTTTCTACAAGTTCTATTCCATATATCTCTTTGCATCTTTTGGCTGTAGGAAGAGTGATTGAGCCGGTGCCGCAATACAAATCCCAAACTACTTTTTCCGATATATCCCCGGCATAATCTATAATCTCACCTATAAAGCCATCTAAATGGAACGAGTTGGTTTGGAAAAAGGATGTTGGTGAAATCTGATATTCAACGCCCAGAATATTTTCGGAAATGTAGTCTTTCCCGTGATAAAACTTAATACTTTTTATTGTTACAGGTGATTTTGTATCATTGATAGCAGTGCCGAGATTGGTAAGCTGAGGAGCTAAGCTAATCAAATCATTGGAAAACCATTTGAGGTAGTTTTCTTCTGCTTCGTTTTTTGGTGTATTAGTGATAAGTAATGCCAATATCTCACTATTTGCCAAAGTCGAGCGAATCATGAGGTTGCGAAGGAATCCTTCGTGTGTTTTCTGATTGTATGCAGGCACTCCCAGTTCTAAAGCTTTATTCCTGCATAAAGTAAGGATTTCATTCGCAGAATCTACCTGAAGGTGGCACCTGTTTACATCCAGTATTTTGTCAAACCTTCCCGGGATATGCAGACCAAGCCCAAAATCTTTGTGAGCTATTTCAGTATTGTTTGCTATCTCTTCGTCAGTTACCCAGCGAGAACCACCAAACGAGAATTCCATTTTGTTTCTGTAATTAAATATATTAGGGGAGGGCATCGTCTCGCATAGAGTTCCATATTCTACTTTGGCTATTCTTTCAAACGCATCTTTGACGTGCTGTCTCTTCCAGTAGAGTTGCTTTTCGTAATTGAGCTGCTGCCATTTGCAACCACCGCATACCCCAAAATGTTCGCATTTTGGTTCTACTCTGTCAGCTGAATATTCTATGATTTCTTTTGTAAAGGCTTCACGGAAGTTTTTCTTTTTTTTTGTTATTATGGCGTTAACTTTATCTCCGGGTACTGCACCTTTGACAAAATAAACCATGTCGTCCTTTTTTGCTATCGCTCCGCCTTCGAAGCCTAAAGCACTTATTTCTAATGTGATTTCTGTATTGGTTCGGTTTTTACTCATAGTATTTAAATTATTTACTCTTTATAATCTGTAGTATCTTATTTTTTTTAGTACTTTTTGCAAATTTAATTTTTATATTGAACTTAGATTTGCTATTTTTGAAAAGTCAACAACGTATAACAATCGTTCATTATTTCTTATGATCCAGGATAGTTTTGAAAAGATAGAAATATCGCAGGAAGAACTTTCCCGATATATCGACGAGTTCCTAAATACTTATAACTATGGTAGCGAAGATACGAAAATTACTTATAAAAGATTATTAAAAGAATTTTCTACCTTTTTTGCCAGAAATAACAGCTTCTTTTTCCGAGTAGAAGATGTTGTAAGGTATAAGTCTTATTTGGAAGAGGAGAAACAGCTCCGTTCGTTATCGGTAAGGTCTTATTTTACTTCGATCAGACAGTTTTTCAACTTTCTGATTAGCAAAGGGGTTTTAGATAAAAACCCTGCAAAAAGGGTGCAGTGTGCAAACGACTACAGCCAAAAAGAAATCACATATCTTACTCCGTCAGATATTGATCTTATATTTTCAGGTATAAATTATAATGATGCCTACCATTTGCGTGATTATACGCTTTTGGCTATTATGCTTTTCGGTTCTGTCAGGGCAGATGAAATTACTGCTCTAAATGTTCCGGATTTTTATAAATTTAGGCAAAAATGGTACTTGAAATATGACAGTCTGCCTGATATTTCACTCAAAAAAATGAGTTTTGATGTCAAGTATAATGATCTTTTTGAGCAGTATTTAAGATTAAGATTGCTGCCCGGCACTGAGGAACTTCCTTTGTTTTTGAGTTACAGCAACCGTACGGCTTTCAGACGTCTGTCTGATCGTGCTGTGAGATTGATTATTGATACCATCTTAAGTGACAAGAAAGTACTTTTGAGAAATCATAGCGATTTGACACCAAGTATAATCAAGCATACTTCGGCTGTCATATTTGCTACAAAGTACAGATCAACTGAGGCAATCATGAAGCGCTTCGGTCTCAAAACTGACAGATTGGCTATCAAATACAAAGAAATTGCTGCGAACTACGATATATAGCGAAGTTTCAAATTATGAGTAATCTAAAAATGAAAGGGCAAAATATGTTATATTCTGCCCTCTTCGTTTATTTCTGTATGTAATGTTCGACTAACCTACTATCTTGTCGTAAGCCAGCTTATACTTAGATAGAGCTTTGTCGATTATCTCTTGTGGCAATGCAGGTGCTGGGGGCTGTTTGTCCCAGTCCAAAGTTTCCAGATAGTCTCTTAGAACTTGTTTGTCAAAGTTTACTACTTCTTTTCCGGGCTCCCATTCTGATTTAAGCCAAAATCTTGAAGAGTCAGGAGTTAGTGCTTCATCAATCAAAATAAGACTACCGTCTTCCAACTGACCAAACTCAAATTTTGTGTCACAAAGAATAATTCCTTTGCTATCTAAATACTCAGCTCCGAAATTATACAAAGCGATAGATATATCTCTCAACTTTGCAGCCATCTCTTCACCCAGAATTTCAGAACATTGCTCAAAATTGATGTTTTCATCATGTCCTTCTTCTGCTTTTGTGGCAGGTGTGAAAATTGGCTCAGGCAATTTACTGTATTTTTTCAATCCTTCTGGGAGCTTAATTCCGGTAATTTCTCCTGTTTGCTGATATTCTTTCCATCCTGAGCCTGCGACGTAGCCTCTGACAACAAATTCTACAGGTAGTGGTTTTGCTTTTTTAACAAGCATAGATCTGCCTTCCAAGTCTTCAGCATATTGCTTGCAAACTTCAGGGTATTCGTTTACATCATCAGAAATGAAATGATTAGGAATTATACCTGTTGTTTTTTCAAACCAAAATTTTGAAATTGCAGAAAGCAATGCACCTTTGCCGGGAACAGGTTCATTCATAATTACATCAAACGCAGAGATTCTGTCTGAAGCTACAAAAAGTATAAAATCCTCAACTTCGTAAACTTCTCTTACTTTGCCTTTTCGTAGCAGCTTTATGTCGGGAAAGTTAGTTTCGTAAACCGTTTTCATATTGTTTTCTTTCTATTTGGATAAAATCTTTTGCCTGGTAGAGTCGAAGAATATGCTTTTGAGTTTCGCTTTGGAAGATAGCAGAATTCAAGAGCTGATAGTTTTGCTTTAAATGAAGTGGAATCATTTTCCACTTCGTGATGCTTCGTATGCCACTCTTTTTATTCTTTCGACGTAATATTTCAAGATAAATTTACGAAAAACAAACAGGATAATCTAAAACAAAGTGCAAGGCAATGCTAAAAAGCAAAAAATGTTAAATATTTTTTACAATCATAATAGCTATATATATCAATGTGTTATGAAGATTGTGTAAAATAATTTGTGTAATTTTTTGGTTATTACACTGTCATTCTATATATTGTGTGGAATATATTAAACAGTATGGGCTAAAAGCCGATACAAAATAGTATAAATAAAAAGCGATTTTGCTTTTATTTACGCATCAAATATATTAAAAACATATCGAGGTTCAATTGATTATAGCCATATTAGCCGGATTTTTGACAGGCTTTTTCCTGGCGATGCCGCCGGGGCCGGTCGGAGTAATGGCAATAAATATGGGGGTCAATAAAGGCAGTAAAGCCGGGACTCACTTAGCATTGGGCACAGGATTTATGGATTTCATCTTCTGTGTTTTCGCTATGTCTATGGCTACTGCTGTCCAAGCCGCATTGGGGGGATTTACTGATGACTATCCGAACTTATACTTGTTTGTTCAAATCGCAATAATAATAGCTCTTTTTATATATGGCATTTTTAATGTCAGAAAAACAGACTCCCAAAGCGGAGAGGTTTTGCAAAACCCCGCTGAATATTCTAACTCAAAAATTATCAGATACCTCAAAAACAAAGGTCCTTTCCTTTTAGGTATTGCCATAGCACTAACAAACATCCCTAATCCTACATTTTTGCCTTCTTTGACTTTTATAGTTTCTGCTGTGAAATCTTATGCATTGGATCACAATTTGTACGATGTAAATGCTATCAGCAGCCTAATGTTTTCTATAGGATTTGGATTAGGTAATTTTGCTTGGCTCTACACCTTAGTTAAAATTATTATCCGTTACAAAGACAGAATGTCTCCGAAGCTACTTGGTAAAATCCGTCAATTTACAGGATTTACATTCATTGGCTTTGGCACATTTTTAGGATATAAATTCCTTGCTCAAAAGGGTGCTGAGGTATTAAGACTAATTTTTGCTCTGTAGATTTACCAATATTTTTTTACTCTGATAGAACAATATTTATACAACAAAAACGGTTTTGTAGCGTGTTGTTCTATCAGAGTATTTTATTTTTAGAGAAAGCATTATGTTAGGCGAATACTTACCATTAATTATCATGTTGATAGTTGGCTTTGCTGTAGCGGGTTTGTTTCTTCTACTATCCGAATGGTTAGGAGCTCGAAGAGGCACTCCGGGCAAAGTTACAACTTACGAAAGCGGTATGGAACCTGTAGGCACTGCCAGGGATAGATTTTCCGTTAAGTTCTATATGGTAGCAGTATCATTCATTGTGTTTGATATAGAAGTAGTCTTCATGTACCCTTGGGCAGTAAGCCTCGGAGATATGGGACTAACCGCATTTTGGGCTATGACTGTATTTATCGTGATTTTATTCTTAGGATATTTTTGGGAATTGAAGAAAGGAGGCTTGAATTGGGACTAAATGAAACTTTGGAAAGAGATGGCTTCCTGACCACATCCTTCGGACAGGTTCTTAAATGGGCTCAGAAAAACTCCGCATGGCCTATGCCGCTTGGCATTTCATGCTGCGGTATCGAAATGATGGCGTTTGCTTCTTCTCGTTTTGACGTAGCCCGCTTCGGATCTGAGGTTTTTCGTATGACTCCTCGCCAATCTGATTTCTTAATTGTAGCCGGCACGGTTACTTATAAAATGGCTTGGGTAGTTAGAAAAATTTATGACCAGATGCCTGACCCTAAATGGGTAATGGCTATGGGCGTTTGTGCTTCTTCCGGCGGTATGTTCAGAAGCTATCCTGTAGTGCAGGGTATTGATGAATTTTTACCTGTTGATGTTTATGTAGCAGGTTGCCCGCCAAGACCGGAAGCTGTAATAAAAGGGCTTATGACTATTCAGGAAAAAATTCAAAAAGTACACAGACCTGATATAGCCAACTTTGGTAAAGATGTTTCTAAGATGCCTTTACCAAACAAAGAAGCTGCTTACTTTGATTCTGATAATGCGAAGATTATCATCTAATTCTTTGCAAAATAAATATAAAAAAAACTCCTACTCTTATAGCATCCATTGCAAAGTAGGAGTTTTTTTATAATGCGTTATAAGACATCTCTTTTTGGGATTATTCTCCCATTTCTACAGCAAGAATCTCATCTATTTTGCTTTTTAGGATTCTTTCTACACCGCCACGTAAAGTCATACTTGCTGCAGGGCATGTAGCACAAGCGCCGGCAAGAGTTACATAAACTATACCGTCTTCTACTCTGTTTAGATTGATATAGCCACCGTCTGCTTCGATAAAATGTTTAATATCTTTTTCGATGACTTCGTTTACTCTATCGAATAATGTGTCTGCCATAATATTATATCTCCTGATTAAGTTCAAATTGGACAAACGCAGATGTCCAGATTAAATTATAAATTCAATCAAAGAAAGTCTAACTTATAAGTGCGTCTCTAATCTTCCGACAAAATTTTATCTCGGTCTGCTTTTTTTAGACTTTTAAATACAAGATTGTAGGATTCATCTATCATTTGTCTAAGAAGCTCAAAAGGAATTGCTTCATCAGGCTGAACAGTGTTCCAATGCTTCTTATTCATGTGCCAGCCCGGCTGAATATTGTCATATTGCTCTCTTAGAGAAACAGCCCACTCAGGGTCACACTTCAAATTGAATGAAAAAGGAAGAGAATGTGTATCAGTTATGCAAAATATTTTGCCTCCGACTCTAAAGCATAAAGTAGTCTCATCAAAAGGAAAATCTTCACTTGTTCCTTTTTTTGATAAACAGTATTCTCTTAAAGATTCTATATCCATAAAAAATAATCCTAAAGGGTTAATCTTATTCCGTTTACTATTTCTAAATCGAAGTTTTTTACATCAATTGGTGGCTGACTGTCGTATCTATATTCCAAGCCCATAAAGAGTCTCAGATTCTTGAATATTTTAACTGAAAAATCTGATTCGTTTAGCACTCTGTAATTGTCAAAATTACTTACATCTACTTGATAGTAAGAGACGGATTTGATAGAAAAGAGTTTATCTATATTCCAATTTAAAGAGAGATAATTTGTGGATCTCACCAAACCGGCATCTTCCTTAACATTGTCATTAAAATCTTCGTCCTCATACATCAGACCGGCTCCAAAAGCAAAAGACACAGCCGAAGAATCAGTTTTATTTTCTGCTATTAAAAATCTAAAACCGGCTCCGCCAAGATTTCTATCTTTCAGAGAAATAAACTCGTTGAATTCTTTTTGCAGAAATATCTCAATTTTAGTGCGTGCGGCTAAGCTATGAGCACTTCTTAAATGAACAAAGCCCTTGTTAACCAAAATCGAGTTATCAGCCTCTTTATAATCCAATTTTGCTATCAAAAAAGAATTAGTAACAGATCCAATATAATCTAATCTCACTCCTGTATTGAATCTCACAAATTCCGAATTGCCGGATGTGAAAGTTCCGGAAATATCGAAATCTGCAAACAAACCGCTATCGTGTGCATCGTTTCTTAGCTTTTCTGTATTAACCTGTGCTACAGCAGAGTACGTTGATATAGTAAGGAGTAATACTACAAAAAATTTTATCATTAACTATCTTGTATAAATTTAAAACATATAAATACCTGCAGCTCCATCAACTGCTATCACCTGTCCGCTAATATAGGAAGAAGCACCCATCGCAAGGAAAGCAGCTGTATTTGCTATTTCCTCAGGAGTGCCTACTCTTTGCAATGGAGTCCTGTCCAAAATTTTCGCTAATGCCGCTTCATTCTCCAAAACCGGTTTGGTCAGAGGCGTTTCGATGTACCATGGTTCTATCGCATTAACCCGAATTTTCTCTTTTGCCCACTCAACCGATAGATAGCGGGTAAGATGAGATAGAGCAGCCTTAGCAGTAGCATAAGGCGCACCTGTTTTGACTATCTGCTTGCCGGCGAGAGAGCCAATATTAATTATAGATGGATAATCCGATTTTGATAGTAATGGATAGCACTCTTTGCAGAGTTTATAAGCAGCTTTAAAATTAGTTTCAAAGAGGAAATCGACTTCGCTGTCTTCAAAGTCTGTTGTTCTCTTTCTGATATTTGTACCTGCATTATTAACAAGTATATCCAGTCTGCCGCCTTTATCATTGAGTACAGACATTATTTTGTTTATACCATCTTGAGTAGTAATATCTGCAGAGATATTGATTATGTTAGCATCATTTGACTCATCTGTGTTGCGTGCCACCCTAAATACAGTAGCACCTAAGCCTGCAAAAACTTCACAGATAGCTTTGCCTATACCCTTAGAGCCACCGGTTACAAGCGCTGTACTGCCTTCTAAATTCCAAATGTTCATAGATTGACCTTATAGTATAAATTGTTTTGTCACACTATCGCAAACAATATAAATAAATTGAGGAAAAAAGAGAATAATAAAGTTGATAATGTTTCTTGTTTAAATTTTACTTATGGAGTATAAAACCATGTTATTATGATATGAAAGAGTTCAGCCTCAAAACAAAGCTGCAAAATCAATGATCTTAGTCAAATAGTCCATTATTCAAATAAACAGTACAATTAGTGTGGATTATTATTATGCCCTGCCGGGAAATCGGTCAGGGCATTTTTATAGGGTTACTGAGATTACGGAAATAAGCAAAACCCATGTAAAACAAAAAATAATGATTCGATAAAGTTGCCAAGTCATAGCATAAACCCACAAAACAGATTTAATATCTTACCAAAAGTAGCCAATAATCACTTTGAATAAAATTGTTCAAAAAAAATATAAAAAAAATTCAACACCAAAAGTAACAGCTATAAAAGCTAATAATAAAATAGTGCTTTTAAGCATACTTCCCTCAAAAAAATCTATATCCTATTCTCAAAGTATAAATCATAATTTGAATTGGCAAAAATATGGAGTTGCTAATACAATATATTACAATAAAAGTGATTATTTATAGAAATTTAGCCACTATTTGAGCAATATTAGCTGCTTCAATAAATGGTGCTGTTTGCGAAAATAAGTTTTAAATATGTAGTAAAAACTTTCTCTTTTGTCAAGCGATAATATTAATTATACGAAAATGTCAAAGCGATAATTGTAAGACTTTAGAAATGATAAATTTCTATAATAAAAATCCGTTTTGTAACGTTGTAAATATTGTATAAAGTTCTTATATTGTCAGAAGTCGTGAAAAAGGAATGATACTTATACAATATATGCTATCTTTTTAAACTTTATTGGAGTTCGTTATGAAACGTTTATCCTCTATTTTTGCTCTACTTGTAATGGTGTTCTTATCAGGCACCCAACTCTTCGGGCAAGCAATTTCCGGTACAAAAACAGTCGGTACCGGCGGTGATTACGCTAATATCAAATTAGCTTTCGATGCCATCAATACTAATGGTATCAGCGGTGATGTACAGTTGCAAATCATAAGCGACCAAACGCTTACTGCAGCAGCTACTCTTAACTCTTTCGGTACTTCCGGCTCAGTTACTATTTACCCTACAGGTGAATATACTATCGAAGGTTCACTATCAAGTGCGGGTATCATCGAATTTAACGGTTGTACAAATGTAGTCTTAGATGGTAGCCAAGGTGGTGAAGGTTCTGACAGATCTCTTTGGATTCATAACACAAACAGCTCTGCAATCGGTGTGAAATTCAAAGGCTCAAATAATGGTATCGATGTTCAAAACTGTAGAATCTCTGCAGGTCCTTTGACAGGAAATCCATCGAGCTCTTGTAATGGTGTTAGAATGTATTATTCTGATGGGTATTCTCAAAATGTAACTATCCATAACAACCTTTTTGACAAAGCTTATTATGGTATTTATATTTATGGCCAACCTACTACAAGACAGCTTAATATCACAGTTTCTAATAACTTGTTTGATGCTCCTTATATGTACTGTGGCTCATATCTGTATTATGTTGGGAATTTGAATTTACTGAACAATACAGTTGACGCACAAGACGGTTATATGTACTATGCTTTGTACAATTACTATGTACAAAATGGTGTTTTTGATGGTAATACTGTAATCGGTAGCTTGACTTATAACGCATCTTACTACTATCCATACTATGGTCTAATGTGTTATTATCCTGAAGGATCTTTGGAGTTCAACAACAACAATATCCGCCAGGTTCAGTATGGTATGTATATTTATTATAACCGTTCAACTTTGCAGACAGAAATTGCAAATAACACAATTGATCGTATTGGCCAATACGGTTTATATATCTATCGCGATCCAAATTATACAGGAACTTATGACATTTATGGTAATACCATAAGTAATATTGACTGTAAAGGATATGACTACCAATACACATATAATGTTGGTATGTGGTTAGGCTATGTTGGTAACTCTGATATTCACGACAACCACATCTATAATCTAATCAAACCTTATACAGGTACAGGAACTTACAGTTACTATACTGCAGGTATATTAGTTTATGGCTCAAGCAATACTACAGGCGTTACTGATTATAACAGAATTTATCATAACAATATCCATGACATCACAGAGCAGGCTAATCCATATTATTATACTACTTATGATTACTTCTACTCTTACTATTGTATGCCATCCGGTATATTGTTATATAACGCACGCTATACAGAAATTTACCAAAATACAATCAATATGAATTTACCATTCGTTAATGGTGGTATGCAAGGTGGTAAATCTGCTTGTATTACTGATTATCCTTACTATCAGTCTTCAACAGGAACAATTATTAAAAATAACATTCTTGTAAATACTATGGTTGGTAGCGGTACAGAAACTTATTGTATCTATCAGGGTAAATATGCTAGTTCAACAGCAGCATATAGCTCAAATATTGCTACTTCTGACTATAACGTTTTATATGCTCCTTTGGGTGCTATTGCATACAATGAATCAACAAAAACAACTTATGCTTATCTTGATTCATGGCAAGCTACAGGCAAAGATGCTAACTCTACAGCAATGGAAGTAACATTGACTTGGGATGGTCACTTAAATGGTGGTGGTGCAATCAGTGATGAATTGCTTTGCCCTCCTGTAACAGCAGTTTCTATTCCAATGGATATGGATGGTGAAACAAGAACCGCTACAAACAACAGAATGGGTATAGATATTACTAACTTTACTTTGGCTCTAACTAATGATTTGATTGTTGATCCTGACAAACCGGCAGGTCTATGCGAAGGTACTCAGCAAGTACAGTTTATCTTTGGAGCCGGTGGCCAGTTTGATGACGGTATCGAAAGAACTCTTGGTAACGCAGTTCAAACACAGTGGTACAAAAATGGTCTTCCAATTATAGATACGGATACAGATAACTACACTATCAGCGGAAGCCGTCTGTTTATTAATGACCTTACAGTAGAAAATGCCGGTACTTACCATGCTTCTTTCTGGGCTATGGATTTAGAGCCAATATCTACAAGCACAAAAACTATTACTGTAGTTGAACCTGTTCATATCGTTAGCGAAAACATGGTAGAAAAATACATAGGTTGCGAAGGCTTCCATGATTTGACTCTAAGTGTTGAAACTACAAATGAATTTGGCGTTCAATGGCAGAAGCTTATCGACGGTATGTGGACTGATATCGAAGGTGCTACAAACAAAACATTTACTCTTGATTTTACAGAAATGACTAAAGCAGAAGCTGATGGTAAATACCGTGCAAAAGTTATCGGTGACGAACTTTGCGAACCTAAATACCCTTCAGTGCTTTACACAGATACAGAAACAGAAGTTGAGCTTTACTTACCGGTTACTGAAGAGAGAATGGAATACTACTTCGAACCTGAAAACCTTTGTGGCGGTATGGACTTAGAATTCTACGCAGAAGCTCAGGGTACTGTTCGTGGCTACCAATGGCAGAAATACCAAGGTGGTCAGTGGTATGACATTACTGCAGAAGAAAATGCAACAGCTGTAACTCAAAACTTCAAACTTACAAATGTAAACGAAACTAACTCAGGTGGTTACAGATGTAAAGTAATCGGTAACGCAGAATGTTACGACTTACAAGTGTTTACTGAAGCAGTACACTTTGAAGTACCTCCAACATTCGAATTAGTTGAAAATCCTGAATCACAAGTAATTTGCGGTGGCGAAGAAGTACACTTCACAGTTATCGGCAATGGTCTTGGTGAAATTCATGGATACCAATGGTATAAAGACGGCAAACGCATCAGCATCACAGAAAACGAATATGCAGACGATGCAATGCTTATCATCAACAATGCAAACCTTGACAACGTAGGTCAATACTATTGCGAAATCTTAGTAGAAGATTGCCGTGGCGAATTGACTTTCACAAGTGAATCAGCTATACTTTATGTAATGCAAGAAACAAAAATTACTCGTCAGCCACAAGCAGTACAAGTAATGATTGGCGAAACAGCTACATTATCAGTAGAAGCACACATGAAAGGCTTAGTTCCTCCTTACTACCAACACGATTTCCAATGGTACAAAGGTAATGTGAAATTAGTCGATAACGATAGAATCCAAGGTGCACATTCTTCATTGCTAACAATCAACAATGTAGAAATGTCAGACTTATCAAATGATTACTATGTAATCGTAAAAGGTCAATGCGGCACTGACGAATCAGTAAGAGTATCTATCAGTGACGTTCCTACAGTATCTATAACAATGAATCCAATGGATAAAGACGCTTGCGAAGGCAGCGATGTAACATTCGAAGGTACTGCTTTATCAACTGACGCAACAATTCCTGTAGAATACCAATGGTACTTCAACGGAACAGCATTGGTTGACGGTGGTGCTATCAAAGGTGCTACAAGCAATAAATTGGAAGTAATGGATATTACTCCGGCTCGTGCAGGTAACTATACACTTGAAGCAATGCTTTACGGTACAAGTGCAAAAGCTACTTCTAAAGCAGCTGCTTTGATGGTAGAATTATTACCAATCTTTACAGCTAATCCTGAAGCAGACGTAACAGTAGAAACAGATGCAGTATTGACATTGGAAGTTATGGTTGACAGCGAAAGCGACCTTGCATACCAATGGTACAAAGACGGTGCAGCAATCGCAGGTGCTACAGAAGCAATTTATAATGTTGACGTAGTGAAATATGCAGATGCAGGCGAATACTATTGCGTAGCTACAAATGATTGCGGTATGACTAAATCAGCTGTATCAGAAGTTACAGTAACTAAGAAAACAAACACAGGCGTATTTGCACAAGCAGGTAGCGGCTACGAATTACTTGGAAACGAACCTAACCCGTTTGAAACTTCTACAACTATCAAATTTAACGTACCAACTGCAGCAAATGTAAAAGTAACATTAACAGATGCAAACGGACGTAAATTGGCTGTAATCTTCGACGGACAGGCAGTAGCCGGTGAAAACAGAATAGATTTGGATGCATCAGCTTATAACCTAAGCAGCGGCACTTATTTCTACACAGTAGAAACAGAAGGCGCTGCAGCAGCCAAAGCTATGATCCTTGTTAAATAAGAATATTCTCTCTTATTGATACGACAATACACTTACAAAGACCTCCCTTCGGGGAGGTTTTTTTTTGCCCTCACTCTAATTATCCAAAATGACTGCCAAGTAAACATATCTGCAATCGGAATCAAAAAAAATCAAAAATTTCTATAAAAAAATAATTTAGCTAAGTAACATACCTATTGTAGCAAAAAAGTATTGAATAAAATAGATATTCTACACTAAATATACAAATATGAGGTCTATTAAAGAAAGTGATTTGAGAAATATCTGTCTAATAAAGCTTTGAAAAATAAAAATAATGACAATATAAGTACTTATATAGCTATATTTAGAGCTATATATGAGCAATCAGAGTATGTTTATAATATTGAAATAACAGCTTGATAGAAAATCAAAAATAACATAATAATTGCAAAAAAAAGTCTCTACAATTTGTGTGAATTACAAAAATTAGTAGCTATAAATCTTTGGAGACAATAAAAACGAAAAAAATATATAATAAAAATCGACTTTGTAACGTTGCATTTTAAAACAATTAGTCTTATATTGACAGAAATAGTGAAATCAAGGTTATGTTAAAGAAATAAAATATTATTACTCACACTAATCGGAGAACGTAATGAAGCGTTTCTACTTTATCTTCTCAATTTTTGCTATGACTGCACTACTTGCAGCTCAGGCACTTGCGCAAACAGCAGTTTCCGGTACAAAAACAGTAGGTACCGGTGGTGATTATGCTGATATCAAATTAGCATTTGATGCAATCAACTCGAATGGTGTCAGCGGTGATGTAGTGTTGCAAATCATAAGCGACCAAACGCTTACGGCATCAGCTACTCTTAATTCATTCGGCACTTCCGGCTCTGTAACTATTTACCCGACAGGTGAATATACTATTCAGGGTTCATTTGGTGGTACAAATGGTATTATCGAATTTAACGGATGCTCAAATGTTGTATTAGATGGTAGCCAGGGCGGAGAAGGGACTGACCGTAGCCTCTGGATTCATCACACAGTTAACACTTCCGTTGGTGTCAAATTCAAAGGTTCAAATGACGGAGTTACAGTGCAAAACTGTAGAATTTCTGCAGGTGCATTGACTGGTAACCCATCTAGTTCTTATGGTATTAGAATGTACTACTCAGATGGTTATTCTGATAACATTACCATTCACAATAACCTTTTTGACAAAGCTTATTATGGTTTTTATATTTATGGACAGTCTGCGACAAGACAAGAAAATATCACAATTTCAAGTAATGACTTGGATGCACCATATATGTATTATGGTATCTACACTTACTACACTCGAAATTTGGTGATGGATAACAACAACATAGATGTTGAAGGTGGATACATGTACTATGGATACTATGCAAGCTATGCTGACAATTTAACTTCAACTAATAATAAAATCAAAGGCTCATCAACTTACAGTACAACAGCATATTATCCATATTATGGTATGTATATCAGATACAACACCGGTTCTGTAAATATTGAGCACAATGATATTTCTCAAGTTTCTTATGGTATGTACTTATACTACAATGATAGTGATGATTATATCAACGTGGGATACAACACTATCCATGATATTACTTATTATGGAATGTACTTATATAGTTCTTCCACAGCTACTTATGGTAGCTACGATATTCACCACAATGAGATTTATAATGTTTCAAAACGTTACTCTACTACTTCAACTTCTTCAATTATTGGTATTTATATGTACTACATGGATCCTTGCTTGATTCATGATAACTACATTCACCATATTGAAAATATGTATGAAGGTACAGGTTCAACTGCAGGTTATACTGCTGGTATATACTTGTATGGTAACTCAACAAAGGGTTCTGACAGACAAAAAATATATCACAACAGAATGTCTGATATTTATGGAAGAAGTGCAAATTACTCATCAGGATCTTATAACTACTATTATTATGCAGTATCTGGTATCATGTGCTACCAGGCAAGTGATTTGGAAATCTATCAAAACACAATTCACATGAATAGACCATTTACAGCAGGTGGTGTGCAAGGTGCGTTCTCTTCTTGTATAACTCTTGGTGGCTACTATGCAAACTCAAGTGGGCACATTATCAAAAACAACATTTTGGTCAACGAAATGGTTGGTAGTGGTACTGAAACATACTGTATCTACCTTGCAGGTAACGATGGATATACAGGAACAACATCTTTAGCAGATGCTGATTATAATCTTTTATATGCTCCTCTTGGCTCTATAGCATATAATTGGGAAACCAGCACAACATACCCATACTTGGATTCTTGGCAAGCAGCCGGATTTGGTGATAATTCTACATCAATGGAAGTTACTTTGACTCCTGATTTGCACATTGATGGTGGCGGAGCAATAAGTGATGATGTTCTATGCCCTCCAATCACAGCAGTTTCTATTCCTACTGATATTGACGGCGAAACAAGAACAGCTGCAAATAACAGAATGGGTGTTGACATTACAAGCTTTAGCCTATCTCTTACTACTGATTTAATTGTTGACCCTGACAGACCTGAAGGTCTTTGCGAAGGTACACAGCAGGTACAATTCATCTTTGGAGCAGGCGGTCAGTTTGATGATGGTATCGAAAGAACTCTTGGCAATGCGGTTCAAACTCAATGGTACAAAAATGGTCTTCCAATAGTAGATACTGATATAGATAATTACACTATCAGCGGAAGTCGTCTAATTATAAACGACCTTACAGTAGAAAATGCAGGTGACTACCACGCTACTTTCTGGGCTATGGATTTAGAACCAATTGCTACTTCAACTAAAACTATCAATGTAGTTGAACCTGTTCATATCGTTAGCGAAAGCATGGTAGAAAGCTACATCGGTTGCGAAGGTTTCCACGATTTGACTTTAAGTGTAGAAACTACAAATGCTTTTGGTGTACAATGGCAGAAAGAAATCGATGGTATGTGGACTGATATCGAAGGTGCCGTAGGTCATACATTTGTACTTGATTTCACTGAATTAACAAAAGCAGAAGCTGATGGTAAATATCGTGCCAAAGTTGTCGGCGACGAACTTTGCGAACCTAAATACCCTTCAGTGCTTTACACAGATACAGAAACAGAAGTAGAGCTTTATTTGCCTATTACTGAAGAAAAAATGGAATATTATTTCGAACCTGAAAACCTTTGCGGCGGTATGGACTTAGAATTCTACGCAGAAGCTCAGGGTACTGTTCGTGGCTACCAATGGCAGAAATACCAAGGTGGTCAGTGGTACAACATTACAGCACAGGAAAATCCAACTGCAGTAACTCAAAACTTCAAACTTACAAACGTAGATGAAACTAACTCCGGTGGTTACAGATGTAAAGTTATGGGTAATGCAGAATGTTACGATTTGGAAGTATTTACAGAAGCTGTAGAATTTATCGTACCTCCAACATTCGAATTAGTTGAAAATCCTGAATCACAAGTAATTTGCGGTGGCGAAGAAGTACACTTCTCAGTTATCGGCAATGGTCTTGGTGAAATTCATGGATACCAATGGTATAAAGACGGCAAACGCATCAGCATCACAGAAAACGAATATGCAGACGATGCAATGCTTATCATCAACAATGCAAATCTTGACAACGTAGGTCAATACTATTGCGAAATAGCAGTAGAAGACTGCCGTGGCGAATTGACTTTCACAAGTGAATCAGCTATACTTTATGTAATGCAGGAAACAAAAATTACTCGTCAACCAGAAGCAGTTCAAGTTGCTCTTGGCGAAACAGCTACATTATCAGTAGAAGCACACATGAAAGGCTTAGTTCCTCCATACTACCAACATGATTTCCAATGGTACAAAGGAACTATGAAATTAGAAGATAACGGCAGAATCCAAGGTGCTCATTCTTCATTGCTAACTATCAACAATGTAGAAATGTCAGACTTGTCAAATGATTACTATGTAATCGTAAAAGGTCAATGCGGCACTGACGAATCAGTAAGAGTATCTATTAGCGACGTACCTACTGTATCAATAACAATGAACCCAATGGATAAAGACGCTTGCGAAGGCAGTGACGCTACATTTGAAGTAAGTGCACTTTCTACAGATCCTACTATCACAGTTGATTACCAATGGTATTTCAACGGAACAGCATTAACAGATGGTGGCGAAATCAGTGGTGCTACTACAAACAAATTGCTTGTTACAAATGTAATGCCGGCTCATGCAGGTGATTACCATGTAGTTGCTACTTTGAACGGAACAAATGAATCTGCAAGCTCAAAAGATGCAGTATTAGATGTAAACTTACTTCCTATATTCACAGTTGTTCCTGAAGCAGACGTAACAGTAGAAACAGATGCAGTATTGACATTGGAAGTTATGGTTGACAGCGAAAGCGACCTTGCATACCAATGGTACAAAGACGGTGCAGCTATCGCCGGTGCTACAGAAGCAATTTATACTGTTGACGTAGTGAAATATGCAGATGCAGGCGAATACTACTGCGTAGCTACAAATGACTGCGGTGATAGAATGTCTGATGTTTCTAAGGTAACAGTAACTAAGAAAACAAACACAGGCGTATTTGCACAAGCAGGTAGCGGCTATGAATTACTTGGCAACGAACCTAACCCGTTTGAAACTTCTACAACAATCAAATTTAACGTACCAACTGCAGCAAATGTAAAAGTAACATTGACAGATGCAAACGGACGTAAATTGGCTGTAATCTTCGACGGACAGGCAGTAGCCGGTGAAAACAGAATAGATTTGGATGCATCAGCTTATAACCTAAGCAGCGGCACTTATTTCTACACAGTAGAAACGGAAGGTGCAGCAGCAGCTAAAGCTATGATTCTTGTAAAATAAAAAACAATATCTCATATTGACAGTACAATTAGAAAGCCTCCCTTCGGGGAGGTTTTTTATTTATACGAGTCTGTTCCGATGTCACTAAAAAGGATTATTGTAAAAATATAGTCGAATCCGATATTTGTGTTGATTATTAAGTGATTATTTCATATAATTAGCTAAATTGCAATTATATTTCAGTTGCTATAGATTGATTGTATTATCAAGATTTTGCAAAGCAATAATTCTCAGGAATTATTCGACAATACACATGTAGTAAGAATAGAATATTTGCAAGAAACTAAATGTTCATTTTAAGTCACAAGGAGATGTTTTATGCTAAAAAGAGCCGTAATTATGTTAGCAGTTTTGCTTGTAACTGCAGGTTTTGTTTTTGCTCAGATTAATATCAATACAAATCAGAGCACAAAAGCAGTAACAAGTACTGTAACAAAAACCGCTGCTGTCGATGCTGTAAATACAGACAAGCCTGCAAGCGATATGCCGAAAGCACCGGCAGGATTTAAAGCTGATTTTGAAGGTCAGGTTATCAGTGTTGAAAATTTGCTAACAGGTGGCAACGGTCGCATCGATAAAGCAACTGCTGAAAATCTACTTTCTTATGGCAAGCCAATTGCATTTTTGTCAAAAGGTGTGATTTATTTTGTATTCGATGCAGGTGGCAATTTCGCAGGTAATAAACTTGCTAAGTTAGCTGAAGCTTCTAAAGTCGGTATAGCCGGTAAAGTGAAAACTGTAAAAGGCTTAAAATATATCATCGCTAACGGGATATATGCAATCTAAGTGATTCGGATTTGAGATTTAATATTAAATAAGGAAATGACATGAATTACATAAAGCAATATTTATTAGTATGTCTGGTAGCAGGCTTTTTACTTGTCTCTTGTGGAGAAGAAAAACAAGATGCGGCTAAAGATGCTCCGGCTACTGAGCAGCAAGCAACTACTACTGATGCGGCAGCAGAAGCAACACAGACCGAATCAGCGTCAGAAGCATCAATTGAGGTTGATAATACAAAAGAAGTGATTGCAGAAAGAGATTACAATGCTCTGCCTTTGAAAGGTTATGTCGCAAGTTTAGATGATTTAGCGATGGGCGGAGACGGAAGAGTTAATGCACAAAAAGCAAAATCATTGGTAAATTCAGGTAAAGTGCTTGTATTCGTAGGAGAAGGACAGGCATATATTGTTTTGGATGCAGGCGGTAATTTTGCAAGCAAAGGCCTAATCAAAATAGTAGGTGAAAAAGAATTTGCACTTAAAGGTACTGCTCATGTTAAAGATGGATTGGCTTATTTTGTGGCTGGCAATTTGTAAGATAAGTCTGAAATACTAAATAATTTCAACAGACAGTTATGCCTGAACTTATGCATTCCTGTCTGTTTTTTTATATTATTGAGATAATTATATAGTTCTTGCCTTTGTGGCAAATTGTAGTATATTGCTCTTCTGTCTTTTTACTTTGCAATCTTATGATATGTCAACTAATCTACTAACAAAATATCTAAAGAAATACTTCGGCTATGAGTCCTTCCGAGAGGGTCAGGAAGAAATCATTATTTCAATTCTGAATGGTCATAACACTTTAGCGGTTATGCCGACCGGAGGAGGCAAATCTATATGCTATCAATTGCCGGCTATAGTCAAACCCGGTACTTGTATTGTGGTTTCACCTCTGATAGCTCTGATGAAAGATCAGGTCGATACGCTCAATCAGAAAGGTATAGCAGCAACATATATAAATAGTAGCTTGTCCTATCAGGAATTGATGCATAGGATTCAAAAGGCGGAGGCGGGAGTCTATTCACTTATTTACATTGCACCTGAGCGATTGGAAAGCAAGCTATTTATAAATACACTTGCACAAATGAATATTTCGTTTATTGCTGTAGATGAGGCACATTGTATTTCGGAATGGGGGCATGATTTCCGACCTGCTTATAAAAATATTGCGAACATACGCTCTATTTTGCCTGATTTGCCTATCATAGCTCTTACTGCCACTGCTACAAAAGATGTTCAGGAAGATATAGTAAAAGTCCTCGATCTGGATGAGGTAAACAGGTTTGTTAAAGGTTTCGATCGCCCTAATCTTTCTTATAAAACTATAACCACAAACAAAAAGATAGAAAGAATTATTGATTTAGTCAAAGAAACTAAAGAAGGCTCTGTCGTTATATACTGTGCTTCAAGGAAAAGAGTAGAAAATATAAATAATCAGCTGTTGGCTTATGGTGTTAAAACTGAAGCTTACCACGCAGGTCTGCCGGATTACCTGAGACAGCAGGTGCAAGATAGGTTTATTAAGCAGACAAATGCCGTTATAGTAGCTACAAATGCCTTTGGAATGGGTATAGACAAATCAAATGTGAGGAAAGTTATACACCATGATTTAACTTTGACTCTGGAGGGATACTATCAGGAAGCAGGAAGGGCAGGTAGAGACGGAATGCCGGCAGAATGTTATCTTCTGTACGACCCGGAAGACATCAAATTGATGAACTTTTTTATCAAAACGAATTATCCTACTAACAGAGAAATCCAATCAGTATATGATGCTCTTTACAACATACATGGTGTGGATTTCGGATATAAGACAAACAACCCAATAGTCCACAGCAATATTTCTATTGCCAACATGTCAGGCATAGCTTTTACTATAGTAGAAAATGTAATAAGTCTTTTCGAAAGGCACAACATTGTCAGGCAAAATTCTCTTCACAGCCGAGCTACAGTGCAGTTTACGGAAACTCAGGAAAGAATCAGAGAATATTATTCCAATACAAATGATGACAACCGCACTGTGCTTGAAGCCTTGCTTAGGAGCCTAAGCAGCGAGGCACTCAGCAAGCCGGAGGAAATAGATTTGCATGAACTAATGAATAAGCATGATATTGGCGACGAGCTACTAAAACGCTCTCTGAATGCACTTCAAATCTCAGGAGTAATTCGTTACCGTGAGGCAGGACTGGCAGGCGGAATGATGCTCCCTTTAGAAAGAATGCCTATCAATAAACTTCCTCTCGACTTGAAAGCTTTGGAAGAGAGACGTAATCATGCTTTCAAAAAAATGGAGACAATGGTGCAGTATGCAGAGAGTCTAAGCTGCAAAAGAAACTTTATACTCGAATATTTTCAGGGGCAAAAGCAGCCTGATTTATGTGGACGCTGTTCGTCCTGCACATCGCAAACTAAAGCAGGAAGTCTAATAAATCACGAAAAAGAGAAGTTTATCATCATGCAGATACTCTACGGCATTGGTGAGTTGGATGGCAGATTTGGCAAAGCAGTTATTACGGATTTTCTTAAAGGAAATAAAACATCTAAGATTACTTCATTTCAGCTGGAAAATGCACATTATTTCGGTGCGTGTAAAGATATTACCGTAGAGGAAATTAAGAGGAATATCGAAACTGCATATATGAAACGGTTTATTGATATAGATTCCGGTCAGTATCCTGTGCTTTCAATCAGCGAAAACGGTATAAAAGAAATTGGCAGAAAGCCGACACCATATTTACCTGAAAAGAAAAAGATTACAAAAGAAATAGCCAAAGAACTCTCAGACAAATTAAAAAGTCTGCGAAATGACATCGCAAGAAAAGAAGGAATCGTGCCAAGAGGGATACTTTCTGATGTAGCTATAAGGAAAATTTCGGAGCAAGTGCCGAGTGGCATAGAAGAATTGACTAAAATAGTAGGAATCTCTATATATTTTGTTGAGAATTACGGCAAAATGTTTCTTACTGAGATAAAAGAATTTTTTGATAAAAAGGCAAATGAAAATTCTCCTAATGTCTCTCAAGAAGCTATTATTTCTATAAATCTTGCAAGGCAGGGTATGCCTATTTCAGAAATTGCGAAAGAGCTAAGAAGCACTGAGGGGAAAATAGCTTTTAATTTGCAGGAAATGATAATAGCCGGAGAGAAACTTGATTACAGACTCTTTGTAGATGATAGTAAATTTGAAGAAGTAAAAAAAATTGCACAGAATTCCAGTAATATCAGTCTGAAAGATGTAAAATCTAATCTTTCATTTAATATTGGATTTGCGGAGCTTCGAGTGCTTTTCGCTATTGCTCAATCTGAGCTATAAGAACGTTTTACCTTTTTATCGTCATCGGTCATAATCGTGTGAAGTACACCATAAATCTCGTATGATGCCTTTTTGCGTAAAGCCTTGTTAAATTCCAATACTTTCTGCTCAAAAGCCTCATCGATTGTGCCGCTGTGAGCCAGCTTTTTCCTAAGCTTATTAATAGCGAGGTTCTCATCATCTTTCACTTTTTTAGAGGGAGTATCCTTGCTAAGATCCAAGCTCCTTTGTCTTGCTTTGCCTACTGCTCTTTTTGACATAGTATTGTCGCCTGTTTTGTTATGTAAACTCCCCCTAATATAGAAGACTCAATCAGTTCTTTTATATTTTACATTTTCTGTCTATTATCAAAAAAAACACAGTGATAATTGGTATGGCAGTCTATGTAAATAGTTGTAGTGAATGTCGCATTATCTTTTTGAGTATAGTGCTATGCTCGTCTTAATTTGCTGCTTTTCCAGTATAAAAGCCCCGGAATTAGTGGCAATACCATAGGCAGACAAGGGTCTTCCCATACTAATAAAGAGTAAACAAAACCAATACTTACAGGAATTATTATCATCCAAGCTGCAGCTTTTTCCCATTTAATGCCAACCAAAAGACCGATTAACATAATTGGAATGGCTGTCAACCAAATGTTTTCGAATGTTGAATAATCTGTCTGAGGAAGTGGGTTGCCATATCCGAGATAAAACGGAGTTACAAGAGCAAACAGCACTATTGAAATAACAACCGCAGTTATTTTTATTTTCTTGTATGTAGTCATTTTGTATTTTAAACATTGTTCAAGATTACCAAAACTTACAAAATATTTGGCAGAATATTATCTAATAGTTTGATTATTCGTTTTTTAGAATTAACTTGATTGAATAAAAATTTGCAGACAGGCACCAAATGGTCAAGTTTTCGATTACTGATAAGCTGATTTTGTATGTGATATTGATTAGTGTAGGTACTTCACTAATTGTCAGTATTGTATCCTATGCAGATGCAAAAAATGCACTTATAAATAGAACTTTAGAGCAGCTAACCTCAGTCAGGGTAGTAAAGAGCCGTCAGATTTATGATTTCTTTGAAGATAGAAAAAGTGAGCTGAATATGTTTGCTAAACTGCTCGGAGATGTTAATATGCAAAGCTCAAATATACTCATAAAGGATTTTGTAAGTTACAATAAGAATATTGCTGCAATTGAAATAAAAGCAGTTAACAAAGAGTTTGATACTGCAGACAAGTTTAATTTGTACGAAGATCACAGTAACGACGAGCTTAATATTCATCTTTCGAAATCCTATTTAATAGCAGGCAAAGCATATAATATTGATATGCTTATAGACTATTCTGTAATAAATAAAGTTATGCTGGAAAATTCACCTAATTCGGGATTAGGTAACTCCGGAGAATCTTATATAGTCGGTAGGGATTCATTACTAAGAACGACATCTAGATTTAAGGAAAATTCTATCCTCAAAATCAAAGTAAATACCGAAGGAGTTGCAAAAGCTCTAAAGGGAGAGTCAGGTACAGGACTGTTTGATGATTACAGAGGTATCACTGTATTCAGCTCTTTTGGCAAAATGGAGATACAAGGCTTAGAGTGGTGTTTACTTGCAGAAATTGATTATCATGAAGCTATAGAATCAATAAATGATATAAGAAACAAAATTATATTTTCTACAATTCTACTTGCCTTGATGATTTTTATTGTCGTATTTATTTTCTCCAAAAACATCACAAGACCAATCTTAGAACTTCAAAAAAGTACTTCCAAAATTGCAAAAGGAATCCTGAAGCCTATAGAGATAAAGCATTCAAATGATGAAATAGGTGATTTGGTAAATGCTTTTAATACTATGATTGCTGAATTGAAATCTGCAAATGTGGAGTTAGCCCTTGAAAGGCAAAACCGAAACACTGCCCGACTGGAAGCGGAAGAAAATGAAAGGGAAAGACTTTCCAGAGAGTTACATGATGGTCTGGGGCAAACCTTGACTGCTCTAAAACTACAGATTGAAAGTTTTAACTATGCTGCACTCAACGAAGAGTCGGTCAATAAACTAAAAGTCTTAGCCGGAGCTGTCGATCTTGCAATAGATGATATTAGGAGAATCTCTAATAACCTTATGCCTTCTGTATTGAAAGAGTTTGGCTTAGCAATTTCTCTCAGGTACCTTGTTGAAACTTTGAATGTAAATAGTAATCTCGAAATTATTTTTGAATCTGACAAATTGCCAAAAGACATCGCTAAGCAAACGAAAATCAATATCTACAGGATTGTCCAGGAAGCTCTGAATAATGCTATCAAGCATTCCGGAGCATTGAAAATATTCTTGAGTATAAAGATGCAAAGTGATATATTAGTTATAGCGATTAAAGACATGGGGAAGGGATTCCAAACTGATTTATCTTCATCTGTGCATGGAAATGGCTTACAAAACATGAGAGAAAGAGCAGAATCAATTGGAGCTCATTTCGAAATACAAAGTAGCACCGGGCAGGGGACAAGTGTCATACTTACTATAGGGAAGGACAAGTTAAATGGACAAAATTAGGATTATTCTGGTTGATGACCATGCTTTAGTACGCGATGGTATCAAGTCTGTTCTTCAAACTGAAGACAACATTGAAATTGTCGGGGAAGCCTCCAATTTTGAAGAATTGCAGATTTATTTGGACAACAAAAAATGTGATATTATTATTTTGGATATTTCATTGCCGGATGTGTCAGGCATTCAAATATGTAATATTCTAAAAACGAAGTATCCGAATATTGCTGTGCTTATGCTTTCAATGTATATAAACGAAGAGTTTATTTTGAAAGCAATCGAAGCTGGTGCGAAAGGATATTTGCCAAAGAACACAAATAGAAAAGAGCTAATTGCTGCAGTCAAATCGATATTTAACGGAGATGAGTACTTTAGCAATGAAATATCAGGGATTATCCTGAAAAGCTATGTAAATAATGTGCAGAACAAGAAAGAGAACAACGGCACTGAAGAGCTGACAAAAAGAGAAAAGGAAGTTCTGAAACTCTTTGCGGAGGGGCATACCAATGCTGAAATATCCGATAAATTATTCATTTCTGTTCGAACGGTCGAATCGCATAAAAATCACATTATGCAAAAATTAGATTTGAAAACGACTGTTGATTTGATAAAATATGCGATTAAGCACAACTATATTGACTTATAGAGAACTTTAGCTATTCTCTCTAAGATGTACAAATTAAAATATGCCGTAGTTTACTCAGCTACAAATTTGAAGCTACTGTATTTTTTCCCGTCACTGATAAATAGCAAGTAAGTACCAATAGGCAATTCGCCAATATTTAAAGCAAGATTGCCATTCGCATAGGCTCTTCTTACAAGAACTTCGCTTCCTGCATAGGTGTAAACTTTTAGCTCAATTTCTCCGGAAAAAGCTGAATTGTTGAGCAAGAGCAAACCTTTGTTGTATGACAAAGATTGTTTCGGTTTGTCTGTAGTCTCAATAGCAGTTGTATGACTTAAAGGCATCAGACTTCCGCTTTTACTCATACCCAAAAGCTCTTGAGCAGTAATTCCAAACATTTTGTGATTGTTGCCTTTGATTACTACATCTACTAATTCGGCATCACCTTTGCAGACATTATGACTGAAACTTCCTGCAATAAAGTCAACGTACATATCATCCTCATTGTATTTATAATACAAAAACGAGTTTTCGTCATTAAATGCTTCGGAAAGCTCTAAACCTACAAATTCATCAGCGAGAATTCCTGTGATATATATTCTACCAGATACGGAGATAACCTCTCTGTTAGAAGAAATAAACAGACTCTGTCTGTCATACGAATCAGGATATTTGACTTTAGGGAAAAGGTCTTTTATTTGATTAGTCTGATTAGCTATGCCCGCTCCCGGCACATGAGTTTTACCTATATTTAGCACCACAACATGTGCGTCTGAAACAGTAACATCGCCGTTACCGTCGCAGTCCGCATAAGTTACGGGCAATGAGTCCCAAGCAAGGACTTGCTGTGCATGCCATAAGGTACTGGCATTTGGACGTTTGAAGCTGCGCATCTGCTTAGTAGCGGAGCCCATACCCATATATAAGCCAATTACATTGATATCCGACATTTCGACTAAGCCATTATTATCTGCGTCTCCGGGCCAAACATTCATAAAACTATGTATATTGTAAACTGTTTCTTCTGCGAGAAGATCAATCGGCGACACTTCTGCTTTGACAATCGCCTCTGCGTCAGTGATTGTAAAAGTTAATTCCGAATTGTTTAAAGCAGACTGATTGACTACAAATTCTAAATGTATCACTCTTGGGTTGTCTGCTGTCGCTTCTTGTTTTGTTTCTCCGGAAAGTGCACCTACATATATTGAAGCGGTATTAGCCGCTACATTTTCGAAGTATTGAGGCCTACAAAAGCCGCCGTTTGAAGTGAATTCAGTGTTTTCGTATCCTGAAAATTTAACAACGTCAATGTTGTCAAAGAAGAGATTAAAATTGACCTCATTGCAGTCTTCCACGTCCATAGCATATATATCTATCCCAAAGACGTAAGTAGATGTTACAAAGCTCGAGCGAGTGCTGTCCACATCGGTCCTTACTATTTTGATGCTTTGAGCCGTAGCGGCTGCAAAACCAAAAAGTAGCAGGATTATATATAACATTGATTTTTGCATATTTTCGCCATAATAATTGAAGTATATAGCTTGGATTACTTAACTATCAAGTAATGTGCCACGTTTGACCGGATAGGCTATGTTACGGCTCTGTGTTATGTAAGGTATCCTAAAGTGTAGTCTGATATATAAAACAAATCCAATGCAAACCGCTCTACAGCACAAAAGATATGGCTATATAACATATAGAAATCTGATAAAATAAAACCGACCTATAATCTATAAGTCGGCATTATTGTCAAAATCTTGTGTCTAATAATAACCAGAGACACTAATGATTGTCGATAATGATATTATCTTTTCGTTCTGTTTTATCGCGCCAGTCATTGAAAAACATCATAAGTATAGCAGCACCGGGCACAGCTATCAAGAGACCTACTAAGCCAAACAGAGTACCAAAAATAAATAGAGAAGCAATTAACATCACAGGATGCAAACCTACCTGTTTACCTGCAATGTTAGGTTCGAGGAAATATGCGTTGATAAAGTGCAGGGCAGAAATTACTAAAATAATGAACATCCCCTGCGACCAAACCATAGAAGGATCTACCAACACAACTGTAAATATGCCAATCACCATACTTATAAAAATACCTAAATAAGGTATCGGGTTGAATACACCGCAAAGTATGCCCAAAACTATAGGGTATGGGATCCCGTACAAAGAAAATGCGATAGAAGTAGTAGTAGCAACAATAAGAGCTGCAAGAATCTGCCAGCCAATGTATTTTCTTATAATTTGATTTATCCTTTTCAAATCATTGAGCATTTTAGGATCTTTTTTGCCTACTAAAGATTTGATTAAACGCTTCAGTTTATCAAAATCTTTAAGAAGGTAAAATGCTAATACCGGAATTATTATTGCATTAAAAAGCTGAGTCGCTACGCTTTGCAGACTTTTGAAAAAACTGAGCAAAGAGTGCAATATCAATTCAAAGAGATTTTGCAATTCAGGAATAAACTCTTTTTGAATGATGGGCTTCATCTGCTTTTGTTTGAGTCCGAATTCAGAAAGAGTAGCATAAAACTCTTTGCTTTCAAGATAGTCTGACATTGTTTTTACCAATCCGGAGAGAGTAGTAAGAACTTGGTCTAACTGAGAAAAGATCGTTGGGAAAACGCCGACAGCGACACCTGTAACAAGTCCTACAAAAAATCCGACTATTGAGATAGATGCCAACCAGCGTGGTATTTTTTTTGTAGTCAGATAAACCACAAACGGGTCTAAAATATAAGCTATCAGAAATGATAAAAAGAATGGAAGAATAGCTGCTCCCAAATCTGATAGTATCCAAACTATAAACAGAATTGAAGCCAGGATAATCATTCGCTTTACAAATAATGATTCCCGTCTGTAAGGGAAAAGTAAAAATAATGGTATGAGTATCAGAGCCATTGGCCTTGCTAAAATTCCGGTTTTAGACATAAAGCCAATGAGAGCAATAATACTCAAAACAATTGAACCAAACACTGCAGTTTGCTTCTTGATAAATTCCTGATCCATAGATTTTTTCTATTCTGTTTTTGTTTGTGGATTGTTCAAATTATTAATCGACATAGAGATATTAGTATTATCTTTTGATTCTAAGGTAAAATCAGATTCAATAATAGGCCTTGGTTTAGAGCACTCGCTATAAATGCCGATATCATACGAGCCGGGTCTTAGCTGAGTGGTGCCGTCCATCACTATAGCCAAATCTTCAAGATAGTCAGTAATGCCTGATTGCAGTGCAGCCAAGCGACTATCTAAAATGTATTTCTGCATTTCTCCACGCTCACGGAGTGTGATGTAATTGCGTTGAGAAAGTTCCACAGAGTCAATAAATCGGAACACTCTCGCAGGTTCTTCTTCATATACCATTACAGGTGTGCCTATCTGAACTGAAACGTAAATAGAATCACCATCTTCGCGTGAAATTCGCACACAACCGTGAGAAGATGGTTTTTTGCCGAGATAGCTGTAGTAACCGGAGCTCGATAGTCCATGGAAACCAATGTTATAATTGAAACCAATCCAATTTATCAATTCGGCATTATTAAATTGTTTGGATATAGCCTTTCTTAGCTTGCTTTGCACTGCAAATAAGCCTGTTCGTGTTTTTATACCTTTGTGTAGCTTATTGTTACCACTTGAAACAGGTAGCCTAAGTGTAGGTTTGTTGCGACGGAAGACATAAGCGTACTGTTCCTTCAGAGGGAGTTCGATATATGAATCGCCAAGCACGTAAATAGTATCTTTGAAATGAGGCAAATAATTATTAATCTTTTTGGATTGATTATCAAGATGCTTAGATTTGTTAGTAGCAATGGCAACATTGTTGGAAGTATTGCTCCAAATAAATGTTGCAAAAGCAAGTATAATCAATATTGAAGATAATAGTTTCATCTATGTTAGATAATATTCGAGACTTGTTTGTTACTGCTGATATTTATTTGCAATTATAACAAAAAGTAAGCCAATTTGATATGATAAAGAATAAAAATATTTTTAATAGAGCAAAAAAAATTGCTGTTGTTCGTACTGATAAAATAGGAGATATGGTGTTGACGCTGCCCATGGGGGTCGCACTAAAAGAAAAATTTCCTGATAAAGAAATTATTTTTATTGCGTCACGCTATACAGCTCCTCTTCTTGAAAATAATCCTGCTTTAGATAGAGTATTCTTTATTGAAGATTTTCAGAATGGCATCAAAGAAATATTTTCAAATGAGAAGCCTGACATCGTATTCTTTCCCAGGCCAAGATTTGATGAGCTAAAGGCAGCATTTTTTGCAGGTATAAAACATAGGGTTTCGTCAGCTTTTCGTTGGTACTCTTTTTTTGCAAATCACAAAATTGCGACTCATAGAAAGGTTTCGGACAAACACGAAGCAGAGTATAATGTAAATATGATTGAGCAACTGATAGGAGAGAGTTTACCTGTTAAGCTATCCTCGCCTGTGTTAGATAAAAGTATTTATGAGGAAGTGAAACAACAAATGGCAGATAGCGGAGTGAGATTTCCTTTTGCTATCATTCATCCCGGTAGTGGTGGTTCTGCCAAAGATGTGCCACTGCCTACCTTAGGCGAAGCCGCAAAGATTATCAGTCAACAGTATGAACTTCATATAGTGCTTACCGGCTCAAAGCAGGAGATGGAAGCCTGCAATGTAATAAAAAAAATATGTCCCGAATGTGTAGATTTATCAGGTAAGTTCAATTTGTTGCAACTAATGGCTTTGACTCACCTCGCAGATACACTTGTAGCAAATTCTACAGGGGTGCTCCACATAGCTGCCGGATTTGGTGCAAACGTAGTAGGGCTCTACCCTAACACTCCGCATATTTCAGCTAAAAGATGGGGACCTTATACCTCAAAAAAAATAATATTGACTCCACCTACCGATGACGAAAAAACCAAAGACGATATGAAATTGATATTTGCAGAGGCAATAGCAGAGGCAGTCGGAAAATTTCACAATGAGAAGAAAGCATAAATAGAAGCCGGAGAGATAGGATATGGTTAGAGAGGACAGTTGAATAGACATTGTTGGTTTTTGAATATTAATCAGAAAAAATTTTTGTTTTATGCCAATTTTTATAAATTGCCTCTTTCATAGTGGATTGGCTCATAAAAGCGGAATCTAAAGAAATGAGATTTTTGTATAAATATCTTTCTGCTAAGCTTTTAACTCGGTATATCATATCGAGGTCAATCAGTACGCCCAAAAACAGATCAAGCAAGATCACTCAATTCATGCACTACGCTACTGACGCACCTGTTTAATATAATTATTCACAGTTTTTTGTTTCAATTTAAACACTTAACATAGGAAATTTCATTAGATTGGAATTTCAAGTTTTGTATTTTTGGTAAGTTAGATGACTAAGTAATTTCCCAAACTATTATATATTTTTTTCAAACAAAATTCGGAGAAATACCATGACTAAAGACTTTTTGAAAGTGACCGATTTCACTCGCCAGGAAGTAATCGATACTATCGATTTGGCGATTGATATGAAAAACAACAAAGCTAAATATGCTGAAGCATTGAAAGGCAAAACTCTTGCTTTGATATTCGAAAAACCTTCTCTTCGTACAAGAGCTTCTTTCGATATCGGTATCCAGCAGTTAGGCGGTTACTCTCTTTATCTTTCTCCACAAGAAATCAGCCTTGGCAAACGTGAATCTGTAGAAGATATCGGCCGTGTACTTGGTCGTATGGCTGACGGTATCATGATTCGTACTTTTGCTCACTCTATTGTTGACAGAATGGCTGCTTGCACTACAATTCCAATCATCAATGGTCTTACTGACTACACTCACCCATGCCAGGCTATGGCAGATTTCATGACTATCAAAGAAATAAAAGGTTCTTTCGATGGTTTGAAATTGACTTATGTTGGTGACGGTAACAACGTTGCTCACTCTTTGATGTTCGCAGGTGCTCGCTTAGGTGTTGATGTAACTATCGCTTGCCCGGTAGGTTTCGAACCAAACTTGATTGCTTTCCAGGAAGCTCAAGAAGCAGCAAAAGAAACTGGCGCAAAAATCGAAGTAGAACACGATGTTGTTAAAGCTGTAACAGGTGCTGACGTCGTTTATACTGACGTTTGGGCATCTATGGGTCAGGAAGCAGAAGCGGCAGAACGTAAAAAAATCTTTATGCCTTATCAGGTTAATGCTGAATTGTTTAGCCACACAAATAAAGACGCTATGTTCTTGCATTGCTTGCCTGCTCACCGCGGCGAAGAAGTATGCTCTGATGTAATCGACACTGACGCTTCTCATGTATTCCAAGAAGCTGAAAACAGATTGCACGCTCAAAAAGCAGTAATGTACCAATTAATGAAATAAGGTGACTTTAGTGTCAAAAAAAGCGTTAATAGCTGTAGGTGGTAATTCCTTGATTCGTGCCGGTGAACGCGGCACGATCGAGGAACAACTCGGAAATGCAAGAGCCACAGCCAAAACTATCTGCAAGATGGTGGAAATGGGCTGGCAAGTTGTTGTAACTCACGGTAACGGCCCTCAGGCAGGTGCCGCTCTGCTTAGAAGCGAAAGAGCTGCCGGCGAAGTATATACTCATACTTTGGATATGTGCGTAGCTACTACTCAAAGTGAAATTGGGTATATCATGCAGAGAGCTATGGAAGCTGAGTTACGCGAATTAGGACTTAAAAATTTAGTAACAGTTATCCCGACAATGTGTGCGGTAGATCCTGCGGATCCTGCATTCCAAAATCCAAATAAGCCAATTGGCCCATTTTACACTAAAGAAGTAGCTGAAGAAAAAAGCAAAACTTTAGGCTGGAATGTTGTCGAAGATGCTTCACGCGGTTATAGAAGAGTAGTACCATCACCTCAGCCAAAAGAAATACTTCAGCTCGAAGTAATTAAGAAAAATATCGAAATGGATATTTTGACTGTGGCTCTTGGTGGTGGCGGTATCCCTGTAGTCAAAAAAGAAAACGGCGAAATCGAAGGCTCAGAAGCTGTGATTGATAAAGACAGATCTTCTGCTTTACTTGCTTTTGATTTAGACGTCGATGTATTTATTATCAGTACTGATGCTGATGCTGCTTATTTGGATTTCAAAAAGCCAACTATGCGAAGCATCTCTCATGCAACTGTTGCTGAAATGGAACAATATGTGAAAGAAGGGCATTTCGCTCCGGGCTCTATGCTTCCTAAAATTGAGTCTGCTATCAAATTTGTAAAAAATGGTGGCAAAAAAGCTATCATTACTTCTTATGAATATTTGATGGATGCTCTCGAAGGTAAAGCCGGTACGCACATCACTGCGTAGTGTTTTAAATGTGCTTGTTTTTGTAAAATTATTCGGTTTTTTTTGCAGCAATTTTAAAATATATATATTTTATTGCTACCTAATTCGTTTAATTTAAAAAAACAGAGCTTAATAATTTTAAATATAAAGGCGGTTGCTCATGTTTAAACACATAGTAGAATCTCAGCAATTTTCCGTTCCAAGAATTATGGAACTTTTCGACCGTGCTCATGAAATGGAACGCATCGTAAAAAGAGGCGGCACTATGGACTATTCAGATAGAATCCTTGCAACTCTTTTTTACAAACCTTCTACACGTACTCGCTTCTCATTCGAA
Organism: Kapaibacterium sp. (SeqCode); assembly: GCA_963664875.1. Lineage (GTDB taxonomy): Bacteria > Bacteroidota > Ignavibacteria > Kapaibacteriales > UBA2268 > JBFHIJ01. Next base: position 1,575,855 of record OY761611.1, on the reverse strand, counting down.
GCTGCTATGTACAGATTAGGTGGTAAAGTGCTTTCTACTGAGCAGGCTATGAGCTTTTCTTCTGAAATTGCAGGGGAAAGCTTGGAAGATACTATCCAAATCATAAGCAATTACTGCGATGGTATAGTTCTTCGCCACCATGAAGACGGCGGTGCAAAGCGTGCTGCAGCCGTTTCACATGTTCCTATCATCAATGCCGGCGACGGTTCTGGCGGTCAACACCCGACACAGGCTCTTTTGGAGTTGTTTACAATCTATAACGAATGTAAAACTCTAAATGGTCTTTCCGTTGCTTTCATAGGTGCTTTGGATAATGGTCGTACTGTTCGCTCGTTAGCTTATTTGCTTAGCAAATTTGACAGAGTAAAACTCTATTTTATTGCTCCTGAAGAGTTGCAGATTAAACAAGATATACTTGAGCATCTCGAAGAAAGAGGTGTTTGGTACAAATTGGCTAACAGCACTGAAGAGATAATCGAAAAAGTTGACGTTGTTTACCAAACAAGAATCAACAGAGACAGATTAGCAAAACAGGATATGGATCTTTCCGTATTTAATATAGATAAGACTGTTTTGCAAAGAATGAAATATGATTCTATAATTATGCACCCATTACCACGTTCTGTGGAGATTAGCCCGGAAGTGGATAGCGATCCTCGTGCAGCATATTTCAGACAGAGCAAAAATGGTCTTTTGATTAGAATGGCATTGCTCACAATGCTTTTCGATAATATGTAATTTGTCCGATATTTTTTATAGAAACTTGTATTTATCGGATATTAGCACAATTCCAGCCGCATGCTTTTGCTTGCTGCTAAGATAAATAATTCGCATTTGTTCGTGATTTAGATAAGAGATTGGCAAAGCTTTTTCCATTTCTTTTTCTTTTTTTTGCGATAAAAAAGCAAAAGAAACGGAAACCAAAGAAAAAGAAAAAAGAACGCTTTTCTCCATACCTCGTTCTCTATTTTTGCAGAATGTACAAATCCTTTTCAGGATATATGCTTATCTGAATAAAGGCTGGCATACAAAGTAGTTTTGGCTGAGCTAAAGTTTACACTGAGCAACGCCGAAGAGAAGTAGGATAGTCAAGAATACAAGTCTATCGGATATTAGCACAAGTGCAAGCGCATGCTTTTGCTTGCGGCTAAGATAAATAATTCTATTTTTAAACAAATATTCTATTGTAAGGGATATATTCCATGAAAACTCAAGAGTTTATCGATATAGAAAATAAGTTGGGTGCCCATAATTATCACCCATTAGACGTAGTAGTTACTAAAGCTCAAGGCATCTGGGTAGAAGATGTAGAAGGCAAAAAATATTTGGATTGCTTGGCTGCTTACTCTGCTGTAAACCAAGGTCACTGCCACCCTGAAATCAAAAAAGCATTTTTGGAACAGGTTGAAAAAGTAACTTTGACAAGCCGTGCGTTCCGTAATGACAAATTGCCTATGCTTTACAAAAAAATCAATGAAATGACAGGTTACGGTAACTTCTTGCCTATGAACTCAGGCGCTGAAGCAGTAGAATCTGCAATCAAAGTTGCTCGTCGTTGGGCTTATGATGTAAAAGGCTTGAAAGAAGATACTGCTGAAATCGTTGTTGCTACAGGTAACTTCCACGGTCGTACTTCAACTATCGTTGGTTTCTCTGATGATCCTTCTTCTTTCAAAGGCTTCGGTCCTTACTGCAAAGAAGCATTCCCAATGCACGAATACGGCAATTTAGAAGATCTTAAATCTAAAATCACTCCTAACACTTGCGCTGTTTTGGTTGAGCCAATCCAAGGTGAAGGTGGTGTGGTTATTCCTCCTGACGGTTACTTGAAAGGTATCGCAGAAATTTGTAAAGCAAATAACATTCTGTTTATCTGCGACGAAATTCAGGCTGGTCTTGGCAGAAGTGGTAAACTTTTTGCTCACTACTACGAAGAAGTACGCCCTGACATCGTAATCGTTGGTAAAGCTCTTTCCGGTGGCTTCTATCCTGTATCAGGTATTTTAGCTGACGAACCAATCATGGGTGTTATCAAACCGGGCGAACATGGTTCTACTTTCGGTGGTAACCCTCTTGGTGCTGCTGTTGCTATCAGAGCTTTGGAAGTAATCGAAGAAGAAAAATTAGTTGAAAAATCTTTTGAATTAGGTAATTACTTCGTTGAGCAACTTCGTGCTATCGATAGCGCTCACATTACTGAAGTTCGTGGTCGTGGTCTTTGGATTGGTTTTGTTTTAGATAGAAAAGCACGTCCTTACTGCGAAAAATTGATGCAGGAAGGTATCCTATGCAAAGAAACACACGAAAATATTATCCGTTTTGCTCCTCCTTTGGTAATCACTAAAGAAGAAATCGACTGGGCAATCGAAAGAATCACTAAAGTTGTAAAAGAATTAGACTAATCCTTTTTCGACTTATCGATATAATTAAACATCCGCCTGCCGGTAATTATAGTCCTGCAGGCGGATGTTTTTTGTATTTATTCCGTAGAAAATATCTACGAAAACAGTCATTAGTAAATTGGGCTATTTTTTATATTTTACTGAGCAACCGTAAGGAGTAGTTACTGCTTCTGAAACCGCTTTGCCGGCTAATAGTTCATCTAATGCAGCAGCAACATAGTTTTTAGAGTTTTTAGTATCTTCCGGGTCAGTTGACTTTTTATCGTCAATAGCTCCTGCATAAACAAGTTTTCCACTTTTGTCTATGACATACATGTGCGGAGTAGTTTTTGCTGAATATAGCCCGCCTACTTCGCCTGTTTCGTCAATCAGATAAGCTGTCATAGCTGCTTTTTTGTCTTTGATGCGTTTGTTTATTTCAGAATTATCGAAATTTCCTTGTTGCCCTTCTGCAGATGAACATATCGAGAGCCAAATAACTCCTTTATCGGTATATTTTTTTTGCAACGACTGCATATTGTTGCCGTCATAGTGCTTTTTGACAAAAGGACAATCAAAGTTAATCCATTCCAAAACAACAATTTTTCCTTTGAAATCGGAGAGATTATGCTCTTTGCCGTTACTGTCTTTTAGAGTAAAAACAGGGGCAGTTTCATTTATTTTAGCTTTACCCGGGACAACGGCATAAGCCACTGAGAAAGCAAAGATTGCGATTAGTGCGATAGCAATTGATTTGAAGTGTTTTATCATATCAAAACTCCTTTATTTATTTAGTTTGACAATAATTGATTCTTTACCGTATGATTTGAGAAGTTCATTGCTAATTATAAGTAATTCGAACTGATTAGGATCTTCTACTCTGAAATCAGAAAGGAATAGTGTAAATGTAAAACCGTCAGCATCACGTTGCAAAATTGCATCTTTAGCATTTTCAAAAATGCCTTCATTTACAGGAAATATCTTTGCATCAGAAAGTGCAGGCATTTCCAAAGTAACTATAAGTCTTTCCCCATCTTGTCTGAAACTACCTTTTGTATTAGTCTTTATTGGCAGTTTGCTCTCAAAAGAAGCAAGCTCAGATTTTTTCTTGGCATCTGTATCAGTTGTTAGATTGGCATCTGCCGAACCCGGCAGACATTTTTCTTTGCAAACCAGCCATGAGGCTTTTGCAGAGATTTTACTAAAATCAGCTTTGCCATCGTATTTAAAAGTAAAAAAAGCAGCTGTTACATTTTCATATCCGAAATTTGCCATATCTGCAAAAGGAATTTTTTCAGGATAAGGCCAATTTTCTGAAACAAGTTTGATATTATCAGGCAACTGCCAATCTACATAGGTTGGTAAGCCTGCATCTCCGGGATTGATCCAGTAGGTATGCCAGTGCTTTTCCATAGTAAATTCTGCAGCAATAGTTATTGTTTTAGTGTTTTCATCATGTTGATATAAGAAAAGTTTAAAATCAACAAGATCGCTTCCGTTTTCTTCCTGAGCCAATAGCGAGGCACTAAAAAAAAGTGCAAAAAGGATAATAAAATACTTCATCGTTGTCTCCAAATATTACATCATTTAGCCATAGCTAATTGACAAATATTTTACATTTTTATTTTGTTCTTAGTTTTGATATTAGGGAATGATTTCTATACTTGGGTAGTACAAAGGTATGGCTTGATATTCTGTGTATGCTATAAGACTTTTTTGATTTTTAGCTCGTTACCTTCTCTATTAGGGAATTCTTTTCTAAGTGCTTCTACATTTTCGAATGTTTTGGGATTGTCATTGTCTTCTAAATCATTGCCATCAATATCTGCAATGCTGAATTCAGAGGGGTTGTGTATCTTGTCGGTATTAAGTACAGAAACTATTTTCAAATTATGCACGAGAGCAGAAGTAAGTTTCTCCAAATTCTCTAAATTTGGATCGAGACCTGATAGAGTGCATAGTTTTTCTATGTTGATTTTCTGTTCCATAAATAACTAAAACATAGTCCAAACAAAGCTTGCAAACGGGGCGACAAAAGGAGCAGTGGAGAATGCAAAACCAAAGTCTGCTGCAAACTCAGTATTGCAAAGCCTTACGCCAAGCAAAACACCTGTGTTTGTTGGTTTTTCGACATTGTTATTCCAAAGTTCGCCTATAAAGTGGACACCTTGCCAGCTGTCAAACTTAGTATCAACTCCAAGACCTATACCAAAAGCTCCGTCGGCATATTGCAGATCGAGCAACTCATCTCTGAACCGAACATCGTAGTAGTCGGCACTGCCGGCCTTGTAATAAATATTTCCCGTCATTCTGGATTTCGCACCTGTAAATGTAGCCACAGCGTAGGCATGTATCAATCTGTTGTTGTGATTGATGAAAGCAAGGTTACTACCAACTGCAAGAGCCATGCTGCCGTCATAATCTTCAAACTTTTCATCGTAGAATGTAACTTTTGCATCAAAATTTGTGATTTGGTCATTCCCATTGATAAAAGGCAGCACGCTCCTTCCAATCATAACTGAAACATAATCAGTAATGCCAAACCCCGCATTGAAAAAAAGTAGCTCAAACGCACCAATGTAGTGGTTGTTTTTGATAGCTTTTGCAGTAGGGAGTAGAAATACTCTGCTGTCATGGCGGTAATTATCTTCTTTTAGATTGATTTCTTTTATTTGTTCAGCGTAGAATGTGGCAGTTCCAATTTCCATCTGAAATCTGAAACCTTCACCTTTTTCGGGGCTATTTTTAAATTCTACGATTGAACCCGTCATTACATCGCCATTTTTCATACGAATCACGTATGTATAATCCTCGCCAAGCATCAAATCTCTTGGCAAGGCTTCTAAGGCATAAGAAGAAATAAAAGAAGCTATAAAAAAGAGAATAATAGCAAAGTACTTCATTTTTTTTCCCGTGCTGTTTGTACAAAAAGTTTTCTTATGAGATAAAGCGGCGAGAGCATTGCAAAAGTTATAGAAGCATACTCTCTACAAATGATTTCGCACTTTATTCTTCAGACAAGGCTAACTGGCCGCAAGCTGCTTCAATATCGCTACCGAAAGTATCTCTAAGAATCACAGGAATCTTGTTTTGTCTTAGCTTATCAGCAAAACGTTTCATGTTTTCCTTGCTTGCAGGCTTCAGTTCTTTCACAAAACCATCTGCTCCTGTGAAAGAAATATCGTTAAAAGGGATTACGTTTACTCTTGAAGGGACTCTTCTTGCAATTTTTGTGAGTCTCTTTATGTCTTCATCTGTGTCGTTTAGTCCTTCAAAAAGGATATATTCATAAGTAATGCCCATTTTTGTTTCTCTGTAGTATTCCTCGACAGCGTCCATTAGCTTTTGGATAGGAAATGATTTTGATATAGGCATCAATTTTTCCCTGAGTCCGTTAGTCGTAGCATGAAGAGAAATCGCCAGTTTTACAGGGTATTTCTCTTTCGCTAGCTGTTTTACTCGTGGAGCTACTCCGGAAGTAGAGAGAGTAATTCTTTTTCTCGATATCAGCTTGATTCTGTCATCAGCCATTATCTCAATAGATTTTACAACATTGTTGTAATTCATGAGCGGTTCGCCCATGCCCATATATACAATGTTCTTTATCTTACAGTTCAAATCTTTTTCTACTAAAAGGATTTGGTCTATAATTTCTGCAGCAGATAGATTTCTTTGGAAACCCAGAGTGCCGGTTGCACAAAATGCACAACCCACGGGGCAACCTGCCATAGAAGATATGCACAGCGAGACTCTTTCGATATTTTCGCCCGATTCGTCGAACCATGGCATATAAACAGCTTCCACACTGTAGTTGTCTTTCAATGAAAACAAGTATTTGACCGAGCCATCTTTGCTTATTCTCTTTTTAGAAATAGATATAGAATTAATCTCAAAATACTCATCTAATCTGTCGCGAAGCTCTGCCGGTAAAGTGGTAGCATCTTTGAAATTGTCAATTCTGCGTAAATAAATTTCGTCCATTATCTGCTTGGCACGGAATTTTTTTTCGCCCATATCGACCAAATACTGTTCTAAATCGTTGAAGCCGAGATCTTTTATAAAAAGTTTGTTAGACATGCAAATCCTTAAGAAAAAATATGTTTCAGATATATCTATGCAATTTCGCTCTTTTATATGACTTATAGAAACAATAAATAGTATAAGTTACAAATAGCAAAATCGCTACTAATTGCTTTATTAAATGAGTAGCGAGAAGGGGGCAGTAAAGTAAGCTAAATATTAGGCTTTAGAAAGCTTAGCAAACTTAAGCATAAGTGTTTTTTTGCCGACGTTTTTGAAATTGACTATAACTTTTCTTTGAGTTCCTAAACCGGTCATTCCGGAAATTTGCCCCTCGCCAAATACAGGGTGCATTACTCTGTCGCCTATGTTTAATTTTATCTCTTTTACAGGGGTCTGTCTCGGCACCTGAGAGTAATCTTCCTGAGGAGGAATGTCGTTGAAAAAGCCGGTATCTCTTTGTGGTTTTGCAGGAGCAACAAATTTATTTTTCGGAACTTCTTTGATTTTCCAATCCAGTAATTCCAAATTTATTTCATCTAAAAAGAGCGAAGGAATCTGGTAAGAGGTTTCACCAAATCTCATTCTTTTTTGTGCATAGGATAAAAACAGTTTTTGCTCTGCTCGAGTAACTGCAACATAAAATAATCGGCGCTCTTCTTCCAAATCTTCGGTTATTTCATCAGATTTTCCGAGCGGAAAAAGTCCTTTTTCCAAGCCGGCTACAAAAACGACAGGGAACTCCAAACCTTTGGCTGCATGGACGGTCATTAGTGTTACTTTTTCTTTGCCGAACTCTGTCGTGTCCAAATCTGTAATCAAAGCAACCTGCTGCATATACTCTTCCAAAGTATTGTCAGGATTTACTCTGAAATATGAGGAAATGTCAGAAAGTAACTGCTGCACGTTGTTCCAGCGGTCTTTTGATTCTTCAGTGCCGATTTCTTCATACATTTTCAGCAAACCGGTTGCTTCTATGTATTTGATTATCAGTTCTGCAGGTTTGAGCTTCTCTTTCTGACCTACGTATGTTTGGATAAGAGCTGCGAACTCCTTGACAGACAAAATAGCACGTTTTTTCAATAATGGATTGAGCTCTGCTGCCATAAAAGCATCATAAAAATCCATGCCTCTATCCAGACCAAACTGTCTTATGTTTTCCAAAGTAGTTGTCCCAATTCCTCTGGGTGGTTCATTAACTACCCGCATAAATGATTCAGAATCTTTGGGATTTATCAGGATTTTTATATAGGCAAGAGCATCTTTTATCTCTTTGCGTTTATAGAATGACACGCCACCTATAATGTCGTATTTGAGCCCATTTCTGCGGAAATGATTTTCTAATTGCATCGACTGTGCATTAGTTCTGTAAAGCACGGCAAAGTCTTTCATGGTAAAACCATGCTTAAGATTTGTACTGATAATTGAGGCAATCAATTCTGCTTCTTTTTTGTCGTCAGCTGAGGCGAGTACATGTATTTTTTCACCATCAACATTTTCTGTCCATAGCTTTTTGGGTATTTGGTTTTTATTATGAGCTATAACAGAATCGGCAGCTTCTATTATTGTTTTAGTTGAGCGGTAATTCTGTTCAAGTCGAACAACTTTTCCATCGTGGTAGTCTTTTTGGAAATCGAGTATATTACGAATATCTGCACCGCGCCATTTGTAAATTGATTGAGCATCATCGCCGACAACACAGATATTTCTGTATCTGTTGGCAAGTTTATTGATGACCACATATTGAGCTCTGTTAGTATCCTGATACTCATCGACGAGAATATATCTAAATTTGTCCTGATATTTATCAAGCATATCTTGAGATTTTTCCAGCAAACGAATCATATTCAACAGCAAATCGTCAAAATCCATCGCATTATTTGCTCTTATGTCTCTTTCGTAATTGTCATAAAGCATTGCAATTAGTTTTTCTTTTCCTGAAGCAGCCTCTCGTGAATATTCTGCTGCAGATTTCATATTGTTCTTGTTTGAGGAAATGATCGAGCGTACCATATTAGGATTAGTCTGCTTGGTATCTACACCCAGTCTTTTCATTATTTTTTTTAGTAAAGAAAGGCTGTCATCAGAGTCATAGATAGAGAAAGAGGAAGTATAACCCAATACTTTTGCTTCAAATCTTAGGATTTTGGCGAAAATACTGTGAAAAGTGCCTGCCCATATTTTTGATGCGTCCTCAGGTGTAGCGATGCCGGATATTCGCTCTACCATTTCGGCTGCAGCTTTATTAGTGAAAGTGAGAGCAAGTATATTCCATGGCTTAATGTTATTTTCAAGGAGCCAAGCTATTCTATGCGTAAGCACACGAGTTTTACCTGAGCCGGCACCCGCAACGACCAGCAATGGTCCGTTGATATGTGCTACAGCTTCAGCTTGTGCTGCATTGAGTCCTTTAAAAATTTTTGAGTCTTTATCTATCATTGGTTTTGCCATGGATTGCATCCTTGTGGAAATTTTCAAAAACAAAAAGAGGCCGATAAGATTGCTCCGTATCGGTCTCTATTGTAGTAATATTTGTTGATTTGGTAAATGCTAAACTCAGGGATAAGCTGAATCTGTCATACATTACCAAAAAATATAAGCTTAGTTACCTGCTGCAGCGCAAGAGGCACACGCAGGAGTCGAGCAGGAAGCAGATTCACTCACCGGAGCTGATGAGCTCTTGCTTGTGTAATCGGTCTGATAAAAGCCTTTGCCGTTAAAAACCAACCCTACATTTGAGGAAATTTTGCGGAACACTTCGCCGTCACATTTCACACCGTTTTCGTCAGTCAAAACGCATTCTGTCAAGGCTTCATCATTTATGCCTTGTTTGTACTCGAATTCGTTTTGGCATTTCCTGCATTTATAAACATAAGTAGGCATCTTCTTTTCGCCCCACCTTAAAGTTTAACATAAAAAATTAAAAACTTACAAAACCAATTTTCTTATATACTTTTCTTAGAGTTTTGAAAGCTTGTTTTCTTGCTTTATCAGCGCCTTCAGTCAGCACGCTTTCCAAATATTTTTTATCGTTTCGGATAGATTCGTATTTTTCTCTGAGAGGCTTGAGGTACTCAGCAACTGCTTCGCCGACAGCAGCTTTGAAGTCACCATAGCCCTTACCGTCAAATTCTTTTTCGATATCAGCAAATGATTTACCGGTAGCGACGTGATATAGTGTCATCAAATTGCTAACACCCGGCTTATTATCATCAAATTTAACCACACTATCAGAGTCGGTTACTGCTCTTTTTATTTTTTTGATAACTACATCATAAGGGTCAGATAGATAAAGAATTGAGTTCTCATTGTCATCTGATTTGGACATTTTTTTAGTTGGTTCCTGTAGGCTCATAATTCTTGCACCCACTTTAGGTATGTATGGCTCAGGAACAACAAAAGTGTCAGAGTAGTTATGATTAAATCTTTGAGCTAAGTTTCGAGATAGCTCCAAATGTTGCTTTTGATCCTCGCCTACCGGTACTCTGTTCGCCTGATATAGTAATATATCTGCTGCCATAAGCACAGGGTAAGAGAATAGACCAACATTTATATTTTCAGAGTGTTTTGCTGATTTGTCTTTAAACTGAGTCATGCGGGAACATTCGCCCATACCTGTGAAAGTATTAAGTACCCAGGCTAACTGAGCATGTTCTGTAACGTGGCTTTGTATAAAGAGAGAGCTTTTTTCGGGATCAATACCTGCAGCAAGAAACATTGCAGCAGTGTCGAGAGTCCTTTTCCTAAGATCTGCGGGATTTTGTCTGACAGTGATAGAGTGCATATCTGCAATCATAAAAAAACACTCGTGCGATTCCTGCATTTCGTTCCAATTTTTCAAAGCTCCTGTCAGGTGTCCGAATGTTAAAATGCCGGAAGGCTGTATTCCACTTAAAATTATAGGTTTCTTTTCTTGTGTATCACTCATGATTCTTTTATCTTCTTAATTAACAATTTCGATGCCGCCAAAAATAGCGACATAGTTGATATATAATACAGGTTTTTCTGTATCTGTTTCTTCGCGGTGTCTGGAGTTGTTTTTCAAACCTCCGAAAATAGGGACTCCATTTGTTACGACATTCCAAGTAGGAGGAATGTAAAGTTTGACACCACCGAATATGCAAAATACGTCAAAAACAATCTCTTTCCGAATAAAGTCCGAATTAATTAAATCTAATTCTATGCCGCCAAAGATACTGGACAAATCTCCACCGCTGAGGTTTGGATTATTTATTCTTTTATTTATACCGGAAAACACCGCAATTTCTTCTAATTTATCCGTATCTCCGTCTGAGGCTTCTTTCTTTTTCGAAAATTTGTGACTATCGTATTTCCTCTTTCCGCTAATCAGGTAAATACCTGTAAGAATCAGAACTATCGGCCATAATGCTTCCCACAGACTGACAGGCAATATTTTAAGATAGTCAGCCTGAAGAATAACTCCTATGGTTACAATCACAGATCCTGTGATCCAAGATGATTTGTCGTTCCAAAGCATATAAGCACCAACAGCTATCAAACCTGTGGGCCACCAATCAAATAGATATTCAAATAGGCTCAGGATTCCGAATTTTTCGAGCAGAAGCACTGAACCAAAAAAGATTAGCAAAAACGCAAAGACATATCGTATATTCATTTTTGATTTTTCCCTTAGTTTATTTACGATAAGAGAAACGAATGTAGAGTAATAAAGTTTCCACAGAAATAATCTGTTTTTGCAATATAAGACTTTTTACTTATTAAGAGAGGGCTTATATAAATACAATTATCTGAAGCAATGGAATTTGCCCTGATTAGTATTTTTAATCCTTGTCTATAAATTTATATTTCTTTTGTCTTGTGTTCCATCTCTCCAAAGCGAGTTTTTGCATGTCGTCTGCCATGTCCTTTTCGTCAATTATCTCCAAGCCCAAGATAGATTCTATTATATCTTCCATAGTAACAATCCCGTCAACTCCACCAAATTCGTCAATGACTAATGCTATGTGCTCTTTTTGCTTAAGGAGCAATTCCCATAAATCAAAGACTGTCTTTGACGCAGGAACAATTAGCATCTTTCTTCCAAAATTTTCTAAAGTTTTGTTTTCAGGTTGCTCGCATTCGTAAACTTCCTGCTTAACAATATATGCATCAGTGTCATCTATATCTTCTTTGTAAATAGGAATTCTTGAAAATGGTCGATATAAAATTGATTTTTTAAAATCAGTGATGCTCATGCTGCCCGAAGCTGTTGCCAATACAGTGCGGGGAGTCATAATGGAGGATACTTTCAAAGATTTGAGTTTAAGTATGTTCTGTATCACTTTTTGTTCTTTGATATCAAACAAACCTTCATCGGCACCAATTCCTGCTAACAGTGCTATTTCTTCGCGGCTGGTTGACTTTCCTGTCTCTTTTGAAGCAAAGAGTTTAGTAAGCAAGGACGAAATTTTTACCAAAGGATAAGTAATAATAATGGAGCCAGAAATGAAATAAGTTATTATTGCAGCCAATTTGTCCCAATAATTTGCTCCGAGAGTTTTAGGTATGATTTCTGTAAAAATAAGTATCAAAAGTGTAAGTATAGCGGAAACTATCCCAAAGTACTCACTACCAAATACAATGGATGCCTGAGCTCCAACACCTGCTGCTCCGACTGTATGGGCGACTGTATTTAGCGAGAGAATTGCAGATAGAGGCTTGTCTATATCTTTTTTAAAATTCAGAAATTTTGTAGCCCAACGTATATTTTGTTCTTCTTTTACCATCAAAAACGATTTTGTAGTCGAAAGAAGCACTGCTTCCATAATTGAACAAAGAAATGAAATTACTAGTGCGAGTGAAAGATATACAAAAAGCAGTATCATAAAATAGCTTCCGTTTTTTTAAGTGTTGAATGTCAATTTGAAAACAAAAAATTATAGCTAAGTAAATATATGCAAAAATACTATAAGAGTACAACAAAATGCTAAAGCAGAAGTGTTTGTGAACACAATCTTAGATAGCAAGTGCAGAACACGAAGCCAATAAAATCGTTAAAGATAGAATAGCTCAAAGTTTATTTTACCTAATAAATATTTTTTTGCAATAGACTTTGTTTGGAGTCGTTATTTTCACTAATCCTTAATATATACGGACGCTATGATATGAAATTTCCTGCAATATATATAATGTTCCTGTTTTTCTCATTTGCTGTAAGCTTCGGGGGATTGACTGCTAATGACTCAGAGTTGGAGAAACTAAGGAAGACTTACTATGCTGCTTTGGAAAACGAGGAAGATATTGATCCTGCAATAAAGCAGTTTAAAGAAATAGTGAAATCTAAGCCTTTTTTCAAATCGACTGCAGAGGTTTATATAGGCTCTCTTATTGCAGTAAAGGCAAAATTTGCATTTTGGCCGGGTACTAAACTTGAATATGCAAATAAGGGTATAGATTTGATGGAAAAGGGGATGGAAAACTCTCAGAATAATATAGAGGCACTTTTTATTTATGGTTCTACCTGCTACTATCTTCCATTCTTTTTTGGGAAAAGTGATGAAGCGGAAACTGCTTTGAAACGAATAATCAATATCATGGATAAAAATAGCTTTGGTCTTTATCCTAAAGAACTTTTAAAAAATACCCTCGCCTTCATAGAGGAAAATATTGAGCTCGACGCTAAAGAAAAAAACAGATTGAAGCAACTGAAGGAGATGTTTGATGAATAAACGAGTTGCTGTTATAGGAGGCGGACTTGGTGGATTGTCAGCTGCCATTTATCTTAGAAAAATGGGTTATGAAATTGATTTATATGAAAAAAACGACTCACTTGGTGGCAAATTAAACCAAAATATTCTTGGACAATATAGATTTGACACTGGACCTACGCTACTGACTATGCCTTTTGTGTTAGAACGGATATTCCGATTTGCCGGATATCAAATGGATAAATACATAGAAATTGCAGAAATTGATCCAATTTCCAAAAATTTCTTTAAAGATGGTACTATCTTAGATACACATAAAGATTTGGATAAGATGCAAAAGAATATTTCTGAAATTTCAGTTGAGGACTCTGAAAAGTTTAGAGAATTTATGGAATATTCTAAAAGATTGTATGAGCTTGCCGCAGAAATATTTCTATTCGAACCTTTTCACGAGGTCAGTCGCTTGTGGCAGGAGAAAAAAATGCCTCCAATCAATACTGCATTCAAAATAGATGCTTTTAAAACTATGCAGGAACGATTGCAGGAGTATTTCAAGAACGAGAAAGTGTTACAACTTTTTGGAAGATTTGCTACATATAATGGTTCAAATCCCTATCAAATACCTGCAACTCTCAATATTATTCCGCATGTAGAGTTTTCTATGGGGAGCTATTATGTAAAAGTTGGGATGTATAAAATAGTTGAGTCGCTACAAAGTATTATGAAGGATATGGGTATCAATATTTTTTTGAATACCCAAATTACTGAAATTTTACATGACAGAGTTGCAGTCAATGGCATCAGAGTAGGGGAGGAAGTAATAAATTACGATAGAATAGTGGCAAACAGCGATGTAGTCTATACCTTTTCTACTATGATAAAAGGATTTCCTGATTATACTATTAAGTTAAGAAAGTTGGAACCGTCTCTTTCAGGAATGCTTTTTCATTGGGGAGTGAAAGGCAGGCATGAGCAACTTGCTTTGCACAATGTATTTTTTTCAGATGATTACAAAAAAGAATTTGACACTATTTTTCATAGCCATACGCACCCAAATAATGCGACAATATATGTGTCAGTTTCGTCGAAAATTGATTCGAATCATGCTCCGGATGGTTGCGAGAATTGGTATGTATTGCTCAATATGCCTTATCATTCAGGTCAGGACTGGGAGTCTGCAACGCAGCGGGTTAGGCAAAGTGTACTATCCGATTTAAAAACACATGGAATAGATATATCTGATAAAATTGAATGCGAAGATGCTTTTACTCCATTAGATTTTAAAAATAAATATTTTTCTAACAGAGGCAGTATCTACGGTATATCTTCAAACAGCATGATGGCAGCTTTTCAGCGACCTGCAAACCGCTCCCGATTACTTAAAAATCTTTATTTCACAGGCGGATCATCACATCCGGGCGGAGGAGTGCCATTAGTAATACTATCCGGTAGGCATGCTGCAAAAATAATAGCATTAGAGGACGGAATAAATTTTCAAGATTTTGAGTCTGGCGAATAGAAGAGGTTAGTTACATTGTTTTTGGCTAAAAAAAAACGAGTATTATAGGACACTTCTTCTAATACTCGTCAAACTTCCTAAAGATTCTTTTCTTTATATTATTTGTTTACCTTTTATCCAAGTTTCTTTTACATGATTGATACCGAAATGATAGAATAAATCGGTATATGAATCTATGTCGGCTACTATAAAATCTGCTTGCTTGCCGACTTCCAGCGAACCTGTAAACTCAGATATTTCCATTGCTTTAGCACCATTGAGAGTTGCACCTACCAGGGCTTCTTCGGCTGTCATTCCCATATTTATAACCGATAGCGACAAAATCATTTGCATATTTTCTGTAAAACATGATCCCGGATTACAATCAGTTGAAAGGGCTACAGTAGCACCTGCTTCTATTAACTTTCTCGCAGGAGCATAAGGCATTCTTATGAAATATGCTGTCCCTGGAAGCAATGTAGCAACAGTACCTGCCTCTTTGAGAGCATTGATACCGGCATCAGACACAAACAAAAGATGATCAGCTGATACAGCTCTCATTTTTGCAGCAAGCTGAGCAGCAGAGACATCTGCAAGCTCGTCTGCATGTACTTTTAGTTTCATACCATGATCAGCAGCAGCACGGAAAATACGCTCGCCCTGCTCAACAGTATAGTAACCTTTGTCAACAAAAGCATCGCAATAATCAGCAAGCTTGTTTTCCGCAACATAAGGAATTATTTCATTAACTAATAAATCCACGTATCTATCTCTATCATCTCTAAACTCCGGAGGGAAATCGTGTGCACCGAGGAAAGTGGATTTAATATTCATGGGAAGTTCTTCTTTAAGCATTTTGATTGCTTTAAGCTGTTTTATTTCAGCTTCGAAAGAAAGTCCGTATCCACTTTTGATTTCTACTGAAGTAGTGCCGTGTTTCATCATCGAATGTGCCAATTTTCTTCCGTTTTCAGCGAGCTGTTCGATAGAAGATTCGCGAGTGCCTTTTACTGTTGTGAGTATTCCGCCACCTTCTTCAGCAATTTGAACATAACTCACGCCACGGAGTCTCCTTGCGAACTCACCGGAACGATTACCTGCGAAAACTATATGAGTGTGGGAATCCGCGAACCCGGGCAGTATTGTTTTGCCATTGGCATTGATAATTTTGTTAGGCTGAATTTTATTTTCAGTTAAGAGCTTTTCTGCCTCCAAGTCGTTTCCAATCCACAAAACTTTCTCATCAAAAAGGATAGCACCATTTTTGATTTCTCCTATCTCCTGCATTTGAGAGCCGATTTTGTGAGTACTGCCGGCTGCATTGACTGTTACCAACGAGCTGATATTTCTTATTAGAGTTGTCATATTTTGATTTGTATAGTATTTAACATAATCATACAAAGATAGGTATGTGAAGGGAAAGAACGAAAAAAAATATGGATTGATTTGTCAATTTTGATTACTAATAAAAATATGAAATGATACTGCGTTACTTTTGCGATGATATTTATTGCAGCAAAGCTGAACATTAAGAGGAAGAAGTATTCAT
Organism: Kapaibacterium sp. (SeqCode); assembly: GCA_963664875.1. Lineage (GTDB taxonomy): Bacteria > Bacteroidota > Ignavibacteria > Kapaibacteriales > UBA2268 > JBFHIJ01. The sequence goes on along the minus strand of OY761611.1, from coordinate 1,559,739 downwards.
CATAGCTCTAAAATTATCACCATAGGAAGAAAAAGATGTAAAACAGTGATAATTATTTATACAAATAATTTGTAGCCGATAGACAATAATTATTATTACAGATTGATAAATATGAACGGAATTGCACTAGGCTTTTGTATAGTCAATATTGCTGTAAAATATGATTATTTCAAACTATACCATTTGTGTAGCTACAAGCAAGAAAAATGAACAATCATAAGTTGCTCATAAAAGACCCTACCCAAAGCTATTACCTAATAAGCAGTAATTGTGTGATTAATTTTATTGATTTGGAAATATAATATTCTTTAGTTAGTATTGAAATAGATGAGTGTTTATGTGTTATAGTAACGTCTATAATAATTGACAATAGAAATAAAAATTGCAAAATACTTGTTCTTATTATCACTAAAAGCATTTTTAAGAATTTGTTAAAACCCTTATTTGAGACGTGTTTCGGATATATGTGTCTATTGTATGTGGTTATAAAGTATTATTATAGAATTCTATATCCTATATAATACTTAAAAGAGATAACATGATAATAATACAAAAATACAGTCTTTAAGAAGCTATTGTAAAGATTGTAAAGTTTCATTGAGATTTTGAAATACTAATTGTACTGTTTAATAATTTTTACAAGATGGAGTTATGAAACCAATTAAAACATTGGCTCTTGTGGCATTTGCTATCGTAATTTGCCTTGCAAATCTTGGTGCCGTAGAAATCATTACTGAAGATTTCGAATCCGGCGCATTACCTGACGGCTGGACTCAGCAGTATATGACCGGAACTTATGACTGGTCAGTTGGCACAGGTTCACCAACCGGATTTCCTGATGCAGCTAATAGTGGTACTAACAATGCTATTATGCATAATGCAAATCCGGGTGTTACACGTTTGGTAATGCCATTATTTGATTTGAAAAATTATCAGGGTGGTGTTACTACTTTGGAATTTTACAGAGCACAGTTTGCTAAAGCAGATTTAGCAGATACATTGCGTGTATTCACAAAAGCTAATGCAGAAGCTGAGTGGGTTCTTCAGGAAGAATTTGCAGATCCTACTACAGCATGGGAAAAAGAAAGTATCAGGCTGAAAGGCGTAACAGAAACTTATCAGATTGCTTTCGAAGCTACAGCAAGCAACAAAAACGGTGTATTGATTGATGACATTAGCTTAAGTGCTCTTGTTCCGGTCAAAGATACTGTGTGGGTAGGTAACACTCCTGAAGCTGATTATGCAACTCTTGGCGAACTTTTCGCTGACATAAACCTACGCGATTTGGAAGGTAGCGTTACTGCCTTTATAGTTTCTGATATAACAGAAACAGATAATGTAGCTCTTCATGAGTTTGATAACGGAAGCCTTACTATCAAAGCATTTGGTGCAGCTCGTACTATTTCCGGTAACTTTGCTGACGAAGCTTTGATAAACATTATGGGTGCAGATAATATTACTTTTGTTGGTAATCTTGTTACTAACAATCCTGATTATGTTGCTCCTACAGGCGACGAAGAAGAACCATCTGACGAACCAATGTATTTGGAAGCAACAGACGGCAAATATCTAACCTTTGACAACACAGCTGCTTCAAATGGTACTGCTATCTTGCTTACTGACTTCGAAGATAACGGCTCTCAAAATATCTCTTTTGCTAATATCAAAATAGATGGAGCTACAGACGGCACTTCAGCTGACGAATCTAACGGTATCGCAATTTGGGGTGCTGACTTATCTGCGGCAAACGGCTCTTCAGGTCACTCAAATATAGTTGTTTCTAATGTTGATTTCAGCAATGCTTCTACCGCTTTTAAAGCACAAGCCGGTGCTGAAACTGAAATGATTCGTGGAATTATTATCTCCGGAAATACTTTTTCTAATGCGACTGGATTGTTTGCGGATGCTGCTATATACACAAAATATACGGACGGCTTAGTAATTTCAGGCAATACTTTTGAGTCTTTTGACGAAAAAGCTATATTTGTGTCTTATAACAACAATGAAACTGATACTGAAGCTGCGAAAGCAGTTATCACTTCTAACACTTTTGCGAATGCAGGCGAAGATGTTTCTTATGTTATCGACATAGATAACTCTCCAAAAACTATTATTTCCGACAACACATTTACAAATTTGACTGCAGACAGAGCTATCGAAGCAGATGATATTGCCGGTGCAACAGTTACAGGTAATACATTTGTTGGTGGCACTTACACAGAAGTTATGTACTTAGATGGTATTGCAGATTCTCAAGTGAGCGGCAACAATATCAATAATATGAATGCAGCTAAGGGTATATATATTTTAAATGCGAGCGGTTCATCTCTAATGAATAATCAAATCAACAATCTAACAATGGTTGGTGAAGCTTACACAAATATAATAGCCGGTATTGGTGCTGAGGATAGTGAAAATTTGAATATAAACATGAACATGATTTCAAATCTTGTTCTTGATTCTAGATACGGTGCTTATTCTGACGACTTTGCAGTTGGTATCTATTTCAGTGGCGATGCTAGTGGTGCAAAAATTACAAACAATGCTATTAATAATTTGGCTGCACATAAAGAAACAGGAACTCAAGACAAATGGGTTTATGTATATGGTGTCCAGTTTGATGATGGTGCAGACAATGTGATTTTGCATCATAATACAATTCGATTGGAAGGAACCTTCAATGATTTCAATTCATCATATGCAACTGATCGTTCAGCTTGTGTACAGGTAGGAAGTGATTCTGACAGTTGGGATGTACAAAGCAATATCTTCTCTAACAGCTTTTTTGGGCTGGGCGGAGATGCTCCTGCTTATATTCTTTACGCTGGCTATAATATGCTAACAGCCAAAACCCTTAACCACAATGCTTATGATATCGAAGATGCTTCAGTAGCCGGTGGTGCTATTGCATTTTTAGACGGTAGTAAAATCTATAATTTTACTGATTGGCAGACTTTAACTTCAATGGAAGCAAACGGTACTGATCATAAAGTTTACTTTGTTGATGGTCTTCACTTAGACAGAAACTCTATCAATGACTTAGCCTTAAGAGCTCCAAAAATTACAGGTATTGATACTGACATAGATGGCGAAACTCGTCCTGCAGGTGCTGATACATACATTGGTGCAGATGTTGTAGATGTTACTGTTTCACTAGGTGACGAACTTACTATCATCGGTGGTGAAACTGTTTATTGCGAAGATCAATCAGTTTCTATGACTTATGCTTTGGTAGGTACTTTTGCTGATGGTATTGAAAGAACAATTACCAATGGTTTGGTTGCACAATGGGAACACAATGGTCAGGTAATTACTGACACAGATGATGATTCTTACTTGGTTTCCAAAAACGGAATGAAACTTACTGTAGATCCTATCAAAGGCGAACACGAAGGTACTTACCGTGCTTCATTTAGATATCAGGGTGCAGAAGAAATTCAAACACAGGAAGTTGCAATTCAAGTGAAACATCCGGTTATAATTACTCAAAACCCTCAAAATGTTATCACAGGTTGTGCAAATCAAGATGTTTTAACTTTCGGAGTTGAAGCGGACTTTGCTTTGAGCTATGTTTGGCAAAAATACGACGAAGAAACAGAGCAATATGTAGATTTGACAAGTGAAGGCGAAGCAGTATTTACTAACAACTACACAATCGACTTAAACCAAGTTGAACACAAAGATGCAGAAGGTAAATATAGAGTAAGAGTAATCGGTGAAGAACTTTGCGCTACTCACCACCCTGTCGAATTGACTTCAGAGCCAATCGAAGTAGTTGTTTATGACAAAATCAGTGGTGTAAAAACTACTCCGGAATTCGATGTAAATTCTTTATGCCAGGGACAAACTCTTAGATTCACAGGTTCTATCGAATTTGGTGATTTGATTGGTTATAAATGGCAGAAAAATGTAGTTGGTAACTGGGCAGATATTGATGCTTCAGAAAACCCAACTGCTGCTACTCCTGAGTTAGTTTTAGAAAATATCTCTTTTGATGATAATGGAAGATACCGCTGTGTAGCTATTGGCTATAACGAATGCCAAGTGCTTACTAATAGCGAAAATGACATTGATATTTCTGTGCCGGATGCTTTTGCAATCACTCATAACCCTGAAGCTCAGGTTGTATGCCGTAACGAAAGCGTAAGCTTTAGTGTTGCAGGCAATGGTGTTGGCGAAATCATTTCATACCAATGGTTGAAAGATGGAAAAGAAATCAAAAACAATGAATTTGCTAAATCAGCAATATTGTATATAGACGAAACTGACTATAGCGATATAGCAGAATACTCTTGTCTTGTTAAAGCTGAGGATTGCAACGGTGTAAATGATTTCACTACTGAGACAGCTATTCTTTATGTACTTAGAGAAACTGAAATTACTCGCCAACCTACTTCTGTAAGAGCTATTGACGGCGATAACGTAACATTCCTTGTTGAAGCTCACATGAAAGGTCTTGTTCCTCCTTATTATCAACATGATTTCCAATGGTACAAAGGCAATCAGAAACTCGAAGATAATGGCAGAATACAAGGTGCAAAATCTTCATTGTTGACTATCAATAACGTTGAAGCTACTGATTTTGTAGGTTATTATTGTGTAGTTACAGGTCAGTGCGGTACTGCAACTTCAAAAACTGCTTATATCACTGATGAACATACAATCGAAATTGCTACTCAACCTGAAGCTGTTGTAGCTTGCCAGGGTGCACCTGCTCAGTTTACAGTTGATGCAGATCCTTCTGATATTCATATGACAGTAGAATATCAATGGTACTTTAACGGAAACAAACTTAACGACAATGCAGACTATCAAGGTACAAAAACTGCTACTTTGAATATTGCTTCTTCGGCTCTTGCTATGGAAGGTAAATATTCTGTAGAATGCTATTCTGAATTCTTAGGTACTCGCTATGAAGTAGTTTCAGACGAAGCTGTTTTAGAAGTACAAACTGCACCTGAAGTAGTATTAGTTTCTAATGCTATGGTAGATGTTGAAGAAGAATCTGCAATTACTCTCGAAGTAAGTGCAAATAGTGCAACAGCTGAAACTTATCAATGGATGAAAGACGGAGTTGAAATCGCAGGCGCAACAGATGCTAAATTTGTTAAAGCTCTTGCTGAATTAACTGATGCCGGTATTTATACCTGCAAAGTTGCGAACGACTGCGGCGAAGTAAAAAGCGATAACATACAGCTTACTATTACTAAGAAAACAGGTACATCAAGCGTTACAGAAAACACTATAGCAGGCTTGAGAATTAACGATGTTACTCCAAACCCAGTACAAAGTGTTGCTTCTGTTACAATCGAAAACAGAATGGCTTCTAATGTTGCTGTTTATCTAACTGATGCAGCGGGCAGAAGAGTAGCTACTTTATTCGAAGGTATGCTTGAAGGTACAAGAGATTTAACAATAGATGCTAACTCTTCCAATCTTACATCAGGTATGTATATGATTACTATGGAAGCAAACGGAACTACTATTACAAAAACATTTGTAATTAGCAAATAGTCTGTTTGACGCGAAAGGCATTTAATCATTCAAAGAGAGCTGCGCTTCTAAGTAAGGGCAGCTCTTTTTGGGTAAATAATATTTGGGTAAATAATATTTGGGTAAATAATATTTGGGTAAATAATATTTGGGTAAATAATTATTTGACAGGAACGCAGATACTCATATCAAATTTGCCTTCCGGATGGTCGGAAGCCGGCGTATGATAAATCTCAATACTCGGATAATCCGCAGGCTCATAGCCATTTGCAGGCAGCCACGCCCCAACAAGCTCATCATAACACTTTTCAATTTCGTGTCCATAAACCTCTACTCTTTGCACAGCGTACCTGCCGCCATGAATCTGATACAATCCTACTTCGCCGGCTACTTGTGTAGCTTCAGGAACCGTAACGCAGGCATAGTACCTGCATTTGTCTCTTGGAGTAACTTTAGGGTCATCGAAGCTGATGCCAAGATATGTGGTAGATTGATGAAGCAATCCTTTTGGACCTGCCCATGAGCATAATTTTTCCCAGGCTATTCCAATTTTTTGCTCATCATAGCCGCCATGATTTGCAACATAAGCTACATGCATAGCTTCAAAATTTTTGATTGTAACTTCCATTTCTGTTCTCCCTATTCTGTATTTTGACAAAAACAAATTTACAGCTTCAAAATACAACTTAGAGTTTTCGAATTTTTGCTCAGTTTTGCTTTCTGTTTTGCAATTCTTGCTAATCTCACCCGATATTTGCATATCCTTTTGCTGGTATTTCCATTTTGTAGGAGAACATTGGAAATAATCACGGAATGCTCTCGAAAAAGTCGCCTGCGAAGAGAATCCACACCTATATGCTATTTCAGCCATACTTTCTGAAGATGTTTTGAGCATATAAGCCGCACGCTCTATTCTGACTCGCCTCAAAAAGTCTTTGGGTGTTTCCCCCATTAGCATATTAAATATTCTGTGAAAATGGAACTGCGAAAAACAGGCAACATCTGCCAAATCCTGAAGTTTAATTTCTGCAGACAGGTTTAGTTCGATAAAGTCAACTACTTTATTTATTCTGTTTATATAGTCGCTTATAATAGAGTCCGTTATCATTATTAGTCAAATATGTTAGTTAATATATTATCAAACCCAAGAGATATAGCTTAGAATCCGGGGTCTTCGGCGCCCTGATCATTAGGTATAAAGCGTTCTTCGTATTCCAGAGCCAAATTAGCAAATCGAGCGTATTCTTTGATGAATGCAGTTCGAACAGTGCCAACTTCGCCGTTCCTGTGTTTAGCTATTATGATTTCTCCCGTGTTTTCAGTTGGAGTGCCGTCTTCATAGGTAAGTTGTCCGTATCTTTCAGGTCTGTTTACAAACATTACCACGTCGGCATCCTGCTCTATTGAGCCTGATTCCCTAAGATCCGAAAGCATTGGTTTTTTGTCATTACGCGACTCAACAGAACGATTGAGCTGTGCAAGAGCCATCACAGGGATGTTCAATTCTTTCGCCAACTGCTTCAAAGAAGAAGAAATAATTGAAATCTCTCTTTCGCGAGATTCTGATTTGGGAGCATGCACGAGCTGAAGGTAATCCACCACAACCATGGAAATGTTGTGTTCTACTTTTAGTCTTCTGCATTTTGCCTTTAGTTCAGTAATAGTAACCATAGGGCTGTCATCTATGAACAAAGGAGCTTCTGCTAATTTGCCAAGTCCTGCTATGATTTTTTTGTTTTGCTCTTCATTTATGTAGCCATTTCTTATTTTTGACTGGTCAATACCTGACTCCGAAGAAAGCAGACGCATCACAAGCTGAATATTTGCCATCTCAATAGAGAAAAATGCAACAGGCTTTTTGTAATCAACAGTCATATTTCTAACAACAGAAAGAGCGAATGCAGTCTTGCCCATAGAAGGTCTGCCGGCGAGGATAATCAAATCAGAGTTTTGGAATCCACCAAGCATTCTGTCTAATTGGTCAATACCTGAAGGAACACCCGGAAGAGAATTTTTGTCTCTCTCACGAAGTTTGGAGATAACATCGTATGCGTCTTTAGCCATTTGTTTCATTGAAGCAAAAGAATTATTTACCCGCTTCTCACCGATTTTGAAAATCGCTGCTTCTGCAAAATCGATACAGTCGAAAGCGTCAATAGATTCATCATATGCCTGAGCTTCGAGCTCACCAAGAGTTTTAATCAAAAAACGCTTTAAATAGCGTTCTTGCACAATCCTTGCATGAAATTCGACGTTAGCAGCTGTTGGGACTGTATTGTTAAGCTCTGCGAGGTAAGCCGGCCCACCAATTTTATCAAGCTCTTTGCGTGACCTCAATTCGTCTGATAATGTTACGATATCGACAGTAATCGCTTTATCAAACATATCGACAATAGTGGCATAAATGATTTTATGTCTTTCGTGATAAAAACTATCTTCGCTGACAACCTCCATCGCTTTAGAAATAGCCTGGCGGTCTAACATCAGCCCGCCGAGTAATGCTTTTTCTGCTTCCACCGCATTGGGAGGCACTCTGCCTTCAATGTGATTGATATTCGAGCGAATTTGAGATTTGCGATATGTATCTATTTGCATAAATTCTACCTTAGCTTTTTTTTGGGAATGCAAAAAAGCAAAAAAAAAGACTCAAAGCAATATATATTTATGTACAACGATAATTTAATAATGTGCAAAAAATGTGGACAATACAATAATTACCCGAAATAGTAGTTTTTGGAATAAAAATTGATATTATTATTAAATTACAGATAAGATACACTTATCCCTTAGTCAATTAGTCTTTTTAACAGACAGATATTTTCAATAGTAGAAAAAAAGTCTTATATTACAAATGCAAATACAAATTGCATAATCCAATTTTTGAGAAGAAGCACCACATGGCAAAGAAAATTTTAGTTATAGACGATGCAGATTTTATTCTTGAAAGTACATCGACCTTGCTTAATTTCGAGGGTTACGATGTATATACTGCTTCCGACGGTATAGAAGGTTTGGAGCGGGCAAAAGAATGTAAACCTGATCTTATCCTCTGCGATATATCCATGCCCGGATTGGATGGTTACGGGGTTTTAGATGAAATCAGAAAAGACTCCGAAACGGTTACAACTCCCTTTATTTTTCTTACGGCTTTCACCGAAAAGCCAAATATGCGTATAGGCATGGAAAAAGGAGCGGACGATTTTCTGGTTAAGCCATATACTCGAGACGAACTTATTGCTGCCATAGATGCTCAATGGAAAAAACACAATAAAATTAGAGATAAAATAGACGAAGAGATTACCAAAGTCGAAGAGAGTATCACTTATTCTTTGCCGCATGAATTTAGAACTGTGTTAAATCAGGTGATAAACACAGCCAAATTTATAAAAACTCAGGTTGGTAATGATATTATCGACAAAGAAGAGATGATGGAGCTTACCGATGATATTATCAAATCATCAGAAAGGCTAAACAGAATTACTGCAAACTTCCTCATTTATGTAAAAGTTGGAGTAATTAGCAATAACCCTTCCAGACGCAAAGCTCTTCTTAACGAAAGACTTCACGAAGCCGTAGCTAATGCTTATGACTTGGCAGGTACAGTCGCAGACAGATACAACCGTAAGGAAGATCTTGTTTTCAATGCGGATGCTTCCGGGGTTAATTGCAAAATCTCTTCTGAAAGTTTCCACAAAATCTTTGATGAAATACTTGACAATGCTTTTAAGTTTTCATCGCCCGGCACCAAGGTTTCGTTAAATGCCTCGATATCAGATGACCATCTTAAATTTGAAGTAATAGACAACGGAAGAGGTATGAAAGATGAAGAAATATCAAATATAGCTGCCTATAGACAGTTTGAAAGAAAGATTTACGAGCAGCAGGGAGTTGGACTCGGACTGATTATAGCCAAAAAACTTGTGGAAGTACACGGTGGCAGTTTCGATATCCAAAGTGAAGAGGGGCAATGGACTAAAATCTCATTCACAATTCCTTACGAAGAAATAAAAGACTAACATAAAAGCGTTTTTTTATATTTGGGATATGGAGTAGTTTTCATATCCCTTTTTTTTGTTATCTTTGAGATTGCCAAGAGTGATATTTAAGTGTAAGAATAAATTATCTGCAAGCCTAAATGTCAGTTTATTTTTCCAACCAAATGCTTAAATGGTACTTATTGATAACAAATAATTATATAAGATTTATATCCTCAAGATTTGCTCAACCTCAAAAACGCAGAGCCATTTTGAGTTTTACCCGCATGGTTGCTTTACTGAGTGTAATGATTGGTAGCATTGCTCTTATAATGTCGCTGTCGATACTCGAAGGCTTCGATTTGAAACTGAGGGATAGTGCTTACCGATTTACTTCACATATTCATATCAAATCATTTTCCGAAATCCCTTTTGGAGGCAAAGACGAAAATGCCAATATGATTATGGAAAAGTATGATTTTGTCGATAAAGCTAAACCTACCTTGCAAAAAGAAGGCCTGGTACGAGCCGGCAAAAATTTAGAAGGTGTAGTTGTCAATGGATTTGATTTTGATAGGGATATTACCGGATTTAGCGGATTTATTACGCAAGGTGTGGCACGCTTTAGCAATCTTTCTGCTAATGAAGTAATAATCGGCAGTGACCTTGCTGAGATGTTAGGAGTTACTATCGATGATAAAATGATTTTATATGTCATTTTGAAAGAGGGTAGCTCTGGTATTCCTGATTCAAAAATAAGAAAACTTACAGTAAAAGGTATATATCAAACGGGCATGACTCAGTACGACAAAACTATGATTTATGTTCCTTTTGAAATGCTACAGTCTCTCATTGGCTTTACGAAGGAGCAATGCACGGGATTCGACGTTACTCTTCATAATGCGTCGGAAGCTCCCATCAAAGCTCTAATCCTTGAAAATGAATTAGGCTACCCATTTTACTGTCAGTCTGTGCAACAAATACACCGTTCGCTTTTTGCTTGGATTGATTTGCAGAAAGAACCAATACCATTAGTGCTTGGGCTTATTTCAATAGTTGCAGTTTTGAATATAATAACTATGCTATTGATAACTGTAGTAGAAAAAACAAAAAATATCGGAATTTTGAGAGCCTTAGGCATGAAAGGGAAAAATATACTTGGGATATTTATCATGCAGGGGCTAAAAGTCAGCTTAATCGGAACAATTACAGGATTGGGCATTTCCTTCCTGTTTTCGGTCATACAGCTCAATTATTCCATAATCAAATTGGACGGTGCAATATATTTCCTCAACGCCATGCCTATTAAAATCATACCTGAGTACTACGCTGCTGTTTTTGCAATTTCGATGCTTTTGGGATTTTTATCCACCATAATTCCGGCAATAATCGCGATTAAAGTTTCTCCTTTGCAGGCAATCAGATATAAATAAAAAAACTCCATAAGTCCTTTAGGATTACATGGAGTTTTAAAATATCAATCAATAATGTTCTATAGATTTTGCTAATCTTTCAGATTGCCCGAAAGTAAAAGTCCTACAGATGAACCGAGAGCAATTCCTGCTCCTATGCAGACTGCAAACCAAAGAGCCAAATCACCGGTAATTTCACCGATAACAATTCCTGCAATAGCACCTCCGGCAAATCCGAGCGAAACGCCCATCGATAACTTATTATTTTTGTTTTTCATCTGTACGCCTCGAAAATATCATGTATCTACTTATTAATACATAAAAGGGCATACAAAAGTTTCAACCGAAGTTTAGCTATTTAAAGAATTTAGAAATTCTGCATTTGATTTTGTGCCTTTGAGTTTATCCAATAGGAATGCCATTGCATCAATAGACTGCAATTCGCTAAGCACTTTTCTGAGAATCCAGATTCTTGTTGTTTCATCTTGAGTCATGATTAGGTCTTCTCTTCTTGTAGAAGACTTATTGACATCTATAGCCGGGAAAACTCTTCTTTCTGCAAGTCTTCTGTCAAGTACAAGTTCTTGGTTGCCAGTACCTTTAAATTCTTCAAAGATTACCTCATCCATTCTGCTGCCTGTGTCAACAAGAGCAGTAGCAATGATAGTAAGCGAGCCGCCTTCTTCCACGTTTCTGGCAGCACCAAAGAATCTTTTTGGTTTGTGCAAAGCGTGAGCATCTACACCACCGGAAAGAATTTTACCTGAGTGAGGAGTTACAGTGTTGTAAGCTCTTGCAAGTCTTGTTATAGAGTCAAGTAGAATTACAACATCGTGTTTTGCTTCTACCATACGCTTAGCTTTTTGGAGTACTATTTCAGTAACCTGCACGTGTCTTTCAGGTGGTTCATCGAAAGTAGATGAGACAACTTCTGCATTGACAGAGCGTTGCATATCAGTAACCTCTTCCGGTCTTTCGTCAATAAGCAAAACAATAAGCTTAGTTTCAGGGTGATTTTTTACAATGCTGTTTGCCATTTGTTGTAGCAAAATCGTTTTACCTGATTTTGGAGGAGAAACGATTAGGCCCCTTTGACCTTTACCCACAGGAGCAAGCATATCAAGGATACGCATAGAGTAGTTGCTCGGAGTAGTTTCCATGTGAAGTCTTTCATCAGGGAAAAGAGGGGTAAGGTTGTCGAAAATGGTCCTGTTTCGGATTTCGTCCGGCGGAAGGAAATTGACAGTGTCAACTTTCAATAAAGCAAAGAATCTTTCTCCTTCTTTAGGAGGTCTGACAAGTCCTTTGACAGTATCGCCGGTGCGAAGAACAAATTTTTTGATTTGAGATGGAGAAACGTAGATGTCATCAGGAGAAGGTAAGTAGTTGTAGTCAGCTGATCTTAGGAAGCCATATCCGTCAGGTAAAACTTCTAAAACGCCACCACTGGCTACGAGTCCTTCCAAAGGCTGTTCTTTCTCGCCTTTTTTGTCATCTTTGTTTTTACTTCTTGGAGCTTTTGTTTGTGCTTCAAGGATTTTGACTATTAGCTCTTGCTTTCTGAGCTCAGAAACGTTAGTGATGCCCAGCTCTTTTGCTAAACTTGTCAATTCAGCAATTTTTTTTTGCCTAAGCTCACCACCATCAATAATTTTTGGAGCTCTTTTGCTTGTTGTGTTTTCCATTAAACTGAAAACTCCTTATATACCAAGACTTAATATAATAATTCAAAATTGGGAATAGCGCTCATAACACGATAGAGTAATGTATATTTTGGGAAAATCAATCGAAAGTTCGGGAGAAGGGTTGCAAGGTTGCAACTGTTTTACCCGGTGAGCAGTATTGCATATACAAGCAAGTTACATTATTCTTTTTATAAATGCAAATTTATTTCTATCTGCCTAAATTTTATATACTTGAGATATAATGACTTTAAACGTTTTTGTATCAACTTTCTTTTAGGAGTCTATAAATGTATGTTTAGTAATATATCGATGTAAGCTCAAGAGATTTTGCCAGTGTGCAAAAAAATAGTTATTTTCCGGTTCGTGTTTTATTATATGCTTTAAGTGTTAGAAATTATTTATACCTAAATGCAGCTATACTGATGAAAAGACTTCTATTATATATTTTGCTGTTTCTCGTTTCTTCGATTGCTTGCTTTGCAGGTAGCTGGTCTGTTGTTCGAAATCTTAGTGAGATAAATTCCGAGAAGAATGAACTGGGTGCAGTCTATAATATATTCGAAAACAAAATGTACTTTACATCAGCTCTATCTAATTTCTCGCGATTTTATACAACGGTTTGGCAGCAAGATTCTTTGTTTACAGAAAGAGATATTGTTGATGGCTGGCTTAATCAAAAGTTAGATAACAAAGCATATATTACCTTTTATTCACAAGACGAAGCCTATGTATCTGCTTTTATGCAAACTACAACTTATCCTGTGCTCAATCTATTCAAATCATTGAAGCGAAAGCAACAATGGCAAAATGCAGGAGTTTTAGATAGTCTTTCTTCAGTCTGTTTTACCGCTCAGGCAACAGTCTCTCCGGATGGTAATTTTATTGTGTTTGTTAGTAACAGACCCGACTCTGATGGCGATACAGATTTATGGATTGCATTCAAACAGGCAAATGACACATGGGGCAATGCAATGCCTCTCGAAGAGTTAAATTCTTCGGGCAATGAAATTACACCTTTTTTAGCATCATCAGATACTCTGTATTTCGCTTCCGATGGTCTCGCAGGTCAGGGTGGCTATGATTTGTTTATGTCTTTGCGGTATGATGCAAAATGGTCTGTCCCAAGACCGGTAAGTGGACTAAATACAGAATTTAATGAATCAGATTTTACTATAATTCCTTCCGGTTTCGCTGTTTTTTCTTCTGACAGACCCGGCACTCTTGGCGGTTTGGATTTGTTTTTGGCAGGTCAAAGCATCGAGAATAAAGAGCAACAAACTACAACAGTCGAATATAGAATATCTGCACTTGTTTCGGATATTGAAGTTTTCAGTAAGGAAGATTTTGCTATATGTGCGGCTACTGATAAGTTTCCGTTAAGTTATTTTTCCGATGAGATTAAAAATATTCCTCAAAAGCAATATTTAGATGCGTCGTATAAAGAGATATTGACTGAAATACGTGTTACCGGTTCCGAACTTACAATCAAATGCAATAGAGACACTGACGTTAAAAAACTCATCAAAAAGATTGAAAGTGATTTGAAATCTTCGATAAAGGTAAATATCACAGACGCAGTAGATGATAATATTACATTATCTCTGGATAGCTACAAGCCGGCAACTTTAGTTGAGATTGGGCAAAAGAAAATAACTGCTGACCCTCCAGTCTTGGAGTTGTTTCTGAACGCACGACCCGAATCTGAAGTTGCAAAATGGAAAGTCATGACTGAAATCAACGGAACTATAGATACTATTTATAATGACAGTAGGCAAACTTCAAAATTATCATACCGAATTGCAAATCAATTAGAAGAAATATGGGATGCCGATTCGATTGTAGTTAGTTTGCAGGGAGAAGACAAATCAGGGTTGGTTGGTTCTAGTACTTATTCATTTCTTATAAATAAAAAACAGCTTCGTAATCGTGCATCCGTAGATTTTATGGGCAGAATGCACGAAGAGTATTTTTTGAATATGGACAATCCGGAAGGTGCGGCCAACGATGCAGTCATCGAAAAACTGAAAGAAAATTCGTTTCTATCGGGCAATTTAGTAATAATATTTCCGAGTGGCAGAGATGTAGAAGCCGCTAAGTTGAAAGCTAATCTGATAAAAAAATATGGCTTTGCCAAACGTGAAATCACTTTGCAGGAAGGCGAAAACAGATTGGGTTTAAACTATCTAGCAAGATTGCTCGCCGAGAAGAGATAGAGGAGATATTGTGTCATCTCCTCAGGTTTTGCTTCCCAATTTCACAAATCCAAATTACTTTTTTCTGCACAATAGCCTAAATACAGGGATGTCTTTTCTAAAGCAGAAGTTTTCTTTGTTGGTAGTTGGGTACTGCCATTTACTTCTGTCTTCCAGGATTTCAAATTCAAATTTGCCATGCTCTGTTAGTATTTTTTTATGGTAAGCATCTACGTAATCAACATCAGTGGCTAAATGGAAGATACCGTCATTTTTTAGAACTCTGTAAACCAAATCTAACATCAGAGGAGTGAAAGCTCGTCGTTTTTGTTGTTTGTTCTTTTTCCAAGGGTCCGGAAACAGATAAAAAACTTTTTCAATAGATTCTGTTTCTATAAATGGCATTCCATTCAGAACATTATACCAAATAACAGAGGCATTTTGAATTTTTTCACCTCTGATAACCTGATTGACCCATTTCACAGCAGGCTGGCGAATCTCAATTCCTAAAATGTTTTTTTCAGGTAAGCTTTCAGCCATATCAAGTAGGAAGGTTCCTTTACCGCAACCTATATCGAGTATATCAGGGGCTTTCCCATTCAAAAATTTTTCAACCCATTCAATGTAGGTATAAACATTCGGATAATTTTGTGGAAGCTCGTTTAGCTCTGTTATTTTGAAATAACTGTTAGCAGAAACGTGATGTCTCATCTTAGGATAAGGGTATTTGTCAAAGTCGATTATCATATTTGCAAGGTGAAAAGTTCTAAAAAAAAGGAGAACCTGACTGAGAATTTGAATATTCAGAATAGTAAATATATAGATTCCAATCTTTAGGACTACAAATATAATAAAATGAGAAAAATCGACACAGCTAAATTTGAAAAAGGGAAAAATCTAAAGCTATCCGAGCGGTATAATCGTTTATAATTTTTTATATTGCATAGTTACGTATTAACTTTTAATAAAATATACTTATGATAGTTACACAGTCCTTAGTGAATGAAATTTTTCGTGCTTTTCACATGCAACGCTGGAACGACAGGCTCAGACCTGTAGAATTGATAGAAATGGATAAGCACGCTCACAAGATGATAACAGCATACTGCCTTGCTAAATATGAGGAAGCAGACGGGAAAGAAATCGAATGGCATGAACTCATAAAGGGAGGCATTTATGAGCTACTTCGTAGGATAATCATCTCTGACATCAAGTCACCTATTTATGCTGAAATAAAGAAAGATAAAACTGTATTTGCAAAATTGAATGAATTTGTTTTCCGTGAGTTGGATTCTAAAATAGAATCGGAAGAAATAATGTCAGAGATACATGACTTCCTTTTTGATGAAAACTGGGGAGATAAACTTTATCAAAGAATCTTGGAAGCCTCTCATATATATGCTACGTATTGGGAATTTCAGATAATTAAGCAGTCCAACCCGTTTGCTTATCAAAGGTCTATATTAGAAACAGATCTTTCTAATCGGGTGGATACTTATAGAGACCTTATCGGAATTAAAAAAGCAAGAAATAGAGAGCCTATTGACAGCTTTTTGGACATGACCGGGCAAATGCGTTTCCAATATCGTTGGGCTCAGATACCGAGGACACCTACTACCGCCGTATTGGGGCATTCTTTACTTGTTGCTTCCATTGCTTACTTTTTTGCAAGAGAGAATGATGCCTGCGAACGCAGACTATATAATGATTTTTTTGGTGGTTTGTTTCATGATTTGCCGGAAGCAGTAACAAGAGACATTATTTCTCCTGTGAAGCGTTCCTCTACAGAGTTGGATGAACTAATCTCCAAATTAGAAAAAGAATTAGCTGAAAAAGAAATTTATCCATTGATAGAGCCGGATTGGATAAAGGAAATAGAGTACTTTACACACGATGAATTTAGCAATAAAGTGATAATAGAGGGAGAAATAAAAACAGGATTGAAAGTGCAGGAGATAAACGATAATTACAACACAAACGACTTTAATCCTATAGACGGTAAGCTAATAAGAGCTGCAGATCATTTAGCTGCATTCCTCGAAGCATATAATTCTATCAAAGCCGGAAT
Source organism: Kapaibacterium sp. (SeqCode) (assembly GCA_963664875.1). Classification (GTDB taxonomy): domain Bacteria; phylum Bacteroidota; class Ignavibacteria; order Kapaibacteriales; family UBA2268; genus JBFHIJ01. The sequence goes on along the minus strand of OY761611.1, from coordinate 1,542,915 downwards.
TTCTACAGAAGAGCTTATAAGTGCCTGCGTGAAGTTAAAAGAGCAATACAAGGATAGAAAATTCGGTAAAACATCTGTAAAACAAATATACAGCAGTTTTGTATTATGAGATTAATCTTTGCCATATTGCTATTCCTTCCTGTTACTTTGTGGTGCGATGAAGTAGATTCCTTGTTGAAAGAATCGAGACATCCAAAAAAAGAAAGACAAGTAAGTGCATATATTAAGCTATCAAAAGCATTTTATGTCAAAGATGTTGGGAAGTCAAGAGAATATGCTGAAAGGGCAATAAATATTTCAAAATCATTAGGAAATGACTCTCTTCTGACTGCTTCAAAAACAGCCTTAGGAATCTGGTACCATAACAATAATAAATTAGATTCAGCTAATACTGTACTTGTAACTTTGCTAAGAGAAATCGATAAAAACAAAAATATTGATTTGTATTTTGAAATATTAAATCAACTTGGAGTAGTCTTTGGCAAGTTTGGGAAATACGATATTGCAATGGATTATCTAAATAGGGCAAGTGAATTATCTGATTTAGTGAAGGATAAAAATCTGGTTACAATGTTGAATAATAGTATTGGAAATATTGCAATATCGATTAAAGACATTCCTATGGCCAAAGACTTGTTTTACAAAGTAGTTAAAGATGCAAAAGCACTAAATAATAAAGATTTGTACAAAGCAGGGCTATCTAATCTTGCATACAGTCATGTATTGTCGGGGGAGTTGGATACCGCAAGGCTCATGATGCAACACAATATTGCAGAGTTCGAAAACAGAGACGAAAATGAACTTACCACTGACTATATCAATTATGCCCTAGTACTCCAAAAATTGGGTTTTTTAGATTCTGCCAATGTGTACTATGAAAAAGCAATTCAAGAATCTTATAAAAACAATCAAGTAAAGCATCGTCTTATTGCTTACTTAAATCGATTTACATTGTACTCTTTTAAGAATCATCCTCAGCATATCGTAGAAAATATGTTGAATTCAATTCTGGATACCGCAACAATTTATAACTTGTTAGAAATAAGAGAGCATACTGCATTGCAGATGATAAAATTTTATGAATCTATTGGAGAATACAAAAAAACAAATAAAGCATTAAGACTTTTATATGACTTAAAAGACTCTCTTGGTTATATGGAAACTCAAAAAGAAATTGCAGTTTTAAAGGCTACAATTGAACAAAAAAACTATCAGGATAAAATTGCATTGCAGAATTTGCAGATTGAAAAGGAGAAAAATAAAAGTTACTTTTATTTAATATTGAATATATTGGTTGTTTTGATTACTCTCATTCTAGCAGTTTCCTTTATTTGGAATCGCAAGCTTATCAAAAAGCTTGAGTCTCAAAACAATGATATTGCGTCGAAAAATACCTTATTAGAAGAAAATAATAGGCAGATGAATATTCAAAAATATCAAATTGAATCCATATTAGAGGATTTGAAATCCAATAAGGAAGTATTGGAGCGATCAAACCGCCAGAAAGATACATTCATGTCGGTTTTTACTCATCAGCTCACCAATCAAGTGCAGGCAGTATTGATGTCAGCAGAGGCACTTCATTATGGGAAAAACAAGCCAAAAGAGTTTACTGACAAGTTTTCCGAGATAGTGTTTACTGCATCGGTACATTTAAGAAATATGTTGGTAAATTTGATGGAATGGCTACGTACGCAAAATGAGTACGTAAGCGTAAATAAAGAGTATTTTCAGTTAGATGAGATAATAGACAGAAATCTAAAAGCATTTGATCAGGTGATAGTCAAAAAACGTATTCGTTTAATGCGAGGTTGCGAAGAGCAGGCTATACATGCAGATAAAGCAATGATAGATACAGTATTCAAAAATATATTATCAAATGCAGTCAAATACTCAAACATTGAAGGCGTGATAGATATTAGTTGCACTGAAGAGAATGGCAAGATTAAAGTCCGAATTTCTGATAACGGAATAGGTATTACCACAGAAATCAAAGAAAAACTCTTCGACATAGAAACAAGGGTTTCTACCCGAGGCACCAACGGCGAATATGGCACAGGGCTAGGTCTTTCAATATGCAAAGAACTTTTAACCTTAAATGATGGTAGCATCGAGCTGCTAAGCGAGGAAGACAAAGGTACTGAGGTAATTATAACTTTACCTGCATTGGAAGAGCTATAGAATAAAGTTAATGTGGAACGCTCAATTTCGGATTTCAAGTGCAATGTTTGGAATTCAATAGACTGCATAATATCATTCCTCATATTATTAAAATTAATATCCTTAACTTGCAGATTATTATTTGCACTTACCTTAAACCAATTGGTGTCATGTGGGTATCTAAGCTAATGGTAAAAAAGTGCTAAAAATGTAAGTATTCAGGTTTTTAGTTTGTAACCTTTATATAGTTTGAAGTGTTTGTATATGAGAATGAAGATGTAAAAAGGGGTTTTCTGATGAATAGATTTGTTATTATACTTTTTCTTATGGTATGCGGAGTTAGCATTGTAAAAGCTGATTTATTCCTTCAAATATATACGGATGATTTAGGTGTTTCTATTGATACTACCGGTTTCCCGTATATTTCAGCCAAACTAAAAGCATACGATACCGGCAAAATCATTGACTTCACTAAAGACGATATTTATATTACTGAAAACAAATACTCAACTCGTCCTATATCTGCAGTTAAAGTCGAAAATGATTATTATAAAGTTACCTGGAAAACTTCAAAAATTTCTTTTCGCCAAATTGAAACGGCATCAATTTATTTAAACTATAACTCTGAAACTAAAGGAATTACCGGTGGTTATTACCCTCCGGGCGTAGGGTCGTTTGTGTTTGTTGCTTATGATTTTGGCTTGGGCAAACCCGTCGGAGGAGCTATAAACGGGCCAATAAATCTGGGGGTGCTAAAGCCCAATAACAAGTATATTTACTATTACTTTATTGATGTAAGAACTCCTTTTGACACTCTAAACCGAGTTAGTAAACCCTTTAGCATGAACTCGGTAACAATTGATAACGAGCATTTTAAGGTTGAATGGTTAGGTGCCACAATTGATCAAAATCCTTTACCTAACAAATTGATTGACCTAAGATACTTTTTCAGAATTGAATTCACTCCTACCAGTGAAGAAGTATATCAAACAGAACTTGTCTTTGACTACGAACCCGGCATCAAAAGACGTCACATGATTATAGCAAATAAACCGGCATTAGATGCTGAGCAGTCTTTAAAACTTTTAGCACCTAACGGAGGGCAGATCTTCACTCCTTGCGAAGATGTGATTATAAAATGGACAGGACATATCAAACATATCCCTGTTATTATTTCGTATTCCAGCGATAACGGTAATAACTGGAATGTAATCAGCTCGGTCAAGGATAGCGTTTTTGTTTGGAAAGTACCGCAGGTAGTTTCAGAAGATATGAGAATCAAAGTCGAGCAAGAATTCAGAGAAGAGCCTATGTTAAGGTTTCATACTTTTCCATATAAGAATTTTACACTCTGTTATGACAATAAAGCAACGCAGCTGCTTGCCGCAGCAAAAGCCGGAAAGATATTGGTTTACGATTTGGTCAAGAATGAATTGAAAGACTCTGTGCTATTGGGTGAAGAAGGCGATCTGTCATATCGTTTTAATATTTTGGGAGCTGGTTTTTCTGATGCAAATGATAGCTATGTTATTGGATATAACGATGCTAATAATATGGAGGGCGGAAGCTATTCCTTTTTCCGTAAATATACATTAGGAAAATCTATACCCGATTATACAATTGCAGTTGGCAAGAAATTCAACGCCACTGAAATGTTCAAAGATTATTCTTCTAAATATTTAGTTTTTATGTCCTACTACTCCTCTAAAGTTTTAGTGTATGACTTTGAAACAGGAGTTCTATTGAAAGAATTGGATTTAGATCATCCAATCACTTCCATGGAACTTAGCCGTAAAGAGCCGGTTGCAATAGTTACTAACTTGAATAATGAGATAATAAAATACACATTGCCGGATTTTAGTATTATTAAAACTGTTAGCAGTGAAGGAAAGCCGGTTATTGAGAATGTAAATATAAGCCCTAACGGAAAATATGTAATCGAAGCTGTTCGTAAAGCTGATGAAGATGAGGGAGCTTTTTATAATAACCTTATGGAATTTGAAACTGAAAAAATTATATCATTTACTGACCACAATTATTCAGCTATTCAGGAAATACAATTCAATCCTTTTTCAACAACTGTTGCTATTGCAGCTTCAGGTGTTCCTCAAGTATCATTTTTAGATTTGAAGAAAAATGGAACTATACAAAGTTCCATTTCCATCGGTGGGAGTGATATGTTCGATTGTCAGTACGCTCCTGATGGATTTTCAGTTGCCTCCTGTATGGTTGGTTTCCCGTTTGTTGATGTAATTAACTTTGTTTATCCGGAATGGGACGACTCCGACGAGACATTTTCAGTTAGAATGCCGGAAGTAGCAGGTGATGATGTAAAAGTGCTTCCTATGCATTTGCTGATGGAAGAAAGAAGCTATACTTATGATGATTTAGAAAATATTGGAGAAACTAAATTTTTCACAGGTGCTACTTATTTCAAAAAAGGTATTCACTTTAAATTGGATACTTATTTCGGAGGTGATACTTTACTTCCCGGAGAAAACTTTACATACTCTATAACTGTGAAACCTCAAGACGTTGGATTGATAAGAGATACACTCATTGTAGAAAATTGCTATAGTTTTGTCAAAATTCCGTTTGAAGTGGAAGTACAAAACAGACATTTAGGCTTCGAGAACTCTCCACTGGATTTTGTGGATGAAGTCTGTCTTGGTGACACTTTAGTAAAAAGAGTAAAACTATTTACCAATCTTGATCCTTTACCTATAACGATAAATAGTTTAAGTATAAGAAATTATCCGACCTCCTTTAAAATATTGACCACTATCAAGGATACTATACTCAATCCGGGTCAGTCTTTGACAATAGATATAGCATTCGCTCCGTTAGATATTGGACTAAATACGGATAGCATAAGAATATTTCACTCAGACAGAGCTCCATACTATATACCTCTGGGAGTACAGGGAACAGGAATAGGTGCGTTTGTTCAATATTCACATGATATTTTGCCGTTTATCGAAGAGATTCCAATTAGAGAATTACTTATTACAAATACAGGAAGCACTCCTATTGTGTTTACAGGTAGTAAGGTGTCTCCCGAAGATTCCTATGTAGTAGTTTCTCAGATGCCAATTACGATAATGCCGGGTGAAACCAAAACAATTTCGATAAAATGGAATGGTCAATACAGGAACAATGCAAGATTGAACTGGGAAGTCGAGCCTTGTTTGGTAAAAGGTGGTATTGATTTGGTACAGTATAGTTCAGATTTTGAATTAAGCATTCCAAATATAGAGACAAAACCGTTGGATATGGTTTCCATTCCACTAATATATAAGTTCTCGCAAAATGTACCTTACAAAGGTGTAAGAGATTTTATTACTGAGATAAAACTATACAAACGACTTTTCAAACCGGAAAGTATAAGCTCTGATTTTGGTGAGGTATCTATTTTGGATGAAAGAACTGACGACTACTACCGCTATATAAAGCTTCAGGTCAAAGGCGATTTCGACACAACAAGGGGCATTGCTGCTACTATAACCGGCTACCCCGGCTTGGCTGATGTGATTGAAACTAATATTGATTATTCTGAGGGTCTGCCACAGTGGGGAGTCAATACGCAAGGTACATTTTCTTCCGGCAAATTGACTATAATTGGTGTGGGAGACAGAAGGCTACTAACGCCTGACAATCCGGTCTTCATTAATTCGGTTACTCCGAACCCGGCAGTGAATAGTGTAGCTTTGACTTTTGAGACACTGAAAGATATGAATTTGGAAATAGTAATTCTGGATAATTTGGGACAGGAAGTCTATAGAAAATCAAGAGAAAGCTATAGTAGCGGTATAGAGCATTCCTTACAGCTTGACTGCTCTAAGCTGCCACAGGGCAATTATACAATTGCAGTCAAATCTTCGGAATATGTCTCAACCAAACAGTTAGTTATAATCAGATAATACGATTGGGAATCAAGATAGATGAATATTAGAAATGTTTTGTTATTTATATTGATTGCAGCGATTTTTGCAACAAAGGCTCACTCTAAAGAATACACCAATTATATAATCTTTGGGGGAGGCGGAGTCAATTTTAATTCCTATACACCTAAGAATTTTTACGGTTTTCCATTGTACCACGATGGTAATGTAGATTACGGGAGTGGTTCCGGCACTTCATGGTCTGCCTTTGTCGGCGGAGAATACAGATTAGGAAGTGTTCTATTCGGCAAAGAAATCAGGTATGTTTTCTCGCTTGGGGTTAGTAATATGTCAGGAGAGTTCTCTAAAGAAGCACCTTTGGCATACTCTATAACAGATGATGACGTTAGATTAGTAATCGTGGCTAATAGTCTTAAACCAAATTATTCTGTACTTTTGACGGAACATTCAATTGCTACATATTTGTTTGAGGATTTCCCTTTATCTGTTATTACAGGTCTTGGGATAGGTATCCCGTTGAGCAAAAGTTTTGAGTCAAAAGAGGAAATTGTTAGTCCCTCAGACGTTACATTCTTGGATAAAACGAAATATTTTAATCCGATAAATGCAGATATTCCTGATGCCTCCGGTTTATATGCAGCTATTAAATTGGGTTTGAGATATGAGCAAAAAATTGCAAATGATTTGTTTTTAGTGCCGGAAGTTTCTTACAACATTGGCTTAACTAAAATTATTAGTTCTGATGATTGGAAAATAAATCGAGTAGCAGCTAATCTTGCTTTAAGCTATCACTTGCCTGTTGCATTAGATAAAATAACTGCACAGGAAAAAGCTCCTCTGCCGGCAATTCCTATGCCTGAAAGACCTCCTATCCCCGAAAAACTTGAATATGATATAGATTTATATGTAGCTGATAAGGCTTGTGCTAATAATCAGTCTGTAGATGTGTATTATGATATTTACAGAAATGTAGATTATATTTCGCTTCCGGCAGCAAAGATTTACTTTAAGGGTGCTGATTACTATTATCCTAAAAGCGTAGAGGAAATTGCAATCAATGCACTTTCTCAAAATGATGAAATCAACTTGATTGTCTCTTATGCGGGCAGCACCGGTAAGGAAGTTGCAGAAAATAGATTACGAAAAGTAACAGATTTGTTTAAATCATTCAATAGTGATGTAGTAATCAATAGCAAATTTATCGTGCAAGATACAGGTTCGCTCAAATATAAAGAGCTTTATGAAGAATTGGAATATATAGAGATAGAAAACACAACGAACAAGGCTTTTGCATACGAAGTGATAACAAGAGAGTTAAACGAAGTCGAATCACCGGAATTTCGCATAGAATCTAATATAATCGTTGATTCCCGACCTTATGCTGAGGAGTTTATGTATCAGGTAGATGGTAAGATGTACAAACTCAGCAGTGCTAATATATTTTCACCTACTTTAAGCAGTATGCCTGACGAGATTATCGTTCACGGCTATATTACTGACGCTGCTCAGCGAGAAAAGAGTGATAACATTAAAGCTAAGTTGAATTATATTCGACGAAATGTATCTACTTCTATCAACAACATTCACCAGGGTGGACAATATTTTTATTTAGGATTTTTTGATTTCGACGGCAAGCAGTTTATTTCTTATGATAATTATGCTTTAGAGCAGGTACGTAGAGCTCTCGACGAAGGCAAGAAGGTAACAATCATACCACTAACTGATCAGCTTGGCACAGAGGACTATAATATAAACCTTGCAAAAGCAAGAGCTAAGGCTGCAGAAAAGTTGATTGGAACAAATAAAAATGCTCCGAGTATAGAACTTCAAGGAGATTTTAAAATCAATCAGCAAGGACCGCTACAACGCCAGCTTAGCAGATCAGTCGTAGTTGTAATAGAATAGATTTTGGTAGATGGTGGTCAAATCTAATCTGAATTGTACTTGATTGTAAAATCAAATATGTCTAAAAACCAACAAAGGAATGCAGATTGTATGCATTCCTTTGTTTATAAAATATGACTTATAGAGCTGTTGTTTTAGCTCTTTCTAGGTTTAATGGCATCATAGATGAGCTGCAAGTTGAGTAAGGGCTATAGCTAAAAGCCCCATTGCAATTAGTATCTTTACTTTGAGTCGGTGTAATCCCATAATATCCTCCCATGAATTACTGACACAATAAATTCAAAACTCGCTTTATACTGCTTATATTAATATACTCGCATTTCGTAAATTTGTTGCAAAACCCAACACGAAATAATCTAAAGGTATGGCAGGACTAATCTTTAGCTAATATTGGCAAGCTATGCAATGTTTAGATTCATTGAAAATCTTAATCAGATATTGTTCTTTCTGTATTTTCAGGAAGAACAATCTTTACAGCTTTTTCAAGACTTATAAATTGCCAGCCATCGGCTTTTAAAATATCTAACAATTTTCCTAAGTATCTGCTGTTAAGAAGATTTGCGTGCAGTAGGGTGATTTGAGTATTTGGATAGTTGGGGCTAGAATTGGAGTCAGCGATTGCCTTTTTACATAAAGCCGACATATAGCGTAAATATTCATCTGCAATGCTGTCAGCTGCTGCAAAGTTGCCTGAAGCAATAGAATCTACATAGTATTTATTATAAAGGTATTCATCATTGTCTAAAGTAACCGGAGCAATGATTAGTTTTTCTGAGCTAAGATAATTTATGATACTATCTCGTTTGGCTACTGTATTGCCGATGTGCAACATCGGATAGCGGAAGAATGGTTCGTAATTATCCATGTTGCTTATAATTTCCGAACATTTTGCAATATCACGACAAAATAAATCAGCATCAACTTTATTTGCACTATAATGTGAAAATGTATGATTGGCTATTGTATTCCCCTTGGAAGTGAAATACTTAATCAGATTTATTGAGTTAGTATCAATGTTTTTTCCAATTACAAAACCGGTTGCAAAAGTCGATTTGGCAAACAATGTATCTGTTATTTTAATAAGTATGGAATCTCTGACTGTTTTGGCTAACTTGCCTGAATAGGTATATGGCAAATCATCAATCGTAATTGCCATTTGATTTTGCGAAAAGGCAATATTGATAGCTAATAAAAACAGAATGATGTATCTCATAGAAAACCGTTGCATGTTTTGCAATTTGGATTAGTTCATTACTTCAGCTTTGACTGTTGCGACACCGTCACTTATCATGCCGATTTGTCGTGCCGCCGCTTTCGACAAGTCAAGAACTCGTCCTCTAACGAATGGGCCACGGTCATTGACTTTTACTATGACGGACTGACCCGTATCTGTATTTGTAACTTTTAGCATAGTACCAAAAGGCAGAGTTTTATGTGCGCAGGTAAACTTATGATTGTCAAAGATTTCTCCGTTTGAAGTTTTTCTGCCGTTGAATTTGTCATGGTAAAAAGAAGCTTTGCCGATGAAGGTCTTGCCGGTAGGGATGTAGTTGCCGTTTTCTTCTATTTGCTCCATATCCGAATTGCCTCCACCTAATCCGGCGAAGCGAATATTTGGCGACATGGAAGAACAGTTGACCATAAAAACCAAAGCAAAAGTTATTGCGATATACAAGGCAAAACGTTTCATCTTAGTTCTCTATATTATATCCAAAAACATAATAGTCAATTATCATTTATCGTGCCAGTATTGTTTTGTATCGCTAAGTTGTTGTAAATATTAGATATATGTGGGATTGAGTTTAAGATAGTAGTCAGAATTGGTATAGGCAAATAAAATCGAAAGATATTCACTAACTGCAATAAATAATTATATTCTAATAACTTAGCTAAATATCTTCTGAATTATACTGTTTATTAAAATTACTTTAGTAGAAGCAATGATAAGTTTGCTTAATTTTGTGAATATCGTTCTTCACATTGAGTATTACTATATATGTCAACGTTTAAAGTGACCGGGCTGTCGCCCGAGATACTTAAAGGTATCGAAGATTTGGGCTTTGAAACTCCCACGCCGATCCAAGAAAAAGTAATACCTGCCGCTTTGGCCACTGATACAGATATCATTGGCTTAGCCCAGACAGGTACGGGGAAAACCGCCGCATTTGGCTTACCGATTTTGGAGCAAATAGATTTATCAGATAACACAACTCAAGCTTTAATTCTTTCTCCCACAAGAGAACTTTGCATTCAGATTGCTAAAGATATAGAACAATTTGGAAAGTATATGAAAGGTCTAAACATTGTACCGGTTTACGGTGGTGCAAGAATAGATACTCAGATACGTGCATTGAAGAGAGGAGCTCATATTGTTGTTGCTACTCCGGGTAGAATGTTTGATATGATACAACGTAATGTAGCTGATGTATCAAATATTCAAACTGTAGTATTAGACGAAGCCGACGAAATGCTTAACATGGGTTTCCGCGATGAGCTTGACGGCATATTGGAGGGGACTCCTGATGAGAAAAGGACATTTCTGTTTTCTGCAACTATGCCGAAAGAAGTGGCAAGAATTGCTAAAACATATATGAATGATCCGATGGAAATTACTGTTGGGGCGCAAAATTCCGGTGCTGATAACGTAAGACATATATACTATCAGGTAAGAGAAAAAGATAGATACTCAGTCCTAAAACGAATTGCAGACTATAATCCTGATATTTATGGTATAGTATTTTGCAGAACTCGTAACGAAACTAAAGATATTGCAGATAAACTAATCAAAGACGGTTATAACGCGGATGCTTTGCACGGTGATTTATCACAGGTGCAAAGAGATAACGTAATGAATCATTTCCGCAACCGCACTTTGCAGATGCTTGTGGCTACTGATGTGGCGGCTCGCGGGATAGATGTTAGTGATATTACTCACGTTATCAATTATAACTTGCCTGAAGATCTCGAAGTCTATACTCATAGAAGTGGTAGAACAGGTAGAGCTGACAAATCAGGTGTTTCAATTGCAATCGTGAATTATCGCGAAAAACGTAAACTTCAGGATTTAGAAAGAAGTATTCGCAAGAACTTTGAAAAAGTTATGGTGCCTTCAGGTGCTGAAATTTGTGAAAAACAACTTTTCAATCTAATTGACAGAATGGAAAATGTTGGAGTTGACGAAAAACAGATAGCCCAATTTATGGATGCTGTAAATGAAAAATTGGAATCACTAAGCAAAGAAGAAGTAATCAAACGTTTTGTTTCGCTAGAATTTAATAGATTCTTGGAATATTACAGAGATGCTCCTGATTTGAACGACAAAGACGACAAAATGTCGAGAGACAGAAGTGACCGTTTCGGACGTAGCAGAGACAGACGCAGAGACTTTGACGGCGGCGAAGAGCGTCGTGAAAGAGGCGGAAGAAGAGGTGGAAGAACCGGGTTTACCAGATTTTTCATCAATATCGGTAAAAAAGATAGTATTATGCCAAAAAATATAATTGGTATGATCAATGATTTTGCTCAGGACAGAGATATCAATGTAGGGGATATTGACATTAAAGACAGTTTCTCATTCTTTGAAGTTGGCAAACGCCATACTGATAAGATTATTGATTCTCTAAAAAATAAAAAGTATAAAGGCAGACAGCTAAGAGTGGAAGTTGCCGAAGAATCTGACCGCCCGAAAAGAAGTGGTGGCGACAGAGACCGAGGTAGAGAAAAACGCAGAGGGTAGTTAGAGGGGACTTTCTTGTCTGATGCGACAATTAAAAAAATGAGCTGTAGATTTTACTGATTTGCAGCTCTTTTTTTTATTGATTTTGTAAAAAAAATAGAGGCTGTCTCCGAAAGGGACAGCCTCTATATGACTCAAGTGCTTTAAGGTCAACAATATATCAAAATTATAAGGTGAGTCTATTAACATTTGGCTAACAAGTAAGAAACGCAATCAGATTCTTGCTTATAAAGCACCTTCGTCATAAGCTTTTTCGCCGTGTAATGAGTAGTCAAGACCTTGCTCTTCATCTGTATCAGAAACTTTTACAGGAGTAATGAAGTTAATGATTACAAGCATAATATAAGTGAAGATGAAAGCATAGGCAGAAGCAACTACGACCGCAACTAACTCTTTAAAGAAAAATTCGGAATTTCCTTCCAATAAACCTGCTTGACCATTGATTGTTGCAGAGGCAAAAACACCAAGTAAAATAGTGCCGAATACACCACCCATACCGTGTACACCCCAAACGTCCAATGCATCGTCCCAGCCAAGTTTGTTTTTAATTTGGACTGCTATATAGCAACCTGCACCGGCAATGATACCAATCAGCATAGCTGAAGGAAGTGATACAAATCCTGCAGCAGGAGTGATAGTTGCCAAACCTGCAACTGCACCTGTTAATAAGCCTACAAATTTAGGTTTTTTCTCTCTTGACCATTCAATGATTAACCATGTAATGGCAGCAAAAGAAGCAGCTACGTCAGTGTTCAAAAATGCTAAGGTAGTGATGAAATCGACATTCAATTCGCTGCCGGCATTAAAGCCATACCAACCGAACCAAAGAAGCCCTGTACCAATTGCAACAAGTGGAATGCTGTTTGGAGGTGAATATGTGTCTCTTCTTTTACCTACATAAATGACAGATGCCAATGCTGCGAAACCTGCTGTTGCGTGAACTACGATACCACCTGCGAAATCGAGTACTCCCCATTCCTGCAAAAGACCACCGCCCCAAACCATGTGGACAAACGGATAATAAACAAAAATTTGCCACATCACTAGGAAGATTAAATAGGCCTTGAAAGTTACCCTATTTACAAATGCGCCGGTTATAAGTGCCGGAGTGATGATAGCAAACATCATTTGGTATGCTATAAAAATAAATTCAGGGAATTTGCCTTCCGGGCCACCATACAATGCATTAAAAGGAACATTCATCAAAAATGCTTTATCAAGATTACCGATTATACCGCCTTCTCCACCTGAGAAAGAAAGAGAGTAGCCAATCGCAACCCATAGGATTGTAGTGATACCAAGCGATACAAAAGTTTGAATCATGATACCAAGAATGTTTCGTTTACTTGCCAAACCGCCATAGAAAAAGGCAAGTCCGGGAGTCATAAGCATCACAAGAGAAGTGGCTATGACCATAAAGGTAGTAATACCGCTATCCATTATTATTTACTCCAATGATAGTATATTATAAACTAATACCAAAGACTAAGTGAATATTTTCTGCCTGTGGATTTGTGATAAATTTTGCCTGCACAGGAAGAGAGAACGAATCTGTGATTTTTACATCTTTATGTGCTGTAACACCAAAGTTAACAACACCGAAAGTTTCACCATAGAGACCATCATCTAATGCGAAACCCATGAACAAATCGAAAGTGTTTTTTTTGATTTTGCTGCTGTATGTAAATTCTAAGTACATAGAATTAGCATCATCAAAGCCATAGAAATTGTAGTTGAATGAAACGCCTACAGGAATAGTTTCTGTGCCGTTGAAAGCAACATTTGCTTCTACGATATGGCCTGTTTTTTCTTCGTCGAATTCGTAGTAGGACATTCTGCTATCTTCGTCATTAGGGAAGAAATAATCGGTAGCTCCTACACTAAACATCCCATCAAATAGACTGAATGACATATAAAGGTCACATTCCTGTGCGTTAGTGCCATTGGTTGTAAATGCACCCCAAGAACCTATTTTGAAAAAATCCCATGAAAATGAGAGATTAGGTTGAATGCTTGGCGATCTGCCGAAATCAGTACCACGCCAGACGTAGCGGCTCATTAGATCAGCACCTGCAGAAAGCTCTGGACCACCTTCTTCTGCTTTCGATTCAATCATCAAAAGGGGCAACAAAAGCAAAACAAAAACAACTTTGTACATGTGTTTAAACATTAGACAGCTCCTTTACTATATTTAAAAAATACAGTACAAATTTGTCTAATCTTAACTAAGCAGCAAATCGGGTAACACGGAAAGATAAATATGGGAAGTTCTTATCTAAATTCAGTAAAACACCTATTGTTATTTTAGAAGAAACAAGTTTAAGTGTTTAAGAGATTGTAGTACATAGCACGACCATGCTTCTAATTCATATTTTGAAGTGTTCAATGAGAAAGTGGAGTAAAGCTTTTTAGGAAAATGCTGTCTATTTTAGTTCGGATTGTTGTATTATTTCTATACCGGAGCTGGTGTCGATACGTGAAACGCCGGCATTTATAAGTTCCATTGCGAAGTCGTATGTTTTAATCCCCCCGGAAGCTTTTATCTTGACACCTTCTGAGATGAAATCTTTAATAATGCCGATATGTTTTAAAGTAACTCCGCCTGCCATGCCGGTTGATGTTTTGATATAATCAGCTCCGGCTTCACAGCAAACAGCTGTAGCTCGAGCAATTTCTGTTTCTGTAAGCAATGCAGTTTCGATGATTACTTTCAAAACTATACCGTTGGCTTTGCAAATTTCCGAAATAGGAGTAAGCTCTTCATATATGATTAGCCAATCTTCGTTTTTGGCTGCAGCAATATTCATAACTATATCTATTTCGTGTGCCCCGGCTTCGATTGCTGTGATTGTTTCAAAAGTTTTTACACTTGATTCGTTAGCTCCAAACGGAAATCCAACAACAGTACAGATTTTTACGTGAGAATTACGAAGCCAGTTTTTTGCATACGAAACGTAATAGGGATGGATACAAACAGAGGCAAAATCATGCTGATATGCCTCTTTGCAAAGTGCATCTATCATCTGATGAGTGGCATCTTGCTTAAGCAAAGTGTGATCTATGTATTTTGCTATATTCATAATTTAGTACTATAAAGTAAGATTAAATAAATAATTGAAGCCAATACAGATACTTGCAGCTCGCATATTCAAATCATCACTAATGTGCTGTTCTTCGCTATATGGAATTACACCTTTGAGAGGGTCATTCTTTTCGAAATCATTTATTACATTGTTAAGCATATAGCCTGCGTAGAAAAATACATTGAGTGAGCCTGTCTCATCAGACATGAGATTGAAATGACCACCAAGTCGAAATTCTATAAGCATATTTAACTTGTCGGTATCTATCTTGCTGCCTTCCACATCTGCACTTATAGGCAAGCCAAAATTAAAACCCATAATAAAACCATTGAAGTAGAGATTTGGATTGAATGCAAAATAGCTAAGGTTATGGACAAATTTTTCTGTAGTATTAAAATCTTTGATAACATAAGAATAAGTATGCAGACCTAAATTGGCATGCAGACCAATTTTTTGAGATTGCGTGAGAGGGATATTAGCCGAAAGTCCAAAATCAGGCAGTTTAGAAAATGCCATGCCGTTCTGACGGTTTTCGGGAGTGTCCACTCCATTGACACCGGCTTTGACTGCCACCATAGGTCCAAGCTGCATATCGAGGGCGTTGGCAGTAGAAACGATAGTCAACAAAGCAAATATAATTGCCGTTATTTTTTTCATGGTCTCTCCTAAAAGTATTCCTTATAGAGATTACTATCAATAAGTATGCCTGAAGTGAGGCTCAATGATTCAGTTTGTCCAAGACATAAGTATATGCAAAAGAATGCTTATATGCAAAACGAGTTTAGCAAAAATCTCTGCTAAACTCGTTAAGTTCAAAAATCAAAATCAGTGTTGTTAACTATTTAGACTCAACATGAGTCTTAATTTTTTCGGCAGTTGCTTCAGAAAAGTATGCACATCTGCCTTTTGTTTCATCAGGTTGGATATTTAATTCAGTGATAGCTTTTTTTATTTTCCCCTGAGAAATACCCAATTTTTCAGCCATTTTGGCTGCAGTAAGCATTTCGCTCATCGAATTACACTCCTCATAGAATAAACTTAAGCTATTGCCACTTGATTTTAGTGTTTGGCAAAGCTGTGAACAAGGTTTCAATATTTTGTTTTTCAATATTGTTCTTATTGACCTTAAGTTCTTTCAGACTCTTTAATTCTGCAATTTCTCCCGGTAGAGTTGAGAAGTCATTTGAACTCAAATCAAGCTCAGTAAGTTTCCCTAATTTATTTAATCCGGAAGGTAGTGCCTTCAAATCATTTTCAAAGAGTAGAAGCTTCTCTAAGTTTTCGAGCTCAGTGATGCTTTCAGGAAGTTCCGTCAAAAGGTTAGAGCATGCTCTGATTTTTTGGAGTTTTTTCATACTTCCAATATTAGCAGGCAAAGCAGCGATACTGTTTTGATTGACTTCTAACTTCTCTAAGTTTTGGAGATTAGTAATAGATTGAGGAATTTCAGATAAATTATTGCTATGCGCACGAAGTTTCACTAAATTCGTCAAATTGCCGATTTCTTCAGGAAGAGCAGTAATTTGATTTTCGTTTAAAACAAGTTCGCTTAGACATGTAAGGTTGCCGATTTCAGCAGGAAGAGATTCGATAAGGTTGTTATTTAGACCCAATCTTTGCAGATTTTTCAGATTGCCGATTTCAGCAGGAAGTGTAGTAAGCTGATTCCAGCTAAGTACGAGCACTTTTAAGTTTTCCATTTTTCCGATACCTGCAGGCAATTCTTTGATTTTATTGCCGCTTAATTCCAATTTTTCCAAGCTTTTAAGTCTGTAAATGTCTTCGGGAATTTCTGTAAGTCTGTTGTTCCAAAGCACTAATTCAATCAAATTTTCCAATTCCAAGATTTCTTTTGGAAACTCTTCGAGGTCTTTGAAATGCAGATCAAGTTTGGTAACTTTGTCTTTATTTTGCAGAGCCTCTTCTACAGAGTAGCAGGTCATTAAAGACTTTTCCGGGGTAGTTGCACCATCCATCATAACGTACTCCTATTTTGACGTGGTAAAAGAATTTTAATCCTTGCCTTAAGATAGCATACATTTGCATAATTGCAAAGAAAAAAAATCAAGAGTGATAATATTTTTTACGTTTATCTTTACATGAGGTTTCGCCGTTTTATTTATTGTTTTAATAGCGGTAATTTTTTAAGTTTATATATCTGAATAAATGGGAGAAAATGCCTTATGTTTAAGAATTTTAGGCTATTTATATTAGCTTCTTTATTCTTGGCTGTTTTAAATATTTCAGCTGATGAAATTCCGCATCCGTTAAAGCCTCTTAACTTATCTTATGATGTGTTGCATTACGATGCTGACGTGTTTTTAACTGCCGGCTTGAGTACAGATGCTCATGGAGTGAATAATATTTTGATTTATAGAAGCAGTAAATCTGAAGATGATAAATTCTATTTCCACCTTAGGGACTTGAATGTCGATTCAGTTTTTTACAACGATGTAAAAATTGACATATCAACTTACGGCAATTATGATGATGCAGATTATTGTCATTATTTCCAAATTCCTGACAAGTCTGATTCTGCTGTCGTTAGTGTATTTTATAGCGGAAAAATGGGAAAAGAACCCGGATATAAATGGGGTGGAGTACACAACGAAGACCAGATGCTGTATTCGCTTGGTGTTGGCTTCACTTGCCCTTGGGTTTCGACTACCTCTCACTGGCTGCCATGTCTTGATCATCCTAATGATAAAGTTAGTTATGATATAAAATACCACGTGCCAACAGCTTACTCCGTAGCATCCAATGGCGTGCTGAAAGTGCATTATCTTGATAATGGCACTGATATATATCAATGGGCGAGTAAAGATTCTATAGCTACTTATATGATGAATTTTGCCATGTCACAGTATGTTAAAGGCGAAATCAAGGGCTGGAAAAAGCCTATTGAGTATTATGCAAAAGAAGTGATGATTGGCAGAGCCGATTTTGCATTTGCAAAACTTCCTTTAGTGCTCGAAGCCTTTGAAAATTATTACGGAGATTATCCTTTTGAAAAGGTGGGATATGTGATAACTACAAAAGGGGCTATGGAGCATCAAACTATGATTTCTTTGCCGACTTCCATCATCTCACAGGCAAACATCAATAAAGATTCCTTAAATTCTACCATTGCTCATGAGCTTTCGCATCAGTGGTTTGGCGGATTGGTAACCCCGGAAGACTTCAGAGATGCATGGTTGAATGAATCATTTGCTACATTTTCAGAAGCACTTTACAAAGAATATATTTTTGGTAAAGAAAACTACTCTAAGATTTTAAGACAAAAGCGGAGTGACTATCTAAACAATATCGCACCTGCAGAGGGTGTTTTTCCTTTGTATGATTTTGTTAGAGAATCCCCGTCCTCGAACTATCCTCAGACTATTTATCAGAAGGGAGCTCTGGTGGTTGCAACTTTGAGAGAGTTTGTCGGAGACGAAGTTTTCTTCCAAGCTGTTAAAAATTATTTTGCTCATAATGCTTACTCAAACGTCAATACAGAAAAGCTTAAAGATGAGCTCAAAGCACTAACAAGCAAAGATATTGATACTTTCTTTGCTCAATGGGTATTTGGCAAAGGCTGGCCTGAGTTTGACATCAAAGTATATGCAGCAAGAAACGAGCAGGGTGTGTATGACCAGTCAAATAGCTACATTTCTTTCAAACAGGTTCAGGCAAAATCATTTGGTGGATATACATTTGTGCCGGTTCCCGTTACATATTTCGATGAAAGCGGCAATAAAATTGACACTGTTTATTACATCAGTGATGTCAATCAAAAATTTGAACTTCCGCAAATGCCGGGATTAGATTCGATAGCAATTGACAACGGCACTATCGTTCCGCTTATGAAAATCAAAACTATTGAGTTAGATGGAATTACTTCTGTCGAAGAATTGCCAATCTCAGAACTTGGTGTCTATCCGAATCCTGCTTGTGACTATATAAATATCAAGGTTATGAATCTAACAGGAAGAGCAGAGGTTTCTATCAATGATTTGCAGGGCAGAGCGATACTCACAAAAGAAACAACACTAAACGGGAATTCGGAAATTGAGTTTGACTTAAATCATATTCCAAGCGGCATATATTTGCTTGAAGTAAAAAACGCTTCGGAAACAATGTTTAAAACAATACAGATAATAAGATAAAAAGGTGAGAAATGAACGTATTACCGGTAGAGATGCTAAAAGAGAATTGGAAAATTGTAACAGATAAAGCCCGCGAGGCTTGCGAAAAGTCCGGTAGAAATTTTGAAGATATTAAAATCTTGGCAGTATCAAAAACATATCCTGTCGAAATGAACTTTAATGCTATGGAAGCAGGGATGACAGTTTTTGGAGAAAACTACGCACAAGAGGTAAGGGATAAACTTACTGCATTTGATGCTTTGGGCAAGACTCATCCGGAGTGGCATTTTATAGGGCATTTGCAGCGTAATAAGGTAAAATATTTGTTCCCGAATGTTTATATGATTCATACTGTCGATTCTCTTCGTCTTGCTGAAGAAATCTCCAAACAGGCAGAGAAAGATGACAGGACTGTTGAAATTCTTCTTCAGGTAAATACTTCAGGCGAAGACTCTAAAAGCGGAGTAGAACCGGATGCAATAGTTGACCTTGCAGGAGAGGTTGGGGAAATTGAAAATCTAAACATTGGTGGGCTTATGACCATCGGTACTTTCTCGCCTGATGAGAGACTCATAAGAGGCGAGTTTGGAATCTTACGAAAATCATTGGAAAGAGTAAACAGAGAACTTAGTTTATCTCTTAAGCACCTATCGATGGGAATGACTCATGACTTCGATATTGCAATTGACGAAGGTGCCACTATGGTTAGAGTAGGAACGGCAATTTTTGGTGAACGTTATTATGCTAACAGGTAAAATCATGTCTAAAATCAATAAAAATATAATTGCTGAGATAGAAGAAGCTGTCAGTTTTCTTCGCTCTCAAACTCAGATCGTTCCTGAAGTAGCAATCATTATGGGCACAGGGCTCGGTCAGCTAAAAAATGCAATCGAAATAGAAACAGAAATTGATTACAAAGAGATACCTCACTTTCCCGAATCTACTGTAGAAAGCCATGCAGGCAAGCTAATATTTGGCACCGTAGAGGGTAAAAACGTCGTAGCTATGCAAGGTCGCTTCCATTACTATGAAGGTTACTCTATGCAGCAGATTACATTCCCTGTGAGAGTAATGAAGTTTCTCGGTGCGGATAAAATTATTATCTCCAATGCTTGCGGATGCTTAAATCCTCAATGGAAAAAAGGGAGAATTATGCTAATCGAAGATCATATCAATCTTCTTGGCGATAATCCGCTAATCGGAGTAAATGATGAGCGATTAGGACCTCGCTTTGTGGATATGTGCGAACCATATTCCAAACGTATGATTTCTATTGCAGAAAAGGCAGCATTGCAAAACTCTATTCCGTTATACAAGGGAGTTTATGCTGCTATGTCGGGACCTTCATTAGAAACAAGAGCCGAATATCGTTTCCTACGTACAATAGGAGCTGATGTAATAGGTATGAGCACCGTTCCTGAAAATATTGTTGCAGTGCAAATGGGTATGGAAGTTCTGGGATTATCAGTAATGACTGATGAATGTTTGCCTGATGCTTTAAAACCGGTTGATATCAAAGAAATATTAGAATTTGCAGCAGTAGCAGAACCTGATTTGGTTAAACTGACTAAGGCTGTCATAAAAGAAATGTAGAAATGAAGCTGAAGAAAACCAGAAAAAAAATCCCGAATTTGCCTTCATAGCCAATTCGGGATTTTGAGTTTTTAAAGGTTGCGTTCGTAAATTCTATATGTTTTATACTGGTTGCCGTTTAGAGTTTGAGTCAGAGCTCTGTTCATCATGACGTTGTCTTCAAGTATCCATGAGGCTTCTGCGTGTTTCATGCCGAGATTTCTGCATCTGATACCGAATTCATAGTACATGATTGCATCAATTCCGGTTTTTTGGTATTCAGGTAGCACACCTAAAACAATAATTCTGAAACTATCAATTTTCTTTCTTTTGGTAAGCAATTGCCATACTCCCGGTATGGTAGCACCGCTCGGATTGTTTTTTAGTACCTGATTTATATCCAAAAGTCCAAGTGCAAAACCTACAGTTTTTCCTTTTGATTCTACCATAAAAGTCAGAGTTGGTTCTGCTATCATTTTGAGTCCTTTTGCTAAATGCTCGAACTCTTCGTCAGTCATTTTAACAAAACCCCAATTAGGTTCCCAAGCAGCATTATAAAGCATTTTGAGAGTGTCAACATCTTTTCGGAATTGTTCTTTATCTTTGAAATTCACGTCTCTGGTAGTGATTTGATATCTTTCTCTGAGCAAACCCTGCATTCTTTCCATTTTTTCAGTTAGGTAGTTTGCCACCCATAAGTCATAAGCAAATAAATCCATTACTTTTGGCAAACCGGCATCTTTTATAAGTTTGTCATAGTATTTTGGATTGTATGGCATGAGCACAACAGGAGGGCTGTCGAACCCCTCGACCAACACACCACAGGTATCGTTGAGAGAAGGGTTAGCCGGACCACGCATTTGCGTTTTCCCGTTTGCTTTTAGCCATTCTCCGGCGGAATCAAAGAGAGCTTTTGCTACATCTACATTATCAATACATTCAAAAAAACCAAAAAATCCAACTTCATCATTGTGAAGTTCATTGTGCCTGTCATTGACAATAGCGGCAATTCTACCTACAATTTTATTGTCATTTTTAGCAATAAATAATTGAATTTTTGAATGTTTATAAAAAGGATTTTTCTCAATATCCAATGCATCCATTTGATCTAACATCAATGGAGTAACAAAGTTCGGTTCGTTTACATAAAATTGGCGTTGGCATTTGATAAACTTTTTAGTATCAGATTTGCCCTGCAATTTTTCTATTTTGATATTCATAACTTTACCGTGTATTTATATTATTCTTGAGTGTCCAATTCCGGTTTATCCTGCAAGAAGAAAAGTTTAAAAAATAATACTTCAGGGATAACCAAAAGCACAAGCGCTAAAGAATCGCTTGTAAAGTAAATAGAATTCCAGTCTTTGGGATAAATATAATAAGCCAAAGTACCTGTAAGAGCCCATCCTATCGCAAAAACAAGTGCAATAATGCCAAGCGACAAGAAAGCATCTTTGATGGTTCTGCTTTGAAAGTTTTTGACAAAAGCATAAACCGCTGCAACTATATGCAGGTGAAATATTAGTAATTCTACCATAATAGATTTTGTCTTAATACGACATAGATTTATAATTTACAAATATAGGTCGAGATATGAAAGAAATTACTGACTTATCAATTATTTATATTGCATGCAAAGATCGAGACGAAGCAAAAAACATAGCTAATTATCTAATAATAAACAAATTAGCTGCGTGCTGCTCTATTTTCCCTCAAATCAATTCTATATACGAATGGAAAGGCAAAATTTGTGACGAGACTGAGTCACTATTAATGATTAAAACAAAAAAAATACTGTTTGACAAGATTCGGCTCGAAGTGCTGAGAATGCATAGTTACGAAGTACCGGAAATTATTGCTACTGATGTAAGTAGAGTGCATGATAAATATGCAAACTGGATAGAGGAGGTACTCGATGAGCGAAAACTATGATGCTGAAAACAGATATTTCTCGATCAAAGAATGGCAGGAAGATGATCGCCCTCGCGAAAAGTTGGTAAGGTTCGGAAGTGCTTCTCTTTCAGAAAGTGAGTTGCTTGCTATACTTATAGGTTCGGGTGCTTCGGGGTTTTCAGCATTGGATGCAGCAAAAGATATGCTGAAAAAGCACGGTGGTCTCAATAAGCTTACAGGAAAGACTTTGGGCGAGATTAAACAAACAAGGGGCATAGGTACAGTCAAAGCAATTACTTTGCTTGCTGCTTTCGAACTTGGGCGAAGAATAGAATCAGCTCCCATAGACAAACGGGTTGCAATTAAAAGTCCGGATCAAATATATGAGATTTTCGGGCCGAAAATGAGAAACCTTGAAGTAGAAGTTTTCAAAGTGCTGCTGCTTTCTACTTCAAATAAAATTATCAGAGAAATAGATATAGCAAAAGGAATTCTCAATCAGGTGCTTGTGCACCCGAGAGAGATTTTCAAACCTGCAATTACAGAAAATGCTGCTTCGATAATAGTTATGCATAATCATCCTTCCGGAAAAAATGAGCCGTCACAGGAGGATATAAATCTTACAAATACACTACAAAAAAGCGGTGAAATAATTGGTATAAGTCTGATTGATCATGTAATAATTGCAGGTAATGATTATTACAGTTTCAAAGCCAATAATCTACTTTAACATAATTAAAAATAAGTTGGTACGAAATATGCTTGATTCCAATTTTTTAGGCACTAATACTAAGCGAGCATTCTATGAAACCTGAACAATATTTGGTGTTTGATATAGAAACTTCACCGGTGGAATGGGAAACTCTTTCAGAATCACAGCAGGAATATATCTTGAGGTATGCAGAAACTGACGATGAAAAAGAACAGAAAAAGTTTGAAATGGGGCTTTCGCCATTGACCGCTCATGTCGTTTGTATCGGTTTGCAGCTTATGGAAAGAAATCAGTCCGGAGGCTGGGAGCTAAAGAGTTGTGCCGCATTTTCTACCGCTCCGGGATACGATAAAGATGAGCCTGAGGAGCGAATAATGTCGGACGGCAATAAATGCTTTATCTACACTGAAAAACGTCTTATGGAAGATTTCTGGAAGATTTTGAGCAAATATAAATATGCTCAGCTTATCTCTTTCAATGGCAGAAACTTCGATGCACCGTTTTTGATGCTTCGCTCGGCTATACTTAGAGTAAGACCTTCAAGAAATTTGATGGCAGGTACAAAATTCAATTATCCGAATCATATAGATTTGATTGACGAACTTACTTTTTACAGCCCATCGCCCTATGCTGCTACTAAAAGATTCAACTTTGATTTTTATACAAGAGTGTTTGGTATTACCTCGCCTAAAGAAAAAGGTGTAGATGGCTCCATGGTTGGTCAGTTATACTATGCAGGAGAAGTAGAGACTATAGCAGAGTATTGCCTCAGGGATGTAAATGCAACCTGGGAGTTGTTCTTGAAATGGCACGAGTACTTAAAATTTTAGTTTCAGTAATTACTGCTTTCTAATTGCAGAAGCTCAAAAAATACTTCAACTCCGGTTTTTATGATTTGGTCATTGAATTCATATTCCGGATGGTGTAGGTTTTTTGCATTGAGTCCTGCTCCAATGCCGAAATAGGCGCCGGGTTTATATTGCAGATAGTGCCCAAAATCTTCTGACCATGGAAACGGTGTATCTTTTTCGATTAATCTCAAATTGAGCTTTTCGGCTGCAATTCTTATTGAATTATTCGCCATTTTGTGGTTTACTGTAGCAGGAAATTCTTCCTCATAGGAGATTTTGCATTTCAAATCGTAAGTTTTTGATATGCCGAAAGCGAGCTGTTCTGCATCTTTGCACATTGCATTCATATCAATTTCTGAAGAGGAGCGGAGTGTTGCTCTTAATTCTGCGAATCCGGGTGAGGTGCCAAATGCTTTTTCACCTAAAGAAGCATAAATAATAGTTACCAAATTGGATTGATGAAAGTTTGTGTTCCTTTGTGGCAGTGCTATCATATTGTGAATCAATGCAGTTAATGCAAGTGCAGGTGAATTGCCGAGCTCGGGTTCAGATGCGTGTGAAGTTTGACCTTGTAGTTCAATTATCATCCCTTTTGAAGCAGAAGCAAAAGTGCCGTCTCTAACTACAAGTGCATTTTCAGGGAATCCCGGCAAATTATGGAAGGCATAAAACATATCAATATTCAAATCAAGAAATCTTTTGTCTGCCATGACTTTTGCAGCACCCTGACCTGTTTCTTCCTCTGCCTGGAAAAGCAAAACCGCAGTACCCTTAAAATTTCTGTCTTTTAGCTTTTCTGCAAATGCAAGCAATGTTGCAGTGTGCCCATCATGACCGCATTTATGCGAGATTGACCTTTTGCTGCCTGAATTGTCAAGCTTATCTTCAATAGGTAAAGCATCAATATCAGCCCTGAAGCAAACAGTGCTACCTCCTTCCTTACCTCTAAAGATACAAGCTAAGCTATATGAATTGTTAAGATTATTGATTATTTTATCAGGATAAAACATTTTGAGCAAATCTACAATTGTTGAGTTTGTGTTTGCTTCTTCACCTGAAATTTCAGCTTTGAGGTATAATTCTTTTCGTATGTCTAATATATTCATCATAAAAATCACACAGAAAAAATAACACTATAAAGTAATATTCATAAGTATGTTGTATAACAGACTATCAAAACTACAAAAAATATAGCAGCAACTAATCTATTACGAAGTAGTAATTGCATTTCTAACAGGTCAAAACTGACCGATTCCGACCGCATGAATTACATACTTTAACTGCAATTTAGATAACTTCTCTCAGATTTAAAACAATCATCAAAATATTATTGTGAAATCGCTGAGTAGAGGCATTTTTAGCTTCTTTATCGGCAAAAATACATTTGTTAATGAAATTGATTTAAGATTTAACAAGGCTTAATTCTATAGCTCTACATTTGAAGAAATCTGAATTGTATTTTATTCAATTTCTACTATTGGGAGTAACTATGGAAAAGTTCTTACAAGGCTCGATTAGAGTGCTTATGATGGCTTTAATCGTATCTATGATGGTATCGTGCTCTGACGACGATGATGAAACATCAAGTAATCCGGCTAAAAATCCTTTGGATTACAAAACACCTAAGTATATCTTCTTCTTTATCGGAGACGGTATGGCGACACCTCAGATTAACTTAGCTCAGGCAGCTTTGAATGATCCGGATTTTAGACCTAAATCTTCAGTTGGTATCGGACAAATGAGAATTGCTGAATTACCAATTATTGGTATGTCCACAACACACGCAGAAAACAGATACATCACAGGCTCTGCAGCATCAGCAACTGCTCTTGCGACAGGTGAAAAAACAACAATCAACACAATCTCAAAATCTGGTGATTATTCGAGAGATTTGAGAACGATGGCTGAAATGGCTCGCGACAAAGGCATGAGGGTTGGTATTGTTTCTTCTGTGTCAATCGACCATGCTACTCCTGCTGCATTTTATGCACATGAAAACACTCGTAAAAGTATGTACAATATTTCAGCTCAGATGGCAACTGCTAAATTTGATTACTATGGTGGTGGCTATGCTCATGGCGATCGTGATGGAGATGGTTACAAAGATATCAAACAAAAAATGCAGAATGAAGGTTATAAAATTGTTTCTAACCGTGCAGATTTTAACGCTATCCAAAACGGAGAAAAAGTTTGGGCGTACAACCATACTTTAGATGCTTCAAGTGCTCTTTGGTATGAAATGGATAGACCAGCCGATCACCTTTCTCTTGCTGAGTTTACTCAAAGAGGTATCGAAATACTTGATAACGACAAAGGCTTTTTCATGATGGTAGAAGGCGGCAAAATAGACTGGGCGTGCCACGCTAATGATGCTGTAGCTGCTGCTTATGATATGATTGCTTTCGACGATGCACTTGGCAAAGCTTTGGATTTCTACAAACAGCACCCGGACGAAACCCTTATCATTGTTACAGGTGACCACGAGTGTGGTGGTTTGGCTTTGGGATTTGCCAATACTGCTTACGAAACAGCATTTGATATTTTGAAATATCAGAAAATATCTTACGAAAAATTTACAGAAAAAGTATATGAGTGGATAGAAACTCAGGGCGAAGCATTTACTTTTGACGTTGCTCTTGAAAAAATCAAAGAATACTTTGGTTTGGGAAATTCTGCTTTGAACGAAGCACTTGTACTCTCTGAATACGAATTAGATCAGCTACGCAATGCGTTTAATAAAACAGTAACCGGAGAATCTCCATTCCCTAAAGAAGATCAAAGCTTGTTTTATGATTATTATGATCCTCTAACTGTTACTGTTACTCACATTCTAAACAGAAAAGCAGGTATCGATTGGACTTCTTATTACCACACAGGTGTGCCTGTTCCTGTTTTTGCTATTGGCCAGGGTCAGTACGAATTTAGCGGTTTTTATGATAACACTGACGTAGCAAAAAAAATCATGACAATAGGTTCTTTGAAATAAACACAGTTAAAGCACTTCTTATATGACCTCAAAAAAAGAAGAAAAAAGAACTAATTTCCAAGGGGCGCACTTAGTTGCGTCTCTTTTTTTTAAATACCTAATTGAATAAGTGGGCTAATGAAAATTTTGAAAAATAAACTTGATATTGCTTTTGTTTTGGTGGTGTCCATTTTTTGTGTAGTGCTCTTTATGATGCCGACTGGTTTTGAAAATGACCAATTTTACAAAGATTCTGAAAGAGTTAAAGCTGAAGTTCTTGATGTGGACAACTCAGATGTCCAGCACTACGGAGTTTCTCTTAGTGGCACTCAGGAGCTTACTGTCTTGATTAAGGACGGCATCTACGAGGGGCAAAAACTCAAAGCCGAAAATATAATGCTAGGTCATTTGAGTCAGGATAAGTTCTATGAGGTAGGTGATGAAGTACTAATGATCATTAGAATTGATGCAGAAAAAAATACTATAATAAGTGCAAGGGCACATGACTTGTATAGAATAGACATAGAGGTGATTCTTTTTGTACTTTTTGCAGTTTTTCTCGTAGGTTTTGCAAAGTGGACAGGCTTAAAGGCTTTATTATCATTTGTATTTACTGCTTTGGCAATTTGGAAAATACTTGTGCCTATGTTTTTAAGCGGTTATTCTCCTTTGCTTACTTCATTTGCTGTTGTAGCTCTGACAACTTTTGTAATTATTATGCTGATTAGCGGATTTACAAAAAAAGGCGTTGTTGCATTGACAGGAGCGCTCTCCGGTGTGGCAATCACTACTGTGCTGGCAATAGTTTTTGGACATTTTTTCCGAATACCCGGTACAGTAAAAGAATTTTCCGAACTGCTTTTGTTCTCCGGATTTGATATGTCCAAACTATCCGATATTTTCATTTCAGGTATTTTTATTTCCTCAGCCGGAGCTGTTATGGATGTTGCTATGGACATAGCTGCATCACAAAATGAGCTGATAGAACAGAAACCGGATATGAGCACGGGACAGCTGATAAAATCCGGATTTCATATTGCTTATCCGGTTTTAGGAACTATGACAACCACTTTGCTTTTTGCATATTCCGGAAGTTTTGCTTTTACTCTGATGGTATTTATGTCCAAAGGAACTCCGGCGATAGGTATTTTCAATATCAACTTTGTGGCTGCAGAAATCTTGCAGACGATGGTAGGCAGTTTCGGTTTGGTTTTGGTGGCACCTGCAACGGCTGTGATAGGTGGGTATATTTATACTAAAAAGCAGAAGCAATAAAATAATTATATTGAAACCATCTCTTAAATTGAATTATCAGATAAAGGGAGCATTGTCTATTTCGTGATTTCAAAAAAAACGGAAATTATATAAGGATTTTCTGACTTTTGACTCCCACATGAATTTATTTTGTGTTAGATTTGAGACGAGACAAAAAGATACGAATAACAAACTTTTGTGGAGTAACTATGCTTCAAAGATTGAGAATCACTACCAAATTTATGATATTAGTTTTGTTAATTCCTTTTATTGCTTCATGCTCTATTGATAGTGCTAATGGGAATAACTCACAGGATGAAAGCTCGTCTCAATATAAAGTGCCTAAGTATATCTTCTTTTTTATTGGAGATGGGATGGCACTTCCTCAGATAAATCTTGCTCAGGCTTATGCTAATATTCCTGAAAACGGTTATGTCAGAGTTGGTCTGGCTCAGCTGAATATGACTCAATTGCCTGTAACAGGACTGGCTACTACATTCGCAGAAAACAGATATATCACAGGCTCTGCAGCTGCCGGCACTGCTTTAGCGACAGGAGAAAAAACTACCATAAATACAATCTCAAAAAAGGGAGATCATTCAGCAAATCTGAAAACCATCGCCGAAATGGCTAAAGAAAAGGGAATGCGTGT
Organism: Kapaibacterium sp. (SeqCode); assembly: GCA_963664875.1. GTDB lineage: Bacteria > Bacteroidota > Ignavibacteria > Kapaibacteriales > UBA2268 > JBFHIJ01. The sequence continues at coordinate 1,514,103 of OY761611.1, read as the reverse complement.
GGGTATAGTCTCCTCTGTTTCGATAGATCATGCCACACCGGCGGCTTTTTATGCCCACGAAGATACCAGGAAAAATATGTATAACATTGCAAAACAGATGGCTGTGGCTAACTTCGACTATTACGCCGGTGGTTATGCTAAAGGGGATTACTCAGCAGATACTTTGAGAGATATTAAGCAAAGAATGTTAGGAGCCGGATATAAAATTGTTTCTTCGCGTGAAGATTTGCAGAATGCAAAAAACGGCGAAAAGTTATGGGCTTATAATCATACTCTTGATGCAGAAGCTGCTCTATGGTATGAAATTGACAGGGAGCAAAATCATATAGCTTTAGAGGAATTTACACAAAAAGGAATTGAGCTCCTCGACAATCCAAACGGATTTTTTATGATGGTGGAAGGTGGTAAGATAGATTGGGCGTGCCACGCAAACGACGCAGTAACTGCTGCTAAAGAAACAATTGCTTTTGATAAGGCAATCGGCAGAGCTTTAGAATTTTATAAAAAACACCCCGATGAAACTTTAATTATAGTTACTGCTGACCATGAATGTGGAGGCTTGACTCTCGGATTTGCCAATACAGGATATGAAAGTGCTTTTGAAATATTGAAACACCAGAAAATATCTGCTGAAAAGTTTGCAGACTTAGTAGCTGAATGGAAGGCAGATAAAAACTCTTCATTTACGTTTGAAACTGCTCTGACTAAAATCAAAGACTATTTCGGGTTGGGAAATGCAGAGCTCAATGCCAAACTTGCACTTTCAGAATACGAATTGAAACTTTTGAAAGACGCTTACATAAAAACTGTTAAATCTAAAGAAGCTAATCAATCAGAAGAGGATTTGCTTAATTACAGCTATTATGAGCCGCTGACCATAACAACAACTCATATTCTTAATCGTAAGGCAGGAATCGGATGGACTTCATACTCACATACAGGACTTCCGGTTACGGTATTTGCGATAGGGCAGGGGCAAAACTATTTTACCGGATATTATGATAATACAGACATCCCTAAGAGAATAATGAGTATTGGTAGATTGAGAAATAAATAGATGTTTGTAAACTGTTTTTGTTTAGAAGAGTTGGTGGTTGCATCAACTCTTTTTTTATTCGTATGTGAAACATTTTGTCAAAAGATGTGTCTCTAAATTGACGAAGTATTTTTATAATTGAGGGTTATGGTAATGAATCGAATTTCTACATTCTTTGCTGCAAGCATTTTTTTGTCTCTGACAGGATTACTTTGCACCGGAAATGCCCAAACTCAGGCAAAACGATTTACTCACGAAAACAAAACTTATGAAATTGTAGAACAAAAAATGAATTGGGAAGATGCCGCAAAATATGCTAAAGACAAAGGCGGTTATCTTATGCAAATTGAGACTCAGGCTGAGCAACAGGCAATGTATCATGAAATAGTAACGAATGGGAAAGTCCAAAAAAACTACACAACTGTCAATGACGGAGGTGGTATTGCGTATGTTTGGATTGGTGCCAATGACAAAGAAAAAGAAGGCGAATGGAAGTGGGACGGCGATAATGACGGTAAAGGCGAGAAGTTTTGGGAAGGTCAGGGAGCAAATGGAGAAGGGAATGGTAAAACTGTAAATGAAAGATATCAAAATTGGGGTGGAGGTCAAGGTCAGGCAGTACCAAACGAACCCGATAATTTTCTTGGCAAGCAGAACGCAGCTGCGATTGGACTGGAAGCATGGCCTAAGGGTGCCGGATTTTTGGGAAAAACCGGAGAGTGGAATGACATTGACGAAACAAATGCCCTGTATTTCATTATTGAATATGATTATGCTGGTGTTCCTTCTAAACCGGAAATAATTCAGGGAGCTGCCGAATCGTGTGTCGGAACTGCTAATGAATATACCTGTTCCGCAATCGAAGAAGCAACCGCTTACGAGTGGATAGTCAATCCCGAAAGTGCTGCAGAGATTGTTGCAGATAATAATATAGCTACAATTACTTGGAGAGAAGGTTTTAGTGGTCCGGTTAGTGTACAGGTTATAGCTATAAACCCATTAGGGAAAAGCGAAGAGTCCGATGAGTTCAATGTAGTTCTTAAAGATATTCCGCCGGCTCCAGATATGCCTGATGGCGAAAAAGTATTACAGTCAGAAGAAAAACCGGAAACTTCATATTCTATTGCTGCAATACCTGATGCCAAAACTTATGAATGGATGCTCAATCCTGCGGAAGCAGGAGAAATTACATCAGAGGGGATAAATGCCACTGTTGCTTGGAACGATGATTATCATGGTGAAGTTTTTCTTTCTGCGAGAGCTTTGAATGATTGCGGTGAAAGTGAGTACGGAGAAGCTCTTTCGATTTCTGTAAATGAATTTATTTCTGTAGATGAAAATCTAATACCGGCATTAGAACTGTTTCCGAACCCAACCAGAGGAGCGCTTTCTCTTACTAATCTTCCTGCCGGAGAATCTAATATTGAAATTTATGATGTAGAAGCGAAGTTAGTAAATCAATTAAAATCGAATACAAGTAAACTTGATTTCCGAATAGATAAAGCGGGTGTTTTTTTGGTAAAAATAACAAACGGTAATTCAATTCTGACAAAAAAAGTCGTAGTCAAATAAATTGAAAAAAACAGCCCTTAGTTAAAGCCTTTGGGCTGTTTGTCTTTAGTTTTTTTTTAGGTATTTGTTCAGTAAAACAGAGTAGTGGTTCTGAGTGTACTCCAAATAAGACTTGCAGAGCTTATTGACCGATGATTTTTACTAAAACTCTTTTTTTTCTTTTTCCATCATATTCTCCATAGAAAATCTGCTCCCATGGGCCAAAATCTAATTTTCCGTTAGTGATGGCACAGGTTACTTCTCTGCCCATAATTTGCCTTTTGAGATGTGCGTCTGCATTATCCTCGTAGCCATTGTGAGCATATTGAGAGTGAGGCTTTTCGGGTGCCAATTTTTCTAACCATTTCTCAAAATCATTATGGAGACCGGATTCATCATCGTTTATAAACACACTTGCTGTAATGTGCATTGCATTGACCAGAATTAGACCTTCCTGTATGCCACTTTCATCAATACATTGTTGCACGTCACGCGTAATGTTGATGTATTGTCTTCTTTGAGTTGTATTGAACCAGAGTTCTTTTCTATAATTTTTCATGTTGAGGTGTCCCCTTTTAGATAAGACTGAATAAGCAAATATAATACTCATTGCTATGAGATAAAAGAAAATCTGTAACATTGTTCTGCTTTATGTGTCTATATAGCAATATAAGGAGTAAAACGAGAACTATTATGAAACATAGCATTATTTTGATACTCATCATATTCCTATTCTCTTGTGCAAAAGAGACCTCCACAACACCTGAAGTGCCGGATAAAGTGTTTGAAACCGGGAACTTTGAATTTGGGAGTGATGCTCCTGATTTTGATGTATTGGATATTGATGGGAACGCAGTAAGGTTAAGTGACTTTAAAGGGAAAGTTGTTGTGATCGATTTTTGGGCATCTTGGTGCAATATTTGTATAAAAGCGATGCCTGAAGTCAAACAGATTTATGAAAAATATAAAGACAAAGATTTTAAAATGATAAGTATCTCGCTTGATTACAAGGAAGATGCCTTAAGGCAGGCACTTATTACTTATGGCATGGAATGGCAGCAAATTTGGGATGAAGCAGCTCCATCTCCCAATAATATTGCTTCAAAAAAATACGGCATTAGTGGTATCCCATCTATTGCTGTAATTGACAAATCTGGGAAACTACGTTACCTTAGTTACCATAATAAAATCCAGGTAGAAAAAGCTATAGAGCAATACCTTCAAGATTAAAGTATATAAACTAAGAATAAAAGTAAATCATTACAGAAAATATATATAGTATCTTCCTTTACTGAGTCTTATTCTAATAAAAAATAGGTTTATTGTTATGATGATTAAAAGAAGATATTAACAGCAATTTGCTTGTATTTTGATATCAAAATAGGCATTATAAACATAAAATGTTTGTAAATATTAAATCAGATAATATATATCTTTAAAATTTATAAATAACTTCTTAAAGAATATCACATCAAAAGAAAGTTCCGATTCTATAATACTCCACAGGCTCTTTAAATGGGCTTCTATAACAAATATCGCAATTATTGTCGATACAAAAATCATATCGCAATTGATATGATTTTATTTTTGTAACTTCATTAATAATGGATATATTTGCCAAGTAAAATGAAAACCTACGGGTTTCTACTTTGATTTTGTAGCAATTTAATCTGTATTTATAGAGAGAGGGGAATTATGAGACTTGAACGGCTACTTAGTTTTTACTTTAATATGAAAACAATCAAAGCTAAGCTCACGTTTGCTACCACAGCAAGCATGATTATGCTTTCTCTTGCATTGATTGTACAGGCTGCAATTCGTACTTTTATCAATAATGAGGAGTCTATCGAAAATAGGCTTATCACATTATCTGACAGCCAGGCTGAAAAAGTAAAATCGTCTTTCGAAAAAGCAATAATTATTGCCGAGCTTACTGCGAAAGATATTCAAAATGCTTATGGAGTGAGTGCTGAAGTTGACAGAGATTATATCACTGAAAAATTGAGCACATTTACTGATATTGACAATAGTGTCCTATATATCGGTACTCATTGGAAAGATAATGCTTTTGATACTTTAGACGGAGTTTTAGGTCATTTTTCTAAAGGTATAATCAAAACTGATAAAGAAAAGCGACAATTTGATTTGCAAAATGTACTAAGTCAAAAAGAAATCGAACTCGGTTTAGCATCTAAAACACCGGTAGTTACTGCTTCGATGAGTAGGCTTATTGGTCAAAATCAAATACATTCTGCTAATGTAATAGTTCCTATTGTAATAAATGGTGATGTCAAAGGGATCAATGTCATCGGTCTCGATATTGACCGCGTGCAAAGAGCTTTGGCATCTCAATCGATATTTAATGAAACAGGAATCATTTCTATTTTCTCGGATCAAGGGAACATCTGTGCTTCTTCCGCAGGAGACACTCTAATCGGAAAGAATCTTGAAAGTGCTTTTGCTTTATATTCCAAATCTTTGGATTATAAGTCAATAGAAAAAACATCAGCAGAGACTATCGGCGAAGACTTTGTAATTACTCATCCGATAAAGTTTGCACATACCAATCAAACATGGTTCGTAAAAATAGATGTCCCTGTCAGTGAGATACAATCTGCTACGATTGGAATAGTTTGGGAGCTTGTGTTGGGGAGTATGATATTTATGGTTTTTGCACAAGTTGGAATCTACTTCTTTACAAAATCTTTTTCACAACCTATCGAAAAAATCAGAGATTATGCCAAATCCGTTTCCGAAGGGAATGTGAATATCAAATGTGACTATACCGGCAAGGACGAACTTGGCGCACTTGCAGAAGCCTTTAGAAATCTTATGTCTATCCAAAATGAATTGATAGAGGAAACTAAGGCTCTTACTTTTGCAGCAGAGCAGGGTGATTTGCAAAAACGCGGTGATGTAGCTAAATATCCCGGAGCTTTTGGTGATATGATTGATGGATTCAACAGGACATTAGATGCACTTGTTACGCCACTCAATACAGCTGCAGGCTACGTTGCGAAAATTGCTGAAGGTAATATGCCCCCACGAATCACTGAAAAGTATAATGGCGATTTTAATGAGCTAAAAAACAATATCAATATGCTTATTGATAATTTAAATACATACAGTAAAGATGTTGAGCAGTTTATTTATGAACATAGAGTCAATGGCGATATTGATTTCTTTATCGATGAAGATAAGTACAAAGGATTTTATCAGGCTATGGCTCATAACAGCAATGATGCTGTGAGAATATACATCAATAACATAAAAAAAATATTGGCGATACTTGGTGCTTATGGTAAAGGGAATATGAAGCCAACTTTGAAACCGCTACCCGGCAAGCAAGCTATTGCAAATGAAAACCTTGACCGCATGAAAGCAAATATACTTGAAATGGCAAATGATTTACAAGCATTGATCGACGGAGCACAAGCCGGAAAACTTGATGTAAGAGGTGATGAAGAAAAATACGAAGGTGCTTTCAGACAGTTAGTTGGCGGCTTTAATAAGACATTAGATGCTGTAACTACTCCGATAAATATTTCTGCTCAGTACATTGACAGAATCTCCAAGGGTGATATTCCAAAACCTATTGAAGAAGATTTTAACGGGGACTTCAACGAAATCAAAAAGAATATCAACGGACTAATCAATAACCTTTCTACTTTCATCGCCGAAATGCAATTTATGAGTGAAGAGCAGGCGAAAGGTGAAATTGATATCTTTATAAACGAGGATAAATTTGCGGGTGCATACAAAGCAATGGCAATGGGAGTAAATTCTACTGTCAAAGATCACGTAGATGTACTAATGCGTATTCTCGATATACTTTCAGAATATGCGAATGGAAACTTTACAGAAGAATTAGAAGATTTGCCGGGTAAACGAATTATTGCTACAGAAAGAACAAATGAGCTTCGAACAAATCTTACGAATATTCACAATGAAATCGCAGATCTTATCGAAGCTGCTCACGAAGGCGAATTAGATACAAGAGGCAACGAAGAAATATTTACAGGTGGCTGGAAAGAGCTAATCATTGGCATAAACCAGATGTTTGTCGGCATGACTCAACCTATCAACGAATGTTTACATATTCTTGAATCAATTTCTAATAATGACTTTACTGTAAAAATCAACAGACAATACTCAGGTAAGTGGAAACAGTTGCAAACTGCAATCGAAAACACTGTTGGCAAGTTAGAAAGGATATTAGGACTTGCAATAGAGATAAGTAACGGTAATCTGAGTCAATTAGATAAATTGAAAGAAAAAGGCAAATTCTCTGAGCAAGACGAGTTGACTCCGGCATTTATCAAAATGATGGATTCAATCAGAGCTTTGGTAAATGATGTGCAGATTCTTTCGGATGCGGCTATAAGTGGTAATTTCGCTGTAAGAGCAGATGTAGAGAAACATAGCGGAGATTTTGCTAATGTGATATTGGGTGTAAATAGTACAATAGATGCTTTCACAGATCAATTTAATACGACTTTAGACTTCCTCAATAAAGTATCAAAGGGGCAGGAATTAGTAAAACTAAACTTAGATGATTCGAAAGGTGAATACAGAAATTTGGCTGAATATATAAATATCCTTGCAGACTTTATTCAAAATCTGATAGATGACACTGCAGGTGCTGCTCAAAAAGCAATTGAAGGTGATTTGAAGCAAAGAATAAATACCTCAGGTTACCCCGGCAGATGGAATGACATTGTTTCCGGTATCAATCAAACGCTCGATGCAGTAGTCGAACCAATTGAGGAAGCCGGTGAGGTGCTGCAGATAATGGCTTCTGGCGATATGACAGCAAGAATGGTAGGTAATTACATGGGCGATCATGAGAAGTTGAAAGATAATATCAATTCACTTGGCGATTCACTTTCGGAATTACTTGCTCAGTTAAATGATGTAGTAGTTGCAGTTGCTAATGCCTCCAATGATATTTCACATGCCTCTGAAAGCGTAGCGACTTCATCACAGGAGCAAAGCACTCAGGTAGAAGAGATTGCTTCAGCAATTGAAGAAATGAGCATGACAATTACTGAGAACTCCTCTAATGCCAACAAGACAGCAAATTTTGCAGATAATAACGGTAAGATAGCAAAAGACGGGGGACAGGTTGTAGTCCAAACTATTGAAAAAATGAAAGAGATTGCTAAAGTAGTACAGCAATCCGCCTTGAATATAGAGAAATTAGGTAAATCTTCGACTGAGATTGGTGCTATAATTTCTGTAATTGAAGAAATTGCAGATCAAACAAATCTCCTGGCTCTAAATGCGGCAATAGAAGCTGCACGAGCCGGCGAGCAAGGAAGAGGATTTGCAGTTGTTGCCGATGAAGTAAGGAAACTTGCTGAAAGAACCACAGATGCAACAAAACAGATTTCTTATATGATAAATAGCATCCAAAAGGAAACAGAAGCTGCGGTGCAGGTAATGCAAAAAGGAAATGAAGAAGTGCAGCATGGCATTACTTTGGCAGATAATGCCGGAGATGCTCTAAACCGAGTTGTACAAAGCTCTGAAGACGTTTTGGATATGGTAAACTCGATTGCCTCTTCATCTGAGCAACAAGCCGCTACGGGTGAGCAATTGTCAAAAAATGTTACAGCAATATCTGAGGTAGCGATTAGCTCAGCTAAAAATATAGAATCGATTGCCCGCTCATCCGAAACCTTAACAGAGATGACTGATAATCTGCAACGCGTCATGAAGAAGTTTAAAATTGACAAGAAAATTGCCGAAGGTAAAGTCTTTATCGACAGTAGAGAAAGGCAATCGCTTCCGCCTTCCTCTAAATGGGAATCGTAAAGAAGCCGAAGTATATACATAACTTTCGGTTCAATTTTTGAATAGAGACTTTATTACAGTCAAACAAGTGACCTTTACATTTTTTATGTAGAGGTCTTTTTTTTATTGATGAAATCGGAGCGAGTTGACAATAGTAAGAACTAAATGACACAAAATTACGTATAAACTACTATTGTCAAAGAGACATAATTTGAATAGTTTTAGTCAAAGGAGAAGTGATATGAAAAAGACATTTATTTTGTGGATTCTGGCTATTGCTCTATTGCCGGTTATTAGTTTTGCAGATGAAACACCATATATTCAGGTAAGCGGCAGTGCCGAAATGGAAATAACACCCGACGAAATAATCCTTGCAGTTGGTTTTTCGGAATATTTCGAAGAGGAATATATTGCCGGTAAAAAATACGAAGATTATAAAACCAAAGTTTCTTTGGAAAAAATCGAGCCTTTAGTAATTAAACAATTGGAAGAGCTTGGTATTAAAAAAGAGCAAATGACGCTGATTGATGGTGGGAATAATTGGAGACAAAGAGGCAAAGATTTCCTTAAAAGGAAAGAACTTCACATAAACATCAAAGATTTTAAAGTGGTAGATAAACTAATGACATATCTAAACGTCAGAGGTATTGACTACATAAACATTGCTGAACTTAAAAACAAAGATATGACTGAATTTAGAAAACAAGTTAAAATAAATGCTCTTAAAGCTGCGAAAGAAAAAGCAGAGTACTTGGTGGAAAGTGTCGGTCAAAAAATAGGAAAAGTGCTTTATATAGTAGAAGTTGCAGATAATCCATACCCTGTTTTTCGAGCTAAAAATATGTATTCGAATACAGCAATGATGATGGAGGGCAGCGACGATAGTTCAAACTATGATGAATTCAAAAAGATAAAAATCAGGTATGAAATTCAGGCAAAATTTGAAATTTTATAGGGGAAATAATATGAGTTTAAAAACACTTGCAATATTTATATCATTAGTGGTTGCCTTGTCATCCTGTTCTTTCTTTAAAGGTGGAATTAGCGGGAATAACCAGATTACTGAAACTGAAAGAGTAGTTTCAGGGTTTAGTGGCATAGAGCTCGAAGGAAATGGCAACGTCTATCTTAGCCAGGGCAGTCCGAGCGTTAAAATAATAACTGATTCTAACATTCAGGATTTAGTTTTGACAAAAATGGACGGGGAAAATCTTGTTATTTATTCCGAAGAGAATATCTCACCAAGCAAATTAGACATTTATATATCAATGCCTAATTGCAAAGAGTTGGAAATTGACGGGAGTGGCTCTATTCTATCACAAACTGCTCTTAGCGGAGATGAATTAGAAATCGAAATTGACGGCTCCGGGAGCGTAAATCTTGCTGAAATTAAATATGTTGAGCTTGATATCGAATTGGACGGTTCAGGTAACATAAGCGTAGCAGGCAAAGTTAATGAAACTGAGATAGAACAAAACGGAAGCGGAGATATAAATCTTCTTGATTGCGTTTCGCAAAGCTCAAAAATAGAGTTAAATGGTAGCGGAAATATCTCAGTGAATGTAGAAAATCTATTTGTTGCAGAACTTAACGGAAGTGGTGACATTCTCTATAAAGGTAAACCAAAAGAAGTACGCACAATGCAAAATGGCTCGGGAAATATCAGAAATCTTGAATAAATTTTTTACAATCTGATAGTCTTTAATTACCAGAATGTATTTAGGGCGATGATAATTTTAGTGATGTCATCGCCCTATTCATTTCAAAACTATTTTATAAATATATGCTTGTGGTGTAAGCAATTCTAAATCAATTTGTTATGAGAAAAGAACTATCAGTCTTTTTTTTCAGTGTCTATTTTTTTTGAGCTGTTATTTTCCTCAGAAAACTCATTAGTCTCAAGTTCGCAGTAAGGTCCTTCCGGCTCTTTGACTAAAAGGTCATTAGTAGGTGTTACGCCTATATCTACTATCGTAAAAGAGTCTATTTGATGCTTCGGAGTTGCAATTAGTGCTCCCATCATCACAAGGCTTGTTGTTACAATCACGAATGATAATATGCCTATAGAAAAGTCCTGAATTTGATAAACTGCCGGAATATTATAGAAAAGTAGGATTGTGATTAGTCCGCGTGGAGCTAAAAATATTTCAGGTATAACGTCTGTTTTTAAAAATGTCTTGAAATTGATGTAGCGAATCAAATACAGAATCACAACTATAATACTACCAATTAGCATTACCTTTGGATTGGTCATTTGGACTAAATCTAATGACATACCAAACGCAATAAAGAAAAAAGTTCTGACTAAAAAGGCAGTTTCTGCAGTGATAGTATGGAATTCATCACGAATAGCTTCTATTTTTTTGAAATCGACATACTCCTCTAACTTCCAAACAAAAAATTGTTTAGTATTATTGAGTATGAGTCCAAAAATGAAAATGATAAGAAGAGACGACAAGTGGAATTGCTTTCCGATTCCATAAAGTGCAGCAAGCACTGCTAGCATCATAAATATCTTAATTTGAGTAGTAATCTTACCAAATAAATAAACTAAAAAATACGACACGAGAACAGAAACTATTACTGTCAATAAGATTGTAATCATGCCCTGGAAAGAAAAAATGCTGCCGTGTTGGATTACAACAAAATTGAAAAACATAATACCAATCACGTCCGAGAACGTTGCCTCGTAAATCATAAATTCCTTCTTCTTCTGAGTGAGGCTGTGTACGCTTGGTATCAGCACAGCACTACTGACAACAGAAAGTGGTATGGCATAGACCAAAGAGTTGAAAAATGGCTCCTGCCTGAAATACATAATTACTAATGCTATCGCGAGTGATGATATGACTAAAATAAGAGTTGCCATCAAGGCAGATCTTTTGATTGTGTAGAGCTTCTCTCGTGTAAGCTTGAGATCAACTGCTGCTTCTAAAACAATCATAATAAGCCCGACTATGCCAAGCAGCTCAAGCACACTAAAAAACTGCCTGTCGAGGTTGATACCAAAAGAAGTAGCAAGAAATTTCAAACCCATGCCCGTCGCTATCAGAAACAAAACTGAGGGTATTTTGAACTTCCTCGAAGCCAAATCAAAAACGTAAGACAATAATATCATTACGCTTCCGCCTATCAGTGCAATATAAGGGTCAAACATTAACCGAGCCTTTCTTGTAATTCCAAAAATGAAGTACTATATAAAACGTTTGTGTTTCAAATAAGAATATAATATATTAATACAAATTTTAAAGCATTTTTATATTAATTGTTTGTCTCGAAACAAAAAATATTTTTTCGATAGATAAGGAGATTCCAAATGCTCAAATTGACTTACCTAAGCCATTCGTCTTTTATGCTTTCTGATGGTGAATATACTGTTGTGATTGATCCGTTTATTACCGGTAACCCTAACGCACCTGTTGCTATGGATAGTTTGAAGCCTGATTTTATTGTTTTGACCCATGCACATGGAGACCATCTGGGTGATGCTATTCAGCTTGCGAAAGACAACGACAGCATGCTAATAGCTGTAAACGAATTAGCCAATTATGTGGCTTCTCATGGAGTGAAAGCACATAATATGCACATTGGCGGTGGTTGGAATTTTCCTTTTGGGAGATTAAAATTTACTATAGCTCATCACGGTAGCTCTACTCCTGACGGCATGTACATGGGTGAGCCTGCAGGTGTAGTGATTACTATTGGAGGAAAAACTGTATATCATGCCGGCGATACAGGAATATTCCTTGATATGAAACTTATTGGGGAACTCAATGCTATTGATGTATATATGGCTCCTATAGGTGACAATTTCACTATGGGTATAGATGATGCTGTAAAGTCTGTTGAGTTTGTCAATCCTAAACTCGCAATACCAATGCACTATAATACTTTCCCTGTTATAGCTGCTGACCCCAACACATTTAAAAACAAGGTCGAAAATCTTGGAAAAGAAGCAAGGATACTCGATTTTGGAGAATCTGTGCTTTTTGACTAATTTATAGCTCTGCTTGAAATATTTGTGCCTCCATTGCATATACTTAATCTGCATGGGGGTATTTTTTTTGTGTATTAGGAATTAAGTAACTATTCAAAAATACAGTACTTTTATTTGAATGACTTCACAGAGATTCCTCAATTGAAAGCTTTAGTTTATTTCTAAGAAGAGGAAGGATATTGATAAATCGGTATAGTTACTTATCTTTCTCAAAAGAGCATTATGAATAAATATTCTATTTATAAGCTCTAAAATTTACAAAACTAAAATTAACAGGAAAAATTGTAAAGGCAATATTTTGATAAATTATATATTTATTGCAAATTATTATTTTACGACAAATAGCTTTAGCTTTGATGTTTACAAAGATATAAAGAGTTTGTAGTTGTAATTTTTTTTAGTAAATTATGGTTCGTTTTACTTTCTTGCATAGTCATGAAATAATTTGAGGTTTCATACGATTAGTAAGTAAGTCGAGTAGTGAAAATAATTTTATTTTAAACAATACACTAATATACTTATGGCAGGACAAATAAAAGTACTTTTAGCGGAAGACGAACTGATGACCTCTGCTACGTATAAGCAGTTGCTTACACGCAAAGGGTATCAGGTAATTACAGCACAAAACGGCATCTCAGCTTTGAAATTGATGGAACAGGTACAATTTGATATTCTTTTGACAGATTGGATGATGCCCCTTATGGATGGTATCGAGCTAATCAGAAGAGTTAGAGAAACTATCAGACCTATCCCTTATATTATTATGTTTACTGCCATAGACTCGCAAGGGACAAAGGAATTTGCTCTCAATGCAGGGGCAGATGACTATTTCCCGAAACCTGTTGATTTTAATGATTTAGAGCGTGCGATCAAGCAGGGCTTAGGAAAAATCAAACAAGTTGAGCCAAGCTCCTCTGCAATTACAGTAGATGTGTCAGAAGACATTAAGCCTGATTTTATTGGTGTTACCATTGCTTCTTCTACCGGTGGACCAAAATCACTTATAGAAGTATTTAGAAATATTCCTGCGGATTTGCCTGCTGCATTTTATCTGGTTCAACATGCGCCGGATTGGATGATTAGCGGTTTTGCAAAGCATTTGCAGGAAAATACACCTTACAAAGTCAATGTTGCTATGAATGGTCATATTTCTTTACCAAAAAATATTTATATCGCTCCGGGTGGTAAACATCTCAATATTTTGCCTAAGTCTCAAAAGTTAGCTTTTGATGATGCCCCGGAAGAAAATTTCAGCAAACCGTCTGCAGATCCTCTTTTCCGCTCAGGTGCTCAGGCATTTGGTAAATATGGTATAGGAGTTGTGCTTACAGGTCTTGGTAAAGATGGTGCTAATGGTTGTGCTAATATCGAAGCTGCCGGAGGTACTTTGATAATTCAGGATCCTGAGTCAGCAGTTGCTCCGTCTATGCCGGAAGCTGCAATCAAAGCTACAAGAAAGCACGAAATTGTACCTTTGGATAAAATAGGTAAAGCAATTACACACAGAATCAAAATGCTGCACGACAAATTGCAGAAATCTTAGTTTTCATAGTAGATTTGCATTCTATTTTAAGTTAATGGGTAGTCTCTTGTTTCAATCAAAGACTACCCATTTGATTTAATTCCAAAGAAACTGAAATCAGCTTAGGAGATCAGTTCTATAAATTGTTCTTCGTTGAGTATTTTTACTCCAAGCTCTAATGCTTTATTATATTTTGATCCCGGGTTTGCTCCTACCACTACATAATCAGTTTTTTTACTAACACTTTTTGTCTCTTTCCCGCCCAATGCAATTGCTTTTTCTGCTGCTGCTTTTCTGCTCATTGTCTCGAGTTCTCCGGTAAAAACAAAGGTTTCTCCGTTAAACTTTTTCATGAGATTTGATTCAATCACTATTTCTTCAAACTGAAGTCCTGCGGACTTAAGCCTATTGAGTATATCCAGCTCCTTTTCGTTGGCAAAAAACTCTAACACGGAATCTGCCATTTTATTTCCGATTTCATTTACAGAAATCAGACTTTCTCTATCTGCAGAAGCTAAGCTATCAATATTTTTGAAATGATTGGCAAGTATTTTCGCACCGCCTTCGCCGATGAACCTTATTCCAAGTGCATATAGAACATTCGCAAAGCTTTGTTCTTTTGACTTCTCAATGCTGTCAATTAAATTATTAACGCTTTTATCGCCCCATCTTTCTAAAGCGAGAAGTCTCGTTTTCTTAGTATGTAAATCGTATATATCGGCAATATCTGAAATAAGCCCGGCTTCAAGCAGTTGTTCTACAACTTTCTCACCAAATCCGTCTATATTCATTGCATTCCTGCTTACAAAATGCTCTATTCTTCTTTTTAGTTGCCAAGGGCAGCTGGGGTGAGTGCAGTAATAGTTTGCTTCGCCTTCGGGGCGTACAAGTTCTCCCGATTTCCCACAGGTGCATATTTTTGGGAATCTATAAGGGCCAGAGTCCTCCTTTCGTTTTTGAAGGTTTACACCTGTAACTTTAGGAATAACGTCTCCACCCTTTTCGATATAGACAAAGTCACCTTCTCGTATATCTTTCTCTGTGATATAATCCATGTTGTGAAGTGTTGCTCTGCTAACAGTAGAGCCTGCGACAAGGACAGGTTCTAACTCTGCCACAGGAGTTACAGTGCCGGTCCTTCCAACTTGAAGACTGATAGATTTTAATAATGTCTCGGCTGATTCTGCTTCGTATTTGTATGCAATAGCCCATTTGGGCGAGCGAGCTACATAGCCCATCTCTTCCTGCTGTGCCAGATTATCAACTTTGACTACAACTCCGTCTATTTGGAATGGGAGTGAATTTCGGATGCTTTGGATATATCCTATAAAATCTATTACTTCTCTAATGTCAGAACATTTTTTGATATGCTCTGAAGTAGGAAAGCCAAGCGATTTTAGCAATTCTATGTTTTTTGAGTGCGATTCTAATCTGCTTTCATCACTTCTCAAAAAGTAGCAGACCATGCGAAGCTTCCGAGTGCTGACAATTTTAGAATCCAATAGTTTTAAAGTACCTGCAGTGAGGTTGCGGGGATTTGCGTAAAGTTTCTCGCCGCTTTCTTCCCTTTTCCGATTAATTTCTTCGAAGTCTTCGTTAAGCATATAGACTTCGCCTCTTACTTCGAAGTTTTGAAGTGAACCGCTCACTGAGAGAGGTAGATTTTTAATGGTTTTTATGTTCTGAGTTACATCATCGCCTTTGTAACCGTCGCCTCTTGTGATAGCTTTTTCAAGAATTCCGTTGACATACCGTAAGCTCATTGCTACGCCGTCAAATTTCAGCTCTGCGGAGTATTTATAGTTAGACTCTCCGAGTGCTTCGCGAACTTTTCTGTCGAAATCATGCAACTCCTCATCGCTATATGTGTTAGATAAAGAAAGCATAGGTACTATATGTTCTACAGTAGTAAATTCTTTTAGCGGAGCACCGCCTACCCTCTGAGTGGGGGAGTCAGGAGTAATTATATCAGGAAAAGTTTTCTCCAAATCCGATAATTCTTTGAAAAGCACATCGTATTCTTTATCACTAATCAGCGATTCTGCATCTTGATAGTAAGCAATGTCGTACTTGTTTATTAGTTGCCTTAATTCAGATGCTCTGGTCGAAGCTTTTTCAATTTCAGAAGAAAAAAGATTGTTATTCATAGCTTTTAAAATATTATTTAAGTTTGGAATTGCAATAAATATACACTATGTTACTTTTTGAATAAATGTATTCGTTAATATATATAAGAAACAAGATGAAACCAATAGCTTTTTATTTTATTGCATTTCTTCTATGCCTGCAGGCAAGCTCGTTTGCTCAAAATAGCAGAAACAAAGACACAGTATTATATTATGGTGCTTATGCAGGTCTAAATTACAATATACATTTTACAGATTTCCAGTCTCTTCCGGGCAAACCTATCTGTTGTACTAACTTTGAAGGCGGTACTGGTTACGGGTTTAACTTTGGCGGGATGCTGGAGCTTCCTCTCAACAATGCTGTTTATTTGGGGGCAAGATTAGGCTTCTCCACTTTAGACGGCACTTTATCTGAAGAAGATATAACCGGCAATACCGAGTTTAGAGATTTGAATCCTCCTTACAACACTATAAGCGTCAGTCAGGCTAAATCGAAATATCAAATAGAATCTGCTATAAATATGCTTGATTTGGAAGCACATGCAGGCTTCAAATTTTTTGACGATTTTTATACTACCGCCGGTTTGAAATTAGGGTATATTGTTTCAACTAATTTAAACCAAAAAGAAGAATTGCTGCAGCCCGATAATGTAGTGTTCTTGGAAAACGGCAAAAGAATTCGCTCAGAATATACAGATTTTGCTATGCCTGATGGAAAAGCTATGCAGCTTTTTGCTACTTTTAGTGTTGGCTATAGAATCCCTGTATTTACAACAGGAGTATTGCAACCTGAAATCAGATACCACTTGCCATTCTCGGAGATAAGTTCTGTAGATTGGTTGGTTTCTACTGTTTCATTTGGTGCTGCTTTGAAATTCCCATATCTCAAAGAAAAAGATAAACCTCGCGACAAGCAATACAGAATTCAGAGGGACACGATAGTTGAATATATTGCAGGTATCACTAAAGATAAAATAGAGCTAATTGACAATTACGAAGAGACGACAGAGATTGAAGAGTATAATGTTATCGTCGAACAGACGGTGAAATACGAAAAATATAGATTAGAAAAACCAAAGCCGATTGATACAGAAATCGAACTTCTGGTATATGGTATTGACGAGAACGGCAATATTATGACTAATCCTACTGTTGTGATAGAAGAAACAGAGTACCAGGAAATGTTTCCACTTTTACCTTATGTGTTTTTTGAGCAGGGAAGCACAAAGATTAATCCTGGAAGTTTGAATCTGCTAAGCAAAGAAGAGACAAAGTCATTTGACCCTGATAAACTTAATCCAAATACAATGGATATATATAAGGATATGCTTAATATCATTGCACGTCGTGCTTTGGATTCGGGAGCAGATTTAGTAATAACAGGATGCAATAATGCCACAGCTGAAGAAGCAAATAACACTTCACTATCCGGCAGCCGAGCTAACCTTATCAAAGAATATCTAACTCAAATATGGGACATACCGGAAGGAAAAGTAAAAGTCAAAAACAGAGCACTCCCCATGAATGCTGCAAATAATGACAATCCTGACGGTAAATCTGAAAACAGAAGAGTAGAAATCAGCTCCAATGACAAAGGCGTCACTGCGCCGTTTATAATAAAGGATATAAAGAGAACTGCTACTCCGCCTGTGCTTGAAATAAGTCCTAAGTTTTCCGGTATGGCAATTGATAGTGCGACTATTTTTGTAAAACATAACGGTGAAGTACTCAGACGCTACGATTTCAAAGATAAGCTTGAAAAAAGAATCTGGGATATCGAAAGACTACCAATTCCTCGATATGACAAAAATGTAGATATTGATTTGATAGTATATACCGGAAACCAAGCTCACACTGAAAGCAGGACTATCGGTATATCGCAAAAGACCATTCGCAAAAAGCGTGAGATACTTCGTGACGATAGAATAATTGATAGATTTGCCCTAATTCTGTTTGATTATGATAAAGCAAATCTAAAAGCGGAACATATAGATGTACTTAAAGCTGTCAAAGAACAGATTAAACCAAATACAGAAATATTCATTACGGGTTATGCCGACAGAACCGGAGACCCTGAGTATAACGAAAAACTTGCAGGTGAAAGAATCGAAAATGTACTTAATGCACTTAAGATAGAAAACAAAGTTGAAAAAAACAGTGTCGGTAGCAGACTTTTGCTTTATAATAATGATAGCCCGGAAGGAAGAAATTATTCCCGAACTGTAATAATTGAGCTTAGAACTCCTATAAAATAATATTTTTTCTGTCTAATGAAAAAAAGTTGTAACCAAAATCTGCTTTGCTGTGTTTACCAATAAAGCCGGATAATATAGTTGACAAATTATGTTTTTTAGAAAAGCAAATATCGATGACAAAGACCTTCCTGAAACCTTAGAAAGTTTCAAGAACGGTAGTGCTCAGGCATTCGGCATACTTTACAAAAAGTATGGAGACAGGATATATAGATTCTGTTTGCGAATGCTTGGCGATGAGGCACAGGCAAAAGATGCTTTTCAGGAAACATTTGTCAAAGTATATGAAAACAGCAAAAAGTTTTACGGCGAAAATTTTACATCCTGGGTTTTTACCATTGCGAGGCACACATGCCTCAATATGATAAGAAGCAAAAAAGATTTGGAATCTTACGATGACTATGTTCATGGTCAATCAGTAGAGATGAAAAATGATTATGGACTTCAACGTTCACTGCAGGATGCCATAGCAGCCTTGCCTGTTATTTTGAAAGAAGCACTGCTACTCAGAGAATATGAAGGATATTCATATCAGGAGATAGCTGAAATACTTGGGATTGATTTATCATTAGCCAAGGTAAGAGTGCATAGGGCAAGAGTACAACTAAGAAAAATTCTAACACCAATAGTCAAGGAAATCAATGAGTCTCGATAATCTCATATCGAAATATCTTGATGGCGAATTGAACCAAGAAGAAGACATCCTTCTTAGGCACTATTTGGCAGACGATAAAGCAGCTAAGGAAGAATTCGACGTAGCTGTGGAGCTAAATCATGCAATGAAGAAAGATGCTCAATCCATCAAAGTCCCGGTAGATCTTCTGAGTGAAACCGAAGATAGGATTATGATGCAAATTATCAATGAAAGTAAAGCAAATGTTTTAAAGCTTGAATTGCCTAAAAAGTCTAAATTTAACTATCGATATATTAGTGCAGCTGCTGTGATTCTTTTCATGTTTGCTATTGGAAAGATTAGCGATCATAATTTAGGAACACGCTTTGATAATGTTGCAGAATCTTATAGAGATGAATTCCGTTCGGTAGATAAGAATATGGAATTCAGCGTTGCAGCGGAAAACAATGTGCTCGTGCTTGTAGTTCCTAAAGAAGAAGTAAAACAGATAAACAAATCTTCAATTGAAATGAGCAATAGTGACGGATTTGTTGCAATGCAAGCAATAAATAGTGATAAGCCTTTGGTCGCTCAGACTTTTGACGAAAATTTGATGGTTGAGTCTATTCTTGCTGCCAGCGAGATAGAATCAGAAGACGATTATAATGACTACGCTACAAACAATCCATACTTCAATGCTCAGTCTAATACCTTACTTAAAGAAAAAAGATACGATGCTCCTCAGATGCCAAGTATCATCCCGCAGGATAACAGCGGTTCTTATAGTTATTATGACGATTTCCAGTATCAGATGCCTAATAATGTTAATATTACGTTTTTTGGCTCATCGGACTTTAGCAGCAGTGGATTTAATAAAACATCTAATTCAGGCATATCAAATTATTCTCTATCAGTAGCTTATAATATAGTAGATAACTTTGATATGGGTATTGAAATTGGTAATCTGAAGTTTTTATCTAATATGGATATAATAGTAAGAGTGCCTCGCCCGGCTTCTAACACTATGATAGAAGTAGGTAACAAACCAACTGATTTTATAGAATATCACAGAACCGTTAATATTGATAACTCTCTGTTTTGGGTGTCAGCGTTTGCTGAACATAATATTATCTCAGCCACTGAGCAGGATAGTTGGTTGAATCTTTCAGCCCGCTTCGGATTTGGTGCTTCTAATAGTGGTTCGTTGTTTTACGGAAGAGTGAGAGGCAAGGTAGAGCTGTATAATAACTTTTATTTGACGCTTGGTACCGAACTTAGATTCATGAATCTTAACTTCGGTGAAAGTTTTGGTGGATCGAATTGGAGCAGAGCAGGATTTGTAGTTTATGGGTTAGAATATTATTTGAGATAGATTTTTTCAACAAATCTGCAAAGTTTTTGTGTAGAAAAAAAAATTTGTGTTATATTTGGCAATTGTAAACCGCCACATGTTGTGTAGGGAGTGGTGTGTTTTGTGCT
This sequence comes from Kapaibacterium sp. (SeqCode), assembly GCA_963664875.1. Classification (GTDB taxonomy): domain Bacteria; phylum Bacteroidota; class Ignavibacteria; order Kapaibacteriales; family UBA2268; genus JBFHIJ01. The sequence goes on along the minus strand of OY761611.1, from coordinate 1,493,731 downwards.
AAGAAGCAATGCCGGATAGATTTATAGTAAGCTGTTATAATATTATACGGCTTTTGAAAATAAATGTTGCAAATTAAGATTAATATTTTGTGCTAGGTTGTATAAAGGAGTTAAACTAATGCGAAGATTTTTCGTTTTAATCATGCTGGTTTCTCTGCTGGTACCTGTGATATCGTATGCTCAGGTGCATGGTTCCATCTCAGGGACTGTAGTAGATGAAAGCGGTAAGCCGCTACCCGGTGTAACAATAATGTTGCTCGGGACTAAAAAAGGGGCTAAGACCAAACCAAACGGCAAGTATATTATCAATGGTATCCCTGCCAACTCTTACGATGTAAAAGCTTCTCACGTAGCTAAAGCTGACAAAATGATCAAAGGCGTGAGGGTACTTTCCGGTCAATCTACTACTTTAGATATCGAGATGGTTGATAAAGTAAAAACTACCGAAACTATCGTTGTTACTGCTGCAAGAGATCAGGTGAAAGTTGATGTTGCCGGCTCTCAGGACGTTGTAACAAGTGAAACGATGAACAAAGTAGCAAGTGAAAGCCTTGTTGATATTATTTCTATGAAAGCCGGTGTTACTAACTCCGGGTCAGGTTATAGTATCCGTGGTGCCCGCCAGGCAGATACTCAGATTCTACTTGATGGTATGGATTTGAGTAATAAATTTACAGGTGGTATGGGTATCGGTGGTTCTAAATACTACCCTACAGCATCTGCTGCAGCTACCGAGTCAGCTCAGGTAATGAAAGGTGGTATGGGTGCAGAGTATTCCGGTTTTGGTGCTGTAAACAGTGCAATGAAAGCCGGTAGAAATGACAGATATGAAGGTTATGTAAGATACAGAACTGACTTGCCTTTCTTATTTGGTCGTCAGTCAAGTGCTTTGAACTTAGTAAGAACAGGTAATAACTTCGAATTTAGAAATGAAGGCGAAGGTTATAAACTTCAAGGATCTAACGAAGGCAAATACGAATTTGGTATTGGTGGTCCGATACCCGGATTTAATGATGTAACTTTCTTCATGTCCGGCTATTACTTCCATGAAGACTATCGCGGCGCAAGCTATGAAATCTTAGATCCGTTAGGAAATAACATGAGCCAAGTGCCTAACAACCAAACTTGGATGAAAAACATTACTGGTAAATTTACTTATGATATCTCTACTGCTGTTAAAATGGTAGTAGGTGGTACTTGGGGTATGACTAACTTTGAAAATGCTGATTATACTTCTTATTATCTTGAAGGCGAAGGTATGTCTGCAGACAGCGTATTTAACGGTGTCAATCAGGGCTTTGCTAAAATAAACGTAGCTAATCAGGTTCTTTCTAATATTTATGTAAAAATGAACCACTTTATTTCGAGCTCAATGTTTTATGAGCTTAGAGTAGCGCGTTCTGCAAACAGTGACTATCAAGGAAGAAGAAATAACTTTGACGATCCAAGCTTTATGAGTGGATTTGATATTTTGGAACCGGAAGATAAATTAGTACCTCAAAATGATATTTTCATTTCAGGAACTGACTTTGTTGTGGATCAATATACACAGATGAATACTGTTACCGGCTATACAAAAGACGGTTATTTGAAAGGTGAAGTTCCAGTTCGTAATCCATTGACTGGTTACTATGAAGGTCGTCCTTACTCAACAGGTACTCGTAATGCATTTGGTTTACAAAACACATTTGTGTCTGACGGTTCTGCCGGTGGTGGCTTTAGTTTTAGAGATGGTAGCTATATTCAGATGGATGGTAAATTCAGCTGGATTTTAGATCTTGATGATGTAAGACAAGAGCTTACTGCAGGTTTTAACTTCAAACTACATGAATTACACAGACATTATAATGGTACACCTTATGATGGTGACCCTTCTTATGACTTATATACTGATAAATGGGGTGGCAATATTTATGCTACTACTGACCAGTATGTTTATGACAAAACAAGCAAGCCATTCAAACCAAAATCTTTTGACTTCTTTGCTGAAGATAGAATCAACTATAAAGACGTAACTGTTCAGGCAGGTATGCGTGTTGATTACTTTGATGCAAGTTCTCAATACAGATTGCCAAATGATACATACAACTTTGTATCTATCGGTGACGAAGCAGGTTTGGCAGATGTTAGTTCTAAAGTAAACATTTCACCTAAAGTAGGTGTGAACTACAAAATTACTGATCAATCAGTATTCAAAATTAACTATGGTATCTATTATTCTTATCCTGCATTCCAGTTATACTATGACGGCTTTAACAAGACTGCTCTAAGAACAAGTGCAATCTTGGGTAACCCTGATTTGGATGCTCAGAGAAAGAATGAATATCAGGTTGCTTATGAAGCGAACATGACAGAAGATCTTATCGTAGAACTTTCTGCTTATTATAATGATATTTACAATGAAGTTGGTACTGTTTATATTCCTGCAGTTCCGATTCCATATTATCAATATACAATTACTGAATATGGTAACTCCAGAGGTGTTGAACTTAATTTAAGAAAACGCGCTGTTGACCATTTTAACTTTGAAATCAACTATACACTTGGTTGGTCCACCGGTACTTCATCAAGTGCAACATCTAACTCTTCATTGCTACTCGATCCATTTACAGACAATCCGATGTTCCCATTAGCAGCTTATCCTACAAGCCGCGACATCAGACACAGAGTAAGTGCTTCAGCAAACATTTTCTGGGGAGATGATGAAGGTCCTTCTATTGCAGGTATTCAGCCATTGCAAAATATGAATATTAACTTGACAGGTAGATTTAACTCTGGTTCTCCTTACACATTGGTAGATATGACAGGTAACATGCTTTCTTCAAGAAACAGTGAAGTAGGTCCGTCATATTGGAACCTCGATATGCGTTTAATGAAAACTATCAAAATGAACGAGATCTGGGAAGGTGCAGGAGATACTGAAATAGAATTCTTCCTTGACGTTGATAACATTTTAGATATTACTGAAGCATATAGTTTCTATAACGTAACTCAAGATCCGGATGACGATGGTCGTTTGTCGCGAGTAAGTGTTGGTGACTATAGTGCTGTAATTTGGTACAAAGAAGCAGACTTTACAAACGCTGAAACATTTAATAACTCTCAATACGATTTCTACGGAAACAGAATGTACAACGAACAAGCTGACATCGACGGAAATGGTCAGATCAACCAGATTGAAAAATATGAATCATATATCAATTATGTTGAAAAAATTCGTTCGTTCAAAGGTAACTACAAAACACCTAGAACAGTATATTTTGGTTTCAAAGTTAAGTTTTAATTGTAGCAAACTACACTTAGAATGTTAGTAATTAAATATAGAGGATAAAATGACAATATCATTCAAAAAGGTTTTATTAGGCATGATAGCTCTGCTTTTGCTTGTAGTACAGACTACAATGCACGCCGACATTCATGAGCAATATAAAACTGATGAAGATAGTCCTGAAATGCTTTTGAGAAAAGCAACAGGGGCATTTGACTTACAGAAAAACACTGTAAGTAATATCGAGTTTTACACTACAAACTACGGTATTTTCGGCTATAACGTTGCAAACCGTACAGGCGGTTCGCATTGGCCACGCAACTCCCTAAACCAATACATCTATGCAGGTGGTGCATGGATTGGTGCTAAAATTCACATGACAGATCCTGCTACAGGAGAAAAGAAATTTGACGAAGAAGGAAAACCTGTATTAAACAAGCTTTGTGAGCTTACTTATAACCCTCGTGATGGTAGATCTTGGATGGTTCCGGGACGTATCCACGATGAAAATGGTCTTCCAACTCCTTTGGTAGATAATGATGCAAGTGCTGTTCAAAAATATAGAACATATTTCTCAACAGACTTTTTGGGTAATGGTACTCCACTAGATCAAACAGACGGCACAAACTGGCCTATCTGGGATTCCAGTACAGACCCTACTGATACATTGAAAACTAAAAGATACTTTGGTTATTATATCGAAGAAGAATCTTTAAGAAGCGATAAAGTATTTAAAAAAGGCCCTGCATTTATCTCTGGTGAAGACGTATTTTGTACTTACAAAGATACTGACTTGAGATACTTTGAAGGTGGTGCTTCAGGTGCTAAAGCTAAAGGCTATCCTTTTTATATGCAGTTTGAACAGATGATTTACTCTTGGGGTTTTGGCGATTACAAAGATTTCGTTTTTATAAAATATGATTTGATTTCTTTTAATCCTGATACTTTGAGAGAATGCTGGCTTGCTCCTGTTATGGACGTGGATATTGCACGTGAACCAAACACAAGTGCAGGTGCGGTAAATGATAGAGTAAGATTCTACGGAAGCTTTACTGGCGAAGATACAACATTGAATATGGCTGTTCAATGGTCACAAGGTGATCGTGGTGAGGCTGGTCGTGGCTTTGGTTATTTAGGTTATGACTTCTTGGAATCACCGGCAGTTCAAAGTCAATTCTTGCCGGATAGCACAATTAACCCATTAGCCGGTTTCTTACGTAGAGATAAAAGAAAATATACTAACGAAGAACAGTTAGGTCTTCAATCTTTCAACAACTGGAACATCTCAGAAGATAAAACAGAAGACGCTGAAAGATATGACTTCCTTTCTACTTACAACCGTGATGGTGATAAAGGTTCCGGTGATAAACGCTTTATGATGGCGACAGGACCTTTCAATATGTTACCTTATGATACTGCAAGAGTTGTAGTTGGTATTATTATTGCTCCATCTGTAAAAGACTTACCTTATCCTGACGGTACTACTGAAGATATGGCTAATCTTGTACAAAGAGATATGTTTGCTCAGATAGTATATGACAACAACTTTAGAGCACCACAACCACCTCGCAGAGCTACATTGTATGCAAAAGGTGTGAATAATGGTGTTGTACTTAATTGGGACGATTTCTCAGAACTTTCTGAAGATGATGAAGAAAGCGGTTTGGACTTCATGGGTTACAGATTGTACCGTGCAAGAAGAACTGATCTTGATACATTCAACACTACACAAACTGAAAATTCAGGCCCTCTTGGTTGGAGACAAATTGCACAATGGCAAATTCCGCCTGCATTTGAGAAATCAAGCTATCAGGTAGGTGATCCTTCTAAATCTGATGTGATGCCTTATATCGACTCATTGCGCATTTTAGGCCCTGTTACTAAAAATGGATTATATAGCGACGTTGATGCCTTAGATTCATTTAACATCAAAGTTATGCGTATATGTAATGGTTGTATTATGGAACAACCAAACTTCTTCAACTCTCAGGTTTACACAGATGGTGGAGAACTTCTTAAGTTCAATCATTTGAACCTTCCTGTAATTGTTGATATTGATACATTAGATGCAAGAGGCCCTTGGGGTAAATACTTCTATAGTGTAGCAAACGCTTCAAGATTAGGCAAAAACTTTGATCAAATTAGATTCGAAGCTGCTAAACCTCTTACAGAAGATTCTGTTGAAGCATATCGCAGAAGACTTTTAGAAAAAAGAACTGAATATCTCGACAAAGCATATAGATATGACCCAACTAAAAAAGACTTCTTATTAGACTCTATTTTAGTAGGTACTGTAGAATTGCAGAGTGCACTATTGGATTATAATCCACTGTTCTATATCAAAAAGCAGACTGTGATTTCAGCTGAAGATTATTACAACTTTACTACGTATGTAAATGACAACTTTAACAATGCAGAAGAAGATACGTTGAGATGGGAGTTCCATGAAACTAAAGATTCCAATGACAAAGTTGTAAAAGTAAAATATCGTGTAGATACTATTTATTACTATAGCTCTGCAAAAGCCTTTAAAGAAGCAGGTAGTACTAAATATGTTATCGACTATGCTACAATACACAATACTGCTCAAGACATTATGTCTAATGCAGAACACTTAAGCTACATCAATGATTTGGTTTACAGATATATCCAAGAAGGTAAAGCAAAAGTTAAATTCCCTCTCTTTGAAGAATCAGAAGAAGCATGGGTACCAGTTAGAGATTCTGTAACAGGTAAAATCATTAAGAAAGCTAACAGCGATCAAGATAGTACTGTTTTAGATACTATATATTATTATTTAGATTTCTATCAAAAAACAGATATCAGAGAAGGTCTAATACCTAACTATATGGCTAAAGTTACAAATAACCGTACTTTCATTGACCTTGGTGACAATGGTGATGGTTATTTCTACTATTCAGAAGATCCAACTCAGACTGAGCAGCTATATAACAACGTAGATTACTACTACAAAATATTGTCATTTGACGAAGGTGACTATAGACAGCCAACAGAATCAAAAACTAACGATGCGTCTTTGGCTTTGCCAAATGAAGTAAATGTAAGACCTAAAGCGGCTCCGATTACTGATGATATCAAATTTGATGTAGAAGTTCTTACTCCAAACAAGATAGGTAGTTTGAATAATTTCAAATTCTTCTCATTAGATGACCAAAGAGTATCACAATTCTTCGCAGGTCATGAGTTAGAATTAGAATTTAAACCATTCTGGTATTCTACTTCTGTTACTTTCACAGGTAACTTGAATGATACATACTTTGGTAAATATTACCGTCAAATGGTATTGACTGATGTTACTACCGGACAGGTAATCTATGAAGGTTTAACAGAATTTGAAAAAGATCCAGGAAATTTTGCTTACCAGGAAGCTTTCACTGAAAACGGATTATCATACGTATTAAATGACAAACCAATTGTCGATTCTATTTCAGCAAGTCTTGATACAATCACTTTTGGTTTACATGACTCAAGAGAAACAGTTGAGAGATTTGGTACATGGACGACAGGCGAAATGATTGACCCTGGATTCATTCCTTATACCGGTCTTTACTACTTTGGTAAATCTTATAGTGGTATGGTTAAACCTGCATACGGAGCTTTAGGATTCAAATTTGACTATCACATCAAACAATTTGGTGGCGATTACAGAATGGATACTATCATCGTTGTTGGTGACAAAAAAGTAGATGTAATCATGCCTCGTTACACAGATGAAGCAAGATTGCCACTGCACGATCCTGACAGAAAAGTAGATGCTAAACCGTTCTCTTATGCCGGTGTGAATGTTGCTACTACACAAAAAATCGGACAAGAAGATGCCTATGTCCGTGCAGATTTAGCAATTTCAGATAATCGTTATATGAACGCAACTATGGTAAACAATATTGGTAACCCAATTTATGCGAGCTACAATAACGGTCCTGCAACTTATGAATTAGAATTCTTAGAAAAGAAAACTACAACAATCAAAGTATGGATCGAAGAAGGTAGTGAAAAAGTACCTCTTGAATTTACTGTAGATTATCTTACAACTAAGCTAACAAATAAAACTAAATTTGACAGAAGAAATGCTGACGGTACGACTACTGAGATTTCTTATGAAACTCCAATGGAACATATCAATATTCCGGCATTGCCTTTCAAAGCAGATGGATATTCTTTCTATGGTCAAAAAGAAAGTATTGGTAAATCTCCGGGATGGCAGCCTGACTATGCAAATACATTGATGAATGTATTATATACTAAAGCATATCCATATCCTGTAAATACTGTAGCAATGGGTGTTCACCCTGATTCTATGTACAATAAATATAATATCTTTGCAAGTGCATGGGTTAATGTTAGAAACAAGAGAGTATCTAGTATCAACAAACCTAAATTGTTTGCAAGAAGAATGTTAGAAGTTAATGGCCAAGCTTCGTTCTTAAACGAAGATGGCGAATATGAAGCATGGACAGGTTTCCAAGGTGGTTATCTACTAAGAGCTCAAAATGCTGATTACACAATTGACTTTGTAAACGTACTTTATGTAAGTGGCGTACCTTTCATCTTTGACTGTGCTAATCAGGCGTCTAACACTCCTGCTTCTGTTCAGTGGGAAGAAGATCAGTTACCTTACGAAGAATTCAAATATGGTGAAACTAACTTTGCTCCTGGCGACAAATTGATTCTTTCAACTACAGGTGGTGCATTAGGTCTTCCTGCACCTGGTGCAAAAGTAAGAATCAAAGTTGGTGGTGAACCTAAAAATCCAAATCAGTTTGAAGATGAAGATCTTGAAGACATTCAGGTAGTACCTAACCCGTACTTCATTTCTCACCAAGGTCAAAAATCTCCTTACGGTGCTGAACTTTATTTCACAAGACTTCCGGAAACTTGTACTATAGATATCTATACTGTTACCGGTGAACTTATTAAGCGCATTGAACATAATGAGATAACTTCTACTGATCCTAATAAAGTTTCTGTAGATATTTGGGACTTACTATCTGACAATAACCAAAGAGTTGCTTCTCAGGCATTAGTGGCTGTAATTTCTACTCCAAACGGTGCTCAGACTATCAAAAACTTCTCTGTTATTGTTGGTAGCTACAGAATTATTACTGACTAATATTTTTTTCAAAGTCGCTGCCTGTTTCGGCAGGCAGCGGCGTTAAGTAAAGAAATTAAAATCAAGGATATTAAAAAATGAAGAAAATACTCACAATAATTTGTTTAGTCGCTCTATCTGTTTTTACTCAACAGGAAGCTTTCGCCGAATTACCCGGGCAAGCGTCTTCAGCAGGTAAAATCAGTAAAGTAGGTGCCGCCGGATCACAGTTTTTGAAGATTCCTATAGGCACAAGAGCGACAGGTATGGCTGGTGCTAATGGAGCAGCAGTAAATGATTTGTCATGTCTTTTTTGGAATCCTGCTGCCTTAGTAAATTTAGATGGTATGACTGCTCAGGTTGAGCATACTACTTGGTTTGCAGACTATGGTATTAGCTTTGCAGCTGCATCTATGAAAATGGGTGACCAATTCTCATTGGCAGGTTCTATTATCTCTCTATCTAGTGGAGATATAGAATATACAACAACAGCAGATCAAGACGGTACTGATATACATTATACAGTACAGGACATGGCTGCACAGTTGACCTTCTCTGGTAAAATCACTGATCAGTTTAGCTTTGGTGTTACAGCTAAATATTTGAGCAACAGAATTGCTAACTTGTCTAGTGGTGGTTTTGCTTTTGACGTTGGAACTTTGTACGATACTGGTATCCAAGGTATAAAAATCGGTTTCTCTATCCACAACTTCGGTGGGGATATGGAATACACAGGACAAGATTTAAGAACACAAGCTCCTCTTTACGGTAAAGAATTGTATCAATCAGAACTTGATGCGTCTTACTTGAGCTCTACTTATTCAGCTCCTGTAATTTTCCGTGCAGGTATTTCATCTGAAGTATTTAAAGATGGCGACCATGCTGTAACAGCGGCTGCTGACTTTATCACTCACTCAGATATTTCTGAACAGTTCGCTTTTGGTGGTGAATATGTTTGGAAAGAATTCCTTGCTTTGAGAGCAGGTTATAACTTCGGTCATGACAACAATGGCGTTGCTTTTGGTGTTGGTTTGAAATATTTCACTGGCAGTATGACAGGTGACTTCGGTTACTCTATGACTCCTGCTATGGAAATTGATCAGCTAATCCATAGATTTGGTGTAACATTGCAATTAGGCAACTAGTATAATATAGAATGATATTATAATATAAAGCCGTTAGAGTAAATAATATCTCTAACGGCTTTTTTAAAAAATGAAAATAAGGCAGTAGTTATGAGAAAGCTAAAGTATTTACTTTTTATATTGATGTTTGCTAATATCAGTGTATTTGCACAAAAGATTGAATTCGATCATGCGTATTTTTTTAATACAGACGGCAGTTTTTTGTGGGAACTATATTATGGTATGAGTAATGATCAGCTTATTTATCAGCACTATGAAGGTGATAATTATATGGCTGAATTTCGTATAAATATACTGCTTTCCGGAAGAGATGGATTTATGTTGCAAGATAGTATCATGGTTAGAGATATTAGAAGTGTAACTGATAATACATTGAGAGATTTGATTGGACAAAAAAGATATGATTTGCCGGCAGGTTCATATACTCTCCGCTTAGAATATGAAGACTTCAGTTCAAAAAATGTCAAGACAGAAGAAAAAACATTTACTTTAATAAATAGTGATTCTAATATCGAATTAGGCGATTTGCAGTTGGCAAGGGTTCTCGAAAAAAGCGAAAAAGAATCTATATTTAATAAGTATGGGTTTTATGTTGTACCTAACCCTGAAGCTGTTTATGCTACAAATCAGATGGACATTTATATCTGTCATAGCTACAAAGTGCTTTATGATCAGGACGATGACAGTAAATATTCGATAAAATATAAAATATTAGATGCTGCAAAGATGCCTATCAGAAAAGAATTACAAAATATAACTGTTGAGAACAAACAAAATATCTACTTTACATATTTTGGGACTTCGCTTTCAGGTTTTCCAAGTGGTGTTTATTATGTAGTTGTTGAGATTTATAAAGATCAATATTTGCATCAAACTAAAGAGAAGAAGTTTTATATCTATAATTATGAAATGCCTTTAGATGCTACGATAGTGTTTACTGAAGATGAGCTGTTTGAATTAAGTGAGTTTGCTACTATGACGGATATGCAGGTAGATGAAGCTGTAAAAATGGCAAAGATTGTGGCTCACGATACTGAGAAACAGCTTTTCGACAGATTGACAAATGTAAAAGGTAAACAGAGAGCTCTCTATAGATTTTGGCAAATGAGAGACATCGACACAACTACAAGATTGAACGAGACTCTTGTTGATTTTAACAGAAGAATCAAATATGCAAACAGACACTTTTCCACAAAAAATGAAGATGACGGATGGAATACTGATAGGGGAAGAGTGCTTATAAAATACGGATTCCCTGATGATAAGGACATTAACAGAGTTTCTATGGAAAACAGAGCATGGGAAGAGTGGCATTATACTCGCTATGAAGGTGGAGCGTATTTTTACTTTGTCGAAAGAATGGGGTATAACGATTATCAACTCGTCCACTCAACTGTAACAGGAGAGCCTTACAATCCTGATTGGTTTGATCAGTATGTACCGACTGATGATAAAACAAAATCCCCTTATGAATTAGAAAGTGAAAAAAAATCTAAATAATGCAAAAAATTACGGAATATATTGTAAATATTGTACTTTTAGCTCTCAGTACTATATCTAAGCACGTTTCTGATTCAGTTCGTATAAAAATTGGCAGCCTTATAGGCTTGTGTTTGAGATTGCTAAGTAAAAAAAGATATAACATAACTTATGACAACATCAAACATGCTTTCCCTGACAAGACTAAAAGAGAGCTTGAAAGTATAGCTTATGACTCGTACCGCAATCTTGGGATTACCATGTTTGAACTGATGGCGATACCAAGCATGAGTGCAGATGAGCTAAAAAGAAAAATTGTCTATGAGAATATAGATTTGATTGCTGAAAAGCAAAAATCCGGAAATGGTGTCATACTGTTATCGGGACACTATGGCAATTGGGAGCTTTTGGCATATACAGCAGGATATTTCACCGGAGTTCCTGTTACGATAATTGTCAAACCTCAAAGAAATAAAACTGCCGATGAGATTTTGAATTCGTACCGAACAAGTCATAATAACAAAGTAGTTTCGATGTATAATGCTGCCAGGACAATTGTGTCAGAATTAAGAAAAGGCAACATGATAGCTTTACTGGCAGACCAAAGTGCTACAAAAGACAAAGATTTATTTGTAGATTTCTTTGGCAGACCTGCTGCGACTTACGAATCTCCTGCTGCTATGGCTCTAAGACTTAATGCTCCGATTGTTATGGGTTTTGCAGTTAGGCAAAAAGACGGCACTTACACAGTTCGGTTACGAGAAATTCCTTTTGATGATATTAAAGATAGGGAAGATGCAGTTAGCATCTTGACCGAAAGGCATGTAAAAGAATTAGAAAATCAGATAAGATTGGTACCCGGATTATGGGCTTGGCAACATAAAAGATGGAAACATACGCCGAATGAGTAATTTGCAAAAAATAGCACTTCAAAATTTTAAATCAATTGCAGTAATACAGACAGCTTTTTTAGGAGATTTTGTACTTGTTCTTCCCTTATTGCAAATAATAAGAAACAATGCACCAAAAGCAAAAATATCAGTTGTTTGTACACCTGTTTCTTCAGAAACTGCTTCGTTAGCTTCAGCAATTGACAACATTGTTGTATATGACAAACGCATTAAACACAAAGGTATGAAGGGTATCATACTGCTTGCTCAAAACCTAAAATCTGCAAATGTTGATCTTGTAATTGCACCACATCGTTCTTTTAGAACTACCTTACTGGCAAAACTCACAGGAGCAAAATACTCGGTTGGTTTTGATAAGAACGCATTTTCATTTCTCTATTCAAACAAGATATACTACGAGCTAAAGGAACATGAAATAGAAAGAAATATTTCTTTGTTAGCCGCCTTTGATAGTGTCAAAATAGACTATAATAGTGTTGATGTTAATTTTGCTAAGAAAGATGTTGATTTGGTAGATTCTCTGCTTAAAGAAAATAATATCGACTCAAAACAAAGTTTTGTTGTCTTAGCTCCGGGGTCTGTCTGGGCGACTAAGAAATGGAAAATAGAACATTTCGCTAAATTATCTTCAATGTTGAAAGAAAAAGGCGAACAAATAGTTGTGATTGGCTCAAAAGCTGAAGAAGAAGATGCCTACTTATTAGCAAAACAATCAGGTGCCTTGAATTTGTGTGGGAAGACATCAATTCCACAATCAATATATTTACTTTCAAAAGCTAAACTTTTAATAACTAACGATAGCGCCCCTACTCATTTCGCTGGACTTGTTGCTTGTCCTACTATTACTTTGTATGGCCCAACTGTACCGGAATTCGGTTTTGCACCTATAGGTAAAAATGATCGCTGCCTTGCAATATCAGATTTAAAATGCAGACCTTGTGCTATTCATGGTGGTAAAAGCTGTCCACTAAAGCATTTTGACTGCATGAATAAATTGACTCCTGAGTATGTTTTCCAAAACGCAGTTGAGATATTAAAACTTGGTAGATGAGACTAAAGCAAATCTGCTGCTAGTTTGCCACTCAGAGCTGCACTTTCGATTGTAGCAGGCAGCCCTGTGTCTGTCCAATCTCCTGAAATTAGAAGGCCATCTATATCTGTTTTGTTTTCGAGGCGTAATGAGCAATTTTCTGTGTTGAATAGAGGAGTTGCATTTCTCTCTCTTATTACTTTTGAATATTGCAAATTCGTGTTTCTCAACGTAGAAAAGCATTCTTTCAATTCCTTGTCAGCTAACAAAGCAATTTCAGAATTTGTCAAATGTTCAATTTCTGTTGCTGCAGAAATAGTACATGTGAGGCTTAGGGGATAGTTTGAAGTCATCTCATGCAAAAACTTATTTCTATTGAAGAGCCATTGAGTCTTGGTATCAATTAATGCTGTCATCTCTGGTAATTCGACATAATTGTCGTACCACAAATAAATCGAAATGATAGGAGAATACTCAATCTTGCTTGAAATATTAACAATAGAGTCTAATAAAGTTGATTTTATTAATAATATATTCTGCAATCTGCGAAACGGCAATGAGATTATTACTTTATCAAATTCATAGTTAGATTTATTTGTAGATATTTGAAAGAAATTAGAGTCCTTAGAAATAGATTTTACTGATTCTGATAGTTTGAGACAACCGCCATTATTTTCTAAAAATTGGGGTAAGGGTTCAAATAGTTTGCTAATATGTGTGTTTGGGAGTAGTAATTTTGATTCGAAACTACTTCCTAAAAAAGCTTTTTTTATCACATTTATAAGTAGGGAAGCAGGTGCATCCGTGATTTGTGAGTTTAAAACTGCCAATACAAGAGGCTCCCAAAAGACTTTGACAGCATTATCGGTTTGTTTTTCGGATTTTAAATAGTCATAGCAGCTTATATTTACTTCCGGGGAGGAAAACATTAGCTTGGCAAAAAGTTTGATAATTGCTTTTTTGGAGGTATAATCTAACTTTTTGAAAAACAACAGACCAATCAGAGTACCATATTTGCCCGGAAAAAGCTTTTGCTCTAAAGTATCTAGTGACGAATATGGCGAGGCAAAAGCAATAGATAGCTTTTGGGGCTCATAAATATATTTTGATGTTCCAAGAGCTCTGCATATCACTAAAAAGCTGCTGTAGGCTCCCATCAGTGCATGTTGTCCATTGTCAATATATTCTCCTGAAACAGAATCAAATATAGATTTTGCTTTGCCGCCAAGAGAATTACTTGCTTCAAAAAGAAAAATCTGATGCCCCCTCAAAGTGGCATTAAAAGCAGCGGAAATCCCTGAAATACCGCCACCTACGACTGCAACACGCATATAAATCTCAAAAATATTTTCAAAATTTTTATAAAATAAGAAAAAATGTTTTGCATCTAAAAAAAAACTTCGTATTTTTGAACTCCTTGACAAGCGGACGTGGCGAAATTGGCAGACGCGCTAGACTTAGGATCTAGTGGGGCGACCCTTGAGAGTTCGAGTCTCTCCGTCCGTACCATTCTCAAAATTTTAATAATAGGTAAAGCTTTGGAAAAAGTATTTAATCAACTGGAAGGTTGCGAGCGTGAGCTTGTTGTAACTCTTACAGCGGATGAGTTAAAGCCACATTACGAAAAAGCTTATAATAAAGCTCGTCCCACAATAGACATTAAAGGTTTTAGAAAAGGACGTGTTCCTCTTGGCGTAATTAAAAAATATTTTGGTCCTCAAATCGAAGCAGATGCACATCAGGATATTATTGGTGAAGTGTTTTCCAAGCTTACTCAAGATGATGAAGTAGTTGTTGTTGGTCAACCCGGTTTGACTAATATCGAAATGGAAGAAAACGGTGCTATTAAGTTTACTGTTAAATTTGAGACTCTTCCTGAAATCGAATTGAAAGACTACAAATCTCTTACTATAGACGAACCTGTTCATGCAGTAGAAGAAGATGAAATTCAAAAAGAATTGGAAAATATTGCATTGAATCATGGCAAATTCGAAGAAGCTGATGAAGTAACAGATGATAAATTTAGTGTTACTTTGAGCATGCTCGAAGTTGATAAAGATAATAACGAACCTGTAGAAGGTGCTACTGAGCAGCCTGCAAATATCTTTATGGCTAATCCGAATTTGCTGCCTGTTATCAAAAGAAATTTGGAAGGTGCAAAAATAGATCACACTTTTGTCTTTACTCCAAGCGAAGATGATCCTAATGCCCCTGCAAAATATTTCAGAGCAAGAGTGTCTCATATCCAAAAATTAGTTCCTGTAGAAATGACTGATGAATGGGTTAAAGACTATACTCGTGGAAAATTTGATAAATTTGATGATTTCAAATCAGAAATCGGATTCAATATACAAGATCAGTGGGACAAACGCTCACGTGCTGAAATGGAAAACCAAATTATCGATCAATTGATTGATATGCACGATGAGTTCGCTGTGCCTGAATCAGTAGTAGAAGAAGTAATGAAATCTATGGTAGAAGATATGAAAAAACGCTACGCTCAGCAACCTGAGATAGCTAACATGATTACCTTAGAAAACATGAGAGGCAATTTGCAACCTGCTGCTGAAAGAAATGTTCGCTGGGAAATTATTCGTGGCAGAATTATCGAAAAAGAAATGATTAAGCTCGAAGATCATGATATCGAAGATATTGTAGAGTCAGAAGCTGAAAGATTGAAACGCGATAAAGCTACTGTAAAAGAAATGGTACTAAATAATGCAAATATTCACAACTCTTTACTTGTTAAAAAAGTAATGGACTTCTTGATGGATTTTGCTGAAACAAATGATGTGCCTTTCGAAGAATACGAAAAAAGGATGCAAACAGAAGATATGCTAAATCAAATGTCTTACTTAGACGACGTAAATGAAGAAGGCGAAGAAGTAGAAAATAAAGACGAAGAATAAGCAAAATCTTCCGATAAAAATATATCAAGGCTGTAAAATTCTATTGGGAAGTTTACAGCCTTGTTTTTATCTTTGAGACCTTGTAATATGTAAAGTTTGCGTAAGTGCTTTTAGCAAGGCGGAAATAATAAAAGTTGCTTATGACTGCATATAGCTCGTGCATATTATTTAACTTGCAATCAAACTACTTACAAGACTTCTTCGTTACTTTTTATCTGAAAAGTAATTTATTTTGGACAAAACAGGAATAATATCATGTACAATCAGCTCGTTCCTATAGTTGTTGAGCAAACAAGCCGTGGCGAAAGATCATACGACATATACTCAAGACTTCTCAAAGAAAGAATCATCTTTATCGGTACTCCGATTGATGATTATGTAGCTTCTTTGGTTATAGCTCAGTTGCTGTTCCTTGCCAGCGAAGATCCTAAGAAAGATATTAGCTTATATATAAACTCTCCTGGCGGTAGCGTTTCCGCCGGTCTTGCGATTTATGATACTATGCAGTTTGTAAAACCTGATATATCTACTATTTGTATGGGTATGGGTGCTTCTATGGCTCAGGTATTGCTATGTGCAGGTGCAGAAGGTAAAAGATTTGCACTTCCTAATGCCCGCATCATGATGCATCAGCCAATGGGTGGCACTCAAGGTCAGGCTTCGGATATAGAAATATATACAAAAGAAATGCTACGCACTCGCGATAATTTGTATAGAATCATATCTAAGCACTCAGGCAAAGATGTAAAAACTATCAAAAAAGATGCAGACAGAGATAACTATATGACTGCAGAAGAAGCAGTAGAATATGGTTTGATAGACAAAGTGCTTGAAAGAGTACCTGACACTAAAGAAGATAAAGAAGAAAAATAAAGTTATATAAATTCAGATACTGTAATGGCTAAAAGCAAAGATAAAGGTGCATTTTACGATGTGCCGAAGTGTTCGTTTTGCGGAAAAAAATCCTATCAGGCAGGCAGCCTAATCCAAGGTGGCGAAGGTGTATTCATTTGTGATGAATGTATTCAGCGTTCCGTAGAAATTATTAAACATAATAAACGCGAAGAGCTTGGGCTCTCCGAAATGTCTGCATTGCCAAAGCCTTCTGAGATGAAGAAGTTGCTCGATAATTATGTTATCGGTCAGGATTACGCCAAACAGGTGCTTTCTGTTGCCGTTTATAACCATTATAAAAGGGTAAGCGGAGTAGAAATCAAAGGCGAATTTCAAGATGTGGAAATCGAAAAAAGTAATATACTTCTTTTAGGTCCTACCGGCACAGGTAAGACTTTGCTTGCAAGAACTCTTGCCAGAGTGCTGAAAGTTCCTTTTGCTATCGCTGATGCTACCACTATCACGGAAGCGGGATATGTGGGCGATGATGTAGAAAACGTTTTGCTTTCTTTACTTCAAAATGCTGACTACGATGTCGAACTTGCACAAAGAGGTATTATTTATATCGACGAAATGGATAAGCTCGGCAGAAAAAGTGAATCTACGAGCATTACTCGAGATGTTTCGGGCGAAGGTGTACAGCAGGCATTACTAAAAATGCTCGAAGGCACTCGGGCTGGTGTGCCGCCAAAAGGTGGAAGAAAACACCCCGAACAGCCTTTGATTTACATCGATACACGAAATATTTTGTTTATCTGTGGAGGTGCCTTCGAAGGGTTGGAAAAAATCATAGCCCAAAGAAAGCGCGTTGCATCTATCGGATTTACTCACGAAAGCGACGAAGTGCTCGAAGAAAGCTACGATTTGCTTAGATACGTAGAGCCGCACGACATTATCAAATTCGGTTTTATACCCGAGCTTGCAGGTAGATTGCCGGTGCTCGCACCGCTTCAAGACCTTTCGGATGAGGCATTGGTTTCGATACTTAAAGATCCGAAAAATGCAATACTGAAACAGTATAAAAAATTATTTGCTTACGAAAATGTAGAATTGGAATTTACCGAAGATGCAGTAGCGGAAATAGTAAAAAAAGCTAAGCTACGCAAAACCGGTGCAAGAGCTCTGAAGGCTGTTGTCGAAGAAATAATGCTCCCTATTATGTTTGAGTTGCCTGACATGCAGGGAGTGAGCAAATGCACAATCGACGCTGATACAGTGCTGCTTGGCAGCAGACCAAAGTTGGAGCAAAGCACAAATTCCAAGACAGCATAGATATAAAGAAGTGATATATTTTATTTGTATTTATATCATATTTTATGTAAATTGCTTATTCCTATTGAACATAATAGAGAATAAGTTATATAGAGGTACAGAAAATGTTTGCAGTTGTTGAAATCGCTGGACAGCAATTTGAAGTTAAGCCTAATGGCTTCTTGAACGTACCAAAATTGGATGGTAATCCTGGTGAAACTGTAGAATTTGATAAAGTTTTAGCTTCTTACGACAACGCAGATGCTAAAATCGGTACACCATACCTTCAAGGTAGTGTTCAGGCTAAGATCGTAGCACACGGTCGCGGCACAAAAGTTTTGGTATTTCATAAAAAACGCCGCAAAGGCTATCGTAAATTGAACGGTTTTAAACCGCATTATACCAGAATTGAAATCACAAATATTAGTTTATAAAGCTTAAGAGGTTTTACAATGGCTCATAAGAAGGGTGGCGGTTCGACCAAAAACGGTAGAGATTCCAATGCGCAAATGCGTGGTATTAAACGTTTTGGTGGTGAAGAAGTCAAAGCCGGTAATATTTTAGTACGCCAGTGTGGCACTAAATGGCATCCGGGTCGTAATGTTGGCCTCGGAAAAGATTACACTATCTTTTCTTTGGTTGATGGTACAGTAAAATTTGAAAAAGGAAAAAATGACAGAACAAGTGTTTCTGTAATTCCTAACTAACACATTGTTATATTATTATATAACGACCACTTGCATTTGGGGGCTTATTTAAGTCCCCTTTTTTTTGTGAGTTTGGGTTTTTATATGGAATGTTAGGGTAGGGGGAGTTAGCAATCTTCTTCTCAATGATGAATCACCCTGAATTTAGATACGGCAACCGCATGACCGGAAAGGACAAAGTAGCCACATCAGAAAAACCAAAAATCTCCAAATGGAAAGAGAAAAATCTGATGATGCACAGGCTGCTGCAGGGGGAGAAAATTTAAGAGAAGGTGTTCTGATTAGGAGCACCTTTTTTTAGTGGTTTCCGAATTCGAGACAAATAGGAAGTGTTTGTTATATAAGGAGATAAGTAGAGTGTCGATTTTGAATACAAATAAAAAAGTATGTGATTCGGGGTTGTTTGAATTACATACTTTAGATTTGTATCGCACTATAGTCGAGAAATACTATTTAACAAATTGTTTAACAAACTTTGCTCTATTATCTTTATCATCATAGATATTTGAAAATTGATTTCTCCAGTTATCGCCAGTAATAAGATTACCGTTGTCGCCAAATTCTCTCATTTCGTCAATACTGATGCCATAATATTTTTCTAGTTCAGCTTTAGTGATGTTCAAGTTGTATTTTCCTGCTTTAATATCAATATTCATGCTGATTGAGTTCATATCTTGAATTTTGTAAAACAAACGAACAGGTTCTATAGATAAGAACTTATTTACTTTATCACCGCTATCGTAATAACCGTCAACCGCTGAAGATTCTCCAAGCTCTATAGTCAGAAGTCCATTCTCGAAATTAGAACTTTTCACTATGCTTGAAGAGAACGAAGAAGATATAGCTGCTTCCCATGTTGGAAATGTCTTCTCAACTTCTTTAACTACTTCTTGTTGAGGTTCTGGTGTAGGCTGTTTTTCTTCTGTATTAGAACAAGAAACAACAAAAACTAAAACAAATAGAAATAAGTACCATTTCATATTTAAGTATCCTATATGTAGTTATAAATATACAAATTAAACTATATCTGTTGTATTGAATACTTAAAATACAATTTGTTTTGTTCATTTACAAATTGAAATTGTAAGTAGCAAGATATTTATTTAAAATGTATTATCTGTATTTTCAATTTGTACCAGAACTTTACAGCAACATCTTTTGTATTTTAAACCACTACCACAAATACAAGGAGAATTTTTGTTTGCATTTTGAAGAAATAAATTAATCTTATGGTTAATAAATTGTTGCCTTTCTGCTAAATGGAAATGTTCAACATATTTTAACTCACTTTGATATCTAAATCTATCAACATTAGGAATATTTTCTTCTCTCAAAAATAAATCAAAATAATCAAGTTCACTGCCTGCTCTAGCATTTTTATGTTTATTTCTAAATTCTAGATATTGAAAAAATTGGCTTGAATGTTTAATCATCTTCAAAATTGTGTCTAGATCATATATAGTCAAAACATGAGGTAGATCGTGTTCAGTTTGAAAATCTGTATGCAGTGCAATGGGGCCATATCCTTCTGTCGTGATGCTCATTGTATAGATTTTGTCTATATTATTGAAGTTGACATCGTCAGAATCATTCAGTTTGAATCTGTAAGACTTTGGATTTAGAATTGCAATTTTACATTTTTTATTTTGCTCTACTGCATCAGATACTGCTCTTTTAAAGTCAGATTTGAATTTGTCAATGTCTCCAATACGACTCTTTGCTGTCATCTTTTTAGATTTTATTTGACAAATAAGTGCTTGGGTTTTAAAAATAATAGCAATGTCTATTTCAGAATATTGATTGTTTTTAGATTCCTCGATTACTATATTTGATATTACTTTAGTATCTTTTAAGTATTTGACAAACATTTCTTCAATAGCTTGTTCTGATTCTCTTCCTTTGTTTCTTTCAAATGACTGTCGATTATAATTCCAGAGTATCTCGAAAATTTTATCGTTCATAACTTTAGAGATCAAAAATGGAAACGGAACAAAATATATTCCACGATTCTTCACTATAGGTTTGTCAAAAAGAATATTATAATCTTCAAAAAATCTCAAGTCCGTATTTTTAGGCTCAATCTTCTCGAAAGATAATAAATCAAGTAAAGCTATTAATCTTGGATTGTTTTTGAAGAAGAAATTATTTGGGTTAATTTCATATATTTTTGTTAAATCTTTCTGTCTAGGCTTCAAATCAAATTTTCTGGCTCTTAAATCTATAATAGTAAGTATTGCTATATAGAGTTCTTTAATATCATCAGTATTAAAACCAAAGTTATCAAGGAGAAATGTGTCGTAGTTTTTATACTTTAAGACGATGATATTTAGAAACTGAATATCCATAGCATCCGAGCCGAAATAAAAGAAAGATTCTTGTAGAAGACTTGTATCATCAAGAATTTTATTTTTTGGATCAAATTTGCTAAAATAGGCTATGTGTATTTTATCTAAATTTGTCTTTATATTATCAATTATCTGATTAATATTTAAAGTAGATTGTTGTTGTATTGATAAAGATTTTATCCAAAGTCCTAACAAATAAATAGTTTCATTTTCATTTACAGCATCATAGACTGGTTTTTTAACATCTTCCACAATAATACTTAAAACTGCATTCAAATAATTTTCTTCTTTGGATAATTTAATCAGATTATTAATATACTTATCAATATTTAAGTCTTTCATATAATTTACTCCTTAGTACTGTTGATAAAATACGAAATACTTTTATCCTTTTTGGCTTATTTTGTTACCAAAGCTCAAAAAAAACAAATCCCTTGCCTCCCCGCACTTTTATCAGTATTTTTGCTATATTACTTATATTCCTTTTCATTTTGGTATAGATATGACAGTAAAAGAAAAGATTATTATTCTGGACTTTGGCTCGCAATATACTCAGCTTATTGCACGCAAAGTGCGCGAAACAGGCGTTTATGCGGAGATTTATCCTTTTAATATTGCTAAGGATGAATTGCTTGAGATGCAGCCAAAAGGTATTATTCTTTCCGGCGGACCTTCAAGTGTCTATGCCGCGGACGCTCCACGTCCTAGCTTCGACGTGTTTAGTTTGGGATTGCCCGTTCTTGGTATTTGTTATGGTTTGCAGCTTATTGCATATCAAAACCAAGGTGAAGTGGATGCCGCTGCTAAACGCGAATATGGCAAGGCTATGGTTACAATCGATGATGATTCTGACCTGTTCAAAGGTATTTCTAAAGACTCTCAGGTTTGGATGAGCCACGGCGACTCTCTGACTAAAGCCCCTGAAGGCTTTGAGGTGATTGCCCACACTCATAACGCTCCGATCTGCGCTATGCGTAATCCGGAAAGAAAAATCTGGGGTATTCAGTTCCACCCGGAAGTGCATCACTCTCTTGACGGCAAAATCATGCTTAAAAACTTTGTGCGCGACATCTGCGGTTGCAAAGATACATGGTCTGCTAAGTCTTTTGTAGAAGAGGCAATCAAAAATATCCGCGAAACTGTGGGCGATGACGAAGTTATCTGCGGTCTTAGCGGTGGTGTGGATTCAACTGTTACGGCAGTTCTTATTCATCAAGCTATCGGCGACAAGCTTCATTGCATCCACGTGGACTCAGGTCTGATGCGCATGAACGAAAGTGAAAATATCGAGAAGATGTTCAACGAACACTTTGATATGAGCATTGAAGTGGTGAACGGCGAAGAAGAGTTCCTAGGCGGACTTGCAGGCGTTAGCGATCCTGAAAAGAAAAGAAAGATTATTGGTAAAGCATTTATAGATTTATTTGATGCAGCTGCTGAGAAAAAAGCGAATGCTAAGTGGTTGGCACAAGGTACTTTATATCCGGACGTGATCGAATCCGTTTCTGTGAAAGGCCCTTCTGCTACTATCAAATCGCACCACAACGTTGGCGGCTTGCCAGAAGATATGAAGTTTAAGCTTTTAGAGCCGTTCCGCGAACTCTTCAAAGATGAAGTAAGAGCGGTTGGCCGTGAGCTTGGCATTCCTGAGTGGTTCATCAAACGCCATCCTTTCCCGGGGCCGGGCTTAGGTATCCGCGTGTTGGGTGAAGTAACAAAAGAGAAATGCGACATACTCCGCAAGGCAGATGAAATCTACTTAGACGAAATCGAAAAAGCCGGCTTATACGATGAAATCTGGCAGGCATTCGCAGTTCTTCTTCCTGTTCAGAGCGTTGGCGTGATGGGCGACGAAAGAACATACGAATTTGCATGTGCCATCCGTGCGGTAACCAGCGTTGACGGTATGACAGCAGAATTCTACCATTTCCCACATGACGTATTAGAAAAAATCTCGAACCGCATCATAAACGAAGTACGCGGTATCAATAGATTGACCTATGACATTACGTCAAAACCTCCGGGAACTATTGAGTGGGAGTAGAGTCAATTACGAATTTCGAATTAGGAATTACGAATTGATGGTTGGAATTACGAATATTTTTGAAGCTGTGAGGTGTTTATCTTGCAGCTTTTTTTATTAAATAGAATAAACTTTTCTTTTTGTCGTTGATTTTATAGTAGATCTATAGATTTGATAAAGGTGTGCCATGAAAGAAGATAATTTGATTTTGACTAAGAGCTTTGATTTTGCCTTAAGGTCGGTTCGTGTTTATAAGGTGTTGACTAATGAAAGGAAGGAATATATTCTTTCTAAGCAGTTTATGAGGGCTGCTACTTCGATTGGGGCGAATGTGGAAGAGGCTATTGGAGGTCAGTCAAAATCTGATTTTCTTTCTAAACTTTCTATTGCATATAAAGAGGCTCGTGAGACAAAATATTGGATTCGCTTACTTCGTGGCAGTGAATACCTATCTGACAAAGAAGGTGAAAGTCTTTTATCAGATATTGAGGAAATACTCAAAATAATCGGTAGTATTCAGAAAACTATGAAGAGTAGGAGTGAGTAGTAATTACATATGATTGTTGGAGCTTTATTTATTCCAATTTTTCAATTTCTTTATTGCTAAACAGGTCTGAGTTTCTATGTACGAACCAAAATTTCAAAATATTAGTATTATTACTCTTAAATGGTTCAAATTTAAAAATATATTCGGTTTCCTCTTCATTAAAAGGAGCAGTAATTCCATCTTTATTAGTGGCATCTCCAATAATAATATATTTTAGTAATTTTATTCCATTTTGCCAATCTATTCTTTGGTTTGAAAATAAGATATTTTTTCCAACTTCGAAACCGATTCTATAGATAAAAGCATTACTTTTTTCATAATAAACTATGCCTCTGTCATCTAAATGTTCCCATATATGATTGTTTTCTATAATTGTTGTATCAATTAATAATTGAATTGTTGAAGTTCGATTTGTAGTGTCTTCCCTATACACATCGATCTCTACAATTTCATCTGTCCCATCAACAATTAACTGTATTTTTCCATCTGACGCCATCGCAATCATTTTTAGATCATTAGGATATTTTATTTCTGGAAGTGAGGTGAAATAGCAATAAGAAAACTTAGATAGTTCTTTAGTACCTTGGTAATTCCATTTTGAACACTTAAAAAATGAGCTGTCCTCAATAAGACGTTTGTATTTAGGTAGAGTATGATGAAACAGTTCTATATACGGAATTCCATCTATTATTTCTCCTCTACCCGAAGTAAAATCCTTAATATTCTGAGGACCTTCTATTCTACATTTAAATAAATTGGAGTTGTCTTTTAGGTTGTGTTGGTGATCATGGTTCCCTATGGTAATTTTTAGAGTATATCCAAAAGAAATATCAACATATAAATGACCTACAATTTCCTCATCCGTGATTTTAAATAGAGAACATGGCAGAAATGAGTAAAATTGAATCCATTCGAAATGACACTTTTCTGTAATCAAATAAATTAGGTCTGGTACAATAATAGATTTTCCCAAAGTATGAACAAGTTTGCACTTAATATAACCTTCATGATGAAACTTTTCTAGCGGTTGAAATCCTCGATATTGATTGTAATTGTGATTAGAGAGGGATTCTGTTCTATCAAATCTCAAATTATCTATCATGATACTAATTCCACTAGTTAAGCAGTTGGTGCAAAATTCTTATCACATTACATCAATAAATGCAACAGTTATAAAAATACATAACTTAGATAAAATAATTTACATATAATAGCCAAATAAAAAATAAATTTATAAAAGTTGTTTCTATTTACTTAGTTTATTACAATGAAAGCATAATAAGCTTCCCCACCCCCCCCAAAAAAAAAATAAACCCTCAATACCTCCCCTCACTCGCCATCTCTTCCAGAACCATCTCTTGGAGTGACTGCAATTCTTTGTTGTAATTCACATATTCGTCTTTGCTTTTCTTTAGCTCAGCCAGCACTTGAAATTCGAATTTGTCTTCGCCATATTGATTCCAGTCTTTTTGGAGGTCTTTGTTCCTGTGGCTTCCGAATTTGAGTTCCATTCTGTGGCGATTCCATTTCGAAGCCATATCTGTGCTGTTGTCTATAAATGCCTTGCCGTTTTCAGTGCATTTTATCTGAAAAACGCCCATTGGGAATTCTTTCTTTTTGTACTCGTCTTTGAGTTCTTTTTTAGTCTTCATTACAAAAATCCTAATTGTTGCATAACTGTTCTTCTGTCAAATACCTGAGTGTGGCCACTTATCAAATTGTCTTTAAAATGATAAATGGTGATGCCTTTAGTATTAATGGATTTCTTTGTAGGAGGGAATTCTCCAAGTGGACCAAGGTTTGTTCCGGTTAGAATCCAGGTGACTGCAACATGGTTTTCTTCCTCAATAGCTGAAGTAATTTCAAAATTCATATCAGGAAAAGGCGTGAAAGAAGCCAATTCCATACGCTTTTTGAATTCAGCATGTGACAGAGTTTTTCCTTCCCATGGATCGCCTGAGTCGAGATGGATTGTATATTCATTATGTACATATTGCGCAATTTTATCGAAGTTCTTATTATTCCAAACTTCGTCCATAAATTCCCGAAGGAAAGTTTCTTTATTCATTCCGTACTACCTATATTAACAGTGTTAATGTTTTAGATAGAGTACGTAGCCTTTTAAGTAAAGTTACAAGGAAATCTGGAGAGGAGAACAAAACTTAAGTTCTCAGTCATTATAATACTGCACTTAAGAAATATAAAGGGAATGTCAACACACTTCAAAAAAATGGAAATACCAAACATAATATGATATATAAAATATATCCGATAATCCTGACAAAGGTAAGAAATAAGAAGATTTTAAAATGTTGAAAGTATAAAAAGGGCTCTAAGAATATTGAACATAAATTGCTCCATTGTGTAATAATTCAAAGGGAATCATCCAACTTTTAGGCGATAAACAATGTTGGTAAATATATAGGTTCATAAAACAATATCTTTTTAAAATCGGCTAAGCTATTGAAATAATATTACATTTGGATCTTCTACAATAATTGATAAAGTAGAATAAAAATTATCAAACATATTAATAATTTTTATAATTGGTAATTATATATTATATTAAGAACAATAATAATTCTCTTGTATAAAGTTATTCCTACACAATAAGGACTGAAAAATGGAATTGGACAAATCCTCTCTAATGAAAGTTGTGATTGTTATTGTAACAATCATGCTTTACTCTTCGATTGGAGTATTTGCGGAAGACGCTTCTAAAACTGAAGCACCATACTTTGCCGTATTTACAGATGATTCGACGGATGTTGCTTTCCCTCTAATTTCGACTAATGTATATGTAACAATTAGTGGCGTAATTGCGAATGTTGAAATTGAGCAAGTTTATGAAAATTCAGGCGAAAATGAACTTGATGCTACTTATGTATTCCCGATGTCACATAATGCTGCAATTTATGGTATGCAGATGATTATTGGAGATCGAGTGATAGATGCAGTAATTAAGGAAAAAAAAGAAGCACAAGCAGAATACGACTCTGCTAATAGCAAAGGATATACAGCAACTTTATTAGAGCAACATCGACCAAACGTTTTTCAGATGAGTGTAGCAAATATTGGAGCTGGAGAATCATTACGTGTACTTATGAAATATACTGAGTTAATTGTTCCTGAAAAGGGGATTTACCAGTTTGTATTTCCAAATATTGTTGGGCCACGTTTCACTACAGATGGTGAAAGTTGGGTGCAGCAATCTATCGAGGATTCGCTTGCAGTCAAAAATACTGAGTTAAATATTGACATGAGAATATATGCCGGTATGCCGCTGAGTGTTGACTGCAAATCTCATGAAATCAATTTTGATATTACGGATAATATTGCTACCGGTTATATTCAAACCCATCCGGGAGCTGATTTTATTGTGGATTACGAGCTAAGTGGTTCGACAATTCAAACCGGACTATTGCTTTATGAAAGCGAAAATGATGATGAAAAATTCTTTCTGTCTATAGTTCAGCCACCAAGGCCGGAGGTTAATTATGAAACTCCAAAGAGAGAATATGTCTTTATTATGGATGTATCTGGCTCTATGTCTGGTACGCCTATTGAGATATCAAAAAACCTTATTCTAAATTTATTAGATGACTTAAATTCAAAAGACAAATTTAATATTCTGTTTTTCGCCGCTGGCTCTAGCTTTTTATCTCCTTCATCACTGCCTGTAACACCTGATAATATTAATAAGGCGGGACAAATGATTGATAATATACAAGCAAGTGGCGGTACACAATTGCTACCTGCTTTGCAACAAGCTTTGGCTATGGAAATTGAAGAAGATTATTCAAGAATATTTGTTATTCTGACAGATGGTTATGTTACTGTAGAAAAACAAGCCTACGAACTGATAAGAAACAATCTTGGAGAGGCGAACTTCTTTGCATTTGGAATAGGTGAAATGGTAAATAGAGAAATTATAGATGGCATGGCTTATGTCGGAATTGGTGAATCATTTGTAGCTACTGATTTTTCTGATGCTCAAACCATGGCTGATGATTTTAAAGTTT
The DNA here is from genome assembly GCA_963664875.1 of Kapaibacterium sp. (SeqCode). Taxonomy (GTDB): domain Bacteria; phylum Bacteroidota; class Ignavibacteria; order Kapaibacteriales; family UBA2268; genus JBFHIJ01. Next base: position 1,466,090 of record OY761611.1, on the reverse strand, counting down.
ATATTGAAAGACCGGCGATGACTAATTTAAAAGCTATGTTTTCAGATATAAATGCTTATGATATAGAGCCACCTTATATCCCGGATGTATTCGCTGACAGACCTGTGATTGTTTACGGTAAATATGATGATGCGACTAATGGCACGATTGAATTAAGTGGTGATTTAGCTGAAGAGAAAATATCAGAAACTTATAAATTTTCTGATTACCTCAATAATGCTGATCAAAACATTGCTATAAAGTATTTATGGGCAAGAACCAGAATTAAACTACTTTCTGATTATGGCTTAGCAAGCAATGAGGACGATGAAAAATCTATTGAAGAGGAAATTATTGAGTTAGGTTTGAAATATGGCCTTGTAACTGAATTTACTTCATTTGTTGCTATTGACAGCTCTTCAGTTGCTATGAATAGTGGAAGCAACGGCAATGGTGATAAAGGTGATAATACAGAATACTTTGATGATATGGAAGCAGATAATAACGACGCCGGAATTATAAGTATAGTTGGATCAAATCCAGTCACAAGCGGTATTTTAAGACTTCGAATTTTATCTACTGAAAATATTAATCCCGCAGAATTGCAGTTGAGGATTGTTAGTTTGGATGGTTCAGAAATACTAAGAATGGATTTGAACGAGTCTGATATAAATAATGATATTTCTACTAATATTTCGCAGTTGAGTAGCGGAGAGTATCTTGTTTATCTAATCTCAGAAGATTCGATTGTTGATGTTCAGAAGTTTATAGTAATAAAATAAACTGTAGAGAATATCTATAATTGAATTATACAACTCCAATGTATTCAATTACAAGGCAGCTTAGTCATAAGTTGCCTTGTCTTTTTCAACTCCACTATTGATTTCAAGCCGTCGTATATCATTCTGCCGGCATCAAATATTAGGCGAATTGCTTGGTTAGAGAGGGGGGCAATTGATTCTGCGATTTTTATGTTTGGAGGAACTTTTGGGTTGGCATTATCGCGTATTGCCTCTGATTGGAAGACCACCCAACCGAAGATAATTAGCTCCTGTTTCTTAGTGAATATATAAGTTTAATAATGAGAGATTTTATTATATTGATAGATTGCTATTTAGAGAATAAGAATAGAAGATGAAGAATCTTTTGATTACAATTATGCTGTTTTGTAGCTACACATTATCAGGTCAAGAAATCCGACCTGAAATAAAAGCGATTGTTCAAAAATTGGAACAGTTTAATGTCTTGCATTCACAGCAAGTTGGAACAAGCGGCAGAACTACTGAAATTTATAAATTATTTGAAGAACTAAGAGATAAAGCATCTATTGAAGAGCTGCTCGCTCTTATAGAATATAAGAATTCTGCAGTGAAGGCCTATGCCAGCTGGGCTTTATTGGATAATCGGTATCCTGATTTGAGTAATATTTTTTCTACCTTCTTGAAGCAAAGATATAGTGTTATAACTGGGTATGGTTGTCGTGTTTCAGAAAGTGAGATTTCAACAGGATTGTATTATAGACTTTTGAATCAAAAGATAAATTCGAATTCTTCGGAAAATGACAGTTTATATTTTCAAATCCAACTTGAAAGGATGGATAGTGTTATTCTGTATTCTAATATAGAAACTAGTCTTAAATATGAAGCCTTAATAAATAACAAAGGTAATGCTAAAACATATTATAGAATCAGAGAATTGGCCGCTGAACCCAATAATATTCCTGGACTTGTTGCTCTTGCTGAATATAAAGATAGAGATGATATTCAGTTCTTGATGGATCATGGCACAAATTCTTTTTCAGCTATATCAGTGTTCCCTGATAGTGCTTTTTGGAATTTTATTTTAAGCTATAAATCGACAGAGAGGTCGTATGATTATTTCTTAGCAGTTTCTAGTTTTAAAAATGTATCTGCTTTGGAAGTAATGACTGAAATATATCTGACATGTGACACTCTTCAAATAAACTATTTGGACAAAGCTCTAATTCAAAATTATTGCTCTTTATACCAGGATCTTATATTAAAGATATGGGAAGAGCATAAAACAATCGACTTTTCAGTTGCTAATAAACTAAGTGTCGAATGTCCTGAAAAAGCTTCCAAGTCTTTTGCAAAAGGACTATTGATAGATAAAGATATTAATCTTCTACAGTTTAATCAATATCATAGAATTGATGAGTTGATTTTATTTATGCTTCAGACAATAAGTAAACATAATGATGACTTGCTTCTTTCGATATGCTGTAAGAATGTTTTAACTGCAAAGTCAGTCCATTTAGTACCATTTATTGAAGTTATTATCGCTAAACAATTCTCGCAAAGCATACCAAATATGCTTTATAGATTAAGAGGAGACAATCAGGCTATTGAAATATTTCATCTTTCTAAAACTCTATTATCTTTCAAGAACAAAGAGACAAATTTAGAATTACAAGAAATATTGAAAAACAATCAACAGTTTTGGGATTGGGGAAATTGGTCGGAAAGTTTTCGACATCTTTTCAAAGAATATTCTATAGAAATTGAAGGGGTATAAAGATGAATCCTGCGATTAGCTTTATGAACAACTAACCAAACATATTAGTAATCTGCGGACGTAACAAAAAACGAAGCAGAACAGCCGAATCGATTTTCAGGAATGATAGTCGGTTTTATAATTGATATAGAACTTAAATGTAGTTTAGAATTATTGTTTGATGCAAAAAAATATTTAATTATCACTAATATATTTTTATATTATAGTGTGTTTTGTTTACAATGTCAGAATATATGAAAGAAAATTATCAGATACTGCAAAAGAGGTTATTTCACAAAATCACAAGCACCATCTACCACGAAGGTGTTCATGTGGAATACAAAACGCTCTTTACTGAGAAAGAGTATGCTTTGCAGTTTAAATCCATTTTGAATGATCCGGAGAAAGAAATTACATATTCAAAATGGTGGCTTTTCGGGTGTGTTTTGTGTTTTCTGTGGACTCTGCTGATTGCTTTTAATACATCAGACGAGAAATTTCTTGGAAATTTTATTTTAGTGCTCTCGTTTTTGTCCTTCACTGCCTTTAAATTTTATATTTCAATCAAAAATATATATGTACTAGCTAAATACCCTAATTGGCTTTTTTTCTATAAAAAAATTCCTTCTGAAGATGCAGTAAATGATTTTATAAAACTGATTTATACTAAGAAAGAAGAATTCGAGAGTGTTGAAATTAACAAGAAATACAATATGTCCAAATTAGACGGACTTGAAAGATTGTCAGCATTATTCCAAGGAGGATATATCACAAAAGAAGAGTACGAAAAAGTAAAAAATGAGATGATAAACAAAGACGATGACTTTGGTTTTGGCTTTGTCTCTCTAAATTAGTCAAATTAATCAAAGTTCCTTCGTTGATTTAAAATCCTGTGTAAAATTTCTACAAGCTATAAGTGTTGTAGAATATTTAAAAACCATGATCCAAAAACCAAACATACTTGTAATCTGCTTAATCTATAGGAATTAGGAGCAAAATACCTATGCTTAAATACATAATAATAGGATTAGTCTTAATTAGCACGTGTTTTGCAAGCGTGCATAGGCATAACTCTTTAATTGTGGCTGAATATGATACAAAGGATAGAGGTACTGGAGATTACGTTAACCTTGTCCTATATCACTTTGCTGATGGAAGACTGACTTCTAAAGATACCATTCTTGATGTAACTTCCAGAATCACTAATTATGAACTTAAAAATAGTTTGCTTTATAAAGATAGATATGTTATCACACCGGTAGGACACATTATTGATATTCAAACCAAGTTGATGCTGAAAAGAGAACGGAGTCGTCTGTATGAAACCAGAGGAGATAGTCTCATTTTCTATAAATTTTTCTCCCCGGAATATACAGAATACTATATTTATGACCTAAATAAGAAATATTATGAAAAAGTCAAAGATTATGCGGGCTTAAAATTGAGAGGAATTCTCTCTCCAAATCATAAATGGGGATTGGAATTTGAACGAACCCCTTTTTCATCTGAGCTACTACTTTATGATTCGACTTATAATCAAGATACAATCATTATTAGTGATTGTGGAATTGGTACTCCAATGTCGATATATTCTTCTGTTTTCCCGAAGGTTCCTCTTTGCTGGTTTGATAATGAAAATTTTCTTTATGTATCTTTTGAGTCTATAGATTCCAATATTGAAGAACCGGCTTTAATGTTTAAAGAATCTAAAAGTAGAGATACTGTATTAGCAAAAATAGTAGATAGATTAGAACTATTCGAAGATGAAGGTACTGCTACTGCCATAATTCACAAATTCAATATTAAATCAAGAAGCTCTGAAATTATCATGGAAATTGATTCGATTCCTTTAGCTTGTTCTAATGCCTATTTTTATTCAGATTCTGATGGAAGTATCATCTTCGTTTGTAGCAAAGGAACTTATGATATTAAAGTAGAAGATAAAAAAGATAGGTACTTTAAGTTTAAAAATTCCGGCTTTAATTTTTCAATTGAAGTCGAGATGAATCCCGAATACGGTAGAATTATTAAATACCAAAACAAAGAAATTGGAAGAGTTTGGTGCGACTATGGTTCTAAAACAACCGATGGATTCTTTAGTGTAGCTTATGGTGATGTGGGCTCCAATCTTGGCTATCCTAAAGGAGTTTTGGTGTGGAACAACATAACACAAAAATGGACTGAGATAGAGATTAATTGGCTTTCAAGTATTGTTGGATGGATTGAGGAATAAAATATAGCCACCATGCACCAAAAACCAAACATATTAGTAATCTGCGGACGCAACAAAAAGCGTAGCAGAACTGCCGAATCGATTTTCAGGAATGATAGTCGGTTTTATATTCGTTCTGCCGGGCTTAGTCCGCAAAGTGAGAGGAAAGTTTCCGAGAAAGATGTAAATTGGGCTGACCTGATTTTTGTTATGGAATCCAATCAGCGCTCCAAACTATCAAGTCAGTTCCTGCACTTGGAGCTACCACAAGTAGAAATTCTACATATTCCCGACGACTACGAATACATGGATGAAGAGCTTATCGAATTGCTGACTGAGGGGATTAACGGCGTCTTGCAAGTGGTGTATGGGTGTGTAATGAAGCAAGTGTATATATTTAGTGGGCTTGGGGCTGATGAAAGAGTTTTTCAAAAACTTGATTTATCAGGCTATTCTGTTATACATGTGAAATGGATCGAGCCACTGAAGAATGAAACTTTACAACAATATGCACAAAGACTTCTTGCTCAGATACAAACACCAAAGCCTATACTAATTGGCTTGTCCTTTGGTGGGATTGTCGCTGTCGAAGTAGCGAAACAAATTGAAACTGAAAAAGTAATCCTAATTTCTTCCGCTAAGACAAAAAGAGAAATTCCGTTTTATTTCCGTATAGTTGGGCGTTTGAGGCTTCACAGACTTTTACCAACAAGTTTCTTGAAGAGTGCGAACTATATAAATAATTGGTTTTTCGGAGTCAGTTCAAGCTTTGATAAATACTTACTTAAACAAATCCTGATTGATACCGACCCAATATTTCTAAAATGGGCTATTGATAAAGTAGTTGTGTGGAAGAACAGAACTCATCCGCAAAATCTCTTTCAAATACACGGCACTAGTGATAGAATTTTACCATTGTGTTTTGTAGAATGCAATGTGACAATTCTGAAAGGTGGGCACTTTATGATTTTAAACCGAGCGGAAGAGTTGAATGAAATATTAAAAAAGTTATTTAGAAATATATGAGACGTTTTTTATTATGATGTGTTTATATATTTGAGCAATAATCCAGAATTATTGAGAGAAAGAGTATATGCTGGTACTGGATATTAATACAGACATACAATCCTCAAAGAAATCCCAATTTGTTTTAAAACGAGTGTTGGATTTTATCATCTCGCTCTTCTTGATACTCATCTTATCACCATTAATAATTGCAATCATTATTGCAATAAGGTTGACCTCAAAAGGATCTGCTCTGTTTTTACAAGAACGTATTGGTAAAAGTGAAAAGCGATTTTATATGTATAAATTCAGATCTATGTATATAGACAAATGCACTTTAGAATACAATCATTCAGATAGCAAACTGAATAAATCTTCTAAAGATAGACGTGTTACTCCAGTGGGTTCATTTTTACGGAAATCAAGTTTAGATGAGTTGCCTCAGCTTTTCAATATTCTAAGAGGAGACATGAGTTTTGTAGGTCCTCGCCCTTTAGTTCCAGATATGTTGAGTAAATTGCCTCAATTTAGTAAAATTCGTTCATCAGTTAAGCCCGGTTTGACAGGTCTGTGGCAAATCAAGGACAGGAAAAACAATACAAAAGCAGAATACATGATGAAATATGATATAGAGTATATCCGAAGGTTTTCAATTTCGCTTGATTTTGAGATTATACTAAAAACAATACCTGCTGTAATAAAAGGTGAAGGTGCGGTGTAATGATTAAGGATTTATAAAACAAAGCTACTCAGGAAACCATTACTAAGCAGCTTTGCTTATTAAAAATATATGTATTTACTTCTTCAGCACCTTCAAAACAGCATTCTTGCCGTTTGAACTGCTAATTTCAATGAGATAGTAGCCAGTTGCGCCATATTCTTTCCAGATTTCGGCAACTTTATCCACCACCTCTTTGTATTCATCTAAATGAGCTTTAGGAATAGGGAAAGCGAAGCCGTCTATATACATAGCCATGATAACGTCCTCTTTTAAAGTGTTTATGGAATATAGGATTATTTGAACAAACTTTATAGAATTTTGTCTTCATATTTATTACAAGTTTGTTATATTGTTTTATATTTAAAAGTGATTTAGAAAATATATAACTGATATATGAAGCCAATTTTGATAATCCTATTGATGCTCTATACTTCGACTGCTTTTGCGAAGAGAATTAGACCTGAGATACAAAACCAAATAGATACAATTGCAAAATGTAACGAATTGCAATATGAAACTGTAGACATGGGGTCACCTTCTGAACAATATAAACATTATGAGAAACTAAGAGATTCTGCTTCTATTGAAGAACTAAAGACATTACTTAAAAATACAAATTCCGTGGTTAAAGCATACGCAGGCTGGGCTCTTGCAGATAGGAAATATCCATTTTTAAGTGATATTTTTGCTGAATTTTTAGCAACTGATGAGATGGTACATTACCAACGGGTATGTATAGGTGGTGATTTTCATATTGCAAGCACACTATACTTTAGAATTCAATCTCAGGGGCACTTATTTGAAATTACAGATCAAGACAGCATATTTTTTCAATCTCAAATTGCTAAAATGGACAGTCTCTTACTTTATTCTGATAAAGATGTATTTGTCATGATATATGCATTGGAGAATAACAAAGCAAATCCAAAAACTTATGACAGAATAAAAAAACTTGCCGAAGTAGAATGGAATACTAATCCTCTGATAGCTTTAGCTAAGTATAGAAATAAAGAAGATATTCCATTTTTTATATCACAAGGAAAAGAATCTTTTGAAGCGATATCATATTTTCCTGATGAAGGTTTTTGGAATTTTTTATTAAGCTTCAAATCAGAAGAAAAATCTCTAGATTATTTTATAGCTCTGTCTAGCTTCCAGGATACTGCCGCTTTAAATGTCTTATCTGAAATTTACCATAGTTGCACATTAGAACAAATAACAAACTTAGACAAAGCTCTAATCAAAAATTACTGCCCTTTATACAAAGATATGATCTTAAAAATTTGGGAAGAAAAAAAGACAATTGATTACACAATAACTCAAAAATTTATTGCTCAGAATCCAGAAAAGGCATCTGAGTCATTTGTGAAGGGGCTACTTTCTGATGATAAATTCAATCTAATTGAAATTGACTATAATTATGGAACAGATGAATTAATCCTTCCTTTGATGCTTCAAACTATCGCAATTCATGATGCTGAAAAGCTAATTACAATTTGTAATAAAAATGTATTATCGGCTGATTTTCTTGAACTTAAACCATTTCTTGACTGCATAGAGTCGAATCATCTTTCGAAGACAACTGATAATTTACTGAGCAGATTGCGAGTAAATACTACTAAATATGATATTTTTCATATTGCTAATACTCTATTGTCTTTTAAATACTCAGAAACAAACATTAGCTTAAAAGAAATAATGCAACAAAGAAAAAGCATTTGGGATAGTGGCACCTGGTCTGAAAGTATCCGAGAGCTGTTAGAGAAACATGGGATAGGCATTGAGTAGAGCATAACGATACAGCATTTATAAACAGATGCAGTTTCTTAAACTGATCTTCCACCAAGAATTTCTAAATTACCTTTATATGGAATCAACTAAACAAAAGTTATATAAAATAGATAGATGCTTTAAACCCAAAATCGAAACTATTGAGACTTCAGATAGCGAAACACCAATTATAAAAATTGAAGTTGACAGAAAAGGAGACAAACACATACTGTCTGTTATTCCGACATTAAGCGGAATTTCTGTTGTAAAATAGAGTTTACGTTCTGCAAGTGGTGTATGGGTGGGAAACCAAATTCTTAAAAAACAAAGCTGCTCAGGAAACAATTCCTAAGCAGCTTTGCTATAAAATATATATTTTTACTTCTTCAGCACCTTCAAAACAGCTTTCTTACCATCCGAGCTGCTAATTTCTATGAGATAGTAGCCCGTAGCTCCTTCGAGTGTGTAATTAATTTGGCTTATGTTACTGAATGCTTCGGTGTCTATTAGTTGTCCTGTCGCATTGTAAATTTTACATTCGATATTTTGATATGGAATGCTTAAATCAATGCTGATTTTTCCATCAGTCGGATTAGGGAAGAGACTGATTTTATAATTAAAATTGCTCTCTAACACTCCCGATACGTTTACCGCATAGCAGGAAGAAGTATCTGCACAGCCATATTGAATAACTTCAACCGCATAGTTTCCGTCAGCTTCTGCGGTGAAAGTATTTGCAGTTGCGCTCGGAATAGGCTGCATAGTTGAGCAGTCTATCCATTGGTATTCTGCTTTTGTAGCGTGTGCAGTTAATGTAGCTTCTTCGAGTGTTACAGTCGTATCCACCTCGGCGATTGTGAGCGAAGTAATATATACGCTATCGAGAGCCGGAGAAATATTTACGGTGTCGATATAGACTCCCGGTGTGTCTCGCCACTCGCCGGCAAGAAAAATACTTTCATAAGAGCAAATTGTAGTATCAATATTCTGCACCGCAAACCATTTATGTATGTCCGACTGATTTCGTGACTGGATAAAGAATTGATGAGTATTAGTTAAGCCACAAAAGTCTCTATAGTGGTAAGTATTATCGTCGTAGTTACTCGCACCACATAAATCATCCCAGCTGTTCAAATGTTCATATTCGTCTCTAACAAAAAGCTTTGCATCTGCAGGTGTGCCAATTGGATAACCGGCAGAGGATGCAAATTTGATATTTTTTATAGCATCAAAATCTCCGCTACCGTAGTTATTGATTATCCAATAATTTCTGATAGAAGGATTTGTGTTAGGAAGACTATCCGGCAATACATTCAATCTTGATATAACTATATCTCCCTGCGGATTAGAATCAGCAAATTCAATCTCAACTCCGGTTGTTTCTGATGTAAAAGTACCGGCTTTGTCTATTGTGATTAGTTCGCTTGTCCCGGGACCGACAGGAGCAGTCGAATTCTCTAATGATGCACCACCTGAAAGCCAGCCATGATTGCCGCGAGCATTGTCATAAGTGGCATCTCCGGAGAAAGTATTAAATTGGTAATAAGCTACTAAGCCGGGGTCGTCTGCAACTATATCTTTTTTAGTAAGATGTTTCAGGTTTCTGATTTCAGATTGAGAGAGAGCACGATTCCAGATTGTAACTTCGTCTATGTTCCCTTTGAAATAGCTTGAATAATGCCCCGCACCAATGTATAAAAGAGGCAAATCAACCGGATTGAGAGAAACTTTGGAAACCCACTGCTGATTATTCAGATATAGAGTTACTGAATCAGGAGTAACAGTTATTGCAACAAAAGACCATTTGTCTAAAGGGACTGTCATGCCGCTATTACCTGCCCAACCTGAACCGTTTGGCCATCTGTAATATAGCTTTTCACCATAATAATCAAATATAAGTCCGATTGGTGTGTCGCAATGAGCGCACCATTCGCCATTAGATACTATGCCCGCAAAGCCCTCCTGCTCTCCGTTTGGTTTTATCCAGGCAGTGGCTGTGAAATGAGTTATATTCGATAAGTTTAGTTCAGGAGATACGAAGTAATCGCCGTCTTTTGAAAGCTTAAGAGCATTTCCTGCCAAATCATCAGGTTCGCAGAGGTTGCGAACAGTAATCATGTTTTCAATAGTTTTTGTACTTGATCTGCCTTGTTTGTCTTTAACAGTTAGGCTAACGTCATAAGGTCCTTCGGCACCAAAAACAACTTTTGGGTTTCTTGCAGAGCTTGAGCTTACATATAAAGGTTCAGGAGAAAATGACCACTGCCATTTAGCGCCATCATGATTGAGTATAGAATAACAGTCAAATTTTACAGTATCTCTTGCACAGTCGATTAGATCATTATATGTAATAGGCTGAGCTATCGGATTGAATAATGTATCAACCATTTTTCTAGCCCATACGCCTCTGCCGCTTGAAGCAAGTCGTAATTCTGAATCTCTGTAAAACGGGTTTATCTGCAGAGAGTTTGCAATCAGAGGTAAGTCTTGAGAATAATCTATCCAGTTTGCAGAAGTTTTATCCCAATAGTAAACGCCATTTAGAGATACTAAATAAACTATGTCATCAGTTCCGCCCTGATAAAGGATATCTCTTAAATTTTCTTTGTCCAAAACGCTTGTTGTTCTATTAATCCAAGTTTTGCCACCATCACTTGAAGAGCTTACTCTGCCGTCGTCTTCTCCTCTCGGAGTGCAGGTCCAGATGTCATTTTCATCTTCAGGATTGATAGTGATACGCAGACGTTTGTTATTGCCCGCAGGGTTTGTTTCTGTTTTCTTCCAGCTTTTGCCTGCGTCTGTAGTTTTCCATACTTCACAAGGATCCCAATATGTACCTTTAGGATTATAAATAGCATATATTACATCCGGATTGCTGCGTGCGATTTCCATTTCATACACTAAACCGTCATCACCCGGAAAAGAATATAATATTTCAAAATTGACACCGCCGTCAGTTGATTTATAAACTTTATTTTCGAGACCTACATAAATATGATTGGAATATCTCGGATCGAAATAAACGCCACTACGTTCAGCAGTATTATATGATTCATTTGGTCTGATAGGAAAAGTAGGATTGTTTTTTATTGTTTCACCAAATTTTTCGGGTATAGTGAGCACAGTGGTATTCGAACTATTGTAGTGTGTTCTAAAAAGCATTTTTCTACTTTCTATAGGGTGTACATAGCCTGATGCTTCTTCGACTCCACCGATATTATAAGCATTTCCGGTTCCGTAACCTTCGTACCAGCCACTTGTGCCGTCGTGGTATTTGCCTCCGGTAAAAGTGTCTTCGTTCCAACCTGTATTAAAACCCCAAAAATCTGCGGCTAATATGCCTTTATTGAGAGCTACGTGGGAGTTTAGTTCATCGTTTGAATAATTTACACCACCATCGGACGCGACCCAAATATCATTGCCGTTTACTTCAATATCCTGCACGTCTGCATGAATATCCGACAGGCGCTGTGAGTTTGCCGCACCAATAGAAGTAAATGTTTTCCCTCCGTCTGTCGATTCGGAAAGGCGAATTGTAGCAACCCATATTTTATTAGGGTCTATACTGCTGGCTTCTAAGTCAAAATTGAAAAAGCCCTGATGATAACCACCGTCATAAGCAGCGACATTCCAAACAGAAGTTTGTGAGTTTATCGCTCCATACGGGCCACCGTTTTGACCTGCGGGATTTACCCAATTTTCACCTTTGTCAGTGCTACGGTAAACACCAATCCAGCCATCGTCATCTGCTTTGGAATTACCTATCAGACAAACATAAACAAGATCCGGAGAGGCAGGAGTTACAGCGATTTTGCCACCGGAATTAGATGCATTATTCCAATCTGAAGGTTCATAAAATCCATTATCCTGTATAGCCCAGGTACTGCCACCGTCTGTACTTCTGAAAAATTCATTTCTTTTTGCCTGTTCGTTTGCTTTTAGTAGATATGCAGTATTGTTGTTTGTAGGGTGGAAGTCAATATCCCAGCACTTTTCTGAAAAAATCTTTTCCCAAGTGCCTCCTCCATCTGTGGTTTTGAATAAACCCGAAGTTGAAGTATGGAAGATTGTTTTCGAATCAGCAGGGGAGTATTGGAATTCATTTCCTTCGCCATTGGTATAATGACGTTCCTGCCATGTTGCTCCACCATCTAAGGATTGGTATATTCTTCTGTTGGAAGCAACAAGGAAATTATAAGGATTGGTAGGGTGAATTTTTACAGCGGAATTACCACCGGCAAATACTTCGCCTTTTGAAATAAGAACCCAGTTGGCAGCCTTATCTATAGATTTGTAAACCCCTCCGGCTTCAGTGCCGCAGATAAGAATATTGGGATTAGACAGGGATTGGTCAATAGCATAAATATTTTTATGCCAGGAAATAGGCAAAGTTGTATTTTTTTTAAATGTTTCAAATGGCCCCATTGCCCTCCAACCGGAGGCTTTACCGACACTACTTAATGTATTTTCACGAAATCTGTCCTTTAGTCTCTGCTGGTCTAAGTTTTCTTCTTTTCTGCTTTTTTGTTTTATATAGCCATCACTATCTAAAAGAGGTTCTACTATGCGGAGCCAATGTTTGTGATTTTGAGTATGCACATTTTTTACAAACTTATGCGTTTTGTAGTATTCTTTATACAAATTCTCAACTTTTGGTACATTAGGATTATCAGAATACATTAGCTTTGCCCATTCCGGAGTATTTTCATCAATGACCGGTATAGTTTTGAAAAAGTCAGGACTGTTCTGAGCAAAAATAGCATTGCTGCTAAGGAATAAGAAAAGTGCAATTAAAGATGTATAGAAAGATTTCATATATACCGCCTGATTATTTTAATTTACATATCTAATATAAGCATAGAAAAGTCCATAGCAATAATTTATTTGAACAAAGAAAAAAGTGGCTTCGTCGTTAGTGCAAATATTAGTTCAATAGTGTGGAATAATGCCTAATAATCATCGAAAAGGCGTTCAATTCTCAAAAAGTAAATTTTTATTCGAAATTGATTGCCGTTACGTAGAAATAATTGGTTAAGTTTGCTAATCTATTGTTTAAGTGGAAAGAAGATATGAAAGAGTTTAAAATTGGCGATTTGCGTATCAAATTACCTATAATTCAAGGCGGAATGGGTGTTGCTATTTCCCTTTCTCGTCTTGCTTCTGCTGTCGCCAATCAAGGGGGGATTGGAGTAATATCAGCAGTAAGTATAGGGATGACCGAACCGAATTATGCTAAAAATATAAAAGAGTCCAATCAAATTGCCCTAAAACGTGAAATCAGAAATGCTAGAAAAATGACTGATGGCGTGCTTGGTGTGAATATAATGTTGGCTGCAAACGATTCTGAAGAATTGATTAATACGGCAATAGCCGAAGGTATAGATGTAATATTTATGGGTGCCGGGCTACCATTGAATATGTCAGAGAAAATCCTATCTAAGGGTTTTCAAAATATAAAGACGAAGTTTGTTCCGAAAGTATCTTCTGCTAAAGCTATAAGAGTTATTCTGAAATATTGGTCTGAAAAGTATAATTATATTCCGGACGCATTTGTGGTCGAAGGTCCACTTGCAGGAGGGCATCTCGGCTTCAAAAGGAAAGATTTGGATAATCCCGATATTACACTGTCATCTATCATCGAAGATTGTGTAAAAGAGGTGCAACCTTATATCGAACGATTCGGTAGAGATATTCCTGTGATAGCAGCAGGTGGGATTTATTCAGGAAGCGATATTTACGAAATCATTCAGCACGGAGCAAGTGCAGTTAAGATGGGCACAAAGTTTGTCACAAGTCACGAGTGTGACGCTGCATTGGGCTTCAAAGAGGCATACATCAACTGTAAAAAAGAAGATATTATGATAATTAATAGCCCGGTTGGTTTGCCGGGGAGAGTAATTAAAAATGAATATGTTGCTCGCCTATTAGACGGAGAAATAAAACCTTTCAAATGTTCCTGGCAATGTCTCAAAAATTGTGATTTTAGGAATATTCAGTATTGCATCGCTGAAACTTTATTTAAATCAGCTAAAGGCATTATGAACGACGGGTTTGCTTTTGCAGGAGCGAATGCCTACAAAGCCACAAAATTGCAATCAGTGAAAGAGATATTCGACGAACTGATTGAAGAATATAATCTTGCTGAATTAGCTGCAAAATTTTCATTAGTCAATAAACTTGCAAAAGCTTGATAGCTTTTATAAATAATTGCATTATAAAAAGGCTGCCGGGCTTTATGCTTGGCAGCTTTTTTTTGGGAAATAGCAAAGATCGTGTCTATAATCATTCACAAAATTACAAAATATCTCTTTTATTAGTCAAGTCTAAGATATACATTTGTTTAAACGTATTTGTTATAATATTTTGTAAAGATTATGAATCTTAGTCTAAAAGTTTTGAAATTTGGAGATGCTTCAGTAAAAGATGCAGATGCTTTTAATAAGTTGAATCTCTAACAATCACATCCCAGAGTTTTCTTCTATAGAAATAAAACAGACAGAGTTTAATTTACACTACCAATATTAGAGAAAGAGGTTATTGTACACTACATATTATCTGCCACTTTGAGACATTTCTTCTCTGGCTTTGTCAATTGCTCTTTGAAGTACTATCAAGGAATATTTTAGATTCTCCCCATCGCTGACTACTTTTTTTGAAACAGGTACAATCATTTCTATTCCTTTTGAGGTAAGGTCATTTGAAAGATAAATTTGCAATTCTTTTATATCTGATAAGTAAATTCTATATGCTTCTTTTACTCCTATACTACTCGCAGCGATTTCATTATAAATTGTCCCTAGTTCGTCTCGCCTCTGTTCGCTGAGCGCTTGTATTTGCGGATTTTTATATTCATTACCTTCTTTTTCCCATTCAGTAAAGTATTCTTTTCCTCGGTTTTTCATTGCTTCAGCATGCTTAATGAAGTCTTTTTCTTTATTTTCCATTTGTGAAACATTCTCTGAGAATGCAACAAATGTTTTTTTTATCTCTTGTTGATTTGGTCTCATTAGAGCTCCGAGGGAAGAGCCTGTAATGTTTAATTGTGCGATAACAATTTTTAGATCGTTATCCATATCTTCCATAGTTGTAGATGTCTTTTCAGATCTTTCCATCCCGGTAGATGAGCAACCTACAGTTAATATGGTCGCAATTATAAAGCCCATACAGAGAATCATAAGTGATTGTTTTGAATATTTCACGATTTTCACCTTGTTTATAGAATTAAACTTTTATTTGATTATGTGCGATTGCAACCCTCTTGTTTTGACAAAATATATGCTTTTCCTTGATAACGTCTTACCTCAAAGTTGCATTTATTACTTGTAATTTAGAGAGTATAATATTTTCAATGTAATATTGCCTGTATGTCAAGTTTTACAGAGATAGGTTTTATAGATATTCTTTATGAATTCAGATACGACGAAGATTTGCTATACAAGTTCTTAACTAAAAGGATTAGTATCGCAATTTCAATGATATATTACTCAATGTCAGAATATCATCTTGATCTACAAATATGGCACGCCCATCTCTAGCTATTACTTCCCAGGCAATTTCACTTATAATATCATCTATTACTCCTGGTTGTGTATTGTCCTTTGTTGGTTCAAATGAAAATCCGTTTGTCATTTTTACAGCCTGAGAGTAGTTATTATGAGTAATTAACAGGTCTCCTCTACCTTCTTTTACAGCCTTGTATATATTAGATAAATTTGTGATAGCGATTCCTTTGCCTATTGCATCCTTCATTTCAATGACTGCCTTACAAATTGACTGATGGTGCAATTCCTTTACAAGAAGCCATGCTTGTGCTGCTAAACTCTGGTCGCTAGAGTCATTATAATTTATATCTGAAAAGCCGGAGTATATCGATGGTTTGTCTGCAACCTGCAAGAGCCGGCTGCAATTGTCTTCGGTGCCAATCACAATACAAATACATCCTGTCCTATTAGTTATTTTCACCATAGCTTTGTCAACCTTATTGAAAAACTCACGTACCATATTATCAACTTGCTTCCCGTCACTTAATTTATTTTTATCTGAAATATAATGAAGGTTTTCTGAAAGTGGAAAATCATCATCTGATATTTCTAGCAAAGCAGCATCGTTGATAGCGTAAAGCAATTTAACCCTTGATTGAGATAATAAAAGAATATAGTATTCTTGAGTTTGATTGATTGCTTTTATCAATGGTTTGATTGCAAAGCTATTCGATATATGGACTGAATGATTCTGAATATTCAAAGGTGACCTGACAATTTCTTTGCTTTTTTTCGAAAGAAATATATGCAAACTATTTAGGTTATAGTTATGGTCTATTTCACTGCTTATGCTTTCTATTTTCTCAAGTAAATCAATCACATTCCGCTTTCCAAATTCTTGAATAACTCGGTTTTTTGCTTCTGACAAATGGTTTTTTAGCCCGACAATATCTTTAGAATTATCGGGATGTGTTCTATGTGTATTCATTGAAATAGTAACACATGGATAGCTTCGCTCAGTAGCGAGTCTTTTTAACTTTTCATATTTCATAAAAGTTCCTGATCATGAGAGTTAGTTTCTATATGGTTTTTCAATCTAATCTATCTTGCCAAATATAGGTGATTTGTTAACTCTTATCGGTACAACTCCAGCCATTTCACCAATAACATTTACAAGTTCTGATCCTTGAGGTACAATTATCGTTGCATTGTTTTGCAAAGAATTTTCTAGTGCTTCAAGTTTTCTAAGTAGCTGAGCGTTACCAGTAAAGTATTTGTCAGCCGCTTCATTTACAAGTTTAATTGATGCAGCGTCACCCTCTGCATGAAGAATTTTTGACTGACGATAACCTTCTGCTTCTTTTATCTTGGCTCTTTTTTCACCGTCTGCAACTGTTTCTCTTGCAGAAGCGAAATCTACAGCAGCTACTTTTTCATTCTCAGCTTTCACTACTTTATTCATCGTTTCTTGTACATCTGACGGTGGGTCAATTTCTTTTAATTCGGTACGGACAATTTCTATACCCCAAGTGATGGTTTCTTCTAAAAGAGTTTTATGAAGACCTGCATTTATCTTACCTCGCTCACTATTAGCTGATTTCAAGGTCATCGTGCCAATTATATTTCTTAATGTAGTTCTTGCAAGGTTCACTATCTGATAAACGTAGTTGTTAACATTATAAATTGAGTTTTTGACACTTTCTTCGTCACTCTTAACTCTGAAATAAACTTGTGCATCTACTCTTGCATTGAGGTTATCATTTGTTATTATTTCCTGTGGTTCGGCATCAATCATTGATTCGGTAATGTTCACTCGGTATAGTTTTTCTATACCAGGCATAATCCAGTGGAAACCAGGGTTTGCAAACTTGATATATTTACCAAGCCTTTCTGTCAGTCCTCTTTCTGTAGGTCTGACAATTCTAATTCCGGATAAAAGTATGATGATAATTGCTAAAACCGGAATAATATAAATTATGTTTTCCATCGTAATTCCTTTAGCTATTGATTTGATTTTCGCGAAAAGTTTATATTCATATGTTCATATTGCAGTAAATAGTATTGCACCATCTTTCATGGGGTGTTAAATAAATCAGGATTTAAGGTATTTGTGTACTAAACATATCCACTTTTAATTATAGTAAGAATCATTTTAAATCTTTCATTAGCTTTTACTATATTTGACGTATGTGCAGGTATGACTATGGAATGCCCTGTTTCTAACAATATAGATATTCCATCTATTATAATCTCCGCGTTCCCGTCGATTATTTGTGCATAAGCATCAAAGGGAATAATTCTTTCAATTAATGCTTCTCCAATATCAAATGACATCACATTGACTTTTCCTGTTGTCTTGTTGATTATTGTTTTGCTAATTACCGAATGAGGTTCATATTCGATAATTTCTACTGTAATAAATGCTTTGGATTTTTCAATCTCAGATTCTTTCATGATATATCTCCTAGCTTTACTATGTGCAACAGTTCCTTAATTTACTTGTAAAGTCCTTCCATTATATTGACTTGGAATGCACGATATTGTAATGAATTATTTCTATTACTCCATTCTTATTGTCGTAGTTCGGAGATAGAACCTCGTAAGTCAATCCTATAAACTTCTCCCAGTTTCTTTGCTATTTTGCTTAGCAGTGTTCTTTGTTCAGAATAAAGTAAGCAATAGAAGTGTACTTTCCCTTGTTTGATGCATGTTCTTTCAATATCATAGCAAATCTCCTTAAAATTAAAAAATACAATCTTTAAATGGATATCGTTTTCTTGTATTGTTAATGTAATCATATCAAACATGTGATGTGTTACACTATTGTTTATATTATGTACACAATTCACAGATGTTCTACATTAAAATAAAATATCTTCAAATGTTCCATGTAAAACAGATGAATAATAAAGATGATCGTGATTTGTTATAAAATTAAACTGACTAAAGGATTTCTATTCTGTTTTTGATATTTATACTCTATTTTTCAAATGAAGCGATTGCGGATACATTACTTCGGCGGTCATATGAAGAGTTATGCATTTTATTCTATAAATGGAATTGTTCATTGTTTAGTTGATTTGCTTTGGAAAGGCGATAGGAAGAAAATATTTGTAATATAATGAATAAATATAAAAACTATTAAAAATATGAATGAAGATAAACAAAATTATATACACCACTGTTTTCAATGTATATTGTTCAGATCTATACGTCTCTTATTTTTCATGTTTTTGAAGAAAGTAGGTGTAAGCCCTGTTATTTTTTTGAACTGATTTGATAGATGTTGTACACTGCTGTAATTCAATTTCCATGCAATTTCTGATAGAGTCATTTCATTATAAACAAGCAATTCTTTCACTTTTTCTATTTTTTGCTTGATAATAAAATTTTCTATAGTCGTGCCATGCATTTCTGAGAACAGATTTGAAAGATAATTGTAATTATAATTAAGTTCCTGACTAAGAAGTTCCGGGAAATGGATTTTTAAGTCTTCTTCTGAATAATGAATTTGCTCAATTATGATATTCTTTATTTTTTCAATTATTTGCGCCCTTTTGTCAATTATTAATTCTAGACCATATTTTCTTAAACCAATATCAAAAGCATCCAAGTGACTCTGTGAGATGTGACTTATCAATTCAAGTTCACCTAATATCAAATTTTTGTATCTGATTCCAAGTTTTTCTAATTCAGAACTTACAATCATCCTACAACGAATGCAGACCATGTTTTTTATAAAAAGTTTCATGTATAAAGTTTGAATGTGGATTGATTTCTGAGAAGTCAAATAAATATCTCTGAACAGTCAGAACCTGTAACTCCAAAAGTTTATTCAAAATTTCCCAATCTGTACACGAAATTTAACTCAATACTAATGTATAGAGTTATTAGGTAGATATTGTTAGAGTATTATAGAATTAGTTAGACACACTTTATGTATTCCCTAATGTATATATTATTAATTGTAAAAACTATTATTTCCTTATAGTCACACAAAATATGTCAAATCAATTTAACATACTTTGATTAACGTTTGAATCAGTTGTGTTATTTTATTCTATCTTCAGTACGATAGAATATGCTTTAACAAACTAAAATAAATGGACGCTTTTTCTTTGGCATTGAAGAATACGAAATATCAAAATATCTCTTTTATTAGTCGAGTCTAAGATATACATTTGTTTAAACGTATTTGTTATAATATTTTGTAAAGATTATGAATCTTAGTCTTAATGTTTTGAAATTTGGAGGCACCTCCGTAAAAGATGCAATTGCTTTTAGAAAGCTATTATCTATCATTATGGGGAAATCCGGGAAAAAGATAGTGGTTGTGTCCGCCATGGCTACTATTACAAATACTTTGGTTGCAATTATTGATGCATTGGAAACCAAGCAATACGTAAATGCCTATGAAAATATCGCATATATTAGTAATAAACACAAAAGTGTAGCTGAGGATTTGGATATCGAAATACAATCCTCTAAATATATAGATGAAGTTTGTGGAAATTTGAAAAAATATATAGAAGCTACTGAAATACTCGGAGATATTAGCCCGAAAACTAAAGATGCCATCTTGTCCATTGGCGAACTACTCTCCTCGTACTTAGTAAATGAGTATTTTAATTCTATAGACTTATACTCTAAGCGAATTGAACCAAATCTGCTGATAAAGACAAACAGCAATTTTACAGAAGCTGAAGTTGATTTTAGACATACTGAAACGGAATGTGAGACCATTCTCTTACCTTTGCTCGATGAGACAGATTTGATTATTACAGGTGGATTTGTTGGTTCGGATTTGAAAGGTATAGTAACAACGCTTGGAAGAGGTGGATCTGATTACTCAGCTGCAATTATCGCTTCAAGTATCAATGCTGATAGTCTCGAAATATGGACTGATGTAGATGGCATAATGACTTCTGACCCAAGAATTGTAGAAAATGCCTGCTTAGTCAAAAGGTTGACTTACAGGGAAGCTGCCGAGCTTGCATACTTTGGTGCTAAAGTTCTTCATCCTAAAACTATTGCTCCTGCTGTGAAGAAAAATATTCCGGTTTATGTTAAAAATACGTTTTTCCCTGAAAGCGGTGGCACGTTAATATTATCAAAAGGTTCTGGCTCTGACTTTATCAAAGCCATAGCTTTTCGGAAAGGAATAACAATAATAAATATAGATTCTAAAAGAATGTTAGGTGCTGTAGGCTTTTTGAGTAAAGTCTTTGATATATTCAGGCAACACAGCACAAGTGTTGATTTAATTACCACATCAGAGGTTAGCATTTCACTTACCATTGATGATAAAACAAAATTAGAAGGAATCATACACGATTTATCAGGTTTTGCCGATGTTGATGTTGCCGAAAACAAAGCAATAATTTCGGTAGTTGGGGAAGGACTAAGAAGAACTGCCGGCATTGCTGCAAAATTTTTCGGATCGCTCGAAGATATAAATGTGCAAATGATTAGTCTGGGTGCGTCTGAGGTCAATCTGAGTATAGTAGTCAGCGAAGAGCATCTGATAGAAGCTGTAAAAAAACTTCATAACCGATTCTTCTCTGAAATTAGGCATCCTGAAATATTCGAGAAAAGGAGGAATTAGCTCAGTGAATCAAATCAACAACTATGATATAAAACAGCTTGCCGAGGAATTTGGAACTCCTCTTTATGTCTATGATCAGAATCAAATTGAACAAAACTACTTCAATTTGAAGAGTTCATTCGATAAGTACTATCCAAATAATACAGTACATTTTTCTGTCAAAGCTAATTCAAATCTAAATATTCTCAAAGTATTTAATTCACTTGGTTGTGGTGCTGATACAGCCTCGCCGATTGAGTTAATGCTGGCAGATAGGGCCGGTATAGAAAACTCCAAAATATTATATACAGGGAATTATGAAAGCCATAGTGATTGGTGTGAGATAGCTAAATATGAAGATATCACAATCAATTTAGATGACATTTCATCTTTAGACAGAATGCTTCAAGTATTCAAACCTAAAAGAATATCGTTTAGAATCAATCCCGGTATTGGTAGAGGGGGGTTCGAAGGTATAACCACAGGTGGGGCAGATGCGAAATTTGGAGTACCTTACGAAAAAGCTTTGGAAGCATACAGGAAAGCTATTGATGCCGGTATAGATAGATTTGGAATTCACATGATGGCAGGGTCAAATAATTTGGAACCGTATTATTTTTATGAGGTTGTAGATAAGCTCATGAAAATTACCGGGAATCTTTTTACTCAGATTGGAGCAAAGCCGGAGTTTATTGATATTGGTGGCGGTTTTGGTGTGCCTTATGCAGATGATGAAGAAGATTTGAATATTGATTTTACAGCTAAGCTTATATCTGAAGTAATACATGAAAAATCGGATAAATACAATCTCGGCTTGCCGGAATTGAAGTTAGAGCCGGGCAGGTATTTAGTAGCGAATGCAGGATACTTGATAGCCAAGGTAACAGGTATCAAAAAAAGCTATAAGACATTTGTGGGTGTTGACGCGGGAATTAATACTCTAATCAGACCGGCTCTTTATGGTGCAAAACACCGTTCATCTATCTACGGTAAAGGCAAAGCGGAACAATTTTATAATATCTGTGGACAGATTTGCGAAAATTCTGATATTTTTGATAAACATGTATATCTGCCCGTAGCAGAAGAAGGTGATCTTTTAGTTTTTAGAGATGCAGGGGCATACGGTTATGTAATGTCATCTAATTACAACAATAGACCACGACCTGCAGAGGTAATAATAAAAGACGGTAATCCTTTACTTATCAGAAGAAGAGAAACTTTTGAGGATATGTTGAGATTGTATTAAGACGAATGCTTTTAAACAGTAAAATATAGTTAAAGTACTGCGAAAATTGTAATAGATTAAAATATACAGAGTTGGCAGGCGTTCATTAAAATATGGTATCATTATTGTAGATAATTCTTCTAATCAATATCAATATATAATATTTTTGTGGGGTTCGTATGCGTCAATTATTACTATTTTTGTTATGTTTTGCTTTAGTTAGCCAAACTTTTGCACAAGAGACTGATGATCTTCTTGATTTGTCATTAGATGAGCTTATGAATATGGAAATCACAGTGGCTTCCGGGAAAAAAGCTCTGACTCAGAAAGAGTCTCCGGGTATAGTTACTGTGGTTACTTCCGAAGAAATACAAAAGTCAGGTGCTCGTGATTTAATCGATGTGTTGAGATTAGTGCCCGGTATCAATTTTGTCAGCGATGTTCAAAATGTTGTAAGTATAGGTATGAGAGGCAATACAGGCACAGAAGGCAAAGTACTTTTGCTGTTTAACGGAGTCGAATTGAACGAAGATCTTTATACCACAACTCAATTTGGTAATCATATTTCTCCGGATCATATCAAAAGAATCGAAATAATAAGAGGACCGGGGAGTGCTCTTTATGGAGGTTATGCTGAGTTAGGGGTTATAAATATTGTAACTAAGGATGCTGAAACTTTAGATGGCGTAACTGCTAATGCAAAATACGGAATGTATGCTGACCAGATGGGAAGAACAAATGTAAACCTAATGGCAGGAAAAAAGTTTGGTGATTTGAGTCTTTCTTTGCTTACTTTCTATGGTGCTGCAAATAGGAACAATGACAAATACAGTGATATTTTCGGTGCAACATCAGAAACCAATGAAGGCATTTTAGAGTTGAACAATATGTTTGTCAATTTCGATGCTAAATATAAAGATTTTTCTTTGACTTTCCTCTACGATGGATACAATAACACTTCAATTGATCTTTTTGATAATATTCTTGCTAAACCTGTAGCAATAGATTTTAAAACTATGGCAATCAGAGCAAGCTATGAATATAATATTGGGGATAATTTTAGTCTAACCCCAACGGTTACGTACAAAAATCAAAAGCCGTGGTATGCTGATGATAAAGAACAATATTTCTTTGATTTTAACCTAAATAAAATCAAAGCAAATTTACTTGCATCGTGGGATATTGACGAGATGTTTAATCTTACAGGTGGCATGGAATATTATACATTATCTTCGGAAACGAAAGATATTGAAAATTCCGGTGGATTTGCTGACGGTACTGAAAGTAAGGTAGATTACAACAATATTGCTGTTTTTGCTCAAGCGTTGCTTAAACACAAAATTGCGAATCTTACTGTTGGTGCGAGAATGGACAACCATTCTAAAACAGGTTCTGCTTTCGCTCCGAGAATAGGTATCACAAAAAAAATAGACGACCTTCATCTTAAAGCTCTCTACTCTCAGGCTTTTAGATCTCCGTCAATCTTCAACATTGATTTGGCTCCAAATAACGAAATCGATCCTGAACAAACTTCTGTAATCGAATTAGAAGTCGGATACCAACTCAATCCTAAAATGCAACTCACAGCTAATGTTTATCACATTACCATAGATAAAACTATTGTATATTTCTATGACAGTGAGACTGAAGAAGAGATTTATAAAAATGAAGGAAAAACCGGGACAATGGGCTTTGAATTCGAATATAGATACAGAGACGATTGGGGATATGCTAATTTGTCTTATTCTTATTACAAAGCTAACGATGTCGAAGTTGATTACTACACTATACCCGATGAAGATGGTTTACTTTTAGGATTGCCGGGTAATAAGATTGCTTTTAGCGGTAGTCTGAATTTGACAGACAAGCTAAGTTTGAACCCTTCTTTGATGTATATTACAAAAAGATATTCAAATACAGCTTATGACCTCGAAGCAGACGATGTTATTATAACAGCAGATGATGGCAAGCTATTACTAAATGCGAATCTTTTATACAAAGATTTACTTATCAGTGGTCTGAATGTAAGTCTTGCGGCTTATGATATTACTGATTCCGGATTTAGCTTCTACCAGCCTTATAAAGGTGGTCACGCACCTATGCCAAGCGGTGGATTGGAAATGCTGTTCAAAGTGCAGTATCATTTCGGAAAATAGATATTTCGTAAAACTTCTTTCGTAATATTTTAAAAAAAACAGTCTCTATTCAACCGAAATGAAATAGAGACTGTTTTTTTAAGATTAGATTATTTATCTGTTTGCCTGCAACCATCTTTCTGCATCAATAGCAGCAGCACATCCGCTTCCGGCAGCAGTAATTGCCTGACGGTAAACGTGATCCTGTACGTCGCCGCACGCAAATACACCTTCGATATTAGTATAAGTGCAATCAGGTTTTGTTACAAGATATTTGTTGTCGTCCATGTCTAAAATGCCTTCAAACAACTTAGTATTTGGTTCGTGCCCAATAGCTATAAATACACCGTCTGCATCATGTTCAGTTATTTCGCCTGTCTGAGTGTTCTTTACTCTGATTCCTGTTAACATTTTGATGCCGTTTTCTTCTTTTCCGGTGAACTCATCTATAGTAGAATTAAGCATAAAATTGATTTTCGGATTTGCTTTTGCTCTGTCTATCATCACTTGCGATGCTCTAAATTCTTCTCTTCTGTGCAACAAAGTAACAGAAGTTGCAAAATTTGTAAGGTAAGTAGCTTCTTCCATAGCTGTGTCTCCACCGCCAACTACAAACACTTTCAAGCCTCTGTAGAAAAAGCCGTCGCAAGTAGCACAAGCAGAGATGCCGTGCCCCCAATAAGTCTGCTCTGAAGGAATTTTTAAAGTACGGGCAGTAGCTCCTGTAGATATAATAACAGCATCAGCGGTATATTCAGTGTCGTTTTCGTCCCATACAGTAAAAGGTCTTTTGGAAAAATCAACTTTTGTGATTGTTTTGTAAAGAGATTTGGCACCAAATCTTTGTGCCTGTTTTCTGAATATGTCCATCATTTCAGGACCTTGAATGCCATTTTCAAATCCCGGATAGTTTTCTACTTCTGTAGTAATCATCAGCTGCCCACCGGGTTGCTGACCTTCGAAAATTACAGTATCAAGATTGGCTCTGCTTCCGTAAATTGCTGCAGTCAGACCGGCAGGTCCTGAGCCGATTATTATCAAGTCATGATGTTCAGCCATTATAGCATTCCCTTATTATAAAATCAATAAATCTTTTTCGTCAAATTAGAATAAATAAAGAATAAAAGCAAGAATATTGCCAACGAGCAATATTGACGTGCTTATAAATTGTATATTGCTATTTTTGGTTTTCTTATGTCAGCTAAAAATATTTCTTACGAATTTACCGTTTAGTCTTGCCTATGCCATACATTTTTGATATTTTGGATTATCTAATTAAATAACATCATTTTCGAATTCAAACGGGTGTAAAATGAAATACTTACCTATTGATAACAGGCTCTTTATCGAAAACAGAGCTAAATTTGCTAAAGAAATGAAGCCAAATACTTTGGCGATTATAAATTCAAATGACGAATATCCAAGAAATGGCGATCAGTTTTTTACTTTCCGCCAAAATTCTGATATGTTCTACCTTAGCGGTATTGATCAGTCTAAATCCATTCTTGTTATCTTCCCTGACTGCACAAGGGAAAATCTACGCGAAGTGCTCTTCGTAGAGGAAACTAACGACTATATGGCTCGCTGGTATGGCAAAAAATATTCTAAGCCTGAAGCTACTCAGGTATCGGGTATTAAAACTGTTTACTGGTTGGAGCAGTTTGATAGCGTAATGGCTGACTTAATGGCAAATTGCGACGGTGTTTATATGAACACTAACGAGAATATCCGCTTTGCTACAAATGTGCAGTATGGCGATATAAGATTTATCAATGAAATCAAATCTAAATGGCCTTTGCATGAGTACTACCGTGCTGCGAAAATCATGCACAAAATCCGAGTTTCCAAATCTCCTATCGAAGTTGGTTTGATGAGAGAAGCTTGCGACATCACAGAAAAAGCGTTCCGCAGATTGCTTAAATTCGTGAAACCGGGAGTTATGGAGTACGAAGTTGAAGCTGAAATTATACATGAGTTTTTAAGTAACAGAGCAACAGGTCACTCTTATAATCCGATTGTTGCTTCCGGCGAATCAGCTTGCGTGCTTCACTACGTAGAAAACGACAAAGAATGTAAAGACGGAGATCTTCTTTTGCTTGACTTTGGTGCTGAGTATGCTAACTATGCCGGAGATTTGAGCCGTACTATACCTGTAAATGGTAAATTTACAGAAAGACAAAAAGCTTGCTATGATTCGGTAAGAGGTGTAATGAAACAAGCTATTTCTAAATTAGTTGTTGGGGCTACTATCGACGAGTACCATAAGGAAGTTTGCGGACTTATGGAAGAGGAGATGATTAAGTTGGGGCTTTTCACTGCGGAAGAAGTGAAAAACCAAGACCCTAATAGTCCGTTATTCTTTAAATATTACATGCATGGCACCTCTCACTTCATGGGCTTAGACGTGCATGATCTTGGCTTCAAACAGGAAAAATTGGTACCGGGCATGGTATTCTCCTGCGAACCGGGTATTTATATCCCTGAAGAAGGCATCGGTATTCGTATCGAAAACGACATCTTAGTAACAGAAAACGGCCCTGTTGACTTGATGGAAACAATTCCGGCTGACTCTGATGAAATCGAAGAATTGATGAACGAAGGCAGATAGAGATATCTATTAATCTTTAAGAATACAATAACAAACGGCTTATTTCAGAATTTGAAATAAGCCGTTTGTTATTTGTGGGATTATTTATTATATTGAATTAAACAATATTAGTGTGTTATTATTTAGCAAAATCATGATTAAAATTGTCTCTGTTTTATTATTCGGTTTATGTTTTGTTTTAACTGCTTACGGTCAGGTAAAAGTGCAATTACCAGGCATCTATAAGCGTAACGAGATAGCAAAGTGTCAATCAGAATTTTCAAATATAAAAAATGAATTGTACGTAACCAGCGATCATAGATATATGATGGTGGTTGATCTTGAAACTGGATATATGAAGAAATTTCTTCTCAAGGATACGACATATGAAGCCCCTTACAGAGCATTGTCTAATATTTGTTTACTGGGTGATAGTGGTTTGTTTGTAGACAACGATCTTCATGTTTGCAAGCTTGAAAACTATGAAGTAATACAAGAAATCCCTTATTTACGAGGGTATCCAGGGGGATTAACGTTTGAGTTTGGATTTAACAAGAAAGCGAATAAGTTATGTTATTCACCATATATTACATATGGGTTGCCTTCAGATGCTAAAATGATGAATACAGTATATCTTTACGATTTTAATACCAATACTGCAGATTCGCTTGCATTTGAAGATGAAATATCGTCTTTTGCTTGTGATAATACTTCAGAAAATGTCTATTTCACTAGTATATATGGTCGAGTATTTTCATATAATTTATTGACAAATGCTGTTACACCACTACATCAATATATTCAAGAGTGGACATTAGATATTGAAGTAAGTGCAGATGGTAAATATTTATATGGTAGAAGTAGAACTTTAGAATATATTTTTATCTATGATGTAGTACAAAAACAAGTAGTTAATAAACTTCCAATAGATACATATATAGATACGGATAAGATTTCCATGTCAATCGGCAATAAATATCTGGCTGCAAATAGTTCTAATGGAATTACTTTATATAATCTAAAAACGAATACTAAGAAAGAAATCGATTTGCATTTTAGTGCGGAACAACTATCCTTTATTGATAGTACTCGATTATTGATCGAAGAAAGTAGTTTTAAAGGGCAAACTAATATTTTAGATGTAGAAAGTTTAGAAACATTATTTATATGTCCTAGCACTGCTCCGTATAATTTAGGAATATATAGTAGTTCTGCATTGATCACAGTTAATAATGACAAAATGGGATCTATTGTATCTAAAGATTTAGTTACCGGTAAAACAAATTGGCAATATTTTGATGGAGATATTGGGTATAATATTGATGGAGATCCAATAGAGATTTCTGATGATGAGAAATATTTGATATACTTATCAATCCCAAGTCCACTTTTTGTGTTTGATAATACAAATGGGAATTTGATTAAGAAATTGGATATGTCAACTGAAGGCTATATGTTTGAAGATATACAATTTATTTCTAATACTGAGTTTCTAATAGCCGGTAAAAAAGGTTTTATTACAAAATATAATATTGAAACAGGAGAACAAGATATATCATACATAAAATTACCAACACCATCTACAATTGCTTTTCGAATTTTTAAGCATAAAGATGGCTTAAGAGTAATGCTTGCTGATACTAATTATGTTGAGAAGATATACAAATTAGATATGCAAACTGAAGAATTGCAAGAAATAGGAATGTTAGAGGATATAAAATCTAGTTATTATCAAAAATTCAGGTATATGTATGATAAAGAAATTATTATATACTCTACTTGGGGGGCAAGCGGAACCGAAGTTCTAATTAAAAATTTCGACCAAGATAGTGTTTATAACTTTGGAAAAAGGTATGTAGATACCAATTATGACTTCTTATCAGATACTACAGCTCTTATATCAACTAGTGAAGGTATGGAAATCTATGATTTTTATGATAATGAAACTATCGGGCTTATAGATTTTTCAACTTTATATTTTCATACGAAAGATATAACCTATCGTACTTATAGTGTTTATCTAAAAAAACAAGCTAATGGCATGTTTGTACACACAGATAAAAACGGTTGTCTTTATGTGTTTGATCTTATCCAAACTTCTACAAAAGAGCCTATAGTATTTAACTCTTCGGATAAACTTTATCCCAATCCTGTAAGCAACAATACAATTACAATAGAACATGACACTGAAATTCCTGAATTGGATTTGATTTCAATCTGTGATGTTTCGGGAAAAGGTGTAACTAACTTTACTTTTAATCACACGGGTAGCGAAACTGAAATATATCTTGGCGAAATACCAAAGGGAGTATATTTTATCAGTTACGCTGCAAACGGCTCGCTTTATAGCCATAAGTTTGTAGTAAAGTAAATAGTGTGACGATTTGAAATGTATTTTTGCGGCTTACTTTGAAAGAGGTAAGTCGCTTTTTCAATAATATGCTAATCATGCGTCTCCTAATGTATGAATATACTACTAACCGGTGCCAATGGCTATATAGGTAAACGCCTGATCCCTGTACTAATCGAACAAGGGCACACAGTCTATTGCTGTCTGCGAGACATTTCACGCTTCGACAAATCTATTTATCCTGAAAACCGGATCAAACTTGTAGAAATTGACTTTTTAGAGAATAATCCTCCTGATATATTGCCAAAGGAAATAGACGTCGCTTACTTCCTTATCCATGCTATGAGTAGCTCTGTCAGCAATTTTGAATCAAAAGAGACGGTTGCAGCAGAAAATTTTGTTTCTTTGTTGAATATGACTCATTGTAAGCATACGATATATTTGAGTGGCATCAGCAATTCGGAGGAGCTTTCAGAGCATCTACGCTCGCGCCGTAATGTAGAAAACGTTTTGAGTAGTGCTACCTCTGCTCTTACTACTTTGCGGGCTGGTATAATAATTGGCTCCGGTTCTGCCTCATTTGAAATTATAAGAGATATTACCGAAAAGCTACCTTTGATGATTACTCCCCGTTGGCTAAAAAGCAGGTGCCAGCCGATAGCTGTTAGGAATGTAATCGAATATCTTACAAAAATTCCATTGGACGAAAGGTTTTACGGCAAAAGCTTTGACATAGGGAGCGATGATGTGCTAACATACAAAGAAATGTTGCTACAATATGCAGATGTCAGAGGTTTGCGTCGCAAGATACTTGCTCTACCGATTATGACACCTCGACTTTCTTCTTATTGGCTATATTTCATTACATCAACGTCTTACCCATTAGCAGTCAATTTAGTTAATTCTATGAAGATAGATGTTGTCTGCGGAGAGCGAAAGATAAAAGATTTGATTGACTTGGAGCTTATCAGTTACAAAGATGCAGTCGCTCTTGCTTTCAAAAAAATTGAGCAGGACAATGTGCTTTCATCATGGAAAGACTCTATAAATAGTGACACAAAATACTCGCATATTGACAAAGTACTCAAGGTTCCTGAGTTTGGCACATTCAAGGATTTTCGCAGAAAGGAAGTGAAAGATATTACGCAAACTATGAATAAACTCTGGAGCATAGGAGGTGATACCGGCTGGTATTATGCGGATTGGCTTTGGTCTGTCAGAGGCTTTTTAGACAAAGTATGGGGAGGAGTCGGACTTCGACGAGGCAGAACAAACCGCCATGAAATAAATGCAGGCGATGCTCTCGATTTTTGGAGAGTTATAGTTGCTAACAAAGAGAGAAAGCGTCTTCTTTTATATGCAGAGATGAAGCTACCCGGCGAAGCATGGCTTGAGTTCGAACTAATCAAAAAAGACGATAAGACTTATCTGCAGCAAACAGCGACTTTTAGACCGAATGGATTATTGGGAAGACTATACTGGTATGCAGTGTTGCCATTTCATCATTTTGTATTTGACGGTATGGCGAGCAACATCGCAAAGTAAAAAAAATGAGGTACAATATCATGATTATACCCCATTTTATTCAGCTATTAGTATATTACAATTCGTTTTCTGATGTATTTTCTGTTACCGATTCGAATTTCGCCAATATAGTCGCCCGGAGGCATTTTCTTGCCTTGATCATTTCTGCCGTTCCATGTATATGTGTGATACCCGGGTTTTTTGGAGCCCTTAAAGATGGTAGCGACTACAGATGCCTGCACAGAATAAATTACGATTTCTACCTCAGCATTATAGTCTAATTCGAAAGCCATCTTTGGAGAAACATCCTGCACTAAGCCCAAAAGTTTGCCAATAGCACCCAAAGGAATTTTCAATCCATACGGGTTATATGTATTCATATAAGGAACGCTAAGAGCCTGTTTTATGTTATATTCGTGATTATAAACATCAGCCGGATCGGGAGCGAAATACTCACGAGGGATAGCCCTGATATTATTGATAGCAATTTGCCAAGGCGAACCGTTTTCAATATCTTTTTGCAATCTCCAGGCACTTTCCGATAGAGCCAAATCGTATTGCAGACGTGAACCGGTAGGAATTCTAAGATTCATAGCAGTAAAAAAAGCACTATCCTGCTGCGATGTGAAATCATTATCAGAGGCAGAAGGGGAGGTAACCCCGGAACTGTCCCTCCCGGTATTTAAAGAGTCTGTATTTGGCTTTTTCAGAGGTCTGAAATCTTGCTGCTGAGCAGTCGCATTCAAAGAAAAATAAGCAACAGCTAAAGCAAAACAAAAAATATGAGATAAATATTTGCCCATAAAAGGTATAAATCGCAAAATTTATAAAAGAATAATATACGTATTTTTTCAAAGAAAATAAACCAATATCCCAAATTGAAAGGGAATAATTGTATCTATGTATGTACTGACAGGAATGTTTTAAGTTCAACAGAAAATGTAAAGAATATCCTAATTTGCAAAAAAAAACAAGTACTTCAATAAGTAAAGATGTTTTTCGTAATTCTCTGTCGGACAAAAAAAAACCGATACAAATATTATGTATCGGTTTAATACGGGATATTTTTATATTAGTTGTTAACTTTTTTCATTAAATCAGTTTTAGATGCTTCAGAGAGCAAATCACCGATTGAGAAAGAACTGCCGGCAGCACTTGCTTTAGCAGATTCAGGAGTAACAGATTTTTTAGGAGCACGAGGTCTTCTATCGCGTTGTTCTGAGTCGTTAGAAGCAGAAGCGATTTGTTCTTCGCTCAATTTTGGTTGTAAAATGAGAGACTCTTCGTCAATCACTAAATCAGCAACCAACACTTCGATAGCATCGCCTACGTTATAAGGCAACTTAGCACCGCGAGGGATATGAGTCATTTTGCTGCGAGGCATAAAACCATCGATATCTCCATCTACAGTAACAACGATACCTTGCTGAACTACCTGAGAAATAGTACCATTAAGTTCTGAGCCTACTTCAAATTTTTCTTTCATCGCCGGCCAAGGATTGTCGCTAAGCTGTTTGACGCTAAGAGCCATAGTTTGCTTTTCTTCTGAAATAGCAACAACTTTAACTTCGATTTCCTGATTTTTTTCGAGAATAGCAGCAGGTTTTTGGATGCGTTTAGTCCAAGAAAGCTCGCTGTTTCTCAAAAGACCGTCAATGCCTTTTCTTAATTCAATATAAGCACCGAAGTCAGTAAATCTGCGAACGATACCTTTATGAACAGAGCCGATTTCGAATTCTTGAGTGATGCCTGACCAAGGAGATGGTTCTAATTCTTTTCTGCTGAGAGCGATTCTGCTGTTTTCTCGATCGATTTCAACAACTACAGCTTCCAATTCATCGCCTTTTTTAGCTACATCTTTAGGGTCGCCAATGTGCATTTGAGAAAGTCTTGAAATATGGATTAGACCTTCGATGCCACCAAGATCGATAAAAATACCGAATTTAGCTATAGAAGACACACTACCTTTTACTTTATCGCCAACTTTGATATTGCTCCAGAAATCTTCTTCTAAAAGTTTTTTTCTGCTAACGATAACAGTTTTTCTGTTTTCTTCTTCTTGAAGCTCGTGAATCATAACTGTAACATCTTTGCCGATGTAAGCAGCAAGTTCGTCTTCTGTCGGATTCTTTTTCAAACAGAAATGAGAAGCAGGAAGGAAAAGAGGCATATCTTCGAACATAACGCGAAGACCACCACGAATGCGAGCAGAAACTTTAACATCAAAAGATTTTCCGTTAACGCTGCAATCTTTGAGTTTTTCGAAGAGTTCTTCGTAGTGTTTTTGCTTAGCTTCAGCCGGAGATTCGGAGTTTACCTCAGGTGTGGAAGCAGTCATTTCCTGAGCAGCTTCTTGCTGTACTTCTTCAGTTTTAGGTTCAACATTCATATTTTCTTGGTTGTCAACATTTTGTTGTACATTTTCATTCGTGTTAAGAGTACCTTCTACCATGATACGCACCTGAGATAATTGATAATGCTGGAGTTTTACTTGCTCCCGAAAGCTAAGTTAATATTGCTAAACGGGATATGCTATTATTATAGAGAACAAATATAGTCAAATATTCAAAACAAGTGATGAAAAAAGTAAACTTACCACTAAATTTCATAAAAAATAAATACAGCACTAAGAATAAAGCAAATAGCTAAGTTCTTTAATTATATGAAATTGCAATACAAGTCGGAACGCTGGGAAGAAAGTAATGGATAGCATAAAAAACTCTAAAATAATTTGAGAAGTTCTCAATTATTATTATATTTGTAGTTGCTATCGGTAACATTCCTCCAAATAATCTGCACATTGTCAAAAAGAGTTGCAAATTTGACAAATATGTGGTATATTTGTCGCTTTGTATCTGAACCCCCTTGCAAAAAGCGCAGGCGGGACGAAATCAATTTAATATTTTTAGGAGTAAACAATGAGCATACGCCGTGTATATGAGACTACATTTATAGTAAATGCTGCTCTCGAAGATGCGGATATCGAAACAGTCTTGACTAAAGTTAAAGGCTATATCGAAAATCATGGCGGTGAAGTATTGGAGATCAACAAATGGGGTCGCAGACGTTTGGCTTATCCAATCAACAAAAAATACAATGGTTTTTATATCTATGTATCTTTTGAAACAATGCCAAGCTCTGTACCTGTATTGGAAAGATTCTTAGATCTTGAAGATACAGTGTTACGTCATTTGACTCTTGTATTGCCTGATAAACTCAAAGAATTCAGAAAAGAAAGAGAGCTTTCTGCCGGTAGAGAAGAAGCTGCAGCTGCTGCTGAAGAAAATGCAAAAGCAGAAGAAAAAAAAGCAGCCGATAAAAATGAAGTTGATGCGTAAGCATGAGCATCACAAGTATAATTTGATAAAAATTTAACTGAGGGATAGAAATAATGAAAGTCATTTTGCGCCAAGATGTTGATAAACTCGGTGTTATGGGTGACATCCTTAACGTAAAAGACGGCTATGCCAGAAACTACCTTATCCCTAGAGGATACGCTTATCTTGCTACTGATGGTGCTATGAAACGCCTTGAAGCTGAGAAAAGACAATACCTCAAACGTATGGAAGAGGAAAAAGGTAAAGCCGAAGCATTGGCTGAGAAAATCGTTGATGTTCAGATCAGTATCGCTATGAAAGTCGGCGAAGAAGGTCGTCTCTATGGTTCTGTTACTCCACAAATGATTGGTCAAGAGCTTGCTCTTAAAGGCTATGATATCGATAAAAGAAATATCGTTATCGAAGATGCTATCAAATCATTGGGTGTATTTGATGTTAAAGTTAAACTTCACCCTGAAGTTATCGCTACTCTAAAAGTTTGGGTTATAAACGAAGACGAGTAGTCATCACTTAGAATCATAAGCAAAATTTTTGATAAAAGCGTAGTTTATTCTGACTACGCTTTTTTTGTGCCTAATTTTATGGAAATTGCTTCGTCGGTTTATAATGGTAACAAATATTAGGCTGTGTCATGACAAAGAATATTCTAATTACCGGCGGCACCGGTTTGATAGGAAAAGCACTCGTTCGACAATTAAATCATTTAGGATATAATATAGTCCTCCTTAGTAGAAAAAAAGTAAATAAAATTGACGATGTTAAAACCGAATGTATCATTTGGGATTCTGAGTATCCTCATGATATTCGCGATGATGTAGAGCGTGTGTTTAAAGGCGAGTCTTATTCTATAATAAATCTCGCAGGTTATCCAATTGCCCAGAGCCGCTGGAGCGAGGATATCAAAACAAAAATTATAAACTCAAGAGTAAATGGGACAGAATATCTTGCCAATGATTTATGTGGAGATAATTCGAAAGTGAGTCTCTTTATTTCAGCCTCTGCAGTAGGGTATTATGGTAATGTATCGGAAAAAGTGCCTGAGAACGCCTCTAAAGGCGTAAGTTTTTTGAGTGATGTATGTGAAATGTGGGAAAATGCAACTAAAAGCTCTAAAGTTGATACAAAAATCATAAGAATTGGAGTAGTTCTTAGCGAAAATGGAGGCGCACTTGAAAAAATGATGCTACCTTATAAATTTTTCGTAGGAGGTCAAATTGGCTCAGGCAAACAGTACGTTCCATGGATTCATATAGAAGATATAGTAAAGGCGATAATTTACATTATAGAAACCACACCTAAAGAAGACGTATTTAATTTGGTAGCTCCTGATGCAGTATATATGGCAAAGTTTTCTAAAGCTTTAGCAAAAATTATGAGAAGACCTAATCTATTACCTGTTCCATCATTTATATTAAAGATTATAATGGGTGAGATGGCATCTATGGTATTAGAGGGGCAAAAAGTATATCCTGACAATTTAATCAAGGCAGGGTATGAATTTAGATTCGAAGCGTTAGTAGAAGCGTTAAGAGAAATAATAAAGGGCGACTAATTGCCACCCTTTCTAAAATTTATTGCCCAATAAAAATTGGTGCGTTTGTATTGTTTATCAGATATTTTGTATATGAACCGGTCAGATATTCTGTAAGACCTTTTTGAGAGTGAGCTCCCAAAACATACATATCTGCCCAATCTAAATAATTGTTTCCAATAAATTTCTTTACGTTCTCAGGAGTATATACTGTGTGCACATTATTGAAATTATGTGCCTTTAGGTATTTCTTTATATCCATCAGATAGTGACCGGCAAGTTTCTCATTGTCATGCGACATTACTACATGAATTTCGATATTTTTACCAACAAGCCCGGCAAGCTGAGCAAACCTTTGGACACTCCTGCTACAAGGAAGGCTGCCATCATAAGAAATCAGTACTTTTACATTAGATTTTTCAAGATTTGGGGCATGAAAGTTAGCCGGAACAGTCAGTATTGGAGTGATACTATGATCCAAAATTTCTTCGAAAGAAGCTCCGCCTTTATCTTTGTCTGCATCAAACTCGTAATAAGTCTTTTTACCAATCACAAGTAAGTCGTAGAACATAGATTCTTCCAATATCTTTTTGCTGGGAAGACCTTGTCTCTCATGGATGAGATATTTGGCTTTTGCATCTTTACATTTTTCTTCAAACTTATTGAGCAGACTTTTGATTAGATTATCTGCAACTTTGACTTTGTTCTTTTCTAATTTTTTTGCGTAGTAAGCAGCTCCTGCAGGTACCGGACCAACAGATTTGTTTATACCTTTAATATCAAGAATTACCAGCCCTGTGATTTCAGCGTCGTGAATTTTTGCAACTGTAATGGCTTGTTCGATTGACTTTTCGCAATAAAGCGAGGCATCTAATGGTACTAAAATCCTTTTGATCATTTCAACCTCTGAGTATGAGTTCGTCAAATTAGTAAGGCTTATGAATTTTGTAGGAATATCTAAATCAAAATTGCACTTGTCCTATATTATAAATATACGGAAAAATTTGTTCAATTCTTTGGACAAAAACGCAGAAAAAGTCAAAAAAAAGCTTGCACAGAAAAGGGAAAAAGGATATATTTGTATCCCTTAAGAAATGAGGGCAGAAGTTAACAGTTCTTTTACAAATCTCTTAGAGCAGGCGAAAAAAAGTTGAAAAAAACATTTGGTGTTTGTTGAGAGATTTCGTAATTTTGTGTCCCCTTGAAAACGGGGTGATGTTAAGAGTTCTTTTCGGTGATGCGCGAGATCAAACTTCAGCACTATGAGGCGGAAAAAAATCGAAAAATAAAATTTGGAGATTTAAAAAAAAGTCCGTAGTTTTGAATTCTGTCCCGCGATGAAGGGAAAGAAAAGACGTTCTAAGAAAGCAGGTAATGAAGGCGAGTTAATATTGAAGAGGCTGATTAAGTTTTTAAATATTAATTTGTGAAGAACAGAAAAAGTTCTTAATTTTGAACTTGCAATTGAATGCGAATCGGCGTTCTTTGAAAACAGGAAGCACAGTCAATTAAAAAGAGTAAAACAATTTTTGTGATCAAACTCACAAGCAAATAAACAGAGAATAACAATTCTTTATATAAAACAACGGAGAGTTTGATCCTGGCTCAGGACGAACGCTGGCGGCGTGCTTAACACATGCAAGTCAAGGGTAGATTGTCCTTCGGGACGATTGAGACTGGCGAACGGGTGAGTAACGCGTAGATAATCTGCCTCTAACACTGACATAACATCGAGAAATCGTTGCTAATATCAGATATTGCCGCAAGGTGAAAGGTTTACCGGTTAGAGATGAGTCTGCGTCTGATTAGCTAGTTGGTAGGGTAATGGCCTACCAAGGCAACGATCAGTAGCTGGTTTGAGAGGATGATCAGCCACACTGGAACTGAGACACGGTCCAGACTCCTGCGGGAGGCAGCAGTGAGGAATTTTGCACAATGGGGGAAACCCTGATGCAGCGACGCCGTGTGTGGGATGACGGGGCTTTGCCCTGTAAACCACTGTCAGATGGGAAGAAAAGAACCTATGAGGTTCCGGGACTGTACCATCAGAGGAAGGACCGGCTAACTACGTGCCAGCAGCCGCGGTAATACGTAGGGTCCAAGCGTTGTCCGGATTTACTGGGTGTAAAGGGTGCGCAGGCGGGCTTGTGCGTCTGGGGTTAAAGACTTCGGCTCAACCGAAGAAGTGCCTCGGATACGGCAAGCCTTGAGTACGAGAGAGGATGGTAGAATTCCTGGTGTAGCGGTGAAATGCGTAGATATCAGGAGGAATACCGGTGGCGAAGGCGGCCATCTGGCTCGTTACTGACGCTCAGGCACGAAAGCGTGGGGAGCAAACAGGATTAGATACCCTGGTAGTCCACGCCCTAAACGATGTATGCTTGGTGTTGGATATGTATTTATTCAGTGCCGGAGAAAACTCGTTAAGCATACCACCTGGGGAGTACGATCGCAAGGTTGAAACTCAAAGGAATTGACGGGGGCCCGCACAAGCGGTGGATTATGTGGTTTAATTCGATGCAACGCGAAGAACCTTACCCGGGCTTGAAGCGCTAGTGACCGCTGCCGAAAGGTAGCTTTCCTTCGGGACACTAGTAGAGGTGCTGCACGGCTGTCGTCAGCTCGTGCCGTGAGGTGTTGGGTTAAGTCCCGCAACGAGCGCAACCCCTATCTGTAGTTGTCATCAGTTCGGCTGGACCCTCTACAGAGACTGCCCACGCAAGTGGTGAGGAAGGTGGGGACGACGTCAAGTCATCATGGCCCTTATGTCCGGGGCTACACACGTAATACAATGGATGGTACAACAGGCGAAGCCGCGAGGTGGAGACAATCCCCAAAGCCATCCCTAGTTCGGATTGAAGTCTGCAACTCGACTTCATGAAGCTGGAATCGCTAGTAATCGCAGATCAGCGTGCTGCGGTGAATACGTTCCCGGGCCTTGTACACACCGCCCGTCAAGCCATGGAAGCCGGGAGCGCCCGAAGTCGGTAGCAATATCGCCTAAGGCGAATTCGGTAACTGGGGCTAAGTCGTAACAAGGTAGCCGTATCGGAAGGTGCGGCTGGATCACCTCCTTTCAAGAGTACTTTATAATTGACGTGCTTCCTATTTTTTGAGAATGCATGAGAGACTATGGGCCTGTAGCTCAGCTGGTTAGAGCGCACGCCTGATAAGCGTGAGGTCGGATGTTCAAGTCATCTCAGGCCCACATATGCGAAATCAGGGTCTATAGCTCAACTGGGAGAGCGCCGGCTTTGCAAGCCGGAGGTTAGCGGTTCGATCCCGCTTAGATCCACAAACAATGGATGCTAAGCGCATTCCTGTAAGAAAATTTACAAAATTGAAAAGTTATTTGACAATTAAGGTGTTACTGCCCATACAAAGGCAGTAAAGTAAAATACAATAGAGCCAAAAGTATCTGCAAAGATATAAATGTAAGTATGAAACTTAATAATTTGCGTCGAAGAGATTAGTATAACAACTCAAAACTAATTCGGTAAGTTATAAAGGGCATATGGTGGATGCCTAGGCACAGAGAGGCGAAGAAGGACGTGACTACCTACGATAAGCAACGGGGAGCAGGAAGTATGCTTTGATCCGTTGATTTCCGAATGGGGAAACCCGGCAGAGGTCATGCTCTGTCATCTCGTAAGAGAAGCTAACCCGGGGAAGTGAAACATCTCAGTACCCGGTGGAAAAGAAAGAGAATTCGATTCCCCCAGTAGCGGCGAGCGAAAAGGGAAAAGCCCAAACCGATGTGCATGTCACATCGGGGTTGTAGGACCTCATAAAAGTGATTTGTGCGTTATAGTTGAACAGATTGGAAAGTCTGACCATAGAAGGTGACAGTCCTGTAAACGAAATAACAATCAACATGAGAGTGTTCCTGAGTAGCGCGGAACTCGTGGAATTTTGCGTGAATCCGGCCGGACCACCGGCCAAGGCTAAATACTCCTCTGTGACCGATAGTGAACTAGTACCGTGAGGGAAAGGTGAAAAGAACCCTTAAGAAGGGAGTGAAATAGAACCTGAAACCGTATGCCTACAAACGGTTGGAGCACTCTAGCAGTGTGACAGCGTGCCTTTTGCTTAATGAGCCAACGAGTTGCTCCTTACATGCAAGGGTAAGAGGTTATGCCTCGCACCCGTAGCGAAAGCAAGTCTGAATAGGGCGTTTAGTATGTAGGGGCAGACGCGAATCTGAGTGATCTATCCATGGCCAGGATGAAGCGTGGGTAACACCACGTGGAGGTCCGAACCAGTTCAGGTTGAAAACTGTTTGGATGAGCTGTGGATAGGGGTGAAAGGCCAATCAAACTCAGTTATAGCTCGTACTCCCCGAAATATATTTTGGTATAGCCTCATGATAGTGTACCGGAGGTAGGGCTCTGATAGGGCTAGGGCTGTTACCGCGGTACCGAACCCTGATAAACTTCAAATTCCGGATACATGTTTCATGGGAGTCAGGCCGTGTGAGATAAGTCGCGCGGCCGAGAGGGAAACAACCCAGACTTACAGCTAAGGCCCCAAAGTCGTTGCTGACAGCTAAAGGAGGTTATTCTGCTGAGACAGCCAGGATGTTGGCTTAGAAGCAGCCATTCATTTAAAGAGTGCGTAATAGCTCACTGGTCGAGCGGCATAGCGCCGAAAATTCTCGGGACTAAGCAACGCGCCGAAGCTTAAGATTTGCCCATGTGGCAAGTGGTAGGGGAGCATACTATCGGCTGTGAAGGTGTTGGGTGACCAATGCTGGAGCTTATGGTAGTGCAAATGTTGGCATAAGTAACGATAACTAAAGTGAGAATCTTTAGCGCCGAAAATCTAAGGTTTCCTAGAGCTCTGTTCGTCAGCTCAGGGTTAGTCGGCCCCTAAGGCGAGGCCGAAAGGCGTAGTCGATGGGAATCAGGCAAAATTTAAAATATTCCTGAACCACCAAAAGTGTTAAATGTAGGGACGCAGGAGCGAGGTCTGTTGGGGTCAATGGTTATCCCCAACAGGCGCAGCACACTGCCGAGAAAAGCTACATGAATTACTTAGGTGACCGTACCGTAAACCGACACAGGTAGATGGGTTGAATATACTAAGGCGCGCGAGTGAGTCGCGGTTAAGGAACTCGGCAAATTAACCCCGTAACTTCGGGAGAAGGGGTGCCTACTTCGGTAGGCCGCAGAGAAATGGCCCAGGCGACTGTTTAACAAAAACACAGCACAATGCTAACTCGTAAAGAGGATGTATATTGTGTGACACCTGCCCGGTGCCGGAAGGTTAAAAGGAGGGGTTAGCAGCAATGCGAAGCTCCGAATTGAAGCCCCGGTAAACGGCGGCCGTAACTATAACGGTCCTAAGGTAGCGAAATTCCTTGTCGGGTAAGTTCCGACCTGCACGAATGGTGTAACGATCTGGGCACTGTCTCAACCGCGAGCTCGGTGAAATTGTGGTACCGGTGAAGACGCCGGTTACCCGCACTAGGACGGAAAGACCCCGTGCACCTTTACTATAGCCTATTATTGGGTTTGGCTATTGCATGCGTAGGATAGGTGGGAGGCTTTGAAGCAGCTCTCGTGGGAGTTGTGGAGCCATCGGTGAAATACCACCCTTGTTTTAGCTAGATTCTAACCCGGAGGTGTGGAACCTCGGGAACAGTGGTAGGTGGGTAGTTTGACTGGGGCGGTCGCCTCCTAAATTGTAACGGAGGCTCACAAAGGTCATCTCAGCACGGTCGGTAATCGTGCGTAGAGTGTAAAGGCATAAGATGGCTTGACTGCGAGACTTACAAGTCGAGCAGGTGCGAAAGCAGGTCTTAGTGATCCGGCGGTCCCGTGTGGAAGGGCCGTCGCTCAAAGGATAAAAGGTACGCCGGGGATAACAGGCTGATCTCCCCCAAGAGTTCACATCGACGGGGAGGTTTGGCACCTCGATGTCGGCTCATCGCATCCTGGGGCTGGAGAAGGTCCCAAGGGTTTGGCTGTTCGCCAATTAAAGCGGTACGCGAGCTGGGTTCAGAACGTCGTGAGACAGTTCGGTCCCTATCCAGTGTGGGCGTAGGATACTTGAGGAGACCCGTTCTTAGTACGAGAGGACCGGAATGACTAAACCTACGGTGTATCTGTTGTCATACCAATGGCATTGCAGAGTAGCCGCGTTTAGAAAGGATAAGTGCTGAAAGCATCTAAAGCACGAAACCTGCTCCAAGATGAGGTATCCCGCTTAATTGCATAAGAATCCAAGTAGACGACTTGGTTGATAGGCTTTACGTCTAAGCGTGGTAACACGTTAAGCGGAGAAGTACTAATAATTCGAAGACTTACCTAATAATAGTTTTGAGTTGTTATACCAATCTCTTTAGACTTACAAATTATTATATTGTTTCATCTCTTACTTCTATTATACTTTTGCTCTATATATTACGTATTTTACTTCCTTATATAAATCTTTTTTTCCGGTGGCTATGGCACAGGGGCTACACCTCTTCCCTTTCCGAACAGAGTAGTTAAGACCTGTTGCGCCGATGGTACTGCGTGGGTGACTGCGTGGAAGAGTAGGTCGCTGCCGGATTCTAATATTGAGAATTAACCCTTCTCACTTCAAAAGTGATAAGGGTTTTTTACTCTAAAGCAAGCATCTCACGCGAGATCAAACTTCAGCACTATGAGGCGGAAAAAAATCTAAAAATAAAATTTGGAGATTTAAAAAAAAGTCCGTAGTTTTGAATTCTGTCCCGCGATGAAGGGAAAGAAAAGACGTTCTAAGAAAGCAGGTAATGAAGGCGAGTTAATATTGAAGAGGCTGATTAAGTTTTTAAATATTAATTTGTGAAGAACAGAAAAAGTTCTTAATTTTGAACTTGCAATTGAATGCGAATCGGCGTTCTTTGAAAACAGGAAGCACAGTCAATTAAAAAGAGTAAAACAATTTTTGTGATCAAACTCACAAGCAAATAAACAGAGAATAACAATTCTTTATATAAAACAACGGAGAGTTTGATCCTGGCTCAGGACGAACGCTGGCGGCGTGCTTAACACATGCAAGTCAAGGGTAGATTGTCCTTCGGGACGATTGAGACTGGCGAACGGGTGAGTAACGCGTAGATAATCTGCCTCTAACACTGACATAACATCGAGAAATCGTTGCTAATATCAGATATTGCCGCAAGGTGAAAGGTTTACCGGTTAGAGATGAGTCTGCGTCTGATTAGCTAGTTGGTAGGGTAATGGCCTACCAAGGCAACGATCAGTAGCTGGTTTGAGAGGATGATCAGCCACACTGGAACTGAGACACGGTCCAGACTCCTACGGGAGGCAGCAGTGAGGAATTTTGCACAATGGGGGAAACCCTGATGCAGCGACGCCGTGTGTGGGATGACGGGGCTTTGCCCTGTAAACCACTGTCAGATGGGAAGAAAAGAACCTATGAGGTTCCGGGACTGTACCATCAGAGGAAGGACCGGCTAACTACGTGCCAGCAGCCGCGGTAATACGTAGGGTCCAAGCGTTGTCCGGATTTACTGGGTGTAAAGGGTGCGCAGGCGGGCTTGTGCGTCTGGGGTTAAAGACTTCGGCTCAACCGAAGAAGTGCCTCGGATACGGCAAGCCTTGAGTACGAGAGAGGATGGTAGAATTCCTGGTGTAGCGGTGAAATGCGTAGATATCAGGAGGAATACCGGTGGCGAAGGCGGCCATCTGGCTCGTTACTGACGCTCAGGCACGAAAGCGTGGGGAGCAAACAGGATTAGATACCCTGGTAGTCCACGCCCTAAACGATGTATGCTTGGTGTTGGATATGTATTTATTCAGTGCCGGAGAAAACTCGTTAAGCATACCACCTGGGGAGTACGATCGCAAGGTTGAAACTCAAAGGAATTGACGGGGGCCCGCACAAGCGGTGGATTATGTGGTTTAATTCGATGCAACGCGAAGAACCTTACCCGGGCTTGAAGCGCTAGTGACCGCTGCCGAAAGGTAGCTTTCCTTCGGGACACTAGTAGAGGTGCTGCACGGCTGTCGTCAGCTCGTGCCGTGAGGTGTTGGGTTAAGTCCCGCAACGAGCGCAACCCCTATCTGTAGTTGTCATCAGTTCGGCTGGACCCTCTACAGAGACTGCCCACGCAAGTGGTGAGGAAGGTGGGGACGACGTCAAGTCATCATGGCCCTTATGTCCGGGGCTACACACGTAATACAATGGATGGTACAACAGGCGAAGCCGCGAGGTGGAGACAATCCCCAAAGCCATCCCTAGTTCGGATTGAAGTCTGCAACTCGACTTCATGAAGCTGGAATCGCTAGTAATCGCAGATCAGCGTGCTGCGGTGAATACGTTCCCGGGCCTTGTACACACCGCCCGTCAAGCCATGGAAGCCGGGAGCGCCCGAAGTCGGTAGCAATATCGCCTAAGGCGA
The DNA here is from genome assembly GCA_963664875.1 of Kapaibacterium sp. (SeqCode). GTDB lineage: Bacteria > Bacteroidota > Ignavibacteria > Kapaibacteriales > UBA2268 > JBFHIJ01. The sequence continues at coordinate 1,421,739 of OY761611.1, read as the reverse complement.
ATTCGGTAACTGGGGCTAAGTCGTAACAAGGTAGCCGTATCGGAAGGTGCGGCTGGATCACCTCCTTTCAAGAGTACTTTATAATTGACGTGCTTCCTATTTTTTGAGAATGCATGAGAGACTATGGGCCTGTAGCTCAGCTGGTTAGAGCGCACGCCTGATAAGCGTGAGGTCGGATGTTCAAGTCATCTCAGGCCCACATATGCGAAATCAGGGTCTATAGCTCAACTGGGAGAGCGCCGGCTTTGCAAGCCGGAGGTTAGCGGTTCGATCCCGCTTAGATCCACAAACAATGGATGCTAAGCGCATTCCTGTAAGAAAATTTACAAAATTGAAAAGTTATTTGACAATTAAGGTGTTACTGCCCATACAAAGGCAGTAAAGTAAAATACAATAGAGCCAAAAGTATCTGCAAAGATATAAATGTAAGTATGAAACTTAATAATTTGCGTCGAAGAGATTAGTATAACAACTCAAAACTAATTCGGTAAGTTATAAAGGGCATATGGTGGATGCCTAGGCACAGAGAGGCGAAGAAGGACGTGACTACCTACGATAAGCAACGGGGAGCAGGAAGTATGCTTTGATCCGTTGATTTCCGAATGGGGAAACCCGGCAGAGGTCATGCTCTGTCATCTCGTAAGAGAAGCTAACCCGGGGAAGTGAAACATCTCAGTACCCGGTGGAAAAGAAAGAGAATTCGATTCCCCCAGTAGCGGCGAGCGAAAAGGGAAAAGCCCAAACCGATGTGCATGTCACATCGGGGTTGTAGGACCTCATAAAAGTGATTTGTGCGTTATAGTTGAACAGATTGGAAAGTCTGACCATAGAAGGTGACAGTCCTGTAAACGAAATAACAATCAACATGAGAGTGTTCCTGAGTAGCGCGGAACTCGTGGAATTTTGCGTGAATCCGGCCGGACCACCGGCCAAGGCTAAATACTCCTCTGTGACCGATAGTGAACTAGTACCGTGAGGGAAAGGTGAAAAGAACCCTTAAGAAGGGAGTGAAATAGAACCTGAAACCGTATGCCTACAAACGGTTGGAGCACTCTAGCAGTGTGACAGCGTGCCTTTTGCTTAATGAGCCAACGAGTTGCTCCTTACATGCAAGGGTAAGAGGTTATGCCTCGCACCCGTAGCGAAAGCAAGTCTGAATAGGGCGATTTAGTATGTAGGGGCAGACGCGAATCTGAGTGATCTATCCATGGCCAGGATGAAGCGTGGGTAACACCACGTGGAGGTCCGAACCAGTTCAGGTTGAAAACTGTTTGGATGAGCTGTGGATAGGGGTGAAAGGCCAATCAAACTCAGTTATAGCTCGTACTCCCCGAAATATATTTTGGTATAGCCTCATGATAGTGTACCGGAGGTAGGGCTCTGATAGGGCTAGGGCTGTTACCGCGGTACCGAACCCTGATAAACTTCAAATTCCGGATACATGTTTCATGGGAGTCAGGCCGTGTGAGATAAGTCGCGCGGCCGAGAGGGAAACAACCCAGACTTACAGCTAAGGCCCCAAAGTCGTTGCTGACAGCTAAAGGAGGTTATTCTGCTGAGACAGCCAGGATGTTGGCTTAGAAGCAGCCATTCATTTAAAGAGTGCGTAATAGCTCACTGGTCGAGCGGCATAGCGCCGAAAATTCTCGGGACTAAGCAACGCGCCGAAGCTTAAGATTTGCCCATGTGGCAAGTGGTAGGGGAGCATACTATCGGCTGTGAAGGTGTTGGGTGACCAATGCTGGAGCTTATGGTAGTGCAAATGTTGGCATAAGTAACGATAACTAAAGTGAGAATCTTTAGCGCCGAAAATCTAAGGTTTCCTAGAGCTCTGTTCGTCAGCTCAGGGTTAGTCGGCCCCTAAGGCGAGGCCGAAAGGCGTAGTCGATGGGAATCAGGCAAAATTTAAAATATTCCTGAACCACCAAAAGTGTTAAATGTAGGGACGCAGGAGCGAGGTCTGTTGGGGTCAATGGTTATCCCCATCAGGCGCAGCACACTGCCGAGAAAAGCTACACGTATTACTTAGGTGACCGTACCGTAAACCGACACAGGTAGATGGGTTGAATATACTAAGGCGCGCGAGTGAGTCGCGGTTAAGGAACTCGGCAAATTAACCCCGTAACTTCGGGAGAAGGGGTGCCTACTTCGGTAGGCCGCAGAGAAATGGCCCAGGCGACTGTTTAACAAAAACACAGCACAATGCTAACTCGTAAAGAGGATGTATATTGTGTGACACCTGCCCGGTGCCGGAAGGTTAAAAGGAGGGGTTAGCAGCAATGCGAAGCTCCGAATTGAAGCCCCGGTAAACGGCGGCCGTAACTATAACGGTCCTAAGGTAGCGAAATTCCTTGTCGGGTAAGTTCCGACCTGCACGAATGGTGTAACGATCTGGGCACTGTCTCAACCGCGAGCTCGGTGAAATTGTGGTACCGGTGAAGACGCCGGTTACCCGCACTAGGACGGAAAGACCCCGTGCACCTTTACTATAGCCTATTATTGGGTTTGGCTATTGCATGCGTAGGATAGGTGGGAGGCTTTGAAGCAGCTCTCGTGGGAGTTGTGGAGCCATCGGTGAAATACCACCCTTGTTTTAGCTAGATTCTAACCCGGAGGTGTGGAACCTCGGGAACAGTGGTAGGTGGGTAGTTTGACTGGGGCGGTCGCCTCCTAAATTGTAACGGAGGCTCACAAAGGTCATCTCAGCACGGTCGGTAATCGTGCGTAGAGTGTAAAGGCATAAGATGGCTTGACTGCGAGACTTACAAGTCGAGCAGGTGCGAAAGCAGGTCTTAGTGATCCGGCGGTCCCGTGTGGAAGGGCCGTCGCTCAAAGGATAAAAGGTACGCCGGGGATAACAGGCTGATCTCCCCCAAGAGTTCACATCGACGGGGAGGTTTGGCACCTCGATGTCGGCTCATCGCATCCTGGGGCTGGAGAAGGTCCCAAGGGTTTGGCTGTTCGCCAATTAAAGCGGTACGCGAGCTGGGTTCAGAACGTCGTGAGACAGTTCGGTCCCTATCCAGTGTGGGCGTAGGATACTTGAGGAGACCCGTTCTTAGTACGAGAGGACCGGAATGACTAAACCTACGGTGTATCTGTTGTCATACCAATGGCATTGCAGAGTAGCCGCGTTTAGAAAGGATAAGTGCTGAAAGCATCTAAAGCACGAAACCTGCTCCAAGATGAGGTATCCCGCTTAATTGCATAAGAATCCAAGTAGACGACTTGGTTGATAGGCTTTACGTCTAAGCGTGGTAACACGTTAAGCGGAGAAGTACTAATAATTCGAAGACTTACCTAATAATAGTTTTGAGTTGTTATACCAATCTCTTTAGACTTACAAATTATTATATTGTTTCATCTTTATTCCTTTTGCTCTATATAAACGTATTTTACTTCCTTATATAAATCTTTTTTTCCGGTGGCTATGGCACAGGGGCTACACCTCTTCCCTTTCCGAACAGAGTAGTTAAGACCTGTTGCGCCGATGGTACTGCGTGGGTGACTGCGTGGAAGAGTAGGTCGCTGCCGGATTCTTTTTTTAAAAAAGTCTGTATATTAGTTTATGCAGACTTTTTTGCGTTTATGGGAGTCCAGAGAATATGTGGAAATTGCCTTCAAATTATCTTTGGAGGATATAAAAAAATATTTGGTACGATAGCAATAAATATTTTATATTTGCGTTGTATTGTTAGCACTCGATAAAACAGAGTGCTAATAGTTTTACTAAATAATATTTTTCACTTGTAAGCACAAATTTTTGGGAGAAAAAAGATGACGCTACAACCATTGCATGATCGCATTATCGTGAGACCTGCAAAGGCAGAGGAAACTACTAAAGGTGGTATTATTTTGCCGGATACTGCAAAAGAAAAACCTATGCAAGGTGAAATTATCGCTACCGGTAAAGGAAAAGTTGAGAATGGCAATTTGATTGAAATGCAAGTTAAGGTAGGCGATAAAGTGCTTTATGGAAAATACTCCGGTACTGAAGTCAATGTGGACGGAGAAGAGCTTTTGATGATGCGTGAAAGTGACGTTTTCGCTATTATCAATGACTAATTTTGTTTTGTACAATTTGATTAAATCATTTCGGAGGAAATAACAATGGGAGCAAAAATCATCAAGTTTGATGTTGAAGCTCGTTCTATCCTTAAATTAGGTGTGGACAAACTTGCTGACACTGTAAAAGTTACTTTAGGCCCTAAAGGTCGTAATGTTATTATAGATAAAAAATATGGTGCACCTACTGTTACTAAAGATGGTGTAACTGTTGCTAAAGAAGTTGAACTGGAAGATCCAATCGAAAACTTAGGCGCTAACATGGTGCGCGAAGTTGCTTCTAAAACTTCTGATGTTGCCGGCGATGGTACTACTACTGCTACAGTTTTGGCTCAGGCTATCTACCGTGAAGGCTTGAAAAACGTTACTGCAGGTGCAAATCCTATGGATTTGAAACGTGGCATCGATAAAGCTGTAGCTAAAGTTACTGAAGAATTGGCTAAACTTTCTCGTGAAGTTGAAGGCAAGAAAGAAATCGCTCAGGTTGGCTCTATCTCTGCTAATAACGACAATACTATCGGCGAACTTATCGCTGAAGCTATGGAAAAAGTTGGTAAAGATGGTGTTATCACTGTTGAAGAAGCAAAAGGTACTGAAACTGAATTGGATACTGTAGAAGGTATGCAATTTGACCGTGGTTACCTTTCTCCATACTTCATCACTGATGCTGACTCTATGGAAGCTGTTTTGGATGATCCTTATATCTTGATTTATGATAAAAAAATCTCAAGTATAAAAGAATTGTTGCCGGTACTTGAAAAAACTTCTCAAACAGGTCGTGGTCTTTTGATCATATCTGAAGATTTGGAAGGCGAAGCTTTAGCAACTTTGGTTGTCAACAAATTGCGTGGTACTTTGAAAGTAGCTGCTGTTAAAGCTCCAGGTTTTGGTGACCGTCGCAAAGCTATGCTCGAAGATATCGCAGTGCTTACAGGTGGTACTGTAATAAGCGAAGAAAAAGGTTATAAATTAGATACAGCTACTTTGGCTGAACTTGGTACTGCTAAACGCATCACTATCGACAAAGACAACACTACTATCGTAGAAGGTGCCGGTGCGTCTGATGATATCAAAAGAAGAGTTAACGAAATCAAAACTCAAATCGAAAAATCAACTTCTGACTATGACCGCGAAAAATTGCAGGAAAGACTTGCAAAATTGGCAGGTGGCGTTGCTGTAATCAGAATCGGTGCTGCTACAGAAGTAGAAATGAAAGAGAAAAAAGCTCGCGTTGAAGATGCTCTTCATGCAACTCGCGCTGCAGTTGAAGAAGGTATCGTACCTGGTGGTGGCGTTGCTTACATCCGCGTAATCGAAAAATTGGGCGAAATGAAAGGCGACAATGATGATGAAACTACTGGTATGAATATTATCCGTAGAGCAATCGAAGAGCCAATTCGTCAAATCGTTACAAACGCAGGTTTGGAAGCATCTGTAATCGTTCACAAAATCAAAGAAGGCAAAGATGCTTTTGGTTACAATGCAAGAACTGACGAATTCTGCAACATGTACGAAGCAGGCGTAATTGACCCTACTAAAGTGTCTCGCGTTGCTTTACAAAATGCAGCTTCAGTTTCCGGTTTGTTATTAACTACAGAAGCTACAATCGTAGATAAACCTGAAGAAAAAGGTGGTATGCCTGCAATGCCTGACATGGGTATGGGCGGCATGGGCGGCATGATGTAATACATTAACCCCACGCACTAAAACATAAATTGAATCCCTGCTTGGATATTTTTCTGAGTGGGGATTTTTTTGAGATATTATTGGTCAATAAATCCATGGGTAATATGGAGCTCCGCAACTCCACTAATTGAATCATCCGAGGTATAATTTGCTACTCCTATGTCATAATACTTATGATTTTTTTTATTATTACTTTGAATAGAGATGCTTCCATCCAAAATACCATTGTAGAAATCTACATCTATATTGTTTTTTCTAAATTCTTCAAAAGTGAATATCCTGTCTTTAATTTTTATGACTCCAGAATTTGTATAAAGATCTTTTTGTAACTCAAGGTCGTAGTGTGAATAATCTAGAACTAAATAAAAGATGACCTGCCTAACTTCTGCTTCTCTTATCATATCTGAAAAATATACATTGTATCTGCATATAATGTGAATGTCGAATCTAACTAATCTGTTATTCAGGAAAGTAAAAATCCGATTTTCTGTAATAGACAACTCTCGTAAAAGGTCATATTAAGAAACAGTAAGATTGTTTTCTGAGGAATCGACTAAATAAAAACCATCTTCAAAAGCTAAATTTAATAATTCTGTTTTTGACATTGAAAGATATATGTCGCTAACGGCATATTCTTCATAATCTATCTGTAAATTAGAGAGACTATCAAGAATGCGTGCATCTTTTGCAAAAGTACTTGATTGAAACACAAATTCTTTTTAAAAAGAATAATACAAGCATTGTCCAGTCATCTTATGCAATTATTTACTATTTTATAGATGCAACATATACATAGCTTCAAAGTCTAATAACTCTATTTGGATAAAGTGTTAAAATTTGCTAAATTTTGAAACTTTAAGCTGTTTGGAGTTTATTATACCAATTGGAAACTGAAAAGATAAGCGAATGAAAAAATACACTCTTTTACTTTTAATATTGATTTTACTTCCTGTTTCTGTTTTTGCAAAAAGTGAGGCACAGCGTCTTTCTGCAGGTATCAATGCCGGTTTTGTAAAATATTGGGGAGAGTTTACAGATAATCAATTTGGCTTGAATGGTGATATTTATATCAAATATAATATCTACAACGAATTTTCTGTAATTGGCTCTTTTAGCTTAGGAACAATGATATTCAAAACTGATTTGGTTTATCTCAATCGATATGACGATTATTACGGTAAAGGAGCTCAATACGGGGATTTCTTTACTGATGGAAACGGGAATACTCTTTTGTCAGTAATACAGCCTAAAAACAATGTAAGGCTCACTTCCTTCGATTTGCTTTTTGCATATAACTTTTTTACTAAAGAAGATATAGTGCCCTCACTGATTGCAGGGATTTCTTACTTAGATTGGGAACCTCGCTCCGGAGCTTCCGGTAACGGTGGCACTCTCCCAAATAATTATTTAGGCAAATACGATAAATCTAAAGTAGTTTTTCCTATAGGCTTTGGTTTTGAAATTAATATTACTCCGGATATTGTTATTTCGGGTAAAGCCTTATATAGAATTACGGGGACTGACTATTTGGATGACTTATCCCATGAGGATAGTCCTTCTGACGATAAGTATATGACTTTTGGACTTGGGCTTAGCTATTATTTCTTCACTAATGATGATTTTGATTCGGATGGTCTTACCAATTCTGAAGAAGAAAAACTTGGAACTAATCCCTATGAAGAGGATACCGACAGCGATGGATTAGACGACGGCGAAGAGGTCAGAAAATATAGAACTAATCCTATGGATATTGACACTGACAAAGATAATCTATCTGATTATGAAGAGGTAAATATTTTCAAATCGAATCCTCTTATGGCAGACACCGACAGCGATGGATTGAATGACGGAGAGGAGGTTACCAGAACAACCAATCCGGCAAGAGCAGATACAGACGAAGACGGAATTATTGACGGTGACGAAATCACACTTCACCATACAAATCCTTTGCTTTCAGATACCGACAGCGATGGCTTAAGTGATGGGGATGAAATTTATCATAAAAAAACCAATCCTAACCTTACAGATACTGATAATGATGGAATTTCTGACGGTGATGAAATAAATAAATCTTTTACAAATCCCCTTCTAATCGATACAGATAGAGACGGATTAGATGATTATCAGGAATTTTTTGTATATAAAACTGATCCGAATATTGCTGATACTGACGATGATTTTCTGAAAGACGGACAGGAAGTGTTCGAATATATGACTAATCCTTTGCTAGCTGATACTGACTCAGACGGGCTTTCCGACGGTGATGAGGTTTTGAAATATATGACCAATCCTTTAGAGAAAGATACTGATGAGGATAGGTTAAGCGACTACGACGAAATACTAATTCACAAAACAAATCCGCTTAGCCTTGACACTGATGATGATGGCATATCGGACGGTCTTGAGGTAGAGTTGCATAAAACCAACCCGAAACTTATAGATACAGATTCAGATATGCTGACTGATTTTGAAGAAATTAATGTAACAAAAACTGACCCTCTAAATGCCGATACTGATTTCGATGATATTATAGACGGAGTTGATGACTGCCCGCTTTTAGCAGGAATTCACTCTTTGCAAAGAGGAAAAAACGGATGCCCTGCAGAACCTCTGAAAACAATTCGTACTGATTTTCCTGATGTGCATTTTTTGGTGAATTCGAGCAGATTTGATTTTAGTAACGAAAAGACAGCTAAAAGCTTAGCTAAAATGCTTGAGTATATCAATCAATGCGACAATATGGAAATAATTATAGAAGGCCATGCTTCGAGCGAAGGCGATACGTTTACAAACCAAAGGCTATCGGAGCAAAGAGCACGAAGAGTTCGGGAATGGTTAGTGGAGCAAGGGGTTAGCCAAGAACGAATAATAGGTGCAGTAGGCTTGGGAGCGACCATGCCTAAAGTAAAAGAACCAAGCTATGAAGAATCAGTAAAACTCAGTAGAGATGAGATTGAAAATATCAGAAAGCAAAACAGAAGGATAAGTATTCGAGTTACTAAAATGTGTAGATAATATGAGACTTACTCATACGTAATATTCCTTATCAGATTAAGTATTATTGACGGCAACAATATGAATGTTCAGGATATTTATAAGATTTTAGAAGAAAATAAAAACGAAAGAGGCATTGCAATTTGGGAAAGGACTTCTCCTGCAAAGAACATCAAATCCTTCGGAATTGGACTGACTCAACTGAAAAAAATAGCTAAAGACCTTGGCAAAAATCACGAACTTGCACTCGAATTGTGGAATGAGGATTATTTAGATTGCAAATTACTTTCAATTATGCTCGAGGATCCAAAAAAGGTAAGCGAGGAGCAGGTAAATCAACAAAAAAATGATTTGAACTATTGGATGCTTGCCCATACCTATTGTAGTGTATTGATGCCGAAAGTTACTTTTTTGCAAAATTTGGCAGAAAAATGGACACAAAGCAACGACGACACAGAAAAGAGATGCGGCTACCTGATGCTTTATGAGATTGCTAAAAATAACAAAAAGTTAAATGATGAATATTTTGAACCCTATCTATACAGTATCGAGTCTCAGCTCCAATCTCAGGAAAACTTTGTAAAAGATGCTATGAATAATTGTATTTTTATGATTGGTGGTAGAAGTAAGTATCTACACACTATAGCGCTTAGTGTTGCTCGTAATATTGGCAAAGTTCATGTAGATTATGGAGATAATTCTTGCGAAGCTTTGAATGCAGAGAAGCATCTTATGATGGACAGAACACTAAAAAAAATAGGCGATTTATAAATATTTTTTAAAAAAAATAGGTTTATTTGGTATTTTTCTAAGTAGTATTACCTATTTATCATTATTTTTTTGGATATTTTGTTCAACTAACGTATTTTGTAGTTATTGAACTTTATTATTTAGATAAGCACCGAGCTTTACTATGGAAAAAATCAAAGTAGCAATAGCTGATGATCATGAATTAGTAGCAAAATTACTCTCCGAGTATATCAGTAGTGTAGATAATTACGAAGTAGTAAGTATTTCCCGTGATGGCGCTGAAGTATTAGACAATATCGAAAGTAAATACCCGGATGTTTTGCTTCTCGATGCTATAATGCCGGGCACTGATATTAGAGAGCTCATCAGAAAGCTAAAAAAGAAATCTCAAGATTTGAAAATTGTTATCCTTACCGGCGAAAACAATCCTAAGTTTATCCAATCTATTCTTAAACTTGGAGTAAATGGTTTTCTCCTAAAATCAGATTCTAAAGAAGAAATACTGAATTCTATCAGGCAGGTGCTTGTAGCCAAAAACTATTGCAGCGTCAGCACTATAGACATAATTCTTAATGATTTTGGCAATCATGAAAATGATGAAATGATAGAAGCCAGAGAAAAGCTTGACACTCTGACTGACAGAGAGAAAGGAATAATCAAATACCTCAATCAGGAATACACTTCTTCTGAAGTTGCTAAATTACTTGAAATTAGCCCTCGAACAGTAGAAACACACAGAAAGAACATTTTGAAAAAACTTGAAGTAAAAAGTACCGTAGGTATCATTCGTATGATATATAAATCAGGTATGCACGAAGATTTCGAATAGTTCTGTATTTGGGTGGAGGCAAGGACTCCTAAATAGCAAAAATTTTACAAGCGATAAGACAATTTAGTTTTATCGCTTGATTTTTTTTTGACCATAATATATCGGACATCCTAACGCTAATTGAAGAGATATAATAAAAATGTGATTCCTTCAAATGCTAATTGCCTGAATCACACTAATATATTTTTAGAATATAAAATCCTAAGCCTCTATATCATTGATGACTTAACCATGTCTGATATTCATAATGTCGCCATCGTGAACGATGTACTCTTTGCCTTCCAATCGGAATTTGCCGTTTTCCTTACATTTTACAAACGAGCCAAATTCCATAAAGTCTGCATAAGCAGTAACTTCAGCGCGAATAAACTTGTTGTAGAAATCCGTATGAATAGTTCCTGCAGCCTCCTGAGCTGTAGAACCTTTTTTAATTGTCCAAGCTCTGTTTTCATCTTCGCCAACAGTAAAGAAAGATTGCAAGCCCAAAAGCTCGTATGCGCCACGAATCATCCTGTCCAAAGGAGAGTCCGTCAAACCGTATTCATCCATAAAAATCTGTTTTTCTTCATCATCTAACTGAGAAAGCTCTAATTCGATTTTAGCGAAGAAAGGCTCTACTCTGACATGTTCACCTTTGATTTTGGATTTAACTTCTTCTACAATTTTGGCAGCATTAGCTACATTTTCTTCAGAAAGGTTAATTGCAATCAACAATGGTTTTGCAGTAAGAGGAGCATAATTTTTAATGTAGCCGATTTCGTCAGCAGACATTTCGAGTTCTCTTAGCGGTGTGCCGTTTTCTAAAGCATCTTTCCATCTTTTCATTGCTTCAATTTCTTTAGCCGCAGACTCTTTGGTCTTAGGTTTTTTTAAATCTTTGTCAAGTTTGTCGAATCTGTTTTCTAACCATTCCAAATCTATAAACATAAATTCTTCTTCTAAAGTCTCAATATCTCTCCAAATGTCAATAGAGCCTTCCGAATGTGGCACAGAGTCGTCTTCGAAACCACGAACAACATGCAATAATGCGTCGTTAGTTTTCACCTTTCCGAGGAACTGTCCTGCGAACTGATTAGAATTTCTGTCACCTTTAGAAACGCTGACAAGATCAACCATTTCAATCGTAGCATTTACTGATTTTTTTGGGTTAAATATAGCATTTAGTTTATCCAATCGGCTGTCAGGAACTTTTACAATTGCCTGATTAGTATCTCTTTTTTGTAGTGCAGACTGATCTAAATGAATTTGTGCAAGAGTTTGGAAAAGTGTAGTCTTACCGGAAAAAGGCAAACCAACGATACCTATTTGCATAATATCCTCTTTAAAAATTTAGTTAATCATATTCTTCAAAATTATCATAAAATTCCTTCTTATGGAATTTTTTGTTTGTCATATTTGCAAAAACTTAGTGGTTTACTTACTCCATCTCTCTAATTTGGGTATATCTCTAATCATAAGCTTTACCAGAAATTTAGGAATATGCTTAGCTCTAAGAAGTTCGAAGACAAATTGCTGCATTTTTTCACCGCTATTGATCTCCGGCTTAGTAAAATTGCCATGCTCATAGCACATAATACAGAAAGTGCTACTTTTCGAACCATCAGCGTTAGTACCCCAACCGGTAGAATCTAATTTTAGGGGCATCCCGCAACTCTGACACTGTTTTTTTGCCATAGGACTATAATATTGTGTTAAAAAATTAGTGTAGTTTAAAACGCATCTAAAGACTATTCCAATAGCCTTATGCTAAAATAAACTGCTACGTTATAAATGCTGACGAACTACATGATATGTCTATTTCTTACTAGGGTGGAATAGATATGTCATATCACCATATACACAAAAAAAAGTAGAACCAAACATATTGATTCTACTTCCTTTTTAATTCAAATATATTCTACATAGTTCTATTTGGCTTATTTTCCTAAAGCATGCTTCAAAGAAAGATAACCAACAGTACCGAAGCCCATTAGAAACATAAATTGGAATGGAATAGCAGCTATTTCCAAATAATAAGCAGAAATGCCTATCCCAATTACAAAATATGCCGCAAGGAGCAACTCGATAACAACTATAGCACTAATTCGGTTTTCGCCGTATTTCTTTTTGTTCCATTTATCGGATTTTTTGATGATACCGCCTTTAGGAGTACGGGCAAAACCTGTTTTTTTACCAATTATAGCCTCTAATACGGCTTTTGTGTTGTTTACTGCCAGCCCCATACTTCCTGCTAAGAAAACAGGGAAGAGCAGCAATCTCCTTTGCCAATCTAAATGTATTGCTTTTTGTGCAAACGAATAGAAAAGGAAAGTAGAGATAGAAGCAAGCACAAAGATAGACATCAACGAGTAAAACTCGTCAAAACCACCGATGTGATTTTTGATAACCACTATAGGTACATTAAGCAGTGCTACCAATATAATAAAAGGAAACACTATGTTGCTTGTCAAATGTACGAAGCACTCAAACTTCATTTTCCAGGAAAGCGAGGATTTGAATACCGAAGGCAGTGTTTTAATAGCTGTTTCCACTGCACCTTTAGTCCAGCGGAATTGCTGAGTTTTCAGTGCGTTGATGTCTGCCGGCAACTCAGCCGGAGAAGTAACATCATTTAGGAAAACAAACTTCCAGCCTTTGAGTTGTGCTCTGTAGCTCAAATCCAAATCTTCAGTAAGTGTATCCGGTTGCCAGTTACCCGCATCAATGATACACTCTTTTCTCCAGATTCCGGCAGTACCGTTAAAATTGATAAAGAATCCTGCCTTGTTTCTGACCTGCTGCTCGATAACAAAGTGTCCGTCTAAAGCAAGTGCCTGAGCTCTTGTCAGATAGGAGTAATCTTCGTTAAGATGCTCCCAACGAGTTTGAACCATACCGATATTATCAGCATTAAACTGTGGGATAGTTTTTTCTAAAAACTCAGGTTTAGGTACAAAGTCAGCATCAAAAATAGCTACAAAATCACCTTTGGCGACAGCCAAACCTTCTTTCAAAGCACCTGCTTTGTAGCCGCTTCTGTCTGTTCTGTGTAAATACTTAATATCAAAACCTCTGTCTTGATATTCTTTTACCAATGTCTTACAAAGTTCCTGAGTTTCGTCCGTTGAGTCATCTAAAACCTGCACCTCGAGTTTATCCTTAGGATAATTGATGGCACAAACTGAACGAATAAGTCTTTCAGCCACATACATCTCATTGAAGAGAGGCAACTGTATGGTAACATTAGGTGCGTTACCCTCGTCTAACTTTAAGTCTTGAATTGCATTTCCACCGGTTTTTCTGTAATAATACAATAGTATCAGTCCATGAATACCGAAAGTGAAAAGAACAGTCAAAGCCAAAAAGTAGGTTATTAATACGTAAAGTTCCATAGGTTGAGATCATCTCACCCTTAATTAACAAACAACCCCTTAATTATTTACCAGCCCGAAACAATCGCAAATATAATTTCTTCGGATAACTCTCCGATTATCTCGCCGATAGCTTCATCACGACTATCCGGTACTTGGTTAACATCAAAAAATCTGTCTTTGCTGAAGCTCTTTTCCAGAATCACCTTGTTATTGATTTTGTCTGTAAAAGAAACCTTGCAAGCTACCACAACCTTCCTATCCTGCTCTAATTCATTAGCAGAAACAGAAGTAGTCCTTTCATTTATAGAAGTAATAGTTACTTCTAATCTCGAATCTCCACCGATTTCTACAATCTTAAGTGAGTTATCCGAGCGAATTTCGTCGATAATTTTATTACTTAAGTCAGTAATGTATGTAGGATTGCCGTAATTGCTTTTATCAATCACGGGTGCTACATATACAGTTTTTAAATGAGCAGGTACCGAACCTCCTTTGAAAGAATAAGAACATCCGGACAAAAACAAAAATAAGGATAATATTATTGCTTTTATCATAAAAAGTTTGCTCTAAACTGATTGTATTTTTTTTCCATGCCTATGCTGGTAAAAGGACCGTGTCCCGGAAGCACTTTATAGTCGTCGTCCAGTACCATAAGCTTGGTTTTTATTGATTGCATCAAAGTAGTCATATTGCCGCCCGGCAAATCACATCTTCCTACTGATTCTCGAAACAAAGTATCACCTGAAAATACAAGTTTGTCTATATGATCTATAAAACAAACACTACCTTCAGTATGTCCCGGAGTATGGATAACTCCAAGTTTACAGTTACCTATCGCAACTTCCATGCCATCTGTAAGTAGTTTATAATCTGTTACACCCTCGATAGGAGGCAGACTAATTACAGTATGTTCGTTGGGATTTTCTAAGCGATAAGCATCATCCTGATGAATATAGATTTCAGCATTGGTAGATGATTGCAATTCGGCACAGTCGCCAATATGGTCAAAATGCGAATGAGTGAGAAGTATAGACCTTAATGTCAAACCTTCTCTCTCAAGCTCTTGAGTAAATATATTTTTACTTTCTAAAGGTACATCTACAACTGCTGCTTCCATAGTTTCTTCGCAGTAAACTATAAAAGCGTTGTTCATTAGAGGACCTGCTTCTATTTGTATTATTTTCATGCCTATTGCAAAACTGTGTTACACTGCAACAAGCAAATATATAACACATATTTGAAAAATTAAAGTAGAAGATTGATAATTTATTCTACCAAAAATTACTCATTATATACCAAATTCTTGTAAGTCTATAAATTATAAGACTTTCCATTATATCATGGAGATAATTTTATAATGTTTTTTTTTACACATTTTTGAAAATATCATTTTGCCAATACCGTTTCTAAGTTATTGAGATATTTTATTTGCAATTTTCAAGGAAAGATCAAATATGGCGACTTATATATTGTCTGCAAAACGAACACCCATTGGTGCATTCATGGGTGCATTTTCGAATCTGACTGCACCCCAGTTAGGAGCTAAAGCAATCGAAGCGGCTCTTGCTCAGGCTGAAATCGATAAAACACATGTAAATGAAGTAATAATGGGTAACGTACTCACTGCAGGAGTCGGGCAGGCACCTGCCAGACAGGCTGCTGTATTTGCCGGATTGCCATATCATGTCCCATGTATGACAATCAACAAAGTCTGCGGAAGTGGTTTAAAGGCTGTTATGCTTGCTGATCAGTCGATTCGTTTGGGAGAATCAAGTCTTGTTGTTGCCGGAGGGCAGGAGTCTATGTCGAATGCTCCATACCTACTGCCTAATGCTCGCACAGGCTATAGAATGGGAAACGGAGAACTTGTAGATTCGATGGTCAATGACGGATTATGGGATGTCTATAATAAATTTCACATGGGTATTGCCGGCGAGTTGTGTGCTGATGAATGCAAAATCTCCAGAGCAGATCAGGACGAATTTGCAACTTTGAGTTACAAACGTGCCATCAAAGCACAGGAATCCGGTTTGTTTGTTGATGAGATTGTGCCGGTAGTAATTTCTACACGCAAAGGCGATATTACTGTTGATTTAGATGAAGAACCATCGAAAGTTAATTTTGAGAAACTTCCTTCGCTAAAACCCGTATTTAAAAAAGAGGGAACAATTACTGCTGCTAATGCTTCTTCAATTGATGACGGAGCGGCTGCGTTGGTGATTGCTTCCGATAGCTATGTTAGCAAGCATAATAAGAAACCTATTGCTAAGATTATTGCTTATGCTACTCACGCTCAGGAACCGGAGTGGTTTACAACTGCTCCCGTAGAAGCTATGAAAAAGGCAGCCGATAAAGCAGGTATTGCGATTGAGGATATCGATTTGTTTGAGATTAACGAAGCTTTTGCTACTGTTTCTATTATTGGAGCAAGAAAACTTAATATCCCATACGAAAAGATAAATGTAAATGGTGGTGCAATAGCTCTGGGGCATCCCATTGGAGCTTCGGGAGCAAGAGTGCTGACAACTTTGATATATGCCCTGAAGCAAAGGGATAAGAAATATGGAATGGCATCGCTTTGCATAGGTGGTGGCGAAGCCGTAGCAATGATAGTAGAGAATATCGATTGATTTCATAAATACTTTCGGAAATGGACTAATGATTTTAACAAACACAAACGATTTGATAGGGCATGAAATATCTGAATATTTGGGTATAGTACGTGGCAGTACTGTAAGAGCCCGCAATATTGGTAGCGATTTCCTTGCCGGTCTGAAAAATGTAGTAGGTGGGGAAATAGCAAATTATACTAAGTTGCTTGCAGACTCCAGAGAGCAGGCTTTGGAGCGTTTAGTGGAAGATGCTGAAAGGCTCGGCGCTGATGCTGTTTTGAATGTTAGGTTTACTACTTCGGCAGTGATGCAGGGTGCTGCTGAAATATTGGTGTATGGAACTGCTGTTAAACTCAAAAAGTAAAAAAATGGAACTCATACCAATACTTTTTATCTTAGGATACATAATGCTTGGTCTAATCACCGCTGCTATTATTGTTTTTTATATTGTAAAAAGAATAAAAGAAAAATCAGAAGAAACTTTTGAAGACAGAAGAAACTAATCCTCTGATGGCAATTCAAAAAAAACCTCTGTTTAGCTAAAAACAGAGGTTTTTTTTATAGGTAAATTTGCAAGGTTTAATTTTCGTTAATTTCACCCGGCTTTATTTCGAAGTTTTCCTTTTCTTCGATGATAGGAGTTTTGATTTCTCTTTCGTCAATAACTCGTTCTCCGCCATTGAAATTATATTCAATTTTGTTTGTTTCCGTATTTAAAGTACCGATAATTTTTGCACCCGGAAGCAAATTGCCCTTCAGCATTTCTTCTGCAAGCTCGTCTTCGACATATTTTTGCAATGCACGTCGCAATGGACGAGCACCAAATTTTTCGTCGAATCCTTTATCAACAAGCATATCGAGAGCAGCCTGGTCAAACTCTAATGTCATATTATTGACTTTCATTCTGTTTTTGAGCTGATTAAGCTGAATATCAATAATTCCATAAATATTCTCTTTTGTAAGCTTGCGGAAGATAATTAAATCATCTATCCTATTGATAAACTCAGGATTAAAGAGATTTTTAACAGAATCTTCTATTGTGTTTTTCACTGCTTCATACTCACTATCCGGAGTGTTTTCTGTGAATCCTATCTTACCACCTGCTTTTACATCTTTTGTACCGACATTTGAAGTCATGATGATAATAGTATTTTTAAAGTCAACTTTTCTGCCGTTACCATCAGTGAGCTGGCCATCGTCGAATACCTGAAGAAGCACATTAAATACATCTGGGTGAGCTTTTTCAATCTCGTCAAGTAGAATGATGCTATAAGGCTTGCGTCTTACTTTTTCAGTTAGCTGGCCACCTTCTTCATAGCCAACATATCCCGGAGGCGCTCCTACAAAGCGGGAAACGCTGTATTTTTCCATGTATTCACTCATGTCAACTCTAATTAGAGCATCTTCCGAGTCAAACATTACTCTTGCAAGAGCTTTTGCTAATTCTGTTTTACCTACACCTGTTGGCCCGAGGAACATAAACGAACCTATCGGGCGACTTGGATCTTTCAGACCGGCCCTTGCTCTGCGAATAGCTTTTGCAAGTTCTTGTATAGCGTTGTCCTGACCGACAACCATTTTCTTAAGGTCATCAGCAAGTTGTAATAGTTTTTTAGATTCGCTTTCTGCTACTTTGTTTACAGGCACGCCCGTGATCATAGCCACTATGTCTGCTATATCATCTTCAGTAACAGGATACACTTTCTCAGAAACTTGTTTTTCCCATGCTTCTTTTGCTTCTTCGAGCTCAGCTTGCAAACGCTTTTCAGAATCTCTGAGCCTTGCAGCTTCTTCGAAATTCTGCTGTTTGACAACCTGATTTTTTTCTATTCTAACATCTTCTATTTTTTTCTCAAATTCGAGAATGTGCTCAGGCACTGAAATATTAGAGAGGTGAACTCTTGCACCGGCTTCGTCTAATACATCAATCGCTTTGTCCGGGAACATTCTGTCTGAGATATATCTTTCTGCAAGACGCACACAAGTATCCAAAGCATCTTCAGAATATATTACATTGTGGTGCTCTTCGTATCTGTCTTTGATTTTGTCGAGGATAATTCTTGTTTCTTCGACAGAAGGCTGATCCACGATGATTTTTTGGAATCTACGCTCCAATGCTCCGTCTTTTTCGATATTTTGACGGTACTCATCGAGCGTGGTTGCACCTATACATTGTATGTCGCCGCGAGCCAAAGCAGGCTTAAACATATTAGATGCATCAAGTGAACCGGAAGCTCCGCCGGCACCTACAATTGTATGTATCTCATCAATGAAAAGAATCACGTCTTGGGCTTTTTCTAATTCATTGATTACAGCTTTCATTCTTTCTTCAAACTGACCACGGTACTTTGTGCCTGCTACCAAAGACGCAAGATCTAAAGTAACAATTCTCTTATCGAATAGCACGCGTGAAACTTGCTTTTTGACGATTCTCAAAGCAAGACCTTCCACGATTGCAGTTTTACCAACGCCCGGTTCGCCTATAAGAACAGGATTGTTCTTTTTGCGTCGAGAAAGAACCTGCGAAACACGCTCTATTTCCTTTTGTCTGCCAATTACCGGATCTAATTTGTCTTCCAAAGCAAGTTTAGTTAGGTCTCTGCCAAAGTTATCAAGCACAGGAGTTTTTACTCTTTCCTTCGCTTGCTTCGGAGATTTCGAAGTATGCTGCGGAGCAGGCGGAGTAGAGGGATTGCCACTAATAATATTGTCTAATTCTTTTCGAACAGCGTCGTAATTGATAGTAAACTGGAAAAGAATCTGAGCAGCAATATTTTCGTCATCTCTTAGCAAAGAGAGTAAAAGATGCTCAGTGCCAATCATATCAGATTTATATAATTTCGCTTCCAAATAAGTTATCTTAAGCACCTTTTCCGCTTGTTTAGTAAGCGGTATGTTGCCGATAGTCAAAGTGGAAGTCGAAGGCCTAACTGTTTCTTCGATACTTTTTTTGAGTTTGTATAAATCCGCGCCGAGATTTTTAAGGATTTGGCAAGCTATTCCCTCGCCTTCCCTGATAATACCAAGGAGCAAATGTTCTGTTCCAATATAATCATGACCCAAGCGGATAGCTTCCTCTCTGCTGAGCTTGATTACTTCGTTTACCCTATTAGAAAAATTACCTTCCATAGCTCCTGAAACCTTTGTTATTAAATTATTTATACGATTTATTAGCTTTGCCTAAAAGTTTTGCATCTCTTATAAGATTGGACGTATCAAAAAGAGAATATTTGTATATTGATAAAGTTTCAGATATTAAACATAATACCAATTTGCAATATAAGGCTTGCTCAAAGAAAAAACGACTGAAATTATCAACATATAGAGTATAATACGCCTAATGTGCTTAGATGTTTAAATTTAAATTATATTGCCGAAATATTATCTGAAATATATATCCAAGATGCAAAAGAGTCTTTTATTCGGTTTATGAAAATATTATCCTGTCTATAATTGACTTAATAAGTTGATGCCAACAAACCTCTAAATTACTTAACTGAAGCTTCCAATAATGCCTGTTCTGTAATCTATTGGAGTGTATAGTAGTTGGAATTAAGAGTAAAAACGTATTTACTTCTAAGCTTTAAAACGAGTTTGTCATACCAAATAATTAGTATTTTATATTAAATATTTTTCTTATCTTATACTAATCCAACACCACAATTGATTCTATTGAAGTTACTTTTTTTAGTCAATCAGAAATTGAGAGAAATCACAATTACAAAAATAATTGTCATATTGATTTGTGCATTGTTTGTTGTTTGTACGGTATCAAAATCTGCTTTCATTACCCAAAATGCAAGGCAGGATTCTCTTTTGCAAAGTGCGATAGCAAATCTGGACAAAGAGCCATTAAAAAGTCTTGAAATTTTAAAAAAGTATTATTCAAAATTAGATAACCAGCCAAACAGTGCTGATATTATTTTCAACTACTCAAGAGCATATCATAGACTCGGACTTATGGACAGCGTTCGCTTTATTTTAGAACGTCACTTGAGGGATGTCAGATTGGTAAGACAAAGTAATCTATATGGAAGGGCACTGCTGCAATATTCTTTTGTTTACAAATCTAATTCTCTTTTTGTCGAAGCCCTCAAACTTCAGTTTCGAGCAAAAGAAGTAGCTCTGCAATGCAAAGATACTTCGCTGATTGTGATGACTAACAATGCTATTTCGGGGATTTACTTTCAGATAGAAGATTTTGATAAAGCACAAACAACATTATTCGAATCCATAGAGATATTAGATACTAACAAAAATGCCTTGCTATATCATGATATGCTCACCAATCTTTCGTCCGTGTTCATAAGTTTGAATAAGTACAGTGAAGCTCTCGCAATGCTCGATAAAGTAGAGAGTTGGTATAAGCAAAACTCATACTTTAATCAACTTACAATAGTTTACAGTCAGCTACAGAACCTGTTTGCCAGAAAAAATCAGATGGACAGCTCATTGTATTATGCAAAAAAGATGTTGTCTTCCATAGACCCTAATAATAAATATTATTCTGCCCATGCATTTTTAAAAATGGGAGAATTGTATTTAGAAATGAATAGTCTCAATAATGCTTATGTATATCTCAACAAGGCTCTTGTTATTGCAACTTCAAACGAATATGATGTCATACTGCGTGAGACTTATTTCCAAATTTGCAGATATTTCGAGAAGATAGGAAATATTGATTCGGCGTATGCATACCTCAAAAAGGTAAAAGAGCAGGACGATAAAAGCGATTTAAAGGAAATTCACAAAACTTTCGAGTTGCAGGATGTTCAAAAAAAATTGACTGAGAAAAATGTCAAGCTTGAAAAAGTAAAACATGCATTTGATAAACATCTTACAATTTGGTCTTCTATAACATTAGCAATATCTTTACTTACCATTTTTGCTTTTGTTAGAAGTAGTAAACGCAAAAAGAAAATGAAAACGCTCAAACAAGAGAAAGATATTTTAGAAGAAACATTACGACAAGCAGAAAATCTATTCGTTGAGACAAAAGAATCCAAGGACAATAGTGCAAAACTTGCCCATGTTGTCTATCGTGAGTTCAGAGATCAAATTCAGGGAATTATGTTTTCCAGCGATATACTTGAGAAAGAAATTAGAAGTAACAAATTCTCAAAAAACTATACTGTTCCTATAAAAATCCTAAGCCAAACATCTAAGATTTTAAGGAATTTTCTTGATTATATGATTCTGCTAAACGATATCAATCGAGGTGATCTGAAAGTCCATCTTGAAGATACCAATATCAGCGAAATTGTATGTAGGTGCATTAGGATAATGCAGAACAGAGCAAAAGAAAAAAATATTTCTATAAATCATATCGAGAATTTCTATACTGCAGAAACTGACCGCAATATTATCGAATTTGTAGTTATGTGTTTGCTCAGCAATGCAATTAAATATTCCCCTGCAAACTCCAAAGTGGATATTGCTTATATTCAAGAAGGCAGGAGTTTAAAAGTTGATTTCATAGACTTTGGTTTGGGCGTAGAAGAAGAAAATATTCATATTTGTATGCCCGAAAAAATCAAATCACGCACAGGTACTGCCGGTGAAAAGGGGACAGGTCTGTCTCTGATAATAGCCTGCAAAATGGTAAAAATAATAGATGCTGAGATTTCTTTCCAAAACAATCCAACTGCCGGAACTACTTTTAGCCTATCTATACCCAACGCCTCCGAGCAATTGTTATGCAAACCTTAAGATATGTCTAAGCGCATTTCAGGTATGTCATCACTTCAAAAAAATTCTTTTTTAAGCTATGCCTAAAATAAAAGTTCAAGCATTTACGTTTTAAGAACTGACTCAATAAATCAATACTCAAATTACTTAGCGGAGAATTCAAAATGGCTAAAATTACATTACAAGGCAATCCTTTCAATACAGTTGGCGATTTGCCACAAGTTGGAGCAAAAGCACCTGAATTCAAATTAACAACTTCAGATTTGGCTGATGTTTCATTAGAATCTTATAAAGGCAAAAAAGTTGTTCTAAACATTTTTCCTTCTTTAGATACACCTGTTTGTGCGACTTCTGTTAGGAAATTTAATGCAGAAGCAGATAAATTAGAAAATACAGTAGTTCTTTGCGTTTCAAAAGATTTACCTTTTGCTCACAAACGTTTCTGTGCTACAGAAGGTTTGGAAAACGTTATTTCAGTGTCTGAGCTAAGAGAAGATTCTGAATTTAGCAAAGCTTATGGCGTAGGTATCGCAGATGGACCTTTGGCAGGTTTAATGTCAAGAGCAGTAGTAGTTTTAAACGAAGAAGGAAACGTAGTTTATAACGAACAAGTCCCTGAAATCGCTCAAGAACCTAATTACGAAGAAGCTTTGAAAGCAATCAAATAATCATTACAATCCCAATCTCAAACAGAATAGAACAAGGGTATGCATATAATATTTAAGTGTATCCTTGTTTTTTTTATCGATTTTAAAACTTAAAATCTCAAACCCTCCTTCCCTGTATTTATTCTTATATTATCAGATAGCACATCATAAGGTTTTTTTTCTTAGATTTGTTTAGGAAACAATTCGTTTGGAACAAAACATGAAAACTTTAAAACTGATACTCTTTCTCTTTATCACGACTCCTATCTTATTACATTCCGGATTGCAGGATAAATACAAAACTATATTTGATAGAATTTATGAGGCAGCACATCATGATTCTCTTGCATGGGAAAGAATGGCAATGCTTTGCGATACCTATGGTAACAGGCTGTCCGGTTCGGTAGGACTGGAAAGGGCAATAGATAAATGTTACGAATTGTTCAAGGCTGACGGATTTGTAAATGTTAAAAAGGAACCCATCAAAGTACCACACTGGAAACGCAATAATGAGTCTCTCACATTAATTGCACCACACCACAGAGAATTGCGATTTCTAAGTCTTGGCGGCTCTGTAGCCACTCCTTCAGGCGGCATTAGTTCAGAAGTATTTGTAGTCCATGATTGGAGTGATTTGCAAAAAAATGCAGACAAAATTAAAGGAAAGATTGTTGTTTATGATGTGGATTTCCAAAATTACAGTCAGCATGTGATGTATAGAGTCTTTGCTGCAGATAGTGCTTCCAAATACGGAGCAGTGGCATCATTGGTTCGCTCAGTGAGCCCACATGGCCTGCAACTGCCTCATACAGGGATTATGCGGTATAATGACTCTGTTCCTCGAATACCTCATGGTGCTATTACTATGGAAGAATCTCAAATGTTTTCCAGAATTCAGGCAAGAGGGGAACGAGCTGTTGTTAATTTGACAATGAATTGTGAAACACTTAATGATGTTGATACTTACAATGTTACTGCAGAACTTAAAGGCAAAAAATTTCCGAATTCAATCATTGCTATAGGTGGTCATATTGATTCTTGGGATACGGGTACAGGTGCTCAAGATGATTTGGGGCCAAGTATAGCGACATGGTTTGCCGTGAAATTGCTCAAAGATTTAGATCTTTTGCCCAATCATACTATTAGGACTGTACTTTGGGGGGCAGAAGAAACCGGAGGTCAAGGGGGCGAGCAATACGCTGAAATGCACAAAAACGAACCACACGTTCTCATGCTGGAAGCTGACGCCGGAGTCTATAAGCCTGCAAGACTTGGCTATACCGGTATTGACTCGATGAGGGTAAAGCTAAAAGAAGCTGCGAATCTCTTGTCAAAAACATACGGGAAATATGAGATATTAGACCAAGGTAGCGGTACAGATATTCGTCCAATGATGAGCTACGGCATACCCGGCATGGGATTTTGGCCTGATTCGGAAAACTTATATTTCAGAGAGCATCATTCTCCGTCGGATACTCCAGACAAGGTAGATCCCAAAATCATGAATGATTGCATAGCTGCAATAGCATGCACAATATATTTTTATAGTATGGAATTCGACGGTGAGTCAATGAATGAAGTTGCAGATTCAAAGTGATGCCGACAAAACAATCACTCTACTCCTCATTTGTGATTATCACTTATAAAATACTTGTAACTTCATTTATTACGAAGAAGAATTCAATTCGTAAAAGTAAGACATGAATAATTGAACAAGTGGCTGTCTCATAAGTACCCTCTATATTTTATTAGACTTATTTCGTGCGAAAAATATTAATACAATAGGAGGCTGAAAGCCTCAAATATATTAGCCCGGGGCAACGCCCCGGGAAAGATAAGTCATTGAAATATAGAGCCCTGTAAGGGCGACCAGCTTGAGACGCAATCATTGCGTCTCTACATTTTACTTAACTCAGATCACATACTGTATTGAGTAATCGTCAAGTTAATATAGATTGTTTTGACGTATGAGACAGCCTCCCAATAAACAAGATAGCAATATGATTGGTTTTTTAAATGCCATTTATCACTTTATTATCTCATTACAAGAATAGCACCGGTAATATAAGCTAAAAGCCACCATATATAAGCAAATCGCGAGTATAAATGTAATCCCTTGGTGGGAGCTGTGTCGAGTCCATGTTTTGATTTATGTCGCCAAACTAAAATAGCATCAATAAGCATTCCGGTTAAAGAGGAATACCCAAGAATACCATGGGGCGAGAAAGCACTGTTTTCAGAGCCTATTATCATGAAACTTGTAGCTAAAATATCAAAAAATACACCAAAAGTAAGGAAGAAGACAACGCGTTTATTTATAATGTTTTTGCGTTGCTCTGTAATAATCGCAATAGAATAAAATATAAGAGCAAGGTTTACAACTGTAACACCGGCAATGATAATTGATTTCATTTTGAATCCTTAGTAAATTCTTTATTCTGTTTTTTCATTTAACCAATCAATAGCCTCATCATAGCTAACAAAGAGTTCGATCTGAAAACCTTTGTTTTTGAAAATGGTTTCTACTATTTCAGTCCTCGAATTGATATTTCTGACCAAAGTAGCAATTTTTAATTCCTGAGTAAAGCCTTTTTTAACAGCCTCATTAGGCCTATTGTAAACCGCTGAGGGGCTGGTAAGGTAAGAACCTGCTGTAAAATCGAGCAGCAACTTTTTTACATCATAAAGTTTGATAGCATTTGTAATCATATCCAAATTATTAGGTTTATCAAAATAATTACCCATAACCTTAACCATAAGAATTCGGTCTGTTTCCAGCAGGGTTAAAGAAATATTTGATTCAGCAGACATACCCAGTCACAAATAAGTAAGTAAAGCAACAAAATAAGAATATTATCACTTTTTAGCAAGATAATAGAAATAAAAGATTCTTGAAGCAAAAAAGAACAAAAAAACCTAAGAAAACGAAAAGATAAAAATAATAATTTGCAAATGATAGATAAAAGCTATATATTACAAGTCGTTCTTAAATGGGGGTGACCTGGCTTCGACGAGGTGATGGAGGTTATTGGTCGCATGTCGAGCTCCACCGGTGAAGCTCGTAAATACAACCGGTAACTATAATAAATGCAAACGAAAATTATGCATTGGCTGCTTAAATAAAAAGGTAGCCCATCTGCCACAGAATGTGCCTGTTCGTTTTGTGTCAGGTGTCGACTTTAGACAGGCTGGCGTACGTATTACTCCTTAAGGTGCTGCGTAAGATCAAATTAGGGATAGCATAATTACACCCGTTTTCCGGTAAATCTTTATGCGAAATAAAATAGGAAGACTAAGCATGTAGAAGCTATAATTGAAGCTCTTCGGACGCGGGTTCGAGTCCCGCCACCTCCACTATTTACACTCGTAACTCTTTTTATATCAATCGAATAAAAAAATAGGGCTTTAAATCTCTACAAATTCTCTACAGAATTGATTTTTTCCTATGTTTTCTTTACTTAGTTTTACCATACTTTACTTTGCCATTATTTAGTGCTTCAAAGATTTCACTTCTTTTATAATAGACATTTCTACCCATTTTGTATGACTGTATCAAACCTTTATTGCGATAGCTGTAAACTGTAGGTTTGCAAATTTTTAGTATTTGCGTTACTTCCTCTATTTTTATGAAGTCATTGGAATTGTTCTCTGCAAAAGATGTTTTTTGTTTTGCTCTGTCAGAACTTGTTGTTTGTTCAGCTCTCTGCTTTTCCAAATTTTGGGATTCAACTTTTTCTTGTTTTTTGAATGTTGGTTCTGCACTTGCTTCAAATACTATCTGCTTAAGTTTTTGATATTTTGCAGAAAGCAATTTCTTGAAAGATTCCTGTTCTTCTCTTGTGCCCCAATAATGAGGGTGGTTGTTGAAGTTTGAGTTTAATTGCAGCAAATACTTCTTTTTGTTCTTGACAGAACTAATATTTTGCAGATGTCCCTTTACTTCTTCCCAGTTCGTTAAAAACGTCGGATCAGGTTTGAACAGCATGAGTGTTCTGTTTAGAAGTATATCAAATCTGTTAAATACTTTTGTAGCTTCTACATCATTGAATTTGAGTGGTCCGTAGATGTAGTGCTTGAAGTTATCATCAACTTTAACATTACTGATACTTATACGATAATCATGGAAATTCGGTCGTGCTTCTGTATGAAGTAATGGTATATCTTTTGTCTGTTCGCAATAGTCACATTTTATTAGTGTTAGATGATAAAAACGAATTTGCATTTCTTTTAAATAAAGGATCTTATCATCTTTTGTTTCAAATCGCTCAAGATGATAATTAATCATTGGAGTAGGGAAGTAATGATACACCAACTCGTTGAAGAGATGTTGGAAATCAATTGCTGAATTTGATGGAATTGTATTTTTTGACATGATGAAATCCGTTTTTAGTTGACTAAATATTATCATAATTTAAAAAAATAGCAGAAGTAAAACAATAGTGCTTGATTCTTTTGACAATTCCCTCCGAGAATTGACCTTCCATTTGCTAACTAGTCTTGCATAAAATTGACTACAAATGCTGAAGATAAAAAACATAAATTTTGTATTTTTGTCAAAATTAGTGGCTTACTGCACTGAAATAAATGTGGTATTTTCTCCTTAATAAATTGCACCACCGATATTCAATTAAACTCCTTATAGCAGGTATTTCTATTTCATTTTCTACCGTAAATTCGATACAGTCAGCACAATTTAAACCCCTTATAGCAGGTATTTCTATTCTATTATCACATGACAAGTAAACCTTTTAACTGTGTTTAAACCCCTTATAGCAGGTATTTCTATATTCAGAGCAGTCGCTACATTGCCGTAAGTTTCGATGTTTAAACCACTTATAGCAGGTATTTCTATAGGTATTTAGAATATGTAAAGAAAACAATGTAGTCAAGTTTAAACCCCTTATAGCAGGTATTTCTATAAAACTAAAAAAAATTGCAAAATATGTTTCAGAATTGTTTAAACCCCTTATAGCAGGTATTTCTATTCTGCTTCATTGAGCATTTTGTCAATAGCTGACAAGTTTAAACCCCTTATAGCAGGTATTTCTATAAACTCGGCATCGTTTCGTATCTGCTCGAAATATTGGTTTAAACCCCTTATAGCAGGTATTTCTATAAGTGAAGTCGGTATTGATATGATTAAGAGTTTTGAGTTTAAACCCCTTATAGCAGGTATTTCTATATGCAAATATATTTAGTGAGATTGGCACGGAGTTACGTTTAAACCCCTTATAGCAGGTATTTCTATCAAAATGGAACAAAAGAAAAAACAGGTAAAAACGAGTTTAAACCCCTTATAGCAGGTATTTCTATTATAGTTTTCGAGATAGCTTTTAACAAAACAATATTGTTTAAACCCCTTATAGCAGGTATTTCTATTCGTACAGATTGGACAAAGACTTAATATCAGAACGTCGTTTAAACCCCTTATAGCAGGTATTTCTATACGCCTTGCACGCCCCTCTACTGCCTCGGCATTCATGTTTAAACCCCTTATAGCAGGTATTTCTATTAAATCAATACCATTGCCTCGTAGCGGTTCAGCCAAGTTTAAACCCCTTATAGCAGGTATTTCTATCGAACGAGCTACCTTCAATCTGACTTCATTAGTGATGTTTAAACCCCTTATAGCAGGTATTTCTATTTATCAGAGATTTAAGCGAACCCCGGCACAGCTTTGTTTAAACCCCTTATAGCAGGTATTTCTATCGAGGACAAGTAATATGCTTCCATTCCTCTTCAACAGTTTAAACCCCTTATAGCAGGTATTTCTATTACTAAAAGTAATATATTGTTTATTGAGATTGATTCGTTTAAACCCCTTATAGCAGGTATTTCTATCGAGGACAAGTAATATGCTTCCATTCCTCTTCAACAGTTTAAACCCCTTATAGCAGGTATTTCTATCCGCAAACAATCGGTTATGTTAATGACCAATTCGTTAAGTTTAAACCCCTTATAGCAGGTATTTCTATTATCAATTCTACTGATTCCTCCGAAGTATAATCTACGTTTAAACCCCTTATAGCAGGTATTTCTATTGAGCTTTTTAAAAGCAGGCATTAGAGCCGCAAACGTGTTTAAACCCCTTATAGCAGGTATTTCTATTTGACGTGCTGAATGCAACGCCGTTCAAATCAATTTGTTTAAACCCCTTATAGCAGGTATTTCTATTTGTTCGAAGACATGAAATTGAAAACTCCAAACTTGTTTAAACCCCTTATAGCAGGTATTTCTATTCAATTGCAAATGCCAAATAATATATCAAAAAGCATGTTTAAACCCCTTATAGCAGGTATTTCTATATTCAATGTATCGCTCGATGACCCGGTTGCAGCTGCGTTTAAACCCCTTATAGCAGGTATTTCTATGCAGGCATCGGCACAGTTGTAAACGGCATCAAAACGAGTTTAAACCCCTTATAGCAGGTATTTCTATGAGTTGCC
Organism: Kapaibacterium sp. (SeqCode); assembly: GCA_963664875.1. Classification (GTDB taxonomy): domain Bacteria; phylum Bacteroidota; class Ignavibacteria; order Kapaibacteriales; family UBA2268; genus JBFHIJ01. Next base: position 1,392,669 of record OY761611.1, on the reverse strand, counting down.
AGTCGCTTCTAAAATGCACAACTTTGCGTTTAAACCCCTTATAGCAGGTATTTCTATAGTAGTACTACCCGCAAATCACATAAGGAAGCAGAGTTTAAACCCCTTATAGCAGGTATTTCTATTAACATTCAGGCTAACAAAGATTACGACATTATAAAGTTTAAACCCCTTATAGCAGGTATTTCTATTAATGGGTCTTGTTTAAAACTTCTTACTGAATATATGTTTAAACCCCTTATAGCAGGTATTTCTATCTGATATGGCATTTAACATATCTTTCAACACAGTAGTGTTTAAACCCCTTATAGCAGGTATTTCTATTATCAATTTAGGAGTGAATAATGAAAATATATATTAGGTTTAAACCCCTTATAGCAGGTATTTCTATTCCGTATGGCTCGACAAGAATGGAACACTTTGCACTCGTTTAAACCCCTTATAGCAGGTATTTCTATGAAATCAAATAATCACAATTTTACAATAATATCTCAAGTTTAAACCCCTTATAGCAGCAGGGTTGATTCATTCTAACAAAGTCACCAATAGTTCTACATTGTCGGCAGTCTCATAGAAAAAGTTGGTACAATCAATACGCTTCTTTGACCTAAAAATATTGATACAAATTGACTTTATTATACTCATGACTGAAGCTGCTTGTGTATTTCTCACTTTCCAAGCATCTTCTTTCATTACCACATCCTTTACCCAATGTAGCTGGTTTTCAATGCCCCAATGTCCTCGTATGCTCTGCATATAATACTTTGCTGGTTTTTCTTGACTGCTCAAATAATAATGTACATGAACTTCCTGCATTTGTTTTGTTTTTCTAATCCTTTGTACCTTTACTAATTGCTGTGATCCGGACCACTCGTTCTTAATTTTATCGTTTAATGAATATACATATACTTTACGAGTTTCTCGTCTGTCTCTATTAGTTTCTTCGGTTTTATAATAATCGATCTTTGTTGACCAGCTCGAACTCAAACTCTCCAGTTCTTTGTACAAACGACCTTGATTCTTTTTTACGCAAATAATATAGTTGTTGTTAGTACTAACAATTGTTCTTAGAGTTTTTTTGACAGTGTAAAGCATCCATTGTAAAGACTACGCCAGTCAGTTCTAAATCTCTAATCATTTCTTCAACTACGCTTATCTCGCTTGATTTTTTATTCTCATATTTGCTTATACTTAGTGACATTTTACTTGATTGAGAATGTGCAGAAACAATGCTTATAAAGTTCTGGTATTTCGAATTGTATTCTACTAATGTGCCTTTCAAAGCTTTGCCATCTATACTGATTATTTCACCGCTTTGAGGCTTTGCATAAACTTTTGACCACTCTTTAAAAATCTGTGCAAATTCATCAAAATCTATATTATTTACCACTCTAAAAATTGTTGCGTAAGTTGGTAATCTATCTTTATGAGGCTTTAAATATTTCAGTATGTCTTCGGCATTCTTCTTTATAAATCTTTCTATGCCACGATAGCCATATTGTCCGCTCATAGTCGCCATCAAAACCAGCAATAATACAAATGATTGATTATGGCGTGTGCCTTCCCTGCGACGCTTATCTGTCAACTTATCAAGATAATTTACTAACGTTTGCTTTTCCATAAATCCCCCCAGATTAGAAAAGTTTGTGTTTGGCTTTCTATAATTTACTATATTATATGATATTTACAAAGAACAAATCATCCCTGCTTATAGCAGGTATTTCTATTTTTCCATGCTTTTTTATTGTAAGTTTTTAATGAATGGTTTAAACCCCTTATAGCAGGTATTTCTATTTAATATTTCTCAGTTTATGTCTCAGTTGAAGTCTAGTTTAAACCCCTTATAGCAGGTATTTCTATTCAGCAAAATCTAATAGTTTTTTTTCTTTAATTTCGTTTAAACCCCTTATAGCAGGTATTTCTATTTGCACGGGAAACAGCTAAAGAATATTCATTAGAATTGTTTAAACCCCTTATAGCAGGTATTTCTATCTTAGTGCTGAAAATTTTATCACAGAGGTGAAATAAGTTTAAACCCCTTATAGCAGGTATTTCTATTGTTGTCGCATCTACCATGTCATCATGGCTGCCTTCGTTTAAACCCCTTATAGCAGGTATTTCTATTAGTGATGTGCTGCAGCTCTTAGCATCATTACCAAAGTTTAAACCCCTTATAGCAGGTATTTCTATCAAGTCCTAACGTCAAATACAGCTTATTGCCTTTTAGTTTAAACCCCTTATAGCAGCAGGGTTGATTCATTCTAACAAAGTCACCAATAGTTCTACATTGTCGGCAGTCTCATAGAAAAAGTTGGTACAATCAATACGCTTCTTTGACCTAAAAATATTGATACAAATTGACTTTATTATACTCATGACTGAAGCTGCTTGTGTATTTCTCACTTTCCAAGCATCTTCTTTCATTACCACATCCTTTACCCAATGTAGCTGGTTTTCAATGCCCCAATGTCCTCGTATGCTCTGCATATAATACTTTGCTGGTTTTTCTTGACTGCTCAAATAATAATGTACATGAACTTCCTGCATTTGTTTTGTTTTTCTAATCCTTTGTACCTTTACTAATTGCTGTGATCCGGACCACTCGTTCTTAATTTTATCGTTTAATGAATATACATATACTTTACGAGTTTCTCGTCTGTCTCTATTAGTTTCTTCGGTTTTATAATAATCGATCTTTGTTGACCAGCTCGAACTCAAACTCTCCAGTTCTTTGTACAAACGACCTTGATTCTTTTTTACGCAAATAATATAGTTGTTGTTAGTACTAACAATTGTTCTTAGAGTTTTTTTGACAGTGTAAAGCATCCATTGTAAAGACTACGCCAGTCAGTTCTAAATCTCTAATCATTTCTTCAACTACGCTTATCTCGCTTGATTTTTTATTCTCATATTTGCTTATACTTAGTGACATTTTACTTGATTGAGAATGTGCAGAAACAATGCTTATAAAGTTCTGGTATTTCGAATTGTATTCTACTAATGTGCCTTTCAAAGCTTTGCCATCTATACTGATTATTTCACCGCTTTGAGGCTTTGCATAAACTTTTGACCACTCTTTAAAAATCTGTGCAAATTCATCAAAATCTATATTATTTACCACTCTAAAAATTGTTGCGTAAGTTGGTAATCTATCTTTATGAGGCTTTAAATATTTCAGTATGTCTTCGGCATTCTTCTTTATAAATCTTTCTATGCCACGATAGCCATATTGTCCGCTCATAGTCGCCATCAAAACCAGCAATAATACAAATGATTGATTATGGCGTGTGCCTTCCCTGCGACGCTTATCTGTCAACTTATCAAGATAATTTACTAACGTTTGCTTTTCCATAAATCCCCCCAGATTAGAAAAGTTTGTGTTTGGCTTTCTATAATTTACTATATTATATGATATTTACAAAGAACAAATCATCCCTGCTTATAGCAGGTATTTCTATCAAGAAGCAGGTTGCCTTAGTATGTATGCTTACTTAAATCATCCCTGCTTATAGCAGGTATTTCTATACAGACCGCTTTTTTTATATAGGAGAATTAGAAAAATCATCCCTGCTTATAGCAGGTATTTCTATTGAACGACCTTGCGATTTTAGAGCTTTGTTTAATCCATCATCCCTGCTTATAGCAGGTATTTCTATGAACTTTCCAAGTGGAATGAAGTACATAAAGAACATATCATCCCTGCTTATAGCAGGTATTTCTATAGAATTATTCGGATTAGATAGACCAGAAAGAATTGAATCATCCCTGCTTATAGCAGGTATTTCTATTCAAAAGTAACTTTTTCACCATTGTTATAAACCACTATATCATCCCTGCTTATAGCAGGTATTTCTATTTGCTCTGTCGGTTCAATATCAATATCAACTGCATCATCATCCCTGCTTATAGCAGGTATTTCTATACCTACGATGGTGGTGTACCAACTCGTGATATACCATCATCCCTGCTTATAGCAGGTATTTCTATACAGCTAACAGCATCAGAGGCGAACAATCTGACAAATCATCCCTGCTTATAGCAGGTATTTCTATCCTCAAATTTTCAAAGAACAAGCTATTTTAATAAATCGTATCGTTCGTAGCATTAGAAAAGTATCTCAAACTCCAATAAATAAGTCGTCGAGGTTCAGTGATTTTTGTATTATACGAGCCAGACGACTAAATTATATTATTTGCTTCAAGCCCAAATCCCATGAAACCGACCTTCCCATATGAAAATTCTAATTGCCCTTGCGGTATATAATATAATCCATCTGCATTTGAATCCGTACAATATCTTTGCTTTGAAACGCTAATCACATACTTCTGGAAGATATTTTTAATAAGCTTAAACTGTAGTTTCCTGTCAAATCTATTTTCAATTTTCTTGATTTGCATATACTTTTGCCAAATATCAACGGCTTCCTGATTATACTCTACAAACACATCTATTTTCTCATAATCAGAATTATCTATCAGTTTGAATGTTGCAATATTATATTTGTCTTCCTGTGAGTTGATAAATTTTAACTGATTTACTGCTTCAATATAAGCATTTGAATCTGTTGTTTTTGCCTGTAGTTTTGCACTAAAGTCTTTTATTAGATTGTAAAAATTAGATTCTCGAATCATGTTCTGTCCATCAAGATATGTTTTAAGCGTTTCAGATGTTTGGAATAAGTCCATTGAATCATAAATATACTCTGCATACTCTTTTCTTTTGTCTTTCAGCTTAATAACATTTACTTCTCCTTGTTTATCTGTGTAATGCCTATTACATCTGCCTGCTGTTTGCACAATTGAATCCATTCTGGTCATATCACGATAGACAACATCAAATGTAACATCTACTCCAGCTTCGATAAGTTGCGTTGTAACCAAAAATCTATATTTTTTATTCTTAATATCAGATATGATACCTAATCTCTGAAATGGAATAATCTCTGTCGATAAGAAGGCAACTTCTTCCTGTAGTGAATCAGACAGCAATTGGTGCAGTATTTTAGCACTTTTGATTGTATTCATAACAAACATATAAGATTTGTCTGCCTGCAAATCAAGCTTTTGAAAGAATTCTTCGACTGTTAGTACATCATCAAAATATTTCAAAACAATTCTATCTAAGTCATTATAAAATGTAGCATCACATAAACGTTTTGCATTATCGAACTCGTAAATATTAGTAGCAGTCATTGTAATAATATCAGTGTTGTAAACTTTAACTAAAGCTTGAAACATCTCATTTACAAGTTTATGATATTTAGAAGGAATAGCTTGAACCTCATCTAATACTAAAATTGAATTGGATATTGTATGGAATTTCCTTGCATTGCCGTTTTTATTGGTAAACAAGGTATGGAATATTTGCACAAATGTGGTAACTATTATCTCAGATTCCCATGTTTCGATTAGCATCTCCGCTCTGGAATCATCTTTATATTCGACATCCCCCTGTTTGAATAAGGAATAGTCAGCCAAAGAGTGCTGAACAGTCATAACATCTGAATTGCTGTCATCTAAATCAAATACGTCTCTATAGACTTTTGCTGTTTGATCAATGATTGATAAAAACGGCAGACCGTTTATAATTTTTTTGTACTTCCCGGTTTCATCATACCTTTTATTTCTCAATCGAAGTGCTGCATTCAAAACGTTTAGTGTCTTTCCTGCTCCGGTAGGCAATTCTACGCTAAAAATATCAGCTTTGTCTGATGATTTTAGAATATTCTGTTCAACTGTCTCAAAAGCTTCTGTTCTAAGTTTACACATCGGTGATTCGTCTTTTGGAAATTTCATAATGTACTTTTTAGCAGCATCTGTATCAATTTTAGACGAATGCTTTTGCAATACCTCTTTGAAGTTTGCATGTTTTTTATCTGCATCAACAAGTAAAGACCAGAATGTCATCAAATGCAGATAAGATTCAAAAGAGTTTGTTTCTTTTATTTTCCTTAAAGTTTTGTTGAGTTTACGTATTGAAGATTTTAGAGTATCAATATATTCTGTCAGCTTTTCAGCCGTAAAAGTGATATCAATAGATAAGTAATCTTTGAGCAGTGGATTATAGCATTCGTTTACTGAATCAAAGGATACTGCATTTATTTGTTGGCTGAGTAATACAATTGTATCATTGCTATTGATTCCAAGCAATTTATTATATAAGTTATTAAGATTACCATGATGATACAATACTGAGAGAAAAGCATAAAGTGAAAGTTCTTCTGCATGTTTACTTTCAACAACTGATATAACTAAATGTGAAACTACAATAGCACTTAATATGGAATGTTGTCTTAAAAGAGAACTTCCACTTTTATCTCCACGAATATAATTTTGGAAATAATTAGTACACTTCCCGAAATCGTGAAACAAAGCTACCAACTTTACAACTTTTAAATAATCAACACCATATGAAGAAGTGATATTCATTTCTTCGTACATACGAACAGAATTGAGCAGCACTCCTTCGAGGTGGTCTGATAATATAGTGTCTGGATGAGATAGTAACATAATCATATCAATTCAAAAACAAGAAATTGCAAACATCAGTCGTATAACATTCTATATTTTTTATTGCTATTGGTTTGGCTCCTTCGTTCACAAGTACATTCCTATAAGATGCAATTCTTCCTACTTCCATTTTATATGGTATTCTTGGCATTGTTATTTTTTCTTGTACTGATGTAAAGTCTATCTTGTTTTCGATTGATTCGTCTATGGGTATAACAGAATCTACTTCGATAGAATTATATTTGTTCAGACTTGCTTCGTATTCTCCTACAAATTCAAAGTCAGCTAAACATTCTGTGATACCCAAGCACAGATCATAATAAGACTCTTTCTTTTCTAATCTTTCTTTGAGAGAATTATATAAATCTTGCTTTTCCATTGACACAATAATTCTATAACGAGCATCTTTAATAAACTCGGTCAATACTTGAGTATGACCGTTAGATAAGTCAACAATGTTACCTTTTGTATTTAGAAGATTTAAGCCCCAATGTAACTTTTTGACTGGGTTCAAAATTGAAACAGCTACTTTAGTATTAGCATCGTTCAATATTTTTAGATACTGCTGATCTTGCTTTGACAAACCTAAAATGGCACCAATCATTCCTAAAACAGTTGGTGGAGTTGGGAATGGGTAACTTAGCTTGGTTGAAGTTGTATCATAAGGTTTGAAATGTGCAAACTCACCACTTATTTCGAAAATGAGAACTTTCATTTTTTCACCTTAGTATTTTAAATCTTCAATCTCTATACCTTCTTTTTGTAAATTAGCTTTAAAATCCTTAAATGAAGAAACGTGAGGATCATGAGCTTCGTAGTGAAATTTAATTTTGTGGATAATAGATTTATTCGATACTAATAGATTTTGTAAAGCATCCATATTAAGGTTATAATCAGAACCTGCTCTGATACCTTTCTCTGTGATTACACCATCCTTAAGTGTGAGAGTTATGGAATTGTTAAGTTTGTTTCCAATAAAACGATTGTTTGTTTTGTATTCTACAACTAAAAGTAACTTAGAATCATGACCCAATTTACTACGTGTATTTAAATTTTTGATTCCATACCACATAGCTTCTAAACCAGCATCTAAAGTTTCTTGTTTTAATAGATTTTTCTCGGCAGCATTTGCATTTACTCTGCTATATGATTGCATCAAAGCATAATTCACGTAGTGATCTTCTCTGAAAGTTCCTTGAGATTTATTATCACCTGAAGCAAAAGTAGTAATACCTTTATCTGTAATTACATCTACTTGATGTAAAGATTTGATATTCATAAACTGCCAAGCTCCAGTTAAATGATAGTTTTCCTTTTTTAGTGGTACTACTGCACCGAACATTTGTGCATCTAGGCATCTTTCTAAGAATTCTTCTTTAGCTTTATCATCTTTTGCACTTATATTAAGACTTTCATATCTCTTCTTTGCATCAACTACTTTCCCACCATTTTCTTCTCTTGTATCTCTGACCCAGATGTCAAAATTACCATCTAATTTCGGAATTGTATTCTGATACATGTACTCTCTTATATGATGCTTAAGAAAAACATCGGTTGCATAAACTTTTGATGTTTCTTCATCTATTCTTGGTAAGTTGTTGGCTATTGGATCACCATTTGGATTGCATTTTTCTAAGTCATATAAAAATATGATTTCTGAAGATTTAATATTACTCATGTTATTGCCTATACTTTATTAATTGGATTCATTGCTTTCTTGTTCTTCTGCTTGAGAGTTTGGTTTTTGCGATTTTAGGTATTCGATTGCTATGCCCATAATTTCATATTCTAAACTCATGCCACCAATCAGATACCAGTTTGACATGGCATTTGATACTGGAGTTGCATCCATCATAAGCTTAAAAGCAGTTCCAAAAATTATATTTTCAGTTCCTTTAAAAGCATTATACTCTTCTAACTTCGCTTTTACTTTATTAGCAAGCAAAATAATCTCATCACGGTTTAAATTGTATCCTTTTAGATTTTTCTTGAAGGGATCATTGTCCAGATTTTCTTTCTGTACTATACGAACTTTGGTTACTAAGGCTCCGATAAGCATTACGCCCGCTAAGTATGAAGAATCGACTATGCCTATTTGCTCAAAATATTCTTTGAAAATATTGTCTTTCATAGGTTTACCTTTATATTTGAAATCTACTATATCTAATTTTGATAGGAATTGCATTATTCTTATGGAATCTTTAGTGTAGTTATGGGGGTGCTTTTTGTCTGGTTCATAAACATCTTCCCGAATTTTATCCATGAACTTAGAGACAATCAAATCTTTATTAAGTTTACCACCTTTAAATATAGCTTCCACAAGTTCGAAAAATGATTTATCAAATGGTGCATTTTTACTTTTCTTATGTTGGTAAAAATTGAAGATTGTGCCCATATTGAAAAGCATATGTTTAATTTCACCATCTTTCGTTTTATAGGGGTACATATTTTCTAAATCATGTTTTACTTTTATTATCGCAGCTAAGCGAGTTGGAAGTACATCTTGCATAAGTAGATCAATTTGTTCACCACCGACGCCTTTCTGTGATAAAAACACTAAATTTAACAATACACTATTGTTTAGTTCAGAAGCTTCTTCAATGATACCATCAGGATCAGACATAAAATTAGAGTGATTTTGAGATAAATTTGGATTTTTGGCTTCTTTTAAGTTATATAACATATTGTCAAGCAACACTTCTGATTTAAAAACAGAGTGTGGAACAACCTTATATTTTAAGCCGTGGAAATAATAAGACAAATTATCATCAATAAATTGTCTTCCTGAAGTCAAGATTGTACGACATTCGATACAAACTGGATAATCCCTATTTGTGTCAACATTGAAGTCAGTTGCGAATCCTTCTTTATCTATGGTTGCGAATTTGAATGCTTCTGGAATACCATATCTGACATTTTGGTTACTTCCGCAAAAAGAGCAGCAAACATTTGGCTCTGTGTTTCCTGACTTATTGTGTTTTTGCACACAATAGTCAAAACATTCAACGCACTCTTTGATTTCGTTTAAATATTTACCGTTATATTTTACCGTAAAAATGCAGCCTTTTTTAAAAGTATCATCATTCGTAAATAAGGTCTCAATATAAGATTTGATATTCTCAATATTTTGAATGATTGCTCTTAATATATTTTGAGTTGTTTGATAAAATTCTTCAGCTATGCAAGCTTCTAACCAAGTAATCCAAGAATTTTTGTTAGCTTTATAGTAGTTGAAGAATTTGTTCCAATCGATTTCAGCTTTCTCTTTATTCTTATCCTTTTCTTTTTGTATATTTATTTTGTTAGTAAAAGAAAATTCGTTACCTGCTTGGGAGCCATTACGATATTTGTATAAATAGTGTAGAGAGTGATCTCCGGTCGATTCTAATTCCTCGGTTGAAAAGGATACTGTGCTATTGGAACTTTGTATATTCATAATTACAACCTTTTGATATGTACCTGTTTTATGAAGATATTGTACCTCTTTCAAAGTGAGCTCAGGAAGACCACCTTTGTTAAGTATGTTTTTTTTATGATATTCACCAATTTCGTATAAAGCATTTAAAAACATTATTTTTCTCCTGCAAATTCTATACAACCCCAACCCTGAGCATTTTTACTGCCTAAGCCAACTTCATAAGCAACTTGAATCAATCTTTCATCACCAGTAAGCTTAAATATTGCATCGATGCCTTTAATCACATTATTCTTATGCTTATAAGTCGCAGAGACAATTTTTGGGTTTGATAAGCATTCAATCTCAAATTCAGAATCCGATAAATCCCAATTATAAAGTTTACTTGCTTTTCTTATCAGATTGTTGCGAAGTAATCTTGTGAATCTTTCAGAATGCACATCTAAACAATAGCTCCTAAACTTTTTACCTTCGGAATTCACAATATCATCGTAGACAGTTATTGGACTTAATGTCTTCATTTTCTCGGTTGTAGTAAAGGATTTCTTCTGAATTGGTGAGACAGATTTGAATCTTACTGAATTGCCTGCTAAATCTAAATTTGAAGCGAACATTATACTGTTCAGTAATGTATTTATTAATGTTTGCTGGTTGGTTGAGAAGACAAAAGATATAGAATTTCCATATAGTCTTCCACCTTCTACTTTTCGGAATCGTTCTCGAATCGTTGAAAACGTAAAATTTTTATAACTGATACTTTTGTGCATCTCATCAAATTCAGAATCACCTTTTACTACATTATATAAAAAAGACTGTATAACACTATTGATAGAATGTGGTAATAGAATATGATTAGAAGATTCTAACTCTACTACTATTCTCATGATGCACCATAAAAAATGTAACTTTATTAGCTATTGTTTTTTACGATTCAAGAATCTAAATATTATTTTAAAAAAAGAATTTATATAATTTTGATTTCTTTTGAATTTCACATCCCTTGTAGGTAGTGAATGTTACATATTTTAATTTATACCTCTAATTAACTGATTGAGGAATTGATTTGAGATTTACAAAGCGAACGGATAACTTGACGAACTATTTTCAAGTTAGAATTCATATAGAACTGATTATCTCCTTCGAAAAATGTATTATATGATAATTGGAAACCATATATGAGATATTTATATTGCTGCCTTGAGGGTTGCATATCTTAATTTTCCAAAAAATAACCCAATTTTCTCGATTAAAATTGATCCCCATTTGCTAAACTAATCCTGCATAAGATTGCTTTCAAATGCAGAAGAGAAAAAAACATAAATTTTGTATTTTTGTAAAAATTATTGGCTTACTTCTCCGAAAAAGATACAAATAATGAAAAATCAGATTATTGAAGATAACGGGCGAAAATATTTGAAGATGGCATAGTGAGTATTTAGAATTCTTGACTTTTCAGTTGTGAGAGGAAGCGAAAAACAAAAAAAGAATGTGTTAAATCATCCGATACATTTTGATTCTAATCACCCTCCTTCTGTACTCGGTATCAATGAAACGGTAGAGCTAGTAAAGGTTCTACCTTTTTTTGTTTCCCCAGTCACCCGTCAGAGCACCCAATTATATAGATTTCTTCAATATTTACCATTTCAAAAATACTTCCTTATTATAATATTACGACTCATACGACTGTATGTTTTGCAAATAGATTTTGGATTTCGGAGTTAGTGTAAAAGATGTAAAAATAAATAGTGTACTTTTACACTTTACACTATAGTTGCAATTGCAACAGGTTTGTTATTTGTCAAAATAAAAGAAAAGAATATTTAGAACTAAAAGAAGCTTACTAAACTTAATTAGGTAGATAATTTTCGAAAAATAAAAAAAGAATTCTTTGTATTCTTAGAAATCAACTTCTTGATATAATAAGGATATAAATCAATTGAAGTAAACTGTGTTGTTTAAATAGTTTAGAAAATTTCTTTTTTTTCTTACGATTAAAATCAAAAATAAGGGTGAGCCCTTAAAAGCTCACCCAAAGAAAGATGTAAGTGTAAAGTGTAAAGTGTAAAAGTACACTAATTGTTTTTACACTAATTACACTAAATTAGATAGTCAGGATTGACTTCCCATTCTTTCGATTCGTTCTGCTGTATTATATTGTGTAACTTCAAATATTGAATTGCTTTCTTACCCGTTTCAATCGATTTATTGTATTTTTTTGCGTAATTATCTACAAAATCAGTGTATTTTATTGCATCAGTACCAATCAATTCATTAGCAATGTCAATATGTTTATTTTTCTTATTATCTTCCATAATCGTATCAACATCGATATGATTACGTTCATCATCCATCTTGATAAAATCAAAATGAAGATAATCTTCGCAGATTAAATCTATAACCATTACCTGTGATTCCATTTCTGAATTACGATTTTTAACTTGCTTCAGATAACGTCTATTAGGTAATTGATTGCTCTGTCCGATTATATGCACACTATCTGCAAAATTTACAATATTTTTACTCCCTGCGACATGGTTAATATGCAAAGGAACATTACTTGGAATTTTAGGCACATGAGCTAACACACAAATAGTGGTATTGTACGTACTTTGTAGAGTTTTTAATCCACGCATTAGTTTATTTGCAGAGTCTTGATCAATTGTTGATTTTTGCGACATTGCAGTAATATTATCGATAAAGATTATATTAGCATCAAAAGTGTTGATATCATTCTTGATTGTATCTATAGAAAATACGCCATTTGAATTCTTAATAATTTCACTAACGTCAGGACAATAAAAGTTAGATTCGAAAGTATAAGATTGATATCTTTTTAGCAATGATTGGTCTGACATCTCAAAATCATAGTATATTATTGGATATTTTTGCGTATTCACTTCATTCCATATTCCTTTTTGCCTTGTGATTCTGTCAGCAATTTGAACTGCTAAAGTGGATTTACCATCTCCTGTGTTACCTGCGATTATTGAAATTTCTCCACGTTGTAAATAAGAACCAAATAATTCTTCCATCTGAGGTTGATTAGCAGCTTGTTCCAATCGAAAATTCATTGTGTTTTGTTTAATCTTTTTGTGATTATAGTTATTCAACTCTTGAATAAGATTGAATTCTCTTATCGGTTTTAAATTATTTGTCATCTTTCTGTTCTCCTCTTAAAATTGCTTGTTGTTCTAAAATATCAGCTAAATCATAACCTTCTTCAACCTTGTAATTTTTGAAAATATCAATTATATCAACCGACTTTGCAATTCCTGTCAAAACAATCTTTGCCTTTTCAGCTCTCAGTTGAGCTTTTTCTTCGTTGTCAAACATGATATAAACAATTCTATCTTTCAATATTTCCGCTTTTTCTTCTGTTAACCCATTCGTTCCACCTGTTGCAAGGAAGATGACAGATGGATAATGAAATGAAGATATTAAGACAGATTTTTCTGATTCTAATAATATAACTGGGGTCTTGTCATCATACTTATAGGTTCGATCTCCTACAATCATGTAGTTGTGTGAATTGAGGTAGTATTCACCAAACAGGCACTGTGAATAATGTTTCTTCACAGAAGTGGATTTAATCATATCGTATTTTCCTTTTTTTGCATATCGATATCCATAAAATACAGGTATAGTAGTCTCTTTCTCCTTGATTTTTAGAACAAATCCCACCTTATCTCTATGACCATCTTGTTTGTATGCCATGCTTTTTAAATTTCTAATAAATCCCTGAGAATCTATAAAAGTAAAGATTGTTGCACCATAATCATCAGCTCTTAAAAAATAATTATCATTACAATGTTTGTTAAAAGCATCACCAAATAGCTCACCAAAATACTCGTTAAAATTTGAATCATCACATGATCTTAACTCATTAAATTGCTCAAGAGTAATAGTTTGTAACAATTGACTCTTCTCTTGTTGTTTTTTCATTTGCTTACCTTGCTTTTTAGTCGAGTTATACATAACAGTTTTACCACATGAATGACAATATCCACCTGAGCCATCATCATATTCTGCAAATGCCCTTTTTGCTCCGCATTCAGGACAACTAGTCCTATTACTACTGAAAGATTTATTTTCCATGCTGCCTCCTACTCTGTACTAAAAGATTGGGTAAAGAATTGAAAATCCATTTGTTATTAGGATTTGTTAAATGCAGAAATATATCAACAGCATCCACATCTTGCACTGATGATATCATCTTTTTAGATATAGCTCTCATATGAGCCTCCTTGAAAATTGTTTTCAAATATGAGGCAAAGTATATGAGTTGTAAGGGAATAGATATTACCGATTAAATTTTTTTTTTCGGACTGATATACGCGTCGTTTTGCAGAGTAAAAAGAAATGAGAGGGAATAAAAATTCCCTCTGAGATTATGATAGTAGACAATTTTTTAAGTTAACTTTTACTTTGTTATCAAGCTCATCGTTGAAATCATGTGTATTATTCAAGTAATCTTTTGCGTATGTCTTTAGTGACGAAATATTTTTTTCAGTTAGGATTAATTTGGATCGTTCAACAAAGTATGTTATAACAGCTTTACCTTGGAGTCCTTTCATTTCAGGTATTTCTTTTGCGATTTCGCATAAATACACTGAAAGCAGGTTTAAAGGTTTCTCCCATTTTATTTTATCTTCTACTATTGTATAATAAGCAGAGTTTCTTATTTCTTGTCGTGTATTAGAAAGTGTATTATTGGTTTGAAATTTTATTTGATTATTACTTAAGGCATACTCTTTCTCTAAATACAGAAGCGTTGAAGCAGCAGATTCTTGAAGTTTCGAATATCTTGCAACGATGTCAGAGCATTTTGTGTGTGAGTTAAAATGATATGTTTTTTTCAAAGTCTCATCAAAAACTGTCTCATCTATATTTGGATGGAAATTTACAATTCCCCATAGTGTCTTTATTTTATCTGTTAAATATTCAAGAGTCTCTTCTTCAGAAAAAAATTCAATTTCATTTTTTATCAAATCTTCTGAAAATCTAAATTCCTCAGGGTATTCAGAAAACGGTTCGTATTTTTCAAAATTACAAAATGTGTTTTTTTCACCTTTTATCTTTTTAAGTTTTTCCAATAAAAACAATTTTGCTTTTACATAAGCAAATTCATCGATTCTTTTATATGGGCCTTCTTCTTGTTCGACAAAAATTTCCGTCAAGTAATCCATCGGTTTTAATTTTGCATCTATTGTATATATAGCATCGACTATTATATTTATTTTATCAGTGTCTTCAAAAGGTATTAGCAAATCTTCTACACATTTGACCATCTTGCCAATATATGATGGTGGGTATTGATTCGGTAGAACGTCTCTCGAGTACAATATTAATTGCGTAAGTCTTTTATCACACATAAAAATTCCAAATATTATTTTAAGCGATACTTTCTAACTTTGTGATATTATTCTTTCAGTCAATAGATTATAAGATGTTCGAAAATAGTTTATATTTTAACATCAGTTGCACTTATTGGTTGAATGTTGCAATCTTATTTGTTGTAATACATCTTGCATCATAGTCATTTAGAATTTTAAGTGGAAATGTTCTTTCAATAACAAAATCAATATTCTTACGTAAATCAATTATAAACGATTTTTTGTATCAAGAACACATAAGTGTACCAACCGAGCAAAAATGCCACGGTGGTAAAGTGATACGGCTTTTATAAGCAAAAACCACTTCTTGGTACTCCATTTTAACATAGGAGTATTTTCCATGCCATCAGCAAAACCAATACCCGGATTCTCAATTCCAACTCGGACAGAGAAAAAGTATTACAGATATTACAACACGCGTTGCCTAATTCAATCTCGCTCAGCAGAATTCAAAGATTTCTACAAAAATCCGCAAGGCTCGAGATACCTTGCCGAAAAAATGGGTTGGACAAAACTAAATAAGTTTATTGGAAGAAGAGAGGGATGGGACAATTTATTGATTCCAATTCCAAAGACTTATCTTGAACTTCTTGGACTAAGTAAGGAAGATATTGAATATACAATTTCCTTAGATCAAGAGTATTATGATGAAATCCTAAAGACTGAAACTACTTATAAAGAAAGTTATTTAGTCTTCCGATGGGCGATAAGAACAATAAGATTTCCTCATCCTTTGACTGAAGAAGAAGCTATTGATTTCAGCAGACAGCAATTGCTGAAGGAAAAGGTTTATAAACAAGTGCTGATAAATAGGATGCCTTTATATCAGCTTTATGTTACAAGAGAAAAGACGTTTTATGATTACAACAGACCTGCTTTTGCTTATGATGGAAAGTGGTATAAGTTTATTAGCACACAATTACCGGGATTGTCTTTGAAATAATGGAGAGAGATATGGCAAACGCATATTGGATTCTACCTAAGAATATAACTGAAGAGTCTGCTGTTATTGAAGTGAGAGCAAAACACATAGATACTGTAATTGATAATCCCAATCTTTTTGGTTTGACCTTGATGAACATCCGAAAGACTTATAAGAAGTATGACGAAAAAATTCGATTTGAAGGATTTGCAAGAGAAGAAATTGTAAAATCACTGATAATGAAAGGCTACATTCATATTCGCAAAAATTTAAAGACTGATTGTTGGAGAATAACATCTACAGATTTCTTCAGCGGTCTAAATGAAGCGGAGCAAACTACACTCAGCAGATTAGCAGATTGGTACCTTGTTGTTTCACAAGAGAGGGAGCATCGCCATTCTGATTTCGAAATAATAATAATTGAGGGTAATGGTAGAAGATATGGAAATCAAGAGTTTAGAAATTTGGTTTTAGGGAAAGTAAATTAAATCAATTTTAGATATATAAAATAGTGATATAGATTGAAATTTCCCCTCAAACAACAACAATCCTGCACTCAAAAAAATGAAGTGCAGGATTGTAATTAACCTACTATTTACGAAATTTTATATTTTCTATTTACATGAAAGAAAATATTTGATAATTTGAATCTAATATTTTATATTGCTATTATGTAGGACTTATTAACATTTTTATGAGAATCGCATATCAGAAAGAAAAATCAGAAAAATAACATATAACAGAAAATTTTAAATAAGAGTAATCTTAGATTCTTTGGGTCAGACAAAAACCGCAAATTTTTAAACAACCCCCAAGGATACTATAAGGACTCCACACGTGTGGATGTCTATATGTATCTATGAGTTGTGCCTTTTGCGGGGCTTGTCTGAGTAGATATGTATAAGGCATCCTTTTTTTTATGGCATATCTGCATCTCCTCAAAGATTAGTTACCTAATATATGAATCCCATTTTAAACAAAAATATAAAACTAACGATGAGGCAGAAATGATTCGTATTATTTCTCTATTCCTAATAACCTTAGTACTGCTTCAATCATGTACTACAATTTCTTATAAACAAGAAGATTGGACATCTGATAAATCAAGAGGACTTCATATTTACGAAAATATCCGTAAAGACGAGTCTTATTCTTTATGGTCATATTTGACATTCACAGGAGTACCTTTAGCTGCATTTGCTGGCGGAGGTCAAGCATATTATGATATTGCAACAAAAAATGGAACCCCTGCTGATTCTGCAAGAGATATTAGAAACTTAATATGGGCAGCAGGTTTATTTGCAGCAGGGTCTGGGGTTTATTACCTAATAAAACAAGATTCCACACTTCCAAAAGGTCAATCAATTTATGGAGCTTCTGCTATTGAAGAGTGGTTCGTAAGCGAATTTGATACAGATGATTATATCCTTCTTGGATTTAGTGGAAGTACAGCTTACGTATTAGAGGCAGACAAGGAAAACACATTTGGAGCAAGAAGTAATAGTGAACTTAAAAGTATTTACTCAGCTATGAAAAATTATGTAGTTGATAAAAACATTTTAAGTAAGATTGCAAAAAATTCGGTAAAAACAATTCCTAAATCTGAACACTTTGTGGCTTATTATACTCTTGATAAAAAGTATCCGATATTCTTGACTGATTGTATTGATGAGATTTATGAAATAAAAGATTTGTATATCTATGCAAGTGAAATTGAAGTCTTAAAAGATGATAAGGTAAAGAGCGAACTCCGAAGTAAAACAGCTAAAAGAATATTTGACAGAATACAAGAATCCTATTCAAACGAAATAGCATACTATGATGAATGGCTTAATTTTTACTCAAAATATGAGGATGGAGAAATCTTAACACTTAAAGGTGAAATGGTAAAAAAATACCAAGACATTGTACTCTCAAAATATGAAGTATTAGCTAAACTACTAAAGGAATTAGAAGAAGAGCAAGATCTTGAGGTAAAAAAAATAAAAACAACTCTCACTTCCTATAAAAATGATATTGATTTAGAATTAAAAAAGATATTAGTAAAAATGGATAACTTTATAAAACATGCTCAGAGTAAAGATTCGGGTAAACAACTCACATTAGAAATTCAGGAATTTGAAGAAAATCTTACAAGAAAACTAAAATCTTCAGAAGAGTTGAAAGCAAATATTTCAGATGTATCTGATAAAATGGTGTATTTCGATTTTAATAAAGAGAATATTAATTATACTGTATTAGAATTGTTGAATTCGAAGAAAGAAGATATAGAAAACACATTATTGAAGATAAAAACAAAAACCAATAAAGCGAAACAAGAAGTAGAAGTAGAGACACAAGTTTTTAAGGTTTTTGTTTCAGAGATTCATGACAAACTAAACACTAAAGAGGAAGAACTAAAACATGAAGGAGAACTGCAACGAGAAAGACTTAAAGAACAGCGGAGAAAAGAGCAAAAAGCCTTGATTGCAAAATTAGAACAAGGTGACTGTATTCAATTTGGGACTTTTACAGATGGTTTTAAAATGACAGCATTTTTCTCCACTGCTGAAGTTATGGAAGAGTTGGCTTCTGATGAAGAAAATGAAAATGTTTATAATTGGCATAGTGTTCAATTTATAAGACTAAAAGGTAATATGATGACTGTTAGGTTTATGAGGAATATGCTGGGTTATGAAGCAGGACAAGAGATATTCTTGAATATAAACAATTCAAAACTGAGAAGTTGTCGTTAGATATTTATTATTTATTATAAATACAACTATAGTTCAACTAACTTAAGGAAAACAAACATGACACAAAATTCAACAGTTTCAGTAGGGCAATGGATTGGTAAGCTTATTTTGGCATCAATTCCAATCATTGGTCTAATTATGCTAATCGTTTGGGTGGCAGGAGACAGCACTCCCAAAGTTATTGCAAACTGGGCAAAAGCACTATTAGCATTCCAAGCAATAGCATTCTTTTTAGTTATTTTAAGCATGATGTAACGAGGAGTAATTCAAATGGAAAACACAGCACTAAACAACTTTGATGTTGCATCTAATCAAAATGAAATGTCTTTCGGGCAGTGGTTTGTAACATATCTAATTACAGCAATTCCTATAGTCGGATTTATAATGCTATTTGTTTGGGCATTTGGATCTGATACCAACCCGAATAAAGCAAATTGGGCAAAAGCATCCTTGATACTAATCGGTATAGCTATTGTCTTGGGAATAATACTTTTTGCAGTAATGGGACTTGCAATCGGAGGCTTAGTAATGTCAATTTTAGGTGATATGCCTGCAGAAGGCATATAAATTAGGAAGAAAATCTTAGAACTTTATTCAGGCAGGTTGCAATTCTTTATACACCTGCCTGAAAAAATGATGATATTTTACACTTTATAGATAACAATCCTTGAATATCAAGGAAATACTATTAAGGAAATGTATGAGTAACACAATATACCAAGAAACAACTTCAGAATGGATTTTAGTTAGATTCTATATGGCTCTTATGTTTTTACTTGAATTGTTCGGAGATCCTGATAAACCTGAATTGCTTGGAAGATTTAAAGTAGAGTGCGAAAATTGGAAGACAGCACTTGGCGAAGAAAGCTACAAAAAGCTAAAAATCGAAATTGAAAAAATTGAGATGCGAATTGAAACCGGGAAAATTAAGAACAGAGCCCAATTGATGTATTGGGAACATCAACTTTGGATAAAACTAAAAAGTAATTATAACAACCGTTCTTTACCGAATATTGACAGACTAAGTTATGATGACTTCTTGACATTTAATCAGTTTAAAGATTACCATATAACTTATAAACAGGTGATATCGAAAAATTACTCAGCTCCGCTTTACAAAAGATTTTTAGAGTTCAAAGAAAATCTAAGTTGGTCAAAAATATTTATTCAAGTCGGAGTTTACTTCATTAGTTTGATAGCTATTTCATACCTTAACTCTGAAGTGCTGGGAATAGATTTCGCAAATGACGAGCCGACTGCCTTAAGTGGTCAGGCAGGGCTTATGCAATTATTTCTTCCGTTTCTTATTGCAAAATTTGTAGGAAAAAGATATAAGTTTTCTAAATATAAGGCATGGTTTAAAAAATATTATGATGAAAATGACTCGGATCATCACGGTATATTAAATCAACTAAGTGATGAAGAAAAGAAAGAGATGTACTTATATATGAAATCTGACACTACTGAGAATTCTGATTCTGATAGAGTCAACTTCGCAAGGAAAGAAGAGATAGAAGAGACACAGACAGAAATAGAAACACAACCAAAAAAAATGGATGCTGATTTTCAAGATTTGAAAAAATCTATATCTGAAGAAAAGTACAAAATAAATGATAGTGAAACCAAGGAGGATAGGTTAATAGTTCACAAGACTGATAAGCAGCTCAGAGAAAAAATTATAGAAGAGGTATTTGGATTTCAAGAAGAGCCGGTAGAATTTCTATCTTTCTACAGCAATTCGGATAGATATATATATGTTTTTATGCTTGTTCCACCAATAATAGCTGCTTCCGTGTTATTTGTTAGAAATATACTTAATGGTGATTCAAATATATTGATGAATATCTTAATTTTCATTGCGATGCTATTAGCATTTTACGTCGCTTGGTTTCTATTCTTGGTAGCAATGCCATACATTATAGTGGTGATATTTGGGATATTATATCTTGCAACTTCTTTGGTAGTTTGGATATTGGATTTGATAATCTCACCTTTTTTACCAAAAGAAAAGAAGAATATCCTGAGAAAAGTTTTTGATAAGTATTTCAAAGACAATAAGAAAGCAGAAAAAGTAAAACTCACTCCTAAACAAAAAGAAAAACTGCTTGTCCGAGTAGATAAAAAGGGACTGCAATATAAAAATCGCTTTTATGCTTGGAAAGACATAGAGTTGCCTGAATCATTCAGGAAGCTTGTTTTAGAGGTTATGTTCAAAGAACTTGACTCAAATCTTGACTCTAACACATTTAATCTAAATTTTAATTACAAAGGTAAGAAAACAAACTTGCACGTAACTCATGTTGGAGATTCCTATATGATATACGGAGCAGTATGGTATTTCTATAATTTAAGAGAAGAACAGGCTCAATAAGCTCAATTTGATATTGATTCATTATTGAAAGGATATACATTATGTTTTGTAAAGAATGTGGTAAAGAAATACAGAAAGGAGCAAACTTTTGTAACAAATGCGGAATTAAGGTAATAGCTTTAGATGGTGAGGAGTCGGTTGTTTTACAAAATACAAAAGGCTCAAATGAGTCAAAAATAATCTTTCCCAAAAGAGTTGTATTCTTTGCTTTTCTTCCGGGGGCATTATTAATTCTATCAATGGGAATTGTATTTAATTGGGGAACTATCCAAACTTGGGTTTCGGCAAAAGAAATCCGCATTTTTAATCAAACATGGATGACTCGCAATTTAGATGTGATATCTTATAAGAATGGAGACTTAATCCCCCAATGTAAAAACAGTTATGAATTGGAAAATGCTTCTCGAAACAAAATTGGAGCATGGTGTTATTATAACTTTGATGAAAGTCGAGGAGCAAAATTTGGGAAACTTTACAATTGGTATGCAGTCTCTGATGATCGTGGAATCGCACCAGTTGGATATCGTATTCCTACAGATGAAGATTGGCAAACATTAGAATCATTGCTTGGACTGTCAGAACATCAACTTGAGTCATTCGATAGGAATAATAAATCTATTGGTATAAAACTCATTGGGTTTGAAAGTTTATGGAACTATACTGAAAAGATGGAAGAAATCGGTGAAAGTGGTTTTTTAGCAATTCCAAGTGGCAAATATGAAGACGGATTCTCAGGTTTATGTGTTGTCAGTACTTGGTGGACAGCTACTGAACTTTCAGATACTAATGCAATTTCAAGATCTCTTAAAGTTGAATACTCCTCAGATGAACTTCTTCGAGAAAGCAGTAACAAGGAGAACTTTTATTCTATTAGGTTGATTAAAGATTAACCAACAAACCATAGGAATCGTTCAATAAATGGAGTATAATATGCGAAATTGTTCTGCTTGTAATTTACCGATTGCAGAAAATGCCAATTTCTGTAATAATTGTGGAGAGAAAGTTAACCACTTGAAAATTTGTTCAAATTGCAGAGCCGAAAATCATCAAGATTCAAAGTTTTGCTCGAATTGTGGAAATAAAATAGGAAGTGACACCAATAATTTGCCAAATCGTAAAGCTGTGGAAGGAGAAGTATTTATACATAAATCCAATGCTACTGTTATTGATAAACAAAAGTCGGTAGCAACTGAGGATGACAGTAAAATAGACACAGAATCAAATCAATCAGCTCCAACTAAAGAGACTAATAGAACGACTTGGTTCTACAGAAAAAATGGGCAAGTCTATGGTGCATATGACTTTGAGAAAATATTAAAACTTACTTTAGATAATACTATTTCATCTGATACAGAAGTAAGTTCAGACAATCAGGAGAATTGGCAGGAAGCTAAGATAATTGTAAATCAAAATGCACAGAGATTGAATCAAGATTTACCAAAAGTTTGGTTCTATAGCAGAAATGGGGACAGAGAAGGTCCTTTTACAGAATTTGAAATGAGATTAGCAATTGAAAAAGAACATATTAGTTACGGAGATGCTGTTTATAAAGAGGGCAGACATAACTGGGTTGCTGTTGAAGATACAGAGCTGAAGAAATACATTCACACTCCACCTCCTGTGTTAGGAGAAAATGCCCCGAATGGTTCAATTTGGTGGGTTGCATTTTCTCCATTAATTAGTAGTCTTGTACTTCTTCTAATTATGAGTTTCAGTTGGGAGCAATATATACAAACCAACGTCCAAGCTTATGCTGATTTATATCACTTTTTAAGCAATTGGGGGGGTGTCGTTTATATCATGTTTAATCTGATATTTATCGGGATTGATTCTTCTAAACTTAAAAATTTAGGTCATGATACTGAACAATTTGGGTCAATATTTTGGATTCCTGTTTACATTTGGAAAAGGAATAAAATTCTACAAAAGACTCAAGCAAGTTTTTGGATATGGATGATCCTAACTTTTTTTGATGTTTTGATTGGACCTGCATTGATGTAAGAAATATGATTTAATAATATTAAAATAAAAACAAAAAAGGAAATAACACTATGTCAAATTTTATCACAGATTTTATAAACTCAATCAGAAAAAAAATTGTTTGGGTAGGGTTTAGTTTTGTTGATTGGGCAGAAGATCTTGATACTGCCGAAAAGTTAGCTAAATTTATAGAAACTCAAATTAAAGATAAAGAAGATGACTATAAGTTCTTTACCAGTAATGATGAAGAACGGAAAGTTCTACTTGCAAAAATTGTAGAAGATGCTTTAGAAGAAGGTAGAAAAGAAGCCGAAGAAGAGCTACAAAAAGAAGTTGTATTTAGCACAAGTGAGTATGAGCACTTGTTTGAAGAGGCAATGCAAAAAGCCAAAGAAGATCTTGTAGAATTTGAAGAGAAATTTGTAGAAGCAGAAGCAAAAGAATTTATCGAAGTTTTGAAGCTTGTTCTTCAAGAAGTCAAAGACGGCAAACATGGAGATGATTTGGTTTCTGCTATGAAAAGAGTTGAAGAGCTCACAAGCTATGAAGCATTTTAAATTGGATAATTCTCAATACATTACATATTAAATGTTTATGTTAAAATCTAAGCATGGTTCAAAGAAAATTGAAAAGCTCATAGATTGGGCTTATGAAAAATCTTTTGAAGGACTGCCTGGCACATATTCTGCAATAGAGCTTGCTGATTCGGTTTATAATCCAAATGATAGTTTACTTTCTATGGCAAACAAAATCATCAGGAAAGAAACCTCAAAAGCTTCTATTTCAGGATTTATAACAGGCTTAGGCGGTCTTTTAACTATGTCTTTTATGATTCCTGCATCTTTAGTTGGTGTTACATTCCTACAGATGCGAATGGTAGCTGCAATTGCACATTTAGCAGGGTTTGATTTGAAAGATAAAAAAGTAAAGACATTTGTTCTTTTAAGTTGGACAGTTGGTAAAACGGCAGATTTACTTAAAAATGTAGGTGCCAAATTTGCATCCCACACAGCAGGCGAATTGTTAGTGAAAGGTTTAAGTGAGGAAGCAATCAAGATAATCAATGAAACTGCTCTGAAGTCAATAGTACAGCGTTTATCAGTCAAAGGAGCAGAAGAAGTTACTTATAGTATTCCTCTCTTAGCAAGCATTGTAGGAGCATCCTTTGACGGAATCTCAACACTTATGATTGGGAACCGTGCTAAACAAATCTTTATCGTAAGAACCTCAAAAGAAGAAGACAATAATCGACTTGAAGAACATCTTAAGTTAGAGTACAACAAAATTGCTTTGTATATCAACTTGATAAAAATTGATGGAAAACTTCAAAGGCAAGAAATTAAAGTAATAGAAAAACTAATTGTTGAATCTGACTTGCCTAAAGTAGATAAACGTACATTTGGTGAATCTCTGTGGGATTGTAAGCTAATACAAATTGATTTTGCTTTGTTGAATAACCATCCGTTAGAAAAGCACAACATTCTATATACTTTGTTGGATTTAGCGAAAGTTGATGGAGAAATTGCTGAACGTGAATTGAATTATATCAGATTGATAGCCAAAAAACTGAATGTAAGCGATAGAGCATTTGGAAATATTTTTAATACTGAATTTAGAAGCATTGTTACCGACAACGTCTCGAAATTTGATGTGTTGAAGTAATTATAAATTTTACGATTCCATTTGTACATCAATCTTCGTTATATTAAGCTCCCCCCCCCCCAAATGTGTAGAAGAGAGAGATTTTTTTTGTTTTATTCTTTATAAGCTTAATATGCTTCATCACTGATAATATTGTATATTTATATAAACTAATCAGCGAGGAAAAAGTTTTGTATACAATATTGTAAATGATTTATATTGCTAATACTTAAAGCAATTTTCTTGTTTGTCTGCAAATCTCAAAGATGAAAAAGATTGTTACAAGTTAGCTTTTTACCATGAACTACAAACTCTTGATTGAAATAAAGCCAAAAGAAGAATGAGTGGTATAAAATATGAAGTATTTAAGATAGAATGTTATGAGATAAAGAAGCAGATATAACAAAACAAATTATAGTAAATAAGCACCATAAATCTATTCTGTTAGGTTTTTATTGAAGAGCAGTAAAAGTTTATTGCTAAACATGAAAAACTCTTATAATAGATTTTATGGCGAAATATTAGCATTAAAGATTTAAGTTTAAGAAAAAACGACTCTAAATTAACTTTTCCTTCCAATAATATTTCCAAGAAGCACCAAAAATTGAAAATTTATGTAGCCAACCTGTTTTAAAAAACATACCTATACAATTTTTTCAAGTTAATTATCAGCTTAGCTAAAATTTTATTTTTATAATATCAATATAATTATTACATTGATTATATAAGTATTGTAATTCTTTTATTTGGAGTCCACTCTATGAAATCCTTATGTTTGATTTTGATTTTATGCAGTATGTTAGTTTTGACTATTGCTACTTCCACCGCAGGTGAAATGAAGTTTTTATGGTCAGAGGCATTGAATGAAGGGTATGTTTCTGATATTGAATTTATGCCTGATAATGATTATTGCGTTATTGCACGATACAATGTTCTCGAAATACGGGAAGTTCTTACAGGACAAGTAGTCTTGAGTAGAGGAGAAAATTTAACAGATATAGAATTTTCTGCTGATAGCACAAAAATGATTACAAGGAAAAATACAATCCTCGAAATACGTGATATTGAAACATTAGAAGTGGTACAAAGCATAGAAATGCCAACTGAAGA
The DNA here is from genome assembly GCA_963664875.1 of Kapaibacterium sp. (SeqCode). Taxonomy (GTDB): domain Bacteria; phylum Bacteroidota; class Ignavibacteria; order Kapaibacteriales; family UBA2268; genus JBFHIJ01. The sequence continues at coordinate 1,366,596 of OY761611.1, read as the reverse complement.
TGGTGATTATCATTTGTTTTACGGTCAAATGCAAATAGATCCGATTAGACCACTTTTGTACTTACGAATAGAATACATAATAAATCAGCCTGATAAAGAAGAAAGTAAATCTAAGATAGTTATTTACAACTCAGAAACATTAGAATATGTGGGTGAGCTTACAGATGAAAGTCATTTTGATTTGTGGTTGATAAATCTTGCTGTTTCGTATGATGGTAAATACCTCGCTTCCATCAGCGAAGGCAAATCAAAACTCTTAGTTTGGGATTTAGAAACAAGAGAGCAGATAGTTGACCACTATATGGCACCTCACACTTCTAACGAATTTGGCGACCCTGGCGATTTGAAATTTTCAAGAGTGAACTCGGATAATATTTATATTTCGGGCAGGTTCAAACATTTTGAAAGCGATAAAAATCATCAAGGATTATCGGTTTACAATGTATCAGAGAAGAAAATTGTTGATGAAAGATTTAATATAGAAAGTAATATTGTAGCACCTGGTAAGATTTCCCTGTATGAGGATTCAAAATATATTTTATCGACACTTTCATCTATTACAAATATCTTAGATTTAGAAAAGGGCTCTATTGTATATTTTTCACAACATCCTTCTGGTTATGGCTGGGGAATAGAGTCAAGGATTTCTAAAAGTTCAAATTTAATTATCGGCTTAGGAAACATGAGTATTTCATCTGGCTATTACGACTTCGATACATCTATTGAGGAACAAAATAAAAACGACATTATCTATCCCAATCCAACTACAAGCATAGTAACAATACCTTTAATCTGCGAAACAAGTGAACCAAGTTTTTCAATTTTTGATTCCAATGGTGCAGATGTAACATCTCAGGCAGAATGGAATTACAACGGTGAAGATATGACTGTTGATTTAAGTCGTATTAGTGTAGGAATCTATATCGTTAGAGCTGCTTGTGGTGCTACTGTTGCGGATTATAAAGTCGTCAAGGAGAATTAGAATGAAAAGATTGTTCTTGATGCTGCTATTAGCCCCGTTTTTGCTAAAAGCACAAGATAGCGAGCCCTCTCCAATGAGTTTTGAATTTGGAAATCAGTCATCACAAGTATTTAATCCTAACAATTATCAGCAAAATGCAGTAGTACACGGCTTTCAGTGGTCAGGTACTCCTTTAATGGATGATTCGCTTCGTAATAATATACGTGGTACTGGAAACGTGCACGAAGGAGAATTTCAGACAAATGACACTTTGCTGCTACTATATCAACCTTCAGATTTGAATGCGACAGGTTATATTCCCGCATATTACTGGGCTCCTTTTATGCAGTACGAACCAACATTACCTCTGAATGATAATAATTTTGGAGACATACTGAGACCTGAAGATTCATCGAACCCTGTATTTGGCTTCAAGTATAGAAGAGGTACAATTTTATCTAATTCCTCAGATGTAAACTATTCAAGGTTGATATTATACAAAGACTCTGTAGCTTCTTATGGAGGCAATACAGTTCTGAAAGATATACAACCTCAGCCTCATTTTGTTTCTAGAGCTGCGAAAGATGTTTCAGGTCAGACAGATATGTATTTTGGACGCAAATGGTATCTAACTGCTAATGTCAGAAGATTAAATCCTGAAATAGATAATGTCATAAATGATGATGCTGTACTCAGTTTAAAAATCAGGTATTGGGGACAAAACGTTTCAGGACTTATGGTATTCGATAGTATTCCACAGCAAGATGAGGATTCAATATATTTCGCAAATTATCATCAAAATAGAGGGAAATACCAAAAGATGTATGAGTCTTTATCGGACTCAATGTTAGTGACAAATAGAATTATACCTGTTACTTCAGAAAATTCAGCGATAACATTTTCCTCATGTTTTTTTACAGTTTCTGAGATAGAAAAAAATCATGATTTTGGAGAGGATCCATTTGAAATCGACTCTATCGACATCGAAGTAAATTATTTTGGGAATTTAGATGTAGCGATTGATTGGGTGAGAATTGAGACAATGCGAGCCCACTACTTACTTACAGGTGTGGCTGACAGCATGAATAGAAACACTTTAACCAGTTGTGTGTTGACACCTGATCCCACTCAAGATACATTGTTAATTAGTGACGAAAAGCGAAAAAAAACATACTTATACGATATAAAACGAATCGTTGAGACTTCTCTTGATGATGTTTACAGTGAAACAAATGGTTTTCAAGATGCACAGTTTTTTAGATTTTATTTTCAGGATATAGAATCTGATAAGTATTATTGGTGGGGACCATTAAGATATGCAAACAAGCTGACAAACAATATGGTAATTACAAGAGACAATTATAAACATCCTAAACTTTATGAATACTATACATTATGTCCTGAGAGGTGGGTTGGGCTTCATTTCAATAATTGGGATGCCGCAATTGCACCTCCATATATTCGGCATGGTTGGCAAGAAGGAAACTTTTCTCCTGCTCGTGCGATGGATATAAAAAATGGATTCAAAGGTAGAGAAACAAGCATTAATTTCCCTGATTCTTTAAATTCTGATTACGAAACATATTTAGATCCCACTATAAATATCAATAACGATTATGACTATTTTAACAGATTATTTAGTGTTGAAAACAATATACAACCTATTTGGGAGGCAAGACTCTACGGATATTATTATAACCCAAATACTAACGTAAAAAATCTAATTTACTCTGATAAGAATTGGTGGATTTACTCTTTATTTTATAGTGCAGAAATAACACCATGGCAAAATGGGACAACAATTGATTCAATATTTAATTGGAACACATACAGAGCCAAGACAGCTGAAGAATTCCGTTTGCAATGGCATTCCTCTATGATTAGAGGGTGTAAAGGGTTTATTTACGATGGAGACCATCAAACAGATGTTGACCGTCAAAAAAGGGAATTACGTCTTGGAATAGGCGATACATCAAAGTTTACCTCATATCCTCTTCTTTCAAGAGAAGTTGGTGACGATTTTATCAATTCAGAGTATGATACTTGGAATTTAGAAACTGACAGTACTCGTTTTTCTTATGTAGATACAACTGCACAATATGCAGGAATAGATAGAGATAGAGTCTATATTGGAACTCGGAGCATCAGATCTGAATTAGTTAAATTACATACCTTCCTTGATTTAATGAGCGACGAAATAATGGATTTACGTCCTTTCGCTTCTCTATCTAAGGGATATAGGCAATGGCAAAATTGGGACGAGCGTTATTCTGCAACTGATGTATGGAATAACTATATAGAGTTTGATACAACAAAACTATTTACAAAAAAGATATGGGAACCAACAACAGGTAATTATGCAGTAGTCAAAGAAAGTTATGATTCTTCATTCTTTGATTTGACTCTCATGAGATATAGCGAAAACGATATTGACAACAATAAGTTTGTGCTTGGTATTCAGAATAGAAGAACTGATCCTCTGTTATATTTGAATAGCGAAGTTCCACTAAATTCTATGATTTTCATTTCAGCTGCTGAATTTGATGAATTTGTACAGAATGGTGGTGAACTTTATAAAAACGACCAATACTACTCTTCGGACTTTTGGAAAGACCTTTGGTGGAAACGCTTAGGTTGTAGGCAATTATCAGTACCAATTAACTTTAAAGCAGATAATAATCCTAACTACTTTAGCGGTAGATATTATGAGATTAAGGAATTGGGTTACGACAATTCCGAACTGAATTCAAAATTTTGGAGACAGCCTGATTTATATCACATGATTGACACTGTTATCAAAGAAAACGAGGCATTTACTGCAAACTTGCTGCCCGGTCAAGGTAAAATGATAGGAGTTGAAGCAAAATATTTAGCACAGACACCTGAAATGGAAGATACAACTTGTGTTACATGCAATGGCATTAATGAGAATATTGAAGTTGAAGTGCGACAATATCAAGATAATTGCTATCATTTAATAATAAAAAATACAGGTGACTGTGATTATACTGCATTACAACTACTTTTTGAAAATGAATTAACTCACAAACATATGAGTTATTGGGTGCCGGATGACAGATGGAGTTTCCAATGGAATGAAGATGCAAGACGTTGTTCATTCGAAGGCGATTTACACGCAGGTGAAGAATATGTCATTACAACGTGCGTTTACGAAGGTCGAACTAATTATTTTCAGTTATATGCAGGCTTTGCGGATGCTAATAACACAATACAATGTGAAAATTTCATCGATAGCGGATCTTTTGATGACTGTTGTTCATTCCTAAGTCCTGTTACATTAGAATCATCTGATATTGATTGTGATTCTACAGGCGGTTGTGCTTGGAAAGTGATGGCGGAAGTAAATCCTGACTCTACATGTTATACTTCATACGGCATCAGAGCAGTCAAAGAAGATGGAACAACAGAAGATATAACTGAAGATATAATCGGTGATGGTAGCATTTATGCTGAATTTTGTTATTGTGGTGAAGAAGTCAAATTCGAATTCTACCTTAAAGACGAAAATGACAGTATTGCATGCGTTAAAGAATTAGTTGATTCATGTAATTTATGTGACAAATACACTATCAAAGATGGTCTTCCTATTGATCCAAGACATCCTGCACAAGAACTATATTTATATACTCATATAGATGAACTTCAGGTAGCTTATCCACGTACTCACACTAATGCTCTATGGTTCAAAACTATCGAATTGAATGAAATTGGATATATGCTCGATAAAATCGAAATCGAAGAGTATGATATGTCAGGCAACCTACTTAAGATAAATGATGTTTATATCAATGAATCATCTTCAACTGCATATCCTGCTGATTTCCAAAGAGCACTTGATTCAAAATATCGAATTGTGTTCTATGACAAAGACGGTAATGTTCTCTGTTCTTATGAATTTGAAAGACATTGGGAGCTACTCCAGGATAATGACATTTTTGAACCTTCAGCTATGGCAATTCCTGTAGGAAATTTCTGTGAATATGGCATAGATGTAGAACAAAATCAAACACCTGTCGATCCGATTGACATTTATTATGTCATTGTTTCTGACATGGAGGCTCCGAGTGTTGTATTGCACTATGAGTTTAGAGACCCGAAATCTGCATCACCTTTTGATTTCAGCACCTCATACCATTTAACAGATTTGGTGAAACCTATAGACAGTACACTAAAAGTGGAAATTCACTATTACGATGCTAACTTCCAACCTGTTGAAGTAAGTGAGCTAACAAGTAGTTGTATGCAGATGAGAACTATGAGTTTTGCATCTCCTATATTGTCGAGCGTCTCAACTATGCCACACCCTGCAGATGACAAATTTTCAGTAGAATATACATTGCTTCAGTCGGCAAAAGTTGAGTTTGAGATAAGGAATCAATACGGAACAGTACTATACTATAAAAATGAAGGGAATCAAAAATCAGGGGTACATTACAAAGGGTTTGATACGAGCAGTTTCATTTCAGGTCAGTATTATTTAGTGATACAGGCAGGAAGCGAAACAAAAGTAATTCCTTTTGTTGTAATTCACTAATTCGCATTTCCATACCTCAATAAGTCGGGCTTATATCCTACGGGAGTAAGCCCTTTTTTTTAGCTAAATCAGGTCAATCTTTGTATTGTAAAGGATTTTGATTTTTCTCAGTCATCTGCTGTAAATAATACCAATCTCTTATTTATTTTCATATGATTGATTTGCTTCTATATTTTTACACCTGAAAAAAACTTGCTTAGACCTGTCTTTTTGGGCTTCTTTTTAAAGTCTTCAAACTGTGACTCAAGATATTAAAATTGCTCATTTCAAGTTTTTCTGTTCTAAGATTATTGCTAACAGCTCTTCATCAGAAAGGTGTTGAATATCAGGGTAAGTAATTGTTGCTGATTGAGCCAAGATAATATACTTTGACACGGTTTTGCGTGCAACTCCAAGATAGTTTTCTATTTTACGCATGGAATGATGCTCGTGGTGCATTCTTAGAATTTGTCTGATATCTATCAATGAAATACTCTTGTTAGCCATACACAATACCCTATATCAGTAATCATTATTATCGATTAGAGGAGTATCATTTTTTGTGCCATGTTTAGTTTGGTGAAAAGTGGAGTTCTTTTACCGAAATAGGTGGTGTAGTTTACAGAAATATCAATAATATTCTAATTGGTCACCATGGGGCAGCAATCTTACACCAATCGAACCAAATATTAGAAGTTTAAAACCTCACGACTTCCTTTTAAATCCTTCACCAACATAAGTTCGGATTGGATTACCCCTTTCCAAATCCCAATGATTTAACCAACGATCCCTTTCGGCATCCAACTGCATCTTGTCGTCAATATGTTTAAGCATATCAAACAATCGTGAGAGAGCAAGACTTTTATTCCTTAGTTGGGAGCGTTCTTCACTTGCTAAAACGGATATATTCGAAGGGATATGAGTTGCTCTGACTGCTGTTTCCACCTTGTTAACATTCTGTCCTCCCGCTCCTGAAGAACGCGTAGTTTCAAATTTTATATCATTCTCTGAAAATTCAGTTGGCTTTGGCATTGTCAAGCGATTAACGCCGATATACCAATTTTTTCTTTTATGGTTTTTACGGTAAGGGCTTTGTCCTATCCAAAGAATAGTACCAGTCCATGATTCCAAGAATGATTTTAAATTATCACCTTCTATACTTAGGAGTGCTGATTTCAAAGTGCCTCGTTCCTGTCCACTGACTTTTTCAAGTATATCTAACTTAAGTTTAAACCCCTCTGCTTCTTTAGTAATTTCATTAAGAACCTTATTTACCACCCAAGCACACTCTTCGGGACATCTACCTGCAGTAAGTTGTAACCAATTCAAATTCTTATTTCCGTTTATTTATAATATTGATAAATAGTTTTGAAGTCAACCCATATAATCTTTATGCGTGAGATTTCTTCAAATGACAGATGCTGATGATCATATAGTTCATGCAGCATAAATGTATGTATAAAGCTGTTTAAATCAGATTTGTCATCTGACAAATTTTTAAATTCATTATGATCGTAATTGTTTGAATAATAGAATTCTTCAATATAATCATCCAATTTATCAGAAGAATCATAGCTCAAACTGTCGGAAAAACGAGCTATATAATTATCATCATCTTCTTGATAGGCAGGATCATCCTCACCTATATAAAATTCAATTTCCCATTCAATTTCAAAATCTCGAACCCAATCATCATTATCATTTACTCTTGCCTCAGCGACTTTATATTGCCTTTTTACTTCATCTTTGATAAGGACATTAATTTCGCGGAATCTTTCATTCAATTTCTTAACTGATTGCACAATATCCTGCCATTCTTCATCGCTTTGTGTTTTTGTATTTCTATGAGCAAAGCTTATATCTTGATCGAGCTTTTTTATAATGCTACTAAATTGCTTGTATTTACTTTCTACAACTTTATTTACTGCATCAAATCCTCTTATTCTACGTAGAGTTGAAGGCATACTCAATACATTAAATTTCTCACTGAGCACAACTATTTCCTTGTTTTGTAAGTAATGATAGGTTTGAGCTGAGCCAGTACTTTTATTATTCCTGCATCTGCCAATGCTGCAATTATATGCTCAATATTCTTGTATGCCTGTGGTGCTTCTTCGTATAAGAGATTTTTATCTTCACAAATTACGGCACTTCCAATTTCGGTGAGTTGCATTTTATCAATTGTATATTTATCACCAAGGATAGATTTAGCGTTTTTACGTTTCCACTTTCTACCCGAACCATGAGCAAGTGAAAAAAGATTTTGTTCCTGACCACCAATAGGTAGCACAAGGTAGCTATATGTACCACGAGACCCTGCAATTACAACAGCACCAAGGTCTGAACGAGCCGCACCCTTTCTATGTAAGTAGTATTCTTGATGACCAACAGTTGTTTTAGCAATACAGTTGTGTTCTACATCTAAAACCGTCTTTGAAAAACTACCTAACTGTTCTAAAAACCTTTCAGCAATCAGCTTTCTACTTAGTTTTGCCCAATGAACCGCATTATCATGTTGCTGAAGATACTTAGTTGCCTCTTCAGATTCTATTTTGAGCCCAGTAGAAGTGTTTGTTTCTGCAAATTCTTGAAAAATTGCAGATCCAAGGCTTCTTGAACCACTATGTACTAATAATACAAGATTCTTTGAATCAACTCCTAAATCTAAAAGAGCGTTTTCATCAAAAGCCTTTTCAATAGATTGAAGCTCTGCAAAATGGTTTCCACCACCAATTGTACCAATAGAAGAATCATATGCGGTAGATTCAACACCTGCTTCTTCTATAATAGCATTTATATTTCCATCATAAGAATCCTCTAAGCCTGATAGCTTTCTGACCCACTTATCTCTTTTGATTTTAGATTTCTTTAGGTCTGTTTGAATAATGCCATTCCACATCCCACATCATTGCCAATTAAATGCGGATAAATAATCTTTTGTGTTGCTATGGTAACTCCTACTGGTCCTGAATGGATGTCGGGAAGCCCAATAGCTTGTTGAACACCTTCAAGTTCAGAAACAAGCTTAAGTTGTTCGATTGCTTCGCTCTCAACCCAATTTTTGTCGTTGGTTATTAGCTTGATTTTGTTGTTTATTTCTTTGAACATAGATTTTCTTTTAAATTATAATTGCTGAAATATACTTCTATGAGTGTCAAATATTGTCGTAGATGTATAAATTTGAGTTTGCTACTGTTTTTTTTGCATATCCCCATGCTTCCCAAACTTTTTCCTGACCATAAGATTCAAAACTATTAACAAGTTGCATCTCCTGAAGCACTTGCAAATCTCTTTCAATAGTTCTCTGAGTTACATCATCACCTGAAGAATCTAATTGTAGCAAAATTTCTCTTTTTGTCAATTTTAGTCCTTTTAGGAACATCTTCAGAATTGTCAAGGTTCGAAAGGTTTTGTTTGTAGATGCCATGATTTCTCTCTCCAAGATTATACAAATGGAGTATCAAGTAGCGGACTTTTTTGCTTAAAAGCCGTATCCATTTGCCACCGTGGCTACCTTGCTCGGTTGGCACACTACTTAAAGTGTTCTTGATACTATATCTAAATAATACGTCAAAAATTGAAATTCGTTACAAAAATACATACTAATGAATAAAATATGTCAGTCTCTGTCATGTTTCGTTTGTGTACTTCATTTAGTATTAGTATATTAAGATTGATATATTATATTACGACTTGTCTTTTGTGTTTTTTAACATGTTCTTTTTGTAAGGCAAGTCAAAAACATTCTAATATAAAATGTAAGTATCATAATACAAATGCTTTAGCAATGCTTAATATGCCACAAAATGTAAATCAAAATCCTGAGCAAATTGCAAGAGACAAAATAGATTCTATGTTATCTCAAGCAGGTTGGTTTGTACAATCAAAAGATGATATAAACTTGCACGCTAACAATGGTGTGGCTGTTAGAGAGTATCAGACTGATGTCGGACCTGCTGATTATGTGTTGTTTGTTGATAGCAAACCTGTTGGTGTAATTGAAGCAAAACCTTACGACTCTGGTCACAAGCTTACTACTGTGGAAGAGCAATCAACCCGATATGCTAATGCCAAACTTAAATATCTTGATAATGAACCCTTACCGTTTGTATATGAATCTACAGGACTTCGAACACATTTTACAGATTATAGAGACCCAAAACCACGGGCAAGAGAAGTATTTAGCTTTCATAAACCATCTACTTTTGCAGAGTGGCTGAAGCAGGAGAAAACGCTTCGCACTCGTTTACTGGATGTACCTGAATTGATCACTGATGGATTGCGACCTGCACAAATTGAAGCTGTCAATAATTTAGAAGAATCTTTCAAAAAGAATAGACCCAAAGCTCTTATTCAAATGGCTACAGGTGCCGGTAAGACTTTTACTGCTTGTACTTTTGTATATCGTCTCTTAAAACACGCCAATGCAAAGAGAATCCTTTTCCTTGTGGATACAAAAAACTTGGGTGAGCAAGCAGAGCAAGAGTTTATGAACTTTAAGCCGAATGATGACAACCGTAAGTTTACAGAATTATACAATGTGCAGAGATTATCTTCAAGCTTTATTTCTGACGATAGCCAAGTATGTATTTCCACTATACAACGCTTGTATTCCATTCTTAAGGGAGAGGATTTAGAAGACTCTGCTGAAATGGATAATCCTAATGAAAGCACTTGGTTGCAGAAACAAACCTCGAAAAAGAAAGCACTTCCTGTAGAATACTCTGCTAAAGTACCTATTGAGCAGTTTGATTTTATAGTGGTTGATGAGTGTCACCGTTCCATCTATAATCTTTGGAAACAGGTGCTTGACTACTTCGACGCATTCCTAATTGGACTTACTGCCACACCCGATAAACGGACTTTTGGTTTCTTTAACGAAAACGTTGTCAGCCAATATACCTATGAACAATCTGTTCTTGATGGTGTTAATGTGCCTTATGATGTTTATACAATTGAAACAGAAATATCTAAAAACGGTGATGTGATTAAGGCAGGGTGGTTTGTTGACAGGCGAGATAAACTTACACGTCAGAGACGTTGGCAGCAGGAAGATGAAGATACAGAATATGCAAGAAATGATTTAGATAAAAAGGTGGTTAACCCAAGTCAGATAAGAAATATTATAAGAGAATTTAAGAGTGCACTTCAAAAGGAAATATTCCCAAATCGTATCGATAAGAATGGTGAGTATGAGGTTCCTAAGACTCTGATTTTTGCTAAAACTGATTCACATGCAGATGATATAATAAGTATTGTCCGTGAAGAATTTGATAACGGCAATGACTTCTGTAAAAAGATAACTTACAAAATTGACGAAGACCCAAAATCTTTACTAAACAGATTTCGAAATTCTTATAACCCTCGTATTGCAGTTACTGTTGATATGATTGCCACAGGCACTGATGTTAAGCCGTTAGAAGTTCTTCTGTTTATGCGTGATGTTAAGTCGGTCAATTACTTTGAACAGATGAAAGGTCGTGGCACACGGACAATTGATAATGAGTTATTAAAACAAGTCTCAAGCACGGCAAACCATAAAACACACTTCGTTATAGTTGATGCTATTGGTGCTACTAAATCTAAAAAAACTGACAGCAGACCACTCGAACGTAAGCCATCTGTGCCGATGAAAGATCTTTTAGGTGCTGTAACTGTGGGACATATTGACGAGGATTTGTTCCTGTCACTTGCCAATCGGCTTGTCAGATTAGATAAGCAACTCACAGAAAATGAAAGAATGGAACTGATTGAACATACTGGTGGTAAAGACCTGAAACAGATTTCGCAGGATCTCATCAAGGCTTATGATGTTGATGTGATTGAAAATCTTACAAACGAAAAGATTGCTTCTATCCCTGAAGAGGAACGAACGCCTAAGCTAATTGAAGATACTAAAAAGGAAGTGCAGGAAAATTTGATTCGTGAAGCTGCTAAAAACTTCAATGGCAAACTGAATGATAAAATAGAAAACATTAGGAAAGAGCACGAACAGATTATCGACCATGTGAACATTGATACAGTTACAAAATCCGAATGGGACAGCTTCACCAAAGAAACTGCCGCAGAAACTATTAAGGATTTTACGGAATATTTGGAACAGAACAAGGACGAAATAAAAGCTCTGAGCATATTTTATAATCAGCCTTATAATAGACGGGAGATTACCTTTAAAATGCTTCAGGAGGTGCTTAGTAAGCTAAGAAGTGCGAAACCTAAACTCGCTCCTGAATATGTTTGGAATGCTTATGCAACTATTGAAAAGGTCAAACATAACAGACCGAAAGATGAGCTAACAGCCCTTGTTTCACTTATCCGCCGTGCGTGTGGTATAGATAAGGAACTAAATCCTTATGATAAAACAGTTGATGATAATTTCAAAAAGTGGATATTCCAACAGAATGCAGGGCAACATAACCGCTTCACACCTGAGCAAATGGATTGGCTGCGAATGATTAAAGACCATGTCGTTAGCTCTTACCATATCGAATTGGATGACCTTGATTATACTCCGTTTGATGCAAAAGGTGGCAGAGGCATGATGTATCAACTGTTCGGTGATGAGATGCTAAAAATTATTGATGAACTCAATGAGGCTTTGGCTGCGTAAGGGTATGGTAATGTAAAAATCAGTTTATTGTTTCAAAGACAAAAGAGGGTTATGTGTATAGAATCTACTTTGACAAGAACATTTTTTCGAATTTGAAAAAACAAAAAGATAAAATGATCGAAGAGAATCTATTATCTGATGATAGATTGTTTTTCCTTTATTCTCCTGCACATTTAGATGATTTAAAGCAAGATAAAACTGATATTAAGTATGAAGAGCTAACATATATTGGTAAATTCACAAATCATTTTTTGTATTTTGATATTCAAAATCAAAATGTTTCAATGAGTAAAATACTTCCTCTTGTGAAATTTAAAAATGTTGAAGCAATTGGTTCTAATAGCAGAAGCCAAGTTGATATAGATTTCAATTCAGATATGATTTCAGCACTTAAAGAATTACCTTTTTTTGGACAGTACTCTGTCATTTTAGATAGTGCTATTGCTCTAAACGAAATGATAACAAACATACCCGAGAAATATGTTATTTCAAACTTACCAACAAATCCGTCAGCTGACATGGTAGATTATATAAACAAGCTTGGTATAGAAAATAGAGAATATGAACAATCTGATTGGGTAAAACTTACCAATAGTATTGCGGACAAATTTTATGATGACGAAAAGCTATATGGACTTGCCCGCAGACTTGGCATGGAAGAGAATCAAATCAAAAAGTTGCAAATAAATATGGATGATATTGACTTTGATGACAAATTTAAGCTTACTCAAATTGGAAGATCTTTTTATGAAGTAGTTGAAGAATCTTTTAGTTCAATTTCTAAAATACCTTTGGCAGATAATTTTTATATCCAATATACATTGACATACCTGTATTTGAATGTTTTTGGGATTGATGGAGAAAAGAACAGTAAGGTAAGATTCGCAAATATGATACAAGATGCAGTTCATTCATTTTATGCAATTCATTGCGATTATTTGATTTCTGAAGATAAAGGTTTGCAAAAAAAATCAAAATTTCTTTATAACCTATTTGGTTTTCATACTAAAGTGATGGGGTGGGATGAATTTTTAGAGGAATATCAAAACTTGGGTGTAAATTTTGCAAATATCGGTGATTTTATAAATCAATTGAAGCAAGATGTTGAAGTTATCCCATTAGAGAACAGTTACATTACAGAAGGTGATTTGGAAGATAAGATAATGCATAGATACTTGAGCAAAAAGTACTTTTCCTATTTTAATATGATGGAAGTTCACCAAATAGATGATATTCAATATTCCTATTTCTTAAACAACCGAGGAATAAGATTCGATTACGTAGCATTTGCAGAAATAGAATATGTAGTCAACAATGTTTGTCGATTGTTTGGAACTGATGTAATGGGGCATGCTGAATTTAATGAGAAAGATATAGAATTGTTGAAAATTGAAAAATGGTACGGAAGAAAGTGGAAATTAGATAGAAAGTTATTATCGCTTGACTTAAATTTAGATTCTAATAAATTGCTTCTGTTACTTGGATCAGTAATAAATGAAACTGAAGAAGAAGAAGAAGAGTAAAAGACACCAACTCCAAATCAACCAAATGCAACACAAATCAAAACTATAATTATAATGTACCCATGGCTACTACTATGACTAAAAAAGAACTCCTTGCCAAAATAAAAGAAACCCAATATCCTGAATGGTTTGATTCTGTTTCAATTGATTGGAAGTTTCCTGATTTTCCTATGCTTACTTGCAATCAAGTCGGTTTTATTGCTATATACACTTATGCGTCACAACAAAAAAAAGGTTGGGAGAGTTTAGGAGAATTACCTTCTAATTTAGATCCTTCATTTTCATATTTTAAAAGATTTCATGAGCATCTTATCCAATTTCTCAATATTTCTAAAGAAATTGATAAACAAGAGCTAAGCAAACAATGGATTAATCATTTTGCAAATTATACAGACAATAATACACGACGTAAAATAATAACATATGACCGTCCCGAAACGGAGTTTTTGATTAAACTACACAAAGAGCAACCAAAATACAATCAAGAAGTATTTGATTTTTTAATTTCTTTTGAAAGAAATGGGAATATAAACCCACCAAATACTCCGAAAAATTTCATAGCATATATTATCGCATACGAATTCATCCAACGTGATTATACTGAAATTACCAAAAGATATGATAGTGAAAAATCTTCTTTGAGTAAACTTAGAAATGATTTTTCAAATTATCTTACTGAATCGGAAGCTCATCTCAAAGGTGTTTTGGATAAAGCTACTAAAGATGGTGAAAAGTATGCTCAAAAGATTGAAGATGTTAAAACTGAAAAAGAAAAATCATTTGATGACTGGTATGCCAAATCAAAACAAGAAATCACGGATTTAAAAGATACTTACGAAAATCTTCTTAAGCTTAAAGAACCTGCCGCCTATTGGAAACAAAGAGCAGACACGTTGAAAGCTGAAGGTGATAAACATAATAAATGGTTAAAGGGTGTTTCCATTGGTGGAATAGTATTGGCAGTCGGGGTTTTATTCTGTTTATCTAATGGAATAATGGAAGGAATCTTCAAAGAAACTGGTACTGCAATCAAATGGTCGATTACATTTATAACTTTTGTATCTTTGCTTGCTTTTGGGATTAAACATTTGAGTAAACTTACGTTGAGTGCTTTTCACTTGGCTCGCGATGCTGAGGAGAAGGAACAGTTAACCTATCTTTTCTTAGCATTACATAAAGATTCTGCTGTGAGTGATAGAGAAAGAGAGATAGTATTACAATCTCTATTTAGCCGTGCAGATTCAGGATTGCTCAAAGACGAATCCTCACCTACTATGCCAGGGAATATGTTAGGTCTTTTAGAGAAAATTGGGAAAGGAAAATAAGATGAAAGAAGATTGGATAGAGTGTAAACTAGAACAAGTCTGTTCAATATTGGATAATTTAAGGAAACCAATAAATGCGACAGAAAGAAGAAAACGTATTGAAGGTAAATCGCAAGTAGATTTATATCCATACTTTGGAGCGACAGGTCAGGTTGGCTTTATTGATGATTATTTAACAGATGGCGAGTTTATAGTTATAGGCGAAGATGGTGCTCCATTTTTAGATATGACAAGAAATGTTGCTTACAAAATAGCAGGTAAAACATGGGTAAATAATCATGCTCATATCTTGAATTCTCATTTTAACAATGATTTTTTATTACATTATTTGAATCAAATGCAACTAAGGGAATATGTAACTGGCACAACAAGATTGAAGTTAACACAAAGTGCTTTAAAACGATTACCTCTAAAAGTCCCTCCGCTACCAATCCAACGTGCCATAGTAACAAAAATAGAAAATCTGTTTACTTCGCTTGATAAAGGCATAGAAGATTTAAAAAAAGCCCAAGATCAACTTAAAATTTACCGCCAGTCTGTCCTCAAAAAGGCTTTTGAGGGGGAGTTGACTAAAGAGTGGAGAGAGAAGCAAACAGATCTACCTACAGCAGAAGAACTTCTTGAACAGATAAAAGAAGAACGTAAAAAATATTACGAAAAACAACTATCTGATTGGAAAATAGCAGTAAAAGAATGGGAAGAAAATGGAAAAGAAGGCAAGAAACCTGCAAAGCCGAAGAATAATATTAAAAAAGATTCCGTGCCAGAAGAAGATATACTATTATTACCATCAATTCCAAAAAATTGGGAATGGTATACATTCGGCATAATTGCGGATAGAATTTTTGATGGAACTCATTTTTCTCCTAAAAGTTTTGCTCACGGTGATTTTAAGTACATAACAGCTAAAAACATCAAAGAAAATGGAATTAATTTATCAAATATTACATATGTCTCTGCCGAAGACCATCATTCAATCTTTGCAAGAGCAGATGTGAGAGAAGGTGATATACTATATATTAAGGACGGAGCTACAACAGGTATCGCGACTGTAAATACTTTGAAAGAGGAGTTTTCATTGCTTTCAAGCGTTGGAGTTTTCAGATTTAATCAAAAATATATAACACCTAAATTTGTAGCCTATTTTTTAAATTCTGAAGTGACTCGTAAAAGAATGCTAAGTAATATTGCAGGTGTTGCTATAACGAGATTGACTTTAGAGAAATTGAATAAATCTAAAACTGTAATCTGCTCCCTCCAAGAGCAGTACCAAATAGTCAAAGAAATAGAATCACGACTTTCAGTATGCGATCAGGTGGAAAAAACAATAGAAGAATCTTTAGAAAAAGCAGAAGCACTTCGCCAAAGAATACTAAAAAAAGCATTTGAAGGAGAGCTTCTCTCCGAATCTGAAATAGCCGAATGCAAAAAAGCCCCCGACTACGAACCTGCAAGCATCCTCTTGGAAAGAATTAAGAAGGAGAAGTGATGGGGAAGAAAATAGAAATCTACAAAATTAATGATACTCATACTGAAATACATGTTCAATTTGAAAACGAGTCTGTTTGGTTGAGTCGTGAACAACTTTCAGATCTTTTTCAAAGAGATAGGACGGTAATAAGCAGGCATATTTCAAATATCTTTAAAGAAGGTGAGTTGGATAAGGATATGGTATGTGCAAAATTTGCACATACCACTCAACATGGTGCGATAGAGGGTAAAACTCAGAACAAAAAAGTTGACTATTATAATCTTGATGTTATTATTTCTGTTGGGTATCGGGTAAAATCACAAAGAGGTACACAATTTCGTCAATGGGCAACTCAACGATTAAAAGATTATTTAGTCCAAGGATATGCATTAAATGAAAAGCGTTTAGCTCAAAAACAGCAGGAAATAGAATATCTAAAAACAGGCATTCGAATTGTAAGTAGAGTGATTGAGGAAGAAGCCAATAAAGAAAATAATGAAGTCTTTAAGTTGTTTTCGAACGGATTAGCACTACTTGATGATTATGACAACGAGGCATTAGATATAGCAGGTGAATCTCAAAAAGAAACTATTTACCCATCGTATAATGATTATATGCACTTGATTCAGGAGATGTATTCAGATTTTGAATCTACTGTTTTTGCTCTTCAAAAAGATGGAAGTTTTGTAAGTGCAATTAACCAAATTGCTCAAGGTTTTGCAGGTAATGATTTGTATCCAACAATAGAAGAAAAGGCAGCTAATCTACTTTATTTTATTGTTAAAAATCATTCTTTTGTGGATGGGAATAAGAGAATAGCCGCAGCTTGCTTTGTTTACTTCCTTAAACGCAACAATATGTTACTGAAAAAAGATGGTTCTCTAATTATTGATAATAATACCCTTGCCGCTTTGACTTTATTTATTGCAATTAGCAAATCTGATGAAGCAAATGCTGTGAAAAAATTAGTAATTAGCATCTTAAATAGAAACAGATAATAATAATCTATTGGAAAACTAATGAAAATCGAATATAGAAACACAGAAATTAAGACCATGGATGATTGGCAGAAAGCTGCATTCGGAAGTGGCAAGAAAGGAAGACATTGGAAAGAAAACAGAAGTGCATATTCACTTGCGGATTTTATTTTAAATCGTAATGGAGCTGCAGAATTAGAATCAATGCTCTCAAATGTACTTAATACCAAAGTTACTTTAGAAAAGGCAGAACCCGAATTCGAAGTTAGATTTGATGAATTCGGTCATGGCAGGGAACATGACTTAGCTATTTGGGGTAAAACAGAATCAAAGCAATCAATCTTTATTGGTCTCGAAGCAAAAGTTGATGAGCCGTTTGGCGACACAGTTGCAACAGTTTACCAAAGAGCTAAGGTAAAGGAATTAAACGGTAATAATACCAATGCTCCTGAAAGAATAGAAAATCTATTGAAGGTAAATCTGAAAGAAGTAAAAGAAGAAGATTTTACTTTGCGTTATCAGATGCTTTATTCAACAGTTGGAACGCAATCAGATTTAGATTTAGATGTATTGCTAATTCTTGTATTCAAAACCAAGGAGTATGATTTTGAAAAGGGTTGCGATAACAAAAAAGATTTTTATACATTCATCAGACGAATAGAAGCTACCCATTTAGGTTATGATACATATAAAGCAACGATCAAAGGGAAAGGATTGACTATAATGTATCGGGAAGTATCATTTCTTGAAACAGATGAAGTAAATAATATTGATAATCACAAAAAATAGAATAAATATGTCAGATTCAGCAATTATATCAAAAATATGGAATCTCGCAGGGGTTCTAAGAGACGATGGCGTTAGTTATGGCGACTATCTTGAGCAAATAACTTATCTGTTATTCCTTAAGATGGCAGACGAAATGAACAAACCTCCTTACTTTAAAGGACTGCAATTTCCACGGATGAAAGATACCGAAGGCAATGAGATTACAGACGGAGAAATCTGCGACTGGGAAACACTTTCAAGCAAAAGAGGTGCGGAGTTAGAATCATTTTATTCGCAGATGCTGCGTAGCTTAAGCACCGAAAAAGGAATGTTAGGTCAGATATTCACCAAAAGCCAAAATAAGATACAGGATCCCGCAAAGCTGTCCCGAATTATCACAATGATAAACAAAGAAAATTGGACTTTGATGGGTGCGGATATAAAAGGTAAAATTTACGAAGGCTTACTTGAAAAAAATGCAGAAGATACTAAATCAGGAGCAGGTCAGTATTTTACTCCCCGTGCATTGATTAAAACAATGGTGGCGTGCATTCAACCTAAACCCAAAGCAACAATAGCAGATCCTGCATGTGGTACGGGAGGATTTTTCCTTGCAGCTTATGATTGGATAATTGCAAACAATCAGCTTGATAAAGAAGAAAAGGAATTCCTCAAGAACGATACCTTCTTCGGAAATGAAATTGTAGCCAATACACGTAGATTGTGTCTGATGAATCTCTATCTACATAATATAGGCGACATAGCAAGCGACCCGTTTATTTCGCCTAATGACGCTTTGGTTGCACCGGATAGTAAAACTTATGATTATGTTTTGGCAAATCCGCCATTCGGTAAAAAAAGCTCCTATACTGTAACAAACGAAGATGATGAAGCTGAAAAAGTAGATTTAAGTTATAACAGACAGGATTTTTGGGAAACAACTTCGAACAAACAGCTTAACTTTCTTCAGCATATAAAATCAATGCTAAAGACAACAGGAAAAGCAGCTGTAGTCCTACCTGATAATGTTTTGTTTGAAGGTGGGGCAGGAGAAGAAGTCCGCAAGCAATTAATGCTTACAACTGATTTACACACAATCCTAAGATTGCCTACAGGTGTATTCTATGCACATGGCGTAAAAGCAAATGTTCTTTTCTTTGATAATCGAGCAGCAAGCAAAGAAGCTCACACAAAAGAAGTATGGATATATGACTACCGAACTAATGTACATCATACCTTGAAGAAAAAGCCTTTAACAACAGCAGACTTAGAAGACTTTGTAAAATGTTACAATCCTGATAACCGCAACAAACGAGTAGAAACATGGAGTGAAGATAATCCCGAAGGGCGTTGGCGAAAATTTACCTACGAAGAAATATTAGCAAGAGATAAAACAAATCTTGATATCTTTTGGTTAAAAGACAAAAGCTTAACAGATTTAGACAATCTCCCTGACCCCGACGAATTGGCTGAGGAGATAATCCAAAATCTTGAATCAGGTCTTACATCATTCAAAGAAATCATGGATACGATAAAATCGAAATAAAAAATCAGGTCAGTAGTTTTTTGCTATTGACCTGATGGTATAAAGAGGGGAGGAATAATGAATTAATTCTCAAATATATTATTTATAGAATCTATGGCTTGCATCGGATTTTCAATAAAATACTGAGATACCATTCTATCTGTGCTATGCCCCGTAAATGATTTGATAACTTGTTGACTTATTCCGCCATAAGCTGCTAAAGACACAAATGTTCGACGTGCAACATGGCTTGTAAGTAGTTTGTATTTAGGGTATCTTTCAACTGTTTGATTTGCACCGTTGTATTTGACTTGTGATACGATTTCATTGAGACCAGCCTTTTCTCCCAAAAACTTTAGATTAGCATTCATTTTTTGGTTGCTCATTACTGGCAATTGGTAATTATACTTTTCTAAAATTGCCAATGCTGGGCGACTAAGTGGAATTTTCATAACCTTTGTTGTTTTCTTTTGCCTAAAATACCAGACATCATTTTTTACGTCATCCTTGTTAAATTGCACTGCATCTGAGTACCGTTGACCTGTATAAACCATAAAAAGAAAGAGGTCTTTTGTTTTTTCAAGACTTGGTGTTAAATCTTTACAGTCAGTAATCAGTTTTAATTCTTCTTTGGTCAGAGCTATACTTTCGGGATTAGCACGCTTGATTGGATTAAATTTCTGATATTTTATATTGTCAGTCAAATCCCTTTCCAATGCCCAATTCAGAAATGTCCGAAGATTTTGAATATGCTTGAAGGTAGTATTATTATTGTGACCCTGTTTTAGGAAGTAATTTTGTAGCTGATCTAATACATCTACATTAATCGTTTCAACATCCAGTTTGAGTTTAGATTTTTTCTGAAACTGTTTCAGATGGTTGAAGAGTGTTTTGTATTTTTTATATGTTGCATGACTTAGCGTTGTTCTTCTACCTTCAATGAATTTCTGAAACAAATCCAAGAATTTAACTTTAACTATTTCTGCCTCTTTGACAGGAGTCTTTAGAATCTTTTTTAGTTCAGCAAGAGATATACTTGGCTTCTCTGTTTGAATTGTACGAATTTTTCTTTCTATATCTTCTTTGTAGCTACGCAGATATGAGTTTAACTCTGTTGAACCAGGATATGACTTTTTCACAACTTGCTTGTTTTTATCCCAGTACCTTTCTTCGATTTTTTCACCAGTATTAAAATAGATGGTTCCACGCTTGTCACGTATATATAGCTGTATAATACAATTAGGATGCTTTGTTTTTGCGTTCTTTTCTACTTTTATATAAAAGTTATAATTCACTACTTCACCTTCAGTATTTTGACCTCTACACAAGGTACAAAAATTTCTCTACAAATCCTCTACATATTCTCTACAGATTTTGCTTATTTCTTTTAACTCCATTTGAATTTAGTTTATTTTTAAAATGCTGAAAAACAGCTATATAAGCGGTATTGTAGTAAGAATAGGTAAAGTAAAGTAAAATAAGAAAAAGTATATTCGAGTCCCGCCACCTCCACAAAAACGCTTTAATGCTATAAAATAAATAAGTTATAAAATTGAAAATCAAAATACGGACAATTTGTGATTTTCAATTTCTTTACTTACAGATTTACAAATGCCTTCCGAAAAAGCAAATCTATGGAATTTAAAATATTGAACTCAAATGAAGTAAAATCTGATACCTAAATTCCTATTTATTTTCTCTCGTTTTAGACAAAAATCGTGTATCTCAAATTATATTTTATGACATCATGTCAGAAATGTGTTTACCGTTTTTGCACTTGTGATGTAAAATTTTTGTACCTTCCCTCTGAAAATTGACTCGTTTTTATCCCCTAAATTGACCCAACCCAATCTAATTATTTATAATATCCTTCTCTCTTAATACTCTTTCCGTTGATAAAAAAACGGATAGCATAGTTTCAAAAGTTTGCCAAAACTGCTACAAGTGTACTTTAAGAATTTTAGATAAGGAATCGAGGGAAGTCTTCAAGAAAAAATATAAGGAAAGAAGCAAAATATGGTACATATTAAACTTGGCTAGTAAAAGTGGGGTGCTTTGTGCGAAATAAAAACCTGACTACGAACCAATTAGGGGCTATGAAGATGAAGACTCATTTCAAATAATTGGTAAATCTACCAAGTTGATTAGATGCATTTAGTTGTTATCGCCCTGCCGGTTGGTAGTTTTTTTGCTCTCTAAGTGTATTCGGTTAGGTATTTAAACGTATGTTTCTTCCGATTACATTAATACCTTTGTAGTTGTATGTTAAATTATTAAATTATATAATAAATATTGTAAGATATTGTCAATATTTTAAATAATATTAAAGTTGAGTGCCTTCAGGTCTAAATTTATAATACATGTTACAACTAACTTGTATTTACGAACGCTTCTCACTATCAATAACTAATAAGCAGAAAAATAAATTAAGTAACAATAATATTTTTCACTAACTATTTTGGAGCTCTAATGAAACATTTCCTAATTTTTGCACTTGCAATAGTGCTAAGCTCTTTGGGCAGTATTGCTCAAATGCCACCGGATTCTTGTTTTAAGATGATTTGTCCTGATGAAGAACCAGGAGAAGGTGGGTCAGATTTTTATTCTAACCCTGATTCAGTTTTAGTAGATTCTTGTTATGGATCTGCAAATTTCGGAGTCGCTTATGCATACAAGTATTTTGAATTTCACTTAGAGACAGTTGCCTCGGATGGCTACCCTTTCGGAAATTTGATTACTTTGAACACACCATATTCAGTCAATGACATGACAAGTAGCTATGACAATGCAAAACAAAAGTACAGTCAAATTGATCCTGATTTTAAGTTTTCAATCATACGTCCTAGTTATGGAGAAGTTCTTGGTGGTCAAGCAGAGTCTGAACATATGATAAGACCTTGTTTCGCTATCGTTTTCGATAATTATGTGCCAATAAAAGAAGCGAAACAACTCCTTTTTGCAATTTTCGAAGGATATGTTGAATCAAAAAGTATTGCTTACGCTTCCAGAGCAGGCGTTGCAGTCTCCGTTACAGAAAATGATGAACAGAATAGCGAGATAACTATTTATCCTAACCCCGCAACTGAGATTATTACGATAGCAGGAATTTGTAATAGTCAAAAATATGAGATATTTGACATATTGGGCAATAGACTAACATCAGGAGAATTCACTGGGTCTGTTGATATATCTAATTATCAAATGGGAGTATATTACATTCAAATAAACAACAAAAGAATTAAGTTTATAAAGGAGTAGAATGTGAATAAATCAGTATCAATGTGGATGTTTTTTTTTAACTGGGCTGACTCAGTATGCTCAGAGTCAGCCGGAACTAAAGTTGATTTTTAACAATCACAACCAGAATTTTCTTCTATAAAAAATAGTACAGACAGAGATTGGTTTACAGTCTCGAATTTTAGGATCTATCCCATACTCAAACTCCCTCAACTGCATAATGGCTATGCTCCAGTTCAATCTCTTTAAACTTCAAGCCCAGTTTTAGACAATATATTTTTGTGTTGGAGGGATATAAACTCTTTTATCTTTTTTTCTGTTTCAAATTGGAAAAACATCTTGATCCAGAGTCCCTCTAGGATTATCTCTTTGAAGACAGTAAAAATTGATTTTATTTTTCAAATTATTGTATTTCTCTATCTTACTATTACCACTAATAATGCTGTTGTTATACATTTTGATTTCATTTTCAAGCTGTATCCCTACGATAACACCCTCTATGGCGTTTTTTCCAATATAATCTCTATTTTTTTCATCTAGTTGTTTCCGTAATAAAATACGGTATTCGTTTTCATGGCTATATGTTAAGTCTTTTTGAAAAAGATGAATATTTTCGTTGTTTGTAGCATTGTTGTGTTCTGATATCTCATTTGATTTATATTCTACTTTATTGTGCTTAGCAAAATATCCATATTTTTTGAGAATCTCATCAAAAAGCTTTTTTTTATCGAGAATTAAACAGATTCCATTATGTTTATCTCCATATCTTTCCCACATATAGTTATTATAATAACCTTTGCTTTCAAATATGAATTGTTCGTTTATATCATCAATAATGTCTTTTATATTCCTTGTGTGATTCTTTTGACAATCTGACAAATCGTCAAAATGATTTGATAAAGTATTATCGTAGTCGTCTTCCTCTATTTCTATTTTTGGAATACCATTCTGTATTAATGATATAATTTGCAACTGTTCAAATGGTATACTAAAATTTTCCTTTAATTGTTCTGTTTCATCTTTTTTAGGATCATGCCAATAACCTCGGGTGACATTCCCAAACTTATATTTTCCCTCATGATAGTCTGCCTGTTTGCAGATAGAATTAAATCGTAGTCCATTTTCCAAAATCTTTTCCAAATTATTAAGTGTTGTATAATGAAATAAGTAATTGTTATTGTTAAGTTGCATAGTGTGTTTCCTTTGTGTTGCGAGATTATGATTATAGACAATAAAATTAATATTTTAAAAAAACTTACTCCCTTACTCAAACCCCCTCAACTGTATAATAGCTATGCTCCAATTCAATCTCTTTGAACTTCAAGCCCAGTTTTTCGAATAGCACTTTTTTAATTTCATCAGTGCTTCCGGTCTTGTAGCTGATGTCTATTCTTCGCTTGCTCCTTCCTTTGAAGCTAACCGGTAGATTCAGGTTTGTGCTTAGAGATTCTGCAAGGTCTTTAATATTTACATTGCTCATAGTTATTTTATTGAAAGAAGTGTAAGCATGTGTACTGTAATCATCGTTGATTTCTGCTTTTGTATTTTGTGTGAATTTGACTGTATCCGCAACATATAATTCCAGACCTTTTTTCACTGATGTTTTCTGACTGATTTTGAAACGATAATGCGATTGAAGTAGGGCAAGTAATTCCTTGTTTATATCTACAGAATCTTTCAGAACTTTAGCTTTGCAGTCCAAACGAAGATTTTGCGAGTAAGGGGCTCCCTCAAACTTTATAAGTTCTTGATTTACATCCAAAAGCATACTAATAATATCATTCATGCCGTAGGCCTCGAAACTAAGTGAATCAGCTGAAAATTGGGCATGTTTGTTCCCGAAAAATCCAATACCGGTTTCTTCAATTTGTATGCTAACATTCTCAGTTGAATGATGAAAAGTTTGGAAATCATCATTTTCGAAAATGCCTTCCTTGTCACTCATCATCATTATCAAAGGCACGGAAAGAAAAATCAGATTATGAGCAAAATGCAGACAGGCTCCCCAAAAAAATCCAAGTTTCAATCGAACAAAGCCACCAAACATTCCAAACAAAAGCTGCGGCAAAATCAGCAGTGGAAAAAGCAATAGCACGCTCAATGAAAATTGGTAATTCATAATATGCAATAGTGCAAAGAATATAGCAAATGTGTAGAAAAGTATCTTAAAGTATTTTGCATAAATCGACTCGAATGCACTTCTCACTTCTATTTTTACCTTTTTACCAAAGATGACAGAAAACCACTCTACTCCTCTGAGAATAATATTCGATTTGTATCTCAGCGGCAAACGGAATATCACTTCCTCAATAAATGGCAACAATATTACTGCTGTAAACATAAATCCTATAGGAGTCATGCTTTTCATCATTTCCATTACTTCATGATTTTCTGCGTCAAACAGCCCAAGTTCAGAAACAATTGACATGACAACAGTTATCACAAAAGAGAAAAGAAAGTCTATAGTAAGTATCTTGAACCAAAAGTTTAGTTTTGTACCGAAACCTTCATCTGATTGATCAATTTCTTTCGGTGCTTTATAAAATTCGATTAATTCTGTTTGAATAGCTTTGAAATTTGACATATTAGCCTCGAAGATTTAATATTATTGCAATAATAACACTGAATATTTCAATTATTATATCATAGTACATATTTAATACATTGTAATATATAAAAATATTTTATATTTAAAGCTATAATTTCCGAGAATTGCACGTCAAGTCTCACAACTCCTTAGGAAATAAGGGATAAAAGCATTATTTTTGTAAGATTTTATCTTATATACTTGGTAAATATTGATGGATATAAATAGAAAAGATATAGAGATTATGGCACCTGCCGGCTCCTTTGCTGCGCTGCATTCTGCTATTAATGCAGGGGCGGACTCGGTTTATTTTGGTGCAGGGCATCTCAATATGCGTGCAAAATCAAGCATCAACTTCTCGTTGACTGATTTGAAAGAGATTGCTCAGATTTGCAACGACAACAATGTAAAGTCTTATCTTACTGTAAATACAGTGATTTATGATAAAAACGTAGCTTCTGTGAAAGATGTAGTTGCTATGGCAAAAGAAAGCGGAATTTCGGCTATTATAGCAGCTGACATGGCTGTGATAAATGCTACTCATGCAGCAGGCGTAGAGCTACACCTTTCTACTCAGTGCAATGTGAGCAACATCGAAGCTGTAAAGTTTTATGCAAACTTTGCTGACGTGATTGTGCTCGCTCGCGAACTTAATCTGAAGCAGGTTAGAGAAATTACCCGAGCAATCGCAGAAGAGAATATCTGCGGGCCATCCGGCAAGCCGGTAAAGATTGAAATGTTTGTGCATGGTGCCTTGTGTATGGCTGTTTCAGGGAAATGTTATTTAAGCCTGCACGAGCAAAACGCTTCTGCAAACAGAGGTGCATGCCTGCAGACTTGTCGCAAAGCTTATACAGTTACCGAACAGGAAAGCGGCTACCAGCTTGAGATTGACAATGAATACATAATGTCTCCAAAAGATTTATGCACTATCGGATTTTTGGATAAGATTCTTTTGTCAGGAGCAAGAGTCCTCAAAATTGAAGGCAGAGGCAGATCTCCTGAATATGTCGATACAGTAACAAGAGCTTACAATTCTGCTCTCAATGCAATTCTCGAGGGCAGCTATACTCCGGAGTTTATAAAACAGCAGGAAGAACAGCTCAAAACTGTATTTAACAGAGGTTTTTGGGATGGTTACTATCTTGGCAGAAAGATGGGTGAATGGAGTAAAATCTACGGTTCGCAGGCAACTAAGAAAAAAGCTCATCTCGGAAAATGCACAAATTATTTCAGCAATTTGGGAGTAGCTGAATTTTTATTGCAGGCAGGCGAGCTAAATATAGGAGATGAAGTTATAATTATAGGTCCGACTACCGGCACAATCAAAACAGTTGTAAGCGAGATTCATCTGGATAGTGGTGGAGTTGCCAAAGCTGAAAAAGGTAATATTTTTGCAATTAAGGTGCCGGATAAAGTACGCAGGAACGACATTATCTATAAATTTGAAGATGCAGACCCTTTGGATTAATGGGTCTGCATCAAATATCTTTGTTTTTATCTGACAATTAGAAACGGAATTGTTTCTGTTTTATCCTGCATTAAAATTTCAATTAAGTACCTGCCATTTGGTAAGTCAAGACAAGATAAAGCAACTGTATAGTTAGCTTTCCCAACTGATTTGACTGATCCGAGAGCATCTACAATCTTATATTCAAATTCTTGGTAGTCAGTTCTGATAAATAAATATGAGCTCGTTGGGTTTGGAAAAACTTCTATTTGTAATTTTTCAGGTGAAGGTACAGCAGTATCAACAGAATTTTTCTTTCCCGGAGTTCCTCTGACTATGAGTGAGGCGTACCAGTTCTGCCCTAAGCTGTTGTCTAATTTTGCATTTTTGAGTTCTATTGACAAGCCTGTTCCGTTCGAGCTTGAAGGCCACGGATTTTTGGCGGTGTATTGAACAGAATCAATCAATTCATCTGCGTGATTATACAATTTTACAGCATCTTCTTCACTCAATCCAAAACCAAGTTCATCAATGTAATCAACATCCGGGTGGTATTTCTCAAAGTCTTTACCTTTCCTTGTGATTACCAAATAAGATTCCGCTTCAATGACCGTACCCTGAGGGAATGTAAAAACATTGTCAGGAGAGGAATCTTTCAATACCCAAAACGAAAGGTCTTTACTTTCAGGCGAAGGATTGTAAAGCTCAATCCAGTCTCCTGTATCTTCAGACTCGGCGGCTTTATACATTATCTCATTTATAACTATATCAAACGATTCGGAGTCATCGTCAAAAATGGCAACAAGATTATTTACCGCTGATGGTTTGAAGCTAATTTTTGGGTTTGTACCGTATTGCGGGTCGCTCCACCGCACAAACCGACTTCCCGGATTGGCTACTGCTTCTATCGTAATAGGAACATCTTGAAAATAAAATCCATCCCATGGGAAAGAGTTAATAATGAGGGAATTCAATCTGACATAGCCGGCAGCATTGTTGTTTACGCTTACATTTACCAATGCAGAATCACCACAGTTAAAATATGCAGTCATGTGTTCTTTCAATCTGTAGGCTCTTCTCTCAGCAAATGCTCTCATTTTATCCATAGAGTAATGCCATTCTTTTGCAGATTCAGAATAAGTTGTTTGCTGTAAAGAGATGTAAGGCTCTATTTGTTTTGCAAATGTATCCAGCAGGGGACGCGTATTTTCTTCTAAGAATTTTGAATTCATCAAATCGCAAAGTCGGTTGATAAACTCCTCTTTTAAGCGAGTGTTTTCCCATAGCTTAGTGAAAAAATTGGGAAACATCTTATCTTCTTCCAGCAAAGTAAAAATGTCAAATTCCCAAAAGGCAGCAGAGCACCCAAAAGAATAATCCATGTCGTGAGGAATGAATCTCCATTTACTGTCAAGCTCGCTACTTGACCAGTATTTTACATTTTTCCAAGGCCAATCGATGTTGCAAATAAAAATTTGAGAAGATAAATAGTCATATAAATTATCGAGATCAAAGTTTTCGGAAACAAATTTGAAGGCATTTTCTTCTGTCATGTCCATATTCATAATGGCTGTGTAGTCATTAAAAAAGTCGGTTGCAACTCCATTTCCGGCACCAAATTCGTCTTCGACAAAATTGATGGATTCTGCAGATATTCCATATTTCTGAGCTATCAAGTCCTCGTCAACTTTTTCTCGTATATTCATAATACCGTAGTATTTTCCATTCAGATATGAAACTCCGGCTCTATAGTTACCAACTATCACAGAAGGTATATCTTTTAGAATGGTAGCAACAAATCCGTCGGTTAGTATAGCGCTCCACCAGCCGGTGCCACCGTTTCTAAATAGAATTTTTTCATAGCTTTCGTAGGACTCATTGCCGAAGAAAGGGTGGGTATATTCGGTACTGTCAGATATTGCATTTGCATGAAACCGCAAAGACTTCTGAGCAAATGTTCTGGACTTTTGTCCGTGTAATCTCATTGTGCCGTCAGAATGCATCTCGAGCTTACCTTCAGGAGACCAAATTTCAAAATGACCGGGTTTGTCATTTTCCCAATAAATATTTTTATCTATAAAAAGACCGGTATCTTTGTGCCATAAATTTAATGAATCAGTTGCTATAGATATGCAAGGTAGCGAATACTCAGACCCAATAAAAAATGTTCGAGTTAAAGTTTTGCTTGGTAGATTCTTAGAAGAAAAGGTCTTTGCTCTAAGCACTGCAGTCCTTTCAATTGCAAAAGGCAAGGTATATTTTTTTGAATTTTCTGTTGGCTCACTACCATCAAGAGTGTAGTAAATAACGTCACCGTCGTTTTTGTCCAAAGTTACTGCGACCATTGACTCGAAAA
Source organism: Kapaibacterium sp. (SeqCode) (assembly GCA_963664875.1). GTDB lineage: Bacteria > Bacteroidota > Ignavibacteria > Kapaibacteriales > UBA2268 > JBFHIJ01. Next base: position 1,337,272 of record OY761611.1, on the reverse strand, counting down.
AGCCACCATCGGGAGAAGCCGTTGGCAATTGGCATCTACCGGAATAAAAATTATTATTCTCAAAACCCGGAGTAGCAGGATAAGACAGTAACATTTCTCCATTTTCATTTCTGACGTAAGATATATCGACATTTTGAGCAGGCACTACGAGCTGATGCTCTATTTCGCCATCCACATCCCATAAAGTCAGAGTCTCGCCGCTTCTTGATAGTTTGAAATTGGTATGTATTTCATTGGATATATACATTTTTGAAGGCTTGTTGATGTTGATATCAATTTTACTAAGCTTTTCAATATTTATCATTTCATCGTTTATCTTCAAATAAGAGAATGTAAATTTCCCTACACGGTCGTATTTCGCAGAAGAAAAGCCTAATCCTATGTAACCTGAATTATTGAAATTAGCTTCAAATCTTGCAAATTCTTTCCATTCAAACCCGTTTTCGATATCATAACCGATAATAGTGTTGCCTTTACGTTCTAATCTGACTCTACCCCATGGATTGACGCTATGATGATAAGAGTAATCCACTTCAGTTCCCTTTTCTATCTGAGTTCTTCTCATCAAGCCATAGGTAGTCCTATCCTCTCTCAGATTGTAAACACCAAAATATTTTGATTCTTCGGTAAGTTCTTCTTTGAAAGTAATACCGGCAGCTCCAAATGTACCGACATTTCGCATAGAAGAAAAGTCAAACTCGGCAACAAAGTCCCCCGAAACAGGCATATAATAATAAGTAAAGCCATCTTCGTCATTTCCCGGCACAATGCCAATACCATCCGTTTCTACAACATATTTGCCTGATGAATTAGTGGCGGCATCTGAAGCAGAAATTACCAACAGCTCTCCGGGAAGGAGCGAAGTATCCGGCAGTACCCAAGCTTTAGAAAAGTTATCTTTGTCTGAGATACGATATCCATTTAGGTTAATAGCTTTCGAGCTGATATTCTTAAGCTCTATCCAGTCCGGTGCCTCGTAATTTTCGTCCACCCACGCACTGCTATTGATGGAAGACACCTCATTAATAACTATTTCAGAGGAGTAGGTAAGAGTAAGAGAAAACATAAACAAAAAAGTAAAAAGATATTTCATAAAACACCGAATCAATTTTGTTAAAAGCATATAAAGAAAGAGACACAAAATTAAGAAATAGGTCTCACAATTATACAAAATAAAGTTGCAAAAAGTAAAGCGGGCTTTTGAATTAGGTATTTCATATATCGCGAGATACAATTTGCATTTTTTTTAAGCAACTGAGGCACACTCACAGTAAAAGTGGTATTCAAAAAACTGGGCTTGAAGTTCAAAGAGATTGAGATGGAGCATAACTATTATGCGGTTGAGGGGGTTTGAGTAAGGGAGATATCTTAAAATTAAGAAACTAACCTGATTGTATAAATCTTTAGTATATTTGTATTGTACATAAAGTAACTCTATAAAATATCAAAGTATATACATTTTGGATATAATTAAATGATTCGCAGAATATCAAATATTATCTTAATGGCAGTGTTTTTTCCACTGTTATCATTTTCACAAGAGTTGAAACTTGTAAAACCAATTTTTGAGCCCGATAAAAGAGTATATGAATATTACTATACGCATAATTATGGAGTCAGTAGTGATTACAAATATGCTTTTATAGGCTCTGCTTTTAAAAATAATGGTTTATACTCTACTGTTTATATTTACAACTTAGAGGAAAATAAATTTGACTATTTATTATACGATTTAAATTATAAAGATTTGGAATTCAGTATAGATGCAATCTTTTTTAGCTTGAATAATAAATACTTATGCATATTTGCTTGGGATTCTAATTGCAATGATTATCTGTTAAAATGGGATTTAGAGGGGAAGTATTTCTTAGACCCATTACTTTTAGAAGATTTCAAACAAGGTGTGAAACAAATTAAATTTCTAGATCAGGATAAATATATTACTATTTCTAGAATAAGTAATATGGACAGAGATTCAAAAACAATATATTGTCACTCATTTAGTACTGGTAAGTTACTGTGGAAAAAAGAATATACGAATGATATAATATACTCTATTGATAACACTACGAATGGCTTTATTTCTTTGCATTCTGGATACAAAGAGCAAGAATATATTGACAAAGTATGCTTTTGGAATTCCGATGGGCATTTGCTTAAAGAGAAAATCTTGCCACATGATGTGGTTCCAATGACAAGTTCTGAAATAATATACCTTGACAAGGGAATTCTAATTTCTAATATTCTAAAAAGTGAATTTAGTACAGATATTGGTGTAGGATTGTTTGATGCATCTAGTATGAAGCTTTTAGCCAGGACACTCGATATGAATTATGAGACTAGTGTTAGTATAAGTGTTGATAAAAAGAAACTTATGTATCTAACAGATAATAATAAAATTAGAATCATTTCTCTGACAGACGGAACTTTGCAATCCACTGAAGTATTCTCTCTAGATTTATCAATGACAGAAGATTACAATCCACTCAAGTATTTTTTTACTGGAGCTAATAAGATGACTTATTTAACTCCGATAATTGCTAAAGAATATGATTTAGAAAACAAAACAACCAGATGTTTATCATTACCTTATGGAGAGATAGAGGTTCTAAAATATTTTAATCATAATGCACAAAAAATTCTTCTTGGTATTACTAATAATGACGATTATAGGGATTATAACCAAATAATTGTATATGATACAGACAAAGATTCTATTTGCAATTATCTTAACTGGAACAAACTAGAGTACAATAATATTTATGATAAAATTAGTATTAGCAATGATGATAAGTATATTGTAGTGATAGAAGACACAAATAAAGTCAATTTATACAATTCTGATGATTTAACTCTTTATAAATCATTCAGTACCAAAAACAACTCATCTATTACTTATACTAAAATGAATCAGGATTGTACGAAATTAGTCATAGCCGCTTCTGATTCTACAATCAGAATAATAACTATTAAGAACGATGTTGAGCATTTGCTTCATGTAAATAAAATATTCAACTATGTAGAAATGATTTCAGATACAGAATTATTATTAGTTATGAAATACAAATCAGAATGGTACTATGATATATATGAATTGGGAGACGATGTCGAATATAAGTTACGTTCATGTGGAAAGAGCAAGTCTATAAATATGTTACCTTTTACTTATAGTCTAACGGATCAATATTTATATTATGCAGATGATGATTATATATATAAGGTAAGTATAAATGACAAGCAGAATAATCAACTTATAACACCTAGTCCTAATTATTATAATTCTGTTTTATCTTCAAAAGATAATAATTATTTACTCTTGAATAGTAGTAATCGACAGATTAAAATACTTGAGAAGCTAAGTGATAACATTATAATGGATTTACAAAATTATATACCATATCAAGATGATTTCAATGGCTCCATATGTGTAGCGGATATGTCCACAGACAATAAATATCTTGCAGTGAAAGAAATAACTCCGGCTCTGTTAATATATGATATTGCTAAATATACTTCTGTTTCTGAATATAACTATTTCGAAGATACTTCAAAAGATATCAGAGTTTATCCTGTGCCTGTGGCAAATGGTAAATTAACACTTGATTTGTCTGATAAGATAAAAACAGTGGATAGAATAACAATGTGTAACTACTTGGGAATAGTAGTTAACAGCTGGGAGAACCTGAAAGTGACATCAACTAAAATCGATTTACAAATTGACGAAACCATTACAAGTGGGATTTATTATCTAAATCTATATATTGGAAATAGAAATATCAGCAAAAAAATCATTGTTGGGTAGAATTGGGTTTTAGGTGGAATAGACCATAGACTACCATGGGAGTAAATTTTTTCGAGATTTATATATCTTATACTCATAGCAAATCTGCCGAACTAACACCAATTGTATAAACCAACAGTGATGAGATTTACTTCCTCGAAAAACCGGCGAGTCGCATCAAAATTAGATCTTGCAGGTTTTCGGCTAAGCTGCGTGGGACTGTGTAGTTGTTTATCATTATTGCAAAAGCGAGTTCCTCTCCGTCCCGGGTGCTGACATAGCCTGCTATGTTCGAAATATGATTCATTGAACCGGTTTTTGCTTTCACTTTCTTTTCTGCAAGCGACATTTTCATACGATTGGCTAAAGTTCCTTCTTTGTTTGGCTCTGCAAGCGAAGCCGTAAAAATATCTTTATATTTGCTTCGGTACATTGCAAGCAAATAGTTAACCAAATATCTCGGCGAAACAAGGTTTAGCCGCGAAAGTCCCGATCCATCTACTATGCTGCTGTTCGCTATCGAAACGCTTTTCTTTTTTAAAAAATCATGCACGCAATCTATTCCGGCACTTGTGCTTCCAAGCCCGCGAAATTCTCTGCCAACTATTTTCAAAAGCAACTCAGCACTGATATTGGAGCTGTTTTTGTTCACAATTTTTATTATTTCACTCAGTGGAGGTGAAGCATGCTCTGCAATCAGCTTCATTGATGAATAGTCAAGTTTGTCATTCCAATCCAAACTGCTCAGCAAGGCACCCCGAAATCTTATATTCTTAGTTTTTAAAGCTAACTGAAACTGATTCAAAAAAAATAATACCGGATTGTCTATCGTTACGCTTCTTGAAAGGGTGTGAGTACTAACCGAATCATAATTGACCGCTCCGTAAAGCTCTACTATGTTAGTGCCAGGCTCTTTGATTACCACCATTTCTTCGGGTGTGGTGTTGTCAGTCGTAGTGATGTAATTTATAATTCTGACATAATTATTGTCAGGAGCAACAGAAATAGTAGCAGGCGAGCCAATGGATTCACCTTGTGTTACAGTAATATCTATCACATTATCATTAAAAGAAAGAGCACTGATTTGAGCAGAGTAAGCGCTTGGCAAATCATCCCAAGCCCAGCCAGGAGCGTAGTAGGTATTATCAAGATATGTGGCATCACCAAGAATATTTCCCTTGATAGAAGTAATATTCAGGGAATCCAACACATCTGCCCAAGACTCCAATATTAGCTGAGGATCGATATCGTAAGCTGCCGATAAGCTCGGATCGCCTGTACCCTGTATTATTATGTTACCAGAAAATTCACCATTACCGGAAATAGAGCCGTCCAAAAACAAACGCGTGTAAAATCGGAAATCACTACCCAAATACTCCAAGCCTGCACCGGTAGTAAATAGTTTCAATGTAGAAGCAGGAACAAAATTTTTAGTATGATTGAACTTATATAGATATTCACCTGTTTTAATAGACTGGATGCAAACACCAATAGAAGCATTAGCAAAGTCGGGATTTTCTAATAGTCCGTTGATATCATTGCGTAGCTCATCTGTCTTGGAAAGCTTGACAGTGGGGAGGCTTCTCACAGAATCCTGAATAGGAATAGTATCCTGAGCGTTTGCATTCAGAAATAAAAAAATTGTGCAGAATACTGCTATAATCGTACGGAAAGCTATCATTTGGCTTTATAAATAAAATATTTTAATTCAAACAATTAGAGCGATTTATTATCTTTGTACCTTTGACGAATTACGCATTTAGCAAAAAGATACTATCATAAAAATCGAAATATGTTTTCTCAAATTGTAAGATAATAAATTTTCAATAGCAGAAATTTTTTTTCGTCGATTTTTTGGCAATTCTTGTTTTTGTTTAACATTTAGGATGGAATAGCGAGATGGAACAGAATAAGAGTATGGCAGCAGAAAAGTTCGAGTTTAAGGCTGAGATGAAGCAATTGCTGCAGTTGATTATCCATTCACTTTACACAAATCCCGAAATATTTTTAAGGGAACTTGTTTCTAACTCCTCTGACGCTCTTAATAAAGTCAGATTTATGAAACTAACAAACCCTGACATTGTCGATTCGGATGCTGAGCTTACTATCAGGATAAGTGTCAATCCCGATACTTCAGAGTTCACAATTGAAGATAGCGGCATCGGCATGACCAAAGAAGATTTGACAGGCAGACTTGGCACTATCGCAAGTTCAGGCACAATGGAATTTATCAGACAGATGAAAGAAAGCAAGCAGAGCTTAGACGCTAATATGATTGGGCAGTTTGGGGTCGGCTTCTATTCATTGTTTATGGTAACTGATGAAGTTACTGTAGAAACCAGATTTGCAGAGCAGGGTGCCAAGGCATATAAATGGATTTCCGAAGGGCATGATACTTTCGAAATAGTGGAGTCTGACAAAGAGTCAAGAGGCACAAAAATAAGCTTCAAATTCAAAGAAGAATACAAAGATTTTGCAAGCGATTACAGAATAAAAGACATTTTGCAAAAATATTCTAATTTTGTTGATTTCCCTTTGTATGTAGGCGAAGAGAAAGTAAACAAAGTTACTGCCTTGTGGCATAAACGAAAAGACGACATCAGCGAAGATGAGCTGAACGAATTTTATAAATTCATATCTAATGACTATCAGGAGCCTTTAGGCAATTTACATTTGAACATCGAAGGCAACGTCAATTTCAAAGCATTGCTTTTTGTTCCGAAAGTAGCACCTCCTGATGTTTTCAGAGCATCTCAGGACAAATCTATTCATCTTTATTCAAGCAAAGTATTTATACAAGATGATGCAAAAAATCTGCTTCCTGATTATCTAGAATTCCTTAAAGGTGTAGTCGATACTGAGGATTTGCCTCTAAATGTATCTCGAGAAGTTACTCAAAACAGTCCTGTCATGGCTAAAATAAAAAGTATTTTAACCGGCAAAGTGCTGGGGCTATTGGAAGAATGGGCTGATAAAGACAAAGAAAAATATGAAACATTTTATAACAATTTTGGCAGCTTATTCAAAACCGGAGTAAATGCCGATTTTGCTAATAAAGACAGAATAGTCGAGCTTCTAAGATTTGAAACTACAAAAACCGAAGCGGGCGAACTTACTTCTTTCAACTCTTATGTTGCAAGAATGGGCGAAGCCAACGATAATAAAATATATTATATTTCAGGCAACACTCGCGAGTCATTGGAAACTAATCCTAATTTGGAATATTTCCGCAAAAATGACATCGAAGTGCTTTTGCTTACTGATCCTGCTGATATATTTACCATACCGTATATCAACGAATATGACGGCAAGCAGATAGTATCAATAGAAAAAGCAGAAATTAAAAGAGATGACAATGACGAAAGTAAATTAGATGAGTCACAAACCAAATCCATTATCGAGTATTTCAAAGAAGTGCTCGGCGATGAAGTAGAGGATGTGGTCGAATCTCAAAGGTTGGTAGATTCTGCTGTTACTTTAGTTGTCGGCAAAGCAGGAATGGATGCTCACATGGAAAAAATGATGCAGCTTCTCGATAAACAATTCAAAGGTTCTAAACGAATTTTAGAAATTAATACTTCGCATGGGCTTATCAAAAACTTAGCTACATTGCTTGGAGAAAATAAAGAAAGCGAAATTCTCAGAGAAAGCGTCGAACAATTATATCAAGGTGCTTTGCTGATAGAAGGGTACATACAAAAACCAAGCGATTTCGTAAAGAGAATGACAGAGTTCATGGAAAAAGCTACTTCTAAATAAGAATCAAATATAAAGAACGCTAACGAGTTCTCTAAATTCACTTGAGGACTCGTTATGCTTTATAAAAAGTATTTGTGGAGTCGGAGGTTTTGAAATATTTTGAGTTATAGCATTGCAGTGTTTTACAATCAAAAAAGAATACCCTGCAAAATGATCAAAACCACACAGTAGGCTTTCCAAAAGAATAAGAAAAATATCGAAAATATATATACAAAAGGGCAGAGTAAATGAAACTTTCAGAATTTAAGTACACACTCCCTAAAAATGCCGTTGCCAAATATCCTGCAGAGCCTCGTGATGCTGCTAGAATGATGGTGGTGAACCGTGAAACCGGTGAAATGGAAAACAAGCAGTTTTCTGACTTGCTTGACTATTTCCAAAAAGGGGACTGTATTGTTCTAAACGAAACGAAAGTATTTCCGGCAAGACTCTATGGTAAAAAAGAAAAGACAAATGCCAAAATCGAAGTTATGCTTTTGAGAGAATTGAAAGCCGACGAAAGAATTTGGGATGTCCTTGTAGAACCTGCAAGAAAAGTCAGAATAGGCAATAAAATCTATTTTGATAATGGAAAGTTCTACTGCGAAGTAATAGATAATACTACTTCCCGTGGCAGAACAGTACGTTTCAGCTACGAAGGCAATCTTTTCAAAGTTATAGAACGCATAGGGGAGATGCCTTTGCCCGAATATATCAAACGCGAACCTGAGGAAAAGGACAAAGAAACTTATCAGTGTGTCTTTGCTAATCCTAATCAGTTAGCTTCTATTGCTCCACCTACAGCAGGCTTGCACTTTACAGAAGAGATGATAAAAGCACTCGAAGATAAAGGTGTGAAAGTCGCAAAGATAATTTTAAATATCGGACAAGGTGTATTCGAAAAAATCGAAGTAGAAGACCTTACTAAACATAGAATGTATTCCGAATATTTCGAAATATCAATGAAAGCTGCTGAAACAATCAATAAATCGCTAAAAAATAAGAAAAATATCTACGCTGTCGGCACTTCGGTTGTTCGAGCTCTCGAAGCTTCGGTGCTTACTACAGGTGCTGTCAAACCTAACAGAGGCTGGACAGATAAATTTATCTATCCGCAATACGATTTCAAAATCGTTACAAGATTTTTGACTAATTTCCATCCGCCTGCATCACCATCGTTGCTTGTAGCATCTGCTTTCGGCGAAAAAGAGCTTATCTTCAAAGCATACAAGCAGGCAATGAAAGACGAATATAGATTCCTGGCTTATGGCGATGCAATGCTTATTATTTAAACTATAATAAAACTGATAGATATTTACGTAAGTTTTTGATTAAATAGCACTAAGAGAGGCAAAAAACTTTTTTGGGTTTTTGTTTTTCTTTTTAATTTGGATAAATTATTAGGACGTGTAAGGCACACTTGATTGTGTGCCTTGTTTGTATTAAAAACTTCAAGTGAATAGCTATGTCAGTTGAAATTACTAAAGACTTTTTCAGCGAATTTTCAATTCCTTCTTATGAAGATTGGAAAATTCAGGCAGAAAAAGCACTCAAGGGTGCTCCATTTGACAAAAAAATGTACACCGAAACTTACGAAGGCATCACGCTTCAACCAATTTACAACAAAGAAGATCGTGATAGTTTACCTTTGATGAATAACCAGTACTCCGGTGCTTATCCTTACTTGAGAGGTACTTCTGCAGCAGGATATACTAAAGGTACATGGTTCATCAGTCAGGAAATTCCTTATCCTACTCCTGAAGAGTTTAACGCTGCAGCTAAAAGTGACCTTCAACGCGGTCAGAGTGCATTAAATATCCAACTCAACAAAGCTTCTGCAAAAATCACAGCAAATGCTATCAAAAACGGTAGCGATGCTTACCAAGGCTTGTATCTTTCTACTGTCAACGACATGGAAAAAGCTTTTGATGGCATCGACCTTACAAAAGTGCCTGTATTTATCAATGCAGGAACTCAAGCCCTTGCTGTAACTGCTCAGTTTGCAGCATACTGCCGCAAAAACGGCATAGATATCAAATCTGTAAAAGGCGGCATCGAAATGGACGTTATCGGTGAACTTGCCGGCGCAGGTAAAGTTTGTGGCTCTTTGGATGCACTTTTCTTCGAAGCATGCCGCTTGACCGGCTGGATGAAAGATAACGCTCCTCAGATGAAATCTATCACCATCAATGGTGCAGTTTTCGCTGATGGTGGTGCTACTGCTGTGCAGGAACTTGCTTTCGCTATGTCATCTGCAGTGGAATACATACGCAGATTTATGGAAATGGGCTTGTCAATTGATGATATTGCACCTCGCTTCCGTTTTAAATTTGGTATAGGTCAAAATTTCTTCATGGAAATCGCAAAATTCAGAGCTGCGAGAATGCTTTGGGCGAAAATCGTTAAAGAATTCGGCGGCAATGAAGAATCACAAAAAATCTTTATGCATGCCAAATCTTCTAATGTGAACAAAACAAAATACGACCCGTATGTAAACTTGCTTCGTATCACATCAGAAGCGTTCTCAGCTGTAATTGGCGGTTGCGACTCCATGCACTTATCTTATGTAGATGATGCGTATGGTCTCCCTAATGACATTACTCGACGCATCACACGAAACGTACAAAACGTTTTTGCTGATGAAACTCACTTCAAAGAATTAGTTGACCCTGCCGGTGGTTCTTATTATGTAGAAACACTAACTTATCAGGTAACTGAAAAAGCATGGGAACTATTTGCAGCTACTGAAAAAGACGGTGGTATCGTTGCATCTCTCAAAGAAGGCAAGATACAAGCTGCAATCATCGATATTACTAATAAAAGAAACAAAAATCTCGAATTACGTAAAGATTCTTTGCTTGGTACTAATAAATATGCAAATCTTCAGGAAAAACCTGTAACTACTGCAAAAGTTTATGGTCAGGAAGTTTTCGACAACAGAATGAAAGCTTTCGGCGAATTTTGCAACAGCCGCGACAGCGAAAGAGTTTATGGTTTACTAAAAGATTTGACCGAAGAAGTTAAAGCTCAGGCAGGCAAATGCTTCGATATTGCTATCGATGCTGCTCAGGCTGGTGCAAGCTCTTCCGAGCTACTCAATATCTTCAAAGATATGAGAGGCGAAGCTACAGAAGTAGAACCAATCAAAGAATATAGAGCTGGTGCTAAATTTGAAGAACTCAGACAAGTTGCCGAAGATTACAAAGAAGCTAACGGCGACTATCCGAAAGTCTATCTTGCAAGTTTTGGAGCCGTGCGTGACTGGAAAGCAAGAAGTGATTTCTCTCTTGACTTCTTCCAGGTAGCTGCTTTCAAAGCAGTCGAATCAAAAGGCTTTTCTAATAACGAAGATGCTTGCAAAGCATTCTTGGAATCAGGAGCTGAAATTGTGGTGATCTGCTCGACAGATGACAAATACCCTGAATTTGTTCCTGAATTTACAAAACTTGTTAAAGATGCTAAACCTACTGCTAAAGTTGTAGTGGCTGGTTACCCTGCAGACCATATTGACAATTTCAAAGCTGCCGGAGTTGACGAATTTATTCACGTCAAAGCCAATGCTTATGAAATCAATTATAACCTGCAGAAACAAATCGGTATCAGAAAGTAATTTCTGTTAGACTTTTGTAAAAGAAAATTTTTGAAATGGAGTTTGATAAAATGAAAACACCTGATTTTTCTAATATAAAATTCGATCAAGCTTTTCCCGAAATTAGCAGGGAAGATTGGAAGCTAAAATTCGAAAAGGAAACAGGTAAGAATTATGAAGAGATGATTTCCAAATCTATGGAACAGATCGACATAAATCCTATTTATACCTTAGATGATATTAAAGAATTGCCTCACTTGCCTTTTACTGCAGGTATCGCACCTAATTTGCGTGGCCCGTATCCGACTATGTATGTCGCTCAGCCATGGACAATTCGCCAGTATGCAGGTTTCTCTACTGCCGAAGAGTCTAACGCATTTTACCGCCGTAACCTTGCTGCAGGTCAAAAAGGTCTTTCAGTTGCCTTTGACTTGGCAACTCACCGTGGCTATGACTCTGACCACCCTCGAGTAGTGGGTGACGTAGGTAAAGCCGGTGTGGCAATCGATTCTATAATGGATACTAAAGTTTTATTTGATGGCATTCCTTTAGATAAAATTTCTGTATCTATGACTATGAATGGTGCAGTGCTTCCTGTCATGGCATTCTATATCTCCTCTGCTTTGGAGCAAGGTGCCAAATTGGAAGATTTATCCGGTACTATTCAAAATGATATTTTGAAAGAGTATATGGTGCGTAACACTTACATTTACCCGCCACAAATCTCTATGAAAATAATTGCTGACATTTTTGAGTTTACTTCTCAGAAAATGCCTAAGTTTAACAGTATCTCTATTTCCGGCTACCACATGCAGGAAGCAGGTGCTACTGCTGACCTTGAAATGGGTTATACTTTGGCAGACGGTTTGGAATATTTGAGAACCGGTATCGCTGCAGGAATCGACGTAGATGCGTTTGCGCCTCGTTTGTCGTTCTTCTGGGCAATAGGCATGAATTACTTCATGGAAATTGCAAAAATGCGTGCAGCTCGCGTTCTTTGGGCTAAAATCGTTAATCAGTTCAATCCTAAGAACCCTAAATCTCTTGCATTGCGTACTCACTCTCAGACTTCAGGCTGGTCTCTTACTGAGCAGGATCCGTTCAATAACGTTGCCCGTACTTGTATCGAAGCTATGGGTGCTGCATTGGGACACACTCAGTCATTGCACACAAATGCACTTGACGAAGCTATCGCTTTACCTACAGATTTCTCTGCTCGTATTGCTCGTAATACTCAGATTTACTTGCAGGAAGAAACAAGCATCACTCGAGTTATCGATCCTTGGGGAGGCTCTTACTATGTAGAAGCTCTTACAAACGAGCTAATCAAAAAAGCATGGGCTCACATTCAGGAAGTCGAAGAACTTGGTGGTATGGCAAAAGCTATCGAATCAGGTATTCCTAAAATGCGTATCGAAGAAGCTGCTGCTCGTAAGCAGGCAAGAATTGATTCAGGCACTGAAATCATCACCGGTATCAATAAATATCGCCTTGATAAAGAAGATCCACTCGAAATTCTTGAAATTGACAATACTTCTGTTCGCCAATCTCAGATTAAACGTTTGGAAGAGTTGCGTGCTAATCGTAATGAAGATGATGTACGCTACTGGCTTGAAGCTATCACTAAAACAACTGAAACAGGCGAAGGTAACTTGCTTGACCTTTCAGTGAAAGCTGCTCAGGCTCGTGCTTCTCTCGGTGAAATATCTTATGCGATCGAAAAAATTACAGGCAGACATCAAGCTGTAATTCGCTCGATTTCAGGTGTGTACTCAAGCGAATTTGCTGAGCAGTCTGTTATCGACGAAGTAAGAGCTATGACTGACAAATTCGAAGAGCAGGAAGGTCGCCGTCCTCGTATTATGATTGCAAAAATGGGACAAGACGGTCACGACCGCGGTGCAAAAGTAGTTGCTACTGCCTACGCTGACCTTGGCTTTGACGTAGATATGGGACCTTTGTTCCAAACTCCGGAAGAGTCGGCTAAGCAAGCAGTAGAAAACGACGTACACATCGTAGGCGTATCTTCGCTTGCTGCCGGTCACAAAACTTTAGTGCCTCAGCTCATCGAAGAACTCAAAAAACTCGGTAGAGATGATATCATTGTAATTGCAGGTGGGGTAATTCCTCAGCAAGACTACGAATATCTTTATAATGCAGGTTGTGCCGAAATTTTTGGACCTGGTACTGTTATTCCTGATGCTGCTAAAAAACTAATGAACATATTATTTGAAGCAGTAGCTGAATAAGATATATAAAATTTCCTTATCTTTGGTGGGTTGTGTTTTGCAACCCACTTTTTTATTTTATATGATGTATGGCGGAAAAAAAAACATATAATGAGCAGAGAAGAGATAGGTCTCGGACTGATATTTTAGAAACGTCCTTAGAGCTATTTGCAACACATGGTTTTAAATCTACAACGATTAGCATGATTGCCAAAGAAACCGGACTTGCAAAAGGCTCATTGTATCATTATTTTGAAAGTAAAGAAGAAATACTGTCAACACTTCTAAAGGACGGAACATCCCTTATCTTCGAATTTATTCCACCTGAAGAATCGGAAAATCCATGGAATGATTTTAGATTTTTTTTAGACGGATTTGAAAAATCTTTGAAAGATAACTTTAAGTACTGGCGCCTGATAACTCAAATTACAATCGATAATCGTTATACTTCAATTGTCAGGGAGTATATGGCTTCTCATGGCATGGAAATTTATCACTTTATTTCAAATTTATACTTAAATAGATTATCAATTACAACTCCTGAGCAACATATTGCTCTCTTCTTTGACTGCTTTCATGGTTGGCAGATTAGTTATATCATGAGCGACGGTAACTATCCACTACAAACTCAATTTGACTTCTATATATCCCTGCTTAAAAAATAAAATTTGACTTTAATCCAATATTTACTTTGAAAAAATCGTTTTATTGATTATATAGTGACCAAACGTTCGGTCGAATTATAAATTTTGGAGATTTGTCATGAGAGAAAAAAACAAATTCTTTGAACGTATGTTTTTGAAGCATACGCTTTATTTGTTACTAGTCATCTTCTGCTATAATAGCGTCGAGGCTTATGTCTGGAATACCCCTTATGATATTGGTACTTCTCAATGGTATTATGCAAAATCAGTTGCAATGGACTTTGATAATGATGGTGATAATGACATCATTGTTACAGGTAAGAGATTAGCAGCAGGAGATTATACCGCAAGAATCTATGTCAATGACGGTACCGGGGCATTTACAGAGAATACAATTACTAACGTAAGTTCAATCAACTCTAGAATTGTCCAATTAGTATCTGCTGATTTCAATGGTGATAACAAACCGGATTTAGTTCTATCTTATTCAGGTTCCACAGAAGTATTTTTGAATGATGGTAATGGTACTTCCTTTACACGCCAACATCAATGGGCTTTTGGTGCTGTTGCGATTGATTTAGGAGATATTGATGGGGATTCGGATATTGATTTTGTGCTAATCGATTGGAATGGACAAGATATTAAAAAATACGTAAATAATGGATTGGGTACATTTACTCCTACTCAAGTAGAAGTACTGGCTGATGATGTCGCTCCGGTTGATGGTGGATTTATAGGTTTACATTATGGTTCTATTAAGCTTTTTGACATTGATGGAGATAATGATTTAGACTTTGTTTCTGTATATACAGATTCCGGTGGAAATATTGAAGCAGCTCTACAGGTGTTTACAAATAATGGTTCAGGAGTGTTTACCCACAAGAGTACTACAATCGATAATAATAATACAAACTTTAAGTGTGAATACGGGCCACTTATTATGCCTGTAAATTTGGATCTTGATTCAGATACCGATTTCTTCTTGACAAGCCATAATTTTACTATCGCTTTTACAAACGATGGAACCGGTGTCTTTTCCACTACAAACACCACTCTGTATTCAGGTCTTGGTTCCGCAAGTTCTATAATAGACGACATCGATGGGGACTCTGATATAGACGTATTATTCTGGCACTACAACTCTTTTTATAAAGCAATAAATGATGGTTCTAATAATTATTCATTTTCATCTGTAGCAAATTATGCACAAATCAATGGTCAACCTATCGCTGGTAAAGCAATTTGGCCTCATTATGGAGATGTAACTTTCGCAGATTTTGACGGTGATGGTACTCCGGATTTACATGTATTTACAGATCAGTCAACTGCCGGTGGAAACTATGGAGGATTGTATGGTTCTCTCTGTCCTGCAACAGTTTCAATCACGACAACTACCAAGATATCAGATACAGAATATAGCTTCACGGCTGATCCGGATGATAACGGCTGCACTGCAATAACAGCAAAAGGGATAGTTTGGAGCACTTCTCCCAACCCTACTATCACAGATTATGATGGTATAGCATCAGCACCAGCCGGAGGTAATGACGAATATACATTAAATGCAACTAACTTGCAGATTGGTCCGGGCTATTATGTTCGTGCTTATGCTACTAATAGCACAGGGACAGCTTACTCTGCACAAGTGCATTTTGGTGTAGTACCTACACTTCCTGAATGGGGATTAATCATACTCGCAGGTGGTTTTGTAGTATTTGGTGGCTGGTTTGTATTTAAGAAAATAGTATAAACCCAATTTGACAAATCTCTACTAAGCGAATCATTTTTTTTTCAAAGTGGTTCGCTTTTTTTTTGTACTTCCTGAAAAATCAACATTTCCTGCATTTAAAATTCAAGATTTGGCATTATATTAGCAGACTTGACTAAGTGAGCAATAAAGAGAGTATCTATGATATATATAGTAGTTTTTGGAATAATTGTTTATCTTTTTAGGGTCTATGTTTTCTATTCGGGAGCATTGAACCAAAGAAATCTTTCTGCTCTCGATTTGAGTTTACCTGAAGATAAGCTTCCGTTTGTTTCTATTATTATACCTGCCAAGGACGAAGAAAAGAACATAGAACGTGCTGTTCGCTCTGTAGCAGAGTGTGACTATCCGATTTTTTATAACAACAGACTTAAAATTGGAAATTCTGATAAGCTTAAAGCTCTATTTTTTGACTGTTTCCATGGATGGAGAATTAGTAGTCATATGCACGATGGAAACTATTTAATTGTAAAAATTAACACATAGCAAAGTATTTTTAATGTTAAAAAATAGAATGCAAAATAACCTAAATTTTACTTTGAAAAAATCGTTTTATTGATTATATAGTAGTCCAATGTATACTCAAATAATAAATTTGGAAATTGAAAATGTTTACAAAATACAACTACATTGATAGCTTTCTAAAGAAGCAAGTGCTTTATCTTTCTTTGATATTTATTTGCTTTGGAAATGCAAAGGCAATTGTCTGGAATAATCCTTATGATATAGGTACTTCACAGTGGAAATATGCTGCTTCTGTAGCGAAAGATTTTGATGGTGATGGAGACATTGATATTCTTGTTACGGGGCAAAGAGAAGCTGTCGGTGATTATACAGCGCGCATTTACATAAACGATGGGTCAGGATCTTTTACAGAGAATTCAATTACTAACGTTAGCACGATTGGAAATTTTAGAATTAGTAAATTATATTCTGAAGATTTCAACAGTGACGGCAAGCCTGATTTGATATTGAAATACTATTCTGCACCTTCAAGCAAAACGGAACTGTATATAAATGATGGGAACGGCACTTCCTTTACTAGGAAATACCAATGGGCTTCTGTTGCAATGCAGGCATTCGCCGCGGGAGATCTTGACACGGATGGCGATATTGATTTTCTTATAATTGACAGTGAGACTGCTGATAATATAAAAAAATATGAAAATGATGGTAGTGCTAATTTCACAATCACTCAGGTCGAACTATTGGGAGATGATGCTGCTCCTGTTGATGGTGGATTTATAGATTTATCTTATGGTTCTATTCAGCTTTTTGATATTGACGGTGATAATGATTTAGACTTTGTTTCTGTTTATTCAGATTCAGGTGGAAATATTGAAGCGGCATTGCAAGTTTTTACTAATAATGGCTCAGGTACATTTAGTCAACTTAGTATTTTAATTGATAATGCTGATCTGAATTTTACAGTTACGGCTGCACCAGTCTTACTTGCAATAAACTTAGATACAGATGGAGATACCGATTTATTATTAATAGACAATACAGGTGTATTTGAATTTTTCAACAATGGGTCAGGGAGCTTTAGCACTAATAATGTAAGTATTAGTGCAGGACAAGGAGTTCAGGGGGCATATAGTGGTACCCGAGTAGGTGATTTTGACGCTGACGGTGACGATGATATACTATTTTGGGATTTTGCTAAATTTTTCCAAGCTGTTAACGATGGGAGCAATAATTTTACTGTCAAAGCTGTAGATTCAGGTCCAACAAATCAAATTAATGGTCAACCTATTCCAGGAAAATCAATGAATCCACAATATGGATCAGTTGATTTTGCTGACTTTGACGGCGATGGCATAAAAGATTTGCATGTTTTTTCTTACTTTACTCCCGTAACAAACTTTTCTGGCTTATTCGGTTCTCTCTGTCCTCTCTGCTCTTCAACTGTTTCGATCACGACAACTACCAAGATATCAGACACAGAATATAGCTTTACTGCAAATCCGGATGATAACGGCGGCACAGCAATAACAGCAAAAGGAATAGTTTGGAGCACTACTCCAAATCCAACTATCACAGATTATGACGGCATCGCAACAGCACCAGCCGGTGGCAATGACGAATATACCCTAAATGCAACTAACTTGCAGATTGGTCCGGGCTATTATGTTCGTGCTTATGCTACTAATAGCACAGTGACAGCTTATTCGGAACAGGTGCATTTTGGTGTAGTACCTACACTTCCTGAATGGGGATTAATCATACTCGCAGGTGGTTTTGTAGTATTTGGTGGATGGTTCGTCTTTAAGAAAATAGTATAAACCCAATATGACAAATCTCTACTAAGCGAATCATTTTTTTTTTAAAGTGGTTCGCTTTTTTTTTGTACTTCCTGAAAAATCAACATTTCCTGCATTTAAAATTCAAGATTTGGCATTATATTAGCAGACTTGACTAAGTGAGCAATAAAGAGAGTATCTATGATATATATAGTAGTTTTTGGAATAATTGTTTATCTTTTTAGGGTCTATGTTTTCTATTCGGGAGCATTGAACCAAAGAAATCTTTCTGCTCTCGATTTGAGTTTACCTGAAGATAAGCTTCCGTTTGTTTCTATTATTATACCTGCCAAGGACGAAGAAAAGAACATAGAACGTGCTTTGCGTGCTGCTGCAGATTGCAACTATCCTAATGATAAATACGAAATTATAGCGGTGAATGATCGCTCTGTGGATAGCACAGGAGCTATTATGGATAGACTCGCATTAGAAATCCCAAATCTAAAAATATTACACCGGCTTGAAACAGATGTAGAAGCTAACCTCAAAGGTAAGCCCGGAGCTATACAGCAGGCTGCTGATATAGCCAAAGGCGAATATCTGCTTCTTACAGATGCTGATTGTAAAGTTCATAAAGATTGGATACGTACAATTGTGAATGCGTTTGACATTTATTGCGTAGATTTAATACCTGCATTCACTCATGTGGAAAGTAACAGGCTTTTTGATAAAATTCAGGCTGTAGAATGGATTTATATGCACACTATGGCAAGTGCAGGCGTAGGTCATAAGAAAGTACTGGGTGCATACGGTAATAATTTTAGTATTAAGAGCTCTGTTTTCAAAGAGTTAGGTGGTTATAGAAATATTGACTTCTCAGTAACCGAAGACCTCGCTTTGATGCAGGCTGTTGACAGAGCAGGCGGTAAGATTGTATATCTCAATTCTGTAAATTCCTCAGTAACTACTTATGGCTGCAACACTTTCAAGGAATATATGCAACAAAAACACCGTTGGGCTGTAGGGGGCAAAGCTCTTGGAATAAAAGCTTCAATTTTTGTTTTCACATCTTTGTCTATATGGGTTTCTCTCCTTATTTCTCTGTATTCGGGTAACTTAATGTGGATTTTCTCCGTGCTGTTTACTCGCTTATATGGCGATTATATAGTTACAAACTTATCTGTAAACTCTCAAAAGAAAAGCAATTTAAAGCCTTATATACTCATCTCATTGCTTTTTGTGATGCTTATCGAACTCCTCATACCTGTTACTCTATTAAAACGAAATGTAATCTGGAAAAATCAGAGATTCTAAATTCCAAAAGTTTTAGCTTTACTCAAGCATGTAATCAAAATAATTTTAAAAGCGAATCCTTTATATTATTTTTTCGTTTGCAATAAGGCATTAATTCTATAACGCTTTTGTGTTGTAGTATTGTGTCATCTGAACTATAATTTGTTCCTATTTTTAAGGTAATATGTATGGGACTGTTTAAAAAAACAGGGATTTCGCTAAAAATTAGCCTTCCTTTTATTTTAGTAACCATTGCAATGTATTTTGCTCTTGATTACTATTTGATGCCGACCGTAGAAAACGTCTTGCTTGAAGACGTAAAGGAATCTTTGCATGATATAAGTGAAATACCTATATCAATTATTGAAAAAACAAAATCAAAAGAGTTTGTTAGTGAAGAGGATGCAATAAATGAGCAAAATGCTCTACTGATTTATCTCTCAGAAATATCATACCATTCTAAAAATGGAATATTTGTGATAAAAGATAATAAGATTATTTCTTCACCTAATAATGAATATTCCGGAAAACCTGTAGAAGAATACAAAGATTCTGAAGGTACAGCCATACTACTCAAAATAGCTAATGAACTGAAAAGTGACAATAAAGATTATGCCCGCTATTCGATTGCAATCGGCGATACGCTGAAAGAAAAAATGGCATTGGCTCATTTCGATAAAGATTTGAACTGGTTTATAATTGCGGACTATGATTTAGATACTTACAATACTAAACGTGCAGAGTTACACACTTTGCTATTCATCTTTGTTATCGGCAGTATAGTGCTGCTAAACATTGCACTTGTCGTTATCGGACGAGTTTCAGTAGTAAATCCTCTCAAGAAACTCAAATCAATGGCAGAGGACATTACTTCAGGTAAGTTAAATATCGAAAAAGAAATCAAAGGCAATGATGAACTTGCTGACGTGCAAAGAGCTTTTGTCAAAGTATCTTCAACTCTCGAAGAAATGAATCAGCAGGTACAGGCAATTGTACAAGCTTCTAAAATGGGTAAACTAGATTATCGTGCAAGCTCAGAGAAGTTGCAGGGGGCTTATGCTGAAATAATTGATGGCGTAAATCAGAGTGTCGATTTATACATGAGACCTCTCAATCTTGCCGCAGAATATATTGACCGCATTAGCAAAGGTGATTTGCCACCAAAAGTTACTGATGAGTTCCGAGGTGATTTCGCTGAAATTATCAATAATCTCAACACATGTATAGATGCAATAACAGCTCTAATCACAGATGCAAATACCTTAAACCATGCAGCAGAAGAAGGCAACCTCGAATTGCGTGCAGACGAATCAATGCACAATGGTGACTACCGCAAAATAATAGCAGGTATGAATAAAACTCTCGATAATGTAGTAGAACCATTCGAATTAGCAATAGATTTTATAACAAAGGCAAGTCGCGGCGAAGAGTTGCACGAGGTAACAAAAGATTATAAAGGTATATACGGCAATCTGAAAAACAGAATAAACCGTCTAAGAGAAGTTCTTTATAAGCTTGTCTTCACTATGATGGAACAATCCGACGCCACACTTAATGGTCGCCTTGACGTTAGAGCCGATTTGAAAGGCTTGGAAGGTGAATGGCTGAACATATTCGGCAACTTCAATAAATCACTCGATGCAGTGATAGGTCCATTAAATCTATCAGCAGAGTATATCGACAGAATATCCAAAGGCGATATACCACCGAAGATAGAAGAAGACATGAAAGGCGATTTCAACGAAATCAAAAACAATTTGAATATGTGTATAGATTCCATCAATAAACTAATCACAGATGCAAATACCTTAAACCATGCAGCAGAAGAAGGCAACTTAGAATTACGTGCAGACGAATCAATGCACAATGGTGACTACCGCAAAATAATAGCAGGTATGAATAAAACTCTCGATAATGTAGTAGAACCATTCGAATTAGCAATAGATTTTATTACTAAAGCAAGCCGCGGCGAAGAATTACTCGAGGTAACAAAAGACTATAAAGGCATATACGGCAATTTGAAAAACAGAATAAACCGTCTAAGAGAAGTTCTTTATAAACTTGTCTTCACTATGATGGAACAATCAGACGCCACACTTAATGGTCGCCTTGACGTTAGAGCTGATTTGAAAGGCTTGGAAGGTGAATGGCTAAACATATTCGGCAACTTCAATAAATCACTCGATGCAGTGATAGGTCCTTTAAATCTATCAGCAGAGTATATCGACAGAATATCCAAAGGCGATATACCACCGAAGATAGAAGAAGACATGAAAGGCGATTTCAACGAAATCAAAAACAATTTGAATATGTGTATAGATTCCATCAATAAACTAATCACAGATGCAAATACCTTAAACCATGCAGCAGAAGAAGGCAACCTCGAATTGCGTGCAGACGAATCAATGCACAATGGTGACTACCGCAAAATAATAGCAGGCATGAATAAAACACTCGATAATGTAGTAGAACCATTCGAATTAGCAATAGATTTTATAACAAAAGCAAGTCGCGGCGAAGAGTTGCACGAGGTAACAAAAGATTATAAAGGCATATACGGCAATCTGAAAAACAGAATAAACCGTCTAAGAGAAGTTCTTTATAAACTTGTCT
Organism: Kapaibacterium sp. (SeqCode); assembly: GCA_963664875.1. Classification (GTDB taxonomy): domain Bacteria; phylum Bacteroidota; class Ignavibacteria; order Kapaibacteriales; family UBA2268; genus JBFHIJ01. The sequence goes on along the minus strand of OY761611.1, from coordinate 1,315,375 downwards.
TCACTATGATGGAACAATCCGACGCAACACTTAATGGTCGCCTTGACGTTAGAGCCGATTTGAAAGGCTTGGAAGGTGAATGGCTAAACATATTCGGCAACTTCAATAAATCGCTCGATGCAGTGATAGGTCCTTTAAATCTATCAGCAGAGTATATCGACAGAATATCCAAAGGCGATATACCACCAAAGATAGAAGAAGACATGAAAGGTGATTTCAACGAAATCAAAAACAATTTGAATATGTGTATAGATACCTTGAACGCTATGCAAAGTTCGCTTTTTGAAACAATCAAGCAGCAAAACTCGGGTTTTGTAAATGCAAGATGCGATGTGAATGGTATGAGCGGCATTTATCTTGATCTTATGAGTGGTATCAATGAAACATTGGATTCTGTTTCTAATCCTATTTTTGAAGGTGTTGAGATATTGCTTGATTATGCCAAAGGCAATCTGAATAAAGAAATGAGGAATTTGCCGGGAGATCAGGTTGCGTTGACTCATGCAATAAATGGTGTTCGTGCCAATCTTATGACTTTGATTAGTGAAGTAAATACACTTGCAGAATCTATCAAAAATGGAGAATTGGACTATAGGGCTGCTTCTGACAAGTTAGACGGAGACTATAAAATTATTATCGACGGAATGAATCTCGCGATAGACAACATGGCAGAACCATTTGAAGTTGCAATTGATTTCATAGCAAAAGCAAGTCGCGGTGAAGAATTGCACGAGGTAACAAAAGAGTACAAAGGTATTTACAATACATTAAAAATCAATATCAATACTCTTAGAACAATACTTTATAAACTTGTTATCACAATGGCTGAGCAGTCTGAAGCAACTGTAAATGGAAAATTGGACGTTCGAGCTGATGCAACAGGCTTGCAAGGCGAATGGATAAATATATTTGGTGGTTTCAATAAATCACTGGATGCTATAGTCGAGCCATTCAATTTAGCAAAAGATTTTATTGCCAATGTAAGTCGAGGCGAAAGACTTGATACTATACATGGTGACTTTAAAGGCGAATACTTTGGTATGATTCAAAACATCAACATTTTGACTGATATACTCAACAAAATGATTTCTGATGTGCATCAACAAACAAACTTTGCAGTTCAGGGCGAATTAGATAAAAGAGTAGATGTTTCTCGTTACCAAGGCTCATGGCAGGTGGTTGTAGGTGGTGTTAATAATACCTTAGACGCAATAATCAATCCGCTAAATGAATATGCAAACTGCATTTCAATTCTTGCTTCCGGTGATTTAACAGCAAGAATCAACAAGAGATTTAACGGAGAGTTTGACGACTTTGCTAAAAATATCAATAGCTTGGCAAATTCTTTAGAAAACGTTATTCAAGATGTTCATTCTGTAGTAGAAGCAGTGGCATCATCTTCTGACCAAATAAATGGTGAATCTGCTAATATTGCTTCAAGTGCACAAGAGCAAAGTATGCAGACTGAAGAAGTAGCAGGTGCTGTCGAAGAAATGACAAGAACTGTTGCAGAAAATGCCAAAGCATCTAACAGAGCGGCACAGATAGCTGAAAAATACGGTCAGGAAGCTCTAAATGGCGGCACTGTAGTGTCTGAAACCGTTAAAAAAATGAAAGACATTGCTGATGTTGTAACTCAGTCTGCGAATAACATCAAAAAACTTGGCGAATCTAGCAAAGAAATCGGAAAGATTATTTCTGTAATCAATGAAATTGCAGACCAGACTAACTTGCTTGCTCTAAATGCTGCTATAGAAGCTGCAAGAGCCGGAGATCAGGGTAGGGGATTTGCAGTTGTTGCTGATGAGGTTAGAAAACTTGCAGAACGCACCACAGATGCAACAAAACAAATTGCCAACATGATTCAAAGCATTCAGGATGAAACAGGAAATGCTGTTACTATCATGGTTCAGGGCAACTCTGAAGTAAATAGTGGAATTGCACTTGCTGATAAAGCCGGTGAAGCATTGAAATCAATAGTTTCAAGCTCGGAAGATGTTATGTCCATGATCAATCAAATTGCAGCTGCGTCAGAAGAACAATCTTCGACTACAGAACAAATTGCTCAGAATATTGCATCTATTTCAACTGTGGCAGGTTCTACTGCTAAGCAGATAACTGAAATTGCTATTTATTCTGAAAAAATGAGCAAACAAACAGAGAAACTAATCTCTGCTATCAATAGATTCAAAATCCACAGGAATGTGTCTTCTCATGACTTTGAATATGAAATAACACATGACCACATGGATCATAGAGACGATGAAGAACATGGCAGAAAATTGCTGAATGGCAATTGATAAATCCAAAAAAAAGCGTTGCGAATTACTTTGCAACGCTTTTTTTGTTGCATTTTACGAGCAAAGATTTAAATTTGCATAAAGACTAATAATATTCGGAGATTTATGATGTCGGTTAGTAAATCGAATTTGATTGACTTGGAAAATGAGCTAAAGCTATATAAAGAAATAGTTGATAATCTACCGATTGGGATTTCTGTAAAAAGCAGAGATAATACAATTGAAATATCAAATAAAGAGTACAAACGATTTAGCAGCACTGTTTCAGGGCTTTTCCAGATAAACAGAACATCCGTGGATATTGATACTCAATCACTGATTGTTACATGCACAAACTCGTTTGATGTCAAAAATATTTACTCCGACAAAGACCCTGAACTTACGAATGATGATGCTCATCAAATAAGCGAGGTAATAGAAAATCTTGCGTTTTTACATTTGGAAACTGAAACAAAAGACTTTAGTATCTTGCATTTCAGCAAAGGGGCAGAAAACCTCTTCGGTTACCAGTCCGATATTGTTACAGGTTACTCTCTCAGAAAAATTGTAGATATTGAGTTCTTCGAAAGGATAACTACAATAATCAAAGAAATTAAATCCCTCGGTGAAAATTATAGCGGCGAAACCGAATTCAAAAAGAAAGATGGCACTTCTTTTCAGGGTGTTTACGAATGGTATCCCATCTTCAATGCAAAACACGAAGTCGTCTCATGTATTGTAGCAATTGTGGACATTACCAAAAGGATTACAGCTGAGCGCGATGTAAGAAATAGTGAGCTGAAGTTCCGCTCCCTTTTCGAAAATTCGATAGACCCTATGTTACTCTTAGATGGCTACAACATCAAAGATTGCAACTATGCTGCTCTTAAACTTTTTGATACCATAGATAAAAGCCAAATCATCGGAAGAAAGCCTTCTGAGTTATCGCCTGAGTTCCAAAGTGATGGTGATTCTTCTTACATGAAAATGCTTCGAATGGTTGAGGGAGCTGCTCAGCACGGTGCTTCCAGGTTCCTTTGGGAGCATAAGACTTTTACAGGAAAAATTGTTCCCACAGAAGTATCTCTCGCTGTTTTATATATAGAAAACAGGCGTAATGTCTATGCTATAATAAGAGATATTTCTGAGAGAATAGAAGCAGAGCAAAAAATCAAAGATTCAGAAGAGAGAATAAGAACTTTGACTAAACAGTTGCCTGTGGGTATTTACCGAACTAATCCCGAAGGGAAACTCTTTTATGCTAATCCTGCATTATTAAATATATTGGGCTTAGAGCCTGACTTTGATTTCGGAGAGCTTAATGTTCAGGATTTATACGTCAATCCGCATATACGTGATTTGCATATTGAAGAACTCAAAAGGAGCAACGAAATAGTTGTAACAGAGTATGAGCTTATTAATAACAAAAATCAGAAAATTATTATCAGAGATACAGGTAGCCCAATTAAAAATGAATCCGGTGAGTTAGACTATATAGATGGTATCATTGAAGATATTACGGAAAGAAAAAGAGCAGAACAAGCTCTGCAGACTATAGTTGAAGGTACTGCCCGTAATACCGGTGTCAATTTCTTTTCATCTTTTGTGTATTACCTTGCGGAAGTGTTTGATGTCAGCGACACCTGCATCTACCTTGTAAGCGATAATATGAATGCAGGTCATGTGTTAGCTTATTGGGGTGACAGGCAGTTTTACGAAAGCTTTGAGATAGAAATAGATATCAAAGAAAAATTTGCTCCTTCAGTTTTTTACCATCAGCAGGATAGTCCTTTTATGGCTATACCTCGGGCTAAAGGTAACTCTTATGTCAAATATATCCTTGGTATTCCGATTTATGAAAACGGAACTAAGCTAAAAGGTTTTGTTCTTGCAATGGATGAGGAAAAACCGGAACCAAAAAAACGGAATGATTTTATTCTTGAAATATTTGCAACCAGAGCTGCTGCCGAGATTGAACGAAAAAATATGGAAGACTTTCTGAAAAAGGCAAAAGAGGAAGCCGAAGCAGCCAACAAAGCAAAAAGCTTATTCCTTGCTAATATGAGCCATGAAATAAGAACTCCAATGAATGGTATTATTGGGATGACAGATCTTGTTTTAAAATCAGAACTAACTCCTGAGCAAAGAATTCATCTAAACCTCGTCAAAACATCTGCCGATTCGCTGCTCAATATCATAAATGATATTTTGGATTTGTCCAAAATAGAATCCGGTAAGTTGTTGCTTGACAGCTTAGATTTTGAATTGACTTCTACAGTCGAAAAATCCGTAGATATGTTTGCACTAAAAGCATACAGAAAATCCATAGAACTCACCTGCTTCATCGAACCTGATTTGCCTATTTATCTCATAGGAGATCCGACTCGTTTACGTCAGGTGTTGATAAACATCATCAGCAATGCCATCAAATTTACGCATTCCGGTGAAGTCAAAATCAAAGTCTTAAGGGAAGCACAGATAGATGAAAATCATATTCAAATAAAGTTTGTTATAGAAGATTCCGGAATAGGAATAGCACAAGAAAATCTTCATCACATATTTGACGACTTTGCACAAGCAGATGCCTCTACCACAAGGCAATACGGAGGTACGGGGTTAGGGCTTGCTATTTCTAAACATTTAGTCGAAAAAATGGGTGGATATATAACTGTGTCAAGTCAAGAGGGAATGGGTAGTGTGTTCTCTTTCAGTCTTCCTTTTGAAATACAAATGCTCAACAATAAACGATACAGAGAAAACATTGAGAAAAAATCTGAAAATTTGAAAAATCTCAAAACTTTAGTTGTTGACGACAATAGTACAAATCTTTTGATATTAGAAAATATGCTTGATTTTTATGGATTAAATACCTTTACGTCTATTGATCCATTCCATGCTGTCAATCTTTATCACGATGAGCACAAGGCAGGCAATCCATTTAAACTTCTTATTTTGGATTATATGATGCCCGGCCTCGATGGTGTAACTTTAGCGAAAAAATTAAAAGCAATTTCAGACGCAAAAATTATTCTCTTAAGTTCCTCAAACGGATTTGAAGAGTTGAGCTTAGAAGATAAAAAAGTACTGGATGCTTATCTAATCAAACCGGTTAAACAGTCGCAACTGCTAAATGTCATCGAAAAAGCATTAGGACTTGATAATTACGAAGAGATAGACGATAAGATATACATCGGAGATGTTTCAGTCCCTGAGACTGATGATTTTGTGATGCCGGAAAAACTTAACATTCTTCTTGCAGAAGATAATATGGTCAATCAAATTCTAATCACTGATCTCTGCGAATCAAATGGATGGAACATAAAAGCTGTTGAAAATGGTGCCAAAGCAGTAGAAGAGTTTAGAAAAGGCATTTACGATTTGATACTAATGGATATTCAGATGCCGGAGATGGATGGTATGGAAGCAACGAAGCTAATCAGAAATGATGACGAGAATAGTGCTATCCCGATTATTGCCCTTACTGCACATGCTCTAAAAGGTGATAGGGAAAGATTTCTCGAAGCAGGAATGGATGACTATATTTCTAAGCCGGTAAGTGACAGGTTACTTTTTGCTGCTATAGAAAATCAAATAAGATTAAAACAGGCATCAAAAAACACAAGAGAAATGCCTCCGGCAGATTTTTCAAATTTGCTTAATGTGTTAAAAGGGAACAGCAAGATAATAATTACAATGGTTGAGAGTTTCTTTAACGAGTTACCTGCTTTAATGCAGGAAATTGATGAAGCTGTAAGTGCTACAAATTACAAAAAATTGGATCATGCTGCACATAAGTTAAAAGGAGCTCTTGTCAATTTTGATGCAAAAGAAGCTGCAAGCCTTGCTCTTGATTTGGAATTAATGGGTAAGAACGAAGTATTTGACAATCCTTTGCAGACCGTAGCAAAACTTAGAAACGAGATTAATAGATTTAGAGAATATTTTAAAAATATCAAATGGTAAATCTGCTTTTCCTAACTTGCGAAAAGGGGTTTTAAAATGATTTATAATTGAACAGTGTACAATGAAAAAAATACTGATAGTTGAAGACGAAAAATCCAATGCTTTACTTTTGCAACATATACTCAAAAGTAACAATTATGCTGTGGATATTTGCAGTAATGGCAAAGAGGCGTTACAAAAGTTGATAATCACAGATTACGACTTTTTGCTGACAGATTGGATGATGCCGGTAATGGACGGGATTGAGCTGATAACTGCTATCAGAGAAAAAATGAGAAAAATCCCTATCATTCTCATGATTACGCATCTCGATTCTGATGTGGCAAGAAACTATGCCCTTGATTCCGGAGCTGATGACTTTCTGACCAAACCCATAGAACCTGACGTACTTTTCAAAAGGCTCGATGAAGCATTGCAGAAAAAGAATCAGCCTGCACCTGCAATCGTGAATGAAGTGCCGGTTATTACCTCAAAAGTAAAACCACCGTTCCCGGGGATTGCTATAGCCTCAAGTACAGGCGGACCTCCGGCAGTCAAAGAATTGATGGGTTGCATTTCTCAGTATTCCAAAGCTGCTTTTTTTATAGTACAACATGGACCTGAATGGATGTTTGCTTCTTTCGTTGATAGATTGAATTCTGATTTGGATATCGAGGTTGTATTATCCGAAGATAAAATGAAGATAGTTCCCGGCAGATTATATGTTGCCCGCGGAGATATGCATACGGAAGTAACGAAAAAAATGGAGCTGAAAGTCTATCAAGGAGAGAAAGTTAACTTTGCTCGACCAGCAGCTGATCCTCTGTTCAAATCTATGGTGGATGTGTTTGGAAAATACTCCGTTGGAGCCATACTAACCGGACTTGGAAGAGACGGCACAGAAGGAGCGGTGCAGATGTATAATGCAGGAGCTAAACTTTTTGCACAGGATCCTGAGCAGGCAGTTGCACCATCAATGCCAAAATCACTGATTAAAACAAAAATAAATGTGTCAGTCCTATCTCTAAAAGAAATAGCATACCAAATAGATAAAACAATCATAGACTTAAGCAATACACTATAAAACAAGCCAAATGCGTCCTAATAGGCGTATTTGGCATAGTTTTTCCTGATATAAATTTTTTTTGAAGAATTTAAAAATTTTTTGAGACCTTTTTATTTTTATGTGTCAATGATAATAAGAGGGATACTATAATATTTGCAAATGGGCTGCAAATATTGATTAAATCAGCTTTTTAAAGAAAAATTCGGGACGATGTTATAGGGAAATAAAGTGTATAAATAATGCAAAAAACTCTTTAGCAAATAAAATGTTAATAATTATTTGCAAAAAAGATGTAAAAGCATTTGGCAATACTTGTCGATTTTTTTATTTTACGCAATTAGATAACATCGATTTTGGATTTTATAAATTAATTTGGTTAATAATATGCAAATCAAAGGTTCAAAAGTATTAATTTTAGGCGGCTTCGGCTTGGTAGGATCAGCTATCTGCCGTAAACTTATGGAGTTCGAGCCGGCAGAATTGATTATAACATCACTCTTCAAACACGAAGCAGAAGATGCGGTAAATACTTTGAGAAAAGAGTACCCAAATTGCAATCCTGAAATGTTTGTAGCAAAATGGGGTAATGTTTTTACAAGAACGGAATGGAAAGACCAGAACTTTAGAGACGTATTGGATACTGATACCGGAAGAAAAGGCTATATCGGTGACGTATTTGACGAATTGGATCAAAAAATTTGCGATGAATCAGCTCTTTATACTACAATTGTAGAATCCAAACCTGATATCGTTATTGACTGTATCAATACAGCCACTGCGATTGCATATATGGATATTTATAACACAGCAGTAAATACTATGAAATCCATCGAAAACGGAAACATAGATACTGCTTGGATTGAAAAAGTTATTGCAAGTACTTATATTCCTCAGCTAATCAGACACGTACAGATACTTTATAAAGGTCTTGTGGATTCTAACACAGGTATGTACTTCAAAGTTGGTACTACAGGCACTGGTGGTATGGGCTTCAATATCCCTTACACACACAGCGAAGAAAGACCTTCAAGAGTATTGATGTCTAAAACAGCTGTTGCCGGTGCTCATACTTTGCTTCTTTTCCTTTTGGCTAGAACTCCAAACGGACCATTAGTAAAAGAAATTAAACCTGCTGCAACTATTGCATGGAAAAAAATTGCTTATGGCGAAATCAAAAAACGCGGTCAAGCTATTCCATTAGTTGACATGAAACCTGAAAGTGCAAAAATTGCAGAAGGTAAATTTGTATTCGATGATAAATCTGATATAATTGATTCAGGCGATGTGTTCAAATCTGTGTATATTGACACAGGCGAAAACGGTATATTCTCTCATGGCGAATTCCAGGCAATTTCTGCTTTAGGTCAGATGGAAATCGTTACACCTGAAGAAATCGCTGAATATTTAGTTCATGAAATCAGAGGTGGCAACTCAGGTCGCGAAGTTATAGCAGGCTTAGATGCAACTACTTTAGGCCCAACTTACCGTGGCGGTGTGTTGCAAAATGTAGCTGTAAATAAAATTGCAGACATGGAAAAAGAATATAACGTAGATAGCGTTGCATTCGAATTGCTTGGACCTCCAAGATTGTCAAAATTGTTATACGAAGCATTTTTGATGAAAAAAATTGCAGGCTCTATGGCTGGTTGCACAAATGTAACTGCAGAAGAATTCTCTGCAAAAGCAACTGAAATTATCAAAACTGATGATAAATTGAGACAGCAAATGCTTTCAATCGGCTTAGTTATCCTAATGCCTGACGGAAAACACTATTTGCGTGGTTCAGAAGTGAAAATCCCTGTTCGCAGAGGTGTCGATGAATTAGATTTGACTAAAGAAAACCTTGAGCAATGGTGCTTCGAAGGCTGGGTCGATCTAAGAGTAGAAAACTTCGTAGGTTGGAAAGAAAGAATGGACAGAATCATCAGCGAAGCAGATGCAGTACCTGTTTCAGAAACAGGCTCAAGATATACTTATACTCGTGATTACTGGGATAACTTCAAAACAATCGACGAAGGAAAAATCGCAGGCTGGATCTTCGAATACGAAGATAAAGGCTGGAGATTCAAACGCTAAGATTAAGTTAGAGGTTGATATAAATATTTATCATTCATTATTTTCAAGGAGCGCCTAATGAAAAGGTTTACTTTGTTGCTCGCTCTGGCTTTCGGTCTCTTAATTACAGGCAGCTATGCTGACGGTAAAAAAGAGGAGAAAAAGGACGATGTCCTAAGAAAAAGTACTTTTGCTGAACCTAACCCGTTCATCAACAATACTTCTTTTCCAGAGCCTTTTGAAGAAACTGCAAATCCTGTTACGGATGCGGCTGTTTCTACAGGTTACTACTTCGTAGATAGTAACGATCCGATGGAGTTCCCGGGAAATCCGGCAAGAACTGCATATTGGAAACCAACTGTTGAGTTTTATGATACAACTCAATCTACTACCCTTTGGACTAAACTAATGGCTGGTCCAAGAATTTTGCCAAAAACTTATTGGGATCAAAATCCTGATAAAGGTTTGGCTTTCTTTAGAAACCCTGCTATCCCTGCTAATCCTGGACCAACTAAAAACTTTTGGTTAGATGGTGTTGTAAATGCGACTGACTCTACAGATAACGCATTTGCAGGTCCAATGGGCTTGGGATTCCCGTTCTATTTCAACGGTGTTAGATATGACTCATTCTATGTATCTACTAATGGTGTTATCGCACTTACTAACCGTAGATATTATTATGATCAGGAAGGTAATCGTACATTATTGCCACAAACTACAAGCGCTTATGACAATATGTCTATGGACTGGTTCCTTGGTGCTACAGGTGGTTCTCGTGTAAGAAACATGGTTGAAGCTGATCAAGATGGTGACGGTATTATGGATGGTCCTGGTACTGGTGACCCATTAGCTGATGATTTTGGTTATCTATACTCTGTTTGCGGTGGTAGCGAAGCTACTATCAACGGTGGTATCAGAAATCCATCTCCTGCTAATATTGAAGCTGCTATTCCTACACAACATAAATCTGCACTTATTGCTCCTTTCTGGGGTGACTTGCACTTGTCTCAGTGGAATCCTAACCTTCAAATGGTGGATAACTGGGGTAAAGTATGGTACAGAAGATTTAACGACAACAGTAAATTAGTTATTTACTATGTAAATGCTAACCTTAAAGGTACTGTCGTTAATGATATGGGTCAGCAGGCAACAGTTCCAACTAACGGAAGACCTGGCGATAACAATTACATTTCTGCTAATGCTCAGGTCATTTTGAATCGTGTGGATTCTTCTATCACTTTCAATTATTTGAAATTTAGCGGTATTGTGTCTTTTGGTTACTATAGCTATGACGCTGCTTTAGTTTACAGATTTAATACTTTAGCAGGTGTTAGAGGGTTTGCTCGCCACGTAAATTATCCTACAGGTGTAGAAGAAACTGATCCTTACTATCCTTGGGGTGGCGAATATATCCAATTCACACACTACTATGCTAAACACTTAGGTGGACACCCTGCAGGTACTCCATTCCCAAGTACAAACTTAGCAGTAAGATTTAAACAATGGCAAAATACTCTTAGAGTTATTGATATTCAGTACATGGCAAGAAAACTTGACGAAAATGCAAATCTTGACTTTACTGAAAGAATTTTGACAGGTAACGCTGCAAACTACGAATTGTTGGCTGGTGAAGAAAGAATCGGTGCAATTCAACCTGTTTGTCTTATCCAAAATACTTCTAACCAAATTCAAGGTCCTACAGGTGTAAACTTTGTTGCTCAGGATATTGAATTTAGAACTCGTTTCGTTATTGTAAACGAAATTACAGCACAACCTATTTATAATAGAATCGTGCCAGTATCTAAAGAATGTTTGGAAATTCCTGATATCACAACTACTCCATGTAATGGACAGGAATATGTGAAAGTAAGACTTTCAGATGTAGAAAACAACAATGGTAACTACGAAGCTGAAGCAATCGATTTCGTAACTTCAGGTCATGATGGTATTCCGCCTTACGGTTTCGTACAGGTGTTCTTCCCTCCATTTGAACCAAACGAATTCGAGCCTGCAAACATTGGTAGATTACGCGCTTATATCATTGCTGATCCTTCTCACCCTGAAACTGGTGAAACTCTTGGCGATGAATGGCCGTTTGACGATACAACAAACATCAACCTTTTTGTAATGAACAGATTGGATCAATTTGAAGATAACGTTAACCAATTTAACGTATCTGACCGTGGTCCTATCCCTTCAGTATTGAAATGGGTAAACATTGACGCAGAAGTTGTTCCTTCTGAATCAGTTACTCACCACCCACTTCCACCATTGGGTAGATTTAGATCACAATGGGAAGCTGATTGGTTGAGAAGTGATACTATTAACTTGGAATCTCCTTGTATCAAAATGAATAGAGTTCAATTCTCCGGCGCTGACCACCCTGCTGATGGCGATGGTAAGAGCGGTGACCAATTGAGATCATTCCCTATCGATATGAGAAACAGATACAATGCAGTACTTTCTTTGTCAGTTTCACGTGTTGCTAACCCTGTTACTAAAGATTGGCCGAGAGGTTTTGGTGATGGTCAGCTTATCGGTCCTGAACCATTAGCTTTCCAAAACTTGAACTGGATGAGCTGGTACACTAATACAAGATCTGCTTCTGCTGTTCCTGATGAAATCGTTGTTGAATTAGCTCAACCATCTCCTGACGGTATCAAATTTATTACAAATATACCTGATGAAAAATGGAGAAATCACCCACGCAGAGCTTGGGGTGGTGCGCCTGTTGCTCCTGTAACTGATATGGCTGCTCTTACTGTTTACGGTGCCGGTGGTTATATGGTTGGTTTCTGGGAACAAGATGCTGACTCTTCTTTCTCTAAACCTGATTTCGGTGCTTTGAAACCTAATGGTTTCAGACCTGAAGTATATGATGAAGGTTTTGACGAAGAATTCAAAAAATACTTCGTTGCTATCCCTGATACATTTATCAATGCTCCAAACGAAGGTGCTAAAAACTTTAGATTTAGAATCAAAGTTAGAGCTACAAATGATAAAAAAGGTTTACCTTATATCAATGACGACGAAGATGATTTCTTTGTTGATAACGTAACATTACTATTCCCATCTGAACAAACAGATATCGAAGTATCTGCTGTTAAAATCAGATGGCCTTATGAATTAGCTCCTGCTTCTCAGGCTACTAATATTCCAATTTGGGTTTCATTGTCTAACAACACTTCTGTTGTTGCAAAAGCATTTGAAGTTCAGGTTGATATTTACAAAGGTAGAATTACAGATCTTAGAGCTGAAAACTTCTGGCCTACTGTTACTCCTGTTTACTGCCGTAAATTCCCTATCGCTACTATGGAATCTGGCGTAGCTACAGAAATACCTATGCCAGGCTGGAATGCAAGACAAACAGGTCAAGGTCAATACACTATCCGTGCTATCTCTATCATGGAAGACGGCGATTTGAAACCTAATAACGATACTACTTTCACTTATGTAGATCTTAAATTTGGTAACGTATTCGCTTACGAATCAAACAATGCTCAAAATGACGTTGAATCAAGCCAGTTTACTAACTCTACTGGTAGAGGTCTAAACTTGTACGCTTCTAATACTGGTGGTATCGGTACTAACGTTTACCAATCAGGTTGGGATCCGGATCAAGCTGCTGCAGGTGTTAACGCCGGTAACGGTTCAGGTCAGATTGCGATGAAATTTGTACTTAGAAACCAAGATACTCTTAGAGGTTATCAAGCTTCATTTGGTAGAAAAAACATGGCTCCTGATCATATCAGATTCTTAGCTTACACTGACAACAATGACTTACCAAGCATCGAAATCGCCGGTACATTATTACCTGCTCAAAGAGGTATTCGTGATTTGGACAAAAATGGTAATCCGGTAGCTCCTAACCAACCTGGCTGGGGTGAATACGGTACTTATCTACTTGACAAACCTGTGATTTTACCTCCGGGTACTTACTGGATTGCTATCGCTCAGTTGGGTGAAACAGGTCTTGAACTTGCTGCATCTAAAGAAAGAATGGGTATGCGCTCTACGTTCGTAACTATCAATCAACAGCCTGCTGCTCTTGGTGGTTGGGGTACTCACTTAATGATTGACAAATCATTGAGAAAATACGATGCTAACAACAACTTGATTAACAACAACATCTTTGCAGCTGAAAACGTAGCTTCTACTAATCAGTGGTTTGCAGGTATGCCTACTTTTGGTAACCCAATGTATCCTCACTCAGGTCACTTTGGTAATTCTACAGTTGATGGTTATACTCATACTCTTACTCGTGGTACTTGGATTCCGTTACTAAGACCTTTCTTCGGTAACAAAACTGAAACTCCTGGTAACTTCGAAGAAGATTGCGATCTTATCCCTGTAGAATACAGAGGCGATTTCGACGGTCAGGTTCGCAAAGGTGCTATCGATCTTAACTGGTCAACTGCATGGGAAGAAAACAATAGTGGCTTCTTTGTAGAAAGAAGAATCCCTGCAATGGGCGACGAATGGCATCAAATCGGTTGGGTAGAAGGTCAAGGTAACAAATCTTCTGTTACTCAGTACAACTACGCTGACGAACAAGTTGTATTCAATACTACTTACGAATACAGATTACGCAACGTTGACTTCAACGGCGTTCACAACTGTCCTAATGATAACTTAGTTGTTCTTACTTATGACTTCGGTGATGCTTCTATTACAAGCTTGCCAAGCAAAGTAGAAACTTCTGCAACTATCCAATTTGTATTGCCACAATCTGGTGATGTAAATATCGATATCGTTGACATCTATGGTAACGTTGTTAAAACATTCAGTGTTGATGGCGCTTCTCGCGGCTTGAACTCAGTTGAATGGAATGCTGATGACAACAACAATATGCCTGTTGCTCAAGGTACTTATATCTTGAGAATGACTTCAGGTGCAACTGTTGTTTCTACAAAAGTAAACGTTCTTAGATAGTAATATCAATTACTGATATATTAGCTCCCCGCTTTTAGTAGTGGGGGGCTTTTTTTTAAAATAGTCAGGAGAGATGATTGAAATGGCAGATACAATATTCTCGAAAATCATAGACAAAAGTTTGCCTGCTGATATAGTCTTCGAAAATGAAGAAGTGCTTGCTTTTAGAGATATTAGTCCACAGGCTCCGACTCATATTTTAATTATCCCCAAAAAGCAAATAGCTACTGTCAACGATGTTACTGAAGAAGATGCGGTTCTTATCGGTAAACTATTTTTAGCAGCTAAAGAAATTGCAAAAAATGAGGGATTGTCCGATGACGGTTATCGTCTCGTGGTTAATTGTAATGAAGGGGCAGGTCAAACTGTATTTCATCTGCATGTCCATCTAATCGGAGGAAGACCTCTAAATTGGCCTCCCGGTTGATCTTGTCTTCTATCTAATTTACAAGAGAGGCGCATTTTTTAGCGTCTCTTTTTTGTTGTGATTGTCAATATACTAAAATCTCATCCTTGTAGTTAATTTCTTATTTGCTATTTTTGTGATTATTCAATTTAAAAAGACAAAATCGATGGATAAATCAACAATACTTGCGGAAGCCCAAAGAGTTTTTGATGAAGAAATTCAGGCTATGGAAAAGGTAAAAACATTTTTAGACGATCAATTTGCAAATGCTGTAAGTCTTGTTGCAAATGCTCATAAAATTGTAGTTACAGGTGTAGGTAAATCCGGTAATATCGGCAATAAGATTTCTGCAACTCTTTCTTCCATAGGTGTTTCATCTGTATTTTTGCACCCTGTAGATGCTTTGCATGGAGATATCGGCATAGTCCAGGAGGGAGATGTTGCTATTCTTCTTTCAAAATCAGGCGGCACAGAAGAACTTGTCAGATTTATCCCATATTTAAAAATGAGAAAAGCTAAAATTATTGCTATTGTTGGCAATATGGAATCTTACCTTGCAAGGGCTGCTGACATTGCTCTCAATGCTACAGTTGAGAAAGAAGCCTGCCCTTTTAATTTGGCACCAACTACAAGCACTACCGTTGCATTAGCCCTTGGAGATGCACTTGCAGTAGCAGTGATGAAGGTTAGAGGTGTAACCCAGGAGGATTTTTCAAGGTTACATCCATCAGGTCAAATCGGACGAAACATTACACTACAAGTTAAAGATGTAATGCACTCAAAAGAGAAAACTCCAAAAATTAGCCCTGATGCAGATATGCGGTCGTTGATTTTGGAAATGAGTAATAAATCCCTTGGTTGTGTTTGTGTTTGTGATAAAAATGATTTCTTGATTGGTTTAGTTACCGATGGGGACATTAGAAGGATATTTCAAAATGTGAAAGATTTAGACAGTGTCTCAATTGAAGAAATAATGACTAAATCCCCTGTGAAAGTAAAGGAACACAGCTATCTTGCAGAAGCTCTTTCTCTAATGGAAAACAGAAAAAGCCAAATAAGCGTTTTACCGGTTGTCTCCGACGAAGGAAAGTGCGTCGGAGTAATTCGAATACACGATATCATAAGTAGTGGGGTATAGCCGAAATATAATCTTTTATTGATTTCCCTCTTTATTTTTTTTATCAATAAGCTGTGCGGGATCAACTGTTTTGATAGTAGCAGGCTGAATCATTTTAGGTACGTTTGAAGTATTTGAATTTTTACGAATCAGCTTGTATCTCTGGCGAATAGAATCCTGTGCCTCTTTGTTGGCATTTAGCACAGCAGATTTTGTGATTTTTATGTTTCGCACGACACTGCTTCTACTTCCGAATGGTTCGAGCAGTTTGCCGTTGCGTTTGAAAACGACACCGCCTACATTGCCCTGGCTAATCGAGAAAAACTCATAAGCTTTCCATGTTTTAATTTGTCCGGCTTTTATAGTGAGCTCTTCCATTCTTTCACCATCCATTTCTATTCTCATCCAACAGTCCTCTATTGCTTCAGCTTCAAGAGTAAGACTGTCAGGTTCTTCAAAATAATTGAGTAAGCCTTTGTCTTCGCCACCTATTATGGTAGTGTCAATTTCGCTGGCAATTTGATCCTGAATGATTGCGGTTGCTTCAGATTGAGGACCTTCATCAAAAAAAGTAAAGTAAATAATCAGTACTAAAGCTACAAATATTGCAGCTACAGCAGAGTAATTTATTATTTGCGTAGTACTTATTTGTGGTTTGTTTGCTTTTTTAAACATTGCTGCATAGTCAGTTGCAGCAGATTGTTTTGGATGATTAGGTGTTCCCGGGTTTTCGTCATCAAAAGATATAGTTTTTGCCGGCTTTGCAGGTTTCTTCTTCTTATATTTTTCTTTTTCTGCTTCTATCGGAGTGATAATTTTTACTTCTTCAGCTGCAGTTTGCTCAGGCTGCTTTACCTCTTTCGGAGCTTCTTTGATAGGTTCTTTTACGATAGCAGGCTGTGTCTGGGGCTCGTTCGATGATTGCACCGTAAGCTCTATCTCAGAAAGATTAAATTCCAAAAATTGAGCAAGTGTTTTCAAAAATGATTTCACATAAATAGGAGACATAATAGCAAAATTTCCTGCTTCTAATGCTTCAATTATGTAAGGTCTGATTTTGGTTCTCTCGCTTACTTCTTTAATACTGAGACCTTTCTGCTCTCTGTATTTTTTTATTATGTTTCCCTGTGCTTTCATGACGTATATTTTTGTTAAATTAGTAAATGAACTTTTTCCTGTACCAACACTACTATATGTAAAATAAGAACTTATCTAAATACTTAACAAATATCATACCAAAAAACGAGTATAAAAATGCGTAAAATACTTAAATACTTGCTTCTAATTTTAATTTTGATTCAAATAGAAATATATGCTTCTGATGGGACTCAAGATACTGAAATTAACAAACCAAAATTAGGAACTTTTACTGATTCTACAAAAAAAATAACACCTGAAGAATTTTTCTATGCAAATATGCCCAGATATACTGTTACTGGTGATTTGCCGTTACGCTATACTGATATAAAACCTTGGAACCTTGCAGGATTTGGTGCTGTTTATGGTACTTTTTTTTATTTGCAACACAAGTGGCAAATGGAAACTATATGGACAGAACAGACAAGTTTTAGAATTATGGAAGATGGGGAATATGCTCTTTGGGCTGATAAAGCAGGACATTTTTTCGGGACTTACTATATGGGATATTTCATGAGCGAAGGCTTGCTCCAGGCAGGGCTATCCTGGGAGGCTGCCACAATTTGGGGCGGTGTAATGGGGCTTGCTTATAACACATACATTGAAATATTGGATGGGTACGGAGCTAATTGGGGATTTTCACCTTCTGATTTTTATTGTGATATTGCAGGTGCTGCATTTTTTATAGGGCAGTACTATTCTCCTTTTCTGCAAAATTTTACTCCTAAGTTTTCCTATATGCCGCCCAAATGGCACGGTCAAAACGATAGAGTTCCTCATGATCAATTTATAGATAATTATAGCTCTCACACTATGTGGCTATCAATAAATGTGCATAATCTATTGCCTAAAGCCATGAAATCCTATTGGCCTAAATGGTTAGAATTAAGTATAGGTTATGCGGCTCGTAATCTTTATGCACCGGGTTCAACCGAACCTTACGATCCTGAAAAATCATTGAAAGTTAGTGACAAAGCTTGGGGAGACAGAAGATTTATTATTGCTTTAGATTATAATCTGGTACATTTGATTCCAGATGCGAAGGGCTCATTTTGGAATTGGTTACGACAAAGTGCTAATTATTTAAAATTTCCGGCTCCTGCCATATCATTTGGAGACAGCGGAACAAAATACTTCCTGTTCTATCCTTTTGAGTTATAACTTTATTGATATTTCTTTTTTTAGTAAATTACATGTTTGAATGAAGAGAAAACAGAGGCAAAATTGACTTTTGAAACCGGAAAATATAGAGATATAACTGTTCCAAATACAGTACCCGGCAAATTCGCTGAAATATCAAAAAAAACAGCTTTTAAGATGAGCTTAGTTATCCCTGTGTATCACGAGGAAAAGCTTATCGAGCAAAATCTTCAGTTTTATAATGATGAATTGAGGAAAAAGTTCGGTTTCGAGATTATTGTAAGTGATGGCGGAAGTACTGACAACACAGTCAAATTAGCTGAAAAATATGCTGATAAAGTGGTAGTTCACACTGAAGATAGAAGACAGACAATTGCCGAAGGAAGAAACAGAGGTGCTGAGGTCGCTTCTACTGATACTTTGGTTTTTATAAACGGAGACTCAATTCCTGTTGATGCAGAGCAGTTCTTTACTAAGATAGAAGAATGGAGACAAGGTAAGGGCAAATATGCCAAAGCCGACGCTCTTGCGATTAGTGTAACCGGTTTTCCTGACGAAATCCTTTTTAAAGATAAAGTATTTTACACTTTGCATAATACTTATGTTGATTTGCTGAATAAAGTTGGCATGGGTATGGGCAGGGGAGAGTGTCAGGTAATCAAAAAAGAAGTATTTGACAGAGTCAACGGATATAACAACGATATAGTAGCAGGTGAGGACTTCGACCTTTACAGACGTATTGCTAAAGTTGCAAAAATCAAATTTGCACATGACATACAGGTATATGAATCACCACGCAGGTTTAGAAAATACGGCTATCTTAAAACTATTTTCTATTGGACTTTGAACTCAATCACTGTGATGCTCTTCAATAAATCGGTTTCTAAGGAATGGGAAGCCGTTAGGTAATTTGTTTTAAACTTGGATGGTTTGTGTTATGACAAGAGCTTTTGGTGTTTGCCTCGGTGCTTCATCCGTATCATATTGTTTAGTTGAAAGAAACGAAGATAATAGTTATTCTGTTATTGATGCAGAAAATATGGCTCATAATGGCGACCCCAAACACAAACTTTTAGATATATTAAACTCGAAATACTCATCAAAATATCCTATTGCTGCCACAGGCAGAAAATTCCGTAATATTTTGAATATTGCTAATATCTCGGAACCGGAAGCAACAGAATCAGCTTTACAATTTTATTTTAAAGATAAAAAGTTCGACGGTGTAGCCTCACTCGGTGGCGAAACCTTTATGGTTTACAGTCTCGATGCCACAGGACATATATCCAATGTTCATACTAAGAATCAATGTGCCTCAGGAACAGGCGAATTCTTTATGCAGCAAATCAAAAGAATGGATTTGTCGCTCGAGGAGACTATGCAAATTAGTCGCGATAAAGAGCCTTTTCATGTGTCGGGCAGATGTTCTGTTTTTTGTAAGTCTGATTGCACTCATGCCCTAAACAAAGGTATTCCTAAAGGCGAAGTTGCAGCCGGTCTATGTGAAATGATAGCTGACAAAGCTGATGAACTAATGGCGAAACTCAATAGCGAATCTATTCTCATTGCCGGCGGTATTAGCCAAAATGCTTCAGTAATGAGCTACC
The DNA here is from genome assembly GCA_963664875.1 of Kapaibacterium sp. (SeqCode). GTDB lineage: Bacteria > Bacteroidota > Ignavibacteria > Kapaibacteriales > UBA2268 > JBFHIJ01. The sequence continues at coordinate 1,295,694 of OY761611.1, read as the reverse complement.
TAAAAAAATCATATTCTGATTTATTTATTCCTGAAGAAGCTCCATATTTAGAAGCTCTTGGTGCTGCTATCTATGCTGCTGAGCACGATACATCTACACTTCAGGAAACTGATGAAGTATTTATCGAAGCTCAAAGCTCTTTCGACTTTTTAAAGCCATTAGATAATTTCAAAGATAAAGTTACTTTCAGCGATGCAAAGCGTGGCACTTATGATGTCGCCAAAAAATATGTTCTTGGGCTCGATGTTGGCTCAACTACAACTAAAGCTGTTCTGATAGACACTACAGATCTAGAAATTATCTCTTCTATATATCTTTACACATCCGGTGACCCTATTCGTGCAGCAAGAGACTGCTATAAAACAATTTTAGAAGAAGTTGGCAATGATGCAAAGATTATTGGAGTTGGTGTTACAGGTTCGGGAAGACATATTGCCGGCTTGCATGCCGGCACTGATGGTATTATAAATGAAATTATTGCTCACGCCAACGCTGCTGTCCATTTTGACAAAGATGTAGATACAATCTTTGAAATTGGCGGCCAGGACGCAAAATATACTTATATCGTTAATCAGGTTCCTGCTGATTATGCTATGAATGAAGCCTGCTCTGCTGGTACAGGCTCATTTATAGAAGAAGCTGCCTACGAGGCATTAAGGATAAATGTAAAAGAGATACAAGACATCGCTTTTTCTGCTAAGCGTCCTCCAAACTTTAGCGACCAGTGTGCTGCTTTTATCAGTTCGGACATTAAAACAGCAATGCAGGAAGGTATCAGTAAGGAAGACGTAGTTGCCGGATTGGTTTATTCTATTTGCATGAACTATGTAAATAGAGTAAAAGGCAACAGAAATATCGGAAATAAGATATTTATGCAAGGCGGTGTATGTTATAATAAAGCGATTCCGGTTGCAATGGCTGCTCTCACAGGTGCAGATATAATTGTGCCACCGGACCCGGGACTGATGGGGGCTTTTGGTGTGGCTCTGGGCATAGCGGAGCGAATTGAACTGGGGATTATGCCAAAGAAAGAGTTTGACCTGTCGGCTCTGTCTCAACGAGAAGTTAGCTATAAAGAGAACTTTATTTGTGCCGGTGGTAAAGAAAAATGTGATTTAAAATGCAGTATCGCAAGAATAGAAATTGACGGGAAAACATATCCTTTCGGTGGTGCTTGCGATAAGTATTATAATCTCTCAGGTGAGCGCTCAGAAATAACAGAATTTGACTATGTTAAAAGAAGAAATGAGCTTACTTATGAATCATTCTGCGAGAGTGTAAATCTACCTGACAATGCTCCGACTGTAGGAATAAATTTAAGTTTCCATACTCATAGCCTTTATCCGCTTTACTTTAATTTCTTTTCGAAGCTTGGTTTTAAAGTCGTTCTCCCTGAGAAACTTCATCCTGAGGGACAGGAGAGAGAAGCTACATCATTCTGCTTCCCTGCTCAGTTATCATTGGGGTATTTTCGTGAGTTGATTGATCTAAATCCTGATTATTATTTTATTCCGTCGATTTTTGAGATGCAGGTTGAAGAAGGTACATACCAAAGGCTTGATTTTAATTGTACATGTGTGTTTTTGTCCGGAGAAACATATTATCTTAAACAGGCTTTCAAAGATTTAGTTGATTTAGATAAGGTAATAGCTCCGCATCTCAACTTTGCTAACGGATTGCAAAAAGAGAAGGAAAGATTTATAGAATCTGCCCTTAAAATGGGTGTTTCAGACCGCAGCAGGATTGACAAAGCTTTCGAAGAAGCAGTAAAAATTCAATATGAATATCAAGCTGAAAAACGCAAACTTGGTGGTAAGTTCCTAGCCATGTTGGAAGAAGACCCCGAAAGAACTGCTATTGTGATACTTGGCAGACCTTATAATGCTTTCACTGATACTGCGAACAAAGGTATTCCTCGCAAATTTTCTTCTAAAGGTGTATATGTAGTTCCTTTTGATTTATTTGATTATCGCGATTTGCCGATTGAAGATAATATGTATTGGGAAGGCGGTAAGAAAATTTTAAAAGCAGCTAAAATAGTTCAGGAACACCCTCAACTATTTGCGACTTATATTTCTAATTTCTCTTGTGGCCCTGATTCAATGCTTTTAACGACGTTTAGGGAGATGATGGGTACAAAACCTTCACTTACCTTAGAACTCGACGGACACACGGCAGATGCGGGCATAAATACGAGAATAGATGCTGCCTTAGATGTAATATCGAATTATCGCAAAATGCAGCAGCAAAAAATAGAAGATAAAAAAGATGATTTCCAAATTGCAGATGTTATACTCGATGACAAGCAGTCATGGTTTATTGCGAGCGACGGCAAAAAAATACCATTGGAAAGTCCTGAAGTTGCTATTCTGATACCATCGATGGGTGATTTGGCTTCTGAGATGGTAGCCGCTGCTTTCAGAGCTATAGGATATAATGCTCATGCTCTACCGGAAGCTACACCGGAAGTTCTGAAATACGGTCGTTCTGTAGCGAATGGTAAAGAGTGTTTGCCGATAGTGCTAATGGCTGGCGGTATGCTTGACTGGCTTGAAAATCACCGCAGAGATGAGAAATACGTTGCATTCTTCAATGTGCAGGGTGCAGGGAATTGCCGTTTAGGACAGTATCCTGTTTTTATGCGCCATGTCATTCGTAGCAAAAAATTAGAAAATGTTGCTCAGGTAACACTGATGAATGAAGACGGTTTTGCCGGTTTTGGTAGTGACTTCTCTAAAATTGCTATTCAGGCGATTATTGTTAGTGATGTGCTTGATGATGTTCGCTCTGCGATTATGGCAAATGCAGTTGACCCTGACAAAGGATTGGAGATATTTTACGAAGAATACGAAAAAGTAAAAGCAAACTTTGTCAAAGACAAAGGCTCTCTCTACTCTTCATTAGAGACTTTATCAAAAAATATTAAAGCAAAAGTTGCTGCACGAATACCTATTCATCACTCCAAATATGTAGCTTTAGTAGGGGAGATATATGTCCGAAGAGACGGATTCTCTCATAAGTGGCTCAATAAACACTTTGCTAAAAAGGGCTTTGTAGTAAAAGATGCTTACATAAGTGAGTGGGTTTTCTATGTAGATTATTTGCTGAAAATCAATTTGCTCGAGCCGGACAAGTCTATCAAAAAGAAATTTGAAAGATTTGTACGTGAGTACTTTATGCGCGGTGCTGAGAAAAAAGTCAAGAAAATACTCGAAAAATCGGGTTACTATCAGTATATGAAAACTGAGATAGCACCTCTACTTGACCATAGCAAGCACATTCTTCCTTTGGAGTATAAAGGCGAGCCGGGCTTGACTTTGGGTGTGGCACTGCATGAAACATTAGATAAATACTGCGGTGTTATTAATATTGGACCTTTTGGATGTATGCCAACAAGATTTTCCGAAGCTATAACAGCACCGGAAATGACAGTCGCTAAGAAATTAGAAATCATGCAAACGCATAACCCGAGCTACCGTATGTCAGAAATATTTAACGGGAATATGAATATCCCGTTCCTTACAATAGAAACAGATGGGAACGTTTACCCGCAGGTTATCGAAGCCAGAATAGAAACATTCACTCTACAGGCAGAGCGAGCAGCCGGTCTGATGATTCAGGCAGGTGTGAACGGCTACGGGAAGCTGTAGTTGGAATTTAACATTATCATTATAAGGACTAAGATATGAAAGAGTCGCCTTACGCAGGTCGTGCAAAAGTAGAAGAAACATTAAGAGATTTAACAATAGAGATACCTGTCAAAAGGAATATTTTTGTTTTTCTGTTCCTGTCATTTTGGTTATGTATGTGGTTGTTTGGAGAATTATCAGTTTTAGTTATGCTCTTGGGTGCAGTATTGCATTTTTCGGTGGGTGGATTAGATAGCTTTGGAGTACTGTCTTTTGAATATATTTTTCTTTCTTTCTGGTTTGTAGCCTGGACTTTTGGAGGCTTTTTTGCTTTAAAAAGCTGGATTTGGATGTTTAAAGGTAAAGAAATTATCAAAATAAACAGAGAAGAGCTGAGCATCGCAAAGAAATATTCAATATTTTCACCTGATAAGTCTTACGATATTAAAGAAATCAAAAATATACAATTAAATACTTCTATATCAAGTTTCCCGTTTTTGGGAAATTTGTCAAATTTCAGTTTTCCGGGTATGGCTACTACGGGTTCTCTCAAATTCGATTACGGATTTAAAACAATACTATTTGCTTCAGGCTTAGATGAAGCAGAGGCAAAGTATTTACTTGAAAAAATCAATGATAAGGGATTTATAGGATAAATAAATTGGCTTATTTTTAAGACAATTTACGCTCAAAAAATTAAATGCAGAGGCGGTAATATTTTGCGCCTCTACATTTCCGGAAAATTTACTTTGAAATTGTGTTATTTCTTTATCAGCTTGAAACTTACTTTTTCGTTTTTGTTTGTGAAGATCGCTATGATGTATTTGCCGCTTTGAAGCGAGCTAATGTTTATGTTCAAATCATAGTTTCCTGCTGCCTGATTCGTCCAATCACTAATGTCTCTTACGTATCTGCCTGAGTTGTCTAAAAGCATAAGTTTTGTAAATCTGTCTTTTGAAAGTGAATAGCTTATTCTGCAATCGCCGCTTGTTGGATTTGGAGCAGATACAAAATCTTTAATAGCTATTTCAGTCAGATTACAAAGACCAAGTAGTGATTCTTTTCCGCCAAGAGCGCTGCAGGCTTCGTCTGCCGGCAATTCACCTGCTATAACAGATTCTATCAAATCCATCTCGTGAACAATCTGATTACGAATGTCTTCAGGTAGTGCGTCCAAGAATTTTGCATCCGGATAGTACCACAAAGTGATACTTGAATAATCGCGATTTGCAAGCTCTTCCTCTGTATGTATCCCGTAAGGCACAGGTATTTCTATAGGAATAAGTTTTGAGTATTGTAGAGTATGCAGAGCGTTATCGGCTAAAATTTCAGCAGTAGTACTTGCTAATTTTAATTCCTCTTCTTTTTTACTGTCTCTTTCAGAAATAGGTTTTTCAAGATAATCGTTCAGAGCATCAAAAGTAATTCTTCTTTGTGTCCCTAAGTTATATAATTCCTTAAGTTCCTGCAGATTTGAATCATGTAAATATTTTTGATGTAGCGAAACAGAGATGCCAATAGAATTAGTTACCGGAGTAATTGCGATACTTTTTTCAGCCAATGGACTGTTATATACTTTTGCTATATAACCTCCAATTCTTGCTTTTTTTATTTCATCATCTTCATTGTCATTTTCAAACCCATGATAGATATAACGAACAGTTTTTTCCCAGTTAGTATCTGTACCTTCTACCCATTTCCATGAATAGCCACTATTCTTGTAAACTACCATATTGTTATTACTATCTTCAAAAGGAGTAAATCTATCTCCAAAGTGTGCACTATATATCTCTGAGTATTCTGTTTTAAGCTTTTCATCGCAAAAGATTTCAGTAGATGGGAAAAGCACACGATCTTCCAAAATCTGTATATCCAAATTTTGCAGGTCATTTTTAGATAATACTATACCTCTATCTTTAAATTTATAGCCTTTAAATGGGTTGTTTAATAACTTTCTATTCAAGTAAGCGAACATACTTACAGCTTCCATAAGTATACTTTTATTTTTCGTTTTTGATTCTATATTTTGAATATATTCAGACAAAGAAGAATAAAACACTTCTAAATCTACAAAACCAAGTGATTTTAAGAATTGTATATCTACCAAATCAGATAGCTCTTTTTCAAGTACGCCATGGATTCTAATCAACGTTGAATCTTCAGGTGTAATGGTAATTTTAGTATTGCGTAGAGAAGAACGAGCATCTTTGTCATATTTTATATGCAAGCAGTAGTTCATATTTGCACTAAATTCCCAAGTTTTAGCATCAAATTCCAAATCCTTCCATCTAATTAGACTTTCGTCTTTCATCCCTAAGGTGCTATAGAAGGTAATGGTTGTGTCTTTGAAGGAATGAGTCTCCATGTACTCATCTAACAACCTACTTACTATCCTTCTGTCAATTATAGTATCAGATTGTAAAACTTGATTTTTGAAAGTGATTTCATCTATATATTCACCATCATCTCCACCTTCACCAGTTTTAACTTTTTCTACTTCATTTACCAAATCTTCCACTACTTCTTTTGCGTTTTTGCCTGTGGATGCGAAGTTTTCGATGTTAGTTGTATCGTTTCCGTTAGTTATAGTAATATTTTTTGCTGTAACAGTTGGGTTTTCGCCATCAATATTTAAAAGCATAGAGCTAAGGAACAGCATGGTTGCTGTTATAAAAGTCATTATAGAATACATTTTTAGCTTCCCGTATTTTGATATTATCTTTTTGAAAAAGTTTTGGGAGCCGGCTTCCCTGTGTTTTTGCAGCATCGAGTCAATGCTCTCCTTATCAAAAGGAACATTATCAAGTTCTGCTTTTCGTGCTGTGTTGAGATATTTTTCTAAGTCTTGCATGCTAAGATCCTAAAAGTTCTTTTAGTTTTTGTTTTGCACGATAGATTCTAACTTTCACGGTGTTGGGGGTTGTACCTTGTATCCCGGCTGCTTCGGCAAGAGAGAAGCCGTAAATTGAGGTCAGAACAATGGCTTCTTTCTGCTCTGACGGCAATTTATCTAATGCCGAATATAGGTCATTCATTTCGCTAACTTCCTGCGGCGACAGATTGCCGGATTTGAAGTCATCTAATTCGAAATGTGAGGAACCGAAAATTTCTGCTCTTTTCTTACCTGCTTTGTAAACTAAGCGTCGGGCTATAGTAAAAAGCCAGCTAAGAAAAGCCTCGTGCGATTCTAATTTGCTGAAATTTTCGTATGCAGCCAGCATGGTGTCGCTCATGATGTCTTTAGCATCGTCCTTATCCCTGATAAATGAAAGTATAAACCTCCATAGTTTCTCAAGGTTAGGTTCGAGCAAACCCATAAATTTTCTGTCTTGTTCCAAAATCCCGTTACCGTTTTTTGTTTTCGTCTTACATAAGGAAGAGATACTAAAATATAAAAAGGGTACAAAAGAAATGAAAAATATTTTCCCGAGAAATAACATTGCGTGATTTCTTAAGAGTGTTACAGAGAAAAAAACTAAATGAAGAAGATAGTTGGAAATATACTTTTTTACATATTTTGGAATTTTCGTATATTATATGCTTAGTAATTATCATATCAAAAATAAATCACATTGCGGTATGATTCTACCATTTACGTCATTCATTTATTGTAAGATTTAATATGAAAATGCTTAAAACTTTGATTCTATTTTTTGCTGTTCAAATGCTCTTTGCGCTATCTGTACATGCAGACGAAAAGTATGTAATGAAATCTGGCGATGTTTATTTCGGAGAAAAACTTTCGGAAACAGAAACTACTATCAAGCTTAAAGAATTTGACTCCGGGCTGACTGTGGAAATCAATAAATCTCTTATTGAGAAAACTCTTCCTTTGTTGTGCAGCATTGAAACTACAAATGGATATGAAATCATTGGCAGTATTGTTGACAGAACAAACGGGACTTATAAGATCACTGCTTCTGATGGTGTTGTCTTAGAGATAGAGCAATCTCAAATCGCTAAAGTGACTTATTTTGAGGAAGATGAAGTATCTTGGCCAGTCACAAAAAAGACAATCCAAATTATTGACGGGAATCAAAATCTCCAATTAGATAAAAATGATAGGAAACAGGAACATCCAGAAAATTATCTATATGATATGCAGGTTAATCAGCAGTATCAAAATCCAAATCAGCTACCCGACTATTATCGAAACACATATTCAGGCAATTTTGGATATTTAGGCTTTAGAATCGGCACTCCTGGTTTGTTTAATCTTGCTGTTGGTTTGCATACTAAAGATTTGGAGTTTGCTTTACTTGGCGGTGCTGGGGGAGAATTGCTAGGCTTACAGGGTAGTATCTTATTCAATCTTTACACAACTGAAAATTATTTATTCAGCATAAACGCAGGAATATGTTTAGGTTATCAAGCTGAAAAAAAGACTGAAAGAAGCCATTATATATCAAGAGGAGATATATACTTTATAGAATACTATTATACAGAAGATTATTTCTTTACAGGAGCTATGTTACAGCTACAGCTTTATGGAGTAATTTTGGAAATAGGACCTGCAATACCCATTGCGAATGAAGAATATTCTTATGATGTGTCAGGGTATTGGAACATCAATTTTGGATATAACTATTCTTTCGATCTCTAATCCCTTCAGGAAAATCAAAATTATCATTTATAACAAATTCCTCTGCACAAAATTCTTTACAAAAAAATTGAAAAAAAAGACCGCCACTTTCGTGGCAGTCTTTTCAGTTTAGGCATTCATAAAGAATTATCATTCATTAGAATCTTTTTCTTGCAAACGGACTTGTGGACATCATTGAGTTAGTTGATGCTGGCTCATCCGATTGAACTTCTCTTTGCTTTCTTTTGAAAGCAGGTTCATCATATTTTTTAAGCTCGTCATATCCCCGCGGACTGCCTGTTACTCGAGTAAGAGTAGGCTGAGTAGTAGCTACTGTGTCAGTCCTTGGTATTCCGAAAGACGGCCTTGTCGGCGTAAAAAAAGCCGGTTTTTGCGGTGGAGTCTGATTAGGATTATTCGCTTGATTTGTACCATTGTTATTAGTAGTTTCAGGGGCTTCAACTTTATTAAAACCTGTAGCAACAACAGTAACCATTATCTCATCTTTCATATCCGGATTTTCAACAACACCATGAATTAAATTTACATCTTCGCCTGCAGCTTCTTCTACTATGCTTACAGCTTCTGCAATTTCGTGCATAGTAAGATTAGAACCGCCGGTGATATTAACCAATACACCTTTTGCACCATGAATGGAAATACCATTAAGTAATGGAGAATTAAGAGCATTATTAGTAGCTTCGATTGCTCTGTTTTGTCCGGTAGCTCTACCGATTCCCATCAAAGCGTCGCCCATACCTTTCATTACTGTTTTAACATCAGCGAAATCGACGTTAACAGTACCGTGGCAACCAATAATATCAGATATACCTTTTGTAGCATTATAGAGCACTTCGTCAACTTTAAGGAATGCTTCCTGGAAGCTTGTGTTTTTATCTATAATTTCTAACAAACGCTGGTTAGGGATAACTATCAAAGCGTCAACATACTGTCTCAATAAGTTAATACCTTCATCTGCCAGTTTCATGCGTTTTTTGCCTTCCCAAATGAAAGGAGTAGTAACAATACCAACTACAAGTGCATTCATTTCGCTACCGATTTTTGCAATAGTAGGAGCACCACCAGTACCTGTACCGCCACCCATTCCGGCAGTAACAAACAGCATATCTGTGTTTTTGAGCACAGCTTTGATTTCGTCTTCGTTTTCTTCTACAGATTTTTGACCAATTTCAGGATTAGCACCTGCACCAAGACCACGAGTAGTGTCAGCACCAATCTGAATTTTGATTTGTGCCAAATTGTGATCTAAAGCTTGTTTATCTGTATTAGCAGCAATAAATTCCACACCGGAAAGACCTTTGCTAATCATATTGTTAATTGCGTTTCCGCCACCGCCGCCTACTCCGATAACTTTAATCTGAGCACCATCAGTGGAAGGGGTATGTACGTCTATCATGATTTGTGCTGGCATCACTGGACCCTGTAATTTTTTATACAACTTATTTATTTCTTATATTCTATAGTTCTTTTAGGAAATTTGAAATTTTATTTAGTATAGAAGGCTTTTCTTTTGTTTGCATAGCTTCTTCTACTTCAGGTGCTTCTTCACTGACTTTTTTAGTTTGAACATCTTTCAAACGAACATCGGATGTTGCTCCTTTGCCATAATTATCCTGCAAACCGTAAAGAGCCAAACCAACAGAAGTTGAGTAAACAGGCGACTGTATTTCGGTAGCAAGACCTGATAAATTCATGTGCGAAGGCATTCCAATTTTTACAGGCATTCTGAATATCTCTCTTGCCAAATCTTCTGTGCCTCTTAGCAAAGTAGTGCCACCAGTAAGGACAATGCCTGCACCAAGCTTGTTTTCAAATCCTGATTTGCGGATTTCAGCAAGAGCAAATTCAAATATTTCTTCCATCCGTGGCTGAATAATCTGGCAAAGATAGCTTTTGTTGATTTCCATCGGAGCTCTGCCACCAATACCCGGTATCATTATTACTTCGTCTTTCATGATAGAAGGCAGGTATGTGTGACCGTTATCTCTTTTCAGACGTTCAGCCTGAGCTACTATCACACCGAGTCCTTTTCTAACGTCGTCAGTAACCTGTCTTCCTGCGATGCCAAAAACAGAAGTATATCTGATGATGTTTTCTTCAAAGATAGCTACATCAGTTGTGCCACCTCCGATATCAATCAGAGCGACACCTACTTCTTTTTCTTCTTCACTCAAAATAGCAGTGCTACTTGCTATTGGTTCTAAGACAACATCCGTAACTTTGACTCCACAGCGCTCAACGCATCTGTAAATATTTTGAATAGCAGTTACAAGACCGGTTACAACATGGACATTAGCTTCCATTCTGACACCACTCATACCAACAGGATCAGTGATGCCATCTTGACCATCAATGATATAATCCTGAGGGATAACGTGGATGATTTTTCTTTCCGAAGGTATATTTACTTTTTTGGTGTCTTCCAAAAGTCTTTCTACATCGCTACGAGAGATTTCGTGGTTTTGATTAGAAAGCCCTACTATACCTCTTGTTTGAAAAGCTTCAATATGATCGCCTGCAATGCCGACAACAGCTTCGGTAATCTTTATACCTGCTTGTTGCTGTGCCTGGTCAATCACGCTTCTGATTGCTTTTACAGTTTTGTCAATGTTGACCACTACCCCTCTGTTGAGTCCTTCACTTTCCGCTACTCCTACACCCAAAATATTAAGAGTGCCGTCCTGAGGAGCGGGGGAGCCAATTAAACAACAAATTTTTGTAGTGCCGATGTCGATACCAACCGTAATCTTAGGGTTGGTTTCGTTGTCTATAACTACTCTTTCTTCACTCATGAGACAAAGTCCGTTTATTTTATTTACTTATTCAAATTATCTAACTATAGATGATGCGGTCATTCCAACGCAAATCGATATACTCATTTACCTGAACTGTATTGCTTAGCAAACGGTTCAGCCAAAAGAAATCTAATTTTTCGAGTTGTGCATCAATTCCATAAAGCGGTTCTATTATTATTTTGATTCTGTCATTAGTCAAAAATATTTCGTAAGATTTATCAGAGCTGTTGTATTTGATTTCATCTAATATTTGGTAATAATATCCATCTTTGTAGGATTTTAATTTCTCTAAGACATCAATAGCTTTAGTAATCAAATTGACTCTGTAATATTCTTGTGCTTTTCTTGAAGTATCATTAATTGCGTTAAAATTGAAACCGGAAATCAAAGGGACATCAGTGTAAAAAGATTCAGGTGTTTTGAGTATCTTCCCATTGTCGCCAATGTATTCTATATTCCCTTTGGCGTTTAATCTTGCAGCCGCCGGCTGAGCTTCGCTAATATAAATTACCAAAGTAGATGAACCACTCATACTAATATCGCACTGTTTGACAGCGGATACTTTGTCTATCGAAGATGATACTTTGTTCAGTAGTACAGGGGAGACCTTTTTGCCGATAATGCTATCCGGCAAAACAGTATATAAATATTCAGTACTCAAAGAAGCGTTGCCGACAAACTCGATTTTTTCGATTACTTGGTCAGCCTGCCACTCACGAGCATAAATAACGAGCAATGTGATGCACAAAATCAATGCTAAAAGACTGAATAGGTTCAGTCTGCCTTTAGATTGAAAAAAGTGCACGTATGACTCTGCAATATTTTGTAGCCTATTTTTCATTTTCCCCCAATGAAAAAAGGATTGCAAAAATCCGAAGACAAAAAGATGCCTTCATGTGTCTAATTTGGTACGATTTTTTCTTTGTTTTTGGTGGGGCAATCCGTGCAGATTTACTCCCGCCTTATGCTGCTTTTTTTCCTCTTAACTGCAAATGTAAAAGACTTTCTTATAAATAGCAAGCAAAAAAAAAAAATTTGATAAAAAAAACCTTAAGTAGGTTTAATTGGAAAAAAATTGCCAATTAAAATATGTAGATAGAATGAGTATTATTCAGAATCATAAAAGACTGTTAAGCCCATTAGTTCAATGTTTGCAAAGATTTATATTTCTTAGTCAAATTTGCATAGAACACAAGAACCTAAAATCTACTGAATAAAATTACAGTGATTTTAAAAAGCCTCCATCAATCGGAATATTTACTCCGTTTATAAATGATGCAAAGTCCGATGACAAAAATCCTGCTGCTGCGGCAAACTCCCAAGGCTCCCCAAACCTACCTGCCGGTATGTCGGCAATCATTTTATTTTCTAATTCTTCGTATGCAATGCCTTGTTTGCTACTGTTTGTTGCTATCAAACTTTCTAATCGTTTGGTTTTGGTATGACCCGGCAATAAATTATTCACAGTTATACCAAATTCTCCCAGTTCATTAGCAAGTGTTTTAGCCCACGATGCCATGGCTCCACGTAAAGTATTAGAAACACCAAGGTTGGCAATTGGCTGTTTAGCACCCACAGAGATGACGTTGATGATGCGTCCCCATTTTTGTCTTTTCATATAAGGTATAAAATATGAGACAAGATTTTGAGAAAAAAATAAATGCCGTTCGAAAGCCAGTAGAAAATCTACACTTGATGCATTCTGAACTAAACCCGGAGGAGGGCCACCTGCATTATTGATTATAATGTCTGCTTTCTCTATGCCATTTTGCAGAAGTATTTTATTAGCACTGCCGTAATCCTGAAAATCCATAACAATACATCTATGATTGTTAGGAAATTCCTGCTCGAGTTCCTGAGTGATTTTGTTAAGTTTTTCTTCGCTTCTTGCAGCAAGTATACAGCTTGCACCCATCTCAGCAAGACGTTGTGCTATAGCCAAACCAAGCCCATCGGAAGCACCACATATAAAAGCAATTTTTTTTTCGATTCTTATATTCATCGCAAGCCCTTTTTACTAAAATGTGTTATAAAAATATCGAATAAAAAGAGACAATCAAAACAGAAAAAAATAAAAAAAAAATTTTGCAAAAAACGAAAGAAACTATATATTTGTACTCGTTCTTTTGAGCGGTTCGGAGGATTCGCATAATTGGTATTGCAGCGGTCTTGAAAACCGCCGGGTTTACGCCCATGGGGGTTCGAGTCCCTCATCCTCCGCTCAAAAAAAATATTAAAATTCTGAATCGCTTACAGAAGCAAAACCAATTTGGAGGATTCGCATAATTGGTATTGCAGCGGTCTTGAAAACCGCCGGGTTTACGCCCATGGGGGTTCGAGTCCCTCATCCTCCGCAAAAAAGGAGTTTACTTTAATATTAGTAAACTCCTTTTTGCGTATATAGACCTGTTTATTACGTTTTTATCCGGTCAATAATTATTAAAACCACTTTTCAGACTACACAAAAGTAAATGCAAAAAAAAGAGGCTGTATTTTTTATGATACAGCCTCTAACATATATGAAACTCAAAAGCAAACTACTTTTTCTGATCTTCAGGTAATTTGCAACAGTTATGCAGACGCTTATAGGCTCTTTCGTCTTTTTTTACTTTGTCAGCATCATAGCCTATGTCCGAAATTTCTTCTCTTATGTCATCTAAACTAATAAGTTCGGTGTCGTATTCGACAGTAGTCACTTTTTTTTCGTAATCCACATCAGATGATATAACACCCTCGAGCTTATTGAGCCTTTTTTCGATTCTTTCTTTGCACATTCCGCATTGGACTGTTGGAGTTTGTATCTCGCTTTTCTTCACATCTTTCCCGTATAGTTCAAATGCTGATGTGAGAATTAGAATTGTTGCTACCAATGCAACGCTGAGTTTATTTAGATAAGTCATTTTTTATTCCTTCGAATTGATTTGAATTTAGTTATTGAAATACTTAGATTTTAGCTAAACTATATTCTATTCAGTCAACGAAGAAATAAAATGACGAAATCTATCTCGAAATGGGGGAGAAATGCCGCTGTAATGTGTTGTCGTTTTAGAAAAATCAATATACTTTATGCATTTATGCAAAACGGACTGTGAAACTATACCTAAGATGGCAATCGGAGCTTGTAATACAGTTTTTTCTAAAGTTACAAACTCATGTGATGCCTTTAAAAACAGCGAATTATGTTCACAACATGGAGTTTGGCTTTCTGCATGTGATGAGCAACAATCACGTAAATCAGTTCCACATTCTTGGTCATTAGCCGAGCATTCCGAGCAAATTTCTAAATTGCCGGAAGGCACTACAGATACCTCGGTGATTCCTTTGGTGTGGCATACGTGCGTATATAAGTTAATGCCAACAGAAGAAAACATCAAGCTTAGAGTAAGCAAAATAACTGCTGCTTTATGTATGGGGCGATCTACCATTTTTTTATATTGCTATAAAGTAAGATATACTTAAATATACGGCTTTACTATGATAATGTTGCTTTTTTGTTCTCTTTCTGTTCGAGCCTGGCTATTATTTTTGCATCATTAAGTTCGCGTATTGCATCATGGGCTATCCATCGTGCAGCTCTGTTGAATTTGTAATGACTTAGCAGGTCTTGAGAGCATTGCAGAGCTTTTTCCCGCAGGAATAGCGATCGTTTGCCTAAACTTCTTAATGCCCAGTTTACAGCTTTTTTGACCATATTCCTTTCATCTTGAGCTTTGTCGAAAATAAAATCAAAAAAGTGAAGAAAATCATCATCTGGGTTTTTCTTATAGTGTACTACCACAAAGGCAATCAGAGCAAAACCGGCTCTACGCACAAACTCTTTGTCAGACTGCTGCCACCTATCAATAAGTTCGAGAGCATTGGGCGCAAATCGCACGTATTTAGTCATGAGATTGTCGCATATATCCCAAGAGTTAAGCTCATGTACCCATTTTTCCAATAGTTCATCATTTATTTGTTTTTTGTCTGCGATAAGAGGCGCTAACCACTTTGCTTCGTGAATACCGCAGTCCCATGCTTGCTGAGCTAAAGTGTGATTAGTCCCTATTTCTTTAGCAATGTTTTTGATAATTTGCGAAGGAATTCCAAGTGCATCTTTCGAATCAATACCGAATCGAGCCATACCTTCTACATTTTTTGGGTTCGCATGAGATTGTAGCTCTTCAATGAGCTTTTTTAAGTCCATAGTGTATTATTATTAGTTATTTTCGGAAATATTCGTAACATTTGCATTATAAAATACGTTTTTACTTTATTACATCACAATAAAATATATCCATGAATCAAGAAACTGTCAAATATAACGGCTTTCGTATTTTTATCAGTCTGCTTGCAGCAATGCTGTTTGGCATTATGAGTTTTTCTTTTTACAGAACTATTAGCTCCGTAACAGACGAAAACTCTTTTGAAACAGCTCCAAGAATCATGGTTGCAAAAGATATACCTGCTTATCGTATAGATTCCAAAACTTCCGAAAAAAAACTCGATACGCTTTTTAGAGGCGATTTTATAGCTACTCTCAATGATTCTATAGCTTTGGAAAAGAAAGATTTTTTTGTGAGACTCGAAAATTCGCTCTCTGAAAAGACTATAAAGTTTAGAGTGTTCAACTTCAAAAATTTGCTTATCAAAGATTTATACGTTCAAGCTTCAGATCTGGAGCTCAACGATTTTGAGTATCAAGAATCAATTGTAATGGTTAGTAATGTCGCACCCGATGGAGCTTCCGACCGAGCCGGCATGAAAAGATGGGATATGATTGTAGCTATTGACGGCAAAACTTTCAAAGATATGTTCGAGGCTGATAGAATTGCCAGAATTGAAGGAAAGGAACACCCTTTGACTTATACCATTTTAAGAAATGGAGAAAAGCTTGATATAACTGTAAATCTTGCTCGTTATGGCATATCTTTTAATAAGTTCCTGTTCCTAATTTCCGGAATGCTTACTATTGCCTTAGGCTTTTATATTGGTTTTAAGAGACCGGAGCTTCGCTCAGCCCGTTTAACAAGTATGGGGCTTGTTTTGATTGGGTTTCTAATTTCTTTTGCTATAGATATCTATCCCAAGAATTTTGACCATTTTTCCGAATTGATGATGGCAATTTACCACATCAGTTTCTTTATTGGCATTCCTGTTTTCTTGCATAGTACTTTCCATTTTCCGGATGAAAACAAAGCCTACACTTCAAAGCCATGGTTTGTATGGACTATGTATATCATCGGGATACTTGGGCTGGTTTCATCAGTTATTTGGTATTATGTCCTTCAGGAAGGATTGCTGTATATTTACTTTGGGATGGGATACATACTGCTCATTTTATTGTACGTGTTTTTGGTGAAAATTTTCAACAGAGACAAAACTTCAAAAGAAGATGTTAGGCGAGGGAAAGCCATACGCTGGGCTCTGAATTCGAGTTTAGCAATAGTCCTTTTGATTTCTGTGTTTTTTGTTACAGATCTGAGAGTGTTTTTGCCTTCTAATAGTATATTTACTCAAATATTCGAATATGCAAAAGAGTACGCACCCCTGCTTTTTATTCTTATTCCGTTAGCATATCTATATACCATAGGCAGATACCAGCTATTGGGACTTAATATTCGGATTCGACGCAACATCCAGTACTTTTTTATTATTGGACTTTGGCGCTTAAGTCTGATAGTGATTTTTCTTTCTGTTTTGTGGATAGCTTCCAAACAGCACATTATCTTACCTAACCTGCATTTCAACGGTTCATCGCTCGAAGTGCTTAAGCATCCTTTAGCACCGGATTTGGATATGATTTACCAAAAGATACTGCTTGCCGGGATTGCTTTGATATTTTTCTTCATTTTAAGATATTTCGACAGACGATTTAGTCTTTTTATTGATTCTAAATATTATAGATTCAAATTCGATTTTCGCAAACTCTCTGAAAAGTTTTCTGAGTTGATTCAGGACAATCATTCTCTGAAAGATTTGTCCAAAGCAGTGGTGCAGAAACTTGGTTTGTTTATAGGTTTGAAAAGCAGTGGTGTTATGTTTTTCAAAGACGGGAATAAAATTTCTGCCCAAAGCTACGACGGAGTCGAAACAAAAGAGCTGAGTGAGTTCTTTATAGCAGTTGGTGCTCAGATAATTAAATCAGTTGAAAACTACACTGGTGCAATGCCTGTAGAATATCTTCCGGAAAAACTGAAAAATGTTTTCGAGTCTTGCGGGTTTAAGTATGTATTCCCAATTTTGAATAAAGGGAATTTGATTGGAATAATCATCACAGGCGAAAAACAATCTGAAACTGCCTACCATGCTGACGATATGGAATTATTCACAATAATATGCAATCAGGTCTCTATCGCTGCTGAAAACGCATTCCTTTACGAGGATTTGGCTAAAAGAGAAAGAATGAAGCACGAATTAGACCTTGCAAGAAAAATCCAACTTGCATCTTTACCGCCAAGTATTCCAGAGTTCAGCAACTTAGATATTTCTGGCAAATCGGTACCTGCACTCGAAGTTGGTGGTGATTTTTACGATTTCCTTAATGGTCAGCCTGATAAGTTAACAATTGTGGTTGGTGATGTAAGTGGCAAAGGTACAAGTGCTGCACTGTATATGTCAAAAGCACAAGGTATTTTGAGAACTCTGAGCGAATTTGATTTTTCACCACAAGAGTTATTTATTAAGACAAATACTTTGCTTTATAAATCAATGGAGAAAAATTCTTTTATTTCGGTAATTGGTGCAAAATTTGACATAACGAAGAAAAGAATACTTCTGGCACGGGCAGGGCATTTACCTCTTTATTTATTTAGAGCAGCAGACAGATCTGTGGACAAATTAGTCCCTAAAGGCATAGTGCTTGGTATTAGTAAAGAGAATCTTTTTGATAGAAATCTCGAGCAAATTGAAATAGATTATAATCAGGGTGATATTTTTCTTTTTGTTACCGATGGAGTAGTAGAAGCAAGAAACTATGCCGGTGAAGAATTTGACGGCGATAAACTGCTTGAAATACTAAAAGATAAATCTGATTTGGATGCTAAAGGCATTAGGGATTGCATAATTAACGAAGTTGAAAAGTTTGCAGGCTCAAACAGCCAATACGACGATATGACTGTGGTTGTAGTCAAAGTCAGCTAAATATTACCAATCGTTTGTTTTTTATTCTGATATGTAAAAGGAATAGTGGATTGATAGAGATTAAAAATTTGCATAAAGCTTTTGGTGCAAAAAAAATATTGAATGGTGTAAGCTTTGAAATACCAAAAGGTCAGACTATGTGTATAATTGGCAAGTCAGGCTGCGGAAAAAGCGTTTTGCTTAAGCATATTGTCGGGCTTTTGGAACCGGATGAGGGCAGTGTAAAAGTAGATGGATTTGAAGTAAGTGCTCTTGCCAAAAAAAACTTATTTGATTTGCGTAAAAAAATGGGTTTTGTGTTTCAGGGAGCAGCACTATTTGATTCTTATACTGTGTTCGAAAATGTAATTATCGGCTTATACGAACATGGAGAAAGAGATTTAAAACTGCTCGAACCAAGAGCACAGAAAGTTTTGTCAGCTGTTGGCTTGTTGCCTGATATTAGTGAAATTGAAACAGCGGCGTTCAGCAAAGAATGGGAAATACTAAAAAATAAAAAACCATCTGATTTATCCGGAGGTATGCGGAAAAGAGTAGGCGTTGCAAGAGGCTTGGTTGGCGATCCCGAATATATTTTTTACGATGAACCAACTACAGGTTTAGATCCCGTTACTTCCGAACAAATAGATATGCTGATAAGCGAGCTTGCACAAAAGTTCAAAGTTACTTCTATTGTAATTACTCATGATATGTTTTCCGTCGATAGGGTCGCACATAAAGTAACAATGCTCCACGACGGCAAGGTGCAATTCTATGGTGATGTGCAAGCTCTGAGAGCTTCACAAGATCCGACGGTTGTCGAGTTTATGGACAGATATACGCACACAGTATAATTTCGATCTCTGATTTGCAATTATTTGAACGGTAAGCATTCTATTCCTTTATGATTCTTAACGCAATTGGAGGCTATAGATATGGTAAAAAAATATGAAGCAAATCAAGTCCTAAATATGACGATAGAGCAGGCATGGGAATATTTTTCATCCCCTAAAAATCTTGAAGAAATAACCCCTGAATATCTTAGATTTAAAATATTAACTGATTTACCGCCTAAAATGTATCAGGGAATGATAATCAAATACAAAGTTACACCTTTGCTCGGCATTCCAATTAATTGGGTAACTGAGATTACACATGTAAGAGAAATGGAGTACTTTGTAGATGAGCAGAGGTTTGGCCCATATAAATTCTGGCACCATCAGCATTTCTTTCGCAAAATCGGCGATAAAACAGAAATGAAGGATATAATACACTACGCAGTACCAATGGGATTGCTTGGCAGATTAATGACCCAAAAAATTGTTGATACCAAAGTAAAAGAAATCTTTGAACATAGAAAAAAAGTTCTCGATTTGAAATTCAATTTGTAAATTATGACTATTGTTTTTGTTCACTACTTTTATTAAATCATGAAATATTTAATTCTCTTTGTTTTTTGTTTAATTTCCACTATACGACTCGAAGCCAAACTATTTCCTGTTTTAGACGGAGACTATGTTTCTTATATAGATTCTACCGGAGCTATTATAATATCAGGTGAGTTTTATCCCTATTTTAATAAAGCAAAAATGAATGTAAACGGAAAGGAACTTGCCGATATAGTATTTGAAAAATCTGCCTACTTTTCTGATGGTCTGGCTTTTGTCAGAGAGCCTTATCGACTTTTTGGGCTTTTCAGTATCTGGAACGAATATAAATATATCAATGTGTACGGAGAAGAAGTACTGAGCGTAACCCGCCCCGGTTACTCAGCTTTTTCTAATTCTTATGCGAAATTTGTACTACAAACTACACCTTCTCAATATGGCTTAATTGACAAATACGGTCAACGCGTTTCTGCTATGCAGAGAATGAAAACTGATACCGGACGGGTTACTGTCTATTATGATAGATTTTTCTATATCTCTGATTTTTACGAGGGCAAAGCCATAGTGCTTTTAGCTGATGCTAAAGATGAGCCTTATACTTATCTTTCAAATGATTTGTGGCTAAGCACTAAAACATTTGAAGAAGCTGATATATTTTCAGAAGGCTTAGCTGGAGTTAAAATTAAGGGTAAATGGGGATATATGAATCATGACTATGATATAGAAATTCGACCTCAGTTTGATTTTGCTACTCCGTTTAACGAAGGCTTTGCCAAGGTGATGTCAGACAAATATTTTGGTTTTATTGATAAAAAAGGGAACTACATTATTGAGCCAAAGTATGTCAAAACCGGATTGCTGCGTGAGGGAGTAGTTCCTGTTATGGTAGGAGAAAAGTGGGGTTTACTTGATAAAGATGGCAAGTGGCTTATTCAACCTCAATATTACTACTTAAGTAATTCCTACAACGGTCTGATAGCTTTCGAAAAAGATGGTAAATACGGTTTTATAGATAGAAACAACAAAGTAGTTATCTACCCCGAATATGATTTTGTAGAAGATTTTGATTCAGGCTTAGCTAAGGTTTGGGCAGATGGAGAGCTATTTTATATTGACACAAAAGGAAACAGAATCTGGACAATTTTAGACAAATCGGAACACAATTCAGTTCTCCAGGATTTATATAGAAATCAATAGATATCTACTCCGCAATAGGAAATACAAAATATTAAACGAATTAGCTTCTGTCTCTCAAAGAATAATATATGTCCGAAAGACAGAAGCTATTCCAGTTTTAAAAGGAAGACCTCTAAAGTTTAAACTCACAACCACCCTCAATTTTTTCAATCAGCTTCTCATATCAATACTAACTAAAATCTCAGTTGGGATTAGCTTTGGACAAATAAAAAAATTGCAGATTGTAGCATTTCTAAGTATTTTCTCAAAAACTGTGCATACAATTCTATGAGTTTGGTTTATGAAAAACACAATATCATACTTTGCTGATTGCTATTTTGCAGACAAAAACAGGAAGTATATCAAAGATATTTTTGCAAAAGATATTGAACTGCTCAGTTTCGTAAGCGGAAAGGAAGAGCTTATAAACGGTTTTTTTCCGTTTATCTCACTGGAGTCTGACTATGCAGAAAATCTCAGTAAAAAAGCTTATATCTATCGTAAAGAGAAAGAAATCATATATTGCACAGGTTTGATAGTTGGTATAAAATGGCAAGAGCAGATATCTGACTTTTTTTGTTCGCCTTTGCTTACTCAAAATGCAAACATTCTTCAAAACGAGGATGATTATTCTGTTGAGTTGCAGTCGGGCACTCTGTCTTTCAATGATATGTTGATAGAAACTATTACAGAAGAAGATACTCACAGTATTGCAGACTTTCAAGATTTACTAACAGGCGAAGCAGTACTTTCTAACAACTCAATAGCCACAATCACAAGACTATTAGAAGAAAGAGTACCTGCCATAAAAACTTTAGAATTTACACAGTTTCCTGAATTAACTTCCGAAAAGCGACTAAAAGAAATAATAAAATCTGTAAAAGCGAAAAAGGAAGACTATTTCGAGCTAATTCCCTGTTCTTTCATCGCACTTGCAAACAAGCCAAACGAAGCAAGGGGAGTAGTAGAAGAACTGAACAGATTGATAGAAATCAATGATTATTCTCAAGCTCTTACTCAATTATTTATTCTGGAAAATAAAGTAGCAACTTCACCTGAGAGCAATACATGTTTTGTTCCCGCCATATTGAGTAGAGCCCAGGAAGCAGTAATGCATTCTGTAAATAGTAGCGTTCACACTTTAATTATAGGGCCGCCCGGCACTGGCAAATCTTATACTATAGCGTCGCTGGCTATGGAGCAACTCAGCCGGGGTAAAAGTGTTCTGATAGCTTCGAAAATGAATCAAGCTGTTGATGTTATCGCTGATAAAATCAACAAACAACTTAATATATCAGGTTGTATAGTTCGAGGTGGCAAACAGAGCTATCTTAAAGAACTAAAAGACTTTCTGAAAAGACTGCTAAATAGTATGTATAAAGACGAATCTATCGACAAAAAGACTTTAGCGACACTAAAAAAAGAAATATTAAATATAGATTCAGTCATCAAAAAAACTGAACAGCAGCTGAAAAAGAAAAGCCGTAAAGAAATCAAAATTGGTAACCTTTATGCAAAAAAGGAGAGTTCAATCTTTGTTGCTCTGCAAAAGTGGCTGTTAAAATTTGGTAGCAAAAAGCAGTTGTGGCAAATTTTTGAAGACTATGACGCCTTACTAAATCAAAAAATAAACCGGATAAGCAGATATACAAGTGAAAATAATACCTTAAGAATCAATCAATCTTTAAAACAACATCGAACCGTGCTGAATACCTTTTTGCAGGCGATTAGTAGCAGAACCGGAGGTAAACAGGAAGATCTGTTTAACTCTATAGATTTTTCGGTCTTATTGCAGATATTTCCTGTGTGGCTGGTCAATTTGAGCGACATCCACAAAGTACTTCCTCTCCAAAAGGAGCTATTTGATGTTGTTATTATTGATGAAGCAACACAATGTGACATTGCTTCTTGCCTTCCATCTCTGCAAAGGGCAAAAAAAGCAGTGATTGCCGGTGATCCTAACCAGCTTAGGCATATATCGTTTCTGTCCAAAGCAAAACAGTCGGAATTTCTGGCTAAGTATGATATGGCAGAAACTATGGAATATGACTATAGAAACACCTCTGTTTTAGACCTTTTTTCCGAAAAAATTGCAAGCCAGCAGAGTGTTGTCTTTTTGAATGAACATTACCGCTCATTGCCTGAAATTATCAGCTTCAGTAATAAAGAGTTTTACGACCGGAGATTGAAAATCATGACTGAAAAGCCTATAAATTATGGACATCATCCGGTTGTTTTTAATTTCTGTGAAGATGGGAAAAGAGAAGAAGCAGGATACAATAAATCGGAGACGGAGTGGATAATCAAAAAAATAAAAGAAATTGTTGAATCTGATATTATGGAAACACCAAGCATAGGAGTATTGTCGCCTTTTAGAAAGCAGGTTGACTATATATCCTCTGAAATAATGAAGCATTTTCCTCTTCAGACTATAGACAAACATAACATCTTAGTAGGTACAGCTCATTCATTTCAGGGAGAAGAGCGGGATATTATGTTTATTTCTTTGTCTCTCGATACTGACAGCCATAGTGCTGCATATAGATTTATGGAAATTCCTAATGTCTTTAATGTAGCTATAACAAGAGCAAAATCAAAGCAATACATCGTACATTCTATCAGAAAAGAATCACTCAAATCAGGTAGCTTGCTGCATAAGTTCTTTGATTTTTATTCGGGTGGAGTAAAGAATAATTTTACCGATTCGAATGAGAATTATGACCATTTTGCTGCTGCAATCATCGACAGATTAAATAACATGAATCTAAGAGTGCTTTCTGCTGTGCCAATAGCAGGGCACACGATGGATTTAGTTGTAACTAACGGCGATAAAGCACTCGGAATAGACTTAATAGGTTTCCCCGGCGACTTTGCCGATGCATATCCTATCGAGAGATATAAAATGTTCAACAGAGCAGGACTAAAAGTAATTCCCATAACATATTCTGATTGGTGCGAAATGCCCGAAGCTTGCATTCTACATATACAACAGAACTTAACATAGTAAAAAAAATCAGTATATTTGAACTCCTAATTAGCAAAATTGTAGTAACAAAGTATAAATTTGATATAAGTTTATATCGGATTGCATATCTTTGTCAGTTAGAGAAATGATTAAAGGAAGATAAATGATAAGACTACTCGGTATAGCACTTTTTTGTGTTTTTGCTCTAAGTTCATGCTTTGATTCGGAAAATCCTCTGAGAGAGGACGAATTGCCGATTATTTCTTCTATATATCCCAATATTGGTGTGCCCGGCGACACTATGACCATCGAAGGCATTAGATTTGGTGATTATCAGGATACTAATGTTGTTAGAATAAAAGACATTATAGTAAAAGAGTACCTGTCATGGTCAAACAATATAATCAAAATCGTTGTGCCTGAAGGAGTTGTCTCTTCTGAGGTTAAAGTAAAAGTATATGAATACACAAGCAATGGTCAGATGTTTACATCAATGCCGACATCTATTACTATGAAACCAATTTTCCTCGATACTCTATATATGGGGGATACTACAAAGTATGCTGAAGCCGACGAACAGCCTGTTCGCAAAATAGCTATGCAGAAAGCTATTTCCGTTAGTGTCACCGAAGTAAATCAGGCACTTTGGAGATACTTTATGAGATATAATAATTCTAACTTCAAGCATGACAGTTTGCCTGTAGAAAATATCTCTTTTGTAGAGGCATGCCGCTTTTGCAACAAAATGTCAGAAAAAGAAAATTTGACCCCTGTTTATGAAATAACCGGGGATCAGGTTGTTTGGAATAAATCGGCTAAAGGTTACAGGCTGCCAACGGAAGCAGAATGGGAGATGGCTTGCAGAGCTGAAAGCTATAATCAGGATACTTATGCAGGAAATATTACAAACGAAACTTGCGAAGAATTGGATGCAACTTTAAACGACTTGGCTTGGTACTGTGGCAATTCCAACTCTTTATATCTTGATAAATGGGAGTACACAAAACCATTTGCAAGGAAAAAGCCCAATAATTACGGCATTTATGATATGCTTGGCAATGCTTGGGAATTATGTTGGGACTACTATGCCCCTTACGACGAAAATGACCTTGTAAACCCTTCTGGTCCGGAAACGGGTAATGACAGGGTAATAAGAGGAGGAGCATTCAACTCTAATCCAAAAGAGTGTCGCTCTGCTAATCGTGAAAAATACTCATCAGACAAGACAGTTTCTTTGAGAATAGTAAAATATGAGTAAAAATAACAAAGCCGGATAGATTGTTTCAGATCTATCCGGCTTTTTTGCAATTATTGCAAATATCAGCTTTTTACTGATTATTTTCTTTTGTAAAATCATAGTGGTAAGTGCTTCTTAGAATACCCCTTGCGTCGAATCTCTCTTTGAAGTTTATCAGGTTAATCGAAGGAGTCATAGGATCTAATGCTTTTGTATCTTGAGAAACCCCGATATCAACCCATTCATACCCATTCTCTATAGCCCAACGAACAGTTTCATACATAATCAGATAAACAGGTTTAAGATGTTCGTATTCGTAATAAAGCATATTATAGAAGCATAGCACGACTTTGCTGTTTGCTAAGAAGAGCCATGAACCTGCTATTGGCTTGTCTTCATAATAAACAATATTCAAGCGAACTTTGTCAGGCATAGTATTTTTTATGACAAGCATATCCTCAAGAGAATGTGTAGGTTTCACATCATGCCTTGCCTTGTTTGAAAGCAAAATATCGTTAAATGTTTCATAATCTTCACTTTCTTCGATTCTAATCTTGCCTTCTCGTAATATTTTCCTGCAGGTCTTTCTCGCAGTTTTGTCAAAGTGTTCCAAAAAATTATCGCCATGTTTCAAATCTATTGCATGCGAAATATAGTGTAATTCGAAATCAAATTTGCGATAGAGCATTGCATATTCTAAATGCTGGGAGTAGTTTTTTGTATAAACTATCGGAGGCGGTATCAAATATGCTTCTTTGATTCCGTTGGTGCGGCAATAATCCATAAAGGCATCTACGATTTCCAAAGACAATTCGAATGAAATGTCCTGAGTTACTATCGAACCATAGCTCGCTCCAACGGGTGACCAGTAAACGGTACCATCTTGTTTCAATCCTCCTGGGAGAACTGCTATTAGTTTGTCGCCTTTGCGGAACATAAGATTAAAAAACTCGAACCTACCCGGAGTGTGGTAATCTAAAAACTGTTGCAGATGGAACATTGTGCCATTATTCGAAGACTCTACAAAATCTTCCCATTCCTGTCTGTATTTCTCTTCGTAAGGATGTATAGTTATTTTTTCTTTCATTTGAATACCGCTGTGTTTTTCGATTTGACAAAATTACAGAATTAGCACCTAAACTAAAAGACAATACACTCAAATCACAAAAATGTTCGTTTAGTGCCCTGAAACTAAAGACGAGAAAGCAAACAAATAACTTTTTTTCGTTTTTTCTTATCTTTTGAAAATAATTGTGTAACTTTTTCCTGTTTTATTATTATATATAGGTATAAACTTTTTTGACACACAAAATTTGGATTTGATATGAAATATATCTTGCTTGTAATTTCGGCTTTTATGATATACTCCTGCACTGTAGATGATAATGTTATTCCGGCGCCACAACGCGAAAGGAATTATTTAGTATATGAAGCTGGTAGCAGCAATTTGTCAATATACGATGCAAATAAAAAAAATTGGCTCACGATAGACTACAATGACTCAGAAATGCTTACTTCCGGAGATTCTGTCGTCTGTGTCCGCTCTTTTTTCGATAAGTCTTATGTTGTGACCCAATCAGGCAGATTACTTGTCTTAAACAACGAAACTAAGCAAATAGTTGCAGATGCTAATCTTGAAAGCACGTTTGACAGACATTCGGATATTGTTTTCCCTAATGCAAGTTCTGCTTATATTTCTTCAGGTCTGTCAGGCAAGATTGCTGTATTTGACATTGCAAATAATAAGTTCGTAAAAACTATAGAAGAAAGCGAGTCTGCTTTTGATATGAACTACTACGGTACCAATTTGTATGTCTGCAACACTATAGCAAACAGAATCGATATCTATGATACAAGAACAGATGTTAAGATTGGCGAGAAAAAGACAGAAAATGCACCTGTATGCATTGAATATTTCGATGATAAAGATTACTTAATTGTTGCTTGTGCCGGTAGCGGCAAATTTGATAAAGCATCTGTCGGTGCTGCGAAATTAAGTATTTACGAAAGAGAAAAGTTCTCAAATGTAGAAACTATAAATATCGAACGCAATCAACTTACTGCCGATAAGCAAATTCCGAACGGTTTATTGATTACGGATTTGTCTTTTGCTATCATTTCTACTAACGATGGTATTTTTCGCTACAATTTGAAGTTTTCCAATAGCATTGCTATTATCAGTGCATTGGATTATAAATCTATGCTTTGGGATACCTATAAAGGCGAAGGGATTTTGCCTTTGGAAAACGGGCAAAACAGAACCATCCATTTATTAGATTTAAAAACACAGAAGATAGCAACTGTTTTAGAATTTGACCGTAATATTGACTATATTTACCCACTTAATGATTAGATGTACGTACCTATATGCAACATAATGTAATTATAAATCTTGAATCTTTACTCGAACTGAGTGCCAGGCTCAACGAAACCCACAGCAAAGAATTTATCTTAAATTCTACTTTGCTCTCGCTTATGGGAAAACTCAAAGTGCTGAGGGCAGGGGTGCTTGTGCCAAACAACAAAGGACTAAAATTATACCTGAGCAAAGGGAAATTTACTCCAGATTACTTAGAGTTTGACATTGAAAAATGTATGGGGGATTATTCCACCCTTCGTACTACTTTAGAGCAGTATAATATCCGATTTGTTTTTCCTGTGGAATATCGTGAAAAAATCTTTGCTTTTATATGCTTGGGCGATAGACTTTTAGGTACCGAACTATCCGGGGAAGAAGAAAAATATGCAAGACTTGTCTGCACTATATCTGCCAATGCACTTCAAAATGCGGAACATCAGCAATCTCTTATTCAAGAGAAGATTACAATCGAACAAAGAAATCAGCTTTTGACTACGCTGTTTGAAATGTCCCGCGATTTTAGCAACCTTTTGTCGAAAAAAGAAATAATAAAAATGCTGTCTTTTCATCTGATGGGACAACTAATGGTAAATAGATTTGCCATTTTCCAAATCGAAAACAATAAGATTGAAGATGCTTATATCAATAGATTTGAAGAGCTGGAAGATATTTCATTTTTGAATAGAATGACAAGAATAAAGGAGCCGGTTGTCTGCAATAATTCCAATTTCGGAGAAAATTTCACTGAATATTGCAAAAAATATAATATCAATGTCATAGCTCCTATGTTCATTCAGGGAAATCCCAAAGCACTGCTTGTTATTGGAAAAAAAATGAATGGTAGTGAGTTCACTGACGAAAACCTACAATTTATAGAAGCCCTTGGCAATACAGCAATTTCCACTTTAGAGTCTGAGAGGTTATTTAAAGAGGAAATAGAAAAGAAAAAATTAGAGAACGAACTTAATCTGGCTCTCGATATTCAGAAAAATTTATTACCTAAAAATGTACCAAATGTAAAATATTTTGAAATACATGGCATAAGTTTGCCGTCAAGACATGTAGGTGGCGACTATTACGATTTTATTAAGCTGGATGAGAATCGAACTATTGTTGCCATTGCTGACGTTTCCGGAAAAGGTATGCCTGCCGCATTGCTGATGGCTAATGTTCAGGCTGCACTTAGAGTTATTGCTCCTTTGGGGCTTCCTCTTAGAGAAATAGTACAACGTCTCAACAAAATCGTTTATTTGAATACTTCCTCAGATAAATTTGTTACCTTTTTCATGGGTATATTAGATTCTGAGCACAAAACTTTTGAGTACATCAACGCCGGACACAATCCGCCGTTCATTCTACATTCAGATTTGCATATAGAGCATCTAACCGCAGGTGGTTTGATTTTGGGCTTTATGGACGACCCTTTCGAATATGAGCAGGCGGTAGTCAAATTAGAACAAGATTCTGTGATTTGCATGTTTACAGACGGAATTACCGAAGCACTCAATACTTCTAATCTTGAATATGGAGATGAAAGGCTTCAGGAATTGGTTCGGGATATTCGGAAATTCCCTGTTGAAGAAATGCTCAAAATTATTGTCGAGGATGTCCAGCAATTTGCAATTGGAACACAACAATTTGACGATATAACACTAATTGGAGTAAAGGTGATATAATGTTTGAACACAGAACTAAGATTTTCTTCGAAGATACTGATGCCGCCGGTGTCATGTTTTATGCAAAGATTTTTAACATAATCCATAGGGCTTATGAGTATTTTTTAGAAACTGCTGATTTTCCTATTACATCTATTTTGGATAGCTCAGGGGTTATCTTACCGATTTTGCATACGGAAGCATCTTACAAAGCCCCGCTTTACGCAGGAGATGATATCATTATACGCATTTTCTGCATTGAAATCAGTGATTTCAAATATAAACTTGAATATCAGGTTTACAGCAAAGACTCTATTGCAGTAATCGCACGTACCAATCATATCTGTTTAAGTAATACTGATCGGCGGGCAGTAAATCTCCCTGATACGCTAAGAAAAGCACTAATTCATATCAAGGGATAGAGTATCTGATAATTTTTACATACTTATTATAATAGCAACTTGGTACGCAGTTTTTTTGACTGCAAACTTTTTCTTACTCTTTCAGTAAAAAAAATAGGCAACTAATCGAAGCTGCCTATTTTTTTATTATTTAGTATGACAATCCATACAACGAGGCTCATCTTTCCTGTGACAAACAACGCACTTATCAGCATTGATTTTTCCGGAGAACATATGTTCGCCGATCCAGGTAGATGGCATATGATCAGGAGGAATGACATAGTTTATTTCCATGTGGCATTCTCTACAAGATTCCAGACCTTCGTGGCATGATTGGCAGTTAGACTCTCTCATTAGATAGCTCATAGAGTGAGTAGCCATAAAATGAGGAGGGTGAGAATTGTTAAAGAGGTTTTCGCCTCTATGGCAATCCATACAATACTGTTCCTGATGGCAAGTTTGGCATTTGTTGCCTTCCGCTTCCACAAAATTAGAGTGATTATCGAGCCACATTTCAGTATGATCTTTTGGAATTAGATTATAATCCTGATCATGACAGATATAACATTCTTTAGTTTCTTCCGGAGTTTCGTGGCAAGTCATACATTTGTGCATATCAGGTAAGTTAGGTTTAGCAACCTTGTCTTTTTTAGCAATATCAGTATGGCATGAGTTACAGTCAGCACCTTTGTCTATGTGTTGTTTATGGCTAAACTTTTGAGAATAGTCAGTAATCCGAGGCATGATTTTTGGATTTTTCGGATTAGTATGACACATCACACAAGATTCTTCAGTTTTCTCATGGCAAGTGATACAAGTTTCTTCCTTAGGAAGCAAATCGTCATTACCTGTTTCCGAATTTGCAGCATCAGCATGGCAAGTTTCGCAGGCGAGTTCGTTTTCAATCACATGTTTTGCATGAGAAAAAATCAAATCCGACTCCCAGCTTTTTACTGTATCGTCAGCAGTCATGTTTGAGCTATATATGCCCATAAGTACCACAGATAGCAGAGCGACTGAGCTAATGATTATCTGAAAAATTTTCATTTCCCACCTCCTGCGAGTATAAGTTGGGCAGTCAGACCGCCACGCCATTTGTTATCAAACATAGAATTTTGGTGGTAGTAGTTTGCGTAGGCAGCAAGGTTTAAATAGTCCAGTGCTTTGTATCTTACTTTGAAGTACGAAGAATATGTTTGTTCGTCTTTATAGTAAAAATTATCAAACATATGATCTACAGAAGCTATACCGGCTTGAAGCATTAAGTTATCCATAGGGGAATACTGTCCGCCACAAGTGATAGCTAAGCGTTCTGCTTCCATATCGCCTGATAAATAATTTAAACCTACATAAAAGTATTTATGAGTGAGATAGAGATAAGTCAAATAGTTTGAATTACCATCAGCAAGACCAAGCATCTGTTTTAAAGATACTGTATAGTTTTTACCTAAATCATAGCTGATTCCAATCTGAACTCTGTCTATATATTCGGAATAGAATTTATAGCTCCAGCTGATAGGAATTGTACGTAAGTAATTAGCAGAAACATTAAGCTCAGGTGTTAAGTAAGCAAAATATCCTAAACCTGCATCAAATAGGCGAGAGTTAGTCGCATCATAACCAATGTTTGCAGCTACACGATGCTTATCTGTTCTAAAAAACAAATCAGTTCCAAGTTTAGATTCTTCGTTAGCGTACAAGTATTTTACTTTACCGCCATAATTTTGCTCGCGATAGGCAATTTCTGTGTAGCCAACGGCTTTTCTGTTGTCATCATCAACAAAAAGACCGTAATCTACATCACTACCTGCAAAAGCACTTACAGAAAAATTGGAATTGACCTGATAATCAAAAGAACCGCCATCGACAGAGCTAAAATACCATCTTGAAAACGGCATTACTCTACCTAATTTGATATTACCGTCATCGAACTTATACTGAGCATAAGCCTGATACATTTTAGTTTCGTTAATTTCATTTCGAGGGAAGTAAGGTTTGACTCCGTCAAAGTCAAGATAATCACTACGAATAGCATTAAAGTTAACAGAAAATCTGTCATAAGTGCTTTGTAGTGCTATACGGTTGTACCATCTGTAAGCATCTTCGTTAGGATTAAGCAATCTGTCTTCGAGGTTTTCTCTATTGTAAAATTGAGCTCCTGAGAAAAGCCCGGAAGTAACTTTTGCTTTGTAAGTTAAATCTGCCTGAGCAAAATATGCTACCGTAAAAAAACATAAGAGTAATAAGTATTTCCTCATAATAGCTTGCTCCTGAATAAAAAAAAATATGGTACTGCCCCGGGTGCTAAGCCTAAGTGCTCCTTTAGGCTTAGCAGCGGAGGGCAGACCATTTATGTTACTGTAGAGACTCTAATGTGTTTTTGAGTAGAGCTCTTACATATTTCGGATTGTGAACACCATAAGATCTATCTTCTATTGCTATAGTTCTATAGTTAAGAAGAGCAGAAGCTAATTTACCTGTTGTTTTGCCTGCTACTGCACTTCCTGTAGCAGTCAAAAGACCTTTTTCTACTAATATTTCAGAAATTTGAGTCATTAAACCATCCATTTCTGTTTTGTAGTCTTCAAGTTTAGTAATAAGTTCTGTTTCGTCAGTGTGACAAGAAATACAGCCAGCAGTATTTGGTTCAATTGTTCCATGGTAATCATAAGCAACAGACATTGTATGTCCACCTGCCTGAGTGCCGTAAGCATTTGCCATGTGGCAATCAACGCAACCATCACCAGTACCCGCATGTGGGTTTGTAGATGGATATGATGCGTTGCCAGGGATTTCAACTAAACCGGCAGCCATAATTAAATTAGATTGAGGACCATGGTGAGGACCAAATCTAGAACTTGTGATAGAAAATTCTGAATCATTGAATTCAGGCAAAGTGAAAGGACGTGATTGGTGGCAATTTGCACACAAATTACTTTTACCTTTGTCGAATGTTTTGCTACCCACCGCTAATTCTACAGGAGCTGTAGCAGTCAATGCATAATCATCTACTGTATAAGTAGTATGAATATTATGACAAGTACGGCAACCCGGAGGAGTTGGATTACTAATATCACCAGTTTCGCCGGTTGCTAATACATTTACGAAACCTTCGTGAGTGTGACATGGAGCACAATCAGCAGTACTTCTTTCGAAGTTACCACCTAACGCGTGAGTAGATTTTGCGTACTGAAGCATTCTTGCTTTCAAATCAGTACTAACGTCGTGACAATTGTCACATGTTGCAAGAGCATTTTGTCCTGTTTTCCCAGCCGGACCTTCCGGACCTTCCGGACCTTCGCAAGCTGAGAACATTCCTCCCAATACTACCAGCACAAGTAGCATCGAAAGCATTTGGATAGTTTTTTTCACTATGACCTCCAAAAATAGTTATGGAAAAAAAGTATGATTGCTTCATACAATCAATATCTTATTTATATCCTTTTTCCTTTTTATAAGCATCCGGCATCGGATGTGCAATTTCTTTAACTCTTTCTTCAAATTTGAATTCTTTGTATGTAGGTGATTCTTCGTTGTGGCACTGCTTGCAAAGTTCTGCAGTTTGCTGTTTGAAGCCTAAGTCAGCACCATCGATTTTACCTAAACTAATGTCTTTCATCACAGTCATATTTTTATACTCAGAACCGGGACCGTGGCAAGATTCGCACGAAACACCTTCTTCTAATTTCAATGTTTTTTCTTTGAGAGAAGCATCTACATTGTAGGCTGTTACGTGGCATTTCAAACACTCAGGAGCTTTTTGAGGGTCAGCTATTCCCATTTTTGCAGCGATAGCTTTAGATTCTGCACTTGCCAAAGTAGCATAAGCTTTTGCGTGTGCACCTTCTGACCATATTTTAAACTGGTCACCTTTTTTTTCGCCTTTGTGGCACATTTTACATTTGTCTGCACCGATGTACTTAGGGCTTTCTTTGCTTGTTACCGAAGTTAGCGATATTGTAGAAACAACACCTGCCATGGTGGCAACAGCGATAAATCCGAAAATCACTTTTTTCAATTTCATAAATACCTCCTGTGTTATTATAAAAATTGTATTACCAATTTGTATCTTGGAAAGATTCCTCTATTAAGCTCTATAAATAATAAGGACGTTGATGGCCTATTAGCAGTAAGAGCATAACACAATATAATCTATCCTATTTTAATATACGAAATATAAATAAGAAATTTTGAGAAAATTTTATCTGCAATTGAAAATTTCTCATGTTATATTTCGGATAATTATTAGGCAAGACTAAAAGTGTATGAGGCAACTATATACCAATAAAATAATTCTTTAAAGCCCTTTATATCGGACTTAAAGAGTCTTATATTTCAATATATTGATATGTAGCAATTTATTTCTATTAGGTAAAACTAAAAATATATTTAAGGGGGCTTATTTTATCAAAATTACAAAGATATAATTGTAGGATTTTTACAAGTTGTATATCTTATCTTCATATTTAATTATATCCGATGGATGATGTCATGAAAAATTATTTTCTCCTGATGTTTACAGCCCTGATTTTAGTTGTCGGCTTGGGACTATCTGCTTCTGCTGAAGAACTATGTATGGAATGTCACTCGGATAAAGACATTTCTATGGAGAAAAATGGCAAAGAGATTTCGCTTTATGTGAAAGCTGCTGATTTGGCTAATTCTCCGCATAGTAAGTTAAAATGTGTTGATTGCCACAAAGGCTTCAATGCAGAGGATGTCCCGCATGCTGAAAATATAAAGCCAATCGATTGTGCATCATGCCATACAGATGCTGCTAAAAAACATCTTTTTCATGCGGCTATGCAAAATAAAAATCACAAAGATTATGCTAAGCTAAATGATTGCAAGGCTTGTCACGGGACTCATCAGGTTGTTAGTCCAAAATCTGAAGAATCACCAATGCATGCTTCCAAATCTGTAGCTTACTGTGGTGCTTGCCATGAAGATGTGGTAAAATTGCATAATACCAGTGAGCACAAATTTGTTGAAAACAGTCATAGGTCTCCGACATGTATTTCGTGCCACAGAAGTGCTATTACGCCTGCAAGTGAAAAAAATGCTTTGCAGCTGAAAATCAATCAGGAAAAGCTTTGCATCAGCTGCCATATCAAGTCAGAAAATCAGACATCACACTCAAAATCCTTAGTGAATTACGAAAAAAGTGTGCATGGTAGCCAGTTGATGTCAGGCAATCAAAATGCAGCTACATGTATTGATTGCCACGGTACTCATGATTTGCAAAAATCTTCTTCTCCAAATTCGACAGTTCATAAGTCAAAAATATCTAAAGTATGTGGTAAATGCCATATCTCAGTTGCTCACGAATATGAAATGAGCATACACGGCAAAGCACTCGCTAAAGGCAATCCGGATTCGCCGGCTTGTACATTTTGCCATGGTGAACATGATATAGCAAAAATTCCGGACATCAAGGCATCTGTTTTCACTGCTAATCATATAAATAAAACAACATTTATCGAAAATCAGATGGTGTATTGTGTGGTCTGCCACGTTGACAAAGCAATGATGGATAAATATGATGTAAGTACAGTGCAGGAAGCTCACGAATGGCTCCCTAAAATGTCCATACACTGGGAGACTGTCAGATGCACAGACTGTCACTCATCTTTTTCGCAACCGCACATGTCTCACGACATTTTACCCCCTGAAAAAACTGTACAAAAGTGCGAAGAGTGTCACTCAAAAAATTCAATATTGATGACAAAGCTATATAAACACGAAAAAGAAAAATCAAGAGAAAAATTTGGTTTTATAAACGGTACAATTTTAAGCGACGCTTATGTTGTAGGGACCACAAGGAATGCAATCTTAGATACCGGCTTTATTATGCTTCTAAGCATTACTGCTGTATTTTTGGTTCTTCACAGCTTTTTAAGATGGTATTTCAAACGTTCAGGAAGAAAATAAGATGAAAAAGTTATATTTATATCCGATTTGGCTCAGACTTTGGCATTGGCTAAACGCACTAATCTTTGTAGTGCTTATCGTTTCAGGTATGAGTTTGCACTATGCCGGCAGCGGAGATTTTCTTTTTTCTTTCGAAGTGGCTATGATTGCTCACAATACTTCTGGTATAGCCTTATCTTTTCTATATCTTTTTTATTTTATCTTAAACATAAGTTCCGGCAATATAAAGCACTATTTGCCATCTTTGAGAAATTTTATTACTCGCTCTATAAAGCAGGCAAGGTTTTACACTTTTGGTATTTTCCTCGGCGAACCGCATCCTTATCATGCTAGTGAAAAAGAAAAGTTTAATCCTATGCAGCAGATGGCTTATTTCTTTATAGTATTTATAGGATTTCCTGTAATTATTGCTTCCGGTTGGTTTCTAATGTTTCCGGAGCTGGCTCCTGATGAGATATTCGGAATGGGTGGTGTATGGCCTATGGCAATGCTACACACTGTAATGGGATTTTTCCTAACGATATTTATGTTTGTTCATATCTATCTTGCAACGACAGGTAATACTCCTTCCGAACACTTTATAGCTATGTTTACAGGTTATCACGTAGTACACGAAGATCATCACGAAGAAGAACATGAAGATAAATTACCAAGCTTACTTACTAATCCAATCTCCCTATCCGGTGCATTTATTACTATGCTCAGCTTAGTGTTTATAGTTCTACTCTTAATTTTTGAGTTTTTAGTAGGGACAAACAATCCTTATACAAGGCTGATTACTTACATTATCATTCCTTCGGTTCTATTCTTGGGATTGATAGTAATCCTGATTGGTTGGCTAAACGAAAACAGAAACAAACAAAAAAATATAGAACGCAGATTGCCTCTGTTAGACTTTAACAGAGCAAAACATCAGCTATTTTTCTTTCTCATTTCTGTTGTGTCATTTACTATTGTTATTACTACTATTTACGGTAGCAGGAAAGCCTACGAATATACAGAATCTAACAGCTTTTGTATGGAAGCCTGCCACGAAGTTATGGAACCCGTGAGTGTTACTTACGCATCTTCTCCGCACTCTAAGATTGCATGTGTGGATTGCCACTTCACTGAAAAAAGTTCGTTTTGGGATCAAAACAGACTTAGCGGCTTGCCACAGGTATATATGACCATTACTGACAGTTATGAAAAGCCATTAGGAGCTCCTACAACATATTTGAGACCGTCTCCCGAAGCATGTAAAAAATGCCACTGGGAAGAAAAATATTACGAACAAAAATCTTTCAAGCGTGATTATTTCCTCTCTGACGAAGAAAATACTCACTATAGTATCACACTAACTATGAAAGTAGGTGGTGGTAACAGAGAAATCGGTATCAGTTCCGGCATTCACTATCACATGGGAATAAGCAAAGATATTCTTTATATCGAACCAGATAACCCGGATGATGCGATTCCTTTAGTAAAAGCTATATCAAAAACTGACGGAAAAGAAACAGTCTATAGATTGACAGGCAAGCAAATATCACCAACTGCTCAATTTAAGAAATTTGACTGTATAGACTGCCACAATAGGCCGTCGCATGTTTATAACGACCCATATCAGACAATAAATGCCTATATGGCTTATGACAAAATAAATTCAAAATTGCCGAATATCAAAAAAATTGGCGTTAGAGTATTAGAATCTTTGAAATCAAGAGAAAATTCGATTGAGGAAATCAAAAATGCTTTGACTAAATATTATAAAGAGAATTATCCAAACGTTCCTATAGATATGCGAGATGAATTAAATCTGGCTATAATTGAATTGAATGCAATTTACCTCAAAAACTATTTCCCTGAGATGAATGCAAATTGGAAAGTTTATGCTAATCACGAATCGCACCTATACAGCAAAGGGTGTTTCAGATGCCATGACGGTAATCACGTGAATAAAGCAGGAGAGGTTTTGAGCAATGATTGCAATTTATGCCATACTATTACTACCAAACTTGTTGCCGGAAAACCTTTGGCGGATAGTTTAAATGCAAACACATTTATTCACCCTGGCGGTTTGGATAAAGATATTTTGAATCAATATTGCTCAGATTGTCATAACCCGAAATAATTCACATGGGTAATATATATTGGAGTACGCCATGAAAAAAAGGCTATTATTCTTATTACTGATTAGTGTATCTCTTTCTGTCATTTCAGCTTGTAGCGATGACGAAGATACTACACCAATCGACAAAACTGAAGTGCTCAGCACCTGCGAAAGCTGCCACGCAGACTATGAATTGCTAAAAGCAGTGTATTCACCTGATACCGGAGAGGTTGCAGGAGGTTGTAGCGGCGATGTTGTTCATATCGAACCTTATGACAGAGTTTATCTTGGAGGTTCGGGTTATCAAAAATTCAAACAATCTAAGCACTACAAACTTGGTTGTACTTATTGCCATAATGGTGTTGAAGGCACAAATGACAAGGTTAAAGCTCACTCTGGTGACTTTATTAGCGCTCCTTCACACGTTGCTATGGATAAGTGTGCTGAGTGCCACCCTACAAAATCGCACAATGCTCTAACCAGCATCCATGTTAATGGGTGGGGACAAAAAAGAAAAGTAACAACAAGATACGGGCTTGCAGGCTCTCATGAGTTTGACCAGCTTCCTGATGACCTGAAACACGGTTATGATTTCAACTGTGCCAGATGCCACGGTACCTGCGGCGAATGTCACATAAATAGACCACCTGCCGGTGGTGGCGGTTTGATAGACGGACACAATTTCGTCAGAAAACCGGATATGACTAATACTTGTGTTGCTTGTCACTCAAGCCGAGGCGGTCACGCATATCTTGGAATGGCACCGGGAACAAAAGTTGATATCCACTTCGAAAAAATGAAATTTGATTGTCTTGCATGTCATGGCACTCAAGAAATGCACGGCGACGGCAACAAATATGAAACCCGTTACAACGATCCTAATTTGCCTCAGTGTACAGATTGCCATGGTAGTCTCGAAAAGGCAAATAAATACCATTCGATGCATATCAATGATTTGAATTGTTATGTTTGCCACTCGCAACCATATAACAATTGCGGAAGCTGCCACATTCATGGTGAAGGTGCAAGAGTTCCTTCATATCTTGACTACAAAATAGGTGTCAATCCGATTCAAGATGTCAGACCGGGCAAAATGGTTCTAGTAAGAAGAAGTCTTATGGCTCCTGACAGCTGGAAAGAATATGGTGAATCTAAACTTGCTAATTTTGATGCTTTCCCAATTTATAATTATACATCGCCTCATAATATCAGAACAGTAACAGCACAGTGTTCACCTGCTGATGGTAAACCATGTTATGATGCGTGCCATATTATAAAAGAAGGCGACAGCCTCAGAAACAAAGATTTGTATTTGTTCAAATCTGATTTGAAAGAAGATTGGGAATTGAAATCAACCGAACACGTTGCCGTTGATGATAAATTGCCTGCTTCGTGGGGTGTTAAATAGTAATTTTCAAATATTTTTATATATTTTCTTTTAGGAGGTCCTATGTTTAAAGAAATGCTAAAACGTTCTAATTACCTATTTATGCTAATGTTATTAGCATTAGGTTTGTCATTCACAGCTTGTAGTGATGATGACGAAGATACACCTACTAATCCTGTTACTATCAATGAGTCACAGGTATTGGCAGAGTATCTCGAAACTCTCAATTTGAAGTTCCCGGTAGTAAAAGGTGCTTCAGCTCTTTATACAGATATGTCAACAAATCCCGGCAAACAATATTTAATTGACATCAGAAATGAAGCTGACTTCAAAAGCGGTCACATTGAAGGTGCACATAATGTAACGTTGGCAAATCTTCTTACACATGTTGAAGGCTTAGACGAATCACAATATACTGATATCGTAATTGTATGTTACTCAGGTCAAACTGCTGCTTATGGTGCATCCTTATTGAGAATGATGGGACACACAAAAGTTTCTTCTTTGAAATGGGGTATGTCTTCTTGGAATAAAGAAAATGCAGTTAACGTTTGGAACAAAAACATCGGAAACTCAAGAGCCGAAGATTTCACAAGCACAGAAACTCCAAAAGCTGCTGCAGGCAAACTTCCTACTTTGAATACAGGCAAAAAAACCGGTCCTGAAATTCTTAGAGCAAGAGTAGAAGCTGCTTTAGCTGCAGGCTTCGATGTTGCCAAAATTACGAATGCTAATCTATACCTTGATTTGTCAAAATACTATATCGTAAATTATTGGTCATTGGCACATTATACTGATCCGGGACACGTTGCAGGTGCTATTCAATATACACCGGGCGAAAGCTTGATGTTCTCCAACGATTTGAAAACATTACCTACAGATAAAGAAGTTGTTGTTTATTGCTACACTGGCCAAACAAGTGCTTATATAGCAGCATACCTTCAGGTATTAGGTTATAATGCAAAATCACTTCTTTATGGTGCAAATGCAATGATTTACGACAAAATGGTTGCAGGTAAACTTACTGTTTGGGATGAATCTAAAGAATCTTATGAATATCCCAAAGTAACTGAATAAGCTCATTACTTTATGATATTAAGTTTTTATAGGCTGCTCGGATTTTTTCGGGCAGCTTTTTTTTGGTTTTTGTGCAGTCGAAGGTTGAAAGTAAAAATGTTATTCTGTGATTATTTTGTCCAAAATATTACTAATTTCAGAGCTGGTGGAGCAAGCAAGTGTCTGATTTGCTATTTCGTTTGCTTCAGCATAATTTAAACTTCGAATTCTGTTTTTAGTTTCAAGTAAAATAGGAGGGGCTACCGAAAGTTCATCTATACCTAAACCAATAAGTATTGCTGTGGAGGCAGCGTGTCCTGCAAATTCACCACAAATTCCGATAGGTATATTATTTGCTTTAGCTGCGTCTATAGCCATTTTGATGAGTCTGATAACTGCCGGATTGAAAGTATCAAAAACATTGGAAACAAGGTCATTTGTTCTATCAGCAGCGACAGTATATTGAGTTAAATCATTAGTACCAATGCTGAAAAAGTCAGCATACTTTGCCAAATCTTCAGCAAGAAGGACAGCCGCAGGAGTTTCTATCATTATGCCTATTGGCATTTGGGTATCGTATGCAATATCAGCTAAGTCAAGTTCATTTTTTACATCAGCTATGATGCTGTGTGCTGTCTGCAATTCCTGTACCGAAGAAATCATCGGCAACATAAAACGTATATTTTTGTTTATGGAAGCTCTGAGGATAGCTCGTATTTGAATCTTGAAAAGATCTTTTCTTGTGAGTAAAAATCTTATCCCCCTAAAACCTAATGCAGGGTTGTCTTCTCTGGTTGGTAAACCTTCAGCCCATTTGTCAGATCCGACGTCGAAAGCTCTGATTGTCAATTCTTTGGGGTATGCAGTGTCCGAAAGTTGTTTGTAGAAATCAAACTGTTCTCGCTCACTTGGGAAATATCCAAGACTTACTATCAATGACTCTGAGCGGAAAAGTCCTATACCTTCGGCTCCCCATAGGAAAGCAGCACGAGCTTCTTCCGGCAAATCTACATTAGCATACAGATGGCATCTTTTACCGTCTAAAGTCTCAGTATTTAAGTTTATGATTTCGCCGAGTTCTCTTTTATGTTCCTCTTCTGCAGATTTTTTTCGTTGGAATGATTCAAGTATTCTTGATGTTGGGTTGACTATAACCTGACCGGTATAGCCATCTACTATCACATAGTCTCCGTCTTTAATATTGTCAGTCGAGTTAAGAACACCGATTACTTCAGGCAGTTCAAAACTTCGAGCCAGAATAGATGAGTGAGAGGCAATGCCGCCGATTTCTGTAACAAATGCCTTTACCCCGGCATCTCTAAAATTGATTACGTCAGTGGGGGTAAGTGATTTAGCAATGACTATTGCGTCTTTGGCAACTGCATAATAAAAACATTGGTTGCGGAGGGTAGCAAGAAGCCCTTTTTTAATATTATCCAATTCAAAGATTCTTTCCTGCAGAATTGCATCTTTAGTGGTTTTGAAGAATGATTTTAGCTTATCAATAGCAGAAACAATGGAACTTTCAGCTGTATATCCTGACTTGATATTGTTTTCTATAGGCATTGTCAGAGAAGGATCTTCCAGCATCAGTACATTAGATTCGATTATCGCAGAAAGATTAGCTTCATCATTTTTTACATTTGCAATTACTCTGTTCAAGTCATTTTTATAAGCATCTAGAGCCGAGTTAAAGCGTTTAATTTCGTCGTCAATCTGTTCTGCCTGCAAAGTGTGTTCGGGTATAATAATACTTTCAGGTTGAATAACCACAGCCCTTCCTATCATTATGCCCGATGAGGAGGGGATACCTTTATAAATTTTCTGTTCAGAAGTTTTAATAGAATAACGCTGAACAGATGGAACTTTTAGGTTAAAATCTTCAACCACTTTGCTTACCTACTTAAATTTCACCAAATCCACTCTCAAATAATTTTGATATTTCCGCAACTGCGTCTTCTTCGTCGCTGCCGTCAGCTCTCAGCATTAGCTTGCACCCCTGCTCAGCAGCCAAAGTCATTACTCCGATGATACTTTTTGCATTGATAGGAAAACCGTCTCTGATAAGTTGCAAATCACATTTGAATTTAGCAGAAAGTTTAACTAAAGTCGCTGCCGGTCGAGTGTGCAAACCGGCTCTGTTTAAAACTGTAATTTCTACTTCTTTCATTCCCGGGGAGTCATAATATTATCAAAAGTCATTTAAAATATGATAAAAAATCGAAAAATCCTACTTAAATATATAATACACTTAAGCAACTTGTACCTAAATATTACACCCTAAAAAATCTTCAAGTTCAATTTTGGAGATTACGCCTTCTCTTAATAATCTTGGACTCGAACCGGAAATATCCAAAACAGTGGAATCTTTGCGGTATGTCGTTTCACCGTCATCTATGACACATGAGACTAATCCGTCCAAATCCGATAAAGCATCAATCGCCGTCTGCGGAGAGCTTCCTCCTGAAATATTTGCAGAGGTGGCTGCAAGCGGTGCACCATACAAATCAATTATTTCTCTGCAAACTTCGTTAGATGGGAATCTGATGCCGATTGTCTTAAATCCGGCAGTAACCACATCGGAAATATTTTCATTTTTCGGAATTATTAAAGACAATGGACCGGGTAAAAAACTTTCTGCAAGGAGGTAAAATAAATCAGGAATATTATCCGATAACAGTTTGACCTGTTCCAATGACGAAACATGAGCTGCCATTGGCTTATCCAATGGTCGGTTTTTAATCTGAAACACTTTTTCTACAGCTGCCACGTCAAAAATACATGCTCCGATGCCATAGACGGTTTCGGTGGGGAAGACTATAGCTTCATTGCTTTTTAGAGCCAAAATTGCTTGCGATATGGCTTCATTTTTGTTTGTTTTGGAGTTATAGACCTTAGTTACCATTGCTTTTCCTAATGAGTTTTTTAAGTAAAGATACTAAAAATGTTCAAATAAATTCCGGAGAAAATTGATGAAACCCGTACATAGTTTTGTCGTTACTGCCAAACTGCCAGAGAAAATATCTAAGCTGCGAGAGTTAGCTTATAATTATTGGTGGTGTTGGAATTCTGATGCAAGAGAGCTATTCCAAAGAATGGATAGACAAATATGGAAAGATGTTCATCATAACCCTGTCATGCTTATCAATCGCTTATCGCAGGAAAAATTGAAAACTCTTTCAGAACAGGACGATTTTGTAAGATTCCTTGATAGCGTTTACGTTGAGTTTCAAAATTATATCTCCGGTAAAAAATGGTTCCACAAAAACGAAAACTACAGGAAAGGCAAGATTGCGTATTTTAGTCCTGAATATGGAATCAATGAGAGTTTTCCTAACTATTCAGGTGGTCTTGGCGTACTTGCAGGTGACCACTTAAAATCTGCCTCAGATCTTGGTTTGCCGCTTGTGGGTGTTGGGCTGCTCTATCAGCAGGGATATTTTCGCCAACATCTTACTCAAAATGGATGGCAAAATGAATTGTATAATTACAATGATTTTTACTCTTTGCCTCTTGTACTGATGAAGCATGACAATGGCGAACCAATCATTATTGATGTTAATATGCCTTATGGCAAAGCATTTGCTCAAATATGGTGCTTAGACGCAGGTAATGTTACACTGTTTATGTTAGATACTAATATTGAATTGAATGGTATCGAAGAGTATCGCGAAATTACAAACCAGCTTTATGGCGGCACCAGAGACACAAGGATACAGCAGGAAATACTTCTTGGTGTTGGTGGTATGAGGGCTCTTGCTGCTATAGGTATCAATCCGGATGTAATTCATATAAACGAAGGTCATGCCGCATTTGCTTTACTCGAACGTACATATATGTTTATGAAGAAATATAATGTCGATTTCCAAACTGCTAAGCAAATAACAAAAGGCAGTTCTGTATTTACTACTCACACACCTGTTCCTGCAGGTAATGAAGCATTCCATCTTGACAGAATGGGCAATTACCTAAAGCATTATGCAGAAACCATAGGACTTACGTGGGAGGAGTTTATAGGTCTTGGGCAAATGCAGGGATATAATCCTAACGAAAGTTTCTCTATGACTGTTCTTGGGCTAAAAATGACCTCATATCACAATGGTGTTAGTGAGTTACACGGTAGAGTTTCCAGAGAAATGTGGCACAAAATATGGAAATGCTTCCCGGTAG
This sequence comes from Kapaibacterium sp. (SeqCode), assembly GCA_963664875.1. Classification (GTDB taxonomy): domain Bacteria; phylum Bacteroidota; class Ignavibacteria; order Kapaibacteriales; family UBA2268; genus JBFHIJ01. The sequence continues at coordinate 1,251,755 of OY761611.1, read as the reverse complement.
ATGAAGTACCTATTCGAGGTATCACAAACGGTATCCATACTTTAACATGGATAGCGCGTGAATTTGAAGAGTTGTATGATAGATATTTACCTTTCAGCTGGCGCTCTGATACGGACAATCAGGCAATTTGGGATCAGGTTGATAATATTCCCGGAGAAGAAATCTGGCGAGAAAAACAAAGAAGACGCGTCAGATTGGTATTGTTTACAAGAGAGTATCTCAAAACAAAACAAAGAGCATTTTTGTTGCCTAATCAGATAAATAAAATCAACGAATTTTTAAATCCTGATGCTCTGACAATTGGCTTTGCGAGAAGATTTGCTACATACAAAAGAGCAGCACTTCTATTCCGTGATATGAAGCGTCTTTCGGCAATTTTGAAAGATCCTGAAAGACCTGTGCAGATTATCTTGGCTGGTAAAGCTCACCCTCATGATACTGCCGGAAAAGAGGTAATCCAATCTATAATTCAGAAAATTCGTGACTATAAATTAGAAAAACACGTTGTCTTTTTAGAAGATTATGATATGGTAATTGCCCGTCTTTTGGTCAAAGGTGCAGATGTTTGGCTTAATAATCCTATCAGGCCGATGGAAGCAAGCGGTACCAGCGGAATGAAAGCTGCACTCAATGGTACTCTCAATCTATCTATTCTTGATGGCTGGTGGGACGAGGCATATAACAGCAAAAACGGATTTGCTATTGGCGACAGAGAAGAAAGAGAAAATAACGAAGAAACTGCTCTGATAGAATCTGATATTATTTATAATCTTCTCGAAAATACAATAAAACCTCTGTTTTATGACAGAAGTCTCAGCAGAGTACCCGATAAATGGGCTGAACTAATGAAAAATGCTATCAAAACTATAGCCGGTAGATTTTCTACTCACAGAATGGTAAAAGACTATGCTACTCATTTTTATATTCCTGCTTTAGACCGCTACCAGCAGCTGACCGAAAATGATGCTGTAAATGCTAAACAGTTAAAAGTATGGAAAGAAAAGGTGCGGGCTTCTTGGAAAGATGTGGAAGTAATAGATACTGCAATGAAAGATCAAACTATGCAGGCGAATGTGGGGAAAGAAATCGGAGTAACAGCAACTGTTTCCTTAGGTAATTTAGAGCCAAAAGATGTGGTTGTGCAGATTTATCATGGTGGAGTCAATCATCATGGGGATTTGGTAGAGACCAAAGTTTCTCATTTAAGTTTGGTTCGTTCTGAAAATAATTATCACCTCTACGAAGGTGCCTATGTTTGCAGTGAAACCGGTATGCAGGGCTATACAATTAGAATCCTGCCTGCTCATGGCCTAATGGAAGATCCTGCAGAATTATATCTATGCCATTGGGCATAAATATATTCTCCAAGAGAAATCAAGCAAAACCCATTTTCTTCTTTTTTGAAGGTGAAAATGGGTTTTGTGTTTAATTTCTATCTTTTTTAGTTTTTTACTTCTGAGGATTGCGTCTGTCGAAGTAATTTCTCATCTTCGCTTCGAACTCGTTTTTATTATTGCTGTATTTCGGCGTAAGACTTCCATTGCCTGGGAATTCTTCAATAAAATGAGTCTCAGTTGGGAAAGCAAATCTAACATTTAGTTCAGCTGCGAGTCGCAATATTTCGCTAATAATTTGATGTCTGGCTTCTAATTCTTCTGTCCAATCTGCTACCTCAAAGAAAATATAGAATAATATTTCCAAAGATGATGCCCCAAAGCCATTCAGATGTATCTGAAAGTAATCTTTTCTTGTTTTTGGGTGATTGAGGACTATTGTTTTCAAACCTTCGACAAAGACATCAATTAGCTCCGGCGGAGTATCATAGGTGATTGTAAGTTTTGTGTTATATCGTCTGAATTCACGTTTCCCCATGTTATCGATCAAACTGTCAGCAAGTTTGCCGTTAGGGATGGAAATCAGAGAGTTATAGAATGTTCGCACTCGTGTGGAGCGAATACCAACCTGCTCCACAGTCCCTTCAGTTCCTGAAAATACTATCCAATCGCCTACCTCAAACGGTTGGTCGGTAAAGATAGTCAAAGAACCAAACAAATTTTTAACTGTATCCTGTGCCGCAAGAGCAAAAGCTAATCCACCTATAGAAACACCAGCAAGCAAAGGAGTTATGGATATACCTATGTTCTCAAAGAAATAGATAATACCAAGCACTCCAACAATTATTTTCAATGTCTTTCTTACCAAAGGTACCATGTTGTCATCTACTGTGGTAGCTGTTTTACTTGCAAAGCGCTCAAAAATATCTGCCACAAGGTCAGAGAGTCTGAATGCTATAACAGTAATGATCAGCGGATATGAAGCATTGAAGAACATCGAGATATAGTAGCCGACTTTTATCGGAAGCATTAGCATAGGAAGAAAAACTATCCAAAATATTATGATAGCTACAAGGCTTATAGGTTCAGCCACCGGATTGATATAACGCGAGAATAATTCTTCTTTGGCAAATTTTGCAAAGATTTTTGCAAGTAAAAATCCGAAAATCCAAGTCAAGAGCTTGAATATGACGACAGATACAATGAAAAACAGAGCAATTCCAATAATTTGCCAAACTTCTATATTGAATAATTTTTCTCTGAAAAATGGGGGTAAGTTTTCTATCATATCCGGAGTAGCAAATGGGAATGTCTCTGCATATAAATCTTCGATAGAAGCAACAGTTTCTTTAGAGTAAAACCACTTACCTGAAATTTTCTCAACATAAATATTGGGTACACTTTTGAAAAGAATATATTTTGATTGTCCGGAAATGGAATCCTTATAGTTAGCATCATCAGGGACATTGTTCATTATAACATAAAGCTGTCTTGCATCCATTATTTCTTTGAGCTTAATTGCCAGCTGCTGAGAATCTTCTTTTTTAGGATTAAGTCCGTAGAGAGATTTTGCAGCTAAATCGGGGAACCAGTTGTTTTCCTGCAAAAAAATCAAATGAGTTTTTACGGTATTGTGTGGCGTAGATAATGAAACCTTGGCTTTTTCGTCTTTTGAGTACGAAAAATAAGAAGAGATAGTAAGTAAAATCAACAATAAAATGGCTTTTTGTACTTTTATCATCATGCGACTTGGATAATTGAACAAATAATAATTACCAAACATAGCAAAACTTCTTTTTAGAATAAATTTTTTTTTTATATTGCTGTCAGTTCAGCAAGCTCATGTATTATTTTATTACCAACAGGGATTTCAAATGGCTATCGAAAGAGAGACAATGATTGAAGTTGCGAAGTCCGTATGTCCTGAACTTGAAACTTACGAACATAGAGACCAGCTAACACTAATTTTACCAAAAGAAAAGTTAGTAGAAGTAGCAAAAGAGCTGCGCGACAATCCGCTGACTTCATTTGAACAGCTTTTAGACGTAACAGGGATAGACTGGTATGAGAAAAAGGATAGGTTTAATGTTGTGTATATTCTCTATTCAATTAAGCATGCTGAAAGATTGAGGCTGAAAGTAGTACTTCAGGAAAAGGATCCTGTGGTACACACTCTTACTGACGTTTGGGAAAGTGCCAATTGGTACGAAAGAGAAACATTCGATATGTATGGGATAAAATTTGAGGGACATCCGGGTTTGAGGCGTTTTTATATGCCTGAAGATTTTAATGATCCTGAAACCGGAGAACCATTGCATCCATTAAGAAAAGATTTTCCGTTAATGGGAGTACCGGATTCGCTTCCGTTGCCGCCATTCCCGGAAAAATACGGCGAATTACAGTAAATATTGAGACTAAATAAAAAAGCTGACCTACAAAAGTCAGCTTTTTTATTTAGTAGATGAGGGATAGGGAGTGTTTCATATCCAAGATGTAACTCGAAATACCGTATTAGATTTATTTACAAAATGACTGATTTATTCAAATTTGCTTTTCTCAAGTAACTACCAAAACTACCATTCTACTTTTCAATAGTTTAATTACTTGTTAGTCTATATTGAGGTATTATCTAATTAAACAATTCTCTTTCTGACGAGATGCTAATGAATCCTGATTTAATTCTAAATATTGTGCTTAAAAACCTAGATACTTCTTTTTTGCTGTTTTCCAAAGACAGGGATTCCGGGGAGTATGTAATTGCAGACAAAAGTACTGATTTATACGAACTATTCAGAATCAAACATATAGTGCTTTATGATCTGAAATCTGCTTTGTTAAAATTTGATATCAACAAAGAGCTGTCTCAAAAAATCAAACAAGATGATTTTGCCACTTACAAAGCAGAAATTAACTATTCTAAACTATTGAAATCCTATATTGAGCCTGTATTTGAAAAATTTGAAGACAAGCTGCTTCTGATTCTTAAAAGAACAGATGCTAAAGCATCACGTGAACTAATGTTAGATGAATTAAGTAAGCAAGTGCCGGGTACTATTTATCAGTACCAATACTATCCTGATGGGAAGTCAAGATTTCCTTATGCAAGCAGAGGCATTTTTGACATCTATGAAGTAACTCCTGAAGAAGTAGAACACGATGCGAGCATTGTATTTTCGCGATTGCATCCTGATGATATCGAAGCTGTCAGCAAAAGCATTGCTCTATCTTTCGAGAATCTTACTTTATGGGAATACGAGTATCGGGTAGTGCTTCCATCAAAGGGCGAAAGGTGGCTTAGAGGAACTGCTAATCCTCAAAAAATGCCTGATGGCTCTGTGTTGTGGCACGGGTATATACATGATATTACTGAGAGAATACAAATTACGAATGAGTTGCAGGCAGAAAGAGACTTGTTTTCTGCCGGGCCTGTAGTTACTATTATTTGGGAGTCTCGTGAAAATTGGCCTGTGAAATATGTTTCTTCTAACATAAAAGAAGTACTCAAATACACAAGGCAGGACTTCACCAACCCCAATTTTAAATACTCGGAGATTATACATCCGGAAGATATAGAGTTTGTATCAGAAGAAGTCAGACTTAATATAACAGCTGATATAAATACCTACGAACAAAGCTATCGCATTAAAAACGGCAATGGAGAATATATCTGGATTTTTGACTATACCAGAATCATAAGGGATGTAGATAATTCCATTAAAGAAATCAGAGGTTATCTTATAAATCAAACAAATTTGGTAGAAGCAATATCTAAAATAAAAGATCAGAACGAAAGATTAGGCTTCATCTTAGAAGGTACAAATTCGGGCACTTGGGAGTGGAATGTGCAAACGGGAGAAGTGATTTTTAATGACAGATGGTCAGAAATTGTAGGATATACTCTCGAAGAGCTTAGCCCCATAAGCATAGAAACATGGATGAATCTGACTCACCCGGAAGACTTGATGAGAAGCACTGAACTCATAAAAAAACATTTTGACGGCGAAATTGAGTTTTACGAACTTGAAGCAAGAATGAAGCACAAAGATGGTCACTGGGTTTGGATTTCGGATAGGGGTAAGCTCCTGTCTCGAAGTTCTAACGGTGAACCGCTTTGGATGTTTGGTACACATATAGATATAACTGCGAGAAAAGAAGAGGAAATAGAAAATCAAAAAACAAAAATCGCTTTGGAATTAGCTGCCAAAGGTACAAATGATGGATTGTGGCTTTGGAATCTTGAGAATAATTCTTTGGAAGTTTCCGAAAGATGGAAAGAGATATTGGGAATAACTCAAGATACTGAAATAAATAAACATAGTGACTTTTTGGATTTGGTTTATGAAGAAGATAAACCAATTTTGCAGCAAGATATCGAAGCTTTATTAAAAAAAGGCAAAAGCAAGATTGAAATCCAATTCCGTATGAAGCATACAGACGGGAGAGTTATTTGGGTTCTTTCTAAAGGAGAAATTTTTAAAAACGAGGAACAACAGCATTTTAGCATAGGTGGATCGATAAGTGATATAACTAAACGAAAAGAAATGGAAGATATGCTTATTTCAAGTGAGCAGAACTTTAGGTTATTTTTTGATTCGATGGACGATCTAATTTTCATAGGCAGACCGAATGGTGAAATTATTTATACAAATAATGCAGTAGAAAAGAAACTTGGTTATAACTTAGAAGAATTAACTAATCTCGGAATACTTGGAGTGCATCCGCCTGAAAAAAGGGACGAAGCGACTGTCATTTTCGGTGATATGATAAATGGACTTAGAGACTCATGTCCGCTTCCTTTACAAGCCAAATCAGGGCATTATATTCCTGTTGAAACTAAAATTTGGTTCGGAACTTGGAACAAGGAAGATGTTATTTTTGGCATTTCCAAAGATTTGACTTTTCAGCAGGAGGCTCTCGAAAAGTTTAACAAACTTTTCGAAAACAATCCGGCACTTATGGCAGTAAGCGAGTTGCCTTCCAGAACATTTGCAGAGGTAAATTCAGCTTTCCTCGACACTTTAGGCTATTCGAAAGCAGAAATCATAGGTAAATCAGCTTCTGACATTGATTTGTTTGTAAGTGCCGATCAGCAGCAGCTTATCGCATCAGTCTTAGAAAAACATGGCAAAATCAGCGGGGTTGAACTCGATATTAAAACTAAATCAGGTAAAATACTTACAGGGCTATTTGCTGGGGAAATTATTGAAGACCAAAGGTCAAAATATTTTCTAACAGTAATGACAGATATTACTGCACAAAAAAAAGCAGAGTCTGAATTGCTAATAGCAAAGCAGAACGCTGAGAATGCAAATAAAGCAAAATCTGAATTCATTGCAAATATGAGTCATGAGATTAGAACTCCAATGAATTCAATTCTTGGGTTTACTGAACTCATGCTGAATACAACTGAAAACGCACAGCACCACGAATATTTGAGAACTGTACTCAAAAGCGGAGAAACTTTACTGCATTTGATAAATGATATTCTTGATTTATCAAAAATTGAATCAGGAAAATTTGACATTACACACGAACCGGTTTCTATCACGAGAATGATAAAAGAGCTAATCTCTATGTTTTCAAAAAGTGCAAAAGATAAAGCTGTTGACTTGATTTATGAGATAGATTCTGAAGTTCCACTCTATATCATATCTGACGAAATTAGGCTTAGACAGATACTATTAAATCTAATAGGTAATGCACTCAAATTTACAGAATATGGATATGTTAAAGTACATTTCGGAGCTTTCGAGAATCAAGAAGGCAGATATGATATTTCTATAAGAGTCTTAGATACAGGGATTGGTATTAGTGATAGTTTTCAGGAAATTATATTTGATGCATTTAGTCAGCAGTCCGGCCAGGATTCGAAAAAATATGCAGGTACAGGTTTGGGATTGGCTATCACTAAGCGACTTTGTACTGCGATGGGAGGCGACATACAGCTCAAAAGCAAAGAAAATGAAGGGTCTGAGTTTATAGTTACTCTATCTAATATAGAGGTGTCTCCGCTTGATTCTAATCCTGATGATATTTTTTCTTGGGAAGATGGAGAAATCGTTTTTGAAGCTGCCAAAATTTTATTGGTAGATGACATTTACGACAATCGATTTTTGCTTAAGTCTTTCCTGATGAATTATAATTTTGATTTTATAGAAGCTACTAATGGTAGAGAAGCCGTTGAAATGGTAGAAAAATTCCAACCTGATATTGTTCTGATGGATTTGAAGATGCCGGTCATGAGTGGCATTCAGGCAACTCAGATTATCAAAAATGAAAGAACTCAAAAAATTCCAAAAGTAATTGCAATTACTGCTGCTGCGGACTGGGAATCAGATGATTACAGAGAAGATCTGTTTGATGCTTATTTGAGGAAGCCTGTTCAAAAAAATCAAATTATTAGCCAGCTAATGAAATTTTTGAAGTATCAAATCAAAATAAATATAAAAAGCAATGAAGATGCGATTGAAACTGATGATACAATGTTTCAGATTATCCCTAAATCGGTATCATCAGAGTTCCGGCAAATTTTTGGGGCAAAAATTGATGAACTATTGGAGATGTTCATTGATGACGAGATGATGCTATTCGCTGACGCTTTTTCGCAATTTGCCATAAAGCACAAACTGATATATTGGGAAAAAGTAGCTAAAATATTAGTTGAGGCTATAAATGAATACGATATAGATAAGACTGTATCTATTATTGAAGGAATTAAGTCTAATTTTGAATAACTGCAACATTAGTGAAGATAATTGTTGTTGCAGTCATTCAAAAAAATCTATCAATCTACTCAGAAACGCTGAAGATTTCGTCGTTGTCTGTTTCAACTTCTATAGTATATGGATTTGTATCGTCATAAGCACCGTTCTGTCCGTAGATACGAATTTTATAGCTGCCTGTGGTCAAATTATTAACTACAAGGTACTCATTTTCTCTACCTAATAAAAACGCTCTGCGTATTCTTCTACCGGTAGAATTATACAGCTCTAAGTTATAATTGGCAGGAACATTTGTCAGCTTAACTCTAACATTTGTCGAAGCACTTGTAACCAGGAAGCGGAACCAATCCTCATCTGTATCTGAATCCACGATTCCCTGAAAATCTTGGTTTGTTCCTACTAATTTGGCATCTCCTTCGGTATCATTTGACCCAAAAACAACATCATCATCAGTTCCTGTCAGAGTAGTAGCATTTCTGGTAGATAAGCTACCCGGGGTGTGATTGTAGTTTTCAGTACCGTTGGCACCTTGGAATGAGAATACTCTGAAAGAATATCTTCTGCCGGGGACTAAACCTGAAAGAGTAAATGAGTGATTATACTCTCCATCTCCGTTGTAGATAACCAACCCGTTACCTATTTGAGAGCCGGCACCAAAAACTGTATTGCCACTGTATGTCTGACCATCTTGTGGGAATTCAGAGTTAACAAGCAAACTGTCAATTCTTGCTACGATTATAGCTTTATCGTGCGCTGTCCCTGTGCCTGTGAATGAAACAGTCATTGACGTTGCAGTTATAGCAGATAAAGTCAGATTTGTACAAGGTAGTTGTGGCTGTACCTGCAGAATATCTATTGGACCGGAAACACCGTATGTAGAATATCCTTTGTATGTTGTAACAGCTTTTATTTCAGCATTGATTGAATTATCCGGATGCAACATCAAGCCGGGCACTGTTACTCTATCTGAGTTAGCCGGCATGATAACTGTTATTGGAGAATTTGTCAGAGTAACACAAGTTTCCAAAACTGTGATTGTAATAGTCAATGGAGTTGCAGTTGTATCCGGGTATCCCCATTGATTTTGTAATTGGAATACTACATCAAACGGGCTTCCTGCATCTACAATAGTTGGTTGAGAGATACATTCCAATTTGTATAGAGGCAAGGCAAGTGCTGCATCTTTGGCTTCATCTGAAGATGATTCTGCATCAAAAACAGCATAATAACCACCAAAATCATCAGCCTTAATAGGGTATGAGATATACGAGCCCATAGACATACCATCGTCAGAATTACCTATATTTCTTTTGCCCGTCTTATGAGAATTGCGGTAGTCTATCCATTCTGTACCTGTCCATCTCGCAGAAAAAGTTTCATTATTTACAGCTGAAAGGCCATCGTTATTTAACCCTGCACCCCAGCCAAAATTGATTTGAACTGAGTCATTTGCATTATTAACTGTTCCGATAGGCTCTACATACCATTCAATATTAAACGCTCTTTTTTGATCTCCCGGTCTTCCGTAAACAGGACTTGTTTGTTCGGCTGATACTTCTACTACCTGAGAGGTATTTGAATTGTAGAATTTAATTTCTAAAGGAGTGTAGCCGTTACTGTTTCCACAACCGAGTTCAAACAAAGTTGCGCTGCTACCTGAAACAGTTTTTCTGAGGCGACCGATAACGTTGTCATTTTGGTCGAACTCATGAGTAGCACCTGATGATAAATCAAGATAGTATTCGCCTGTATTCAAGTCGTAGTTCCCTGTAATTGAAGTAATAACTTCCAAGTTACAGAAAAGAGTTACCATAGTAGCTACAGTAATTTTATCTACTTTATCATCTACAAACATAGAAGCAGGTATTTCAGTTGTAGATGCTGTAAGAATTACTTCAGCCAGATTGGCATCAAGTGAACCGGATAGAATAATTGGCTGCCCTGTGCCTTGGAACTCTAATGTATAAGTTTCTAAAAGCAAATTGCCTGTAGTTGAGTTTAAAGTCAAATCAGTATTGTTAAAAGTCAAATCACCAGTCAGTGTTTCTTGTCTCTGGAATTCGATAAAAGGAGCAGAAGTAGTACCTGTAAATAGTGTGTTTGACAAATTACTTACTGTACCTGAGCCATCTAATATGATTTTACCTGTAGAAAAAGTGATTTTCTCTGCTAATGTTGTATGAGTAATATCTCCCGATACTGTTAAAGTATGTGAATCAATATCTAAATCACCACCAAGAAGTATCAAATCATTATTTATAGTCAAATCTCCGTCTAATGTTTCATTATCGCCACCCGAAGCATCGTCGCCTAACTGCAGATTATATAGAGATGCACCTGTTCCACTTGGAATATCAGGCGTAAATAGTGCATCAGAAAGAGTAATTCCTGTATGAGTTGCAGCTACAATATACGTACCTGCGTTCCCATTTATATGTCCGTTTGTTGAACCTACTGTGGCATTTGCAACTTTGAAATCAATTGTTCCAAGGTCTAATATACCATCAGTTAATGTTAAAGCTCCGCCTGACTGAATCTCTGTATCTAATTCTAAATTGACATAATCAGCAGGGGAGGAGTTTTGAGTTTTATTAACTATCAAAATTCCAAAAGAAAATGGATAAGAAGCTGAACTATTACCCCCAAGAGTCTGTAAACTTGTTCCATCCAAAGTTAGACTTGCAGCATTGCCGGCAGCTTTGAAAGTAGAAGTAGCGTTACAGGTAATATCACCTTTTACTGAGAATAAGTCACCATCGTTAAAAGTAACCTGAGCTGTTCCGCTTGTCAGAATATCCCAAAGCGTAACCTGAAGCACGGGATGTCCGCCTATTAAGCAGTTTCCTGTGAAAGTGATTTCGCCACCACTTGCGGTGAATGTAGCACCGTTAGCAGAACCCATATCAAAAGTAGTACCTGCTATAGTAAAATCATCAGAAGTAATTACATTATTATTTGCTAAATCCGACGCACTGAGGTTATTGAAAACAAGTGTTCCATTATTGACTATGCTCTTATTTTGCCCGTTTTCAGCAGTTTGTCCAAATATTACATTTGCTGTAGGATCTGAGAATGTTAAAGAAGATGAAGTCCCAATGGTAATACCTGCTGATTGAGCAAAATTGTTGTTGGAAATATAAAAGCCTTTGTCAGAGACAACAGTCGAGTTCGCATCTAATTCTAAAGTACAGAATGTAAGAGTGCCATCAACTGCGATATTCCTTGAAGCAGTATTGTCAAACTTAACAGTACCTGCAGTTGCATCAAAAATAGCGTTAGTAGGTACTGTGAAATCACCTGTTATGACCATATCAGTTCCGGTTGTTACAGTTCCGGCGTTATTGAGTAAAGTTAAATCATAAAAGCTTATATCTGAGTCATTTCCACCGTTATTTGTAATTGTAAATCCACCTGTTGGGTCGATGCTTACAATGCTTGTGCTATTTGCAGTGAACGAGCCACCTACACCAACAGTTAGCGAAGCACCACCGGCAAAAGCAAAAGTACTTGTAGTAGTTATATCAGAATTTGCCTGTATATCTAAAACATCAAGAGTAACCTTATCTGAAACAAAAGAGAAGGTTCTTGTTGCAGTATTATTTATGGTGGTAGTTGCACTTGAAGTAAGCGTAAAAGCACCTGTTTGTGTGAAGTTCCCTCGAATGGTCATAGGCATAGCCCAAGCCATATTCCCTGAAGTCGTATTTACATTCAGATTGTAAAATTGCACAGTACCACCTGTATAAAAAGGATCTTCAGTTATATAGGTTGTTCCTGCACTTTGCGTAAATGATCCGTTGTTGATGTCAAATTCTTCTATTGTAAGATTTGAAGAAGTTCTGACGTCAGTGCCTGCAATATCTATAAACAAATCAGTAATATTAAAACTTGCTCCACTTGCAACATCAATATTGTGCACTCCAACCGTATTAAAAACAAGTCTTACATCATTACCGCCACCATCTTGCAAGCTGGCAGTTCCGGTGAGATTTACATCTCCCTGTATTAACAAATCATCGTCATCTGCACTACCTGTTAATGTTACAGCTGCACTTGAAATCGTTAGATCATTGAATGTAATGTCTGCATCCGCTCCTGTATTTATAGCAGCGGGTGCATCAAAAATCACATCCGGTGCTATTCCATTCCCAAATCGGCCACCGGCTGTCATTGTAAGATTGCCGGATAGTGTCAGTTGGTCATTTGTGCCGTCTTTGGCATTGAATCTTCCTGTTATACCTACTGCAAGAGATGCACAATCTGCCGAGCCATTTAATGTTGTAAAACCTGCCGAGCAGACTAAGTCATTAAAAGTAATAGTACCGCTGTTATTGACTATATCAACAGCTGTAGTAGTTCCGTTCAGGGTTTGTGTGCCACCTGAGGCGATAAAAGTTGCACCGTTATTCACAGTAAAAGTTGAGCCGAGTGTTCCATCACCAATTGTAAACGAGCTTGATGTTGTAACATCAGAACCTGCTGTAACAGTTATATTTTCGAAAGTTACGGTACCACCTGCGCAAGTGAGACTTCTTGATGCACTATTATCAAAAGTAATTTCATCTGTTATATCTAGTGTTCCTGCACCGGATTTATTGAATGTACCATTGATAGTGCAAGGTATATTCCATGTGATAGCTCCGCCGGCTGTAATGTCTAAATTAACAAAGGTAGCTGAACCTGCTGTATAATTTGAACTTTCAGATATCTTTGTTATTCCTGCTGTTTGTGTAAATGAGCCGTTATTGATATCTAATTCTCCAATTTGAATATTGGAGTTAGTTCGTACATCTGTTCCCGCACCATCAATAAACAAATCTGAAATGGAAAAAATACCTAATGAATAGATAGTAATGCTTTGTGTTATACCACCATTCATTACTAAACGTACATCAGTGCCACCATCTAAGAGTGAACTTAAATTTCCAACAGTAATATTCCCTTTTACAATAATGTCATCATCATCAGTGCCACCTATTAAGTTTACTATACCTGCACCGGCATTTACTACTAAATTATTTACAGTAATATCTCCGTCAGAGCCTGTAGTAATATTTCCGGCTCCCATGAAGGTAAGATTAAGAGTGCCGACACCTTGCGAGATAGTAAGTATATCGTCAGTTCCGGTTAGATCCAAATCGCCGTACATTGTTAGAGTCCGAGATCCACTTGCTGTGATAGTAGAATTACCTACGCCAACGTCGTTGAATGTGAGGCTTTTACAAGAGGCAGCTGTGTTTATTATTATGTTTACATTATTTGGTATTGTAACATCAGCAAATTGATCTGGTATCCCATTGTCCCAATTAGCAGCATTGCTCCAATTATCATCTAAACCACCACCAGTCCAATTCGTTTGAGCATATACATCAATACCCGATACCGCAAACAGCAATATCAGGGCTATAAGAAACTTTCTATATCCGTAAATTTCCTTCATTGGAGAATCCTTTCTCTTAAGTCAAAACTTTTTGTCTAATAAATCTCACCGATCTAATTTTGTTCCAATCATATACTTCTAATATCGGCAATACCTTTCTAATCTGAAGTACCTATTTTATTGATTTTCATAATGTTAGTAACTTATTTCGATATTTGGTATTGCAAAAAAAACGCAGAGAATATATGCTTGTTTCCCTGCGTTTCCATTTGATTCTTCTAGACTGACAATGTTCTACTTGTCCTTAAAATCCGGTTTTCTTTTTTCTAAAAATGCTTTTGTACCTTCTTTGAAATCGTCAGTGATACATAGCTCTCCGAACAATTCAGATTCATAACGCAGACCTTCTAATTTGCTGAGGTTCGAAGCTGCAATGATTGCTTTTCTGGCTGCTGCTATCACGGGTTTGCTTTTTGATGCTATTTTGTTTGCAAAGTCAATAGATTCTTGTAATAGATTATCCGGCGAATATACTTTATTTACTAGACCAATTTTTTCAGCTTCTGAGGCATCAATTACATCTCCGCTTAGAATAAGTTCCATGGATTTTGCTGAGCCTACCAAGTGAGTCAAACGCTGAGTACCTCCGTATCCCGGTATAATACCAAGATTTACTTCCGGCTGTCCGAGTTTTGCATTTTCCGAAGCAAAACGAATGTCGCATGAAAGTGCCAATTCGCAACCGCCTCCTAAAGCGAAACCGTTGATTGCAGCAATAGATGGGATTTCTAATTGCTCGATCATTCGAAAAACGTAAGAACCATACTCAGAGAACATAGTGCCATGTGCTTTATCGTTTTCGTGCAATTCTGCTATATCAGCACCTGCTGCAAATGCTTTTTCTCCATCGCCTGTTATTATCAGGGCTTTGATAAGAGTATTGGTATAGATCTCTTTTAAAGCAGATTCTAACTCTTTTAATAATTGGAAATTAAGAGCGTTTAGTTTCTGAGGTCTGTTCAGTGTTATGATGGCGATATTGTTTTCTATGTTTAGCTTAATGTTTTCGTAAGGCATATTATCTCCTTTTTATTTTGTTATTGTGTTTCTTATTGATATTTTGCACGAGCAATATATCATATCACGACTATTAAATACACTTAATATTATATATGAAAATCAAATACATAATTTTGTTATTCCTCTTCACAGTGATTGGTTCCGACTTATTACCTGCAAAAGATATAATTGTCAAAGACTCTATTCTTGGGCTTGGAGCTATCTATACTAATAAAATAATGACTTCTACCGGAAGCCGTAAACATTCGGTTCATATTATAGAAGTCAGCAGAATGATACCTCAGAACTTCATAAAAGTTTTAAAAGCCAAAAACAATAACTCAGAATTAGAGAAACTCCATGACATAGTAAGTTCTTACGACAATGATAACTATGAAATACTCGGGGCAGTAAACGCTAACTTTTGGAGAGCGTATTCCAATTTTCCGATAGGACCTACTGTTATTGATGGAGAAGTGCTTCAGATGCACAGGCATAAGCAGTGGAGTAGTATTTTTTTTGATAAGTTAAACTCTCCTGTAATTGATACTTTTGATATTTCAGGGAAGATAATTTATGGCAAAGATTCTATGCAAATAGATTTTACCAACAGAAGAAAAGATTCTACGGGGATAGTGGTTTATAACAAATATGGTGGAGAAACTATTCCATATATCAAATCATCTGTTATTTCTGATGCTTTCGAACAGGCTGTTAAAGAAAATGAGTTTGACGAAAGTATAGCTGATTCTACCGAAGAAGGCTTGGATTATGATGAGTTTAGAGATAATCTCATCTCCGAAAAACAGGCTTCAATGACTGAGTTTGCTATGAAAAAAATTGTTGTTGAGTATTTGGAAAAACCGACAGTAAATAGCCCTGTCAAATGTGTAGTAAGGCAAGAAACCGAAGGTACTGTCAATATGCCGGAAAATGGCTGCATAATTTCATTTGGAGCTGATATACCTGCTTATAAGATACCAATCCTTAACGACACTATACAGATTTTATATCAAACAAACATCATGAAAAAAACTGTGTTTTTCAATTCTGTATCCGGCACTCCGCGGCTTGTCAGAAAAGGAAAAGACAGGCATGAAGCAATAGCGGAAGGCTCAAAAGGGCGAAGATTTATCAGACATAGATTGCCTCGTACTGCTATTGGCTTTTCTAAAGACAAGTCTAAAGTATTTATAGTTACAGTCGAGCAGGGCAATCGAAAAAATAAAACAAACGGTGCAAATCTCACTGAGCTTGCTCGCATCATGAAAAAGCTGGGCTGCTACGAAGCCATGAATTTAGATGGTGGTGGCTCAAGCATAATGCTTATCAATAACTGTAATGTAATGAAAAGTGAACGGCCTGACTATTCAAGAAAACTGTCTGTCGGGATTGGAGTCGCAAGAAAGAAAGAGTAGTGAACTCTTGCTATGAAATTTTAAAGGCTGTCTCAGAAGTCTGAGTTTTGTCATGCTCTTAGTATATGTAGAGGGAAAACAAACGTTATATTTTCTTCTACCGCAAGCTAAAGCATGCGGTTGTAATGAGTTACAGAAGTGCAACCGACTGCTTCAGCTGTCGGTAAAACTTGCAAACATCAAAAATATGATGCAAATTTTGACTTAAGAGATATCCTCTTTTTGGCAAAATATCTTCTTAGCGAAATCAGCCGAATTACCTACAATTTGACATCTTCGATAGGAGTGATTTCCTGCCTGTTTAGCTTAACTGCCACAGATTTAGAAACTCCCGGTTCCTGCTGAGTTACACCGTAAAGTGTTTCTGCAGCTTCCATTGTTTTTTTGTTATGAGTAACAATCAAAAACTGAGTTTCTGTGCTGAATCTTCTAATCATATCAATAAATCTTCCGATATTGGCATCATCTAAAGGTGCGTCAACCTCGTCGAGTATGCAAAACGGACTTGGTTTAACCAAATAGATGGCAAATAACAGAGAAATAGCAGTCAGGGTTTTTTCGCCGCCCGAAAGTTGCTCGATAGAGTTTGGCTTTTTATTAGGAGGCTTTGCCATTATCTCAATATCTGCTTCTAATGGGTTGCCCTCTTTTAATCTGATATCTGCTTCACCTTCTTCATTAAATAAAGTTTTGAAAAGCATTTGGAAATTTTTCTTTATCTGCTCGAATGTAGCTTTAAAGTTTTCTTCTGCAGTTCTGTTTATTTCCCAGATTGTCTGTTCAAGTATTTTTTCGGCTTCAGTCAAATCGCTAACCTGTTGGTTATAGAATGTAAGACGTTCGCTTTGTGTTTCAAATTCTTCCAAAGCCATAAAGTTTACATTGCCTAAGGCTTGTAGCTTTTCTTTAAGTTCTGCGACTTCTTCACGGTTGGATACAAAATCAAAACCCGGCACAGCTTCAAATTCTTTTAAAGTCATATCCTCGCCGAATTGCTCGTGATATCTGTCTTTAACATTTTCTATGTGTACATTGATATCGGTTGCCTTGATTTCTTTGTTGTGAATCTTTTCCTTAGTTGCGTCATACATTTTTCTAAGTTGGTTGAACGAAGTATCGCTTTGCTCGATTTGTTCCTGTATTTTATCTTTTTCGTCGCCGAGGAATTCTCTTTTACTCTTTACTTCATTCAGTTCTGATTCTGACTGTTCTATATTTTTTTTAAGGTCGTAGATTTGATTTTTGAGGCTTTCTTCTTCGTCGTCTTTGCCTTCGAGTTCTTCCTGTTTCTTTTCAGATTTTTGCTCAAAATCATCTATCTGTTTTTCCAATCTTTCCATATCAGATTCCAAACGACGAATCTCTGCGAGAAGCTGAACTTCTTCTTTTTCTGTTTCTCTGTGCTTTTCCTGTTTTTCACGCAATTCTGATTCGGCATAGCTTAGGTCTTTCATTGCCAACTTGTAAGAGGCTTCTTTTTCTTCCAGTTTAACTTTAATAGAAGCTATTTGCTCTTTATAGTCAGACTCTTCCGATTCTATTTCACCAAGCTCTTCGGTGTATTGTGTTACGTTAGTTTCGGCAAGTTCAATTTTGTTATCAATAGCTTCTTTTTTGAGTTTGAGCTGTGCTATCTTGTTTTCATTATCTTTTTTATCTTTTTCTGCTTTACGGACTTCATTTGTGAGGTTTTGAATATCAATTAGATTGAACTCTGCTCTTGAGTTGCTTAGTTCCAAATCTAACTCGTTGGATTTGATGGTCAGAGCGTCTATCTCAGCTTTTAATTGTTCTATTCGTTCCTTTTTACCTACAATGAGACCCTCTTTTTGGGATGTACTACCGCCTTTGATAATTCCTTTAGCACCAAAGATTTCACCATTGAGAGTTACAGCAGAGGATGCAGTGCCTGAATTGACTATATTTTCTGCTGTTTCTATGGTATCTACGATAACCATATTGCCGACAATGCCACGTAGGGCGTTTCGCAGTGATTCATCGACTCTGACAATTTCGCTTAGTCTGCCGTATATTTTGTCATCCACAGCTATATCAGCAGGTTTAGGCAGAGCGTTTATCAAGTCCCTACATATAAAAGTAGCTTTGCCTTTTTGCTTGTTTTTTAAAGTAGAGAATGCAGAGGCTGCGTCTTCTTTTGTGTCAACAACAAAAAAGTGTGCTGCTTCACCAAGTGCAGATTCAACTGCTATTCTAAATTTCTCATCAGTGCCTACTGCTTCGACCAGCAAAGTCTTTTCGTTGCTCGGCTTCCAATCCTGCGAACTAATTAGGAATTTTGAAATATCAGTAGTATCCATAAGCCCGGCAAGAAACTCAAGAGAAGCTTTTTTTGAGCTTATCTGGTTTTTGACATCGTTGACTTTATTTCTCAATTCGTCTATCTCGACTTGGAGAGAAGCCCTTCTTTCTGTTTCAGATTGCAAAGTAAGTTCTGCTTCCACAAGCAAATCGTGTAATTCTGCTTTTTCATCGATTGCATTTTGCAAATCATCTTCAAGCTCACCAAGCTGCGATTGCAAGCTGTTTCTTTCTTCAGAGGATTGATATATTTTTTGTTTAAGATTGTTCTTTTTCGAATCGTTTCTTTTTGCCTGCTGATCTATGTTGTGAATTTGATTTTGAAACTTCATAACCTCAGCGTTGTCGTCACCTGCTTTTCTGCGTAGCTCAGCAACCATTTTTTCTGCTTCGAGCTTTTCGGAAATAGCAGAACTCATGACAGATTTTATGCTCTCTTTTTCGCTGCTCAAATTGCCAAGACGCAATCGGGTTTCTTCCAAAAATACTTTCGATTGTTCAGCGTTTTGAGTTGCTTCTTTTATTTCATCGGCAAGTCGTTTTCTGTCCTGATCAATTGAAATGGCTTTTTGCTCAGTTACGGCAAGCGATTGTTTCATGTTTGCCAGCGAAGCATGAAGTTTCCCTTCGGCAGAGCGGGCTTGTTTGAAATTGTTATCTATTGCATTAAGCTTTTCTTTCAGAGAGCTGATAGTTTTTTCCATATCAGAAATCTGAAAGTCTAATTTGATTTTCTCGGAGTTAAATCCTTTGAGTTCTTCTTCAAGCGTCGAATATTCACTCTTGTAATGCTCGTACTCATGCAGTAGGAGGGAAGATTCTTTCTCTTTAAGCTCACTTAATAAAGTGTTGTATTTTTTAGTTTTAGAAGCCTGACGCGAAAGAGAATTTACATTTTTTTGTACTTCTGAAACGATGTCTCGAACCCTATCTAAATCGCCTTGGACACTTTCGAGTTTTCTAAGAGCTTCTTTTCTTCTGAGTTTATATTTTTTGATACCTGCAGCTTCTTCTATCATAGCTCTTCTGTCATCTACTCTGCCTGAAAGAATTGCTTCTACTTGCTTTAATTCAATAACAGAATAAGAATCCGGCCCCATGCCCGTGTCCATAAAGAGATCTAGTATATCTCTCAGGCGGCATTTTGTTTTATTTAAAAGATATTGGCTTTCGCCACTTCTAAACAAGCGACGAGTGATTGTAAGTTCTGTATATTCAGATGGCAGCACTCCTTTGTCGTTCTTGATAGTAAGTGTAACTTCTGCCATGCCGAGAGGTTTTCGGGTTTTAGTACCATTGAATATAACGTTTTCCATTACGTCCGAGCGGAGCACACTTGTTTTCTGCTCTCCGAGTACCCACCTGACAGCATCTACTATATTTGATTTGCCACAACCATTAGGCCCGACTAATGCCGAAACCCCCGGTGCAAATTTAATTTCAGTTTTATGCGCGAAGGATTTGAATCCTACTAAATCTACCTTAGATAAATACATCTATCTTCCGGGTATATTATTAAACAGACAAGACTGCAGTTAATAGAAACCACACCCAAGTTAGACTACAAAGTTAGCAAATTTTAAAGTTTTTGAGTACAATTTTGTTTAACCTCTCCTTAGCTTATATCAGCTATACACCATATCTAACATACAAACGAGCAGTTTTTTAAAATAGTAGTTTGTTTCTATTGCAGTTATTCTTAGTTTACTTGCGCAGTTTAGGACAAAGGTTTGGGGGAATCGTCGGAATGATAATTTTAGGAATTGATCCGGGCTCTGTGCTTTGCGGATATGGTGTAATCAATATGCAGGGAAATAATAAGTTTACTTTGATTGAATACGGGGTGATACATGCCAAAAAGTCAACTCCTGATTTCTTCCTTAGATTAAAAGAGATTTATAATAAAACTGATGCTATAATAAAAAGAACTCAACCGGACTATGTATCTGTAGAGTCCATGTTTTATTCAAAAAACGTACAATCTCTAATGAAATTATCTCATGCAAGAGCTGCAGCAATTTTGGCTTCTACTATGAACAATAAAGAAATCTCTGAATACAGTCCTAAAGAAGTAAAAAAAAGTGTAACTGGTAGGGGAGCTGCCTCCAAGGAGCAAGTGTCTTTTATGGTTAGAAAAATACTGAATATACCGGAAACTCCTGAGTTCTTTGATGCTACTGATGCTTTGGCGGTTGCTGTTTGTCACGGTTTGAAATTCGGGCAACCTAAGCAGAAAGTATCAGGCTGGAGCGATTATGTAAAAAACAATCCTGACAAAGTGCTTTAACTATACTCCGGCAATGGGCAGGGATATAGAAAAAGTCGAACCTTTACCTAATTCAGAGCTAACGGAGATTGTACCTCCATTTTTTTCTATAAACTCTTTGCATAAAATCAATCCCAAGCCTGAGCCGGTTTCTTTGTTTGTTCCTTTCTTGATATTATGCGAATCCAATCTGAAAAGCATAGAAAGTTCTTCCTTGCTCATACCAATTCCTGTATCGCTTATCTCGCATTTTAATAAATCAGATTCCGCATAAGTCCGAATCGTGATTTGTCCGTATTCGTTTGTGAATTTGATTGCATTTGTCAGCAAATTGCGGACAACTGTCTCAATCATGTTTTTATCTGCAGAGACTGTAACATTGCAGGCTAATTCCTGAGTAAGTCTGATATTTTTTCTACGGACATGCTCAGATGCGATTTTGATTGAATCATTTATTATTGAGCTAAACAAGAATTCTTCTTTTTTGGCAATTAGTTTGCCGTCTTGTGACTGAGCCCAACTTAAAAGATTTTCCAAAGTAAGCCTGAGTCGGAGAGTGTTTTCTTTCATGTGTTCCAAATATTGATCTGTTTTGGAACGGTCGTTTTGTTTATGAAGCATTTGGAGTATATCAATCGAAAGAATTAGTGCATGAACCGGATTTTTTAAATCATGACCAATAATAGAAAAAAATCTGTTTTTTGTGGCATTTGCGTATTGCAATTCCTGCTCTGAAACAGATAGCTTATCATTGAGCTTTATTAGTTTTTGAGTTTCCAAAGCTATTGAAGTATTTAATTCTGTTAGCTCAATATTTGAAGATTCCAATTCCTCTAATGTAGCCTTTAGCTCCATAGTTCTTTCGTTAATAATATTTTCCAAATTTTGATTGAGTTCTTCAAGGGTTCTTTGAGCTTTTTTTTGTTCTGTAATATCGGTAACGACTCCTAAAGCTACTTCTTCACCGGAGTCCAAAGTAATAGTTTGCAAGCTAATGAGTGCATCGAAAACTTCTCCGTCTTTACGTACTAATTGAGTTTCGATATTTGAAACCACTTTTTTAAGTATTAATTCATCAGTAGCCTCAATAACTCTATATTTGTTTTCAGGCAAATGGAAATCAAAGATAGAAACATTGTATTCCATCTGATTGAGTCTAAGCATTTCCAAGCCGCCTGGAGAAATTTCCAATATCTTGTAAGGATGACGGATCTCGTTTATGACAAAAGCTATATTATGAGCAGTATTATAAATAGTATTGATTTTATTTTCCTGATGCTTGAGCATAGTGCTGTATTTTTTCAGTTCTGATACGTCTTCAACAACTACACAAATAGTATTTTCGCTCAATGGAATAAATCGAAGATTTACATACTTGGTTTTTCCGGTAAGAGTAATTGCATCAGATAGCATTACCGGTTCGCCTGATTGGAGTGCTTTAATTACATGTGGTTCATAAGCTTTCTTATGGTCTGGGTAAAGCTGAGATATTCTTTTACCTATCAAATCTTTTGGATTTAGACCTACTCTTAGTTTGAGAGATTCAAAGTAAGCATCGTTTGCATCTTTGATTAGATAATCTTCAATTCTATTATCTGCACCTCTGATAATTTCATATATAGCGATAGATTCGGGTAAACTTTTGTAAAGATTATTAAATTTTTTATGTTCTGATTTTAGTGCTTTTTGTACTTCTTTATCTATCTCTTTGTTTGCAAAAACAACAATAGCACCCCATATTTTACCTTTTGCATCAATTAGAGGGCTTGCGTTGTATTGGATAGAATATTTCCTCCCGTTTTTAGCACTCAAGAGGTAAGTCGCATTAGGTGCAACAGTTCTTCCTTTCTGTATAACTTCTTCTACTTTGAAGCTTGCCTGCTTCATGCTAACCAAATCTGAAATGATGGAAACAGAATTGATATGCTGGGATTTTGCAAGCTCGAATTTCCATCCTGTTAACTTTTCAGCGACAGGATTCATTGAAACAATTTTTCCGAAGTTGTCGGTGGTGATGAGTGCTTCACCCATAGAATTTAAAACAGTCTCAGAGAACTGTATATGCTCTTTGAGCATATCTTTTTTATCTATCAGATCCGTAATATCAGTTGTCAGCGCCTGTACAAATACCTCTCCTTCGATATCTACCGGCATCAAATCCACTTCCAACCAAAAGAGCCTCCCTTTTTTACTCAGATGTTGCCATTTGAAGCGCTGATGATTACCCAAACGAGCTTGAGCAATAAGGTACTCTGAGTGTCTGGCTGAAACACCTCCGGGCTGAATCATAGGGGAGAAATCATAAGGGGTTTTGCCGATTATGTCTTCCCGCTTGCACTCAAATAACTCTAAACAATGATTATTACAATGATAAAACTGATTGTCCTTCAGGAAGAAAATTGCATTTTTCGAATTATTGAACACTGAACTATAGAATTTGCCGAAGTATCTGAGTTCGCTCTCGAAGACAAATAAGTCGTAATCGTTTTGGGCGATTTGAATTGTGCTGTTTTTTGAAGAATAAGTTGCTATGTAACTATTTACATCAATATTATCTTTTTTGGATAAGTTGAAGTAAGTTAAAAAGGCATCATTGACAGTGTAGGTCTCGTCAGACTTGCTGATAAGTAGTACAGGGTCGCAAAAAGCATTTATAAATGATAAATCTTCACTACTGTTGTGATTAGCTTCAATTTTAGATACTTTATCTTGCAACGTTATCCTCAAAAAGTATTATTGCCAGTCATGCAAGGTATATATAAGAAGTAGCATAGTAAAGTACAAAAAAATTAAATAATAATAAAAATGCAAATTAGTCTATATAACATGGAATACCTTATTTTGAAATTCAATGGACTTTGCATTTATCTATTATAAAATATAGTTTTTAGAATAGATATTTCGTTTTGAAAAATAACGAAAATGTTTAATATATTGTGCAAAATCGATAATAGTTGTTTTGAATATTGATTTTCTTTTCGCTTCTATGTTTAGGTTATATATATGCTAAATAAAAAGAATAAGGGTCTTAGGCAGTATCTGTCTAATCAATCTCTCCAAATATTGACTCTTGTAATCATATCTCTAGTACTGTCTGTAGGTAGTTTATACTTATATTTACTTCCTGCTTTGGAAGAATCTTATTACAATTCAAGAAAGAAACTCCTTCATGATATGGTAAGTTCTGCAGAAGGGCTTGTGTTTGATTACTACAAGAGATATGAATCAGGTGAACTTACCGAATTTGAAGCAAAAAGCCGTTTGCTTAAGAGATTGAATTCAATGAAGTATGATGGTAACAACGGCTACTTCTGGGTTATTAATGATCAGGCTATGCTGGTAAGTCATCCTTACTCATTAAATATTTTGGGTAAAAAGCTCTATGAATTGGAAAATACTCCCGAAAAGGAAGTCTTATTAAACATGAATAAACTTGGTAGAGACAGTTCCGAAGGATTTGTCTTTTATAAATGGACTTCTGTTAAACAGACAAATGTTTATCGTGATAAAGTAGCTTATATAAAACTATTCAAACCTTGGGGGTATATCATAGGAACAGGTGCATATATCGATGATATCAAGGTAAAAGTAGCAGAGCTGAATTCTAACATTAATACCACTTTTACAATTATAGCTTTTATAATGTTTGGTTTGTCTGTTTACATTATCAGAAATACCAGACGACTAAATTCGAATAAGGAATTGGCATATAAAGAGCTTTTCGCTACAGAAAATAAATTCAGAATCTTTTTTGATTCTACATTCCAGTTTATCGCCGTTCTTGATAAGTATGGCTATATAAAAGAAATAAATAAGTCTGCATCGGATTTTATTTCTAAAGACAAACAGGCTTTGATTGGGAAATTGTTTTGGGAAACAGAATTCTGGGAATTAGATATAGAAGCGAAACTAAATCTTATATCTGCGTTTAGAGAAGTACAAAATGGTAAATTTATTCGATTTGAGGCAACACATCAAAATATAAATGGCAAAAAAATTATAGTCGATTTTTCTCTAAAGCCAATTTATGATGGGAAAGGTGAGTTTTTTGAAGTAATAGCCGAAGGAAGGGACATTAGCGAGAGTAAAAAAGTAGAATCCGATTTAAAGAAATCACAGGAAAGACTTGCTAAAGTTCTTAATCAATCTCCTATGGCAACGTTAATATTTGATTTGAATGGCGATTTGATGTATTCAAATGAAGCATGGGAGCAGCTCTGGACGAGCACAACAAAAGAACAGTTAGGCTTCAATGTTTATAATGATTTGCAGCATTCTAAATTCGGATACAAAGAATATTTCGACAAAGCTAAACAGGGGATTTCATCTGCAATAGGTCCGTTTTTATTCCAACAGCTTGGCAATTTAGATGATAAAGAAGAAATGAAATGGCTTTATAGTTTTGTTTATCCTCTAACTGAAAACAACCTTGTAACTGAGATAGTTATTTTATATGAAGATCAAACACAAAGGATGAAAATATCTCAAGCACTTGAGCAAAGTGAGCATTGGTATAGATCACTTTTTGATAATGCAATCGACGGTATTCTCATTATGGAAAATGATATAATCAAAGAAGCAAATCCGGAATTCTTCAGATTGTTTTCTAGCACTCCTGAAAAAATGAAAGGAAAATCCATATACAATTTTATGCCTGAAACTCAATATAAAGGTGAAAACTCAATACAAAAAGCCAAAGAGATTACGAGTGCAGTAATTGCCGGTAATTCTGCAAAATTTACTTTCCTTCATCAAAAAGAGGATGGCTTATTGTTTGATGCAGAAATAGCAATTACAAAAATAAATAACGATAACGACAAGCTTGTTTTGGCATTTTTCAGAGACGTTTCAGACAGGAAGCGTGCTTATGACGCAATTCAGTCAGTTGTGGAAGCTGTAGCAGCCTACACCGGACAAGAATTTTTCAATTCCATTGCACTTAATCTGAATAAAATCTTAAAAAGCGATTTCGCTTTTATTGGTGTAAAACAAGATGAAAAAACAGTCAAATCCATCTCTTTAGCTAATAAGGACAAGATAATTGGCAATCTGATTACGGAAATTGAAGGTACGCCTAGCAAAAATGTATTAGAGTATGGCATGAGTGTTTATCATGAAGATGTAGCAGGAATATTTCCGCAAGATAATATTCTTAAGGATTTATCCATCGAAGGTTATGTTGGTACTCCTCTAATTGGTTCTGATAATGAAGTGATAGGTGTCCTTTTAGCACTGTTTCAGCGTCCGATAGAAGATGATTTGTTATCAAAAGAAATATTACAAATCTTTGCAGGGAGAATAGCTGCAGAGATAGAAAGAGCTAACTATCAAAATGAACTGATTTCTTTAAATAAAACTTTGGAAAAAAGAATTCAGGACAGAACTTCTGAATTGCAAAATATTAATACAGAACTAAAAGATTTTGCATATATTGTTTCTCATGACTTGAAAGCTCCGCTACGAGGCATTAGCCAACTTTCAGAATGGATAAGAACAGATATTGAAGAAAAATTGGAATCAGAAAATATTGAAATGTTTGATTTGCTACAGTCAAGAATTAAAAAGATGTACACTCTCATAGATGGTGTACTCGATTATTCAAGAGTCGGAAGAATCGAAGAACAAGCCGAAGAAATTGACTTGAATAAACTAATACAAGAAATTTTTGACCTTGTAAAAGACGAAAGAAATTCAGAAATTAAAATAAACCATGTTTTACCTGTAATAAAAGCAGATAAAACACGTATTTCACAGATATACCAAAATCTGATTTCTAATGCCTTTAAGTACAATGATAAAAAAGAAGTTCTCCTAAATTTAGGATATTCAGAGGATTCTAACTATCATTATTTTTCTATAGAAGATAATGGTATAGGTATTGATGAGAAATATTTTAAAAAGATATTCAATATTTTCCAAACTATTGACGGCAATAATGAGGAATCTTCAGGGATTGGCCTTAGCATTGCTAAAAAGATAGTTGAATTCTATGGTGGTTCTATCTCATTAGAATCAGAAATTTCAAAAGGAAGTAAATTTAGCTTCTCTATAAGTAAAAGTAAAGTGAAACTATAAAGTCAAGACTATACGGTGTTGTGTTGAAAAACAAGACAAATAAAATAATATATATAATAGTATCTTGTTTACTATTCTTTTTATTACCACTTTCTGTATTCAATTTGGATATTGAGTACAGAGTAAAATCAAGTTTTTTCCAACATTTCTCAAAATCAATTTCAGGCTTTAATTATTCTGACCCTGATAAGTTTATAATTGGTGTTTTGGGAGATAGCCGAATTACAGAAGTTGCTAAGAATATGTATAAAAATACTAAAATCAATAATAAAGAAGTAGTGATTGAAAACTATAATTCAATTTCTCAATGCAAACAATGCCAAATCTTATTTATCTCAAGAAAATTTGACTCGGATATAGATAAAATAATTCAGTTTTGCGAAAAAAAATCTATTCTAACTATGGCAGAAAGCGACGGCATGGGTAGAAAGGGTATAATGATAAACTTTTTTGTTACCGATGACGGTAAATTGAGCTTCGAGATAAATCCGCGTGCGATAAGAAGAGCTAAGTTGGAATTTGATTTATACATACTCAATATTGGAGTAGTTGTTGGAGAGTAAATGTTTAAAAAGCTTTCAATAAAAAACAAAATCATCTCGATTATTCTTATGATTACCAGCTTGGTGATTGTTTTGGGTATGGCTTTACTTACTATTAACAATATTATTACTCTTAAAAATGAAATTAGCACTCAGATGCAAGTCAATGCTAAGCTTTATAGCGAATCCGTAGCACCAGGTATTTTGTACAATATGACAGAAAAGACAGCTGATATTCTTAAACAGCTCGAATATATACCAAATATAACTCATGCACAGATTTACGATACAAGTGCTACCAAAATAGTTTCTTATGCACGCCCCGGTCATCCTTCTACTCATATAAAATCAAAATCGTTTGATTCGCATGTTACTCATTTTGAGGGGGATATTCTCCATATTTTTGAACCAATCACCTACATGGGTGAAAAGCTCGGATTTCTTTATATAAGGGCAAATACAGAATTAAGTAAAAAAATACTTGACTCTATCTACATAGTGTTGATGCTAATCATACTGCTTTTTATAATAACCTATCTTTTGGCTTCCAGATTGCAAAAAATTATCTCAGATCCTATTATAGAATTGACAAATATTACAAATGAAATTACCGAAAAAGGGGATTATTCCATAAGACTTAAAAATTTATACTATGATGAGATAGGTCTTTTGTTTAATGAGTTTAATCAGATGCTAGAGGTGATTCAGAACCGTGAAAAAGAAAGAGATTTTGCTGAAGAGAGTCTCCGTGATAGCGAAATGAGATATCGAAGGCTAACTGAAAATGCTAAAGATGCTATATATAGAATCTCTATTCCTGATGGTTTTTATGAATATATGAGCCCTGCTATTGTCGAAATGTCAGGCTACACGCCAAATGATTTCTATAAAGAACCTCTTTTTATGAAGAAAATTATGCATCCTTCATTCCATGCCTGGTTCGAAAATATTTGGAGCGATATTGTACATGGAAATGTTTTGCCGGCTTACGAATATCAGATAACTCATAAAAACGGTGATGTAAGATGGTTTTATCAAAAATCTGTAATAGTGAAAGATGCTAATGGTGCTCCTATAGCATTAGAAGCAATTGCTACAGATATCACTGACAGAAAAAGGATTGAAGAAGAAGTCAAACAGCTAAATGCAGAGCTTGAAGATAGAGTAAGAAGAAGAACTGCAGAATTGCAATCTGCAAACAACGAATTAAAAGATTTTGCGTATGTGGTTTCTCATGACTTGAAAGCACCGTTGCGAGGCATAAGTCAGTTGTCTCAGTGGTTCCTCCAAGATTACAAAGACGAACTCGATAAAGATGGCCAAGAACTGGCAGAATTATTGATAAAAAGAGTTGATAGACTAAATAAATTGATTAATGGAATTTTGGAGTATTCCAGAGTAGGTCGGATTGTTAATAAAGAAGAAAGAATTGAACTTAAAGAGTTGCTTGAAGATATTATTGATATACTCAATCCGCCTAAACATTTTTCATTCTCTTTGCCTGAATATTTACCTGTAATTATTGCAGATAGGATAAGAATTGAACAAGTATTTCAAAATTTAGTAAGTAATTCAATTAAATATTGCGATAAGCAAAATGCACAGGTAGAGATTTTGTTTGAGGATTTAGATGAAGTCTATCAGTTTGCTGTAAAAGATAATGGAGTCGGTATAGATAAAAAGTATCATGAAAAAATATTTGGTATCTTTCAAACGTTAGAACAGAAAGAGGACAATGATAATACCGGCATTGGATTATCAATTGTCAAAAAAATTATAGAGCTCTATGGAGGTTCAGTTTGGATCGAATCATCTATAGATGAATACACAATATTTTACTTCACATTGTCAAAATCAAAAGTAGCTTATGAATGATATATACCTTGCGAGTTTTTATATGAAAAGTAAAAAGCCCATTTTATTGGTTGAAGATGATAAAGTAGATGCTATGACAGTAAAAAGAGCATTGAAAGAAATCAAAGTAACCAATAATGTCGTCGTTGCTTCCAATGGAGAAGAAGCATTGGAATACCTTACTAATACTGACAACGAAATTCCTTGCATCATTCTTTTAGACTTAAATATGCCTAAAATGAATGGTCTCGAATTTATGAAAGTAGCAAAAGAAACAGAGAGACTTAGGAAGATTCCTATTGTCGTACTTACTACTTCTTCAGAGGAAAGAGACAGGATGAATAGCTTCAACAATGGTGTTGCCGGATATATGACAAAACCGGTGGATTATCAGCAGTTTGTTGATGTTATAAAAACAATTAATATTTATTGGACTTTAAGCGAACTTCCAGAGTAAAACTATATGAACAAAGATAACATAAGACTCCTTTTTGTCGATGATGATACTATTGACAGAATGGCTTTTAAGCGATTTGTAAAAGCAAATAATTTGCCTTATGAATATGAAACTGCTGACTCTGTAGATAACGCAATTTCTATTCTTAACAGCAAAGAGTTTGACGTTGTAGTTACTGATTTTAACCTCGGCGACGGAACCGCCTTTGATCTTTTTGAATATATGGGAGGTATTCCGTTTATTGTTGTTACGGGACTTGGCGATCAGGAAGTCGCTGTCAAAGCTATGAAACAGGGAGCCTATGATTATCTTATCAAAGATACAAACGGCAAGCATCTGCAGACTCTTCCAATTACAGTGGAAAATGCACTTAAAAGAAAAAATGCTGAAACTGAATTAGAGCAATATAAACTTCACCTCGAAGAGCTTGTATATATCAGAACCAGAGAGCTACAAAAAGAAATTACCGTTAGGAAAAAAACTGAAGAGGATTTGCGTAAAAGCGAGCAGAAATTTAGAGATTTAGCAGACTTACTCCCTCAGACTGTTTTTGAAACTGATGCGCAAGCTAATTTCACTTACTCCAATAAACAAGGGTTTGCTCTTTCCGGCTATGACCAATACGATATTAAAAAAGGTTTAAACGTATTTGATCTTTTCTCAGATGAAGAAAGAGAAAAAGCTAAAATTGAATTGAAAAATCTTGTGCAGAATAACGGTACGCATCATTTTAATGAATATACTCTTATAACCAAAAACGGTGAAAAAGTTCCGGTAATTATTTACACAATGCCAATTATTAAAGATAATATACATGAAGGATTTCGAGGCATCGTGGTCGATATTACTGAGCGTAAAAGAAACGAAGAAAAAATCAAATTGCTAAATGAAGAGCTCGAAGAGAGAGTTGTAGAGAGGACGGCTCAGTTGCAAGACGCCATGGAAGAATTAAAATACGAAAATGAAGAAAGAAGAAGAGTACAAGAAGAGCTTAAAGAGTCGAATGACGAGCTTCAGAAACTGAATGCACAAATTGCTAATGAATCTGCAAAGCTCCAAAGTTTAAATGAATTGCTCCTCGAATCAGAGTATAAACTGAAAGAAGCCAATGCAGCCAAAGATAAATTCTTCAATATCATTGCACATGATTTGAAAAATCCTCTGCAACTGTTGCTCTTTTCTTCTGATTTACTATCGCTGTATATGAAGCGAGATGATAAAGAAAAGATGGAAAAATATTTGGTTTCTCTCAATCAAACGATTGTTTCATTACGTGATTTATTAGATAATTTGCTTACTTGGGCAAGAACTCAATCCGGTGGCATCGAATTCAGACCTGAATCCATAAATATATATGAAATATTTGCTGAAATCGAAGATTTGTGTGAAGTAAGTGCTGCCAAAAAGTCTATTACATTGAAAAACAAGATAAATCCGGATATATTCCTTCGTGTAGATAGAAATATGATATCTACTATCGTAAGAAATCTTTCATTTAATGCCCTTAAATTTACTGATTCAGGCGGATCTGTCTCTTTTACATACAAAGAAGAACATGACCAATATGTCTTTGCCATCAGTGACACAGGCGTAGGCATAAGAGAGGAAGATTTAGAAAAACTTTTCCGTATAGATGTCCATCATACTACTATTGGTACTTCTAAAGAAAAAGGTACAGGCTTAGGTCTCATTATTTGTAAAGAATTTGTCGAAAAACACGGCGGAAGAATTTGGGTTGAAAGTGATTATGGTAAAGGTTCCGACTTCAAATTTTCTATTCCAAAAACATAAAATTTAAAAAAACCCGAAGCATAAAACTTCGGGTTTTTTGTATTAACTTAGTCATTATTATTTCAAAAATTCTGCTATTTTTTCAACCACGAAAGCTATTTGCTCAGCAGCAAGTTCCGGATAAATAGGAAGTGCTATTGTCTCTTCGCTTATCTGATTAGAAACCGGATAATCTGCATCGATGCAACCCAAGTTTGCAAAACATTCCTGTCTGTGGAAAGGTACCGGATAGTAAATTTCTGAACCTATTTGGTTTTCTCCTAAAAATGCTCTTACTGCGTCACGATTTTGCACTCTTATACAATATTGATTATATATGTGATAATTAGTGTGACCGGAAGACTTATAGACAGCTTTAGGTAGTAGTACTTTGTTTTCTTCATCATATTGCAGGAAGCCTTCGCCTTGTGCGATGCCGGCTTCGACAAATAGTTTTGTGTATAAGTTGGCATTGTTTCTTCTCGCCTGATGCCATGATTCTAAATGAGGGTACTTAACATTTAGAACTGCAGCCTGCAAAGCATCTAATCGGAAATTACCACCAACAAATTTGTGGTGGTATTTTGGTTCCATACCATGATTTCGCATTTGGCGTAGTTTTATAGCCATTTCTTCATCGTTTGTTACTACTAATCCACCATCGCCAAAACCACCAAGATTCTTCGTAGGATAGAATGAATAGCAGCCTATCAAACCCATAGAGCCAACTTTTTTACCATTTTGGTACTGTGCACCTATCGCCTGAGCGCAATCTTCTATAACTACAAGATTATTGCTGCAGGCTATTTCTAATATCTCATCCATGTCAGCTGACTGACCATAGAGATGAACAGGTATAATTGCTTTAGTTTTAGCTGTAATTGCAGCTTTGATTAGCTTAGGGTCTATATTATTTGTAACCGGATCAACATCTACAAATACAGGTGTTGCATTCATTCTTGAGACTACTCCCGCAGTAGCAAAAAATGAATATGTAGGTAATATAACTTCGTCTCCGGGTTGAATATCTATTGCCATCAAAGCACAAAGCAAGGCATCTGTGCCGCTTGAAACACCTATCGCATACTTGCAGTCACAATATTCTGCTAATGTTGCTTCTAATTTATTTACTTCTTCGCCCAAAATGAGCATTTGAGATTCTGCAATTTTGAGGAGTACCGGTTCAATTTCAGATTTTAATGTTTGATATTGAGCTCTTAGGTCGAGTAAAGGAACTTGCATCTTGTCTCCGTAATTACTGTTATTAAAGAAAACAACTTAATAAAGATAATCCTATTGTCAAATAAAAAAAAGGCTATCCTAAGACGCCTTTTGTTTTCTGTATCATTTTTGTTTCATATCATATTCTTTGCTTGCTTTTAGGAATGCCTCGGCAATTGGTTTGGAAAGCGGATTTGATAACTCTAATCGCTCAGGATGCCACTGCACAGCCAACATAAAAGGTTTTGTATTGTTGTCGTGCCATTCAAATGCTTCAATTATGCCATCGGCACTGTAGGCACTCGCCACAAGTCCATCAGCCAATCTATCTACAGCTTGGTGGTGGTTCGAGTTTACTTCTCCCTGCATCGCTCCGCTTATACTTTGTAAATAAGTTCCTTGGACAAGATTTATACCATGATAGCAACTGTCAGGATTTGGTGTCTGATGAATGATTGCATCAGGGTAGTCGCAGGGAATATCTATAATAAGAGACCCACCCAGAGCAACATTCAAAATTTGCTCACCTCTGCAAATGCCCAATATAGGCAGGTTCATGGCCATAGCTTCTTTGATAAGTGACAATTCGAGAGTATCTCTCACTAAATCAATTTCACATCTTGCACTGTCGGATTCTTTGCCAAAATAAACGGGATGCAAATCCGGCCCTCCGGAAAGTAGCAATCCGTCACATTCTTTTAGAATCTTTAACGCTTCATCTCTATCAATAAAATATAAATCTATATACTCTGCGTTTGGCTCAACTTTAGATAGCCACTTAGAGTAATTTTCATAATGCTCGCTCCCTTTTGCCTTAGAAATTGCAATTTTGAGTTTTTCTTCTTTGCTGCAGGCAAAAATCAAGAAACTCATAAACATCAGCAAAAATATCTTCTTCATCATTATTACTCAATAAGTAAAACTTGTTTTAATAGCTCAATAAATTGCTCTTTGCCTTCTGTGATTTGGATTTTGACAGGAATAACATAAAACATGATTCCTGACTCAGCTATTTTTACGGCATATTTTTTAATTTTAGCTGCATCTTTTTCAGTTGTAAGCAGATTCTTAATGTCGTATTCTTTGGCTTTTTCAATCAGCCTTTCTATATCAGATTCGGTATATTTGTGATGATCCTCAAAGGCTATATGCTCTACTACACTGTATTTCATAGATTCAAGCATATTTTTGAATCTATCCGGGTTTGCAATGCCGGAAAAAATTAAGCTTTTTTCTCTTATCGCATGAAATTCCTGTTCGACTACAGGTTTGTTATTGATTAGTCGATATGGAAATGACTGCTTAGGACAAATTGATATTTCTAAAGCATCTTCTCTTATATGCTTTTTGATATCTTCTTTATTTGCTATAAGTCCGGTGTAGCAAATTACATCAGCCCTTTGTAGGGAAGTCAAAGGTTCTCTTAGTCTGCCTTCAGGCATGAGATATGGCTTTTCGGCTGTATCCTTGTCAATGATAACTATATCCAAATCCCTTTCAAGTCGGCGGTGCTGAAATCCGTCATCTACAATTATAGAATCTATATCAAACTTCTCATGGATATCCTTAGCTGCATCTGATTTGCTGTCATGTGCTACAACCGGTACACGAAGTGATTCTGCAAGCATGAGCATCTCGTCTCCGGCTTCCTCTGCGTTTGCAAGTACGTCTTTGCCATCGCAGACCACGATTTCGCCTTTTGATTCTCTGTTATAACCTCTGCCAATGATGGCTGGTTTCCTTCCGAGTTTGATAAGAGTGCCCGTAAGCATTTGAACAAAAGGAGTCTTTCCTGTACCGCCCACAGATAGATTACCTACACTGATAACAGGGCAGTTTGCTTTTACTGTTTCGTTATTTTGGTTGTCGTATCTGCTGTTTCTTATTTCAACCGCTTTGCCAAAAATTTTAGAAGCGAATTTTTTGATCATTTTGTACCTAAATTACTAATCATTCAACATCGAATTTAATTCTGATTCAATACCTAAAATATAATCTTCCGTTTCTTTTCTGTCTAAGCTGTTATTTATATAGAATTTTTGTGAAAAGCAAATTTTTATTGAAGAAAATGGTAATGGGAATTGAAATTTATCCCAGCTTTTTTTGAAAATGAACTTAGCGCCTATTTTTGCTCTGCAGAGTACTAAGGGAACTTCTGCTCTTTGGGCTGCAATAATTGCTCCTGCCTTAAATTTATATATGGGACCTCTCGGACCGTCAGGAGTTATAAGCAAAAATCTATCTTTTGCATTTTCTGTCATCATTTCGAGGACTTCTCTGCCGCCTTTTGAGGAGGAGCCTCGTAACACTTCAAATCCCCATTTATTCAATAATGCTGTAAGAATTTCTCCGTCTTTACTTTGACTTACGACTGCTCTGGGAGAATATTTCCCGAAAACTTTCCAGCAAGGGAGCATCTCTCCATGCCAAAATGCTATAACTGCAGGCGACTCGGGGAAATCACCTTCAAATTTGATTCTCCATGTCTTACTTACAGAGTTCATCAACCATATCAATATTTTCTCGCTTGCTTTAAGATTCATTAGTCAAACCCAAGTATTAATTCAGCTGCTTTTTCTGATGCACCTATCCCGCCTAAAGTCTCACGGACTAAGTCAAATTCTTCTAACAAATGCCTATATTTTGCTTCGTCTTTTGCGAGTATATCCAACTCTTTTGATATAGAGTATTTATTTGCCTCACCTTGGAACAACTCTTTGATTGTATGCCGTTTCAGCAAAATGTTTACTAATGATATATAATCTAAATTTATAAGCCTTCTTCCCATGTAATAAGTCAGGGGAGAGGTCTTATATATCATCAGGAAAGGCATATCGCAAAGTGCCGCTTCTAAAGTAGAAGTGCCGGTTTTAACTATTCCGACTTTGGCTTTTTTCATCAATTCTCTTGAGTTAGCATATATATCAATATCATTTGATAGAAATCTATCTAAGCTAACATTGCCTGCTTTTGCTACAGCTATCTTAAAGTCTTTGTTTTTCTTTTGGAACTCACGGGCTGAATCTATCATCACAGGTAGATTTCTGCCAATTTCCTGCTGCCTGCTACCGGGTAGAAGAGCAACTATGTTCTCTTTTGATATACCCTTGTCATGAAAAATCGGTTCATCTAAAAGCGGATGTCCACAAAAATATGTTTCTATGCCATATTGTTTAAAAAATTCAACTTCAAAAGGAAAAACAACTATCAATTTATCTACTGAAGCAGCAAGCTTTTCGGCTCTGTTGCTTCCCCAAGCCCAGAGCTGCGGAGCTATATAATAAAAGACCTGAAGCCCAATCGTTTTAGCAAATCCTGCTATCTTCATATTAAAGCCCGGGTAATCCACAGGAATAAACGCCGTGAATTGACCTGTCTTCAGCTCTTCTTGAACTTTATTGATCAGTTTGCGGAACATTCCGTATTTCTTTGCTACTTCCCAGAAGCCTACCACGGAAATATCTTTCTGCGGAATTATGGACTCAAAGCCGAGAGCTTCCATCTCACGACCGCCGATACCATGGAACTCAACATCCGGCTCTTTTGCTTTCATAGCCTTTATGAGCTTTGCTGCATGAATATCACCCGATGGGTCACCTGCTATTATAAAGTATTTTTTTTGCATACTTGAATAAGAATCTTAGTATTCTAATATATTTTATGATGGAAGATTAGAGGAGCGAGAATTTAATTATTTGTATAAGAGGTAGAAGACCCAATAATTATATTGCACATAAGCTACTTCATAAGATTGGGTTTGAAATAAGTTTATAGATTATGCTTTGTAGATAGTTCAAAAAATATGATTTCTTAAAGAATCTACCTAATTCGACTACCCCGCCCTTCGGGCATCCCTTTACTTCGGCAAGCTCAGTACGTCGCTTCCCAAGAAGGGGAATTAAATACACTATTAAATACTTTAACTCTTATTTATGTAAAGAAGTTAAAATTCCCCTCCTGAGCGATGTGCTGAGCGAGCACAGCGAGTCGAAGTAGGGTGGCATGCGAAGCATGACGGGGTGGAAAAATACCACTACATGTATTTAGCATCCAGTATTGAATTTATTAGACAACCTCAATTGTTATTTCAATAATCAAGAACTCTAAAACTTCCTTCCCAAAATCCACTCTTATCTTCCATTTACAACAAATATACAAATAAGACGACTAAATTTGTACGACTTATATAATATGACAAAAAAAGCTTATTTTAGAATATATTTTTAGTGCATTACATAATGGATCAAAGTAAAATGAAACAATTTGCAAAGCTGTTCCTTTTACTTTTTTTATTTTCTGCAGCTTCATCAATTGCAGAAGAAAACAAAAGTAAATTGAACTCATCTACTCTTTCAGGACTAAAATTTAGAAGTATAGGTCCTGCTCAAACTTCAGGCAGAGTTATCGACTTTGCTGTTCACCCCAAAGATTTCAATACTTTCTACGTTGCTTTTGCTTCCGGAGGTGTCTGGAAAACTACAAACAAAGGAACAACTTTTACCCCTGTGTTTGACAACGAAAACTCTTACTCAATCGCTACTGTAAGGATAGATCCTAACAACCATAATGTTGTATGGGTAGGCTCCGGAGAAAATAACTCTCAGAGAGCTGTGTCTTACGGTGATGGTGTTTATAAATCATGCGACGGAGGTAAGACTTGGAAAAACATGGGATTGAAAAAGTCTGAGCATATTGGTGATATGTTAATCGACCCTCGTAACTCTGACGTAGTCTATGTGGCTTCTCAAGGCCCACTTTGGAATGCAGGCGGCGAAAGAGGCTTGTTCAAAACTACCGACGGTGGCGTGACTTGGAATAATATCCTTGAAATCAGTGAAAACACAGGCGTTTCTGATATAGATTTTGATCCTCGCAATCCTGATGTCATTTATGCAGTTGCATACCAAAGAAGAAGACATGTTTTTACTTTGATAAATGGTGGTCCTGAATCTGCATTATATAAATCCACAGATGCAGGCAAAACATGGAACAAACTTTCTAATGGCTTCCCCGGTGGTGAATTAGGCAGAATTGGAATTGCAGTTTCACCGGCAAATCCTGATGTTGTATATGCTATTGTAGAAGCTGACGGTGAAGTAGGTGGACTATATAAATCTACAGATAGAGGTGCTTCATGGAATAAAATGAACAATCACAAAACTTCTTCCGCTCAGTACTATCAGGAGTTAGTAGCTGATCCGAAAGATCCGGATGTGGTTTATCTTCCTGAAACATACACAAGATACTCTATTGACGGTGGTAAAACATTCAATGTTTTGCCTGTTAGCAATCGTCACGTAGATGATCACGCTCTTTGGATTAATCCATGTAACACTCAACACCTTTTAATCGGTGGCGATGGTGGTGTTTATGAATCTTATGACAGAGGTGCAACTTGGAGATTTTTTGAAAACTTGCCTACTATTCAGTTCTATAGAGTAGCTGTTGACTATGACAAACCGTTTTATAACGTTTATGCCGGTACTCAGGATAATAACACTTTAGCCGGACCAAGCAGAACAGCATGGGAAGCCGGAATTATGAATCAGGATTGGTCTTTCCCTGTTGGTGGCGATGGATTCGAACCCGCTTGTGATCCCAAAGATCCAAACACAGCTTATGCTCAATCGCAATATGGCGGTTTGGTTCGCTATAATAGATTAAATGGTGAAATCACAAGCATTAAACCAATGCCG
Source organism: Kapaibacterium sp. (SeqCode) (assembly GCA_963664875.1). Taxonomy (GTDB): domain Bacteria; phylum Bacteroidota; class Ignavibacteria; order Kapaibacteriales; family UBA2268; genus JBFHIJ01. The sequence goes on along the minus strand of OY761611.1, from coordinate 1,213,642 downwards.
GAAGAAGGAGAAGAACTTCGTTGGAATTGGAATGCACCTATTCTAATTAGTCCGCATGACAACAAAACACTTTACTTTGCTGCAAATAAACTTTTCAAATCAACGGATCGCGGTACTACTTGGAATAAAGTAAGCGAAGATTTGACTGCTCAGATTGACAGAAATCAGTTAGAAGTAATGGGTAAAGTGTGGCATTCTGAAGCAGTGGCAAAAAACGGCTCGACTTCTCTCTATGGAAACATTGTTTCTCTTGATGAATCTCCTGTAAAAGCCGGTCTTTTATATGTTGGTACAGATGATGGTTTGCTTCAGGTTTCTGATAATGACGGTGGCTCATGGACTAAATACTCTTCGTTCCCGGGTGTTCCGGCAAATACTTATGTATCTGATGTTGTAGCTGACTTGTTTGACGAAAACACAGTTTATATTAGCTTCGACAACCGTAAACGTGGTGATTTTAAACCTTACGTGCTAAAAAGTAATGACAAAGGCAAGACTTGGACTTCTATTGCTGCAAACTTGCCGCAAGACCAAACAGTTCACGCCTTGATTCAAGATCATGTTGATAAAAACTTGCTTTTTGCAGGTACAGAAAAAGGTATCTACTTCACTGCTGACGGCGGCAAAGAGTGGATTCAGCTGAAAGCAGGTATTCCTACTATTTCTGTAAGAGATATTGAAATACAAAGAAGAGAAAACGACCTTGTTCTCGCTACTTTTGGTAGAGGTATTTACGTCTTAGATGATTACTCTCCTTTACGCAAAACAGATATTATCAAAAACGAAAAGAAAGCAGAAATTTTACCTGTCAGAGATGCAGCCTTGTATATTCCAAACACTACAAAAGGCAAAAACTGGCACGGTGACACTTTCTACAAAGCTGATAATCCACCATTTGGTGCTGAGATAACTTATTATATCAATGAAGCTCCAAAATCTAAAAAAGCTCTACGCAAAGATGCAGAAGGCAAACTTAAAGATGGTGAAAAATTGAAATACCCAAGCTTTGACGAGCTTAGAGCTGAGGATTTGGAAGAATCTGCATACTTGCTATTCTCAATATCAGACGATCAAGGCAATCACATTCGCAATATAAAAGCTCCATACAAAGCAGGTCTAAATAGAGTTGTTTGGGACTTAAAATACGCAGATGCATCTCCAATCACTTCAAAAACTGATCCTAACAGCATTGAAGGTGTGCACGCTTTGGTTCTTCCGGGTAAATATACAGTTTCAATGAAAGAAGTAATTGACGGCAAAGTAAATGATCTTGCTTCAGCTGCGGAAATCAATGTCAAATTGCTTGCAAATTATGGCACTCCTGAAACTGAATACAAAGAAAATATTGCTTTCAGACGCACTATCCAATCTTTGCAGCAGGAAGTATTCGGATTTGATAAAGTATTAGCGGAAGCAAACGACAAAGTAAAAGCAATGAAAAATGCAGTGCTCAAAACAGCAGGTGTTGAAGCTAAAATCTTGGAAGATATCAGAGCGATACAATACAAATTAGATGATATTGATGTAGTACTTTCAGGCAATAACTCTATCAAAAATAGAAATGGAAACCAAACTGCTTCTATCAAAGAGAGATTAGACGATATCATGTGGTCAGTGTGGTACTCAACTGCTACACCAACTACTACAAGCAAAGATTCTTACAAAGTAGCAGAAAAACAACTTAAAGAAATAAAATCTCAGTTAGCACAATTAGAATCTACTCAAATCTCCAAAGTAGCAAAAGCTTTAGATGCAGCCGGCGCTCCTTGGTATGAAGGTAAATAAGAATTGTAGTCTATATGCTATAATATAAATCAATAAACCGCAGCGATATATGACAAATATCACTGCGGTATTTTTTGTTATAATCCCTGATTTGTCATTAGGACTCAAAAATATTTGCAACTTCCTTTATTTACGTAGAAGAATTCAATTAGTTAATGTAAGAAAAAATTTCATATTGAATCAGGGAAAAGGCTGCCTCATAAGTCTGAGTCTTTAGTAAAAGTAGAGGAAAAACAAACGTTATATTTTTTTTTTCTACCGCAAGCTAAAGCATGCAGTTGCAAAGAGTTACACAAATGCAGCCGACTGCTTAAGCTGTCGGTAAAACTTACAGACATCAAGAATAAAATGCAAATTTTGACTTATGAGATAGCCTCCCAATAAACAAGATAATGGCTTAATTGTGCTTTAAAATGACTTTTGTTAGTTATTCTCAAACTGTCTTCTTATATCTCAGTATAGCACTTACATTGAATATTACTGCAAATATGCCCATCATTTTGAAGTGGAATGTGATGTTTTCTAAGCCTGCTCCTTTGAGCATCACCATTCTGATTACTTCAATAAAGTATCTAATCGGATTTAAATAAGTCAGATACTGTACCCATTCAGGCATATTCTCTACAGGTGTGAAAAGTCCCGAGAGAAGGATAAAGATTACCATTACAAACCAAGACAAAAACATAGCCTGCTGCTGCGTTGTAGTAAAAGTTGATATAAAGAGACCAATCCCAAGAAAAACTATCATGTACGCAGTTGCAAACATGAAAATCAGACCTATACTTCCAAGAATAGGAATATTATAGACAAGTTTTGAAACAACTAAACCCAATGCAAGCTCAAATAGTGCAATTACCAAAAACGGCAAAAGCTTCCCGATTATAAATTCGTGCTTGCGAATTGGCGTTACGTTTATCTGCTCTATAGTTCCGATTTCTTTTTCTTTTACGATATTCATTGAGGAAAGGAATGTTCCTATCATCGTTACCAATAAGACTAATATACCAGGCACCATAAATGTATCGTATTTCAAATCTTCGTTATACCAGTTTGAATACTCCACGTTTATCTTTTTCAGTTGATCCTGAGGCATCGAATTTGTAGAAATTGCCAATTCATGAGCGATTTCTACATTATAATCATTCAAAATATTTGAGGCATAGTTCATTGCAAGGCCGGCTTTTGTGCCGTCGATTGCATTTGTAACAATTTTAGTTTTTGCGTGCTTTTCACGAACTAAGTCATACTCAAAATTTTTAGGAATTTCGATGTACAGATCTGCTTTCGAGTCCTGTATTGCTTCATCAGCGTATTTCTCGCTCAAACTTACTTCTTCCAATACAAAATAAGGAGATGCCTCAAATTTATTGATAATCTGCCTTGAAACAGAAGACATATCTTTGTCAACGATATATAGTTTCAGATTTTTTATATCGAATGTAGCCGCATTTGCAAGTATCAAAAGCTGAATTATCGGCATCACAAAAATGATAGGCAACATCGCTTTATTTCTGAATACCTGTTTGAACTCTTTTTCTAAAAGAAATTTTACATTTCTCATGACAGCCTTACCTTAAAGTTTTTGATACTGAGCAGAATAAAACCAAGAGTGAAACCTAAAAGAATCAATGTTTCTTGCCATAGAATGTCTAATCCTGCTCCTTTTAGCATTATATCTTTGACTATAATTATAAACCATCTGGAAGGATTAATTGAAGCTACTACCTGCAATGGAATTGGCATATTTTCAACAGGGAAAATAAATCCGGAAAGCAAAATAGTTGGAAGCATAAGGCCCACCAGACTTACCATCAAAGCTACTTGCTGAGTTTTTGCTTTCGTTGAGATAAAAATACCCAGAGAAAGCGCCAACATCACAAATAACGCACATTCTGCCAATAATAAGGGCAAACTTCCCACGATAGGAACACCAAAAATAAATTTGCCCATTAGTAGAATCAAAAGTGCATCAGTGTAAGCAATTAACAAATAAGGAATAACTTTGGATATGATCACAATAGCCGGTTTCATTGGTGAGGCAAGCAAAATTTCCATAGAACCGTATTCTTTCTCACGAGTCAGGGAGATAGAAGTCATCATTGCTGAAACGAGCATAAGAATGACTGTAATCAAGCCGGGAACAAACAAATAAACACCTTTAAGGCTTTTGTTGTAACGCATCTCAATTTCATTTTCTATCACAAAATCAGGTATTACTCCTTTATTCAACTCATTTGCAAAAATTCTGATAATTGAGCTTGTATAGTTTATGAGAGTAGTTCCGGTGTTTGGGTCAGTTGCATCAGAAACGAGATGTATATTTGCTTCACCTTCTTTATTTAGCTTCTCTGCAAAGTCCGGTTCAATTATGATAACCTGCTTTACTTTACCCGTTTCAAAAGCATCTTCAATTTCGGAATCAGAATTCAGATAAGAATGCAATGTGAAATAGTTTGTTGAGAGTATTTTATTTATCAACTTTTGCGATTGATAGTCTTTTGATTTATCGTAAATAGAGATATTGGCGTTATTGATTTCGTTAGTAATTGCAAATCCAAAAATTAAAATTTGGAAGATAGGCATACCGAAGAGAATCAGTAAGGTCTTCTTATCTCTAAAAATATGATAAAACTCTTTTTTAGTGAAGACAAGTAGTTTTTTCATTATTTGGCTCTTGCTATTTTGAGAAAAACTTCGTCCATATTGTCAGTTTCATATCGCTTTTTTAGTCCTGCAGGTGAATCTAAGGCTTCTATTCTTCCGTCAACCATCATCGAAATTCTATCGCAATATTCAGCTTCGTCCATGTAGTGAGTAGTAACAAATACAGTTACTCCGGAATGTGCTGTTTCGTAGATCATTTCCCAAAATTGTCTTCTGGTGATGGGGTCAACACCGCCAGTAGGCTCATCAAGGAAAACAATATCAGGTGAATGAATAACCGCAATAGAAAATGCTATTTTCTGTTTCCAGCCAAGCGGTAGCTCACCAACCAAAGTGTTTCTCAAATCTTCCAGACCGAAACGTCCTATCAGCTCATTTGCCTTTTCTTTAATTTGCTTATTGTTAAGTCCATAAATACCTGCGAAGAATCTGATATTCTCGTATAAAGTCAAATCTTCATAAAGTGAGAATTTCTGCGACATATATCCGATTCGTTTTTTTATACTTTCTGACTGAGTAAATACATCAAATCCTGCTACTGTGGCTTTCCCTGAAGTAGGGGAAAGTAAACCTGTAAGCATTTTCATTGCTGTTGTTTTGCCCGCACCGTTTGCTCCGAGAAAACCGAAGATTTCACCTACATTTACATTGAATGAGATAGAGTCAACCGCGGTAAAATCACCAAACTTCTTAGTCAGATTTTCAGCTTCTATGACATAGTTATTCTTCATTTTCTTTCACCATTAGCTCTATGAATGAATCTTCTATACCGGGTTGTATCTTTTCTATGTGAAACTCTTTCTTGCATCTTTCTCTGAGGTAGTTAGTCAAATGCTTCTCGTCCAACTTCTCTTTAGGCGAGAAGTGGCAACTTTCACCAAAAGGATAAGCTGAGTGAGTGTTCTCATAGTTTCTTAGATGAGTAATCAGTAGGTGCATATTTGATGCTTTTATGGAATACAAATCTCGTTCAAACTTGTTTTCTATTTCTTTTGGCGTAGCCACACCCAAGATTTTTCCATCCTGTATAAGAGCTATTCTGTCACATCTATTTGCCTCATCCATATAAGGAGTAGAAACAAAAATGGTAATTCCGTGCTTCTTCAAATCTTTAAGCATATCCCAAAACTCTTTCCTTGAAACCGGATCGACACCCGTAGTGGGTTCATCAAGGAAAAGCACTTCAGGTTTATGTATAAGAGCGCACGAGAGAGCAAGTTTCTGCTTCATACCGCCCGAAAGCTGACCTGCAAGTCTTTTTTTGAAAGGCTCAATTTGAGAATAAATAGGAGCTATCAAATGATAATTTTTTTCGATTGTAGTCTCAAATATGCCTGCAAACAGATTTAGATTTTCTTCTATTGACAAATCAGTATATAAAGCGAACTTACCCGGCATATAGCCGATTATGTTTCTAACTTTTTTATAGTCTTTGACTACATGATGCCCTGATACATAAGCTTCGCCTGCATCAGGAAGCATGAGAGAAGTTAGTATTCTGATAAGTGTTGTTTTGCCTGCACCATCAGGACCAATCAGTCCAAATATCTCACCTTCGTTTACTTCAAGATTTACAGGTTTAAGAGCATGGCAATCACCATAAGATTTTTCTATGTCTTTTATCAAGATGCTTGACATAGTTACTTTTCTCCGTTTTCAAAACTTATTTCGCCGGGCATACCTATTTTGATTGAGCCGTCGTTTTTAACGTTTACTTTGACTGCATAAACAAGGTTAACTCTTTCTTCTTTAGTTTGCACAATCTTAGGAGTAAATTCTGCTTTGTCAGATACCCATGAGATAGTACCGTCAAAGTGTTTCAACTCATTTCCGTTATCAATAGCAACTTTTACAGCGTTGCCGATTTTTACTTTTGCAAGGCTTGTTTCGCTCACATAGACCCTTAGAATCATATCTTTCAAATCTGCAACCTTGCAAATTGGTTTGCCGGGAGCAGCATATTCGCCAAGCTCTATATATTTTTTTAGAATGGTTCCGCTTGTTGGAGAAGCAATTTTAGAGCGTTCAATCATATCATCAATCTGTTTGATACTTACAGAGAGTGGTTCTTTTTCGCTCAGAATCCCTCTATTTGCAGTTGAAATAGAAGACTTAGTTGCCGCAATTTTTTTATCTACAACTTCCAGTTCACCTGAAATATCATCTAATTGCTTAACGGTAGCAGCAGAATCTTTTAGTAGCCTTTCTACTCTGTTCTTCTCGCGAAGTAAGTTAGCTTTTTGCTTTTCTAAAACATCGATTTGTACAGATAAGTTTTGCGTTTTTGCATCAATAGCATTACCTGAAGCAAGTAGTTGTTCTTTTTTTAGATATAGTTGTGTAGTATCAATTACTGCTAACAAGCCGCCCAACTTAATATCATCGCCTTCTTCTATCAAAAGGTCAGTTATTTTGCCGTTAGTTTCAGCAGATACTATGATTTCTGTAGCTTCGAAATTGCCGTAAGCATCTGCTTTTTCTTCGTGTCTGTTGCAGGCAGCTAAGAATACCATCGCTGCAAAAAGAATGTAGTATTTCATTTATATCACCTATATTATTTATTGCCGGTTTTGATTAAAAGATTGCTGATAGCCATCTGCTTTTGAATATTGTGGACTGATTTATTGATTTTAGAATCAGTCATTTTTTTAACTTCAACTATATATTCAGTAGAAGTGATTGTACCATTCGCTAACTGAGAGAAAGTCATATCAAGTATTTTTCCTTGCATATCGATGATTGATTCGTCCTGCGAAAGAAGCTCATCATACTTTTTTATATTCATGTTCTCAGTGATAACTATATTATTCAGATTTCTTTCAAGCTCATGTTTATCGTTGTTGTTCATAGCTTTATTTATCTCAATCACCTCTTTGGTTTTGCTTGACTTGAACCAGTCAAACGGCTGCCATTTTAAGTTGATTCCTGCCATATAATAGGTCTGAGCACCTTCTTCAAATACATTCATCGGGTTTGGGTTTCCGTAACCAACTTTTGCAAATGCGGCAATTTTGGGCATAAGCTGACTTGAAACGGACTCTTTACCGGATTCTAATAAGTCATTTTTTTGCTCAATCGCTTTAAGTTCAGCTCTCTTTATACTAACATTACTATTTGATTTCATATTAGGATTTTTAAGAGTCATGCTTGACAAATCAGGTATTTCCAAATAATTCGCCAATGTATTTTTGAGTGATTGCAGATCATAACTTGTTGCGTTTAGCTCTTGTTTCAATTTCTCAATTTCAATCTGCAATGCAAGAAGATTGCTTTTTACAATCACTCCGTTCTTATACAAAGATTGAAGCTGAGCCTCTTTTGATTCTAAAAATTCAATATTTTCCTGCAGAATCAAAAGCTTCTCTTGTAACAATAATGCACCAAAGAACAAAGAACTTGTTGTCTCTTTAAGCTGCTGAGTTGTAATTTCAATACTTGTTTTTTGTAGTACATTTTCTAACTCTTTACTATTTGAAGCAGCTGAAACACTTCCACCATCCCAGATTAATTGCTGTACCTGTGCAGTTAGCTGGTAGTTTTCATTTGGAATTGTTGGTAAATTCAAATTTGGTAGCTTGATTGGAAGTGCCATCACATCACTTTGATAAGACGCACTTGCTTCAAGAGTCAACTGAGGATAATAATTTGAGAGCAAATTGTACTGCTCTAAATCATTTTTCTGTTCAATAAGTTTAGTATTTTTCTGCTGTTTGTTCTTCTCTATCGCAGCATTAATGCAGTCATCAAGAGTAAGTTCCTGAGCTGATATGTTTAGTAACTGCAACAGCAAATTGAGCAAAAATATTATTGCAATAAGTAGTTGTTTCATCTTGTGCCTACTATTTATTTATTTTGATACTGTTTAGTATAAATTCGGGGATATGCTTTTTCCTATCTTCCATAAACTCATAAAATTCATCATTTGACAAATCTAAATTGAATTGTAGGATAGGGCGAGCCGCAAAGGGGAAGATACTCAAAGAGATAATGTTTGTAATTAACTGCCTCATATCCATTTCTCTATAATTGCCTTTGGCAACTTCTTCTTTGTATTGGAACATGAAATTTTTGATTCTCTGTTGTATCTGTTGTTTGTTAAAGAGTTCGAAAATATATTGAGGATTTTGGTGCAATTCGTTTAGAATAAAGTTCGGGAACCCCGGATTCTTTTGTATTAGATTGATATAATTTTCGCAAAAGAATCTAATTTTATCATCAATGCACAAATCGGAGTCTAATTTTGTGACTACTTCACCTAAAAATTTTGTAAGAACAGACTGAAAGATTCTCTCAAAAAGGAGCTGCTTGCTTCTGAAGTAATAGTGCAAGGAGGCTTTATTTATTTCAGCTTCGTCTGCAATTTCCTGCATCCTTGCACCTGTATATCCTTTTCTTGTAAAAACTTTCATAGCAGCTTGTAAAATTTTTTCTTCAGTTACAAGTTCATTCTCCATTATTCAAACTCCTGAGTTTTGATTGTTAAATAAAACTAATTGGTATAAAAGGGTTTAAGCCGGTATGGATATATTCCTTCTGACATTTACACGTTTCTTCAAACTCTTTTATTAGCTCACGGTTTTCTTCAATAAGTACAGAAAAACTAATAACGCTATTGTTTATAGATTTTGCGAACCTGATACATTCTTGGAAAAATTCAAATTTATTTTCAAATAGATCAAGCACAATATAGAGTGGTATTCCGGATACTTCAGCAATTTCAATAAGCTTAGTGTCTAAATAACCTTTACTCATAAAGAGCTGCATTGCGTTTAGAATTATTCGTTCTCTTCTAAAATTGCTATTATTCATACCACAACCAAATAGTAAAAACAATCAGTTTGATTTGTTGGTTTAACCGTATGGTCAAATATAGCTTTTTTGTTTATTGTTCAAAATTAAATTTTATAAATCAACATAAGAATGTGATATGTCGAAGCAAAAAAAAAAGAGCTATCGGTTGATAGCTCGCGGGGTAATTATTTCCAAGTTTTTTCTACAATCTTTATTCTTCCGGGGTATGAAATAGGACCTAGTGAAGTGTTTATTGTTGGCCGTGCATCTAAAGTAATCTTCGATGGGGAGGAGTTTGCCCCACCCAAAGCCAATGCCAAATTAATTACTCTATCATAGCCTTGCTTGCCGAAAAACTCATATAAATCTAAGGAAATATCTAAAGGTATGATTGCAGATTGGCCGGTTCCGGGAATTACTATAGGTTCAGCTATATTTCCGGAAATTGTTGGCACATCATCAATATAAAGTGTCCAATCGAATGATGTCAGTGTTGCTGAGCTTTGTTTTGTACCACCCGTACCGTCGTTCGGATTATTTGCTTCAACATTTAAAATAAAATGTGCCGGAAAAGATTTCTTTGCAAAAGCGTTAGTAAGTTTAAGTCCATCAGAGATAGAAAAGTCATTTATAGACTTTTTATTGGAAAGGTTGATGCTATTAAGCTGAAAATTATTTACATTTTTCAGTCTAAATTCACAACGTTTCAAGTTTACCATTGATTGTTTTATCTGATTTAAAGTATTGCAGCTGATAAAAGTCAAGCAAATCAATACTGAAACAATCCAAATCTTTCTAAGATACATCATATTACTCCTATGTTCTTTATTTTTATATTACGATATTTTGAAGTGGACGGTTGCAAACAATAGAAACTATTCATTGGAAAGCACATCATCAACGAAATCAATATCAGTTTTGGTATGTATAGCAATATCTTCTTTTTTATAACCCAATTTATGCAATAACAGTATAGTGTTTTTTCTGCCCTCTTCAATTCCTTCTTTTCTACCTTCTTCAATCCCTTCAACAAAACCTTCCTCATGAGCGGTATCGAGAGAATTTTTCAAATCACGGTAATGCTTCAAGCTTTCTTCGTAGGATTTAGCTTGTTCAGGAGCAAATATAGCATTATCAGTTGTTTCTTTTTCTGTTAAGTACATATTGCTACTTCGCTTTAGATAATATATTTTCTACATAACTAATATCAAATCCAAGTATTTCTGCAATTTGAGTTTTCGAAAAACCGGAATTGTGAAGTTTATTTATGGTATTGATATTGGCTTCATTTCTACCTTCTTCAATTCCCTCTTTTCTGCCTTCTTCAATTCCCTCAACAAAACCTTCCTAATATCCTTCATCATGAGCGGTATCGAGAGAATTTTTCAAATCACGATAATGTTTCAAACTTTCTTCGTAGGATTTGGCTTGTTCCGGAGTAAATCGAGCAATCTCAGCTGTTTCAAATAGCTTAAGGAATATTTTCTCTCTGAGTTTTTCGGGTATATTGTCCAATCTGGTCATATTTTTCAAAACATAAAGCCATTTATCAAAGCGAGTTTCTAACTCATCGACTGACTTATTAAATTTAGGCATTTCTAAATATATAAATGTCAATTTATCGTAGAAAACTTTATGCGTTTCTATATCTGATAACTTCACATCGTATCTGAATTTATCAGGCTGGTCTTTGTCTTCATCAAAAACAAAATCCAAAATTGCAATTGTATAAACCGCCTTTAGTTCAAAATTCCAATCATTCCTTTTTGCCTGCTCGGTGATAGGGAAGGTGGAATAGTAAACGGTTCTGTCTTTAAAGAAATTCTGCTTTGTTTTTTGGAGTTCAACAATAAATTTTTCACCTTTTTCATTTTCACAGTAAAGATCAAAAATAGCTTTTCTGTCCATATCCGTCGAACCAAGATGCTCATTTTTTAAATAAGTGAGTTCCTTGATTTCTCCCTGCTCTTCACGCAAAAGTTCGCTAAGGAAGTCTTTAAGCAAATCCTTATTAGGCTCTTCACCAAATAGCTTTTTGAAACCATAATCCGTAAACGGGTTTATATATTTTTCTGTTAGGTACATCTGTTTCTTTCTCCAGTGCTTTGAAGAATAGACTGATAGGTATTGTTTATAGTCTATCTTTGTGCTTTCGTTTGCCTAAATCAATATAATAAAAAAAATTTACATAGTATTTGAACGTTCTTTAGGAACATTATGTATATTTGTAAATTGATAACAATAGATATTTTATTATATAGAATTGGAATGCGTTATGAAGATTACTTTTCCTGATGGAAATGTGCGTGAGTATGCTGACGGTACAACAGGTATGGAGATAGCTCTATCTATTTCTGAAGGTCTTGCTCGCAATGCCCTGGGCTGTTTTGTGAATGATAAAAAATATGATTTGTCTCGTAAAATAAATGAAGATGCTAATATTCGTTTTGTAACCTTTAATGATGAAGAAGGTAAAGAGATATATTGGCACTCCTCAGCTCACCTTATGGCAGAAGCAGTTGCTGAGCTTTATCCGGGTACTAAATTTGGTATAGGTCCTTCAATCGAAAATGGCTTTTATTACGATATGGAATTGCCTGAAGGAGTCAAAATTTCTTCTGAAGATATACCAACGTTAGAAAATAAATTTAAAGAATTGGCTAAAAGAAAATCCAATTATGAAAGGATGGAAATTTCTTGGGACGATGCTGTAGATTATTTTAATAAAGTCGGCGACCCTTACAAAATTGAACTGCTGGAAGGTCTAAAAGAAGATGAAATTACATTGTACAAACAAGGTAATTTTGTTGATTTGTGTAGAGGGGCACACGTACCTAACACATCTGTCTTTAAAGCTGTTAAGTTTTACTCTATTGCAGGTGCTTATTGGCGTGGAGATTCAGATAGACAGATGCTTACTCGTATTTACGGTATAACATTCCCTAAACAGGCAATGTTGGATGAATGGGTAGAAAAACGCGAAGAAGCTGAAAGAAGAGACCATAGACGTCTCGGCAAAGAGCTCGGCCTATTTGCATTTTCACAAAGTGTTGGCCAAGGCTTGCCTTTGTGGCTGCCCAAAGGTGCAATTTTGAGAGAACAGTTAGAAAAATTCCTCAAATCCGTACAAAAAAGATTTGGCTACGATCAGGTGATTACTCCTCATATTGGAGATGTGAACTTGTACAAAACATCAGGTCACTTCCAGAAATATGCTGAGGATTCATATCAAACAATCAGCACTCCTTATGAAGGAGAAGAGTTCATGCTTAAACCAATGAACTGCCCGCACCACTGCGAAATTTATAAAACAAGACCTCGCTCGTATAAAGATTTACCTGTAAGATTTGCTGAGTTTGGTACTGTGTATAGATACGAACAGAGCGGCGAGCTTCATGGTTTGACTCGTGTAAGAAGTTTTACTCAAGATGATGCACATATTTTCTGTACTTCTGACCAGTTGAAAGACGAATTCAAAAAAGTAATAGATATTATCTTTATCATATTTGATGCGCTTCAATTTGAGAACTTTACTGCTCAGATTTCACTTCGTGATCCTGATAACAAAGAGAAATATATCGGAAGCGAAGAGAACTGGCAAAAAGCTGAGAGAGCAATCATTGAAGCCTGCGAAGAAAAAGGTTTAGAAACTGTAACTGAGACTGGTGAAGCAGCATTTTATGGTCCTAAGCTTGACTTTATGATTAAAGATGCCTTGGGCAGAAGCTGGCAGCTTGGTACTATTCAAGTTGACTACAACTTGCCTGAACGCTTCGATTTGGAATATATCGGTGCTGATGATAACAAACACAGACCGATTATGATCCACAGAGCACCTTTTGGTTCAATGGAAAGATTTGTGGCTGTTCTTATCGAACATACTGCCGGCAATTTCCCATTCTGGTTAGCTCCTGAGCAAATTTCAGTGCTTCCTATCGGTGGAGACCAGCAGGAATATGCTAAAGAATTGACTGAAAGATTGGAAAGTCTTGGATTTAGAGCGGTTTATGATGGCAGAGCTGAAAAAGTCAACCGTAAGATTGCTGAATCTGAGCAAGCTAAAATTCCATTTGCACTGATTATTGGTGCTAAAGAAATTGAATCCGGTACTGTTTCTGTTCGCGAACACACTGTTGGCGATATAGGCAAGATGGACATCGAAGAGGCTATTAAATTATTCACAGAGTTGAATGTGCCCGGTGCTAAAAGAAAACATGACTAATCAATAGATAAAAAAGCCGCTTAAATTATAAGCGGCTTTTTTTTACAAAAATATTACCGAGTATTGGATCTGCTGTGTTGTGAGAAATAAGCCTTTCTATCGTTTTATCTGTCAATTCCGAACCGGCAGGGATTAATTTAAGACCTCTATCTGTGATTATGTCTCGAGTCAATTTCATGCCTGATTTCAACTCTGCTATCGTAATTCCTATTTCGCTTGGGTCGTAGTCTTCTTTTCTGACTGATCTTATGTATTGATCAAACAACACTACTACTCGGTGGTCATAGAGTTTACTCTGGTCGTTGTTCATCATATTCAAAATTTCGCGCGGGCTACGTTCTGAAAATATTCTGGCTTCTTCGTAATCCAATGCCACACGGACTATTCTGGAACCTATGGGAATCTGCCAGGAGATGAGTCTTTCCGGAAATCCACTTCCGTCCAAATTTTCGTAAACATGAAATAGTATGTTAGCAACATTTTTAAATCTACCTACTGATTGGACTATGCTTCTCGCCGAATTTGGAATCTGATACATTATCGGATCGGTTGGTATGCCTAAATCTAATACCGGCTTTTTAACTAAATGATCGGGGAGGAAAATGCGACCGGCTTCGCTTAGGTATCCTGCTATTTCTATATCATCATATTCTTCCTCTTGGACAAAATCAAGATGTTTAGCTATCCAAAGAGAGGCTTCGCTTATTCTTTTTAGTGCTTCGAAGCTTGCAGGAATCCTTGCTTCCAAAAATTTAACCGCAAGCATAATCGTATCCTGAATATCGCTTCTTAGCTCGTCAGCAAGCTGATGTAGTAATTCATTTTCTTCACGCTTTTGTTTCTGCAGATTGACAAAGCGTATAGCAGCTCTAAGTCTCGCAATGAAAGAATTAGTTTCGATTGGCTTTTTTATAAAATCATCGGCACCTTTTTCCAATGCAAGATTGCTTTGCTCAGGATTGTCCAAAGCAGTCATCACAATGAAATATATATCGTTTAGCTGCTGATTTGCTCTTGTTTTGATAAGAAGCTGTATCCCGTCCATCTTAGGCATAGATACATCAGAAATAACTATATCAGGTTTTTGATTTTGTATTATCTCCCATGCATCTTCGCCATTATTCGCGGTAAGTACTTTCGATTCCTTGAAGTAACCGGCTATTGTAGCTTTAAGCAACGCAATGATAGCAGGCTCATCATCAACAAAAAGAAATGATAACTTTTGATTTTCCATACTTACTCCGCTGCTACTGCTTCAGGCAAAAACTGATCTGCTCTGATTTGCTTGATTATGATACTAATTCTTCTGTTTGATATATCAAACGGATTTTGAATGTTTCTTAGCTGTTTGTCAGCATAGCCGGTAACGCTCATGACCTGACCTTCCCATAGACCTGCTGTTTCGAGTATTCTTCTTGCAGCATTCGCTCTGTCCGCAGATAGTTCCCAGTTAGTATATTTAGCATTTGCAGCGTAGTTCCTACTGTCTGTGTGCCCTTCGATTACAACATGATTAGGTAGTTTCCCTATTTCTACTGCAAGCTTCTGCAATATATCTCTTGCTTCTTTTCTGACATTAGCGCTGCCTATATCAAAAAACAATGACTCTGAGGATTCAATCAATTCAATTTTAAGTCCCTCTTTAGTCATTTCTATTATGATAGAAGATAAAATTTCTTTTAGTTCGGGTTGTTTTGCCATAAGCTCTTTTAGGGCATCACCCAGCTCTTTGCCTAAGCTTTCAACTCGTTTTTGAGCCGCAAGGCTGTCCTTTGCAGCCTGTTCCTTCATTTGATCAATCAAAGAATCTCTCGAATCCTTGTCGAGTTTGACCTCAAACTGCATAAAACCACCTTGTCCGTTACTCGATGATTTTTCGCCGGCCTCACCATCGCCTTCGCCTTTGCTTGGCACTGGTTTCAAACCCAAATCTATAGGTATAGTTCTTTTACCTGTAGTGAAACTGAAAGCTCCCGGATCTTCAAAATATGCAGTAACCTGCTCTTTTACTTCTGCTGATGATGCGAGAATCCACATAACAATAAAGAATGCCATCATCGCTGTAACGAAATCGGCATAAGCTACCTTCCAGGCACCGCCGTGTCCACCGCCGACAACTTTTTTGACTTTTTTTACTATTATGGGCTGCTCTTTATGATCGCCGCCTTGTTTTTGTTCTTCAGCCATTTTCCTTATCCCTCTTAACCGCCTTTGTACGCCGATTCAGTTTCATTAAATGTAGGTCTATTGTGAGGATCGATAGTTCTTCTTGCATACTCTATCGCAACCGCTGCCGGAGCACCTTTAGCAAAAGACAATAATGCAGCTTTTATGCTCTCAATATATTTTGCGTCTGTTGCAACATTGCTTGCCATAGCTGCTGAAAGTGGTCCAAAAATACCATAAGACATCAAAATACCAAAAAATGTACCCACAAGTGCTGCACCTACTGACTGTCCCACAGCTTCAGCACCGTCATTAATATGCCCCATTGTTATGATAATACCAAGTACGGCTGCCACGATACCAAGACCGGGGAATGCATCTGATACAATGGAGAGTGCGTGTGCAGGCTTGTGTTCTTCTTGATGCAATGCCTCAATATCCAAATCCATAAGCTCTTCCAAATCATGAGCAGGAACACCACCGGATAATACAACCTTCAGTGTATCGCACAAAAAATCTACAGCATGATGGTTTTTCAAAAAGGAAGGATATTTGGATATTATCGAACTTGATTCGGGATTTTCAATGTGCTGTTCGAGAGCTATCAAACCTTCTCTTTTCGCAAATTGGAATAATTCATAAAGCATTTTCATCAATTCTAAATATACTTGTTTGTTTACAGAAGGACCTTTTAAAGTGCCTATCATACCTTTTATTACAGCAATAACAATCGATAAAGGATTTGCAATAAGCAATGTGCCTATGGCTATCCCACCAATGATAATATATTCGTTTAGCTGCCAAAGTATTAAAAGATTACCGCCGTGCATTGTGTAGCCGATAATCAAAGAGGCAAATACGAGTACAACACCAATTATGACAAACATATTTCTCTTACCTGTAAATTATTTACTAATCTCTTCCAATTTTGTTTTGAGCAAATCATTATTCGGGAAGTTTGACAAACCGTCTTTGTATGCTCTTATAGCATCGTCCATTTTGCCGATTTCTTTATAAATATCACCAAGATGTTCGTAAACTTCCGGACCTGCTCCACCAATTTCTATAGATTTTAATATTTGCTCGATTGCTAACTCTTTTTTTCCTAGTTTGAATAAAACCCATCCGTAAGTATCCAAATAAGCAGAGTTGTTGGGTTCGCTCTGTAACGCTGTTTGTACCATCTCCAGAGCTTTCCTTAATTCTTTCCCGGTACTTGCCAGCGAATATGCATAATTATTATTGGCAAGCGCGTGCATATTATTTATAGAAAGTGCCCTTTTATAAGCAACTTCTGCCGAATCTACATTGTTTAATCTATCATATATTATACCAATATTAACCCATACATCAACAGAATTACTGTCAATTGCAATTGCTTCATACATATTCTCAAGTGCTTTTGTATCATTTTCCTGATAGAGATAATTGAGTCCCAACAGGAAAGGATAGCGGAAGTCTTGACTAAATACAGTATAATAGTGTGTTAATAGATTTTCTGCGTCAATATATCTATTTTTTCTCTGAAAAAAAACTGAGATTTCTAAAAATACATCCTGCTTTTTATCAGAAAAACGTTCTATCATTGCTAAAAATTGTTTTTCGTATGAAACCAAATTGTTGTCTGCAGCCAGAAAAAATCCCTGAAGATAAAGCTGCCAATCATTAGTGAAACGAATATCAAATTTCGAAAGCAATGTATCTAAAATATTCATGTTATATTCTGCGCCGCTTATCATTTTCTGTGCCGCGGAGCCATAGATAAGAACCAAATCTTCAGTCTTAATCCGAGATTCGTTTTCAAAAGTAAATATCAGAAGTTCATTTAGGTCGCCATTGTTTAACCAAAAGGAGAACAATTCTTTTGTTGTTTGACTGTTTATTGGGTTCGCAAGGTATCGTTCCTTTAGCATACTTATTTTTTTGTCGGTTTTGCCTGTCTTTTCGTATAGGAATAGCAGCCTTTCGGATATTCTCTCTTCAGGGTACTTATCAAAAAGGAATTCATACTTTTCGATGGCTTTGTGTGGATTGACAAATTCGTATGCAAAAGCAAGATCAAAGTCTCTTTCTGTTTTGTAATCAACCGACTGGACAAAATTTATTATCTCAATCGCTTTATCAAGATTTCTTTCAGATAGGTAGATTTCACTTAATAATTCAAAAGCGGGTATGAATGTCGAGTCTGATTTCAGAGCCTCTTCGACATAAGTTTTTGCAAGGGTCTGTTTATTCATTGCATATAGATTCTCAGCTATAGCAAATGCAATAGAAGGGTCTTTAAAATAATTATATAAATCCAGTAGCTCTACGACTGCTTCCGCATAGTCCTTTTTCATCCGTAAATTAGCAGCTCGGATTACTTTGTGGCGAGTTTGACCTTCAAAATAATTTGTATCTAAGGTGTATTGCTCACGAACACCGCTTGTAAGTCCGTTGAAATTTGGTACATAAGTGGATGTGCATGCCGACAGAACAATCAACATAGCACCCACAAAAAGTAGTTTGTACATGCTTATCCTTCTTTTTTAGCTAAGTAAAGTAAAAGAATAGAAGTATTTGGAGGTAGATTATTAGGCAAGATAAAAAAAAATGCCCTTCAAAAGGGCATTTTTTTATTTAGCATTTTTTTGCTGCAATTCTTTCATCATTGCATTGTAGCCTTTTTTGTCAAGAGTTTTAATAGCTCTTGCTGTAACTTTTACAGTAATGTAACGCTTTTCTTCAGGCAACCAAATTCTTTTTTTCTGCAAGTTTGGCAGAAAACGACGACGAGTTTTGTTGTTTGCATGAGATACATTGTTACCTGTTAATACGCCGACACCTGTTAATTCACATCTTCTCGACATTATTTTTCCTCAGTCATCTGCTAATTTTACATGAATTACTAATATAATAGATTCCGGTAAACTGTGCAAGCATTATTTTTTAGAAAGGTACTAAATCATCGCCTTCCTGCATCAATTCAGGTGGCAATTCATCGAATGGAGGCGGAGTGGCTCCATTTGATACTCTTTCAATTTTCCATGCTTCTAAGTTGTTGAAATAGCTTACTTTGCCGTCTTTTTCCCATTTTCTGCCTTTGATGTTAAATCTAACAGAAATGTCTTCATTGATTGAAAAAGACTCTAACACATCGCATCTGTCCTGCGTAAGCTGAAACTTAATAGTTTCCGAAAATTCTCTTCCGTTGAAATTTTCTGTCGTTTCTAAGACAAATTCTCTTTTTCTAAAGCTTGCAGTTACTTCCTGAGTCGGAAATTTCTCAATAAGTCTGCCTGTAATGTCAAAATTCATAACGAATCTTATTTTGTTGTAAAAATGCTTTCAAAGTTATAAATATTGTGTTAAGTAAAAAAACTATTCTTTTCCACAGACAGAAATAAATCTCTTCCAACATCTTGCTTCTATACCAAAACGATTCCAATCAGATAGTTATATTATTCGCTTCTTTTTACTCTGGCTCTTTTGGGTATGCTCAGCGGTTAACTCGAGAAGAAAGAAATGATAGCGTTGAGAATAATTCAAATTGCCTAAGTATCTTGTATCGGTTATATTAGATTTTGGAATAGGCTTACTTATAGCAATTACAGATAATTTTTTGGTGCTTTATTGTAGTCGTTTTAGACTAATTTGCAAGCCTTTTTCGTCAAGTGGAAATAGCAATGCACTATTCCCATAGTGTATATGTTCTATATTTTGAAATTTAACTATCTGAGATTTTAAAAATGACTACTGCATCTCCTAAACTTATTTTGCCGGATATTGAAAATCTTTCTGATATTAATGTATATATGCAGCATGGTGGCTACGAACAGTTCAAAAAAGCTATTACTATGTCTCGCGAAGAAGTTATAGATACTGTTAAAAAATCAGGACTTAGAGGCAGGGGAGGAGCTTGCTTTCCTACAGGTCTCAAATGGTCTTTTATGCCAAAAGACGACGGTATTAAATATCTGGCAGTCAATGGCGACGAATCAGAGCCTGGCTCTTTCAAAGATCGTCAAATTTTTGAATTTAATCCGCATCAGCTTATAGAAGGTATTCTTATTGCTAATTATGCAATGAAAATTACTGCTGCCTATATTTACATCAGAGGTGAATATCATAAATGGGTCGATCTCATGCAAAAAGCCGTAGACGAAGCCTATGCTAAAGGTTTTGTAGGCGATAAAATGAAAGAGACTTTCGGTGTAGATTTCAAAACTGATATTTATGTACACAAAGGAGCCGGTGCCTACATCTGCGGTGAAGAAACTTCGCTTATGAACTCTATCGAAGGTATTCGTGCTTACCCAAGATTTAAGCCACCATTTCCTGCTCAATCAGGTCTTTGGGGCAAACCGACTACTGTAAACAATGTCGAATCTATCGCTACTGTACCGGCCATTTTTAGAATAGGTGCAGAAGAGTACTCCAAAATCGGAGCTCCCGGCCATGCCGGAACTCTTCTTTACGGAGTTAGCGGACATATAAATAAACCCGGTGTTTATGAGTTGCCGACTGGTATTTTGCTGACAGATTTGATTTATGATGTGTGTGGCGGAATGCGCAATAACAAGGCTATCAAAGCCATTATTCCGGGTGGTTCTTCTATGCCTCCGCTCAGGGGCGATGAAATCGAAGGGGTTAGAATGGACGAAGAATCCCTCAAGCCACTTGGAACTCATATCGGTACCGGTGGTGTGATGGTGATGGATGAAGACACAGATTTAGTAAAAGTTGTATTGCGTATTGCTCATTTCTATCATCACGAATCATGTGGCCAATGTACTCCTTGCCGAGAAGGCTGCGGTTGGATGGAAAAAGTACTCCATAGAATTGCTCATGGTGAAGGTACATCCAAGGATTTAGATTTGCTTATCTCCGTTGCTAATAACATCGAAGGTAATACAATCTGTGCTCTGGGTGATGCTGCTGCTTGGCCTGTAAGAGGATTTGTGGTCAAATTTAGAGATGAATTTGAAAAAGCTGTTAAAAAATCAAGGTCTTTCGTTGCACCTAATGTAGTGCATGGCAGAAGAAATACAGCAGATACTTTGGTATTTTAACTCCGAAATCTATAATACAAAAGCCGGAAGCAGTTCTGCTTTCGGCTTTTATGTTAAAAATAGGCTTACTTATAATTCTTACTCAAAAAAACTAAAGTCCCAAAATCTTAAATTGTACTCTACGGTTCTTTTGCTTTCCTTCTTCGGTATTATTATCTGCCACAGGTACTTTTTCTCCTAAGCCTTTGACACTTAAACGTAGTTTGTCTATACCTTTGCTTACTAAATAATTGAAAACTGCTGTTGCTCGCTCTTTGGAAAGTAACAGATTAGAACTGTCATCTCCAACGTTATCTGTATGTCCTTCGATTACTATTTTTAGTTTAGCATTTGCTGTCAATATCTCTACTACTCTGTCTAACTCAACAAATGAATCTTCCAATAGCTCAAATTTTGCAGTTTCAAAAAATATGTTATTCATTCTGATTGTCTGACCTTTCTCAATGGGCACCAATTCTAAATTTCTTTCTATTTCTGTATATTCTGAGGCATCTCTCAAATCAATAAATTGATTTATGGCTATATAGCCCTGAGCCTCTGCCAAAAAAGCATATTTTTTTCCCTTCGGCAAGACAATTTTATACTCTCCACTCGAAGTAGCCGCTCTTGTTTCTCCAAGTTCTTTGCCGCTTGGCAATTCCTGATAGACAATTTTTGCAGCGATTGGTTTGCGGCTCTTTGCGTCTATTACTTTACCCGATACGAGAGTAACTGTCTTTGGTTTTAATACTTCAGGTAGTTTTACTTTTAAAATATCTTCTTTGCCCAAGGATTGGTAAGATGATACAAAGTATGCATAATCACCGGAGGCAGGTATTGTAAAATAACTGTCCCATCCTGCAGTATTTATTACCGGACCAAGATTGACAGGTTTACTCCAGTTTTTCCAAGTATCATCTAATCGTCGGGTAACAAAAATATCATTCATTCCATACCCGGGATGACCTTCTGAAGCAAAATAAAGAGTTTCATTATCCGAAGCCAAAAACGGAGTATCTTCTTCAGCGGCAGTATTTATAAGCTCACCGAGGTTCATTGGTTCTGACCAAACGCCATCGTCATCTAAAAAGCAAACATATAAATCCTTATTTCCAAATGAGTCTTCTCTTTTTATACTAAGGATAAACGTTTTTCCGTCAGCTCCCATAGAATAAGAGCCTCGCTTATCTAAATTATAGTAATTTGTAACAGAAAATGACTCAGGAAAAGACCACTGCTTTCCGTCATAATATGATTTGGAAAAGCCGGTGGATACTGTGCCGTCTTCTTGGTATTTATTTGCAACGATAAGGCTTTTGCCGTCAGTTCCTGAAGAAATGGGGAAGTTTGGTTCTGAGTTATTAAGTGGACTTCCAATATTTTTTGCAGGTAAAAAATGCCCAACACTGTCAATTTCAGAATACCAGATATCCTGAGAGCTCATTGCCTTATCTCCCTCAATATTCTGCGGATGAGCCTTTCGGGAAAAGTAAAGTGTCTTGCCATCAGGTGCAATCACAACCGTAACCTCCGAATACGGTGAGTTCACAGCTTCTCCTAAATTCTGAGGATATTCCGGGAAGTTCAAATCCTTGGGCAAATTTATATCTACATAGTAGTCCTCGTCTTCTGCTGATATGCCGATGGCATCAATCTGTCCGGCTTGGTAACTCGAGAAATTATAATTATTGACATATAGTTTTAGAAATTTGACAGGGAAGTTAGAGTATGTTACTGATTGTTTAAATATCTGTCCTTTTTCGCTCAGCGGTACCGGGTTACCGTTTTGGTAAGCTATGTCGGCTCTCCTCATAGTTGCATCCAATAATTCTATTTTGGAAATAGCTCCCGGGAAAAAATTTTCATGCACAAATATTGTTTTCACATAAATGGCAGTGTCAAAAGAGACCACAATCCAATGCAATGACTTGTTCAGGGTCTTTGCCGGAATGCTCCACGCACATTCACTTCTGCCAAAATCGGAGCATATACTTGGTTCGCCAAGCACCTGAAAAGGACTTCCTTCTTTTGTAACAGTTGATGCTGAAACAGCGACTACACTATCTGCCCATTGGATTTTTGCCTCTAAAGAGACAGACAAAATACATAAAAAAATAAGGATGACTTTTGACATATATCTGATAACTCTGCTTATAATGATAAGATGTAAAAATAGTGTCTTTAGCTAATATATCAAATTAAAAAGCTCCGCACTTGCATTTTATGTTACTATTTGTAAGACGTATCATTTTTCATTTGGAAAAGATAAATATTTACAATATATTTCGGACAAATAAGTCTGATAATAAAAATATTATTCCACTCCAATCTTAAGAGTATGACAAATGACACAAATCAACATAGATGAAACAGTATTTGAGATTATAGAAAAGTATCCTGTAACTCTTGATATCTTTATTTCGCAAGGCTTTAACAATTTTGCAGATAAAGCTGTATTAGAAAATTTCGGGAAAAAGATAACTCTTCGCAATGCTCTAATTTTCAAACAAATCAATCAGGATTCTTTTACAAAAATGTTGACTGATGCGATTGATGAAAAAGATACAATATCAGATCATAATGTATCTTCAACAATTGACGGTAGTGAAACATTGCAGGT
Organism: Kapaibacterium sp. (SeqCode); assembly: GCA_963664875.1. Lineage (GTDB taxonomy): Bacteria > Bacteroidota > Ignavibacteria > Kapaibacteriales > UBA2268 > JBFHIJ01. The sequence goes on along the minus strand of OY761611.1, from coordinate 1,190,364 downwards.
TACGGGCTTGCTTCCATGTCCGGTAAGGCTGCCGCTTGTTGAGGAGCTCAATAGTTTCATTGAATCAAATCAGCTAAAGAATATCAAATTTGATTTGAAAGCTGCATCTATGGGATTGGATTGGCTAAAAAATGATCTGAAAAAAGGAGCAGAAGCTGATGACCTTGCTGATGTATTTATCTCTGCCGGATTTGATTTGTTTTTTGATAACAAATTATTTGGCAGGCACAAAAACTCAGGAGTATTCAGAGATACAACTCAATTAGAAAAATGGAATTCCATGTTTTCTAATGCAGAGATAGATTTGCGTGATCCGAAAAAGCATTATTCCATGATAAGCGTTGTTCCTGCGGTATTCCTTGTAAATACTACAGAGTTGAATGGACGAGAAATTCCTAAATCTTGGGAAGATATTCTAAAACCTGAGTTCAGAAAATCTATTTCGCTACCCGTTGCCGATTTTGACTTGTTTAATGCTATACTTCTTAATATTCACAAAGAATATGGCACAGAAGGTATCGAAGCCTTAGGGAAAAATTTGATGAAATCAATGCACCCTTCTCAAATGATTAAAGAAGGCAGAAAAGTAAAGCCTGAAAAACCTGTGGTAACTATAATGCCGTATTTCTTCACTAAAATGGTACGCGAGGGTGACTCTATGATGGCTGTTTGGCCTGAGGATGGAGCTATAATTAGTCCTATTTTTATGTTAATCAAAGATAGCAGTGCGGATAAAACTCAAGCTCTGGTTGATTTCTTTATTTCCGAAAAAATTGGGGAAGTACTGGCTCATCAGGGACTATTTCCAAGTGTAAATCCTAACATAGACAATAGAATTGATAAAAAAAATAAATTTATGTGGCTGGGCTGGGACTATATATATTCTCAGGATATTCCTGAACTGATAGCAAAATGCGAATCAATTTTTACTAATGCAGCGGAGATGTAAGATGAACTTAGTAACAGTATCCGGGCCTCCTTCTTCCGGGAAAACCTCTATCATAATCAAAACTATAGATGCTCTCAAACAAAAGGGGCTTAAAGTTGGAGTTGTCAAATTTGACTGCTTGACTACTGACGATGACGTGCTATACGAAAAAAACGGAATTGAAGTGAAAAAAGGGCTCTCAGGTTCGCTATGCCCCGACCACTACTTTGTTTCTAATATCGAAGAAGTTACACAGTGGGGGCTAAAAAATGGATTTGATATTCTTATCAGCGAATCAGCAGGACTGTGCAACAGATGTTCGCCTTATATCAAGGATATAAAAGCCGTTTGTGTGATTGACAACCTAAGTGGTATAAATACACCCAAAAAGATTGGACCTATGCTGAAAATGGCTGATATATGTGTCATTACCAAAGGGGATATTGTTTCTCAGGCAGAGCGTGAAGTGTTTGCTTCTAAGGTTAATATTGTCAATCCTAAGGCTGCAATAATGCATATTAACGGACTAACCGGACAGGGAGCCTTCGAGCTTTCTACTTTGCTCTACGATGAGACAAATCATATCGATACTCTCAAGGGCAAAGAATTGAAATACCCAATGCCATCTGCACTTTGTTCTTATTGCTTAGGAGAAACACGCATAGGTGACAGCTATCAGATGGGCAATGTTAAAAAAATAAACTTGGACTAAAGAATATGCTAAACTATAAAAATATGTCTTTTGGAATTTTGATTGAAAAATATCCGTTTCTTATTGAGTTTTTTAAGACTTATAACTTACCTGACTTCAGTAATCACGAGTCATCTGTAAAAGAATTTATAGAGTCCTTAGATGAAGATTTTATCGAAGAAAACGGATTCGAACCGCAAACATTCTACAAGGCTTTAGAGCAATATATTGAGCAAATGCTAAGTTTCCTTGGCGAATCTGATAGTGAAACAAAATCTATTACAATCATTGCCGGCAATAACAAATCCGGCGAAAAAGAGCAATTTGATTCCATTACTATCAAAGCAGGAGAAATAATCTGTATAGTTGGGCCGACCGGTTCCGGGAAAAGCAGACTGCTTGCAGATATAGAGTGGATGGCTCAGGAAGATACGCCTACTAAAAGAAAAATTCTGATAAATGGGGAAGTACCTGATAGACAGCAGCGCTTTTCAGGAAGCAAAAAGATGGTTGCTCAGCTTTCGCAAAATATGAATTTTGTTATGGATCTTACTGTTCGCGAGTTTGTTGATATGCACGCAGAAAGTAGAATGATAGAAAACAAAGATGCAATAGTCGAAAAAATCATAGAAAAAGCAAATGATTTGGCAGGCGAAAGTTTTAGCGGTAGCACTCATATCACAAGTCTTAGCGGTGGGCAGTCCCGTGCCTTGATGATAGCTGATACTGCATATCTAAGCAAATCTCCTATAGTTCTGATTGATGAAATCGAAAATGCAGGTATTGACAGAAAAAAAGCTTTGCAAATACTTGTAAGTGCTGAAAAAATTGTTTTAATGGCTACTCATGATCCTGTGCTCGCACTCATGGGAGACCAGAGATTAGTTATCAAAAATGGCGGTGTTGCTAAGGTAATCCACACTGATGAAGAAGAGAGAAGTATGCTCGAAAATCTCGAAAAATTAGATAAAATAGTGCAAAATCTAAGACACAGCATCAGAATAGGCGAAAAAATCAGTAATATAAATATTCAGAAGGAATTTACAAATGCATGATGGTTGCAAAGGCAGTTTCGAATCAGGTAAGCAGGTAGTTGATAAAATTAGAGCAATGGGTTTTAATTCTCAATGGATGCCTATGGCTTTTAACATAAAATGTACTTCTTGCGACAATGATTTTGTTATGGAACAATTTGAAGGAAAGTGTCCGGAGTGTAATATGGTATATGGAGTAACTCCCTGCCACGCATTCGACCCGGCGAATGTAATGGCAGCAGGCATCGATTATTAGTTACATCAGACATAAAACATATTTGTGTAAGGCTTCATCATCATGGAGCCTTTTTATTTGGGCAATGCAATAGCGAATGTAAAGATTTATTGTTCGCCAGACTGTACTTTAGCATTTCATAGATGAAATTAGGTTTGTAATTCTGTATCTTCAAAATTCTTGTCACTGTACTGATAAATTTCTCCTTTAGGTTTTCTACATTTTTTTTATATTATGTGTCTTCATTTTCTGTAATTTTTATAGAGATTGTAGATATAATCTTAGTAATATTCTTGGAAAACAATATAGAATAATCAGGTTTATGTTATGAAAACAAGAGAGTCAAAAGTTATTTTTCAGACTTATAAACGCTATCCAATTGAGGTAAGTCACGCAAAAGGTTGTAGAATTTTTGATATCAACGGCAACTCCTACCTTGATATGCTGGGCGGGATAGCTGTTAATGCTTTGGGACATGGGCATCCCGCAATTATAGCTGCTGCCAAAGATCAGATTGATAAATATATGCACATCTCAAATTACTTCTATCAGGCGCCACAGGTAGAACTTGCCGAAAAAATAGTAGAAATGAGCTGTTTTGATAGAATTTTCTTCTCTAATTCCGGCACTGAAGCTATGGAAGGAGCTATAAAGCTCGTAAGAAAATGGGGAAAACAAAACGGGAAATCTACTCTTGTAGCTTTTTCAGGTGGCTTTCACGGGCGTACCTACGGAGCATTGTCTATCATGGATAAACCCGCTTACAAAGAAGATATGGGACCTTTTTTAGATGATACCTTAGTTATTCCACATAATGATGTAAAAACGCTCGAAGCTACTATAAACGAAAAAACTGCTGCCGTTTTTCTTGAGTTTGTGCAAGGCGAAGGTGGACTATCAGTTCCGTCAAATGCATTTGTTTCAAAAATTAAAGAGCTCAAAGAAAAGTATGGATTTTTGCTTGTTGCTGATGAAATACAGGCTGGTATCGGCAGGACAGGTAAACTTTTTGGATTTGAACACTTTGACATCGAACCCGACCTTGCAACTATGGCTAAAGGTATTGGTGGCGGATTGCCTCTTGGTGGCATAGCTGCCAAAGAGTTCTTAGCAGGCATTTGGAACAAAGGTCAGCATGGCACTACTTACGGAGGAAACGCTGTTGCTTGTGCTACAGGGCTTGCAGTTTTGAAGGAATTGGAAAACGGAGTGATGGATCATGTCCAAAAAGTTGGCAACTTTTTGGAAAAGAAACTCCTAAATATCAGAGATAAATATAAAGATAAAGTTACTGAAGTGAGAGGAATTGGTTTGATGCGAGGCTTGGCTCTAAATTTTGATGCAGCATTACTCGTTGAAAAACTTGTGCAGAAACGAGTTGTCGCAAATGCGGCATCCGGTACAGTTTTAAGGCTTGTTCCGCCATTAATCATCAGCTACGAAGAAATCACTCATTTTATAGAAGTTTTAGATAATGCTTTGAATGAGATGTAAACATTCTGACCAGATACTCTTAGCTTATAAAATAACATACAAAAAACGCCCTCTAATCTCAAGTATCAGAGGGCGTTTTGATATATTATCCTGATTTTGCTTATTTATCTAAGAAATCGTTCCATCTTCTTTCAGGGCGGTTTTTCCATGCGCCTTTGTGGTATGCGTAACCTGAAATAAGAGGCATAGCAAGAGTTGCTTCGCTGTAAACCATTTGTTCGTAAGTAGTTTCTACTTTACCCCAAGAAGAAGCTTCTTTCAAAGTAGAACCTGACAAAGCGCCGTCTCTTTCGTCGGCAACTGTGATTTGAACAGCGTATTTGTGCATTTCTGCATCTATTTCCAATACTTCTGCTGCTACTACGATGTCCTGAACAAAGTTTTTAGGAACACCGCCGCCAATCATATAAATGCCGCTTCCGCCTGCTTCGATTTTAGTTTTAGTGATTTCCAAAAAGTCTTTTGCAGAGTCGATAGTAAGCATTTTACCATCTTTTGCGTGGAATTGGTGGTGAACCAAACCAAAACCGGCTGAGCAGTCAGAAAATGCAGGAACAAAAATTGGAATACCTTTTTCGTAGCAAGTGCGAACGATAGAACCTTCACCTTTGTTGTTTTCTACAAGATATCTTCCCATTTCGCGGATAAATTCGCGAGAAGAGTAAGGGCGAGCTTCTAATGAGTTAGCAATTTCTGCTATAGTCATATCGCAAACTCTCAATTCGTCTTCGTCGATGTATGTATCGTAAATTCTATCTATCATCAAGTCGCGTAATTCATTATCATCTACGAATTTTGTACCTTGATAGTGGCGGAAGCCAAGGGCTTCGAAAAAGTCCTGATCGACAATATTAGCACCGGTAGATACTATGGCATCGATCATATTGTTTTCTACCATATCAACAATGACTTTACGCAAGCCGGCACTAATCAGAGAGCCTGCTAAAGTAAGATAAGTAGTACATCCTTTATCTTCTAACATCATGTTAAAGATATTAGCAGCGCGGCTCAAATCGCGAGCTGAAAATGCCATCTTACCCATAGCATCAACCATTTCAGTTACATCATGTTTTTTGATGTCGAAATGCTCTACCATGGAGTCTTTGTTTAGGTAAAAACTTTTTTCTGCCATTTTTTTGTCTCCAAAAAAGGTATGGAAATATATAATCTGTGTATCTACAAAAATACTCAATAGCAAGCAAACGCAAAAATGATTTTGTTGTTTAGAATTTCTACAGTTTTTTTAGCAGTATGCTTTATTGAGCAGAATATTTATATGTTTTATCTATTCTAAAATATAGCATTCACCACACTCTTTTGTTAAGTACATCTTTTTTCACTTATCTGCTTTGGGTTATGATATTAATACTTTGTAACAACTTTAAAATATTGTATATTGAAAAGCTGATTGATTTATAAATTTAATGTTGTTTTCTGAAATACTACTTATTTATAAAGTTTTGTATAAGTTGTCACATTGAAATCTATTGGAGATAGTGTGAAAAGAGATATTCTTACTATTCTAATTCTAAGCCTATTTGCCGTTTTTCCTATGATAGCTCAAGAACAAATTATCGTCAGACCTTTTGTTTTGCCGGATAGTGATGCATCAGATTTCGCTCCTGTATTTTCATTAGATGAGGAGTTCATGTATTTCAGCTCTTGCAAAAAGACTAATCATTCTTGGAGAAAGTTTAATCTCTTTGAAAATAGATACGATTGTGATGTTTTTTATAGAAAAAAAATGACAGATGGTACTTGGTCTGAGTCGTATAATATGGGAGAATCTTTCAATAATTCTCAGGATCAGGGGAATCCTAATTTCACACCTAACGGCGAATTCCTGTATTTTGTTTCTCTCGGCCAAAAGGATACCATTGTCTGGAAAGCTCGTGCAAATGGAGACAAGTTTGAACAACCTCAACTTGTAGATGGAGAAATCAGAGAATGGTACGAGGATAGAAATGAAGAAAAGCAAGATATGGTCGAAGATAACTGGGATGATATTAAAAAGCAGACAATGAAGAATCTCGTAAAAAATTACGGGTATTCTTTCCAAGTAAATGAAAAAACAGAAAAAATCTATTACAACGAGCTGCATTATGTCCAAATAAAACATTACGAACAGAAAGGGATTCCTGAGTCTTTTTGGAGATATAGGAATTGCGATTTTACAATCTTCCCGGATGGAAAAAGCATAATATTCAGCGAAGATTTTGGTAAAGATGATGAATATGGTATGTGTGGTAAAGGGGGGAATGATTTATATTCCTGCAAGATAGACAAAGACGGAAATTGGATTGAGATTGAACCGCTACCAATTGAAATAAATACAGCAAAAAATGAATCGCTACCATTTATAGCTTCGGATGGGAAAACACTTTACTTTAATAGAGATTCGTTTATTTATATGGCAGAAAAAGAGGGAGATAGTTGGATTAACATTACAAAACTCCCCGAGCCCATCAATACTGACTCTACATTTTCTGCCGGATTTAAAATAATGCCGTCAGGAAAGAAAGCTTATTTCTTTTCTAACAGAGACGGTCAGAGCAAAATTTATGAAGCAATAATTCCTGACAATGATCAAGTTCGCCAAGAAGACGTTGTCATTGTAAAAGGTACATGTATAGACCCTATAACTCAAAAACCTCTGAAAGCAAACGTTATAATCGACAATCTTACTGATAACAAAAATGTAGTAACTGTTGAAACTAACCCTAACGATGGTAAATATATGGCATCCCTGATAAGAGGCAAGGATTACGGCATTAGTATAGAAAGTGAAGGTTACTTAGTCCAATCAAAGAAATTAGAAATACCTCAAGAAGGTGTTTATGAAATCAAAGAAATAAATGCTGAGTTACAGCCTATCAAAAAAGGTTCCCGCACAGAACTTGGAAATATCTCTTTTGAATTTGCTTCAGATAAACTTAGCCCCGAAAGTTTTCTTGAGTTAGACAGGATTGTTACTATGCTTAAAAAGAATCAAGAAGTAAATATTTTAGTTGAGGGGCACACAGATGATTCAGGAACAGCACAATTCAACGATAAACTTTCTCTGAGCAGAGCTTCTTCAGTAAAAAGCTACCTTAATTCTAAGGGTGTAGATGAAAACAGAGTAAAAGTACAGGGTTTTGGCGAATCCAAACCTAAATATACAGGTACAGATGAAGAGCAAAAGGCAATGAATAGAAGAGTTGAAATACTTATTTTATAAATTCAGATGAGTGATGCCGAAATATATCCATAAGAGCTTTAAAAAATCTTGTAACTGCTCTCACTTTCTCTCAAATCAGCCCGGATTTATATGCTGCAACATTCTCGAATGGCATCATTGTATGTCAAGAGTGTCGCAAAAGCACTGAGAGACTACTTCTATATCGAAAAGCTGATAATTTGATAAGTTCCTGACCCAATCAATTTTGATGAATAAATCAGGTTTGCTGCCTGCGTAATATTCTATTATGTAATTGTTTTTCATCCCGTAGTAGTTTGTATAGCGAAGCACTTCTTTTTCGCAAACTTTTTTGTAGTCCGAGCTGTAATATTCCTCTATAGTTTTACGTAGCGGCTCCAATGTGGCATTTTTTTTCTCTTCATTAGAAAAATATCTTTCTTTATAGGGAGAGGTGTATTTCAAATGTCTTTCTACATAAAACTCAATTTTGTGAGGGTTTTCAAATATTCTGCTAATCAGCTTGCTACGATAGTCACCGTCATTGCAGGATATTGATAATGACACAAGAAAAAAGAGCAATATGTAGAGCTTTGCTAACATATACCTAATTGTATCTTTCTGGGCGAATCAACATTAAATCCGAGAAACAACTGAGCTTGTTCGAAAAACAAAGTAGGAACATCAGTTACATAAAAATCAATGCTTGGTTTCATTACAAATTCTTCTCGTTCCTCCACAAGCATTTTTCTTTCTGCCAAAAGCCTAAGTGCCGTAACAGCCGCATGTTCGCCTGAGTCTATTAGTGGAATTCCGTTCAGTATTTCACCAATCATTCTCGAGAGAAGTGGGTAGTGGGTGCAGCCAAGAACCAATGTGTCAATTCCTCTGCTTTTGAGTTCTGCGAGGTACTCTTCTGCAATAATTCGGCTTGCCGGATGATCGACCAATCCTTCTTCTACAATAGGAACAAATAATGGGCAGGGTTGGGACATGACCGTAATTTTGTTATTGCCCGCCAATTCCATTATCTTGCCGGTGTACGCCTTGCTGTTGATAGTTGCTCTTGTACCAATTACTCCGATTTTCCCGGATTTGCTTGCTCTCAATGCCGCACCTGCAGCAGGTTCTATCATTCCTATGACCGGAATGTCACCTGCAACTTCCCGCACAGTTTCCAGCGCAATTGAGGAAGCAGTATTACAGGCAACGACTATCAGTTTTACATTTTTTGAAATCAAAAATTCTGCACATTCTTTAGAATATTGCTTGACAGTGTCATCTGATTTGTTGCCGTAGGGAACTCTCGCAGTATCGCCAAGGTAAACGTAGCTTTCATAAGGCAAAAAGCGTACTAATTGCTTCAAAACACTTAGACCGCCTACTCCGGAATCAAAAACACCAATCGGATTATTATTATACATATTTATTCCTATTCAAAGCACTTACATTGCAAAAATAATAAAAAATGTGATACTTATGCGAATACTTATCTAAGCTATTTTGCATAATTCAAAAATACCTCATGCTCAGCACCTTCCGGCAGATAAGATGCAGTTTTGTATTGATTTGAGGCTATTGCTTCTATGTAGTACCTAACTACTTTGTCTTCATTGCCTATAGGGAGTTCAGCAGAGTATAAGGCTTCATCATTCCCATTTCTCTCCATCTCAATTCTTTCAAATCTGCCGCTATATCCTGAGGAAAAGTAAAGGAATACCTTCTTAATCTCTTTGCTGTGAGTAATAGTTGCTTTTATTTGAGAGCTTTGTGAATCATCTTGCTGCAGAACAATAACAGGAGCTTCTGCCTGCAATTCTTTGTCTGCAAAGATATATTCTTTCCTGTTTCTGATAAATGTTACGATTTCCTCTTTGCTTTCTTCATAGGCAGCCATAGTAGAAACTTTACAATCATCTTTTTCAAGATAAGGTCTTATTAGTAATTCGAGGCTGTCTAATTTTTCTTGAACTTCGACATAATTCATGGATTTGTTTGCTATGGTTCGTAAGTGAGCGATATATCTCTGTCGCATCTCTAATGAATTGAAGACCCTATAGTTTAAAGCCCATGCACTATCCTTTTCTCTCTTGAAAATATTTTCAGCAATCTTGTGAGTCAGAAAAGTCGAATTATTATCATAATCGAGCATTGTAAGCCTATTCGTTTCAGGTTCGTGGTAGAGGTAGTAATCCATTCCGCCTTTATAAACATACCCGTCATCATCGGCGAATGCAATTTCGGTAGCTATCTGCCAGATGGCTCTGTCCAAATCAAAATATCTACTAAGCGAATCAAACAGCAATTCATCAGGGCAGTTTTCGAGTAATTTACATACATTCACAAGTGCATTCCAGTTTGCTTTCTTATCAGATGATTTCAATGTATAATAGGCAGTGTAAGGTAAAACACTATCGCCAAGATAGTTTAAGCTGCTCTTACCTGCTCCAAATTGTCTTCCGTCATCTCCATGAGGTGGCATAAAATGTGGGAGACTATCACTGATATTATTATCACTATTATCGCTTTGGTTTCGAGTCTCAGGAAAACCTCTCGGTGGTTTGCCTTGCGGGAATTGAGGAGGCATTCCATTGGGTGGCATTCCATGAGGTGGGTGAGGAGGCATGCCGTTTGGTGGCATACCCATTATAGGATGCATAGCTCCCGGCGGTGGTTTTAGAGTCGAATTAGCTGACGTGTCCGGTGCTTCTGCCCTCCAGCGGGTTCCGGAGTCTGAAAAAAACCAATCTTTAAGAAATCTTTTGTCTAATTGCTGAATATTCAAATACAGGCCTCTGCTCTCTCCGTTTACCACCAACCAGATATAGTTTACTTTTGCAGTTGGAATATAACTACCTGCAAGCTGACTATAAAGATAGTCCCTGCTGAAAGACGGATCCTCTATGCTGTTTATCAAATTGATATTCTTATAACCAAAGATTTGCTGCTCTTTTTTTGTAAAATTAAGATCAATATCAAAAGACTTTTTCTTAGTGTTTTGAGCCATCATGTAAGAAGTCTGACCACGGAATCTGACACCTACAGAGTCATAACTTAAAGAATGATATTTCATTCTTGCAAGTAACCGTGCCTTGGATTGGTAATTTTTAGTCAAAGTCTCTTCGAAATTATCATCGTAGAAATCAAGATAGATAGTGTCGATTTTTGCAGTATTGTACAAACCTGCTTTATTTTTTGCTTGAATACTTAAAATACTTTTGTTCTGATTTATTTGGAAGTTATCAGGAAGCTTCTCAGCATATAGTGCGGAGCTTATTATCATTAAGAGACATAAAATCAGTTGTCCGTGCATTTATCTGCCCTTCAATTAAATTTTTTGTACTTAGACGTCTTCAAAGTAGCTTAGGTTTACTCTGGAAAAAAATAAAACAATATCGACAAGTTCCTTTTCGTTACTGTCTTATCGTACCAAACTATTCATATTCAAACTGATAAAATATGAATATTGGTGTAGATATTATAAGTATCAAATAAAATATTGGTATTATCGTAAATATAAGCGTAAATACAAACAAAAATTAGTACCTTAAAATAAAATATTTGTAATCTCAATAAGGAGAAATACTATGGCTTTCCAACTTCCAGAATTACCATTTGCAAAAGACGCTTTGGTTCCTATCATTTCCGAAGAAACTTTTGACTACCATCATGGCAAACACCATGCAGCTTATGTGAATAATCTAAATAATCTGATAGATGGTACAGATTTCGCTGATATGTCTCTCGTAGATATTATCAAAAAATCTGAAGGTGGCATATTTAATAATGCTGCTCAAACTTTCAACCATACATTTTTCTGGCACTCTTTGTCTCCAAACGGAGGAGGGGCTCCAACCGGTGATGTTTTAGATGCAATCAACAGAGACTTTGGCTCATTCGATGCATTCAAAGAAAAATTCTCAGCTTCTGCTGCTACTTTGTTCGGATCCGGCTGGGCTTGGTTAGTAAAAAATGCTGATGGTACTTTAGAAATCAAACAATACAGCAATGCAGGTACTCCTGTAAAAGAAGGTATTACTCCTTTACTTACTATAGATGTTTGGGAACACGCTTACTACATCGACTATAGAAATGCAAGACCAAAATTTATCGAAAAATTCTGGGATATTGTAAACTGGGAAAATGTTGCAAATCATTTATAAGTAATTGAAATATATTGCATATATAAAAAAGGGCTGCATTGATTTGCAACCCTTTTTTAGTTTGTTTTTCTCTTTGTAATTGCTATTTGACAAGCACAATTTTTCTGCTGTAAGAAGCATTGTCTATATAAACAGTTATCCAGTAAATACCTGCCGGATAGTCTTTGGTGTTAAAACTATAAGATAGTTTGTGGCTGTTAACTGTCAAATATTCCAATCTATTACCGATGTTGTCGAACAAAACACAGTCAAACACTAAGTTGTTACTTTGAATATTCAAATAAGGCTTTTCCGTACCATTGTCCGATATTTCGAATTTCGAAAACAATTTGTATAGATTTTCTTCAGATACAGAAACATCCGGATCGACATCGATATAGAACTTCTCAGAAGTTAACTCATTGCATTTCCCAAATGCTTTGAAGTGATAACTGCCTGAATCTTGCAATCTAATTGATTCAAAATTAAGTGAGTTAGAGCTGCCGGCTATAAGCTCGTCATCTTTATACCAATCAACTCTTTCAGTTGCTTCGTTTACATCTGCTTCTAAAAGGAGAGTCCTATTTTCGATTATAGTTGTGTCTGCAATTTGCGAGTTAATCGCTGATGGCTTAGCAACTGTAACTTTTAGAGAATTAGTCTTTGTGTCAGGAGAACAACCATTAGAGAGTTTGCAATAAATTTCAAGATTGATAGAAGCTGTAATTGGATATACAAGTGTATCATTGTTATTGACAAGCTGTTTGTTGTTAACAAACCATAAATAAGTAAGGTTTTTGTACGGAGCGTTGCAGAATATTTTTACAGTATCGCCAATGCAAAGATCTTCTAAATCTGATTCTGTGCTCAATATTCCATTGCCCGGTGAATCAATAATGCTGAAGTTTCCTATGTTTTCAGAAACTAAGCCTGAAAGAGAAGAAACTCTAATCTTATATAAATCACTTTGGAATACTTCTGCCGAATCGAGCGACCAAACAAAAGAATTTTTATCAAGTATATCTGTTAAGTCCTTGTAATCAGTATTGTTATCTGTATATTCTAATTTGTAGCTTTTCTGGATTATATCTTGCGAGTTCCACTTAATGGTTATGGAGTTTTGCGAACAGTAAGAGTCATTATCTCCCGGAGTTTCAAGCAGTAATGACTCAGTTGTAAACTTGTGTATAAAACCGTCGTAGCCACCATGGTGTTGATTTGAAGCTTCTTTATCTAAGTGGAAATCATCTGATTGGGAATAACCACTTAGAATATAAGTATTTATATTATCGAATACAATGTCTGACGGATAGTCATTTTTAGAAGTTCCGACAAATCTAGTATAGCTAAGTCCACCAAAGCCTGTAGTAAAACCGGATACTACAACATCTTTATTGGCATGATAGCTCGAAGAGCCACCTGATTGAATAGGGAAATCATTAGATTCTGTAACCCCGATAATATTCGGATTGCCATCGGTAACAGTAGAAACATAAATATTAGTAATCGCATCGTATTTGCTACCGCCAATGAAACTTGAATAGGTCAGTACGTTCAGAAGGTGTTCGCAAACGGCAATAAAACCGTCTGTATTGCCTTTATTTGTAGTTTGGAAGCTGGTAGGGCTAATAGGGAAAACCGTGTCGTCAGACTTCGGCAAAATGCCTGTAAGTTCGCTTTTTGTGTTACCAACAAAATACAATTTGTCATTGTAGTAAGCAATATCCATAATTTCATCATCTCCGTCACCACCAAAGAAGCAAGAGTATGAGAATTTTGGTTGGCCATCTTTGTAAACAAGCAATAGGCCGTCTTGTCCGCCATTGTGTTTCCTATCGAAAATCTTACCGTAGTAATCCCATTTCGGTATAATCTCAAAATTGGCAGATCTTGTTGAGCCTGCTATGTAGATATGGTAGCTATCGTCACTAAGTGCTATAGCATTTGCTCTATCGTCTTCGTTGCCGCCAATATATGTTGAAAAATAAGGATTTACACCGTCACTCCAAAATTTTGCAAAACACATATCCGTTCCGCCTGCCACAAATGTTTGAGCTGCAGATTTGAGCGAAATATTCGTAGAATTTGTAGTTCCAATAATATAAAAATCGCCTTGTTGGTTGACAGCTATGCCGGTTAGAGAATCTTTAGCAGATCCACCGTAAATAGAAGAAAACTCCATAGCCATAGTTTCTATATCAAACTTTGCAAAAAAACCATCAAGATTGCCGCGAACTGAAGCATGTTGAGTGCCTAAGTAGGGGAAATCGTTACTATTAGTATTTCCAACGATGTACAGCTTGCTGCCGTCTCGACTTATAGCTGCATCGGTAATCTCATCAAAATTAGTTCCACCCAAAAATGTTGTTGATAAGTGCTTTCTGTCTGAATACTTAATGCTATATCTCGAGATAAAAATATCTTGCTCTAAGATATCTTCTCCATCAGGGATATTATAATCATGAGAGGAATAATCGCCTGATTGTGTAGTACCCAGAACAATCAACTCGTCTCCGTTGATTATTGTTTTTACTATTTTGTCGTCTTGTGACCCACCAAACATTGAGAAAAAGATAGTTGGATCTATAATAAGCTCTGTGCCCTTATTATACTGTTGAGCTTCAAAACTAAGAATGTTCCCATCTAATTTATATTGGCATGAAATATCTAAAGTAGTGTTGTTAAGGTCTTGAAAAGCAATGATGTTATGATTGGTAATGATCCCATTTTTTGTATTGATATTTAGCAAACCGTTTTTTACCTCTAAGGCATCAGAGCCACTGATTTCAAACTTTATATTAGAGAGGTCAGTATTCGGATTTACTATTATGTCATACCTAAACTGTTCGCCGGTAATTTGAAGTCTCAAATCAGCACCTCTAAAAAAGTTTTTCACAAGTAACTTTTCAGATGCTTTTCGTGAGTCTCTGATATTAGAGCTCTGATAATAATGAAAATCAGATTCTGTACCCTCATGTACAAAAGAAATATCTCCACCATCAATTGGTTTGTAGATTAGGTGGTTTGTTATTGCTGAGCCTTCGTAAGTGAGTAGCTCTAATGTCTTGCCAACTCTAATTTCTGTATTACCGATTTTAGAGAAGTAGTTGTAATTGCCGCTTTTGTTACTCTCTATAAATAAATGCTCGGACTGAGCAAAAGAGTAAAATAACATTAAAGCAAACATTATGTAGATAAATTTCATAAGAACCTCTATGATAATAATATTTGACAATAGAAACAGTACTAACTACTATAATACTTAAAATGAATCAAATAATCAACTAAATAATAAAATAATGTTATAAAAAAATAGTCCTTTCTGTAAGTAAATTTCATTATTTAGGTTGATGATTATGATACAGGCTTTTTTACTTGGTCTTGGTGGCAGCTTCCACTGCGTTGGTATGTGTGGACCTATTGCACTTGCACTTCCTCACACTTCTGATAACAAACTAACTATTGCTCTCGACAGTATAATCTACAATGTAGGGCGTAGTTTGACTTATGCTTTTATGGGTGCTATCGTAGGAATGCTTGGTGCTTCTATAAATATGGCAGGCTATCAGGAAGTCTTATCTATAGTTGTTGGTGTGCTGATGCTATTATACGTAGTAGTTCCTCGTAAATATTATAATTTTTCAAAAGCAAATCTAAGTACTTACAAGGGTGTCGAAAAACTTAAAAAACTCTTCGGAAAATTTTTGCAGACACCTACAAAGTCATCTCTTTTTATACTCGGTATTCTGAATGGTTTTTTGCCCTGTGGGTTAGTATATATAGCATTAGGAGGCTCCCTTGTTGAGGGTAGTGTTACAGAAAGTGCTCTTGGTGGAGCTCTTTATATGGCAATGTTTGGTTTGGGAACAATCCCAATGATGGCAGCGATTTATTTTACCAAAAATCTTTTCTCAATAAAAGTCAGACACATCATCAATAAAGCCATTCCTTATGGTATAGCTATAGTTGCTGTGTTGATGATTCTCAGAGGCTTGGCTCTTGGGATACCTTATGTTAGTCCTAAACTTTCAAATATGCCAGTAATAGAAAAAAATGAATGCTGCCATTGATATAAATCATTTAATATCAATAAAATATAACATATTTCTACTTTGCAAAGCTACTCAGAGCCTTGCTGATTCACTATTATGTGTAAAAAAAAGCAGGAATAAATGACAATTTAATCTAAATTTATGCGTTATTTCTCGAATTGAAGAGATGTATGCCTCAATATAATTATAATATAGTCAAGATTTAGGTGCTATAAAATCAAATTGACTAAATAAATATTTCTTTTCAAAGGTGATAACTCTAATACGGATAATAGTCTAAGAAGTTTCACAGACAAGAAACCTTAAATTGTATTTACCATTACTAAGCTTATATAGATTATTAAATATAATTTTTAAACTAAATGTCGGTGTTTATGAAAAAGACGGTACTTGATTACATTCTCAAGATAAGGGTTCCGATTACTCTGTTTGTAGTAATTGTATCCTTTGCATTGACGTACTACGTCTCTCGCTCAGAGCGCGATGGGGTAGGTTACCAGCCTGATCAACCGATTGCTTTTTCTCACAAACTGCATGCAGGTGATATGGGTATAGATTGCAAATACTGCCATACCAGCGTCGATCAGACTCGCCACGCAAGCATTCCTGCTGCAAATATCTGTATGAATTGCCATACTGTGGTTAAAACTGACAAGCCTGAAATCATTAAACTCAAGCAGTACTACGATGAAGGTAAACCAATTCCATGGAAACGAATACATCAGGTTCCGGAATATGCTTACTTCAACCATAGTGTGCATGTGAATAAAGGTATTCAGTGTCAGTCTTGCCATGGCGATGTCGAAAAAATGGACAAAGTTAAACAGGTCGAACCTTTTACTATGTCTGACTGTTTGCAATGCCATACAGAACCTGAGAAAAGAATGCCTTACTTGAAAGGCGAAGTTAAAAAAGGTCCTACTCACTGTGCTGCATGCCATAGATAAGGAGATGAAAATGCAAAAGAGAAGAGATTTTTTAGAAAAAATAGGCAAAACGGCTGTCGGTTCTTTGCTTTTAACTGCTTTGCCTCTAAGCAAAGCTCAATCTCAGGAAAAGTCTAAATCAGACGGACTTAAGCTCCGGATTCATCCAAATGCAGTTAAAAGAAATAAATAGGGGTTGTAATGTCGAATAACGAAAAAAATAAACACAAGTTTAGTAATAAGCCTAAAGACACAAAAGAGCTATTAAATCAACTGGGTGATGAGTTTAAGCCGGGTGTTACCGACGAATTCAAGTTGGAAGATATGCCCGAAAAATCCAGAAGAAGATTTCTCGCTCTTATGGGGGCTTCAGCTGCCTTTGCTGCTACTGCTTGTACGGATTATCGTGATAAAGGCGCTATTGTCAATTACAATAAAAAACCTGAAGAAGTTACTATGGGTAAGGCTAATTACTATGCTTCTACTCTTGATAACGGACTTGGTATTTTAATCAAAACAAGAGAAGGCAGACCTGTCAAAATCGATGGTAACCCTGAGCATCCTATAAATAAAGGGAAAATTGATGTTTATGGCCAAGCCTCTCTAATGGATTTATATGATCCGGATAGAATCCGATACCCACAGATGTACGACGAAAGTACTTTGGAGTTTGACAGATTCTTCAAAAAGAAAACTAAATGGGATGTAATAGATAAAAAAGTTATTGAAAAGCTTGAAAATGCAGTAGCAAGCGGAAAAGAGATTGCTATTTTTACTAAAAACAGCAGTTCGCCTACTTTTTTGAAGCTTCTTAGTGATTTTAAAGCTAAGTATCCTACTACAAATGTATATTCTTATGATACAATCAATGATTCTGCCCGAGATGCTGCATGGAAGGTTTGCTATGGTTCTGAAAAGTTCCCGGGTATTGATTACTCAAAAGCAGATATTATTGTAACGTTTGAAGCTGATTTGCTTGGAAATGACGGTAATACCGTTGAACAAACTCAAGCAATCACTAGTAGAAGAAACCACGAAGATTTAGATAATTTCAACAGAATCTATGCTGTAGAAGGCGGTTTCAGTCTTACCGGTGCAAATGCGGATTACAGAGTAAGACTTACACCTGAAGCTCATTTAGAATTGATACTCGCTCTTGCCAATCATTTGGCAAAAGGAAGCATCTCTTCAATTTCTTCTTATAGACTGGATAGTGTTATTTCCAAATATGGATTGAACAAAGAAACAATTCATCTTCTTGCTGATGATTTAGCAAAACATAGTGGCAAAGCTGTAGCTTCTGCCGGTACTCTTCACTCAAAAGAAACACACATAGCTGTTAATCTGCTGAATGAAATACTCGGAGCTAAAGACTTATATCTTGATAATCATTATACTCAGACAATGTCAAACTCTTCAAAAGAAGAACTTGAAAACTTAGTTGCTGATATGAATTCAGGTAAAGTTGAAGTTTTGATTTCATTTGAGGCAAATCCTTCATTTGATTTACCTTCAGATTATGGTTTCAAGGAAGCACTCAAAAAAGTGCCTGAAGTAATTGCTATGACTCAGATTGAAAATGAGACATCTGCTCATGCAGGATTTTTGCTTCCGGTAAATCATGCTTTTGAGTCTTGGGGCGATTTCGGTGGCAGAGTTGGAGTTATTTCTCTCCGTCAGCCCGTTATATCTCCAATACATGACACAAGGCAGAAAGAATCTTTGCTATTGACCTGGATTGAAGGTGCTGATAAGTATTCAGATGACAACTACCACAAATATATTATGAATCGTTGGCAGTCAGAAGAATTTCCAAAAATTGCTAAAATAGGCTCTTTTGAGAAGTTCTGGTATGCTGCTCTTCACGATGGTTTTGTTACGTTTAATCCACAAATGGGAGAAGGCGAACATCCGCAAATCCAATTCAATTATAATGCTTTAAATGCACTAAAACCTGTATCAAAATCCGGTTTTACTGTTGTCCTTGCTAATAGTATGATTGGAGACGGTAGCCTTGCAAATAACGGTTGGCTTCAGGAAATTCCTCATCCGGTTTCAAAAGTGGTATGGGACAACTACGCTGCTGTTTCTCCTTCAACTGCAAAAAAAATGGATTTGAAAGATAATGACATCATCGAAATAAATATTAATGGCAGAAAACAAATACTTCCTGTCTGGGTGCAAGCCGGTACAGCTGATGACCTTGTATATACAGAAATAGGTTACGGTCGCGAAAAAGGTGGAACCGTAGGCTCTGAAGTCGGTACAAATGTAAATATACTAATGTCTAAAAATAGCGGACTCTCAGAAAGAATATTTACAGGTGCAAAAGTTTCTAAAGTAGAAGGCGAACATAAGCTGGTAGCTACTCAGGAACACCACGCTCTTGATGATGATTTTGTAAAAGATTTTCACAAAATCAGAGATATTATTCAGGAAGGCACTGTCAAACAATATAAAGAAGACCCGCATTTCCTTCACGCACATAAACATGAAGTAATAAGCATTACACCTGACATCGAATATCCCAATGAAAAATGGGCTATGGCGATGGACTTGAATAAGTGTACGGGTTGTTCTTTATGTGTGGCTGCTTGTAATGTTGAAAACAATGTACCTATCGTTGGTAAAGAAGAAACTTCCAAAGGTCGGGAAATGCACTGGATACGTATCGACAGATACTTCAGCGGTACTCCTGATGAACCGGAAGCAAGTATTCAGCCTATGATTTGTCAACATTGCGACAATGCACCATGCGAAAATGTATGCCCGGTAGTAGCAACTACTCACAGCCCGGACGGTTTGAACCAAATGGTTTATAATCGCTGCGTAGGTACGAGATATTGTGCTAATAACTGCCCATACAAAGTGCGCCGATTCAACTTCTTTGATTTTAGAGAAATGTTTGAAGACGGCTATCAATACTCTGATTCTTTGAAATTGATGAACAATCCGGAAGTTACAGTCCGTGCAAGAGGTGTGATGGAAAAATGTACATTCTGCGTACAACGTATAACAGAAGCACGCCAAATCGCAACAGAAAAAGGCGAAAAGTTTACAGGTGCTGGTATTACAACTGCCTGCCAGGAAGCCTGCCCTGCCGATGCGATTGTATTTGGAAATGTAAACGATCCGAACTCAGCAATTTCAAAATTAGCAAAACACGATTTAGGATATCATGTTCTTGAAATGTTAAACGTGAGACCTAACGTTACTTATTTAGCAAAATTGAGAAACAAACATACAAACGGAGGACATGGTGAACACTGATTACACCCATGAACCTTCAGTAATCGAAGGTAAGCCGACTTTAGCTTCTATTGATGAAGTAGTTATAAAGCCGACCGAAACGATGCCCGATAAGAAGTTCTTTATGGCTATTGGTTTCACTATGACTCTTATGATGATTGGTGCGCTTAGCTTGGGATTGTCTTTTTATTATGGTACCGGTATGTGGGGTAACAACAACCCTGTAGGGTGGGGTTTCCCTATCGTAAACTTCGTATTCTGGGTAGGCATTGGTCACGCCGGTACTCTTATCTCGGCTATTCTCTTTTTGTTCCGACAGAAATGGAGAAATGGTATCGCCAGATTTGCTGAAGGTATGACAATATTTGCAGTTATGACCGCAGGTATTTTCCCGCTAATCCACGTCGGCAGACCTTGGTTAGCTCATTATTTGTTCCCGCTGCCTAATCAGCACGGACTTTGGGTAAACTTTACTTCGCCGCTGTTGTGGGACGTTTTTGCGGTATCTACATATTTCACTGTCTCCTTTGTGTTCTGGTATGTTGGCTTGATGCCTGATTTTGCAACTATGAGAGACAGAACAACTAACAAAATCAAGAAAGTGATATACTCTATTCTTAGCTTGGGTTGGAGACATTCCAACCGCCACTGGCTTAACTATGAAATGATTTATTTGATTTTGGCAGGTTTTGCTACTCCGCTTGTGCTTTCGGTGCACACTATCGTGAGTTTTGACTTCGCCGTGTCAGTACTTCCGGGCTGGCATACCACCATCTTCCCGCCATACTTTGTGGCAGGTGCGGTGTTCTCAGGTTTTGCAATGGTGCAGAATGTGCTGATATTTATCAGAAAAATATTCAATATGGAGCATATTATTACTGTAGATACTCTCGAGAAGATGAATAAAATTATCATTCTTACAGGCTCTATGGTAGGTTATGCTTACGCTATGGAATTCTTTATTGCATGGTACAGCGGCAACCAGGCAGAATCTTTCGCTTTTGTGAATAGAGCATTTGGAGATTATGCTTGGGCATACTGGATTATGGTTTCTTGCAACGTAATCTCACCTCAGCTGTTTTGGATTAAAAAACTACGCAGAAGTATTCCTTTCATGTTTATGATAGGTGTATTTGTAAACGTGGGTATGTGGTTCGAGCGTTTTGTGATTACCGTTACTTCTCTATCCAGAGACTTCTTGCCATCAAGCTGGGCATACTACAAGCCAACATTAGTTGACTTTGGTATTCTGATTGGCTCATTTGGTATGTTCTTTACTTTATTGCTCCTTTTCACAAAAACAATGCCTGTAGTCTCTATCGCAGAGGTAAAAGCAGTTGTAGATGGAGCTCAGCCTTCGCATCATGGACATGACGAAGAGGAAGGAGGTAATAAACATGAATAACAAAATGCTTTACTCACTTGCTGCTCTTTTCGACAGTCCTGATAAAATAATGAAAGCTGCGAAAACAGTTGCAGATAAAGGATATAAAAAATTTGATGTAAATACTCCATATCCTGTTCACGGGATGGACGGAGCTATGAAATTGCCACCATCTAAGCTTGGTTATTTTGCTTTGGTACTTGGTTTGACAGGTGCAACTCTTGCCTTGCTTTTTATGTGGTGGACTACCAATGTGGACTATCCGAATGTTATAGGAGGTAAGCCATTATTTGCTTTACCTGCATTCATTCCTATTACATTCGAGGTAACTGTGTTGCTTGCTTCAGTTGGCACAGTTGCTTCCATGATTATATTCTTCTTCAAGTTTCCAAATAACAGTCACCCTGTCCACGATACTGAGTATATGAAAAAAGTATCTTCAGACAGATATGGCTTGCTAATCGAAGCTGATGATGAGAAATTCAATGAAGCTGAAATCAGAGCCTTATATCAAGAACTTGGAGCCGAATCTATCGAAGAAATTTATTTCGACGAAGAAGAAACCGGCTGGAAACCGGCTGTTTTCGACAAAAAGTTTATTGGCTTCCTTGTGTTGTTGGCTATAACAGTTTCAACAATCGCATATTTCATAATGAATAAAGCATTGTTTGAAGCACCATTTGACTGGATGATGACTCAGCATAAGTTTTCAGCTCAGAAACCAACTGATTTCTTTGAAGATGGTTTTTCTATGAGAGAGCCGGTTAAAGGTACTGTAGCCAAAGGTTTTATGCCATATTTATATACAGGGCAACCTGATTCTGCTGAGAAGTATTTAGTAAATCCTTCTTTCCCTGATGATGCAAATTTGGAACTTGGCAAAGAAAGATATGATATTTACTGCAGCCCTTGCCATGGACTATATGGCGATGGTGACGGAAGATTGAATAATCAATTCCCTAATCCTCCAAGTTTGCACACTGACAAAGTAAGAAACTGGAAAGACGGAAGAATCTTCCATATTATGACTGAAGGACAAAATATAATGCCTTCTTATGCTAAACAGATTACTCGCGAACAACGCTGGGCAATTATTAACTATGTACGAGCACTACAAAGAGCAAAACACGCTAATGAGGAGGACGTAAAATGAGCAAATTCCAATTAGACTATGTCAAAAAGCCGATTCCGGCTAAAGTAACAATGATTGGATTAGTGCTTTTCCTCATTGGTGCCGGGATATTAGCAGCTGGCTTTGCCTCAGATCATGTCAGAGCTGCCTTTAATATGAATATAATTTATATGTTCTTATTGAGCGTAGGCGTTGGTTCTATCTTTATAGTAGCACTTGAGTATATAGCAGGAGCTGTCTGGTCTGTGCCTTTCAGAAGAGTAAATGAAGTGAATGCGGGTATTTTTTGGATACTTCCTTTGCTTGCAATTCCACTTATTTTCAATATGCACGATATGTTTCACTGGACTCACAAAGAAGCTGTGGAAGGCGATAAGTTTTTGACTCAAAAAGCTCCGTATCTAAATGAATCATTCTTTTACATACGAAGTGCTGCTTTCTTCTTCCTTATGATCTTGTTTTATACTCTTTTTACAAGACTATCCAAAAAGCAAGACACTACAGGCGAAGGGAAACTGACCGGCAGAGCTATTAAAATGTCTGCTATGTTCCTTCCAATATTTGGTATTGGTGTTACTATCATGTCTATCGACTGGATTATGAGTTTAGAGCCGCATTGGTTCTCCACAATCTTTGGAGTTTACTATTTCTCAGGTTCTTTACTTACCGGTTTGGCATTATTGACATTTATAGCTATTACTTTGCACCAGAAAGGATATTTAAGCAAATATATCAACAAAGATCACTATTATAACTTTGGTGCCTTGCTGTTTGCTTTCACTAACTTCTGGGCTTATATAGGCTTCTCTCAATTCCTTCTTATCTGGTATTCTAATATTCCTGAAGAAACATTTTGGTATATCAATAGAATGGAAGGCGGATGGGGAGTTGTTTCTCTTTTGCTAATCATAATTCGTTTTGCTGTGCCATATTTTGCTTTAGTAGCTCAGCCTGCTAAGAGCAATCCTACAAGACTTAAATTTATGTCTATCTGGATAATGTTTGCACACATTCTCGACTTATACTGGCTGATAATGCCTACATTTAGCAAAGAAGCTCCTGTTTTCGGTTGGATAGAATTATCTCTATTTATCTTACCGGCAGGTGTTATTATTTTGGTGTTTGCAATTGGTTCTAAAAACAAGAATATGTTGCCTGTTGGTGACCCGAAATTGCAGCGCGGACTCGAGTTTCATTTATAATCTGTAAATGGTAAATGATATGGAAAACAATAAAAGACCGGAAATCGAGATAGATTTTATCAAACTTGCTAAGACTCCAAGTCGTTGGTTTGGACTGATTTATCCGGTAATTATAGTCGGCATTGTTATAGCAGGCAAATTCTATGTTGACAATATGGCAACTATAGAAAGGAACCTTATTCCGCCTTCAAAAACAAATATCCCTGACTATAACAAGGATTTAGAACCAAAAGCAGCTATGTCTGTAGCGGGTATTGATTTAAGTATTCTTTCTACTCCAAATGATGAATTGCTAGCGAAAGGCAAGGAGCTATTTGCAACTACATGTGCTTCCTGCCACGGAGACGCAGGTAAAGGTGATGGTGTCGCAGGTGCTTCTATGAACCCTAAACCTCGTAATTTTACTTCAGCTGATGGCTGGACAAACGGCAGAAAATTTGGTGATATGTATAAGACTTTGGAAGAAGGTATAGTTGCAAACGGTATGGTATCGTATAATTACCTTACTCCGACAGACAGAATCGCACTAATTCACTACATAAGAAAGAACTTCGGTACTGATTATCCTCAGGACACTGAAGAAGATATAATGACCTTAGATATGACTTATAAGCTGACGGAAGGTTTGACAACTGCTCCGCAGATTCCTGTTGCCAAAGCAAAAGAAATCATACAGAAGAGTCAAACCAAGCTGATGAAAGATGTAGAGATGCTTAGCAAGGCTGTACAAAATGACAGAATCTATGAAGAAGCATTAACTTTCAAATCTGCTACTTACTGCGTAAAAACTGCAATGACAGTACTTGGCAAGGATTTAAGGTGGGTAGAGGATACTGATGTAATGCTTGATGTAATAACCAGCCACATCGGCGAAAATGGCTTCAATACTGAAGCTTTGAAAATTGATAAAGAAAAGTGGGATGCTGTTAGAAAGTATCTTGCACTCAAGTTCTCATAAATTATGCTAAAGTCAATTCAACATAATCAACCGTAGGGTTAACCCTACGGTTGATTATAACAGATACTAACCAAAAAAAATATCCATTGAGATATTTTTTTACAATCTCTATAATGAATGGATTGGCATAGTTTAGAAACTACGATAATTAAATTTAGGTATTCTTATGAGAAATATGATTTACATATTTGCTTTTCTATTTTGTTTCTCCTCGATTTTGGCAAATACTGAACAAAGCGAAGAGAAATTAGGTATAGAAGAGCATCTCGGAGAGACTTTACCGTTGGAGCTGAGTTTTACTAATTCTGACGGAAAGACTTATAAACTTTCTGAATTGATTGACAAACCTACAATTTTGGCGTTTGTCTATTATAATTGCCCGGGAATTTGTAGCCCTCTTTTGACAGGACTAAGTGAAGTCGTTGATAAAGTAGAACTTAATCCCGGGGAAGATTTTCAGGTTTTAACTATAAGTTTTGACCATAAAGAAAATGCTGAATTAGCAAAAAAATGGCATAAAAACCATTTTAGTTCTTTAAAACGAAAAGATATGTCTCCGGAAGATTGGAAATTTATGGTAGGAGATAGCTTATCTGTCAGAAAACTAACAGATGCTGCCGGATTTTATTACAAAGAAGACGGTAAAGACTATGTCCACGCTGCCACTCTAATAATGGTCTCTCCGAAAGGGAAAATCACAAGATACCTAACAGGTACTCAGTTTCTTCCTTTTGATGTTAAAATGGCTCTTATTGAGGCAAGCGAAGGAAAAGCTACACCTACTATAAATAAAATATTGGAGTATTGTTTTAGCTATGACCCTGAAGGAAATAAATATGTCTTCAATTTTAATAAGATTGCAGGCACCGTGATTTTTGCTTCTATTGGTCTGTTCTTCGCAGTACTTCTGATAAAAGGCAGAAAAAAAGATAAAAATTCAAACAAGGAGTAATTTATGGCAACTCAAGGAGTTGATACCAATTACACAAGCTTTTTGGATTATAAGGGGAAGTATAAAGGCATTTTCGCCTGGATATTATCCACTGATCACAAAAGAGTTGGTATTCTTTATTTGATTTCCATGCTTGGTTTCTTTGCTGTTGGAGTTACTCTCGGTTTCTTAATGAGATTCGAGATGTTAAGCCAAGGCAGAACAATCATGGAACCACAGACTTATAATGCTGTCTTTACTTTGCACGGCATTATAATGATATTCCTGTTTATTGTGCCCGGCATTCCGGCTGCATTTGGTAACTTCTTCCTGCCAATACATATTGGGGCGGAAGACGTTAGTTTTCCTCGATTGAATTTAGCCTCATGGTGGCTTTATACAATCGGCGGTTTGTTTGCTATATTTTCACTATTCCTCTCTGGTGGTCCAATTGATACGGGTTGGACATTTTATGTGCCGTATAGCTTAAGGACAACTACGGAGGTAATATTCCCGCTGCTCGGGGCGTTTATACTCGGATTTTCTTCAATTCTTACGGGCATAAACTTTGTAACAACTGTACATAGGCTTCGTGCAAAAGGTATGAAATTTTTCAGAATGCCTCTTTTTGTATGGTCATTATACTCAACTGCATGGATTCAAATCATTGCAACACCGGTAGTTGGTATAACAATCTTATTAGTAATTGTAGAACAATATTTTGGTGTTGGTCTATTTGATCCTGCTAAAGGCGGCGATCCGATTTTATTCCAGCACTTATTCTGGATTTACTCTCACCCTGCAGTATATATTATGATTTTACCTGCCATGGGTGTAGTTTCTGAAATTATTCCGACGTTTGCCCGCAAGCATATCTTCGGTTATAAAGCTATTGTGTTCTCGTCATTGGCTATTGCTTTTGTAGGCTACCTCGTGTGGGGACACCACATGTTTACATCAGGCATGAGTGATACATCAAGATGGATTTTCTCCTTCTTTACATATATCGTTGCCATACCGAGTGCTGTGAAAGTGTTTAACTGGGTTGCGACTATGTATAAGGGATCTATCAAAATGTCGGCTCCTTTTGCATTTGTGATGGCATTTATTGTGCTGTTTTCAATCGGTGGTTTGACCGGTCTTGTACTTGGTTCACTCTCTACTGATGTTCATTTGCATGATACATATTTTGTAGTAGGTCACTTCCACTACGTAATGTTTGGCGGTACAGCATTTATTTTCTTTGCAGCAATTCATTACTGGTTCCCTAAGATGTTTGGTAAGATGTACAACGAAAAACGAGCATTGTGGTCTATAGGAATTATGTTTGTAGGCTTTAATATGCTTTACTTCACAATGTTTATACTCGGATATCTCGGTATGCCAAGAAGATACTACGATTATCTGCCACAATTTGAAACATTGCATCAGGTTGCTACTGTTGGCTCATGGGTACTAATCGCAGGTATTATTCTAATGGCATATAATCTTATCAAAGCATGGAGATCCGGAGAGAAAGCTCCTGCTAACCCATGGGGTGGTTTAACTTTGGAATGGACAGTTCCGTCTCCGCCACCACTTACTAACTTTATGGAAGAACCTATTGTAACGCATGGACCTTACGATTATGAGCTATTAGAGGAGGAAGGCGATGAGCACGGAAACAGTTAGTCATGAAACACATACGCACCGCGACGATTACGGTGCGAAGATAGGAATGTGGCTGTTCCTTTTTACTGAACTATTGCTGTTTGGTGGGCTTTTTATACTCTATATGGCTTATAGATACCAATACTCTCAGGAGTTCCATCTTGCCGCTAAAGAGCTTGATATTACTATGGGTACAGTCAATACAATGATATTGCTGACAAGTTCTTTGACAATGGTGCTTTCTATAGTAGCTCTAAGAAAAGGCAATAAGCTCTATTCTATGCTATATTTGGTACTTACAAAAGTGTTTGCACTTGGTTTTATGGTAATTAAGTATTTCGAGTGGTCAGCTAAGATACATCACGGCATTTATCCGGGGTCAGAAACTTTAGCTGATATGTCAAACGGACAGGTCATATTCTATGGCTTGTACTACACAATGACAGGTCTCCACGGGCTACATATAATAATAGGTGTCGTTATTTTGGCATTTATGCTAAGTTTTATTTATAGAGACAAAGTAACTTCTGACAACTATATCAAGTTAGAAAACGGCGGACTATATTGGCACTTGGTTGACCTTATTTGGATATTTTTATTCCCGCTCTTTTACTTATTACACTAAGAGGTAATGACATGAATAACAACAAAATAAACCACAGCGATGACCATTCTCCGGGTTACGGAATGAATGTACTGATTTGGATGTCATTATTGGGCTTAACAGCTTTGACAGTTGCGATTGCGGGGATAGATTTAGGTTCTTATACCTTATTGGTGGCTATGATTATAGCTGCAATTAAGTCTATACTTGTGATTAATGTCTTTATGCACATTAAGTTCGATGACTTGATTTTTAAAGTGTTTTTACTGGTTACACTAACAATCCTTGCAGTAGTATTTGCTTTAACTGCATTTGATGTCTTTTATAGGTGAGGTAGATTATATGTTTTCAGGTGCAACAAATTATGCTGAAAGTGTAGATAGTACAATGCTACTTATCGTAAGTATATCTCTTTTTTTCTTGATAGGTATAACCGTTACGATGATTTACTTTGTATTTAGATACAGCAGAAAAAGAAACCCTAAGGCAACCCAAATTCATGGGCACGTGGGGCTGGAAATCGCTTGGATTGTAATTCCCCTCGCTTTAGTGATGATGATGTTTTATTACAGCTTTACAAGTTACCACAATCTCAGAGCTACGGCGAACGAGTCGCTAGTGGTTGATGTCAAAGGTAGAATGTGGCAATGGGATTATACTTATCCCAACGGCAAAAAATCAGATACACTTTACATTCCGGTTGACAGAGTTACAAGACTTGAGATGCGCTCGATAGACGTGAACCACAGCTTCTATATTCCTGCTTTTAGACTAAAAGAGGACGTAATAGCAAGCAGAAATACATATTTGATACTTACACCTAAGGTGAAAGGTACTTTTGATGTAGCTTGTGCTGAGTATTGTGGCTTAAACCACTCTTATATGTATTCCACTTTAAAAGTAGTAGATGCTGACTGGTTTGACAGCTGGTATGAAGCAGAAAATACAGGTCTTGCTCAAGCTCCTCAAAAGGAAGTAACAAATGAAGAGAAATTGGAACAAAAGGCTAATCAGTTTGCAGAAGCTCTCCGCAACCATGAGTCTTTCCAATTACTTAAAAAGCATACTTGTATTACATGCCACTCCACAGATGGTAGCGTCTTCACCGGTCCTTCTTTCAAAGGATTATTCGATGGCGATACTGAAATCTATGACGAAGAGGGCAATACAAGAATAATTGAAATCGACAGAGATTATATTGTTAACTCTATTATTGATCCTGACAAGCAAATAGCAGTTGGCTTCAAAAAATATATGATGCCAACTCATAAAGGTCGAATCAGTGAGGATGAGTTGAACGAAATTGCAGATATGTTTATGGAATTGATAGAAAAATGATAAATATTAGAAAATATCAGAACATATACTTCGAACTCAGCAAATTTAGAATAACTTTCTTTGTAGCCATTTCCGGTGCAGTTGGTTATATCCTTGCAGCTGATAGTTTGGATATTGGAATAATACTGTCTTCCTTAGGTATATTCCTATTATCTTCAGGTTCTTCGGCTATAAACCACATACAGGAATGGAGAACAGATGCAATGATGCAGCGGACAATGAGCAGACCTCTGCCTATGTCAACTATTTCTATGAAGCACGCTATCGGGTTTGCACTGTTCAATATAATTGCAGGTTTGCTTCTTTTGCAGGTAGCATTTGGCACTCTTGCGATGTTTCTGGGAGTGATGGCAATCGTTTGGTATAATTTAATTTATACTCCTATGAAGAAAGTATCTCCTTTGGCTGTAGTTCCCGGAGCTGTTATTGGGGCTATCCCTCCGGCAATAGGATGGGTAGCAGCAGGCGGAAGTATATTTGCACCACAACTGTTGGCTTTGGCTTTGTTCTTCTTTATCTGGCAGATACCACATTTCTGGTTTTTGCTTTTGATTTACGATGAAGACTATCAGAGAGCTGGTTTTCCTACATTAACTAAATTCTTTTCTAAACAGCAAATTACGAGAATGAGTTATGTATGGGTGGCAGCACTTGCAGCGAGTTGTCTTTTGATTCCTGCGATGGAAACCGGTAAGGAATGGTCAACACTTCTACTTTTGATTGCAGGTGGCACTTTGGTTTACAGGACAAAAGGCTTGGTTGGTAAATACTACGACAATTACAATTTCAAATTTGCTTTCAGAGACATTAATATTTATGTGCTTGCAGTAGTATTAGTACTGTCAGTCGGTAAATTGATGGCATTTTAATACGGGAAATAGGTTATGAACTTTTTAGACAATTTAGTATTGCTTCAGTCGGGTGCAAATCTTACATTTTTGCACTACATACTGATAATTGCGCAAGTAATATTCCTGATTTATTCGGGTACTTTACTTATTTCAACAGTTTTGTCTGTTGCATTTAGCATTCTCGCTAAGCGTAAGAATAACAAGAACTACTATTATTTATCTAAAGATTATATTGATTTGATAACTACAAATAAAATCTTTGGATTCGGAATGGGTGTAGTCCCTTTTATTTCAATTATTTTGCTTTATTCTCAGCTTCTAAGCGGCACCGGTGCTCCGGTTGTGCCTTATTTGCTATTGTCGTTTGTGCTGTTTGTAGTTAGTTTAACTCTTATCCACATCTATCAGCATTCGACTGACTTAGGCTATATCTTCGGTTATTTGAAGAGAATGCTTGGCGATTCGCAGGAGGACAGAGAAGCAAAAGAGTTTATTTCTTTTAAAGAATCAAATGAAAATCTTTCCTCAAGAACAGGATTCTGGGGTGCGATTTTACTCTTCATTTCGTTGAGATTTTTCATTACTTCGACTGTTCATGCTGTTCAGCCGGAGCTTTGGGAAAATACAGGATTCTTTGGATTTTTGGCTCAGCCTGCAGCAATTCTTGCCTGTTTGAATTTTATTACAATCAGTGCAGCAATCACAGGTGTTGCTCTTCTTATAAAAAAATACGAATGGGAGCCTCAGCCGAAGTTTCAGGATAAAGAGTATCTATCTTATGCAAGAAAGTATAATATGGGCTTAGCGCTTGTTTTTACTGCCTTACAGCCTATTTTCTTTATGCTTAACATAACATCAACTCCTTTGCACGCTCTGTCGTTTGCTATGTTTGGTTTAACGATTGCGGCACTTATTGTAATGGCAATTGTTGCACATGTAATTTATTATATGTTTCGCAAAGATACGTTGAAGTATATAAATATATCATTCTATGCAGTGCTTGCATTGTTTATGTTTACTGTTGTAAAAAATCAGTATGCATTCAATATTTCAAACAAGGAACATGTTGCTGAGCTGGCTGAAAAATATGATGCTCATGAGCAGGAGCTTTTGGCTGCCTTAGGTCAGGGCGGAGCAGAAGTTAGCGGTGAAGAAATTTACAAAGCAAAATGTACTGCTTGCCATGCATTTGATACTAAAATCGTTGGACCTCCGCATAAAGAAGTCTTGCCAAAGTATATAGGCAAAGAAGCAGAACTTGCCAAATTTATACTTAATCCGGTTAAAGTAGATCCTTCATATCCGGCGATGGCGAATCAGGGCTTAAAACCAAAAGAAGCTCAAGCAGTTGCGAAATATATGTTAGAAACATTAGCTCCGAAATTAGAAGAAAAGAAATAGATAAGTGATTGAAAAATATACCAAAAGGCGTGCTTCGTGAAGTGCGCCTTTTTTACTTGTATTATATCGGATTGTCAAAATTTGCAAAGAAAATAATTAATATTTGTAACCTTTTAGTATTAAGTGTGTCATGTGTATGTAGTGGGTTAATCAATTATTATAGGTGATAAAATGTCACGGTTTTTACTTCTTTTAAGTTTTTTGTTTCTTCCCAATATGATGACTGCTCAGATAGATCTAGATGCATATAAGCAGTACATGAGTGAACATCAGGGAATAAGCTATCAGCAGCTCTTAGATGAGTTCGATGTCGGCACTTTCGATAGATACTGTCCAACTGACTATTCGAAAGCATATTACTTTGATTCTACAAACCAATTTATAAACTTTACACCCGACGAACTGCAATTACTCAGTGAAAACGGATTTGTGGTAACAGAACGCAAAGAAGTTGAAAACTACATCAAAGGTTATTATAACATATTTGTCAATGACTTACCTGTTTATATCTCAGCTGATTTATTCAATCATGCTCTTTTCTACACAATGACAAAGACTATGAAACTCTTAGAGAAAGATGTTTTAAGTAAAATGTTCATTGAGATAATAAATGATTTTAGGGCTGCTATTCCTAATTTTAAAGCAAAATCAACGAATCAGAAGTATCAGGATGCTATAAGAGATATAGATGTAATATTTTGTGTTGCTCAGAATTTAGCTAATAACAATGCAACTTATGCTACACCATATAATGCAGAAGATAGTACATTTTCAAAGTATATTTCTAACTTGATACTTTCTTCAGCAGAAGGTGGTACCGGAATGCATGATATAGATATGCCATCAGGCTTTCAATTTATTATGGTAGATATCAGTCAGTACAAACCTCGTGGCCATTATGCTGAGGACGAAACTTTGAGACGCTATTTCATGTCGATGATGTGGATGGGAAGACTCTTTTTGCCTGTACCTGAAGACGAAGAGCAAATACAACAACAACAGAGTTCTCTTATAATGTCAGGACTCGTAGCCGATATAGTTAATCAACCTACTTTAAAGCCTAAGTATGATAAATTTGATGACTTTTTAGAGTTTTACATCTCCGAACAAAATAATCTGACTATACAGGAAGTTCCTCTTGTGTATCAGAAAATGGGTGTTGGCAATATTGCAGAAGTAGTTGAAAACAATAGAATTGTGGAGTATTGTAAAAAACTTCGAGCCACAAACAGAGGTGTTCAACTTTATAACACACAATGTGTATATGATGGAGATTTTGAAGATGATGGTCAATCACCTCAATATTTCTCATTGTTTGGTCAGCGTCCAACAGTTGATGCTTTTGTGTTTGGAAACGTGGTGTTTCCAATGATTAAAGGTAATATAAGAAGAATGTTGCCTGAGTCGATGGATATTTTATTTGCTTTGGGTAATGATGCAGCGTTTCATCTCTTGAAAAACGAAATTAATAAATATCACTACGGACCTAATATAGCATCATGTAGATATCTTTTTGATAACTTGAGTGATGAGGCGTGGGAGACTTCTGTATATAATCTTTGGATAGAGGCACTTAGAACACTCAATCCACCAAAAAACAGAGAAGAACTACCAAAATTTATGCAGGCTGCTGCTTGGCAGCATAAAAACATGAGCACTCAGTTAGCTTCTTGGGCAGAACTCAGACATCTGACAGTGCTCTATGTAAAACAGTCTTATACAGGCATTCCGATTTGTGATTTTCCTGATTTCTTTATAGAGCCAAGACCGGAATATTTCCGTATCATGGGGCAGCTAAACATGAAAATAGTTGATATGCTTGGAATTGCATTGGCAGATAATCCAAATCTATACGAACTTAGACAACAGAAAGAAATGTTTGAGCAAAAGCAAGAAATATATGCAAATTTAGATGCCATTTCTGCAAAACAATATTCAATTATGAAACTATCAGATGATGATGTAAAGTACTTAAAAAATATGATATTTGGATCAACTGTAAATGGTTGCGCAACTATGGATATTATAACAGGTTGGATATATGAATTATTCCACGAAGATCATGATTCTCAATCAGCAGGCGAACAATGGATTGGAGAGAATCTTAAACCAACGAAAGTTACAACAGACGTTCATACATCACCATCAGATGAAAACGAAGTGATCGTAGGTTGGGTGAAACATGCAGCTACAGGCAATCAAAACTATTGTACAATAGTAACAGATAATTGTAATGGAAAGCCTACGGCTTATACCGGCGTTGTAAATAGCTACTACGAATATGTTACCGAAAATTTCCAGAGAGATACTGACGAGGAGTGGCTTGCAAAAATAGATCAAATCCCTGCTCCAAGCTTTACTAATGTTTACAGAGCTAATAAAGAAGGATATAAAATGCCGTTGGCAGAACTCGTAAAGACTCATGATGTTAGCGTAGAAGACGAAAATGCTTCGGAATCTTACTCAATAGGTATTTATCCAAATGTATTTGAAGACGAGTTTACTATTGCCGTCAATTCTACTGAAAACTATGCAGGAATAGCTCGCATTAGCATGTATAGCAGCACTGGAGAGATAATTTTTGATGCAGAATATAACAATCTTCCTAATGGTCAGATTGTTTTAAATCCAGCAGATTACGGTCTTACAAACTTAACAAGCGGTGTATATATAATTGAATTGAAGATAGGCGAGAAGGTATATTCGGGTAAAGCTATAAAGATAATATAAAAAAAAGCTCCTTCGGGAGCTTTTTTTGAGACCTTTTCCTAATGATGTGTTATTAACATTAAGAACACAATTGATAAAAATAGGTGATATTATGCTAAGAATTTTACTTCTTTCTATTTTAGTAGGAATTCCTTCTTTTTTAAACGCTCAGATAGACCTTGATGCATATAAGCAGTATATGCAGTCCCACCAAGATATTAGATATGAAGAACTCTTAGATGAGTTTGATGTCGGCACTTTTGATAGATACTGTCCAACTGACTATTCTCAAGCATATTACTTTGATTCTACAAATCAGTTTATGAACTTTACTCCGGACGAACTGCAATTACTCAGCGAAAATGGATTTGTGGTAACAGAACGCAAGGAAGTAGAAAATTTTATAAAAGGCTATTACAATATTTATGTTAATGACTTACCTGTTTATATCTCATCTGATTTATTCAATCATGCTTTGTTTTATACAATGACCAACTATTTGAAAACAACTGAGACATTCGCAATTCAAGAAAGACTTACTGCTATACTTAGACAATGCCTATACTATTATTATTCTAATGAAAGTAAAAAGTTAGCTGATACGACATTGCCTGCTGACTACATAAAAGCTTTTCGAGATTTGGGTTTAGTAATTTATGTAGCAGCTGAAATGCGCCGCAGTTATCCAAAAAACAGAAACATGCCCTACTATAATGGTAGCGCAGATACTACAGCATATAATGCTGTTTTTGACAAAATAGCAGTCGCTTTGAGTGCACATGAGAATGGAGTGGATTATAACTATTTGCAGGAAATACACTTTCCTTCCGGAAGAATAGATACAATGGACATAAGCCAGTTTATGCCTAGAGGGCATTATGATACTGATGAGTTGAGAGAGTATTTTATGTCTATGATGTGGCTCAGCAGAGTATTTATGACCATTCCTGAAAAAGAGGAAAGTTTGGAAGCCTCAAAGTACGAAGTCATTATGTCCGGTATATTTAGAGATATAATGGAAGAAATGAACCTAAGAGATTTGTATAATCAATTAGATTCTATCTTTACTTTCTTAATTGCAAATCAGGAAAATCTGACTATCAATGAAGTTGATATTGCTTATGACTCTCTTGGTGTGAGCAGTATGATAGAGGTACTTGAACAGGATTTGCTATGGGAGTACTGTCAGATTTTGAGAAGTACTGAAAAAGGTATTCAGTCTTATAACACACAAGTAGTCAAAGGAATGGATTTTGAGAGTGATGGTCAATCACCTCAATACTTCTCAATTTTGGGTCAGAGACCTATCTTAGACGGCTTTGTTTTAGGAAATGTAGTTTATCCAATGATCAAAGATGAATCTTCACTTGAGCCAATTAGACGTATGCTTCCAAACTCTATGGATGTTCTTTTTGCCTTGGGCAATGACGCAGCTGCTCACATAGCAAGAAATGATATCCAAAAATATTTATACGCAGATAATCTTGCAGCCTGCAGATATGTGTTTGATAATATAAACGAACGTGATTGGAATTCTTCAATTTACAATTTATGGACTAAAGCATTACTTGCCTTAAATCCACCTAAGGAAAGAGATGATTTGCCAAAATTTATGCAGGCAGCCGGATGGCAACACAAAAACATGACAACTCAACTTGCATCTTGGGCTGAGCTTCGTCATTTAACAGTTTTGTATGCTAAACAATCTTTTAGCGGTATCCCTATATGTGATTTCCCTGATTTTTTTATAGAGCCAAGACCGGACTATTTCAAAGCTTTAGTGGAATTGAATGAAAAACTTATTGAGTTTCACCAGCTTATATATCCTGATGGTGGTAGACAGTATTTCGGATATGATATTGAAGAAATGTTTGAGAAAAAAACTGTCATTTTTGATAATTTGGAAGAATTTTCCCGAAGGCAATATGCAGGTGAAGAATATACTGCAGAACAAATAGAGTTTATTAAAAAAATGATTTTTGAAAATGACGGAACTTGTATTCATGACAATATAGTGGTGCAAGGGTGGATATATGATTTATTTCATATAGGAGAAGATGTAATCCCTTATAATCAAAAAGAAGTTGGAGAGAATCTTAAACCAACCAAAGTAACAACAGACGTACATACTTCACCTTCCGATGAATTTGAAAATATCGTAGGTTGGGTGAAACATGCTGCTACAGGAGATCAAAATTATTGCACAATAGTTACGGATAACTGCAACGGAAAACCTACTGCTTATACCGGTGTTGTAAACAGCTACTACGAATATGTAACCGAAAATTTCCAGAGAGATACGGATGATGAGTGGCTTGCAAAAATGGATCAAATTCCTGCTCCAAGCTTTACTAATGTTTACAGAGCCAATAAAGACGGTTACAAAATGCCGTTGGCAGAACTCGTAAAGACTCATGATGTTAGTGTAGAAGATGAAAATACTTCGGAATCGTACTCAATAGGCATTTATCCAAATGTATTTGAAGACGAGTTTACGATTGCCGTCAATTCTACTGAAAACTATGCAGGAACAGCTCGCATTAGCATGTATAGCAGCACAGGTGAGCTAATTTTTGATGCAGAATATAACAGTCTTCCTAATGGTCAGGTTGTTTTAAATCCAGCAGATTACGGTCTTGCAAACTTAACAAGCGGTGTTTATATAATTGAATTGAAGATAGGCGAGAAGGTATATTCCGGAAAAGCTATAAAGATAAAATAAAAAACGATTTTATTTCAATACAACAAAAGGCTGTCTCAGAAGTCAGAGTTTTGTCATACTTTTTTGTAAAAGTAGAGGAAAAACAAACGTTATGTTTTCTTCTACCGCAAGCTAAAGCGTGCGGTTGCAATGAGTTACAAAAGTGCAACCGACTGCTTCAGCTGTCGGTAAAACTTACAAACAGCGAGAATATGATGCAAATTTTGATTTGTGAGACAGCCTTTTGTTTGGTTATTTGTCGCAATTTCTGATAATGTATTTGCTGAGCTTGTTGCCTATGAGTGAAATATCTTTATCTATTGCATGTAATCTGTTTTTCAGGTTAGCTTCTTTGGTTTTAAGTTCTTCCAAAATTGTTTCTTCAGGGCTTAGTTGCGTTGGAATATCAGTATTTTTTGGTCTGGATTTAAGTTTATCACTACTGCTGAAAAAATCGATACCGATATAAGCTGCGAGCAGCACTGCAAGAATAAAAAACATATTAGAAGCTATTGAAAAAGTAGATTTACTTTCAAATACAATACCGAGTAATAGCTCTGGCTTAATTCCAAGAAGGACGCATAAGGCTATTAATGCAAAATATTTGATATACTTTGAATTGTCTTCAACTCTATAATTGGAGCTTTTCTTGTAGCTTGCACCGGTTTTACTCTTAGAGGAGACAGGTAGCTTTTCTAATTGCAAATCCAACTCTTTTCTTATTTCAGAAAGCTGTTCCGCACAATTCTTTTTAGCATTTCCAAGTTCAGTGAGTTTTTCTTGAAGATTTTTTTGATACTCGGTTTGAATTTCCTTTAAATATTCTACTTTTTTAGAATAAAGCTCCGAGTCCAATATTTTGTTTAGCGTATCGATTTTGCAAGCTTCATCGTCGCTGACTTTTATCATTCCGTTATCATGAAGAAAAAGCTCTTTTCTCTTATCCAAGAGATTGTCAATGTCAGATAATTTATCAGGAAATACTTTAGGGAGTACAAAATCTTTGTCAAACCAATTGAAATAAGCAAGTTCACTAAGAAGTTCGAAGTCTTTACTGCTGTATTCATCGAGTATAGGCAATAACTCATAATATTGTTCTGCAATTTTCTGATAACCTTTCGAAGATCCCGGGGAATCAAATAAAGTAGCTTTTTTGATTAAATCCTGCAGCTCGGCTCTAAGTCGAAGCTTGCCATTAGTAATTGTATAAATATCTTTTAGCTCTTTCATAAAAGAAAAAGCCAATTTTGATTTTTTGCCTATAATTGGAAAAAACTCGAGAGCTCTCTCGTCAAACTCGTCGAGGAAAGCTGTACATCTTATCCAATCAGCCTGCTGTTCTTCGAAATCAGAAAGGATTTTTTGACCTGCGAGATGATAAACCAGAGAAATGTTATCTATCTCGCTGTCTCCGACTTTTTTGTATTCAACTTTTAGGTTGAAAATATAAGGTATGCCGTAAGTATTCTTTGCCAACTCTTTATAATCAGCTTCATCAATGCCTTCAGATTTGAAGAAGCTATGCATGATTAGATCCGATGCTGGCTGCAAAGCAATATTTTCAGTTGCATCAGATATTTGTAGCCATTTATCAGCAAATCTGCCTAAAGTTAAGTCCTCTCGGAAGCTCAATAAAAATCTGAAATCAAAGAAGTCTGATAGTTTAGTGTCTTTACTCAAAAAAGAAGTGTCATAAGAAGTAAAGTCACTGAAGTGCATAGTATCCAGAAGAGGAATAAATTTGTCCAAAAGCCACTGCTGCACTGTCCATGAATGTTTGTCAAAGCCATCTAAGACAAATAATACTTTATATTTCTTTTCCGGTTTTTCAAAGTTAGAATTTCCGGCAAAAAGAACAGTCATCAAATCAACAATCAGTGATTCTATCGCAATTTTAGTCGGATTCGCAAAAAATGTTTTATATTTTTCCTGTTGTGGAAAAA
Source organism: Kapaibacterium sp. (SeqCode) (assembly GCA_963664875.1). Classification (GTDB taxonomy): domain Bacteria; phylum Bacteroidota; class Ignavibacteria; order Kapaibacteriales; family UBA2268; genus JBFHIJ01. The sequence continues at coordinate 1,151,631 of OY761611.1, read as the reverse complement.
GGCTTTCTATTGTGTTGCATATTGAAGTGTCACTCAAATCTTCAATATTATCTATCGAGCTGTAATGGTAATGAAAGTTGTCTTTCAGGTACTCACGCTCATAAATTTTTTCAAAAAGAGAAGTATCTTTATTCCTAAGAGTAGTTAGCGTATTGGCGAACTGCTCGTTTATAAAAGAAGATTCGTTGCTGGAAAAAGGAGGTAGTTTGTCTGATTCGACATAATAACTGTTGTCAGCTAAAGACTGCAAAATATCAATAGTGAACTTGAGATTGCTGCTGTATTTTGCTTCAAATACGTAATCTGTATGATTTTCTTCCAAAAGTGCAGGGATAAGGCTCTTCAGGAAAAAAGATTTTCCCGAGCCAAATGTTCCGCTGAGTAAAACAATTTTTTTTGCAATTGGATCATTCAAATCTGCTTTTAAACATTCAAAAGCTCTAAAAAGTTCTTTTTCGTGAATCAGATACATTTTTCAGCAACCATAAAGAAAATATTCAAAAAGTAAACCTTGCAAACTTAAAGTAATTTATTTACTCCTTAAAACAAAATGTTTTAGATAGTAAATTTCATTGAGACTTTCGTTCCAATCTCATTATTTTCGAAACTGACCTGTTCTATAAGGGATTTTATGATAAATATTCCTCTTCCGCTGGCTTTAAGCAAGTTTTCCGGTTCCCTTGGATCTGCGACCATGTCGGGGTCAAAACCGCTGCCTTCGTCCTGCACTTCGATTTCTACATAATCTTCTGTTGCGGTGAGGGTAACTGTAACAGTTTTGGAAGAGTCAAATCCATTGCCGTGCATGATGGCATTGTTCACAGCTTCAGTCACTGAAATAAGCAGGTTATAAAATCTGTCTTCCGGAATGTCTGCAATAGTTTGTACCTGCATTAGAATTGGCTCTATCTTGCCCATAGATTCCTTACTACTCGGCAGGTTGACAATTTCTTTGAATATGTAGTCTTTCATTTATAGTACTATTTTTGTTGTCAAAAACAGATTAGGAATTTCTTTTTTTTCCAATCCTTTAATATATTGAAATTCGTACCAACCTTGTAAAGAAATTTCGGAATTTGAGCTAAATTTTACAGAAATTTCAGTTTCAGGTGCTATAGATTTCCCGGAGTAAATGGTTGATGAAGAGTTCCCGGGTTGCTGAAAAATATGATGCTGCTCCAAAAAGTGGTATCTTGCACCAATACCTAAACGTACTATTGGGCTTGCTGTTGTATAAAGCATAAGTTTAGTAAATTGTTCGTAGTTACCTGTTTCCGGAGATTCCAGAAAGTCATCCCAAAACAGCTTCCCTGTCTCGTAGTATCTGATATTGTTTTGTAGCTCAATACTCCTCTTCTTGTCAGCTTTTATAATTATTGTGTCATTATATGCGATTTGTCTGAAAGAATAGCTCTCAGGGCCTCTATTGGCTGTTTCGTAATCATAAACAGTGTAGTTGGCTAATACTTCGAAACTTGGCCGCATACTAAAATTAGCAAAGGTAATCTCTACTTTTGGATTTAATCTGAAGATCCTGTTTACGTTATTAGAGCCGCTGTTTTGAGATTTTAAATACACTAAATGCAGGTAATTAGTTGCAAAAAGAACTGAAGCAGACAAATTTTCGCTAAAACGGTGTTTATATCTTCCGCTGACAGAGTAACTTAGTTCGTCTCTGTCACTGTAATTTTGTTCGTCAGGTGTGTCATATCTAAGTATTGATACATAAGAATCGAAGTAGATTGTATCATTTACTGAAAAGGAATGCATTATTTCCGAGTAGAGACCGGTTATATTGGTGATATTATCCTTTTGTTTGTCAAGATTGCGGAGTTGTTGGTAGTCTATTTCGTTGATGCTGTATTTGTTTTGAGTCTGATTTTTTTCATCTCTGTAACTTACTCTATAGCCAAATTTGAAAAAGGAATTGATGCTCTTTATGGAAGTATTGAAATCTATTTTGAGATATTGCTCTTCCAAATCTCTCTTTATGCCTGAGTATTTTAGATCATTTGTAAATTTGTTATATTCTTCGGTAACATTCACAGAGTTATAATCTATAACTGAGTTCAAGTTCCAATTGTCTAAAATAGAATATGAAATATCAAAATTGGTACTAAGGCGATTTTCCATTCTGTTTTTGAAAATAGTCTTATCAAACAGATTCGTACTTACTCCGGCAAAATTGTCAAAATCCTTGCGGTTGTAGTTAAGCCTCATTCCCATATTATCAGTATTGTCAAACTCTTTCGATACTTTGCCGTTTACAGCAATGGAGCTGTTTTTTCTTCCGTCGTCAAGCGACAAATATTCCATATCCATATTTGCCAGATAGTTATAACCTTCAGTTGAATTTGCAAATGCACCTTTAGAGTTTAAAAGTGTGCCCGATTCTACAATTCCGATTTTGATATTTTTTTCTTTACCGGCAGAAAACTCAAGAAAACCCATGTTGTCAAAATTATAAAGCAAACCTGGGGAAAGGCTTTGCCTTTCTAATTTGTTCACACCGCCAGCCTGCCTGTCATTCGAATAATACCAGTTATTTCTAAGGAAAAAGACGAAATTAGAATCAATCTCAATTGAATATTTGAAACTCCAGTCATTTAAATCCCGAAAATCATCACTTAAATCTTTTAGAGCAGTGCCTTGGTACCTTTCCTGTAGGTCAATCTTGCCATAAAAAAGTGGGGTAGAATAGATAGAGTTAGCAGAAAAGTTGTAAGTGTTAGAGAGTTTATTCATACCGGTACTTACATAGTTCTCTGCCGCCGCAAGGAAGTAAGTTGTACCGAAAAAAAAGAGTAATATATAATGAATTAACTTCAAAATATTATTTCTCTTGGATATTTGGTTTAAATGAGGCTAAGCACTGCTGCTTATATTCGATTACTTTTTCTATTATTTCAGCTGCAGTATTGGAGACAATCAGTTTTTTCCCTGATTTTAAAGAAATTACGGTGTCGTGTCCGGTTTCGATGGTTTCAATTTCGTCTGCATTGACGACAATTTCAGCACCTGTTATTTTATTCAAAACTATCATAATATTTATTTGTTTTTATTGGGAAATATCATTAACTTGATATTCATATTATACTTCAAACGATAATCAGTTCAAAATAATATTGCAATTATCAGATGTTGGATCACCGAAAAAAGCGAATAATTGAATGGGTCAATGCTATAGAGAATGAAGAACTTCTTTCTCAGCTTGAATCTATTGCAATTAGTACCAGTAGGAATAATGAGATAAAAATTGCAAAATCAAATAGTCTTGGGCTGAATTTCGAAGATGCAATACCTCAAAAAAGCAGCCCTGCCACTCAAAATTATTGCTCGGATTCAGAGATTGTTTATCTCAAAAAGTATTTTACGTATCTTAAAAATAAGAAAAAGTAATTACTGTTTTAATTCTCTTTTTAATGCCTCTCTTTCTATCTCTAACTGCCTCAACTTTCGTTCTGTCTGATCTAATTCATCAGGTAGCGAATCAATTTCTATTCTTAACTTACTTGCCGCCTCATCAATTAAATCTATCGCTTTATCAGGCAGAAATCTGTCTGTTATGTACCTATCCGATAGTACAGCTGCTGCAATCAGAGCTTCGTCTTTTATTCTTATTCCATGATGAATTTCGTACTTTTCTTTAAGCCCACGTAATATAGAAATTGTATCAGCTACACTTGGTTCGTCTATCAGAACTTTTTGAAATCTTCTTTCCAAAGCAGCATCTTTTTCTATATGCTTTTGGTACTCATCAAGTGTGGTAGCACCTATGCAGTGCAATTCGCCTCTGGCAAGAGCAGGTTTTAGTATATTAGCTGCATCCATACTTCCTGAAGTGGCTCCGGCACCTATCAAAGTATGTATTTCATCAATAAAAAGAATAATTTCACCGTTAGATTCGGATACTTCTTTGATTATAGCTTTCAATCTTTCTTCAAACTGACCTCTAAAGCTGGTTCCGGCAACTAAAGTGCCCATATCTAAAACAATTATTTCTTTTGTCTTTAGCGATTCAGGAACATCTCCGCTAACAATCCTTTGAGCTATGCCTTCGACCACAGCAGTTTTGCCGACTCCGGGTTCGCCTATTAGGATAGGATTGTTTTTAGTGCGGCGCGATAGAACCTGCAACACCCTTCTAATTTCATCTTCTCTGCCGATTACAGGATCTAATTTGCCGATAGCAGCTTCATGATTCAGTCTTCTTCCGTATCGCTGTAAGGATTGGTACTTTTCCTCAGGAGACTGGTCAGTAACTTTGTTATTACCTCTGATATCTTTTAGTACTCTGTATATATTCTCTTTGTTTACAGAGTATTTATTGAGCAATTTTGAAGTAATTTTGTCGAAATCTGCCAAAGCAATTAGTAAATGCTCTGTGCTGATATATTCGTCACCAAATGTTTTTGCTTCTTTATAAGCCTCTTCTGTCAATTTGTCCAAATCTTTTGATATAAATACGTCATAATCCCCTGATACTTTTGGCAGTTTGATGATGGCTGCGTTTATTTCAATTTTTATCTCAGATAGACTGCCTGTTATTTTGCTGATAATCTGATTTGTCAGACCTTCGGAATCCTGCACTAAAGCAGCCAATAAATGGATAGGTTCCAAAGACGGATTGCCGTAAGAATCTGCAATTTCCTGAGAAGTTTTGATTGCTTCCTGAGATTTTAGAGTCATTTGCTTAAATTTCATAATTCCATCCTCAAAGTCATTTACATCCAATTTTTAAGACTTACTCAGTTTGCTATTATTTTAGTTGAAAATGCTATTTAGCTTCGATATAATCTATAAAAAAAGAGCTATGTTAATCTTGAAAATATAAAAAAACATAGCTCTTAATCTTGTGTTATAAAAGATTATTCTGCGACTGTGATATCTATTGCAGAGTTATACGGCACAGTTTCTCCTGCGAGAGGGTATTGCCCGATAATAGCACCCGGCAGATATGTGTCGCTTGACTCGTATTTAATATTGCCTAAAACAAATCCGTTTACCATTAAGAACTCTTCGATGTCTTCGAAAGCCATACCTTCCAATCGAGGGACTTGAATTTGATTTTCAGAGCCTTTGCTGACTGTAAGCACAAAGTCGCTTCCGTAAGGAATGAACTTGCCGGGCTTTTGACTTTGTTTAATTATCGAATCTCTTGGTATAGACTCAGAATTTTCGAAAAGCACTTTGGATAACTTAAATCCTTTATTCAGAAGTATAACTTTGGCTTCTCGGACAGATTTGCCTATTAAGTAGGGTACCTCTACCGTTTCTTTACCTTTGGAAATAGTCAGATAGACAGTCCTTCCGACTTTTACTTCGGTGTTTGGATTAGGAGACTGTCGTATTACAGTTTGAGGAGGTACTTTTGCATTATACTGCTCTCCTGCAATTTCAACAATCAAATTCATGCTTGACAATTTGTCTTTAGCCTTTTCAATATTCATCCCGGAAAGCTTAGGTATAGAAATTTTGTCTTTACTATGAATTGTAGCAGGAAGTATCCACGAATCTACAACTACATAAGAAAGGAATACAATTAGGAAAAATCCTATAATTACTTTTGCATAGTTGAGCAGAGCTATCATTTTTTTCCTTTTTTGCTCAATGTAAACTGATAAGTCTTCGGTATCAATTTGTGGATTCTCCTCAATTTCTTCTTCAGAGTAATCGCTGTTGGATTGTTTCTTTTTATAGTAATTTTTTAACTCTTCTTTATAGCGATTGTATTCATTATCATAATTACTATGAAAACCTTTGTTTTCAGGTGTGTTCTTGTCCATATCAGTACGAAATATCAGTTGAACAATATAATTTTACTAAGATAGCTAAAGTAATACAAGTTTTCTAATTATTCAAAATGATATTTACAAATGTTCGTTATTTTTGTCTTGACTAAATACGAACAATTTGAAAAGACTTACAAAATGAAACATATAGACAGCTTTGAGACTAATTTGGATAACTCGCTGAAGCAAATCAGTAGTTTTTTGAAGCAGTATTCGAAATTTGTTATAATTATACACCAAAATCCTGATGGCGATGCTATCGGCTCAGCTACAGCTCTTGCCAATCTGCTACAACAGCTCGAAAAATCAGTAACAATAATGGTAGATAATCAGTTGCCTGATAATTTGAAATTTCTAAAGGGATTTGAAGAGATTATTGTTTACTCTTCCAATCCGGCTCCTGAAATAATCAGGGAGGCTGAGGTAATACTGATTATGGATTTGAATGACAGCAATAGAATGAGCAGTATCGAGCAAGAATATCTCGAGTCAAAAGCTATTAAGATGCTAATAGACCACCACATCAACCCAAAACTTGAAGTAGAAGTTATGGCGGTAGATACTGATGCTACTTCCACAGGAGAATTGACATGGAAATTATTACGTGACAATTTCAGGCACTACATCAATAAAGAAATTGCAGAATCATGTTATGTGGCAATTATGACCGATACCGGAAATTTCAGATATGACAGAACAGATATTGAGATATTTAGAATTGCAGCAGAAATTATTTCTTATGGTGCAGATCCGGTGAAACTTTATAATGATGTTTACAATACGTTTTCTATAAAAGCTGCGAAACTTCTTGGCAAGGCTCTAGCAGGTATAGAAACTCATTACGATGACAGGATGTGTGTAATGACTGTGAGCAAAAATGATTATAGAAATTATAGCTGCACCAATGATGATACAGAAGGTTTTGTTGATTACACTCTTATGCTTGATGGTGTAACAGTAGGCATCCTAATTAAAGAGGATTTGGAAAAAGATATAATAAAAATATCTCTTCGATCAAAAGGCGAATACCACGTTAGAGAGCTTGGGGTTCACTTTAATGGTGGAGGACACAAACATGCTTCAGGTGCAAGGGTAGAAGCCGGCAACTTAGAAGAAGTCAAAAGCGAACTTATAAGATTGGCAGGGGAGATGATATTCCGGGATTTATAGAAAATATATAGATGCTTCAAAAAATGTTAAAAAAATAGACGAAGCCCCGAAGATCAGGGTTGGTATTGGACGGAGCTTCGTCTTTTCTTTGCTATAAGATTTTTTTCAGTGTTTTTGCTATCACTTCAAAACCTTCATTGATTTCCTCTTTTGTGATATTTAGTGGAGGACGGAATCTTACAGCATTAGATCCGCAAGGGAGAATGATTAGACCCTCATCAAAACATTGATTAATAAATTTTGTACGCATATCCGGTGATTTCATGTCTAAAGCCGCAAATAATCCGCGACCCCTTACATTGTAGAAATGTTCAGGATATTCACTTGCTACTGATTCAAGTTTTTGAGCAAGAACATCGCCCATTAGTTTAGCATTTTCTACAAGGTTTTCTTCTTCAATTATTTCGAGGTAGCGTGTAGCTCTTACCATGTCAACGAGGTTGCCGCCCCAAGTAGAGTTTATTCTGCTCGAAACATGAAAAACGTTGTCAGGTTCTTCATCTATTTTTGGACCGACTAGAATACCGCATACCTGCATTTTTTTGCCAAAACTCATAATATCAGGAATTACTCCAATCGACTCATGTGCCCACCATGAACCGGTTAGACCCATACCTGTCTGAACTTCATCAAAAATCAAAAGAGCATGATTTTCGTGAGCAATTTCTTTTATCTCCTGCAAAAATTCTCTTCTAAAGTGGTTATCGCCACCTTCGCCTTGGATAGGTTCAATGATAATAGCAGCAATCTGGTGCGGATTATCAGTGAACGCCTGTTTGATTTGTGCAATTGATTTTTGCTCTTCTTTGATAACGTCCGCTAAGACTTCCTCTGTCAGAGGGAATCTAAGTTTTGGATTTGTTACTCGAGGCCAGTCGAATTTAGGGAAAAATTTGACTTTTTTCGGGTCAGTATTTGTTAATGACAAAGTATATCCTGAGCGTCCGTGAAAAGCTTCTTTGAAATGAAGAATTTTAAGGTTTTCGCCCACATTCGTGCCTTTTCTGTCATTTTGTCTATATTTCCAATCAAAGGCAGTTTTTAGTGCATTTTCGACTGCTAACGCACCGCCGGAAACATAAAACGAATATTTAAAATGTTCCGGAACTGCAATATTGTGGAAAGTATTCACAAAAGTTGCCATAGCATCTGTATAAATATCCGAATTAGACGGCTTGTTTGTAGCAGCCTTATTCAGATATTCATCAAATCCGTGGTTCAACATTTTGTCGTGATTCATACCGATTGGCATAGAGGCAAAACAAGTAAAAAAGTCAATAAAAGACTTACCCGTGCGCGCTTCTACGAAGTGAGCACCTTTGCTGTTTTCCAAATCCAATACAAAGTCGTAGCCATCTACGAGCATATATTTGCTTAGTGCATCTTTCACCTGTTCAGGCGGCACATAGAAACGAGGTCTGTAAGTTGCCATAATAGTAACTCCCTATAACATAACTAAAACTAAAAAAATGATTAGCTAAAAAAATATAGTAAGGCATAGTAAACAGTAATAAAGCCCAAAAGATACTGTTTGCAATTAGCCATTAGAGGAAAGCGTTAGGATCAGGTGTTTCACCTGTAATGATTCGCATGGTAAGATATATCAGTCTCTGGCTTATACAAGAGATGAACGAACCGCCACGAATAGTGCCGCAGCAGCAAAAAAGTAAACCGACTGTTAATGTAGTTGTTCTCATGGGTTATAACATAAGAAAAAAAATCTTAAATAAAAAGGTTTAGTTAAAAAAAATCTACAGGGAAGCTGTAAAACATAAATTCTAATACATTTTTAATTTTTGTAATTAGATTATTTACTTAACTTGTAAACCGACTTGAAAAATCAGGCATATAGGTATATGTTAATAAAAAATTGACAGATTTTCCACAAAAACTTAAATTATCTTGATTTTTTTTGTATATTATATATATGCTTAGAGCGATAAAATAGTTAATACCATATTTCCATAATTCAGGAGTTAAGTACTAATGGCTAAAGCGATTTATTCTAATGCTGCAGAATCCACCAAAAAGAAAGTTGGTGCTCAGCACGTAGGTGTAATGGGGATTCTGATTGCTGTCTTTTTCTATCTAATATTCTTTTCAGCAATTCCCAATGGATTATCTTCGTTTATCCTTCCTTTATTTAAGCCGGATGGCGAATTGATGCAGAAAATTGGTTTCGTTAAGTTTGACGGACTGGTTTGGGCATCTACTACAAAAGATAAAGAAGCTAATCTTTTAGGCCAAGAAACTGAAGTTAAAAAAGATTATATCAATAAAGAGTTTATCTTTGACTTCTCTACAGGTGTCAGAACTGAGGAAGAAAGTGGCTACGTTAAAGGTAAATGGGAGTATTATATTAAAGCTCCTGCTCTTGGTGAACACCCAATTTACCTCGAACCATGGATTGGTTTCATTTTGGTAAGTTTGGCATTCTCCGTGCTTATAGCCGGCTTCTTCACAATGTTGATGCCATCAAGCTTCGGCTATATGGCAGCACTTTTTGATCGACAAATCGATAATACCCAGATTAAAATACGTCTTCAGACAGGTTTCTCAGATGATGTAGTACACGTACTTACTCTACCTGATGACAAACTTGAAGACATGGACAGAAGAGAAGTAGAAAGAGCTCTTAGAAGAGTTTGGGAAAGAACTGTTTCTGATGCAGAAGTTTCTGCTCGCCAAGCAATCAATTTCGATGAATTGTTTGATGATGATACAGATATCGTTATGTTCCGTAACGAAGCTATTTACTCTCGTATCAAAGAATTTTTCTCTGACTTCGTGGTAAAAGAAATCGAAGATACTAAAAATGGTCTTCTTTGGAGACGTAATCACCTTAAATGGGGTAAAGGTCTTAGACTTTATATGTCTCACCACTTTACAGAAAAATATCAAAACAACGTTACAGGTCTTGCATACGGTGGTGCTGCGGTTCTTATCGTTGCAATTGGTATCCGCGGTTTGAAACTTATCCCTGCTGCTCGTCCTTCTTGGATTTTGTTGGCGATTGGTCTTGAGTTTACTATGCTTGGTCTTATGGCATTTACTTTGTTCTATACTGAAGAAGAAGAACGTATGGACAAAATGCTTAAGAAAATGGAAGATGCTAATCGTAGCCAGCTTGAAACTCTTAAAGGTCAGCAAGAAGATATTCACCAGCTTTCTACAGCTTTGGTTGGTCAAACTTCTCAAATCATCAAAAATAGAGTTGAATCTGCAATCTCTGAATACATGACATCAGGAGATCATGTTCAGAAAATGGTTGCTGAAGAAATCGCTCAGAAAATTATGTTGGGTGTAAGACAAGTTGACAACAACAAAAGATAATCTTATCTTTAAATAAATATCTACAAGGCTACTATAAAATTTTATAGTAGCCTTTTTTTTAATTTGTTTTGTGTGTATCTTGCTTTGTGGTGCAATATCAAAAGCGGGGTTATACAAATATAAACTGTATGTTTTTGTGTCCTAATTTTCTTTCTTCTATTTGATTCTATAAGAATTCGCGAGTATGTACAATGTTTAGATTTACTTTTTTTGTAATAGTTTTTGCTTTCTGCTGTTCAATCCTATATGCAGCTCCAAAATTTAGCGATCGAATTGACAAATGTACAATTAAAACTAACAAGTTAGACGAAATTTCAGGTATTGTGCCGTCGATGCAATATCCTGATGTTTTTTGGGTACACAATGACGATGGCGAAATAAAAACGGTCTATGCTATAAATATCGATGGTGATTTGCTTGCGTCTGTAGAGCTCGATATTAAAAAATCAAAAGATTGGGAAGATATTGCAATAGCCAAATCTCCTGCGGACGGGAAATATTACTTATTTATAGGAGATATAGGCGACAATGACGCAAAGCACGACACAAGAAAAATATACCGTATTGAAGAGCCTTACGTAAATGCTTCGCAGGACCATGACAAAATCACACCGGATCCTGAAGATATTGATGTAATCGAATATCAATATGAAGATGGTGCGAGAGACTGCGAGACTTTGCTTATAGACCCTTTTACTAATGATTTGTACTTAGTAACGAAAAGAGAAGAAAATGTAGCTGTATATACTTTAAAGTACCCTCAGAGCTATCAAAAAGAAAACACTGCTACAAAGATTGCTACATTGCCGATGGGAGACAAAAATAATATGTTAGATCAGATTGTAGGTGGAGATATTTCTCCGGATGGATCTGAAATTCTGATAAAGTCATACATCGAAGTTTTTTATTATAAAAAGGACAAGAATGAGACTTATGCACAAGCCTTTGCAAAGCAGCCTCTTACGCTGCCCTATGTTATGGAACCCCAAGGAGAGGCTATTTGTTGGGACAGAGAAGGGGATGGCTATTATACTATAAGCGAAATGGGGCCTTTCAAGGTAGTACCTCATCTTTACTATTATCCGAGGATATCCTCGAGTACAAAAGAAATTTTGAAATCAAGTATTAACTTGCATATTTTTCAGGATAAAAATCAGTATTTAGCTGAATATACTTTGCCGGAAAGCTGCTACGTTGACATCTATATGGTTGATACCGACGGGAATATAGTTTATAATTTGCTCAACGAGTTTGTTTTTGCCGGACTGCATCGAACAAAAATCAATTCAGATGATTTGCCAAATGGTTTTTATAATGTAATTATAGATTCGGAAAAATTCAGAGATTCCACGAAGGTTTTGATTGTAAAGTAAAGAAAGGCAGATTTTTTTTTGCAAAAACCTGCCTTAAAGTCGGATGTAAAATGTTATTTATTAAGAATGACCTTATGAATCTCCGAATGATTAGCAGATTGGACTCGAATCATATATATGCCGTTTGATAGATTTGTAAGATTAAGAGTGTTGTCATTGTTGATTTTGCTCATTACGAGTTCTCCTAAGCTATTAAATACCTCAATTTTATCAACAACTCCCAAACTTTCTGAGAAAGTTACATGACCGGTAGTTGGATTTGGAAATATTGCAGAGTTTGAATGATAGTTTTCTTGCTCAATAGCTGTCCCATCGCTTTGAAGCCCTTCAGAATAAATCTTATCATAAAGTGCAACCCATTTTCCTTCGATGTCAGTTAGTTCTGATTCGTCACCACTTGGATGTACTTGTTCTCCATCTTTGATTGCATTACCGAAAATCTGAGCTACTCCAAAGGAGACACTTTGTCCGGGCGCAAGATTGAAAGTTTCAGAAGCGAGCAATACTCTTTGATCGTAATGGTTAGCCTCACCGATACTAGTTTTTGATGTGAGGCGCTCATATGTAATGTAATCGGTAGTATCTTCTTCTATGTGGTAATTATGTGTAGTTGCTAAATCGAGACCTTGTGCGTAATTTTTATAATTATTATGTTCAATTGGGTAACCATTTGAGTTTACTTCAGGACTAATTATCAGGGAAATTGCCATATACCCTTTAGGCCCGTCTTCCAGTCCAGACCAGCAGTAAACCATTCTCTTACTCTCGTCACTATGAGCTAAAATCATATCTTTAAAATCATCTTTGTTTTTGACATCAAAATCGATAAGTTTAGCGAAAGAGGCATCTTTGTAATCTGATTGACTCATATTGGTAATTGTGTATATTACCAATACTACATCATTAAGTGGCTCTTCGTCCCAAAAAATAGTTTTTTCTTCAACTTGTAGATTAAGCGACGAATAGGTTTTTCCTAAGTAGGAACCATAGTATCTTAAATCAGTATCCTTATATACAGTTACCATAGTTTCTGCTGCAAAATATAAAGGTCCGTTTGGATAGTTAGAAAATTCTCTTTCTTTTTGGTCAGCTACGTATTTACCAAAGTAATCATTCTCTGTTTTCCACAAAGGCCATTTTGGAGCTGATGGATTTGAAGATATACCTTTCGAATCATACTCTGTAGATAGATATAGAGGATAGATTTCTTTTGGGTTTTCGATTACATTTTCAGTTGGGTCAATTACATTTGAGCCAGGTACATAGGTGATGGTACCGTTTTGAGTTTGATAACCAGTCATCACAGTTTTGAGTGTGTTCGTATTGTCTAAAATCTTGGCACCAAAGACTATACCGGCTCCCAATTGATAAATATCATTTGAGGACTTTGGCCAGAAAACTCCGTGTTTTCGAGCTACAATGTCATATCCATTGATTCCATAACTAGAATTGTAATAATGGATATTGGATTTTGTGTTTGTTTTAGTATCAAAAGACATAGTAGGAGCTAAGGATAAAACTAAAACAGCTGTTAAAATTGATAATAATTTCATAACTGATCTCATGTTACATAAATGGTGATTTATTTGTAAACACATCGTTATGAAAAAAGGTTACAAAAAAAAAAGACTCTTTTTAAAAAAAAGAGTCTTTGAATTTATCTGATAACTTTTCAATATTATCTGTTTTGTGGTCTTCTTGGACCTCTGTTGTTTCTGTCTCTATCGCCACCGCGACTATCGCGATTGTCACGATTGCCACTTCTTTCTCTGTCGCCACCGCCGTTAGCTTTGCGTTTTTCCATTTCTTCTTTTATATGCTCAGGAATTGGCATTAGTGCTTTGCGGCTCAATCTCATTTTGCCGTCAGGTGTGATTTCCATCAGCTTAACGTCAACTTTTTCACCAACTTTAAGGAAATCAGCAACGTTATCAACTCTTTCGTGATCGATTTGAGAGATATGTAGAAGAGCCTGCACTTTAGGTAATATTTCAACAAAAGCACCTAAGCCTTCTCTGATTTCTACAATTTTACCTGAGTAAACCTGCCCAACTTCAGGCTTTTGCGTAAGCTGTCTGATCCATTTGATAGCAGCTTCTGCATTTGCACCGTTTACAGCAGAAATTAGTACAGTACCATCATCTTCAATGTTGATTTCTGTTTCAGTTTCTTTAGTAATAGCACGGATAGTTTCGCCACCAGGTCCGATAATAGCACCAATCATATCCTGAGGGATTTTGATTGATGAGAATCGAGGTGCAAACTGAGAAATATCTTCTCTTGGAGTGTCGATTGATTGATTCATGATACCAAGTATATGTAAGCGGCCTTGTTTAGCTTGCTCCAATGCTTGTTTCATAATTTCTACACTTAATCCGTCAACTTTGATATCCATTTGGAATGCAGTGATTCCGTCTTCTGTACCGGCAAGTTTGAAATCCATATCGCCGAGGAAGTCTTCGTCACCCAAAATATCACTAAGAACGGCAACTCGATCATCTTCTTTGATGAGTCCCATAGCGATACCGGCTACAGGTTTTTTCATTGGGACACCGGCATCAAACATAGAAAGAGAGCCAGCACATACAGTAGCCATAGACGAAGAACCATTAGATTCTAAGATATCTGAAACTACTCGCAATGTGTATGGGAATTCTTCCTGTGCAGGAAGCATTGCTTTCAAAGCACGCCAAGCAAGGTGACCATGACCGATTTCTCTACGTCCTACCATTAATCTTCCGGTTTCGCCAACGCTGAAAGGAGGGAAGTTATAATGTAGCATAAATCTTTCAGTAAACATTGGATTCAAACCATCAATCATTTGCTCATCTCTTGTAGTACCGAGAGTGATAGTAGTCAATGATTGAGTTTCACCGCGAGTAAATAGGGCAGAGCCATGAGTTCTTGGCAATAATCCAACTTCGCAGTTGATAGGTCTTATATCTTTAGTTGTTCTACCGTCGAGACGTTTATTATCGTCGAGAATCATATTTCTCATGATACTTTTTTCGACTTTATTCAAAATTTCGCCGGCATCTTTAGATATAGCTGCGATATCAGCATCTTCAACATCCACATATTTTTCAGCAACAGCTTCCATCAAATTATCATGGATAAGCTTTCTGCTTTCGCTTCTTTCAGCTTTAGTGGAGTTAGAATAGATGTATTCTTTTAGTTTATCTGTAGATTGCTCTTTGACAAAAGCGAGCAATTCTTCATTATATTCTTTTTCTACGATTGGTCGTTTAGTCGGATTGATCAGATTATAAAGTTCAGTTTGCAAAGAATTTAATTCTTTGATTTTTGCATGAGCAAAGTCAAGAGCTTCTAAAAATTCTTCTTCACTGATTTCAGATGATTCGCCTTCTACCATAGTAATGGCACTGTCAGTACCTGACACAGACATATCGATAGAAGAAACTTCAAGCTGGCTACTAGAAGGATTAGCTATAAGCTGGCCTTCAACTTTGGCAATTCTCACCTGAGAAACAGGTTCCAAAAAAGGAATCTCGGAGATAAGCAATGCAGCTGAAGCTCCCACACCTGCTAAAGTGTCAGGTTTCACTTCAGGATCGTAAGAATAAACAGTAGCAATCACTTGAGTTTCGTAATGCCAAGCTTTAGAAATCATAGGGCGAATAGGTCTGTCCATAAGACGAGCAGTAAGAATTTCGGAATCAGAAGGGCGACCTTCTCTTTTCATAAATCCACCTGGGATTTTGCCTGCAGAAGCAGTCTTTTCTTTATATTCGCACTGAAGTGGTAAAAAATCGATTCCTTCCATCTCTTTAGATGAAGCAGTTGCAGTTACTAAAACCATAGTATCGCCGCAACGAACCATTACGGCACCATTAGCAAACTTGGCAAACCTTCCGGTTTCCAAAGAATACTCTTTGCCTTCAAAGTTTATTGATACTTTTTGCATAGACATAGATATCTCAAAAAAAATTTAGAAATGTTCTTGTAAGGTTGGTAAAATAATAAAAAAAACGGCGTTTGACACGCCGTTTTTATAAATATTTTTATTTACGCAACGAAAGTGCAGCGATACATGCACGGTAGCGTTGGATGTCGGTTTTCATCAAGTAGCTTAATAGTTTTTTTCTTTTACTTACTAATTTGATAAGACCGCGACGGCTATGATTATCGTGTTTATGTTCTGTTGCATGACCGGTTAAATCATTGATACGAGCAGTCAATAAAGCAACTTGTACTTCAGGTTTTCCTGAATCACTAGCATTGTTGCCAAACTTTGCGATAATCTCAGCTTTTTGCTCTTTAGAAATCATTAATCTTGCTCCGATTAAATTTATTGCTCTACTATTTTCCAATAAAACACAAATATACGTAAATTATTTGTATTTGTAAAGTTTTTTGATTATTTGTTGACAATTTTTTTTGTCCTCTTCTAATTGATTTAGAAGAGCTTGCAAAGAATCAAATTTAACTTCTTTTCTCAAAAACTCCAAAAAGTTTACAGTAATATATTTACCATAAATGTCGTCATCAAAATCAAAGAAATTAACTTCCAGTGTTGGCAGTATGTCATCAGTGAAAGTGGGTCTTGTGCCTATATTTGCCATCCCAAAAACTATTTCATTTTTAATCTTGGCATGAACTAAATAGACTCCGTTTGCCGGCATCAGTTTGTTTGGCTCATTGGGGCGTACGTTTGCAGTAGGGTAGCCAATGGTGTTGCCACGGCGGTCGCCTACCACTACTTTGCCTCTGAGGTGATAACTGTATCCAAGCAAAGCGGCTGCTTCTTTGATTCTGTGATTTTGGAGGTGTTGTCTGATAGCTGTACTCGAAATGATTAAGTCATTGTCTTTCCGTGCATCTAAACGCTCTACTTCAAAATCATACTCTTTTGATAGTTTTTGCAACAATTCCTGACTTCCTTCACGATTTTTGCCAAAAAGATGATCATAACCAATCAGTATTTTTTTCATACCAATTTTGTTAATCAAATACTGTTTGACAAAATCTTCCGGCGATGTCAGAGAAAATTCGTAAGAAAATGGAATAACAAGCGTATGGTCGATGCCATAATTCTCAAATAAAGTGAGCCTTTCCTCAATGGACGTAAGCAAATGTAAGGCATCTGTTCCTGATTTTCTCAAAACTACCTGCGGATGAGGATGAATTGTTACTATCACAGGTCTCAGATTTTCCTGTTTTGCTATCTCGAGAAGTCTTCCTATTATCTGCTGATGACCTTTGTGTACACCGTCAAATGTCCCAACAGTCAAGATGGTATTTTTCTCGAATTTTATATCGTCAAATGAGTTATAGACTTTCATTATGTTCGATGCTTGTTGCTAATTCCTGAAATTCTCTTACAGTAAGAGCCTTGTCTGAGTGCAATTCTCCGATTGCATCTCTGTGCAAAGAGGCAAGATAAGCACCGGTACCTATCATCTGACCCATATCTCTTGCCAATGCTCTAATATATGTACCTTTAGAACATTCAATCCTAAAAGTAATAAACGGGTTTTCAAATTTTACAATATCAAACTTGTAAACCTCTATCTGCGAAGGCGTTAATTCAACAGTTTTGTCTTTTCTTGCCAATTCGTATAGCTTTTGACCTTTTACTTTTTTGGCAGAAAACATAGGGGGGATCTGAGCTAATTGTCCTGAAAGCTTATTTGCTGTTTCTACTACAGTCTCTAAGCTGACATTTGAAGCATCGCAGATGTTTTCTTCTTCAGCCTCAGAATCGTCAGTTTTAGTAGTAGCCCCTAATTTGATAGTACCCGAATATGTTTTAGGCATACCCTGATACTGTTCTATAGTTTTAGTAGCTTTCCCAAGACAAAGGATTAGCAAACCGGTTGCCAACGGGTCTAAAGTGCCGGCATGACCTACTTTTTTAGCTTTAGTCATATTCCTGACTTTGGCTACGACATCAAATGATGTCCAATCCAAATCTTTATTGATAAGCAACACAGCACCTGTCTCGCTTATAGATTTTTTCCATGCGGGGAATTGGGAAACATTATCCTTGGTAAGTATCATTGGTTCTATTCTTCATCTTCCGGGATATTATAATCTTTATTTTCTAAGCCTTTGACATCGGCTTTGTCTAATAGTTCCTGAATGTGCTCAATCTGATCAAGTGTATCATCAAAGAATAGTCTCAATTCAGGGGTAAACCGCAATCTCAACTGTTTGCCAACAAGATACCTAAGCTCGCCGATGTGATTATTAAATAAATCAATAAGCTCGCCCGGACCTTTGTTGGAACCGAAACTGCTGATATATATTTTTGCAACCTGAAGGTCTTTTGACATACGAACTGCTGTAAGAGTTGCCATGCCAAAACCATTATCAAGTGCTATCCGGGATACTTCTCCGGACAGCACTTTTTTAACTTCATTTGCTACTTTTTCTGCTCTGTTTGCCATAATTATGCTAGAGTACGTTTTACTTCAACTTCTTTGAATGCTTCTATTATATCACCTTCGTGGATGTCGTTAAATCCATTGAGCTGAATACCGCATTCGTACTTTTGATCTACTTCTCTAACATCATCTTTCTCTCTCTTAAGCGAGTGGATAGT
This sequence comes from Kapaibacterium sp. (SeqCode), assembly GCA_963664875.1. Lineage (GTDB taxonomy): Bacteria > Bacteroidota > Ignavibacteria > Kapaibacteriales > UBA2268 > JBFHIJ01. The sequence goes on along the minus strand of OY761611.1, from coordinate 1,133,398 downwards.
GCCGCGGAATACTTCAAAGCCGTCACGCATGACACGGACTCTGTCGTTTCTGCGAATTTTACCACTCTGCACATAGCAACCTGCAATGACACCAACTTTGGAAATTTTAAATGTCTGACGTACTTCTACTTCAGCTACTATTTCCTCGTGGACATCCGGAGTCAAAAGACCCTCGAGTGCAAGGTGTACTTCATTGATACAATCATAAATGATGCTGTAGTTTCTAATTTCTACCGATTCTGTTTCGGCTACTCTTCTGGCTTTGCCGGTAGGAGTAGTATTAAATCCGATAATAATTGCTCGGGACGCTGCTGCTAACATAACGTCGTTTTCTGTTACTGAGCCGACACCTTTGTGTAAAATGTTTACCCTTACTTCGCCGGTTGACAATCTCAATAACGAATCGCTTATGGCTTCGATAGAACCGGATACGTCGCCTTTGATTACAAGATTCAAATCTTTGATGCCACCCACAGAAATTTGAGCGGAGATTTCATCCAATGTCATGTGACGTACTTGTCTGAGTTCTTGTTCGCGTTTAAGCTGTTTTCTTTCGTTAGCGATGCTACGAGCTTCCGAATCTGTGTTTGTAGTGATAAAGCTATCGCCTGCTTCAGGCAGACCGTCGTAGCCGATAACCATTACCGGGTCAGCAGGGCCGGCAGATTCTAATTTATTACCGCGTTCATCGAGCAAAGCTCTCACTCTACCTGAATATACACCTGAAACAAACGGATCGCCAACTCTTAGAGTACCTTTTTGTACGATAATAGTAGCAGTGGCACCAAGTCCTTTTTCCATATTAGCTTCGACGACAATACCGCGAGCTAATCTGTCCGGATTTGCTTTAAGCTCTAACATTTCAGCTTCTAAGAGAATTTTTTCTAAAAGCTGAGATATATTTAAACCATGTTTTGCTGAAATTTCAGCTACCTGATATTTACCGCCCCAATCTTCGACCAACACGCCGTAATCAGCTAACTGCTGACGGATTCTGTCAGGTTGTGCGTCAGGTTTGTCAATTTTGTTAATTGCAACTACTATAGGCACTTCAGCAGCTTTCGCGTGAGAAATAGCTTCTATAGTTTGAGGCATTACGCTGTCGTCTGCTGCAACTATAAGGACTACGATATCTGTTACTTGTGCACCACGGGCTCTCATCGCAGTAAATGCTTCGTGACCCGGAGTATCCAAAAATGTAACTGAGCGTCCGTCATCAAGTCTTACTTTATAGGCACCGATGTGCTGAGTGATACCACCTGCTTCGCCGGCAACTACATTAGAAGAGCGAATATTGTCAAGAAGAGATGTCTTACCATGATCCACGTGACCCATTATAGTAACAATAGGGGAGCGAGGTAGTAAATCTTCATCTTCTTCTGAATCTTCTTCGTCAATGAACTGTAATGATTTCTCATCATGGAACTTAACATCGAACCCATAATCAACAGCGATAAGCACAATAGTGTCCTTATCCAATCTTTGATTGATAGTTACCATCAAGCCAAGCTGCATACATTTCATGATGATTTCGCTTACGCCGATACCCATGAGATTTGCCAAGTCACTTGTAGTAACAAATTCTGTAAGTTCTAAAATATTCGCTTCTTTGTCCAATTCTTCCTGGATACGAGCTTCTTTTTCTTCTCTTTCCATTCTGCGTTTCTGTTTGTTTTTTGCACGGGAAACAGCAGTGCTCGAGTGATCCATTTCAGATAGAGTTTCCTTAATAGCCTTGTTCACATCGTCTTGGCTAATCATGTCTCTAACTGATTTTTTACGTTTTTTCTTTTTCTTGCGAATATTGTCATCTTCTTGAGAAATAGTACGTTCTATTTCTGTTTTTTTCAATTTTTTAGGAGGATCTTTTTTAACAACTTTAGGTTGTTTTTCTTTACCTGCTTCAGGAGTAACTTTTTTCTTTTTCACTACCTTGCGGGATTTTCCACCTTTACCCATGTCTGAATCTTCAGGATTGATGTCAATTTTCCCAAGAACTGTAAGTCCTTTCAACTGAGGAGCATCACCCGGATTCACTTCTATAATATTTTTGCGTTTTTTTCTAGGGCGGTCGTCTTTGTCGCCACCAAAGTCTCTTGCACCACCTTCACCCGGAGTAAACCTGTCACGGTTGTCTCTGAAATCTCTATCGCGAGGTGGTCTGTTGTCATTACCTCTACCTTCGGCACCTCTGTCATCGCGTCTTTGACGGTAATCGCCATCTCTTTGAGGTCTGTTATCTCCGTCTCTTGGCGGTCTGTTGTCATTATAGCGAGGTGGTCTGTTGTCATTGCCTCTTCCTTCTGCACCTCTGTCATCACGTCTTTGACGGTAATCGCCATCTCTTTGAGGTCTGTTATCTCCGTCTCTCGGCGGTCTGTTGTCTCTGTCGCGAGGTGGTCTATTGTCGTTATAGCGAGGAGGTCTGTTGTCATTACCTCTACCTTCGGCACCTCTATCATCACGTCTTTGACGGTAATCGCCATCTCTTTGTGGTCTGTTGTCGCCATCTCTTGGCGGTCTATTGTCCCTGTCGCGAGGAGGTCTGTTATCGTTAGAGCGAGGAGGTCTGTTTTCATTTGAACGTGGCTGTCTATCGTCTCTGTTGAAATTATCTCTATCACGTCTTGGTCGTCTGTCGTCTTCATTTCTCGGACGAACATTGGAATCATTTCTATTTGGAGCGGCAATATCTTTTACAGAATCAGAAGTATTAGATTGAGTATTTTCAGTTTTATTTTGGCTTTCTTCCTTAGGATGAGGTTTAATATTTTTAGCTGTTTCTCTTGACTCAGCTGGTTTTTTATTGTGGGCAGATAAATCGATAACCATGCCCGGTTTGATATTAGCATCCGAATCCGCAGGTCTTACTTTTGCGGAGTCAGCTTGTACATCAGAAACAACAGCACTGCCTGAAGACATAGACTCTTTAGCAGGCGAAGGAGCATTGCCTTCTTCCTGAGCGGAATCCTGAGAAGTTTTGCGTGTGTCTTTGTGTCTTTGCAATTTTTCTCTTTGTTTTTCTGCAGCCTTTATTTCTTTTTTGAATTTATCGTGTACCACATCCACCATGTCAGGCGTAAGGGTAGCAGTAGGCTTGTTTTCAATATCAAAGCCTTTAGACTGCAAAAATTCAATTATTGCATCCTTACCAATGTTTATTTCGGAAGCGATTTTAAACAGTTTTGTTTTTTTTACGGCAGCCATAAACCTCTAATACTCATTTTTCTGAAAAATATAATTCCGTTTATCCAAATTTTAAAGACTAAAAAGGGATAATTCTCTATAAATCTATACTATTTATCAAGGCTACAGTTTCTTGAGATTCTTCTTCTTCAAGTTCTGTGAGCATGATAGTTCTAAGTTCTAATAAAAATTCTTTATTCAAGCTGTTTAATGCTAATAAGTCAGCAGGGTCAGCATCTAAGAACTCTCTAGCGGTGCTGATGCCGTCTTCCATGAGTTCATTATAAAGTTCTTCGCCGAGTTCTACTTTAAACTCGCTCAAATCTATATCTTCAAATCCTTCTTTTACTAAGGAAAGTGCATAACCTGTCAGCTTGGAAGCAAGTCGAACGTTCTGACCGTTTTTACCTATAGCAAGAGATACTTGGTCGTCCGGCACTATCACTGTAGCGCTTAGAGTTTCTTCGTCAACAGTAATTTCTTTTACTCTTGCAGGAGAGAGAGCTCTTTCGATATATGTTTTGATATCTTCTGAAAACTGTATCAAGTCGATGTTTTCGTTATTTAACTCTCTAACTATAGAGTGGATACGAATACCTTTCATACCTACGCAAGCACCAACAGGATCTACTCTGTCATCAAAAGACATAACAGAAACTTTACTTCTTTCGCCCGGATCTCTTGCAATACCTTTGATTTGGATGATGCCATCGTAAATCTCAGGAATTTCTATTTCAAACAATCTTGCTAAAAACTCTTCTGAAGAGCGGGAAAGTATGACTTCCGGCTGACCGCCTGCACCGTTTCTTTTTACTTCTTTGACTATAGTTTTTATGCTCTGATTTTTTTTGTGTCTGTAACTTTCATTAGGTATTTGCTCTTCTCGAGGCAAACGGCATTCAATTTTGTTGTGAAGTACTAAAATGTCATGACGTCTGATTTGATAAACCTCACCAACTAAAATCTCGTTTAGTTTTGAAGCGTATTCATTATATATGTTGTCTTTTTCAATTTCTCTAATTCTTTGGTTCAGGTTTTGAGAGGCAAGTGAAATCAATCTGCGACCGAAGTTTTCAGCTATATTGTCCAAAGTTATTTCTTCGATAAATTCATCGCCAATTTCGTATGTTTCATCGCTGTACATATTGGCTTCCTGCACAGAAATTTGAGTATCTTCATCTTCGAGGAAATCTTCGTCGATAACTTCGCGTGTAAGATATATTTCTATGTCGCCTTTTTCCATGTTTACAATAATGTCAAAATTGGCATCAGGTCCGTATTTTTTCCTGATAATCATAGACAAAGTCTCTTCGAGGACCCCCTGCAGCAAATCTCGGTCTATGCTTTTATGCTTTGCCATTTCTGCAAAAGCTTCGATGATTACTTTCTTATCGTTTTTTTGATTAACTTTGCGCCTTGCCATTGCTTTCTTCAAAATATTTGAACAAATACTGAAATTATTTGTAAGCAAGTTATAATTTGCTTGTGTTGGTACCTATAATAAAAAAAAGGCACTCGTGGCCTTTCCCATATCAGTTCTACAAAAATAAGAACTTTTTGCTAACTCAGCAACTTATTTACAATATTTTTTTTAGATAAACATTGAAATATGAAATTTTATAACTCACTATTTTACCTTTGAGAGGAAAAAATGGCTTTTTATCCGATAGACTATTATGATACAGACTCGCTCTACACGCAAGAAGAGCTACTAATACGAGATACAGTAAGGGACTTTACCGAAAATGAAATTGTCCCTATAATAGATAAACATTACCGTGAAGGAACTTTTCCACACGATTTGATTCCAAAGATGGCTGAGCTTGGGTTGCTTGGTATCAAAATCCCTGAGGAGTATGGTGGTGCCGGTGCTAATTATACTGCATACGGACTTGCTATGCAGGAACTTGAAAGAGGTGATTCGGCTATCCGTTCATTTGCTTCTGTACAAAATTCATTGGTCATGTATCCAATCCATGAATTTGCCTCAGAGGCAATTAAGAGAAAATGGCTTCCTAAACTTGCGTCAGGTGATGCTATAGGTTGCTTTGGACTCACAGAACCGGATTTTGGTTCTAATCCCGGAGGAATGATTACTACTGCAGTCAAAGTTGACGGCGGTTATTTGCTCAATGGTGCCAAAATGTGGATTACTAATGGTACAATTGCTGATATAGCTGTTGTTTGGGCTAAGTTAGACGGAAAAATTACCGGTTTTCTTATCGAAAAGGGTACAGAAGGCTTTACTGCTCCGGAAATGAAAGGTAAACATTCTCTTAGAGCTTCTGTAACAAGTGAGCTCGTTTTTCAGGATGCTTTTGTACCTGAAGAAAACAGATTAGATATTTCCGGATTAAAAGGACCTTTGGCTTGCCTGACTCAGGCAAGATATGGTATAGCATGGGGAGTTGTGGGAGCTGCAATGTCTGTGTTTGATTCTGCCTTGCAATATTCCAAATCAAGAATTCAATTCGATAAGCCGATTGCCGGCTTTCAGCTTACACAAGAAAAACTCGTTTACATGATGACGGAAATCACAAAAGCTCAACTTGTCAATCAAAGACTGGGCAGAATAATGGAGTCAGGTAATTATAAACCTCAACATGTTTCATTTGCAAAAAGAAACAATGTAGAGATTGCTCTTGAAATAGCAAGAAGAGCAAGAGAAATTCACGGTGCTAACGGCATCTTGGACGAATATCCTGTCATGAGGCATGCTGCAAATCTTGAATCAGTAAAAACCTATGAAGGAACTCATGAGATACATACTCTTATCCTTGGTGAAGATATAACAGGTATTCCGGCTTATAGATAAGGTCATGTTTTTTTTCTGCATATTAAATATCTCTGTGTGCAGTCAAAATCATTTGTCTCAAGAATTGAATTGGTGAAATATAAAAGGGGAGTGCAGAGCATTGAACTTTGCACTCCCTAAATATAAATAGTATTTGTTATTTCGTAATACTTATCAAAATCTTCTGTAAATCGTCCACGCTCCGCTTAGAAGTAACCCGCATAGTAAAGCAATTAAACCCCATTCAGGTAAAGTAGGTACGACCCCGAAATGTATCTGATCCGAGTAAAACGTGCCGTTTGCAGTTGTTATGTATGCCCTGACGTAATAGCCGGGACCAACTGACAAATTAGACGCATTTAGAGTGTAGTCTGCATTGCCTCCGGTTACTGCGGTTTCTATGCCTGAATTACTGCTTGTAGTTGGATTTTGAGATGTACTCCAGACTATACCTTTCGCTGTAATGTTTGTACCTATTTGATTGTCTATTGTGCAAGATAAAGAATATTCTGTATCGCTGATTTTAGTTACTTGTGAGACAGAAATATCTAAGTTTAAGGTACTGAAAGAAATTTCATTACCGTAGCCTGTGCCTGCAGCGTTACTTGCATAGGCTCGAACGTAATATTTAGTACCTGCTTCCAAGGCAGACAAGTCAGAAGTAAATGCTCCTGTTCCGGTGCCGTCTGAAGTGCTTCCTGCTTCATTGCTGCTCAAAGTTGGAGTGTTTGTCTTACTCCAAACTACTCCTCGAGCAGTAACTGCAGCACCGCCATCGCTTGTGATATTCCCACCGGAACTTGATGTACCTTCGGTAATGTTGGAAGCAGCGACAGATGATAATGTAGGCACAGAGACATCTACACCTGTTCCTTGGATAGCAAATGTGTAAGGCGATTCGTCGGAGTCATCATTTTGAATAGTTACAGTTGCACTCCTGAGTGCAGAAACGCTTGGGTCAAACTGTATTGTAAAATTGGTTGAACCACCATTGGCAGCAACAGGTGAATTTGCCTGTGAAGTAACAGTAAAGTCGGCTGCGTTGGCACCTCCAATAGATATTATAGGATTGCCGGATAAGGTCAATGCTCCGTTACCTGAATTACTAATGGTAAATATCTTTTCAGTAGTACCACCGATGGTAGGAATTGAGCCAAAATCTGTATTGTCAGTAATGGTTGGAGTTACGTCGCCGTTTGCAATTGAATTTCCGTTTCCGGAAACATCAATTTCCGGTGTAACAGTTCCGGTACCCTGTATCGAAAAGTTATAGGGATTTTCGTCACTATCGTCATTGCCAATACTGATTGTCGCACTACGAGTGCCTTCTGCACTCGGATCAAAAGTAATATTAAATGTGGTGCTGCCCGTAAGTGCTGCAATGGTAGGAGTAGGCTGAGCCGTTACAGAAAAGTCAGCAGCATTTGCTCCACCAATACTAATATATGGAGGGCCTGTGAGACTAAGAACTTTTGTGCCTAAATTTTGAATTGTAAAAGTTCGTACAACTGTTTCGCCTGCGATATTTGCAGATCCAAAATCTGTGTGATCGTTAAGATCGGGAGTTGCATCTCCGTCAGTGATAGAAGTTCCGTTACCGAGGATGTTTATTTCAGGAGCTATTTCGAAAGTGAAGTGGTCGATACGCAAATTTGTAACACTTCCTGTAAAGGAAAATTTAATTTCATCGATTGGAATATGATTATTTGGCGACTGGATATCCCATAGTTCGAAGTCATTTGGATTCTGATTGAATCCTTTTGTTAGAGAAGTAATCATTGCACCGGAACTCCAAAGTTCAATTGTAACATTACCTGTAACTTTATCAGGATCTCCGGGATACAAATACATACTTTTTAAATAGAATTTGCCTGAGGATATTGTCATACTTCCATTATACCCTGAATTACCTCCATTAATGTCAGTACTAATCATTAGTCTGGAGTTGTCGTAGCCTTCATAAAAGTTCCCGGAATTATATATTTTGAGTTGATTAGTCAAATTAAAAGTAAAACCATTAGAGGTAAATGTGGTGGCATTATGTGTGGCAGATTCAAAATCTTCTGTGTATTCATCTGCGAAAGATAAGTTTATAAGCAATAGGCTTATAATAATTGAGCAAATTAGATACCGCATATTTTTATCCTTAATGTTGAAAAATTTAAATGATATAAATAAATCAATAAGATAAAATAGTATATAAAGTTCATACAAACAAGTAAAAACATGTAAATATGTGTAAAAATATAACAAATAGACATATATGATTAAGTATAAAGCCTTAGAAATTAAAACCGGGAGGAAATACACTTAGGTATTTATAGGTATAAAGTGATGTGTAAAATAGACTATAGCTGTTTTTCGACAATAAGATTGCTAGGTTGATAAACTAAATTACCTAATATCAATTTTTATTTCTCTTATTATTGAGTATTTTTGTATATTCCTTAGGCAAATTATTAACTAAGCACTATAATTCCAATGAGCATTACCTATAAAGCAGCCGGTGTAGATATAGCAGCCGGTGACGAAACAGTAAAAAGAATTAAACCTCTTGTAAAATCAACTTTCAACGACAAAGTATTGGCTGAAATCGGTCTTTTTGGCGGATTTTATGATGCAAAGTTTGAAGATTTGGAGCATCCTATTTTGGTTTCAAGTGTGGACGGTGTCGGCACTAAACTAAAAATTGCATTTATGACAAACAAACATAATACAGTAGGTCAATGTCTTGTCAATCACTGTGTTGATGATATTTTATGCTGCGGTGCAAGGCCATTATTTTTTATGGATTATTTTGCTACAGGTCAGCTCAATCCTGCTGTGGCAGAAGATGTAATAAGCGGTTTTGTAGATGGCTGTAAGCTAAACGGATGTGCTCTTATTGGTGGTGAAACTGCTGAAATGCCTTCGATTTATGCAAATGGCGAGTATGACATGTCAGGGACTATCGTTGGTGTCGTAGATAAAAATAAGATTATCAATGGCTCTAAAGTTAAACCCGGCGATGTGATGATAGGATTAAAATCTACAGGCTTGCATACAAACGGCTATTCATTAGCGCGTGCTGTGTTACTTGGTAAATATAAAGTAGATGAGTTTGTTGATTCTTTAGGTTGCTCAGTAGGCGAGAGCTTGCTTGCAGTGCATAGATCATATCTTCAGACTGTTTATCCGATGTTGGAAAAAGACTTGATTAGTGGTATTTCGCACATTACCGGTGGCGGTATCGTTGGTAATACTTCTCGAATTATGCCTGAAAATACTGCTATGGAAATAGATTGGAACTCATGGGAAAGACTACCTATTTTTGATTTGATTCAAAAAACCGGAAATATTGACGAAGAAGAAATGCGTCATGTATTTAATCTTGGTATAGGTATGATTTTGATTGTTGATAAAAACAATGTTGATACTGTGATGGAAATGGCAAAGATTGAATCTCCTGTGATAATGGGACGCATCGTAGAAGCATAGTAAAAAAACAACACAGATATTGAAACAAAAGGCTGTTTTTTATGAAAAAAAACAGCCTTTTGAGTATTTTGGCAATTTGATAACTATTTCCACAAATCTACGACAACTCTGCCTTTTTGCCCACCTTTCAGAATTGTATCTATTTCAGTGCTCAAATCAGATAAACCTACTTCTTTTATCATAAAAGAAAGATCTACTTTCCAATCTTCTGAAAGGTTCATCCAAATTACCCGACGCAAATCCATCGGTCTTGAGGCAGAATCTATCCCCTGAATTGTTACCCCACGGAGTAGGAAAGGCATAACAGTTATATTCAAATCATTAGATTCGACATTGCCCATGACTGTAACGCAGCCTCTCTGCTTGGTGGAACGGATTACTGTAGAGAGTGTGTTTCCGCCTACAGTATCTATAGCGCCGTGCCATCTGCCTGAAAGCAAAGGTCGTCCGCTTTTATCGTTGACTTCAGATCTGTCTATCAATTCGGGATTGCCGAGTTTTGAGAAGAATTCTGTATCTTTTTTTCCTGTAGATGCAATGACTTTGTATCCTAATTTTGATAGTATAGCAACACTTATGCTCCCGACTCCTCCCGAAGCACCTGTTACGAGTACTGTGCTGCCGGGTGCAACATTATTGCGTTGCAGCTCGTAAACGCTGACTCCGGCAGTGAAACCTGCAGTGCCATGCATCATAGCCTGCTTTAAGGACAAACCTGCAGGACGTGGAACAATCCACTCTGCAGGAACATTGATAAATTGTCCAAATCCGCCGTAAGTATTCATGCCCAAATCGTGACCAGTAACGATTACTTCATCTCCCGGCTTCCATAAATCGGAATTGGACGATTCTACAATCCCTGCTGCATCGATTCCGGGCTGAAAAGGATAGCTTCGAGTTATGCCTTTGTGACCGGAAGCTGATAAAGCATCTTTATAATTGAGTGATGAATATAAGACACGAATAAGCACTCCATTTTGAGGCAAATCAGCAGTTTGCAAAGTTTCTATGCTTCTTTGGAATTTATTTTCTTCAATTTCTCTTACAAATAGGGCTTTGTATTCAATATTTTTCATGTTTAATCCTCATACATTAAATAAATATAGCATTAAACTGCCATAATAGTAGTTTGTTTGCTATGTGATTCGAAATATATAGCAAAATAGCAATTTTATTCAAAAAAATATACAATCTAAGGAGTTCTAAAGATGACTATCAATCAAGTTATGGTAATCGGTGCCGGCACTATGGGCAATGGCATCGCTCACACATTCGCTCAGCATGGTTTCAGTGTTATCCTTTTTGATATTTCGGAAGACGCTTTGAAAAAGACTCTTGTTGTAATAGAAAAAAATCTTAACAGACAGCTCAAAAAAGGCACAATCACAGTAGAAGAAATAAAAGACATTTTAGATAAAATTCAAATAACTACTGATTTAGAAAGTGGTAAGGATGCAGATTTAGTTGTAGAAGCAGCAACAGAAAATAAGACCATCAAGTTTGACCTCTTTAGAAAAATTGATGAATTAGTAAAACCTGAAGCAATACTTGCAAGCAATACATCTACTATTTCCATAACAGAAATAGCCGCCCAGACAAAAAGACCTGAACAGGTCATAGGTATGCACTTTATGAACCCCGTACCTATGATGAAATTAGTAGAGATAATACGTGGACTATCTACTTCGGATAAAGTTTATAGAACCATTGTTGATACTTCAATTACTCTACATAAAGTCCCTGTTACAGCTAACGACTACCCCGGGTTTATTGCAAACAGAATTTTGATGCCATTTATAAACGAAGCGGTTTTTGCGTTGATGGAAAATGTAGGCACTGTAGATGGTATTGATGAAGTAGCAAAGCTTGGGTTTGCACATCCTATGGGGCCATTGTTTTTAGCTGATTTGATTGGGCTGGATACTACACTTTCTATATTGGAAGTGTTGCATAATGACTTGGGCGACAGTAAATACAGACCGGCTCCATTGCTTAGAAAATTAGTAAGTGCCGGGCACTACGGCAGAAAAACCGGAAAAGGCTTTTATGATTACTCCGGAGACGAACCACGTCCAGTAGATTTTTCTTTTAAAAGCAATTTAAAGTAGCTTCAGGAAGCTAATAGAATAGCAATTTTTAGGTAAAAGTCAGATACCGAATGTGGTAGTAATAATATTTATAAATCCTGTAGTTGAGGAGACTTGACTAAGTGATTGGAATATAGCCACATATAATAAGTTAAACTGAATTTTAAAATTATAAATATATATAAGCGTTTATTTTAATAAATGCGATACTTCCCTTAGGAGAAAAGAGATGACATATTCAAAATTTGACTCGGACAACCCGAATGTATTGGCAGCTTATCAGGCTGAAACTAACGGTGAATATTTGAAAGCTATTGAATACTATAAAGAAGCAATTGCTGAAAATCCTGAATTGGGTATAGTTTATAAGCATATAGGAAATGTGTACTACCGATTAGGATTGCTCGATCAGAGTGTTACTTATCTGAACAAAGCAATTGAAAAACTACCTAATTTTCCAACTGCAAGGTACGACCTTGGGCTTGCTTACTACCGCATGGGTAGGATAAAGGTAGCAATAAAAGAATTAGAAAAAGTCTTGGAAATGGATCCTGATTTTCTAATGGCAAATTATTGGCTGGGCATAATGAATTACCACTGCGGTGATTTGCACAAAGCAAGGAACTATTACAAAGCAGTGGTCGATAACGCACCGGAGTTTACTATAGCATACTTCCATATTGGAGTTACTGATTTGCGTTTAGGTTTGTACGAAGAGGCTGCGAATTGTCTGGAAAAAATGATACTTCGCAATCCTGATAGCCCTTCTGCTTATGCATTGTTAGGCGATGCTTACATGAATCTTGGTAAAAACTATGACGCAAGAGTAGCTTACAAAAAAGCTTTGGAGTTAGATCCTGACGATATAAAAGCTAAAAACGGACTTGCGTTTATCGAAGACTTCAAAGGAGTAAATTTTTAATTTCAATAGATTTTAATTTCAATAGATAAAGATTATTGGGACTGCTCTTTTGCTATATTTTGGTTTACTTCCTATAATATCCTTGCTCGAGCCAATAGGGCAGTCCCGTAAATAATAAGAAAACTGCCTATTTTTTGTTCCTCAAAAAAAAAGAACCTGATTTTTATTATATTTGATAAAAATGCAACCAATTCAAAATTCCCGTGTATTTTTGATAAAGATTAACAATCGAAGTTTAGAAATGAAATATTGTTTTATTGCTTTATTATTGCTTGTAATTTCTTCCTGTACTAACAGCGACAACCCGATAGAACCCAAAGCTATGACAAAAGTTCCTTCGCATGAAGTGCTGTTATCGCTCAATAGTAAGCTGGATAGTTTAAGAGCTCTAAATAGTATAGCAACAATTGAACCTTCCGAAATCATTGCTGAGCAATGTTACAAACATTCGCTCTATATGCTTGAAATGAAAAAAATTTCGCATGACAATTTTGAAGAAGAGAGGTTACCGGCTATAGGCGAAGAGTCTGCATACAAGTTGGCGTTCGAAAATGTGGGGTATTACAACGGCACAGAAGACCCGGCTACTCAAATATTTGCAGATTGGATGGGAGATGAAGCAATCAAATCTAATTTGCTAAAGACTTGGGACAGAATGGGTGCGGCAGTTGTTACAGATTCGCTTGGTAACTATTATACTACACAAATATTTATAACACTACTCAGGTAAATTGCCCAAAAAAACTACTAATAACGACTATATTAGTTGTGAATGTTTAGTCTTGCCTAAATTCATGTTTTGGAAGATTAAAGCATTACAATTTTGTAAGTGCTTGAAAAATAAAAACTTTTCGCATTGCCTGCCAATATTTTTACTTTGCTTTGCTAAGAATATTTTTGTAATTTGATAATGCTTTGAGCTAAGGAATGGTATTTAATTTCTTAGCTGAGGCAATAAACAATTGAATCAAATTTTTTCGATTAACATAAAGCCGAGGTAGTAATGGCTAAAGTATTTGGCGAAGTAATAATAGACATCGAAAGATGCAAGGGCTGCGAACTGTGTATAGACGCTTGTCCTGAAAATACTCTTGCCCTCGCTGATACAATCAACCAAAAAGGTTATCGCTACGCAGTGAATGTAAATAAAAACTGTACTGGCTGTACAAGTTGTGCGTTGATGTGTCCGGATTCTGTTATTACTGTTTACAGAAAAACTAAAAAGAATTAATAATTTAAATAATTAAGTTAATAAGGATACGCCATGGGTGAAATCAAACTTATGAAAGGTAATGAGGCACTCGCAGAGGCTATGATTAGAGCCGGTTGTGATGCCTATTTTGGATACCCTATCACTCCACAATCCGAAGTATTAGAATATTTAGCAAACGAAGCAAATGCAAGAACTGGTATGGTTGTGCTTCAAGCTGAATCTGAAGTGGCTTCTATCAATATGATTTATGGTGCTGCCGGAACAGGTAAAAGAGTAATGACTACTTCTTCTTCTCCTGGTATGTCACTAATGATGGAAGGTATTTCTTACATCGCAGGCGCTGAGCTTCCTTGCGTTTTATGTAACGTAAACCGTGGTGGCCCTGGTCTTGGTACTATCCAGCCTTCTCAGGCAGACTATTTCCAAGCTGTAAAAGGTGGCGGACATGGCGATTATAAAATGATCGTGCTTGCTCCATCAAGCGTTCAGGAAATGGTTGATTTCGTTAGAGATGGTTTTGATTTAGCTGAAAAATACCGCAATCCTGTTATGATTCTTGCTGATGGTGCTATCGGTCAGATGATGGAAAAAGTTGAACTTTTCGATCAAATGCCTCGCAAAACTGAGTTCCCTGAATGGGCTCACACAGGCAAACCTAAAGATGCTGACAGAAGATACATCACTTCTCTTCACATCGAATCCGAAAAAATGGAACAGGTTAACCTTCACCTTCAACGTAAGTACAAAACTATTCAGGAAAACGAAGTTCGCTATGAAACAATGAACTTAGAAGATGCTGAATACGTATTTACAGGCTTTGGTCTAGGTGCAAGAATCTGTATGAAAGCTATGGAATTAGGTAGAGAAAAAGGTTACAAAATCGGTCTAATCAGACCTATCTCTTTGTTCCCTTTCCCAACTGAAATCTATGCTGAAACTGCACCAAAAGTAAAAGGTATCTTTGACGTAGAGATGAACTACGGTCAAATGGTGGAAGACGTAAGACTTTCTGTAAACGGCAAAACTGATGTTAAGTTCTTTGGTCGTGCAGGCGGTATGATTCCTTCTCCTGAAGAAATCCTTGAAAACTTCGAAAAAATGTTTATTGAAGGAGGCAAGTAATGGCTGAAAATACAATGAATGTGGCTGAAGGTTTTGCACCTGAAGAAATATGCCAAAAAGAAAATATCGTTTGGGATAAACCTGAAACACTTACTGATACGCCTCTCCATTACTGCCCTGGTTGCGGTCATGGCACTATTCACAAAGTGCTTATGGAAGTTGTAAAAGAAATGGGATTGCAAAATGATACTATCGGTGTTGCACCGGTTGGTTGTTCTGTATTTGCATATCACTACATGAACGTAGATATGTCTGAAGCTGCTCACGGTAGAGCTTGTGCTGTAGCTACAGGTATCAAACGCGTTTTCCCTGAAAGATTCGTTTTCACATATCAAGGTGACGGCGACTTGGCTGCTATCGGTACTGCTGAAACTGTACACGCTGCCAACAGAGGCGAAAAAATCCTTACTATATTTGTGAATAACGGTATCTATGGTATGACCAGCGGTCAGATGGCTCCTACTACCTTACCGGGTATGGTTTCTTCTACTTCTCCTTTTGGTAGAGACGTTGAAACTATGGGACATCCTTTGAAAATTTCTGATATGATTGCTCCATTACCGGGTGTTGCTTATGTTACACGTCAGTCAGTACATACTGCTGCTAACGTAAGAAAACTCAAAAAAGCTATTCAGAAAGCTATCAAATACCAACAGGAAGGTCTCGGATATTGCATGGTTGAAGTGGTTTCTAACTGCCCATCTAACTGGAAAATGACTCCATTGCAATCAAACAAATTCGTTGAAGAAAAAATGATTCCTTATTATCCGCTTGGCGACATTAAAGTACCGGAGGTGAAGTAATATGACACAAGAAGCTATTTTTGCAGGATTTGGCGGACAGGGTGTACTTTCTATGGGTATGATCCTTGCTTATGCAGGCATGATCGAAGACAAAGAAGTATGCTGGATGCCTTCTTACGGTCCGGAAATGCGCGGCGGTACTGCTAACGCAACTACTATCGTTTCTGATAGAAAAGTTAGCTCTCCATATATCTCTATGTTTGATTCGGTTGTTGCTTTGAACCAACCTTCTGTTGATAAATTCGAAAGCAGAATCAAACCGGGCGGATGTATGTTTTATGACAGCACAAATATCTTGAAAGCTCCTACTCGCACAGATATTAAAATCTATGCTATACCGGGCTCTGAAGAAGCTGTTAAGTTGAAAAACATCAAAGTATTGAATATGATTATGCTTGGTGCATTTATCCAAGGTACTAGTACAGTTGCTCCTGAAACTATTTTCAAAGCATTGGAACAAGTACTTCCTGAACGCCACCATAAACTTATTCCATTGAACAAGCAAGCCTTCGAAGTAGGTGCGAGCTTTGTAAAATAAGAATCTGATATTAATTAGATATATTAAGCTGTCCGATAGGGCAGCTTTTTTTATATCTAAATCTAAAAATTCCGCTTCTGTATGAACGAAATCCTGCTTATTATGTAATAAATCAATAATGCAAAACAGGATTAGATATATGCGACTTTCTTTACTCTTTTTACCTCTTTTTATTCTCCTGACACTTGCCACACAGGCGGGTGAAATGAAGTTTTTATGGTCGGTGCCTACGCCGGATAAAAATGTTTTTATGCTTCGTTTCATCAATAACGATGAGGAATTTGTTGCCGGGTCTAATGTGGATATAGCTGTACATAACAGTGAAACAGGTGAACTGATTCGTCGCCTCGTTGAAATTGATGCCTCTAAGTTTGAGCTTATGAAAGGCGGGCAAACTGCTTTAGTACTTTCAGGAGCAAGCCTTGTTAAGGTAGATCTGAATGAGATGAATATTATTCAGGATGAAACTCTGCCTACTGTAAAAGATGGTTGGGAAATACAATACAAAAATTTAACAATTGACACAAACAGAAACAATATATACTTAAGTTTAGAATATCAATTTAATGATGCAGGAAACTTCAGTTACTCAAATGAAATTCGAGTTTACGATTTGGAATCACTTACCGAAAAATTTGAACTTACAACAGAAGATCAACATGACGACCCTTTCTATTTTACTATTTCGGCAGATTGTAAGTATTTCGCAGCAGTTAATGATGGGAAGTCTCACCTTCGTGTTTGGGAGACTGAAACAAATAAATTAGTTGTGGATTATCCCTTAATGCCTGAATCCTCAAACGAACGGGGCAATCCTGCAGACATAGAATTTTCTCCTTCTGATTCTGATTTATTGTTTGTTTCAGGAGCATTTAGACATAATTCTAACGATTAAGACCACATGGGTTTTTTTATTTTTGACATTAACAAAAAAATAATTATTGACAATACATTTAATGTGTCTGGTCTTCAACACTCGGGCATTATAAACTTTTTTAAAAATATAAATTATTTGTTGCTTACAAGAAATGACTTGTGTTTTATTTATGATTTGAATCATAAAAATATTATTTACAACGAAGCTCATCATTATACATATAGTTGGCCTTCTCCAATAATTTCGAGAGAAGATATAATAATTGGAGCAGCTTATCAATTATCCGCCGGTAAATACTACTTTGATTCAAGTATAGTTGAAGACTTGGAAGTAACTGTATTATATCCTAACCCTACTACAAATCAGGTTTTCCTTCCTTGCGAATATTTCATCCCAAGAGAAAACATCAAAGTATTTGATGAAGGTGGAAGAGAAGTTACTTATCTCGTTCAGATAAATTCGAATGAAGAAGGTATTACTCTAATTCTGGACAAACTTGCTAAAGGTATGTATATTCTTCAGCTAGTTTACGCTGACACGGCTATTTCTTATAAACTCATAAAAGGAGAATAGAGATGAGTAAATTCTTTTTCTTGTTTTTTATTCTCCTGACACTTGCCACTCAGGCAGGTGAAATGAAGTTTTTGTGGTCGGTGCCTACGCCGGATAAAAATGTTTTTATGCTTCGTTTCATCAATAACGATGAGGAATTTGTTGCCGGGTCTAATGTGGATATAGCTGTACATAACTCTCAAACAGGTGAACTGCTTCGTAGCATTCCTGAAATTGATGCCTCTAAGTTTGAGCTTATGAAAGGCGGGCAAACTGCTCTAGTACTTTCAGGAGCAAGCCTTGTTAAGGTAGATCTGAATGAGATGAATATTATTCAGGAAGAAACTCTGCCTACTGTAAAAGATGGTTGGGAAATACAATACAAAAATTTAACAATTGACACAAACAGAAACAATATATACTTAAGTTTAGAATATCAATTTAATGATGCAGGAAACTTCAGTTACTCAAATGAAATTCGAGTTTACGATTTGGAATCACTTACTGAAAAATTTGAACTTACAACAGAAGATCAACATGACGACCCTTTCTATTTTACTATTTCGGCAGATTGTAAGTATTTCGCAGCAGTTAATGATGGAAAATCCTACCTTCGTGTTTGGGAAACTGAAACTAATAAATTAGTAGTAGATTATCCTTTAATGCCTGAATCCTCAAATGAATGGGGATCTCCTGATGATTTAAACTTTTCACCTTCCAATTCTAACTTATTATATGTTTCAGGTGCTTTTAAACAAAATTCAAATAATGATCATAGAGGATTTTTTATTTTCAATATAAGTAATACAAAAATAGTAGATGATTATTTTTATATAGTAAATCCATTTTGGAATGGTACAATAGATTTCTTTACAAATAATAACTTTATGCTGATGACTATAAGTAATACTACAATAATAGTGAATGTCAGTCAAAATGAAACTATCTACAATGAAAGACATGATTTTAAGTATGGTTGGTATCGTCAGCTAATTTCAAAAAATGATGTAATCATTGGTAGCAGTCCTGATGGATTATCTTCGGGAAGATACTTCTTTGACTCCAGCATCGTTGAAGATTTAGAGGGAACCGTGTTATATCCAAATCCTACAACAAATCAGGTATTCCTTCCTTGTGAATATGACATTCCTCTAGAAAATATAAAAGTATTTGATCAGGGCGGAAGAGAAGTTACTTCTTTTGTTGAGATAAATACAAATGAAGAAGGTATTACGCTATTTTTGAATGAACTTGCTAAAGGTATGTATGTTCTTCAGGTAGTTTATGCTAATGAAGCTATTTCATACAAAATTATTAAGGGAGAATAGAGATGAGTAAGATCTTGTTCTTGTGTTTTATTCTCCTGACACTTGCCACTCAGGCAGGTGAAATGAAGTTTTTATGGTCAATTCCGACCCCTGATAAAAATGTCTATTCGTTGCATTTTATCAATAACGATGAAGAATTTGTTGCCGGATCTAATGTGGACTTGGCTGTGCATAACTCTGAAACAGGTGAACTGCTTCGTCGCCTCCCTGAAATTGATGCCTCTAAGTTTGAGCTTATGAAAGGCGGGCAAACTGCTCTAGTGCTTTCAGGTGCACGCCTTGTTAAGGTAGATCTGAACGAGATGAATATTATTCAGGAAGAAACACTAAAGACAGATGAGAATGGTTGGTCTATAAGCTATAGAGCATTAGTTTTAGATCCTATAAGAAGTAAAATATATTTGGATGCTCGATTAAATTTTAATGATGGAGGTAATGAAACATTCTATCATAAAATCATGGTTTATAGTGCGGAAACTCTGAAAGAAGAATTTGAACTTACGACAGGTGAGCAACGTAAATACTTATTTGCAGTCTTTAAAATATCAGTGGATTGCAAGTACTTTGCTTCTGTTACTCAAGGACATTCTCGACTCTTTGTTTGGGAAACTGAAACTAATAAATTAGTAGTGGATTATCCTTTAATGCCTGAATCCTCAAACGAATGGGGCAATCCTGCAGACTTAGAATTTTCTCCTTCTGATTCTGATTTATTGTATGTATCAGGAGCATTTAGACATAATTCTAAAGATGAAGACCATCAGGGTATTTTTATTTTCGACATTAACAAAAAAATAATTATTGACAATACATTTAATGTGTCTGGTCTTCAACACTCGGGCATTATAAACTTTTTTAAAAATATAAATTATTTGTTGCTTACAAGAAATGACTTATGTTTTATTTATGATTTGAATCATAAAAATATTATTTACAACGAAGCTCATCATTATACATATAGTTGGCCTTCTCCAATAATTTCGAGAGAAGATATAATAATTGGAGCAGCTTATCAATTATCCGCCGGTAAATACTTCTTTGATTCAAGCATAGTAGAAGACTTGGAAGAAACTGTCTTATACCCAAATCCTACGACAAATCAGGTTTTCCTTCCTTGCGAATATTTCATCCCAAGAGAAAACATTAAAGTATTTGATAAAGGCGGAAGAGAAGTTACTTATCTTGTTCAGATAAATACAAATGAAGAAGGTATTACAGTAATTCTGGATAAACTGGCTAAAGGTATGTATATTCTTCAGATAGTTTATGCTGACACGGCTATTTCTTATAAACTCATAAAAGGAGAATAGAGATGAGTAAATTCATTTTCTTGTTTTTTATTCTCCTGACACTTGCCACTCAGGCAGGTGAAATGAAGTTTTTATGGTCGGTGCCTACACCGGATAAAAATGTTTTTATGCTTCGTTTCATCAATAACGATGAGGAATTTGTTGCCGGGTCTAATGTGGATTTAGCTGTGCATAACTCTGAAACAGGTGAACTGATTCGTCGCCTTACTGAACTTGATGCCTCTAAGTTTGAGCTCATGAAAGGCGGGCAAACTGCTTTAGTACTTTCAGGTGCACGACTGGTTAAGGTAGATCTGAATGAGATGAATATTATTCAGGAAGAAACTCTGCCGACTGTAAAAGATGGTTGGGAAATACAATACAAAAACATTGCTGTTGATAATGACAGGAACAATATTTATTTAAACTTAGAATATCAATTTAATGATGCTGGTAATTACAGCTATTATCATGAAATTCGAGTTTATGATGCAGAATCACTTACTGAAAAATTTGAGTTAACCACCGAGAATCAACACAATAACTATTTCTATATTTTTGCTATCTCTCCGGATAACAGATATTTTGCTTCTGTTAGTGAGGGACACTCGACTCTTTGTTTGGGAAACTGAAACGAATAAATTAGTTGTGGATTATGAATTAGTTCCTCAAACTACTTTGGAATGGGGATATCCCGCAGATATAGAGTTTTCTTTAGATAACGCTAATATAATATTATTAACTGGTCGTTTTAAACAATCCGCTTCGGATGAAAACCATCAAGGTATTAAGATATTTGATATAGAAAAGAATGAGATAATAAATTCTGCATTTGATCAATACGACTCTCAATTAGGATGGAGTACAGTTGCATTTTTTAAAAATGAGAATTATATTCTAAACACTAGCAGAGAAATAGTTAAAATTTTAGATATTATGGAAAACAAAATTGTTTTTAGCGCACTTAATTCTGATAACTATATTTGGTCAGATCCAATCATCACTAAAAGTGATAATCTAATAATAGGGGCGAGTCAATTAAGTTTATCAGCTGGTAAATATTCCTTCGACTCAAGCATTGTGGAAAACTTGGAAGAAACAATCTTATACCCAAATCCTACGACAAATCAGGTTTTCCTTCCTTGCGAATATTTCATCCCAAGAGAAAACATTAAAGTATTTGATAAAGGCGGAAGAGAAGTTACTTATCTTGTTCAGATAAATACAAATGAAGAAGGTATTACAGTAATTCTGGATAAACTGGCTAAAGGTATGTATATTCTTCAGATAGTTTATGCTGACACGGCTATTTCTTATAAACTCATAAAAGGAGAATAGAGATGAGTAAATTCATTTTCTTGTTTTTTATTCTCCTGACACTTGCCACTCAGGCAGGTGAAATGAAGTTTTTATGGTCGGTGCCTACGCCGGATAAAAATGTTTTTATGCTTCGTTTCATCAATAACGATGAGGAATTTGTTGCCGGGTCTAATGTGGATTTAGCTGTGCATAACTCTGAAACAGGTGAACTGATTCGTCGCCTTACTGAACTTGATGCCTCTAAGTTTGAGCTCATGAAAGGCGGGCAAACTGCTTTAGTACTTTCAGGTGCACGACTGGTTAAGGTAGATCTGAATGAGATGAATATTATTCAGGAAGAAACTCTGCCGACTGTAAAAGATGGTTGGGAAATACAATACAAAAACATTGCTGTTGATAATGACAGAAACAATATCTATTTGAACTTAGAATATCAATTTAATGATGCTGGTCATTACAGCTATTTTCATGAAATTCGAGTTTATGATGCAGAATCACTTACTGAAAAATTTGAGTTAACCACCGAGAATCAACACAATAACTATTTCTATATTTTTGCTATCTCTCCTGATAACAGATATTTTGCTTCTGTTAGCGAGGGACATTCTCGACTCTTTGTTTGGGAAACTGAAACGAATAAATTAGTAGTAGATTATCCTTTAATGCCTGAATCCTCAAACGAATGGGGCAATCCTGCAGACTTAGAATTTTCTCCTTCTGATTCTGATTTATTGTTTGTTTCAGGAGCATTTAGACATAATTCTAACGATGATATTCATAGAGGATTTTTTATGTTTAGTATAAATAGTAACTCAATAGTAAGCAATACATTTTTTATAGAAAAACCTTTTTGGACAGGAACTGTTGATTTCTTTACTAATGATAATGATATACTCATTACTGTAGGTTATCGTACTATAATAGTCAATGTAAATCAAAATCAAACTATTTATAATGAAAGACACGATTATAATTATGGATGGTACCGTCCGATTATTTCCAAAAATGATTTAATTATTGGTAGTAGTCCAGATGGGATATCTTCGGGTAGATACTATTTTGACTCCAGCATTGTGGAAGACTTGGAAGATACTGTCTTATATCCTAACCCTACGACAAATCAGGTTTTCCTTCCTTGCGAATATTTCATCCCAAGAGAAAACATTAAAGTATTTGATGAAGGCGGAAGAGATGTTACTTATCTCGTACAGATAAATACAAATGAAGAAGGTATTACTCTAATTTTGAATGAACTTGCTAAAGGTATGTATATTCTTCAGATAGTTTATGCCGACACGGCTATTTCTTATAAACTCATAAAAGGAGAGTAGAGATGAGTAAGATCTTTTTCTTGTGTTTTATTCTCCTAACACTTGCCACTCAGGCAGGTGAAATGAAGTTTTTATGGTCAATTCCGACCCCTGACAAAAATGTCTATTCGTTGCATTTTATCAATAACGACGAAGAGTTCGTTGCCGGGTCTAATGTGGACTTAGCTGTGCATAACTCTGAAACTGGTGAGTTGCTTCGCCGAATTCCTGAAATTGATGCCTCTAAGTTTGAACTCATGAAAGGCGGGCAAACTGCTCTAGTGCTTTCAGGTGCGCGACTGGTTAAGGTAGATCTGAATGAGATGAATATTATTCAGGAAGAAACTCTGCCTACTGTAAAAGATGGTTGGGAAATACGATACAAAAACATTGCTGTTGATAATGACAGGAACAATATTTATTTAAACTTAGAATATCAATTTAATGATGCTGGTAATTACAGCTATTATCATGAAATTAGAGTTTATGATGCAGAATCACTTACTGAAAAATTCGAGTTAACTACCGAGAATCAACACAATAACTATTTCTATATTTTTGCTATCTCTCCGGATAACAGATATTTTGCTTCTGTTAGCGAGGGACATTCTCGACTCTTTGTTTGGGAAACTGAAACGAATAAATTAGTTGTGGATTATGAATTAGTTCCGCAAACTACTGAGAAATGGGGTTCTCCAGGAGATTTGAAATTTTCACCTTCAAATTCTGATTTATTATATATTTCTGGAATCTTTAAACACAATTCTACCGATGAAAACCACATGGGATTTTTTATATTCAGTATTGATAAAAATTCTATTATTAATAACTCTTTTGACATAAAGGGCAATCAATACGGTGGTGGCACTATCGATTTTTTTAAGGAAGAAACCTTCATACTCACAACGTTAAGTCTGCAAACTATAATTATTGATATCAGTAATAAAATATCTCTCTATGATAAAGAGAATGATTATCATTATGGATGGTTTCGTCCTATCATTTCTACAAAGGATGTTATTATTGGTAGCAGCCCTTACAATATCTCTTCAGGCAAGTATTTCTTTGACTCAAGCATTGTAGAAGACTTGGAAGGAACTGTCTTATATCCAAATCCTACTACAAACCAAGTTTTTCTTCCTTGCAAATATTACATTCCTAGGGAAAATATAAAACTATTTGATGAAGGCGGAAGAGAAGTTACTTATCTCGTACAGATAAATACAAATGAAGAAGGTATTGCTCTAATTTTGGATAAACTTGCTAAAGGTATGTATATTCTTCAGATAGTTTACGCCGACACAGCAATTTCTTATAAACTCATAAAAGGAGAATAGATATGAGTAAACTCTTTTTCTTGTTTTTAATATGGCAAATATATTTTAGTAATAGGGGGGATTGTTCTTTCCCCCTCTATGTTTAGCGATTCGACAAACTTTATTCAGGGTATTTTTAGAGCCAAAAGAGAACTGACTTCTTTGGCTAATCTTACGCAATCTTAAACTACTTACTCCTATTGCTTTTGCGGTTTCCCGTCAGCATTTATCATAGGATAATCAGGTACTATGTTGCCCTTTTTGATTTTTTTCAACTTGTTTTGTCCAAGTGTCTTCCTTAGACCGGAAAGTCTTTCGTAGAAAAGTACACCATTGAGATGGTCGATTTCGTGCTGCATGCATCTGGCAAGGAAACCATCAACATCTCGGACAATCTCTTGCATATCTAAGTCGTAATATTTTACTTTGATTTGAGCAGGGCGTACAACTTTCTCAAAATATTCGGGCACGCTAAGGCAACCTTCGTAGTCGTCATCAGTATTTTCGGAGCTGTCAATTATTTCCGGATTGATCATTACTATTTTTTCGCTTAGCTTTTCTTCTTCATCTTCTCCGACTCCGAGGTCTATAATAATTACCGCACGTTTGTCGCCTACCTGATTTGCAGCAAGTCCGACCCCGTTGCTTATATTGTATAGAGTCTCAAACATATCATCTACCAATTGCCTGACCGAATCGTCAATCGCTTCTACTTTGGAAGCTTTGTTTTTGAGAATGGGATGAAAACTGTTGTATATTGGTAATACAGCCATAAATAACTTTGTTTAGTTTAACATTTATCAAATAAAACGGACTGTTTTTGTCTTTATTTCAAATATAAAGTTTTCCACGTAAGCATAAAAATTAAATAAAATTACTGAATAATATGTAAATTTGCTACTTCAAGCAGCATAAAGTCAATTTAAGAAATTTTTGCATAAGAGTAACTACAGTTATGAAGATTTCTATAATAGGAGCAGGAAGAAGCGGACTTGCAGCAGCAAAATTAGCCCGCTCCAAAGGATATGATGTATTCTTATCCGAAAGCAAACCAAAAGAAAAATATGCCGAAACTGCAATTGAACTCGAAAAAATCGGAGTAGAATTTGAGTTCGGCACTAACACTAACGAAAAGATACTTGATTCTGACAGAATTATCCTTTCTCCGGGGGTACCTCCGACAGCTGATTTTATTGTCGAAGCGGAAAAAAGAGAAATGGATATTATAAGTGAGTTAGAATTTGCCTGGGAATTTACAAACCACAAAATTATAGCTATCACAGGCACCAACGGCAAAACTACTACTACTGCACTGACCGGTCATATATTGCAACAGGCAGGGGTAGATGTTCATGTTTGTGGCAATATCGGCACACCTCTTTCCGCAGTCATTCCCGACTTGCAGAAAGATTCTGTAATAGTATTAGAACTTAGCAGCTATCAGTTAGACAGAACTAAGAAATTCCGTCCTGATGTGGCTATTATTTTAAATTTGACTCCTGATCATCTCAGCTATCATGGGAGTTTGGATAATTACAGAGAGGCAAAGTACAAAATTACAGCTAATCAAACAGCAGAAGATTATTTAATAATAAACGGCGATGACGACGCATTAATAGCGTCCGACATAAAGACCAAAGCCAATTTATTATTCTTTTCGGTTTCACCTTTAAATCGGGGGATTTATACAGAAGGTGGAACTATCAAATATACCGTCTCACAGCAGCATAAAACGGAGGAACTAATGGCAGTAGAAAAATTATCTCTACCGGGTATTCATAATACTTACAATTCAATGGCGGCGGCATTGGCTGCTCGCGTTCTCGAGATTCGCAATGAAAACATCAGAGATAGTCTGATGAGCTTCCAAGGGGTTGAGCACAGATTAGAATTTGTAAGGAGCTTTATGGGAGTGGATTTTGTAAATGATTCGAAAGCAACAAATATCAATGCAACTTGGTATGCACTCTCAAGTTATAAAAAACCGATAATATGGATAGCCGGAGGCAGAGGAGATAATAATGACTATTCGCAGTTAGACTCTCTAGTAGATAAAAATGTGAAAAGTATAATAGCTATAGGCGAAGAAGCAGATGCTATTTTCAATCATTTTTGTTTAAAAACCAAAGTAGATAGAGCTCACACTCTTGAAGAAGCAGTCAGGTTGGCAGCAGAAATTGCTGATTTCGGTGAGTTAGTTTTATTTACTCCTGCCTGCAAATCATTTGATATGTTTGATAACTTCGAGCACAGAGGGCAGGTTTTCAAATCTGCAGTAAATTCTCTTTAGATGTTAGATAAACTCAATATTGAATAGATTAAATGCAAAAAATTGAAGTGTAAGGGAAAGAGATATGCGTTTATAAAAGATTTTGATTGATAAACGCAAGTGTCTTTTTATCTTTGCTATTGAGACAAAATACATATCAAATATCCTAAATTCCTGAGGGGGGAAGAATAGATGGATAAATTGAATAATAAGGGGCATATTGACTGGTTTGTCCTTTTGCCTATCGCAGCATTAATGCTGTTTAGCAGTTCATTTGTATATTCTGCAAGTGCGGTAAAGTCTGCAATAGATTTTGGTGCTTCAGATACCTTGCTTTGGAAACACATCCTTAGAATCGGCTTAGGTATATTTTTTATGATAACCTTTGCTAAGATAGATTATCACCATTGGGAAAAATGGGCAAAACCGACAATGTTATTAGGATTGTTATTGCTCTTTTTGGTATTGGTGATAGGTAAAACTTATAATGGTGCTACAAGATGGTTAGATTTCGGCTTGTTTAATATCCAACCGGCAGAGTTTGCAAAGTTTGCTTTGGTAATTAACCTTGCAGCCATGCTAAACGCAAAACAGGCTGTAATTAAAGACTTAGAAAAAGGATTTGTACCTTTGTTAGTCTGGATAGGAGCAACTTGTGCTCTTATAGCAATGCAGCCAAACTTTTCGACAATGATGGTAATTTTTATTATCGCATTTATGATGCTTTTCATTGGAAATACTAATGTATTGCATATAATTACCACTGGTGGAATAGGTTTAGTTTTTGCAGGAATTTATGCAGTTTCGGCTGATTATAGGATGCAGCGTCTATTGTCGTTTTTTGGAATGAATGATTCCACATCAGCAGCTCAGAACGAAAACTATCAGTTAGATCAGGCTCTTATTGCTCTTGGAAACGGAGGACTAACTGGTCTCGGCCCGGGTCAGAACCGCCAAAGCAATTTCTTGCCGGAGCCCTATGGGGATTTTATTTTCTCGATTATCGGAGAGGAATACGGCTTCATAGGCTTGGTTGTAATTTTATTAGTTTTTGCATGGGTGTTTTATAGAGGATTCAAAATTGCAAAAAATGCTCCTGACAATTTTGGCTACTTTTTATCAGCGGGCATCGTGCTGACTTTTGCAGTTTATGTGTTTGTTAATGCCGGTGTAAATACAGGTTTACTGCCTACAACCGGTGTGCCTATGCCGTTTATAAGCTATGGCGGAACGGCTGTGCTTTTTAATGCAGCTGCAATAGGAATCCTGCTGAACGTCTCTGCTCAATCAAATGTTTATTTAAAGAAGAAGTAAGCCAATGAATCAATTAGACCCTGCAGTCAAAAATATATGGCGAATAAATATAATTATGCGTTATGTGTTTTATTCACTTGCATTTTTAGTGGTAGAATGGCTGTTGATTTCTCCGAATATTGTTTGGAACGTGCCATTTGGGCTGATAAGTGCATTACTTTTTGCATTTGGGCTCACTTGGGCTGTGATAATACCTATCTACAGATATAAATATTGGAGATTTGCAATAGAAGACAATGAAATAAGGATAAAATACGGAGTCTTTACAAGAGTAACTACTACAGCTCCTTTTGTAAGGATTCAGCATATAGATGTGCAACAAAGCATTTTGGATAGGATGCATGGTCTTGCAAAACTGATTATATACACAGCCGGCTCTCGCGGAGCTGATATTTTAATTCCCGGTTTGCCCTTGGAGTATGCTGAGGATATGCGTGATAGTCTAAAAGACTTAATTAGCACAGAAGAGTTCTAATATGAAAAGACTTCATCCTAATACTATAATTTACCGAGTGATAGTTGGAGCCCCGAATTATCTGATTCCGGCTTATTTGATTTATAGCAACCAAAGCCGCTACGAAGAAAAATTGTTTTTCATTTTAGGTCTTTTTGCACTGATTTTTGTGATTCCTGTGGCTGTTCTCAATTATTACTTTTTCAAGTATGAGATTAACGAAACTGAAGTTACTATAAAATCAGGAATATTTGCAAAAAAGCAGAGAGTGATACCTCTGTCTAAAATACAAAATATCAACATCGAACAGAACTTTCTTCAAAAGATACTAAGAATTACTCAACTCAAATTAGAAACTGCCGGCGATGCAACATCAGAGGCTGCACTGCAGTTCATTTCTTACAAAGAAGCATTAAACATTCAAGATTATATTCAGGCAAAAAAAGAAAGTATTATTTCCAAAGAACCGATTGATATAATTGATGGAACTACGTTAGAAGTTGTTCCGGCAGCATCAATAAATGCTGTAGAAACAACTGACGAAATATTTAAACTTTCGAATCGGGAGTTGTTGAGATTTGGGATGCTGAGGTTCAGGCCTGTTGTCCTTCTATTTATGTCTTGGCTTTATTCTTTTGCACAACCTTTTTTATTCAATAATGACTCGGAAGAATTTGATCATATTATAGATTTTTTTGCGAGTTTGAACGGGACTGAGCTTGTTTTCTATCTTTCAGTTCTTGTTGTTGCAGTAATAGTTACTTCATGGCTTGCAGATATAGTGCTAACTGTGAACAGATACTATAAATTTAGCTTGAGGCTTGCGAAAGGGAAATTGCATACTTCTTTTGGATTTACAAGTACAAAAAGAGGAACTATACCACTTAAACGGCTTCAATCTTTAACTCTGAGGACAAACGTAATAAAAAAATATTTCGATTTTTATTCTCTGGATATTCAAACTGCCGGGTTTGGTGAAAACAGTGTCAAACCGGAAGCAGTAGTTCCCTTTTCAAAAAAAGAAAAAATATTGAAGCTGATAGAAGATATTTTTGACTTCCAACTTCCTGATTCTCTAAAGGGGATTTCGCCGCTAAGTGTTCGTAGGGCATTTATTAAACTTGCCTTTTTCCATACAGTGGTACTAACCTCGCTGGTTTATTTCTTTGGTTATTATATGTTTGTTATAGCTTTATTTTATCCGATACTATATTATTACGCACATCTTCGTTTTGTGAATCGAGGTTATATAATATCCGGTGATAAACTTGCAGTCAAGCAAGGAGTTTGGTTCAAAAGCTTAACAGTGATACCTATCAGAAAAATTCAGACATTTAGGATACATCAGACAATATTTCAACGAAGATTGGGTTTGGCTACGATAAATGTGGACACCGCAGCTGCAGGGATAACAGGCGATATTTCTATAATTGATATAGACTTGCGTGATGCAGCACGACTTAATCAAGATATTAAATCAAAGTTTTTTGAAACTTTATAAGTTTTTAACAAGTAATTGTATAGTATAAAAGATTTGTATAGATTAAGCGTTTAAAAGATTTATTCTGATAACATAGGATACGAAATATAATGGCTTGGTTTCTTAGAACTAAACAGAACATAGAGAATCAAAAATCTAAAGAAATGCCTAATGGATTATGGACTAAGTGCTCTTCCTGCAAAGAGGTAATATATAAAGACCAATTGGAAGATGAACTATACACCTGCTTCAAATGTGGCAATCATTTCCGCATTGGAACTAAAGACTATATTGATATTATTTTTGACAAAGGTACTTTCTGCGAGACTAATACAGAAATCAAATCTGCTGATCCTCTTCAATTTGAAGATACAAAACCCTATCCCCAAAGAATAGAAGAAGGAGACAGGAAGTCAGGTTTGAATGATTCTGTAACTTCAGGCTACGGTTTGGTCAATGGCAGAAACTTATCTGTTGCACTTATGAATTTTAATTACATAGGTGGTTCTTTGGGTTCAGTAGCAGGAGAAAAGATATATAGAGCAGCCAAATACTCTTTGGAACACAAAATGCCGTTATTGGTGCTCTCTGCTTCCGGCGGGGCAAGGATGCAGGAAGCTGCTTACTCTTTGATGCAAATGGCAAAAACCAGTGCAATTCTGGGCGAGCTGGCAGAAAATAATATACCTTACATTTCATTTCTGACAGATCCGACTACCGGTGGTGTGAGTGCTTCTTATGCTATGTTGGGAGATGTTAATATTGCTGAGCCGGGTGCTTTGATTGGTTTTGCAGGACCGCGAGTCATAGAGCAAACTATCAGAAAAAAACTGCCTCAGGGGTTCCAAAAATCAGAATTCCTATTGGAACATGGATTTCTCGACATGATAGTACACAGAAAAGACCTGAAAAATACAATTTCCGAATTAATCAGATGGTACGGATTCTAATATGAAGATATGGCTAATTGGTGTGTTGCTTTGTTTATCGATTATAGAAGTTTATTCAACTGATTTAACTCCCAAAAAAGAAGATGACCAGCATAGGTATCATCAACTCTATCTTGGCATAGGATATCCTTTTGTGATCAATTCTAATGAGTTTTTTGATGATTTCAATAAATATCTCGGTGGCAAAGAAAATACGCTCGATGGCTCAACTATGCTTCAATTGATGTTTAAACTCAAACCCTTCGGAGATTTCAGAATCGGATTCGATTTGGCATATTACAATCTGAAATATAACGACAAATATATAGTAGAAGTGCCATTGGCTACGGGAGTGTTTGAAAGGGAATTAGTGCAGGAAATTGAAATACAGAACTTACCTATCTACTTCGTATGTGATTATGTGCCGTTCCAAAGGGCGTACAAATCATATTTTGGTGTTGGGATTGGTTTTGTGAGCTCCACTATAAGATGGACAGAATATGCAAATACCAATACTCGTTTAGATCTTTATAAAGGAGGAGCTCATTTTGAAAAGTCGGAGACAATTCCTTCTTTAAAATTTCACACAGGAGTGGAACTTGCATTTGACGAAACCCTTGATTATTCATTCTTAGGTTCTATCTGTTTCGAGCTTTCATATACTCTGAACTATAGTTCTTCAAAAATATTTGAAAAAGTACCGCAACAAAATTTTAGTTTGCCCGTTGATTTAGGTAAGGGGTACAATGTTACCCCGGGTTCTTTAAATTTATCTATGCTTGTATCATTTAATTTGAGCGAGAAATTCTTCACAGCTAATAAGAACTAATAACTATCAATAAGCTATTCGTTGGTGGATAATTACTGATTTATCCTGAAATTAACAGAATTATTTTTGAAATTTGTTATTGGACGAGGTGAATATGCAGACTAACGTAACATTCCGACATTTTAGCGGGCAACATCCAAAATTACATCAGGCAGCTTTGGATTCTGTAAAAAGTTTTGAGAAGTTCCATGATGGGATACTTTCGGCAAGTATTGATTTTATAAACGAGCAGGACAAAATAGTACAATTTACGTTGAATCTGCAGGGAGATACAATAGTCGCAAGAGAGCAAAGCGATGATTTTCATAAGAGTTTAAACTTAGCTTCTGATAAGGTAAAAATGCAAATCAGAAAATGGAAAACAAAGAATTCACATAAATAATCTTTTTTTTGTTTATTTTAAGAAGGTCGGCTATGCCGACCTTTTTTCTTTATTATTTAGAGTGTAAAACATTATGGATCAGCTAAAAAATCTGCAACCTCTTACGCCTAATGAAATAAAAGTAGATACTCTGCTTGGCTCACCCTGCGAATTAGTTCATCTGAATGAGCCGGTAGGTCTCGATAATCTAATTTATGATAAAAATTTGTACAGACCTCAGTTGGCTCTTTCCGGTTATGTGGGTTTGTTTACTTATAAAAGAATTCAAATTTTTGGTAACACTGAAATGTATTACCTCGAAGATATGCCATTGGAACAAAGAATCAAAGCGTTCAATGGTATTTGCACGTTTCCGATTCCCTGCATCATTATCACAAATAACAATAGGATAGATCAGGAGCTTCTCGACATAGCGACTCAAAACAATATAGCAGTTTTTCGCACTTCATTTGATACGACGAAGACTTCTTATCTGCTTTCTGATTATTTAGATGATCAGTTTGCATTGCAGGTAGTTATCCATGGCTCCTTTGTTGATGTTTATGGAGTCGGGATTCTATTTGTAGGAAGAAGCGGAATTGGCAAAAGCGAAATTGCATTAGATTTGATTGAAAGAGGGCATAGGTTAGTAGCTGATGATATAGTCATGCTTACTAAAAAGCGAGGGAGCATCCTTATGGGCACCGGGACTTCACTTGTGCAGCATTTTATGGAGTTTCGTGGCTTAGGCATGATTGACATAAGGCAGATATTTGGGATTCGATCTATACGTTTCCAAAAGCGTTTGGAAATAATAGTTGAGCTGGAAGATTATACTAATGCCAGCGATTACACAAGAACAGGATTAGATGAAGTTACGACAAATGTTTTGGGAATTGATTTGGAAACTATTAAATTACCAATATTCCCGGGCAAGAATATTACAGTTATTGCTGAGGTTATTGCACTTAACTATCTTCTTCGGACTTATGGATATAACTCTGCAAATGTATTTTCTGAAAGGCTATCGGAAACTATAAGACAAAAATCGACTATGGGCAGAGGATTCAATGACCGAAGGATAATCAACTACTTCCAAGGGGATAGGGAATAAGCAACCTTTGCATATTCTTATGATGTTCTTGTGAACTAAATTTAGCAAGCAAAATACAGTATGAATTGCTATTTAAAAATATCAAGTAATAAGATTTTTGACATAAAACATGTAGCTTATTATGGATATTTGTTTAATTTAGTAGAAAATAAAGTATTGCAATAAATAAAAATTAACAAAAGGTGCTTTTACTATGCTGAAACGATTTGGCTTAATGCTTTTTTTAGCAGCCTTTGTACTTCTGCTTAATTCATCGTATGGGCAGGATGACAATAAAAATATCAATTTCAAAGCCATTACAAATGCAAAAGAACTGAAAGCAGGCGAAACTTTTATTATCAGACTTAGCTTTGATATTAAAGAGCACTGGTACACTTACAGTATGAAAATGCAATTGAATGATGAAGGTATCGGGCCTACTGCTACCGAAATTACAATGAAAAACACAGATTTGTTCGAGTTTTCACCTGAATCTATTGTTGCACAAAAGCCGGTAACAAAATTTGACGAAGGCTTTGAGATGAATATAGAAGTCTATAAGCATGATGCTGTCTTTATTTTGGTAGCTAAAGCAAAACAAGATTTTACTTTGGAATCAGGTAAAGAAAAGGTGCTTGTCTATCTTCAGCAATGCGACACCTCAAGATGTCTGCCTCCGACAGAATTTGAAGTTCCTATTGAATATACAGATGAAGCAGTATCTTCTACTCTTCCTGAACCTAAAGAAGATAAGGTAGAAAAGAAAGAAGATAAAGCATTCCAAACTGATGCTACTTCAGAAATCGAAGAAGTTAAGAAAAAAGGTGTGATGTCATTCCTATGGTTTGCTATGGGTGCAGGTGCGTTAGCTCTTTTGACTCCTTGTGTGTTTCCAATGATTCCTATTACTGTTTCATTCTTTACAAAAAGAGCTGAGCAGGAAAAAGGTAAAGGCGTTAGAGATGCCTCTTTGTATGCGATTGGTATCATGGCAACCTTTACTGCTCTTGGTATGATCTTAGCTCTAATTTATGGTGCTTCTGGAATTAGTAACTTTGCGACTAATGGCTGGGTAAATATGTTTATTGCAGCTCTATTTATTGTTTTTGCTTTTAACTTGTTTGGTGCTTTTGAGATTCAAGTGCCTACAGGGCTGATGAATAAATTAAATACTAAGAGCCAAGGTTCAGGTATAGTAAGTGTATTATTGATGGGTTTAACATTCTCTCTAACATCTTTTACATGTACAGTACCATTTGTCGGAACAACTCTTGTTTCAACAGCAAATGGAGAATGGTTTTATCCTATTATAGGCATGTTAGCCTTTTCAGGTGTTTTTGCAGCTCCATTTTTCTTATTAGCTTTATTTCCTACTTTTATGCAGAAGATGCCTAAAGCAGGTGGATGGATGAACAACGTAAAAGTTGTTATGGGTTTTTTAGAAATAGCGGCGGCAATCAAATTTATTTCTAATGCAGACTTAGTCTGGAATTGGGGAATTATGCCTCCTGTTATTTTCCTTGCAATATGGATAGCGTGCACAATCATGATTGTATTATACATTTTAGGTAAATTTAAATTAGCACATGATGCACCTATCAATGGTGTTGGTCCGATGAGAATAACTTTTGCAACTGTTTTCCTGGCAATTACGATCTTCCTATTTTCAGGGCTTAGTGGTGGTTCATTAGGAGAGTTGGATGCCTTTATCCCACCTCCGAATTACTCAGAAATGATGGGAGACGGCACCGGTGATGCTGTTGTTATAGGAGGTTCTACTATGGGTGGTGGTGATAAAGCTATGAAAGACCGAGCTATGCAAGGATGGCTTAAAAACTACCAAGAAGGCTTAGATCTAGCTAAAAAAGAGAATAAAATACTTTTTATAGATTTTACAGGATTTACTTGTACTAACTGTCGCTATATGGAAACTAAGATGTTTCCAAAACCTGCGATACTAGAAAAAATGGAACAAATGGTCAGAGTAAAATTATTTACAGATCGTAAAAAAGAACCATATATTTCTAATCAAAAAATGCAACTGGAAAGATTTGGTTCTATCGAGCTCCCATTATATGTTTTGTTAACACCTGATGGTGAGTTTATTGCTTCCAATAGTTTCACTAGAGACGAAGCACAATTCTTAGAATTCTTAGATAAAGGGCTTAATGCTGTAAAATAAGAGTTCTCTTGATAAATTACCCAGCCTCTTCAGATTTGACATTTGAAGGGGCTTTTTTTTTATTTATTACAAATTAAGTCTGTATATTGCGTCTTATTATTACAGAGTTAACCATTATGTAATCAGGTGTATGATGAAACTATTTAGACTCTTTGGGCTAATTTTACTATTTACTTTTATATCATTAGAACTCCAAGCTGAGAAGTATGATGTCAAAATCAATTTGGAAAAAGGTGCTAAGTATAGTTATGAGGTCATGACTATTTCAGAGCAATACTACGATGGAGATATATTTTTAGATGATACTACAAAGACACAACATCATGTTGAGGTTGTAGAAAAAGATGAGAATGGTTTTACCTTAATTTATATTGAAGAGCCAAATGAGATAGCTAAAAAAATGAAGGTTACATCTCTAAAAGTGGTTATTACTACAGATTTGTATGGCAAAATCTTGAGTATTCAAAATAAAAATGAAATATACGAAAAGATGTTTAACGATTTTGTAGAGCCTATTAAAATGATTGCTGAAATGACGGAAGGTGAAGTAAAGGAAAAAGCACTCAATTCGATTGACTCTATCTCGAAATTACTGTACACAAAAGATAGATTTTTAACAAAAGTGCAAAATTCTTTTGATTTGACGAACCATGCAATTTATAATGGTTCAGATGTTGATAAACCTCTTACTCTTGATGCTAATTACACCTTGCCTTTGGCAGGTCAAATACCTACATCACAAAATGTTATGATAACAAAACTATCAGATAAACGAAGAAGCGGAAAAGATCTTTACAGAATAAATGTAGCAGAAAAAGCATCTTCTGAAACCTACATTGAAGCCATCCAAAAATATGAAAAAGAAATAGGTAAAGAAACTTTAGCCTCTAATATCAAACAAGTTTCTCTTACTATTAACAAAGAATTTTTGATAGATGCAGATACAGGAATCGCAACTTATATGAGTATAGAAAATGTTACTATAAAAACTGACGAAACTGGTATTGAAACAGTGAATAGAAAAATTGAGATACACAGATTAGTCCGGGAAGAAAAGTAGTTGATTGTGAAAGATACTCTGTCTTCCCTATGTTATATGGATGAAATAATAGGATGTGATAGATGATGAACACTTCTATTATCACATCCTTTTTCTTTTCCACCCTCTGCACAAAAACAACCACACTGTATGCTAATATTATACATTGGCTAAAAATCTACTGTTTCAATTCGCTTTTTTTGAGCCTACGAAAAGGGGGAAAAAAATCTTTGAGATTCTACAATTCTAAATATATCAATAGATTACACCGGGGATTTGATTTCAATAGCGGCAATCATATCGAAATTGGTATCAATTTTATACATGTATGTGAGAAGATAATTCAGGATGGACAATAATCTAAGTTATTTGAAATGGAAAAAAAGAATTTTAGAGATGCTATAAGCTTACTATTTGAAGCAAAGGACGCGCAGATAGAAGTAAGCATTGCAGGACGCAAAGGCTCTCTGACTCAGAGTATCATTTCGCTTAATCGCAAAAGGAATTTGGATATTGAGCGTGATGAGCAAATTATGAAGCTGTTGGCTAAACTTGAGGCAAAAGGAAATGTGCCGCAAAAGTTGCTCGAGCCGATAGCTGATATTGTCGGAAAAATGTTCGTAACCAGTAGCCGGGCTTTTTCATAATCAGGAAATTGATGCAGGAAGCACAAAATGTTAAAGGAATTATTCACAGCAGCACTTGGGATGCAAAATCAGCAGACCAAACTTGAGGTAACAGCTAACAACTTAGCTAATGCAAATACTTCAGGCTATAAGCGTTCGCAGGCTTTTGAGCGAAATCTTATAGATGCCAGAGCTAATTTCTATAACACGCCGGGCGATTTGGAGCAAAATGACCCTCCGATTGGTTCTTATGTCGATTATTCAGCAGGAAGCTTTACTCAGACAGAAAACCCATTGGATGTGGCTATAGAAAATAAGGGATTTTTTGCCTTGCAGGACGCAGAAGGCAAAAAATTTCTGACAAGAGCCGGAAGGTTCAAACTTACTGAAGACGGAACTATTACTGCCATGGATGGCAAAACTTTACTGGGCAAGGAAGGCCCCATAAATGTATTTCAAGAGTTCATGGAAGAAGGTACAGCAAACATGGATGTTCGCTCTCTTGAAATAAAAATAAATGAAAAAGGTCAGGTCTATGCCAACGGCAAAGAAGTAGGTTCCATCCCTTTAGTCAAAGTTCAAAATGAAGAATCTTTGCAGCGTATATCAAATTCTGAGTTTATTGCTACTAACTGGACTGAGCTCGAAGAAATAGACGAAAGTCAGATTACTTTGAGGCAGGGCTGGTTAGAAGGTTCAAACGTGAATGTGGTCAACGAAATGATTGAGATGATAGAACTGCAAAGAATGTACGAAGCAGGAAGCAAAGTAATCAAAACGAATGACGATACCCTTACTAATAGTATTCGCTTGGGCAGATATTATTAATGGATTAATATTCTGATGTTACATGGAGGTAACTTATGGATAAGACGCTA
Source organism: Kapaibacterium sp. (SeqCode) (assembly GCA_963664875.1). Taxonomy (GTDB): domain Bacteria; phylum Bacteroidota; class Ignavibacteria; order Kapaibacteriales; family UBA2268; genus JBFHIJ01. The sequence continues at coordinate 1,095,810 of OY761611.1, read as the reverse complement.
CGCACAGCATCAACCGGTTTATCTGCCCAGCAACGCTATGTAGAGATTATCTCTAATAACCTTGCGAACGTAAATACGACCGGTTTCAAAAAAGTAAGACCCGAATTTCAAGATTTGCTCTATGAAACACTTCGCCCAGCCGGCAATGTAGCCAGAAGCGGAGTGGAGCCACTAAATGAAGTGCAAATTGGTTCGGGTACAGAACTCACAGCTACAACAAAGCACTTCGGTCAAGGTGTGATCGAATCGACAAACAATCAGCTGGATTTAGCAATCAATGGAAATGGGTTCTTTGTTGTACAAAAACCGGATAACAGCCTTGCCTATACACGCGATGGATCGTTTAAGCTAAATAAAAACGGAGTACTTGTAAATAATCAGGGCTATGCTTTAGACCCGGGTTTCAATATTCCGTCTGATGCAATAGAGGTAAGTGTCTCGCCCGATGGCGTAGTCAGCTACCTACCAGAAAATTCTACACAGTTCAATTCACTCGGTCAGCTTACACTTGCAAGATTTGTTAATCCTGCCGGATTGAGAGCAGAAGGCAATAATCTTTATCTTGAAACACCTGCTTCGGGCGATGCTGTGTTTGAAGTGCCGGGAGAAAACAATACAGGTCAGATATTGCAATCACACTTAGAGACATCGAACGTAGATATCGTAGAAGAAATGGTAAATATGATAACTGCGCAAAGAGCATACGAATTGAATTCGAAATCAGTGCAGACAGCAGATAATATTTTAAACACTGCAGTAAATTTGAAACGCTAATGAAACAGATACTACTATATAGCTTTTTAATATGCTTATTTGTATATGCCGGCGAGGCAGCTTCTTCATTTAAGGGAGAGAGATTGGAAGCTGCCGCCAAAAGCTATGTAGAATCAAAACTTAGCGGTGATTTCGAAATTAAAATGTTTGGCTTGACTCCGGATCTTGTCTTTCAAAAAGACAATATACATGCAGAAATAAAAGGGTCAGGTGATTTGAAAGGTATTGCTATGGTAACAATAGTTTTCAAATCAGGTGATACTATAGAAAAAACAATTCAGGTCAAACTTGAAGTAAAAGAATTTGCTTTGCTCCCTGTTGCTTCCAAGCATTTGAAACAAGGCGATGAGATTACTTCAGATGATATCACTTTAGAAAGAGTTGAAATCTCAACATTAAAAAAACAGAATTACGACACACAAGAGTTGATTGGCAGAACTATGGCTAAAAATATTAGACGTGGAGAACCAATCGCTTACAGCGACACCAAAGGACCACTCTTAGTCAAACGCGGCGATATGGTGGAGCTGCTTGTTATTTCCGGTGCAGTCAAAATCAGAGCAAACGCAGTTTCTCTGCAGGATGCTTGCGCAGGAGATAACATTCGGATAAAAAGAACAGGTGAGAGCAAGGTACTACAAGGAATAGTTGCCAAGGATGGCAGTGTAGTAATTGCTCCACCGGATTATTACAAGGATGTATCAGAAATTTCAGGGACGAAATGATTTTTATCCGAAACATATTTATCGCTGCACTTTTAATAGGCATTTGCGGAAATTTTTCCGCGAATGCCCAATTTATACAAAGCAGTCAGCGATCTTTGTTTTCTGATGTGAAAGCATTTCAGACCGGCGACGCCGTGATGGTTTATATCATGGAAGACACAGAAGCGGATCATTCTGCTGAGACCACGACAGGAAGATCTACAGATTTGAGCCTTGGCGTTTCAGGTAATGTAGGCAGCTCAGGTGGTAGTGTCGGTGCCGGTATCGGTACAGGAAATAAACATTCAGCCTCAGGCAACACCGGAAGAAGTGAAAAAATCAGATCAAAGCTAAGTGCAAGAGTAATTGAAGTACTTGAAAACGGAGATCTGAAGATTCAAGGTACACGTACCACAAAGATAAACAACGAAGAGCAAAAGATATTTATCGAGGGGATTGTCAGGAAGGTGGATATTGCACCTGATAATTCTGTAATGTCATATAATATTTTAGACCTCACACTCCGAATAGAGGGGCAGGGGGAAATTTCAGAGATTCAGGAACCGGGTTTGATAACTAAGTTTTTGAGAATGCTGTTTTGATTAAAATACTCATACATATTACCCTCATACTCACAACTCTATGGGTGCTCCTGTTTGCACCCGTAGAGCTTAGTGGTGCAAGAATCAAAGATATTGCTTCTATAGAAGGGAATTCGACGGTGCAGGTGATAGGCTACGGATTGGTTACCGGTCTCAATCAGACAGGTGATAATCAACAGACTTCCTACACAGTGCAATCAGTATCAAATATGCTAAAAAGATTCGGTCTTACAATACCTACAAGCAATCCCAGAGTCAGAAACGTTGCAGCAGTAATGGTAACTGCCAATATACCTGCATTTTCTAACCGAGGCTCCAAAATAGACGTAGTAGTTTCCTCAATAGGAGATGCTACTTCTTTGCAGGGCGGCGTATTGCTAATGACTCCTATATCGATGAGTGACGGGAACATAGTCGGAATGGCTCAAGGTCCGGTTTCCATAGGTGGGTTTGACTATAGAGCTCTTGGTTCTATGGTTAGTAAAAACTCAACTACTACAGGCAGAGTTCCCAATGGTCTTATACTGGAAATGCAAATGAATAGTGAGGTTATTTCTAACCAGCAGGTCAATATTAGCCTCAAAGAACCTGATTTTACGACTGCTACAATCATTGCAAATGCCATAAATAGTGCAGGTTTGGATGGGCTCGATGCCGATGCTGCGAAGGTATTAGACCCCGGCACTGTGCAGGTGCAACTCCCTGCAGGACAAGATGTTACGGAATCAATGCAAACTATAGCTGCAATAGAAACTATAGATAATATTCAATCAGATCCAATCGCAAAGGTCGTTATCAACGAAAGGACTGGCACAGTAGTTGTCGGAGGTAATGTAGAGCTTTTACCTGCGACTATTGCTCATGGTGGTTTAGAAATCACGATAGAAAAGCAAGTACTGGTGCCACAACCGGCTCCATTCACGATAAGACCACCACAGCCAGCCGAAACTGCAGAAATTTCTGCAAATGAGGAAGTCAAAAAAGCAATAGCTATCAACGGTGTAGGTGCTAATGTTCAGGATATGTCGAATGCTCTCAATCTACTTGAAGTAAGACCAAGAGATTTAATAGCCATATTCCAGGCACTTAAAGAAGCCGGTTCATTACAAGGCGAACTAATTATTCAGTAGTGATATGAATGTTTCTGAATTAAATAATATTTCTAACAACGAATCTTTATTCAAATCGAAGTTAGACCAACTTAGCGGAGTGCAGGCACTTTCTGCTAAAAGGGATTTGTCTAAGGAAGAAAGGACACAATACGAAAAAGCTGCTCGCGGCTTTGAGTCAATGTTTGTCAATATGCTTATCAAACAGATGAAAAGTTCGATGTTGGAAGAAAACAAAGAGGAAGAAACTTTCGGAGCTGATACATTAGGCGGATATGCAGATATGCTTTTGTCTGATGATATTGCGAAAACCGGCAAGGGGATTGGAATAGCAGAAATGGTTTTCAAGCAAATGACCGGTGGGCATGAGATAAGCAATATCACAAACTCTGTAGAAGGATATTCTGATTTAATCAGACAAAGCTCATTACCAGTATTTGAAGAAAGCAAAAATACCGAACAGGTAAATAATGCATTTAAAGCTGTTAATGCTAATAAATTAAACGATAGAATCGAGCAATTTATGCCGATTATAAAACAAGCTGCTGACAAATACGGTATCTCAGAAAATCTGATCAAAAGCGTAATCAGAACTGAGTCTGCCGGCAAATATAACGCTGTTTCTCCGGTGGGAGCAAAAGGTTTGATGCAACTTATGGATGGAACTGCAAGCGACATGGGCGTACGCGATTCGTTTGACCCTGTGCAGAATATTATGGGTGGCACTAAGTATCTTAGATATTTACTTGATAGATTCGGAAACGACACGACTACTGCTTTGGCAGCTTATAATGCAGGCCCGGGCAATGTCGAAAAATATGGGGGAGTGCCTCCTTTCAACGAAACTCAGAATTATGTAAAAAAAGTACTTAATTATCTTGGCAAATATGACGAGAACTTAGATTAAAGGAGTAAATATGCTGACCCAACTTTTTACATATTTGAAATTTGAACAGCAATTACTCGAGCAGCTAATAAGCTATGCAGAGCAACAGCAGAAAGCATTAGTACAGATTGATATTGAAACCGTACTAAAAACTGCAGAAATGCAGGAAGAAGCTCTTAAATCGTTAAGAAATGCAGAGAACCAAAGAATCAAAATGATGATGAATTGGTTGAAAGTTTCGAGAACATCTGCAATGCAAATCAAAATGTCTGATTTGGAGAAACACTTTCACGGCGAGGAGCTTGTAGAAATTTCTGCATTGAAAGACTATATGATGATTTTGACTGAAAAATTGAAAAAGATAAATATGGATAACAGGATTTTATCCAATCGCGCTCGTCGCACTTTCGCTGAATTTTTAGAAGTATTCAGGGAAGAAAAAAAACACGTTTGCAATGTAACGGTATAACGGACTAAAGCAAGGTACAAGGAGGTACAAATGAGTTCACCTAAAAGCATAACAAGCACTAATGTATGGCAGATTACAGAACTGTTCGTGCAGTCAGTAAACGAGCTTACAGAAAGCATACCGTCTTCGGAAATTTACGGAGTTAAAGTTAGACTAAACGAATGTGCTAACTCAGTTCCAAGAAGTTTAGAAGAAGGAATGAAACAAAGCAAGAGAATCGAAAGGATTCGTTCTCTTATAAAAGCAACAGGCTTTTTAGATGAGTGCAAAGACTATTTGGCTCTTATTAACAAATTGAAATACTCTGATACTAACAACTTGCTTTCGATGGCCGATGAAATTTCTGAAGTCATTAAACAGCATCAGTTCACAGGTATCAACTAAGTATATTTCTGCCACGGACGGCACTAATACGAAAGGATTTCTATGAGTAGCTTTTCTTCACTTGAGATAGGCAAAAGGGCTCTGCTTGCCCAAAAATTCGGATTGGATGTTACTTCCAATAACATTGCCAACATAAATACTGTTGGTTATTCCCGAAGACAGGCAGTCATGTCCGAAACTACTCCGGTCAATATTTCCGGTCAGTTTTTAGGTACCGGTGTTTTGACTGACAAGCTCCGTTCGTTTCGTAGCGAAATGCAGGATAAAGAAATCCGAAACAACATCTCAAATAATGCGGGCTATGCTCTGCAGGAATCATTGCTTACAAGATTAGAATCTATTCTCGCTGAGCCATCAGATAATGGACTTAGCGAGCTTACTACCTCCTTTTTCAATACTTTTGACGAAATATCTACTAACCCACACGATACCGCTCTGAGAGATCACCTGCTTGATACTGCAAAGCAGCTGACAGATAGGTTCAATTTGACTGCTAAGCAGGTTGTAGATATGAGAGATGACATTCGTGCAAACATAGAATCAGATGTTTCCAATATCAATCACCTTCTCAAAGATATTGCGGAGCTCAATCGTTCGATTGGTTTGACTAAAGCTGAGACGAGCATAGAAGCACAGACTTATGTAGATGAGCGTGAGGTCAAATTAGAAGAGTTATCTAAATTTGCTAATATTACACTTGGCACTAATGACAATGGCTCCGTTAATGTATTTATCAATGGTATTAATATTATTACCGATACGATGTATAGCGAAGTAAAAGCAAATGAGTCATTAAATTCAGCCACAGGCGAGAGGACTATCAACATTACAAAAGAAGATTTGAACGGTAAAAATGTTGAAACTTTGACTCTCCAAAATGGCGAATTAGCTACCAAAGTAACGCTGTATAACGAAACTTTAGACGATAATGATACAAGTTCAGGCTACTCTGTTGCTAAAAAGTTAGATGAGTTTGCAAACGGAATAGTTCAGCAGGTAAATGCACTGATGAATACAGGCTATGGTCTGAACGATACCGGCACTACTCCTCCGGGAAGAAATTTCTTTGAGCCTGTGGTAGGAGCTGCCAAGGCAATAAATATCAGAGTCTCCGATGATGTTTGGAATAAACCGGATGATATTCCACTTTCTGATGTAGCAGGCGAAGATGGCAATAACAGCATAGCGCTGAAGATTGCACGGCTCAGCTCTTATGAAAATTTCATTGAAGACAGTACTCCTACAGAGTATTATGCTACGATATTGAATAAAATCGGGAATATGGGCAAAGAAGCAATTAGCGGTAGGAAAACTACTCAGCTAATAGGTCAGCAACTTGATACTCAGAGAGAGTCTATTGTTGGTGTGAATTTAGATGAAGAAGCAATTTCATTAGTGAAATTCCAAAAAGCATTTGAAGCATCATCAAGAATCGTAAATGTTACTGATGAGATTTTGACTACTATAGTTAATCTTGGCAGATAGTAAAAGAGGGGGAAAGGCACAATGAGAGTTACTTCAAATTCTTCATATATCGGTTTCGGCAATAATGTCAGCAGAGTGCAGGAAGAAAAGTACCGTGCAGAAATTCAGGTTTCTACAGGCCAGAGGCTAATTACTATGGCTGATGACCCGGAAGCTATGATTGACATAAAAAAACTGACAAACAGGATGTCTGAAAATGATCAGTATATCCGCGTAAACGAGAAAGCTATAGGAGAGCTATACGCCGTAGATGAATCTATTACCGCCATATCTGATCATTTAAATAGTATTCGAGATTTAGCTGTAGATGGTTCTAAGACGGGAAACCTTGGTAACTTGCAAACACTTGGGATTTATATTCGCGGATTGTTAGATGACATAGTAAAAGAGGCAAATGCTGAATTTAACGGCAATTATCTTTTTTCAGGTAATAAAACAACTCCTGAATCTTTAGACAGAACTCCTCCTGCAGAAAATAATATGCCTTTTGAAATAGTGGAAGGCGAACCCACAGAGGACAACCCATCCGGTTTGTCTGTTGTCTTCAAAGGCAATTTCAAAGAGAGAATGATAAACAAAGATGTACAAACTCAGGAACAAGTCAATACAACTCCTGATAAATTATTTGGATCAAGCGGTACAGAAATGTTTGACTCTATTATCAATCTGTATAACCTATTTGCATATAATGACCAAGGGCAGCTTCGAGAAAAAGACGATACTTTCAATAAAAGCGATATAGGAATGCTGAATCAGTATCAAAGAGAGGTTGCTGAGTATAATGAGAAAATTATTGATTTAGGTGGTAGGAATGGTTCTAAAATCAATAGAATAGAGCAGGGAGTGCTCCTTTTGAAAGAAGAAAATACAAGATTGAACGCCTTTAAGTCTGAATCAAATGACACAGACATAGCAGAAGCAACAATCAATCTGAAAAAAAACGAAATTGCTCTACAATACGCCTTACAAATAGGAGCAAAAATTTCTCAAAATACTTTATTTGATTTTCTCAGATAATACCAATAAATTGCCCTTATGAAAATTAGCACTATAATAGGTATCGTCGCAGGATTCCTTGCGATATTTGGAGGCTACTTGTGGGAAGGCGGAACATTTGATTCGCTTTTTATGTTGCCTGCTATGCTTATTGTTTTTGGGGGCACTTTGGCAGCAGGAACTGCTTCCACTTCATTCGAGCAGATGTTTAGATTGCCCACTTTATTTAGAATAGCTTTTGTGCCGCCAAGGTATGATTTGGAAGCTATCATAAATCAAATTGTACTTTTTGCAGGTATTGCCAGAAGAGAAGGTATTTTATCGCTTGAAGACCGATTAGATCAGGTCAAGCACCCCTATCTAAAAAAACTATTCGAAATCAGCATAGACGGCACAGACCCTGATACTCTCCAGACTATCGTAGAAAACGAGATGCAGTACATCACTGACAGACATGAGCAAAACATTGGTCTTTTAGTGAAGCTTGGTGGGTATAGCCCGACCATGGGTATTATCGGTACTGTGATGGGACTTATAGCAACTCTTGCTGCAGCCGGCGAAGATGTTACAGAACTTGTCCGTCACATATCTTCCGCATTTATAGCAACAATGTGGGGTATTTTGATGGCTAACATAGTATGGCTACCTGTTGGAGATAAGCTACGCAAAATACATGAAGATGAGATGTATATCATGCAGGTTATGCTCGAAGGTGTGCATTCCGTTCAGCTTGGAGAAACTCCGTCAGTCATAAGAAACAAACTAATTAGTGCTTTCCCTCTTTCTACACAGCAGAAGCTCCTTAAAGGAAATATGGATATGCTTCGTCAACAGATACCTACACAAAGCAGCGAAGAACAACAAACTACTAAATAGGAAAAGAGATGAAAAAACTAATTCTTGTGTTGATAATGAGCATAGCCTTTTTATCAACACCGGCTAAGGCACAGTATAATAACAATATTTCTGCAAATCCGTTTGCTTTATTGTATGGTGTTTTTAACATCACCTACGAACACAAAATCGACAATCTGAATTCCTTTACCGTATTTTTGCAATCGTACAACACTAAATATGTTGAGTACTGGACAGGCTACGGTATAGGGGGATCCTACAGGTGGTATATTTCTCCATTTAAAGATAAAAAACGCAACTTGGAAGGCTTTTCTTTTGGCCCTGTCGCTGTTATGTCATTTTGGAAGAGCGACTATCCGCAATATAAGATAGTAGGGAATAAAAATGTGTTTTATGAAAATCACAGTGGATCGGATCTATCTATAGGTGGTGAGGCGGCATACAAATGGGTATGGGATGGCTTCTCTTTAGAACCGTCAATTAACTTGATGTTAGACGCACTTACAGTAGATGGTAGAGACAACGGTAATCCTCTGTTTTTGAATTTAAAAATCGGATATGCCTGGTAATATTCAGTATTGTTAAAATTTTGTCAAAGCCCTTCAGTATAGATAGAGTATTGAAGGGCTTTTTTTATAGCAAATGGGGATAAGGTGTAAATATGTTCTCTTATTTGAAATATACAAATAATATTATTTGTTTGTTTGCTTTAAATTATATATTTTGACTTTTATAAATATGAAAAAAAAACAATAGTACAAAAATGGGAGACCTAAAATGAAACATCTATTTATAGCTATATTACTGTTTAGTGCAGCCCCGGTTCTTGCACAAGATTCTTTAGCTTATGAAGAGTTGCCGGAATGTTTTTTTGAGGTATATCATAAATATACCATTAATTTTATGAACGATTTTCAACGTGAGGTCGGAATTGATACTTGCAATAAAACCGACCTGTTACAAAGGGAATACTTACAGGAATGGCCTAAACCGCTCGATCATGTCAATAGTCTTGGGTTGGTAGATGTTTTTTTTGAAGAACTGATTGATAGCAATGCAATATACAGTAATCAATTTGTTGCAATTAATATGGGGAGCCAATTTGAACCACTTAATATTGTCAAACCTGCAACTGAACAAATAGATGTAATAAAAATATCAGCTGATGATATAAAGGATGATTATAGCAATCTATTTGCTGAACTAAAGAATAAATTAGACCAGATTGGGAGCTATGAAATATACGCTTATGCTTATCATAAAATAGAAGAGGATGCATTCGAGCCATATTATTTGGCTATTAGTTTCAATAAGTTTGTTTCTTTCAAACATATTGAAGAGCTACTCACGACTTTAGGATTAAATATTCACGATAGAGCAGTTCAACCACCTTATTCTGTGATTGATAAACAGAGTAACAATCTTCAAATTCATGATAATAACATTATAGTATCTGACATCAAAAAAGCAGGCGACTACAGCATTTTTGACTTAAGAGGAGCACAAATTAAAATAGGTAGGCTTGAAATTGGAACTGATAATATGATAGATATAAGTAGCTTAAGGGCAGGTGTTTATTTTCTGCAAACATCTGAAGGCGTAGTGAAATTTATCAAAACACAGGAATAGTTTTTACATTTCTATTATCATGAATGTATATATAATTTACCTCTTGAGCAATGATCTGAGCTGAAGGGGTATCTTTTTAAGGTACTGCGACAAATCTGCTACCATAATCCAATTCTTCTCTTCCTCTCCAATAAAACCACCCTTTCTTTAGTCTCTGCAATACAAACAGATATTTTTTCTTATTTTTGAAAGATTTTGAAAGATTTTGAAAATAAAACAGCGGAAGACTATAATGAGCGAAAAAGCAAAATCAAATAGATTGATACATGAGAAAAGTCCTTACCTTTTGCAGCATGCTTACAATCCTGTGGACTGGTTCCCTTGGGGCGAAGAGGCATTTGCTGCTGCGAAGGAGCAAAACAAACCTATTTTTCTTTCCATTGGTTACTCGACATGCCACTGGTGCCACGTGATGGAGCACGAGTCGTTCGAGGATGCTGAAATTGCGGAAATGATGAATGAGGCTTTTATCAATATTAAAGTCGATAGGGAAGAGCGCCCTGATATTGATTCTGTGTATATGCAGGTGTGTCAGATGATGACCGGCACAGGCGGCTGGCCAATGACAATAATCATGACTCCCGAGCAGAAACCGTTTTTTGCCGGTACTTATTTCCCAAAAGAGTCTGTGATGAACCGAATCGGTATGATGGAACTTTTGCCTAAAGTAGCACTAGCATGGATGGAACAGCAAAAAAATATTGAAGCTAATGCTGATGATTTGATTCAAAAAATGCAGAAAATGGAAGAACGTGAAAGCATTGTTCCAATGAATAAAAAGATTCTCGATCGTGCTTTTGACGGTATTGATAATTTATTTGATCCTAAGCACGCAGGATTTGGAATTAAACCTAAATTCCCCGTTCCTCACAATCTTTTGTACAGTTTGAGGTATAACAGAAGCACTGAGAAAGAAACTGCCTTAAAAATCACTACAGAGAGTTTGGACAGAATGGCAAAAGGTGGCATTTACGACCACCTCGGAGGCGGCTTTGCGAGGTACTCTACAGATAGAGAGTGGTTAGTGCCTCACTTTGAAAAAATGCTATACGATCAGGCGATGCTGACTCATGCTTACTTAGAAGCATATTTAGTTACAAAAGATGATAACTATAAGCGAATAGTAGAAGAGACTTTGAACTACGTAAAAAGAGATATGACTTCACCTGAAGGTGGATTTTACAGTGCGGAAGATGCTGACAGCGAAGGAGTTGAAGGTAAGTTTTACATCTGGCAATATGAAGAAATAGAGCAGCTACTTGGCGGAAATGCAAAATATGCTATTGATTACTTCAACATAAAAGAAGAAGGTAACTACGAAAATGCAGCCGGGCACATGCCTGAAAAAGGAAATATTCTGCATCTGACTGCAAGCCTGAAAGAAGTAGCTGAGAAACATGATATTGAAGAAGCAGAATTAAGTAATATCATCGCAGAATGTAAAGAGATATTATTCGAAGCAAGAGAGAAAAAAGTTCGTCCCGGTAAAGACGATAAGATACTTATGGATTGGAACGGATTGATGATTTCGGCTTTTGCAAAAGCTGGCTTTGTATTCAAAAATTCAGAGTATATCTCAATCGCTGAGAAAGCATATAAGTTTATATCCGAAAAGTTGAAATCTCAGCAGGGAATGCTCCACCGATACGCTAAAGGTGAAGCAAAAATTGATGCTATGCTTGATGACTATGCCTTCTTTACTTGGGCAGCAATAGAGCTTTACGGAGCAACATTCAAGCATCAATACATCAAAGATGCAATTGAGATGATGGATATGTTAGAAAATCACTTTGAAGATAAAGAGCAGGGCGGATATTACAATACGGCAGATTTCGGCGAGCAACTAATCAATAGGATGAAAGAATTATATGATGGAGCTGTGCCTTCGGGCAATTCAGTAGCATTGATGAATTTAGTCAGGCTATCGAAAATCACCGGAAACACAGAGTATGACGTTACAGCACAAAAGCTAATTGATTTCTTCTCTTCAAAAGTAGATCAGTATCCTTCTATATATGCATATTTTGAGTGTGCTTTGGATTATATTTACAATCCTGCAGTAGAGATTGTAATAACATCTAAAGACAAACCCGAAAATAGTGAGTTTATAGATGCTTTACGAAATGTTTATATGCCAAATGCGGTAGTAATTTATAAACAAAATGAAGCAATAGATTTATATGCTTCGTATTTGAAAAATATGAAAATAGCAGAAGGCGAAACAACAGCGTATGTCTGCAAAAACTATGCTTGTCAGATGCCGGTAAATACAGTAGAAGATATGAAGAATCTTCTTGTAATGGCTGAAATGCGAAAAGACTAAGCTATAAACGAGCAAAAAATAGCAAAGGAGCTGCAAAATCAAAAATGCAGCTCCTTTTTTTAAAGAGTAATCGAAATATGAATATTTTATAACTTATCAGCTACAGCATTAGCCATATCCATAGTAGAAGCGTTTCCACCCATATCATAAGTGCGAACTTTACCTTCTTCTACGACTTGAGCAACTGCTTTTTCCAATCTTTCAGCCATTTCTGTTTCGCCGAGCCAATCAAGCATCATTTTTCCGGAGAGGAAAGTTGCAATAGGATTAGCAACGTATTTTCCTGCATATTTAGGAGCGGAACCATGCGTAGGCTCGAATACTGCAAGTTCTTTGCCGATATTGCCGGAGCAAGCAAAGCCAAGACCGCCAACCATCTGAGCACATAAATCGGAGATTACGTCGCCATAGAGGTTTGGAGCTACAAGCACATCATATCTTTCAGGATTTTTTAGCAACCACATAGTCATTGCATCAATATTTCCTTCGTCCATTTCAATAGAAGGGTAGTTTTTAGCAACTTCTTTTGCCGTTTCAAGGAAAAGGCCATCAGTTGCTCTTACAACATTTGATTTATGAACAACAGTAACTTTTTTTCTGTTATGTTTTTGAGCAAATTCAAAAGCTTCAGTGATGATTTTGCGACTGCCTTCTCTTGTATTGATTTTTGTAGAGATTGCATATTCGTCGCCGTTTAATTCAGCAAAACGTTTGAAATTCGGATTCAATTCACTTAGAGTATCAGCAAGCTGTTTAGGAACAGTGTTGAATTCTACTCCAGCGTAAAGATCTTCAGTGTTTTCTCTGAAAACTACAATGTCAATAAAATCTTTATAGTTAAGTGGGTTGCCTTTGTAAGCTTTTGTAGGTCTTTGGCAATTGTATAAGTCAAACATCTGTCGCATTCTAACGATAGGCGAACGATAAATTAAGCCTTTGCCCTGCAATTCCGGTACTAATTCTTCTTCAGCAGCTTTGACAGGTTTAGATGTGATAGCACCAAACATAGCGGCATCAACATTTTTCAAAAGTTCAATTGTTCTTTCAGGAAAAGCGTCGCCTTCAGCTCTCCAAAACTCCCAGCCAATGTCACCGTGAATATACTCAGCTTCGAAGCCAAGTTTGTCAAATACTACTTTGGCTGCGTCTAATACGTCAACCCCGATACCATCACCCGGTAGCCAGGCGATTTTGTAAGTTTTCTTTTGAGACATGTGTGTTTCCTTCCTTGTAACTAGCAAATGTGTTATTGAAATAAGTTTAGTAAATGAACATGGTAATATATGTATTATTAGGAATTATATAAAATTATTTTTCGTGAAATTTGAAAATATTTATTTGGCAGCAAAGTTTTGCTAAAGTCTATTATCATCAGTGATTTGCGAGAATTGAGATGATAAGTAAGATGGAATCTCAAAAATTATTTTATATTTAACGATATTGTATAAACGGATAGTAATTTTTGTGGAGTAAAAAAAGTCAGTTGTGCTATTCAGAATATAAGGCATGATAGAGGCTGTTTTATAAGTATTTTTTTCAATTTTATCAGCATCTTTAATACACGATAACCGAAAGCGATGTACAGAGCTTAGTTTATACTGAGCAAAGTCGAGGTAAAGTATTGCGAAGTGTGCGTCTCTACATTTTGCATTACTTATCATACTGAGGATAATGAGAAATCCGCAAGGATAAATTGATTTTCTTGACTTACGAGGCATACTCTATGCAATATGCATTCAATACACAACTCCAAAATTGATTCAGTGGAATCAAAGAAAATCAATTCAAATCAACACAGAGAGCCCCACTATTCCTCTATTGCTTCGATTTGTTCCTGAAGTTCTGTCCATTCTTCCATTTTTATTTCTAATTCTTCTTGCAGTTTTGAATGTTCCGATTGCTTTATCTGTGAATTTTCGATATCATTAAAAAATTCAGGATTTGCAAAAAGAGCTTCCAATTCTGCAATTTTTTCTTCCAGTTGAGCGATTCTGCTTTCGCAATTATCCAAGAGCTTTTGAATTTTGTTTTTCTCACGTTGTGCAGCTTTTCGTTTTTCTCTTTGCTCCTGAGCATTGCCCACTGAATCTTTTTCTTCCTTGCGTGCTTTGTCTTTCTTTTCTAATTCCTGCAGAGAAGCTAATTGCTGTTTTTCTAAGAATAAGTCAATATCGCCTTCGTAAGTTTTGAGCTTACGGTTTTTGAATTCTATAGTTCTCTCTGTCAAGCCCCGCAAGAAATCTCTATCATGAGATACGACTATCAATGTACCAGTATAATTCATAAGAGCATTTTTGAGCACATCTTTCGAATTCATATCAAGGTGATTGGTTGGTTCGTCCATAATCAGAAAGTTGACAGGTTGCAGCAATAGCCTTGCAAGAGAGAGTCTTGCTTTTTCGCCGCCGGATAGAACTTTAACTTTTTTATAAACATCATCACCGCTAAAAAGGAAAGCACCTAATAGGTTTCGAATATTTTTCCTCATTTCGCCTGTGGCTGCTCTGTCAATAATATCAAAAACAGCAGCATTTTCATCTAACATCTGAGCCTGATGCTGACCGAAATATCCAAGCTCTATGTTATTTCCATAGTTTACTGTGCCATCATAACTCTCAAATTTGCCGAGTATCTTTGACAAAGTAGATTTACCTTCACCGTTTTTTCCGACAAATGCGACACGCTGTCCGCGTTCGATATCGAAATTTATATTTGAAAGTACAAGATTATCACCGTAACTTTTAGATAGATTTTTACACTCTGCGACAAGTCTGCTCGAACGAGGCGGTTCAGGGAAGCGAAGAACAATTTTTGAAGTATCTTCGTCTTCTATCTCAATTCGTTCAATTTTATCAAGCAATTTCATCTTGGATTGAGCTCTGGAAGCAAGAGTAGCTTTAGCTTTAAATCTTTCTATGAAACGTTCCTGCTGTGCAATCTGTTTTTGTTGATTTGCATAAGCACTCAAATCCTGTTCTCTTTGTATAGCTCTAAATTCGACAAATTTAGAGTAAGGCATTGTGTTTGAATACATCTTGCCGAGGGATATTTCGACTGTTCTGTTTGTGATGTTGTCAAGAAATTGCCTATCATGCGAAACGAGTATAACTTCACCCGGGTATGATTTCAAAAAGACTTCAACCCATCCGATAGATTCTATATCCAGGTGGTTAGTAGGTTCGTCGAGTAATATGCAGTCAGGTTTGGCTAAAAGTAATTTGGCAAGTTCCACGCGCATCTGCCAGCCTCCACTGAACTCATTCATTGGTTTTTGGAGTTCTTCCTGAGTAAAACCGAGACCGGTTAGTACGCGTTCGACTTCTGCTTCGATCGAATGACCACCCAAAATCTTTAATCTGTCGTTGTCTTCCGCAAGACTTTCTAATAATTTGGCATATTCGTCAGATTCGTAGTCTTCTCTATTAGAAATTTCATTGGTAGTGTAATCAATTCTTCTTTCAATTTCTTTTATTTCAGACAGTGCAGCAGCAGCTTCTTCGAAAATAGGGAGTGTTGATTTTGTTTCAACTTCCTGAGGCAAATAACCTATCGAATAATCGTTAGGTTTACTGATATTTCCTGTTTCGGGATTAAGCACCCCGGCAAATATTTTAAGAAGTGTAGATTTGCCGGCTCCGTTTCTTCCGATAAGCCCAATTCTATCACCTTTTTGAACATTAAAGGAAATATTGTCAAAAAGTTTTTTACCACTAAATTCTATAGAGAGATTTGCTATTGTAATCATTTATATACCGAAGTTATTAGTCTATTCTTTTTTCAAATTCGTCAAAGAAATGCAGTTTTTCAATATCCAGATATGCAGTAATTTCTTCGCCTGAGTTGACTTTAATTCTGTTTTCTGTGCGAAGGCATTTCAATTTGCCGGCACTTGTGAAATAAATTAGTTGCTCATGCCCAAGATATTCTACGTTTTCTATAATTAAACTAATTGCTATTGAGTCTGCTTTTGGTGCGAGCAAAATGTCTTCAGGTCTTATTCCCAAAGTAATTTTCATTGAAGCCGAGTTAGTTTTACGATTGAGGCTATCGGGCAAATCAAGAGCTATTCCGTTTATTTCTTCGAATCTTAATCCGTTTTTGTATTCAAGAGTACCTTCAAAAAAATTCATTTGTGGACTTCCAAGAAATCCGGCAACAAATTTATTTGCAGGTTTGTCATACAGTTCCTGTGGAGCCGCTATTTGCTGTACTTCACCTTTATTCATCACTACCAATCTGCTACCCATAGTCATAGCTTCCACCTGATCATGAGTTACATAAACTGCAGTTGTGCCCAGTCTTCTGTGCAACTGTTGTATTTCTGCACGCATCTGTACTCTGAGCTTAGCATCAAGATTAGAAAGAGGCTCATCGAAAAGAAACAGTTTCGGATCTCTGATTATCGCTCTGCCAAGAGCAACTCTCTGCCTTTGACCTCCGGAAAGTTCTTTAGGTTTACGGTCTAAAAGAGATTCGAGTTCAAGAGAATTTGCAACCTCTAAGACTCGTTTTTTTATCTCAATTTTTGGTGTTTTCCTTACTTTAAGAGGGAATGCGATATTATCAAATACAGTCTTATGAGGGTAAAGGGCATAGTTTTGGAATACCATGCCGATATCTCTGTTTTTAGGCTCTATATCATTGACCCGCAAATCATCAAAATATAAATCACCGCTGCTTATTTCTTCCAATCCTGCAATCATGCGAAGCATTGTAGATTTGCCACACCCGGAAGGTCCGACAAGTACCAGAAATTCACCTTTATCTATTTCAAAATCAGCATTATTAACCGCTGTTATGCCGTTGGGATAAATTTTGCTGATATTTTTAAGTATTATCTTGCTCATAAAGCTATTTTGTTTGACTATAAACTGTTTTGCAAAATAATCATTTTCGGACTGATAATAAAGGGATAAGAAGAACAATCCACTTTACTTATCAGAAATCAGAATACCAACCGAACATTTTTTTATCTCATATTCAAATCGAATAAACTATATGCTGTATTTTGTGTAAAACTTGATATGGAATAAAACACAGATATAAGTATATTTGTTCATTATAGTTAGATAAAAATCACCGGAAAAATATATATGTCTGATTTTGTACACTTGCACAATCACACTCATTACTCACTTTTAGATGCCATGGCTACTCCTATGGATTTGCTTTCGGCAGCGAAAGATGATAATCAGCCAGCAATAGCACTTACTGATCATGGCGTTATGTTTGGATGTCTTGAATTTACAAAACTTGCCAAAAAAGTCGGTGTAAAGCCAATCATTGGAATGGAGGCCTATGTTGCAAACGGTTCTCGTTTTGACAGAAGCACAAAAACCAAAGATGGCAGAAAACGGAAAAACTACTATCATCTTGTGATGCTTGCAAAAAATGAAGTAGGTTACAAAAACCTGCTTAAACTCACTACACTTGGGCATACAGAAGGGTTTTACTATAAACCAAGGATAGACCGTGAGCTTGTGGAAAGGTACAGCGAAGGTATAGTCGTTTCATCTGCTTGTATTGGTGGCATTGTTAACAATCATCTGGTGAATGGTGATTTTGAAGCTGCAATGGAAGAAGCAGCTTTTTACAAAAAAGTTTTTGGTGAAGATTTTTATCTTGAAATACAAAATCATTTTCAGCCTGCTGACAAGATTATACTTGATAAAGTGCCTCAGATAGCACGAGAACTTGACATCAAGATGATAGCTACAAACGACATTCATTACATGAAAAAAGAGCACGCTGTAGCTCATAACGTACTTTTGCTTATTCGTGATTCGAATGCGGCAAATTCAGGTCAGGCAAATATCTATGATTTGCGATACAAAACACCTGAGTTTTATTTCAAAACTCAGGACGAGATGAAAGACATTTTTAAAGAATTTCCTGATGCCTTAGAGAACACTCTTGAGATTGCAGATAAATGTAACTATGGAGTTGAAACCGGCAAAATATATATGCCTGAGTTTCCGATTCCAAAAGAATCACAAGCAAAAGATTTGAACGAATACCTCGAAGAGCTTACTTGGAAGGGTATCAAAGAAAAGTATGGTGAAATTACCGAAGAAATAAAAGAAAGAACGGAATTTGAGCTCAAAGTTATTATTGATATGGGATTCCCCGGGTACTTTCTTATCACTCAGGATTTCATAGCAGCTGCTCGCCAGCGTGGTGTAAGAGTAGGTCCCGGGCGTGGTTCAGCTGCCGGCTCTATTGTCGCTTATGCTCTGGGTATTACCAATATTGATCCATTGCCATATAACTTGCTTTTCGAGCGTTTTCTCAATCCTGAACGTGTAAATATGCCCGACGTCGATATTGATTTTGCCGATGATAAAAGAGATGTAGTGATAGAATATGTAAAAGACAGATATGGAGAGGATGCTGTTTGTCAGATTATTACTTTTGGCAAGCTCTCGAGTAAAGCCGTAATTACTGATGTCGGAAGAGTTTTAGGGGTTGAGCTCAATAAGCTAAGAGAGATAACTAAACAAATACCTGCTATTCAGGGTAAAGTTACTCCTATTGCCAAAGCTATTGAACTTCCTGATCTTGAATGGCTAAAAAAGACAGATGATCCTAAGCTAAAAGAGCTGGTAGAATTTTCTAAGCTGCTCGAAGGAAAATTTAGACAGACAGGCGTTCACGCCGCTGGTGTAGTTATTGCACCTGAACCTGTTGCAAATTTTGTTCCTGTGCATAAATCTGCTAAAGCAAAGGAATCTTCAGTTGAAATCACTTCACAGTATTCCATGGCAGACATAGAAGATGCCGGACTGCTCAAGATGGACTTCTTAGGCTTGCGTACTCTGTCAATCATTGAAAACACACTTGATATGGTCAAAGATAATCATGGTGTAGATATTGATATAGATAAAATTGATTTCCATGACCAAGCAACTTATGATTTGCTGGGGCAGGGGAAAACTCTCTCTATTTTTCAGTTCGAATCCGGCGGAATGCAGGAATATTTGAAGCAACTTAAGCCGCAAAATCTGGAAGAAATCACTGCGATGAACGCACTTTACAGACCGGGGCCGATGGCGAATATTCCCGATTTTATCGATAGAAAATTTGGACGCAAACCAATAGAGTATCTGCATCCTACTATGGAAAAATCACTCAAGAACACTTACGGCATTATAGTTTATCAAGAGCAGGTAATGCAGTTAGTGCAAGATATAGCTGATTTCTCTCTTGGTCAGGCTGATTTGCTGCGAAGAGCAATGGGTAAGAAAAAAGCAGAAATCATGGAAGAGGAAAAGCCTAAGTTCGTTGCCGGCGCTGCTAAAAAAGGAATCAGTGACAAACTTGCTTTACAGATATTTGACTTAATTGTTGCTTTTGCTTCTTATGGTTTCAATAAATCTCACTCGGTGGCTTATTCGTACGTTGCTTATCAGACAGCATGGTTAAAAACACACTACCCTGCTGAGTTCCTTGCAGCCAACATGACAGCCGAGCTTAACGATCAGGCAAAGATTGTGCTACTCACCGAAGAAGCCAAAAAATTTGGAATAAAAGTATTGCCACCGGATGTAAATAGATCTTTTGCAAATTTCCGTGCTGTGGGCAATGAAATATACTTTGGCATGGCAGGGATCCGTAACGTTGGTATCAAGCCTGTCGATAGCATTATAGAAGCAAGAAATGAGAAAAAGTTTGAATCTTTCTTTGATTTTGTAAGTAGAGTAGATACAAGGCTTGTAAATAGAAAGGCTATTGAATCTTTGATTTATGCAGGAGCTTTTGACTCTTTGGAGTCAGGCCATAGAGCACAGCTAATAGCTGCAATAGATGACGCTTTGGAATATGCTAAGGCAAAACAGGAAAGCAGCAAATCAAATATGGATTCTCTTTTCGGTGGTGAAGTTTCCGCTGATTTGAAGGAACCTGAGTTGCCTGTGATAAAACCATGGGATAAAAAATATATTCTCGAAAAAGAGCTTGAAGTACTCAAATTTTACATAAGTGGTCATCCGATGGAGGATTATGTTCCTTATTGGAACTCAGTAGCTACTTTTAAGCTTGATCAGACAGATATTTCTGACAAATCTCAAGTCAGAATAGTAGCCCTGATTACTGAAATGAGAACTAAATTGGATAAAAACAACAACACTATGGCATTTTTAAACGTAGAAGATGTGAGAGGAAAAGCTGAGGTTATATTCTGGTCTAATTCATATAAGAAATGTCATCATGCTTTGCAGCAGGATAATGTTGTGGTAATCGAAGGGAAAGTTGAGGTAAGTGAAGATAAAATCAAGATTATAGCTGATGACGCCTTTCCGGTAATTGAGTCGATTGATAGATTTGCAAAAGGATATTCTGTCTGGATTGACAGAAAAACTGTAACTGAAGAGACTATCAAGGGTATTTACAGTAAGTTTAGAAAAGAAAATGCAAAATCTTTGATGCATTTTTATGTTTTTGATGAGTCTAATGATTATAAAAAGCATTATTTTACAACTGAAACGGAAATACCGGTAAACGAAGAAGTTTTGAACGGCCTTGTAGAAATTCTGGGGGTTTATAATGTTAAACTTGCTTTGGTTTAGCATTGTACTCTGTACAAAATAAGATATATTTTAATACCGTCAAATTTAGACAGATATTTAGTAGGAGAATAAATAAAATGAACAAGACACTTAAAAATATCATTTCATTGGTTTTTGCACTTTTTGTTGCTTTTGTAGCCATTCATTTTGTTTTATGGATTTTTAAGATTGCCCTTAGCATGGTTTTTGGTATTTTCTTTGTGATAGTTCTTGTTATATTAGCTCTACCGTTTTACGTATTGTTTAAGAAAAATATATTCAGGTAATTATGAAAATAATATTGTACTTAATAGCCTTGATGATTGCAGTGCCGGCTATGGCTCAGCAGGCATCGCAATATACTATAGATCTTGCTCGTATGTTTAGTAAGGATTTATTTAGCGAAAATAGCATAGCCTACTTGTCTCCTATGGTAAAAACTGTTAATGCTACCTCTAACTCCGGCTTTTTTAACGATGCTTATGTTCCAAGAAGAGTTGACAATGCATACTTCAAAATCAGTTTGCATGGTATGACGGGATTTGTCAATGAATCAGATAAAATGTTTAATCCCAAAATTGCTACAAAACCATTTGACTTAAATGATTTATCAAATTATGGAACCGCCTCAATTGATTTGAAGACCGGCAAGTTAGATTTTAGCATCAAGGATACTGCAGGGCTTATACATTACTTCTTTCAGAATATTTTGCACGATGGCATATATGGCAATCACAAGGGGTATATAGAACTTCCGGAAGAAGCTTCGACTGTTTTGGGAGACAAAGCTACACAAATCAAATTGCCACACGAAAACCTTAAGGAATTAGTAGAAAGCCACTATCTTTATACGATGTTACCTGAAGACTTAAAAAATCAGTTAGTAGATATTATTGGTCAGTTTCCTGAAACATTTAATATGTACGAAGGAGCAGGCATGAACTCGATATATGCTAGCGTGCCTCAGTTTGAAATTGGTGCTTTGTGGGGTACCGAGTTATTGATACGCTTTATACCTGAGATTAATCTCGGTCAATATATCGGTGATTTTATGTTTTGGGGTGTAGGTCTGAAACATAGTATATCTCAATATTTTTACGAAGATGAAAGAGATAAACCTTTTGATCTTGCAGCACAAATCGTCTTCCAAGGTACAAGATTAAAAAACGAAGTTGGTGTAACAAAAGCTCAATTGGATGCAGATGCTAACATTTTTAGTGCAAATATTCACGCTTCTAAATCTATCAAAGACTGGTTTGATATTTTTGCAGGTGTAGCTTACGACAATATCAGCATTGATGCAACTTACACTTATACTTTACCGATCGAAGTGCAGTGGGAACTTGGTCTGATTGAGCGGGGTTTGCATGTACCTACAGCTGGCTATCCCGGAGATACTCAGCCGCAGGTTGCTGAAATGACTTTGAAAGAAAACAATGTTAAAGCAGTTTTTGGTATTGCAAAAGATCTTAGCAATCTTAGATTGTTTTTGGACTATAATATTGGTAAATTTAACATTCTCCAATTTGGATTATCGTACAAAATATAAATGGTGCATCATGACTAAAATAATCGATGGTAAAAAAATCTCTGCTGAAATTAAAGAAGAAGTAAGAATCAAAACAGCAAAGCTTTTAGAAGAAAAGGGAATAAAACCCGGCTTAGCAGTATTATTGGTTGGTGATGATCCTGCATCTGCAATCTATGTCAAAAGTAAGGCAAAAGCCTGCGAAGCACTAGGATTTAACTCCTATGTAGAAATTCGTGATGCTTCAACGACTGAAGAGCAGGTGCTCGCTCAGGTAAAACAATGGAATGAAGATGACAATGTTCACGGTATTCTCGTTCAGCTTCCTCTTCCAAAACATATTAACGAAGAAAAAGTTATAAATACAATTTCACCCAAAAAAGACGTCGATGGTTTCCATCCTGAAAATATGGGACGTCTTGTAATTGGAATGCCTGGGTTTGTTTCATGCACACCTGGCGGAATTGTGGAGTTGCTGAAAAGAAGCGACGTAGATGCTAAAGGCAAGCATGTTGTAGTCGTTGGCAGATCTAATATAGTCGGAAAACCAATAGCTAATCTAATGTATCAGAAAAAAGATTTTGCCAATGGTATTGTTACAATTTGCCATTCTGCTGCAAGCGATTTGTCCTACTATACTAAACAGGCAGATATCCTTATCGCTGCAGTCGGAGTACCCGAATTGATAAAAGATAATGACATCAAAGACGGTGCTGTGATTATTGATGTAGGTATAAACAGAGTAGAAGATTCCTCATTGGAAAAAGGATACAAAGTAGTCGGAGACGTTCACTTTGAATCAGCCGGCAAAAAAGCATCAGCTATTACTCCCGTGCCGGGAGGAGTAGGCCCAATGACTATTGCTATGCTGATGTATAATACTTATTTGTCAGCAAGTGGCGAACTTGGCATGTAATTGTTAATAGTTATACAACAAAAGAGACTGTTTTCTACAATAAAATAGAGACAGCCTCTTTTGTTTTATTAGTATCGAATTGTAAATGAGCTAAAGAAAGGTTTGAATACTTTTAAATTTGGCAAAAAGAGTTTTTTAGATTTTGAAATAATACATTGCATTATTTGAAACAGGACACTCACTCAGGAAGAACTAAACAAGATGGACAATAAAATAGAAATAGTTTTCGAGGACGACTATATAGTTGCGGTTAACAAACCGGCAGGACTATTAAGTATCCCGGATAGGTTTGACAGAAGCGCACCTTGTATCCAGAAATATTTAGAGAGAAAATATGGCGAAATATTTACGCTCCACAGATTGGATAAAGGCACCAGCGGGGTACTGCTGTTTGCGAAGGATGCTGAAAGTCATAAACATTTGAATACACAGTTTGAACAGCATACTCTTTCTAAGGTTTACCATGCCGTTGTAAAAGGAGTCTTTCCACAAGATCAAATGCTAATTGATATTCCGATTTTGGCAAATCCAAGCAAAAAGGGACTATCTATGCCTTCCGCAAGAGGTAAAGAATCTGTAACTTTGGTCAATGTTTTGGAAAGATACAGAAATGCGACACTTTTGGAATGTGATCTTAGGACAGGTAGATCTCACCAACTTAGAGTACATGTATCTGCAGTTGGACATCCTTTGCTGGTTGACAAAGATTATGGAGATGCTACTGAGTTCTACCTTTCATTTATTAAACGTAAATTCAATCTGAAAAAAGGCAGTGAAGAGCAACCAATCATCACAAGACAAACTATGCACGCATTATCCGTAGAATTTACACACCCAAAAACAGAAGAAAGGATAAAACTTAACGCAGAATATCCGAAAGATTTTGACGTACTAGTAAAACTTTTGGCAAAATACTCCCTGATGTAACATAGAATTAAACTACTGTTAAATATAATGAAAACATGCTTTGCTAATGTAACTTTTTCAAATGTGGAGGTTTATTTAGTTAGGCATGTTTTTATAATTGCTATTTTTTTGCTAAATTATTGTTCTTGTTAAAGAGTAGTAAATTTTTCCCTGAGACTTAGAGTAATAAATATTTCAAATAAATATATAGGTAAAGTATCATGAAAATCAAAGGTTTACTTGGTGCTGCATTAGGTATGTTCCTTTTATCGGGTACAATCAACGCACAATTCACTGTTGAGAAGATTAAGCCAATCAACGCTAATGATAGAATTCCGTTCTATCTCGATGCAGAATTTACAAAAGATGACATTCAGCGATATATAGATAACAGACAGGTTCTTTATCCGGTGCCTATACCTGCAGAAGTTTTTAAAATGCCTCCGGGACCTGATAAAATTCTAAGTGGTTCAGGTGTGGAACTTACAAATATTTCTCAGGGTGCTTCAGGGCATCAATCAGAAACATGGATAACAATAGATCCTAACAATCCAAAAAATCTAATAGCCACTGCAAACGATATGCGTTACATGAGTAAATCATCAGGCTTCAGAATGTCTGCTTGGTATTCGAAAGATGGTGGAAAGACTTGGAAACACTCTCTTACTCCAAAAGCTGATGGTATGTATATAGATATAAAAAGTACCGGTACAATATTCGATCCGGGTATTTCTTTCAATTCACTTGGTGAAGCATATTATCTCTATGGATTTACCCAGACTGACGGACCTGACGGAAACGGCGAAAACGGTCTTTATCTTTCAAAATCTACTGATGGTGGAGAAACCTGGGCGGAAGATATGCCTATTTGGCAAAATGACGCCAGTGTTTTCAATGACAGATTTTCTATGACTATAGACTATCAGGAAAATTCACCTTATAAAGACAGAATTTACGTTTCTTGGGCTAGAATGTCTTCTCCAAATCAAGCTGTTATAGCTAAGGCTGACTACTATGATATGTTTTCAGGATATGAGATGCTTTGGGGAGCCGGTGGAATTCAGTCTCCTGTACCTGCCGTTGGGCCTGATGGTGAAGTATATTGCGTTTGGCAACACGTTGTTTATAATCAGAGTTTTAGAAAAACAGAAGCCCTAATATCAAAAAGTACAAATGGCGGTAAAACTTGGAGTAACCCTCGCATTGCCCAAACAGTATTTAATACCGGATCACTCAATTCTGAAAGTGGACGCTATGTTTTGCAGGATAAAGCAAATATGAGAGTTTCTTCTGTTCCTTATCTTGATGTTGATCGTTCAAATAGTCCAAGAAGAGGCTGGGTGTATGTTGTTCAATCAGGAAGAGAAAAAGAACAAGGTGACAATGGGCTTTATTTGACATATTCTACTGATGGTGGAGAAAATTGGGTAAAATCTTATAGAATTGATGAAAATGAAGCTCGTAATGATATATTTTTCCCTTCAATCTCTGTTGATCCTATTACCGGCAATGTAGCAATTTTGTACTATAGCTCTCAAAATGATCCTGAAAAAAATCAGGGTGTAGATGCTTTTATTGCTGTGTCTCAAGATGGTGTAAACTTTATCCACCTGCAGCTAACTGACACCTGGTATTTAAAAGACAATAATGATGTTGTGCCACAAGGTACCGGCAATTATTATTGGGGCGATTATACCTCATTGGTATTCTATAACGGCAAAATACATCCTTGTTTCTGGATGCCTACAGCTGCTGATGCTAATGCTTATTCTGTTGATTTGTTTACTGCAGACCTTTCTCTCGGTATTAACAAAATTTCTGATTTGACTGCTGAAAATCAAGTATCAACTGATATTAGCGTAAAACTTACTTGGAAAAATCCTGCAAAAGATATGTTCGAATTACCTATTGACAATTATACAATTCACGTATTTAGAGACGGAACAAAATTAGCAGAATTAGCACAGGGAACAACTGAGTATATAGATAAAACCGTTGTAGATGGTGAAACTTACAGCTACGAAATCAAAATCGTTACTGAAGAAGCTACAAGCGAAGGAGTTGGCGTTACTATTCAGGCTGGTGGTTCCGTTACTCCTGCTAATCCTGAATTTATGGCTGCTAAGCCAGTAGCCGAAGGTATAGAGCTAAAATGGAAAAATCCTGCTAAGACATACCAAGGTACAGAAATCAATGGTACTCTTTCTTTAGATATTTATAGCGACGATGTAAAAATTGCAAGCGTTAGCGATAACTTGACTCCGGGTGAGCTTACTACTTATGTACTCAAAAATGTAACATTGGGCGAATTTTATAATCTTTCTATCAAATCCGTCATTACTCGTGGCGAATCTATTGGTGAAAGTGCTGTTTCTCAGCCTTTATTTACTTATGCGGGTGCACCGATGGTTTCTTTCACAGAAAACTTTGATGGTGAAATTATTCCTTTATACAAAGAAGGTTCCTGGGGAACAACTAATCTAAAAGCTGCTTCCGGCGAATATTCCTTTACTGATTCACCTGACGGTAATTACGACCCATACAATACCGCTTCCTTTATTACTGCTCCTATAGTGATTTCACAAAATCCGGCAGTTGTAAAATGGAGCTTTATTTCGCTTATCAACAAACGCCATTATATGAAAGTTTTAGCCAGCAAAGATAACGGTCGTACTTGGGAACATTTGAGCTGGACAAACATAGAAACCAGTGATAAATTTAAAAATGACGTTGCAAGTTCCGATTGGTTCGACGTGTCTTATGATTTAAAACAGTTCTTCCAGGAAGGTGATGTCGTATTCTTGAAGTTTTACTTGGATAATACAAATCAATCAACTGCTTATGACGGATACTACATTGATGATTTAGCTTTTGGTGATTTCCCGGTTGCGGTAGATACTCAGATATTGACAGAAAATTCTGTGTCTTTATCTCCAAATCCTACTATTGATGAAATTACTATCAGTTATAGCACTAAAGAAAATGCTGATGTTCGCTTTGGTGTTTATGATATGTTGGGCAATCAAGTTCTTAATTTAGGCACTTATGTTTCCGGCAACAATGAGACTAAATTTACAGCTGATGTAAGTTCTTTGCCAAATGGAGCCTATATGCTTAAAGCAGAAGTTGATGGTTCTATGCAGGCAGTTTCGTTTGTAATTGCAAGGTAGCAACGCATTTGACTAAGATTATGTCTTAAAATAAGGACAGATTAAAAATTAACGTAAATCCCTGGTATATTGCATATCAGGGATTTTGTATTATATAAGAAGTTACTTTTTATCTGAGATAGTATTTAAACAAACCGAAAATTTTGATTATCTTCCATTTGGAAAGCTTGCTCCTGACATAGGTGGAGACAACGTCGTTCGCAAAGAGGACTACGGGCTGGGCAGGTTTACTAGGATAGATCTAAGGTCACTGCATTCGACTCATTTCAATTATTATAAGCTCAGGTTGGAGATTTAGGATTTGAATTTCCCCTACAATCGGTTTTCAAATAGATTTTAAAATAGCTGATCCTTAGTATGATATAAAAGGGTTTTTATGAAATATGTAATAATATTGATAGGTGTAATCTCAATTCTATTTGTTAGTTTTTTGCATGCTGAAGATACAATACAGATATACAGGCAAGATCAAGTCTTGGATTCATTGTTTAAAAAGATAGATATCCCAAAAGTATCTTTTATAGATGATGAATTTGTAAAAGACTTTGAAGTAGATAAAATATGGATTAAAGTTACACTTTTAGTTGATACCTCTCTAGATAAGAGAGTTTACAGGTTCAAACCATTATATGGGTTTATGAACAACATTCCCAAAAATCATCAGATATTTGATACTTTGCAAGTTCTAATATCTAATACATTACTTGCAGCTGAGCTCAAAACTATTTATTGGGATTTACCGGACAGTACAATGGATAAAGATCTTTACAGATATAAAAAAGCTGTAAATAACGGAAATCTGAGTAAGATTCACTTACCCTACTCTGGGAAACAAATACATACAGTTTTTTGGGTGATAGATACAGATCGAAAAAAAAGTAAAATTCAGTTTTTTGAGACATATTATATTTGGTGATAGATATGAGATATTTTATTTTTTTTCTTGTACTGTTTTTGTTTTTACAAATAACTAAATCAGTGTCGGATGAAAATATTTGGGATAGAAAGGTACCTGATAATTTGATCATAAATGATAGTTTGCCTAGTGAACTTGTGCGTAATGTGTCGTTTTATCCAAACTCGACAGAACCGGTATTAGGAATAAGAGTTGAGGCTTATGTATATATTGAAGTGGATACATTAGGGAACGTTGCAAAGTGTAATATTTGTTTTGAAAGAGAAGATCAAGAAAATGATCTGGCTCATAAAGATTACCAATTTCTTAAATCAAAACTGCAAGAATATATAGGGAATTGGAAATACAACACAGTCTACAAAAGAATAAATTGTGATAGTTGTGATATAGTTATAAATCCAAAAGACAAGTCATTATATCAAAAATCCGGACACAATCACTTCATTCAAATAGTCATCACGTTGGAAGGTGATGTTGTGCCATATAAAATAAATTACATGATAAAGTTGGATCTTGAATAAATAGCAGCTTTAGTGATGTTAAGAAAGATAGATTCTGAAGAACAAAATTGTGACGACCAGCGCACCGCCTACATCGGCAAGGAACTTGACAGAGAAAGCTACCTTGGCGACCACGGCGTGCGAAAAGTAGAATAGTAACTAGATGATGTTTACATAAAAATTAAAGGATGTGATTTTTGTCTAATTCGATTAAAAATCACATCCTTTGTAATAGAGTTGGTAGATTCTATTTTATCATTATCAGCTTACCGTAAGATTCCTCTGTGAATATGCCGGAATTCCTTATGACACTGAAATAATAGGCACCTACGGGTACTTTGATCCCGTTTTCATCATTGCCATCCCATTCGATACTGTTTTTGCCTACTTTGAGGTTTTCCAAAACAAGTCTTTTCACCAAAGACCCCTCTGCACTGAAAACAGCTATTTCTACATTACCTTCTGAGCTTGCTGAAAGTAGTGTAAACTCTATATTTGTTTTGTCGGTAAACGGATTTGGTGAAGCTTTAACTTCGTTAATCTGCGATTTTGTAGTTGTATTGAGGTAATATTCAATGGTGTCTCTATTTCCGGTTGCATCCATTATATAACCTATTAAAAGAGACTCTTCGTATTTGATTGTGTCAGTTTTAACCTGTAATACTGCTTTCAGATTTTCTTCGGAGTTTTCAATTAGTTGCAAATCGTAAAAAGCAGCGTTGTCCTCTGTGTAGTATTTGCCGTTTAGCCTAATAGCCTGCTCTAATCCTTCAGAAAATTCCAAAGGTGAATTGTCAAAGACTCTTAGTTCGAAAAGAGGGTTGTTTGAGATATAGCTGCCGTTTTGGATGATATTATCATCAGCAAGGATTACAGCAGTCGGTCGGATAGTATCTTCAGTAAGCACAAATTCTTCCGAAATAGAATTATTGCCGGAATAAAGCTCGCTAAAATGCCTTTTATACGGGTTAATTTCAATTTCAATATGATTGGATTCTGATAAGCCTGCAGTATCAAAAATCTTTTCTATTTCTGTGCCGGCGTCCACAGGCATTTGAGCTATTTCGTAAATGGTACTTTCAGATAGAGATTGATTTTTGAAAATATCTATCTGAACGTCCGATTTTGTCATAGTAGATCTGCCTGAAATATTTTCAGCTTCAACATAAGCTCTGTTTGTTTCCCCACGCATTATTTCTTTTTCTGCAAGCTCAAAAGTAGATTTCTTTATTGCCATTTCCGGAGAAGGGTTGTACCTGATAGCAACAGAAGATATCGAAGGTGTTTGGGTGGTCGAATTCCTTTTCAAATTTACTTTATAAGATAAATACGGATAAAGACTTGCATCTATGGCAGACAAATCAATTTGTTTTCCAATTTCAAATTCGCCAAAAACGGTTTCAACACTTAAAGTATCGTAAATAGAAACACTAAGTGTAGAATTTTCGATATCATTTCCATCAACTTGAATATAATTCCACTTCTGAGCAGGACCTATTTTTTCAGAAGAGAATACACCTTCGTTTCTGTAAAGTGTCATTTGCCCTTCCACTTTAGCCGAATCTTTAAGCATATTGATTGCTTCAGTTGCTTCTTCCGGGCTAGCTCCTTTCCAAGAAAACAGTGCATAAGAAACCTGAGAATTGATAGAGTCAATGCGAGTAGCACCATACATTTTCAATAGATTTTTTAAAGTGTCGAGACTACCGAAATCGGATGGAGTTTTTTGCTGAATTTGTTCCTGCCACGCTAATGAGTTATCGCAAGTTGCAAGTGCGAGGTATTCGTCAGCACTTACAGAATCACGAAGAAAATGGTGTAAAGCATATACATTGTCGAGATTTTCATCTGTGCTCGGATCGGGTCTGTAACAGTCAAATCTTTTATATCGAGGCGAACCTCCGCCAATATACTTTGGATAAGTAACAACATTAAAACCACGGGCACTCCAAATATCAACGTAGGTTTGGTTATCAACAGTTACAGTTGCCCATCTGGTATTTACACCATCGAGATTGTAACCTTTGATAGATACGAGGTAAAATTCCGAAGCAACGTCATTAAGTGCAATGCGTTGCATGCCGTCTGAGTCTTTTATTTCTACATTTGTGAAATTGTGAGCTTCTAAATAATTGTTAGACTTTTTGTAAGAAGCCAGATTTGGTTCGACTGATTCGACATGCACCGGTATCCAAAGCCAATCTGTGTATGGTTTTGTAATATCAGCGTCAATCGGCTTAGCAGCAATCCAGTAGTTTTTGCCCAATGAAAGAGAGGCAGTTGAGTTCCAAAGGATAAAGTTTTCCCGAAGGTCAATCTCCGAATCCTGCGAAACAAATAGCGGCGACAGAGTATCACCTTTGTTTTCTGTAATCATAAAACGATAAGAAAAACTACCTGTTAGAGGATTGATAAATCTGAAAGTAGGATTTTGTCCATTGATATTCCAATAGGAGAGAGGCTCTAAAGGAAGTAAACCTCGTTTGTACACATCTACATCATAGAGCAGGACATTGTTGCTCAAATCGTCATTTTGAATTTTGCCTTCAGGATCTATTTCTATTTTAATATTAAATTTACCGGGTTTTCCTTTGATAGGAATTACAAAACTAAAGTCAGTGGAATTGAATAAATAAAGGTACTGAATATCCTGAGTTGTTTCCGTGCCTTCAAAGGTATAGCTCAGACGTAACTTTACTGAATCAGTGTACGAAGTACCTGCGTTATATATAGTTCCGTTAATTTTAATTGTCTCGTTTTCATCAGTAAATTCTTTTGAGCCTTGTTCATTTGTAAGTGATGTAAAGTTTTTGCTTAAATATGGATCCGGATTTTTTTCGATTCTCATATCTACTAATGGGTCACCAATAAAATTAGTCTGAAAACGAACCGGGATATATCCTTGGCTGAGAGGAATCGCTGATTTTGTATAAGTAACCAACTCGCCGTAATTTCTGATATTCAAATCTTTACGAATTGCACCTTCCCAGTAAAATTGTGCCCAAGTGTCCACATGTGCGATATTTTCCACTCCGGTGCCACCCACAGCCATAATAGCCCCTTTATTGGCAGCGACTACGTAGGATTCGTTTCTGCATTTTTTGAAAAAAGGTTCTGCAAAAGCACCGGCATTGCAGGCAAGAGTGAGTAAACCAAAATATCTATCCTGATTATTTAGTTTTTCGACCTGCCAACCCTCAATGTCAAATACTTCAGGAGAGCCATGACCAAAGAAAGTTATAAAATTGACGCCGTTATTGATTTCATTTTTTATCTTACTTGCCACTGCTTCGCTGACAACATCACCCACCGGTTTGACAATGTGAACAGTGTCTGCATTAAGTGGTTGCTGGTTTAGAAGCATGCCATGAATCTTTGACTTGTCATATATTTTCTTTATTTCAGCTGCATCTCCGCCGCCACTCAAGTGCATAAATCGTTTCATCCAAGGAGATTTTGTAGCCGTTTCATAAGCTCGAATTTTGTCTATATAATCTATCATTTCCTGATTGTTATTGACAGGAATTCTGCCAATTGAAAAATCACCCAGTTGGTCAGCCGGGCTGTCAAGAGTTACATACCAATAATCGGTAACAGGCCACCCATAAGCAGGGACAAAGTCAAAAGTTTTATCAAATCCCATGACGTTTCTGTTGTCCCAGCTGGCATCACCTATGATGACAACATGAGTAGGAATTGGCGTATTCCAAGTATTATAAATATCAGCCAGATATTCTTTTATAGCATAAGGAGATTTTTTTCCGTAGTTGTAAAAATTATAAATGTTGTTTACATCTACAATTTTCACATCTATATTTTGAGCTTCTCTGTAGTTTTTGTATGCTATAGCAGAAGGAATAAGCTCTGTATGCGTCAGCACTATTGCTTTATATTCTTTGTCCTGAGCTAATAAATCAGGTTTTTCAACCATATATAGATTTGTATTGTCGATGTGCTTATTATCTACGACAACAAAGTGGTAATTAGTGTTGGCTTTCAATTTTAATTCTGCTTTATAGGACAGTCCTGCCGAATGGTCAATAAACTCAACAACACCGAGATTATTAGTCCCGAGTTTTTCTTTAATTTGGTTAGCTGCACCATAAAGGCAATAAACATCCATATTGCCGTTTGGAAGATTTTTTGCTCCAAGGTTATTTAAAGCTGTTCTGATTTTGTCTGAAATTGGGAATTGATTGATAGTTATGGCAAAACCTCTGCCTGACAAGGCTTGAAGTGCATTTGCAGCTGCGTCGTTATTAGCAGCGAAATATTCTGTTTTCCATAGACCTTTAGAATCGAGCGAAGCTATATGCAAGCCTGCCAAATCAGATGAGTAAATGCTGTCATTTATTACAATTGATGTGTGTGAAACATCTTCATTTTTTGCATTTATTCTAAAACTTGTACCGGGAGTAGCTTCAAGGAAAGCGATTGCATTATTCAGTGTGTCATACGCAACGATTGAAGAGCCGGAAAAACCCGGAATAACAACCTTGAAATCAGAAGATTGCTTAGGTATTGAAAATTCTGCTGAGCCATTGTGAGCAAACGGAATTACATTTCCTGCTATTTCTATGTAATCAACCCCAACTCTGCCTATATCATCCTTATAGCCATGGGAACGAATATCAAAAGTCAGACCTCCGGGATAAAGCTGATCAGAAGGATTGTTCTCGAAAAAGCCTTCTCCCAATGCTTTAATATATACAGAATCGTGAACTTCACCATTCAAACGCATTGCAATTCCAAAATCGGAGCGTGAAGCATCATAATTTAACTGAGTGTTGTACTTTAGCCTTATAGAGAGAGGTTCGTCTGCAGGAGTTATCACATGATTATAATAAAACCTTTTAGTAGCAATCGATCCCGGTTTTTCGAACTTGTCAAATATATCCCAGTACCAGCCTTCAAAAGGCAGAGTGTAGTGGGAATAGACTGTATCACCAAAGCTATATTCAGATTCTTTTTCTATATGCTGATTTATATTTACTTTATTTATCGTTGCAGTCGGATTGGAAGATTGACCCAAATTATTTATGCTTAGAGGCATATCGTTGTTATTTCGCACAAGAAAGAAAGGTTCTTCGCCGGCATAGTTGTCATAATGGGTTGTATCGCCGGAGGCACGCTTAGCTTTGAAGTAAATCATGCCGTCACTTTGCAAGTAGTTTGAAGAGAAGAATACAGGGTATTTCTCTGAATTATGCAAAAGTTGGATATTAGAAACAGGCAGACCTTCCCAAGATGGGTATATTTCTAAAATTCTGTCGGTTGGAACTGCTGCTATTCCATCTTCTTTTGTAGTTAGTTTGAGATAGTCAAGGTTGTTGTCAATCCAATTTTTATCTGCAAGCAACCTGTCTTTCGAATTTGACTTTTTGAGTGAAAACAAAGCAGGTAGCTTGTCTGTGTTTTGTACTTCTGCGAATGCAGCTATTTGGAATTTATCAATTTTAGTAATGACTTTTGGGATTGTAGTACCATAGTCAACCGAGTATATACATTCTACCAAAACAGAATCAGCTTGCGGGGAATGCTTAAAAACAGGGAAGTCAATACGGACTAAATCCAAATGTCGTTTTTTGCCTTGATAGTTAATAGAAGGCAAGGGATTGGATGCCCAAAGATGTGTCAAATTATTATAATTTGAATTTATCCCGTCAGCTTTTTTGTAGCTCAATTTTTCAACTTTAATTTTGAACGAATCAAAATCAGGAGCAGCAAAAATATGGGAGTTATTTATAAATTGCTCCACAGCGGGATCAAAGTCATTTGCCAATTTAAAAGTATATGTATCTTTTGCATTTAAATCTAAGCAGAACAAGCCTAACATAATCAATGGTAAGAAATATCTCATATCGACCTCGGTTTATTGTTTCTAAGTTGTAGAGTATTACACTTATCGAATCAAATTGCTCAATTAGATTGACACATTCGTTCTAAAAAAGTTACTACTCAAAAAAAAGCGAACTGCCTTTAAGTAAAAACAGTTCGCTTCAATGTATAAATTTATCAGATAAAATCTATATGAGTCATTTTAGATTTTGATATAAATCTCCAACTCAAAATCATCATATATTGCTTTGTCACCAAGTGAGTCAAAGAAGCTTGATGAACCGTATTGTACATTCCATTTAGTTCTGTCAAGTTCAATTTTGGCTTCTGCCTGCACACCTGCATCAGATTTCTTTACTTTTGCAATAAATTTTACCTGATTGCTTATGCCTTTTATCTTCATATCGCCAAAAACCTGATAAAAATCCCAACCGTTTTCAGATTTGGTTTTGTTTACTTTAGTAATTTTTAGCTCTGCAGTTTTGTGTGATTTCACTGAAAAGAAATCATCAGATTCTAAGTGATCCACAAGTTTTTTGTTGTATGAAGCATCTTCGATATCTTTTACTTTGATGGAAGTCATGTCAACCGTGAAGGCTCCTCCAACAAGTTTGTCACCATCAAATTTCAAATATCCATCCTTGAAGTTGATAGTTCCGTCGTGCTGTCCAAGTATCTTTTTGCCAACCCATTTTATTTCACTTTTCTGTGCATCTATTTTGTGATCTGAGCTAACTGCATTTGAATAGCCCAAGAAAGCCAGAAAAATTGCGAAAATTATGCCTTTTATCATATTTTCCTCTATGATTTATAATTGAAGTATATTTTTCTTACTAAAACGGAGACTATATAAGTCTTATTTTAAAATATTTAGCCTAGCCTAAAAATATTTTCTAATGTGCTGATTTGAATAGCAAACTGTATGTTGAATGCTTCACTATGCAAATCATCTTAGAGTCCTTGATAATTGACAAAAATTGATTTCCCGAAATTATTTTTTTAATCAAAATATATTGCACATGGATATATAGTGCTACTGAAGGATATGCAGATTCGGCATCAAAAATGGGAATAACAGACAATCTGCTCGAAATATAGAACATAGAACCGGCTAATAACTAAACAGAATCTCATTAAAAATGAAAAATTATACAACAATATAATGTTATTGATTTCATAATTTTCAATCTTGTTCGTTTATTACATTAGCGAAGGTCAAATATAGGAGATACTCAATGGGAAACTGTGAATGTATGAGCGGCTGTCCTTTTTTTAATGACAAAATGAATAATATGCCTGCAATGGCAGATATGTACAAAAAAAAATACTGCCAAACAGATTATGCAGGTTGTGCAAGGTATATGGTTATGAAGAAACTGGGAAAACCTGCGGTACCTGCAGATTTGTTTCCAAATCAAAAGCAGAGAGCATTAGAAATTCTGGGTTAAATAGTGGAGCAATTGTAACTTAACTAAAAAACGCCTCGTGATTGTTGCAATCGCAAGGCGTTTTGTTAAAGATTGTGAGGGGAAGTATTATTTTGCATCTTGAGCTTCTATATAGACAGAACTATTAGTCGGATCCAAATAGATTAAATCCTGAAATACCTGAGTATCCTTATAGCCCTCAAACAGAGTAGCCAGCTCTCTATATTTAGTTGCAAACCAAAGAGAAACAAACATACTTGAACGAACTAACTTGTTTTTCTTAAACTCTGCCATGTCTGATATAATTTCTGCAATAACGGCAGTTGCCTCATCTTTATTAACTGACATTTGGTCTAAGCCATCTACATAATATTCAAAAACAAGAGTTTTAAATGGGTCGTAAGTAGGGTCAGTTAATTCGTTTACCAAATTATATCTTGTGAAATCGCCTGGTTGTGAATATGTTTCAAATCCGTTAGCATTGGCATTGCTACCTAAACGAACTACATTTTTGGCTTTTTCGTATATTGGATAACCTGAACCATCTTCGTAAGTATCGGCATCCATTCCAATAATCAAAAGCATATAAAAATCTAACAAAGATGAAAACTCATGGAACCTATTTGGGTCATAAGAAAAGACTGCATTGCGAGCATATTCGAAGCTCCATTTGTCATCTATAAAATTTACGGTTACAGTAGCACCTTCTGAACCGTAGAGATAGCGTTTTGCAGAGATAAAGACTCTAGCTGAATATTTATAGCCGTTACCTCCGGTGAGAAAGATAGCTACATCGACGGGGATTGCAGGACCTTCCCACTCTATATCTGTAAACTGAGTAG
Source organism: Kapaibacterium sp. (SeqCode) (assembly GCA_963664875.1). GTDB lineage: Bacteria > Bacteroidota > Ignavibacteria > Kapaibacteriales > UBA2268 > JBFHIJ01. The sequence continues at coordinate 1,059,008 of OY761611.1, read as the reverse complement.
AATTCAAATAGCTTTCTACGTCTCCCTGCATAGAGCTTACATTGATTTGTTGTTCCTGATTGAGCTGTTCCATATTTACAGATACATGTGCTTCGATTTCAGCAGCCATAAAACAAGTTGGTATCAATAGAAACAAGGCAAGAACAAGAAGAATATTTTTCATAATAACCCCGATTTATTTAGTTTATTGACTTATCAAAGATATAAAAATTAGTTTAGACCAAAAAGTTTTTTCATTTCTTCGATTTCTCTTTTAGAAACTGAATTTGGTTTTTCGCTCTGAAATTTGTCAGCTTTGTATTTGGCAGATTTACCTGCAGAGCTGTTTTTCCTTTTGCCTGATAGAATCCTTTGTGCAAACTGTGTTGCACTTTCTACCTGCATAGCATTTATTCTCGCAAAGTTATGTATTTCAGTGTCGCTACTTACTATTATTACATTTCTGTTGCCGGAAAGTTTCCTTATTCTTTTTTTTATCAGTTCGTCAGCAGATTTGTTGTTTGAATACTGCACTTTTATCATTCTGTAAGCCGAACCAATTCCTGCATTTCTACCATCAAAAACTACAGTGAAAGTATAACTTGGATAGTCCTGAGCGTATGATTCTATAGCATTTAGTAGTGCCATTCTTGCAGCATCTATTCCCTGAGAAATTTGGTTTCTGAATTGTGAGTTTGTATGTATGACGTTGTGTGCATCTATTATATATTCTTGCATATTAATAATCTTATTTTTATTTTGTTTAGTCGATATATTTCATTGAGGCTATATATGTTCAGATTTATTTTTGCTCTGATTTTAGCAACTTATATTTCGTACTCGCAAGAGCCTAACCTTGAGGTCGTTTTAGAACAATTTGGTAATGAAAGTGAGCAGAGCGAGTTACTAAACGAAATAGAAGAGCTTTTACTTCAACCAATATTGCTTGACATCGATAAGCCGGAAGAAACAAATAAACTTATATTTTTGTCTCAATTTCAAATTGACATTGTAAATGATGCTTTAAAGAAAAACAAATTTACGAAAGAATATTTACTTAGCACAGGTAGCTTCAGAGATTATGAAGTTGACTTGCTATTGCTTTGTGTGAAAATTCCTGCCGAAAAGGATGCAATATCTCAATTTAGATTGAATTACAGAGCAAGGTCTGCTAATAAACTTATGAAAATCAGAGGATTTGAACCCGACGAAAACAAGGGGTATCAAAAATACGAAGGGAGGAACATAGACTTCTATCAAAAATTGACATCTTCCTATTTATCAGATAATACTAATATAACTGCCGGTTTTCTGAGCGATAGAGATGCGGGAGAAAGGCTTGTATTTGATTATTATTCGGCTTATTGCAACTACAAGTATAAAGAAATCGACCTTATTGTTGGGGATTACTATCCCAAAAGAGGGAGCGGACTCATATTAGCTTCCGGATTTGCTCCAAGAAAAGGCAAAGAAGTAATTGCTCCAATTGCGAATTCTTACAGAGACAACCGTCCCTATACTTCGACATTAGAAGCAAGACGATTAAGAGGAATAGCAGGAAAATATGATGATATTAGACTTTTTGGGGAAGTGGCGTTAGGTATAGACTTTTTCTATTCAAATCAGATGAAATCCGGAAATATTAAAGAAAATGAAGATGGTAGCTATATATCTTCAGTTTATCAAACAGCTTATTACAGATCTGATACAGAGATAGCCAAAAAAAATGCATTCCGTGAGATAGCTGCAGGAGGTGGACTGGAATTAGATTTTGATTATTTTCGCTTTGGGACTTCACTTTTGTATCTTGATTATTCTATGCCAATTTACAGTTCAAGTGCTTCAAATTTCTATGGAAAGCATGGTATGTTAAAGTCGCTTCAGTTTAGTTCCGATCATTGGGACAATTTCAAACTTAGCGGCGAGTATGCCTTTGATTCAGAAAATAACTCTGCATTTACTTTTGGAGCTCTTGCAAAGACAGATTTTGCACAATTTGCTCTAAATATAAGAGATTTTTCCAAACAATTCAGATCGCCTTTTTCTAATGCATTTGGAGAATTTTCTTATCCTTCTAATGAAAGAGGGATATATTTGGCATTTAGTACAGTTAGGTATTATAACATAAAATTTTCAGCATATCTTGATTTATTTGCCTCGCAAGACTCCACATATTATGTTCCTGGCAAAGTTACCGGGAACGATTTTTTGACCAATATAGAATACAGACTGGGGCAAAGCTCCTATCTTAATCTACTCTATAAAAGAGAAGTTAAAACGAATTATGGTTTAGTGTCCGGAAAAACAGATAAGGACTTTTATGATGCCAATAAGCAGAGAATTAAATTGGAATTTCGTAGGGAATATAATTTTGTAGGTCAGACTTTAAGGCTAAAATCCGGGTTGGAATATACAAATTTTAACATTCCTCTTGAAATAGCCGAAGGTGGTGGATTTTATATATCAACCTTTTTGATTAGCGAGTTTGGAATAGATTTGGGCTTGTCGGTCGCAAAATTTGCAACTGATGACTATGAAAGTGCGATTTGGTACTATGAATATGCTTTGCCCGGTTATTCCAATACTATATCACTATATCTAAAAGGCTATCGCATCTCCGGATATTTATCATATATGCTTTCGGATTTCAAATTATCCCTGAGATACTCATATCTCGAAAAGCCTGACGAATTGACCTTAAGTTCCGGCTGGGACGAAACATTCCAACCCATTGACCGCCGAATTTATCTGCAATTTGAATATAATTTGAAGTAATATAAACGAACAGATGCAGCTGCCCGGGATTGCTATCTGTTCTCATGTGGAAGATTATAAACTATTTAACTCATCTTTCATTTTATTATATAATTCGAGGATTTCGTCCCAATCTCAATATTTATTATTCGTTTACAAATCAAAATTGATTGTATAGCCTACATTTATTAGTGCTTCATATTGCTTGTCTCTTGGTTTTATATCTTCTATCATTGAATCGCTACTACCAAACTCTATATAAAATCCTGCATATCTGACATATATACTTGAACCCATGTAATAATATTTATCAGTTACCCGCATATCTTCTTTTAACAGCTGAACAGCTTCTCCGGAACTCCCGTAATTATACTCGTCAACAACCAACTCTTTTTCCGATTCCCACCAGAAGCCTGTCGCTACACCTAAACCAATGCTAAAGGAATTATCATCTGTCTCATAAATATTAAATAGTAAGCCAAATTGAACACCTGAAAAAACTCCGTTTGTTCCACCATGCGCTTTTGTCGTAAACCAGTCAAAATGATAACCGAGGACTAAGTTAACCATGCCCGGTGTTCCTAAGCTGAATCCTGCCATCGCAAACTCATCACCTAATTCACCAATAAAAGTCCTATCATCTAAATTATCTAAATTATTTTCATCCAGATGATTGAATTCCAAAATATTTGATTTTCTAATCTCAAATATGATACCTTTTTTATTCTTAATCTTGAGGAAGTCTTCAGTGCTTTCGATTAGCATACCTTGAGTACGATATCCGTCTCTTGTGGTGATTTCTACAAATGATTCATGAGACGATAGTATGATTTCTTTAGGTATTTTTAAAATCGTACCTGAGAGAGATTCTTTTATTACTAATATCTCTGAGGTCTCATCGATTTTTTCACCATAATATTCTTCTCCTGATTTCATTACATATTTTTGGTCGGCAAGTACAGAAGAAGCTAAAAGGAATTGAAAACATAGTATAAATAATAGGTTTTGTAAAATGTTCATGATTATTCTTTTGAATTTGAAGAACACAACTATTAATTGCAATAACAAGTATTGTATATTTATAACAAATACTAATTAAAAATGTAATATAAATACTTTATGTTCTTATACAAAATATAATTATAAATAAATTGGAATTTACTTACATTTTCCCAATATCTCTTTTACCACTGCCTTATCTTCTTTACTTAATCCGTGCCACCGGATTCCCTGCATTGCACCTTCTATAGCATACGCTTTATTGATGCAAACATCTATACCTGCACTGGTAAGTTTTAAAATTACTTTTTCTGTTCCTATTTCAATAAACTGTTCTGCTGTTTCAATGCCAATTTCTTTTAACTGGGAGCTAAGTACTTTAGAAATATTCGGAAGATCTGTCAATTCCATAATAAAGTCCTTAAAAGTTATCAACAATACAAAATGAGGTTTGACAATTTGCGACAAAAAGAATATAATTATTATCTTGGATTTGATAAACTTTAAATTTAGATATATGGCAAACGAAATAAAATTACTTCCGGAATTTTTAGCTAACCAAATAGCAGCCGGCGAGGTAGTCCAAAGACCTGAATCAGTGGTAAAAGAGTTGGTCGAAAACTCCATTGATGCCGGGGCGGGGCATGTGGCAGTTGTTGTGAAAAATTCCGGCAAGCAATTGATACATATAGTAGATAACGGCAAAGGGATGTCTCGCGATGACTTGAAAATGTCTGTAAAAAGGCATGCTACCAGCAAAATCTCGACTCAAGAAGACCTCGAAAGAATTATGTCCTTTGGTTTCAGAGGGGAAGCATTGGCATCTATTAGTGCAGTCGCTCAGTTAGAAATACGAACAAAACAAGAAGGGGAGAAGTTAGGCTGGAAATTAGTAGCAGAGCCTAATAAAGAAGAACAAATTACTCCTGAAAACACAGACAAAGGTACACAGATATTTGTCAGGAATTTGTTTTACAATGTTCCTGCCAGAAGGAAATTTTTAAAAGCAAACATCACAGAGTTTAGGTATATCTCAGATACTATGATGAAATTTGCACTATCACATCCCAATTTAAGATTTACATTCTACGATGGAGACAATCTTATATTTGATGTTCATCCATCAGGTTTGGAAGAGCGTATAGCGCATCTTTTAGGAAATACTGTAGCCGGCTCGCTGATTAAGGTTAATTTTGAAAACGAATTTATAAAAATATGGGGATATGTTGGTCAGCCTCACCTTGCAAGGAATTCGAGTTCGGGTCAGCATTTATTTTTGAACGGCAGAGCTATCCAAAGCAAGTCACTTTCTCATGCTATATTTGCATCATTTGAGCATCTATTGGAAAAGAACCATAAACCTCTTTTTATTTTAAATTTAGAAATAGACCCTGAGCAGATAGATATAAATGTGCATCCGCAAAAACATGAAGTCAAATTCGAAGACGAAAGACTTATTTATAATACACTACGAAAAGCAGTAACAATGGGATTGCAGGAATATGATTTGACTCCTGCTATTGAACTAATCAGACATCAGGTCAATAGCCCTTTTGAGCTTAGCTCTGATGACCAAAGCGGTGATTCTTTCATCGTAAATAAAATTACGGGAGAGCTGATAGAGCAGACTCCTGTAAGGCAATTTGAGATGAGGCAGCAAAACTTCACGGAAAAGTACAATCCCAAAGATTATCCCAAAGGAAGCGATAGATTATTTGATGGCATTAGCGCTCCCAAAGAAGAAGTAAATAGCGAGGTGAGTGCTTTTGATATGCTATTCAATCCGGACAGGCGAAAAGTTGCGGCTCCGATAAATTCGATAAACGGCTCTATGGGTGATGATAGTTCAATCAGCTATTGGCAGCTACATAATAAGTATATACTGATGCAAACCGAAAAAGGAATGCTAATTATAGACCAGCATAATGCTCACGAAAGAGTGTTGTTCGAAAAAGCAATAAAAATGATGAATAAAGAGTTTCGTAGTTCGCAAACATTGCTTTTCCCGGTTGCAATAAATGTATCAGTATCCCAGAAAGCTTTGCTGGAAGAGATAAGAGCAGAGCTTTATGATATAGGGTTTGATTTCGAACAGGAAGGCAACAAAATAATCCTTAAGGCAATACCGACAGATATATCTAATGGTAGCGAGGAGAGTGCCTTGATGGAAATAATCACAGAATACGAAGAAAATCAAAAAATAAAACATACAGAAAAAAGAGAGAATATAGCAGCTTCATTTAGCTGCAAATCTGCAATAAAAACAGGCAAAAAACTATCTATAGCAGAAATGAAAGCACTTGCAAATGATATACTTAAGTGCGATATGCCTTATGTATGCCCGCACGGACGCCCTGTGATACTTGATTTCACGCTAAAAGAGTTGGACAAAAGGTTCGGCAGGACAAGTTAGTAAAGTTTTTTTGCTAAATATTTGGCAAAGATAGAAGTAATTGGTATTTTTGTAATCTGTATTTAGTATCAATCCATTAATACAATATTAGGAGTTGTAAGTGGAAACGTCAGCCAAATTTACAAAATCAGTGCGTAAAGAAGACGTACAAAGAGACTGGTGGGTAATTGATGCTACCGGTCTTACAGTAGGACGTCTTGCGACACAAGTTGCAAGTCTTCTACGCGGAAAACACAAACCGTGGTTTACTCCACACATTGACACAGGAGACTTTGTAGTAATCACAAACGCAGAAAAAGTGGTATTGCAAGGTAAAAGAGCCGAAATGAAAGAATATTTCAAACATACCGGCTATCCTGGTGGTGTAAAAATCAAATCTTTTAAAGAACTATTGATAACTCATCCTGAGTTGGTAATGGAACATGCAATCAAAGGTATGCTTCCAAAAAACCGCTTAGGCAGACAAATCTTTAGAAAATTGAAAGTATATACCGGAAGTGAACATCCGCACGTGGCTCAGCAGCCAAAAGTATTTGAGGTTAAATAATTAGTATTTGGAGATTTAAATGAAAGTTTACAGAGCAGTCGGAAGAAGGAAAGACGCTGTTGCTCAAGTTCGTTTGGTTTCTCCGGGTAGTGGAAAAGTTTCTATCAATGATCGTGAATTGCACGATTATCTACCTGTAGAAGTTTGGAGAAACAACGCGATCCGTCCAATGGAAGTAACAAAAACCAACGGCAATTTTGACATCTTTGTTATAGTCAAAGGCGGCGGTAAAAGCGGTCAAACCGGAGCTATTCAGCTTGGTATCGCACGCTGTTTGGTAGAATCAGACGAAGAATTACGTCCGAAATTACGCCAAGCAGGTATGCTTACTCGTGACCCGAGAATGGTAGAACGTAAAAAATACGGACAGAAAAAAGCCCGTAAACGCTTCCAGTTCTCAAAACGTTAATATTTATTTTTGTTACAGATCATGTTTTGCGATTGCCCCGGTGTTGCATTTATCTGCGGATATGAATGTTCGACGGGCAAGCTGACCAAAACAGAAGCTAAACACTTTTTAAATTAGGAGAATATAATGAAAAATTATGTTGAAATAGAACAACTGTTAGAAGCAGGTGCACATTTTGGGCACTTGACTCGCCGTTGGAATCCGAAGATGCAACCATTTATCTTCGCTGAAAGAAACAACATCCATATCATCGACCTTCGTAAAACGCAAATTCTTTTGAATTATGCACGCGAAGCGATGAATGATATCGCTCGTAAAGGCAAAACAATTATGTTTGTCGGTACAAAAGTGCAGGCAAAAGGCATAATCGAAGAAGTTTCAAACAACATAGGCATCAACTATGTTTGCGAACGCTGGTTGGGTGGTATGCTTACTAACTTCCAAACTATCCGCAAATCAATCAAACGTCTTACTGCTATTGACAAAATGGAAGTAGATGGTACGTTTGAAAAAGTTACTAAAAAAGAAAGATTACTACTTGGACGCGAAAGAGACAGACTTCGCAAAGTTTTTGGCGGTATCGAAGATATGACAAGATTACCGGGTGCAATTTTTGTTGTTGATATCAAAAAAGAACACCTTGCAATCAAAGAAGCTAAAATCTTAGGTATCCCAGTTTTCGCTATAGTTGATACTAATACTGATCCTGAAGAAGTCGATTATCCTATTCCGGCAAATGATGATTCAGTAAAAACTATTGAACTCATTTCTTCAATTTTGGCTGACGCTATTAAAGAAGGATCTGAAATCGCTAAAGTTCGTCAGGCTGAACTTGCCGCTTCAAGCGAGCAAATGAGCAAAGAAAATGACGGCAGAGGCGAAAATGGTCCTAAAGTAAAATCCCGCATGAGAGGTCGTAAAAACAAAAACGACGACATGTCGGATGATGCTAACAACGCAGAACCTCAAGCTGCTGATTCTATGGAAGACTAATAAACAAAGAATCTGCAAGTAGGTTTTCTTACTTGCAGATTTTTTTGATTACCTAAATTAATTTTGTAAATAATATATAGAGATATTAAAATGGCTCAAATTACTCCTCAAGCTGTGAAAGAACTTAGAGATAAAACAGGCGCCGGCATGGCGGACTGTAAAAAAGCTTTAGTTGAATCTGATGGCGACATGCAGGCTGCTATCGAGTATCTTCGTAAAAAAGGTGCTGCTGCTGCTGCTAAAAGAGCTGACAGAACTGCTTCGGAAGGTGTTGTTTGCACTAAAACTTCTGATGACAACAAAACAGCTGCTATGGTTTTGGTTAGCTGCGAAACTGACTTTGTTGCTATGAACAAAGATTTCGTAGAATTTGCTGAAATTATCGCTTCTGCTGCTCTTGCTAACAAACCTGCTAATGCTGAAGAGCTTATGAAAATCAGTGTTGACGGTACTTTGATTGAAGACTTGCACAAAGATATTTTAGCCAAATTCTCTGAAAAAATCGAAATTGCTGAATTGCAAATTATCTCTTCCGAAGGCTATGTAGGCACTTATATCCACGGTGGCGCCAAATTAGGTGTTATGGTTGAGATGACTGCTGATGGCTTGAATGATGATGCTAAATCTTTAGTAAAAGATATTGCTATGCAGGTAGCTGCAATGAATCCAAGATTTAGCCACACTTCTGAAGTTGATGAAGTAACTTTAGCTAAAGAAAAAGAAATTTATACTCAAAGTGCTATTGATTCCGGCAAACCTGCTGAAATCGCTGCAAGAATTGCAGAAGGTAAAATGAACAAATTCTACGAAGAAAACTGTCTTGTAGAAATGGACTTTGTAAAAGATCCTAAGAAAAAAATCAAAGACGTTGTTGCTGACATTGCGAAACTTAGCGGCAAAGAAATCAACGTTAAACAATTTGTTCGCGTTGCTATCGGCGGTTAATAGTAATTTTGAAAATTATAAAAGAAGAATATAAAATGGATACACCTAAAATTAAAAGAGTACTTCTGAAATTAAGTGGGGAAGCCCTAATGGGCGACCAACATTTTGGTATTGATCCGGTTACTTTGCAATCTTTTGCAGCTGAAATCGCTGAAGTTCACAGTTTAGGTGTACAGATTGGTATTGTGATTGGCGGCGGGAACATCTTTAGAGGTATTCAAGCCGCTGCTCACGGGATACATAAAGTTTCCGGCGACCACATGGGAATGCTTGCGACTGTTATCAACTGTATTGCTTTCCAGAATGCTCTTGAGGCTCTTAATGTGCCTACAAGGCTTCAAACTGCAATTAAGATGGAACAAATCGCTGAACCTATGATAAGAAGAAGAGCTATCAGACACCTTGAAAAAAATCGTGTTGTGCTTTTCGGTGCCGGTACTGGTAATCCATATTTTACTACTGATACTGCTGCAGTGCTTCGTGCTATCGAAATTGAAGCTGAAGTGATAATCAAAGGGACTAAAGTTGACGGAGTCTATGACTCTGACCCTGAGAAAAATCCCGATGCTGTAAAATTTGATACAATTTCTTACAGAGAAGTGCTTGCACAAAATTTGAGAGTTATGGACCATACGGCTATTACTCTCTGCAACGAAAACCATCTTCCTATTAAGGTTTTCAATATCAATGATAAGGGCAACTTCAAACGCCTTATCATGGGTGAAGAAATAGGTACAACTGTTAAAAATATCAAACAGGATTAGTGATGCCTTTACAAAAATTATATGACAGAACTAAAGATCAAATGGTAAAATCTTTAGAGTTTACTTCATCTCAGATGAGTAAAGTTCGTACAGGAAGAGCTTCTGCTTCGCTTGTTGATGGTATTAAAATTGATTATTACGGTTCTCAAGCTCCATTGTCTCAAGCTGCAACTATCTCTACTCCTGATGCAAGAACTATTGTGATTCAACCGTTTGACCGCGGTCAGATTTCAGATATAGAAAAAGCTATACAATCTGCTGATTTAGGATTTAACCCTCAGAATGACGGTAATATTATCCGAATCCCTGTGCCGCCACTCACTGAAGAAAGACGCAAAGAGTACGTCAAAGTTTGCAAGAAATATGCTGAAGACGGCAAAATTGCAATCAGAAATATCAGAAGAGAAGCTATGGATGATTTGAAAAAATTAGAAAAATCCAAAGAAGTTACTGAAGACGACAGAAAACGCGGCGAAACTGAAGTGCAAAAATATACTGATGATTACATCAAAAAAATCGATGAAGCTCTTGCAAAAAAAGAGAAAGAATTGATGGATTAATATTATATTTGCAGGGAAGATTATGTGAATTCTCTTCCCTGTATTTTTAGGGGTCTTAGCTCAGTTGGTCTAGAGCGCTACCTTGACACGGTAGAGGTCGCTGGTTCGACTCCAGTAGATCCCACAAACAAAAAAGCAACTATCAAAATAAATGGTAGTTGCTTTTTTCATAACAATTTGCAGTTTGGGTTGCTATTCTTCGCTAGAACTGTCTAAAAGCATAGTTAGCAGCACAGTCCTATCCAAAAGGCTATCCTTCAAGATAAATTCTTTCCTTGTCCTCAAATTACCTCCTAAGGCACCCATTCCTTCAATTGCCGGAACATTAGGAATGACATTACAAATATTTGACGAAATATTTAAATGTGCTTCGGCTGTATTAACTTCTAATTTTTTTGCAAGGTTGTTTATTTTTAGGCAGAAAGTTTCATTTCTGCTTTCTGAAGTTAAAGGTTTGCGATTGAGAAGTCTTTTGATATTGTGTTTTATATTAGTATTTGCATTAGGTTTTGCAAATTCTTTTACTTTTTGTTCTATTTGCTCTTTTAGAGCTACAGAGTCGAAAGATAATGTTACTTTGATAGTTGACTGAAAAATATTCGATTCTGATATGTAATTATAGTCTGATTTGTCTATTCGCACTCTTGTCGCTATAGTTTCGGGTAATTTATTTATCTTATTCAAAAAGTTGACATATTGCCTAAGTAGCGAGCTTCCGTCTTCGATTACAGAGTAATCTATTCGAAATTTCAGCTTGCCGGAACAAGAGGAATAGAAAGCACCTTCTGGAGTGCCGTTTTTCAGTCCGATTATTTTTTTTGTTTTAGTGCTTCGCTCTTTGACTATATCTCTGCTGAAATGACCTCCGATGGTGTCATCGCTCATCAGTAGGATACCAATTTTCAATTTTTTTAGTGTTTTAGTAAATTTGAGAGTTCTAAGTGCTGTAATCATTATAGCAAGCCCGGCTTTGCTTTCTGCTATGCCTGAACCAAATATTTTGTTTTGTTCGTGGTATATACTTAGATGGTTACGATAATCGGAAACTGTGTCGCTATGTGCAAAAAGCAATACATCGTCATTTTCTTCACTATGGTTTTTAAAATAGTAAATGTCGCCGACTTCTGTTTGGGGGAATATTTGTTTTTCGAAGCCTAACTGATTTAGCATTTTTGCTATGTTCTTGTTAAGATAATTAACACCTTCCGAATTATAAGCATTTGAGCTTACAGCTACAAATTTATCTATGAGGTCTTCGACTGTACCCATCTGGCTACGTATATAGCTACGGATTCTTGCTGTTTTGTTGGATTTGATGTTGTCTGTTGTTGTTCCGATAATATCCGGATTCTGTTGGTAGCTGGAGCCGAAATATCTCAATGAAGCATGCTCAAGTATCCTGTTTATCAAACCTTCGTAAGTGTAACCGGCAACAACTGCTGAATGGTAGAAGGAACCTGAAAGACCGAGCGATGCCATGGAATTGATTTCTAATAAATAAAAATTGCCATCAGCATCCATTCTGAAATCAACACGGGCGTAGTCACATAATCCAAGTGAATTAAAGGCTCTGCGGGATAAGTCTCTGATTTCATTCATCTTTTCCGGAGACAAAGCAGGCGGGCATATTTTTGCCATAGGTGCTTTCATTTTGTGATCGTAAGTTTGTATAGCCTCAGGAGAATCTAAACCAATTTCTACGACAGGCAATATCTCAAGATTAGGCTCATTACCGAGGAGACCTACACAGAACTCTCTGCCCGGGATAAAACGCTCTACAAACACAGAAATATGATTGTCAAGAAGTTCGGCAACCGCTTCTTTTAGTTCAGTTTCGTTTTGGACTACTTTCATGCCCATGGAGACTGATTCACTACGCGGTTTGACAATAAGAGGGAACTTCAGGTCCCCGATTTCGTAATCATATCCGGTGATAACGGTATATTCAGGTGTCGGGAGATTAAATCTCTGGAACACGATTTTTGTCATTACTTTATCTAAGGCAATACCATGAGCGGCAGGTCCACTGCCTACGTAAGGTACTCCCATCATTTCAAGCATGGCAGGTATGTGAGTGTATCTGCTTTGACCTTGTATGCCGTAAGCCATGTTGAAAACCATGCCCGGAAATTCACCAAGCATCACCTTAGGCATGAAAGATTGCAATTTGGCAATGACATCTTTATTGCCGTCGATTATTCTTACATTGTGCCCTTCGGATTCGAGAGAAGCCGTAACCTTTTCAACTATTTTTTTACTGTAAAATTCTCTGTTTCTGATACCGAAAAAATTGATTACATCATCTTGTGATATATCCGATTTATTATATATAACCGCTACTTTCATGCTTGTCCGAAAATATAAGTTGGAGTTTAGTATTTTCGCAAATATACAGCTAAGCAAGCTAATTATAATCTGAATTTTTCAGATGTGCAAAACATTGAATATCGTAAAATATAGAGATAAAAGCTGCATGCAATCAAATTATATCACAGGTTAAATGTTAATCGAGTTATAGACTCCAAAACAAGTATGGCACGAGAAATTATGCAGCTAAGTCAGATTTAATCTTTTGCTTTTGGTAATGCCAGCAAAAATGCTGCACCCTTGCCAAGTTCTGATTTAACTTCAATTGTTCCTTTCATTTCTTCGACTAATCTTTTGACTATTGATAAACCTAAACCGGTAGAGTTTTCGTTTCCTGTCGGTCTTGCAGAGAGTTTTTGAAATTTGGTAAACATCTTTTTTTGGTCTTCTTCAGATATACCCGGGCCTTCGTCTTTAACTTCTACTATCAGGTATTCTTCTCCGTCAATAACAGATAGGTAAATATTTTTATCATAAGGAGAAAACTTAATGGCATTGGATACAAGATTGTCTATTACTTGGCCTACTTTGGCAGAATCTGCAAAGCAGTTTGTATCAGCAACTTGGTTGTCAAAGATTAAGTTAATTGATTTATCAGATGCACGCTTTTGGTAATTTTTGTAACAATCTTCCACGACGTTGGCAAGAGGGAAATTTTCTAATAGTAAATTTATCTTACCCTGTTCGATTGCATTTACGTCGAGCAAATCCGTAACCAATCGAAACATTTGAACGGCAGAAGTATTGATATCATTTGTAAATTCTTTCATATCATCGATACCAAACTCCATGTCTTCTCTTAGCATCAATTCTGAAAGTCCCATGATCGCACTAAGCGGATTTTTGAGGTCGTGTGCAGCGATGCCAAGGAATTCGTTTTTTTCTTCATTTAATTTGGTCAACTCTGCATTTTGTCTTCGGATAGTATCAGTTGCAAATTTTAAATCTATATGCGTTTTAATTCTTACAAGTAACTCTTCTTTTTTGAAAGGCTTAGTGATATAGTCAACGCCACCGATTTTGAAACCTTGTATAATATCTTCGGTGTCAGACTTGGCAGTAAGAAAAATAACAGGAATATGTGCCAATTCCGGATCGCTTTTCAGTTTTTCGCAAACCTGATATCCATTCATGTCAGGCATCATTACATCAAGAAGAATCAAATCAGGCATTATATTTTTCACCATATTAAGTGCCTGAGTGCCGTTAGTAGCCATGGCAATATCAAAGGATTCCTCCATAAGTATTCCACCGATTACCTGCAGGTTTTTCATAATGTCGTCAACTATAAAGATTTTAGGTTTTCTCGCTTGCATAATATTCTCCTACCTATCGGTAATCTGATTGATTAAATTTTCGAATGAGCCTAAATGGTCTGCCATTTTATCGAGTATAAAACGATCACAAAAGGAAATCAATTCGTTACTGTATCTGATTAGAGCGTCAAAATTGATTGATTCAGCATACTCTTTTAGACTTTCACCAAAGGATTTGATTTCACCTATCATTGGAGCGTTTTCTAATTCTTTTGCCTTACCCAGGAAATTGTCAATAAGATGCTGTTTGACCTCGATAGCATTTGGAATTGAAAAATCAGCATTTGTATTTGACGTATTTTGTGCTTCGTCTTTAGTAACAGCAACTATTTCAAAAGGCAAATATTTCATAAGTTCTGCAAAAAGACTATCTTTTTGCACAGGCTTGCTGACAAATCCTGAAAATCCTTCTGTCTTAATTTTTTCGACATCGGTGGTCATTGCATAAGCTGTTAGTGCAATAACCGGTATTCCTTTTAGATGTGGTATCGCTTTAATTGCTCGATTTGCACCATAACCGTCGAGATTAGGCATTTTAAGATCCATGAGAATAACATCGGGCAGATTATTTTTAGCTTTGTCAACTACCTGATGCCCGTCTTCTGCAGTGAATATTTCGATATCGGAATCGGTAAGGTATTCAGAAATCAACATTCTGTTTTGTTCTACATCGTCTGCGAGCACTATGCTTGCTTTTTTAAATCGAACAGTGTCATAGTCTATGGTTTCAGTGGCTGTGTCCTGAATTATGTTGTCAGATTCGGCAATGTCGATATTGTAAAACTCTATTCTAAAAGTACTTCCCTTATCTTTCTCTGAAAATAGTTTTATAGTGCCACCCATCATCTCTGTAAGACGTTTTGTGATTGCAAGTCCCAGTCCGGTGCCTCCATAAGCTTTTACGCTTTGACCTTCCTGCTGTTTAAATGCTTCAAAAATCAAATCCTGCTGGTCTTTCGGTATTCCGATGCCACTGTCGATAACTTCAATCGCAAAATCGATTTTATTTCTACCAACATGCGAATTTATTAGTTCAATCCTAAAGCCAATGTGTCCTTTCTCAGTAAATTTTACTGCATTGCCCATCAAATTTATTATCACTTGTCTGAAGCGGGCCTCGTCAAGGCTAACAAAAACAGGCAACTCTGTATCAAGCTCTTCTTTATAAGCAAGTCCTTTTTCTTCCACCTTAAGACTGAAAATATTTTTCACTTCTTTCGCTATATTTCTAAGATCTACAGGCTCATAGTGCAATTCTATTTTATCAGCTTCGATTTTTGACAGGTCAAGTATGTCATTGATTAGCCTCAATAGAGTTTTGCCTGAAGAGTTTACATTTTCCAAATATTCCTTGCTTTTTTCGTCATGAGCCACACGCTTTTTTAGAAGTTCTGTAAAACCCAAAATTGCGTTCATTGGAGTTCTGATTTCATGAGACATATTAGCAACAAATTCGCTTTTAAATTTGTTTGCAGCGTCAGCAGTATTTTTTGCGTCAATAAGTTCTCTTTCAATTCTTTTTCTTTCCGAAATTTCAGATTGAAGTTTAGAAAGTAATTTGTTTTTCTGATCTACTGAATCCTGCAAGTAAAGATTGTCCATCGTAAGTTTTTTTAGTTTGACCAGAGTTTTAGCTCTTGCGATAAGTTCTTCCTGCTTAAAGGGTTTAGAAAGATAATCGTTAGCACCGAGATTGAAACCCTTGATTATTTCAGAAATTTCATTGAGAGAAGTTAAAAACAATATGGGCAGCTCGAATAAAGAGTATTCCTCTCGAATCTTTGCACATACCTGAAATCCGTCCATAAAGGGCATCATAACGTCGAGAACAACCAAATCGTAATTATGTCCGTAAATTTTAGAAACGGCTTCTAAACCGTTAATAGCTGTGTCTATTTCGAAGTTTTGATTTTCTAAATACTTTTTTATAAGTCTTAACGTAACGGGGCTATCGTCAACAAGCAAAATTTTGCCCTGCCCGTCGTTTGGAATATCAATAGTTATCTCAGTTGATTTGGGAGATTGAAACAGATCTCGGGAAATTTTATTTTCCTTTTCCAATTCTTGTTCTGCAAGAGCCATTTTGAGCTGACTAATCTCTTTTATCAGCTCTTCCTTGCTAATATTTTCAAAATCCATACCTGTGTCTCCAATTTTCACTAAGATAATAATATTATATTCATAGACAATGATTTAAGTAGAAAATTTTTTCTATAGCGACGATTATTTTTATTTTTGCTTAGACGAATTAAAATATTTTTGAGAAATACTATGCATAAATATGCCAATAAGAAACTATCGGGTATTCCTGAGTCAATTTTTTCTACTATGAGCAGATTAGCTTTCGAATATCAGGCAACTAATTTGGGACAGGGCTTTCCTGATTTCGACGGACCGGCGTGGTTACCTGAAATGGCTTACCAAGCAATGAAAGAAGGCAAAAATCAATATGCACCTTCACCGGGTATAATGTCGCTCAAACAGAATATCGCTGAGATAGAGAAAAAATATTACAATCTTGATTGGAACCCTTTGACTGAAATGACAATTACTGCAGGGGCAACTGAAGGTCTTTACAGTATTGTTCATGCCTTTGTCGAGGCTGGAGATGAAGTCGTAATGTTCGAGCCGTTTTACGATGCCTATCAAGCTGATGTAATATTGGCAGGCGGAATTCCTAAATATGTAACTTTGAAAAAACCTGACTTCACTTTTGAATTAGATGAGTTGGAAAAAGCAGTTACAGATAAAACAAAAATGATAATAATCAATACTCCTCACAATCCGACAGGAAAAATGTTTTCTAAAGAAGAGCTAGAGAGTATTGCCAAGATTGCTATCGAAAATGATTTGCTTGTGCTTTCAGACGAAGTATATGAGTTCCTGACTTACGGTGAAAAAATGCATATCCCTACGGCTACAATTGAAGGCATGAAAGACAGAACTATAACTGTCTCATCAACAGGCAAAACATTTGGAATGACGGGTTGGAAGATTGGATATATTTGTGCTAATGCCGAGATCACAGAGGCTATAAGAGGCGTACACCAGTGGACGACTTTCGCTGTGAATACACCCGGCCAGCATGCTATGGCTTATGGATTTAGTCAGATGGAAACATATTTGCCTTCATTCCAGAAAGAATATAAAGCAAAAAGAGATTTAATGTTGGAAGAGCTTGACAAGACCAAATTCAAAGCTCATAACGCTTTTGGATCTTATTTTATTATGGTTGATATTCCTGCCGGATTTGCTGACGATGTAGAGTGTGCAACTAAATTAGTAAAAGAACTCGGAGTAGCGACTATACCACCATCAATTTTCTATGGGAAATCAGATGAAGGGAAGTCAATGCTGCGTTTGTGTTTCGCTAAAAAGGACGAAACAATCATTGACGGCATCAGAAAAATGGGGCAAATTTGATTTTGAATCTACCTGACCATGAATATTTTATGCGGATAGCGTTGCTTGAAGCAAAAGAGTCTTTAAAAACAGGTGATGTTCCTATTGGTGCAGTTATTACTTTTGACAATAAGATAATATCTAAGGCACACAACAGAATCGAAGAGCTCAAAGACCCTTTAGCACATGCTGAGATTATAGCAATAAACGAAGCAGTGAAGGCTTATGGTCACAAACATCTTATCGGCTGTTCTCTTTATGTAACATTAGAGCCATGTTCGATGTGTGCAGGGGCGATTGTTCTTTCGAGGATAGACAATGTTATGATAGCTGCCCGAGATCCAAAAACGGGTGCTTGTGGCAGCTTATTTAATATTATAAGTGATGATAGGTTGAATCATCGCTGCAATGTGGAATATGGTATTTTGAGTGAAGAGTCCTCCGCCATGTTGAAAGATTTTTTTAAACAATTAAGAGCAAAAAAGAAAAATGCAACTTGAAAATGCTTTATATATCGTGCCTACTCCGATAGGAAATCTTGAAGATATAACACAGCGTGCTGTAAATGTGCTTGGGAATGCTGATATTATAGCATGCGAAGACACAAGAACAACAGGAAAGCTCTTAAATCTTTTGAACATACCTCATAAAAAAATGACGAGTCTTCACCAACATAACGAATCGGCAAAAGCTAATTCCCTTGTAGAAGCAATCAAGAACGGAAAATCAGTCGCTCTTGCGAGTGATGCCGGAACTCCCGGGATTTCGGATCCGGGGTATAGAATAATTGCTGCAGCGATAGAGGAAGGTGTAAAAGTTGTACCATTGCCCGGAGCAACTGCATTTGTGCCGGCATTGATAGCCTCAGGGTTTCCTAATCATCATTTCACATTTTTTGGCTTTCCTCCTCAAAAAAAAGGTAGGATGACCTTTTTTGAGATGGTATGCAATCATCAGTTTACATCAATTCTATATGAATCACCACATAAAATAGTAAAAACCCTCGAAACCTTGACTAATTCGATACCGGAACGGAAGATTTGTGTTGCACGGGAAATAAGCAAAGCTTTCGAAGAATTTGTAATAGGCACTCCTGCGGAATGTCTTGAAGTATTTACACAAAAGCAGGCTAAAGGAGAGTTTGTATTAGTAATATGCTCTCCGGAAAACAAATAGGGAAGACGCCATTATTTGCTTATTTCAGTTACTTTTTGTTCTGCTTTTTCCAGAAAGGCACGGCAGTCTTTTGCCAATTTCATAGCTTCTTCGTACTCAGCAATAAGTTCTTCGAGAGGCTTTTCGCTGCTGTCAAGGTTTTCGACAATCTCTTCTATTCTGTCTATTTGTTCTTCGAAGCTCATTTTCTTTTTAGACATTTCAGTATTCCTATATTTCTAGATTGTATTTATTAATGTGCTATTAGCAGAGGAAGTAGTAACGTAACCAATGCCAAGCATCATGAATGTAAATTGCTATTTCAAATATAATACTTTTTGGGCGGGTTTGGAAAATTTATGTTTGATGGACAAGAAAACAAACACCTAAAGCGGAGGTCTGAAATAGGGATAGTAAGTTCATAACATTCATTAGCAAATACTATTGAGTCTTAACATTGTAATGATAAGGGGATATACTTTACCTCGACTTTGCTCGACAAAAACTCTCTGCTCGACAAGCATTCCTGACTTTACTGATTGAAATTGTATGAGTTACTTATTTGTTTGAATTGTATTCTTTGCCGAAAATAACGGAGGTTACAATTGGTTTTGAGTGTTAATTGTAAAAATCATTTTGAAAACATCTATAATTATTCCACACTTACCCGATAAATTTATCACGAAAGTTTTTGATAAAGTCCATAAGCTTGTTTTTGCCTTTTTCGCCTAAAACGATATATCTGTCATAATCTGAGTTGGAATCAGGAGGGATTTCTTTTTCTAAATCCGGTAAAAATTTGACGGGTTCTGTTTTATCTGAAGTTCTGAGGTTGTGTTTTGGATAAAGACACAATCCCTGATTGATGAGCAAATTAAGTTGCCAGAGTGAATCCCAATTGTGTGGTTTTTCGTATATGTGGTCTTTGATCATTTCCGCAGTTTTATGAGCTAATGTCTCATCTTTAAAAAGTAGAGAAAGAAATTCACTAAGTCCTTTGTCCTTGGCATTTCTACCTTTGGGTTCGAATAAATCCCAGGCACGTTTCCACGTAGCCCAAATTTCATTGTTACAAAAGTGAGAGAAAAAGTAATCATCTCTTTCAAAATTCAACTTTTCATCGCTTACAAACGAGGATATGGACATTATGGCTCTATTGCCGGCATATTTCTTTAGGGCACGATCCGCAAACACAATAAACTCTTTAGATACTTTAAATCTGTCATTTATGATAATTCCATATTCATTTGTCCGAAAGAGCCATTCCATGACAACATTCATCATCTCATTGTAGCCAAGATGTTTATGTTTGATGCGAGTATTTATAAAAGCTCCCCAGTCAAAATCATGTCTCATTTGTCTGATATCTTTGCACTTTGTGGCATCATTTTTATTTGCGTAGCGAGGACCGTTGGCAAAAAACATAATATGTTCAGCTTCGACTTCCCTGCAAATATCTATGTTGTGTTTCAGATTTTCCGGATTATTCGTAGCTATCAGTAGTATAGGAGTTTCTATCACGTCAGATATAATAATTATGGTCGAATTTCAATCCTGCAATTTATAAGATATATCTATTCTATACAATTCCAATTATGTCTATGCATAATTATTATTCCGGATGTGTAAAAAATTTGTATTCCGTCTGACAGCTGACAGAGTTGCAAAAGGAACATTAGTATTGAAGAAAAAATCAGATTAAGCATCATTTTATAAATGTAACAATGTGCGGATATATTCGTATATCTTAACATTCTTGGGGAAAATAATTATATATTTTATTTTAGTAATTTTGATGTTTTAGTAGTTTATTGCACTATACGAATAGGCAAAAAGTACACAAGTAAAGTTGTGTCTTGTCATGTAAATGCAGATTCTATTGATTATAGATCATTTGAGATTTTATCAAATTTTTGGGGTCATAGCAAATGAACGTTCTTGAGGTTAGAAATATCATCAAGAGATTTGGCGATTATAATGCCAACAATGACATCAGCTTCGATGTGCCGCAAGGGAAGATATTTGGATTATTAGGGCCAAATGGTGCGGGCAAGACGACGATGATTAGAATGATTACAAATATTTTGATGCCCGACAGTGGTACAATCAAATTATTTGATCAGCAGATGAATCCTGAACTCCAAAACAAAATTGGATATTTGCCGGAGGAAAGGGGGCTTTACAAAAAAGTTAAAGTAATCGAACAGCTGGTTTATTTTGGAAGGCTTAAAGGTTTGAGCCATTCGGAAGCTAACAAGCGCGCTAAAATTTGGTTAGCTCATTTAGATATTTCAGACTGGGCAGGCAAAAAGGTGCAGGAACTTTCTAAAGGGATGCAGCAAAAAGTTCAGTTTATTTCTACCATACTGCATGACCCGGACTTTATAATTCTCGACGAACCTTTTTCAGGTTTTGACCCTGTAAATACAGAATTGTTGAAAAATATTATCCTTGAACTGAAAGAACAAGGCAAAACAATTATTCTGTCCACTCATGTAATGCATCAGGTTGAGCAGATGTGCGACGAAATGCTTTTGATTAACAAAGGCAAGGTTGTGCTAAATGGAAATGTGGCAGAAGTAAAAAGAGGCTTTGGCAGAAACAATGCCTATATAGAATTTGACGGCTCATCTGCAATTTTGCACAAAATACCGGGTGTAACTGTGCTCAATAAGACTGAAAATACTGCTGAGATAGCACTTGACAGTAACCTGATTACGGCTCCAAAACTAATAAGAGAATTGGCAGACAAGATTGACATTTACAAATTTGACACCAAAGAGCCAAGTCTGCATGAGATATTTATCGAAGTTGTTTCCAAAAAGGAGGTAAGCCATGAGTAATTCGAAGATTATGACTATAATTTCGCACGAATATATGCTGAAATTAAAGTCCAAAGGTTTCATTATCGGCACCTTTATCGCTCCTCTTCTTATGGCTGCTCTGATGGTACTCCCAACAATAATTATGATGGCTACAGAAGATGATATTTCCAAAAAGATTTATGTTTTGGATGAGACCGGAATACTCTATGATGATATAATAGAATCAGATACGGCTATTTATGCAAAATCTCCTTATACCTTAGATGAATTAAAAGAAAAAACTCAAAACCAGACCATCGATGGCTATATCTATTTGCCCTCAAACGTAATCGAAGAAGGTAAAGTAGAAGTTAATTCTACCGGTGGTAGTGGTATTAGTTTTATTCAATCTCTAAAATCTACTTTGCGTAGCGTAATCAGGAGTGAAAGGCTCAAAAATGCCGGCATAGATTTGCAGACATTAGAAGATGCGGGCGAAGGAATTGAGATTATTACAAAAAAAATCAGCAAAGAAGGAAAAGTTGAAGAAGACAACAACGAGATACTTGCGGTGATTGGGTTTATCTTTGGTTTTGCGAATTACTTCCTGATGCTGATGTATGGCGGCATGGTGCTAAGGGCGGTAATTGACGAAAAAGCTAACAGAATCATTGAGGTAATTGCTTCTTCAGTGAGACCTTTTGATATTATGTTTGGTAAGATAATCGGTATAGGACTTGCAGGGCTAACTCAGGTTATGTTTTGGATTGTACTTTCTTCGATTGTTCTGATGTTAGGTTTATCACCGGCAGAAACTGCAGTTACAGGAGTAAATGCAGAGCAGATGCAACAAGCTCAAATGCTTTTTGGAGAAATACCAATGCCGGATATTAATATCTGGATGATTCTGGGATTTTTGTTCTACTTTATTGCAGGCTACTTCATTTTTGCAAGCTTGTATGCAGCTATTGGCTCAGCAGTAGATCAAGAGCAAGATGCTCAGCAGTTGCAAATGCCTGTAACTATGATTATTATATTTCCTATGCTTTTCCTTGCTTCCATGATAACAAATCCTGAAAGCACTTTAGCTATTGCAGCATCGCATTTCCCGCTGTTTTCTCCGATTTTGATGCCGGTGAGGATGTTTGCCACATCAATGCCTGTGTGGGAGATTGCAATATCTGTAATAGCCATGATAGGTACATTTTTAGGTGCCGTATGGGTAGCTGCAAGAGTTTATCGGGTTGGTATCTTGATGACAGGTAAAAAGCCTTCTTTCAAAGAGCTTATCAAATGGATAAAATTGGCAAAATAATAATAAAAAAAACAGAGAGCTAACAAAACAGTTCTCTGTTTTTTTTTGATTCAATATTTTAGATTTGAGCGATAAACAAAAGCAATAAATTATGCTTTAGAGTCCACCATACTTCCTTTGGAACCTGCCAACTTTGATGGGTCAGCCTTTGGTTCGTAATTAGTCCCCGGTAAAGGAGCCGGTTTCAAAGCATCAAATTTTTTTGAAGCAGCGACAGAAAGCTCTAACTTATCTTCTTTGTTGTTATTCAAAGCAGAGATTTCTTTTTCTACTTTGTCAGCACTTTTTACATTAGCTATTCTTTCTGATTCTCTGATATTATAAGATGCTTCCGTGGAGTTAATATTTGCTAACATGTTGCATCTCCTAATATATTGTCAAATAAACAACATACACAATAAGAGACGGTAGCTTCTTTATAAAAATTGTTGACTTGGAATAGATTTAATCTTATTGTAAGAGATTTAAGCTTTTTGAGAGTCAATATCTAATTTATATCTTGCCTTCAGATACTAATTTTGCAAAATGCTCGAATGATCTGTTGAAGGTTTTTTCCGCGTCAGTTGGGAAAAAGCAAGCAGGAAGCTGGCGTGATTTTAAATGATGAGCTACACAATCGCAACAGATACCTTTTCTTGTACATGGATCGTAGCTACAGTTACATCGATTAAGATTCAGAATTTGTTTACATTCCATTTGGGCAGACCTAATTAACTATTTGGTGCAATTTATACAGAAGGGATTTTCCGGAATAAAGAGGATTCTTTCGATTGGAATTTGCTTTCCGCAACGTTTGCATTTACCGAAATTTTCCGTTCCAATCTGATTGAGCATATATTCCAATTTATTGAGCTTATCTTTTGCCTGCTTTAACGACTGTTCCGCGACACCCTGATTTTGTATAGCTTCTATTCTTGATATAACACCGATGGCACAATCAGGTTCTACAGGCTGCATTATTTCTTCAAGCTCAGATATAGCTTCTTTTGTGATCTGTATCTCTTTCTCAATGGCAATTCGAATGTCATTCATATAAAATCAGAGTGGGTTAAAAAATATCGAAAGCTAAAGAGAATCTGTGCAATGTGGCAGCACTTCCGTATCTGGCAAATCCATAATCGAAAGTAAAATTATCGCCTTTAATACCTAAACCGGCAGAAATACCTGAAAGACCTTTTTCAAAATCCGGAGTGGAATATTGACGAATCTGATTGTCATATCCAAGTCTGACCATAATATTTTTACCAAGATACAATTCGCCTGCAATAGCAAAATTTTTAAGTTTATCTGTGAAATTATCAGTTTCATCTGCTAAGTGATGGAAAGAAGCATTGACAAGCAAAGGCAGCCCTTTCAGTCTATGATTCATTCCAATCCTAATATCTAATGGCAAATCTTCAGATTCGTTGCCATATTTTGAGACTTGAGTTCCGGCATGCAAAACAGATAATCCAAAATTGGAGCGTCCGTCTTTCAGCTTATAGAAGATACCTGCATCTAAAGCAAAAGCTGCGGAGCTGACTTCTTCCAGATGAGAGTATATAAATTTTGCAGAAACTCCATAGAATAGATTAGAATCTAAAATGTTGGAATATGTACCTGAAAAGACAAAGCTATTAGCACCAAAAGTCTGGCCGTTTTTATTGCCGTCTATGTCTGCATACTCAAACGAACCATAATTAGTATATGCTACAGAGCTTGCCCAATAAGCAGTATTATCGGAGTCATCGCTAACAGGCGAAATAAAGGATACATTTCCTGAATTGATATCAGCAGCATGTTTCAGAAAAGTAACTGCGAATCTATTGTTTTCTACAGTAGAAATGGAAGCTGGATTGAAAAAATGAGCCGTCGGGTCATCTTTCATAGATACCATACAACCGGCCAAAGCAGCACTTCTTGCACTCATAGATTCTCT
Source organism: Kapaibacterium sp. (SeqCode) (assembly GCA_963664875.1). GTDB lineage: Bacteria > Bacteroidota > Ignavibacteria > Kapaibacteriales > UBA2268 > JBFHIJ01. The sequence continues at coordinate 1,034,368 of OY761611.1, read as the reverse complement.
AATAAAATTGAAAGGAGTGTAAGCCTGAGCTGTTGCTTCGAGAGAAAACACAGAACAGAAAAGTAAAACTATCAAAATCTTTATTTTTGTCATGATTAGCGTCCGAAAAAATTATCAATATTAGCTATTGCTACTCTGATTTTGAATATTTTCCAGTAAATCAATAAATGATTTAGGTGGTCTTACAGGTCTCATTGTTTCTTGATTCATGAATGAGTGCACTGTATAACCTTGTGATATTATCGTATCTCCACGATAAATATTATAATCAAACTTCAGAGTTGCTTTTTTCTCAAAGCATAAAGTAGCTTCTACATCAAGCTCGTCGTCATATAGAGCAGGAGTGATATACTTAGCATGGCTTTCTACAAGTGGGAGGTAATAACCCTCTTTTTCTAATTCCTTGTAGCTAAGCCCATGCGAACGCATGAGTTCAGTTCTGCCAACTTCAAAAAAAGTGAAGTAATTTCCGTTGTAAACTATGCCCATTTTGTCTGTATCGGCATATCTAACTCTAATTTTATGCTTATGTGATAGCTTTATTACACCGTTAGTCATCAAAAAGTTCCCTTAGTTTCCATTTTTTTTAGAAATTTCTTCAAATAATTCGATAAGTCTTTCCATATCTTCCGGCGAATAAAATTCAAAGCTGATAGTACCGCTTTGTTTTGATTTTGCATGAATTTTTACGTCAGTTGCGAAAGATTGTCTCAATCTGTTTTCCAAATCTTCGAGTATAAGCTTTGTTTCTTCGCTTACTATAGGTTCTTTTTGTTTAGGTTCCGGTTTAGCGACTTTTTGAGTATTTTCAAGCTCTTTCACTAAAGCCTCAGTAGCTCTTACAGAAAGCTGCTTATCTATGACAAGCATTGCAGCATCATTCATTTTTTCACTTGAGCTTAGGCCGAGTAATGTTCTGGCATGTCCCATGGATAATTCTTTTTTTCTGACAAGTTCCTGCACTTTTTCAGGGAGCTTGAGTAATCGTAGGAAATTGGCTACTGTAGAGCGCTCTTTTCCGACTTTAACAGAGACCTGCTCCTGAGTTAGATTGCATTCGTCTATCAGTCTTTGGTAAGAATGTGCTATTTCTATAGGATTAAGATTTTCTCTCTGCACATTTTCTATAATAGCAAGTTGAAGGGATTTAGCACCTGTCTCAACGTCCAAAACATACGCCGGAATAGTTTCCAAACCAGCCATCTTTGAAGCTCTAAGACGTCTTTCTCCCGAAACAAGCTCGAAACCATGCAAAGATTTGCGAACTGTTATAGGCTGAATTACGCCATGCTCCAAAATAGAATTTTTCAAATCGTTCAAAGCTTCTTCGTCAAAATCCTTGCGGGGCTGATACGGGTTAGTGGTGATGAACTTAATATCTATATTGGCAATACTTCCTGTATCAACAGATTTGGACTTTTCAGCTTCGATTTGTTGCTTTTGATAATCAACTTTTGGGATTAGAGCACCAAGCCCTTTGCCCAAAGCCGGTTTTATATTTTTAGACATCTAACTTTGCTATTATTATTCAACAATATTTGTTTTAATTTTTCTGCGTTTAAACATTTTTTTATTGCGTTCGATTATTTCACCTGCGAGGTCTAAATAATTTTTAGCACCGGAGCTTACAGCATCGTATAAAATTACAGGTTTACCGTGGCTTGGTGCTTCCGATAAGCGGACATTTCTGCTGATTAAAGTATTGAATACTTTATCGTCGAAATGCTTACGTACTTCTTCAACAACCTGATTAGAGAGTCTGAGCCTTGCATCAAACATAGTCAAAAGTACACCTTCGATTTCAAGCTCGGGATTGAGGTGGTAGCGTACAATTGAAATAGTATTAAGCAGCTGCCCCAAACCTTCCAAGGCGTAATACTCGCACTGTACAGGAATAAGAACCGCATTTGCAGCAGAAAGAGCATTCAATGTAAGCAAGCCAAGTGAGGGAGGACAGTCGATTATCACAAAATCATAATCTTCCTTTACTTCTGCTAATGCACTTTTTAGAACCATTTCCCTTTGTTCTTCGTTGACCATTTCAATTTCTGCACCAACAAGGTTGATGTGAGAAGGCAAAAGGAATAGATTTGGCATTTGAGTTTCTAAAATGCAATCATTTGCAGGCAATTTATTGACAAGCACTTCGTAAACTGTTTTTTCTAATTCTCTTGAATCTATACCAACACCATTAGAAGTATTAGCCTGAGGGTCAGTATCCACAAGCAATACTTTAAATTCCATAGCAGCAAGAGAGGCTGCTAAGTTGATAGAAGACGTTGTTTTGCCTACGCCGCCTTTTTGATTCGCAATAGCAATTATTTTTCCCATAAGCTCAAATATATATGATTTATTTAAAATTCTAAGTTTTTATATTGCATACCATAGAAGAAAAAAGCCGTAAGTACCAAAGAGTGGTCGATTTTGCCATCTATTATATAATCGGTTATCTCTTTGAGTGGCACAGTGACTACTTCTATGTCTTCATGTATATCCAAATTTTGCTTTTGTTTCAGCTCGCAATCGAACCAAACGTAAGAATAACAATAATTATTCAGAAAAGCAGGATTTGGTCTGTTTTTTCCAAGTAAAATAGCATCGCATTCCGAAGCAAATCCGGTTTCTTCCAGACATTCCCTTTCGCCGGCAAGTCTTGGATCTTCGTCCTTTTCTATCAGACCACCGGGAATTTCCAAAGTAATTTCATCAGTGCCATGTCTGTACTGTTTAACGAGAACAACTTCATTTTGTTTAGTTATAGGTATGATGTTAACCCATTGAGGAGAATCCAAAACCGTAAATTTACCGTCCACACCAGACAGAGGATTTTCCCTTGTAATCATTTTAGCATTAAAGATTCTAAGATTTGCCAGAAGCTCTTCTTTTTTGGTTAACCAGCTTTTTATCATGGACTTACAACAATACTATATGGAAAAAACTACACGTATTAATCCGAATACCAAAAATACACAAAATTTAGCATAAATGCTTGCCAATATTGAAAAGTTATGCACAAGTTTTCAATAGGTATAAAATAGTAGTTATTATATTTTTGTATTTAGTAGAAAGAAGATTAAATATGGAATGATGCTCTTGTTAGGGGCGATTTTACTTTAAAGATGACAATAAATATTGATTTAGTGAATGTTTAAGAGATTTGATATTTCAGGCAAAATCAAGTTAATTTGAAAATATTAACTTGATTTTGCTGCATTATTTTTTTGTATGCTGGTAAATCTATCGAACAACTTTTTCCTTAGAGGATTATTACTTGAGTAAATGTAAGTATTGACAAACTTCTGCCAGCATAAGTCATCATTTAGGTCTTTTACACTATAATTGGTGTAATATTCCAATTCTTGAGCAGTGATATCTATCGTATAAATATTCTTTCCATCACCAAAAACTAACTTTACTCTTTTCAGAGACGGAAAATTTTTAAGCATTCTAATCGGTTCTACAATCATCTTTTCGATTGAATTGTGAGTAGCCCAATACATTTCAAAATCTTTTTTTGACCTGATTGTGTTCGGTACTTTTGCACGGAAACTATCATAATCTAAATGATAGAATATATTCAGATAATCGTCCCCAACCTGTACGTGACTATAAAAAGTACCTCCTCTAAGCAGCACCGGATCTCTAAATACATCGTACAATCTCATAAAATGCCTTTAAAATTTAACCTACATTTGCAGCTCAACTATCAATGAATTGAGAAAAATATCATCTGTAGTTATTGATATACTACGAACTTTATATAAAAATATTATCGATATGTTGGATTTTATTATGAATAATTCTGTATTTGAAAACAGCTAAACCTACGATTAAATCATACATTCGCTCTAATAAGCTATGAGAAATTTCGTTTATAAAAATTACATCAATTGAAAGATAGAGAGGGCTAGGTGGCTAACTGATAAAATTATTTATTTATAGAATACTAAAAGAAAGAGCAAGGAAAAACATGAATATGTCTATTAAGAAAAAAACATAGTAGTAGATTTAATTTGTTATTGCCTGCATTCAAATAAAACTTTACTTTCTGATATAATAGGAAATTATGTATATTAGCAGACCTTTTCAGTCCTAATTATAGAAATCCACTCATATTATTAAAACTTCATTTGCAGAGCCGAAAATAATCCCTATTTTTGTAAATGGGATTACAATAGTCCTATTTAGATAATCGTCGAATGACATATACGAAAACAACGGCACTATAGGCAAATATCTATGTTCAAACTCTCTAAGAAAGTTGAATACGCAATACTCGCTGTACAGTACATGGCTATGAATTCGAAAGGAATAGTATCTGCAAAGGAAATCGCAGAGCAGCTTAATATTTCTTTTGAGTTTTTGTCGAAAGCTCTACAGAAACTAATGAAAAACGGAATAATTGAATCAAAGCAGGGAATTAAAGGCGGATATGTACTTAGCAGACCTGCCACTTTGATTTCTTTGGCAGATATAATAAATGCACAAAATGACGAGATTAAAGTAGTTGATTGTCTCACTGAAGATAGTGAATGCAGTTGCGTTAGAGAAGAAGATTGCACTCTACGCTCTCCAATGCAGGATATACAGCAGAGAATCAATATAATTCTGAAATCCACCAGTTTGGCTGATATTTGCAAAAACAGGGTTTCTTTAATTGATGCAAATGAAATATTAAATTATAAATTTGAAGGTAAAAGTAATGAATAAAGAGCAGGCTGAACAGCAGTACCTCGAAGATCTTACGAAGAGCGATTATAAATATGGCTTTACGACCAATATCGAACAGGAATTTGCTCCAAAGGGTTTGGACGAGGATACTATCAGGTTTATATCTGCAAAAAAGAATGAACCTGAGTTTATGCTCGAATACAGACTAAAAGCTTTTAGGCACTGGCTTACATTGAAAGAACCGGAATGGGCAAAATTGAGCTATCCGCCTATTGATTATCAGGATATTCACTATTATGCTGCTCCTAAGAAAAAAGAAGGACCAAAGAGCTTAGACGAAGTAGATCCTGAGATTTTAGATACTTACGCGAAGCTCGGAATCCCTTTGAATGAACAGAAAAAATTGCAAGGTATAGCTGTAGATGCTGTCATGGACAGCGTTTCAGTAGCTACTACTTTTAAAGATACATTAGCTAAGCATGGTATTATTTTTATGCCAATAAGCGAAGCATTGCAGGAACATCCTGAATTAGTAAAGCAATATCTGGGCAGTGTGGTGCCTTACACAGATAATTACTTTGCGGCTCTTAACTCTGCAGTTTTCAGCGATGGTTCCTTTGTTTATATTCCAAAAGGAGTAAGATCTCCTATGGAATTATCTACATATTTTAGAATCAATGCTTCGGCAACCGGTCAGTTTGAAAGAACTTTGATTATTGCAGATGAAGGTAGTTATGTTTCTTATCTTGAGGGCTGCACAGCTCCGATGAGAGACGAAAATCAGTTGCATGCTGCAGTAGTAGAGCTCGTTGCTATGGAAAGAGCTGAAATCAAATACTCAACAGTACAAAACTGGTATCCTGGCGATAAAGAAGGCAAGGGTGGTATTTATAACTTTGTAACCAAGCGTGGGCTTTGTGCAGGTTATAAATCAAAAATATCATGGACTCAAGTTGAAACAGGTTCTTCTATTACATGGAAATACCCAAGCTGCATATTGAAAGGTGAAGAGTCTATTGGTGAGTTTTACTCAGTGGCAATGACAAATAACAGACAAATTGCTGACACAGGCAGCAAAATGATACATATCGGAAAAAATTCTAAAAGCCGAATTGTTTCTAAAGGCATTTCTGCCGGTAAATCTGAAAACAGCTATCGTGGTTTGGTGAAAGTCAATAAAAAAGCAAGCGGAGCGAGAAACTTTTCCCAATGTGATTCCTTGCTTATTGGTGATAAGTGCGGTGCACATACTTTCCCTTATTTAGAAATAGAAAACAAATCAGCAGTGGTAGAGCACGAAGCCACAACTTCTAAAATTTCTGAAGATATCATCTTCTATTTAAATCAAAGAGGAATAAATACTGAAGATGCAGTAGCTTTGATTGTAAATGGCTACGCTAAAGAAGTGCTAAACAAACTTCCTATGGAGTTTGCAGTGGAAGCTCAGAAATTGCTCGCTATCAGCTTAGAAGGCAGCGTTGGCTAATCATAAATCTTGAAATAAATTGTAAATAAAATAGAAATAGGACTTTTAAAGATGTCACTCTTAAAAATAGAAAATCTGAAAGCAAATATTGACGGAAAAGAAATATTGCACGGTTTGAATTTGGAAGTCAAACCCGGTGAAATTCATGCTATTATGGGACCTAACGGCTCAGGGAAAAGCACTCTCGCATCTGTTTTAGCAGGCAAAGAGGAATTTGAAGTTACGGAAGGTAAAGTAACATTTGACGGAAAAGATTTGTTTGAAATGGCTCCTGAAGATAGAGCAAGAGAAGGTATGTTTTTAGCGTTCCAATATCCTGTAGAAATTCCCGGAGTTTCTAATGCAAACTTTATGAAGACTGCGGTAAATGAGGTAAGAAAACATAGAGGTCAAGATGCCTTAGATGCAATGGATTTCCTTCAGTTAATGAAAGAAAAAGCTGCTTACGTAGAACTTGATTCTCAATTTCTAACCCGTTCGGTCAATCAAGGTTTTTCAGGTGGAGAGAAGAAACGAAACGAAATATTCCAGATGGCCATGCTCGAACCTAAATTGGCTATCATGGACGAAACAGACTCAGGGCTTGATATAGATGCTTTAAGAGTAGTAGCCTCAGGTGTAAACAAATTGAAAAATGAGAATAATTCTTTTGTTGTAATCACTCACTACCAAAGATTGTTGGATTATATAGTACCTGACTATGTTCACGTTTTGTACAAAGGTCGTATAGTAAAATCAGGAACTAAAGAATTAGCTTTAGAGTTGGAAGAAAAAGGATACGATTGGATTAAAGAACTTGTTGACTAATTAAATCAGGTAAAATAATGTCAAAAACTGAATTTATAAATAAAATTGCCAATGAGTTTGAAATACTGTCTGATGTGCTTAACGGACAGAAACAATCTGACTCTTTCAGCAAAAGAAAAGAAGCATTAGATGCTTTCAATGAAGTAGGAATACCTACTTTGAAGCATGAAAACTGGAAATATACCAAACTTGCGTTTATGCATCAATTTGATTTTGAATTATCTCTTCGTGGAAATTTAAGCAAAGAAGAGCTACAAGCATTAGTTCCGAGATTTGATGCGTATAGACTTGTTTTTGTAAATGGTAGGTTTGAAGAGAACTTATCTGATGTTGTTCAAGAGAAAGGTCTGCTTATCAGAAATCTTGCTGATGTTTTAGCAGATAGCACAATTTCCGCTGTATATTCTAAAATAGCAGATTACAAAAAAGATCCTTTCCTTGCTTTAAATGCAGCAATGGCGTTTGAAGGTGCATATATCAAAGTAGAAAGAAATACTGTAATTGATAAGCCTTTGCATATTGTTGTAATCAATGACAGCAAAGACAAATCTACCAAAGCTTATTTTAGAAATTTGATTGATGTAGCAGAAAATGCCTCTGTAAAAATAATTGAAACAAATCACACTTTGGGTGACAATGCTTCATTGACTAATTCAGTTTCCGAAGTTTTTGTGGCACAAAATGCAAGAGCAGAGTACCACAAGCTTCAGGCAGATACTGAGAAGTCTTACTACTTTGGTAATATCCAAGTGCAACAGGAACGAGATTCTCACTTTAAGACATCAGTTTTAAGTTTATCAGGCAAATTCATCAGAAATAACATCAATACAGTTCTCAATGGCACAGGTTGCCAATCGGATATGGATGGTTTTTATTATGTTGATGCTGATAACACGATAGATAATCACACTTACCTTGATCATGCTATGCCACATTGCGAAAGCAATGAATTTTACAAAGGTATTATGAATGATAAAGGTACAGGGATATTCAACGGCAAGATAATGGTTCGACCGGATGCACAGAAAACAAATGCTTACCAATCAAATAAGAATATTTTGCTTTCGGATGATGCTACTATAAACACAAAACCTGAGCTTGAAATCTATGCCGATGATGTGAAATGTAGTCATGGTGCTACTTGCGGCTATCTTGATGAAGAATCATTGTTTTACTTAAGAGCTCGCGGTATAGGCGAAAAAGAAGCAAGAACCTTACTACTTAATGCTTTCGCCGGTGAGGTCATCGAACGAATTGGAATTGAGGATTTGAGAAACTATGCTACTGAATTAGTGCTAAATAGATTAAGTTTCTAATCTTTTAGCTCGATAGCTACTCAAAATAATTAGTTTCTCAAACAAAGGATATTCAAGGATTAGGATAATGTCAACTATTGATATAAACAAAGTGCGTGCTGATTTCCCGACTCTGAAACAAAAAATCAGAGGTAAAGATTTAGTGTATTTAGATAATGCTGCGACATCACACAAGCCTCAATGCGTAATAGATGCTATAGAAGAATTTTACAGAGATTATAATAGTAATATTCACAGAGGTGTTCATAAGCTTAGCCAAATAGCAACTGATAAATACGAAAACGCACGCAAAATTGTAAAAGATTATATAAATGCTGATTCTACTGAAGAGATTATTTTTACAAAAGGGACTACTGACTCTGTTAACTTAGTTACTAACTCTTTTGGAAGAAAATATCTAAAAGAAGGTGATGAAGTGCTTATTTCGCACATGGAGCATCATTCTAATATTGTTCCTTGGCAATTGCTTTGTGAGCAAATAGGATGCGTTCTGAAAGTTGCTCCTATCAATGATAAAGGCGAAATAATTTGGGAAGAATTTGAGAATTTGCTTTCTGAGAAGACTAAACTTATTTCAGTAGTGCATATTTCCAATTCGCTTGGTACGATAAACCCTATCAAAAAGATTATAGATGCAGGACACAGCAGGGGAATACCTGTTATGATGGATGCAGCTCAGTCAATACATCACGTCAAAATAGATGTCAAAGAGCTTGATGTGGATTTCTTAGTTTTTTCAGGTCATAAGATATACGGACCAACTGGTATAGGTGTCTTGTATGGTAAAAAGAAATATCTTAATGCAATGCCTCCTTATCAGGGGGGTGGAGATATGATTCTTTCGGTGAGCTTTGAAAAAACAATTTACAACGAACTACCAGCGAAGTTTGAAGCAGGTACTCCAAATATTGCAGGTGCTATCGGGCTCGGTGCTGCTATTAAGTATATTTCTGAGTTAGGCTTAGATAATATAGCTGCTTATGAAAAAGAGTTATTGGACTATGCCACAGAAAAAGTATCTGCTATTCCGGGAGTCAGAATCATTGGCACTGCCGACCATAAAGCAAGTGTATTATCCTTCGTAATGGAAGCAGCACATCCGCATGATGTCGGTACTATGATGGATATGGACGGGGTTGCAATTCGCACCGGACATCACTGCACAGAGCCGGTTATGAGGAGGTTTGATGTTCCTGCTACATCAAGGGCATCTTTTTCTTTTTACAATACTAAGGAAGAGATAGACGTTTTAGTAAAATCGATTGAAAAGATAATCGATATGTTCAGTTAGGAAAGGCATAAATCATGAATGAATTACAAGAGTTATATCAACAGGTTATCTTAGACCATAACAAAAATCCTCGAAATTTCGGAATATTGGATACATGTACTCACACAGCAGAGGGACACAATCCTTTATGTGGAGATCATATTGATTTATTTGTCGAAATGAGAGATGGTGTGATTGAAGATGTAAAATTCAAAGGTGCAGGTTGTGCCATTTCTAAAGCCTCGGCTTCGATAATGACTACGCTACTCAAAGGCAAAACCGTAGAGCAGGCAAAGCAAATGTTCAACGAGTTTCACGATTTGGTTACTTCTGATCCAAATTCAGATCCTGATGTAGTCAATTTAGGAAAACTTGCTGTTTTTTGCGGAGTGAGGGAGTTCCCGGCAAGAGTCAAATGTGCAAGTTTAGCTTGGCACACATTGATGAATGCACTCGAAGAAAATGAACAAGCTGCGAAGACGGAGGAATAGGTATGTCTATCTCACCACAAGAATTAGAAAAAAAGGTTATCAACGAAATTAAAGATATATTTGACCCGGAAATACCGGTAAATATTTATGATTTAGGATTGATTTACGATATTAGCGTAACAGCTCAGAATGAAGTAGTAGTACTAATGACTCTTACTTCGCCTAACTGTCCGGTGGCTGAGGGATTACCCACCGACGTACAGGAAAGGATAAGGGAAATACCTGAAGTAACAAATGCAAAAGTGCTGCTGACTTTCGACCCACCTTGGACGATGGATCTTCTGAGTGATGCCGCCAAGTTAGAACTCGGAATGTTATAATAATGAATTGATGCAATGGGAAAACAATTTCACAAACTAAAGGTAAGTAATGTAATCAGAGAAACAGATGAAGCGGTTGCTTTATCTTTTGAGATACCTGAAAGCCTGAAAGATATATTCGAATATAAGCATGGTCAGTTCCTGACGCTTAAATTTGATGTAGATGGAAAAGAAGAAAGACGTGCTTATTCTATATGCAGTAGCCCTGTGGTAGATGAAGGTGTAACCGTAGCTGTGAAAAAAATAGCTAATGGTAAAGTATCTAAATATATAACAGAAGAATTGCATGAAGGTGACGAAGTAGAAGTAATGAAACCGATGGGAAGATTTACTATTGATTTGAATCCTGAAAATGAAAAAGAATATTATCACATAGGTGCAGGGAGTGGGATTACTCCACTAATGTCGATAATCAAGACTACTTTGGCAGTAGAGCCAAAAAGCAAAGTTTTTCTTTTATATTCCAATAAAGATCAACAATCAATTATATTTGCGAATGATTTTGAAAACTTGCAGATAAAGTACGGCGAAAGATTCAAGATAACTTATATTTACAGTCGCCCGACAGCTAAATGGCAGGGTTTGAAAGGTAGAATCACTAAGGAACTTGTTAAGGATTTCATTAGTAAAGGCAATACCGGTTTGACTAAGGAATATTTTATGTGTGGGCCGGCTGGTATGATGGAAACTGTAGAAACCACTTTGATGGAATCAGGTGTAACTGACAGAAATATTCACAAAGAATCTTTTAATGCTCCTGCCGTTAAAAATGACAATCAACAAGAAAATAAAGCAAGAAAAGTAAAAATCAAGATATACGGTGAAGAGCGGGAAATGCTCGTCGAGCCTGAAGAAACAATAGTGATGGCTGCAATGCGTGAAGGTATGGAACCTCCATACAGTTGCCAAATTGGAGCATGCTCCACTTGTAGAGCTAAAGTGATCACAGGTGAAGTAAAAATGGACGAAAACGAAGGTCTAACCGAGCAGGAAGTTGCAGATGGATATGTATTATCTTGCACCGCTCGCCCTTTGTCTGATGATGTTTATGTAGATTTCGATGTTTAATAAATTATAAATAGGAATACGCCATGAGCGATACAATCCAGCAAATGGAAGTAAGAATACCGACAGAAGTAATCGGTTCAGAAACTGCAGATGATATTATCATCACTCAAAAAGCTATTGATAAAGTAATAGCTGTTAAAAATGAAAACAACATTGGCGACGAAATGCGCTTGAGAATAGGTGCTCAGAGTGGTGGTTGCTCAGGTATGCAATATGTGATGGGATTTGACGATAAAGAAAATCCTGGCGATAAAGTAGTAGAATTAGACTCAATGAGTGTGATTATAGATAACAAAAGCCTTTTCTACCTAATGGGTGTAACTTTGGACTATAAAGAAACAGAGCACGGCAGTGGCTTTGTATTTAATAATCCGAACAACGTTCACTCATGTGGTTGTGGTGGTGGTGGTCATCACCACTAAAATTTTGATGTAAAAGAAAAGCCGTAAGTTTTATAATTCTTACGGCTTTTTTTCATTTGTGTTTGCGTTTGTTTATTGCTGTTCTTTTTGCTGTTTAAGCACAGCTTTGATAAACTGAATAAACAAAGGATGACCTGTAACAGCCCTAGATTTTAGTTCAGGATGGAATTGAACCCCAACAAACCAAGGATGAGTAGGAAGTTCTACGATTTCTACAAGTTTTCCGTCCGGAGACATACCACTTAAAACCAAACCATGTTTTTCCAATTCTTCGCGGTAGTCATTGTTAAATTCGTATCTATGTCTATGTCTTTCAGAAATCTCAGTGGATTCGTAAGCTTCGAAAGCTTTTGTACCTTCTTTTACCACACATGGGTAAGCTCCGAGACGCATAGTACCGCCTTTGTTTTTGACTTTTTTCTGTTCGTCCATCAGATCAATAACGCAGGAAGCATTTTTATTAAATTCACCTGAATGAGCGTCAGCGATATTTGCTACATTTCTGGCAAATTCGATAACTGTACATTGCATCCCAAGGCAAATACCAAACATAGGTATATTGTTTTCTCTTACGTACTGAATGGCGTTGATTTTGCCTTCAATTCCTCTATCTCCAAAGCCCGGGCCGATGAGGATACCGCCTACATTTTGCAATCTTTCTGCAACATTGTCTTTGGTTAATTCCTCAGAGTCGATAAGCTCAACATTTACTCTGGTATTATTGATAGAACCGGCATGAATAAATGCTTCTAAGATAGATTTGTAAGAATCTCTGTATTGGGTATATTTACCTACTAAAGCTACAGTAACTTCGTGTTTAGGTGATTTGATACGGCTTACGAATTTTTTCCATGTGTCTATATCTAATTCGTTTTCCGGCAGATGCAATTTTCTAAGAACTATTTCCGCAACTTTCTTTTTGGCAAACATCAACGGGACTTCGTAAATAGAATGTGCAGCATTTTCGACATCAAATACTGCTTCTTCGTTGACACTGCAGAAAAGAGCAATCTTTTGGCGAGTGTCTTTGTAAACTTTGTGCTCTGTACGGCACATTAGGATATCAGGTCTGATACCAAATTCCATAAGAGCTTTGACAGAGTGCTGCGTCGGTTTTGTTTTAATTTCTCCTGCAGACTCTAGGTACGGGATATAGGTCAAATGAATATTCAAAACATTTTCCTGACCACGCTCTAACCACATCTGTCTTTGAGCTTCTAAGAAAGGAAGCGATTCGATATCGCCCACTGTACCACCGATTTCTAAAAGAACTATGTCAAACTTGCCGTCGAAAGTTTGGATTCTTTTTTTGATTTCATCGGTAATATGAGGAATAACCTGAACAGTTTTGCCAAGGTAATGCCCACGTCTTTCTTTCATAAGGACTTCGTAATAAACCTGTCCTGTAGTGTGATTGTTTTCTTTAGTAAGCGATTCGCTTAGGAACCTTTCGTAGTGTCCTAAATCTAAATCAGTTTCTGCGCCATCGTCAGTAACATAAACTTCACCATGCTGAAAAGGGTTCATAGTACCCGGATCAACGTTGATGTAAGGGTCAAGTTTCATGATAGTAACCGAATAGCCACGTTGTTTTAGAAGGAAACTAAGGGAAGCTGTTGCGATACCTTTACCAAGAGAAGAAACCACACCGCCTGTGATAAAAATGTACTTGGTATTTTTCTTTGCGGAATTAAGTTCGTCACCCATTGCACTAATCTATTTTTGTTTGTAAAATGCGTGTCTATGGGAATACAAGATAGTGATAAATTGTATAAAGAGCAACCATTATGTTTGCACATTATAGGAGTGTGAATAAAAAAAATCAGGTAATAAATCCCTAATATCATTTAAAAAAGGCGATTTAGCACTATCATTTTATTATCACAAGATATTTGATTATTTTGACTTAATATGCGAAATTCAAATAGAAAATAGCTTTGATTATTTGGTACGAAGGCAAAAATAAGCAAAGATATTTTCAAATATAGAATAGAATTTTAAAATTAAATATAACGGATGATTATGCAGAAGTTGATTAGCATCACAATCGTGATTATATTGGCAGTATTTTTTGTATCTGCCTGTAGCGAAACTGATAAACAACCCGAGAAATCAGAGAGGAAAGAGATTAGTTTTTGGCACTTTTGGAGTGAGCCTTATCAAAGAGAAGCTATTTCTAAACTCATTGCCAAATTTGAAGCTCAAAGCGGTTATAAAGTAAATGTAACCGAGCTAAGTTGGAATGATGGCAAGACCAAACTCATGGCAGCCTTTAACTCTAACACAGCTCCGGATGTTTTGGAGCTTGGTTCCGATTGGGTAGCTCAGTTCTCATCTTCCGGCGTACTCAAAGATTTAGACACTTTAGCAGACTTTACAAAGTTTATAGATTTTACTTTAGCTCCATGCAAATGGAACGACAAAATGTACGCACTGCCTTGGATAACAGACACGAGAGTGATGTTCTACAACAAAGATTTGATGGAAAGGGCAGGCATAGATACATTAGCACCTAAAGACATTCAGGAATTGATGTTTGCAGCAGAAAAAGTGAACAATCTCAATAGCGAAATCTATGGGTTTGGTGCAAATGGGGCAGATCAGCATCGTTTGTATAAAAAGATTATTCCATTTATGTGGAGCCATGGAGGAGATATCATTGACGAAGCCGGCAATCTTGTGCTAAATTCTAAAGAAAACATTGCAGCATTTTATGATTATGTAACATTAGCAGGCTACGGGGTGCAGGAAACTCAAAAGCAGTTAGATGCAATGTTTGCACAAGGTAAAGTTGGATTTTGGTTTTCAGGTGCCTGGCTTTTGAATAAAATTCAGAGCGAAAATCCAACTATGAGATTTGGAGTTGCACTAATGCCTTCTATGGTGGCATCCGCAGGTACTGAAACTTCACCTGGAATTAGCTTTGCAGGTGGAGAGTACATAGCTGTTAATGCAAAAAGCCAACACAAAGCAGCAGTTGAATTTGCAAAATTCATTACAGATGGGATAAATGCCATAGAATTCTGCAAAATGATACCTGAAGCAGGATTCCCATGTGATAAGAACTATTTCAATGATGAGTTTTATCAAACACAACCATTGAGAGCCGTTTTTGCAGCCCAACTGAAATATGCAAAAATGACACCGGTTCATCCCAAGTGGTTAAAAATGGAAGCAATCATAGAGAATGCTTTAGAGCAGGTACTTTATGCCAAGCAAAGCCCTGAACTGGCTTTGCAGGAGGCTCATGAAGAAACAGAGAGAATTATTAAAAGAGCAAAATCGAGAGAGTAATTGAATTAAACTGAAGCATAAAGCTATCCATTGGGTAGCTTTTTTTTTGGCTTTTAGTAGTTATTAGGAGTATATAAAAACAATCAAGTTAAAGGATGAACAACACGAAGTAAAATGTAATACCATTTAAAATATAATATAAATTATAATCTTTAAACAATACAATATTTCAAAATAATATTAGGCAAGACTATAAAAATATTTTGGAGTGAATAATATTATTGATTAAGTTTACCATTGTTGAGTATTAGAAAAGGTTATATAATGAAAGTCTTTAATCACCACATCTACGAATACGAAAAAGGTCTTCGCAACCTTATCCTTCACACAATGCACTCAGACATTCTTGATGCTGCCACAGAAACTCTCGAGCGTCGAAATATTTCATATCATATCCAAAAGGTACATGAAGCAAAAGTAAATATATTTTTTGGAGACTCAGAATGTATTGCTGTAGTGAAATCATTTGACAAAACCAACTTGAGAGACTTTTCTCACGAAGAGGATTTTATTTTAGGAATAATGTTAGGCTATGATAGATTAAAACAGTGTAAGCGCTATCTGAGCCGAAAATATGTAACACAATAAAGGTATTAACAATGAATATCGGTATTTTCTATGGTTCCTCAGGAGGAACAACAGAGTTGGCTGCAAAAAATGTAGCCGAGACATTGCAAGGCATGAGCTTAAACGTAGAATTAAAAGATATCGGGCAATCTGATGTATCCGAATTGGAACAATACGATGCATTGATACTTGCAAGCTCAACATGGTATGATGGTCAGTTACAAGATGACTGGGAAGACAAAATAGATGATTTACCTTCATTGAAGTTAAAAGGTAAAAAGCTTGCTTTCATAGGAATGGGAGATCAGGATATGTACTCTGATAACTATGTAGATGCAATAGGCATATTATACGAAGCATTGGAAAATACAGGAGCAGAGCTCATTGCAAGATGGGAAGCTGTTGGATATAACTTCGATGAATCAAAAGCTATAAGAGATGGTAAGTTCATAGGTTTAGCACTTGATGAAGATAATCAATCAGAACTTACAGATAGTAGAATCGACCAATGGTGCAAATTATTTGCAGAAGAAATAAAATAATAGCTAAAGGGAATGGGGCCGCCGTGTTTTCGTGGTTCGGGTATTAAGAGAAACAAGCAGCTCCATTTCCCGATTGCTGAGATGCAATATCTAAGAGACAAATAGTTTCGCTAAATATTTTAGATATTGCCATTAATCATTTTTTTAAGAAAGGATTTAGGCAGTGAATTACAAAATATCTTTACTTTTTGTGTTAATCACGTCTTTACTTCTCTCATGCACACCGGAAAATAAAGAAAGTGAAAACGAAAAACCGGAATCTTCAAAAAAAATCGGTGTGCTTCTTGTTTCGCATGGTTCTCATTCCGAAACATGGAGAAATATGCTGATGAGTGTTGAGGATTCAGTCAGTACTCAAATTTTAGCAAACCAAAACATATCAGGCATCAAATCAGCTTTTATGGAATATACTGAACCGAGTATAGCTTCAAGGCTGAAAGAGTTTGACAAAGAGAAATATACGGATATAATCATCGTTCCCGTGCTTCTTACAATTTCCAATCATTCCTTTGAAGATATTCCGACAATTTGCGGTTTGAAAAACCAAGCTGAAGAAATAGACAAATTGAAACAGGAAGGAATCGAAGTTTACAAAGCAAATGCAAATGTAACAATAACTCCACTTCTCGACTTTCCGGATATATTAGGAAAAAATCTTGTGAGCAGGGTTAAAAAACTTTCCGTAAATCCTAGTAAAGAGGGGGTAGCACTAATTGCATACGGTTCGCAGAACTTCGATGAAGAATGGACCGAGTTAATGAAAAAGATGGCAGCAGAAATCAAATCAGAATTACACATTGACCAGACAGAATATGCATGGTGTGGTCATATCGTTCGGTACAGCACAGAACCAACAACTGAAGCAGTAAATAATATTCTTGCTAAGGACAAGACGGCAATAACAATTCCTGTCTTGATCGCTGTAGATGAGATGTTCCAAATGAAAATAATTGGCGGCGGTATCAAGGCATCTAAAAATCCTGATAAAGTTAAATACATTCCTGATTCAATTTTACCGGATAATAATGTGGAAGATTGGGTAATTCAAGTAAGCAATAAGTATGCAAACGATTTGCTGAAAGGTCAATAAGATGAGATGGGTAAAATTGAGCAGAAATCTGCATAGAGATCTTGGTTATATATTGTTTGCAATGATAATAATTTACGCACTTTCCGGGATAGCAATAAATCATATAGATGACTGGAATCCGGATTTTGTCGTCAAAAAAGAGAAAATAAACCTGAATCTTCCTGAAAATACAGAGGCAATTACATTTACAAATATAGAAAAACAGCTTGAAATAAAGGGACTTGCTAAGAATTTTGTGTCTTACGATATAGCTAGCCAAGGCAAAGTAAAGCTTTATTTCAAAAACGGATCTATGCTCTATAATCTATCAAAACAAGAGGGAGAGCTCGAAATTGCTGTAAGGCGGCCTTTGTTTTTCGAGATAAATATGCTACATCGCAATCCGGGTGGACTTTGGACTTTAATTTCAGATATTTTTGCCGTTGGACTTATTGTGATATCAATAACCGGTATTACAATGATGAAAGGCAAAAACAGTTTATCCGGGAGGGGTAAATGGTTGCTTGCTGCTGGAACTCTTACACCAATTATCGCCTTATTAGTGATACTTTAGATTTTGTGTGGAGAAAAAAGAGAGACGTTCAATAGAACAATCAATATATGACTGCGACTGTATTTCCTTTTAAGGATTGCAGTCGTATTTTATTTTATCTCCGAATAAGACATTTTGAGTTTGAAAATCCAGAAGATAAAGATAACTATTACAAAAAGCAGCAATAATGAGATATAAATACTATATTCAAGTTGTGTTTTGGTGTGACTAATCTCAGCTTTACTGCTTTCAAGAAGTTCTCTGTTTTGTAGTCTAATTTTATTTTCGATGAGTTTAGAGCTGCCAATATTGTCTGTACGTGGGAGTAAAGATGATAAAGAATCAGCAAGTTCTAGGTAAATTAGTGAAGTGTTGAAGTCCTGGTTGCCTTTGTGCATTCTGTATAGAGAATGGGCATATTTGTGACTATAAAAATTATGACCTGCATTCAAAGCGAGCTTAAGGGCTCTCTCAGCAAAATCGAATGCTTTTGGATACAGATTTAATTTGTAATAATTATTAGCTAAGTTAAATAAACTACTCGAAATAAGAAAGCTATGCCCGATATGTTCTCGTAACTCTAAAGCTTTATAATTATAGTCAAGGCATTTGTCAATTTCATTCATATTTGAAGCAACAAACGCAAACATTGTATATACATCTGCTAGCTCTTTTAAATCTCTAATTTCGAAGAATAATTCTTCAGCTTTTTTTAGATACTCAAGACCCTGTGCTAAATTTTTTGAATCAAAAAGCCAAGCAGCCATCAATTTGTTGTATGTAGCATCAACAGATTTTACATAGTGTTTATTTAAAAGAAATTTTGTAGAATCAAAATAATGCCGTGTCAAAGGATTGTTTCTATTATACCTGTAGATGTCGCCAATTTTGTTGTAGCAATCAAGATAATTAGTAGTATCACCAATTTTAAGGAAAAGGTCTTTTGATTTGTGCATAAAGTTAATTGATACCGTACTGTCGTTCAATTCTCTAAACAACAAATATCCTAATTGCTCATACATAGATGCCATGGTTTCGTCAGTTTGATTATCTAAATCTGCAAATATTAAATCCATACCCTGCTGATAGTAATAGTAAGATTTGTCGAATTGATGAAGGCTTCTATAGCTGACTCCCATTTTAAAATATGCGTCAATCAAAGCTGATTTATCTGTCAAATTTTGACCAATATAAATAGCCTGATTATAGATTTCCTGCATCTTGACAGGTTCGCCTTTGAATGTTAAAATGAAAGCAGCTTTGGCTAAACCTTTTACTTCGCCTTCAGTGTAATTATGTTTTGAAGCTATCTCACGCGCGGAAAGTGCAAAATCAACCGCTGTATCTAAACACTTATGTGTATAAAACTCTGCACTATCTAATAAGCTCTCAACTTTAATAGATATTTCAGGTTTCGCAATCTTTCCGGGATTTTGCCCTGTAAGAGCTATGACGAGCACAGTTGCGAGTATTACCAATATGGGGATACTTAACTTCAAACTTTCGGATTCTACAAATTGATTTGAAAGGATGCAATATATACTTTTTCGGTAATATTTGCTATTAATGTTTCAGTAAAAAACGGTAAGTCTATTTCTGATTTAACGTTTATTTGATTGGCTAAGTTTTTTGGAATGTCTATATTTTGTAATAAAAAGATAGAAAAGTAGAAGTATGCAGATAGTCGATACAATAGTAATTCCTATTTGTAAAGTCTGTATTCTTTTTATCAGCTCATTGTCCTCAATTGCTTTTTCGAATTCTTTTTCAATTTGGCTATACTTGATTTTATTTTCTAAAATACTATATACATCTCCTTTTTCTAATTCCAAAGTGTCTTGTACAAGGGTGTATTCTTTTAAATAGTCTAAAGCTGGTTCATATTGCTTTTTAGCCTTGTATATGTTACTAAGTTGGAGTAGCGATTTTGAAATATAGAACTTATGACCTATTTTTTTGCTTAGCTTGTACGCCGAATCAGAGTAAAATAAGGCACTGTCTATCATCTGAAGCCTGAGATAGCTATTTGCAATATTTATCAATGAGCTTGAAGTTAATGACTTGTTTCCCAAGATTTCTCTATAGTATAATGATTTAATATTATATTCTAAACTTTGTCTATCTTCATTTATCAAAGAATACGCGTAAGCGAACATGCTGTAAATATCAGATAGTTGCTTGTTATTATTCAAGGACAAAAAGACTGACTCTGATTTTCTTAGATATTGCAAGGCAGTAGCCATGTTTTCCTTGTCCAAATACAAAGCTGATCTTAGTCTGTAATACACTCCTATTAAGTCGGTATTTATGCTTTCGTTAGTTGATTGTCGTGCTTTTTCATAGTAATTAGCAGCTTTGTCGCTTTGACCGTTCATCCTAAAAATTTCACCCATATTTAAGTATAGTCTGCTTGCTGATACTGTATCATTTTGATTAAGATATGCATTTTGTGCTTTGTGCAAATACTCAAGAGATACTATACTGTCCTTTAGCTCAAAATAGAGTAAATAGCCAAGAGCAGAATACATAACAGGATAAAATTTCCTTTGGATATTTTTGGGGAGCCTAATTATTTCATCAGTTGCTAACTGGATGTTGTTAATTGCGTCGCTTGTCAGAAATAAGTCTCTGTATAGGTACGATATATTGAAAAGTATATCAATTCTCTTTTCTTCCAGATCGTATTTCTCGCAAAGGTATAATGCATGATTAGAAAGTTCTTTGAAGTAAACTATATCACCTTTCAAAGCGAACGTTCTTGCTAATTTGTCTATTGCATCCGCTTCTGCTAATCTACTTTTAGACTTATTAGCCAACTCTTTTGCTTTTAAAGCATAGCTAACTGCAGAATCGAGGTTGATATTTTGATATTTTTCGGATAAAGACAATAGAGAATCTACTGCTTCTGATGAAGCAGCACTACAATACAAAAGAAAGAAAAATACGATACCCGTTTTCAACATGCAAATATCTTTGAGTTTAAATGTTTAGATAATATAATTAATATTTTCTAAACAGAGAAATATATTTATAAAAAAAGCACAAAGTAGGTGGCTACTTTGTGCTAAGCTGTTTAATTGCTTTACTTATGATAAGGAAAAATAATATCAATCAGGTGGAATCTTATTTACCTTGATAAGGCACACCTTTTGTCATCCACTCCGGAGCAGGCTTGCCTAATAAGTAATGATCAAAAAATTCTTTCATTTTTACTGCATAATCTAACTTGTTGTGGTATTTCCTCGGATGATGAGGTTCATTTCTATATTGTAGAAAAATACAGTTTTTATTCAATCTACGAAAAGCCATGTAAATCTCTATGCCTTGCTCCCAAGGCACTGCTTCGTCAACATCACCAAACATTATCAGTAAAGGCGTTTTTGCCTTTGGAGCTTGTATTACCGGTGAGTTGCGCAAGTAATTATCCAATGAGTCCCAGAGATTGCCTCCTATTCTGCTTTGTTGCATCTCATATTGGAACTGTCGGGTTAAACCAGACTCCAATCTAATGCCACTATAAGCACTTGTCATATTGCCAACAGGCGCTCCGGCTGAAGCAGCTGCGAACATATCTGTTTCAGTTACCATAAAAGCTGTTTCGTAGCCACCCCAAGAATGTCCTTGGATTGCAATCCTCTTAGGATCTGCAATCCCTTTATCTATAAGATGCTGAGCAGCTTTTGTTAATGCGTCAGTGGCATCTAAACCGGGGTTGCCTGCTACATATTTTATATCTGGTAACAGCACTACATATCCGTCATTCAAATATACCTGGAAGCAAGGTCTGTGGTTTATTTGAGGCAAAGTAAAATTATACATTCTGTCAGAGAATGTTTCGTAAAAATAAATCAATACGGGATATTTTTTATTTGGGTCATAATTTTCAGGTTTAAGTACTATTCCCTGCAAATCTTCTCCTCGTCCGTTTTTCCATTCTGTAAGCTCTGCATGACCCCATTTGTATTCGGATAATTCCGGATTGACATTGCTAATCTTTTGCGGCAATTCCATTTTGAAATTTGTAACCCAAAGATCAGGGAATTCCTCGTAACTCTCTCTCGAAATGATTACTTTATCGGCTTTTTCAGCTTTTGCGATTATGCTGTATTTTTTGTTTTCTTTGAGTAAAGACGCAATTTCACTATCAGTAAACTTCATAGTAAAAATAGCCTGATACTTCTGCTTATAGTGGAAGCCTTCTAGTAGGAGGGAGTCCTCGTATGTATAGAATTCTCTTTTACCCAATAAGTTTTTAATTCGGAATCTTAATGTGTCAGCTCTTCCTTTGCCGTTAGTGATGTTAGAATAATTAGACGGCATGAGGGTGTTAAATTTCCAAATGTCATACTTATCGTATATCATCAGTGCGTCGTCATTTTCAAACCAACCTGCGATTCCGTATGGTTGAGGAGCATCGGGAGTGTCATCATCTTCATCATAAAACTTAACATCAATTTTATTTGTCAAATTGGCGGCGGTTTGTTTTATTGTATTGTAAAGGTACCAATCTCCGTTTTCATAGTAAGCTATATATTTACCATTTGGAGAAATGTAGCCGTTTGTTATATTTTTTGTAGAAATCTTAAATCTTTTACCGGTAAATAGCTCGACTGCATAAATGTCCTGATACCAGCCATCCCAAGTTATAAGTTTGTGATAAGGTTTTGCATTGTAAGCTATTGCATAGTTTGGATTATCGGTAAATTTCACTTCCGGCAATGATGTATCTGCAAGCTGAACATACTTATTTGGAGTGAGGAAGTAGCAATTTAGATAAATTTTGTCTTTCTCTTCTTTCCATTCATTTTTTTGGTTTGTCATGATTTTCGGGTCGTTCCAATGCCAAACATCGATCTCTGATTTGGAAAGAATTGTGTCTAAGTTTTGATAGTTTTTTTGGTCATATTTGACTTCGTCTTCATCTTCAATCTTTTCCCATTTAGGTTTGAGACCAAAAAAGAGTCGCTCACCGTCTTGTGTCCATTTTAATGTATTTTTTTCCGGTAAGAACCAATCTCCGGTTTCTGCTGCTTGATTAAATACAGGAAAGATATCATTTTTATTCGCATCCCATATAAGCATTTCAGAGTATTTTATTTTTCCTTTGTTGTCTAGAGGTGATTGGGTAAAGGCTAAGATGTTGTGTTTGTTATTCCAGGCAAGATTGGAAAATTTATTGTCTTTTTCAATCTTAATTGCTTTCACAGGTGCATATTCTTCTTTTAGATTTCTCGCAAAAAGACCGTCTTTGTTGCTGTCAGATGAGGATACGGAATAAACAAGATATGCTGAATTGCTGTCGAGAGCATATTCGATTACATCTTCCATTACAATCTCAGTTCCGGAAACTAAGTGTCTCAGCACTAAAGGTTTGCCGGTAGTTTTACTTTTTAGTTCTTTATGTTTTAACGGATCGATTTCGTTATAATAGACTATCCAGCGACTGTCTTCAGTAAATTCAAACTTGTTGACATCTTTTATGTCTGTTTGAAGTCCTGTCTCGAGATTGAGTATTGTCAAACTGTTTTTGGGTTTATCTTTCTCTTTTTCTGAATTTAGCTGTTCGATTATATCCGGTTTTTTGCGGATTGCTGCCCATTTTGTATCATTAGAGAATAGAGTAGAAGTACCTCTTTCTACAAAATGTTCATCTTCAGTTATTGTGGATTTGATATAAGCTGTTGTGTTTCCTCTATCGGGGTATGTGCAATAAGAAACCCATTTCCCGTTTTCAGATATTTTTTGTAAGGTTATACCTTGAAATCTCATCACATCCGAAAATGTAAATTCTCTTTCGCCTCCAAATAGAAGCATAGATGAGACTATAAGACATACTAATACCAAAAGAAAATAAATTTTTCTCTTCATGATACTATCTCATAATTTTACAAATTAACTTAATCCTGCAAGTTATCATTTTTTTTTTGCTTATTGAAACAATTTAACCCGGAAACGGCATAAGAATTCGCCTATGTGTCTTTATTTTTTTTCCCGGGAGGCTGTCTTATAAGTCAAAATGTGCATCATTCTCTTGATGTCTGTAAGTTTTACCGACAGCTAAAGCAGTCGGTTGCACTTGTGTAACTCATTGCAACCGCATGCTTTAGCTTGCGGCAGAAGAAAAGATAACGTTTGTTTTTCCTCTACTTTACTAAATAGCATGACAAAACTCAGACTTCTGAGACAGCCTCTTCAATGATTCAATATGTAAGTATTACTTATGTCTTGGATTTGAACTCTTCTTGGCAAAGAAAAGTAGATGCAAGTGTTTTTAGAGTTTTAATTGAGATTTGCGTTAAAGAGGATGTTTTAGCTTATCGTACAACAAAAAAGCAGTTCAATGTTTGGATTGAACTGCTTAAATAAAACTAAAAATTGAATTTCCTACAAATCTGTGCTATCTTCGCCAATACCACAGCATTTTTTATATTTTTTGCCACTTCCACATGGGCAAGGGTCATTCCTGCCGATTTTAGGTTCCTCTCTGACATGAGTTTGTACCTTTGCTTCGCCTGCTTGTGCTTCTGCAGGTGCCTGAGCATGCGGCATTTCCTGTCTTGGAGCAGGTATTCCGGCTTCGTCTCGTCTGAAACTTAGCTTACGGGGAGCTGCTCTTTTCACAGTAGGAATCTGAGCATTCTCTTCCGGAGGAGGTACTATATTACCATCTTGATCTCTATAAATAATCTGAGGGAAGAATTTGAAAGAGAAGTTTACGGATTGTTTGTTTATTTCTCTAATCAAGCTGACAAACAATTCGAAGGCTTCTTTTTTATATTCCATCAATGGATCTTTTTGACCATAAGAACGCAAATGAATACCTTCTTTCAAATCATCCATTTGTCTGAGGTGTTCGCGCCATTTATCATCAATTGTTTGTAGGACTGCAACTCTTTCCAATTTGGAAAGGAATTCAGTACCTATCATTTCTTCTTTTCGCGTGTAGAACATTTCAGCAGCTTCGACTACTCTTTGCACTACAGCTTCTTCTGAAATAGTTTTAAATTCTTCTCTTGTGATATTAGGTTCGCAAAGCAGTGTAGTTCTTACATCATTCATGAATTCATCAAATTCATTATTTGGTTGATAGGTTTGGAACCATTCACTTGCCATCTCGTCTATGTAGTCAAAAAGCTCGCCTTTCAGTCTTTCACCGCGAAGTGCAGCCTTACGTCTATTATAGATTACCTCTCTCTGCTGATTCATTACGTCATCATATTCCAATAGACGTTTACGAATTGCAAAGTTGTTTTCTTCTACTTTCTTCTGTGCTCTTTCGACTGCTTTAGTTATCATAGAGTGGGAGATAGGTTCACCTTCGGGAATATCTAATTTGCTCATAACTCCCGCAACTCTGTCGCCACTAAATAATCTCATAAGATTATCTTCGAGAGATATGTAGAAAATAGAAGTACCCGGATCGCCCTGTCTGCCTGAACGACCTCTCAACTGTCTGTCAATACGGCGAGCATCGTGCCTTTCGGAACCGATGATAGCTAAACCGCCATTCTTCTTGATTTCGTCATTTATTTTGATGTCAGTACCACGACCTGCCATGTTAGTTGCGATAGTTACAGCACCTTTTTTACCGGCTGCAGCTACGATTTCGGCTTCTTTAGCATGGGCTTTGGCATTTAGCACGTTGTGAGGTACTTTTTTTCTCTGCAACATTTTGCTCAATATCTCGGAAACTTCTACGCTGGCAGTACCAACAAGAACCGGTCTTCCTTCTTTGAGCAATTCTTGAACGTGATCTATAATTGCGTTGTATTTTTCTCTTTTAGTTTTAAAGATAAGATCTTCGTCATCTTTTCTTTGGATAGGTCTGTTAGTAGGTATAACTACAACTTCGAGCTTGTAAATTTTTTCAAATTCTGCAGCTTCAGTTTCCGCTGTACCCGTCATACCACCTAATTTGTGGTACAATCTAAAATAGTTTTGCAGTGTAACAGTTGCAAAAGTTTGAGTATCGCGTTCGACTTTTACGTGTTCTTTTGCTTCTATCGCCTGATGAAGTCCGTCAGAGTATCTTCTTCCGTCCAAGATACGACCCGTGAACTCATCCACAATCATAATCTTGCCGTTTTGAATTACATACTCGATATCCCTTTCATATAGAGAGAATGCACGAAGTAACTGAGTTACAGTATGAATTCTGTCGCTTCTCTCTGCATAAAGCAAATGGACTCTGTCTTTTTTGAGTTGTCTTTCTTTTTCCGGTAAATCTGTATCGCCTTCGATAGCACTTAGCTCTGTGGCAATATCAGGAATCACGAACATTTCAGGATCTTCCTGATGAGTGCAGAGCAGTTGGCGACCTTTTTCTGAAATATCAATAGAATGATGTTTTTCGTCGATAGAGTATAGTAATTTTTCATCTATCTCTGCCATCTTTCTGCCTTGTTCGCGAAGATAAAACAGCTCGGTTTCTGATTTCAATTTCTGTAATTCCGGATCTTGCATCAATTTGAGCAATCTTTTATGTTTCGGCATTGCTCTATGCGACATAAGTATTAGAATACCCGCTTCGTCTTTGGCTTCTTTTGTTCCTTTTTTTAACAAGCTTTCTGCTTCGCTAACATATTGATTAACGTTACGCATTTGTGCTTCAACAAGTTTGCGAACGCGAGGTTCCATCTCTTCAAATTTTTGATCCGGATTGCCAACCGGTCCTGAAATGATAAGAGGAGTACGAGCTTCGTCAATTAAAACTGAGTCAACCTCATCGACAATAGCGTACCAGTGTTCGCGCTGAACCATTTGTTCAGCTTCAACGACCATATTATCTCTTAGGTAGTCAAAACCAAACTCATTGTTAGTACCGTAAGTAATGTCGCCGTTATATATAGCTTTTCTTTCGTCATTATCCATATTAGACTGAATTGCACCACAAGTCATACCTAAGTATTCATAAACAGGTCTCATCCAGTCGCAGTCGCGTTTAGCAAGGTAGTCGTTGACAGTTACAAGGTGAACACCTTTGCCGGGGAGGGCATTAAGATAAACAGGAAGGATTGCCACAAGAGTTTTACCCTCACCCGTAGCCATCTCGGCTATTTTACCCTGATGAAGAACGATACCGCCAATTAGCTGAACATCGTAAGGAATCATAGCCCATGTATCTGACTGTCCTGCATATTCGTATGTAAACTTTTGCTCTGTTAGACGTTTACATGCCTGTTTGACAGTGGCAAAAGCCTGAGGGAGAAGCTCATTTAGAACTTCCTGAGTAGTAGCGAAAATGTCTTTATCCAGTTTCTTAATCTCTGCAGAAATATCAGAAATTTCTTCTGAAGAAAGTACTTCAGTTTTTAGTTTTTGACTAAGTTCTATTTTCTTGCTTTCAAGCTCATTAGTTCTGTCTTTAATTATACCTCTGAACTCGTTTGTCTTTCCCTTTAGTTCATCTTCCGATAGAGCATCAAACTGTTTGTAGTAGCTGTTGATTTCTTCTACTATCGGTTTTAGTGCCTTTATATCCTTGTCACTTTTATTCCCGAAAAGCTTTGAAAGAAGCTTAAACATAGTATTAGTATCCCTATATATACATATAATTTCGATTCAAGATATAGTAACGGGTAAAAGACAAAATCCATTTACCCTATTAACCAATATCTCCAAAAATATCTCAAAAAATTTTGATAACCTAATTTTTTTAATCCAATTTTATTGATACAAATGTTATCTATATATATATTTCATTTGCAAAATACATTGACCAACTCTAAAACACAAAAAAGCCCGACCAATAGCCGGGCAATGTCTTTTCAATTTTATATCGTAAGGATTTGAATTTTATACTTCTTTTATTACTACATAAGTAGTGCCGATATATCTTTTTCCTTTAGCAGCTTTTTGCGTTGGAGGTGGATTATCAGGGTCAAGCTGTTTAGATCCTTCTACAGAGATTCGGTCAGGTGAAATGCCAACAGCCACAAAATAGTCTCTAAGAGCATTTGCACGCTGGGTAGTTATTTCCGGATCTGATTTTACCTGAGTCTCTGAATCCGGGTAGCAAATTATTTCAAATTTAACCTGTTCATTGAGCTTAAGGGCATTTGTGATATCTTCTAAAGCCTCAGAAGCACCAAATTTGATTTTGCTTTTACGTAGCTCGAAAGGAGCAACTTTCAATGGTATTTTTTTGCCTGCAATCAATGGT
Organism: Kapaibacterium sp. (SeqCode); assembly: GCA_963664875.1. GTDB lineage: Bacteria > Bacteroidota > Ignavibacteria > Kapaibacteriales > UBA2268 > JBFHIJ01. The sequence continues at coordinate 1,006,330 of OY761611.1, read as the reverse complement.
TTGACCATAAAATCACGCGAAATTTCCAGATACTTGTCAGTATTTGGAGTGTGAATAACAAATTCTTCTACCAAAAACTCATCGGAAACGAGTCTGCATTTATAAGTAAGACCTGCACGCAGACCTGTCATATAATACTCTCCCGTCAATGAGTTGCTAAAAGCTCTATTGACAGTCTTTCCGGTTTCATCCATCAACTGCACTTTAAGCTTAACCGGCTCTCCGGTAAGTTCATTCATTATTACGCCTCTTACTGCTACTACCGTAGAAGAAAACTGAGCAAATGAAGAAGTTACAAAGGCCAATAGCATTACAATAAAAAGTGCCGATTTAATCATATATTTCATTTTAATCTCCTACTTTTTTCTCAAATATCTAACAGTACCGTCTGAGCATCCAACTATAATAATGGATTTATCAAGAACTAAATCGACTGACCATATCTCACAGTTGAGTTCCATCGACATTAACTCTTTTCCTGATTCTACATCCCAAAGCTTTACTTTTTTGTCGAGGCTTGCACTTACTAAAGTTTTGTTGTCGCCTGCAAAAGAAACATCCTGAACAAGCTGGTCGTGTGCTTTGATACTTTTGATAAGCTGGCCGTTTGCCACATTCCAAATTTTTATTGTACCTGAAGCATCTGCCGAAGCCAAAAGTTTGTTATCGAAGCTAAATAGAACTGTTAGCACAGGAGCTTCATGACCGGAAAGGTTCATTATAGGGTCATCTTTGCCAATATCTGTTGACCAAATCTTGATGGTTTTGTCGTCACTGCAAGAAGCGAGATATTTACCGTCATAGCTATAAGCCACATTATTTGTAGGTTCTGTATGTCCGCGTAAAGTTTTTACCTCTGCACCAAGCTCTCTATCCCATAACTTTACAGTCTTGTCAAAGCTGGTAGAAGCAATTAGAGTAGATCCATCATCTTGGCTAAAATACACGCCTATCACCTGATCTGTATGACCTTTAAGAGTTTTAATCAGTTTACCTGTTTCAACATCCCAAACTTTTATGGTCTGATCGCTTGAACCGGAAGCGATATATTTGTCATTACCGGAAAACGAGAGATTATTTACCTGTCCAAGATGTCCTTTCAAAGTCATTAACTCTTTACCTTCCGGCAAGCTCCAGATTTTAATAGTTTCGTCTAAGCTGCAGGTGGCTACTTTCGTATCATCTTCATTTACAAACACACCAAGAACTTCGTCGTTGTGTTTACCAACTACTTGTTCTTCGTACTTGAGTTTTTGAGCAGAAGCAGATACAGTTAAAAGTGCTGCAAGCAAATATGCAGCAAAAACTTTTAAATGAATTGCCATAGTGAAAACTCCAATTATTATGTAAAAAGTATATTTATTATCTACTATTGAATACAATGATAACTAACAGACGGTTCAATATAATAAAATTGTTAAAACAATATTATATCAAATTCCTGTTAAGAAAAAAAATCAATACAAAATAGTACATACAAGCATAATATACTGTAAATTAGAGTGTTTGCATGAACGGAAATTAGAGTCTTTCTTTGATAGAAATCAAAAGTGCTCTAAATTCTTTAAGCATGGATTTCTCGATTTGAGGTGCAGCATTGCTTTTGGGTACGTCAGGGAAGAGCTGAGGTTCAGTTGGCACTACTTCATTATTTTCAAAAGGTAACTCCAAATCGGCGTTGGAAATGCTTTTTATTTTGGCTTTTGCATCTTTAAGGGATAGTTTTTCGTCTCTGATAAGCTTTTGAATAGAGATAATGGTTTTCAAATCGTTTTCTGAGTACATACGATTGCCGCCATTGTTTTTTTTAGGCTTTAGCTCACTAAATTCTTTTTCCCAATATCTTAGTATATGCGACTCTTCATCGACTAACTTACTTACTTCACTTATAGAATAATATAATTTTTTCATTAGTATCTCTGCAAAGCATCTAAAAAAAACAATACTGAGCTAAGTTTAAATATATCATTTTATCCTGAAAATAAAAAATTGAGATTTGGGACTTAGTGCTTGCTTTTTTGACTAAAATAGATTATATTGCTGATTCGAATCATTATATAAGTACGTATAAAGAGGACGCTATCATGGCAAAATATATTGTCAATCCTATTGAAGTTAGAATGCACGAGTCAGAAAAAGGTTCTATTTACCAATCCATAGTTGCTATGGGCTTCAGATCAAGACAGATTAACGACGATATCAAGAATGAAATCAAGTTGAGAATGTCTGATGTCCTCACTACAGGTGATGATAACGATACGAACTACGACCAAATCAGCATCAGTAAAGAATTTGACAAATATCCAAAACCTACTTTTTTGGCTATGAAAGAAATTGAAGACGGAAAATTGCTTTTCAGAATTCCTGAAGAAGAAGACTAATCTGAAAGTAATTTTCAAGAGATAATATAAAGAAAAGAGACTCGATTTTATAATGAGTCTCTTTTTGTTTAAACAAGTATGTCAGAATTTCTCAGGAGCTTTAGTTCATCGAGGAAAAAATCCTGAGAGCTAAAACCTGCATCAATATTCTTAGGTTTCAATTTTTCATATTCGCCGGTAGATTTTAATTTCCAAGATTTTGTGTTATCCGACCAATATATATTGAGTATATCCCAGATTCTTTCGCGCAATCTTTTGTCGTAAATAGGAAACATAAGTTCCATTCGTTTATGCAAGTTCCTGGACATCCAATCAGCACTACTGAGATAATATTCTTCATTGCCTGCATTTTTGAAGTAAAAAATACGGCTGTGTTCCAAAAATCTACCAATAATACTTCTGACTTCAATATTATCACTAATTCCTTCTACACCCGGGCGAAGGCAACAAAGACCTCTGACTAAAAGTTTGACTTTCACTCCTGCCTGAGAGGCACGGTAAAGTGCCGGAATAACTTCCCTATGAGCAAGTTGGTTCATTTTTGCAAAAATCAGTCCCGGATTTTCAGGTGTTGAGAGTTCTATTTCTCGTTCTATTAGCTCTAAAGTTCTTTTATACATTGTAGTTGGAGCAACAATAAACTCCTTCCAATCGTTAAAGTGGGAGTAGCCGGTAAGAATATTAAATAGATGCGTTGCATCTTTACCAAAGTCAGGATTAGCAGTAAAAAATCCTAAATCTGTATATAATCTCGAAGTTGTCTGGTTATAATTCCCTGTCGAAAGATGCAAATAAGTACGTAGCTGATCGTTTTCTTTACGGACTACACTGCATATTTTGCAGTGAGTTTTGAGTCCCAAAACTCCATAAACTACGTGCACACCGTGGTGCTCAAGTTCTTTAGCCCAAGTAATATTTTTTTCTTCATCAAATCGAGCTTTCAATTCTACAAAGGCAGTTACAGATTTACCGTCTTCAGCCGCTTTTTTGAGTGCATTTACTATCGGAGAATTTTGCCCTGTCCTGTACAAAGTGATTTTAATTGCCAGAACGTTAGGATCGTTTACGGCTTGTGATATGAATTTTAGAGTCGAGGTTGTAAATGAATCATAAGGATGATGTACCAAAACATCTTGCTGCTTGATAGCATCAAAAATATTTATATCTCTTCCGTTAAATTCATGAATGTTCCTTGGAGCAAAGGGTTTATCCTTAAGGTCACGTATTTCGACTTTCATAAACTCCATAAAGTCGCCCAAATTGAGAGGTCTATCGTGAACATACACATCTATGGGATCCAAGTCTAAAAACTCGGTAAGCAATTCTACCAAAAAATCAGGCATTTTAGAGCTGACTTCTAAGCGGACAGCTGCTCGTCCCCATCTTCTTTTTTTGATTTGCTCAGCTATTTCAGAAAGCAAATCTTCTGCTTCATCTTCTGCGATTTCTATATCTGCATCGCGGGTTACACGAAATGTATTAGCTGTTTTAACTTGTAATCCCGGGAAAAGAATATTGGCAAATTCCTTTATTAGTTGTTCGACCAATACAAAATGATGTCCACCTTTTCTGTCAAGACTGACAAAGCGTTGCAACACTGAAGGCAGCTGCACAAATGCAATTCGTTCGTCTTCGGTTGGTTTGGTAGTGTCTTGTAATACAAAGGCTACATTGAGGCTTCTATTTATCAAACGGGGAAAAGGATTAGCAGGTCCCAAGGTAAGGGGAGTCAGTATCGGCAGCACTGAATCAAGAAAGTATTGCTCCAATTCTTCTTTTTCTATTGGTTGCAAATCGGAAAAATTATGGATAAAGATACCGTGTTTTTCCAACTGTGGCAAAATCTGGTTATTTAAAATATCACTATGTCGCTTATATATCGGAATCAGCTGCTTTCTGACTTCGATTAACTGCTCTTTTGGTGTTTTGCCGTCATAAGATAATTCGACCACTTCAGAGGCTATCTGACCTTTTAGTCCGGCGACTCTAATCATGAAGAATTCGTCGAGGTTAGAACTTAAGATGCAGCAGAACTTTAGTCGTTCGAGTAGAGGATGTGATTTGTCCTCAGCTTCATTCAATACTCTTTTATTAAAATCTATAAGGCTAAGCTCTCTATTAAAAAAGAGCTCAGGCGAATATAAATCATGTTTGCTGTTTTTATTGTTTTTCATATTATCAATATCTCCGTTATTCCCATTAGGGAATATCTATCACATTATATGCCAAAGGTTTTAGAATGTTATTCTTGTACTTGGCAATTGTTGTTTTATTTTGCCTTTTGAGTGGTCATTTATCGGATTATTGCTAAGATATAGGCTTTTTAGGCTTTTGAAATCAGTAAATTTTTTTGGTAGAGATTCAATTTTGTTGAAAACTGCTAAAATAATAGTCAGCTCTTCTAATTTTGACATAGAATGAGGTAATGAGAACAGCCTGTTATAAGATATATTTAGAGAATATAGGCTCTTCATATTGCCAATACAGCTTGGGAGTTTGAATATCTTATTCTTTGAAATATCTAAAATTCTTACTGAAGTAAGTTTGCATATAGCTTCAGGAAAATCCACAAAATTATTATCGTGAAAAACAATATACTCAAGGGACTGCATCTGCTCAAATTCATGAGGCAGTGACCTTATGTTGCAGCTATTCATCAATAATATCTTTAAATTTGTCATCTGAGTAAGCTGAATAGGAAAATATCCGGCTTTATTGCCTGATAAATCAATCTTTCTGAGTTTGGATAATTTAAAAAAGTTATCCGGTAAAAATGTCAGGTTGTTATAACCTATATATAACTCTTCTAACTTGCTTAAATCTATAATAGATTCCGGTAACTGTTTAAGATTACAGTCAGATATATCTAAAGATTTGATACTATTGAGTGTACCTATCTGAGTAGGAATGAAATCAATGCTGTTGGCACTTACATTCAAATATTCTAATTTTTGTAATAAGGCTATATTATATGGTAACTCGTACAACTTATTGTGTGATATATTCAAACTTGTTAGTTGTTTTAGCTTAATGAGTTGCTGAGGGAAAAGCACAATTTCATTTTTTGAAACATTAAACTCTTTTAAGTTGCTAAGCTTAGAGAATTTATCGGGTAGATTGGTTATTTTGTTTTCCGATATGTCAAGAATTTCTAAAGTGCTGAGCATTTCTATATTGTCAGGAATATAATATAATTGATTTCTTGAAATGACGAGCTTCTTCAACTTTGGAAGTTTAAGTATTGCATTTGGAAATCTTTTGATCGCATTGTCAGAAACAATAAGAACTTCAAGTTCTTTCAATTCCGATAGCTCTTCAGGTAGATCAACAAATTGATTATTACTTAAATCAAGAAATTTAAGATTTGAAAACAGTTTTATAGACTTTGGTAAATCATTAAGATTCCAACCGTTTAGTGAGAGTCTTTCCAATTTTTCACACTGCTTCAAAGCTTCTTCGAAAGTAGAAAAAGCTTTCCTTTGCTTCAAAATTCTTGGGTTTTGAAAGCCGAGAAGCAAGTGATTAGAAATCACTACGACAGAAAAAATCAGAAAAAGCGATATATAAGCTCTTATCTTCACCAATATTCCAAAGTGTATGCTAATCTATAATAACAAATAAAAGCAATTTTTACAGCATAAAGAAATATTATTTGAGATTATTGTGATTATTAAGATAGATATTGAGCCTCTTTTCTGTGTATTTAGACAATTTGACAAAAGGTAAACCGAGAATCAGATAAAACAATGCTACAATGATACCAATTCCAATGAAATCATAGTAGGCGGATGCTAACTGAAGATATTTCTTAGTAAGTTCTACCAAAGTTATAACTGAAACCAAAGAACTGTCTTTCAGCAGAGAAATAAAGTCGTTTGTTACAGGAGGAATTACTAATCGTCCTGCCTGAGGTATTATCACATATCTAAGTGCCTGAAAACGACTCATACCAAGCGATATGGCTGCTTCGAATTGACCTTTTGGTACGGAATTGAGACCGGCACGAAAGTTTTCTGCTTCGTATGCAGAGTAGTTTATCGCAAGTGTTAGCACTGCAGCTACAATCGGATGCAATTTGATGCCTATATTCGGTAAACCGTAAAAAATAAGATAAAGCTGAACAAGTAGGGGAGTTCCTCTTACAAATTCTATATAAAGATTTGCAACATCTGAAAATGGTCTTGGTGCATATACTTTGGTAACTACAATGAATAGTCCGACAAGTATCGCCAGCACCATTGACATAACTGAAAGCTGCAAAGTCATTATCGCTGCTTTGCCAAGTTCCGGTAGTAATCCGAGGTATCTTTCCATCAATCTTAGGAAAGTCATCTCTTCTTTTTGTGTAGCTACAAATTCATGAAACTTATAAGCATAAACATCACAATCAGTAAAGTCCAGCAATTCTTCTGCTGTAAGTGCGTTCCAAAGATTCCATTCGCAGAGTATATCTTTTAGCTTTTTAGTTTTAATCATAGACTCTATTGCAAAATTTACTTTTTGCAGCAACAGAGTGTCTTCCAAACGCATAGCACAGGCATAGATTACTTTTCCTATTGGCTCACCGGTAAGCTTGAAATCAGGATTCCAGGAAGCCTGATAAATAGCAATCGGTTCATCTACGAGTACTGCATCCAATCGTTCATTTTTGAGATCAGCAAAAGCATTTGCTTCACCTTCGTAGGAGCGCACATTTATACCACCGTGTTCTGTCAGAATTTTTTCTGCCAAAGAAAACTTTAAGCACCCTACGATTTTTCCTTTCAACTCTTTGAGATTTTTAAAATCAGCAGAGTTACTTAAGGTAACAATTTGTTCTGCAGTGTAGTAATATGGGGTAGAAAAAAGCACTTTTTCTTTTCGCTGCTCGGTTACCTCAAGCCCATTTATCGCAATATGATAATCTTCGCGATATAGCCCGGGAATCAAACCGTCCCATTGGTTCTGAAAAAATTTGGCGTTTAGTCCCATTTCTTTAGCTAAAGTTTCAGCAAAATCTTTCTCAAAACCGATTAGCCTATTGGGAGAGTTAGGATCCTGAAAAATATATGGTGCATTGCCTTCGGCATCTGCTGCCCAAATAAGAGTTTTCTCAAGTGACTTAGCAAAAGATAAACTTAAACTACCTATAAAAAATACTATGGTAAATAAAATTTTCATACTTTTTAATGTCTTATTGTTTTAAGAAATCTGTCAGTGCGAATATCGTTAGGTCTTTCGAAAATTTCTTTAGGAATGCCGCTTTCTATTATTTGCCCCATGTCCATATAAATGACTTTGGAAGCGAATTCTCTGGCAAAAATCAAATCATGAGATACAACTATCTGTGTCATTCCTTCCTGATGGAGTTTTTTCATTACTTCAAAAACCTCATAGCTCGTTTCCGGGTCAAGAGCTGAAGTTGGTTCATCATACAACATAATGTCCGGTTTCATTGCTAAAGCTCTTGCTATAGCCACTCTTTGTGCCTGTCCACCCGAAATCATAGCTGGGTATTTATCCACATATTCATTCATGCCGACTTTTCCGAGCATTTCAATTGCCTGCTGTTTTGCATCGTCTTTTGTAACTTTTAGAATTACTTCTAAGGGTATAGTCACATTTTCAAGGACTGTTTTATGAGGAAAAAGATTTAGGTTTTGGAAGAGCATACCGACACGATTGCGAAGATTTACGGCATCTTTGTCAAAAAGCTGTTTATTTGTTTTAGTAAATGATTTGATATTTGAGACATCTTCTTTATTATTGATGTATTCGATCAAACCTGAATCATTTCGAATTTCAAGCAGATTACCGGCGATATCAATGCTTCCATATTCTGCGAACTCTAAAGCACTAATTGTTCTGAGCAATGTTGTCTTGCCGCAACCGGATTTACCGATAATAAAAACAAACTCTCCGGAATTGACATCTAAATTAACATCTCGGAGAATATGTTCTGCACCGTAATATTTGTTTAAATTTCTAATTTTCAGAATCGGAAAACTCATAATCAAGCTCGTAGTGGTTTTTCAGTATTTCTTAACAATTTGCATACCATGTTTTTTAAAATATAGTGTGTTTGAGTAAAAGTATAATAAATAGTGTATAAAATTTTTAAACTCTTTATTTGTCCTTTGTTTAAATTGCATTTCAAAGATAGAACTGATCTTGAATTTTCAATATAAATAAGCAGATTAGGAATATATATAATTTATTACACAACAAAGGTTAATATAATGAAAATTCTACCTGAATTTCAAAATTTTTTATCGATTGAAGAAGAATTTTCTTCATTGGATAACTCTAAAATTGCAATAGTCTCAGCACCTTATGAGCACACTGTTTCTTACGGAGGAGGCACTGCTCAGGGGCCAAAAGAAATCATTGAAGCAAGTGCCCAAGTTGAGTTCTATGATGATGAGTTCGATAGAGAGCTTGTTTTCGAAAAAGGTATAGTAACAATCAAACCTATAGATTTCGAATCAAAACACGGGAAAGATGCACTTGATTTGATAGAAGAGCAGGTCAGCCAACTTTTAGAAATGGACAAGTTTGTAGTTACACTTGGCGGAGAGCATACTATCTCTACAGCTCCTATAGCAGCACATTTTAAAAAATATCCTGAGATGTCAGTGCTACATTTCGATGCACATTCTGACCTAAGAGACAGCTATGACGACAGCAAATATTCTCATGCGTGTATTATGGCTAGGGTCGCAGAGTTTGTGTCACCTGAAAAAATAACTCAGGTAGGCATTAGAGCTCAATGCAAAGAAGAAGCTCAATTTATAAAAGAAAATGGAGTTCGAACTTTTTATGCTTCTCAGATAAGGAGAAAAATTTATGGGGAAAGCTGGCAAAAAGCTATTGTAGATACTTTGTCAGATGAAGTTTATATCACGTTTGATGTAGATTATTTTGATCCTTCGATAATGCCTGCCACCGGCACTCCTGAACCTGATGGATTTTTATATAGTGAGACTCTTGATATTTTCAGAGAAATTAGAAAGCAAGGCAAAAAAATCGTTGGTTTTGACGTTGTCGAACTTGCACCGATGGATGAACTTCACCATCCCAATCTGACTACAGCAAGATTAGTCTATAAATTGTTGAATTTTGCATTTTAATTAGTATTTTGATTAGCTTACAGATAAATTATAGCTAAAGCTAAAGTGTTTTTCTAATATAATTTATGGAGTAATTATGTTCTTTAAATGGGATGCAGCATTGGAGTTAGGAATTCCGTCTATCGATAGGCAACATAAGACATTAGTAGATATGGTCAATCATTTCTATGATACTCTCAATAGTGGAGACTATGATCAAAAGATTGGTGAGTTATTGGAAGGTCTTGCCAATTATACAGCAAAGCATTTTGCTCACGAGGAAAAATACATGAAAATGTATGACCCAAAACTCTATGAAAGTCATAAAAAAATCCATGATGCTTTTGTAGCGCAAGTTACCGAGCTGATTACTAAACACAAAGCAGGCCAAAACGTACTAAGTTTAAAAGTTACGAAAATGGTTAAAGAATGGATTATAAACCACATCAAGGGCGACGACAAAGACTATGTTGAGCTTTTCAAAAAGCATAATGTGCAATAAATAGACCAGATAAGTAATAACAAAAGAGGAGACTGCAATAGCCTCCTCTTCATTTTTATTCTTCTGTCAGTTCTTCTAATTTTTTGACTTTTTTATCTAATGAGAGCATATATGAAACTATGCCTCCCCATATTATCAGAGTGATACCAAGCACCACAAAGATAGAATTGTCATGCAGGAAATCAAGCATTTATTTATCTCCTCTATATTTCATTATTCTTATTTGTAAATTTAATAACCAAAAGAAAAACATCGAAAATCCAAACATTGCCAATCCAAAACTGATAAGCATATTAGAATCCAACATGCCACTCTGCGAGCTTACAAGTGGTCCTGTGCTCGAATCATCTGCTGAGCCCGGGTGCAATCCTGTTGCCATTCGTGGCAAAATAAAAACCAGAAACGGAACTGTTATAAATGCCAAAATTGCATAAACCGAGCTTAATCTTGCTTTAGATTCTGCTACATCTATCGACGAGCGAAGTGCAAAAAAAGCACCGTAAATCAATAGCAAAATCAAAATAGATGTTTGGCGCGGATCCCAGTTCCAAAAACTTCCCCAGTTGAATTTTGCCCAAAGCATACCGGTAACTGTCGCTAATATCGCAAACAAAGTACCAAGTGAAGCAGAGGCTACAAGGGGAGTGTCGTATTTCAAATCTTTAGTCCTTAGGTACTGCACTGCATAAATCATTGAAATCAGATAAGCAAGTACCGAAATCCAAGCCATAGGTACATGGAAATTCAAAATCTTTGTTCTGTCTTCAAGGCTGGGAATAAAAGGGTAAGTCATAAATGGATTTGCAGATACGAGCTCAACCGCAATATATTTCTCATTTTCAAATCTTGAATTGATAATATATTTATTACCCCTTTCCAAATTGAAAGATTCTGTTTTTTCGATAAAGTGACTGTCACCATAATCATCGGTAAAAATATCTAAGCCCTGAGAATTAGTTTCATACTTTACAAGCAGATTGATATGTTTGCCCTGTTCCATTCCGGCAACAAATTTTAAGTCTGCAAAATTACCGGCGATAGGAGGCAGCAATGTGAGCACAATCGCAGTAGTAATGGTTGTTATTGTAAGTAATTTCCACCAAAGTGGTTTAGATTTATTTATACTCGGAAAAAAACCGAGTACAAATGACAGAGTAACAGATAAGGCAATAATGAGACCTTTCATAATGTATCCTTCCAATTCTACAATGCTATCTATGAAGAAATAATATAGGAAATATTTTGCAAAGTTAAGAATTTGGGAGATATTTTGTAAGCATTAAAATATTCTTTTTTTCGGAAGATTGGGAAGGTTGATATTCGATATTGTCCATTACACTACGCATGATATGTATGCCGAGTCCACCCTTACGGAATTCGGCGAAATACTTTTTCATATCAGGAGATTCGACAGAAAGCGGATTAAAAGGCTCACCTTCGTCGATTATTTGAACAACAAACTCATTGTTTGAAATGATTATATCTATACAAATATTGAATTCGCATTTGCAATTATAAGAGTAACGCATCAGATTTGTGCAGGCTTCATCTACAGCAAGAGTAATTTTTTGTGCATCATTTTCAGAAAAGTAAAACTGCTTTGCATGGCTAAATACAAAATCTCTTATCTTTTCTAATTCAGAAAAGTCAGCTTTTACGCAGATATGGTCAATATTTTTAATTATTGCTGTCATCTGTTACTGTCGAAGAAAATTTATCAATAGCTTCTGCATCGTTAGGCATAATATCAAAAAGCATCGGAAAGCCAAGTAAATCAAATACGGAAAAGACTTTTTCCTGCATTGTAGTTAACTTAATATCTCCTGCCTGATTGCGAATATCTTCGATAAACGCCATGAACACTCCCAAGCCGGCACTGCTTATGTAGTCCAAGTCTTTGAAGTTTACAAGTAGTTTATATTTACCTGCATCTAAACTTTCCTGGAAAGCAGATTCTAACTGAGGGGCAGTGTGAGCGTCTAAATATCCTTCTAAGTAAAAACAGTCGATACCGTCCATTTGTTTTTTTGTGATTCCGAATTTACTTGTTGATGGCATTTCTAATTCCTTATGAGTCTATAGACTTACTGCAAACAATATAATAAATTTAACAAAAACTATACCGATTTTTTTCTGTAGATTAAACTAATAACCGTCATATCGTCAATATATTCATCACCGGCAGAAAACTTCGTAATTTTTTCTTTGATTATTCTGTTTATTTCTTTTGCAGATGTCAGGTTATCTGATTCAAGAATACTAATAAGATGATTATATCCAAACTGTTGTTTGTTTGAGTCACTTATCTCATTTATTCCGTCAGTTATCAATAATACGTTATCATTTTCTTTTAGTTTCAATTCTAATTCTTCTAAATTTCTATCGAACATAGCAGAGTTGGTCAGGCCAACACCTAAGCCTATCGGCATATATTTTTTTGTTGCACCGTTTTGGGTTACTAATATAGGGGCATGTCCGGCTCTGACAAAATTGATGGTTCCGTCAGGCTTGAAAGATAGCCCCGCTACAGTGATGAAGTTTTTTCTGCCAATGGTTCCGTAAAGAGTGTTATTTAGCTTTTTTAGCAAATCAGAAACAGATACACTTAATGGACTTAGAGCTTGTACTGCTCCTTTCATCTGAGACATTATTATAGCTGCGGATGTGCCTTTGCCTGATACATCTGCAATAAGTAGGCAAGGCGTTTTATCGCTTAGATATACCAAATCATAATAGTCACCACCGATTTCCTGAGCCGGCTCAGTAAAAGCTGCTATGGAATACTCTTCGGTTGATAAATCTTCTTTTGGGAGTAAATTTCTTTGGATATTTTGAGCAAGGAGCATCTCGCTTTTATATTTTTCTTTTTCAATTGAATCTTGGATCAAACTTGAATTTTGCAGGGCTATCGATAAGTTTTGAGAAAGAGTATTTAGTATTGCAATATCTTCCGGATCAAATCCATAGTCAGTATCTTTTAGCAAAACGCAGGTTCCCAATCTTTCAGTGCCTGAAAACAGGGGTAATACAATCATTGATTTGGCATAAGTAATTGTCTCGGAAATTGGGTAAAGATAATCATGGTCTGCCAGAGAATCTATCAGGCAAGATTCACTTCTTGTTTTGAAATAATTTGAAAAGTGAGTATAATTGGCAACGTAGGAAAGATTCTTCTGCGAGATGTTGAACGAGTAAGCTATAGTTTTTTTCCCATCTCTGAAAATCTCTGTCCATGCCGAATGTGCGTTTGTCATCTGTCTTGCAATCTGAGAAGCAGTAGCAATAATCTTTTCGGGAGATTTATTAAGAGTTTCAACAACAAATCTGTTTAGAGTAGAAAGGGATTCTAACTCCACATTCTTTTTAGCGACGATCTTAGTGGTAGGCCAAGCTGCAATAGTAGAAAAAACGATTCTCAGAAAAAATATGATAATTGCTAAATCAATAATATTCAGAAGACTATACGATACAGGAGCTTTGAAATATAGAATATTAGCATCATAGCTCATATTCAAAAGACTTAGCGTGAGCTCCGGAATCATAAAAAAGCCAAGCATCAACAAAAGACAAATTAGGAGTAGCTTGTTCCGGTATGGAAGGGAAGCTATCCACGCATTTTTCTTTGGGAGAATAAATACTGAAAATGCTAATACAATAGTAAAGAGACCTGTTGCTAATTTAATAGCGTCGTTGTCGCCCGCTTTTGAAATTTCAGACAAAAACAGACCGGTAGCAGAAAATACAATATTGAATGCTACAAAAATCAAATGCTTTTTTGTAGCAGAGTTTCTAAAATACAATATCCAGTCTAAAACAAAACGGCTTAGATTGCCAATCACTACAAGCGAATAAAGCAATTTGATATCATACAACAGGAGTATCGACAAATCCGGATCGCGTGTAATGTCAGATATTATCCCGAGCAAAACAGAAAATATCCAAAAGAAAGAAAAGTTGAATGTAAGAGATTTTAATCGTTTAAAAAAAAGACTATTGATTTGATTATAATCTAAATTCCGATTGATACCAGGCAAAGTAAACAGATAGGAGGCAAATGCGATAAATAACACTATCTCGGAGATATAGTGCCACAAATCAAATGTCATGAAAAAGTTTTCGTTGATAGAAAAAAAGGTAATGTCTAATGCCACTTTTGCAAAAGAAAACAAGATTGCAGCAAATAAAGTAACAACCCGATAAGAAGAATAGTTGTTTTTTAGCTGCGAAATGCTATATTGAGTAAATAATTTCATTGGTAAAAGAGGCACTCTTTATAAACCTATTTGTGCAAATATACTTAAAATAATGGAAGGAATTATGCAATATTTACTTTCAAAAGAGCAAATGATAAGCATTGATCAGTTCGCAATGGATACTTTACAAATTCCTTCGGCGATTCTTATGGAAAATGCCGCCATCAATTCAGCAAATATAATAAAATCAAAGCTACTGAGCGATGATAATAATTCACATTATATTCCAAACATATTAGTTCTTTGTGGTGCAGGAAATAATGGTGGTGATGGTTTGGCTATTGCAAGGCATCTTAGTGATATAGCTGAAGTTTATGTTTTGTTGGTGGGTGACGAAGGTCAAATGTCAAAAGAAACAAAACAGAACTTTACAATCTGCCAAAATCTTGACATACCAATATTAAGCTTCGAATCATTCAAACAAGAAACTTTTAACTTCGAATTTGACTGTATAGTCGATGCACTAATCGGCATTGGAGGCTCTGAGAATCTGAAAGGCGAAGTGCTCGAAGTACTCGAATTGGTTTCAGATTCTAATGTTTTGAAAATTGCAATAGATGTACCAACAGGTGTCAATTCTAATACCGGAAAAGCACACGAACTATGCTTCATTGCGGATTATACAATCACAATGTTTGCTCCAAAGCTTGGTATGCACATTCATGACGCCATAGACTGTTGTGGTGAGATAATTACCGTCCCTTTGGGTTTCCCTGAAGTAGAAGTTGCCGACAGAGTAGATACATTTCTGTTAGAGGAACATGATTTAGAGCTTCTGAATTTTGATAATCGTAAAAAAGTAAGCTCAAAATTTGATTATGGAAGATTAGTTATAATTGCCGGTTCGGAAGATATGCCAGGTGCTGCAGCATTGAGTGCAAACGCAGCCATTAGCTCGGGAGCGGGGTTTGTTTACCTTGTTACTCCTAATCCGCATTCTTCCATATTGCCCGAAGTAATTGTCTATAAAAGAGATTTATCAAAAGAAGATTACTCCATTGAGTCGATTGCCGAACTTCTGGATAGGGCAGATGGTATCGTTATAGGCCCCGGACTTGGAAACGATACTAATACTTTGAGAAACGTAAAACAGATTATCGGCGACTACAAAGATAAGACAAGGATGCTGATAGATGCTGACGCATTGAAGGCAGTTATCGAATTTGATAAACTTAGCAAGAACACAATATTGACTCCCCATACGGGAGAGTTTTCTGCTATCACCGGAGCTGATAGATTCGAAATAGAAACTGATTATATCAATAAAGCTAAAGATCTTGCTCAAACTACTGATGCAGTTGTATTGCTGAAGTTTTATCCTACTTGTATAACTAATGGCAAACAGGTTTACCTAAATCCTTGTGGTAATCCCGGATTGGCAACCGCCGGTAGCGGAGATGTGCTATCCGGAATCATAGGTGGTCTAATGGTTTCTCAGAATATACCAACGACTGAGGCTGCTTATTTAGGGTCATTGCTTCATGCACTCGCAGGAGATTACGCTAAAGCTAAATATTCAGAAATGACTATGAGTGCAAGTGATATTATGCTCGCTTTAAAAAGTATTGTAAATCTTCTCTAAAGTATGTTTATAATAATGCTAAACAAATGGAATAATCTTTTTGGTTACTCTATTTGTTTAGCATTATTAGGTAACAAAAATCTATCATCTACTTCTTAAAGGAAGGATATTTAAAACCGACTAATAAGCCAATAGTTATTTTATGCGAAAATTTTTCAGCATCATCTCTTAAGTTGATTAATGCAATATCGGCTTTAATACCAAAATTGAAGTACTTACTGACATCCATCGCAATCTGAGAAGTCAAATCAATAGTTGAGCTTCTTTGCTGAAAAAGGTAGTATTCGTTCCCGACATGTAAATATTCTCCTAACATAGGAAAATATTGATATATTTCATCTTCATATTCGCAAATGTGATAAGTATAGCTAAACCCCAACCCGATTCCCCAGTATATTTCGTTGACGTAATTTGAATACAAAATCTGAGCAAAAAAATGATCTATATGCTCATCATAAAGAGTGAATACGCCACCTGTATAATAGGTATAAAAATTATATCCAAAGTTCAAAGTTAAAAAGGAGTTCTCAGAGATAAAATAATCTATACTTGGTTGTATATTTGTTAAACTTACCTGTCTATTGTCTTTCAAATGTCCGTTACTAAAAAACATAGTATTTAACGCAGAATATGATAAACCAAATCTAACTGTATTATCTTGTTTTTCAAATTCACTGAGCTTCCCTGTTGTGTCCTGATTGCTTGCATAAACACAAGTAGAAAGTAAGATCCAAAAAATTGCGGCTAAAATATTTTCTGTTTTAAGTTTCATTTATAACCTGTTTATATACTCAATCTCTTAATATAATTTATTTTTTGATTTTCCGTATTTGCTCGCGGGAGCTTGATAGATAAGGTAATTCCAAAAATTGACTTGGATTTTAAATCGGTTTCTATATCTCTGAGATTTTCGAGAGCAAAACTATACCTAAAATCAATATTATATGTACCGACTATCTCAAAACCAAAACGAATTGCCATATCTAAAGAAGTATTTATATTTTCAAAAAGATAATATTCGTATTCAGTGTTTTCATCTGTAGGATCCGTTTCATATTCTCTGTAGAAAAACAGGTAACTCATACCTAATCCCAAACCAATATGAAATACATCTACATTGTAAAAATATGATAAATCCCCATAATAGAGATGTGAGATCTTATAGTCAATATATAAACTGTGATTATGTATAAAATCAGTGTAATATAAAGTACCAAAATTGAAAGAAGCAAATGAGTGTTTAGTGATGTAATAATCTACTAAATAGCCCAAATTAAAAAAACTTCCACATATATGCTTTTGGCTGGCATTATTTACTAAACGATAACCCTGAAATGGGGAATAAACAATTCCAAAACGAAGCGGTATTTCGATTTCATCTTGAATAGTACTGTCTTGCGTAGCTATTAATTCCTTACTCCTTAAACCAGAATTTGCAAGCAAAGAAAAAAAACATAAGGAGAATAAAAAAGTAAGCTTTAAATTGATAAACATAAGAATCTATAGTTTTGTCAATAAAGTTGTCAAAATAAGAAGTAAATATTTAGAAAACAATATAAATTTCATAAAGTATGCTTAAAAAAGTTAATTATATATCTCTCTTCCCGATACTGTCATACTCTGCCCTAATATTCTATCTGTCAAATCAGCCACAGATACCCTTCCCTGAGATGGGAATATTAAGTTGGGACAAACTTTTGCATTTTGGAGCTTATTTCGGATATGGAGTATTGATGCAGATAGCGGTTATACCTAATGCAACTAAAAAAAATAAAAAATATCAAATATTTATCGTAATTTTGTTAAGTGCTCTGTTTGCGGTAAGTGATGAAATACACCAAAGTTTTGTCCCCGGAAGAGATGCAGATGTATTCGATGTCTTAGCTGACCTTGTGGGTGCTTTGACATCATTGCTATTATATAGACGTATCGAACAGATTTTTAAAAAAGAAAGAGCTGATGAGTAATTTTTTTAAGTTAGAAAAGACTGATACAAACAGTAAAGCGAGATTGGGAAAGTTATTTACCGACCATGGCGAGATACCTACTCCTATTTTTATGCCGGTTGGAACTCAGGGTTCTGTTAAGGCATTGCAACAAAGAGAGCTTTATGAATTAGATGCAAAAATAATTCTTGGCAATACATACCACTTGTATTTACGCCCCGGCACTGAGATAATGGAACATTTTGGTGGTTTGCATAAATTCATGGGTTGGGATAGGCCTATACTAACCGATAGTGGAGGTTATCAAATATTTTCTCTCAAAGAACTTAGAAAAATTACTGAGCAAGGTGCAGAGTTTCGTTCTCATATAAATGGTTCTAAGCACTTTTTTTCGCCTGAGAGCGTAGTAGGGATACAAAAATCACTAGGTTCAGACATTGTGATGGTTTTGGACGAATGTGCCCCTTATCCTGCGGATGAGTCTTATGTGATTAAATCTATGCAGATGTCAATGCGTTGGGCAGACAGGTGCAAAAAAGAATTTGATAGAACCGAACCAAAATATGGACATAAACAGTTCCTATTTGGAATTGGTCAAGGTGGAATGTATGCTGATTTGAGAAAGCAATACACTACTCAAATGTTAGATATAGACTTTGACGGTTATGCAATTGGTGGACTTTCTGTAGGCGAACCGGCTGAAGTAATGTATGAGCTGACAGATGTTTGCACTGATATATTACCTGCTGATAAACCAAGATATTTAATGGGAGTGGGCACTCCGGAAAATATTTTGGAAGGAATCGAACGAGGTATTGATATGTTTGACTGCGTAATGCCAACAAGAAATGCAAGAAACGGTCAACTTTTTACTACGCATGGCAAAATCAATATCAAAAATGCAAAATATAAACTTTCTGATGAAGTCATAGACAAAAATATAGATTCGTACGCAAGCAACAATTTTTCACTTGGCTACTTACGACATTTGTTTGTTGCTAATGAAATACTTGCTTTGCAGTTAGCTTCTATGCATAATATAGCTTTTTATCTCTGGTTGGTCAAAAGTGCAAGAGAGCATATAGCTGCCGGAGATTTTGTGCAATGGAAGAAAGATATGCTTGAAAAGTTTAATTCTAACATGTAATATAGAGGAGATTACAAATGGATTTCTTACATTTACTTGGTATGGCAGCACCTCAAGGAGGCGAACAAGGTGGTGGTATGATGGGTACACTCATTATGTTTGGTGGTGTAATACTTATTATGTATTTTATGATGATAAGACCTCAGCAAAAACGTCAGAAAGAGCATCAGTCTATGTTGAATGCCATCAAAAAAGGCGATCAGGTAGTTACTTCTGCAGGTATGCACGGTAAAGTAGTCGAAGTGGACGAAAAAACTGTTTTGGTCGAAGTTGCAGATAATGTAAAAATCAGATTTGAAAAAGTTGCTATCGCTAATAAGTCATAATTTTTTTTATTAACAAAAAATTTTGTAACTTAACAGCGTAGTTCAAAATAGAGATGACTATAAATCTTTCACCGCTTTTCTCGGTGAAAGATTTGTTTATTATATAGGGTAGTAATAATCTAACCGAGAACGGAAATGATAAATACAATTGAAGAAGCCTTGCAGGATCTTGTATCCGGCAAGATGATTGTCGTAATGGATGACGAAGACAGAGAAAACGAAGGTGATCTGATATGTGCTGCAGAGCTTATAACTCCGCAAACTGTCAATTTTATGTCTTCCAAAGGCAAGGGTCTAATTTGCGTTTCTATAACTCCTGAGAGAGCTAAAGAGCTTAATCTTGACATAATGGTCAGAGATAATTCTGCTTTGCACGAAACTAAATTTACCGTGTCAGTAGATTATGCATACGGCACTACTACAGGAATCTCTGCCAATGACCGCGCTGCGACCATTAGAGCAATTGCAAATAAAGATACTAAACCGGAAGATTTGTTGCGTCCCGGGCATATTTTCCCTTTGATTGCAGTAGAAGAAGGAGTGCTTCGAAGAGCAGGGCACACAGAAGCAACTGTAGATTTGATGAGACTTGCCGGGTTAAAACCATGTGGTGTTTTGTGCGAAATAATCAGCGAAGATGGTCAAATGGCAAGAATGCCTGAGCTAATCGAATTCGCAAAAAAACATGATTTGAAAGTGATAACTGTAAAAGATTTGATAGCATATAGACTAAGAAAAGAATCTTTGGTAAAATGTGTTGCAGAAGCTGATGCACCTACTGAATATGGGCACTTCAAAATCAAAGTTTACGAAAATGTGGTTGACGGCAAAGAGCATGTTGCTATCGTCAAAGGAGAATGGACCGAAGAAGATAACATACTTGTAAGAGTTCACTCAGAATGTCTCACCGGTGATGTGTTCGGTTCTCTTCGATGCGACTGTGGCTCTCAGCTCCATGCTGCACTAAGACAGATTGAAAAAGAGGGTAGAGGTGTATTGCTCTATATGAGGCAAGAGGGCAGAGGTATCGGACTCATTAACAAAGTCAAAGCTTACGCTCTTCAGGAAAAAGGATTTGACACAGTAGAAGCTAATCTCGAACTCGGATTTGTTGCTGATGCAAGAGATTATGGTATTGGCGCACAGATTCTCATGAATTTGGGAGTTAAAAAAATGCGTCTGATGACAAACAATCCTAAAAAACGTGTCGGATTGGAATCGTATGGCTTGAATGTAACAGAGCGAGTCCCTGTAGAAATAGAACCAAATTCCTGCAATCATCACTATTTAGAAACGAAAAAATCTAAGATGGGACACTTACTGTCTAATCTGTAAAAAAGAATTACTGAAATTAAACAATAAAGGGTAAATGTTATGTCTGAAATTATTTACATGACGAAAGAAAGAATTAGAGAAATAGAAGAAGAATTGAATGATTTGAAAGGTCGCGGCAGAAGAGAAGTAGCTCAAAAAATTGCTGAAGCTCGCTCTCACGGCGATTTATCTGAAAATGCAGATTATGATGCTGCAAAAGACGAACAAGGTCTTTTAGAAATGAAAATAGCTAAGCTATCACAGATTTTGTCCAAAGCTCAGGTTATTAAAGCAGATGAGTTCCCTGATGATAAAATATATATACTTTCGAAAGTTACACTCAAAAATGTAGTAACTGACGAAGAATTCCTATACCAACTTGTAAGTGCAGAAGAAGCTGACTTTGAACAAAACAAAATTGCTGTTTCTTCTCCTTTGGGCAAAGCTCTGATGGGCAAGGAACTTGGTCAGATAGCTGAGGTCGTTGTGCCGGCAGGTATTACTCAATACGAAATTATTAGCATTGGCAAATAAATTATATTTTTAACGTCCATCTGTTGGTGGGCGTTTTTTTTATAAGATTTTCCATTTTTCTTTTAAACCTTTTGGCATATCGAAGTGTCCAATACTCAAAAGAGAAATGGAGAAAGGTTATGAGAGATTTGGCTTTGTCATACAACACTGATGCTGATATCATAAAAGATTACTGCGAATCCAATAGCGATAGAGCAGCTACTGCTTTTGTACGTAAGTACCAGAGTTTTGTATATGCTACAGCCTATAGGTATCTTAATAACCATGACGATGCAGACGATGCCGCTCAGGAAGCTTTTATAAGAGCACTTGGCAATCTACATAAATTCAAAGCTGAAGCAGGGGTAAAAACCTGGCTGTATCGGATTACAGTTAATGTCTGCCTCAATATTCAACGAAAAAAGAAAGTACGCTCTATCTTCAAAATCTTTGATGACAACGACCCTAGAGATATTCCTTTGGAAAAACATTTACCCGATAGAGATATTCAGATAAAAGAGTTTGAAGAAAGATTCCTTGATGCCTTATCTGATTTACCAAAAAAACAACGCGAAACTTTTGCTTTAAGATATTTTGATGAAATGAGTTACGAAGAAATATCAAACGTACTTGGCACGAGTGTTGGTGGTTTAAAAGCAAATTACCATCAGGCTGTAAAAAAACTCTCAGCTTTCTTTGCTAAGGAGGAAATATAAATGACTAACCAAAATCTACATAAAGAATTGCAGGGTATGATGCCGGATTATATTTTTGATAATCTGACAGCTGAGCAAAAACATTATTTCGAGGAAAATTACACAAACTTTCCTGACCTGATAGAAGAGGTTAATGAAGCGCGAGGAGTTTTTGACAGATTTGACAAAATGGAATTTGATAGAAAAATTGCTGCAAAAACAAGAAATCTTTCTGTTAAAGTCAACCAAAGAAGACAGTTAGAAATGACAGAAAGACAAAAGCGGACAAGATTTTTTATGAGGTATCTTGCTCCTTCTATGTCTTTGGCGATAGTTGCTTTTCTAATGTTTACTCCTATGGGTAAAAAGTTTATGATGCCTAACGTTGCAAAAATTGATTCGATAGCAACTGAACAGCATTTGACTGAACCTATAGAATTTGTACAATATTCAGATTTGCTTGCAATTTCTGATTCCGGCAACCTAGAGCCTATCTATGAAGCTGTAACCGAAAGTGAGACTATAGTTGAAAATGAAGATGCATCACTTACTGAATATTTGGAAAATGCTTTTGCAGCTGCTATAGCCGAAACAAATACTAATGTTTTACTAAATTCTGTTGGTAATTACTCTGCTATCGAAGATGATTTATCTATGCTTAGTGAAAACGAATTTCAATCTATAATAGAGGATTTGGAAAATGAAATCGATTTTTAAATTAGTCCCTATTGCTATAATTATACTTATGTGCTTCTCTTTTAGTTCTAATGCTCAGGATATGGCACTAAATTCCAAAGAAAGATTTTTACAACTCAAAAAAATCAAACTTTTGGAAACTCTTGATATGGATGAGCAGACTGCAGATAAGTTTCTTGTAAAATTTACAGCCTTAGAAAAAGACATGGCAAAGACAAGAGACGAAATCGATGAACTGAATTCTCAGCTTAATAAACTTATCAAAAAAGATGCTGGTGAATCAGAAATCGGAGAAGTAGTCAAGAAAATCGAAAGTAAAATGGAAGAAATGCATAAAGCTCGTAAGACTTTTATGTCTGAAGCTCAAAAACTGCTAACTCCAAAGCAATACGCTAAGCTAATCTTGTTTGAATTTAGATTCGAAAAGCAAGTACACAAATTGCTAATGAAAAAGCACAGAGGTGGCAGGGGAGATCGTTTTGATAAACCTGACGAAGACGAATAAACAACAAAATAAAAAAAATATAGTAAAAAAAGCTACTGTCCATAACTTAGGATGTATTGTCAGTAGCTTTTTTTTTTACTCCATTTTTAATAGACTAGAGGCACGTTGTCTCTCATTGTAACAGTAGAGGGGTAAGTACGGAAAAATTTATATTTACCGTTTTCAATTTCAATTGATGCTGTTATTCTTTGAGTTGCCCTTTCTCCTTTGTAAACAAGAGTACCTTTATAAATCCATTTACCTTTTGACTGCTCGGTAATGAATATACCGGATAGCGGCTTTAAAGAGACCAGTTTTCCATATTTCTCAATATTTAGCTTTTGTGATTCAGTATAAGATTTTAAATCGAATTTTGACTTATAAGAATCAGAAAGATAAGTGTTGTAAGCTTCATCATACTTTCCTTCTTTGATAAGCTCCGCATAAGGCATAAATAAATCTGCTTCTAATATAGGAGTCGTGTTGTTCTGCAAATCTTTCGTCTGCGAATAGCCGATTAGTCCCATGATAGAAGTAAGCAAGATAACCCCACTAATTAATAGAATATCGTGTAAACGCGATTTAGTCATATAATTACCCAATGTATTAACTTTACATGTTTTATTTAAAAATAATAGTATTGCATTAACCTATAAATAGAATATATTGTAGATTATAATAGAAATCTTTGGCAATGCGAAACTATAAACTTTAAGGGTATAACGGGTTAATGGCACTTCAAGTGTAATTGAACAGTTAGTTGCATAAATATTAAATCGCAATAATAGGGGCTTTTTTCACTCAAAAGTGCATAATAAAATCCAATTAGGTTATTATTTGTAACTTTTGATTGGTAAATTTGCAACGAATATTCTAATAGGAAATCCCTTTTTAATATATTTCTCTTGAGGAGAGGAAATGGCAATACAAGATAAGATTAAAGAATTGATGGAGATGCGTGAGAAAGCGCGTCTTGGTGGTGGGATTAAAAGAATAGAATCTCAACACAAAAAAGGCAAATACACTGCCCGCGAAAGAATCGATATGCTTCTTGACGAAGGTTCTTTCGAAGAATTTGACATGTTCGTTTGCCACCGTACTGTTGACTTTGGCTTAGACAAAGAAAGCTATTTGTCAGATGGTGTAGTAACAGGTTACGGTACAATTGACGGACGCTTGGTTTATTTATTCTCTCAGGATTTTACAGTATTTGGCGGCTCTCTATCTGAGATGTTTGCTCAAAAAATCTGTAAAGTAATGGATCAGGCATTGAAAGTAGGTGCTCCTGTTATCGGTATCAACGATAGTGGTGGTGCTCGTATTCAAGAAGGTGTAAAATCATTGGGTGGTTACGCTGATATTTTCCAAAGAAATATCAATGCTTCTGGCGTTGTTCCACAGATTTCTGCAATTTTTGGCCCTTGTGCCGGTGGTGCTGTTTATTCTCCTGCACTTACAGATTTTATCATAATGACCAAAGAAACATCTTATATGTTCGTAACAGGTCCTAAAGTAGTAAAAACTGTAACAAATGAAACTGTTACTTCAGAAGAGCTTGGTGGAGCTATGGTTCACGCTACAAAATCAGGTGTAACTCACTTTGTAGCTGAAAATGAAGACGAAGGTTTGATGCTTATCAGAAAACTTTTATCTTACATACCTTCAAACAATCTCGAAGAAGCTCCTGCAGTTGTATGTGACGATCCTATCGACAGATTGGATGATGAGCTAAATGAAATAGTTCCTGATAATCCAAACAAACCATACAACGTAAAAGACATTATCCATTCAATTGTTGATAATTCTGAATTTTTAGAAGTACATAGACACTATGCTCAAAACATAGTTATTGGTTTTGCTCGCTTTAACGGTATGTCAACCGGTATCGTAGCTAACCAGCCAAACTATCTGGCAGGTGTATTGGATATAAATGCTTCAAGAAAAGCTGCTCGTTTTGTTCGTTTTTGTGATGCATTCAATATTCCGTTAGTTACTCTTGTGGATGTTCCGGGCTTCTTACCAGGTACAACTCAAGAATACGGTGGTATCATTCTTCATGGTGCTAAATTGCTATTTGCTTACGGCGAAGCTACAGTTCCGAAAGTAACTTGTATCTTGCGTAAAGCTTATGGTGGTGCTTATGACGTGATGAGCTCAAAACACCTTCGTGGCGATATTAACTATGCTTGGCCAAACTCAGAAATCGCAGTTATGGGACCTAAAGGTGCTATCGAAGTACTTTTATCTCGAGAACTTAGCGAAATTAGTGACGAAACTGAAAAAGTTAAACTTGTCATGAAAAAAGAAGAAGAATACAAGCAGAAATTTGCAAATCCTTATGTTGCTGCTAAGTATGGCTACATTGATGATGTTATCGAACCAAGAAACACTCGTTTCCGCATCATTCGTGCATTACAGATGCTTGCTAATAAAAAGGATTTGAATTTACCTCGTAAACATTCAAACTTACCGTTATAAAAATTTGGGATAAAAGATGTTTGAATCATTAGTTCAGAATAGTATAATAAAATATCTCATCGCGGGAGCATCAGAAACTTCAGAAACAGGAAAAATCAGTTTCGATTTTTCGGCTGCTTTTACTGAACAGTCAATTTCAATTACGATAATTGGTTATTTGGTAGTTTTTGTTGCTTTGATTATTCTTTTTGCTTGTATCAGCTTTTTTACCAATTATATGGTGAACAAACAAAAGAAAAAGATTGAAGCTACGGGTCAGAAAGCTCCTGATAAAAGAGAAGACATAGAAATGACAGGTGATGTAAATGCTGCAATAGCATTGGCTTTACACCTACATTTCGATGAAGCTCACGATTTCGAAAGTACAGTGCTTACTATCGAAAAAGTGCAAAAACGCTACTCCCCTTGGAGTTCTAAGATTTATTCAATGAGAAGATCACCTCGTCATTATTAATTGGGATTACAACATGAAGCAATATAAATTTACAATTCGTGGTAATAACTACGATGTAGAAATTCAAAATATCGAAGATGATGTTGCAACTCTCGAAGTGAATGGCACGACTTATGAAGTTACTATTCACAGAGAGAAAAAAGTTTCTAAAACACCAAAATTAGTTAGAACAAATGTTCCTCCTACTAATGATTCACCAGTAAGAACAAGCAGCCCTGCTGCTGCAAAAGGTACCGGTCAGCTTAAAGCTCCGTTACCGGGACTTATTATGGCACTAAAAGTACGCGAAGGCGATGAGGTGCAGGTTGGTCAAACTGTTCTTATCATGGAAGCCATGAAAATGGAAAATGAAATCAAAGCAGATAGAGCAGGCAAAGTTACTTCTATTAAAGTCAACTTAGAGCAATCTGTACTCGAAGGCGATGTGCTAATGGAAATCGGGGGCTAATCAGATATGGAAGGTTTATTGCATTTCTGGGAGTTTTCCGGTTTTTATAACATGACCTTGGGTCACATTGTAATGATTTTAGTCGGGCTGATTTTTATCACATTAGCTATCGTAAAAGACTATGAGCCATTACTTTTGGTTCCAATTGGTTTTGGTATATTGATTGGTAATATTCCTTTTGTTGAAAATATAGGTCTGCAGTTAGGTATCTACGAAGATGGTAGTGTGCTTAACTATCTATACATGGGGGTTACCAAAGGTATTTATCCTCCATTGATTTTCTTGGGTATTGGTGCCATGACAGATTTTTCTGCTTTGCTGTCCAATCCTAAGCTAATGTTGCTCGGTGCTGCCGCTCAGCTCGGTATATTTATTACTTTTATGGCAGCCTTAATGTTTGGATTCTCAGTTGACGAAGCTGCTGCTATTGGTATCATTGGCGGTGCTGATGGTCCTACTGCAATTTTTATTGCTTCTAAACTGGCTCCGCACTTGATTGGTTCTATTGCAATTGCCGCATATTCCTATATGGCTCTTGTACCGGTTATCCAACCGCCAATTATTAAATTGCTTTGCACTAAAGAAGAAAGAAAAATCAAAATGAAACCGCCGCGTGCTGTTTCTAAAGTTGAGAAAATAATTTTCCCAATTTTTGGTTTGATTCTTACTTGTTTCATCTCTCCTGGTGCTTTGCCACTACTTGGTATGCTTTTCTTTGGTAATTTACTTAAAGAATCAGGTGTTACTAAGCGTTTGGCAGACACTGCAAGCAAGCAGATGATTGATGCTGTAACAATTCTTCTTGGTGTAACTGTGGGTGCTTCTACTCAGGCAACAACATTTTTAACTCCGCAGTCAATTTTCATCTTTATTCTTGGTGCTGCTTCATTTATGGTGGCTACTGCAGGTGGACTTGTCTTTGCTAAGGTAATGAACTTGTTCCTTAAAGATGGAAATAAATTGAATCCAATGATTGGTGCTGCAGGTGTTTCTGCTGTTCCTGATAGTGCTCGTGTAGTTCACTCAATGGGACAAGAATACGACTCTACTAACTACTTATTGATGCACGCTATGGCACCTAACGTTGCCGGCGTTATCGGTTCAGCAGTTGCTGCCGGTATCTTGTTAAGCTTCTTGCTTGGAGCATAAGATTTAATAAGAGCAATAAAGAGTTATCGGATATATAAAAAAGCTGCCAATTAGCAATAATCGGCAGCTTTTTTTATAGATTATTGTCATCCGAGCAATATCAAGTAATAGTCATTTTATTCCGGTTAAAACTTTACAAAAGTAAAGACTCTAATGAAGTAATGCATCTAATACTCACCTCCGGCAACTCTATCTATATTTTGATATTTAGGCAAAGCGGGAACTTCGACTTTAGGATTGTCAGTAAGTGATTTCATAAAAGCTATGATATCAGCTTTTTCCTGTTCTGTAAGATTTAATTTGTCTTCAGGTAATGTCTGATATGGATTGTGCAGACCTAAACCAACTCCACCACCTTCGTTGTAAAATTCTAACACTTCCTCAAGCGTTTTAAAGGCTCCATTGTGCATATAAGGTGCTGTAAGTTCGATGTTCCTGATAGTTAGAGTCTTGAATGAATGATTGAATATCTCCAGTCTGTCTTTGAGTAAGCCTTTGGCTCTGCCTAAATCCGTATCCAAAATAGGTTGCTTCAGATTACTGCTAACTGTTACTCCTAAATTTTCCGAATCGGTTTCAATGAAAAATGGTGGCACAGTACCATTGAAGGTAGGAGTGAAGTGGCAGGTCCCACAAAGTGCTTTTCCTGCAAATAAATTGTATCCTCTGATAACAGACGAGTCAATTTCAGTTATTTCTTTTCTAATGTATTTATCAAAATCTGAATCAAATGATACAAGATTGCCAACATAAGCAGCCAATGCAGTAGTTATAGTGTATTTGTTTACAATCTTGGAGGAGTTTATATGAGGGTAGGCTTTGCGAAACATAGCTACATACTCACTGTTAGAAGATAGCTTGTCTATAATTTTTGTGTAATCAGTATCAAACTCTTTTGAGCTTGTAATGACGTGATCAACTTGATCTTCTAACTTTTGAGCTCGTAAATCATAAAAAAATCTATCAGAATAGACAGCATTCATAAGTGTAGGGGAGTTCCGCTCTACAGTGCCTTCAAAGTTGAAGCTAATGCTTTTTGCTTTTCCGTCTGTAAATGCCATTTTGGGATCGTGGCAGGAAGCGCAGGCTCTTTTATTATTAGCAGACAGTATTGGGTCAAAAAATAAAGTTTTGCCCAAAATTTGCAATTCTTTTGTGTCGTCTCTCTTGGATAAGTTCATGTAATAGTACTTATTCAAAAAGTCAGTCGAGAATATTTCTTTTGCACGAAAATTAACTGCCTGTTTGTTGCTGCTTACTTCATCTTGGAATTCTATATTTAGTTCTATTTGAGAGTCATACAACTTTGCAAAAATAGGATTGATGTATTCCCGAATAAAATGCAATCTGTCAAACGTCTCAAAATTTGTGTTCATAGCAAGTGATTTATTTGCTTCGTAAAACAATTGCTTAACTTCTTTAACTGTTTGATTATTTGGATTATCGTCAGAGTATCTTTCCCAAGTATTTGCTAAAGCCTCCATTGAAACCTGATTTTCAATTATTGCCTTGTCAGAATAAGGAGAATCAAATCCGCTTAAACCTAAAGACATTATTCTTATAATTCCAAATCTCATAGCTTCAAAAATATGTCTATCGTAAAGTTTGGATGACTTGAGCACAAGCTTAAAACGCTTTGCTGAAGTGTACAATTTTGCCGATAAATCGGCTATTCTATCAAATTCAGGGTTGTCATCATAAATCAACTCCTCCAAAGGCTGAAACCCCTCCGGTTCTAATACTGAAGCCGAAGGCGAATTCTGTTCGGGTTTCGGGATTGGAATGCCGTTAAAATATCTTTCTGAATAATCTCTATCAATATAACTAACTAAGTACTCAATTTTTTTATAGGCAAGTCTTGCAGATATGAATGTGTCTTTGATAGCACTTATATTGTTGGAGTTTGCAGTTTTGTTTAGAGATTCGATTTTTTTAGTAAACTCCGAATAATCTAAAAGCAGCTGATCTTGAGTCCTTTTTGCAGCAGATTGATTTTGTGCAAGATATCCACTGATGGCAAGACTTAAAGAAACAGACAGGAGAAGCAAAAGAATTCTAAGCATATCTAATAGTTGTTGTTTGTTTATAATAATTTTAAAAATCAAATCAGATAAACAAAAAACGACGGCTTTTGAGAAATCACCGCCGTTTTTCAGGATATATTACTGTATTACTTATTTTATTGAATAATAAGTTTTTGACCTTTATTGTCTGCTGTTCTGACAAAATATGTGCCTGCTGACAAATCGCGTACATCAACCACAGAGGCATTTCTAATTACTTTTACTCTATTTCCGTTGATGTCGTAAATTGCAGCATCTGTATTGTTTTGGAAATGTAATTCTCTTGTAGCAGGATTTGGCCAAATTTTGAAATCATTTCCGAAATTAACTTTTCCTTCCATAACTGAAGTAATTGCTTTGTCCCATCCGGTGATTGCATAAGTCAAAGAGTTATTATATGGGAAAGGATTTGTCGGTAATGGGTGCTGGCAATCAACCAAAAGAGTTTTGCCGTCAGGAGTAGAATTAACACCTGTTACTTCTGCACCTAATGGCATCACCCCGATACGAACTAAATTCTCAATTTTTGCTTCTTTTTGAAGATCCAACATCCAGAGCTCGCAAGTGCTGTTTGCTACACCAATTTGAACTCTGCCAAATGAAGTACCATTCAAATCTTCACATATCACCATGTAAGAATCACCATTTATTTCCATGATGTGCAAACCATCAGGGTTTGACAAATGTTTTTCAGGGTATGGTTCGTATTTTGGTTCTTCAGCATCCATACCTGCATAAAATGGACCACCTTCGAGGAAAGGCTTAACTTCGTTTGTCTGAGGGTTAAGTACCAAAACTCTTCCGTAATAATCCCAATATGCAGAATTAAGTGCATCAGTGCCCTGCTCCTCAGCTCTTTCTATATGGTGATATGCAACAGCACCGCCAAGATCTACACCCTTTTTCAATCTTGAGCCCGGATTGTCTCTACCTGTCTCTGTCAAATAGACCATACCTGAGTTTTTATCGAAAGTTACCCATTCTAATCTGTTAAAAGCAGTTGCTCCATTTTGGAATGCAAGGGTTTGGATATTAAGCATATTGTCTAATTTAGTATTGTCAATTTCCATCCATTCTCCTTTGTAGGAGTTTGGATTTTGTTTGAAGACGTATGTTTTACCTTTTGTAAAATCGCCTGGTGTATCTGCTACAAACTTTGTTAAAAGTGCCGGAGTTTCATCTGCACCAAGGATAACAGTTCGATTATCAGCCAAAATAGTACCACCTTCGAATGGCTGACGCCCCCAGTTGTATTGTTTTCTTACAGCCTTAGCTGTTCTTGGATCCACTTCAACCATATAGTTGAAATTTTCAAATCGTTTGATTTGCTGACCATTAAAATCACCATTGATATCAGATTTAATTGTCCAATCTGATGTGTCTCTGAGTCCAGTACCATTTTCGAAGAGGTTTGCGTTAGATCCTCTCCACCATTCTTCAGCCGTCCAGATTCTGCCATCTATAATTGAGCTTATTCCACCACAATTCATACCTGTTTCGCCAACAGTATTAACAAAGTCTATGTTGAAAAATTTTCCTTTTCTACCGTCTTCCAAAGTCTGATTTATGATGATAAGAGTATCATTGTTCGGGTCTCTTCTTACTTTGAAGGCTGTCATTCCGCCACCATCACCGATTTTATCATCAGATGATACCATTTCATGATTGATTGTAATCCAGCCCAAATCAGAAGAATTGTTGTCGGGAGTGAAACCAATGAAATCATGCCATTGTTTTGCTAAAGCAGTTCCATTTGGTTTGCCTTCACTATCGACGGTTTGCACTTCGTCGTGTCCGCCCACAAATAGTACCTGATAGTATAGTGGGGAAGAAGGCATCACAACCTGCTCGGAAATCCAAGTAGAATTCCAATCAGCAGGAATAGAAGGGTCAAAAGTCTGAGATTGTGCGGCAGTTCCCATCGAACTCAACAGTACTACCATTAGCAGAAGATATTTTTTCATATTGCACCTGTATTAGGATTAAAAATAATAAAATGATTAGTTGAACCAAACTATTTGACGGTGCAATTCTGAAATAGTGTTAAGGAAGTGTTTGCTATTAGTCAAAATATAGAAAATGTTGTGTTAAAATATCTTGAAATAATCTTGTTATAATGATTTCGATTTGATTGTATGTTTTTTGTTAGCGAAATAAACTAAAAATTATTTATCTGTATCTAAAGATAGTGGCGGGAATATGGATGAATAAATTATCAAAAATAGTATTGATATGCCGGATTCTTTAGCAATAAAAAAGCCCTACATTTTATAGATGTAGGGCTTCAGTTTCGAGATATAATCTATTTCTTTTCCCAATAAATCTCTTTTTTCAATTCTTCCAACCATTTAGCCTGCATCTCCATCTGCTTTTTGATTTTTGCTCTTTGTTCGAGTTCTTTGAAATCTTGTTCCAAATTTGGCTTATGAGCATCTATTACAGATTTTTTCAGAACAATATGATAAGCTTGTTTCGAAGGGTCCGCTACATACGGAGCCGGCTCGGAAATCTCGCCTACTTTCATATTGTTTATGGTTGAAGATAAGTTTGGAGGTAAATCTTCAATGCTAATTGCACCAATTAGACCACCAAATCCGCGAGTATCTTTATCATCCGAAAACTGTTTTGCCATATCCGCAAAATTCTTACCTGCTACAATTTCAGCCTTAAGGTTTTGCAAAAACTTGATTGTTGCATCGCGATCATCAGTGGATTCGTCAAGCTTAATCAAAATATGGCGTGTATTTATTGCATCTGACTTTTTCTCAATTGTCTGAATTAGGTGATATCCGAAAGGAGTTTCCACAGGTAACGAAACCTGACCTTCCTGAAGCTGGAAAGCAGCTTTTTCGAATTCAGGAACGAGTTTCCCTTTATCAAACCAGCCCAAATCACCACCTTCTTCTCTTGTTCCCGGGTCATCACTGTGCCTTTTCGCCATATCTTCAAATGTAACTTCACCGGAAAGAATAGAGTCTCTTATTGCTTTTGCAAATTGCAGTGCATCTTCTTTTGCAGAGTTACTTGCGGTAACGTTTTTTACAATGTGGCTTACTTCTATTTTGGTAGGTACTTCCGGCAAAGAGTCTTTAAAACTATTATAAAACTCTTCAACTTCTCTCGGAGTTACCTTTACATCCATAAACTTCTGTTGGCTGAGTTTCTGAGCTAACAAACTTTTGCGGATTTGCTCTGAATAATCATTTTTTATACTACCAATAGACATTTGATAAACCTGCTCGACTCTTTTTTCTGAGCCGTATTGCGCTATCACAGATTGTAGAAAATATTCCCATCTCTGTTCTACTTCATCATCAGTAACTACAACTGAATCTTCAATTGCTTTAGTTATTAGAAGTTTTTGTGCTATTAGCTCGTCAAGTATCATGTCATAAAGCTTTTTGTCTTCCAAATCAATAGAAGGGTTTTGCTGAGCCATCATAAGTATCTGAGTTTTTACTTCTGACTGCATGATAACTTCATTGCCAACAACAGCAACGATTTTGTCGAGCATATCACCTTCTTCGGGGGATTGAACCTGTGCAGAAGAAACAGATACTAACAGTACAAAAAGTACTAATAAACTTTTGCAGTAATTTGCCATTTCAAATCCGTTATTTTGATTTTTTAAGTATTTCATTAATTGCAGAATCGGAAACCGAAATATCGTATTTTTTTCTCAATTTTTCAATCCAAGTATCCAGAAGTTTTTGCTGTACTTCTTCTTGGTAATCAGATGAGAAATTTGGTATTGCTTCTTCAAATGTTTTAATTCTCGGCAGTACAATTCTTTGAACATATACTATACTCTTTCCGGCTTCATGTCTGAAAGGCTTAGTAATAATTCCTTCTTTGACAAACGTTTCAGAAGCTAAAAGGTTTCTTATCAGCAAACTGTTTTTTGCAGAGACTACTCCCACAAAGCCTTCTTTTTCTCTCATGCCCTGACGTTCAGTTTTTTCAGAAGCAATTTTTTTGAAGTTGTCAGGTGTTAGTGTGTTGTAAATGCTCATAGCTACTGAATCTGAGCCGATTATATAAATTTCGCTTACTTCGTAGAGAGTATCTGTAAGGAATTCATTTTTACGTTTTTCCCAGTAAATTTTTGCCTGAGTGGAATCAAATTTCATTTTGTTCCATACTTCTTCTTCTTGTACTTTGAATAGGAGTATTCCGTTTTTGTACTCTTTAAATGAAGCCGCAAACTCTGGTTCTTCTTTTTCAATATTTTCAGTTTCTTTGTCAAAAACTTCGTTGTAGTGCATCTTTTCGATAACTTTTATAAATGCATTATAATCGAAAGAAGTACCTTTGTACTGAGGGTTTGTATTTACTTCAGTTATGAAATCAGATACTTTGTAATCTTTACCGTAAAGAGAATACATTGTTGCTTGTTTCAGGTTCTCAGGAATTTTAGATTCCCAGTCCTTTGTCAAAGTAGTTTTACCTTGCTCTGTATATGAAAGTACATTTTCTATTACTGCTTTGTAAACCATCAGTTTGTGCTTTTGCATCAATTTGTGGTCTAAATCATTTTTATCATCGTTATAGAAATGCTTTTTGTAGAATTTTTTTAGTATCTCCCTGTCTTCGTTTTCATCGATTTGTTTCGATGCTTCTCTTTTAACGATATGGATACCATAATCAGTTTCTACCAATCCTGAAATTTCTCCGTCTTTTAGCTTGAACATAGCTTCTTCGAACTCCGGAAGCAGTGCTCTCCCTGTTTCTTCGAAGCCGGTCGAGCGAGAGTAAAATTGTTTTAACGAACCGCCGTTTGGAGCAGAAAGTGCATCTTCTGAGTATAACTCTGCTAAACGTTCAAACTTTTCGCCTTTTTTGATTTTAGCCAAAACTTCGTTCGCTTTTTTCAGTTGTTCTTTTTTCAGGCTGTCTTTTTCTTCATCAGTTATGCCTTTCGCAGGCGGATTTTTGAATAGGATATGAGCTGCTTTTACGAATTCTCTTTTTTTCTTATCGAGTACTTTAATAATAAAATAGCCATATTCTGTTTCGACCAGTTGAGGATAAACATCGCCGACTTTTGTAACATATACTGCATCTTCAATTGGTTTTTGTATCTTTCCTGCAGTTAGGTAATTAGGAAGCACTCCGCCTTTTCCTGCGTTATGAGTGTCTTCAGAGTATTTTTCCGCGACCGCAGCAAAATCAGTTCCGGCTTTTATCGCCGAGAGTGCTTCTTCTGCAAGTTTTCTTTTTGATTCTTTAGTAACTTCTTCTGTTTCTACCATAGGTTTGGTAACAACTACAATAGCTATTTTATATTCCTCTTTTCTGCGAGGAAGCATTTCATCAATATATTTTTGAGTTAGGTGTTTGTCGTAGTAAAAGGATTGGGCTATAACTCTTCTGTTTTGAGCTATTTCGTCAATCACAGATTCGTTTTTGTCGTATCCTCTGTCTATAGCATCTAAAATTTTCAACTTGTAATTGATGTATAGTTCCAAAAATTCATTCAAAGAATCCTTGGGTAAAGTCGTGATGTCGTCGCTTTGTCTGTTTATATTTTTCATATAAGCTTTTTGCAACTCACCTAATGTGATTTTTTCGTTGCCGACAGTAGCTAATACTTTATCTGATGATCCTGCAAAACAAACTGAAGCGCCTAATACTAAAAATGCTATTACACTTAGGATACTTGATTTAAAGTTCATTTCGACTACTCCGAATTAGTTAATATTTTCGATTTACAAGTTTGAATATAAAAGATCAGCAATTTTCCAAATACTGCCTGCTCCAACAGTAAGAACTATGTCTCCTTCTTGAAGCAATGGTTTGACATTTTGAAAAAGAGTGTCAAACTCGGGCATATAATGTACATTTTTGTGTCCAGAGTCAAATGCTGCGTCAGAAATTGTTTTGCCGCTTATACCTTCTATTGGATTTTCGCGAGCAGCGTAAACGTCG
The DNA here is from genome assembly GCA_963664875.1 of Kapaibacterium sp. (SeqCode). Taxonomy (GTDB): domain Bacteria; phylum Bacteroidota; class Ignavibacteria; order Kapaibacteriales; family UBA2268; genus JBFHIJ01. The sequence goes on along the minus strand of OY761611.1, from coordinate 970,883 downwards.
GTAACAATCAGCAAATCAGCGTCATCAAATGACTTTCCGAAATCTGAAGCAAGAGCTTGTGTTCTGGTATAAGTATGTGGCTGAAAAATGCAGACTACTCGCCGGTTCCAAGCATCACGTGCAGCTTTTAAGGTTGCAGAAACTTCAGAAGGGTGATGAGCATAATCATCAATAATGGTAATTCCATTTTTCTCACCTTTGATTTCGAATCTTCTAAAAACACCATTGAATTGCTTCAGAGCTTTACAGATAATTTCGAAATCAATATTTAGCTCTCTTGCAGCAGTAATAGCAGCAAGTGCATTTTTAACGTTGTGTTCGCCCGGGATATTTATGGTTGCATCTCCGAGCTCTTTGCCATGCTCGAATACAGTAAAAGTAGAGCTCCTACCTGAGTGTCTTATGTTAGTTGCTCGGATGTCGCTATGTTTAGAAAGCCCGAAGGTAACAAAGCGTTTATTGAGGAGTGGTAGCAGATCTCTGACTCCGGAGTCATCTAAACCCAAACAGATTTTCCCGTAAAACGGTACTTTATTTGCGAATTCTGCAAAAGTGGATTTCAAATCGTCAAAATCTGTATATATATCCAGATGTTCAAGTTCCATATTGTTGACTATTGCTAGAGTAGGAGAGAGCTGCAAAAATGAGCGATCATATTCGTCAGCTTCAAGCACAGTCCATTTGCCGTGTCCAAGTCTTGCGTTAGTGCCTCCAAGGTCTTTAAGCCTGCCACCGACTATTACAGTCGGATCAATGCCTGCCTCCATTAGTATAAGACCAATCATTGAAGTGGTAGTGGTTTTCCCATGAGTGCCTGCAATCGAGATATTATAATTAAGCCTTGAAACTTCAGCCAGCATCTCAGCTCTGCGAATGACAGGTATCTTTCTTTCAAATGCAGCTTTAGTTTCAGGGTTGTCATTAACTTTGACAGCACTTGAATAAACTACAACTTCTGCATCTTTGATATTTTCCGGGTAGTGACCAATAAATATTTTGGCACCAAGTTTAGCTAAATAATCAGTATTGTCTGATTTGTTCATGTCAGAGCCTGAAACTAAGAAGCCCTGATTTATTAGGATTTCGGCTATTCCGCTCATGCCGATGCCGCCTATCCCTACGAAGTGAATATTTTTGACTGTTGAAAACATATTTTTAGCGTACTGAAATTAATAACAAACTACAAAGCTAAGAAAACTTCTTATAAAACTCTATTAATTCAATACGTAGCTACACATAAAAATCCAAAAGGTTCACTAAAATTTGGGTAGCACGTCAATTCGTACACAATTTTCAAAATCAAACAGCTTTTCTCCGAATTCTATAAGCTCTTTTGCATTTATGGAATTATATTTTTCCAAGATTTGTAGCAACTTCGAGTCATCTTCAAAAAACAAAACATTAGAAGAAATTACATCCGCAATTCCATAAGAATATTGAATTTCGTATGCGATTGAAGAAATAATCTGATTCTTTGCTTTCTGCAATTCTTCTTCATTTATTCCTTCTAAAAGTAAGTGCTTCAGCTCATCTTTCATTAAAGAGCTCAAATCGTCAGCCTGTATATTCTTTTCACTGCCAATAGCATATAAAGTGAGCAGAGAGGAAATTTCTCTTTTATCGACATAAGCTCCGACAGATGAGGCAATTTGATCTTCGTAAACCAAGCCTTCAAATAATCTCGAGCTTTTGCCTGTCCCCAGAATGTTTGCCAATAAGTCTGCTCTCAGCACATCATCTGAGGCAAATCCTTCAAGGTGATAGTTAAGAAAAACAGCAGGGTGAGGGACATTGTCGTAGTATTCTGCCTTTTTATTACCGATTATTGCTTTTTCTGAATTAGATTTATCAAGAAAGGGCAGGTTCTCCGGTAAAGGTTTGTCAAAATATTTTTTTACTAGTTCAATCGATGTATTATCTACGTCTCCAACTAATACCAGTACTGCATTATCCGGACGATAATATTTGCTGTGAAAGTCATTTGCTTTTTGCAAATCGGCAGCCTGAACGTCCTCTATAGTGCCGTGGACTTCCCATGAATAACCTGATTTTGCCGGGTAAGCGTTTTCTGATAACAACTCTCGCCATCTGCCGTAAGGAGAATTTTCGACGACCTGTCTTATTTCTTCTGTTACTACATTTTTCTGTGTTTCCAAGGCGTCTTCGCTAACTTCAAAATTAAACAATCTATCAGATTCCAACCACAAAGCAAGTTCCAACTGGTGAGAAGGAACTGTCATAGTGTATGAAGTCCAGTCGTATGTCGTATATGCGTTATTAGTGCCGCCGGCTATAGAGCAGTACTCATCGAATTTGCCGTGAGGGACATTTTTCGAGCCTTCGAACATCATGTGCTCAAAAAGATGAGCAAAACCTCTTGTACCATTTGATTCGTTTTTTGAGCCAACTTTGTACGAAAGTGCCAAGCTGACAGTAGGGATATTTTTTTTGACTAATACGAGCTTAAGTCCATTGCTCAATACAACTTTTTCCATTTTTAAAATATTTCTCAGGTCCAAACCTTGCATCACTTCATCCGTTAGATTGTGTATTAACTTTACAGGCAAATATAAGCAAAAAGGGGTAAATGTATTTTAACGCAAAAATATTTTTATTATTTGAAAAAAATTGTATAACTTAAGGCTTCAAAAATCAAGATTCAGTTAAACAAATGAATTTATCTACATATAGCGTAACATTGGAGAAAAACAATGAAAGTTTATGAATCAAAGAATATCAGGAACATTGCTTTGGTGGGGCACGCAGGCTCCGGCAAAACAAGTTTGACGGAGTGTATTTTATTTAAAGCTGGAATGATTAATCGTATTGGTAAAGTTGAAGACAATAACACTGTTTCAGACTTTAGAGAATTAGAACACGAAAAAGGCAACTCGGTTTACGGCACACCTGTTTTTGCAGAGTGGAAAGACACCAAAATCAATCTTATAGACAACCCGGGTTTTGATGATTATATTGGCGAAGTGAACGCTTCTATCTATGCTGCAGACGTAGCACTTATCACAATCAATGCTGCTCATGGTGCTGAAGTCGGATCTGACTTCTCTTGGCAGTATGCTAATGAATTAGAAAAACCTACTGCTTTTGTTATCAACAAACTGGATGCAGAAAATATAGATTTTGATACCATTATTTCTGAATTGCAGGAAAGATACAGCAAAAGTATCAAACCTACTCAATTCCCTGTAACTACAGGACCTTCGTTTAACGCTGTGATTGACGTTTTTGCTAAAAAAATGCTTACAATCAAAGACGGCAACGTTACAGAATCAGAAATTCCTGATGAACATAAAGATAAAGCTGACGAGCTATATAGCGAGCTTTTAGAATCAGTTGCAGAAACTGACGAAGAATTGATGAATAAATACCTCGAAGAAGGTCAAATTTCAGAAGATGAGTTCAAAACTGGTCTCAAAAAAGCTATAACTAACAGACTTATCATGCCTATTTTCGCTGTTTCAAGCAAAAATAATATCGGTATGGTTACTATGCTTAACTTTATCGTAAATAACTTCCCTTCTCCTGTAGATATGCCTAATACCGTTTCTACAGAAGGCAAAGAAGTTGCTTATGATGAAAAAGCAAAAACGTCTTTGTTTATGTATAAGCTATACTCTGATCCGAGACTTGGTGATATGACTTATTTCAAAGTTATGTCCGGCACTCTCAAATCTTCTATGGATATGAATAACACTACACGCAATCAATCTGAAAGATTTGGCCAGCTGTTTGTTATCCAAGGAAAAGACAGGACAGAGGTTGCTGAAGTTCACGCAGGCGACATTGCTGCCACAGTTAAGCTTAAAACTGCTCACGTAAACGATACATTTGCTGAAAAAGGACTTGATGTAACTTATAAAAAAGTTGTTTATCCAAGACCGAAAGTACGCGTAGCAATTTATCCTAAAACAAAAGGCGAAGAAGAAAAAGTTGGTATGGGATTGCACTCTCTTAATGCAGAAGACCCATCATACAGAGTAGAGCACTCACAAGAATTGCGTCAGACTATCTTGCACGCTCAGGGTGAATTACACCTTCAAAAAGCTAAATACAGATTAGAAAAACGTTACAAAGTAGAAGCGGAATTCGGCGAACCAAGAGTGCCTTACCGCGAAACAATACAAAAATCTATCAACTCTGACTACCGCCATAAAAAACAATCCGGTGGTGCAGGTCAGTTTGCCGAAGTACATATGCGAATCGAGCCATGGGCAGAAAATGCTCCTTATGCAAGTGATTTGACAGTTCGCGGCAAAGAGTTGCATGATTTGAAATGGGGTGGCAAGCTCGAATTTGTCAATTGTATCGTAGGTGGTGTAATTGACCAAAGATTTATGCCTGCTATTCTAAAAGGTATTATGGACAAAATGGAAATAGGTCCTCTTACTGGTTCGTATGTACGTGATATTCGTGTTTATGTACATGATGGTAAGATGCACCCGGTAGATTCTAATGAAGCTGCATTTAAAATGGCTGGTTCGCAGGCATTCAAATCCGGATTTGTGAACGCTAATCCTAAGATACTCGAACCTATCTACAATGTAGCCATCAAAGTTCCTGAAGATTATGTAGGCGATATTATGAGTGATTTGCCTTCTCGTAGAGGTATGATTCTAGGTATTGATACAGAAGGTAGATTCCAGGTAGTAAATGCTAAAATGCCACAGGCAGAATTAGACAAATACGCTACAGCAATCAGATCAATGACTCAAGCTAAAGGTACATTCAGTGCCGAATTTGATGAATACCAACCTGTTCCGGGTGATGTTCAGTCTGCACTCATTGATAAATATAAAAAAGATCAGGAAGACGACGAATAGAATATCAAATACCAACTCTGATATTAAAACTAAGGCTGCCTCACAAAACGGGGCAGTCTTTTTTATTGTTTCTTTCTATTAAATTCTTTAAATTCACTTCTTTAACGATTTTTCTTATTTTGTCTTAGTTGAAAATTGTTTTATCTACGATAAATTGGTCTATAAATGGAAAAGTTATTGTTATTAGGTGATGAAGCTATCGCTCAGGGTGCATTAGATGCCGGCATTTCCGGTATTTATGCTTATCCGGGGACTCCTTCTACAGAAATCACCGAGTATGTTCAAAGATCTAAACAAGCTCGCGAAGCAGGAGTACGATCTGCTTGGTCAGCTAACGAAAAAACTGCTATGGAAGCTGCTATTGGTATGTCTTATGCCGGCAAAAGAGCTATGGTATGCCAAAAACACGTTGGTCTAAACGTTGCTGCTGACGCATTTATGAACTCTGCAGTTACAGGAGCTAATGGTGGCTTGATATTTGTTTCAGCAGATGATCCTTCTATGCACTCTTCTCAAAACGAACAAGATTCGCGCTATTTTGGCAAATTTGCTATGTTGCCTGTATTAGAACCTTCTAATCAGCAGGAAGCTTATGACATGTGCCACTATGGCTATGAATTGAGTGAAAAATTTGGCACTCCTGTTCTAATGAGAATTACAACAAGACTTGCTCACTCAAGAGCTGATGTTATCAGAAAAGAAACAAAAAATCAAAACGAAGCCAAACTGCCTCAAGATTTAAAGCAATTTGTGCTTCTTCCTGCTATTGCAAGGAAAAGATACAAATTACTCTTAGACAATCAGAAAAATTTTGAAGATGCAAGTGAAAACAGCGGATTCAATAAATATATTGATGCTGAAGATAAAAAAATCGGTATCATTACTACCGGTATAGCTTATAATTATCTAATGGAAAACTATACTGATGGCAATGTACCTCACCCTGTTTTAAAAATAACTCAGTACCCTCTTCCTAAAAAAATGGTTGAGAAAATGGCTGAGGAAGTAGAGCAAATTTATATCTTCGAAGAAGGTTATCCTATCGTAGAAGAAATGCTTAGAGGATTTTTGGACAAAGGCGTTAATGTACGTGGTCGATTAGACGGATTACTTCCAAGAGACGGCGAGCTTAATCCGAATATCGTTGCAAAAGCTATGGGCAAAGAAATTACTAAAGGCAATCCGGTACCTGATATTGTGAAGCCTCGCCCTCCAAAACTTTGCGATGGTTGCCCACACATTTTCTCTTATAATGCATTAAATGAAGCCCTTGCTGAGCATGGCGATGGTAGAGTGATGTCTGACATTGGCTGCTATACTCTTGGTGCCTTAGAGCCTTATAATGCTATCAACTCTTGCGTAGATATGGGAGCATCTGTTACAATGGCGAAAGGTGCTGCTGATGCCGGTATGCATCCGGTAGTAGGTGTTATTGGTGACTCTACTTTTACTCACTCAGGCATGACAGGTCTTTTGGATTGTATAAATGACAAAACTCCTGTAACTATTATGATTTTGGATAATGAAACTACCGGCATGACAGGTGGACAAAAATCATCTGCACTTGGAAGACTTGAGCAAATTTGCCTTGGTCTTGGTGTAGAAAAAGAGCACTTACATGTAATCAATCCTGTGAAGAAAGAACATGAAGCTAACGTAGAACTAATCAAAAAAGAATTAGCTTACGAAGGTGTTTCTGTAATTATCCCTCGCCGCGAATGTTTAGTTACTTTGACTAAATCAAAACGTGCTGCGAAGAAATCTAAATAGTTTTTAATAACAAATAAGAATACGATACGAATATGAAAAAAGATATTATTTTAGCAGGCGTAGGCGGACAGGGTATTCTAACCATTGCAGCAACTATAGGTTATGCAGCAGTAGCTTCTAATCTCTACCTCAAACAGGCTGAAGTGCATGGCATGAGCCAGAGAGGTGGCGATGTTCAGTCTCACTTCCGTCTATCGGACAAGCCTATAAATTCTGACCTTATTCCAGAAGGCAGAGCGGATTTGATTATTGCTGTTGAGCCTATGGAAGCATTGCGTTATTTGCCGTTCCTGGCTCCTGACGGATGGCTCATTACGAATACAACACCTTTTGTAAATATTCCTAACTATCCTGACATGGAAGAAGTTCTTGCAGAAATAGATAAACAGCCAAATCGTGTTGCTCTCGATGCAGACAGAATTGCTAAAGATTTAGGCGCTCCAAAGGCTGCAAACATCGTAACACTTGGTGCTGCTTCCAAAGTACTCGGAATGGAGATGGAAGCTCTTGAAAAATCTCTCCACACTCTATTTGGCAGTAAAGGAGAAAAAATACTAAATGACAATATAGCTGCTTTGAGAGCAGGAAGAGAATTTGCTGATAAGAATATTTAGTTATTCAGTCAATACACTATCTCTTCACTTGTTTGACACAGTAAAATTTAATATCGTCAAATAAATGCAAACGGAGGGCGAATACCCTCCGTTTTTTTTTAAGGAGAAATTCTTATGTCAATTTTATATATTATTGCTTTTTTATTGTGCCTTTCTGCTTTCCTGTTTTGAAAAAAATTATGCTTTTCTTCGATAACGTCTAATCTAAGTGTTGCATTTATTACTTGAATTTAGATATAAAATTCGATTATAGAGATAGAAAATTGATTTGTTGATTGAAAAACAATCTTGCTTGTATAAGTTAGTATTTTACTAAGTAAAATCCCTTAGTTGGAACTAGTCTTGTGATTAGAGCAATCATTTGTATAGATTTTAAGTAGTTTTACCTCAATGTGGATAGAATTATTTAGAATTGTTGAACATTATTCTTATTTTTGTTGGACGTATTAAACTACAATATTGTTAATTGAGTTTTTATAAACAACACTGTAAGTTAATGGAAAAGCAAACAACTATCGCACAGTCAGTGTCATTCGAAGGAATTGGTTTACATACCGGCAATACTTCAAAAATTACATTTCATCCTGCTCCGGCAAATCATGGTTATAAATTTGTACGTACAGACTTAGCAGAAAAAGTAGAAATACCTGCTTTGGTTGATTATGTTGTGGATTTGTCACGCGGAACTACTCTTGGTATAGATGATGTCAAAGTTCATACTGTAGAGCATGTATTAGCTGCATTAGCCGGTTTGAAAATAGATAACTGCCTTATAGAATTATCAGCAAACGAACCACCGGTTGTAGATGGGAGTTCGATGCCTTATGTCCAAGCCTTACAAACGGCAGGCATAAAACAATTAGACGCAGAGCGTGAGTATTTTGAAATAGAAGAAACAATCTCATACTCAAACGAAGAAAAGCATGTGGAAATAGTAGCTCTTCCTAATAACAACTACAGAGTTACAGTTATGGTTGACTACTTCAATCCTGCATTGGGTAGCCAGCATACAGGACTTTTCGATTTAGAAAAAGAATTTGTAACAGAATTTGCACCTGCAAGGACGTTTTGCTTTCTTACAGAAGTCGAAATGCTTCGCAAACATGACCTAATAAAAGGCGGAAGTTTGGATAGTGCCCTTGTTATTGTCGATAAAGAGATGAATGATGAGGAATTGGACAATATTAAATCAATTTTTAATCTGCAGGAAGCTCCTAAAATAGGGCAGAGCGGTATCTTAAACGATACACCTTTGAGATTTAAAAATGAACCCGCACGACACAAATTGCTCGATATGATAGGCGATATGACTCTGATAGGAGTTCCTGTCAAAGGACAGATATTGGCTGCAAGACCGGGACACGCAAGCAACTACGAATTTTCTAAGTTGATTAGACAAAAATATTTAGAGAAAAAACAAAAAGAAAAATACTTACCTAACAAAAACAAACAAGTCGTGATGGATGTTGACCAAATTAAACAGTTCCTCCCACATCGCTATCCGTTTTTGTTAGTAGATAGAATCACTCACCTTGATACTGAGAAAAAAGAAATCATAGGTTATAAAAATGTAACTGTCAACGAACCATTTTTCCCGGGACATTTTCCACAGAAACCTGTAATGCCGGGAGTACTTATTTGTGAGGCAATGGCTCAGGTAGGCGGAATGTTGTTGTTGCAGGAAGTAGGTGAGTTAAACGGAAGATTGGCTTTGTTTATGGGCATAAAAAGTGCTAAGTTTAGAAAGCCTGTTTTGCCGGGTGACCAATTAGTGATGGAAGTCAAAATGGTAAATAAAAGATTTAATACATATTGGATGCAGGGTGTGGCTATGGTAGATGGCAACATCGCGGCCGAATCCGAGTTTCAGGTAGCATTAGTGGATGGTGAATTATGAGAGAATTGATACATCCGACTGCCATAGTTTCCGAAAAAGCAACTATAGGTGAAAATGTAAAAGTCGGGCCGTTTTCTATTATCCAAGACGATGTAATCATCGGAGATAATACGGAAATCCGTTCAAATGTTGTCCTTGCAAACGGGACAAGAATCGGTAAAGATTGTGTGATTTGCAACGGTGCAGTGATTGCTACCGAGCCTCAAGATTTGAAATTTAAAGGTGAAGCTACTTATGCCTTTGTGGGCGATAGAACAGTAGTAAGGGAATTTGCTACTATCAATCGTGGCACAGACAGCACAGGTGTTACAAAAGTTGGAAGTGACTGTTTGATTATGACATACTGCCACGTCGCTCATGACTGTATTGTCGGTGACAATGTTATTATGTCCAATCTCGTGCAGTTAGCAGGGCATGTGCATATTGAAGATTGGGTAGTTCTTGGCGGTGTAGCCAAAGTACACCAGTTCTGCACAGTCGGTGCTCATGCAATGATTGGTGCTGACGTGCTTCTAGTAAAAGATGTGGCTCCATATACTCTTATTGGCAGAAAGCCGGCTCAGGTCGAAGGAATAAATAAAGTAGGCCTTCGCCGAAGAGGCTTTGAAAACGAAACGATAAACAAAATTCAGGCTTTTTACGATACTCTCCTGTTTTCAGGATTTAATAATCGTGACGGTATCGCTAACTATAAAGCGAACAATCCCGAAATATTGCCTGAAGTTCAAGGATGTATTTCGTTCATAGAAAACTCTACTCGTGGTATTTACCGCTAAGTACAAGATATTTTTGATGATGCTCCCCTTTTGGTAAACTTTTTGCTAAAAGGGGTGTATTAGCATTTGAGACATTTGATTCTTTTTTTCACCCAAGTGTTTTTTTCCGGGAGAGAGTTATTGAATTTTTTTACTACCTAATTTGATGTAATGGAAACTTTATCGTTAAAACAGTTAACCGATTTACTTAAATCGAAGGATGTAAAGGCAATACCGAGAAAAAGTATTTTTCTCAGGAAACTCGCTGCATCTGCCACTTTGATTAGTATCGATTTGCTTTGTGTTGCTTTTGCCATGTTCACATCTCTTTATTTAAGAGACCTTATGATGCCTGAAAATGCAGACTGGAGTCTTTATTCCTCTGTGATTTCGCTCATATTGCCATTATTCCCATTGGCATTTTATCTAAAAGGTCTTTATCCGGGATTTGGTATAGACGTTATAGAGGAACTACGTTCCATTACTTATAGTACGTCGATTGTCTTTGCACTGCTCGCCGGACTTACATTTTTAGTTAAAGATGGTGAGTTTTCCCGATTTATGTTTATAATCTCGTGGGCAGCTTCTTTATTGATTTTGCCGCTGGGAAGGTCGATGATAAGGAAGTTTGTCGCTTGTAAAAGCTGGTGGGGCATTCCTGTGATAATCATAGGTGCAGGCAAAACAGGCGAAACAATTATTACCTCGCTCAAAAAGCACAGCTACATAGGGCTACGTCCTGTAGTTGCTGTCGATGATGATATTGACAGATGGGGATATATTGACTCTATACCTGTAATTGGCGGATTAGATGTCATCCCGGAAATATCTTCTAAATTGAGAGTAGATCATGCTATAATTGCTATGCCTAAAGTCGAAAGCAAAAAGCAGGAACAAATTATCAGACGCTATTCTAATTATTTCTCGCATGTAACAGTAATTCCAAACTTATTTGGTTTATCGTCTTTGTGGGTTTCTACTCGTGACTTAGGCGGTATTCTTGGATTGGAAGTACAGCAAAAGCTACTCAGAAAATCTGCCTTGATGGCGAAAAGGTTGTTTGACCTTACATTTGCCGGTGTCCTTTGTTTGGCAGTATCTCCTTTGATTCTATTCATTTCCATTATGATTTGGCTTGATTCCAAAGGAAATATTTTCTTTAAACAAGAAAGAATGGGCAAAGATGATACAAGGTTCAAAATTGTTAAATTTAGGACAATGCACATTGATGCAGAGCAAAGATTGGCAGATTTGCTTGACAAAAATCCCGCTTTGAAAATGGAATACGAAATTTATCATAAGCTTAAAGACGATCCAAGATTAACAAGAGTAGGCAAAATTCTGAGAAAATTCAGTTTAGACGAACTTCCTCAATTTATAAACGTAATCAGAGGTGAGATGAGCCTAATCGGACCTCGAGCTTATATGCCTTGGGAAAAAGAGAAAATGAATGGTCATGATGAGATCATTTTGAAAGTTAAACCCGGTATTAGCGGCTTGTGGCAGGTAACGGATAGAAATGCCAGCTCATTTGAAGAAAGAAATCTGACAGATGTTTATTATATTCGTAACTGGTCTATGTTCCTTGATTTTTACATTTTTGTTCGAACAATTAGTGTAATAATTACCGGTAATAGCGGATATTAAGAAAATGCTTATATATTAGATAAATCAAAGCCGCTGAGCGGCTTTTTTTATGGAGAGTATGGAATTGTTATGAAACGCTTATTTTATCTTTTATTTCTACTTTGCATTTATAAGGCTGATGCCACAGAGCTTTTATTCAAACCATTGACCGCCAATCCATTCGAACCAAGGATAGGTACAGTTTATGAAGAAGAAGATGACAGACTTCGACTTGATATAGGGGCATCTTTCGATATGGTAAGGTTTGGAACTGAAGATACATTAAGTAAATTCAAATCGGCATTAGGTGCGGATTTTTTTACTTATACAAGACTAAGGTCAGAAGGGCGTTTCAAGTTTCCGGTGGAAACATCTGATTACTTTTTCGGATTGAATTATTCATGTCGATTAGAGCTCGAATCAATAGCTTTAGAGGGAAGGGCGAGACTTTCGCATATTTCTTCGCATCTTGTTGACGGGTATTCAGATAAGAGTGTTTTCTTTCAGGAACCTTTTGTTTACAGCAGAGAATTTCTTGATATAGTTTTAGCTATGGATTATTCTGGTCTTAGACCATATATCGGTGCTACATTTGTATTTTCCTATCAGCCTGAAGATATAAACAAAGTGATACCACAAATTGGTTTTGATTGGCAAAAGCCAATCAGCAGTATATTTGATTTTGTAATTGGCTATGATTTGAAACTCGACGGTCAAAACGGAGTTGCTTCTGCCATTCATTCTTCGCAAGCCGGAGTAATAGCCAAAATATCAAACCATTTCGGGATTTTTACAGGAATTTACTCTTATCATGGTAATAGTATGCACGGAATGTTTTACAATACGAAAGATTCTTATTTCGGCTACGGCTTTCAGCTAATTTACTATTAGAGTACAATAATAATAATATAAATACTTTTAGAAATCATCTGAGTAACATAAAGGAGATAAAATAATGGCAAAAAGTTTAAACAGAGTTACCCTTATAGGCAACCTTGGAAAAGACCCTGAAGTTCGCACAACTCCATCAGGTGCTACAGTTTGCAACTTTTCACTTGCGACTACTGAAACATATAAAGACAAAAACGACACATGGCAAGAGGTTACCGACTGGCATAATATTGTCATTTGGAACAGATTGGGCGAAGTAGCCGGACAATATCTGAAAAAAGGCAGCAAAGTATATCTTGAAGGTAAACTTAAAACTCGAAGCTACGAAAAAGACGGTATCACCCGATATATGACAGAGGTCTTCGTAAATAATATGGTATTGCTACCATCCGGCAATTATCAGGGTGGAAGTGGTAATTATGCTCCTGCCGATACTTCTGAACAGGCAAGTACTATCGGTCCTAATCTTTCTGAGCATGTACTCGGCGAAGATGATTTTAGCGATGAAGTACCATTTTAAAAGTTTGATATGAAGTATTTATTCCTTTTTGATATAGACGGAACTATTCTGAATTTTCAGCATGGTGTAGCCAAATCATTGTTTATTGAACTTATGACTGAAGTTTTCGGTGAAGAATTTGACGAATCACATCTGCCTGATTTCAACGGTAGAACTGATTTATATATTCTGAGAAAAATGGCTGAAAACCGAGGCGTCAACTTTGTAGAATTAAAATCGAAACTTCCTCAGGTATGGGATGCTATTCTTAGAAAATTTGAGAGATATTCTACTCCTGATTATATAGACTTGCTCCCCGGAGTAGATAACTTACTGAAATCATTGCTACAAAGAAATGATGTTGAATTGGGGTTGATTACCGGTAACTTTCGTGCAAATGCCTATTTGAAACTGAAAGCACATGATTTACATAGTCTCTTCCATTTCGGTGCATTTGGAGATGACCATGAAAATAGGAATTATTTACCACCAATCGCCATAAATAAGGCAAATGTGTATCACAATTCTGAAATTTTCAACTCTGCAAACACTCTTATAATCGGAGATACTTTGCGAGATATTGAGTGTGCAAAATATAATGATATTAAATCAGTTGCAGTTTGTACCGGCAGATACAGCTACGAAGAGTTGCAAAGTGATTCCCCTGATTTGATATACAATGATTTTTCAGATTATAAATCTGTAGAAAATAGTTTTTTCAATTTATTTGAATAGAGATGAAAAAAATAATAATCGCTCTCGATGGACCGGCAGGTTCAGGAAAAACAACCACAGCAAAAATTCTTGCTGAAAAGCTCGGATATATATATATAGACACAGGAGCAATGTACCGTGCAGTAACTTTGGCATGGCTTAAATCAGGCTTGCCTATAAGTCCTGAAAATGCCAAAACATTGATAGACAGTGTAAAAATTGAACTTATCAATGAAGGTAGAGGCCAGCTAACATATCTCGATGGGGAAGATGTAAGTGACGCTATTAGGACAACTGAAGTTACTAAAGCAGTTTCGCCTGTCAGTGCATTGCCCTACGTAAGAGAGACTATGGTAGCATTGCAAAGGGAAATGGGTTACAAGGGCGGAGTAGTAATGGATGGCCGCGATATTGGTACTGCTGTATTTCCAAATGCTGAGTTGAAGGTTTTCTTAAATGCAACTATAGAGGCAAGAGCGGAAAGACGAACTAAAGAGATGCTTGCAAAAGGCATGGAAGCAAATTTTGATGAGATCAAGCAACAGATATCAGATAGAGATAACTTTGACAGTACAAGAGAGCATAGCCCTCTTATGAAAGCTGAAGATGCTATAGAAATTGACACTTCGCTAATGACTATAGAGCAGCAGGTCGAAACAATTTATAATTTAGTACAAACAAAATTGCATAATTTATAATCCTATTATTCGTTATGCCTAATATATAGTTTTGTATAGTCTAATAATATTGAGAAATAAATGCAGATAAATATAGATAACTCTTCCGGTTTTTGTTGGGGAGTGGTTCGTACTATTGATATAGTAGAGGAAACTATTGAAAAAAATCCCAATACTCCTACTTATATATTGGGCGAAATAATCCATAATCCGATGGAAGTGAAAAGGCTTGCGGATAAAGGTCTAAAAACAATAGATCACGACGATTTTGAGAATCTTCCAAAAGATGCGAATGTTATTATCCGAGCCCATGGCGAACCGCCTGCAACTTATCAGAGAGCCGACAAAAATAATATTCATATTATAGATGCTACATGCCCTTTGGTGCAGACTTTACAGCAATCTGTACGAAAATTCCATGAAAATGATTTCCAGATTGTCATTTTTGGGAAGCCTCAGCACCCTGAAGTAAAAGGCTTGCTCGGGGTATCAAATAATGAGTCAATTGTGGTACAGTCTGTTGAAGAAGCACTAACTAATGTTGATTTTTCTAAGAAGACTGTGTTGCTTTCGCAGACCACTATGGATAAGCCAACTTTTTATGCGATAAAAGATGCTTTGGAGAAGCGAATAACAGATTTGGTTGATGGAGGAGAATTGCAAGAAAGCAATTTCCTCACAAAGCACACAATCTGCAAATTTGTATCAGGCAGAGAAGAGCCGCTTATTCAGTTTGCAAAAGAACATGACATTATGATATTTGTTGCAGGCAGAAATTCAAGCAATGGAAAGAGCTTGTATTATGTCTGCAAAGATGCAAATCCCAATACTTATTTTATTGAGAGACACGAAGAACTTGACTTATCATGGTTCGATGGCGTGGAAAGGGTAGGTATCAGTGGGGCTACTTCTACTCCGCAGTGGTATATGGAGGAAGTACGTAGTGCTATCTTAGAGAAGTTGAACGTAGTAGCGGAATAAAACTTAGAGTGGAACCCAAATCCTATTTCATAGAGGTAACAAAGTTTTTAAAGATAATAATAAGAGATGGCATTTCACTCATAACTTATGGGTGAATTTGCCGGTCAATATAAAAGATTGAAAAAAAAGCGAACCTTATTCAAGATTCGCTTTTTTTTAGCGTCGGGGCGAGAGGATTCGAACCTCCGGCCTTCTGGTCCCAAACCAGACGCGCTAACCGGACTGCGCCACGCCCCGTAAGACAATACAAAACTAATAATTATTTTGGAAATAAACAACAAGAATTATTTTGTATTTTTTCAATATTTCAAACTACTGAATTTATTTATTTGTCAAAAAATGACAAAAATAAAAAGCACTAAGTGCTTGTAAAGTCGGGGCGAGAGGATTCGAACCTCCGGCCTTCTGGTCCCAAACCAGACGCGCTAACCGGACTGCGCCACGCCCCGTCTCAAACGAGAATTCAAAAATATGGAAAATGTCTGATATTTGCAAATACTTTTTATAAAATTTACCGCAAATTCAAAAATATACCTAATTCTCTATCGCTCTGTTTTATATGATCCAAAAGCCAACTTTTAAGAAAATCAAAGACTTCATCGTTTAAAACTGACTTTCCTTCTACCAAAAAATGGTATAATTTATTTATCTGTTCAAACAGTTTTGTGTGTAGAGAGCAATGCTCATCGAAATTCGGATAACTATTGGATTGCATTATAGATTCTTCGGAAGCGAAATGATTTTTTATAGTCAAAACAAATCTTTCCAAAGCATCTAAAGATTCTTTTGTATTGTTTTCTTTATAAAGCTCAAAAGCCAAATTCAATTGATTGGTGAGCAAAAAGTGCTGCTTGTCGATAGACTCAATTCCGACAATCAAGTCTTTTTCCCAATGTATTAAAGAAGTTGACACCATGTTATTCTACCACCTCATCATTTATTATTTCGCCTGAGGAAGAAAGTTGTGAGATTCTTCTGTCTCTTTGCTGTTTAGCAATTTCTCTTAAATCTTCGAATCTATCAGCTTCGTCCACAATCTCTACTCCCAAAATTGTCTCTAATACATCTTCCATTGAGAGCAAGCCTTCGATTCCACCATACTCATCTACAACCATAAACAAATGCTGCTTTCTTTTTAGGAATTTATCTAAAGCAACATCCAGCTCTGCATTTTCAGGAATATAATACACTTCACGGGCAAACTTTGAGAGTTTTATATCATATTCGCCCCTGAGAGCTGCATGCAGTACGTCTCTTGTCATAACATAGCCATCAATGTTTTCATCGAGGGATTCGCCGGACCATATTGGAAATCTACTGTACATTTTAAGTTCGGGAAGACTGATTATATCTTTTACTGTGGCCTCTGTTTTAGCAGAAAAAACCATAGTTCTGGGAGTCATGACATCGCTGACAAGAATATCGCTGAAATGCATTATATTTTTAAGGATTCTGTATTCGCGATCATCTAAAGAACCCTCTTCTCGCGCAGATTCTACTAAAGCAGAAATTTCGTTTCTCGAAGCGTCTTCCATATTCTCATTGCTAATAGCAGCAATCATAGTAGAAATCATATTAGAAAATGGAGATACCAAAAGTGTAACAAGTTTGTATAATGGCAAAAATGAAGAAAATATTTTGCTATAAAATCTTATACCAATGCCAACAAAAATGTATCGTAGCAACAAAAACGAAATAAGAAACAGGAATAAAGCTATATAGTTTTCATAGTAAGGGTGAGAGCCGTTATTGAGAGTAACGCCAAGCATGACAGCCGAAACTAAGTAGGCAAATATCTCGAGTATATCTAAGGGATTAACCCTGCTTTCAAAGCGACTCCTAATCGAGTTGCTTTCGCTCTCATTCTCATCCGGAGGTACGGATGTAACAGCTGCAGATAGTGTAGAAATTAGGAAACCAATTGAAACCACAAAGGCAATCAGAAAATATTCCATATCGGGAGAGTTATTCGCTCCACTCACTTGTTGGACAAACTATTTTATAGTATAAAGATACAAAGAAAAATGCAATAAATAAAGGAGCATTTCTGCTATTTTTTACATAGCTGCAAGTTTTTGAAATTCAGAAAACGAAATCATGCCCGGAGCTATATTTGTTTCTATACCATCAGGAGCTACATACATAAATGCAGATCCAAGAAATAGAGATTCTACACGAGCTTCAGGCAAATCATCACTCATAGGTACAAGCACAATATTCTTGTTGTTGAAATCTTTGAACAAATCAAACAATCTGTCAATTTCATCATTAGTTCTTGTGTTAACCGCAAGTTTGACATAAGCAGTTTTCATATCGAGCATATCTGCCAGCTGATGCTTAAGCTCTAAATATGAAGGAGTTTTGTCATAATCGTGATATGATATGATGGTTTGGCAGTTGTACTCCCGCGAAATTTGATATAGTTTATCAAGCACACTTTGGTCGTTTTTGTACTCCAAATCAATGAAATTGGCACCTGCTTTTACAGCAGCTTTCAAAATATTAATTCTATCATCTAATGACAGCTTGCCACCACGGCAGGTAGCTATTATATTTTTACCTGCTTCGACTACTTCTTTGATGTCATCTAATGACAATTCAGGTAACAAATCAAATCGAATTTCTATATTATCATACTTTTTTACCTGTACCAAAAGCTGTTCTTTGTCCATATTACCGAGTGTAACAAAAAGCATGCATCATCTCCGTCAAATTATTTATTGAAATTGATTTTATTATCGGACTTCCTATATCTTGAAGAAGTACAAAGTCTATATAGTCGTTTTTTCTTTTTTTATCAAACTTGATTGCGTCTGAGATTGTTTCCATTTCAATAGGAGCTTTGGATAAATCAAAATATCTTCTTATAAGTTTTTGCAAAATTTCTTTTTTATTAAAGCAAAGCAGTCCTAAACTGAAAGACAGCTCTGATGCAAAAATCATTCCCCAAGCTACTGCGACTCCATGCGAATAGGCATATTCCTTTTCTATTGCGTGAGCAATAGTATGGCCGAAGTTAAGAACTTTTCTAAGTCCGTTTTCTTTTACGTCTTTAGTTACAATTGCAAATTTGATTTTAGCAACTTTAAGAATAATATCTGAAATATCAAAATATTGTTTATCTGATAGCGTTTCAATCAATGATGAATCAGCAATCGCGGCTGATTTAATTATTTCTGCAAATCCGTCTGTAAAGTCCCTTTTAGGCAAAGTATCCAATAATTTTACATCAACGCAGATAAATTTGGGTTGCACTATGCTACCAACCATGTTTTTATAATTTTTATAATTTATGCCGTTTTTCCCGCCAATAGATGCATCGACCATTGAAAGTAAAGTTGTAGGAATAAAACCGAAATCTAAGCCACGTTTAAAAGTAGCCGCTGCAAATCCTGTAATGTCAGAAACAATTCCTCCACCAAATCCAATAATCAAATCAGAACGATTTGCTTCGTGCGTAGTAAAGAAATTATAAATACTCTCTACTGTACCAAGTGTTTTATTTTGCTCTCCATGCTCAAAAGAAAAGTAATTGCCGGATTGCAAAATGGAAGCTTTATAATGCTTTTCAAGATTGTCGTCAGTAATAAAGAAAATTCTATTGTATGACTCCATTTTTTTTGCCAAATACTGATTAAAATCGGCAAAAACATAATCTGAAAGTGCATTGTTTAACTGTTTGAGTACTAAGCTCATTTCTGCCTTTGTAACATTTTGCAAAACTCGATTATTGACTGTATCGAGGAGTTTGTCACTGTATTAATATCAACGATAACTGAATTTACTCCTGAAGTAAAAGCTGCTTTTGAGGCAGAAACAACATCGGCTTCTTTACTTAAATAACACATATCTTTGAATAATGTTGCAGTTGAATATGGTTTAATTTCAAGTAAGCTGTTTAAGTTGATTTCAGTACCTAAATCCACAGGCTGTACGAGCTGTCTGTCCAGTAATATGGAGGGAGGGGTGTCTAAAATAGTGAGATATCTATCTAATATTTCTACAAATTCTTTAATATAAAATCCATTACCGTAGCGTAACACTAAATTTGACTTAGTCGAATTAACAAGCTCTGCGAATTTTTGCTGGGACTCCTCACAAAAATTGCTAAAATAGTTAGGGACAATAAAATCCGGTGTAGTTTTTAATTTGTCTAACTGTGTGAATCTTTCAGCGAAGAACATCGTTTTTATGTTATTCAGAGAATTCAATTCTTGTTTTATATCTAAATTTGCATCAGAAAAAGCTACAATCAGGTTGAATTCTTCAGCAATAAAATTAGGCAAATTAGAAATTCGCTTCAAGGCGTTGCTGTCTTTTATAAGGAATGTAATAGAGTAAGGGTTGTGTTGCTCTTTTGCAATTTGCTTTGATTCATCAAAGATGGTGTTATAAATGGATTCAATAAAGCTTTTATTCAAAAGCCTTGATGATTTCGAATATAAAGAATTCAAAATGGCACGTTCTCTTTCGGGCGAGAACGCAGATTCTCCCAATTCATCTTTGATTTTGATAATCTGTCTCGCTTTTTCTAATCTGCTGCTAAGAAGCGAGATTATTTCACTATCTAAATTATCGATATTTTTCCTGAGTTCTTCTATCAGTTTAGCTTTAAGTTTTGCAGCGTCCATAAGAGAAACAATCTATAACTAAAAAAAATTTATCTCTAATAATAAATATAAGTCTTTTGTTGCTTACAAGGAAATCAATATTTTGCAAAACGGAATAAATGACGGTTCAAATATATAAGGTATAATTTATGGAAGTGTTTTTGCATTCGGAAGCATGGATTGCGTTACTTACTTTGACATTTTTGGAAATAGTGCTGGGTGTGGATAATATTATTTTTATATCTATCGTTTCCAATAAATTGCCTCATGAGCAGCAGGCAAAAGCAAGATTGATAGGCTTATCGCTTGCTCTCATAGTCAGAATATTTTTACTACTCGGTATTTCTTATATAATTGGATTTACCCAACCAATTTTGACAATTTTGGGATTTGAACTAAGTGGAAGAGATTTGATTCTTGCCGTAGGGGGGATTTTTCTTCTAGCAAAAAGTACTTCTGAAATACACCATAAAATGTCAGGAGAAGAGCAGCATGGTACCAATTCTAAAGCTAAATCCTTTGCAGCTGTGATTACTCAAATCATTGCACTCGATTTTATCTTTTCTTTCGATTCGATACTAACAGCTGTAGGTTTAACTGAAGACGTGCTTATTATGATTATTGCAGTGATACTGGCAATGATAGTAATGATTGTTTTTTCCGGTAAAATAAGCGAATTTATCAATAATCATCCTACACTTCAAGTGCTTGCGTTATCATTTTTGATCTTGATAGGTTTTATGTTGCTTATAGAAGCACTACACTACCACGTACCAAAAGGGTACATATATTTTGCAGTAGCTTTCTCTTTGTCGGTCGAGTTTATCAATATGAAGATTCGAAAAAAGAAGACCAATTAGACTGATTTATATTCTAAAAAATAAAGAAAATGGCCGTACTTAGTGCGGCTTTTTTTATAGTGCAAATATGTAGTGTTACTATCAAGATAAAAGTGTAGGAAATTTAGAATTAGATAAGGCTAATCTAAAAAATCATGTTAGGCTAATAAAAATAATAGAAAAATCTAAACAAAGAAAAAACATTTAAAAAATGATGAATAATACTAAGGTGTAATGCTGAAATATGCAAGAAAATGGAGAATGTGGAAAAAAATAAGACAAAAATCAATTCAATTCTTTCATAATTTGTTTCTAATTGCTAAATTATCAGAGTGAGCTATCTTAGCATATTAGGCATACTAAGTGTATGCTATCTCATTTATTATTATATGCAATAATGGTGTGGATTAATATGTGATTTATTAAGGGAAAATGTTATATAAATATAAATAAACTACTATGAGGACGATATGGTAGAATCTTTACATCAACATCCTCATTCTTCATCTCTCAAATATTCAATAAAGTTAGAGACGAAGCAATGGGTTGCAGATTGCTATCAATGCGGGAAATGTGCCGCCGGGTGTCCGGTTGCTGACATTACCGATATGGCTCCTAATCAGGTTATCAGACAGTTGCAGGTAGGGGATGAAAAGCATGACAATAATGCTCTTCAGTCTATGCACATTTGGCTTTGCCTTACGTGCGAAACATGTGCTGCCCGATGCCCTCAGGATGTAGAATTCCCGATTATTGCTGATTATTTGAGACAAAAAGCCTACAAAGACAAAGTCTATAACAAAGAAGCAAAAGACATTGTGGCATTTCATGAGTCTTTCTTAAACTCAGTTAAAACGACAGGCAAACTCTTTGAGGTTGGTATGGTTGCTCAGTACAAGATGAAAACATTCAACCTAATGCAGGATGTTAAAAATGCTCCTGCCATGTTTTTAAAAGGTAAGCTTAGTCTGATGCCGCATACTGTAAAAAACAAAGAGGCTATCAGAAAAATGTTTGAAAGAGCAGAAGCACAAAGTAATGCTGGAGGTGAACATTGATTAGATTAGGATACTTCCCGGGTTGCTCTATGGCAGGTACTGCTTTAGAGTATGGAGAGTCAATCAAAGCAATTTGTGAGAAACTGGATATTGAACTTGTAGAAATTAATGACTGGAATTGCTGTGGTGCTACTGCTGCTCACTCCTTGAATCATAAATTATCATTATCTCTTCCTGCAAGGAGTATTGCTTTAGCTGAGAAGCAGGACTTTGATGAAATCTTAGTTCCTTGTGCTGCTTGCTATAGCAGACTTATAAATGCTTACGAAGAGGTGAAGAAAGACAAAAAATTGAGAGAAGAAATAACTTCTATAATAGAAATGCCGATTGAAGCAAAAGCTCGTCCGATTTCAGTGCTCGAATTCTTAGAAAAATATGTTAAAGATATTCTTGCTGAGAAAGTGAAAAGTAAAGTAGAAGTAGTAACTGCTTGTTATTACGGCTGCTTACTTGTAAGACCACCAAAATTAGCAAAAATTGATAGATACGAAGATCCTCAGATTATGGAAAATATTCTGAAAATTATTGGTACTAAAACTATAGACTGGGCATTTAAAACTGAATGTTGTGGTGCAGGTCTTTCAGTTCCCAAAACTGATGTAGTTGCCAAATTATCAGGTGACATATATGCAGATGCTGAAAAACGTGGGGCAGAAGCTATCGTTCTTGCTTGCCCAATGTGCCATTCTAATCTGGATATGAGAAGACCGGAAATTGAAAAATATTTAAGCAAAGCAGCTCAAATGCCTGTGCTTTATATTACTCAAATGATTGGTCTTGCACTTGGTATTCCGGGACAAAAACTTGGTTTGCAAAGACACTTTGTCCCTGTGAAAGAAAAAGATTTAAAAATTGTGGCTGAATTAGCTTAACGGAGGTATAATGTCAAGAATAGGTGTATTTGTTTGCCATTGCGGTGAAAATATCGGAGCTACTGTTGACTGTGCCAAAGTTGCAGAAACGGCAGCAAAATTCCCGGGCGTTGCTTATAGTATCGACTATAAATATATGTGCTCTGATCCCGGCCAGACAATGATTAAAGATGCTATCAAAGAACATAAACTTGATGGTATTGTTGTAGCAGCATGTTCTCCGCGTATGCACGAACCTACTTTCAGAAAAGCAGCTCGTGAAGCCGGAATTAACGAATTCCTTTGTGAAATGGCTAACCTTAGAGAGCATTGCTCATGGGTTCACGCTAAAGAAGATAGCACTACAGAAAAAGCTACTGAGCTTGTAAAAATGTTGGTAGAAAAAGTAAAGAAAAACAAACCACTAACACATATCAAAGTTCCTGTTACCAAAACAGCTCTTGTTATCGGTGGTGGAATTGGTGGTATTCAAGCTGCACTTGATATTGCAAATTGTGGTCATCAGGTGATTATGGTTGAAAAAGAGCCTTCTATTGGTGGACACATGGCTCAACTATCAGAGACTTTCCCTACTTTGGACTGCTCTCAGTGTATTCTTACTCCACGAATGGTGGAAGTTGCTCAGCATCCAAATATAAAATTATATACATATGCTGAAGTCGAATCTGTTTCAGGTTTCATCGGAAACTTTGAAGTTAAGATTAGACAAAAAGCAAAAAGTGTAGATGAAAGTTTGTGTACCGGTTGCGGTTTATGTATGCAGAAATGCCCAAGCAAACGCATTCCTGATGAGTTTAATGCAGGGCTTAGCAATAGAACTGCAATCTATGTTCCATTTCCTCAGGCTGTACCTAATAAGCCTGTGATAGATAGAGAACATTGCACATATTTTAAAACTGGCAAATGTAAATTATGCGAAAAAGTTTGCCCGGCAAATGCTATTGATTTTAATCAGAAAGAAACTATAATCGAAGAAAAAATTGGTGCTATTGTAGTAGCTACCGGTTTTGATATCAAACATACAGATTTCTTCCCTGAATACGGCTATGGTCAACATCCTGATATTATTGATGGCTTGCAATTCGAAAGACTAGCTTCAGCTTCAGGTCCGACTTTAGGTGTTATAAAAAGACCATCTGACGGAAAAGTACCTGAGAAAGTAGTATTTATTGCTTGTTCAGGTTCAAGAGACCACGCAAAAGGAATAGAATATTGCTCTAAAATTTGTTGTATGTACACCGCAAAACACGCTATGTTATACAAACATAAAGTTCATCATGGTGATGCCTACGTATTTTATATGGATATTCGTGCTGCCGGTAAAAACTATGACGAATTTGTTCGCAGAGCAATTGAAGAAGACGATGTTAATTATATTCGTGGCAGAGTCTCTAAAATATATGAAAGAGACGGAAAACTTATTGTTCGCGGTGTAGATACGCTTCTTAATTCAGAACCTGTAGAAGTGGAAGCAGATATGGTAGTACTTGCAACTGCAGCTGTTGCTCAGCAAAAAGCAGAACCTTTGGCTCAGACTATGCACATTGGTTATGATGCGCACCATTTCTATTCTGAAGCTCATCCTAAACTTAAACCTGTAGAAACAAATACAGCAGGTATTATGTTAGCTGGTGCTTGCCAAGGGCCAAGAGATATTCCAGAAACTGTAGCTCAGGCTTCCGGTGCAGCAGTTAAAGCAGTTGCACTTTTTGCAAATGATGAGCTTACAAGAGAACCATTGGTTGCTGTCGTAAACAGAACTACTCCGCCAATGTTCTCTACTTGTGTAGGTTGTTTTTTATGTGAATCTGCTTGTCCATATTTAGCAATCGGGAAAGAAGAAATAAAAGACAGAAACGGCAACTTAATTAAAACTGTTGCTTATATAAATCCTGGTTTATGCCAAGGCTGCGGTACTTGCGTAGCTTTATGTAGATCGAAATCAATAGACTTAAACGGCTTTACTCATCAACAAATCTTATCTGAAGTAATGTCGCTTTGGAACAGGAGGGAGGAATATGCAGAAGTTTGAACCTAAAATAATGGCTTATGTGTGTAACTGGTGTACTTATGCAGGTGCTGACCTAGCAGGTACAAGCAGAATTAAATATCCTCCAAACGTGAGAATAGTTCGTTACCCATGCACAGGCAGAATTGACTTTATGTTCCTTCTTAAAGCATTTGAAGCAGGAGCCGATGGTGTAATCGTTTCCGGTTGTCACCCAAATGATTGTCACTATACATCAGGTAACTTCCATGCCAGACGAAGATGGATGGTATTCAAAGAATTAGCGGAATTTGTTGGCTTAGATACTCGTAGAATAACTTTTTCTTGGGTTTCTGCTGCTGAAGGTGCTAAATGGGCTGAGTTGGTGAATGAAGTTGTAGAAGATATTCGTGAACTTGGACCAAATACAGAATACCAAGAGTTAGCAAAAAAAGGTGTCAATATGCCGGGAGATTTGCTTTATGTCTAATCTAAAAACGATCATTCAGGATTTATTTGCTAATGATAATATTGAAGCTTTTGTAGCATATAAAAACGGTAAACCATTTATTGTTAGAAAATCAGAAGATGCTATGCAGGTGGATGAAATAGATAACCAGGAATTTAACCTTGCAGCTTATCTAAATAAACCTGAAATAAAGAAATTATCTAAGCTTGGTATTTTAGCTAATATGTCAACGATGAAAGCTTTAGTTCAATTAGCTAACGAAAATCAGATTACTAGTGATAAAGTAAAAGTTATTTCTGCTGATGCTTCTCCTAAAAAATTCGAGCGTTTCGAAGAAGTAACTGAATATATCAAAGCAAACAATAAAGAAACAAATGCTGATTTATCTGCCAGAGTTGCAGAAATAAAAGCTATGTCACGAGAAGAAAGAAGGGATTTCTGGAATAAAGAATTCTCCAAATGTATAAAATGTTATGCTTGTCGTTCAGCTTGCCCAATGTGCTATTGCACAAAATGTATGGTAGAAGCAAATCAACCGCAATTTGTGCCGGTTGCTTCTCATGCCCAGGGTAACTTTGAATGGCATTTTAACAGAGCTATGCACCTTGCCGGAAGGTGCGTAGGATGTAACCAGTGTGCAAGTGTTTGTCCAATGGATATTCCACTGAATCTATTGAATCAGCAGATAAACGAAACAATTGCTGCTCAATTCGGCGAAACAGCAGGCGAAGAGCTTAATAGTAATTATACTCTTTCTTTCTTCAAAGAAAATGACAAAGAAAATTTCATAAGGTAGGTAAATATGCAACAATATAAATTATCAAAAGAGAAGCTACCGGAATTTTTGTCAGGTATAATTCAATCAGGCAAAAAGCTATATGCTCCGGTTGAGAATAACGGTAGTAACTACTTTGCAGAAGTAAAAGAAGTTGGATCTATTGCCGATGTTGGCAAAAAAACTAAACTTTCTGCTAAATCAGTATTTTTCCCAAGATGCGAAGAACTTGTAAAATTCGAAGGCAATGGTGAAAATACTAAAATTATAGAACCAGAAGCTGCAAAAGAAGGCGTTCTTTACGGCATAAAACCATGTGACGCTTCCGGTATGGACTACTTCAAAGATTTTTATACTAAAGAGAATGCAGATAAACTGATAGCTGATAGATTTGAAAAAACTACAATTATCAGTTGTAGCTGCAATGAAGCAACAGACACATGTTTTTGTACTTCTATTGGTAGCAATCCCGGAAATACAAGAGGAAGCGATCTTAATATCACAGATATGGGTGATTCCGGCTTCTTAGTTGAGGTTGTTACTGATAGAGGAGCTAGTTTACTTGAAGCATATAAAAATATTATGTCCCAAGCTTCAGATGTGGATAAAACAAAATATCTGGCAGAACCGCAAATCAGATTTGACATCAATAAAGTAAAAGCAAATATTGATAAAATCTATGATGCTGATTTTTGGCAGGCAGAATCTGATAAATGTCTTTCTTGTGCTTCTTGCGCATTTTCTTGTCCTACTTGTACTTGCTTCGACATACAGGATGAAAAAAATCCTCATGAATCAAGAAGATTAAGATTATGGGACAGCTGCGGATTTGATCTCTTTACAGTTCATGCTTCAGGTCATAATCCTAGAGAAGTGCAGACTGAACGCTGGAGACACAGAATTTTACATAAATTTAAATATTCAGTTGACACTATGGGACAGCTTAGCTGCACTGGCTGCGGCAGATGCATTGATAACTGTCCGGCAGGCATGAATATTATTGACACAATGATCAAGATATCGGAGGCGTAAGATGGAAAATATGTATGTGCCATATATGATGCGAATTGAAAAAATAACTGATGAAGCTCCTGATATCAGAACATTTCGTCTCAAATTTATGAACTCAGATGATGAGAAGAAATTCAAATTTAAAGCCGGACAATTTGGCGAATATTCCGTTTTTGGTGAAGGCGAATCTACTTTTTGTATTGCATCATCTCCAACCAGAGAAGGCTATATAGAATGTACATTCAGAGAAGTAGGTAGAGTCACATCTGCATTAGCTTCCAGAGAAGAAGGCGACATTATTGGTTTCAGAGGCCCTTACGGTAACACATTCCCAATAGATGAGTGGAAAGGTAAAAATCTTATATTCATCGCCGGAGGTATTGCATTGCCGCCACTACGCTGCGTAATTTGGAATGCTCTGGATCTAAGAGAAAACTTCAAAGATGTTTCTATCGTTTACGGTGCAAGAACTGAAAACGATTTAGTTTATAAAGACGAATTGAAAGAATGGGAAGAACGCCCAGATGTAAATTTGACAGTAACAGTCGATCCCGGCGGAGAAACTCCGGATTGGAAAGGCAAAGTGGGTTTTGTTCCTGCAATCGTAGAAGAAATTGCACCTAAAGCAGAAAACACAATAGCAATCGTGTGCGGTCCGCCAATAATGATTAAATACACTATGCCTGTATTAGAAAAACTAGGTTTCCCTGTAGAAAATATCTACACTACATTGGAAAACAGAATGAAATGCGGCATAGGTAAATGCGGTCACTGCATGGTAGGCAGCAACTACGTCTGCAAAGACGGCCCTGTTTACAGATATGACGAGCTACTGGCTCTGCCGATGGAGTATTAGAGAGAGAAAATATAAAACTTATATTAAACCACTTATGTGTTTTTCAGCGTAAGTGGTTTTTGTATATTTTTGGAATAATATTTTATTGATTTGTATGATTACAAATATCAAATATATAAAAGGAATGCTTTGATGAAGGCTAAGCTTAATTCTATGTTGTTATTATTAATCATAATCCTAATTTCTAGTTGCACATCTATAACAACTGAAAAATTAGATACTTCTATAAAAGAACAATTGCAGCAGGATATAAATAATAGCACTAGCAATCTGTTATACCAGCGAGATGCAATTCCAAATGAAGAAGCTGCAATTAAAATTGCCGAAGCCGTGCTGATTTCAATTTATGGTGAGGAATTTATATTTAAGCAAAGACCTTTTAAGTGTAAGTTACTGCAAGATAGTGTTTGGTATGTAAAAGGAGATAATCATGTCGTTTGGACTGAAAAGAGCTAATCCTATATTGATTTTGTTGGTCAAGTTTATATACAAAAAAAAGATGGGAAAATATTAAGAATAACATGTGGCTAATCAAATATAGATGATTACATATATAAATTCAATATCAAATTTTGATTTAACTTTTCAGACTTAATTATAAAATTACCGGTTGAGAGATATTATGAAGTTTATGTGTTCTCTATTTGTAGTTACTTGTGTGCTCATTTTGGTCAGTTGTAATTCTATTGAAGCTAGAAAATATGACAGATCAGATCCGAATTTTAAAGAGCGATTGCGTAAAGTGAGTAAAGATGGCGTGCATAATATGTTAAACATAGAAGATGCAGTGCCATATAAGGAAACGGCAGCAGAAATAGCAAAAGCTGTGCTGATTCCTATATATGGAGAGGAAAACATAAAGCATATTTCAATAAATTGTGATTTGGAAAAAGATAGCGTGTGGTATGTTTCTCTCACTTTTGAAGTAAGTACTACTGATAAAGAAACTACTGTATATTTAGCTATACAAAAGAAAAATGGTAAAGTGCTATTGATAAAGGAAGTAGTGAGGAAATGAAGAAAATATTTAAGCTATTATTATCAACTATGCTAGTGTTCGCTCTTTATTCTTGTAATAACTTGGAAAAGAAAATAAAAATAGATATCCCTTTAGAAATGTATAATATAACAATTATTGATAAATTGGCTAATGAAGTTAAAAATCCACATCATGAATTTTATGCTAGATTTTATGATTTTGTCGTCCATCCAAATTATCAATACCAAAGTGTGTTGAGTACTTTTTCAGAAGATAGTATTATGTTTTCAAACTGTGATTGGATGCTAAAATTTCCATCAAGATTAAGCGAAATTGATAGTGTGTTTTTTGGAGCTATTGCTGGATCAAATTATTTAAAGACATATGATAAAGCACATTATAATGTGATAGGTATAAATATAAAAAATAAAGAGGAGACCGACTTAAAAGGATTCTACTTGGGGTGGACAAACAAAGCTACTGTTATGGGTCGAGATAGTATTTTCTATACAGAAGGACTAGACAGTACAACTGACAATATATATTCAACTTTAGATAGCATTTATATATACACGATTTTCCCAGGTTTCAAAGGCAAATTTCATAAAGTAAACATCGATAGTATAGTAATTCCAAGAGTAAGTAGAAATAGCTTGCAATTTTTTAGTTTACTTAAGATATATGGATATGACGCTGGTGCAATGATAGTCAGTCCTTTTTATCCTCCGATACTATTGCAGAGTGACTTTTAAAAGATGATATCCCATAAATATTCAATTGGATTGCAGAATATGAGTAAATAATAGCAAATTACAGCACCATTGAATATGTTATAGCTCCAATAACTTAAAACTGAGCATAAGAATTTTAGAGGAGTAGGAAAATTGAATTATGAACTAGCGTATGCAGTAAATGCCTATTTTATGGGTTTTTTCTTTATGTTTTTCGGCATAAGCTCTATGCGTACTCATTTTTTAATAGGTGGAATAAAGCGCGGAAAAAAGAAACTGAATATGCGAAATGTTAACTCTATAGAGGATATAAAGTTTTTAAAAAGAATCAGGAAACTTGAAGACAAAAGATCATTGTCACTCGTATTAACTTTTCTTAGCTTGATGTTTTTTCCTATAATGGGAGCATTCAGTGTATCAATATTTCAATTGGGAATAAAAGAGGTAAATATTTATCAGGGAACTATTCCCACGTATTTTTATGTGTATGGATGGATTTTATATGCTATTCTTGTTGCGATGTTTGGAGTTATTTGGAAACTAATATATCACAAACTCCAAACAATAGATACTAATAATATCAAGAATAGTAGTTTACAAAATAAACTTGAGTTTTTTAAAGATCTGATACTAAATATTATTTTTACCTTGTTATTTGTTGCGTTGGCTTTTGAAGATGTTATTACAGAAGCTGGTCGAGTAATACTTTAGATAGCTTGCTACTATACATTTTTAAATTCAAGTAATGAATGCAAAAAAGTAGATATTGAACAGCGCTTCGTTTACTTATGCAAAGACGGCCCTGTTTACAGATATGATGAGCTTCTGGCTCTGCCGATGGAGTATTAGAAATACGATAAAACTAGATCCAGAAATTATGATTTGTATCGGGTGTTTACAAGTTTATTCTTCTAAGTAAAATAATCAAAGCAGGTGGATATTATAAAGTTGTAAGGCTATATCTAATAGTAAATCGTTCCTATTTCCGGTCTCTGATTAAAATAATTGTCTTCTGCTTTACAAATAGTTAGTAAAATCAGAAGTAGAGTGGGTAGTAGTATTATTCGTTTCATATTTTATTTCACTTTTGTTTCAATTATTTTCCAGTAGCCCCGAGTGCCACCAATTCTTTGCAAAACGCCTTTCTTTTTAAGAGTTACAATATGTTTGTCAACTGCTGATGTATTAATATTAAGATTATGTGCAATATCTTTTATAGTTATTTTAGGGTTCTGATCAATTATTTGTATAAGCAACTTCTGTGTATCTGATAAACCTATTGACCCACCTTCCTTTTCCTTATATTTAAATTTTTGAATGGAAATCATAACTCCACCATCACGTTCTTCAATTGTAGGTTCTGGTAATTTATGTAAATCAGGATTGTTTATATATTTATTTATTGTATTAAACTTTACATTCTCTCGCAATTTAGCAAATATCTGCGAAAAAGTAAACTGTTGATTTATATACTTTAATACTTTGGAAATATAGGAAGTCTGAACTCAACACACATCACACACACTTTGGGAAACACACTTATATCGTCGAGTCCAGACTTTCAGGAAGGAAAACATCTTTTTTAAACAAAGGCCGGATTACTATGAAATTTAATGGGCTTTTTTCAAAGCAACCCGAGCCTTATGGGTTTATGTTATAGGGAGATAAATCTTATACAAGAGCTTTTTCGATTGCTTCCACTGCCATCTCAAATGTGCAATGAGTAATCTTGTTGTTGCCTACGGTAACACTTGGACCGTGTTCGCAACTTTCCATACAGAAATTTGCATGTAGATTTACTTTTTCTGCTATGCCTTTTTCTTCAACATAGTTCATCAATTTGCTCAATAGTTTCTGAGAGCCTTTGATGAAACAGTTAGTTCCTATACAAACGCCAATTTCGAGAGTGTTTGAGTTAGGATCATTAAGCAATGCCAACTGTTCGTCTGCAATGCGTTTTCTGTTATGGTAATGAGTGTGAAGCAAGTCATGAGCTGATTTGCCACCAATTTCGCCTAAGCGGGTTTCGTACAACTCATTGATATACGGATTTTCCTGAGCTTTTCTGACTTTGAGCATTTTATCTGAATTGTAGATACCTTCTGCTCTGCTTTCCTTAACTGCAGTATCGTAGCATACAGGCTGACCAGCACCACCGATGCAACCACCTGGGCAAGACATAACTTCTATGAAATCGTAGTGCTTTTTGCCTTCTTTCATTTCTTTGAGTACATGTTTGATGTTAGATAGACCGTTTACGATTGCTATGTTTACATCAGCTCCATTCAGATTAACACATACTTCTTTTACGCCTTTCAAACCGCGAGCTTCATGGAAGTAAACTGATTCTAATTGTACGCCTTTGATTTTTTCGTACAAGTATCTCAAAACAGCTTCGCTCACACCGCCTGTATTACCAAATAGTACACCTGCTCCTGACTTAAAGCCGAAAGGCATATCTAATGGTTCCGGATCCAAATCTTTAAAGTTGATACCTGCCTGTTTGATCATAGAAGCAAGTTCCTGAGTGGTGATTACATGATCAACATCAGCAACATTGTCTGTATAAAATTCAGGTCTTTTTGCTTCAAACTTTTTGGCAGTACATGGCATGATTGAAACTACTACTAAATCTTCTCTTGTTGTGCCAAATTCTTTAGGAAGTAGATCTTTCGCTACAGAGCCAAACATCTGCTGAGGTGACTTGCAAGTCGAAAGATTAGCAAGATGTTCCGGGTGATACTGTTCAACATATTTTACCCAACCCGGGCAGCAAGAAGTCATTAGCGGCAAATTATCGCCTGAATTTTTTCTTTTAACAAATTCATTGGCTTCTTCGATTACTGTCAAATCTGCAGTAAATGAAGTGTCATATACCTGATCAAATCCGAGTAATCTCAAAGCAGCTGCGATTTGGCCTGTAAGCACATCGCCGGGTTGCAAACCGAACATCTCACCGATAGCTACTCTTACTGCAGGAGCAATTTGAGCTACAACTTTTTTGTTTGGATTGTCAATATCAGCCCATACTATATCAATTTCCGATCTAGGAGTAATTGAGCCGGTAGGGCATACTCTTGCACACTGACCGCAATCGACACATTCTACCATAGCGAGGTCTTTTCCAAATGCAGGAGTTACCTGAATGAATGAACCTCTGTGAGCAAAGTCAATAGCACCGATACCTTGTATTTCAGAGCAGGCACGAACACAATCGCCACAAAGAATACATTTGTTAGGGTCGCGTACTAAGGCTTTTGAAGAATAATCTATAGGTAATATTTTTTCAGTTTTTTTGAATCTGATTTTGTCCACACCTAATTTATAAGCCAAATCCTGCAATTTACAGTTCGCATTTTTCTGGCAAGAAGTACAGTCTCTGTCATGATTAGCAAGCAAAAGCTCTAAAATGATTTTTCTCATTTCTCTCAATTCGGAAGTATGAGTTTTAACTTTCATACCTTCTTCCGGTTTTGTAGAGCAAGAAGTGATTAGACCGCGACCTTCGATATCTACCATACAAAGTCTGCAAGCTCCGTAAACGCTAAGCTCAGAGTGGTAGCAGAAAGTAGGGATTTCGATATTCGCTTTGCGAATAACTTCAAGCAGATTTTTCTCGTTGTCGAATGCAACTTCTCTGCCGTTTACAAATAAAGTTTTCATTCTCTTAAACTCCGACAATAGCGTTGAACTTACAAACTTGTTTACATGACCCGCATTTGATACATACTTCTGCATCAAGTACGTGAACAGATTTTCTCTCTCCGGAGATAGCATTTACAGGGCAAGCTTTAATACAAACACCGCAACCTTTGCAGTTTTCAGCAAGAATTTCAGGCTCAACAAGAGCTTCACATTCTTTAGCCGGGCAGCATTTGTCTTGTACGTGTGCCAAATATTCATGGCGGAAATGCTTCAAGGTAGAAAGTACCGGATTTGGAGCAGTTTTGCCGAGACCGCAAAGTGAACCTTTTTGAACAGCTTTTGCTAATGTTTCAAGCAAATCTAAAGTGTCCATAGTGGCTCTGCCTTCTACGATGTCTTCCAAAAGTGCAAGCATTTGCTTAGTACCTTCGCGACAAGGGACACATTTACCGCATGATTCGTTTTGTGTAAACTCCATGAAGTATTTTGCGATACGAACCATACAAGTGTTTTCGTTCATAACAACAAGACCACCTGAGCCTACCATCGCACCGATGCTGCGAAGAGAGTCGAAGTCAAGAGGTAAATCTAAGTGTGCCTGAGTCAAACAGCCACCTGAAGGGCCACCGATTTGTACTGCTTTGAACGGAACGTCAGATGCTTTACCCATGCTGTTTAAAACACCACCACCGATGTTATAAACAATCTCTCTTAAAGTAGTACCAAAAGGTACTTCGATAAGACCCGTATTTGCTACGTGACCGGTAAGTGCAAATGTTTTTGTACCCGGAGATGTTTCAGTTCCTAATGCTTTATAGAAGTCGCTGCCGTTTCTCATTATAAGAGGTACAGAAGCGAGAGTTTCAACGTTATTGATTACAGTTGGTTTGCCGTTCAAGCCTGATTCTGCAGGGAACGGTGGTTTTGGCATAGGCATGCCACGGAGACCTTCGATAGAAGAAATAAGAGCAGTTTCTTCACCGCAAACAAATGCTCCGGCACCTTCCATTACTTCAATTCTGAAGCTGGCACCTGTGCCAAATATGTCGTCGCCTAAAATACCCATTTCTTCAGCGTCTTTGACTGCCTGACGCACTCTTTGAACCGCAAAAGGGTATTCTGTACGAACGTAAACGTAACCTTCGTTAGCTCCGATAGCTTTCGCCGCAATCATCATACCTTCAATAACAGAGTGAGGATTACCTTCCATCACAGATCTGTCCATGAATGCACCGGGATCGCCTTCGTCACCGTTACAAATAACATATTTTTTTGGACCGGGCTGGATGAGAGTAAGTTCCCATTTTTTACCTGTTGGGAAACCACCGCCACCTCTGCCGCGGAGACCGGAATCCAAAATAGATTTGCAAATTTCTGCAGGTTCCATTTCTGTATAAGCTCTGTAAGCAGCGATATAACCATCGTGGTTGATGTATTCATCTATACTTCCCGGATCTATCATACCGCACTCTTTTAGAGTCAAACGCATTTGGCGTTTGTAGAATGGAATCTCTTTAGTGCCTTTACATCTTTCTTTTGTTTTAGGGTCTTTGAAGAGCAATCTGTCAATGATTTCATCATTTTTAACAGATTTTTCTACAATCTCTTCAATATCACTTTCTTTTACTTTAAGGTAATGTATATCAGCAGGCTCAATAGTTACAAGAGGGCCCATTTGGCAGAACCCTTGGCAACCGCTCTGAGAGACATACATTTTTTCTTTTTCGTCGTGTTCGAATCTAATATCTACAGAAAGCTCTAAACCTTGAGCTACTATCTGTTTTTTCAATTCGTCATAAATCTTTTTAGAGCCATTAGCTACGCAACCTGTGCCGGCGCAAACAATGATTCTTTTTTTGACTAATTTTTGTTTTGCTTCATAATTAGCTTTAATCTGTTTGAGTTTATCCAAGTGCTGGTTCATTGACATCCTCCTTAATCATAATTTCTTCAATAACTTTAAGGCATTTTGAAGGAGTCATCTGAGAGTAAACTTCCTCATTGACTACAACAACAGGAGCAAGACCGCAAGCACCAAGACAAGATACTGTTTCTAATGTAAAAAGCATATCATCAGTTGTATGCTTTGCATCAGAAAGAGCAAGTTTTTCGCGCATTGCTTTGATTAAAGGTTGAGAACCAATTACGTGGCAGGCAGTGCCATCACATACTTTGATAACATATTTGCCTTTTGGTTCTAAAGCGAAGTGAGAATAAAAAGTAGCAACACCATATACTCTCGCCGGAGAAATATCTAATGAAGTTGCAACAAAAGTCAGTACATCCTCAGGCAGATAACGGTACTCTTCTTGTACCTCCTGAAGTATAGGGATTAGTTTGCTGCTTTTATACTCGTGTTTTTCGAGAATATTGCAAACCTTGTCAAATTTTCTCATCATTTCTGATGAAGAATGACCCGTATTCGCCATGTTTTATCTCCACTATAACAAATCTATATGTGTAATTTATGAGATGCCAATTTTCTGCTCAGTACCGCTAAACTTTGCGAAAATTGTATGTTTTCTACCACAATATCATCAGGCACTTTTAGAGAAACAGGAGCAAAATTCCAGATAGCAATGATTCCGCTACTAATCATTATATCTGCTACTTCCTGAGCAGCCTGTGCAGGAGTTGTGATTACTCCCACATGTACGTGCATCCTTTTTGCAAGATTTTGTAGCTTGTCTAAGGGTAGCACTTCTATATCAAAAAACTTTTGCCCGATTTTGTCATCAGAAATATCAAACGCTGCTACAAAGTTCAATCCATAGTTTTTGAAAGCTTTGTAGGATAAAATAGCCTGACCAAGTACTCCTGCTCCAACTAAGAAAGCGTCATCAAAGTTTTCCCAGTTAAGGAATGATTCTATTGCTTTGATTAGCTGGTTAA
Organism: Kapaibacterium sp. (SeqCode); assembly: GCA_963664875.1. Lineage (GTDB taxonomy): Bacteria > Bacteroidota > Ignavibacteria > Kapaibacteriales > UBA2268 > JBFHIJ01. Next base: position 934,897 of record OY761611.1, on the reverse strand, counting down.
TGTCGTAACCTGTTTTGGGTTTGCCTACTATATCAGTGTATTGTATATCTTTTCTTACCTGTGTAGGGTCAAACTTCATTTCCTGAGCTATGCGAGAACTTGAAACTTCCGAAACACCTTCGTCTCTCAGCCTCCGAAGTAGGTGCCAGTATTGAGGCAATCGTCTAAGAGCCGGTTCGGGTATCATCTTGATGTCTTCATTTTTCATAACACCTACCTTATAGAGAAAAGTTTATCGATATATTTTTATCGGTAAAAATTTCTCGATTCAATATAATTCTTATAGTCAATAAACAAAAAATATATTTTGTCATATTTGGCGAATACGGGTACAATATTTAGTGTGGAGGCTATAAGATATTATATATCAATTAGTTATAATGGTTAAAACACTGTTTGATAAATATTAAAAGAAAATCTGTATAGGCTGTTTCCTTTGATTGGGAGCAAGTCCCAAACTGTAATATGTGAATAATATTAGTTTCAGAAAGTGTAATAGATAAATATTTCTCGATTTAACTATCCCACAATTTAGCGATTCTCTCTATATTATGAAACATGATAAATATAAAATAATATATACTAAATAAATAGGGAAGTCCAAACAAATCAAGCAGATAGGAAGATTTGCCGTTTGAATTGTTGTTTTTGAATGTATAAATCAGAAAATTTATATTCAAGAATAATCTTGGTTAATTAATGTGTCATCTTGCTTATGAGTGTAAAGAGAGGCACAACAATAATACCAAAATGAAAACATAACTAAACAAAGTAATATATGGCTCGTGAATGAGGGATAAAAGCATTATTTATGCAACACGACGGTTACAAAAAACAAAATACTGTAAAATCTTCAGTCCTAAATCACAAATAAAACATATATTATGTATAAAACAAATAAAGAGACATTCACTATGGAAACCAAAAAAATTAAAGCTGTATATAGCTATGAAGGCGAGCTGGAAATGCTCTTGCATATATTGGAATCTAATCTCAATAATAAGTATTTTTGGGCTGCAAATCTTTCTTTCAGAATTTTGCTTGAACTGCTTCATGAGTCTTTGAATACTGAAAGTACAATGCAGTCGTTTCAGGTTGATGCTGAAAGAGGGTATCTTGTCCTTCATAATGATTGGTACGAATGGACTTTGCAAAACGAAGAAGGCTATAATTACATTTCTACTCTGAAATTTGAAAAACCTGATTATAATCAGATTCCTAATGATATAATAAAATTAGTTGATGCAGGGGAGTACTGCAAAATAGAAGCGATGCACAAAGATATGATCCTATGTTTTAAAAATGCTTTTGCAAAAACAACAGACTCTCATTTCTGGATTAGTAGGAGGGAAGATTGCCGAACTCCCGACTTTTCAGTTGAAGAATTAGAGGCTATCGAATTGATTGCATATATTTATGACAGGCATTCTAAAATGTTGAGCATTGACATCAACGATTCCGACATTTCGTTTGCTCTCGAAACTATGAGCTCTGTATATAGAAAACTGATTTATGCTACAAACACTATTGCTTATAAATTAGATACAAGACAGAGAGATTACCTTGAGGTGATAATTGGCGAAGTAGAAAGGAATGCGTTTTAGATTCTTTTATAATTCTTTTTAATTTAACACAATTTAGTTTTAAATTGCCTCAATAATCATTTTACATTCCGAGGTGAGTATGAGGCTTGTTGTTTTACTTTTTGTAGCATTTTGTTTGTTAGGGATTGCCGATGCGGCTCCCACTACCGTAATAGTTTCACTCGATGGTTTTCGATATGATTATATAAATAAGGCAGAGACTCCGGTTTTAGATTCTTTGAGTCGAGTGGGAGTGTCCGCTTTGTCGCTTCAGCCCGTATTTCCTACAAAGACTTTTCCTTCACATATATCTATGGCTACCGGTCTCAATCCCGAATCTCACGGAATAATTGATAACAAATTCAAAAATCTGGTTACCGGCGAAAATTATACAGTTTTTGACAACAGTTCGAAAATGGTTGCAAAGTGGTATCGTGGCGAATTTATTTGGGAAACTTTAGCACGATATGGTTTTGGTTCTGCTGCATTTTTGTGGCCGGGTTCCGAAAGCTATACTCCTTGGAAAAGGCCTACGTATTCAATAAATTGGTCAGATAGTCTATGCAATCAAGACAGGTTCGACAAGTTTAACTTTTGGCTTAATGAGATGCATGAGGAACGAGTACCCGAATTGTTTATGCTTTATTTTGACGACACAGATCAAATCGGACATAAATTCGGTACAAATTCAGAAGAAATCAAATCAGCCATCAGCAGATTGGATAGTGCAGTTGGAAAAATATGCCAGATAATTGCAAAATCAGATAATCGCGCAGATATTAATTTGATTGTCCTTTCAGACCACGGTATGGCAAATATTTACCCTGAAAAAGCTATAGATATAAGCAAGTTTGCTGCTGACGATATACTAATCCAAAACAGTGGTGCTTATTGCCGCTTCTCTTTCTCTGATAAAGATAAGATAAAAGATATATATTCTAAACTTAAAGATTTAAAGCATTGCCGAGTCTTTTTGAAAAATGAAATACCAGCGCATCTTAACTTTAAACAAGACCCCAACATAGGGGATATACTTCTAATGGCTGAGCCCGGGCATTTCTTCATGCACGACAAAAATAATTATGCTGAAAATGTCGAAGGAGCTCATGGATACGACCCATATTATACTGATATGCACGGCATTTTTATAGCAAGCGGAAAGCAATTTAAAAGTGGTGTAAAGACGGGCACTTTGTATGGGATTGATTTATATGCTCTTATTTGCAAAATGTATGGATTAGAAGACTATATAAATACTCAAAGCCAGCTTAATAGAATTAGTTTCATTTTGCAATAGTAATGGCATTTTAGAATTTTAATTTAGCTTATGCAGAAATTAGTATATTTTTGTACTTTGTTATATTTACACCAGCGTTGCAATGTCAGAAAACTATAAAAACCTGATTGTTCTTTCTTCGCCAAGCGGTGGGGGAAAGACTACTGTTTCTAAGCATCTTAGGTCTTTGTATCCTAATTTGGAATTTTCTATTTCTGCTACCACCCGAGCCAAAAGACCTAATGAGACTTTCGGAGTGGATTATTACTATCTGACAAGAGAAGAATTTGAGAATAAAATAAAAAATGATGAGCTTGCTGAGTATGAAGAAATCTTCGGGAATTACTACGGCACACTCAAATCAGAAATCGACAAAAAATTGGAAGCAGGATATATCCTTTTATTCGATATAGATGTCAAGGGGGCATTTGCTCTAAAAAGAGCCTATCCGGAAAATACCTTATTGATATTTTTGGCTCCTATCAGCGAAAATGTACTCGAGCAAAGACTTCGCGGCAGATCTACTGAAACCGAAGAGCAGATACAAATCAGGCTGGCAAGAGCAAAAATGGAAATAGAGCAAAGCAAAGATTTTGATTATGTAATCATCAATGACAATTTGCAGCAGACATTTCAGGAAATAGAAGGTATAGCTGCTAAGCATTTAAAAAAATCTTGACTATAGCAGATAAAAATTTTATTTTTGCATCGCAATATGATTCGGAATGTGGCGCAGTCCGGTAGCGCACTACATTGGGGTTGTAGGGGTCGCTGGTTCAAATCCAGTCATTCCGACATTCAATTTTATAAAAACAAGGGACTAAATGTGAAGTTTAGTCCCTTTGCTTATTTATATTATCTTCTGCTACCTTGCATTTACAAACTTACCTGTAGAAATTAGCGAATTGTTACATGTAATCATGTAAAAGTAAGTGCCGGAATTTAGGCTGTTTAAATCTATTGGACTTGTGTTAGCAGCTATTGCTGTGTTTAATGTTTGTGTTAGTATTTGTTTGCCGCTTGCATCAGTAAATATGATTTCATATTCTCGTGCTTTCGGGTCATTGATTTCTAAATGGTATTCTGTTGCTGTCTGATAGGGTTTTATATTGATTTCTTCTAAAATTCCTTCTGTGATTCCGGTCACGTCTTCGTATCGAAAAGCTCCACCTGAAAAAAACCAGACAATTGGATAATCTCCGCAATATGCACAAGTTCCAGAAAATTGATACAGATAATCCATAAGAGTAACATACTCCCAAGAATACCCTCCATCTTCAGTAAGCATATATTTAGCCCCATCTCCTCCTACAATACCTCTTAAAGTATCAGTAAAGTGTATTTCATATAATCCAAAACGTGGATTTGCTAATTCTCTATGGACAATTTCCCAATTCACCCCCCTATCGGTGCTTTTCCATATTAAACCAAAATGGATATTTTTTGTAGTATCGTTTACCCTCTGAAAGCCTGCACCCATTAATGTAGAACCATTCATAAACTCAATATCAATAATTGCATATGGGAAATCGCCTTCTTTTTCTAAAACTTCGTTGCTATATTTTGACCATTCATAAGTCATGGTATTGAACTTATAAAATAAGTTGCTACCAGATCTTTGCTTTATCATAGCAACATTAACAGAATCAATGTAAAATGAGGGTTTGTTTGTTTCAATATACTCATATGGCTTATCGTAAATGTCAAAAGATTTCCATCCATCTTGTGTAATAATTATGTTGGTTCGGGTTATTAAATATCCTCTTAAACTATCTGCCATGTTTAAGTCGAAAATATAATTCTTTTTATCAGATGAAATTGTTCCGAATTCAATTCTTTTAAAAGTATTTCCTCCGTCAGAAGTAACATCTATGACCGGTTGTGGGAACATACAAATATAATAGTGAAGTGAGTCTAAGATAAAAGAACCAACAGAAAGCATTGCCAAAGAATCACCATGAGCAGGATGATAATAACGATATGTATTTTCCCAAGTGTTCCCAGAATCGAAGGACTTATATATCATCGATTCACCAGCTCCTGCTATGATAGCAATAATTTTTGTTGAATCTATGGTTTTTAGTGCAATTACAGATTCATTAGCTTCATAGTGCTTCCTTACCCACTGCTTTTCTGCATTTGAAAGCTGAAAAATAGCAAAGAAAAGAACACAAAATATAAAATATTTCAAAGCTTAATCTCCTTTGTTATATAAGAAAGCAGGAGAGAAACAATATCTCTCCTGCGATAAAATAGTAAATATTATTTATTTAACAATAATAAATTTACCTGAATTGAGTTTGTTTGTATCGGAAATGATAATTATCTTCTGCTACCTTACATTTACAAACTTGCCTGTGGAAATTAGTGAATTGTTGCAGGTAATCATGTAAAAGTAAGTGCCTGAAGTTAAACTATTCAGGTCGATTGGATTTGTTGTTGTTGCTATTGCTGTGTTTAATGTTTGTGTTAGTATTTGTTTGCCGTTTGCATCAGAAAATATGATTTCATATTCTCTTGATTTCGGGTCATTGATTTCTAAATGGTATTCTGTTGCTGTCTGATAGGGTTTTATTTTGATTTCTTCTAAAATTCCTTCTGTGATTCCAGTCACGTCTTCGTATCGAAAAGCTCCACCTGAAAAAAACCAGGCAATTGGATAATCTCCGCAATAAGTACAATCACCTGAAGACTGATATAGATAATCCATAAGAGTAACATACTCCCATGAATATCCACCGTCTTCAGTAAGCATATATTTTGCTCCTGATCCCCCTGCAATTCCCCTTAAACTATCTGTAAAATGTACTTCAGATAAACCAAATCTAGGATCTTTTAATTTCTTATATATAACTTCCCACGTTACACCTTTGTCAGTGCTCTTCCATATTAAATCATAATGTATATTTTTTGTAGTATCGTTTACCCTCTGAAATCCTGCACCCAGATATACTGAATCGGATTGCCTTTCAACACCAATTATTGTCAAAGGATATTCATTTTCTTTCTGTTTTACTTCAATACTATATTCTGTCCATTCGAGAGTATTTAAGTTGAATTTATAAAACTGGTTACTACCAGCAAGTTGCTTTATCATCGCTATATTAACCGAATCAATAAAGAACGTGGGCTTATCAGTGTTAATATATGCCTTAGGTTTATTATATACTTGATATGATTTCCATCCATCTTTTGTGATAACAATATTTTTTACAGTAACAACTACTCCAATTAAACTGTCTTTCATGTTTAAATCGTAAATGTAGTTTTTTTTGTCGGAAGAGATTGTTCCAAACTCAACTCTTCTAAAGTTCTTTCCTCCATCGCTTGTAATATCTATAACAGGCTGAGGAAACATACAAAAATAATAATAAAGTGAGTCATATATGAATGAAGAATTCAACTGATTAGCAACTGAATCTCCTTCCAAAACATGATTATAGGAATAAGTATTAATCCAACTATTTCCAGAGTCAAAAGATTTATATACTTTTGAGAAACCAATATGATCAATTAATACTACTAATTTGGTAGAATCAACAACCTTCATAGCAGTTACCTTTTCGTTACTCCTAAAGTGTTTCTTTACCCACTGTTTTTCTGCATTTGAAAGCTGAAAAGTAGCAAAGAAAATAATACAAAGTATAAAATATTTCAAAGCTTAATCTCCTTTGTTATATAAAGAAAGCAGGAGAGAAACAATATCTCTCCTGCGATAAAATAGTAAATATTATTTATTTAACAATAATAAATTTACCTGAATTGAGTTTATTTGTACCGGAAATTTATCATTATCTTCTGCTACCTTGCATTTACAAACTTACCTGTGGAAATTAGCGAATTGTTGCAGGTAATCATGTAAAAGTAAGTGCCGGAATTTAGGCTGTTTAAATCTATTGGACTTGTGTTAGCTGCTATTGCTGTGTTTAATGTTTGTGTTAGTATTTGTTTGCCGCTTGCATCAGTAAATATGATTTCATATTCTCGTGCTTTCGGGTCATTGATTTCTAAATGGTATTCTGTTGCTGTCTGATAAGGTATTATACTGATTTCCTCTAGTATGCCTTCTGTGATTCCGGTCACGTCTTCGTATCGAAAAACTCCACCTGCGGGAAACCAGGCTAACGGGTAATCACCACAATATGCACAAGAACCAGAAGACATATATATATAATCCATTAGAGTGACATACTCCCATGAATATCCACCATCTTCTGTAAGCATATATTTTGCTCCACCTCCTCCTGCAATCCCTCTTAAACTATCAGTAAAGTGGACTTCTTCTAAACCAAATCTCGGATCTTTCAATTTTTTATATATTACTTCCCATGTTACTCCTTTGTCTGTGCTTTTCCATATTAGATCATAATGGATATTTTTAGTAGAATCGTTTACTTTTTGCATACCAGCTCCCATAAGTACAGAATCAGATTGCTTCTCAATTCCAATTATGGTCAAAGGCTTTTCGTTTTCCTTCTGATTTACTTCTATACTATATTCTGACCATTCTTGAGTCATTATATTAAATTTGTAAAACAAGTTACTCCCAGCACTCTGTTTAATCAATGCAATATTAAGCGAATCGACAAAAAAAGTAGGCATATCTGAATTAATATATTCATAAGGCTTCTTATAAATTACGAAGGTTTTCCAACCATCTTTCGTTACAATAATATTCTTGACTGTGACGATAACTCCTGTTAAACTGTCTAGCATATTTAAATCGTAGATGTAATTTTTTGAATCAGATGAGATATTCCCAAATTCAATCCTCTTAAATGTTGTTCCACCATCGGTTGTTACATCTATAACTGGTTTGGGAAACATACAACAATAAAAATATGAAGAATCGAGGATAAAAGATCCAATCGATTGCAATGCTACAGAATCGCCATTCATGGGGTGATTGTATGAATATGTATTAGTCCAACTGTTTCCGGAATCATATGATTTATAAACTTTTGAAACACCTATACATTCGAGTAATGCAACAATTTTTGTCGAATCTACAACTTTAATCTCACTTACTCTTTCATTACTTTCAAAATGCTTCCTTACCCACTGCTTTTCTGCATTTGAAAGCTGAAAAGTAGCAAAGAAAAGAACACAAAGAATAAAATATTTCAAAGTTTCATCTCCTTTGTTATAATAAGAAAGCAGGAGAGAAACAATATCTCTCCTGCGATAAAATAGTAAATATTATTTATTTAACAATAATAAATTTACCTGAATTGAGCTTATTTGTACCGGAAATGATAATTATCTTCTGCTCCCTTGCATTTACAAACTTACCTGTAGAAATTAGCGAATTGTTGCAGGTAATCATGTAAAAGTAAGTGCCGGAATTTAGGCTGTTTAAATCTATTGGACTTGTGTTAGCTGCTATTGCTGTGTTTAATGTTTGTGTTAGTATTTGTTTGCCGTTTGCATCAGAAAATATGATTTCATATTCTCGTGATTTTGGATCATGTATTTCTAAATAGTATTCTGTTTTGGTTTGATATGGTTTTATATTGATTTCTTCTAAAATTCCTTCTGTGATTCCGGTCACGTCTTCGTATCGAAAAATTCCCCCGGAAGGAAACCAAGCAATCGGATAATCTCCGCAATAAGTGCAATTTTGAGAAGAGGCATATAGATAATCCATTAAAATGACATATTTCCAAGTCTTGCCACCATCTTCAGTAAGCATATATTTTGCTCCATTTCCACCAGCAATCCCTCTTAAGCTATCTGTAAAACTTATTTTTTCTAAACCAAATCTTGGATTTTTCAATTTTTTGTAAATTACTTCCCAGTTAACTCCTTTATCAGTGCTTTTCCATATTAAATCGTAATGTATGTTTTTGGTTGTATCATTAACTCTTTGAAATCCTGCTCCTATTATAGTAGAATCATTAAGAAAGTCTAAATCAATAATAGTGTAAGGAAAATCGCCTTCCTCTGCCAAAACTTCGTTGCTATAGGTTGACCATTCATAAGTTATAGTATTAAACTTATAAAACAAGTTACTACCAGCCACTTGTTTCATCAATGCAATATTAACGGAATCAATGTAAAATGATGGTTCATTCGTTGATATAAACTTGTAAGGTTTTTCGTAAATTTCAAAAGATTTCCAACCATCTTGTGTTAAAATTATGTTTGTTCGGGTTATTAAATATCCTCTTAAACTATCTGCCATGTTTAAGTCGAAAATATAATTTTTCTTATCAGATGAAATTGTTCCGAATTCAATTCTTTTAAAAGTATTTCCTCCGTCAGAAGAAACATCTATGACCGGTTGTGGGAACATACAAATATAATAGTGAAGTGAGTCTAAGATAAAAGAACCAACAGAAAGCATTGCCAAAGAATCACCATGCGCAGGATGAAAATAGCGATACGTGTTTTTCCAAGTGTTCCCTGCATCATAAGATTTGTAAATCATTGATTCTCCAACACTTTCAACAATAACAGCTATATTGGCTGAATCAAAACATTTTATCGCTCTTACGTGTTCATCAGCTCTAAAATGTTTCCTTACCCACTGCTTTTCTGCATTTGAAAGCTGAAAAGTAGCAAAGAAAAGAACACAAAGTAGAAAATATTTCAAAGCTTAATCTCCATTATTATAAAAAGAAAGCAGGAGAGAAACAATATCTCTCCTGCGATAAAATAGTAAATATTATTTATTTAACAATAATAAATTTACCTGAATTGAGTTTATTTGTACCGGAAATGATAATTATCTTCTGCTACCTTGCATTTACAAACTTACCTGTAGAAATTAGTGAATTGTTGCAGGTAATAATGTAAAAGTAAGTGCCGGAATTTAGGCTGTTTAAATCTATTGGACTTGTGTTAGCTGCTATTGCTGTGTTTAATGTTTGTGTTAGTATTTGTTTGCCGTTTGCATCAGAAAATATGATTTCATATTCTCGTGATTTCGGGTCATTGATTTCTATATGGTATTCTGTTGCTGTCTGATAAGGTATTATACTGATTTCCTCTAGTATGCCTTCTGTGATTCCGGTCACGTCTTCGTATCGAAAAACTCCACCTGAAAGAAACCAGGCAATTGGATAATCTCCGCAATAAGTACAATTACCTGAAGATGCGTATAGATAATCCATAAGAGTAACATACTCCCAAGAATACCCTCCATCTTCAGTAAGCATATATTTTGCTCCACTTCCTCCTGCAATGCCTCTTAAACTATCAGTAAAGTGGACTTCTTCTAAACCAAATCTCGGATCTTTCAATTTTTTGTAAACTATTTCCCAGTTAACTCCTTTATCAGTACTTTTCCATATCAAATCAAAATGGATATTTTTATTGGGATCATTTATCCCCTGAAATCCAGCACCCATTATTATTGAATCATTAAGAAATTCTATATCTATGATGGTATATGGCAAATCGCCTTCTTTTGCGAAGACTTCGTTGCTATACTTTGACCATTCATAAGTCATTGTGTTGAATTTATAAAATAAGTTGCTACCAGCAATTTGCTTTATCATAGCAACATTGACCGAATCAATGTAAAATGAGGGTTTGTTTGTTTCAATATACTCATATGGCTTATTGTAAACTTCAAAAGATTTCCATCCATCTTGTGTTAAAATTATGTTTGTTCGGGTTATTAAATATCCTCTTAAACTATCTGCCATGTTTAAGCCGTAAATATAATTCTTTTTATCAGCCGAAATTGTTCCGAATTCAATTCTTTGAAAAGTATTTCCTCCGTCAGAAGTAACATCTATGACCGGTTGAGGGAACATACAAATATAATAGTGAAGTGAGTCTAAGATAAAAGAACCAACAGAAAGCATTGCCAAAGAATCACCATGAGCAGGATGATAATACCGATATGTATTTTCCCAAGTGTTTCCTGAATCAAAGGACTTATATATCATCGATTCACCAGCACCTGCTATGATTGCAATAATTTTTGTTGAATCAATAGTTTTTAGTGCCATTACATCTTCATTAGCTTCATAGTGCTTCCTGACCCACTGCTTTTCTGCATTTGAAAGCTGAAAAGTAGCAAAGAAAAGAACACAAAGTATAAAATATTTCAAAGCTTAATCTCCTTTGTTATAAAAATAAAGCAGGAGAGAAACAATATCTCTCCTGCGATAAAATAGTAAATATTATTTATTTAACAATAATAAATTTACCTGAATTGAGCTTATTTGTACCGGAAATGATACTGTAGAAGTAAGAGCCTGACGATAAGGCATCTATGTTAATATCAAATTCCTGGTAACTGCTCATGACCAGTGAATCCACGACCAAGTATATTAAAAGAATGCACCGAAGTTTTTGACTAGGGTGCATTTTATAATATTACATTTCTAAATCTTCTTCGTCAAGTCCAAATTCTGAGAACTCATCGTCTTCGAATGTTTCGAGAGCTTCTTCCAAAGTGTCATAAAATTCGAATAACTCATCTATTCTTGTCATATTCATCAGCGACATGACAAATTCCTGCACTCCAACTAAAATAACAGGAATTGAGTGCTCTTTGAGTTGGCGGTGAGCAAGAAGCAATGCTCCAAGGCCGGAACTGTCGATAGCTTGCACATTAGTCAAATCTAAAATAAGTGCGTCAATATCAGGCTGAGCCAATATGAGCAATTTAGCTTTAAATTCTGAGGCAACTTTGCTTTCGACTGTAGTATTTTTTAGGGAGAAAATTACTATATTATCCCTATTATCAATTGTAAATTGCATAATCTTATTTATCGATTGTTTATAAAATATATTTGTATTCGTATGTCGCTTAAGCTTTCCAAAAATGACACCCAAAAGAATATTCTTGTAGTTCGCCTATCTTCTATGGGCGATATTGTTTTGACTACTCCTTTTGTAAGAGCACTAAGGAAACAGTTCCCAAACGCAAGAATTGATTTCTTATTGAATAAGTCTTTCAAAGAAATATACGAATATAATACAAATATTGATAATCTAATTTTATATGACAGAGCATTATCTAAAAAAAATATTATCTCGGAAAGAGATGAATACCTACATGCCAATAATATTAAGCATTATGATATTGTTTTTGATTTACAAAATAACAACAGAAGTAGAGCATGGATTTCCGGAGTAGGCAATCAAATCAGAAAGATTGCAAAAAACAGGCTTCATAAACTATCTTTAGTATATCTGAAAAAATCTCGTCTGAATAAAGATTTTCATGTTGTAAAAAATTACTTTGCAACTGCAAAGGAATATGGAGTAGCAGAAGATGGCAAGGCATGTGAAATATTCACTGCCACTCGGCATGAGTCTATGACTCAAAACTCAAAAGAACTCATAGCGTTTGCTCCCGCAGCACAGCACTACACAAAACAGTGGCTTCCGGAAAGATTTGTAGAATTGTCCGATTTACTGAAAGATAAATATGCAATAATGCTCTTAGGCGGACCGGCAGATACTGAAATATGTGCTAAAATCAAATCAGACTCGGAAGCTGAAATTATTGATTGTTCAGGCTCGACATCTATTATTCATACATTTGAGTTGATAAGACAATGCTTAGCAATCGTTACCAACGACACAGGTGTGATGCACATTGCTTCTTGTACCGAAGTGCCTATTGTAGCAATATTTGGCAGCACTGTTCCGGCTCTGGGCTTTAGTCCCTATAATGCAAAACATTCAATAATGGAAAATACGCAATTAACTTGCCGCCCATGCACTCATATAGGCAAAAAAAAATGCCCCAAAGGGCATTTCAAATGTATGTCAGAAATCAGCTCGCTCGAGGTTTATAACAAGCTATTGGATTTGTTATAGCTCAATTATAGTTACTCCCGCACCGCCTTCGACCAAATCTCCCAATCTGAATGAAGAAATGGAGTGGTGGTAATTAAGCATTTCATGTATCTGTTCTTTCAATGCACCTGTACCTTTGCCATGCACTATTGTCAGCTGATGAACATTAGACATAAGAGCGTCTGAGATAGCTTCATCTACTTTTCTAACAGCCATTTCTGCTCTCATGCCTCTGACATCGATTTGGGTAGGAGCATCAAATCTGAAGTTATTAGTAAAATCAGAAGATTTCTTTTCGGGTTTGAGTTTCGCAATTTTGCTTAACTGCTTGTAAGGCAAGCGGAATTTTAGTCCGTTGATTTCAACCAAAGCAATTTTGTCTTTATCATCTGCTTCAAGCACTATCCCTTCATTTCCTGATTCTAAACTAACAAAATCGCCTTCCTTGAGAGAAGCAGGAGCCGCTTTGTCAGAAGATTCGCTAACCTGAAGGCGACTAACCTGTTTTTCCAATTTCTGTTTGCTGTCTTCGAAATTTGTTTTTATTTCTTTGATTGCTTTCTTTTCTTCTTTTATTTCTTTTATAGTGTTTTCAATCAGAGCATTAGCATTTTTGACAATATCAAGAGCTTCCTGTTTTGCCTGTTTGATGATTACATCGCGTTTGGCGTTAATATCATCCATTTTAGTAGCAAACTTTTGCTCTTTTTCCTTTGCCTTCAATTTCAGTTTCTCAGCTTCAGCTTTTGCCTTTATAGCTTCAGTCCTAAACTTTTGGAGAACGGATATACTTTCCTCAAGTTCCTTTTGCTTAGAACCCAGATAAGATTTTGCTCTTTTAATTACCAAGTCAGACATTCCTATACTTTTTGCAAGGAAGAACGCATAGCTGTTTCCGGGAATGCCTGAAAGGAATTTGTATGTTGGTTGCAATTTGTCTTCGTTAAATTCCAAAGAAGCATTTTCTATTTCGTCTTTGTTCAAAGCATAAGTTTTGAGCGAGGACTGGTGAGTAGTTGCAATAAAAAACATATTCAATTCTATGAAAGTGTCTAATATGCCTGAAGCTAAAGCACCGCCTTCCTGAGGATCTGTACCAGAGCCAATTTCGTCAACCAAAGCGAGGGCAGAGGAGTCGGAGTTGGCAAGTATTTCTCTCATCTGATACATTTGCGAGCTGAAAGTACTCAAATCATTTTCGATTGACTGATGGTCACCTATAGAGGTATAAACTCTTCGAAAATCAGTAGTGCAGAGACCCAATGGGAAAATGCCGGCAAGAGCCATAGAAATATTCAGACCTATGCTTTTCAGAGCTACTGTTTTACCACCGGCATTAGGTCCTGAAATTAAAAATCCACGTTTCTGTTCGGTAAATTCGATACTTAAAGGAATAACATTCTTAGCACCTTTACTAACCACGAGCAGAGGATGTTTAATTTTGTGAAGTTTGATGTATCTTTCATCGCTGATAGTTGGTTTGATTCCACCATATTCGAGAGCAAATTTTGCTCTTGCAAGTATAGAATCAAAATGTGCTATGATTTCAGTTGTTCTCATTATAGATAGAGCTTCTGTACTTATTTCCTTAGTGAGGTTTTGGAGTATTTTATAAATTTCTCTTTGTTCCTCATTGATAAGCAGGTTGAGCTCGTTGTTCATTTCAATTATTTCGGAAGGTTCCAAAAACACAGTCGAGCCGGTTTGTGAAACTCCGTGAATAATACCCGGTAGCTGCCTTTTGACGTGAGCTTTGATAGGAAGCACATATCTGCCTTCTCGCATAGTAACAAAATCTTCCTGTACCATATCGTCTTCCGAAACCTTCCTGAGAATTTTTTGGAGACGAGTACGTAAACGGTTAGATTTTTCGTTGATACTTTTGCGAATATGAGCAAGTTCGCGGGTTGCGGTGTCTTTTATTTCGCCACTATCTTCGATGCAATCCGTGATATGCTTTTCAATTAGTTTGTCAGCGAAAAGCTCATTCGAAAGATTATGTAATTTTGGATATTTTTCTCTTCTGAAATCGAAATATGATTTGACTAAACGCGAAGAGCGAATAATGTCAAAGACACTTAGTATTTCAGTGGAAGAAAGTACAGCATTTTCAATCATGGATTTATGCAATAAATCCCTTATATCGCTTATAGATTCGAAAGGGATAGTGTCATCTGCAACGTGCAGATTAGTCATTTCTTCGATTAAGTTATGCTCTTCGGAAATAAACAGTCTGTCCTCAGATGGTTCTAAGGATAAGATAATCTCTTTGCCCTGCGAAGAGAAAGTAAATTTCCCGATTATTTCGAGCAATTTAGGGAATTCTAATTCTTTTAAAGATAAATTTGAAAGTTCTTTTTCAGTCAGTTTTTTAGCTTGACGCATTATAGGGAACTCAGTAAATTTTGAACAATAGTTTTTACTTTATTTCCATCCGCTTTTCCGGCAAGTTCTTTCATGGAAGGTCCCATGACTTTACCCATATCAGAAGGTCCGGTTGCAGATACCTGCGATATGATATTTTTGATAATATCGGAAATTTCATCATCGCTAAGCTGCTTTGGCAAAAATTCTAAGATGATAGCTAACTCAAGTTCTTCTTTTTCAGCAAGCTCATCTCTGCCCGCGTTTTTGTACATTTCGATAGCATCTTTTCTTTTTTTTGCAGCAGAGTTCAATAGTTTGATTTCATCAGCTTCTGTCATTTCCGTTTTAGCACCGGATTTAGCATATTCTAAAAGCGATGCTCTAAGCGAGCGGAGAGTATCTGTTCTAAGCTGATTGCCGCTTTTCATAGAAGCTTTTAATTCGTCCATTATAATTTTATCTAAAGCCATAACTTGTTCTCCTTACTTCAAAACATATCCAAATAATAATATATACAAAAATAGCAAATATATTTTACAGAAAAAGGTCTTTAATAGTATATATTATAATTTGATAATCAAATAAATTATGTATATATTTACATATTAGTAAAATTGAGAAATAGAAAATGCAAGAGCTCAAAAATCTTATTCTATCTAATGAAAACTGGTTAGTAAAACGAGTGCTGAAGTACGCTTTAGAGCACAATTTTACCAAATACACATCTACATTAGAAGAAGCATGGAGGCTCTCTATAAGTGGATTGAGCGAATCAATTGCAAATGGAATCGATGAATATGGAGATGTTCCCGAATTAGATCCGGATGATGACTATATGGAAGATCCTATCTCTCAATTTGCAATAATAGAAGCCATCAAGCACAGAGAGAGGGGCATTCCAATCGGAATGTTTTTGGCTCTTACTAAATACTATAAACAATCCTACCTTGATTTGATT
The DNA here is from genome assembly GCA_963664875.1 of Kapaibacterium sp. (SeqCode). Lineage (GTDB taxonomy): Bacteria > Bacteroidota > Ignavibacteria > Kapaibacteriales > UBA2268 > JBFHIJ01. Next base: position 918,948 of record OY761611.1, on the reverse strand, counting down.
CTCTTCAAAAGTGTTTCTATGCCTCAGTTCCTTGAAAAAGAGAGATTATTTGTAGAAAGATGCTTTGACCGCATAGAAATTGCTTATGTCAAAAAATGGTCAGAAACTCCTCAAGATGATTTGATTGAAGAACTAAGGCAAAAAAACAGAAAACTTACAAACGAAAAGAACAAATACCTTACTGTTTTTGAGAGTGTAACAGATGCAATCATTCTTGTAGATAGCAAAGGGGTTGTTCAAAATCTAAATCATGCTGCTGCAAAGGTGATAAACCCTGATGCAATACCGGGAGGCAATTATTACGCTCCAAATCAAATTGAAGAATTAGAGTCACTTATAGATATACAAATGCTGAAAGATGCTCGCGAGATATTTATTGGCAAAAAGCTGTATGAGCTTTACCCATGGCTCGCATCGCATAAAGCAAGCTCTTACTTTTCTATAAGCACTCTGAAAGATAAAGTGTTTGACAACTACATCAATGGCAAGACCTATCAAATCTATACCGCCGGATTGCTTGATATAAGCAAGAAATATGATAATATAATTATTGGATTAAGAGAATTAGAGCCAAATAAAGGATTGCAAAACTCTACAGATATGCAGCAATACCTGGATTATTTGATAAATGATGCCAATATTATTTTGCTCGGACTTGACAGTAACGCAAATGTGATTCTATTCAATAATGCAGCGGAAAGAGTTACCGGTTACAAAAAAAGTGAAATCATGAACCAAAACTGGTTTGAAAAAGTGGTACCGGCTGATAAATTTCCCGAAGTTAATAAAGTTTTTCAAAAAGCAAAAGAACGAAATATAAATCAAGACTACTTTGAGAATTCTATAATCACCAAATCGGGAGAAGAAAGAGTAATTATTTGGAAAAATGATATAAATACTACTCTATATGACGAATTTACTGTTTTTTCCGTAGGCATTGATGTAACGGAACATAGGAAAGAAGAAGAAGTATTCAGAATAATGGAAAAGAAATTTGAAACTATTTTCGATTCTATTTCTGACGCAGTCGCACTTCTTGACAACACAGGAAGAATAGTACATTATAACTACAAAATGAAGCATCTGATAAATAGAAATCACAATGCTGAAGTTCGAGATTTTTATCATTTAAAAGATTTGCAAATCAATCTTTGGGAACACATCAAAGATATGACCAATGATGATTTGCTTGTGAAAGTGATCAATGTACACGATAATTTCAACCATAAGTTCTTTCCTGCAGAGCTTATAGTCCAAAAGATGATAATATCCGAAGAAAGCTATTTTTTGATTAATATCCGTGATATAAGCGAAAGGATAGTTAGAGACGAACTAATCAAAGAAACAGAAGACAAATTTAGTCTGCTGTTTGAGTCTATGACGCAAGGTGTTACATTCCATGACAAAAATGGAAAAGTATTGGATTTGAATCCGGCAGCAGCAAAAATATTTTCTATTGACAGAAATTTTTTCAATATTGATAATTCACAACATGATTGGCTGACGTACGATGCAAACGGGAATCTCATTGAAGGTGAGAGTGCTCTTGTACTAAATTCAATAAAGCAGAAAATGCCTATTTATAATCAAGAAATTATGGTTAGGAGTGAGATACATTCCTCCGAGCTTTGGCTTCTGATTTCAGTGATTCCTCAATTCAATCAAAATGGTTCTGTCAAGCAATGCTGGAGCATTTTTGAAGACATTACCGAAAGAAAACACTGGGAACAAAAGCTCTTGGATAGCGAGGCACAGTTTAAAGATTTATTCGATAAAGCTCCGGTGCCGGTACTTATTTTCGAAACCGGTGGCAGATTGATTGATGTAAATCAGGCAAGTTGTGCTCTTTATGGGTTTGAAAAAAATTATATCGCAGAAAGTGAATACAATATTTATCTGGAAACAGAAAAGTTAAAATCTTTAGATATCAACATAGACGATGTTTTTATTGAATCGCAAACAAGAAACTGGTATGAGGTCAATTTTGCACCAAAGATCGGCACTCGCGGAATTGGTAAAGTTATGAATATCAAAATGTATCCGACAAAAAATCTTGCCGGAGAAATCAACAAAATTATATGTTTCCTCGAAGATGTATCTTATCAGAAAAAAGCGAAAGATGAGCTTGCAAGAATCAATATTGATTTGGAAAAAAGAGTTTCAGACAGAACCAAAGAACTAAACGAAGCAAAAGAAAAAATAGAAGCAACTCTTATAAAAAAAGAAGAATACACTGATTTGCAGAGCAGATTTATCAATATGATTTCTCATGAATATAAGACTCCACTTACTTATATCAGCTCATCAGCAGCAGTATTAGAAAAATTAATACAATCCAACGACAGCGAAAAGGCTAATGATTTCATTCGAAAAATCAACTCTGCTGTTAATATTCTAAATCATCTCGTAGATGATGTTATGAACTTTGTAAAAGCTGAAAATTCCGAAGTTATGGTGTTTAAAAGAACAGTCAATATTGTAGATTATCTGGATAGACTCGTCAAAGAAGTGAAAATCTTAGATAAAACCAATCATACAATCAAACTTATTTCGGATAGAGAACTTTTCAGCACGATGATAGATTTGAATCTGTTCCGACAAATCATCACTCATATTTTGGTCAATGCTATGAAATTTTCACCGGAGAATTCTACTATTGAGGTTGTGATTACATATCCTGAAAACACATTCCAAATTGAGATTATAGATAATGGCATTGGGTTAGCTGAAGAGGACTTGAAATATATCTTTACTCCTTTTTATAAAAGCAAGCGAGATATTGGTCTTAAAGCAGGGACAGGGCTTGGTCTGCGTCTTGTCAAAAAATTTGTCGATGCTATGGGTGGTAATATTTCTCTGAAAAGTCAAATAAATAAAGGCACTGCAGTTACTGTAATCTTTCCTTCTATCTGATTATTGCAACTAAATACTTGTTTTATAAGATAGCAGCCTTTAAATTGCAATACTTTGTAAGATTAAAATAAATAAGTATATAGATGCAAGAAATAGTTTATCACACAAATTACCAAAATGAAGATACATATTGGTGGTTCACTGCAAGAAATATCATCATTTCTAAAATCATAAAAAAAATAATACCATCGCTCTCTGAGCAATCCAGAATTTTAGATATTGGATGCGGAACAGGTGGTTTTGCTTCTTACATTTCTAAAGATTACAATATCTCATGTCTGGATACATCTGAGACTGCTCTTGATTATTGCAGGAAAAGAGGATTGAGCAATCTCTATAATTCTACCATAGATAGTCTTCCTCCTGAAGTGGAGAAGTTTGATGCTGCGATCATGCTCGATGTGCTCGAACATATCGAAGATGATAGGACAGCATTGAATGATGTACATTCGATTCTGAAAGAGGGTGCTTATTATGTAATGACAGTTCCGGCGTATAGTTGGATGTGGAGCAAACATGATGAAATTCATATGCACTATCGGAGATATACTAAAGCAGAAGTACTCAATCGAATCGAAAACTCAGGTTTTAAAGTAAAATATTCAAGTTATTTCAATTCGTTTCTATTTTTACCTGCCTTTTTAAAGCGTAAAATTGACAAAATTACAGGTAAAGAAGAGAAACATAAAGATCCTGTTGATAAAGTATCGCCGGGAATGAACAAATTGTTTCACAAGATATTTGCTTTGGAATCTAAACTCTTGCCTTCGATATCTTTACCATTTGGGTTATCCATAATTGTAATTGCACAAAAATCAGGAAAATAAAATGAAAGATTTTAAGATACCTTTTTGGGGTATTATTTTATTCTTTGCTATCACTACTTTTGTCTTTTTTGGTAGTCAAATAAGCGGTAAAACCTATTTTTGGGAAGACTTTGCAGAGTATGTGTATCCTGTCCAATCTTATGCCGCTTCCGAATCCGCTAAGGGAGAGACTCCGTTTTGGAATCCATACACCTTTGTAGGTATGCCATTTATTGCTGATTTGCAGGTAGGGTATTATTATCCGCTGAACCGCTTAATGGACTTTTTTGTCGAAAACGGCAAGTTGCCGGTTGAGCCATTGCAATTACTTGTTATCTTTCATTTTCTCATTGCACAAATTTCTATGTATATACTTGCTCGGCAGTGGAAGTCGGGTCAAGGCGGAGCTTTAATATCATCTGTGGCATACTCATTTAGTGGACTAATGGTGATGCACGTAATTCATCCTATGATGATTTATCACATGGCATGGTTCCCTCTTGTAATCGCATTTTTGGACAAAGCCTTTGAAGAAAGGAAAGTACAATTTGCAATATACTCCGGTTTGATTCTCGGTTTCAGTATGCTTTCGGGACATCCACAGATGACCCTTTTTGAAGTGTTTTACCTTGGCATATTTAGCATCTTTAAAGTAGTTTTGATGTTCAAATCTCAGGAAAGCAGCAAAGTCAAAATAGTTTTATCTTTTTTGCTGCCTTTTGTGATTGGAGTCGGAATATTTGCTATTCAATATTTGCCTTCTTCCGAACTTGCAAAACTTTCTCAAAGAAACGAAATGACTTACGAGAAATCTACTGAAGGCTCATTGCAGATTAAACAGATAAGTGGTACTTTGCTGCCAAATGCATTTGGCAAGATGTTACCTGAAAGAAATAATAAGTTTCCGTTTTATCTTTCAGATGGAAGCACTCAGCTTCCTTATTATTACTATTGGGAAACTGCCTTTTATTTTGGAGCTATTGTATTTTTACTGGGAATATTTTATTTGGTTCTTAATTATAAAGAGCCTTTAAATATCTTTTTGCTTGCAATGGGATTGCTTGGATTGCTTTATTCGCTCGGAGATAATTTCTTTATCCATAAGATTTTTTATGGTTTACCTCTCTTTGATTCTTTTAGAATGCCTGCAAGGATGATGCTTTTCTTTATTCTTGCGTTCTCCGTATTTGCAGGTAAAGCTATTGATTTTGCTGCAAAAACTGATTTTAATGAAATCAAAAAATGGATTTACATAGTATTTGGTGTCGGAATTCTTTTTGGTGTGATTACTTTGGCAGGAGGGACGTCTTCCTTGTTTGATACTCCTCAGCAAATTGAAAAAGGTGTAACAATGCAGGGCACACTTCTCTTTTTGATGTCAGGTATTGCATTGTTGTTTGTTCGTTTTCTTGCTAAAAAGAAAATGCCTACTTCAATTGCCGGCATCTTACTTGCATTATTAGTATTTGGAGATTTATACTTTGCAACTGCTGATTTTAATGCTTCAAAAGAAAATCCTGAATCAAAATATGTAATAGATAGGTCTCTGGTTGAGCTTTTTACTCCTGATGACCCAAATAATCAATATCGTGTAAATTCGAGGATGTATAATCCTTCTTTCATGGCATTTAACAGAAATCAAGGTATGATTGACAGAATCCAATTGACTGAAGGATACAATCCTTTGATATTGGCTAATGTTTTGCCACCGATAGAAGGTCGTGATAAGGTTAATAATCTATATAATGTTAAGTATGAAATCGGAATAGATCAACAGACAGGTCAACCTCAATTTTTTGAAAAGCCTAATATGTTCCCAAGAGCATGGCTTGTTTACTCTAAAAAAGTGGTTAGTGCTGAAGAAATAGACAAAAAGATGAGAGCTGACGAATTTGACTACTCGAAAGAAGTTATTTTCACCAAAGATGTGAATCATCAAACTTCCGAAGGTAGCGTTAGTAACATAAACTTCAAAAAATATGAAGCTAATGAGATAGAATTAGAAGTCGAGTCGGATGCAAATGCTTTTATCGTTTTTAGCGAAATTTATTACCCAGCTTGGAAAGCTGAAATAAATGGCAAAACTACTGAAGTGCTAAATGCAAATTACTCCTTTAGAGCTTTGCCTGTCAGTAAAGGTAAAAGTCAAATAAAAATGTACTATGATTCTGATACGCTCAATACCGGAAAAACTATTAGTATTATTACATTGCTGGCATCACTTTTAGGGATTGGTGCAGTTTATTATTTTGAGAAGAAGGCATAAATGAATCTGATTGACAGATATATACTAAAACAGTTTATCAGCACATTGTTTTTTGCATTGATTGCTCTTTGTGTGATTTTCCTTATCGTTAATCTGATGGAAAATTTAGAGGAGTTCCTACGCGAAAAGCTGGAGTTTTCTCTAATAGCCAAATATTATCTGTCTTTGTTCCCTGAAATTTTAAAAATATTGACTCCAATTGGGATGCTGCTTGCAGTTCTGTTTACATTTGGAAAATTATCTACGATGAATGAAATCACTGCTATGAAAACAGGCGGATTGAGTTTATATCGTATGATGTTACCTATGCTTGTTATCAGTTTTGTTTTTTCGTTGGGGCAATTATATTTCAATGGCTGGATTGTGCCACAGGCAAACCAGACAAAATTAGAAATAGAAAAAGTATATCTCAAAAAGACAGGGAAGGGCGGTTCCATTTACGATTTGTACATGAAAGACACTCCTCTGAAAAATTTAATTTTAAGCTATTACAATCCTGATAGGCGTGAAGGCAATACAGTTGCTATTGAAGAGTTTACTTCTAAAATGCAACCAAGACTCAAAAGTAGAATAGAAGCTCAAAAGATGCAGTGGGATAGTACAGGGAAGTGGCTGCTAATCAATGGTATTAGCAGGAAGTTTTGGAAAGATTCTGTATCTGTTTACGTATTTGATTCTTTAAAAGTATCTTTGAATACAAAACATCATCAGATAGCTCAGCTCAAAAGAGAGCCTGAAGAAATGACATTGCCGGAATATGAAGAATATATCGAATTGCTCAAGAGGGGTGGCAAAGACGTGACCAATCACATAATAGATTATCATGGTATGATTGCTTTTCCTTTTGCTAACTTTATAGTTGTTCTTTTTGGTGTGCCTTTTGCTTCTGTTAGGAAGAAAGGAGGTATAGCTGTGCAAATAGCTGCTGCAATGATTGCGGCATTTTCCTATCTGATTTTTACGGAAGTAGGCAAAACCATTGGAAACACTATGGGTATGGAACCGATACTAAGCGCTTGGCTTGCAAACATTATCTTCTTTTTTATCGGTGTAATTGTTGTATTAAAATCGAGAACATAATGCAAAAGATAGATACACTACAGTCTCTTAGAGGTAGGAAACTACTAAGAGATATTTTTTTCGAGCTAAGATACGAAAGGCAGAGAGCAGGTGTTCCTACTCTTTTTATCATGTGGTCTATCTGTGTGAAAGAAAGAGATTTGAGCAAATTTATTAATACTGAAGTCAGCTTGATGCATCCATTGGGATTTATCAAGGGTACTGCGCTTTGGATGGAAGAAGTTGTAAATAGATTCTATTATTCTTCCATAAGCTCATTTGTCTATTTTGGGGCTGCAATTTTGCTTGTACTGATTGGTATCAGACAGTTCAGTGAACATGTTAGCGGCGAAATGGTGATTCTTGGCATTGCTTTCGAATCTCTTATGCTTCTGTTTATGTTTTTAGTTATGCTTTTTTCTCCGAATGACGATATGGTGCAGTTTGAAGATGAAAAGGACGAGGATGACCTTATCAATGAACTTGTAACTGAAATCGGCGAGATAGGACGAGACTTTGCAGCTGTTGTAGTGCAAATGGAACAACTGACTGACAATATGAATAAATCTTACGAACTGCAGACCAAGATGCTTTCGATGATGGCTGAAATAATTGAGCAGACAGATAAAAAAATTAAGCCAAATGACCAAATGCTCGACACTATGCGTGAAACAAATGAGGAACTGAAAAAATTCAAATTTGCTATAGAGGAACTTAGCACCACAGCACATTCCATAAAGGAAAAAGAAATACAAGCTGCTGTCAGAGGCGAATTAGAAAAAATACTTGTTCAAAGAGTAAATAGCTAATGAAAATAAAGCCTATCAAAAGGAAACGTCAGGTAGAGATATATTTTGTTTTATATATTGCTGCCTTGATTTTTTTGCTACCGGGGAAACTGAAGTTTTCTGATAGTTCAGGGAGCGGTTTTTTTAGTAGCTCTTTTGAGATTTGGCCGGAAAAGACTTTGCTTAATTGTAAGATTGAATTCAGAGACTCAGAGCCAATATTAACTTACTTAGATTCTATTAATATCATTCACTTCCAAGGCGATGTAAAAAATGTAGAGTATTCTGTAAGGGTATTGAATCAGAATAATTCTGAAATTCAGAAGGTAAATATCGCTGCGAATCCTCACTTTTCAATGAAAAAAATTGAACATCTCAAATCTGCAGAATTCGTTTGGAATCCTCCTGTAGATCGTCTGGAAAATACGGAATATATAGTAAAAATTACCGGAACGGCTGTCGATATTTCTTCAGGCAAAAGCATTACTGCTAATACAGAGTTCTTGCTTAATGTATTTATCGAAGGAAGCGGGGAATTTATCTCCGGAAGAGAGCTAAATATTGCTAATAATAACACATCAGCTAATGACGAACAGAATGCAAATAATCGGCAAAATGTTTTGAATCCTAATTATTCATCCGGTTTTGCAAATGTAGATTTGAATCTGTTTTTCGAGCAAAGTAAAGTTACTGCTTTAGCTCGCAAAAAATGGAAAAACAAGTGTATAATCTCCGGTATAGATAATCGAACATTTACTTTTGATTCCAGACCAAAGATAGAAGTGATACCTGAATCTGCTTCTGCAGAAATTACTTACATTGGAAAGGATTCTATAATTATAGAAGGTGTTACTCCAAGTTATGGAGATATGACTGTTACTCTATTTGTCAAAAGAAATGACCAGCAAAACACATGGGCAAGATTCAAAGTTGAACCTTTAAGAATATCTGAGCCTCAATTGCCTAAAGCAATGTATCCAAATGTAGCCTACAAGATAGATCCTGCTCTTCCGCTAACCAGTTTCAATAAATTGGAGGCTTTTCTACAAAACTCATCAGGAACGACAGTAGCATATTCGCAAGGTGAAATGATAAACTTCACTCCTTCTGCAAATGATATTGGACAGGATTTTGTATTTTTCCGCAAATCAGATAATCAGATTTACGGGCAGAAATACTATATCAAAATAAAAGATTTTGAAAAACCTCAAATAGAGAGATTGCAGTTGATGTCTGATAAGCAGATTTATGTATGGACTAAATCACATGGGATAGTGGACGGAAAAGAAAACTATGTGAGCGATTTTGTGATAGAAGGCAACGCTGTCTATTCCGAACTTGCAGGTCAATTCAAAGAAAATAAGTCAGAACTTATTTGGACTCAATCCTTTTCTTTTGTGCCAAAAGATGCATCTAAACCTTTTGTATTTTCTATCTCTGCAAAAGATGCAAGAGGTAACCTGTCTGCCCCAAAAAGCTATCCTCCGAAATAAAACTTCAAATCTTAACACGAAGTGTAACAAGTTTTAGAAATTTCCGTATATTTATTCGTATTGTACTAAGTAATTGGTGTTTAAATGCGAAAAGTCATCGTTTTTGTTTTTATTTTGAGTTCATTAGCTTCTTTTGCTCAAACTACCGGAGCTACTAAAGAATATAATCTTACTGAATGCTTGAATACAGCACTCAAAAAGAATTATGATATTCACCTGAGTGAAGCTCAGCTTGCTAATACTCAGTCTGACCTTGTAAATGCCTTCGGATTGTATCTTCCATCTATTAGTTTTAATATGGGATATACTCGTGATTTGAAAGAAAAGAAGACATTTAATTTCAGTGGTACAAATATACCAATAGCAGTTAATGATCAGAATAGTTACTATATGAACGCTAATGCTTCATGGACTCTCTTTGACGGATTTTCCAGAGAGGCAAATTATGATAGGGCTATCAAAACAAAAGATGCTTATGACTACCGTCATAAACAGACTATTGACTACGTCAAAGTCGAAGTGATTAAAAAGTATATAGAAATCATTAAAAGCTATAGAATAGTCGAAATCCGAAAAGAAAATTTTGACTTGGGCAACAAAGAGTTAGAACGCATAAAAGCTCAATACGAAGCAGGGGTTATTCCTGTTGGTTCTGTTTATGCTCAGGAAGCTGACCTTGGCAATAGAGAACTTCAAATTGTAACTTCCGAGAACCAGCTTAGTATGGCAAAAGCAGATTTGCTCGCCTACATGGGGTTAAATCCTGTTGAAAGTGCAGAATTTCAAAAAATCAGCTTGCCTGAAACAATTACCAATGCAGAAATAGATGCTTTTAATGATAAGTACAGCAATTTTGCAGGTTTGGTAGAGCAAGCAGTTAGTAATAGAAAAGATTTGACTGCGAGTCAAATAAATATTGAAGTTGCTGAAACATCTGTCCGTTCAGCTCGAGCTAATTACCTTCCGGTTATTAGAGCAAATGGCGGTTGGTCCTGGAGCAACAGTGAATGGGGAGGATTCGATCAGGGGTCTCCAAGCGTAGGTGTTTCGCTAAGTATGCCAATCTTTGCAAACTTTTCTACTGACAGACAGGTCGAAAATGCAAAACTTCAGGTGGAGCAAAGCAAAGTCGAAAAAGAAAGAACAGAACAGCAGGTAAAAACTCAGGTTCAAATGGCTTATGTAGCACTCAAAGCAGCAGAAAAGACACTCGAAATCACTCAGAAATCTATAAAATCTGCAGAAAGAAATTATGAAAGTGCAAAAGAAAGATTCCAAGTTGGCTCTGCATCTATAAATGAGCTGCATGATGCAAATTTGCAATTAGTTACTACTAAGATAAATTTAGTAAATTCAGTGTATGATTATTATAAAGCAAAAAATGAGTTGCTTTATTCTATAGGTGAGTTCTAAAAATATTTTCAAAAAGGGGTTTGTGATGAGCGAAAATCTAAATAATTCAAATTTGCCTGACTACGAACAGTATGATTATGTTGATGAGTTAGACTTTCGGGTTGGCTTCGGAAAAAGATTTGCAGCATGGCTTATTGATGTAGTCATTTATTCTGCAGCTTTGCTTATTGTTCTTTCTATTACCGGAATTTTCGGAGTTTATTTAGAACAGTTCTCATCAATAATCGGAGCCGGAATGGAAGGCGGTATAGCTGATCCGAATACAATAGCGGAAATGGAAGCTATTGGCTATGAAATTACCATGTACTCTACAGTATTGGGTATTCTCTATTATTCGTTGGAAGTAATTTACGGAGCTTCTCTTGGCAAAATGATGCTTGGACTAAGGATTGCTAATTCTAACAGAACATGGGCAAGCATTAATACGCTTATAGTCAGAGCTTCTTTGAAAAATATTTCAATGGTAGTAAATGTACTTTTCCTCGTTACATCAATGACTTTGGTAAGCACATTTGGATCAATATTCGGAGTTATAGCATTTATTGGCTGTTTTGTCGTACTTTCTGAAAAGAAACAAGCATTGCATGACTTAATAGCAAAAACTGCTGTCTATTATAAAGCAGAAATAATGACAGATGAAGAAGCTCAAAAAGTAAGAAATATATAAAATAATATCCGGGATTTGGAAGATATGTTTTCATCTAAGTATTTCAATATCAAAACAACAGTAATGTCAATATTATTAGCTGGCTTGGTGTTTTCAGCTTGTAGCCGTGAGCAGATATTGACTGTAAAAACACAAAAAGTTGAAAGAAGAACTATATCGCAAAAAGTCTCTGCAATAGGCAGAATCAATCCTGAAACAGAGGTTAAAATATCACCGGAAACAAGCGGAGAGATAATTTATCTCGGAATAGAGGAAGGCGATACAGTTTCTGCCAATCAGCTTTTAGTCAAAATCAAGCCCGACATCATCCAAACGCGCTTAGATCAGTATAAAGCCGGTTTAGATGCCTCAAAAATGGAAATTGAGATGAGAAAAGCTGAGATGGAAAGGTCAAAATCAGAGCTTTCCAGAATAACTGAGCTTTATAAAAAAGAATTTGCTTCTAAGTCAGATTTCGAAAGAGCAGAAAGTACATATCAGACTGCTCTGGCAGCCTACAAATCCTCACTTTCAGGTTTGGAACGTAGTGAAGCCGCATACAGAGAAATCGAAAGGAATGCTGAAAGAACTGCTATATACGCTCCTATTGCAGGTACTGTTACAAAACTTGCTGTAGAAAAAGGTGAAAAAGTAGTCGGCACTGAGATGATGCAGGGTACAGAAATGCTTAGAGTTTCTGATTTGAGTGTGATGAATGCAGTGGTTGATATAGATGAAAATGATATCGTTTTGGTTGATATTGGTGACACAGCTTATGTTGAAGTAGATGCTTTTCCTAATAAAAAGTTTTTAGGTCAGGTAATTGAAATTGGGCACTCTGCTCAAGTATCATCGCTCGGCTCTCAAGATCAGGTAACAAACTTCTCTGTAAAAGTTAGGTTGCTCGAGAAAGATGTTAAGATGCGTCCCGGTATGAGCTGCAATGTAGAAATCAATACGCAAACAAAATATAATGTGCTTTCTGTTCCTTTGCAGGCAGTAACTGTTCGCATTGATAAAAGAGAACAAAATGAAACAGAACAGAAATCAAATCAGTTTAAAACTGAAGAAGCTGTAGAAAAATCAGATATTCCTCCTTCATTAGTTTTTGTAGTCTCAGGTGATTCAGTAAAACAAACTGTTGTCGAAACAGGAGTTTCCGATAGTGGTTTTATTGAAATTGTCAGCGGATTAAGTGATAAACAGGAAATAGTAACCGGAAACTTTACAGCCGTAAGCAAGCTGCTGGAAGATGGTTCTAAGATTAAGAAAGAAAAAGACGCAAAAACAAAAGAATAAGGATAGGTCTGACATGAAGAAACGCATTATCGAAATTGATAAGGTAGCTAAAGTCTATAAGATGGGTAGCGAAAAGGTTTTTGCTTTACGCGAAGTTTCGGTTGATATCCACGAAAATGAGTATGTAGCTATCATGGGACCTTCCGGTTCAGGTAAATCAACTCTCATGAATATTCTTGGATGTTTAGACACGCCGACAGGTGGTAGATATGCGATAGAAGAAGCCGATGTGAGCAGAATGAATGATAATCAGTTAGCTGATATTCGTAATAGAAAAATCGGATTTGTTTTCCAGACTTTTAATCTTCTTCCTCGTGCTACATCATTGAAGAATGTAGAGTTGCCTTTGATTTATGCAGGTATTTCTGCATCGGAAAGACAGGAAAAGGCAAAACTTGCTTTAAAAAAAGTAGGTCTGGAAGACAGAATGACTCATAAACCAAATGAGTTGTCAGGCGGACAGAGACAGCGTGTTGCCATAGCCCGTGCCCTTGTCAATAATCCTTCAATAATACTTGCTGATGAGCCTACGGGTAACTTAGATACTAAAACCGGCGAAGAAATCATGCAGTTGTTTGCAGATTTATGGAAAGGTGGGAATACAATAATCTTAGTTACCCACGAAGAAGATATAGCAAAGCATGCTCACAGAATTATTAAAATCAGAGACGGTTTAATCGAATCTGATTTGAAGAACCCGGCACCTGTAATAGCATAATCAATCAGGAAAAATATGAAAATTGCTGAAATATCCGAAGCCTTCAAAATATCATTAGAAGCGATGCTCGCAAGCAAAATGCGTTCCTTTCTTGCTTCTTTAGGAGTATTGATTGGTATTTCGTTTGTGATTATTATGGGCTGGATTTTGGACGGCTTAGATTCCGCTATGCAGGATACTTTTAATATTATGGGAGCCGATGTCCTATATATTGATAAATTTGACTGGGCTGGCGGAAAGAATTGGGATGAGATAAGACAGAGAAAAAATATAACTATCGAACAAGTCAACGAATTTACTGCTAAAGTCAAAAACGCAGAATTGATTTTCCCGACTGCACGTCGGTGGGGAGCCTCTATGGTGTACGAAGGAGAGAATTATTCCGGTTTTCCTATATTAGGCACAACCTATGAGCAATCTCTTTCCCCTGCAGGTGAAATTACTGTAGGTCGCCATTTCTCGCAATTTGAGGATTTGCAGGGAGCAAACGTTGTAGTTGTCGGTTACAATATTTATGAAAAGATTTTTGAAGGTAAAAATCCTGAAGGTACTATTGTTAAGCTCAATGGTCATAAATTTAGAGTGATTGGAGTAATTAAAAAGCAAGGAAATATGTTTTTTGATTTTATAGACAATCAGGTATTTATTCCGATGAATGCCTTTTTGAAGACTTTTGGAAATTTTGACAGATCTATCTCAATTGGTGTTAAAGCCGGTTCTGTAGATAATTTAGATGCAGTTCGCGACGAAGTTCGGGGTGTGATGAGGAGTATCAGAGATTTGAAACCTCATCAAGACGACGACTTTTCTATAAATGAAACAAAGGCTTTCGAAAAGCAGGTTGCCTCATTGAGAACAATAGTATGGTCGGTTGGGATTGGCTTGACAGTATTGTCTTTTGTTGTAGGGATTATAGGAATTATGAATATTATGTTTGTTTCTGTAGTCGAGCGTACAAAAGAAATAGGAATTAGAAAAGCTTTAGGAGCAAAAAGGGCATCTATCGCATGGCAGTTTATTATGGAATCCGCATTGCTCTGTTTTATGGGAGCCATACTTTCTTTCGTTATTTGTTCTGTGATAGCCTACTTTGCAGCAGTCTATCTTCCTGAACTAATCAGCGATAAACTTGGATTTTTATCTAAAACTTTACCTTACAATTTATTGTTCTGGGCTACATTGGTGTCTGTTGTTGTTGGTATGTTAGCAGGATTGATACCGGCAGTCAGAGCAGCTAAATTAGATCCGGTAGATGCAATGAGGAGCGAATAAATGAACGTATTACAAAGCATATTGATGGCATTGCATGCTGTCAAAGAAAATAAACTACGCTCTTCTTTGACTCTTTTGAGTATTGCCATAGGTGTTTTCTCGCTGATGGCAGTAGGTTCGCTTATAGAATCTCTTAATAGTACTGTAGATACTCAGTTAGAGCAATTAGGTGAAACTTCTATTTTTATTCAAAGAACTCCGGCAATGCATTTTGGAGATGAATGGAGAAAATATAGCAGAAGAAAAGCAATTACTTACAAGCAGTTCCAGGATTTCAAAGAAACAATGCGACTAAGCAAAATTATGTCTGCTTTTTCTGTAGGTGCCGGAAAAGTCTTAAAATCCGGCAATAAAGAAACAAACCCGGATGTTTCCCTTATGGGAGTTGACGAAAACTATTTTACTATAATGAGCGATAATCTTGTTGCCGGAAGGCAATTTTCTGCTGACGATATTAGATTTAAACGCAATGTTGTAGTTATTGGCAACGATATTAAAGTGAAACTCTTTCCGGAAGGAAATGTAATTGGTAAAGAAATTACAATCGACAAACAGAGGTTTACTGTGATTGGGCTGCTTGAGGCTAAAGGCGCCATGATGGGGCAGAGCCAGGACAACCGAGCAATTATTCCTGTAACTCAATTTCTGAAATATTATGCTTCTTGGTGGGACGAATCCTTAACTATTCAACTTAGGGCACCTTCCAAAAATCAAATAGATGAAACTATGGATGAAGCTATTGGAATAATGCGTTCAATCAGAAATGTTAAGCCATGGGAAGAAAATGATTTTGAAATTGAATCAAATGAGGCTATGGGAGAACAATTTGGCTCGCTTACAGGTTATTTAAGTATCTTTGGTTGGGTTACCGGAGGTATTTCTCTTCTTGCAGCAGGTGTTGGGATTATGAACATAATGCTTATTTCTGTTAAAGAAAGAACAAAAGAAATCGGCATCAGAAAAGCAGTCGGAGCGAAAAGCTTTAATATTGTTATCCAATTTCTTATAGAAACCGTTACCCTTGCTCAGTTGGGTGGTTTTATAGGCATTGTTCTCGGAGTTGTTGTCGGTAATGTTTTTGGTTCGATGATGGGAATGGATCTCACAATACCGGTTTTATGGATAGTATTTTCTGTTGCTATTTGTACATTACTTGGTGTTGTGTTTGGTGTTTATCCTGCATTTAAAGCTGCAAAATTAGATCCTATAGATGCACTTAGATACGAATAGATATCATCATCAAAAAAGTAAGAAACAAAAGTCAGATTATCTAAATCAAAAAATATAAAATATTAAAGGCTTGCATAAACAAAAATGGTTAAAACATTTTTATAGTTTTGCAAGCTTTTTTTTGTACTGTCTTATAGCCATGAAGGATTAGATTAGCTATGGGCACAATATGATGCATATAATATGATTCAATTTAGTAAGTTTTTATCTAAATGATAATAAGGAGTATTCGTAAAGGCAAAAAATTTATTATTTTGTAGTTATGAGTAAACTGAAATACATATTGAGTCTATTCGCAGTGCTTTGTTGCTCTGTTATTCGTTTAAGTGCACAGCTTGATGTGAAAATAGATGTCTTTGACGATTTTTATGATATGTCATCAAGCAATCACAAAAAGATAGATTCACTCATTACTGTAAATTCGAGCAATACAATTATTGACAGATTGCAGCGGCTGCCGTCTGTCTATTCATATATTTCTGAATACAACACATTCGAATACTCAATAAGAGGAATAAGTAATAAAAGAACTAATGTATTCTTGGATAACGTTGTGCTCAATAGTCCTTACAATGGCACAATCCCTAATGAATTACTTGGTTTAGGGCTATTTGATGTGATGTATATAGATTATAGTTCTTCAAATAAAAAGTCTTTTTCTAATACAGGTTCGGAAATAAATCTAATCTTACCTGAGACAGAAAATAAATTTGCACTTCAGGCACTTATAAGCGGTGGGAATAGTAATGGTTTCGGCTTGCTAAATACAGGCGGTAAACTTGGGGAATTCTACTGGAATGCCGGATTGATTTTCAATGCCCGTCCTGACTACCCCTTATCAAAAGACTCGCTTAGAGACAGATATACTCTTAATAATTCGACTGCGAGTACAAATGGTGCGATTTTGGATTTCGGATTCGAAAACAAATACTCCAGACTTGGTTTTCTGATGGCACTCTCCAATAGTAAAAGAAATTTGCCCGTAGATAGTTATTCAGAATACTTCGGAAAAATTCCAAACGACAATCGTTTGTTTTCTAAACTAAGCTATGAAACTTATTTGTTAGATAATATCTATCTTGAGGGAAACATCTACTTCAACACTGAAAACAAAAGTTTGAATTTCTATTACGACAAAGAGATGCAGTTTTTAGTTAAAGAACTTTTTGGAATCCGAAATATAAAATCATACTCTTACGGAATTGAGACAGACTATATCATATTCAATACAGTATTACCCCCGGTCTATGTTAGCTTGAACTATAGAAAAGATATTACGGATGTCAGAAATAAAATTGATTCTGAAAAAGACAAAAATGAAACAGAGCGTTTACAATTCAATGCAAAGCAAAGTTATCTTATAAAAAACAGTATTAGTTTTATCTATAGTTTAGGTTTTTTGATTAATAACCCCATGCGGATAGCCACTAAAAGAACTCCGGGCAAGACAAATCATGTAACGTACGATTTTGGAATACAATTTGATTTGAAGCAAAATCTAAGCCTATCGGCAAGCCTTGGAAGAGGAGTACGCATCCCATATATCAACGAATATGAGAGTGTCTTTTCCGATTCGATTCAGGTATTATTAGCGTTGGAACCTGAAGAGAAACAATATTATGAAGTAGGGGTGAGGTATCAGCCCGAATATTTTAGCATAGGAGCAAACTATTTTGCAAATAGTTTCAAAAACTACATCTTTCCATTATACAAATCTTTATTTCAGACTGTTTATGTAAACAATGGCGAAGTAAATCTGCAAGGTATTGAGTTTGAATTTGATTATGAACACAAATACTTCGGTATTTCTTCTTCTTATTCGATGATTATAGAATCTCAAGACATGACTAAAGAATACAAAGAGACAATAGAAAGCTTTGTACCCAAAGATATGTTTAAATCTACTTTAACAATCCTACCTTTAAGCTATGTTGGTTTATCCTATAGTTTTGACTACTTTTCGAATTATAACAATCTAAGCAGCATAATGCTACACCACGCTGCAGCAGAAATATCCATAATTAAGAACATGAAAGGTAAAATTACAGTCAAAAATTTATTTGATAAAAGCATCCCCGGAATAAACAATCTACCGCTGCTCGGAAGAGAAATTTCAATTGGGGCATATATTTATATATAATTATCCATTGGAGTATTTCTTTAGCTGCAATACGGATTTAAATGTAAGCAGTGCCAATAAAAGATTTATATACCTAGAGTAAAAAAGCAAATCAGATAAAAAAAAAGACATAACTCTGAAGAATTATGTCTAAGAAATTACTGTTTGAAGCGGAGCTGACGAGACTCGAACTCGCGGCCTCCTGCGTGACAGGCAGGCGCTCTAACCAAACTGAGCTACAGCTCCAACACAAAAAAGCAAAAAATATTTCAAGGAGCGGAGCTGACGAGACTCGAACTCGCGGCCTCCTGCGTGACAGGCAGGCGCTCTAACCAAACTGAGCTACAGCTCCAAACACAAAAAAGCAAAAAATATATCAAGGAGCGGAGCTGACGAGACTCGAACTCGCGGCCTCCTGCGTGACAGGCAGGCGCTCTAACCAAACTGAGCTACAGCTCCAAACACAAAAAAGCAAAAAATATATCAAAGAGCGGAGCTGACGAGACTCGAACTCGCGGCCTCCTGCGTGACAGGCAGGCGCTCTAACCAAACTGAGCTACAGCTCCAACACAAAAAAGCAAAAAATATATCAAAGAAGCGGAGCTGACGAGACTCGAACTCGCGGCCTCCTGCGTGACAGGCAGGCGCTCTAACCAAACTGAGCTACAGCTCCATGATATCAACTTTTTTCTCTTTTGAGTGGACCTAAGGAGAATCGAACTCCTGACCTCTTGAATGCCATTCAAGCGCTCTCCCATCTGAGCTATAGGCCCTAAATCCTTTTAGCTGTTGGCTCTCAAAAGAGAATTCAAAAGTAAGCATTTATTCCGAATAAAAAAACAAAAAATTTATAGGCTTAAAAAAATTGTTTTCCACATAAATCGCCTGTTTAAGGCAATATTTTGCAGTTAATGTTTAAAACAAATGATATAAAACAGATATATAATTTTGCATCTGTATGAACTATGTTATATTTAATACGTAAGCATATTTTTCTTATATTGGAATTTACACAATAATAAATATTCAAGCATACATGAAAAAAATACTGATTACCGGTGGGGCTAAACGATTAGGTGCAGCGTTAGTGGAAAAATTTCATGAAAAGGGTCATCAGGTCTGCTTTTTTTATAATACTTCCGTCTTGTCTGCCTCAGAGTTAGAAAAGAAACTACTCGGCACTAAAGCTATCCATTGCAATTTGAGAGAAACTAATAGCATAGAAGAAGCGTATAATCAAGCAGAAAACTTTTTTGGATTGCCTGATGTACTGATAAATAATTCAGGAATTTTCCCTCCGGCAAAGAAAGTAGAAGATATTTCAGAAGAAGATTGGGATACAGCCTTTGATGTTAATCTCAAAGGACACTTTTTTATCTCGAAGGCTTACTATACTTCGCTGAAATTAAATAATAAAAGAGGTAGAATAATCAATATAGCCTCTTTGGGTGGTGTAGAAATATGGGATAATAAAATTCAGTATAATGTCTCAAAATCTGGATTGGTTACTCTAACAAAAGCAATGGCTCGAAATATGGCACCGAGTGTCTCAGTTAATTGCATATCGCCCGGTTCGCTTGATTTATCTCAAGCTTCGACTTATGAAGATAGCCCATATATTAGTGCTGAGCGAATCCCTATGCTAAGGCATGGAAATGCTCAGGATATATTTGAAATTGTAGATTTTTTTGCAAATTGTACAGATTACATTACCGGACAAAATATAATTGTGGACGGTGGTTTTAACTTAATATAATAGAATCAGAGAAAGGAAAATGTAAAATGGAAACGGAAAAAAGACTTGGTAAAGCTGATAAAGCTTATGACAATAAAGAGTTTATGCACAGTCATGACGGCAGAACAATTAGAATTTTATCAGAGTATTTGTACCCGGAACAGTATTTCAACTCGCACAATGTGAACCGCGTAGTTGTGTTTTATGGTTCTGCCAGGTCAGTTTCTACAGCCGACTGGCATGCTATGGATAAATCACTACAAGAGCAACTTGCTATTGCATCCGGAGACGAAAAGATAGCTTTACAAAAGAAGATTGAATTTCATCAGAAGAAAAAACAAATAAGTAAATATTATGATGAATGTGAAGAGATTGCTTATCGTTTTGGGAAGTGGTCTATTGGTTTGCCTCAGGAAAAGCGTTTTGATATTTGTACAGGCGGTGGCCCCGGCATGATGGAAGCTGCAAACAAAGGTGCTCAAAGAGCGGGTTGTAACTCAATCGGTTTAAATATTAGCCTACCTTTCGAACAGGAACCAAATCAATATATTACTCCATCGCTTAATTTTGAGTTCCATTATTTCTTCATGCGAAAGTTCTGGTTTGTCAATCTCGCCAAAGCATTGGTTGCTATGCCGGGTGGTTTTGGCACTATGGATGAACTGTTTGAAAATTTGACTTTGATACAAACAAAGAAACTTACTCGCCCGGTGCCCGTATTATTATATCCAAAGGTGTTTTGGCAAAATCTGATAGATTTCGATTACTTCCTTGATATGGGTATGATAAGTAAATCTGATTTAGATTTATTCCACTATGCGAATACACCTGATGAAGCAGTAGATTTTCTTATTTCAGAACTTTCCAGATTAGAAAATTTGTAATTAAATGGTGATAGGAGGTACCGATGCGATATTTAATGTTTGTAATTATGACAATAGTGTTGCCGATGGCAGTTTTTGCCGGAGGTGATATGAAATTAGTACCTCAAGGCGACTCAGGATTCAAAATTGAGTATGATTCCAAAGGATTTTTCGACTCCGGCTCAAATCTGAGTGCATATAATTATGTCTTTTTTGATGGAGAAGATAATCCTGAGTTATTTATGAGCACCTTGTCCGGCAATGCCGATAAATATAGTGCAGATTTATTATTAAGCCAAAAACCATACTATGTTATTTCCAAAGTTGTTGCCGAAGACGGTAAAACAGATAATAACTTTCGAAAGTTCTTTTTGTTTTTGACTCAAAACCAGCAAATACCACAGAACTATTACTTACGTGTAGCTCTTTTTTATATGGGAAGTCTGCCCGAGCAATGTCGTTTAGATATTGATTATGCAGCAGCAGAGAGCTATTTCAGAGAAGAATTGAAAAAATACCCGAATAATCTACAGGCAGAGATAGGCTTGCTGTCTCTGCTATTTGATATTAAAAAAATAGGTCAAAAAGAGTTTGCTTCTAAGTTAGAAGCTATCTTGAAGAAAGATTTTGATAAAGATGATGAAGCTACTGTAAAATCAGTAAGCAGAGCCTTTAAAATGATTAACCAATCTGATGCTGCTGATAAGTTGGAACAGATTTTTGTAACTAAACATCCGAAGTCAAAATTGGCTGAAGAAAAAATGCTAATCAAATTAGCAAATGCACCTTCAAGAGATGAGTTTGTTAATATAGCCAAATCATATTTTCAACAGTTCCCCAAATCTGACGGAAGATTGAAGATATTTAATGCTTTGATATCAGCTTATCTGCAAAATGGCAAATACCAAGATCTCAAGACTCTTTTTTCCGGTTTGGAAGGAGTTCCTGCATTAGTCAAGCTGGCAATCGCCGGCAGACTTATTGAAGATCCCAATTCTTATAAAGAAGCAGATTTGGCAGTTAGAGTTTCAGAGGCAAGAAGCATACTTGCTTCAATAGAATCAGATTTATTGTCAGATCAGGTAATGCCTAAATACTGCTCACCGCAAGAAAAAGATAAAGCTATCAAAAACTTATCTTTGAGCTATAATTTTACTCTTGCCAAGTCGTACGTTGCTGAGCAAAACTATACAAAGGCAATAGAATTTTTTGATAGAGTATGGGATAGCAACCAGCAATATGATGCTCAATTTTATGAGCTATATGCACTGTCTTTATTCGAACTGAACAAAATGAATGAAGGATTGCTTGTACTTGAATCAGCAGCTACACATATAATACTGACAGATAAACTAGAAGAAAAATTCAAAGAAAAATATACTACTATAAACTCTAAATCAGATGCTGAGTTTGCCACGTATCTTGACAATTTGTTACTGAAAAACAAAGATACCCGCATGAAAACTCTTAGTAGCTATGAATTAGATAATACTATAAATGCCGGAAGTTTAAAAACTTTAGACGGGAAATTTGTAGATCTTTCAGATATGAAGGGATCGGTAGTCGTTGCATTACTTTGGTCGTCTTGGTGTGGTCCTTGTCAGACAATGTTCCCGATTTATAATGACTTGTATGATGTTTATAAAGAAAGCGACGATATTATAATTCTTTCTGTAAATATCTGGGAACGCACAGATCAAGAAACAGATTTGAACAATTTTCTAAATGAAGCAGAAGTTGATTTTCCTGTATTAACTGATGAAGCTGCTTTTATTCCCAAAAATGCAGGCATAAGTGGTTTACCAATGACACTAATTTTTGGAAAAGAGGGCAATCTTAAATTCAAAATACAAGGCTTTTCAGGTGATAAGCAATTTATGGCTGATGTGCTTGATAGAGTAGAGTATTTATTGAAAAAGTAAAATGTACAGTCGTAGGTAATAAAGCAAAAAGCATAGTAAATAAAGATATACTTACTATGCTTTTTTACTTTTTTTTAACGTCTTTTAGATAGCAACCTTGATGCTTTGTGCAATATTTTGTAAAGTAGAGTTTTGGATTTGACCAAATTCTACTAAATCTCTTCCGGCATTGCTGCATTCTTCTAAAATGGAATCAAGTACATCTTTCATCTCATCCAAAGTAGTAATAGCTCGGGCATTTGTTCTTGTGATAGACCCCAGAAATTCTTTTCCGAACATATCAGAAACAGAACTAATGTGTTCTTGTACTTCAGAGAAAACCGAATCATTTTTTAGATTGGAAGTGCCCATAAACAAAATCTTACCTGACTTAGCTGCATTTTCTTCAGGAAGTTTGATAGTTCCGTTAAGTATAAAAGGATGGAAAAGAGGTTCCAGCCTATCCAATACATTAGTAAATACCTTAGGAACTCCGGTTTCGAATACAGAAGTTGCAAATACCCAAACATCTGCTTCTTTGAGTTTAGGGTACAATGGAATCATGTCATCGTTGCAGTCGCAAGTATGCTTGTATTCGAAAAGCATATTGTCAGTGCAGCCCCTGCACGGACCTATTTCCAAATCGCAGGTGTTAACCTGCTCAATCTTGGCTCCGGCGGTTTCTGCTCCTTTTAAGAAAGCTTCAATCATTAGAGGAGTTAGATTGTCAAATTGTTTTGGAGAACAATTGAAAGCTAAAATTTTCATTTATCTATTATCCTAATTACAAACCCAAATCCTAAACGTATATCTTAACTCAAAATTGAGTAGAAATATTGCAAATACTGACAGTTTTCAATATTATAAGACAATATTTATATCAAGTTAATATATCAATTCTGCTTAGATGCTATTGCAATATAAGCAAATAGAAGAACATTGTTCAAAAAAAATGTTCGCAATTAAAGTTATATGTCAATTTTAAATAATATTGCCGAATGGAAATATAATGTCAAAAAAAAGCAGTTCTGATTGAGAACTGCTTTTTAAACTTCAAAAAAATTACAGATTAGCAAGATTGTCTTTTACTTTCAAAAGAGACTCTTTCATAGAATCTAACTTTTCTTTTTCGTAGGCAACCACATCAGCAGGTGCATTGCTTACAAATTTTTCGTTTGAAAGTTTTTTCTCACAAGCTCTGATATTTCCTTCCAATCTGGCTATTTCTTTTTCAAGTCGTTCTCTTTCCTTATCCAAATCAATTGCATCGCCAAGAGAAACAAAGATTTCTATTTCTCGAACCACTGAGCTCAAAGATGAAGAAGGTTTTTCTACTGATTCTGCAATCTCCAATTCGGAGCATTTTGCCATGCCTGCAATTACGTTTTTGGCTTCGCTGAAAACTTCTCTTATAGCATTTTCTTTAATTGCTATAGCAACAGGCAATTTTTGAGATGGAGGAATTGAAGTTGATGATCTTAGTTTTCTTATTTCTTCGACAATATTCTGCACAAGAGCCAATTTATCTTCGATATTAGAATCTATATGAGTATTATTCGGCATAGGCGTAGCCTGAGTGCTGATTGTCTCATTGTCGTCTTTTCCTGAAAGCAAGTGCCAAAGTTCTTCTGTAATGAAAGGCATTACAGGGTGAAGCATTCTCAAAATACCTTCGTATATTTCGATTGCAAATTTGGCAATAGCTACTTGTTTGGCACTATCTGCATCGTTAAACTGAATTTTTACAATTTCGACATACCAGTCGCAGAAATCTCTCCAAATAAAGTCATAAAGCATTTTGGAGTATTCCGTTACCTTGAAATCGCTAAGAGATTGGTTCAATTTTTCGATAGTGGTATTATAACGAGAACGAATCCATTTGTCCGCTGTTGTTAGAGTATTTTCGTCAATGCATACATCGGAATTACCATTGTTATTTTCAATAGCCTGATCCAATTTCATATTCAAGAATCTACCGGCATTCCAAACTTTATTGGCAAAGTTTCTTCCAATCTCCATAGACGGTATATCCTGAGCATCAACGTCCACATCCATCCTGACATCCTGGCCAAGAGGAGCAAGGAATATCATGGTAAATCGAACAGCATCCGCACCGTATTTAGCAATAATATTAAGTGGATCCGGTGAATTGCCAAGCGATTTTGATAGCTTCCTGCCCTGACCGTCTCTAATCATAGAAGTGAAATAAACATCTTTGAATGGTATTTCACCTTTGAACTTCTCTGTTGCCATAATCATTCGTGCAACCCAGAAGAAAATAATGTCAGGTCCTGTTACCAACAAATCAGTAGGCAAGAATTTTTCCAAATCAGGAGTAGATTCGGTTTTGTGGTCATTCATCCAGCCCATTGTTGTCATCGGCCAAAGCCAAGATGAGAACCAAGTGTCTAATACATCTTCTTCTTGTTTTAAAGCTACATTTGCATCTAAGCCAAGTTTTTCTCTTGCATGAGCTTCATCTATTGCAGCAGTAAATCTTCCGTCTTCAGTGTAATAAACAGGTATCTGATGACCCCACCATAACTGACGCGAAATGCACCAATCTTTGATGTTGTTCATCCAATGCTCATAGGTTTTAATCCAGTGGTTAGGGTGGAATTTAATTTCACCGTCTTGGACAACTTTTAAAGCTAATTCTGCGAGAGGCTTCATCTTAACAAACCATTGATCAGAAAGAAGCGGTTCGACAGGTTCGCCACCACGCTGAGATATACCTACGTTATGAGCATAGTCTTCTACTTTTTCTATGAGATTGAGCTCTTCTAACTTTTTAGACACTCGTTTTCTAGCTTCAAATCTATCTAATCCTGCAAATTCACCTGCATTTTCATTCAAAGTGGCATCAGGATTTATAGTATTTATTATATCGAGATTGTGTCTTTCACCTACAAGGAAATCATTAGGGTCATGAGCTGGAGTTATTTTCACACAACCCGTTCCGAATTCAGGATCGGCATGCTCATCCGGAATCACCGGAACTTTACGACCAACTAACGGCACAATTACATTTTTGCCGATAAGATGTTTATATCTTTCATCATTAGGATTGACAGCAACTGCAATATCTCCGAATATAGTTTCAGTACGAACAGTAGCTACCATGAGGTAATCATTGCTATCTTCAAAGTAGTATCGTAGAGTATAAAGTTTTTCGTTTATTTCTTTGAATTCTACTTCTTCATCGGAAAGAGCTGTCTGTGCCAATGGCGACCAGTTGATAATTCGTTTACCTTTATATACCAGTCCTTCGTCGAACAATCTGATAAATACTTCTTTGACAGCATTAGAGGCAGATTCGTCCATAGTGAAAAGAGTTCTGTCCCAATCTGTGGAAATACCTAACTTTTGGAGCTGATTAAAGATAATACCACCATATTTTTCTTTCCATTCCCAAACTTTTTCAACGAATTTTTCTCGACCTAAATCATAGCGAGAGAGATTTTCTGTAGCTTTTAATTCTTTTTCAACCCGTGCCTGAGTTGCTATTCCTGCATGATCCATGCCGGGGAACCAACAAACTTCGTATCCCTGCATTCTTTTCCAGCGGATATAAATATCCTGCAAAGTTGAATTGAGAACGTGGCCAAAATGCAGGATGCCTGTAACGTTAGGAGGAGGCATCAAAATGCTGTATGCTTCTTTATTTGAATTATTATCTGCAGCAAAAATTTTATTTTCTAACCAGAGAGGGTACCATTTGTCTTCGGATAAAATAGGTTCGTAAGCCTTAGGGAATTCTTTTTTCATAGTCGTAGTATTTATCTTATTATAATACAAATTATTCTTTTTCAGCTTACAAAGATAACTAATAATAGCTACTCGTTGAAAAATATTTTGATGATATTTATCAACATGTTTGGAAATATCAAATAAAAGTTTTACATTAAACAAATGTAATATCCTCTAATACCGAATGTTAGTGGATGTGTATTATTTTTTTATGATACTTGGAGAAATATTAGCTAAATAAGCAGAATTTTACGATATTTGCCTATGGAGTGTCCGAACAAATCTTAAGTTTGAACGTAATTTAAAATATAATAATGTTTTGGACGACTGTATTTAGTATTTCCATTGATTTCAAATAGATGTTAAATAAATTATTTTTCGGAGGACTTATGCGTGTAAAGAGCTTTATTACTGCTTTAGGCATAAGCTCAGCTTTAATTTTTTCTGCAGCTTCATTTACAAGTTGTACGCCAAAAGTTACTGAGGAGCAACTGGCTCAATTAGACGAACTAAGAAGACAAGAAAGAAGCTTGAACCAAGAGATTGCTAACACGAAAAGTGAATACGCAAAGTTGGAAAAAGAATTGAAAGCTCGCCAAGCGGAATTAGAAAAATGTAAAGAAGACAAAAACTTTGTACAAGGCAAATTGCAGGCATGGCCAAATGTATGGCCTGACTGGTCACCGGAACAGCCAAAAACTGAAGAAGGTGCTGAATAATTCTTTTACACTTACTATTTTATAATGTAAAATAATCCCAATTGGAGAGTCATGAAAACGATAATATATCTATTTATAGCTTTTTTTGCTGCCGGGGTTTATGCTAATGCACAGATGCCGCCTGCAAACTTACCGGATAATCAGCTTACAAAAGAGCAAGCTGAATACAGAATCAAAGATTTCCAAGCTAAAGTTGCTGATTTGGAAAATACTTTGAACGAAGAAAAAACTAAATTGGAAAGAGCTCAAAACCAACTTCGCAATACTAACAAAAGTTTAGAAGATTGCTTGGACGAACTCAAAAAAATGTTGGGTGTTACTGATAAAGACATCGAAGCTTTCCGTCAAAAATTAGGCGTGATTGCAGGTAAAGTCAGAGAATTGAAAGCCCTTAATGATGATGCTTTAGCTGACAGACAAAACGAAGTTATCGATTTGGAAAACCAGTTGAACGAACTTAGAAAAGAAAAAGTTGCTTTACTTCCTGAATTCTATAACAGAATTCTTGATTTAGCCCGCGAAATTAAAGGTCTTTACAGAGAAAAAAGAATTTCTACTTATATCGTTAAATCTTGGTCTAAAGAAAGAGACTGTTTGTGGAACATCGCAAACAGAACTGAAATCTATGGTGACGCTTTCTTGTGGCCAAAAATATGGCAGGCTAACAAAGATATCGTAAGAAACCCTGATATTATCTTCCCTGGTCAAGAATTGAAATTACCTGAAAAAGGTCCTAAATCCGGTGAAGAATTAAAAGCAGAAAGAAAATACTACAGAATGAAAAAAGAAGCTGAAGCTCAAACTGAAAGTGCTTCTGCAGGTGAATAATGTCTGTAGTTTCTCAAAATAAAATTTTTATTTATGCAAGCCCCTTAGTATTTTTACTAAGGGGCTCATTTATTTTTTAAACACATTGTTGAAGTTAACGCTATGGATGCAATAGAAAAAAAAATTAAACTCGAAAATATTAGTTTATTGGATTTGTTTGGAGTGAACGAAAGCTATCTTTCTATAATAGAAAATCGCTTCAAATCGCTTGTGATGGTGCGTGGCAATAATTTAGTTATCAAAGGTGAACCTGACGAAGTTAAAGTCATTTCACTTGTCTTCAAAGAACTGCTTTATATGCTTAAACGCAATGGCAAACTTTCTTCCGAGGACGTTTTTACAGTGCTTAACCTGATTGATGTCAATAAAATTGCCCCTAAAGAAAACGGGAACCAACCCGGCGACAATGAGATTTATGAAGGACGGAAAGAAATCATCAAAGCAAGAACTCCAAAACAGGTAGATTACTATCAGAAAGTTCTAAAAAATGATTTGGTTTTTGCAATAGGACCTGCTGGAACAGGGAAAACGTTTTTAGCTGTTGCTATGGCATTAGCAGCTCTTCGCAATAATGAAGTTTCGAGAATTATTCTTACCCGTCCTGCTGTCGAAGCAGGGGAGTCTCTCGGATTTCTTCCGGGTGACATGCGTGAAAAAATAGATCCTTACATCAGACCTCTTTTTGATGCTTTACAATTTATGCTAACATCAGAAAAATTGAAGATATTACTGGAAAAAAATATTATTGAAATTACCCCACTTGCTTACATGAGGGGGAGAACACTAAACAACAGCTTTATCATCTTAGATGAGGCACAGAATGCGACGAAAATGCAGATGAAAATGTTCCTGACGCGTTTAGGTGCCAACTCCAAAGCAATAGTTACCGGTGACGTAACGCAGATAGATTTAGCAAAAGATAGTATGTCCGGACTTATTGATGCAGCGAAAATACTAAAAGATGTTAAGGGCATAGAATTTGCTGAGTTTACTGATGCAGATGTGGTCAGACACCCGCTTGTTGCAAGAATAATTAAAGCATACGACAAATTTTCGGATTAATCAAAACACTACATGATAGAGCTATTCAAAATTGGTTTTTTGTCTTTTACTCTAATAGATGTAATAGACATTACAATAGTTGCAGTACTCGTATTCTGGCTTTATAGAGCTTTGAAAGATACCATTGCGGTTCAAATCCTTTTTGGACTTGTGATAATTATTGGAGTTTCGTTTGTAACAGAAGCCATCAATCTAAAATCAATCAACTGGATACTTCGTACTATCTCTGATATTTGGCTTGTTGCATTCATAATACTGTTCCAACCCGAACTCAGAAAACTTTTGTTATTGATTACAAGATCGCCAATTTTCCAACTGTTTGTCAAAACCAAAATTGCTGAAACAATAGATGAAGTAATAGATGCAGTTTTGGAATTATCGGATAAGCATATTGGAGCTCTCATTGTGTTCCCACGTTCTCAGAATGTGCAGATGACTATTGACACCGGAATTCCTATCCAAGCGGTTGTATCGAGAGAATTGCTTGTTTCAATATTTAACACTAAAGCACCCTTACACGATGGTGCTGTGATTATAGACAATCAAATGATATTGGCTGCAAGATGTGTATTGCCGCTATCAAATGCTAAAAAAATGAAAGGCAAAAATCTTGGGACCCGACACCGAGCTGCATTAGGCTTGAGTGAACAATTAGACTCAGTGATACTCGTTGTTTCTGAAGAGACAGGAGGGATTTCTATTGCGGATAGCGGTGACTTAATTATTAATATTCCTGTAGATCAACTTCCTACATTGTTAAGTGCTAAATTAGCTTCTAACTAAGGTGAGGTGGTAAATATCATAGAGGACAAGAAAAAACTAATAGAAACGCTGATAAATAAAGGTATCAAAGATAAAAGGGTGCTTCGTGCAATATACGATGTGCCTCGTGAAGATTTTGTGCCTGATGACATTAAACCTTATGCCTACCTCGATAAGGCTCTGCCTATTGATTGCTTACAAACTATCTCACAGCCATATACAGTGGCATATATGACAGAAAAACTTAAAATCAAATCTTCTGACCACATTTTAGAAATTGGTACCGGTAGTGGCTATCAGACAGCCATTCTTGCCTGCATTGCTAAAAAGATTTACACCATTGAAAGAATTTCTGCCCTTTACGATAAGGTAAAGCTAAGATTGAAGGATTATCAAGGCAAAATTTGTTTTAAATTAGCTGACGGCACCCACGGCTGGGAAGAAAATGCCCCTTTTGATAAAATCATAGTAACTGCTGCAGCACCGGCAGTTCCGCCCGAATTACTTAATCAGCTTTCGACTAATGGCAGGATGATAATACCTGTCGGAGAAAGAGACTCACAGCAAATGCTACTGATTGAAAAAAAGAACGGAAAAGTCTTTCAAAAGTACTTAGATAAGTTTAAATTTGTACCGCTTATTGGAAAATACGGCTGGGACAAATAATGCCTTCAAAATTGCCCTTAATAATTATTATCGGACCTACTGCCTCGGGTAAAACGAGTTTAGCTGTGGAACTTGCAAAACACTTCAATACTGAAGTTATTTCTGCAGATTCGAGACAGATTTACAAATATCTTACTATTGGCACCGCAAAGCCAAATGCGGAAGAAATGCAGGGAATAAAGCATCATCTAATAGATATTTTTGAACCTGATAAAACTTACAGTGCAGGTATGTTCGAAGATGATGCAGACGCAATTGTACATAACTTGCATTTGCAAGGCAAAATTCCTATCATTGCAGGTGGTTCAGGGCTTTATGTAAAAGCTTTAGTCGAAGGATTGTTTGGCGATAACAAATCAGAAAAAACTCTTAGCATAAGGAAAGAGTTAAATGATAAACTTTCCGACTTTGGTAAAGATTATCTTTATAATGAACTGATGTCAGTCGATCCTGTTTCAGCTGAAAAGTATGCCGACAAAAATACAAGAAGAGTTATAAGAGCACTAGAATTTTACTACTCAGAAGGTAAATTGTTTTCGGAAGCTCACGAAAAAGACTCTGTTAAAAGTAAATACCGACCGATATATATTGCCCTAAATTGGGACAGAGAGACTATATATAATCGAATCAATCGTAGAACCGCACTGATGTGGGAGCAGGGGCTTATCGAAGAAACACAATCAGTTTTGGATATGGGATATACTAAAGATTTGAATTCTTTGAATACTGTTGGTTACAAAGAGTGTATTGCCTTTCTCGAAGGTAAAATGACTAAAGAAGAAGCAATAGAAGAAATGAAAAAAAACACCCGGCGCTATGCAAAGCGTCAAATGACATGGAACAGAAGTATAGAAAATGTTAAATATATAAGTCCTGCAGATACAGAGGTAATTGCAGAATCAGTAGAATATATAAACTTCAAATTAGGAGAAATAAATGAATAGAATTGCTCAATTTGCTCTTTGGATAGGTCTGTTTTTTATTGCATCTAATGTATATGCCCAGCAAAAAGATTTTGGGTATATCGAAGATGCAAATAACTCAATCAGATTATTTGCAGAAAACAAGTATGATTCATTATACCAAAAGTTTGATGAAAATATGGCACAGCAGCTCAAAGCAGAGCAACTCAAAGCAATCTGGGAACAATTAGAAAAAGTTTACGGCAAATTTGAAGTAATTAAGTCCTCGCAGCTATTGCCCAATGATAATTATTGGATGGTAGATGTTATAGTTGGATTTACTAATCAAGATGTAAGTACCAAAATTACTTATGATACAACAAATCGAATTGCCGGCTTGTTTTTTTCGCCGATGAATAGAAGAAGCGACAATTATAAAATACCTGCATACGCAGATACTTCCTTGTTCGAAGAAAAGAATATCAGATTTGGTTACAAAGATTGGGAGTTAGACGGAATACTTACAATCCCAAAAAACGTTATAGGTAAACCCAAAGTTGTAATTCTCGTTCATGGTTCAGGTCCTCATGATAAAGACATGACGATAGGTGAAAACAAAATCTTTAGAGATATAGCTTATGGACTTTCGAGCAATGGAATTGCTGTTTTTAGATACGACAAGAGAACATATACTTACAAAAACAAAATGTCAAAGCTTGTAGATGTTGATTTTGACAAAGTAGTTGTAGATGATGTGATTGCTGCTATAGATACCTTATACAAGTGCAATTTGATTAATAAGTCCAAGATATTTGTAGCCGGGCATAGTCTTGGCGGTTATCTTCTTCCAAAAATATTAGATCAGTCTTCTAAAGCTATTGGTGGTATTTATCTTGCTCCTTTGGGAAGACATCTTGCAGATGCAGTAACGGATCAATTCCAATATCTTGCTAATTTAGATGGCAATATTGATGAGCAGGAAAAAGAATTTTTGGAGGAATTAGCAATAAAAGTACAAAATGCTAAAAATATTTCTCAAAATGACAAGCTAATGCCGCGACAATTGCCATTAGGGCTGACAGCTTCATTTTGGAAATACTTGGAGAATTATAATCTCGCTGATTATGCTTCGAAACTCGATAAACCAATGCTGTTTCTACAAGGCACAAATGATTTCCAGACAAGCGACAAAGACTGGCAAATCTGGGAAGAACTATTTGGGAACAAACAGCAGACTACTATGATGAGACTGCATGGGCTAAATCATTTATTCCACCAATCGTCTGCAAATCCAACTCAAGAAGACTACCTAAGAACAGGAAGTGTAGATAAGATATTGATTGAAGTAATCTTTAATTGGCTTAATAAAAGGTAGTTTAACCCGTTATAAGTATAAACTAAACAAAAACTTCACAGTGAAAGACTATCTTTGTATAGCTTGATGTTACATTATTTAATCAGGGAAAACAAATGTCTGCAAATTTTAACAATGGTCCCTTAGCTTCCATTCAACCGGGAAATTCAAAAATGATTGCCATAGTTGATGATGAGCCCGATATAGTGGAATTAGTGTCTTTGCACTTAGAAAAGGCTGGCTTTAAAGTCAAATCCTTCGAAGATGCTACCGCTTTGTTTAAATTCATCAACAATAACACTCCGGATTTGTTTATTCTTGATTTGATGCTACCGGATGCAGATGGATTTGAGATATGCAAATTTCTCAAAAAAGAAGAAAAGTTTGCAAATATCCCTGTCATAATGCTAACAGCAAGAGGCGACGAAACCGACAAGGTATTAGGATTGGAATTAGGTGCTGATGATTATGTTACTAAACCTTTTTCTCCTCGTGAACTTGTAGCAAGAGTGAAAGTAGTACTCAGAAGAGAAAATACTACTGTGAAAACTCAAAAAATCAAAGTCTCTGAGAACCTCGAAATAGATCTTCAAAAATATGAAGTAAGAGTAGATAATCAAAAAATTGAACTTACTTCTACTGAGTTTAGAATATTAAGACTTCTTTCTGAAAGGAAAGGTTGGGTATATGCCAGAGATCAAATTTTAGATTATCTTGGAGTGCAGGACAAAGGTGTACTGGACAGAACCGTAGATGTGCATATCAAAAATCTTAGAGAAAAACTTGGTATTTGCGGCAAATATATCAAAAACATTCGTGGCGTTGGTTATAAATTAGAAGTCTAATATGAAACTCTTATCTTCAAAAATCTTTTCAGGCTATCTATTGGTAATAGTTAGCCTGACTGCTATTATAGTACTATTTTCTTATCAGAAAATCAAAACTCATTACCAGGATTCTCTGACCAATCAGCTTATCAATTTAAATAACACTATTCATCCGAATTTACTCCAGTATCTTAAAAATCAAGAATACTCGGATTTAGACAACTATGTAAAAAATTTGGGCAAAAAAATCCACACACGTATTACTGTGATTGATACAAGTGGGAAGGTGATTGCTGATTCTGAAAAAAATCCGCTAATGATGGAAAACCACAAAAGCCGTCCGGAAATAGTAAAAGCCCTGTCTAAAGATTTTGGTACTACTCTAAGATATTCTACTACAGTCAAAGAAAGGATGCTATATGTAGCTCATCCGATAATAGACAGAGGTAAAATTATTGCACTTAGCAGAGTATCATTATATGCCAATGAGATTGATACACTAATCATAGATATTTTATTTGAAATTTTGGAAGTGGTTTCCATTTTTGTACTGTTTACTTTATTTGCTGTATTATTTTTCACTCGTTCAATTACCAAACCGCTCCAAAAAATATCTATGGCTGCTCAGAAAGTTGCTTCAGGTGATTTTGATGTCAAAGTTTTTCTTCATGGGAAGTCTGAAATAAAAGATCTTTCTGACAATTTCAATTTTATGACTCAAAAAATCAAAGAACTATTCACAAAAGTAACAAGTCAAAAAGAAGAGCTAAATACTATCATAGCCTCTATCAGCGAGGGTTTAGCTGTATTTGATATTAAAGGTAAGATTTTACTTTCCAATTACTCTTTTTCAAAGATGATTGCATGCAAAAATTGCAAAGACACATATTATTGGGAAGTGATTGACAGCGAAGAATTTGGTAAATTATTTAGAGAGGTTGTAGATAACAAGAAATCTATACATAAGGATTTGCAAATAGAAAAAAAATTCTTTGCTGTAAGTGCTAACTATATCGAATCTAAAAATGAGATTGTGTTTTTACTTAGAGATGTAACAAAAGCAAAAGAACTCGAATTGCTTAAAAAGGATTTTGTTACAAATGTTTCGCATGAACTTAGAACTCCTTTGACAGCAATAAAAGGATTTATAGAGACTCTCGAAGATGAAGTCCTCGAAGAAACAGGTAAAAGATACGTTGATATCATAAAAAGACATACAAATAGATTGATAAACATAGTTCAGGATTTAATGATGCTGAGCGAACTTGAAAATGTCAACAAAACTTTGCTGAAAAGCCATGTTGATATAAGAAAGTTAATTGAAAATGTCTCAAAAATCTTTGATCCGAAATTATTAGAAAAGAATTTGAAGTTTAATGTGTCTGTAGAAGAAAACTTCCCTGAATTGTTGATAGATAATTTCAAAATTGAGCAGGTCTTTGTAAATCTGATAGATAACGCAATCAAATATACAGAATCAGGCAAAATTGATCTCAAAGTATTTAAGTTAGACCAAAATGCTGTTATCGAAATTGCAGATTCCGGCGTCGGAATTCCCGACGAAGATAAAGACAGAGTGTTTGAAAGGTTCTACAGAGTGGACAAATCACGTTCAAGGAAGGTGGGAGGAACAGGGCTGGGGCTATCTATTGTGAAACATATAGTGCAGTTGCACGGCGGCTCCATTTATGTTGATCCACAATATTCCGAAGGCTCTAAATTTGTTATTACTATGCCAATTATTCAATAATTGAAATTACAGTTTGTAAGGAAATTTAATTGTTAGTAAATTTGGTATAGTCGCAATGTGCAATTGAGTAATACAATATGTCAACTAAAATTCAACCTAACAAACAGAACCAAGAAGAAGACTTTCAGGCTATCAGAGAAGTCTTAGACGGTAATCATGCTGCATTTGATTTTTTGCAAAAAAAATACAAAAGAATTATTGCGTCTCTGATACGCAAGATGGTGCAAAACGAAGATGATGTTGATGATTTGACTCAAGAGTCTTTTATTAAGGCTTTTAATGCACTTTCGACTTTCCAGTTTGGTTATTCCTTTTCTGCTTGGCTCTATAGGATAGCTTCTAATACCTGTATAGATTTTTTACGCAAAAAAAGATTTCCAACTATTTCCATAGATAAGCCTATAGGCAATAGCGAAGATAATCATTTCTTCGAAATTGAGGATAAAACCTATATGCCTGATGATTCGGTCATGTCCGAAGAAAAACTGGCTGCCTTGAGAGAGGCTATTGATAATTTACCTGAAAACTACAGAGAGATTATCAAATTGCGACACGAAAAAGAAATGGACTATAAAAATATAGCCGAATTATTAGATTTACCTTTGGGTACTGTCAAAGCTCATCTGTTCAGAGCACGCAAGCTCTTATTAGAAGAACTTAGAAACAAGATTTATCTGTTTAAAGACTAAACTTTAGAATTCCGTCTTTGTAAACAGATTTGACTGCCGAATTTCCATATATGATTTGTAACAAATCAGATTCTGAGTTGGTTTTACGAAATACTTTATGTACAACCAAATCAGCATTTTTCTTAGCCTCTATTTTGCCAATATCATTGCGATTTAGGATTGAAGCAGCTCCCAAAGTAGCTGCATAGAAGGCATTATGAGCAGAAAGTATTTGCCCTGAATTATTGTCTTGAATCAAATCTCCCGAGTTTTCTATTGCTTCACGCATCTCGTTAATCATGGAAAGACTGTAACCTCCTGCGACATCTGTACCCAATCCAACTTCTAACCCAAGATTATGATATTTCATGAACTGCATTTTACCACTCATCAGATACCTATTGGAAGATGGGCAGTGGACAATCGGAGAGGATGTAGAACTAATAATATCTAAAGATTCTTCATCTAAATATATGCAATGAGCCAGTAATGGCTGACATTCCATTATCCCTGATTTGAAATAAATATCAGTGTATGAACTGCAATTTGGATGAAGGCTTGCAACGTAATCTAATTCTGAAGTGTTTTCTGCCAAATGTGTCTGTATTAAAAGATTGTGCTGACTTGCAATTTCTGCAGCAGCTGTGAGAAGCTCGAAAGAGCAAGAACCTGCATATCGTGGTGTAACTACATAATTGATATTCTTCGAATTGCGAGAATTTACATAATCAATGAGTTCTAAAGTATCTTCTACATTTTGCTCAGTGGTATGTTTATAGAAATCATTACCTAAATCCATCATCACTTTTCCAATATAGAGATTGATTCCGGAGTGGTAGGCAGCATCAATTGCAGCTCGGGTTCCTGTTTTGTGAAGGGAGCTGTAAGCTACTATGGTTGTTGTGCCGCAAGAGATTGCCTTCTGAAAAAAGAAATCAGAGAGCGATAAGGCATAATCATAATTTTCAAATTTTTTCTCTAAAGGAAAAATGTTTTGATTGAGCCACGGTAGCAGATTTCCTTTGCCAAGCCCTATTGCAGGAAATTGAGGGATATGAGTATGCAAATCAATAAAGCCGGGAGTAATGATATAATCAGTATAATCTATAATGTCTGCATTAGGATATATTTTTTTTAAAAAATTAAATTCTCCATACTGTAAGATGATACCCTCATCAATAGCTATACCTGCATCAGCTATATACTCTGCGGACTCAAAATTTGTAGGATTTATAATAGAAGCTCTAAAAACTTGCATGATTGGCTCAGTATTTGATAGATAATTATCTCAAGAAACAATGTATAACACTAAAGAACAATATAATATGAATCTTCGTGAAATGCTAAGCAGATTTTCTCCGGAACAAATTTTGAAAACTTTCTGGATGTCAGTACTTGGTATAGTAGTAATTACAATGCTAAGCTCTTTTATTGTTAGAAATGTTATTTATTCACCCGACGGTGCAAGTCTTGATGACGATTACGAAAAATATGCTCTTGAAAGCACTGTGCAGCTAAATATATTGAATGCATGCGATGTAAAAGGGTTAGCAGCACAAACTAAAGAATTTTTACGTGGAAAAGGATTTGACGTTGTGGAAATAGGCAATGCTAAAGAGTTACTTGATAAAACAGTCGTAATAAATCGCAGCACAGACGATAAAAATGCAAGAAAACTTGCTTATGCACTTGGATTGGAAGACAATTGTATTGTGGAAGCACAGGAACCGGAAGTTTATCTGCACGCTACAGTAATTATTGGCAGTGACTATCAGAACCTAAGTCTCTTTAAATAAATATTATTTTTAGCTTCTGTATTTAATTCTTATTTTGCTAAGTCAAATTATGTTGTTCTTAAAGTAAAATATCGGAAATACTTTGGCTAAAATTGTAAAACCCAGAAGTTCTAAAGGATTAGCTACATTTTGTGCAAGACTTGCAGAAGATAAGATTGCTAAAGATGTAGTGTTGCTTGATTTATCTGCACTCGAATCCACTCCGTCTGATTTTTTTGTACTATGCTCATGCGATTCTGATATTCAAGTCAGAGCCATAGCAGACTCAGTACTCCGCACAGCTAAAAACATAGGTTTAGATAAACCTCGTGAAGAAGGTTTGAGCAATGCAGAATGGGTCATCATTGACTTTTTTGATGTGATGATGCACATCATGCTTGATAAAAAACGTGCTTATTATGCTATCGAAAAGCTATGGGCTGATGGAAAATTCTATAAGCTCAATGAAAAAGGCGAACCTAAAAAGATAAAATTCGACGACATTAGTTATATATTTAACAATAGAGATTGGGAAGAAGAATAAATGTATCAGGAATACGCATTACCTATTTTTCAAGCGGCTCTAAGTAAATTAGGCGTTGATTTTGACGGTGAAATTATTTTTGAAGTTCCGAAAAACAAAGAGCATGGCGATTTGTCTTCCAATATTGCCATGCAGCTTGCCAGATTGCTAAAAAAAGCTCCGCGTGCTATTGCTGAAGAAATAATCGCTAATCTATCCTATGATAATGCTGTTATTACGGAAGTTTCTATTGCCGGAGCAGGTTTTATAAATATTAAGTTCTCAGATAATTTCTTTGCTGTGCAACTCGAAAAGATGTTGAACAAAGCAGAAAATTTCGGGAAGTTAGAGATTGGCAAAGGCGTAAAAGTAAACGTGGAATATGTAAGTGCTAATCCTACCGGATTGTTGCATCTCGGACACGGAAGAAATGCCTGTATAGGAGATACCGTTGCTAATTTGTATGAATGGTGTGGCTACGAAGTAACGAGAGAGTATTACTTCAATAATGCCGGCAACCAGATGAATAATTTAGCGAAGTCCATCCACGCTCGTTATATGCAGCTTAATAATCCTGATTTTCCTATGTTTGAGGACGCTTATCATGGTGAGTATGTCAAAACCATAGCACAGGAATTTTTTGATAACTATGGTGCAGGATATGAAGAGCCAAGCCCTGAAAATCTAAAGCTCTTTAAAGAGTTGGGCGAAAAGTGGTGCTTTGCCAAAATTAAAGCAACCCTCAATAGAATGAGTATCATTCAAGATGTTTATTACAATGAGAACTCTCTATATGAAGAGGGGAAGATAGACGAAATCATAGAATACTTTAAAGAACATAATCTTGCTTACGAAAAAGACGGTGCACTCTGGCTTAAGCTCTCAGAGCTTGGACAGGACGACGACAGAGTTATTGTTAAGTCAAGTGGTGAGCCAACATATAGATTGCCTGATATAGCATACCACAGAGAAAAATTCAGACGCGGCTTTGATTTGATGATTGATGTTTTTGGTGCTGATCATATAGCTACTGTGCCTGATGTACTGTCAGGTGTAAAAGCATTAGGATATGACCCTGAAAAAGTCAAAGTACTGCTTCATCAGTTTGTTACTCTTACTGAAAATGGACAGCAGGTAAAGATGTCAAAAAGAACCGGAAAATCTTATACATTAGATGAGCTCTTAGATGAAGTAGGGGAAGATGTTGTCAGATTTTTCTTACTTATGCGTGGCATTCAGACTCACTTAGAATTTGATTTGTCTTTGGCTAAAGAACAGAGCGACAAAAATCCGGTGTTTTATCTTCAGTACGCACATGCTAGAATCTCTTCAATATTCGAAAAGTTGAAAGAAAACGAAATTAGTGTTGAAAATAAAGCAGACTTGACGTTGCTTACTCATCAAAATGAAATCAACTTGATTAAAACACTGATGCAGTTTGAAAAATCAATTATGACTGCAGCTAACAAGTTTGAACCACATATTCTTGCAGATTACTTGAGAAAATTAGCTTCAGATTTCCATTTGTTCTATCATGAGTGTAGGATTTTGGGTATCGAAAATGATTTGATGCAGGCAAGGATTAAGCTTTTAGATATTACTCGTAATGCTTTGCTTAACGGACTAAAAATACTCGGAGTTTCCGCTCCTGAAAGAATGTAAAGCAAAACATTATTTCAAATATATACAAAAAGAGAGGCATAAAATCAATTATAGCCTCTCTTTTCTTAAAAAATAGAACTTATTTTTTCCATTTCATCCAGACTGTTTTGTTGATGTCAACGGCTTCTTCACCCGAATCCCATCTTCCAACTTCAATATTATCCAACCAATTCAAGAACTTATTTACATTTTCGCCTTTGAATATAGCTCCATGCTGAGGTGCTATAATATTAGGATTGATTGCTCTGGCCCTTCTTACAAAAGTTTGTAGAGCAATTTTAGAAGGCATCCAACGCATATGGAATTTATCCATATACTTGATGTGCTCTTCAAAATTCTCCACAAAAAGTGGATAGTCAGGAGGCAAGAGAGCCGCACCTATATCACCTGTAAATAAAATATCAGCAATTGGGTCATATACTGCAAAATTACCTGAAGAGTGGCAGTAATGAGCCGGCACAAAATATATAGAATGTCTTGTGTCGCCAATTGGAATCTCCATGCCATAATCCGGGATAGGTGTAAATTTGAGAGTATTGCCCATGCCAAAGTGAGACAAAAATCCAGTCCAAATCCACGGGCAGTAAACTTTCACATCAGGACACAAATCTGTCCATAAAGCTAAAGAGGACGCAATATCCGGGTCTTGATGGCTTGCAAATATAGATTTAATCTGATTAGGAGAAATATGGCGTGTCATCTCTGCTAAAACTTGTGGAAAGATTTCAATTCCACCCGGATCTAAAAGAACCGCCTGTCCTTCGTTGATGATGATGTATTCATTGGTATCGATGACCTGTTCTTTTTTTGAAGGGTCTCTGCCAAGAACAACCCATTTATGGTCGCCTTTCTCAAAAATAATTTCACTTTTCATGTTCAAATCCGAATTTATGAATTTCTAAGGTTTATCATCTGAGTCAATGTATTATCACCTTTGATTATCATTTCCTGTATG
Source organism: Kapaibacterium sp. (SeqCode) (assembly GCA_963664875.1). Taxonomy (GTDB): domain Bacteria; phylum Bacteroidota; class Ignavibacteria; order Kapaibacteriales; family UBA2268; genus JBFHIJ01. Next base: position 878,224 of record OY761611.1, on the reverse strand, counting down.
GTATAGAGACTCGAATCCAAGGTGTTTATGATAAGCTTAATATTATTTACTAAGCCTTCGAAGCTTCGTTGATTATCTGTAAGGTAAGATGCTTCTATCAAAATATTAGAACCCATATAATTGGCAATTACTCCGTTGCGAGTGATGTTATCAATTTTAGTTCTAGCACGGATAAATGATGTATGCCCATCAAAAAGCATTTCGTTTATTTTTTTTAGGGCAATAATATTGTTATCTGCAAAATATCTAAGAGTTTGAAGTTGATTAGATGTAACTCTTGTAAAGACTTCATGCCTATGTAACCTTTCTAATTCGCGAACATTTAGAAGATTAAAATCTGAAGCTGAGTAACTTGTTTTAAGAGGTTTCAGTATGTTATCAATATACTTAGAAAGCGTTATAGTATATTGTAGAAATTTCTTTACATAAATCGAAGACAAAGTTATTTCGGCAGCGAGATTGCTTGAAATATCTTCAAGTTCCTTTAGCTCAGGAGCAATCTGCACAGGTAAATCTGACAAAAATCCGGAAAGAGTAATCAAAGATTGACCTTGATTTGTTCCAATTTTTGCTGCCTGAACTATGCCATTGATTGCGAGCAATTTCAGGTCTAAACTAATATTTTTTAAAGCTCTTGAGCCATTCAGTACTTCGACTCCGATAGAAAATATTGTTGTAATGTTTTTACTATACGTTGCAAAAAGATCTGCCATAACTATTATCTTTATTATTTATTTTTGGATACTAATGCCCGATTTAAATATGAGAATATCGATAGCTTCATAGATGATTTTAAACACGGAATAATATATGCTTTATTATCGGTTTTTTCGCCGTAGCTGTTGAATATGGAAAAAATCATTGCTGCCGGCAACCAGAGAGCCATATTTACGATATTATTGCTTACAATAAAATTTATAAGAAAAAGTTGGAGTACTACATAATAAGCTAATCCGTATAACCTGTCTTCGTCATCATCTAAATGATTTATCAGTCGATATTTCATAAGTTTGAATGATATAATAAAAAAACTTACAAAAAGACCTAAAAAGGATATGCCTCCAACGATTCCTGTCTCAGAAAATGCTGATAGAATGCCGAAATCTGCAAACCCTATCTCAGCTTCCTTATCGAAATCAGTTAATCCCATACCGATACCCAGCAATGGATGTCTATACCATATATCTAAACTCTGCTCTGCGGATTCAACTCTGGTACCGAAAGATTCTCCTGACATACCGCCTTTTCTGCCTTCGCGTTCGGAAACAATAGCTGTTACACGGTTGCCAAATAATTTGAGTACGCTTATATCAGAATAAGATTCTACAATGGAATCGGTGATGACAATAAGCACTACCGACACTGTTAGTATCGACAGTACTGCCTTGAGCTTTATTCTTTTCTCAAATATAAATATAGATCCGAGTACCAAAAACAAACCAAGTACACCTGTCAAAGAGAATGTAAGAAATAGAGCAATAAGAGAGCTGATGAATATAGTTGCTGTTAGTAATTTTGATTTGAAAAATGGTTTGCTTCTTTGCATAAAGGGGACGATAATAAAAATCTGAATCAGCACATTAAAAGCTGCGAGAGCTGAAGGTTCGGGAAGTACAGATGTTGCTCTGTAAAAGTTTTGAAATCTCAAACTAAGTTGAGAAACTTCATCTATGCTTGATAAATTGCCTCTTCCAAGCATATTAAGGTTGTTATACTCTAACCATGCAAAAGGCAAATCAAATGCTCTTGCAACTATCTGATAGACTCCAAAAACGTTTATAAACACTGACGCAATGAGCCATGCCCTTAGGACTTTTGTCCATAACGACATTTCGATTTTATAAGAAAAACTGACGAACGCTATAAACGCAAGAAAAAGAAAATGAAGTGTAGTCTTAATAAACTGAGTCATCATCATGGGATTATTTGACAACAACACTCCAAAACCGGAAATAATGACACCAATGATAAAAATAGAGTAAAAAACTACTGCTGCATTCAATCTTATTTTTAAAGGTGTACCATTCCAGGCAATTTCTTTTATAAAATAAATGTATATAAATAGCAGTGCTATATCTACAGAGGGCACTCCGTAACCCGCTACGGAAAAAAGCTGCCATGAGTTTGTGAAATATGAGAAGAAGGCTAAGATAAATAAAAATGTAAGCATAGTGTCAATGTTTCATAGAAAAATAGTATTTTTGTCGCAATATATTATATCACTTTGGAACATTATGGTTCAGTCTAAGATAAACAAAAAAAGTGTATTCGTCGAACACAAATTGCAAGGCAGATCAAAACTTGCCTTCGAGTGGTTAAATGACAATAACAATCGAATTTTGGATGCCGGTTGCAGCTATGGCTATATGACTTGTCATTATGCAAAAAAATCGAATGAAACATACGGAATTGATATAAATAATGAGCATATTGAGCAGGCAAAAATTCTTTATCCTCAACATGACTTTAGAGTGGACTATTTAGAAAATCTGAGTTTTGAAGATAACTTCTTCGATAGTATTGTATTTACTGACGTTTTGGAGCATACTCAAGACAAAGTAAAATCACTTTCTGAGCTTTACAGAGTGCTAAAACCCGGGGGGGAGATAATTATTAGCACCCCGCACAAAAGTTTATTTGGCTTTTTAGATCCTTATAACTACGGTTATTACCTTCAAAAATATTTATCACCTCTGTATAAATCTTTATACAAAGTAATTAGACTTATAAAAGAAGGTAAATTGCCGAGCACTTTTAATCCGGTACATAAAGAAAAGCACTTTCATTACAATCTTGCTGAACTTAAAGAAATGTTGAATAAATCAGACTTTGGCAGTAATTATCAAATAGTTCGCATAAAACGCTCCGGATTACTGTTAGAGCCGATAGCTTTAAATATGGATGTTCTGTCCGGTATTACATTGAAAGGTAAGCTGCATCACTTGTTTAACTTGCCTTTTAAAGCATTAGGTCATGCAGATTATGCAATATCTTATGGCTGTTTAGCTTATAATATTGCGATCAAAGTCAAGAAACTAAAATAAAAAACCGATGTTTTGATAAATCTCTAACATCGGTTTAAATTATCTTGTTTCATCAAAAAAATGTGGTCTATAATTCTACTTCAAATCTAAGAACAAGATCTGTTTTGTATTTGAAATAAGGCACTCTTATAGAATCATTTTCTGATCCTACAGAAGAATTTTCGATATGGATGATGCTGTACTCCGAGCGAGTAGAAAAAATTGGATTAGTTTTAAGCTTTTCCATTACTTTTTCTCTGGTAGCTACTGGGATTTCGTCAATATGGAAAGGATTTCTGTAATATTCTCTGATATCTACATTTTCGAATGTTGCTAATTCGAAGTATTCTAGGTTGTCAAATGTAATAGAAAATTTGACGTATTCAAATGAGATTGCTTTATTATCTATGTTTTTGGTAGGATCAAAAACTACTTTTGATCCATTTTTGTCATAAACAAGTGAGTCAATCCAAAAATTGAAATGCAAAATTTCAGACTTTTTTATTTTATCTTTGTTGTCGCGGTATTCTTCATAGTCGTTTAGATTAGTTACATCATAAGAGATACTCGGTACCCATTCATTAAATCTTTCGTCTTCGAAATTTACAGTATATTGAAACGTAAATGTTTCTAAAGAGTCAACAGATCCACATGCCCAAAGAGCAAACATTGCCATAACTACTGCAATTGCGGTGTATATTTTTTTCATCTTATTCTCCTGTTATATTATTTACCACTGACCAAACCAAAACGTGAAACCGAAATTCCATGTTGGTTGAGAAGCGATTGCAAAATCAGTATTTAATTCTAAAAATCCTAATTTATAGGTTGCACCTAATAAAAATCTTGCACTATTGAAACTTTCAACGTCAAACTTTATCAAAGTCGAGTTTCTAAGCTCTTCGTATGGTGTATCTAATATTTCAGCTGCAGAGCCTGTTCTTATCGCCTGAAACTCGCCGGACATACCTTCAAATTGTAAAGCAGTATATGCAGTCAATCCAAATTCAAACATTTTGCTATAATGAAGCCCGACTGCCCAGGAGCTGATGTCAATACCAGGATCTCTCGAAATGCTGTGGTAGGCACCATGAAGTGCCAATCCCATAGTAGTATCTACACCAAAAAGATGCACAAAGTCATCTAAACGCTGATTCAAAATCAAGCTATAATAAGTCATAGAGACTTCTTGGAGTGGAAGAGAAAAGAATCTTACTCTTAATTGCGTTTGAGTAGGGAAACCTATGATAAACTGAGCCGCAGGCATGTTAAGCATCGTTCCAATGTCGTTCCCTTCTACAAAAGACAAACTTTTATTCATCGAATCAGGATAGTTATAGTTTTGCGGAGTTGCAAATACAGTTGTCGAACTGCCGCCGAAAACAGTTGGCTGTTCTATTGTGCCATAAACGTGTCTGGTACCGTCAGGAGTAGAAGTCAATACCTTAGATTCATCGGCAAATGCAGCCGGCAATTCTGCAGTGTAAGTGTCTTGAGAGCCGGGAATAAAGTTAAATCCGCCACTGATATTAAAAGCAATCGACCATTTTTTCTCATAAGTTGCATGAGTAAACAAATTTGAGTTTAAACCTTGCTCAATTGTTGTAAATAATGGCTTGAAGTAACCCTGCATTTGTTTTGAGGTCATTAAAGTAAAGTTTTTACTTATTTCGATATTGTCTGACTCAGCAGCAAACAACTGAAAGCCGGATGCAAATATGAAAGTAAGAAGTAATAGAAGATTGTATTTCTTCATAAAATAACACCTTGAAATTAGTAAGTCGAACATGGTGCTAATATAATAAAGAAATATTATAATACCATAATAAATATTTTATTGGAATGTAAAATATTATTGTTTGTATCCTTTAGGAATAAATTCCTGCACATAAATAGGAGTAAAGTCTGAAGCATCAGAAAATAAACCATTCATATAGTTCATTTGAGCGTAATCCATAATGTTGCTTATATTCAAAGAGTTTATACTTCTGATTGTTTTGTAAGTTGATTCGAATTCTAAAAAGTCACCTACCAACATAGTGTTATCAAAGTTTAAACTTCGGAAGTCTGCAAGGTTAGACATTATTATCTCGCCTTGAGCATTACCTGTATTATCATACTCACAATAATACAATAAGTCTTTGTGAGAAGGCACGGTTGCTATTATTTTTTCGGCACTTAACATGTTTGAATAAGAAGATGCAGTCTTAGCAAAGGCATCTAAAACAGGAACCGGAATAAATTTAATTCTGCCGTCGAAGCATAAAGCTTTCGCAAATGCTAATCCTATTCTGAGACCTGTGAACGAACCCGGACCTGCAGAGACCGCAACTGCCTTAATATCATCAAATGATAGCAAAAGGTCAGTAAGCATAGATCTTACCGTTTGTGCAAGTAGCCTGTCATGGAGGTTTGGCATATAAAATTCTATTTTTGCAATATGTTTATCCGGAGTAGATAAGCCTAATCCTAATAGATTGCCGCTTGTTTCGATTGATAATATATATTCTTTTTTCATGATTTTTACTCCGTTTCTGCAAATTCCAAAATACGTTTAATCTTCCACAAAATTTCAATAGCCTGCTCTCTGTTCTTTATATCAAATTCCAAAAACAGCTTGTTGGGAGTCTGTCTAAGATTAGCTCCGCTATGGTCTTGTACAAAATCCATAATGAGTGGGAATGCAAAATTATAAAAATTCTCGTCACTTTGAGTAGGAAACTCGCATATAATTCTTGTAGGTTTGAAAATAATTCTGGAGAATCCCGTAAATTGAGCAACTATTCTTACTTTAACAGCAAAAAGTAGTTCTTTGGCTTCAACCGGTAGCTTGCCGTATTTATCTTCTAATTCCTGAGCAAGCAGTTCCAAGTCTGAATAAGATTTGAGAGAGTACATTTTCTTATAAAGCTCAAACCTGTCCGTATCTCTTTTTACATAAGTCTCCGGTAGTAAAGCATCTGTATTGAGCTCAATTGCTATATCATTATTCAGAAAATCTGCTTGCGAAGTGTCTAATCCATTTGAGAAGAAGTCTTTGAATTCCTGCTCTTTAAGTTCAGTGACAGCTTCATCTAATATTTTATGGAATAATTCAAACCCCATATCAATGATAAATCCACTCTGCTCAGCACCCAAAAGGTTACCGGCTCCGCGAATTTCCATATCTTTCATGGCAAGTTTGAACCCACTGCCCAAGTCTGTAAACTCTTCTATAGCCTGCAATCTTTGCAAAGCTTTTTGAGGTAGTTTCTTCATTTCCGGGATTATGAGATAGCAGTATGCCTGCTTATTAGCTCGGCCGACTCTACCTCTGAGCTGATAAAGCTCTGCAAGACCAAAGTTTTGTGCTTTGTTGATAAGCATAGTATTTGCATTAGGTATGTCGATACCTGATTCGATTATCTTAGTTGCAAGCAAAACTTCGAACTTTCCTGAAATAAACTTCTGCATTACTGATTCGAGTTCGCTGGTTTTCATCTGACCATGTGCCATAGCTATCTTAATTTCAGGGAGTATCATCTTGAGATCAAGCATTAGCTTTTCTAGGTCTTGCACTTTGTCATTTACAAAAAATACTTGCCCGCCTCTTGCCAATTCTTTAAGAATAGCAGATTTGATTAGCTCATTGTCCCACTCGATGATTTGAGTATCCACCGGAATTCTGTTTCTTGGAGGTGTTTCGATAATGCTCAAATCTCTCGCACCCATTAGCGAAAAATTCAAGGTGCGGGGGATAGGCGTTGCTGTCAGAGTTAAAGTATCTATTGTAGCCTTTAATTGTCTGAGTTTTTCTTTAGCTGAAACGCCAAATCTATGCTCTTCGTCGATTACAATTAATCCGAGATTTTTAAAGTTAATATCTTTAGATAGCAATCTATGTGTACCAATCAGAATATCGACACCGCCCATATTCAGTTTTTCTAATATTTCAGTTTGCTCTTTCTTGCTTCTGAAACGTGAGATTACATCAAGATTGACAGGGTATCTGTTGAGTCTGTCCATAAAGGTCATATAATGCTGCTGAGCTAATATTGTAGTAGGTACAAGTACGGCGACCTGCTTACCGCTCTGCACAGCTTTAAAAGCAGCTCTGATTGCTATCTCTGTTTTACCAAATCCAACGTCACCACAAACAAGTCTATCCATTGGGGTAGAGCTTTCCATATCTCTCTTGAACTCGTCGGTGGCAGAAGCCTGATCAGGTGTATCTTCATACATAAACGAAGCTTCAAATTCTTTTTGCCATACATTGTCAGCATCAAACGCAAAACCGGGCTGCATTTTTCTTTCTGCATAGAGTTTTATCAAATCTCGTGCTATGTCCTTTAATTTGCTTTTTGTTCTTTGCTTTTTTCTCAACCACTCAGTGCCGCCAAGTTTGGATAAAATTGGCATATGTCCTTCGCCGGCTGAGTATTTTTGTATTTTGTTGATATAATTGAGATGCACATATAAAATGTCATTTCCGGCGAACATCAGCTTAGCACAATCCTGAAGAGAATCACCTAATTTGACATTTTCAAACCCCTGAAATTTTGCAACACCTTTATCTTCGTGAACTACATAATCACCCGGATTGAGTTGCTTCAGTTCCTTTAATGTGATTCCTTTTTGTTTGTTTCTTTGAGTAGATTTAGCTCTTAAGCGCTCAAAAAGTTGGTGTTCTGTATAGCAAACCAATTTAAAATCATCTGAGACAAAACCATAAGCAGGAGTTGTGTCGCTCCAGTGTATTTTATTCAAAGTTACTAATGGATCGTCTAATGCAGAATCAGTTGAAGAATCATTTTCAAGGAAATTAGTTATCAAATCCTGCAATCTGTTGAGAGCATTAAAACCATCTGCGGACAAAAACAAATCATACCCAAGAAGAGAGTATTCTCTTAGGTTTAGGCAAATAGATTTTACAGAGCTGTTAAAAGGTGGTTGTGATTTCGTTGTAAATGAGTAATCTGTCGCACCCAAATATGAAATACTAAGAGTTTGTCTTGTCGAAAAAATTGAATCAATATCAATGCTTAAAGAGTTTTTGCCATCAATTATTATTAGATTGTTTTGAGAGATATATTCTAAAATCGAACAAGTTTTGTTTAAGTTGGATTTATGGAAAACATTTGCAATATAAGTGGCTTCTTTATGTTCCATAATGCTTCTTTGCGAAAGCACATCAAACTCTCTGATGGACTCTATGTCATTGCCCCAGAACTCAATTCTGAGAGGATTTGTCCAAGCAAGGGGGTATATATCTACAATGCCGCCTCTGATTGCTATATCGCCTTCCTGCTCCACAAAATCTTTTCTGTTGAATCCATTAAGGATATTAGATTTTACAAAATCTTCAAAATCTATATTTTGATTTTTGTAAATCGTTTTCTTGTTTTCCGATATTTCGGCAGGAAGAGGGATTTCCAGCTCAAATATAGTTTCGTCAATAATAGCGATTGATTTTTTGTCTTCAGAAATTTTTCTGAGTCCATCAACCAACCACCCAAAATGTGAGTCATCGTCTTCTGCTTCAAATTTGATATGCTTTTTAGGTTTCGATAAAAAAGCTATATTTTCATCCGGCATGGATAATTTCAAATCATTATACCATCTTTCGGCAGAGTCGTAATTTTGAGTTATGACAAAAAACTGCTTATTCGTAAGTTCTCTGAGAGCACTTACGAAAAAAGCAGTAGAAGAGTTGGCATTTAGTTTAATATCTAAGTTGTTGCCTTGGCTGATAATCGAGTTGATTTCGTTAACTTTATTTAGAGATTTGATTTTGCTTATCAAATCATGGAACATGCTCTTACCTTTTCTCTTATTCTTGTATATAGTTTTTATAGTGGCTCGCAAAATAATCTTCCTGTTCTGTCGGCACTCGAATGATTATTTCAGTTCCTTCGTCGATGTCATTTCTTTCGATGATTTCGCAGTATTTATAAATCCAGGCTACTTTTTGAGATTCTACATAAGGAATCAAAATTGTAGTAGTCTTGCAATTTTCGTTATATTTTTCCTGCATTTTTTCAAGTAAAGTTTGAATATTCAAACCCTTAGCGGCAGCTACGAAGATACAGTCTTTGTATTCCTCTTCTATATGCTTTAGTCCGTCCAAATCTTCTAATTTGTCAATTTTGTTGCATACCAAAATAGTTGGGATTTCTGTTATGTTCAAAGAGGCTAATGTTTTTTCTACAACTTCGATATGCTCCCTGAAGAAAGGATTAGAAACATCTACTACGTGCAAAATAATATCTGCCTCAGAAGCTTCTGCTAAAGTGGAACGGAAAGAAGCAACCAAGTGTGTAGGAAGTTTTTTAATAAAACCAACAGTATCAGAAAGCAATGCTTCCTGACCTGAAGGCAAAGCAAAAATGCGAACCGTGGTATCAAGAGTCGCAAAAAGCTTATCTTCTATGTAAACATTTTCGTTTGTGATATTTTGCATTAAAGTAGATTTGCCGGCATTGGTATATCCAACTAATGCAAATCTTGGCATAGATTTACGTCCTTTTCTCTGTTGCTCTTTTTGTGTAGAAATATTATCTAACTTCTCTTTGAGAGCTTGTATTCTGTTTCTGACAATACGCCTGTCAGTTTCAATTTGTGTCTCACCCGGACCTTTAGTACCTATACCACCATATTGTTTGGAAAGGTGAGTCCACATTCTTGTAAGTCTCGGCATCATATATTGCAGCTGAGCAAGTTCTACCTGAGTTTTAGCTTCGTTGGTTTGAGCTCTTTCAGCAAAAATATCAAGAATAATTCCACTTCTGTCCATAACCTTGACTTGCAATTCGGTTTCGAGATTTCTGACTTGAGCAGGAGTCAAATCATCATCAAAAATTACAAGATTTATTTCTCTTTCTATGATAAGCTCTCTGAGCTCAGCGACTTTTCCTTTGCCGATTGCAGTACTTTTGCTTGGTTTTGCAAGTTCCTGATAAATCAATTCCACAACCTCAGCTCCTGCTGTTTCAGCAAGGAAAGCTAATTCTTCGAGGTTTTCTCTGGTTTTTTCACGATCTGCTCCTTTGCGGACTACCGAAATGGCAACAGCTCTTTCTTGTTTTTCTAAAGTTTCGTACAAGTTTAATCCTTTCTGATAGATACAGAAAATTATCATGCAAATTATAAAATATTTTGCTCAATTTTCAATAGATTTGTAAATGTGTTTTACAGTAAATTAAATCGAATGAACAAGATAACTATTATAAAGTCTGATAGAAAAACTGTCAGTATTCAGGTTGATACTGATTCCAATATAATTGTTCGGGCTCCGAAATCTATGAAGAAGAACGAAATTGATAAGTTCCTCGAAAAATATCGTGACTGGCTCAATAAAAAAACCAAGCAAATGGCAGAGAAATATTCAAATACGCATAAATATGAAGATGGAGAAATTTTTTATCTGTTAGGGAAAGAAAAGATTCTGAAATTTAAAATAGACACTGAGTATGCTTTTGAGCACAAAAACGATCAGTTTGTAATTAACTCTCTGCTAAGTGATCAAGCAGAAGGGCTAATCAATACTTTCTATAAAAAAAATGCCAAGCACTTCTTAATCAAAAGAGGGTGGGAGGTAGCAGAACAGGTCAAGTTAAAGCCCTCAGCTTTTAAAATCTCAAGTGCTGAAAAAAGATGGGGCTCTTGCAGTGGACGTGGTAATATTAACCTAAGTTACCACCTTATGCCGTTACCTACTGAGATTATTGATTATGTCATTGTGCATGAATTGGCTCATTTGCTTCACATGGATCATAGCAAAGAGTTTTGGGAAACTGTAGAAAAGATGCTCCCTGATTACGAAAAACGATTGAAATGGCTAAACGACAACTCTGCGAAATTTAAAATATAAACAGTCAGTTTTATTTCAAAATAGTCTAAAGGCTGCATTGTCTTTGCTTTGTCATAAAAAAGATGTATCTTACTTTTATATGTTTAAAAATATTAAGAAGTTATATGAAAAAGTATTATTTAGTATGTTTTGTTTTTCTGCTTTCTTCTTTTCTACGTATGCAAGCTCAGGTTCTAAAAGCTGACAGCGTTTATGACCCCATTACTGAGATGCGGGTTCCTATTGATACATTAGACATCAGATATAATTTTGTCAAAGGTGACACTTTGATTTATAGAGCTGAAGCTCATGATAGTATCATTCGTGGTTTCGAATCACCACTCCTCCGGATACGCTATGAAAAGTGGATGCTTACCTGTGACTCTGTAAGTAAAAAAGGCAATTTCCATTTGACACAAGAGCTTCTGGAATATGTTGCTTTGGAAAGCAAAGGTGAAATTGAAAATGTCAAAAGAGAATCTTCTAACTGGATAAACAGAAAAGCACATTTAGTTATTGATTCTACCGGCAAAAGAGTTGCCTCTTATCCAGATGATTCTTTAAAAGCTGCGATTGCTCCGGGTAGTGTGTTCAATCCACCTTTGGTAGAAGATTTGAAGGAAAGGAAAGCTTTGACTTATCAGAGCTGGAGTCTTACGAAACAGTTAGTTGACTGGAATGAAAACGCAGTTCCGGCTCCACTTGTAAACCAAACTTGTCTTTATAAAATGAAACCCAAAAAAGACACCTTAGGATTTAATTGCTATCGAATAGAATTTATTAAAACAGGGCAGGGGAGCTTTGAATTAGAAGCAGAAAATATATTTTTAGATGTTACTACTGTACTTACCGGGTTCAATGACTATTTTATGAGCCTCGAACATCGAATCCCTGTATGGGCAAATAACAAATTGGAACACAAAATAAGAATGCAGAGCGGCAGAGATTCCGAAGTAGTTCCGGGATGGCACTTCATTGACGTTAAATATACCCTTGAAAGTTTGAAACGCAAAGGCAAAGAATATTTAATCGATTTGAGCAAGTAAATCAAAATAAAAAAATAAGCATATAAAAAAACACCTATTATCTTTCTCAGCATAATAGGTGTTTTTTTTTGATTTTAGTTTTATAAACCTGCTTCGTCCAACAAGTTCTTTATTGTATCAGCCGGAATACCATCGTTTATTACTTTGTTAAGTATTTCAGTGATTTTATTGACTTTCATATTTTGGATATTGAGTGAGCTTAGAAGCTTAACTTTTGCGATCAGCAATTTTTCCTCAATAGGTTTGCTCAAGAAGTCATCAGCTCCTGCTTCAATTGATTTGAGCTGATTGGCAACATCATTCAGAGCAGTAACTATAACTACCGGAATATGTTTGGTAGCGTCATCTTCTTTGAGATGCTTAACTGTTTCATAACCATCCATTCGAGGCATCATTACATCCAATACTATAGCGTCAGGGTGTCTTTCTTTTACTTTTTCGAGACAGTCCACACCGTCGTATGCTTCCTGAGCTTCATAGCCGTTAGCTTCTAAATATCGTCTCAAAAGTTTGGTCGTTATCTTGTTATCATCCACAACTAAAATAAAAGGCTTCGCCATAAGTACTCCGGAGATTTATTTTCTAAATTTATTTTTCTAAACTGCAATTTGATATAATACCTAACACGAATAATGCAGAGTTATTGTTTTAGATTATACCTAATATATTGAAAAAAATTAAAAAATCCATATAAAAAGTAATTTTATTTAGAAAAAATTATACATTTGGACTGAAAAATTCTTTTAAGTATTTTCCCGTATATGAAAAAGAGCATTCCGCTACTTCTTCAGGAGTGCCTGTGATAACAATTTTTCCGCCATTTTCGCCTGCTTCTGGACCTAAATCTATGATGTAATCAGCAGATGCTATTACGTGTAAATTATGTTCAATAATCACTACCGAATGTCCGGTATCAGTGAGTTTTTTAAATGAGTTTATCAATTTAGAAATATCATCTAAATGTAAGCCAGTTGTCGGCTCGTCAAAAATGAAGAGAGTTTTGTCTCCGGATTTCGCATCAAGGTGCCCTGCAAGTTTTATTCTTTGTGCTTCTCCGCCCGAAAGGTGGGTGCTTGGTTGTCCTAATCGTAAATAACCGAGACCGACATCTTGCAATATCTGCAGTTTTTTAGTGATTTTGGATTTATCTTCAAAGAAAATCAGTGCATCATCTACAGTCATATTTAAGACATCTACAATAGTTTTATCTTTGTAAAGTATATTGTGAATTTCTTTTTTATAGCGTGTACCTTTACAGCTTTCGCAAATTAGAGTAACGTCAGGCAAAAACTGCATATCTACTTTTATTGTTCCTTCTCCTTCGCATTCGTCGCATCTGCCACCAGCGACATTGAACGAAAAGTGACCGGGCTTATAGCTTAACTGACGTGCTAATTGTGTTTGAGCAAATACATCTCGGATTGCATCAAACACTTTTGTATAAGTAGCAGGAGTTGAACGTGAAGATTTCCCAATAGGAGACTGATCTACCATCTCAATTACTTCTATATGTTCCATGCCCTCAATGCGTTCGTAGCGACCCGTATGCCCCATATAGCCGCCTTTGTACTTCTTAATACCTGCATATAGAATATCATGAATCAATGTACTTTTACCCGAACCCGAGACGCCTGTAACGCATGTCATACAACCGAGAGGGAATTCTACTTTTTCTATACTAAGATTGTTTTCCTGTGCGTTATGAATGGTTATTTTCTCATTCCCAAATGCTTTTCTTTCAATAGGTATAGCAATTTGCTTTCTTCCTGAAAAATAATCTGATGTCAAAGAGTTTGTCGCTTTCGACAAATCTTCAAACGAGCCGGAATACACCACTTCGCCGCCAAACTCACCTGCGTTTGGTCCCATATCAATTATCTTATCCGCAAATTTAATAATATCAGGATCGTGTTCCACAACTACCACAGTATTGCCCAAGCCTCTGAGTTTGAAAAGGATGTTGAGCAATCTGTCAGTATCTCTTGGGTGCATACCAATACTTGGCTCGTCGAGCACATAGAGTGTTCCCACAAGAGAAGATCCCAGAGCAGTAGTCAAATTGATTCTTTGTGCTTCACCGCCGGAAAGTGTATGAGTCAATCGAGACAATGTTAGATATTCGAGTCCGATATCGACAAGTAGCTGCAATCTCCACTTTATTTCTATCAGTAGCTGACCTGCTATCATTTCATCAAACTTACCAAGCTGAAGAGTTTGGAAGAATGAGTTTAAAGTGCCAAGAGGCATTTTAATCAATTCTGTAATATTTTTCTCTTCCACAAATACCTGACGGGCAGAGGTTCTTAATCGTGAACCGCTACAGGCTTCACATTCAGTGTAGCCTCTGTATTTGCTAAGCATCACTCTATAGTGCATTTTGTAGCTTTTAGACTCTAAATATTTGAAAAATGCCTTGAGCCCGATGTAGTCATCTGCACCGTTCCAAATAATTTCCATTTTGTCTTTTGGAACTTTTACGATAGGTACATTGACAGGTATATCATATTTTTTTGCAATCTTTAATAGTGCAGTCTCATGTTTTGCAAATTTTTCGCCTTTGAAAGGGTGGATTGCATGCTTTTTCAAAGAAAGTGATTTATCGGGTACCACCAAATCTGCATCAATTCCGATTGTTCTGCCAAAACCCTGACAAGAGGGGCAGGCACCATAAGGATTATTGAAAGAAAACAGTTTAGGTTCAGGTTCTAAGTAAACAATATCGCAGTCAGGGCACTCATAAACAGAGCTAAAAGTATATTCTGACTGATTTGTGATATTGATTATACAGATTCTTCCTTCTCCATAATGGAAAGCTGATTCTATAGATTCTGTTAGTCTTGAAATACTCTCATCATCTTTGCGAAAGACAATTCTATCAACTAAAAAGTAATATTTAGAGCTTAGAAAATCTTCAGGAATTCCTTCACCTTCAAGATCTATTAGATTAGTTGTCCCGGCTTTAACGACTCTGAAAAAGCCAAGAGTTTTATATTTATCAACAATTTCAACTGATTTACTTCCGTTGATTTTAGGCTCAAAACAAACGAATAGCCTATCAGATTCCTCCAAGTTCATAAGAGATTTTACGACGGACGCAGGTGTATCTTTTTTGACTTCACTTCCACATTTTTTGCATTTGGTTTTTCCGATTCTACCAAATAATAAACGCAGATAGTCATAAAGCTCGGTGCTTGTGCCGACTGTGGAACGTGGATTCCTCGAATGAGGTCTCTGCTCTATAGCTATTGCAGGTGGGAGCCCGGTAATAGACTCGACATCAGGTTTTCCCATTCTTTCCAAAAATTGTCTTGCATAAGAGGAAAGAGACTCAACAAAACGTCTTTGCCCCTCAGCGTAAAGAGTATCAAATGCAAGGGTAGATTTGCCTGATCCGCTGACGCCTGTTATAACTGTTAGTCTGTTGTGAGGTATCTCTACATCAACATCCTTGAGGTTGTGGAGACTTGCTCTGCTGATTTTTATACTTTTATTGATAATTTCACTCATGTCATTTCAAATGTAGTTGCAATACAATCAAGCAATTTAGCATAATCCTGATAATTGAGAAAATATATTATTTGTTTCAATAGCTAAGAATGAGCTAAGGAAAATCAAGGAAAATTGATTAAATTTATTACATCTTAACAAACTTCTTCAAATCTTTATAATTTCTTAACAATCAAGAACTACTTTTGCACGTTGTTGTTATTGGTAATTCTTATTTAATTATTTGGAGAACGGAATGAAGAAATATATTCTTCTATTCAGTCTATTCCTTTGCGTATTTGCTAATGCTGAGGAAGCAAAAAAACAAGAGGAAGACAAATTAAAAATCAGCTTACTTGGATTTATTTCTGCCGAATCAGAAATTGATAATGGAGAACTTACACACACCGGCATAAAGATGGACAGAGCATATCTTACCTTAAAAAAGCAGGCTTACGGCAATCTATCCATGAGAATGACAGTAGATACCTACGAAGATGATGATGGTTTGGAATTGCGCTTTAAATATTTCTACGGGCTTTTAGATGTTGGAGACTGGTCAGTTTTTACCAAAAACGAATTTGAATTCGGTATGGTACAAACTCCATATATAGATTTTGAACAATCTATCAACAGATATAGAGTTCAGGGCAAAATGTTTGCCGAACGTGCTAAACTGACAAAATCTGCAGACTTAGGGATTGTTTGGTTTGGTAACTTTGGTGGTCAAATGTCCAAAGAATATACAGAAAAGGTCAAAAATAAAAAATATGCAGGACAGTATGGTTCTTATGCCTTAGGTGTCTATAACGGTGCGGGTTATAATGGTATAAATGAAAATAATTCTGTTGCCGCTCATGGACGAGTAACTTTCCGTCCTATGCCGGCAATTATTCCGGGGCTTCAATTCAGTTATTCTACAGTATTGGGTGAAGGTAACTCACCAATTGAATTTGATATAGAAAAAGAAGAAGAATTTGCTGATTGGCAAAATCATTATGTTATGACTACTTACGAATCATCATCCGTTACCCTTATTGGGCAATATCTTTTTGGAAAAGGTAATATGGAAGGTGATAATTATATGCCTTTATATACCGATGATAAGATTACTGATTTCCAGACAGGTGAGTTCGAAGGAGCTTCTGTTTTTGCCGAATACAAGATTTCAGAGTCGTTTAGTTTGATGGGTAGATATGATTATCTTGATTTAAATATTGATATCGATAACGATATCCAAAGAAGAATGATAGCGGGAGTAGCGTATTTGTTTGATGATATAAATATGCTTGTACTTGATTTAGAAACCACTAACAATGACAAAGAATCTACCGACAAAACTATGCTTAAACTTTCTATGCAAATAAAAATATAAGCTTTGTTCGTATGATTATTTGATTGAGTTTTCAAATATATAATAGTTAAAAAAAACTCCGACTTTTTCTTGTCTATCCCACAGTTTAGAGGATATAAAAAAAAGTCGGAGTTTTTTTTATATATTTTATAAGATGCGATTTCACATCGCTTTGTCTATCGAAGCCTTGAAGGATTTGTAATCTCTGCCACCTACGATTGTTTCGACCTTTTCACCTTTTTTGTTGAAAATCATTGTAGTAGGTACTGCATTGATTTGACCAAAGTGACTTACAATTTGCATTGCATTTTGGTCAGTTCTCGAAGATATGAAGTTTATATAGTTAATACCCTGAGCATCTACAAATTTTTGTACACCTTCTGTGCCCGGATTTCTTTCTAAAGCAAAGCCAACAACTACGAAATCTTTATCTTTATATTCTTTCTGTAATTGTACGATATAAGGTATTTCTGCTCTACATGGAGGACACCAAGTGCCCCAGAAGTTTATAAATACAACTTTGTCTTTTATATAGTCAGAGAATTTGATTGTTTTGCCGTTTTGTTCCCATGTAAAATCAGGTAAAACCTGATCTCCTAGGTTTACTGTTTTGATTTCAAAAACAGATTTTTCTTTTGCAGGAGCTTCTGCACTTAATGTTGCTGATGCAACATCTTTTGTTTGAACTTTGTCTGCATCACTGCTACAAGCAGTTGAAAAAGCTACGCTAAGAACTAAAGCTAAAGTTGATAATTTTTTGAAAAACATAGGATCTCCTAAAAAATGTAGTATATTACTTATTAGCAATATACGGTTTTTCTTCTAAAATATTGCTGTCAGTTTTTGTTTTGTCCGAATTATCTTCTAAATTATTGCCTGCTTCTTTCGATTTAGTGTATTTTCCGATAGCAATAAAGAAACCGGCAACTATGGCTATAGTTCCTGCCCAAACTAAATTAATCAGTGGTTTGACAGATGCTTCGAAGCTAAAGTATTCAACCGGTGCCGGCATCTCATTGCCTGCTTCTTTCAAAATAAAGGCAACTTTTGACTTGCCCATATCCTGCATATCAGGCATAAACTGCACAAAGGAAATGTCTGTATTGTACTTTTCTAAAGTAAACCAATTAGGTTCGCCTACAAATGATTGTGGATCCAAATTGGAGTAGAGTGTATCAACAAAAGTACTTTCAGAATCGGAAAACTCTACTATCGCACCAAAAGGAAGAGTGCCGTTGTTTGTATCTCCGCCCATCATAGACTGCATGTCAAAACCTGTTACAGTCATAGCAAGACCGGAAGCCAAAGGTACATCAATTTTGTCGCCTTTTCCTAGGGAAATGATAGGAATATCATATTTGTAGTCTGCTACGTTTGGAGACAGGTAAATATCACTAGAAAATGATTCCAAAATTCCCGGTTCCAAAAATGGTTGCTGGCGTTGATTAAAGTCACTGTAGTAAATTATTGGTTTAGCTACATCTGTTTTGCCGTCATGAGTTACTTCGACCAGATACTGGAATTTTTCTCTGTCTTTAAATTCCTTTTCTATTTGGTTTTTACCGACAAACTTGAATGTATATCCGTTGAACTCTTTAGTCTGGCCGACTTTTAAAGTCATTTGTTGAGATTCTGAATATCCACCACTAGCAATAACCCCAAGAATAAGAAGAGCAAATCCAAAATGTGATAGGTAAGCCCCAATCAATTTCGGGTACTTTCTTGCGGTCTTGATTAAATATTCCAAATTTGAGAATAAAGCAAAAAATGCTGCAAATCCCAAAGCAATATGTTTAAACTCGTTATAGCCTAAAAAGATAAAAACATTAGTAAATATAGCAGCAAGAAGCACACCTAACCACATCTTTTTTACTAATAATTCGGCAGGTGTCATCTTCCAATTCAGAAATACCGAAAATACCATCAAAATTAATCCAACAGCTGTAAGTGGGAGAGAGCCTGCATCGTAGATGGAAATTTGAACTCCTGTTTTTGCCTGTCCCAAAACTTCCTGTATAATAGGCCAGCTGGTACCAACAAGAACAAAGCCCGCTATAGCAAGGATAACTAAAGAGCCGAGTGATAGCATAAATTCGCGAGAGCTCATCTGAAATTCTAATTTACCGGCAACTCTACTTATGTCTTTGAATCTTGCAAATAGAGCAATTATACCAATTAAAGTGAAAAATGATAAAAATGCCAACAATAATGTATAAGTCAGTTTACCCGGATCACCGAATGAATGGACAGAAGAATCACCCAATATTCCGCTTCTTGTTAAAAATGTAGAATATATTACCAGTACAAAACTTATAATCGCTAAAACAAAATTAGTACGAATTAAACCTCCGGTCTTCTTTTGCACAAGCATAGTATGGACAAGTGCTATAGCAGTAAGCAGCGGAATCAGAGAAGCGTTCTCTACCGGATCCCAACCCCAAAATCCACCCCAACCAAGTGTTTCGTAAGCCCAGAAACCTCCAAGCATGATGCCGAGAGAGAGCAGACCTGTCGCAAACAATGTCCATGGCATAGATACTTTTATCCAGTTATGGTATTCTCTTTTGATGAGGCCTGCAAATGCAAATGCAAAAGGAACAGACATAGCGGAAAAGCCCAAAAATAATATCGGTGGATGTATCACGTTCCAGTAGTTCTGCAAAATAGGATTAAGCCCATTACCATTAGCCGGCATAAATCCGGCCTCTATATTCTGATCCGGAAACGAATCCCAAATATATTCAAAAGGACTTTTGTTTATCATAATTAAGAAGATAAATACCAGAATTAGAGAATATATTGTCATCACTGGTGCTTCATAATTATGTTTTTTTACATAAGGTATCAGCAAGCTACCTATTACAGATAGCATCAATGCCCATAAGGCAAAGGAGCCTTCTTGTCCTGCATAAAAGGTTGTTGCCAAAAGAAATTTTGGCAGCTCTGTAGAGGAATATCTCCAAATATAGGTAAATGAGAAGTTGTGAGTCATCACATTATACATCAAATATGCAGAGGCTACTATCATGCCTAAAGTAATGACATGGTAAAAAGATCTAGCCGTTTTCAGCAAGTTTTCCTTTTTAAAGGAAAGATAGTATAGAATAGTTGTAATGATGGACAGTATCAAAAGTCCATTTATAATTATTGAGCCAAACATAGGCATTCCTTTCGAGTATTAGTAGTTGAGAGTTTAAACTTTAGTGTTCTTTTTAATTTCTTCAAAATCTGCTTCATATTTAGAAGGACATTTTGTCAAAATTTCTGATGCAATAAAAGTGTCTCCTTCGAATTGTCCTTTGATTACTACCATAGGGGCAATATCAAAGTTGTTTGGTTTTGCACCTTTATATACTACTTTGGATGTTTTTTGTGCTTCATCTTTCATAACAAAAGTAAATGTATTTGATTCTGCATCATACGTGTAGTTTTGCGATTTGTCCCATGAGCCGGTTACCTGCACTTTGTTGCCGGTTTTTTTTGCGTAGCTAAAATCAGTATATTCTATTTTGCTACTATCAAAAGCAGAATATGCAAGAGTTATAAAAGCTATTGCTATTATTGCCGTAATGATGTATTTTGCTTTCATCAAAAATGCCCTTTATATTGTTTAGTAGTAATATGCTATAATATAATAAAAAAAATGGTACATTAACAAATAATTTGAACACAACTTAGGTAAATTTAACGTAGGAACGGATAAAATATGAATAAATTGATTGTTTTTTTGGCTGCTATATCGCTTATTTTTGCAACTGAGCTTTATTCCCAAGATGACCCTTGGGAAATGCAGATGAATAATACTTTAGAATCTCTCAGAAAGCAGGATTATGTTACTGCGTCAGAGAATGCTATAAAAGCAGCAAAATTTGCTGAAAACGAATACGGTTTGATGAGTCTCAGAGCGGGAAGCTCTCATAATATGGCTGGTGTTGCATTTCTGAATTTGCAGGAGCTAAAAGATGCTGAGCAGCATTTCGAAACAGCTTTGAAAATATTTGAGTACAACAAAAAAGATTCAACAAAAGAGACTGCAGTTGCAATCGATAACCTTGCAAAAACAAAAACCGGTTTGGGAAAATATAAAGATGCAGAAAAGCTTTTTAAAAAATCAATTGATTTGAAAAAGTCTTTGCTCGGAGAATCTGATATGTCCATTTCAGATACTTATTTTAACTATGCTATGCTCAATATGGAGCTCGGAAATGAAGAAAAGGCAAAGATGCTGCTGTTCTATTGTGTTAGAGTCCGCGGTATGAATTATGGAGGTGAGCACCAATCTTTAATAACCCCGATAGGATACCTCGCAAATATTTATTTGCAACAGGATTCCCTCGAGGCAGCAAAAGCTCTGATCGAAAAGAATATAGATATCAAAGTCAAAAACTACGGCCAATACTCAATGGCGAGTGTCGATGATTTGCATCAGGTTGCAGGTATATATGCAAAAATGGATAGTCTCCAAAAATTTGAAAGTGTAATGCTTTCTGTAGCCAAAATCTATAAAGAAAACAAAGGTGAAAAATACGAACCAATAGCCATTCTTTATAACAATTTGGGTGATTTTTATCGACAAAAGCAAAATTTCGAGAAAGCGGAGGAATATTTCATCAAAGCTGCCGAAAAGTTGCAGCAACTAAGCGACACAAACGAGATAAAAATTGCAACTGTATTTAACAATCTCGCGGCTGTTTATCAAGAAAAGGGAGATTTGGCTTCAGCAGAAAGGATTTATCTGAAAGTACTTGAAACTAAACAGAAATATCTCGGCAACAATCATAATGAAATTGCATATCTGATGAATAACCTTGCTACAATTCTGGCTAATACTTATAAATACGACTATGCACTGACATATTTAGAAAAAGCTCTCGATATTTTTGAAAAAAATGACGGGCCTAACTCAGATATGGCATTAAAAACTCTCAGAAATATTGCCGCTGTTTATGATTTTGCCGGAAACAAAGAGAAGACAAAGGAATATCTGAAAGAAATTGAAAAGAGAGAAAAACAAACAAAAACAAACAAAAATAAATAACTGTTTATCTATTTATATCGAGTTCAAAATGAAAAAAATTGCGGCTTCTATTCTTATGTGCTGCGCTTTATTGGCTTGCTCGGAGCAACGCCCGAAAGACATAAAAGATTTATTCAAAGAATCATTCAAAAAACGCACAACAGTGCAGGCTTTCAGAGCTGACCTCAGTTATCAAACCGGATTTTCTGAAGCTACTCTCAAAAACGAGAAAGAATCCCTAATAGCTGAATTTGCAGAAAACGGCAAAGACTTCAAATTCTACTCAGTCAACGGCGATAATCAGGTGGCTTTTAATGGCAAACGTCTTACCGTTATAAATAACAAAGACAAATGGTTCTTCAGTACTGAAAATCCTCAGGAATTTGCTCAGGACTTACAACGCAAAGCAAGAGTAATAGAAAACTTCTTGCCGTTTCTAAAATATGAAGAATATGCACAGGGAATAGATTCAAGCTCGCAGTTCAAAGATTTTGTTTGGGAAGCAGATACTGTTGTTAATTCGGAAGATTCTTACCATATTTCTAATAAATCTTTCGACGAAAGACTTGGTTTAGATTTTTACTCAAACCAGTTAATTTCTAAAAAATCAGGTTTCCCTACGGCTATACTATCCGTTGTAAAAAATGGAGATCACCTCATCCAGGTTGACAATATGCTCATCAATAAAGTTGAAGTAGTTAATGATATAGAAGACAAAGAATTTGATTTGCAAGTTCCAGCAGGTTATATGACCTACGAAGAATATGTAACTGCTCAAAATCAAAAAGAAATGGAAAAGGCTGCCGAAACTATCACTCCGGTCGAAATGAAAGAAGGTGATTTAGTGCCTGATTGGACTCTAAAAGATGCAGACGGAAAAGAAATCTCTCTTTCTAGCTTAAGAGGAAAGCCGGTAATTCTCGATTTTTGGGGTACTTGGTGTATATGGTGTGTTGTAGCCATGCCGAAAATTGAAGAAGTATATCAAGAGTTCGGAGATAAAATACACATCTACGGAATAAGCTGCAGAGAACCTGAAGGAGCTAATCCAAAAGAATTTTTGAAAGAGAAAAAAGTATCATACCCTACTCTTGTTGATGGAGATAAAGTTGCTCAACTACTAAATGTGCAGGGCTATCCGACATTGTATGTTATTGGAAAAGACGGCAAATTATTGTACCAACATTCAGGCTACGACAAGGAATTAGATAAAAATCTCTCTAAAATCTTGAAAGAGAATTTATAGTCAAAACTACAATAGTTTGTTAGTACTTTGTTGAATATAAAAAAAACAGGACATTGTTCGGGATTGAATAATCCACAAAATCAATGTCCTGTTTTTTCTTTAGTATTTTAGATGTCAGCAACTATATAAAAACAACCGATACAAAAAAAGTATTATTTTACAAGATTGTTTTTCTTTCTGCCACCTTTTTTCATAGGATCAGCGGCATAACCAAGCGATGCCCAGTCAATTCTTGTAGCTTTAGTACCGTGACAATCTGTACATTTGAGTGCTTTTTCTTTTGGAGTAACACCATGGTTTTGAGACCAATACATGGCAGTTTCGATAAAATCTACTTTGCCGGAAAATTCGAGCCCTACGCTTTTCATACCTATTTCAGATGCTTTCACCCAATCAAAAGTTTTCCAATAGCCGTCTTTGCCAAACAACTTCGGAATAATCAGATATTTATTTACAGGGTCGTAAGGTTGCTTTCCTCGCATTACTTTGAAAGGAGCAATTTTTGAGTTTGGATCAGAAATATCGCCTTTTAAAATGTTTAATTCGAGCACTTTTGTGTCATCAACTTTATCGCCTGCAAGGTAATAGTCAACTTTGCCGTTTGTCCATTTGTAAGTAGGGATTACGTTGCTTTCCCATTTGAAATCGCCTTTTTTCTTAGCATAAACATCATGTCCGTCAGGTCCTTTTTCATCTTCTCTTGTACCTGCAGTTGACCAGTCCCACCATGTTTTTGTAGCATTGTTTCTACCAATAGCAGGGATGTGACACGTTTCACAAGCTAAAGATTCCATGTGGGTGTTGATTTTTTCATTTTTATGAATTTTTGCACCTTCATGGCAGTTTTGGCAGGAAATGTGGTTTTTACCTTCTGTCATAGAAGCATGGCTTGCACCACTTATTTTGTGATCAGAAGCAGTGTGGCAATCTGAGCAACTCATACCTTGACCGCCCATGTGGACATCAATATTTTTGTCTTTTTGGAGCAATGAAGGATCTAAATCTCCATGTTTTACTGAGGCACCTCCGCCACCGTTAAAGTGACAGCTTCCGCATGTATTTACAGAAGATTTTCCAACAGATTTTGCAACTGCTAATAAATCAACCTTCGGATCCGGCATGCCGGCTTCAGTTGGTACTTTCTTGTAAGTGCCCGTCTGATCGTGGCAAACAAGACAGTCTATATTTTCTTTATTTGTAAAATCAAAAGTATTATCTTTCCAACCGTATCCCGGATGGCAGCTGGTGCATCTTGGTTCATTTGAGGAAACAGCGATGCAAAAGTTATTGATAATATTTTTTTTCCCAAGTCTTACTTTGCCGTGACCTTCTTTTTCAAACTCATCACCAAGCCAATTCCAATGGCGTGTATGAAGAAAATTTGTAGCTTCTTCTTCATGGCACTCAATGCAAGCTCTCGTTACGTCCTGAGGAGTTGCAAAAGCTGTTTCAAAGTACTCAGCATGATTGTGCTTTTCTTTTGTGGCTTCTTTACTTTGAATAATAGTAAAAAGCCCAATGATGCCTGCTAATAATAAAGATGCAGACACAAAAAGTTTTAGTTTCATAAAATGCTCCTGTTGTAAAATCCCTATAACAAATATATATGTAAGCTCTTTAAGAACTATATGCAGCTAAAGAAAAAGCTACTTTCCCGAATAATTCTTAGAATATTATATAATATCTGTAATATATATATCAAAAGAGAAGTATGTCTAAGAATAGTATTATAAATACTCCGTAGCAATATAGTAAAAAAATACTGTTCAGCAATATAATCTTTTTGTGAGGCATCTAAAAAAAACACCCGCTTGATTAAAGCGAGTGTTTCTGTTTCTTCTACAATATATCGGAGATCATAGTTTAGTTGTTTACTGCTAATTCCTCAGCATTAACAACTATAGGTTTGATTGTAGATAGGTGCAAAATATTATCAGCAATCGGGCAACGCGATTCGATTTCTTCGAGGTATGATTGTTTCTCTTCCAATGTCATATCTGCATCGATATTTACATAAGTTCTGATTTCTGTAAAACCTGCACGACCATCTTTGCTTTTGCCCATTAGCACACTTTTGTCAATATCGCCTTCCACTTTGCAAGTGATTGCTCTAACGTCCATTTTTCTTTGCATTGCTATGATTCTGCCAATAGCACAGACACAACCACCCAGCGAGCTTAAAAACACTTCTAAAGGATTTGCTCCTTCGTCAGTGCCGCCTAAAGTCTTAGGCTGATCTATAATGAAATTATGAGATGCTGTAACTTCAGTGCGAAAACCTTGTTTCATTTCGCAACATACTGATACTTGTGATAAAGCCATGTTATATACTCCTTAAACATATAACTTGATAAACTAACAACTATACAAAACAATACAAAAAAACGCTGAAAATCAAGCATATATTGCTTGTAAAGAATATAATAATGTAATATAATATAAAATACTATATGCAAAATATCTAAAATTCATTTGTAATCTATTTCGATTTAGTAGTCATGTTAGAGACATGATTTGAATTAGGGTAGAGAGCAATGGTAAAAAAAGTGTTTCTGAGTAGCTTTATATCTGCTTCCCATTTATTTTTATAAAAGTTAAACTCTAGATATTAAATCCTCTGTATTATGTGTAACTAAAATCAAATATAGTCGTAACTAATATATGTATGTTTCGCGAATCGCGACAGTACATAATAATTCAGTTACAACTAATGATAAGGTTTCACAAAATGCGTAATTCGATAGTCTTTATTCTTTTATTCTTAGTAGTTATTACAAACCATTTATATGCTCACGACAGGATACTTAGGGGCAAAGTAAGCGATAGTGATGGAAAAGGTATTCCGGGAGCGACTGTAAGGATTGAAAACACAATGATTGGTGCTGTTGCCAATAAAAACGGTGAATTTGTACTTAAACATGTGCCTGACGGAGAACACAAGATAAGAATAACAGCCGTTGGCTTTGAAACATTTTATTACACAGTTAAGATTGAACATGAAGACGGCGACAAATTTGACATTAACCTTTCTCTAAAGGAAAAAGCCTCAAAATCAGGCACTGTGGTAGTTACTGCTACTAAATCAGAAAAACTGTACGAAGATGTGCCAATCAAAATGTCGTTTGTAGCTTCTCAGGTGTTTGAAGCTACCGAGTCCGCATCTTTGAAAGATGGCATTAGATTCCAGCCCGGACTAAGAGTAGAAGCAAACTGCCAGAATTGTGGTTTTTCTCAAGTCAGACTGAATGGCTTAGATGGCCAATATACACAGATACTAATTGACAGCCGACCCATTTTTAGTGCATTAAACGGATTATATGGTTTAGATCAAATCCCGGCAAATATGGTTGAAAGGGTAGAAGTTGTAAGAGGTGGCGGTTCAGCATTATATGGAGGAAATGCAATAGGTGGTGTAGTTAATATTATTACTAAAGAGCCTAATAAAAACCAATTTTCCGGAAAATATGTGCATAGTGTAATAGACGAAACTTCTGCCGACAAAACCTTGCAGTTAAACAGCTCAATGATTAGTGATAATTATAAATCAGGTGTTTATCTTTTTGGTAATTTCAGAGAACGGGATGCTTGGGATGCAAATGGTGACGGTTTTTCCGAAGCATCATACATTCGTGAAAATTCTTTAGGACTAAAAGCATACTACAATTTTGATGCTTTTACAAAGATCTCACTCTCTCTCCATAGTCTCAACGAATACAGAAGAGGTGGTGATAATATAGATTTGCCGCCACATCTTGCACTTATGGCTGAAGATTTGACGCATCAGGTCAGTGGGGGTAATCTAACTCTTAATCATTTTTTTAATGGCGGAAAAGACCAAATCTCTCTATTTACTTCTCTCAATCATACAGATAGAGATAACTACACCGGTGTACAAAAAGATCCTAATGGTTATGGTTATACAAATAATCTTGTAGCTGTGGGAGGTACTCAATATACACATACATTTGATGAGTTCATGTTCGGTAGTTCTTTTTTCTCAGCTGGTGTTGATTTTCAATATGAAGATGTGGAAAATGTAGCGACAGGCTATAATGCTAGTCTTAATCAAACTACCCGACTCTTAGGACTTTATTTCCAAAATGATTGGCTTTTTACTGAAGATTTGAGTTTGCTTTTTGGTTTAAGAGCCGATAAGCACAACTTTGTTGATAATGTTATTCTCACTCCGAGAGTTACCTCTATGTTCAAACTAAATGACAAAATCTCTCTTAGAGGAAGTTTTACTTCTGGTTACAGAGCTCCTCAGGCATACGACAATGATTTACATGCAGAGCTTAGAGGTGGTGTGAGACAGATTATCAAATTAGATGAAAATCTGAAAGAAGAAAGATCATGGGGATACTCTGGTTCTGTAGATTATGGTGACGAAATATTTGGTATGCCTGTCTCTTTTTCAGTAGAATACTTTAATATTAATTTAGTAGATGTTTTTGTAAATGAAGAAATCGGCGAAGACGGATCCGGAAATACTGTTTTTTTGAAAACAAACGGAGATGGTGCAAACGTCAATGGACTAACATTCGAGGCACAAGTCTCACTTTCGAGAGATTACCAATTTCAGGCGGCACTGACTTACCAAACAAGCAAGTACGACACTCCTGTGAGATGGTCTGAAGGGACTCCAAGCGAAGGTATAGCACCAAAAACTACTGACAATATGCTAAGAACTCCTGATTTGTACGGCTACATGACTGCATTTATGACCCTGCATTAAAGATTGCAATTAGATTTAACAGCAGTGTTTACCGGCTCTATGTTCACACCTCATTATGCAGGTGCAGAATTTGAAGGTGCAATTACCGAAGATGAATTAGTAGAAACTCCAAGTTTTGTAGAATTTAACAGTAAAGTTACCTATACGCTTATTGATATTGAGCCGGAGATTAAACTAACATTTTCCGTTTACAATATGTTTAATAGCTTCCAGGACGACTTTGATTTGGGAGCGCATAGAGATTCCGGATATATATATGGACCGGTTCGCCCAAGAACTTTCTCCCTTGGGGTAAGTACAGCCATCTAAAAAAATAAGATATAAATAAGATTTTGTAAACTATCTGAATACTCGTATATTTTCAATTATTCAGATAGTTTTTTATTATTTGGTGGCAATTATGGATAAGTTCTATCAGGCAGCTTTAGAAGAGGCAAAAAAAGGCTATGAAGAAGGAGGCATTCCTATCGGTTCAGTGCTTGTTTATAACGGTGAAATTATTGGGCGCGGACATAATCGACGTGTACAAAATGGCAGTGCTATACTTCATGGTGAGATGGATGCATTAGAAAATGCAGGAAGGTTGCCTGCTAAAGTTTATAGAGAATCTGTATTATATACAACTCTGTCACCATGCCCAATGTGTTCGGGTGCAGTTTTGCTTTATGGGATTCCTAAAGTAATAATAGGCGAAAATGTTAGTTTCATGGGAGAAGAAGAACTTCTAAAATCACGTGGTGTTGAAATAGAAGTCCTTGATGATACAGAAAGTAAAGAGCTAATGAAAAAGTTTATGATAGAAAAACCGGAACTTTGGAATGAAGATATTGGAGAGTGATTTGATTTCTGTTTTAGGACTCTTAAACTGCGCGTTTTTCAGCACTTTAAGTACTGTGTTGTTTACTTTTGCATTTAAGGCAAACAAAGAGAAAAAAGTAAGAGCTTTCAAAATTGCTACGACAATAGCGATTCTTGTTGCGCTTTTTGTTCCCTTTAGTTTTTTACTAAGTCAAATCCTTGTCTTCTATATAGCTGTTGCAGTTTTGTGTGTTATAATTTTATATTTTATTCCATTAGGCAACACTAGTTTCTTAAAAATTCTTGAATCAAATGAGAGATTTGATGAGCGTGACGGTATGTTTTCAAGAGAAGAGTATGCAAATGGTACTTCTAAGCATGTTGAATATTACAAATTACGTCCGCAAAACCTAAATATAGACGAAAAAATTCGCCGTAAACCAGAGTTATTGTCGGAAGGTACTAAGTATTACGATGAGGTTAAATCGAAATATATTGCTTCGCTCTTTCAAATACAGCACAATAACTGCTACTTACAAACACAAACAACAAATAGTAAGAAAATTGATAAAACTATAGAAGAGTTCACATCAATCCTTAAAGAGAAAGCAATTCATCTTGGGGCAGCAGAAGTAGGTACAACATTAATCAATCATAGATGGGTATATTCTCACAGAGGCAGAGGACCAGGAATTTGGGGAGAAGAGATAAATCTAACCCATAATTATGCTTTGGTTTATTCTGTAGAAATGGATTATTTCAAAGTAGATGAAGCTCCCAATATTTGCATAACCGAAGAAACCGCTCTAAAGTATATGGATACTCAGAAAATATCTATGGCATTAGAACTATTTATCAAAAATATGGGATATGATGCAAAAGCACATATACCGGGCTCTAACTATGAAGTAATTTTGCCGGCAATTGCTCACGATGCCGGTTTGGGTGAACTTGGAAGATTGGGATATCTTATTTCACCTCAATATGGGGCACGCATTAGACTTGGAGTTGTAACTACTGAATTGCCATTATTACAGAGTGAACCAATTAAGTTTGGTGTGCAGGAGTTTTGCGAATTATGTAAAAAATGCGCCAATAATTGTCCTTCTGGAGCTATTCCGTCAAATGATAAATCCATAATCAGAGGAGTAGAAAAATGGCAGATGAACCCAGAAAAATGCTTGTTATACTGGCGTCATATAGGAACTGATTGCGGACTTTGCATGAAAGTCTGTCCTTTTTCTCATCCAAAGTCAATTGTACATGATTTAGTGCGTTTTGGGATAAAAAACTCACACATAGCACGGAAATTATCATTAAAAGGAGAAGATATTTTCTACGGGAAAATGCAAAAAATCGACAAAGTTAATTTATAGTTCCAACACAATGGTTACATAATAATAATAATTGACAAACATTCCAATTTCATTTATATTGCTAACAAGTATTTTAGTATTGAAATATCTTTCAAAATAGGAGCTTGTTATGAAATGGCGATTTTTACTCATTATGCTTGCTATTATTTCCATGCCGATTATTATTTGGTCACAGGCAAATTTTAGCACTAGTCTTCACAGCACAAGAGAGGGCAAAGCCACTGCTTATAAAAAAGAAAATGGTGGGATGGAGCTTCTTATTGGAATAGAAATTGATAAGTTGCCTTGCAAGAATTGCCATGCAACCCAATATCCTGACGGTGAGGTTGTTGATAATGCCACGTATAAACCTTCTTGTAGAGATTGTCATAATACAGCTGACAACTATTCAATTTCTGAATCTACTTGCCTTACATGCCACAGTCGAAAAACGGCTGAGACAAATATGTATCCTGATCATGAGAATCCACATTCTGAGCACGGCATGAAATGTTGGAGTTGTCACCTACCTTCAGAATTGCATGGTGATGATGGTGTTCAGCATGCTTCAATGTTGGCGGAGGGTGCAATTAAAGCCAAATGTACTAATTGCCATAAAGAGGAAAACTTACCTTCGAATTCTGCACACAATATGCATGCAAAATCAGGAAAATTTGAATGCCAGGCTTGCCATGTCAAAGCTGTTGTACAGTGTCAAAATTGTCACATGGAATCTGTTATAGATGGACACATAAAAAGAGCAAACACACAAACTAAAGATTTTCAAATGTTAGTGAAACGCAGAGGTAAATACACTTCAGGCTCATTTATGACTCATGTTTATAATGGAAAAACAAATGTAATAATAGCACCTCTGACAGGTCATTTGATTGTTGAAGACGGAAAATCCTGTAGCGATTGTCATTACAATATGGGTGGTACCAATGTTGCTATAAAATCATACAACGATACCGGTGTTATTCAGATGTTGACCTATAATGAAGAAACTCACAAATTAGATAATATGAAAGGTGTCATTCCTCTTCCATTGGATTGGGACAAAACATTAAAGTTTGATTTTGTTGACTACGATGGTGACCCGACTGCTGCTACTGATATGACTAAATGGTCTTATCTTGGCAATCAAATAAATAATGCACATTTGTTCTATGCAGAACCTTTAACTGCTGATGAAATGAAAAAGCTTGGATTTACCCGTGATCCCAATAGTGTAATCGAACGCGAAAACCAAATGTTTAGTTTGTATCAAAACTATCCTAATCCTTTATCATCTCAAACGCAGATTAAATTTAGACTTCATAAGAAAGCTTTTGTTAGTCTCAAAGTATATGATCTGAAGGGTGCACTTATTAGAACAGTTATTGAGAATGAAATGAATGCAAATGAATACGCCCCTTCTGTGGATTTGAGCTCAGAACCACAAGGTACCTATATTTACAAGCTTACAGCAGGAGAATATTCAGCAACGATGAGAATGCTACTTACAAAATAGAGCTTATCAAATTAGAATATAAACTGAAGGCTAACCTTGACAAAGGTTAGCCTTTTTTATTAGCTAAAAATATCTTAAATTGACTTTATAATGTGTATAAATTTACTCTTAGGAATAATATAATGAAAAAATATCTATTGCTTCTGTTCATGGCATTTATTGCATTTGCCTGTTCTGATGATAAAGACTCGCCGGTTTCGCCAAATCCTTCAGTCAAATCAAGTGATTTGTTCCCAATGACAGAAGGTAGCTATTGGATATATAATACTGTCTATGAAATTGAAGGCTCAACCGAGGAAGAAACTGATTCTACATACGTGAAAGGTACTATAACAAAATTAGATAAAACAGGTAAAATATTTATTTCTGTGAACGCTGCAACCAATGAGACCAATGAAGTGTATTATAGTGTAGATGGCTCTAAAATTTTTACTTTTAGTAACTATCTTGCTTCAGTTAGTATGGATGGATTTCCAACTGATGAGCTTTTCGAGGAGCAATGGTTGCAGGTTGTGGATTCTGCTGACGCGGATTGGAAAATAATCAAGACTGATAAAGAAACCCGTACCATTGATATGGGAGGCCAACAGTTCGAAGTTGAAGTTCAGATAGAAGCTGACGGAGCAAGGTTAGATGACTCAATGATCGAAGTTGCCGGACAGAATATACTTTGCCAAAACTATTCTATTGACATGTCGGTAGATGTAAAATTAAAGTTGTTGGGCATGTCATTTAGCATTGACTTGAATCAGGAAGTTTCCTTTGCAAAAGGAATTGGTATGGTACAACAAAAGCAAAATCCTTTTGAAATCGAAATTCCTATGTTAGGCTCACAGCAAATGCCGGGAATGGTAAGAAAACTTTTAAGATATAATATAAAATAGGAGAATTTATGCTAAAAACTAAATTAGCTGCTATCATCTTGCTTTTTGCAGGTATGGTGTTTATCAACTCTTGTAGCGATGATGATGATTCTAATCCGATTAATCCACCTACAGTCGGTGAAAATTTCTTCACAGCAACTGTCGGTGATACTTGGACATACGAATCCTTTGATATACCTGAATCTACAGGCGAAATCGACCAAAGCTCTCGCATAGAATATTCTGTAACTATAACAGGTAAAGAAACAATACAAGCAAGAGATGCTTATATTTACAAATTCGACGGCGACGGTTACAATAGAGATAAACATTTTATTCCAAACGGTAAAAAATTAGAAAGTCTTGTTTCTGATATTTTGCCGGTGTCTCTACCATTTGAATTGCCTGTACCTCAGTCATGGGTAACAATTGCAGATTTGACTCAAAATTCTTGGGAGATATATTCTCTTAATTTGACTAATTTGCCTATCAATTATGAGGCTGTCAAAGCTGTGCTCACAGGCACTTTGAAAATAACAGGTACTTTGAAAGAGGAATCTACTTTGACAGTAAGTGATAAAGACTACAACGTAAGAAGAATAGAAATTAAATACAATGTATCCGGTAATGCTACGATTGAAGGCATTCCTACTGCAATTCCTGTAAGTTTTGATTTAGTTGGTAACTTCTATTATGCAGAAGGGATAGGATTGCTTAAAAATGTATTCCCATCTCAAAAAGTAACATTGAGTGCTCTTTCCTTGCCTGTTGATGGCTATCAGGACAACTGCATTAGTCTAAATGTAAAATAGCTGTTTGCAATAACAAATAAGAAATCAGAATAAGAAATAAATTGAGGCTGCCTTGGGGCAGTCTTTTTTTATGCCTTGCCTAAATACCTATACAATAATTAAAGCATATAATCTTTAATATGAATATGTTTATTTGAATTTAAAAGTAACAATAAATATAATATTGCTGCGTAGAAATGTATTTACGAAGTATTGTATAATTATGGGTAAAACAATATGAAAAAGCTACTTGCTATGATTTTATTAGTGGCGTTATCTATTCCTGCTTATTCTCAAAAGGAAATCAAAACTGATTTGTACGATGGATGGAAAATTTCCGGTATGTCACAAATTATTCCTTATGTAGATGGTCGTGATTTTGACAACTCTACTTATATGCAGACATATTCAAGCATGAAAACACGAGTAGGTGTTGAAAAATGGCTGAATAAGTATGTGGGCTTTAATATGGAAATGCAGGATTCGCGCATTTGGGGACAGGAGCCAAGCTTGACAAGCGATAACAGCAGCTTGGAGATGATACAAGGGTATGTCAAATTTGATAATATTTTTAACGTACCTCTAAGTGCTCAGGTTGGTCGTTTTCAAATGAATTATGGCACCGGTAGGTTTATTTCCAACTCATTTTGGAGCTATACTGAAAGATCATTTGACGGTGTTAGGTTTGGTTTAAAACAAGAAAAATGGATGATCGATTTATTCCGATTGAATGAAAGAAAAATCGGTGCAATCACAGGTCAGCAAGTAGCAGCTGTTCCAAGTAATTGGCCGGTTGATGAAGCCTCAGATTTTGACGCACTTTGCATTACAGGTATCTATTCACGTATCAATCTTACTGATAAGTCAGACCTCGATTTTACAATTTTTGCGGAAAATGATGCAAAAGACATAGTAGTTGATGGTGAAACTCAAGATGCCTTAGAAAGATTTACTTTAGCTATGAGTTATTTTGGCAAGTATGGTGATTTAGGTACTACAATCGAAGGTGCTTACCAGTTTGGGGATAACGGTGGTAAAGACATTGCTGCTTATACAGCTGCAGTTGACGTATCTTATAACTTCAATCCTCTTAAGCTGTCCGTAGGTTTAGATATGCTTTCCGGTACTGCTTATGACGAAACAGAAAAATACAATACTTACAGCAACAAATTAGCGGCTAAACACAAATTTATGGGTAACATGGATTATTTCGTATCTATGGCACCTTATAAAAATGCCGGAGTTAATGATTTCTATTTAGCACTGGCTTACGGTGGAGCTAAATCTGATTGGGTATTTACAGTTGCCGCTCACATGTTTACAACTAATGCTAAAACAGTAAGCGATAAATCTGATTATGGTCAGGAAATCGACTTGAATATCAAATACAATGTAACAAAAGGTGTATTCTTCGAATGGGGAAGTGGTTTCTTTATGCAAGGCGAATACATGAAAGACATTTATGCCTATACTGAAGGAACAGAAGTGAAATATCGTGAAGATCTTGGTGCAATGATGTATTTCCGTACAGTTGTCAAATTGTAATTTCTTCTCCTCATATATATATAAACAAAAGAGGTTGCTTGTTTCAGGTAGCCTCTTGTTTTTTATCAAAATTTCATATATAAAATCCAACCTAACTTTAAAAGAGTTAACTCCAAATACCTTGCTTGTTTACTACCTTCTGTTTACATTACATTGTTTGATTATACAATATACATACTAAGGCTACGAAATGGAGTTTGTACCACGCGTCCAGGGGCAGATTGTCTTCACCAACGAAGCCAAATGCCATGATTGTTACAGATGTATAAGGCATTGCCCTGTAAAAGCAATAAGAATGTACGACGGGCAGGCTTATGTTGATAATGATATGTGCATATCCTGTGGGACTTGCATCAGAGAGTGCCCTCAGAAAGCTAAAACTTATCGGAAAGATGCCGATAAAGTCAAAAAATTTCTGTCAGATTACAACAAAGTAGCTATTTCCATTGCTCCTTCTTACGCCGCTTTCTATCAAACATGGCAAAGAAAAAGATTAGTTGCTGCATTGCGTTCAATGAGATTTTTCCATATTTCTGAGACAGCAGTGGGTGCATATTATGTCGCAAAAAAAACTAAAGAATATATAGAATCAAACAAAGGCAAAGCTCATATAGGCTCGGCATGTCCTGCTGTTGTGTCTTATATTGAAAAATACCAGCCAAATTTGGTTGATAATATTGTTCCTGTGATTTCTCCTATGGCTGCTCATGCTAAACACCTAAAAGCAAAACTTGGAGATGATGTCAAAATAGTTTTTGTAGGTCCATGTGTTGCCAAAAAGGCTGAAGCTCAAAGAAATGAATACGATAACCTTATAGATGTTGTACTTACTTTCGATGAGTTGAATGATTGGTTTGCTGAGGAAAAAATAGATTTAAAAACATTCGAAGAAAGTGAGTTTGACGAGCTGCCTCTTGGTGATTCGAGGCTTTTTCCATTGATGGGAGGTAGCAGTCGCACAGGTGAAATGGATACAGATTTACTCTCTGCAGATATATTTTCTGTATCAGGATTTGATGAAATAGAAGAGTCGCTGGCATTGGCAAAGCAAACTGCAGGTACTTTAGTTATAGAGCCTCTTTTTTGTTCTCAGGGGTGCATCAATGGTCCCGGTGTGGAATTGAAAGAAAACATCTTTGAGAGGAAAAGAAGAATTCTAAATTACGCAAAGAACAGAATTACTTATGATTCTGTAACTAATGCGGAAGATTTGTACGATAGCCTTCAGCTTTGTTCTTCTTACACAGAAGAAAGACCTGTTTGCGTACCAAACTTTAGTGAAGATGAAATAAATTCAGTTCTCGAAAAAACGGGAAAAACTAAAGAAGAAGATCATCTGAATTGTGGATCCTGCGGCTATGACACTTGCCGTGAAAAAGCAATTGCTGTGCTAATGGGCATGGCAGAACTCAATATGTGTCTTCCTTATGTCAGAAAAATTGCTGAACAAAGGACAGATAGGATTATTGAAACATCACCAAACGGTATTGTGATACTTGATTTGCGATTGAATATTATCCATACCAATAATGCATTCAGAAAGTTTTTCCAGGCAACTCATTCTGTAAATGGTAAACACATTTCATACCTTATGGATCCGGAGCCTTTCCAAAAAGTAGCTTCAGGGGATACTGACAAAATGGAGCTAACAGTAAAACACGAAAGATATGGTATCACTTGCCACCAGATTATCTATAAATTGAAAGAAGAAAAGCAATATGTTGGTATCTTTGTAAATATTACCAACAGTCTGGCTGATAAAGTAAAATTGAGTTCCATGAAACGCAAAACTATCATGCAGGCTCAGGAATTGTTTGACCATCAGGTAACAATGGCACAAAACATTGCTAAGTTACTGGGAGAAAGTACTGCAAGAGGCGAAGAACTTGTAGAAAACCTCATGAAACTCACAGAAGATGAAGAAAAAGTTGAAAACAAAAAAGATGATAAGTGGCTATGGGATACTTACATATCGAAATAGAAGCTATCCAAAATTCTAAACATCCAAACAAACCATGTGGCGATGTGATGCATTGGGAAAGGCGAAACGAAAATACATATATTATAGTCAGCGATGGCTTAGGGCACGGCATCAAAGCCAATATTGCTGCTACTATGTGTGTAGCAAGACTAAAAGAGCTTATGGCGACTGAGTTTTCACTGCGTAGAGCTTTCACCAGCTTGGTTAAAACTATGAATCATGCTGCAAAAAACGGGCTGCCTTATGCAGTTTTTACTGTTGCACGCATAATGAAAGACGGCGGAACAACTGTGTTGACCTACGATATGCCTGCACCAATTTTTATGACACCCTCATACTCAAATGTGCTGCCTCAAAGGACTTATACCGTTGAAAATGCCATAATTGGGGAGTCCAATTGTTTTATGAAGCCCCGGGAAGCCTTAGTAATTGTCAGTGACGGTATCACTCAGGCAGGTCTCGGAAGAGGTCTTCGTATGGGGTGGGAGTCTGCCGGTTTAAATCGATTTATCAATGAACGACTCAATGAAAGAATGCACTACATGGAATTGCCTTCTGCTATCAATCAGAAAGCACATGAACTATGTAAAGGCAACTACGACGACGACACCACTGCCCTCATTGCTTGGGGACGAGAAGGAACTACAGTAAATATTTTATCAGGGCCGCCTTCGAATAAAAGTTTGGATAGAGAAGTTATAGAAAAATTTCTCGCTTTTGACGGTACCAAGATTGTATGTGGAGCTTCGACTGCAAAAATTGTATCTCAGGTAACAGGAAAATCTATTGAACTCGAAGGTGATTTGCATGATGAGCTTACTCCACCCATTAGTAAAATCGAGGGTATCGACTTAGTAACGGAGGGGGCTATTACTTTGAATCAGGTCTATAATATTTGGGACGAAGACAGAGTGCTGATGGACGATAACAATTCAGCTGTAAAGCTATTAGATGCTTTACAATTTGCTGATAAAATTCGCTTTATGATTGGTACTTCTCAAAATCCTGCTACAAAAGATATTAAGTTCAAGCAGAAAGGTCTTCTGACTCGAGCAAAAATTATACCTCTCATTGCAGCAAAATGCAAATCAGACGGCAAACAGATATTGATGCACTACTATTAGAAGAATAAAACTCCCTTACGGAAAAGGGAGTTTTTTCTTAACTAATGACTATACCATTTTAGCAATAGCTTCTGCTATTCTTAGAGCTTCGGCAGCGTCTCTTGCATTTACTGCTATAGGCTTGCCTTGGCTGATGGCTTCAACAAAGGCTTTTTGCTCTTCAGCAATAGCATTCAATTGCGGCACTTCAGGTTTTTCAAAAACAATATTTTTATTTTTCAGTCCTGCTTCGATAGTTCCAAGCATTGTAGCGAGAGAACCTTCCATAGGTGTTTCTGTGTCTTCTAAAAGGCGATAAACATCAACATCAGGTTTCCCGAAATCAATAGAAAAATAAGCGTCTTTGCCGAAAATACGCATCTTACGCATAGGACTTGCTGATATTCTTGAAGCAGTTAAGTTTGCTACACAGCCGTTTTCAAATTTTATGCGAGCGTTGGCTATATCAGTTGTATCTGTAAGTACTGCAACGCCGTTAGCATCTATGCTTGTAACTTTTGATTTTGCCATAGAAAGCATAATATCTATATCATGTATCATCAAATCATGAATAACGGAAACGTCTATTGCTCTCGGTCTAAATTGACTTAATCTGTGAGCTTCCATAAAAAGAGGCGTAACCTTATAATCTTTAATCGCAGCAAGTGCCGGATTAAATCTTTCTACATGACCAACCTGAATAAGTACATTATTCTTCTCTGCAAGTTCTATCAAATTAGTAGCTTCTTCGTTAGTCGCTGTGATAGGTTTTTCAATAAAACAATGTTTTCCTGCTCTAATAGCTTTGCAGGCAATTTCATAGTGCAAAGAAGTAGGAGCCGCAATAGTAACAGCATCTACTGCATCAATAGCTTCATCTACAGTTTTAAACGGAGTGCAACCGTGTTCGGAAGCCAGCTCATTTACTCTTTCTTGATTTACATCATAAATGCCTTCAAGCTTCGCACCTGCGATATTTTTCCACAGTTTTGTATGTATAGAGCCGAGATGCCCTGTTCCTATAACCGCAATCTTAATTTCTTTCATGTCTAACTCAAATTATAAATATTTCAATAAAGCAATTTAAAAAAGAAAGAGTAAGATAAGAAATTTATTTGTTTGATTTTTTTTGCAGCGCCCTAGTCTTAATTGAAGGAACTAATTTTGAAAAGTAAAAAAATCAAAATATGTATAAAAAAAGTTCTTAGGTATATCTAAGAACTTGTTGGAATATAAAGTCTTTATGTGAATTAGTCGAGCTGATCAATGATACTCTCGTCGATTTCCATATTTGAAAATAGATTTTGAACATCATCATGGTCTTCTAAAGTATCAATAAACTTGATAACTTTCTCCGCGATTTTAGGATCAGTTACTTTCGCCATATCTTTAGGAATATATTCAAGTTTAGCTTCAGTAACTTCTATGCCGGAAGCACTACCAAAATATTTATTTGCAGTAGAGAAATTTTCCATAGAAGATATAATTCGGCAAGATTCTTCTCCATATTCAAGGTCATCTGCACCGGATTCTAAAACGAGTTCTAAAAGCTCATCTTCAGCTTTGCCGTTAGTGTTGATTGTAATAACACCCTTACGTTCGAAATTCCAGGCAACTGAGCCTGATTCGCCTAAATTACCACCTAATTTACTCATAGTCGAACGAATTTCAGCTACAGTTCTGTTGCGATTGTCAGTTACAGTTTCAATGATTACGGCAACGCCGCTCGGAGCATAGCCTTCATAAGTAATTTCTTCGTAAGTAACACCTTCAATTTCGCCTGTACCTTTTTTGATAGCTCTTATGATATTATCATTAGGCATATTTTGAGATCTACCATTCTGGATAGCTAATCTTAAACGAGGGTTAGCATCCGGATCGCCACCACCTTCTTTAGCTGAGATAGTTATTTCTTTCGCGATGCGAGTAAATACTTTTCCTTTTTTGGCATCCTGTCTGCCTTTTCTGTGCTTTATGTTAGCCCACTTACTATGTCCAGCCATGTCGCTTACACTTCAAATATATTTAACATATAAAATTTGTTGTCTGAAAGGGTTTTTCCGCAAACCTAAATATAATAAAATTCAGTATAATAGTAAAGTACTAAGATTTGAGCTGCTGATAATCAATATACTTACCTTTTTCTTTTATCAAATCAATAAATTTTGCAAAATAGGGCTTGGTGCTTAGTGCAGATGCATTGCCAAGAATAATTAGATTCTTTGAGGCTCTGGTAATTGCCACATTTAGCTTTCTGTCAATAAGTTGATCTGAAATCATGGATTCGGCAACAGCGTTATCTATTTGAGTTTGGGAATTTATTGCGTAAGACAATATTATTATATCCCTTTCGGAACCTTGGAATCTTTCAACTGTATCAATGGTAACTAAATGTTGTAAGTCTTTATTAATGTATGTTGTTATCTCTGCACATTGCATCCTGAAAGGAGAAATCACACCTACAGTATTTTCTGTAAAATCATCTTGAGTTATTAAATAGATTTCTTCAATTATTTTTGCAGCGAGTTTTGATTCCGTGATATTACGTTTGCTGAGGTTTTCTCTAGGAGTGTTTATAAAAACAACCCGTTTTTCTGACAAAATTTTGCTCAATTCTGAAGCATTTTGTGTAAAAATATTATCAGTAGAGTGTTGCCATTCAAGGCTGTCTATACAGCTTAGTTGGTTGTTGTAAATAAGTTGATTAGCATAGTACATTATATCACTATGCATTCTTCCTTGTTTGTCAAGAAGTCCAAAGACTCCATCGAGATTTTTGCAAATTGAATTTTTTAAAAGACGTTCAAAAAGTGATTCAGAAAATGATGTAAAGCCTAAATTTACTAAGCTGTTATATGATGTTGTTAAAGTGACTTTGTTTTGTGAGACTACTGCGGGGAGCTGTTTTTCGTCTCCAATCATGATAAACTTTTTGACCTGAGAAATTATCCCCAATAGCTGAGGTTCCAATATTTGGGCTGCCTCATCTATAATTGCAACATCAAAATTATGTATCTCAAATAGTTCGGGATTGGAATTAAGAGAAGATACGGTGCTTATATAAACCCTTGTATTTTTAACTACTTTCTGCAAATCTCTAAGACGCATCTTGTCTGATAGATTAGCTATAATATGTTCCTCATGAACCGAAGATTCTTTACTGCCTAATCGGATGAAAGGGAAATCCGGTTGGATTTTCTTCAACGCATTTCCAATCTCATCGACCGCACGATTAGTATAAGCGACAAGCAAAATTTTGTCTGTGGTGTTTTCAAATATGTATTTTACCAAATATCGTAAGATATAAGAGGTTTTTCCTGTACCGGGTGGACCTTGTATCAAATAATAATCTTTTGCTGCTACAGCCTCTGAAATGATTTTATTCTGCTTACTGTCTAATTCATCAAAGTTAAGATTCAGATTATCAGTCTGAGGATTTTCTATGCAGAAAAACAGATCACGTTTACGCTTATCAGAGCTAAGAAGGCTATAGACTTGTTTAAACAAATTTTTAGTGTTTGTATCAAGGTGGTCATGTTCTAATGCCCAAATTGGATTTTGAGTAAAAAAGTCTGTTTTGAATAATTTATTGCGGATACTAACTAATAGATATTCGTGATTGATTTCTTTCAAAGTGCCTTTGATTATCTGACCTGAAAGTGGATTTTGTTTGGTACTATCCGTTAGAGGATAAAGTATTACCATATCTCCTTTACGGAAAGGTTGAGAGTTAGTACTTCCTTCATTTCTTAAAAAGCGAAGATGAAGTTTGTCCATATCAGAATTATCGAAATCAATATTTAGGTTGCTAATTATTGACATATTTGACAATTTATCTTCGTAACCATCTTTCCATAATGCTGAAAATCCTTTTCGCTGTTTATGATCTTCAGATCCGGTTTTCTCGAAGAATAGTTCATTCAATATGAAAGTAACAGCAGCATGGAAATAATCTCTTTCATGTTCTTCACAACCGTTATAGATTGAAGCGAAAGATTTTAATTGTCCTAATAAATATGGGGGATAGTCTCCGAAATCATTTGGATTAAGTGATTTGAATACTGAATATTGTTTCTGTGTCAGAGCATATTCTATAGCTACAGCTCTGTTTCGATTTTTTATTATATCTTGCTTTTTTTGAAGTACATTAGGTGCATCTCTCAGAGGGAACTCTGTCGCTGAAGAATAAAGTATCTGAGAGTTACCACTGCGATTGGGATAAGTAGAATCTAAAAGCATATTATAGCAAGTAATCTGAGCGAAATGATTATGCCATATACCCGCCCTAACCGAGCGATTTTCATCAATTTTGAAAGCAATATCTGTAGCAGGAGCAGAGCCTGATTTTAATTCGATTACATTTTTTCTATTTGGCTCTGAGTCGTATTCCAAAAGCACATCTAAACGTCCCTGCAAACCATAGACAGGGCTCATAAAAGATGGCTCAACAAAAAAATTGTCAAAATCAAGAAGCTCAATTGTTTTTTGTAAAGCATTGAAATGATTAGCACATATAGTTCTTATTCTATTAATAGCTTCCGGATGCTTTGATGCCAAAGCAAAGAGTTGAAGTGGTTTGTATTTCAATGAGTTAACAAGGAGTTCGTCGAAATCTGTTTCTTTATCATATAACAATTCATCTAACATCGAATTTATGATATTACCTACTAATAGTGGTAAGCCGGTTTGATGCGGCACAAATTTCTTCAAAAAATAAAGTAATATATTGGCTCCTTTCTGCTGGAAGCACTCGGAAAGATCAGTAACATCGAACAAATAATCCGGCAAAAGGACAATGATTGTTTGTGATGTGCAGCCATAGAGTGATGTTTCTTCATCGCGTAACTCACAATCCATGATATTAAGCTCGACACCTTTCCAAACTTGAGCGAATAACTCTTTCCAACTTTCAGAAAGTCTGAGAGTAATATGCTCTGCACTCTCTGTTTCAATTGTTACGGATAGGAATGGAGTATTGCTTTTATCAATGACTACTCCTTTGAAGTCATAATAATCTTTGTTTTCAGATTTACTTTTGATAAAAGAATAATCAAGATCGACACTTACCGGGAAAATCTCTGTCAGAAAGTCCGGCGTTTCTATATCTGAAATATGTTTCAGTGTATTTATACATATCTGCAAGGAAGCAAGATAGTTATCTTCTGTGCAGTAAAGATTTGGGTTTTTATGTAATTCAGAAGCTAAATAGCGGACTTTGCCGATTTGTTTTCTAAGCTCGGAGGAGAAATTGAGTCTGTCGAAAATAAATACAGAACGAGCAAAAAAGGAAGAGAAGTATCTCGAATCTTCTTCGGTCAGTTTCGCAAAAATTTCTTTGATAATAGAGAATACGAAAAGAAACCTTTCTTTAGCAGAAAGGTTTCTCATATTAGTCAGTTCTCTTAATCTATCGTAAAAGTAATGAGCAATCTGATTATTTTGCATTTTTCGATGGTCTTATATCTTTTACAGTTAACTGCGGAGATTTTTGACCGTTGAAATTGTTGGCTTCTAAATTATAAACCATATCGAACGGTCTTCCGCCGGCAATAATATCAATTTTAGATGCCAGGTTGATACCGATGGCATCAATCACAAAATTATTTTGAAATGCTCTGAATCTAACATTATTAGTACCTACAATTTTTACTCCGTTAACGGATTTAACGTTATGGGAATAAAAAATAGGTTTATAATTTGCAAAACCATAAGGAGCAAACTTGCTTAACATATTGAGAAACTTAGGGGATAGCTCATTTAGCATTAGTTCTGAATCTATTTCTATTTCAGGTATTAGCATTTCACGAGTTATTTGCGAAGATGCAATTTTGTTAAATTCAATGCTAAATTCAGGTATTTTGTCTATCGGAATAGAAAGTCCTGCAGCGTGCTTATGGCCACCAAATTCAATAAGTAAGTGTTCGCATTGCTTCAAAGCTGTATGTATGTCAAATTCATTGATACTTCTTGCAGAGCCCTTTGCAGTGCCTTCAAT
Source organism: Kapaibacterium sp. (SeqCode) (assembly GCA_963664875.1). Classification (GTDB taxonomy): domain Bacteria; phylum Bacteroidota; class Ignavibacteria; order Kapaibacteriales; family UBA2268; genus JBFHIJ01. Next base: position 834,545 of record OY761611.1, on the reverse strand, counting down.
AGTTGTAAGCAACACAGTTGGTAGATGATATTTATCCACCAATCTTGAAGCAACAATTCCGATTACACCGGCATGCCAATTATCGCCATGAAGTACAAGAGATCTTTTTTCAGGATCTTCAAGTATTTTATCGGCGATAGGCAAAGTATCTTCAAAAGTTTTTTGGTCAAAGAATCTTCTTTTTCTGTTTTCGTCTTCGAGCTGCTGAGCAATTCTGAAAGCAGCATTCTCATCTTGCTGAGACATCATCTCAACAGAGCGTCGTGCATCTCCTAATCTTCCTGCAGCATTGATAAGCGGAGCAATCGCATATACAATGTTGGATGCGGTTATATTGCCTAATCGTAGCCCTGTGCAATAGACTAAGCCTTTTATGCCTGGTCTCGGGTGTTTATTCAATTGCTCTAATCCGTAGTAAACCAAAGTTCTGTTTTCGCCAATCAAAGGCACCATGTCAGCCGCAGAAGCCAAAGCAACAAAATCTAAATATTGGAGAGCTCTGTCAGGTTCACCAATAAATTTTGCAATTGCTTGAACAAACTTAAATGCGACTCCACATGCTGCTAAATGTTTGAAAGGGTAGTTACAACCGGGTTTAATAGGGTCTAAAATTGCAGTTACTTCAGGGAGATAATCACCGGGCTCATGGTGATCACAAATCAGGATTTCCATTCCGAGCGATTTGGCATATTCTAATGCTTCAAATGATGTAATGCCGACGTCCACGGTTATCAGCAAAGATGCTCCGAAATCCTGTCCTAAATCAACGCTTTTACGCGAAAGCCCGTACCCGTCATCAAATCTGTCGGGTATATAATAGTCCACCGTTCCGCCTATTTCTTTCAGGAACTGGCAGACCATAGAAGTACTTGAAGTGCCATCCACGTCGTAGTCACCGTGTATCCAGATTTTTTCACCCGAGTTGATTGCTTGCAAGACTCTATTTACAGCCAAATCCATTCCATCCATTAGGAACGGATCGTGCAAGTCTTCTAACTTGGGTTCAAAAAATACCTGAGCTTCTTTCTCATTTTTTATGCCCCTTGAGGCTAAAACTGTAGAAAGACTTTTGGGTATTTTTAATAATCTTGCTAAATTTGGGATATGCTCTTCATTACCTTCTTGCTTCTTGAATGTCCAACGGTAATTCAACTAGAATCCTGTGTTATTTTTTAATTAGAGGCAACTTACGAATTTTGTTTACCTTTTCAAACAGATTTGTGTAAATTATTTTCCACACTTTGTGTAAATTAAAGAGAATCTAATATTAGCGTAATAAAACGAATGAAAAAAAGAAATCAAAACAAAGAAACAAAACAAACTCCTATCAGGAAAAACTCTGCTCCAAAACGAATTCTTATTCGCGAATCAGGCAAATTACCTGAAGGTGCTATTAAAGCACGAATCATTGCCGCTCAGGGCAGATTTTTTTATGCTTTAGACCAGTCAGGTGAGAAGTACGAATGTTTGCCGGCAGGTAAAATTATTTCTCCTAATCTCAGACAAACTATAATTGCAGTAGGGGATAATGTCCATATTTTACCTGATCTTAACTACGACGAAGCCTCAGATTTTCCCGGTGCCTCTATAGTCGAAGTAGGTCTCAGAAAATCGATGCTCTCCAGAGTGGCTATCCATGGGGGGCACACCGAACATGTTATTGCAGCTAATATTGACAATCTTGTTATTATGGCACCTTTGCTTTCTCCGGATTTGAATAGAAGACTTATTGACAGGTACTTAGTTGCCGCTGAAATTGGTAAAATTAAACCCATCATTGCTGTTAATAAAATCGATTTGGTACAGGGTATGAATGTTCAGGATATTCTGCAGCCTTATCATGATTTAGGCATAACTATCTTGTATATGTCTGCTCTTTATGGTGAAGGGATCAAACCTCTTGAAGAACATTTAAAAGACAAAACATCAGTCTTTTCCGGTCAGTCTGGCGCAGGCAAATCTACTTTGGTAAACAGTCTTTTAGGTGAACAGGTACAAGTAGTAAGCGAAATCAGTGACAAAAGTAATAAGGGAAGGCATACTACAAGTTTTGTCGCTGAGTTTGACCTCCCTTTTGGTGGGACTGTTATTGATACTCCGGGCATAAGAGAGTTTGCACTTGCCGGGGTCGATAAACAAAATTTACCTCTTTATTTCCACGAATTTGACGATTTTATGCTTAATTGCAAGTACAAGCCTTGTTCGCATACTCATGAGCCAAACTGTGCTGTAGCAGAAGCAGTGGAAAATGGAGAAATAGATTACGATAGATACGAAAGTTATATATACTTATACGAATCTCTCAGCGATTAAACTTTAATAGGATTTGACAATCAAATCAAACTCAACATTCGTCAAAATAAAACGTATCATTTAACGAATAAACGTACTATTATTTCAACTAATGGTACAGTTTTTGACTAATTTTAGTCTTGCTTGTTTCCATTTAAACTGTCTATATGAAAAGATTTCTCAAAATACTGAAATATCTGATATATCTACTTTTGCTTTTGATTGTAGGTATATTGGTTGTTTTAAAAATTCCGGCTACCAGACAGTATTTACTGCAATATGCTCTGGATGCCGTCAATAGCAGTTTGAAAGGCAAAATCTACGCAGAAGACATAGATTTTGTTAACTTTAATGGCATCAAGCTTACCAACGCATCTCTAATTGCCGGATGCGATACAGTGGCTTACGTGCCGGAAGCATTTATCAAATTAAGTGCATTTCCTATGATTGATAATACAATTTCTCTCCAAAGTATCGAACTGAATTCCCCGGTAATTAAAATATTGCGAAGCAAAGATTCTACTATGAATGTAGAGCATATTGCTTATCCTTCTGAAGACACTTTAGCAAGCACTGAAAATACGAATCTCAAAATTTTTGTAGATAGAATTAGAATAAAAAAGGGACGCTTCGAACTCATAGACTCTTTGCAACTGACAGATAACAGAAAGCAAATCAATTACTCTGATATGATTTTTGATAACTTGGATCTTGATGTAAGTGCCCATGCCAATCTTTTTACAAACAATTACGAGCTTTCGGTAGATAGGCTTAGTGCTAAAGAGAGAAACTGCGGTCTTAAAATAACTAATTATTCCGGTGATTTGAAACTTTCACCTGAAGGAATCTATGCTACAAATGCTTTGATTGAAAGAGACAATGAGACAATCAGTTGTGATGTCTCTATGACTGAATATAATGTATTCGATGATGCAAATCTCGAAAAAGCTGTGTTTAAGATTGAAGCTGAAACTGAGAATTTCAAACCTGAAATTGCCGATGTTTTTGTCGAAATGCCTATAAAATATAAAGGCATTCAAGATGTTAGAATCAAAGCAAACGGCAGATTAAATGACTTCAACATAGAAGAGTTAGAGTATCTTTCTGCTGCTGATAAAATATTTCTCAGTGGAAATTTGAAGAACTTGTTAAACCCTGATGATTTCTCATTTGATACAAAAATCAAATCATCTTATGTAGATTTCAAATCCCTTGCAGACAAAATAATTGGTATCCCTTGGGAAAATATCCCTGACATCGGTAAAACTTCAATTTCTTATCTCAATGCTCAAGGGAATCTTGACACAGTTTCTGCACAAGCTTCATTCAAGAGCCAAGCCGGAAGCTTTGAAGGTGATTTGGGCGTGAATCTGCAAGACGACTTGAAATACAGTGCTAAAGTCAATCTTAAGCAATTAAACTTCGCAAAGATATTAAAATCAAATTCTTTCTCATCTGATTTTACAGGTTCTGTAGATATCAAAGGCGAGGGAGTGAGCCCTGAAAAAATGCTTATTGATGCAAAAGTAAAAGCTAGTAAGGGTAATATTGCTGATGTTAAATATGAGAGTTTGAGTGTTGCTCTAAAAACCTTGGAACGAGGAGTCTTCTCGATTGATACTTTATCTATGGTTTTTCCGAATGATTCTTTATCAAAAGATTTCGATCCTTACTCTAAATCCAAACTTCTAATTTCGGGCATTCTGAATATGAATAATCCGGATGGTGCAAAATATTCTTTTGACTTAAACTTAGATAAAATCAATCTTGCAAGGATGCTTAATAACTCTGTGATGCCATCAGTTCTATCTGCTGATTTGAAGATAAACGGAGAAAATTTCGATATAAATACAATTAAAGCGAGCTTGGAAGCTGACGTTTCTGAAATGTTGCTTTCAGATAAATACCTTATGCCGTTTGCATTAGCAATAAAAAACAATTACGATGAGAATAAAAGATATTTTAATGTCAAATCTGATTTTCTCGATTTGAATCTCGAAGGCAAGTTTAATTATTCTGATTTGATTGACGCCTTGAGCAATCAGTCCGGATACTTAACAGACTTCATCCAAAGTAAGATAAATGCTATGCTGCCTGATTCGGCTATGCAGTTCAATCCTATAGATTCTACTATTTACGAAAAGCAGGGGAGCTTTGTAGAGCAGGATTTATCTTTTAATGCAAAGGTAAAAAACACTTCATTAGTCAGAAGTGTAATGGGCGATATAGATTTTGATATGGTTGCAGATATAGATTTCAATTACTCTGCAAGCCAAAATCGCAGCAATTTTTCGCTTAGCAAGTGCGATATTCGCTATCTCAAATTTGCTACAGACGATGTATATATTCAGACTGATTCCCTACAGTTTAATGGATTATTGGCTTTATCCTTGCAAGACTCTTTGCCGAAATTTTCGGAGATAAAGTTTGCATTTGATAATGATGCCCCCTTGTTTTTTAATGATTTTTTGATAGACAGTTTGCACACTCGATGGAATTTTGACGGAAAAGAATTCGAATATAAAATTGATTCAAAATTCAATTCCGATTTCAAAATCAACAACAAGGGATCTATTTTGCTTAAAGACGTAGGTTTGGACTTAACTTTTTCTGATTTGAAGTTGACCTATTTGAACCAATTGACATGGCAAAATAATGGTGATATCAACTTGGATTTCACTGGATATGGTCTTAATATCAATAATTTTGAAATGCAAAGAGACAAGTTTGAAAAATTTAGTATTGATGGCAGTATCGATAGTAAAGAAATTCACAATCTTCAAATTAGCCTATCTGATTTCAATCTAAATCATCTGATGCCTGTATTGCCGGAAGCCGCAACTGAGTATATAGAAGAGTTGCAGGGTAAAGTAGATTCACTAAATGTAATAGTGTATGGACAAACAGATAATCCATCAGCCAAAATGAAGTTTCACGTTGCCGATATTGTTGTAAATAGTAATCCGGTTGGATATTACTATGGAGATATGATACTCAAAGATAACAACCTTTCGGGCTATACAAGATTAGAGTCGAATATAAACGGAACAGTTTTCAAAAGACTATATGCAGATGTGTTTGCGTTTCCTTTAAATATATCTTCTGATACTACACTTCACAAATCAAAGCTCAGAGTCATGGCTCGAGCTGAAAAGTTTCCGCTATTACTTATAGAGCCATTTGTTCCTAATGTAAGCAATATAAGGGGAGAAGCAGACGCATATTTGGATATTTCAGGAGAAGAAAACAAAGATATAACGTGGAAAGGCTATGTTGATTTGCTAAAATCACAAATGAGATTGGATGCAACTAATCTGATGTATAATGCATCAGGTAAAATACAGATAAATAAAGACACAATTAATATTACGAAGATAAACCTAAGCAACGTAAAGGAAGAAAAATACAAAGGAAATGCACAGGTAGAGGGTATAGTTACTCTAAAAGATTTTTTGCCGGATTATATTGATTTGACTATAAAAGCAAATCAATTTCAGGTGATGAATAATTCAACAGTAAAAAGTATGCCCGATATGTATGGCGATTTCGTTATTTCTACCGATAAAAGACCTTTACATTTTTGGGGTACATTGCTTAAACCAAATCTTGAGGGTGATGTTAATGTTGTCTATGCTTCTCTTAAGATGCCTGACATGGTTACCGGCAAACTCCAGTATTCAAAATTAAAGTATAAAATTAATAAAGATGAGACTTTAACAATTGCAATAGACAATGCGAAACTTGAAATGCCCGAGCAGATTAGTCAAGGCTTTAAAGCAAGTGATGATATTGCTGAGCTAATGAATTACGATCTTAAAATTAAGATTTTAGACAAATTAAGTGTTCAGATGGATATGGGATTTCTTGGGCAGTTGTCTGCAGATGTTACCATCAAAGACAAAAACCAACCTCTATTGTACAAAAAGCTAAGAGACCAGCAAGATGCTCAGCTAATAGGCTCTTTGCAATTATTGGAATCATCAGTGCTAAATTTTGCTAAGATGTTTAATACCTATGGAGAGATAACTTTCCCAACAGGTGACCTGCAAAACCCGACTTTAGATTTGACAGCCGAATACACAGGGATTATATACGAAAAGCCTGTTCAGAAAAATTATACAGTAAAAATATTAGTTAGCGGCACAAAAGAACTTCCAAAAACCAGATTTATTTACACAATTAACGGCGAGGAAGCCACAGGGGATCCTAAAAAGATTGAAGAAGATGCTTTGTATCTATTAGTCTTCGGAAGACTTAAAGGTGCAGATAACAATGCTACCGGAGCTTCTGATGTGGACAATTTGAAAGCATTGCTATCAGGGCAGGCATCTAAATATTTAACTGATATACTTATGAAAACCGGCTTGGTCAGCAGTGTGGATATTGAAGTAAACTCAGACGAATTCAGCGAATCAAAGATGAAATTTTCGGGTGAGATGTTGGGATTAAACTATCAACTCGGTTCAACCGTTGGTAATATGGGTGATAATCAGATTATAATAAATATACCTTTCTTTAAACTATTTGATAATAGTATTTTGCCTAATATCTCTGGCCAGGTCTCTATTTCTCAGTCAAGCGGAGAAAGAAACCAGTTGCAGGAAAGAAAGAAATTTGAATTTAAGCTGAGATTTGGCGGAAGTAAGTAGTTATAAGTAGCTAATAATAGGTATTTCTTAAGCATTGTTAAATATTTATTTGTATATTGCGTTTACAAAATATATCTTTATATGGTTCTGAAATACAAAACTGTGGAGGCACAATGAAAGTACAAAAAAATGATGCCCAAAAAGTTGACAGTGTTGTAATGAGTGACGAGCTTCTGCAACTGGTTAGCTTTAATATTGGTGAAGAAGAATTTGGAGTTGATATCCTTAAGGTGCAGGAAATCAACAGGATGGTGGACATCACCAGAGTGCCAAATGCACCTGACTATGTAGAAGGTGTTATCAACCTGAGAGGCAAGGTAATACCAATTATTGATCTTCGTCACCGATTGAATATGGTGCAGAAGGAAGCTGATAAAGATACCAGAATAGTTGTTGTTGAGTTAGAATCCAAAATTATCGGTTTTATTGTTGATGCTGTAAATGAAGTACTTCGAATAAATAAGAGCATTACAGAAGCTCCGCCTGCGATGGTTGCAGGTATCGATGCAGAATACATAACTGCTATCGGGAAATTAGAGGATAGGCTGCTGATACTGTTAGATTTGGAAAGAATTTTGAGCACTTCGGAAAAAGAAGTACTAACCGAGTTAGAAATTTAAAAAAGCATGAGGTTGTTTGGGTTTTATCAGACAACCTTTTTTTTTGCACTTTTAAGTATTATCATTGTTTGGCTTCTTTTTATTCAATATCTTTGAATAATTGTAAATTGGAGAGAACCTTATGGATTTTACTGTCGGATCTTTTTATCACTTGGTATATGATCACAAAGGTAAATTATTTGATAATTACGAACATTACTATTTCTTTTTGAATAAATATAGAGTCTATGTCGGAGATTTTTCAGAAGTAATTGCATACTGTATGTTGCCTGATAAATTTGATTTTTTGATAGAAATTAAGGATAGCAACCAAGACTCTTTACAGCAGCTGCAAAAACTTAGAAATAAAATATTTATGAAGTACCGAAAAACTCTGAATATCAACGAAATCAAAGCTATTGAGTTGAAATCAGAATGTGATATTGAAAAAACTATTAATGCTATACATTTTTGTCCGGTCAAAGCCGGATACACCGATAAACCCGAAGATTGGGAGTTCTCCAGCTATTTGGAATATATCGAAATGAGAGAAGGCACTCTTCCGCAGACTTCTGAGCTGAAATCGAAATATTCTGATGTAAAGGAAATTAGATATAATACCGAAAGTCTTATAGATAGCAGCGATTTGTTTTACTAATTTCGCTTAATATGCAGATTATACATCTATCCATAAATATAGTAGCGATTTTGTTTTTTTTGATTCTCTTTGTCAGAAAAATCAAAAAAATAAAGACTGACAGCTATATAAGATTAAAGGACTTGTCAAAAAACACCTTTATATCTTTATATCTTATCTATGCCTTGGCTTTTATCATATATCCTAATCTTGCAATCAATCAGTATATCTCTGAGTATGGTTTCCAAAGTGAAAACTTTCAAAAGATAAGCCTTTCAAACTTTTCGTCTGAAAAACAGCATTATCTATTCAAACAAAAATTAGATACTTCTCAATTCTGGATTCCTGCATCATACCGAGCTGCACTATCATACAATTATATCACTGCTTTAGATTCCGGCGAAACCTTAGAGCTCGAAATCGGGAACTATTCTGTTCCGATTAGGCAGACTATTATAGAAAATTTGTCTGACAAAAACGCAACAGATTCTACCATCAAAGCAGTTGCATTTGGAAATTCCGGTGCCGAGATAATTTTGCGACAGGCTGATTTCAACAAAACCCTTGCGCGCCAGGAAGTAGAATATTTCTCAGTACTCATAGATGTTTTTGGATTGCTAACTTTCATTTTTGCCTGCCCATTCTTTCCGTTCAAAGGAAAGAAAGTATGGAAGAAAATATTGATATATCTTATTTTAAGCTCCTTAGCTTCTGTTTCTATTTGGCTTTTAGTTGATAAAATTCGAATATTATTATATATATATTTTGGAGTTTTGATATGAATTCGAAAAAAACAAAAATTGTTTGTACTATCGGTCCCTCGACCTCTGATTTGGATATGCTCATCAGGCTAATTGAGACCGGAATGGATGCTGCAAGACTTAATTTTTCTCACGGCTCACACGAACAACATATCCAGACAATCCGAAATATCAGAGAAGCTGCTAAGATAACCGGCAGAGAAGTTGCGATAATGCAGGACTTGCAAGGTCCAAAAATCAGAGTAGGCGAGATAGAGGGCGGTGCTTGTTTTTTGGAAGACGGAGCAAAGTTCATTATAACAGCAGACGAGATGACTGAGGGGAACTCACAGAAAGTACCAACTACTTTTCCGCAGATAGTCCAAGATGTTCAACCCGGCAAACCACTTTTACTTGACGACGGATACATAAGTTTGATGATTGAAGAAGTCAAAGGTAATGATATAATTACAAAAGTAATCAAAGGTGGTACTCTTAAAAGCAGAAAAGGCATTATAGCCCCGGGAAGTTGTATTTCAGCTCCTTCTCTGAGCGATAAAGACCTTGATGATTTGAAATTTGGTCTTGAAAATGGTATCGATATGGTAGCTTTGTCTTTCGTTAGATCCGAAAAGGATGTTTACGATTTGAGAATGGCGATGAAAATATTCAGACGCCAAGTGCCGGTCGTTGCCAAAATCGAAAGGGCAGAGGCGTATAATTCTATAGAGTCTATTATTCGCGAGGCTGACGGGATTATGGTAGCTCGAGGTGATCTGGGCTTAGAAATGCCTGCCGAAGAAGTACCTGCAATTCAGAAAGATATCATAGCAAGATGCAATTATCACGGTAAACCTGTAATCACTGCTACACAAATGCTCGAATCTATGATAGAAAACCCGCGACCAACCCGTGCAGAAGCAAGTGATGTTGCCAACGCTGTACTCGATGGTACAGATTGCGTAATGCTAAGTGGTGAAACAAGTGTAGGGAAGTATCCTTTAGATGCAGTTGAGTATATGAGCAAAATAATTATAAGCATGGAAAAAAACAATCATGCCGGTGCTCATCGCTATCAAAGGCTCGATACTGTTATGGACAATATTGCTGATGCACTCGGAAAAGCGGCTTGTGTAATTGCCGATCAGATAGAAGCAGCAGCAATTATTCCATTTACGAATTCAACTTTTACTGCCAGAAACATTGCCAAGTATAGACCTGATATTCCTATCATTGCTCTGACAAACAATATAGAAACTCTAAGATTTCTCTGCATTGTAAGAGGAATAAAACCGATATTAGTTGAAGAATTCAAAGATAAAGATAATATTTTCACAGATTTAGGTAATTACGTCAAAAACTTCAAGCATATTAAAACAGGCGATACCGTTGTATTTGTTGCCGGATTGGCTCCTTATGCAGATATGCCGGACAATACTCTAAAAGTCTTTCAGGTGTAATATGGTTTTGGTGAGTGCTTGCCTTGCAGGTTGCAAATGCAGATACGATGGGAATGGCAAACAGATAGAAGAAATCATGAGAATGGTAATCGAAACGAAGGCTTTTCCTATATGTCCTGAAGTCTTGGGAGGTATGCCAATTCCTCGCGAGTCTTGCGAGATAAACCAAGGACGAGTTGTTACGGCTGATGGCAATGATTACACTTCTCAGTTTGTTTTAGGTGCACAAAAGGCACTTGAGATTGCAAAAATATTGGGTGTAAACAAAGCAATATTGCAACAACGGAGTCCTTCCTGTGGTTGTGGCAAAATATATGACGGCTCCTTTACGGGCAAAATAATCGAAGGGAATGGAGTATTTGCAGAGTTGCTTTTAAACAATGGTATTACTATTGAGACTATAGAGTAGTAGAAATAATATTATGATAAGTCAGAGATATTGCTGAATTGAAAACAGCAATATCTCTGGCTTTATTTTTTATTCTTTGGTGATTGGTTGATCGAGTTTACTTGTTTCTTCTACTAAATTATTACCTTTGTAAAAATGTACCGCTTTTGTTGAGCTTGCAAATAGCAAACCCATAGTTTCTAACCTTTTGAAATCAACATTATTGTCAAAACTTGGTTTTAGATTATCACTTATAGAGGCAAGTGCTACTTTGTGACCATTGCTCTCCAAAGTGCAAATCATTTCGCCAAGATTCTGAAGACCCTCAATATCCATAAAGTATAAGTTACGAAATGACAATACCACTATCTTATTGCCCTTTATTTTACTGATATGATCTAAGTGGACAGGTGCTGTGATATAAGTCATCTCACCTGCAAATCTATAGCAAATGATATCGCCCTCTTGAGAACCTTCAATATAATCTGTGATGCTTGTTCTGTAAGATGGTTTGTCTTCAGCAAAAGATACAACGGTAATCTCTGCATGGCTTTTTGAAATAGTAGAAACAAATCTTAAAAGAGAAATAATAGAGCCTACCAATATACCAACAATCGGATCTTCTATAACTGTAAGGATAGCTACCACAAACAAAAGAATAAAAGAAACTTTGTCCAACTTGAACATACCTTTGATATGTTCAAATTCTACCATATTGACAGCGACATTGGTCAAAATTGCAGCTATTACTGCAAGCGGCATAAATCTGAAATAATCAAATAAAAACAAAGAAACCAAAATTACGCAAATAGAGCTGATAAATGCAGAAACATAATGCGTAGCTCCGCTTTTGATATTAAGTGCAGTTCTTGCTAAAGCTGCAGTAGCAGGAATTCCACCCATAATGCCTGAAAAGATATTAGCCATAGAGAGCCCAATTATCTCTTTTTTTCTGTTGAATCTGATTCCGGTCATTTCGGTTGCTATTCTTGCTGAAATCAGAGTTTCCAAAATAGCAACAACGCTGACAGCAGCAGTTGCAGAGAAGAACTCTTTATTAAACGAAACACCGCTGAAGTTCGGCATTATATTTTGGAACACATTGCCTTCAAAATCAGAATATAAATTATTCAAGCTCAAAACTTTAAAAGAGATCACTCCAATTTCAGACAGATAAGCTACCAAAATTCCTATTGCCGAAATCAATATAGCTGCAGGAATTTTTGGCATGACTTTTTTTGCACTAAGAAGAAAAGTTAGAGAAAATAGAAATAAAAGCATAGAAGGCACTGAAATATCTGCATTAGTAGTAAAAGCAGCACTTATCTTCGCGAGTTTATCTGAATTTTCTATAAAGACCGTTCCAAATAGAAAATCAAATTGAGAAAGCACAAGCAGTAGGGCAACTCCTAAAGTAAATCCCTGAATAGCACTGACCGGAATAAAAATAATATACTTGTACCACTTGAAGAAGTAACACAATAGAATACTCAAGCCAACTGCAATAGCCATAAAGGGGAGAGTTTCTGCTCCGTTTAATACAGCAAATCCCATAAGAATACCGGACAATGCACCCGTAGGGCCTAATATATTGAACTTGCTACCTCCTAACACAGATGAAAGGATACCTGCCCAAATAGCCGTTATTATGCCCTGCAGAGGAGTCGCACCGCAAGCTATACCCAAGGCAAGAGACAGGGGAATATTTACTAATCCGACTGTGATGCCCGAACTTAAATTAGATTTGATATCAAAAAAAGAAGGTATGTTAAAAACCTCCCTACGCTGTGATTGCATTTCAATATGCCTTTATAAAAATGTAAAGAATGAAAAAATGCAATTTATGAAATAAGTTCATGGCTTGTGCTTAGCACATGAATTATACACTCAATTTAATTTATAATGTAGCGTGTTTGCATTGGAATTATGCTTAGAGGTAATTGTGTTTATATTAGATGTTAATGATTGGAGAGGATTGATTATTGAGTTGATGCTAAAAACAAAAAACCCTAACACCTTGTTTTAAAAGATATTAGGGTTTTATCCGAGTACTCGGAGTGGGACTTGAACCCACACGACCAAAAAGGTCACAGGATTTTAAGTCCTGTGCGTCTACCACTTCCGCCATCCGAGCCCTTTGTCAATCGAACTGATACAAAAATACTGAGTTTGCGAATCAAAAAAAAGTTTTTTTTTTAGTATTTTTTTAGTAAGAGAGCCGATTTCCTTATTTTTTTCGGTTTTTTTTACATATCTTAACTTTACTTCGTTATAATAATAAACCTTTTTGGTTTTGTAACGTTATATAAGTAGAGTCGAAAAATATCAATTTTATCTACGTCATCTTTGCGTAAAGGAGTCAGTCATGAAAAACCTAATTTTAAAAATATTTGTGCCGGTTGCATTAGTATTTTCACTAAGTGCATGTGCGACTCATCAGCATTCTCATTATTATGGATATAATAACAATGTCGAACCTGAAAAAGTCCAGGTAAATAATATACCTGTGCAAGCAGCTCCGGCACAATATACTACCGAAAAGCCACAGAAACAAGCCGATGATGAATGGGTCAATCCGCTTGCTGAAGATAATCAAAGTGCACAAGGTGTCTATTCTGCAGGCACAGACCCTGTCTATGTCGTAAATAATTACAACTATGCAGAGCCACTATATGTACCTGTTGTAGTGCCTTGGTGGAGAAATTATTACGGATGGGGAGCATATCCGTTCTACACCTATAATTCCGGTTTTCATGTGAGTTTTGGAGTAGGTTATTATTGGGGTTACGACTGGTACTCTCCTTGGTATAGCTATAATCCTTATTACGGTTCTTATTGGCATTCTCATTACCATCCTGGCTATTTCAGATGGTATCACCAACCTGTTTATACTTACTATTCCCGACCAATGAGACACTCTTATAGAGATTTTGGTACTTCCCGAAAAACGTATTCAAGCAGATCTTACTCTACAGGACACAGAGATTTGTATAACAGTTATGGTACTCGTTCTACCAGAAGCAGTTCTGTGGAATCTACAAGAGACAGCCGAAGCTCGAGAGCAATTTATAATACTTCTTCTGTGAGTTCACGCAGTAGGTCAAATTCTGAAGCCAGATCTTATATAACCGGTTCAACACGCACAGTAAGAAGCAGCGATGCAAATAATTCAGGAAGAAATACTTACACTCCTACATATAGAAATACAAGAAGTACTGAAAACTCAAATACTTATACTCCTTCGTCAAGAAGTTCCCGCAGCTCTGGAAGCTCTTACACACCGAGCTCAAGCGGCACTCGCAGCTCTGGAAGCTCTTATACACCGAGCTCAAGCGGCACTCGCAGCTCAGGAAGTTCTTATACACCAAGTTCAAGCGGTTCACGTAGCTCAGGAAGTTCTTACACACCAAGTTCAAGTGGTTCCCGTAGCTCGGGAAGCTCTTATACTCCAAGCTCTAACAGCGGAAGCTCCAGAAGCACAAGGAGTTCTGGTAGTAGCAGTTCAGGAAGCAGTAGTGGTGGTTCTTCAAGAAGATCAAGATAAAGTTTAGGATAATATAGGACAGACATTGAGGATAAATAAATATGAAAAAGTTATTGGCAATTATGCTATTGTTTTTAGTTAGCTTTGAAGCAAAAGCTCAATTTATGGAAGATGGTGTACGTTTATTAAATAATAACGGGATGATTTCCTCACGTTCAGGTTCAATGGGGATAGGATTTGCGGGAATTGCTGATGATTTCAGTGCCTTATACTACAATCCTGCTGGATTGAGTCTGATACCAAAAGCTGAACTTTCAATCGGATTTGGTATCTCAAATATCAATAACGATAACAATTTCAGGTGGGACACTCACTCAATAGATGTGAACGATGAGTTTATTTCTCATATTGGTGTGGCTTCTCCTTTACGCTCTAATACAGGATTGAATTCAGTAATTGCTGTGGGATACTTCAGAGAATCAAGTTTTGACAATACTGTAAAAATTGAGGGATTTAATAATTCGAGTACATACATTCGAAATGACGCAGAGCTAAATGGAACAAACGGATTTGCACATGATATGTACTTGTCTAACGGAAACATTACTCCATATCAGAATGATTTGACTCAATCCGCTTATATAGATGAGTCTGGTGGAATTCATAACGTTATAGGTGGTGCCGGTTTTGAATTGACAGATCAGGTAAGCATCGGTTTCTCTATTGTAGGGAAGTGGGGTTCATATTCTTATAGCAAAGATTTCAGAGAAACAGACACTCAAAACAAATACAAGACAAGCACAGATGAAATCTATGGCGATTTAGATGAGTTGCAGGTTAAAAGTCATGTAACACAGGATATTTCAGGCATCTCAGGGACCGTTGGCTTTTTGGCTAAACCAACAGAAAACTCAAGAATAAGCGTAGGTGTTAAATTCCCTACAAAATACAGTATGGACGAGGAGTTTTACACAGATTACTATGCTACATTTGATACAGGTGATTTTATAGAATCTAAACAAAAAGAATATCTTTACAATAGTTATTCTATTTATACTCCGTTCGTCTATAATTTAGGTTTCTCGTATAATATTGTCGGATTGACCACAAGCATTGGCATAGAGTATTCAGATGCTTCTCAAATGGAATTTAGCTCTTCAACTGCTGAAATAGATACTTATATTGAGGAAGTAAACAGATATATTGTGGAAGACCTCGGTTCGCAGCTAAAATACGGCATTGCATTCGAATATTTTATACCTGCAGCAAACCTTTTTGTTAGAGCCGGATATACTCATATTGGTTCGCCTTACAAAGAAAAAGATTTGTACAGTGACATTAGCAAAATTACCGGTGGGCTTGGTGTTTTGATAGGTAAAGATGTGATGCTAAACATAACTTTTATGACCGATAGCAGAGACGAAGAAAGAGTTTTATACGGCTCTCAAGACCGTCCTGCAACTTATACCAGCTATGATGTAAGCAATACTAATATGTATTTTGGACTTGGATTGAGCTATAGATACTAACCAATAAAAAAATAGATATAAGATATGACAAAGAGAATCGACTTACCCCGGTTCTCTTTTTTTTATAGATTTAAAAAAAATAATATTATATGAAAATAATCAACTTTCAAATGCAAATTGACCTGAGACCCCTGATAAACCGAAAGGAATAAAGATTATTGTAAATAAAAGATAATCTAAAAATCTGCACATATCTAATGCTCCAAAATATTATATTGCTAAATAGCAATATAGATAAAAACATTTCGTATATTGCTAATAAGAAATATATCTGTTTAAAAATTTTGGAGATTTAGATGATGGACAACAAAACAAACAGTTTCTCGCCTTTAGTTTTTCTTGCTGCTTTAGGAGCCGGTGGTATAGCAGTAATGCCATTCGCATTTTTGCAATACACATTTCATCAGGGTAAAGGTTTAGTTACTCTAAGTGGTTTGGCTCATGGTACAAATCCTTTAGGCACAGAGATTCTCTTTTACAGTATGGAAATAATTATGATAGTTTTTGCAATTATCCATTTTTTCCTTATGGGTAATCTTTATAGCAAACTATTCAAATATATGAAATCGGATTCGTATTCATCATTTATCAAAGACCCAATTAGAAACTCTGCTATTATGGCTCCATTTGTTGCGACAGCAATGACTATGAATGTTTTTATAGGTCCAATCAGATTTTTTATACCTGCCTTTTCAGCGAATCTACAGCTGTTTATGCTTCCGGCTTTGATTGTTTGGTTGGGGATTTGGGCTTTGACAATGAGAATGGAAATAAAGCTACTTAAAATATCTTTTGAACAGAGCTTCGATGTAAACAAAATATCTTTCGGATGGCTATTACGTCCGTTTGCTTTGGGTATGGTTACAGTTACCGGTACAGGTATCGCAGCAATGGCAAAAGATCCTAATGTTGCCCACGTAGCAGCATTTGCTTCTTTGATGTCAGGAGGTATGGGATTATTTCTGTTGTTAGTGAAAATGGTTTCTGTGTTTAAGAGCCACCTTGCAGCTGACGGAATGCCTGCTAAACAGCTTTTGCCAAGTCTTTTGATTGTATTGCCAAATATCACTCTATTTGCTATTAGCGGTTTTAGATTAGGTCATTATATCAGCCATCAGCATGGTGCGGATATGCATTTATTCTCAAATGCAATAATTGTTATAGCATTTGCATTTTCAACTTGGTACATGATGTTTGGATTAGCACTATTGAAGGACTATTTCAAAAATCATTTCTTTAAAAAAGAGTTCTATGTAAGTCAGTGGGGGCTAGTGTGTCCGTTCGTTGCTTATGCAGTATTGGGAAGTTTCTTCTATAAAGCATTTGCTCCTAACCCTATCATGATGACAGTATTGATTTCGACTATGCTCGGCTCAGTAGCCCTTTATTTTACCTTGCTCAGAAGACAGACTTCGTGCTCAGGCATTAAACAGCTTGGAAGCGTTGAATGTGTCAGAGAAGTAGCATCTTCTAAAGCATAAAATTTTTGCCTTAATAACCTCTCACTCAAAAAGGTAGCAGTTCATAGTATAAAACTATAACTGCTGCCTTTTTTTGGTGTTCAATCTCCATTCATCTATAGAAACTTCAAAATTCTTGTAACTTAATTTATTGACTAAGTAGAATATATGACGTGTATATTCAATGTTTGAATGGGCAGTCTTGTAAGTACTCTTTTTACATTTTAAATCTGTAAATATTGTGATATATAAAAATTCCAACTTGTTCTTGCCGCCAGCTAAAGCAGGCGGTTGCAATGAGTTAGACAAGTGTAACCGCATAAGGTCACTGAGCGAGCACAGCGAGTCGAAGTGTAGCTGTCGGTAAAACTTGCAAATACCAAGAATATAATTCACATTTTGACTTCTGAGACAGCCTCTTGCGCGTCAAAAATGCGACAGTGTGTTATAATAATATATACATATGCAATAAATCTACGATTTTTAAGCCAAATCAAGGACCTACATTTTCTAGAATATAAAAAAGCAGGAACACTACTATTCAATGCTCCTGCTTCTTGTTCAAAATCTAACTTTATAAGTTATAGTGTGTAGCGGCTTTTTTATTGAATGCTTGTCTTGATACCGCAAAATACAGTGATTGGTCTTGTAGGTCCGTAAATGTATCCCGCATCTCTACCCAAGCCTTTGTCAAAATCATCTTGAAAACTGTTTAGTATGTTCTGTACACCTACAAACACTTTCGCGTTATTTTCATGGCTAATTTCAAAAGACAATTGAGCATTTAATTCAAAAAATTCTTTTGATTTTTCCAACTGATCGTACTTGTTTAAAAAACCGTCTGCATCAATTCCGCCTGCGTAGTGAGGTATGATCATTGGTCCTGTCAATATTCCTGATAGATTCAACTCAATCTCGTGAATAGGTGACCAGTTATATGAGAAATAACCATACCAGTCAGGAGAG
Organism: Kapaibacterium sp. (SeqCode); assembly: GCA_963664875.1. Classification (GTDB taxonomy): domain Bacteria; phylum Bacteroidota; class Ignavibacteria; order Kapaibacteriales; family UBA2268; genus JBFHIJ01. The sequence continues at coordinate 816,341 of OY761611.1, read as the reverse complement.
CGCATCATATCTTTAGTCTTATTAGATTGACCTTCAAGCACTTCATTTTCATTCCATTCTTCGAAATCATCGTATTGACTTGACTGGAAAGTAAAACCGGTTTTAAAATCCATCTCATCGTCAAATTGCATCTGGAGCTCAAATGTAGCACCTTGGACAACTGCACCTCCACCATTACGTTTTTCTTCTATGATGAAGCCTTGATCGCTTTCTTCTTCCAGTGCTACATTGACAAAAACATCATCGAGATGTGTTCTAAAATACTCGACCGAAACTGATGTTGGGATAGAAGCAAGTTCAAAGGTATAATCCAAAGACGTACCGAAGCTCATAGAGTATTCAGGTTTCAAATCCGGAGAATTTAGGTGAATTAGTGCCTCGCCTGAAACTTGTGTGATGTGTAAATCTTCGTCGAAAGTCTGTGGTGAGCGAAAGCCTGTGGAAAATGTAGCTCTCAAATTCATGTCTTGCATCAACTTGTACATGATATTAGCTCTTGGGCTTATCACCATATCATCTATAAAACTATGCTTATCGAACCTTGAACCAAACAAGAAAGAAAAATCATCTGTAATAGCCCAATCGTCTTGAATATAAATACCGTGATCTCTTGCAAATTGGTCGATAGTCCTGTCGTAAGCAGGGGCTTTGTCCAAGATATCATCATAAGTCAATTCATATCCAACTGTCCATACATGGCTTCCTGCAAGCATTAGTGTATGAGTATATTGAACTCCGGTAACATAAGTTACATTTTCTGTGGAACCGTATGCATCTACAAATTCGTCTGAATCCATCTCTTCTTTTGCACCATAAAATGTATTTCTTGTAGTCTGCTGGAATGAAGTATATAAAGACACCTTGTTAGAAGTACCTGCAAAAAACTTGTCATAGGTAATGCCACCTGATATAGTATTGTGTCTCGCACTTTCGGTGATGTTTGATCTATGAGGTGGCAAATCGAATCTGTCACCACCACGTCTGTCGTCTTTAATAGCATGAAATTCTAAAGAGAGTTTGCTCAAATGATCAGGCTTATAAAACAAACGGCTGCCAAACGTGTTCATAGTCAGGTCGCAAATCTCTGAGAAATTATCTCCATTTGCATCCCAATGTTTTCTGTCTCGATAAAGACCAAAAACAAACAAACCTAAATCCTGATTTGCGTTTATCACAGATGCATTCATTTGTGCAACAAAATCGGGTACTTTCAAATCTGTAAAAGACTGAGTAATCATAGCACTCATAGTGTTTTCTACCGGGTCTTTTGTTATAATATTGACAACACCTCCCACAGCAGAGCCACCGTAAAGAGCAGAGCCACCACCTCTTACAACTTCAACTCTTTCTATCATGTTGGCAGGTATTTGCTCTAAACCATATACACCATTTAAAGCAGAAAAAACTGGGCGACTGTCAATGAGAATCTGTGAGTATCTTCCTTGCAGACCATTTAATTTAATTTCGGCAAAACCACAGTTTTGACACATATTTTCAACACGTAAGCCGGGTTGAAATTTGACACCATCAAATATATTTGACGATTGTGTGTTTTCGAATACCTGAGACTCTAAAACAGAAACTTTGACCGGGACATCCTGATAAATTTTATCAGTTCTTGTAGCGGTTACTACTACACTACCTGTACGAACAGCTGTTTCTTTCATAGTAAAACTTGCATGTACTTCGTCAGCAAGAGCATCGTTTACTACAACTTCCTGTTCCAATGCTTCTTTGCCTACAGAAGTAATTTGCAGAGTGTGCACTCCATACGGGACATTCTTCAGATAAAATTCCCCCTTAGTATCAACTTTGCATCCAAGTGTTGTATTTTTGATAATCACAGTAGCACCGATTGCAGGTTTGCCGTCTTCAGTTAAGACAGTACCATGAATGCGGTATAGTTTGTTTCTTAGCTCTGCCGAAACAGCTGCTGCAGAAGTATTGTTTTTTGTGTTTTTTGCTGCAAAAGATGCAGACGTAAATACAAACATTAAACATACGATAGTTACCAAGCTACGTATATACATAGTTTATCCTTTTATATTACGAATAATAAAAATCAAATATTAGATAAGGAGTCGATAATAAGTCATTACCATCTCCAAATGTTAAATTCAAATTGTTGGAATAGATATTAGAATGAAGCGCTTAACAAGCAGTAGGAGGTGCCCGAAGATGGAAATACAGATAAAAATCAGGAGATTTGTAGATATTGATAATCTTATGCGTATAAAATCTAACTATAGGAGTCAAGATTGAAAGGATAAGAAATATGACAGCTAAAAGGAAGTTAGGGTGAGTCAATTTATCAAACCTCAGAAGCTCTTCTTGAGTGTGATTATGATTTCCAATTGGATTATGATTTCCCGTATCCTGATCGGAAAAGTGCGAGTGAAAAATCAGCTGCCCTTCAGCTGTGCGATGGTAGTGACCATTGACAGAAAAGTTAATGAAGACCAGTGATATACTGATTGCCAATAAGATTGATACTATTTTGTAATATATACTGATATTACTATCCTAACAGGTAAATTGTTTAGCATATCCTAAAAACAAATTAAAAAAAAAAGTGCTATATAAAAAGAAGTCTTTTTATATATTTGTGTAAATATATTCTAACAGTCGTTCGGATAATTTAAAAATGTAGAAATGATTAAAATCTCCGAAATTCAAACAATTTATTGGTATTTAAATAAGAGCTAAATCTCCTATTATAATCAAGATTTCAAGCTATACTACTATAAAGTAGTTTATAAATAAATAATATAAAAGCAATATACATGAAAAACAACATAATAATTAAAATATACTAAGAGTGCAAAATGTTCAAAATATCAGAACAGTTGGGCAAAATCAGAGAATCGTCCGTAACAAAGTTGATAGCTTATTATATTCTGATAGCTATTGGGATACTGATTTTCAGACAAATGGCTATAGAATACTATGATTCTTTTCAGGTTAGTCAGTTCGAAAAATTTTACGAATTGGTAATGAAAGGAATGAATATCAAGACGCATACTGATCAAGTGATAGTTACTGTGCTTGCTTTGATAGCTACTTTTACTTACGTATTGCCTGTTGCATGGGTATATGTAATAACAAAAGCTGAGAAAGGATTTGACGAATCAAATGTGCAGGCGATTATTCTCCTTGCCGTGATTGTGACCGGAGTAATGATGGTTGTTCAGGATAGTTTAGCTCGTGCATTCGGACTTGTCGCTATACTGTCAGCGGTTCGTTATCGCGTTGCGGTAAAAGATATTCAAGATGCAACATACATTTTTCTTTCTATTGCCATAGGTGTCTCCAACGGTCTGAATATTCCTCATATTGCAATAGTTATGTCTCTCTTTATCAATATGATATACCTGCTTCTTTGGAAATGGAAAGTAGGTGATGTCGTAACTTCAAGTAAAAAAGGCGTCTCTGAAAACGAAAAAGCAGAAATAAATACTACACTTAAAATGGCGGGATTAAACATAGACAGAGATAATATTGGGAAAAAGTTCAAAAGTGCCTTGATAATCATATCTCGAGATATGGAGTTTTTACCTTCCATTACTAAGCAATTTGATAAATATCTCGATAATTGGGAATTTTATAGTGTCGAAAAGTTAAATAGCTACGAAAACATATATAAAAGTATCGTTTTGTTCAAAGAAATCGAAAAAGAAGGAGATATGATACTTTATAAGCAACTTGAAGATAAATCTGATACCATTTTGTTATGGAAATTCCAAAGAATTAGGAGCTCTAAAAACAAATTATCTTTCGGAGAGGGCAGCGATGAATAGATTTATTCCGAAAGAGCGAAATGTAGGCTTAGATCATAATGATTTACAGTCGAGAATAATTGCCTCTTTAGCTTTGATTATTCTTTTTGTCTTTTCTTTACCGGCAGTAGGCTTGAATGATGCATACCACAGGATATTGCTTTTACAAATATCACTGTTTGGTACTATTGCTTTAGCTTGGGGTTTAGTGTTTGGAAGAAAGAATGTAGTAGGAGGGTTGATTGCAATGACTGTGCCGATTAGCATTTATCTAATGCCGGCAGATATGCACAGAGTTATATCTCTTGTAGTTACACCCATTGCTTTTTTGCACTTATTAGTTACAATCGTTGTTCGCAAATGCATCCTAAACTCTATCTTTTCAATAAATAGCAATATTGAGAATAAATAAGCATGAAATACACAAACACAATCTTATTGATACTTTTTTGCATTTGTGTTACAGCTAAGGCTCAAACAGATAGTGTAGCGGTTGTCCCCGGTAAAATTTTTGACAAACCTGCTCATCATAGATTTGTTTTTGGAGACACATGGCGTTCAGCGTGGGCAACTGAAATCAAAGTTCCTATTCTGGATTTGAACTCATTTGCGGGAGGACTTACTCCTATTGTCCGTGGGGGAGGTCAGCAAACAAAATCCTTAAGATTGCAGGGCAATGACGGAAAAGTTTATAAATTTCGATCGATAGAAAAATTTACAGATAAAATATTAGACAAGGAATTACTAAACACTATTATCGAAGTTCTGACAAAAGATATGTTCAGTGCTTCCCATCCATTATCTGCGAAAATGGCTACTCCTATTGTGAATGCAGTTGATATTTTGCAAGCTAAGCCTTATGTTTTTGTAATGCCCGACGATTCAATTGCTCTCGGTGAATACTACGAAGAGTTCCAGGGACTGCTCGGCACACTCGAATTGCACCCGGATGATTTGCAACAAGCCAATATCGAATCATTTGGAGATGCTGACAAAATATTTGGAACTTATAAGCTTTTCGAAAAATTGATGGAAGATAATGACAATCAAGTTGATGACATTGAGTTTTTGAAAGCCAGACTAATAGATATTTTTCTGGGTGATTGGGATAGACACACTGATCAATGGAGATGGGCATTATACAAAAGCGGTAAAAAGAACTTTATAAAACCTATTCCCCGCGACAGAGATCAGGCGTTTTGCAGATACGATGGTTTGGTGGGTTTTGGTATCAGAGAAATTGTACCACAAATCGAATCATGCGACGAATTATATCCGAAAATGTCTGATTTGACCTGGTCGGGTAGATATTTAGACAGAAAGTTTTTGACAAATATTGATAAAAATATCTGGGATTCAGTTTCAGCATTTGTTTATAGTAGATTGACAGATTCAGTATTTCATGAATCTCTTTCTATTTTACCGACTCAAATGTTTGAGCAATCATCGCAGGAGTTGCTGGGTATTATGCAACATCGAAGAGATAGTCTTATTGCAGCTTCAAATGAATATTACCTTGAAATAGCAAAATATCCTGAGTTGTGGTGCTCTGACAAATCAGAGAAGTGTATTATCTATTTTCTTAATGATTCGATAGTCAATGTAAAGATATATAAAACAAAAGATTTTGAAAAAAGTGACAATCCTACACCTTTTATTGATCGTTCCTTTAATGATAGGGAAACAAAAGATGTTAGGATATTTTTATTCGATGGCGATGACAAGTGCATTGTTAACGGTACAGGTCGTGCAAATATTAAGTTCAGAATATTAGGTGGGAAAGGTAAGGATACTTACAAGGATATCTCAAACATTCGACATGACTTTTTAGGGATTAGTTATACTTCAAAGCTTGTTGAATTTTGGGATGAAGGGAAAAGAACTGATACAGAACTCTCCGGCATATCGGTATATAAAGACAAAAAACTTGAAACATCTGATAATCCTGAAGAGTTTTTCGAACCACCTGTTAGAGATTGGGGGCATGATTGGAAAAAGGGAGTTTGGTTCGACTTCAATTCCGATGATGGATTGTTTTTGGGGGGCGGACCTATTTTGTATAAATTTGATTTAGGTAAAAAACCATATCAAATCAGACAACATCTCTTTGCCGGTTATTCTTTCGGTCTAAATGGAGCCAAAGCAGAATATAGCTTGTCTCTGCCCGGTAGTGTTTTAGGATTAGATTTGGAATTTCGAAGCTATATCTCAGAATTAGACCAATCTCATTTCTATGGCTATGCAAATCAGTCAGAATCAATAGATGATTTTGAAAAAAATTATTATAAGATAGATCAAACTATGTTTTTTTCGAATCTGAAACTCATCGAGCAATTTAGCGACAATGTCAGGATTTACGCCGGCGTAAATCTGAGGTTTTCAGATTTGGATACTGTTTCTCAAACTTATGTAACAGATAACAAAATCTACGGTAGCAAAAACCTCTGGCTTTTAGATGGTGTTGTTGGTATTGAAGCTGATTACCGCAATAATACTTTATATCCCGAGTCCGGCATTTATGCCAAAGTTGAAGACAGATACACAAGTAAGTTGCTCGATAATGAATACGATTACGGCAATTTTGCTTTTGACTTCAGAGCCTTTTATACTACAAAATTTCACAAAAAAGAGACATTTGCTATTAAATTATACGGTTCGCACAACATTGGATCTTATCCTTTTTTTGACGCAGCTTTTCTTGGTGGCCTCAATTCTATCCGTGGATATTATAAATACAGATTTGCTTCCAATACTGCAATTGGAGTCAATGTAGAATCCAGAGTGCAGCTTTTGAGATATAGACTCATAGTTCCCGGAAACTTGGGTGTTACTGCATTTTATGACCGTGGAAGATACTATTTTGACAGCTTAGCCTCGGACTATTATGATGCCTATGGTATTGGTGCATTTTTCACTTTTGTAGATGACGAGAACGTCCTGTCGTTTTATTACAGCTTAGGTGGGGAGGTGAACTCTTTCTATTTTAGCTGGGGTTTCCCGTTTTAAAATGCAGCAGCTTCCAAAATTGCAGTATTTTTAATCAGCTTTCCGCTTAGACTTTGTTCAAATATTATTTCTAAGCTGGCATTAAAGATGCTTTCTTTGGTAGAATAAAAGGTAATAGGGATTTCGAGCGGCTTTCCTGTTTTTTCGAATAAATCTATTTCGGTGTCAAAATAGGAATTGCAGTAAAAAACACCATCCTGGTCATGAAACTTAATCTCTTTTACAGAAATTTTTTCGCCACTGTAATTATAAACCATAATATTTCTACTTGTGCTGTCGCCGGCATAGATAGTTCCAAAATTTAAGTCTGTAACAAAAATATGTGGAACGATTGCCTGTACTATCAGCTTGGGATTTGTCAGTCCATTTGTTTCAAGAGTGTCAGAAAACTCGCCAATAGAAAAAGGGGCAAACCTTACATGAAACAGCTGGATTGAGCCTGGAGTGTCCTTTTTGTCAATTTCTATAGGCAAATCAAGATCATATAAAAAAAACTTAGTATTTTTCCCGAAGTTCAGCGAAGTCAGCTTGTAAGCGTAAGTATTCATATTTGTCATTTGAAATGGCATTTTAGCTTCTTCATAGAGATTGATATAGCCAAAATTGAGCGTAGTGGGAGTTATATTAAGCAAAGAATTGCTTTTTGCATTGTCAATATATTCCTCTCGGTTTGCAGGGACATCAAGCGGAGAAGTACAAGCCACAAATCCGATTATCATCAATGACAGAAATATGTTTATGGTTTTTCTCATCTATAATCCAAATGACATACCTAAAGATAAACCAACTCTCGAAGAAGAATAGCTTCTTCCCTGGAAATGATATACAAGATAAGAACCTTCTGCCGCCAATACAAAGTATAGCTTATCAGAAACGGGTAGTTTAGCTCCGATTGATGATTTGAATAAAGGACCAATCTGAGTTCCACCAATCATAAATCTGTAATATGGATGAAGCGGTGCTACAAAATCAACTTTTCCAAAATCATAATTATAAGTCAAGCCGCCCCAAAACGCCATCCAGTTTTGTTCGTACCTTTTAACTAAGTCACCTTCTTTAAAGAAATAACGTTGATAGTAATTCTCCTGACCGAATTCAATTCCGATAGAATTGTTTTCGTTGTACCTGTAAAACAAACCGATAGCAACATTGTTGATAATAGGTTCAGTTTCTACCGGTATATTCAAATCAGGATAAGACCTGCCCTGATTATATTTCATTTCAAGATAAAATTTTTCAAGAATTTCAAGAGGAGCTTTCCTGTTAGACAAAGGCTTGTTGTACTTATACTTTGAATTTTGAAGTTCAAAATCCACGCTAAAATCTGAATTTACAGGATTTGAAATATAAATTTCTGATAAAGAATTATCTAATTCGCTTTCTGATGTTTGTTTTTCCGTCAAAACTAAATCACTATCAGTAATTATATCTGAGTCTGATTTAAAAGGAGTATTGATATAAACAATACGATTATTTACATTATTGCCGGAGTTATTTGAGTTTTCAGTTGATTTACTTGATTCAAAAGAGCTAATAACCGGAAAAGCCGCATTTTTTTTAGTTGAATTAGCTTCAGTATTTTGAGTAATCTCTGTTTTGGCAATTTGAGAATTAGCTACAATATTTTCTTCAGGTAACATTATAAAATAGGTCAAAAGAGCAGAAAACAGTGCTGCCATTCCTGATAGGAAAAATTTGTTATTTAGAAATGGAACTAAGCCTCTGCCGGAATTTGTCGCTACTGCTGTAGGAGTACTATCAATTAGTCCTAAACCTGCATCTATGTTGGTTTTTAGTGCCGGAGGAGGCATTATTAAGCTGCTTTTAGTCATTTCTTTTACAGATACCAAAGTTCTAAGTTCGTCTTGAAGCTCAGAATCTGAAGCAATCTCATAAAAGAGCGATTGAACATCTTCCTGCGGCAACTCACCATCCAAAAAAGCAGAAATCTTTTCAGAAGGAGTAAGATATTCTTTTTCAAACATTGTTTTCACCTTTTTGTATATCGCTTATATATGGAGCCATGATTTCTTTAATTTTCAATCTGGCTCGGTATATTCTAATCCTAACCGTAGAAACACTCAAATTTAGTTCTTCGGCTATTTCTTTGTAGCTCATATTCATGTATTCTTTGAGTATAAAAGCTTCTTTGAATTCTAACGGCAATTCATCTACAGTAATCTGTAGCAAATCCAGCAATTCTTTTTGTGCGTATGACTTATCGTAAACCGGAAACTGGAAATCATCTAATTCAATATTCTTATGGTGCTTTTTAGATTTTTCGTTTAAGCATAGATTTCGAGTGATTTTTATAAAAAATCCGGCAAAATTTTGCATCGAAGTATTTTTTTTCGCACTCTCAAAAACTCTTGTGAATGCTTCCTGAAAAATATCTTGGGCTGTCTCTTCGCTTGCCATAACTTTTAGACAATAGGAATATATTTTTGACGCATAGCGACTATATAGCTCATCAAAGGCGGATTTTTCGCTTCCGTCTTTATTAGCTAACATAGAATATAAGACTTCGTCAGTAATATTTTTCATATTGTCCGGCATTACCCCTCATACGCTTTTATATATAAACAATTTAAGCAGCATTTTGTCACAGGAATAGAAAAAAAAAGCTGTATCTTTAAAAAAGACACAGCTCGAACAAAAATATTTATATATTTTATTAGACTATTTTGCTTCTTCAACCGGAGCTTCTTGAGTTTTTTCAACCTGAGGTTTAGCAACAGGAGTTTGAGTAGTTTGTTCAGTTACAGGAACTGCTGCACCTTCTGTTACAGGTTTAGGAGCGTTTGATGTACCGCTCTGACCTACGAAGAATAAATTGATAACAAGCACTAAGCCTGCTATGATTGCTGCGAGGTATATAGTAAGTTTTTGTAAGCCTTTTACTGCTCGAGTCGAGCCAAAAGCAGAACTCATTGCACCGCCAAGACCGCTCATTCCTGAAATCATTTCGCCTTTACCTGGTTGCACCAAGACAACTAAAATTAGCAACACAGATGCTAATAGAGTCAAAATCATCAAAACCGTGTACATTGTATTTCCTTTTCTTTGATTATATACTATATTGAGATACAAAGATATTAAACAATAAAATATATTCCAAATAAATAATATGAATTATTTTGTTTCGAGAAAATCATATATTTGAAAAAGCACAAAACTACGAGTTTACTAATGAAAATTATAGATAGATATATAGTCAAACACCTTACAGCACCTTTCTTGTTTGGGGTAGGAACAGTTATGTTTTTGTTCCTTATGCAGTTTATTATGAAAGAGTTAGACAATCTCTTAGGCAAAGGTATTCAGCTAATGGTGATTGGAGAGTTATTGACTCTAACTTTAGCTTGGATTTTAGTTTTAGCTGTGCCCATGGGTGTTCTGTTTTCCTGTCTTATGACATTTGGTAATCTTTCTTCTACAAGTGAGGTAACAATTGTCAAAGCAAGCGGTGGCAGCCTGATTAGGATGATGAGGTATCCGGTTTTTTTTGGGATAGTAATTTCAGGTGCAATGTTTTGGTTCAATGATTATGTGTTGCCCGATACAAATCATAGACTCAAAACCCTGATTATGGATTTGCATCGCTTACGACCAACATTTGCTTTAGAATCCGGTAAAGTATCTTCGGATTTAGATGGATTTACGATTTTTCCGCAAAGGGTAGATTCTTCAAACGGCAATCTGTATGCAGTAACTATTTACGACAAATCAGGTGGATATAAACAAGAAAATATTATTTCTGCTGACTCTGGGGTTATCAAATCTGCTCCCGGTGGGGGAAAGCTGAGTATTGATTTGTATCACGGCGAGATACACAGATTCAAAAAAGAATCGCCACATGACTACAAAATAATAACTTTCGAAGAGTATAATATCTCAGTACCTGCCAAAGGTTTCGAATTGGAAAGAACGCAGGAAGGTGATATTAGCAAAGGCGAAAGAGAGCTTCCGATTAAAGCTATGGAACTAATATCAGAAGGGAACCTCAGAAACGCAGATTCGCTTGCAGATATAAGTGAAAAGTTGTTAGATGCGCATCTCGCATATATTTTGACTGGTAAAAGAGAAAAAGAAAAAATAGTTGATAGTGATATTAGCAACCAGAATGTAATATCCGCTCTGAGAGATACAAATACCACAAAAACCGAACATAGATTATTATCTGTCAATCAGGTTCATGACTCATCTGTTACATTCAGGAGCATTTCTCAACAGCTTACAACAATGTTTGGCATTTTGAGCTCCAACAAATCAAGAATTGATTCTTATACAAGCCGTGCTGCAGCATATCAGGTAGAAATTTTCAAAAAATATTCGATGCCGCTGTCCTGCCTGATTTTCGTTTTAGTTGGTTGCCCTCTCGGAGTAATGACCAAAGGAGGCAACTTTGGAATCAGTGCCGCGATATCTTTAGGATTTTATATTATTTATTGGGTGTTTCTGATTGGTGGAGAAAAGCTCGGAGATGAAGGAATCGTATCTCCTTTTTGGTCGATGTGGGGAGGCAGCTTCTTTCTTTTAGCTCTCGGTATTTATCTGACTATAAGGGTTAACTACGAGAACTTTGCTTTTATAAAGAATTTTTCCTCACGCTCATAACAAAATTAATACAAAATACTACCAATTTCCTTTAATAATGCAACATTGGAAATAGTCGAGTTATCGAATCGGAGTTGAAGTTTTTTGTCCATATACCTATATTCCGAAGTAAAGACTTGTTTATTAGTTAATTGACTTAATAGGAACAATGCTTTTGTGTAATCAATAAAATTTATAGATAATTCCAAATCTGTTGCACCATCCTCTTTCATGACTATAACAGGGAAATCATCCGTTTTTACATCGTAAGAAATTAGAGTGCCTTGGGCATTAGGATTATATATGTTTTTAATTCGAATATCAAATCCATACTCTTTCGAATATTCTATCATTGGTAAGTAAATCAACTTCAAGCCTTCTAATGCCAATTTTTTAGCGTCTTCAAGAGACAAGTGATCCAACTGACGAGAAGGAGCAAACTTAGGATCTATTCCAAAAATTCCGTCAACATCGCTCCATATTACCAGTTCTTTTGCATCAGCTGCAGCCGCTACAATACATGCGGTAAGGTTTGAACTTTCAAAACCCATTGTTGATAATTTTTTTTCTAAAGAAATGCCAGAAAAACCCTGCATCATATAAAATTTTGTGGGAAAAATTTTGATAGAATTTTGAATCAAATCAATACAAATTTCTCGTTGAGGTATTGCTTTCCCATAGTTATTATTTGTAACAATATGTTGTTCCGAAGAGAGTTTTGTAATAGAAGAAAAGTGTTCTTCAATAAATAAATAAATGAGTTGTAAAGCTAAATTCTCGCCTTCAGCCAAAATATAATCAGAAATTGAGGGACTAATATCCTTAATCAAGCTAAGTCCTTTTAGTTTTTCGGCTAATAAATTTTTCCTATTATTCAAAAAGGAGTCGTAAGCTTTTCGATTTATTTCAGAAAGAATCGAATCTGCCAATGATTCATGTAAGTCTATAATAGAGTCAACCATATCAATCGATTCTTCAAACTTCCCTGCAGCAGCAAAGTTTATGCAGCTTCGCAAGTTACGAGATGTTTTCCCTATGGCTGACACAACAATAAAAGTATTTTGATTCTGATTATTGAGAACTTCCTTAAGGCTTTCAAAGCCCTGAGGCGTTCTAAAAACAATCCCGCCAATTTTGTATATATCCATTTTCATAACAATACCTTTTAAATACTAAGTGCAAACAAACTACAAACAAAAAACAATAAAAAAAAAGACAAAATAGATTACATACAAACAGATAAAGCATTCCAAATAGTCTTATAAAATATATTGCTATGAAGTTATACAAATCAAAATAAGTCTGTAAAAGTTGCGGAAGTAATTGTTTCTGAAGTTATAATGCAATGCAAAGTGTTTGGGTGTTGAAAAAAGAATAAAAACACTGTAACAAAGCGGTTGAGATTGTGTTATGGTTTATATATATTGCATTCTAAATATATTACATGACAGAATATATTCTTGTTTGTTAAACTAATAGGTGAGTCTTATGAAAAGATTCCTACAAAGTATTTTCGCAGTAGTGGCTATCGCCATAGTTACTACTCTGCAGGTTTGGGCAACTCCACCTGCTGCTTGTACTGCATATGGAACAAGCCCCGATTGTTTCATTACAATCAAATTCAACGGAGAAGATTTTTTGAACTCCGATGCTGAATTTATAAATATAGGCTATGCAGACTTGACAGCATCTCATCCTACACTAACTGTTACTGCCGGGGACATGGTGGATTTCGAGTGTACCGGTTTTTATTGGTTGACTTACGACACTTATGAATATCAAAACGGAGTTTCTATTCTCGTTGATTTCAACTATGATGGAGATTTTGAAGATGAAAATGAAATGATTTGGAAATCTCCTAATTACGCAAGTTTGCATCAAGTTACCATCCAAATACCACAAGATGTAGATGGTGGTGAGTACAGAATGAGACTCCTTAATACAGAATACAGCTATGATAATACTTTCTTAAACACTGGTTGCGGTACATATGGATATGGGCAAGCACTTGACTATACCCTAATTGTAAAACCAAAGACACCGGATATCGTTGATCTCTTCCCAGAGAATCCCGAAGATGGCGTAGCCGTATTTTCACGTGGCTACAAAATGGGACAACCATGGGTTGACGTAAAACGCGTAGATGGCATGCCAAACATATCTTATAAATACAAAGTAATTGGCCCTTTGCCATTAGAAACAGTAGTTTATGAAGCAAAAGTAGAAGGCAATGTAGCATCTAACTTAATTACACCAAACCCGCAGCCATTAGGCGAAGTTGCAAGAATGACAGTAACTCATGCAACAGGTTTGGCAGCAGAATATGATGCAAACAACCCTGACAACGTAGGTGGCACAGCAAATCCTGACAACACAGGTGTGTTTGATTTACAGACAAATCAGTTGCAAATCGAAGGTGGTTCATACCGTGCAATAGCTGAGCTAAGCTTCACCTTTGAAGGTCAGCCTATGACACTTACAAAATATAAAGATTTTGTAATCGCAATCGACAATGATATTGCAATTACATCAGTAAGAAAACCAATCAAAATGCCAAAAATGAAATATGGCAAAAACGTTCCTGTTCCAATCACAGCAACAGTAACAAACGTAGGTCTTTATGATGTAAGCGAATTTGAAATCACAGCAAAAGTATATCCTGAAAACGGAACAAATCCTGTATTCGAAACGTCAGAACGCTGGAAAAATACATCAGCACCACTATCAACAGGCGATTTGACAGTAATGGAATTAGATCCATACAGAGCCAAAGACGGTGTTGGTAATTTCCGCATCGAATTTGAAGTGGAATTGATAAGTGCATTTGACGAAGCACCTGCAAACAACGTATATCCAAAAGTTGGCCAGGCTGCACACGTATTTGAAGTAGCATACCAACGCGATGCACAGCCAATAGCAGTAATCGCACCTGTAGGCTCAAATAACTATGTAGGTCGTCCGATAATCCCAAGAATCGAATTAAAAAACAACGGTATTCTTGACTTATCTAACGTACCGACAAAATTGCAAATCAAAGCACCAAACGGCGCAGTAGTTTATGATGAAGACTTCGAAGTAGAAGTAGTACCATCAGGCTTATACAACACAATGAAAGAATACTTGCCTGTAGAATTTATCCCTGCAATGGCAGGCACATATACAGCCAAAGTATATACATCACTAACAACAGATGACAATAAAGCTAATGATATGTATGAAACAACATTCACAGTTATTAACTCCTTGTCAGGTACATACACAATCGGTACAACAAACTCATCAAGCACACGTAACTTTGCTACAATCCAAGATGCATTGGATATGATATATGAATCAGGTGTTTACGGTCCTGTAACATTTGAATTGACAGATGCATCATACACAGTAGGTAGCAAAATTGGCCAAAATCCTGCAATGGACTTGTCATCACACATCATCGGCGGCGGCGAAGATCACCCAATCGTGTTCAAACCATCACAAAGCCGTGCAGTGAGCAAAGGTTCAATTACAATTAACATGAAAAGCGGTAACGGTATTGGTGTGTTCATTGCCCAGGCAGCAGAGCACAGCAATGCAGCAGCAGCAATTAATGTAGTAAGAGCAACATTGAAACGTGACTATGCAAATTCACCGGGTTACATCACATTTGATGGTGGCAGCCAGAAATCAATCAAATTCACATTAGACACAGACGAACCATTCAAAGCAGTGTTCTATTTGGGTAACGGTGCATCAAACAATACAATCAAAAATTGTATAATCGAAGGTACAGATGCAGGCAGCTTCAAATGCTCATTGCCATTGACAGTATATTCAGCAGCACAGGGCGGCTTCAAATACGAAGCAGACAAACGCTCAAATACATTGGCTTACACAGCCGGTATCGTGATGCGCAGTAAAGCACCGATTAACGAAAAATTCAATGCAAACACAGACGGTCTTGATACCCTTGTAAATGCAAACAACGTAATCATGAACAACGAAATCAGCGGATTCGCTTATGGTGTTGCTTCTATGGGTATCGGTCAGTTGCTCGTACAAGGTTTAGGCCATAACGTAGAGCATTTCAACGAAAACAACGTAATCAGCAACAACGTAATTCATAATGTAGGCCGCGCAGGCGTTTTTGTAGGTCATGAAAAACACACAGAAATCAGCGGTAACAGAATATATGACATCGAAGGCGGTTGCACAGGCCTTGACGCAGCAGGTATCATGGCAGGCGGTCAGTCAGCACGTGGCTATTTCGGCTACAACAACCGTATGGTAAACATATTGAACAACGAAATCAGCAGCATCAGCGGTACAGGCATGGTAAGTGGTATTCGCGTAGAGCAATCACCACAACAGCTAATCGAAGGTAGCTTGCTTACAACATTCCCGGTAAATCCTGAATCAATGGTAATCGCAGGTAACATCGTATGGGAATTGTTGCCAAACGACGCAAATACAGCAAGAGCAGGTATTTACGTATTCACACAACGCAACAGTTTTGACTCACCATTGCAGTCAGATTACTTCTCAAGAAATGACGCAATCGTAAATAATACAATCATAGTAAACGGCGATGACGGCGTAATGAACACACGTGCAGTAATGGGCGTAGGTCTTCAAAACGTAATGGGTACAGTACTCAAAAACAACGCAATCGCAACAATGGATAACGACTATGCAGCAACTTGCCCTGTATCAGCATGCGTGTTCTACCAAGGACCTTCAATGGAAGAGGCAGGCGTAATTTCTGACCGCAACGTATATTGGACAGAAAACTCAGCATCATCAGTTTACCGTTGGATAGAAACAGATGCAGCCGGCAACAAATTGTCAGATGCAGCAATCAATGAATACAAAACATTGGCACAATGGCAAGCATGGGCAGGAGCAGACAAATACTCAGTATATTCAAAATTCATGACAGATTACGCATTTGTAGGAACAAATCCACAGAACTTACGCGTTAAATCAAACCCAATGCCATTGAACTCAGTACTAAATAACCGTGGCGATATCCTAGATGTAACAACAAGCGACATCACAGGCAAAGTACGCGGCGAAGCAGGTCAGAGATACGACATCGGTGCGTTAGAATTTAACGGACGCGTATATGTAAGCGATATGGAATCAACTACAATCACAGCACCTGCATCATACCGTGCAACAGAAGGTATCTTTGCAGATGCAGAACACATCATGACAGAAGCCCCTGTAGAAGTAAGTGCACGTTTGAGAAACAACGGTAGCTTATTCCAAACAGGCTCAGAAGTAACAGTAAAAATCTATCGTGAATTGCCAAATGGTACATTCGGTGCAGCACCGGACTACGAACAAACAGTAAAAGTAGATGCAACAACTTATGAATACGTTGATGTAAACTTCAACCTTGCCGATGGCAAAGGCTTGGAATTTGTACCAGAAACGTATGCAGACTTGCGTTTGAACCCAAGCTATGCAGCATCAGTACCTGAAGTATATTCAGAAATGACAGCAAACGTAACACCACGCTACAAAATAATGATAGTAACAGAAAGCGATGAAGACAACACAAACAACGAAACATCAAAAATCGTAAGATTCTTCATTCGCCGCTCATGGATGAACATGTTGGTAAGCAGCCAATATGTAAATGCAGACTTGAGCAACACACCAAGCCTAACAGAAATCGCAGGTAAATTGAACCACGACCGCGTAGTAAACGGTTTGAGCTTTGTAGGCTGGAAAGTAGCAATCAATCCGACAGCAACAACAATCGCCAACGACACAATCGACTATGACGTATTAGACAGAAACAACTGGGAAGCAAGAGCCATAGATTATGGTCACTACCGCACAGTAGTATGGTCAGACGCACACGATGTGATGGGCGATGCAGATGTAAAATTATCACGTTACGAACAATTAGACATAGAAAACTACTTTGCAAACGGAACTTCAATCGATAAGAAAAACTTGATTTTAGCATCACAGGAAATGATCAGAAACAACGGCGTAGTAGCACGCGATTTATTCAGAGCTACAGACCGCGTAAAAGCAAATCCTGAAGTAATCGACTACACAGAAGTAACCGGCAGCAGCGTAGGCAGAAACCTAACAAACATAATAGCACCAACAAACTTCGTAGGCGACGCAGCACCAAACCCAGCATTAGTTGACATGTGGGACGGCGGCGAAGGTAGAGTTAAGTTGGCATACTACTACACAAATGAACTAAACGGCACAAGCACATTGTTACCGGAAGAAAAAATCATGGGTGTAGCCACAACAACAATCGGAACAAATATATGCTACTTAGGAGCAGACTGGCGCCACATAGCAGACATCGAAAAAATGCTAAGAAGCGTATTTGACTTCGCAGAAGCAAACGGCGGCATCATAATTCCAATCGAATTGGCAACATTTGATGCAAAAGCAGTAGGCAACCGAGTAGATTTGAACTGGTCAACTTTATCAGAAATCGAAAGTGACCGCTTCGAAGTAGAAAGAACAGAAATTACAGACGGCTATGCAGACCTATTCAGCAAAGTATCAGAAGTAAGCGCAAGCGGCACAAGCCACTCAGTACGCAACTACAACACAGCAGATTACGGCGTAGAATTAGGCAAAAAATATGCATACAGACTAAAAATGATAGAACGCAGCGGAAAATTCGAATACAGCGAAATCGAAGAAGTGGAACTAAGCGCACCAAACAACTTGATGGTAGGCGAAGTAACACCAAATCCTGTAAGTGCACAGTCTAAAGTAAAAGTAAGCGGCGCAAGCACAGCAAACATTTACTTAAGCGACATGAGCGGACGCAAAGTAGTAGAATACGCAAAGGGCAACTTTGACGGCAGCGAAGTAACAATCGACGCATCAAACTTGACAAGCGGCAGCTACACATTAGTAATCGAATTAGACGGCTACGTAATCACACGTAAAGTAAATGTAGTGAAATAATCCAAAAAACACCGCATTTGCCAAACGAAGCAAACGCTAACTCACCAAAGCCGGCACTTTACCTCAAAAATAAAGTGCCGGCTTTTTTTTGTGCCAGGGTGTGTTGGGATTAGAAAGAGAGGGGTGATATTTGTATCTTTGTTTTTTTACATTAGCACAAATAAGTAATGAAAATACTAAGAAATGTAAACTTGCAGCAGTTTAATACTTTTGGTGTAAAAGCTGAGCTTGATAAGATGGTTTTAATCCAATCCCATGATGATGTGATTCGTTATCTAAACAGCGAAGATTGCTCGGAAACTGCTTTCATTATTGGTAGTGGTTCAAATATCCTCTATGTCAATGATAAATATAGTGATGCAATAAAAAATGATATTAAGGGACTTAGAGTTATTGAAGATAGTGACGAAAGTGTCTTAATTGAAGTTGGAGCAGGAGTAATCTGGCATGAATTTCTTGAAGAATGTCTTAAGCATGGACATTATGGTTTAGAAAATTTGGCACTTATCCCGGGTACTGTTGGAGCTGCTCCTGTACAAAATATAGGTGCTTATGGTATTGAACAGGAAGAATGTTTCGACTCACTGACAGGTGTTTTAAGAGATACAGCAGAAACGCTCATTTTTTCAAAAGAGAAATGTAAATTCTCCTATCGTAGCTCTATCTTTAAAACTTCTTTAAAAAATAGATTTATCATTACTTCAGTTCGATATAGATTGAAGAAAAAATATCAACCGATACTAAAATATAAGGAGTTGAGCGAAAAGTTTGCCCAATCTAAGAACTTTTCGCCGATTGAGTTGTTTGATTATATATGCCAAGTACGAGAAAATAAATTGCCTGATTATAGATACTACGGCAATGCCGGAAGTTTCTTTAAGAATCCGATAGTTTCAATTGAGACTGCGGAAGAATTGAAGGTAAAATACACAAATGTGCCATTGTATGTATTTGAAGATGCGTACAAAGTTTCTGCCGCCTGGTTAATAGAGAAAGCCGGTTTGAAGGGCACACGAATCAGCGATGTAGGTGTTTCCGAAAAGCATGCTCTAATTCTTATTAATTATGGTAATGCGAGCGGAAAAGATATATATAATTTGTCGCAAAGGATAATAGATGAAGTTGAAAATCTATTTGGTATTAGATTAGAAAGAGAAGTTAATATTATTGGAGAGATTTAAAATGAAATATATATTTATGATTGGATTTATAATTCTGCTAATGTCTTGCGAGCAGCCTAAAGAAAATATTCAATCTCAGCTAAATTCAATCGCGAATCAGTATGTAAATGTAATCTTTCAAATTGGCGAGTACGATGAAAATTATGTAGATGCTTACTTTGGCCCGGACAGTCTTAAAAAAGCAGCTTTATCTTCCAAATTATCATTAAAAGAGATAAAAAAATCCGCAGAACAGCTTATTGTTGAGCTGAATAATTTGAAATATGACTGGCAAAAAGTTGAGATTGAATCACGAGTGAAATATCTCAAAAGGATGTTAGAATCCGCGATTGCACGCATTAAATATCTGGAAGGTTCAAAGATTAGCTTTGATGAAGAATCTAAGGCTCTTTACGATGCAGTGTCTCCTACTTTTCCGGAAGAGCATTATGCAAAGTTAGTCGCTGAATTAGATACTTTATTGCCGGGCAAAGGTGATATTGCCGTACGATTCAATGAATATAGAAATAAATTTATTGTTCCTAAAGATAAAGTTCCTGCTGTGTTTGACGCTGCGATAGCTGAAGGTAGAAAAAGGACGGAAAAATATTTAACTCTGCCGGCAGGGGAGAATTTCAAAGTTGAGTATGTAAATGATAAACCATGGGGAGCTTATAATTGGTTTAAAGGCAATGCTTTTAGTCTAATTGAAGTTAATATGGACCTGCCGATTTATGTGGATAGAGCAGTAGATTTGGCTTGCCACGAGGGCTATCCGGGACATCATGCATACCACAGTCTCATCGAAAAAAATATGGTTAAAGAGAAAGGCATGGTCGAATTTTCGATTTACCCTCTTTTTAGTCCTCAGGCATTGATTTCTGAGGGGACTGCTAATTTTGGTATCAAAACTGCATTCCCGGGTAATGAGAGGATTGAATTTGAAAAGAATGTTATTTTTCCATTGGCAGGGTTCGATCCTAATGAAGTTGAGAAATATTATGAGATAATGGAAATAGCAGCGAAACTTACATACGCAGGAAATGATGCTGCTCGAGCTTACTTAGATGGCAAGATGACAAGGGAAGAGGCTATAGCTTTTAAAATGAAGTATCAACTTCAATCTGAACTTAGAGCTACTAAACTAATGGATTTTATTGATACATATCGCTCTTATGTAATCAATTATAATCTTGGACAGGATATGGTGGATAAGTACATAAATAGCCTTGGTGGTACTGAAAATAAGCCGGAAAAAAGATGGCAACTTTTCAAAGAATTACTTTCTATGCCCGTTTTACCAAGTGATTTATTAGTTAAATAATCGGATATTATGATGATAAGATATATATGGATTTTTCTGATTGCTTCTTTACCTCTTTTCGCCAATTCTAATTCTTATATAATCAAGGTAGAAGGCAAATCTGCGGTACCAAATCAAATTGCTAAATCGTTTTTGGATTCTAAAACTCTTAAAGAATTCAAGCAGAGAAGTGATGTTTCTCTTTCAGCAAAGCAATCTGTCAACGAATTGGAAAATTTCTACATAGTTGAAAGTGAAAATCTCTCTGAGCTTAAAAGCAATTTAGAATCTTCTGATATATCTTATAAAATATACGAAAACGTGATATTTCAAATTGAACAAACCGGAGTTTCTATTGATGGACAATGGGCTTTAAGTCAGGTCAATGCTCCTGAAGCATGGAAATATGCAACAGGCAAAGGCATTGTCGTAGGTGTAGTTGATACGGGCTTAGACTATCTGCATAAAAATTTACGGAATAGCATTTGGATCAATTCAAAAGAAGACTTAAACGGAAACGGAAAATTTGATGCATGGAGTTCCGAAGAGGAAATAGATGGCGTCTATGGTGATTTGAATGGCAAAGATGAGGACGGTAACGGCTATATCGATGATGTAATAGGTTATGATTTTGTTGATCAGTCGGTTGCAAACGTTGGAGATTATAGAGCCATTGATCCGATACCAAATGATGAAAATCATCATGGAACTAAAGTAAGCGGAGTTATAGCTGCTCAAAGAGTTAATGGTGAGGGTGTGCAGGGACTTGCTTTTGATTCCAAACTTATGGCTCTTCGTGCGTTTGACATAACGGGAAATGGTGAGTCTGATGATATAGCAAGAGCGATAGTGTATGCAGCCTTGAATGGTGTAGATGTACTCAATTTTAGTTTTGGACAATCTACAAAATCTCCGCTTGTTGAGGCAGCTGTTCGATTTGCTTTTGATATGGGGGTAGTAATTGCAGCCTCTTCAGGCAATAGTGGTTCTTTTTACCGTCATTACCCTTCTGACTACGATGAAGTTATTTCAGTAGGAGGGACTGCAGACAAAGGCAATCTTTATGGAGCATCAAATTATGGTTCACGATTAGATATTTGTGCCCCCGGTTCCTTGGTTTATACTACCTCTGTGAATAATGATTATACAGAAACAAGCGGTACATCACTTGCTGCTCCTCATATATCTGCTGCTTTGGCATTGCTGAAAGAAAAATACCCGGAGTACTCTCCAAAAGAGCTAAAATCAGTCCTTATGGCTTCTGCGTTCGATTATAAAGGTGATGGTTGGGACATTTATACAGGAGCCGGATTTCTCGATGCAGCTGCTGCTTTACTTGAAAAATCTCCTTCTTTGATAGAGATTACTTCTCCTAAGTTTGAAGGAGGAATAATCAAAGAGAATTATGAAAAGTACCAAGTGGAAGGAACTGTTTTAACTCCACTGTTTGATTCATATAGTGTCTATTTAGGATACGGAATTCTCCCGCAGGAATGGTTTGTTATAAATGAAAATGCCAAAGAACAAATTAGAGATGGCATACTATCAGAGTTTAATCCGAGTAATTTCAAAGATACTACTTATACTGTCAGATTAGTTGTAAAATTGAAGAATGGCAAGACTATAGAACAGAGAAAATTTCTTGATTTGATTTCTTCGGATAGCAAACCTGCTATTTCAGATTTTAGAATTTTAAATGGTTATGAGGAAGACAGAAGAGTAAAACTTATAAGCATAACTACGAATCGTCCTACGATTGCTGAACTTGAAATCAAATCTTCGCTAAAGTCCATAATTAAAATAAAAGATACAGACAGCGAGACTCAAAATCATCTTTTTGTTTTGGACAGTCTTCATGATGGAGATTATAATGTCATTGCTGAGCTCATCGATCGAGCCGGAAATAAAGTTTCTAAGATTGAAGCTTTTTCTGTTGAAAATTATAATATGCAAAAAGACAAATTTGTGATGAAATCATATTCTACGAGAATGGCTTATTTGTCTAATGTTGTTGCAGATTTTGCAAATAATGAAAAGCCAAGTATTATTATCAATGATGGCGAAAATCTTGCTGATGATAAGACTATAGCAGTCGTATTTGATAACAATCAATTTCAACCTGTAGATTCAACGGAAATCCCTTGGGCTGTGGTAGGTAAAGGAGACTCAAACGGAGACGGAAAAGTAGAATTTATAGCTACAAATTATGGTAAAACTTCGGTATTCCAAGAAAGTAACGGGAAGTACTTTTCTTCGCCACTTTTCAAATCGAATGAAATGTACACAATGTGGGCCGCCGGGATGTACGATTTTGACAATGATGGGAAAGATGATATCATTATGTACAATGACACTTCTTACTTTGTCTATCAGTATGCCAATGGAGAGTATAAGTATAAAACAACAGCTGTTGTGCCCCCAAGATACCTCAAAGTATCTATTGCATTAGGTATGGCGGTTGCAGATTTCGACAATGACGGAAAAGCTGAATTGGCTCATTCTGACTCATACGGCAGGTTATATATACATGAGTATAATGGCGGAAAGTTTTCGTTTGAATATATTGACACTACAGCAATATTTCCTAATACTGTCTATATGCAAAAATGTGATATTGATGGCGATGGCACTCCTGAAATAGTTATGGGTAATTACGGAAGTTACTCTTTAAACGGGAAATATGATGCCGGCAGTAATGTCTGGTATTACAGAATATATAAATTCAGTGAAGGACAGGGCTACCAAATTATTTGGGAAGAAAACTTTACTGAAATTAGAGCAGGACAGATTCCTCGTGTAAATTCTTTCTACAAAAACGGTTTGTCTGTGGGTGATATTGATAATAAAAAAGGCGAAGAATTTGTTATCTCGACTTTCCCTAATTTGTATGCTTTTACTTGGGATGCATTACAGAAAAAAATAGTTCCACTTTGGTATTACCCTTCGGCTTATTCTGTTGCTACAGTGATTTACGATTTTGATAAGAACGGTGTAAATGAGTTGGGCTTCTCCAACTTTTCGAGGACAGTGTTTTATGAATATGACTCGAACTATGAAGGGCCTGATGTTCCAACCGGATTCGAAGGTTGGGCTATTTCAGATACTTCTGCCTATTTGAAATGGGAAAGAGCAAAAAACGCAGATTACTACAAAATATATCGGATAGTTAGAGATAGCCAATCTGCTAAGGCTGTTCTCACAGCTGTTACTGACCAGATGAATGTTACTATTGATACTTTGCAGCCAAACACGAGTTACGAGTTTGTTATCCAGTCAGTAAGTTTGACATTAACTGATACAGAGTCAGTGCTGGAAGATTCAGATTTAGTAACAGTTTTCACTCATCAGATGATTGAACCTGTTTTCGGTGTATTTACAGAAAAGACACTTAATGTAAAATATAGTGGAGCATTAGCTCTATCAGGACTCAATGCGTTTGATTTTGCATTATTTGATTCAGATGGAGAAAATAATTATAAGATTCAGCAGGTTCTTTCTACATCTGATTCAATACTTATTGTTACGTTTTTTGAAGATATACCAAACGGAACATATACTTTTGCTTCAGGTGTGTTTAAAGATTATTATAATTCGCCTTCTATTGAAAAGAGTATAGAGCTTGTAAAAGACCTGCCATTTGCAGAAGAAGAAATGTATCTGAAAAGTTTAAGAGTTTTATCGCAGGGTGTTTTGTTTGTAAAATTCAGCCATCCTATAGATGATATTTCTGCTTTAGATGTAGCTAATTATACTTTATCACCTGACGGAGAAATAAGCTTTGCTGAAAGAGATTTGACAGATTCTACTCAGGTTATGCTTGCTTTAAGTTCTTCGAAACGACTAACTGCAAAAGGCATAGATTACTTACTTACAGTGAGAGATGTAATTGCTGCTGACGGAACACCTATAACAAAAGGTGCAGGCAATTCTTTAGGGTTTGTAATCACCAGTGAAGATACTGATGAAAAAGCTTACGTATATCCAAACCCAATCGCAATAGGGCAGAGACCGGATATTTACTTTGCAGAGCTTCCTGCACGATGTAGAATAGATGTTTTTAGATTAGATGGTGAGTTTGTTATTTCTATAGAAGAAGACGACGGAAACGGTGGTGAAAAATGGGACGGCAAAGATATCAACGGTACATACATAACGCCCGGAGTTTATATTTATAGAATTACATATCAAGAAGCCGGAAGCGAAGAAGTTACTTCAACTAAGAAGTTTTTGGTGAAACCTTAATAGTTTAGGAAAATGGAAAACAATAATCACAAGATAGATAAAAATAAAATAGTTGCCAAAAGGATACTTTGGAGTTTATTTGTATTTTTCTTCGTATATGCTCTTTTAAGGCATAACTTATTCGGAGGAGTGGATTGGTTTTTTGTTTCGAGCTTTACTTTAAATAAAGCATTAGCATGGACTGCACTCTCGGCAATTGCATTATCTTATTCCATTGGATATTTTTCAAAGCGAGGGGCGAATTGGGCAAAAAGCATATCGGATACTCCAAAGTATTTTGGTCAATGGGGATTTATCATGGCAATGGTACACGCCGTTTTTTCTCTAAGAATTTTGACTCCAGAATTATTCCCTGATATTTATACCCCTGAATTGGAATTCAATACGCAAGGCAATTTGATAATTTTGTTTGGTGTGCTGGCACTTTCTACTATTATTATGCCCGGTATCAGTTCTTTGCCATCTGTAAGAAAAAATATGAATGAAGCAAAATTTCGAAGATTTCAACAGCTTGGCTATATAACTTTATTTTTTGTATCACTGCATGTTGCGGTGTTAGGTGCTTCTAAATGGACAAATATTATCTATTGGTATGGATTTATGCCGCCTATTTCGCTAATAACATTTGTTATTGCCATGATTCCTCTTTTACTAAAGCTACTATCAGTTATGAAACGAAAAGATAAGCTATAAAGAAACTGCCCTCCATTTGCGGGGAGAGCAGCTTTATTAACCATATAGAGTAGAGATGTTATGTATCACTTGTAGCGGTTTGTTAACAAATAAGCGATTACGTAAAACATAGACGCTATAAGTAGAGAATTATTGAAGCCTAAATCAAAAGATACCAGCACCATAAGGGTAGAACCAAGCATAGAAGCCGCACCGTTTACAGAAAAGCCCCAATCAACAAAATTTCCGACTTTTTTACTCATTTTTGGGAATGGCATTCCCATAAAAAAGCCCAGCGGAGCCATAAAAAACACAGTTAACACTATACGTAAAGTCAGAGACAAATCTCCTAAAAGATAAATTAATTGAGAATACACCATAGAGTCTATAACTATAAACCCAACTATAGCCATAAAAATATGTTTGTATTCAAATTTATCGGAGAATGCAGCTCCTATACCTGATGAAATAAGCAAAGAAAGAAGAATAGTTGCTACGCTGTAAACCGATGCACCGAGAAACAAAGAATATTTTTGTATCAGTATAGCCTCTACTCCCATAAAACCCATACCAATCATAAAATAATATAGCCATGAGCTGAATGGGAACTGTTTTCCGTATTTCAAATAAGGCAGTAAGTTAATCGGAACCATTATTAACAGTACAACAGCAATTAAAATGAGCATTATCAGCTTGCTGAGCGGTTGAAGAAGTAAGTCGTAAGTGTTCAGTTTTTTGCCGAGCTGCTCCCAAGTGAAGTTTTTCATTAGACCAAGCTGAGCTACAAAAGGCTTATCGTCATAGCTTGGGCTAATATCAATTTTGACAGTGTCGGCAGCAGATTTCCAACCATATTTCATGATTTGCTTATAAATATTTAGAGGCACAGAATCGGGTATTGGAAAAAGCAACTGAAAATGCTGAGGAAATTGAAGCATATTTGGATAAAAAGCGTTTTGCAATATGTCCTTAGTTATAGCTTTTTTAGAAAGCAATAGAGCTTTCCGTCCCATAGCAGGCAAACCGATAACTGCAATATGCTTTTCGGGATTTTTCACTCCCTCGTCTTCTAAGGCTTCTTTGCAGGCAGAAAGAAGTCGAGGCATATAAAGCTGATGCTCCATCATCATTATACCATCTTCAGATAAAGCATTCCAGTAATCCTGATAAGCTTCTTTTGTAAAGATATAGTTTTCTGCAAGAGCAAAAGCACCTGAACTAAGAGCCGCCCATGTGTTAGAGCTTAGAGAATATATCACATCAAATTTTTTCTCAAATCTACGGATATAAGAGCGCGCATCTTCGCTAACAACCCTTACCCTCGGGTCATTATATATATTGCCTGTAAAGTCAGAATACTTGCCTGATTTCAGTAGTTCGTTGATATAAGGATTAACTTCCACCGCATGGATTTCTTTTGCACCGTATTGCAGAGCCTGCAGCACATCATTTCCACCTCCTGCACCAAGTGATAGGAATGTACAGTCATGGTATTTATCGATAAGGTACTTGACATCTATGCCGAATTGAAACTTCAGAGAGTCCGGGCGATTCCAGTTCCCGTCAAATTGGAACATCGGAGAATTAGCAACATTGTCGATGTTTAAGCCCTTATAATTTTCTGCAAAATTATAGACTTTTAGCTTTGCCATTGCATCCCAATGCGTAAACTCTACTTCAGCTCTTTCTTCTCTTTCAGTTTGAAGATAGTTTTCCATGTTAGGTGCCAATGTGGCGATTGCAAAGAAAAAAGCGAGTGTCCTCAAAATCCCATATTTAGGATATGCCAATGCGGCAGCAATAAGAACCGGTAAAGAAATATAGGCAACAGCAGCGGGTGTTCCTATAATATTCATTAGTAAAACAGCGACTAAGACTCCCGAACCGGCTCCTATTAAATCTGCCATATAGAGTTTGTCCATTTCTCCGCTATCCTCGCGGAAAATAAGACTTAGAGACATACCACCGACAATGAAGCCGGAAGCAAGTATAAATACGTTTGCAACCAAATTCCAAAGCATAGACCAGCTATTGAATATTTGGTTGAAATCTAATCCTGTTTGAAAAATAGCAATTGGACTGACTACGCCCAGCATAGCGGTAACAGTCAAATAAACACCGAGAAGTTTTGGATTTCTAAGAGGTCGAAATAGCCTCAGTAGCAAGCCACCAAGCCCCAATCCAAGGATAGAAATTGAAATAATAAGAAAAGCGAAAGTGTAGAAAAACTCTGCAGAAAATATGCGAGTCCAAATTAGTTCCATTGCTATCAAAGACAATGAAAGCAACGCAACAATAAGCAGCTTTTTCAGCTTCATGACGAATCCCTTTGTTTATTTTAAAAGTCAAACACCCCGGAAAAAGCGAATGCCAAATAAAATAAACTTCAAATAAGATTACGCTGAGAGATTGAAAAGGTTTCAGTGAGGGAGAGAAAATTTATCATTTGTTTTTTAGTGACTCAATCTGGCTTAGATATGACGACGAGTTCTCAGGATCATCAATGATAAGCTTTTCGTAAGCATCTATAGCTTCATTTATTCTACCCTGCATAGCAAGTAGATTTGCGATTGTAGGCGTGATAATAGATGGAGGAGAGTAGTCTTCATCCTCAGGTTCGTAATTCGGAGCTTCAATTCTTGGCATAGACAGATTTTTAATTTTATCTGCCAACCTGCTGAAGCTATCTTCCACACCGCTTCTGTCAATGGTTACTTCGTCTAAGTCGATGCTTTGGTCTATTTCGTTGTTACCTAAAGTGGAAGTAATTGCATTCACTGAAACACTGTCAGGGAATGGAGGCGAAGCCGGCAAAAGTTGCTCTGAATAGTTATGACATTTATTTGAATTGTCTGATTGCAATGGTGACGTGAGCAATCCAGGTATCAAACTCAAATCATTTGCTCTTATAGAAGAAACAGAATTATCCAATAATTGGGACATTTTAGCATTTTTAGGCAATTTTGAAGTGTCTAATTTTTCTTTTTCGATAGCTATATCAACTATTGAGTATGTAGATTCTTTAGAATAATCAGATATGTCATCAATTTCAGGTATTTCTAAATCTATTTCTTCGGAAATTCCTTCTAAATCTTCGTCATATTCCAAATCATTTAATTCGGATGAGACATCATAATCTGATTGCGTTTCAGAGTTGATAATATCTGAATTATTGAGAATATCAGAATCATTAGGAATATTTTGTTCTTGGTTTGAATGTATTTCTTCTTTTGATTCTATTAAGTCTGTTTCTTGTGCTTCTTCTTCGATATCGGATATTAGACTTTCAAGCTCGGAAGCTAAGTCAGAGCCAATCTCTAATGAATAAGAAAGGGTATCAGGAGTATCTTCTTCATACAAATCTTCAGAAATGTTTTCTAAACTGAGAGATAAGTCCTCCGCTTCTTCAGCGGCTTCTTGATAATCATTTACTTCTGCCAGTTCAATTTCATTACTGCTTTCTTTAGGAGTATACTCAAAAAGAGCATCAATGTCTTCCGGATTGATATCAAAATCATCTGATTCATTTTGGAAATCTTCTGGCAATAAATCATTACTCTCTGATTCGGTAATAGTGGTAATATTGTTTATATCATCAGTTTCGGGATCAGATAGTGATGGTTCATCAATTTGAATAGCAGCGTGTTCCGAATTAGTATTATTCGAAATTTGAAAGTCAAAATTTGGATTATCAATTTGTGTTTTGACTACTTCAATTGCTTTGTAGTTCGGACGGAATTGCTCAACAATAGCCAACTTTTCTTTAGCAGCATGAATTTCACCTTTGATGCGGTATGCTCTTGCCAAAATACTTAATGCAACAGGGTATTTCGGATAGACCAAAATACCCTTTTCGCATAATTCTATAGCATCATCGGTTTTACCCTCAGATAATAATTTTTCAGCTTCAACCGCAAATAATGGTGAAATATCCGGCATAATTTTCTTTTTTCCTAATCTCTGCTACCACCTAAAAATCTTAGTAGGAACAAGAATAGATTGACAAAATCAAGGTATAAAGTAAGAGCACCTAAAATGGCTCCTTTAGCTGCAATTTCTTCTCCTTGTTCCTGAAGCAGGTACATTTCTTTTATTTTTTGTGTATCATAAGCAGTCAAACCTGAGAAGATAACAACCCCGGCAGCACTTATGAGAAACTCAAACATACCGCTTCCTACAAACATATTGACTAAAGATGCAATTATCAAGCCAAAAAGTGCCATATACAAGAATCTACCGATAGCACTAAGGTCTTTTTTTGTCAAAAAACCAAATGCACTTAGTCCTGCAAATGCACCTGCAGTAATAAAGAAGGTATTGGAAATACTACTTGCAGAATATGCAGCGAATATGGTAGAAAACGTAATCCCTGTAAGGAGCGAATATAGTAAAAATAACATTTGAGCGGTTAGAGCAGACATACGGTTTATCATGCCTGAAATTCCCAAAACCAAGCCGAATTGAGCAATAATCAACACAAGCATTATTGTCCCATTCAGATTGTAGATAAAATCTGATGAATAAACAAAATATGCAGTTATGCCGGTAACTGCAAGTCCTGCCATCATCCAGCTGTAAACTTTAGACATATATGTAACTTGAGCTTCTTCTATTGCTTTGCTCTGCTCTTGTCTTAGATTAGAATGTTCATTTAACATTTTTTCCCTCTTTAATATATTGAATTTTTGTTTGAGTCGTATTGAAATTGCTTGCTAATCAAAGTAAGGTTATTATATGTTATTATATTATAACTAAAATAGCTCTTATTCGCAGATGCCCCATAGTTCCCCTCTTGAGGAGTGCCACGAAGTGGCGGGGTGGAAAAAGACGAAATATCAACTCTTGATATCAAGAAGTTTTCAAATCGAAATCAAAATTCTTAGTTCTTAATTGTGGAAGTTTTGCAAACGTTTTATCCATCAGTCATGCTACGCATGAGGGGAAGAACGTATCCGATTAGAATTTCTCTTCTACGACTTCCTAACTACCACAAAGTCAGCTAAATCAATCATTGATTGTTTATATATAGAATCTTCAAAAATAGAAATTGCAGATTTTGCTTTGTCAATATATTCCTGTGCTTTTTTTTCAGCGTAATCTATCCCGCCGACACTAATAACGTAATCTATGATCTCTCTGACTTCATCCTTCGTTGCTTTCTTTTTCTTTATAGTTTTGATGATCTGTTTTACTTTGCTTCTTTCTGATTTAGTAAACGCATAAAGTAGGGGCAAAGTTATCTTTTTTTCTTTTAAATCGTTGCCGACAGGCTTCCCGATGGCAAACTTTTTAGAAGTGTAGTCCATTATATCATCTTTTATTTGGAAAGCTATGCCTAAAAATTCGCCGTAATCTGCCATTGCCTTTCTTTCTTCATCGTTTGCATTGGCACTATGAGCACCAATCTCACAACATGATGCCATCAGAGAGGCAGTTTTATCAGCAGTAATTCTGAAATAAACATCTTCATCTACCTCAAGGGATCGAGCTTTTTCTATAGAAAGCAACTCACCCTCAGAAATTCTACGAACAGCTTTTGAAATTATTCTCAAAAACTCGAATTCGTTTTGGTCAATAGATGCAAGCAAGCCTTTTGATAATAAGAAATCACCAACAAGTACAGCGATTTTATTATTCCACTCAGCATTTATGGAAGCCATGCCTCTGCGTTCGTCTGATTGGTCAACTACATCATCATGGATTAGAGTGGCAGTGTGTAACAATTCTACCATTGCACCACCAGTATAAGACCGCTTATTGATGCCGCCACATGTACCTGCCGCAAGCAAAACAAGTGTCGGTCTAATTTGTTTTCCTTTTTTTTGAGACAGATATTTTATAATTAAGTCCAGCAGAGCTACATTTGTTTTCATAAGCTCTTTGAAATGCTTATTAAACTCACCAAGATGCTCTTTTACCGGGCTGCTAATATCGTTTAAACTCATGTTACATCACTTCCGTTCGACTAAAGTATTAATATAATTTAAATGCTTTAGGTTCTTAGACCTTTTAACTTAGCAATATAACACAAAACGACGTAAATATAAAAAACAATAGGACTTATTTTTCAGAATTTGAGAATTTTGAGACGAATATGCTGATTTCATACAACACAAACAGAGGTGCAGCAAAAATCATTTGAGTGATTGGATCGGGAGTGGGAGTTATGACGGCGGCAAGAATTAATATCAATACAATAGCGTGCCTTCTGTATTTCCTGAGAAATGTAGGAGTAACAAATCCCAATTTGGATAGTACATAAGTTATCATAGGCAATTCGAAAAGCAAACCGGATGCGAGGATAATCATAATGAAAAAGCTCATATACTCGCTTACGTCTATTTGATTTTCTATTTGGTCAGTGCCGAAATGTGCAGCAAAGTTCATCATAGAAGGAAGCA
Source organism: Kapaibacterium sp. (SeqCode) (assembly GCA_963664875.1). Taxonomy (GTDB): domain Bacteria; phylum Bacteroidota; class Ignavibacteria; order Kapaibacteriales; family UBA2268; genus JBFHIJ01. The sequence continues at coordinate 784,249 of OY761611.1, read as the reverse complement.
TTACATAATAAGCAAAGGCAATACCTATAAGGAAACAAATACTAGTAAAAATAGTAATACGCCTTGCCCATTTCTTTTCGTTTTTATATAGTCCCGGTTCGATAAACTTCCATACCTGATTGAGCATCATAGGGAAAGAAATGACAAATCCGCCAAGTATAGCAACTTTGAAGTACAAAAATGCCTGGCCAAAAGGTTTTAAATTCTGAATTTTTAGCCCTTCAGAAGTGGCAGGTTCGAGTACAATGTAGTTAATCAAATCATTGACATAAAAAGCAGAAATGGCAATACCTACCATCAGCCAAAGCAATGCCTTGATGATACGTGAACGCAATTCCTCCATGTGACCGAGGAAACCGAGCTCTCTACCTTGATTTTCAACTTCTTTCATCTGATTTCCAATTGTGTGCTATACGCAAAACGAAATTTATGAAATTTTAGCTTAATATTTTAGAGATAAGTTAAATTGGACGATTTACAAACTTATAAATGCTAAAAGGCGTACCCATCAAAAATAATCAGTACGCCTTTATTCAATTTATAGGGATTTTACTCTTTTTCCAATTCCTTTACAAATTCTCTTTCTTTGTTGCAGCCAATTTCAAAAGTAAATTCTTTTGTTTGGTATGTTTCTTTGAGAATTGAGATTGCATAGTTGCCTTCGCATATCCCTTCAAATTTTGCGAAGCCGTCTCCATTGACCTCTTTAACTGCTATAACTTTACCGTTTTGCCATAATTTTACTTTAGCTCCAACTATTTTATCTCCACTGACAGCATCTTTTGGAAATACCCAAACTACACCTTCACAGCAAGGATTTTCCTCATTAGGCACTAATGACTTTTCTAACACTTTGTTTTCGTTGCATCCGAGTTCAATAGAAAATTCGATGTTTTCGTATAATTCACTCAATATATCAACACCGTACTTACCTTCGCAAAGCCTCTCAAAAACTGCATAACCTGACTCGTTGAGGGCTTTTGAAGCAAGCAGTTTACCGTCTTTCCAAAGTTTGACAGTTCCCTGAGAAATATTCTCACCTGTCGCTTTATCTTTAGCTATGATTTTTATTCTGCCTTCACAGCAAGGATTTTCCTCATTAGGCACTAATGACTTTTCTAACACTTTGTTTTCGTTGCATCCAAGTTCAATAGAAAATTCGATGTTTTCGTATAATTCACTCAAAATATCAACACCGTATTTGCCTTCGCAAAGCCCCTCAAAAACAGCGTAACCTGACTCGTTGAGGGCTTTTGAAGCAAGTAGTTTACCGTCTTTCCAAAGTTTGACAGTCCCCTTAGAGATATTCTCACCTGTCGCTTTATCTTTGGCTATGATTTTTATTCTGCCTTCACAGCAAGGATTTTCCTCATTAGGCACTAATGACTTTTCTAACACTTTGTTTTCGTTGCATCCGAGTTCTATAGAAAATTCGATATTTTCGTATAATTCACTCAATATATCAACACCGTACTTACCTTCGCAAAGCCCCTCAAAAACTGCATAACCTGATTCGTTAAGGGCTTTTGAATCAAGCAGTTTACCGTCTTTCCAAAGTTTGACAGTTCCTTGAGAGATATTCTCACCTGTCGCTTTATCTTTGGCTATGATTTTTATTTTGCCTTCACAGCAAGGATTTTCCTCATTAGGCACTAATGACTTTTCTAACACTTTGTTTTCGTTGCATCCGAGTTCAATAGAAAATTCGATGTTTTCGTATAATTCACTCAATATATCAACGCCGTATTTGCCTTCGCAAAGCCCCTCAAAAACTGCATAACCTGACTCGTTGAGGGCTTTTGAAGCAAGCAGTTTACCGTCTTTCCAAAGTTTGACAGTTCCTTGAGAGATATTATCACCTGTTGCTTTATCTTTAGCTATGATTTTTATTCTGCCTTCACAGCAAGGATTTTCCTCATTAGGCACTAATGACTTTTCTAACACTTTGTTTTCGTTGCATCCGAGTTCAATAGAAAATTCGATGTTTTCGTATAATTCACTCAATATATCAACGCCGTATTTGCCTTCGCAAAGCCCCTCAAAAACTGCATAACCTGATTCGTTGAGGGCTTTTGAAGCAAGCAGTTTACCGTCTTTCCAAAGCTTGACAGTTCCCTGAGAAATATTATCACCTGTTGCTTTATCTTTGGCTATGATTTTTATTCTGCCCTCACAGCAAGAATCTTTATCTATAGCTTCCAAAAACTTTGAAATTTCTTTAGTTTGCTCACAGTCAAATTCAACTGAGAAATCTTGAGTTTGATAATTATCAGCATGAATAGAAACTCCGTACTGACCTTTACAAATTCCGTCAATGATAGCTTTCCCATTTTTTATTTCAGCCATTTCTATGATTGTACCTTCTTTCCAAAGCTTAACTTTTGCAGATTCTATTATTTCTCCGGAGTTTTTGTCTTTAGGATAGACAATCAGAATATTATTGCAACATTCTTCTTCTGCTGCTTGAGTTATTGTGTAAATTGTTTCTTTATGAGAGTCTTCCTCAAATTCAATACCGTCGGCTTCTTTTACCTGATATGATTCAGCAGCTATTCTAATATTATATGTGCCGGGGCAAATGTTAGAAAACAGAACTGTGCCGTTGTCATCCGTTTCGCCTTTCTTTTTGGCTTTATCACCGAGTCTTAGCTTGACCTCCGCACCTGCAATTGGATTCCCCTCTTCATTCTTGACAGTAACAAGAAAAGTAGATGTGCAATTTTCGTTATATTGGAGTTGAAGAGGCATATTTTCTAAATTTGAATTAGATTCTAAAAGTGATTCCAAAGTGCTTGAGAAAGATTGGAAATCATCATGGCGGATAACAATATCTATGGTAGCAGGGGCGGCAGTTTCAAAGCTTACATTAAAATTACCGTCTTCATCAGTTGTATCCGTAGCAATAATCTTATTGCCTGATTTTACTTCAAGTATGGCGGCTTCAATTGTTTCATTATCGATATCGCTAAGTGTTCCTGCCAGTGAGTATGTTTTGGCGGGAGCAACAACCTTATCGTCTTCGCAGGAGCTTATCAAGCCACCGAGCATTATGAGGAGAAAAACGTAAAAATGTTTCATAGTACACATCCTTATATTGATTTAATAATCTTCAATAAAATACTAAAATACATATTCATAGTCGTTGTGAGATATATAAGAGATGGATTAGAGACAATTTTGTTACATAGAAAATCAATATTGTCAACAAAAATTGCAACTATTCGTTGATTAAGGTCGTAGAACAAAATATAAGCAACACAAAACCATTAAGGAATCAGAAAATGAAAAGATTTTATTTACTATTGAGTCTGAGTTTAGCTGTCATAATTGCACTATCATCTTGTGAAGGACCTGCCGGTCCAAGAGGCTATGACGGATTAGACGGAAGAGACGGTGAAACCGGAATTAAGACAGTGTTTTTAAATATGAGTAGATTTGATTGGAAACCACTTGAAACTAAGGGAAGATGGTTTTATACATTCTCGCTACCGGAAATTACAAGCGATGTTATAGAAAACGGAGCTGTGCTATGTTATCGCAAATCTGACATATCAGAATACGAAGCCTTTGAAGCTATGCCTATTACAACTTTGGTCGAAGAAAATGGAGTCCTTTTTTCAAATGAATTGTGGTATTCTCATTCTATCGGGAAATTAGACATTGACTGGTGGGATAGTCACCCCGTAGAGCCACTTTCTCCGTCCTATGATATGTATTTTAAAGTTGTAATTTTGTATCCTACTTACACATATAAATTAAAAGGTGTGGATTTGGAGGACTACAATGCAGTCTCTAAAGCATTAGAATTAGACAAAATAGAATCTATAAACGGGATTATAGTAAAATAAATCTTGCATAAATATTAAATAAAACAGGATGCCTTTGTTAAAATATTGACAATGGCATTTTTTTTACACTAAAAACGGAAAAAGTGGTTATTTTTTACACAATTCTCTTTTTATTTCGGAGATTTTATTATAAATTATTGGCAAACATAACTGTAGTTTAATTTGCTGTTTCTTAACAGATATGCCTGAAAACGAGTTGTTCAAAGAAATAAGTTCTCTGAGGACAGAGCAAGTCAATCCAAAAACAAAAGAGATTGACCTTTTAGGCACAAACGATTTGCTCGAACTTATCAATCAGGAAGATAAGCTTGTAGCAATAGCAGTAGAAGAAGAAATACCAAAAATTGCTTTAGCAGTAGATCGAATTACAGAAGCTTTTAGCTTAGGAGGACGACTCTTTTATGTAGGAGCCGGAACAAGCGGTAGGCTTGGCATCATAGATGCCGCAGAGTGCCCGCCTACTTTCGGTACCGAGCCTCAAATGGTTCAGGGTATTATCGCCGGCGGAGAGGCGGCTGTCTTCCAAGCACAGGAAGGAGCCGAGGATTCGTTCGATAATGGTGCTAATGAGATAATAAAAAGGTCTGTCAATCCTCCTGATGTAGTAGTAGGGTTAGCTGCATCAGGAAGAACACCTTTTGTAAAAGGGGCTCTGCAGGAAGCAAACAAGAGAGGTTGTTATACCGTTCTTATCACAACTGTATCACAAGAGCAGGCTGAAGAGCTTGGAGTAATTGCGGACACAAAAATTTGTCCGAATGTCGGTGCTGAAGTCATTATGGGTTCTACCAGAATGAAATCAGGGACTGCACAGAAATTAGTCCTTAATATGCTTACTACTGCATCTATGATAAAACTTGGCAAGACTTACGGGAACGTAATGGTCGATTTGCAACTGACCAATAAGAAATTGGAAGAAAGAGCAAAAAGGATTGTTATGAGTCTTAGCGGAGTTAGTTATGATGAGGCGGCAAATTACTTAAATGCAGCTCAGGGGAATGTAAAAACAGCTTTAGTCATGATTTTTGGTGATTGCAGCGAAGCAGATGCGAAAGATGTAATTAGCAAAGCCGAAGGTCATGTAAAGCAAGCGATTAAATTACTTAATAACAAACCTACAAAGTAGGGGATAACCATGAGAAAGATTGCCATACTTTTCTTTGTGGCATTTAGTGCCGCATTTCTATATGCTCAGCAGAGTAGCATTCAAATGGCTTATAATGCACTTTTGTCTGAAAATTATTCAGCAGCAGTAAAATACTATACTGAAGCTCTTCAGACTCAGGCATCATATGCTCCTTCATATCACGGCAGAGGCCAAGCTTATTATTATCAGAATGATTATAAAAAGGCACTGAACGATTTTTCAGTTGCCATAAAAATAGATTCAAATTACTTTGAAGCATATTTTTCAAGAGCACTTTGCTATCTTCAGTTGGAGCAGTACGGTGATGCTGTAAAAGATTTGACTAAAGCCGCTGAGATTAAGAAAGACGTTCCCGAAATTTATCATGCCCGTGCAAATGCTAATTATTATTTAGAGAATGACGAGGCTGCTATCGCTGATTATACCAAAGCAATTTCTTTGAAAAAAGATTTTGGTATGGCTTATTACGGAAGAGCGGTGGTTTATATTTATAAAGAAAACCATGAAATGGCTTTGAAAGATTTGACCGAATATATCAAGATAAACGGTAACGCCGATGGTTTGGAAACAGAAGCCAAAAGGCTAATTGCAGAGATTCGCGAAAGATTGTAAATAGTCTCTTCTTCTTATATATAAATTTAAAAAAACCTACCTTATCTCTATCGATTGGGTAGGTTTTTACGTAAATGACTATAACTAATGTAACTTACATTATTTTTAAGCGATCACTTTTTCTTCAACTTTTTGGTTCTTGTAATATCTGTCTCTTATGAGGAGACGTAGTTTACTTAAATCTAAAACAATAAGTCCGTCAACAGAGTTATTAAAATCTTTATCAACAGAGAAGTCTATAAACTTTACTCCTCCGAAATCACATATCTCGGTATATTTGCGGTAAAGCACCGGTATAGAATAACCCATATTTTTGAGACTTTGTTTAAGAATATTGAAATCTTCTATATGGTCTCTACCCGTAAAAATTTTGCTTAATTCTTCGAGCTTTTTAGACGGGATGGTATATCTATCAATCGGTCGAGCCATTTTGTCAAACCCGGAATACCATTTTTTATAATAAAATACCATCATCTCTTTAGCTAAATCAGAGTATGAGTCGCTAATGCTTACTGCTCCAAAGAGGTACTTGACATCAGGATATTCCTGAAACAACGCTGCAATTCCCTGCCATAGATAATCTAAGGCTCGAGTTTTCCAGTATTTTTCCTGAATAAAACTTCTGCCGAGTTCGATTGAGTGTTCAAGTATCGGTCTAAAATCATCACTAATGTCAAACTGACCTGAATTATACAGCCCTTCTTTGCCATACTCTTTCAAGATTTCACTACTGATGCCGAGTCTGTACGAGCCAACTATCTCTAATTCTTTATCGTCCCAGACTACAATATGTTTGTAGTATTTATCATAAATATCAAAATCCATTGACTTTCCGGTTCCTTCTCCAACCTTTCTAAAAGTTATCTCGCGAAGTCTTGCAATTTCTTTTACAACATTTTTTGCATTAGCATAGTCAACAGCATAAATAAACTTGTCTCCGGCACTCTGTCCTAATAGTTTGGAATTAGCTAATTCTTTCTTCAAAATTTTACTTGAAACAGGATGTATGATAGTGCTTTCTGTTTTGAAAATATCTTGCTTGTTTTTTGAGAGACGATAAACGTGTTTGCGAAGCAGTTTTGACTGTATTTTCTCGCTAAGTGCACTATGTGAAAAAGTTTCAGCCGGAATAATATTTCCGATTTTAAGAGTGATGTTTTTGTCCTTGCTTCTAAAAAGCTCTCCCGGTAGAAGGAAAGTAGAGAAATGTTTATAAATAAGAGAACTTGTATAAAACCCTGCCGAGTTTCTTCCTTCAATAAATACAGGAAGAACAGGCGATTTAGTCTTAGATGCAAAAGAAACGGCTCCTTTCATCCATTGCTTATCTCTGATGCCGTTAGTCTGCAATCTTGATACTTCGCCTGCCGGGAAGAAAATGACTGCTTCTTCGTTGTTCAGAGCTTCTTCTATACGCAATATATTTTTCTTCTGGCTTTGGACTGAAAATACATTATATGGAAGCAGTAGGTTTGCCAAATTAGGTATTTCTGAGAGTACTTGATTGGCTACTATTTTAACATCTTTTCTAACTTCGGATATTGCCCTAAGCAAGGCTAAACCGTCTAAACCTCCAAGAGGATGATTGGCGACAATTATCAGACGACCTTCGGACGGCACATTAGCTCTGTGTCTGTTGGACATGTAGTAGCTAAAGTTCAAATGATGAAGTACGGAATCTATAAAATCGAAGTCTTGTTTGTCACTGTTTTCAGCAAGGAAAGAGTTTACTTTGTCCAGCTTTAAAATGGAATTTAGAGATTTTATTATCGCTTTTGATTTCAAAAAAGGATGCTTTGATATTGCTTCAGCAGCAAATTTCTCTAATATTTGGTTGATGTTGATCTGCATAAGTCCTCCATTAAAAGTGTATAATACAATTTAATCTCCGGAGGTAAAGAGTAGATAAGTTATGTGTTAAATAACAATAAATATAACATTGTTCAATTCGAGTAATAAATATTGACTGAGTAAAGAAATCTACACAAATCGCTAAGTAGTTACAGTAAAAAGTTTGGACTATTTAAAAAAAGTATTCTAAATTTGTTTAAATGTTTTATCTTGTAAAAGCTATTTTAGGCTTGTTTTTTGCAAAGAGATATTCTAGATTCGTAGCTAATAAGTGTTTAGTAAAGCTGCCTGATTCTCGGGTGATGCTAAGTTGCAGAAACGCAACATTTTACGAAACCAGAAAATTTGACTAACAGAAATTATATATATATTTTAATCTATTCGGATACAACTGTTATTTATGGCTATTGTCAGAAATATAGAGCTTCAGAGTGACATCAAAGAGATAGGAAGGCTCAATAAGGAAATTGAAAATATGCTCGATGAAGAATTGATCTTCAGGGAGCAGTTTTTCAATATAAATCTTGTATTAGAAGAGCTGTTTACAAATATTGTCAATCATGGTTACAACAATTGTAACGACCACAGTATTTCTATCAAGTTTGAATTTGAAGAGGAAGCTACTTACATTACAATTCAAGACTGTGCAACTCAATTTAATCCGATAGAAGCTCCTGTACCGAATTTGAATATCCCTGCAGAAGAAAGAGAATTAGGGGGATTAGGTATATTTTTAGTCAAACAACTAATGGATGATGTTACCTACAATTACGTAGATGGCAAAAACGTACTTATACTGAAAAAGTATAAACCCCAATAATTCAGTAGTTATACCGATTTATATGAATAAATAACTTCATAGCTTTGCATATTGGATTAGTTATGAGGTTGTAAGATGAAATACATAAATATAGTCTTTGTTTTACTATTGTCTATGCTTCATTTGGAAGCAGCTGAAAGAGTATCTTTCGAGTTTTCTGTTAAGAAAATGCTTAACATGCCAAGTATGCCGCTAAGCGAAAAAGAAATGACAGATTCTTCGCATTACTTCAAAATCTCACAAGTTTTGAAAAATGACTCTGAAGTGAGAGTATCAATCAAAAGTAAAGACGGCGAAGTAATAAAAATTCTCTTTGACGGAAGTGCAAAATCAGGCGATTTAAGTTTGATTTGGGATATGGATGACAATTATGGTCACAAAGTAAAGTCAGGGGAATATGTCTGTGTCTCAGAAGTAAACGGAAGCACAGAAGAACAAATTCTCAGCTGCAAATAAGAAAAAATTTAGGGGACTTGAATGTCCCCTTTTTTATTTCGAAATATTTTTTTCAAATTCCATTAGTGCCACGCCAACAATTTGATCCATATTGTAATATTTATATTCGGCTAATCTGCCAACAAAAAATACATTATTCAACTTCTCAGCTTCTTTTTTATACAATTCGTAGCGCTTATGATTCTCGTCATTCGGAATTGGGTAATACGGGTCATTTAAGCCTTCTTTGTAATTGGTAGGATACTCTTTAGCTATTGTTGTTTTATTGCTCTCAGAAGGCAGGAAATGCCTAAATTCAGTAATTCGTGTATAGTCATGTGAATTAGGATAATTTACCTGAGCAACTTCTTGAAACTTCGTCTGGTTGTAAGACTTAAAATCAAAAATTAGAGATCGATATGGCAGCTCACCGTGAATTTTGTCAAAGAATGTATCCAGGGCACCTGTATATATCATTTTATCAAATTTGATATCTTCTATAATATCTTTGTAATCTGTTTTGAGTAAAACATGGATATTAGGATGACTAAGCAGCTTTTCAAAAATTTTAGTATATCCTTTTTGTGGTATGCCTTGGTAAGTATCCTGAAAATATCTGTCATCTCTGCTTGTATAGACAGGGACTCTTGCCGTAACACTAAAATCAATCTCTTCGGGTTTAAGCCCCCATTGTTTCATTGTGTATCCGACAAAAACGTGCTTGTAAATATAATCTGCTAAAAATTTCAAATCTTTATTATCATTTTCCATTAGCTTCAATATTGGTACTTTTAGACCAAAACCATATTTCTCCAAAAGTAAAGCTTCTAATTTGGAAGCATAGCCTTCAGGGAAAACCTTATAAAGGGAGTTAAAATTGAAGGGAACAGGTACTTTGATACCTTCAACATCGGCTAAAACTCTATGGAAGTAAGGATGCCATTCTGTAAACTGAGATAGGTAATCCCAAACCTTCTTGGCTTGTGTATGGAAAATATGCGGACCATATTGATGAACTAATATCCCATTGTCATCAGTATAGTCGTAACAATTGCCACCAATATGAAATCTCTTATCGACGATAAGTACTTTTTTATTGAGCTGAGTTGCTATTCTTTCGGCAAGTACACTACCTGCAAAGCCGGCTCCAACAATAAGATAATCAAATTTCATTTTACAAAATATCCTTTTACTTCTGCTATAGAAAATGTTTTAGTTATTAGGTTTAAAGCTATAAAGATGAAGAAACTGATAAGACCTGCGATTATTTCATGTATTCCAAAGTCAGCAACGTGATAACCAATATAACAGGATAAAGCCGCAAGTGCCGATGCCTTGATTATATCAAAGATAAATAGTTTTTTGATAGCTGCAAAATATGCAATTGCCAAACCTATAAGTAGAGAAAATTCAGATAATACAGTTACCCATGCTGCACCTATTGCACCATATCGAGGAATAAGAACAATATTCAAAACCACACTAATCACAGCACCAATTCCCATTGCATACATCATCGATTTCTCTTTTTTAATTGCGATTAGCTGCGGTGAAAGCGAAGTATTCAGATAGACAATAAAAGAAGTTAACATCAGAATTTTCATAATATCTATTGCCATCTTATATTCAGCAGAAAAAGCGGTAATAATAATAAACTCTGAGAAAGTGTAGAAACCTGCTGAGATAATTGCTCCTGCTAAGAATATGAGCACTGAATACTTCTTCGCAACTTTCAAAAAATCATCAGTGCCGTAAGTTTTCGAAAGGACAGGGAAGAATGCTCCCTGAATAATAGCTGTGGGCAAAATAGCAAATACCATAATTTTGAAAGCTGCATTATACTGTCCTGCAAGGGAAGCATCTGTGAAATAGATACCAAGTATCAGAATGTTAAAAGTATTGAGCAAAGTAACAAAAAAATTGGAAAATGTTATAGGAATTGCAGGTTTAATAAGTTTCTTCCACAGTGGAACATCAAACGAGAATTTGATTTTTTCAACTGTTTTAAAGTAATACATTATCATCCAGATCGCATTTATAATAGCCGCAGCACTATTTATCAGTAGAGCAACTATAACATCCTCAGGTTTATGGACTAATACCATAACGCCAATCAGATTCACAACACCCGTTACTAATTGTCTGATTGCGAGCACTTCCATTTTTTCAATGCCCTGATAGTACCAGTCAAGCATTGTTGCCTGAGAGAAAAGTGTGAGTCCGGTTGCCCAAATTGCATAAGAATAAATTATTGGTTTATCCAGAAAGAACGGGAATATAAAAATGCCAATCCCAGCGAGAACTGAAAGTAATAATCTTATTGTCAAAATGCCGTTAACTAATCGTTTTCGTTCGCTGTTGCTATCTGTACTTGCAATTTCCCGTGTGCCTAAAGTATTGAAGCCAAGATTGACTATCATCCAGAAATAGACAATTACGCTATTAGCAAATCCTATTATACCAAAATGATTGTCGAGTAAGGTGCGGGCAAGGTAGGCAGTTGTAATAAACATTATCCCCTTGCTGGCTGCTTCAGCAACCGACAAGGAGAGCATGTTTTTTAAAATTTTTCGTGAAGAAAGCATTCTTTTCCAAACTTGAAAATTAAGAAAGGCAAATTTAGTAAAATTATTACTTAGCCCACCATTTTAGATTAAGCTCTTCGAATAAAGAATTTCTCTTTTCTACATTTAGCAAGTATGAAAGTTCAGTCTGAGACAGTGATTTGGATTTGACAAAAAGCTCGTACAAATCACAAAGCTTATTGAAATCAGTATTATGATAAAAGAAGCGTTGCTCAGCATAGTCTGTAGCGCCCTTAGTATGTATTAGGAACTGCCAGTCACTTGCCTGCATTAGCAGTAATTCTCTCAATGCCTGTTTTAATATTCTGTGTTCTAATTGATTGATATTTTCCAAATCAGCTTTTTCCATGATTTTGGAAAATCTTAGTTCGCAGTTGTATATTTGTTCCCAAGTCCATTTGGTTTGTTCATTTATCCAAACTTCATGGGTATTATTTTCACCCCAAGAACCTTCAGGCAAATGAATTACATCTTTTGCATTTTCCTTTATGTAATACTCGTGTGCAGTTGCTGTTTGAACAAAAGGAGATTTCGCCATACCCTCAATTACGTGTTTCAGGAACTGAGGACCTTCGAACCACCAATGACCAAAAAGTTCGGTGTCAAAAGGAGTACATACTGCTGCTTCGATACCTGTTTTGTTCTTGTTGTAGTTCAAAGTATTTTCAATATGATGTATAAAATGATTTGCCTGCAAATCAACTTTTTCATTTGTCCAGTCGGGGTGGTAAAGCTGTTTGTACATCATGTCTGCTTTATTATCTGTAACTCTCCAGTAGCGAAGCATCGAGCCGAGATGTTTTTTGTGAAAATCAAGATAATCAGGTTGTCCTGGGTAACCGACTTCTCCGCTCCATACCTGCATAGAAATATCTCTATGACGAGTAAATACTGCAGCAGTTCCATATTGCACTTCATCTGACGAGCTGACCTGATAAAGACGCAACGGAGAGCGATCAAAGCTCCAAGGTGTGTGCTTAAATCCGGGGTCGTCGATAGACATATATGTCTCATTGCTTTCATCTACATATTTGCCGAGAGGGTAAGAGTTTTCTAACAGCTTTTGGTCTGTTACGAAATACTTGATTCCATAGCGAGCTATAATATTTTCCACACCCTGTCTAAGGTGGGACTGATTAAAAGGCGAAACAGGTATAAAAGAATGCCATTCGTAGCTTGGCCTATATGCACATTCGGGTAGCCAAATACCTTTTGGTTCGCGACCAAAATGTTTTTTATAATTTTCGACAGCAAGTTTAACCTGTAGATTGATACTTTCATCTGTAGCAAGCAAGGGGAAATATCCGTGCGTTGCACCACAAGTCATGATTTCTATTGCTCCTGAATCTTGAAGGGCTTTGAGAGATTTCACAATTGAATGATCGTATTTATCAATAAAGTCTTGCTTTCTGTCAGAGTACCAGTTTTTCCAAAAATCAGTCAGATAAATATGATGCGGATCGTAACCCCAAGCCTTGAAATCCTGATTATCCTTTTTAGCTGCAGCGATTTTTTCGTCACAGTAGTTGATAAATTTATTTTTGAAATCAGGATGCTCGAGTTGCTCGCAAAGAACAGGGGAGATGTCGAGAGTAACTTTTGGAAGAATTTGTTTTTCTACCAATTCGTTAAAGACATTAAGCAGAGGTATGTAGCACTCAGCTACAGCTTCTGTCAGCCAATCTTCGCCATGTGGCCATGTGCCGTGATTGAGTACCCAAGGAAGATGGGTATGTAATATCAAAACATAATTTCCAGCAAACATAAATATCTCGTAGTAATAAAAAAAGGGGCAATACCTGCCCCTTCTAACGTAAGAAAATTTAATAAATTTTCAAACTAATTTACTTTTGAAGTTTTACCTGCAAATTCAGGCATTTCTTCAGGTCTTGGCATATCAGCTTTAATTTCGCCATGAGCTGATTCGTATTTAGCGATATTTTCACCTAAAGCTTTAAGCATCATTTTAGCATGCTGAGGAGTCATGATGATTCTAGAATGTACTTTAGCAGTTGGTACACCCGGCAAAATGCGAGTGAAATCTATAACAAATTCTGCGTTAGAATGTGAAATGATAGCTAAGTTAGAGTAAATTCCCTGAGCTTCCGGTCCGCTTAATTCGATATTGATTTGTTGACCTTTCATTTCCTCGTTGTTCTTTTTGTCTGCCATTTTCTTTCTCTTTTTTTTAAATGTGTAACATAGTGTGTTTTTTGAGTTTGATAAGAAAAAACTATTCCATTGCTTCAAGTTTTTTCTGTACTTCTTCTAATTTTGCAGCATCTTTCAAGCCACTATAAACTTTTACCAAAGACAAATAGTAGTTGTAACGAGCAGCTTCATCGTCGATAGTTTTTTCTAAAGATTCTATTTTAGTAAGGTAAGTTTTCAACTTATCTTTGTTGTCTTGAATATCAAAAATATTGACAAGTTCGAAAAGTACATCGATATTGTTTGCAAAACGTTCTGTTTTCAAAGCAGCTTCAAATGCTTCTGCAGATTGTCCGAGCACCTCTTTAACCTGAGTATAATCTCTTGTGTAGCTTGGGTCTTTATCAAATTTATCATTTTCTTTTTTCTGCAATTCAGCTGCTAAGTTTTTATAAGCTGAGCCTAAGTTGTGAAGAGCAAAGTCAAAGTCAGATTTAACAGCTAAAGCCTGTTTGTATTGATAAATAGCTTCATCATATTTGCCATCAGCAGCCAACAAGTCAGCATAAGTAGTTCTTGTTTGGTAGTCTTGAGGCGAATCTTGGAGAAGTTGTTTCATTTTTTCTAAAGCTTCGTCAGTTTTGCCGGCTTTTTGGTATGTGCCGATGATAAATCTGTTGATATCAGAGTTATTTGGTTGGACAGACTGGAACAATTGAGCATATTCCAAAGCCAAATCATAATTTTCTTTATTGTAGTACATAAAAGCTAAGCGAGTAAGAGGCGATAAGTCGAACTCTTCAGTATTAGCTTTTTCATTGTCTGACCAATTAGCAGGCATGTCATATTTGAAAGAATAAAGAGAATTAGAAGATTCCATAAATTTTTTCAAAAATCCAAGATATGCTTCTTTTCCATCAATGTCGTAAATTTCAACGATGGCAGTATCTTGCGAGCCTTGTCTTAAGCTAGAAACGGAAGATTTAGGTTTGCCGAGTACTGATTGAACTTTATCAGTGTTGTCGCCTAAATAAATCTTTTTAGATTTCATTACATCAATAATAGGATTGATGATTTCAAGATATTCTTTGTAAGTCTCAATTGCAGCAGCTTCATCACCTTTTGTTTCAAGTATAGTACCTTTTATAGGATAAAGCAAAGTGCTCTGAGGCTTTAAGCTGATACCTTTGTCTGCGTAGTAAACTGCAGAATCTAAAAATGTTTTGCTTTCTGAAGCCTTATTGTAATATTTAATAGTATTTTGGTAGCATTTTACCCAAAGATTGGTTTTGTAAGCAGGAGCTAATTGTTTGAATTTTGGGCTCTGTGCTACTTGGTCAAGCTTGTTTAAAACCTCTACCTGTTTGTCGATGTTGTTAGTAGCATCGTAAACCTGATAAAGTAAGTCTAATGCGTCCTCGCTGGATGGATTAACTTCCAGTTCTTTGTCTAAAAGCTGAATAGCTTTATCATAATTTTTCTGCTTGATAGCGTTTTTAGCAGATGAAACATTCATGGAGGCACATTGGAAACTTTGAGTCAGAATAGCACCACCAAAAAGAACGAGTAAATAAATCAAATACTTACGCACTTTGATAACTCCTAATGGTTAATATAGATTTTGCAATTATGCTAAGATAATAAAGCTTTGCCAGTGAACAAAAAAAATTGAATGAGAGATTGTAAGCTTATAACGAATTAATGTAAATAAAATACATTTCCGTAAGCAAATATAATAAAAAAGAGAGACTTATTTGTCTCTCTTTTTTTAGAAGCCGGCTATAATAATATCCTGCTTGAATTTTTCTAACTTCGCTTTGTCAATAGTTCCTATGAAGTATATAGAATCTGATTCCGTAGTTTGCTTTTTGACTTTTTTACCTGCATGTACAAACAGATAAAAGCCTGAAGCATTGCTGTATTCTTCATATTTTTGAACTGCGTCGTTGAAGTTGTTTAAAGTATCGCTCAAAGAAATAAATTCTTCAGGGATACAAAGTAAGTCATGTTCGTACGAGTAAGCATAGAAATAGTCTTGCGTTGTGTCTTTTATTTCTTTCTGCTTAAATTTTTCGTCTATAAATCCTTCGACTTTTACCTCAGAAAGTCCTAATCCATCGATTAGCTTAGCTGACTCATACGATAAGTCAATAATTCGTTTCCTCAAAAAAGGTCCGCGATCGTTTACTCTGACCAAGACTTTTTTCCCGGATTTTAAGTTAGTTACTCTAAGTATAGTACCAAATGGCAGATATCTGTGGGCGGCAGATAGTTTGTACATATTGAATCTTTCGCCATTTGCTGTTTTTCTTCTGTGAAATCGCTTTGCATAGTGCGATGCAATGCCGGTCGTGTCGTAAATAAGTTCGTTACTGATGTCAATCTGCTTCAAAACGTCTTCGTTGCTTATGACATCCCTGCTGTCCTTGAAGTTAGAGTCTATTTGAGCTCTTTCTTCAGCGTTGGCTATTAGTTGTACTGAGATTATAAGTATAGTTACAAGAAGTGCCGAAATTAAAGAAAAATAAACTAAATCGGCTTTTAACTTACTTGCTTTTGATATCCCCATGCGAGGGTATCCTCATAATGTGAAACATAACAGTCAGCCAGTTTGCTTTTTTACCCGAAAAAACATTGACCAATTAATAAACATAAGTAATTATCTATCATTTATTTACCGCTATTTGAACATGCTAAGTAATTATCGGACGGCAAAGATAATATATAAATTGTAAATACAAAATAAAATTGCAGCTTTGAGCTGCAATTTAATTGAAAAAAACAGACTTTCTTAATAAAATAGATTATATGTGCCATCCTAATTTCATTGTAAATACACTATTGGAGGCAGAATTTTTACCCCAAACAGGTATTTGCATATTTAAATCTATAATTAGCTTTTTGATATAGACTTGAAAGCCCATATCAAAATTTAGGGTTCGGTCGTAAATAGGTGTTTTGGTATAATCGAAGTAATAGCCTGCAGGGGCATCATCTAAGCTATGGTAGTAATTCATGCCCAATTTGATAAAAGCTTCCTGCATTGTGCGGATATACAAGGATGTAGCATTGTATATCTGGTCAGAGAGCTCTTCACCTCTTAATAGGTATTTGAAAGTAGTCTGAATTTTAGCTTTTCGGAAATTATAACCCGTAGAAGTTCCTAAGTGTAGCTCGAATGCACCATCACTTAAAAATTCTTTGTTTTGCCCCGGGAGAGGTGTGTTTAGAATTATTGAATCCTGACCAGTGCTTCCCTGTACAGTGCTTGTAGTAACTTCTGATGCAGGGATATTACCCTGAGATCCACCCGGAATTCTAATCTCGCCCAGCACAGAATTGAAAAAATCTTTTTTATATGTAAAATATTCTCCACCCATAGCAATATAGGACAAGAAACTCTTTGATTGCTCAGCGTATTTATTTTTTACAATATCCTGATAGTTCACATTTTGCTTTAAAGCAATTTTGTAAGTGATTTGTTGATTGAGAGTATTCGTCTCGAATGGCATAGTTACATAAATCATGTTATCTTTATCAAAAAAGTATTCGGCATGCAATCCATATTTTTTCTTGTTGATGTCAAAAGTCCAGTTTGCAGGGTTAAGTACTGTTATTGTATCAGTTTCAACCTGCTCGCGTATTTTTTCGATATCAATATCAATATTACCGATTTTATTACCATCGGAGTCGAAATAAGAAGAATAAGAGTGTGCTTCGTAAAAAAACATAATATTTAATCCGGTTTTATCCAATTCTTCCTCTTCTGCGGTGCGTTTAAATTTTTGGGCTTGTAAGCTACTAAAACAGATTAAAAAAAGAGCCGTTAGTGTCGCAAATCTCAATTCCATTTGATGATTCCTATAATATAGATTCTAAATACTCTGCAAAATATAAGGAAAATATTAGTATTTTTGTCGAATATTTTACTTTTTTATCTTCTTGCAGACAGCAAAATATGAGTTCGACACAAACTATCATAAAACCATACGTATTAGTAGTGGATGATGTTCTGAAAAATCTTAAAGTTATTGGGAATATCTTACTCGAAAATGACTACGAAATTTCTTTGGTATCTAACGGATTTGAAGCTTTGGAGCTTCTCAAGACCGATAAACCGGATTTGATTTTATTAGATATAATGATGCCGGAGATGGATGGTTATGAAGTTTGCAAGAAATTAAAAGCCAATATTGAAACAAAAGACATCCCGGTAATTTTTATCACTGCCAAAGCTGAAACCGATGATATAGTCGAGGCGTTCAAATGTGGTGGTGTGGATTACATTACCAAACCATTCAATCGTGAAGAGCTTTTGGTTCGTGTCAAAACCCACGTGGAACTAAAAAGAAGCAGAGACGCAAGTCTGGAACATGCTAAAGAAATGTCTGAGCTCAATCTACAATTATCAGTCATCAATGAAGAAAAACAAGCTTTACTTGAGACTTTAGAGGCAGATCTTGGAATAGCTGCCGACTATATCCAATCACTGTTGCCACAGAAAACTGATGACGAATTTATAAAAGCAGACTGGATGTTTATCCCGGCAGCCACACTTGGTGGCGACTCTTTTGGTTTTCACTGGTTAGATGAAAATCATCTCGCAATGTATTTACTTGATGTTTGCGGGCACGGAGTAGGTCCGGCGCTCCATTCTGTTTCGGTATTAAACAATCTAAGAAGCAGAATTTTGCCCAACACAGATTTTAAAAGTCCAAAAAATGTTATTAGTAATTTGAATCAAATATACCAGATGAAAAGTCATAATAACATATATTTTACTATGTGGTACGGAGTTTACAACAAAGAAACAGAAATACTCAAATATGCTTCAGCGGGTCATCCACCTGCTTTGCTGATAAATAAATACGGGGAACCTAAAAGTCTTTTCACAAGGAATTATGTAATTGGTGCTGAAGCTATAATGGGTTATGTAGAAGAAGAAGAAAAAGTTAGCAGAGAAGCTAAATTGTACATCTTTTCAGATGGAACTTATGAAATATTCAAATCCAATACCGTTCCTTGGAATGTAGAAGCATTGCATAGATTTTTGGAAAATGTTTCAATTCAGGGAAAAGATGAGCTTCACGAATTATATAAGCACCAAATCGAAGTAAACGGTAGCCCTCAACTTGACGATGACTTCTCAATTCTAAAAATAATTATCAAATAGCTGGTTTATAAGCTATTTGATAACATTAAATATTTAGATAGGGAACTATTTAGAAAGATATTTCAAACTTTCTCCTATTAGCACTACTGAGAACAGTAAAATTAGAAATGCCCAAACCCAATGAGGCAAAAATAAATTTTCTGCTATGATTGCCGTATCTGAAGCGTATTGCCCAACTTCCATTTCAGCAAATTCCGAGAATAGATAAGAGACACTTAGATAAACACTTGCAGCTGATTGAACTGCCAGAAACTGTAAACTAAATTTTTGTATTTTTTCTTTCGCTTTGAGTGCTATAAATGTAAAAATTGCTGAAAATGCTAAAATGATTATTATGCCATAGGCTGACCTAAGCCAAATAATCGCAGATATAAACATTATTGCACTCATGACCAGTAATATTACTTTTGTTACATCTTTATGTTTAGAGCCAATCAGGAAAATACTCGCTGCTATAGTAGGGCCGAATGGACCAGCTGCTGCAACCAGAGCTTTGCCTATATTCCCGAAATACAAACTACCGCTATAACTTGCTATCCCGGAACCATCGGGAAAAAGCTCTAAACTATGAAAATTTGCCCCTAAGGCAAAAGCCATAATACCATGTGCCATTTCGTGAAACCAAGTGCCTAAAACGGTAAAAGGAAGCAAGATGCTTCTGGTTTCATTAAATTGCCAAGCCACAATGGTTATAATAGTTAAACCAATTATCCACCAAATATCTGTTTTTTTAGATTTAAAAGCCATTTAAGTATTTACTCTGAATTTACAATCATCCTGTAACTCAAGTCAAAGAAATGAGTATATAGAGAAAGTAAATCTAATATCGTGCCATTCGTTTCAGGATGCAACTTTTTTTACATTTAGATTACTTACCCAATAAAGACGTTTACACCAGTATAATATAAAGGAATCAGAAATGAAACAAATCAGACTTATCGTTGTTTTCGCTTTTTCATTAGCTTTGGCTTTGCCGGTCTTAGCTAATAACGAAACTGACGCAAAGAAAGCCCTTAATGACTTTCATAAAAAAGAAAAGATGAGACTCACTCCTTCCCAAATTGAAAATTTTCTTCAAAGCAAGGAGTATGCAAAGCAATACCTGAACAAAAAAGTAGATAAGTATTCCGAGCAAATGCTAAGCCTCGAATCAGGTTATATTTCTCAGAAATCTTATCCGGAATCGGAGCTTCACGCTGCTGTAAACCCCCAAAACGATAATAACATAGTAGTAAGTCCAATTAGGCAAAATCCTAACAACATGATGAAATCATTGAGCTGCCCTGTTTTTTATACTAAGGATGGCGGACAATCTTGGAGTGAAAGCAGCTTCGAGACATTTACATTAGGAGATAACGGGATACCTATGGGTGGTGGTGATCCGATGTTTACTTTCGATGCAGAGGGTACATTGTATTTTTCATGGATTTACTTATATGCAAATGTTCAGGGAATGTCTATAGATTCTCTGAAATGGGGTGTATTCTGGGCTTACTCTACAGATGGTGGAGTTACTTTCCAAAGTGAAGAACATCCAATTATCGGGAATGCTCTTGGTGCTGTACCTTTCAATAACGGACAACCCAATTTGTCTGAATTTCACGATAAACAATGGTTAGCTGCAGATATGAGCAGTTCTCAATATCGCAATAATGTTTATGCATCTCTTGTTGCTATTACTCAGGAAGATGGCTACATGATGCAGCTTTTTACTAAAGAAGCAGGAAATAGCAATTTCAACTACGAACCGATTAGAATCTCACCTGTTGGCATGGATATTGTCCAATTTGGAAGTCTCGATGTTGACAACAAAGGTTGGATTCACATCATGTTCTACGGTTCAGTATCAGGCGATGCTGCAATGTACCACGCTGTCTCAAAAGATGGTGGTAAGTCGATTGCAAAAGTAACAAAGATATCCAATTTTTACGGTACAGATCCTGTGCAATTAGCTGAAGACGAAGAAAATGGCATTGCTAAGCCTACCGGCTTATCAAGACTTTACCCGGCTCCAAATATTACAGTCGATAAATCCGGTGGAGAATTTGATGGATATGTTTATGCGACTTGGACTGCCAAAGGTGTAAATTCTGACACGAAAACAGGTCTTGACGTATATTTTACTAAATCTACAGATGGAGGTAATACTTGGGCAGATCCTATTATTCTTAATGACAATACAAGTAACATGAATACTGATCAGTTTTACTCAGCTCACATGGTGAACAGCAACGGTGTTTATGCGATTGCATGGTACGACAGGAGAGAAGATGCTAATAATATCTCGGCACATTACTATTATACGATTTCGACTGATGGGGGCAAATCATTTTCTGAAAACAAGCCGATTACAAACATACCGAGCAATTTTAACAATATTGGTGGTGACAATAACGGATTTGGTATAGGTGAATACAATCAGATTATATTGACTAAAGATAACTTTATTCCAATATGGGGAGACGGTAGAAGCAATGATGGAAATGTAAATGTAATGTTTGCAAAAGAGCCACTTGGGAATACAGGCGTTACTACCAATTTCGGGACTATCAATTCTAATATCAGATTGAAATCTATTTCTCCAATGCCAATGGTCAATCGTGCAACTATAGAGATAGAGGCTGCTAACGCAGACAGCTATGAAATAAGTATTTATTCCTTAGACGGTAAAAAGCAGTTTTCGCTATCAGAAAACCTATCAGCCGGAAATAACAGCATTGACCTTAATTTGGATTTGGCTAAAGGAGTATATTTTATCAAAATATCAAATAATTCGTCTTTTGTTGCTACACAAGTAGTGATAGACTAAGTATTTATTCTAAAATTTTTAGAATGAGCGGCTAAAACAAAAAGTTTTTTAGTCGCTTTTTCTTTTTAGTATTGATAAGTCAGACAAATTATTTTGAGATAAGAATCAGATGTTATAAATTATGTGACAGAGATTGCCTGTAGTTTTTGGAACGACTTTGCTCAATATAAAATATGGCAATATCTCGATTGATATCAAAGGAATAGATTTATTAAGTATTTTATAGGAAAAATTATGAGAACTACATTACTGCTTATGTTTACAGCTTTTATTGTTTTCCTCAGCTCTTGTGCCGGTACAAAACAAGAAATAAAAGAAGAAGTTGGTGTGCTCAAAGAATTAAATTCGGGACTCAAATATATCGACAGAGAATTGGGAACCGGAGATTTTCCTCAAACGGGCGATATTGTATCTG
This sequence comes from Kapaibacterium sp. (SeqCode), assembly GCA_963664875.1. Classification (GTDB taxonomy): domain Bacteria; phylum Bacteroidota; class Ignavibacteria; order Kapaibacteriales; family UBA2268; genus JBFHIJ01. Next base: position 762,403 of record OY761611.1, on the reverse strand, counting down.
TGCATTATACAGGTACACTTCCGGACGGCTCTAAATTTGACAGTTCGCTAGACAGAGGTGAACCATTATCTTTTCCTATAGGCGAAGGTGTTGTAATCAAAGGATGGGATGAGGGATTATCTACAATGAGAAAAGGTGGCAAACGACAGCTGATAATACCGCCACATTTAGGTTATGGTGCCAGAAAAACAGGTAGCATACCGCCAAATTCAACGCTTTATTTTGAAGTTGAGTTAGTAAATATCAGGAAAAAATAGAAATGAAAATAGATAAAGTTCTATTATTCGAACCCGAGAATGTAGAAAATTTTTATCCGTTCAACGTGATGCATCCTATTTGGGAACTGCGTTGTGGAGCATTTAGAATATTTGAAAAATATGAGAGATTGTTTGAAAATTGCAAATTCTCTTTTAAAGGCAGAGAGAAGCATCTAAAGTCTTTTCTTCAGCGGTTTGAAATTGAAGATACCGGTATTGAAGATGAGAATGTTTTGGCTGTAAATGCTTGTGTTTTGCCGGATAAGTATTTTCGGGATGCTATTATGGAAGTAGCCAAAAGCAAAGTACCCTATATTTTTACAAAGGATAATTATCCTTATGCTGCTTTTATTCCAAAAGGGGAGATAATAAAGAAAGAAGAGCTAAAACGAAGAGAATTGCTCTCCGACTTAAAAATTGATTTGTTTTCCGGTTTCGAGAAAATGGAACTGCCAAATCTAAAAGTCTTAAACTATTTGCACGATACAATTCCTCATAATGCAAAAGCTATAAGAGATGATTCTGAATATTTTTCTTTAGGGAATACTTCAGAAGATGATTTTAAAGGAGTTCACTTTGTTAATGCCGAACAAATTGCAATCGGTACTAATGTAAAAATCGCTCCCGGTGTTGTGCTTGATGCAGACGAAGGTGTTATCATCATTGATGACAATGTCAAAATCATGCCTAACTCCGTAATAGTTGGTCCTGCGTATATAGGAAAAAACACAACAATTAAAATTGCTGCTAAAATCTACCAGGAAACAAGTATTGGTGAATATTGCAAAGTAGGTGGGGAGATAGAATGCAGCATCTTTCAAAGTTTCTCAAATAAACAGCATGAAGGTTTTTTAGGGCATTCGTTTATTGGCGAATGGGTCAATTTTGGAGCAGATACAAATAATTCTGATTTGAAGAATACCTACGACAATATTAAACTAAGGATAGACGATAAAGAAATAGAAACAGGCACAATGTTTATGGGACTTCTTTGCGGTGATCATACTAAAACGGGCATTAATTCAATGTTTACCACCGGTACGGTTTGCGGTGTATGTAGTATCATAGTCAAAGAGTGGTTTATGCCTAATTTTATTCCATCATTCTCATGGGGTGGTAAGCATGGCTCACCTATATATAAAGCATCTAAAGCTATCACAACCGCTGAAAAGGTGATGTCAAGAAGAGGAAAAACTCTTACTGAACTTGAAAAAGAATTATTGATTGCAGAACACGATAGAGTAGCTGCCTTGCAGAGGTAGTTCAGCGAAGTATTCAGAATATTTGAAAAGAAAACACAAAAAAAAGGAGCGTGTATAATTCACGCTCCTTAAAAAATGATTTTATTTGTGTCGCAGATAATTGCGATTGTTTTTTACTTTCACTTTTTGTAGTTTTTCGAAAACAACACTCATCGAAATAGCCATAAAAAGTCCGAAAAATCCTGTTGCCAGAACAATCCATTCATCCATTTCTTTTTCCTCCTGTCCGTCTCGAAGAAAGAGTACTGCAAGTACCCAAATCATTCCAAGAGCCAGACCCGAACTAATATTGTATAATCTTTTCATATCTAAAGACGTTATATGATTTTTTAGATTATACGTTATCTTTTCAAAAAAGTTTGGACTATTCGAAAAATATTAAACCAGAGCTTTACCTGTCATGGCAGATGGCTGTTCCAGTTCCATGATTTTAAGAATAGTAGGAGCTACATCTGCGAGTACTCCTTTTTCTACATGTTTGATATCTTTACCGACAATAACAATTGGAACCGGATTCAAAGAATGAGCCGTGTTTGGGCTACCATCGGAATTAACAGCATTATCAGCATTCCCGTGGTCTGCGATAATTATCACAGTATATCCATTTGATTTTGCGGCTTCGACAACTGACTCTAAGCAGTTGTCAACTGCGTTTACAGCTTTCAGGATTGCTTCCATAATACCAGTGTGTCCAACCATGTCGCCATTTGCAAAATTGAGACATACAAAGTCAGTCTCTTGTTTATTTAATTCTTCAACTATTGCGTCTCTAACAAGATAAGCACTCATTTCGGGCTGCAAATCATACGTCGCCACTTTTGGAGAAGGGATAAGGATTCGTTTCTCATTTTCAAATTCTTTTTCTCTACCGCCACTGAAAAAGAATGTAACATGAGCGTATTTCTCTGTTTCCGCAATTCTGATTTGCTTTTTACCTGCTTTAGAAATTACCTCACCAAGCGTCATAGTAACATTATCTTTGTCATAGGCAATTTTTACATTTTTAAAGGTATCATCGTATCTTGTCATAGTTACGTAGTATAAAGGCAATGTTTGCATACCTAATTCCGGCATATCCTGCTGCGTAAGCACAGTAGTGATTTCGCGGAGCCTGTCTGTGCGGAAATTGAAGCAGATAACTACATCATCTTTATCGATAGTTGCTAACGGTTGAGATTTATCATCTGTAATAACTACCGGTTTGATAAATTCATCTGTAACACCATTATTGTACGAAGTTTCTATAGCATGGACGGGATCAGAAAAATTATCACCCTCACCAAGTACCATTAGGTCATAGCCATATTTAACTCGTTCCCAGCGTTTGTCTCTGTCCATAGTATAATATCTGCCGCAAACAGTAGCCACTTTACCTTTAGAGTTTTTGAGATGTGATTGCAGATCTTGCATAAAACCGATACCACTTTTTGGATCGCAATCTCTTCCATCCATTAATGCGTGTATATATAATTCACTGAAATCAAGAGAGTTTGCCATATCGCAAAGTGCATATAAGTGTTCGTTTGATGAGTGAACACCACCATCGGAGAGCAAACCAAGAAGATGAACTTTCTTGTTATTTGCTTGAGCATATTCAAATGCAGCTTTGAGTTCTGGATTTTCGAAAAAAGATTTATCTTTGATAGCCTTATTGATTTTTACCAGATCTTGATAAATAATTCTTCCTGCACCAATATTTAGGTGGCCAACTTCAGAATTGCCCATCTGACCATCAGGTAAGCCAACATTTTCTCCGCAGGTAAGAAGTTCAGAGTGTGGATATTCTTTTAATAAATTATCCCAGTATGGAGTGTTTCCATTGTATATAGCATCAGATGCAGATTTATCGCCGATTCCCCAGCCATCTAATATCATAAGCAGTGTTTTTTTCACAATTATTCTCCTAAATATGTTTTCTTAAGTTCTATTTGCTTAAGAGTTACAATTTAGCAAAATATTTTCTGTATCTGTAGTTTTATCCGATTGAGTTTGATTCGAGATGCATAATAGAGATGTGTGAGTTTGCATAATGATTATGTGAAGAGTGTTTCAAGTATCAAAGGATGTGAAAACTTGACTGAAAATACCATTGCAATAAAAAAAGCTTCACGAAATTTCGTAAAGCTTTGCAGTTTTGTTGTACCGGGGGAGGGATTTGAACCCCCGACACTCGGATTATGATTCCGATGCTCTAACCAACTGAGCTACCCCGGCAACAAATATTTCTTTTTTGGAAAATCAAGTTTTATGATATGGTACACAACTTATTTAAGTTATGTACCGGGGGAGGGATTTGAACCCCCGACACTCGGATTATGATTCCGATGCTCTAACCAACTGAGCTACCCCGGCTCCAAAAGAGAGTACAAATATAAGGTGATTTTATTGATTATCCAAAAGTTTTTTTATTTCATCTCGATATTTTGCTGCTGTTTCATAATCTTCGTCTTCTATTGCCTTTTCCAGTTTACGGTTTAGAGCTTCTAAAGGAGATTCTTTTTTGGGAGGTTCTGATTTGAATTCCATGGCAGAAGTTTCAAGAGAGTCATCATTGTCGTCACCGTCATGCTCAGTACCTTCTGGTAAGTGTCCTGTTTCTTCCAGTATATCTCTACTTATGAAAATTGGAGCACTGAACCTAACTGCCAAAGCAATGGCATCACTTGGTCTTGCATCAATATTCAAATCTAACAAGTCAAATCTGAGAGAGGCAAAGAAAGTGCCCTCTTTCAAATCATTTATATAAACCTCGCTCAAATTACCTCCGAATGCTTCTATAACTTTTTTAAGCAGATCGTGAGTCATTGGGCGTGGCGGGACAACACCCTCCATTTCCAAAGCTATAGCCTGAGCCTCAAAAGCACCAATAATGATTGGCAATCGACGGTCTCCGTCAATTTCCTTTAAAATTAGTGCGTATGCATTATTACTTGCCGGACTTGCTGATAATCCTAAAACAACAACTTGTACTTTATCATCCATTTTCACTACTTATCTTTTGTTATAGAAAATAAACAGGAGCATTGACTGCTCCTGTTTTCTAAGACTTTATTCAAATATAATTATTGCAGATAAAAGATTAGCCGATTTTCTCAGTTAATTTTGGCAATACTTCAAAAACATCACCAACTATTCCATAGTCTGCTACTTTAAATATTGGAGCATCTTTGTCTTTATTAATTGCAACGATTACTTTAGATCCGGACATACCTGCGAGGTGTTGAACAGCTCCGGAGATAGCACAGGCAACATATAAAGTCGGTGAAACAGTTTTACCTGTCTGTCCTACCTGCTCGCTGTGAGGTCGCCAGCCCGCATCTACTACTGCGCGAGAAGCACCGACAGCAGCATTTAGTTTTGTAGCAAGATTTTCTATCAATTTAAAGTTTTCAGCTTCTTTTAGTCCACGTCCTCCTGAAACTATTCTGTCAGCTTCGGCTACGTCCAATTTACCTTCGTTTTTAGCTAATTTTGTAACTTTTACTGCTTTGTCTTTATCTGAAAGAGCAGGTGCAAATGATTCGATTGCAACTTCGGTTTCTCCACCTTTAACTGCAGTAAATACGTTTGGTCTCAAAGAAAAGACTTTGAAGTCAGTGTCTATAGCAACATTAATCATGGCTTTACCTGCATAAACAGGTTTTTGAGCTGTCAAATCGCTATTTAGCTTGATAATGTCAGAAATATAGCCTGCATTACATTTTACAGCTACTCGAGGAGCTATTTCTAATCCGCCTGCATTAGCAGGGAATAAAGCAATGTTGCAAGATTCTTTAGCGGCTACCTGAGCAATAGCTGCAGCAATAGCAGAAGATGAATGATTTGCAAAAAAAGCGTCTTCTAACTTAATTGCTTTTTTTAGACCGAAATTGCCTGCTGATTTGATAGCGGCATCATCAGCATTAGCTATAACGCCGACTATTTCATTAGAAATGCTGCGAGCTGCAGTTATCATTTCGTAAGATACTCTTTTGAGTTCTGCTCCTTGAGCTTCCAAATAAACTAAAACTTTCATTTATATTTCTCCCAATTTTATCGCTTTTAAATAACTTTTGCTTCTTCGCGTAATAAGCGAACCAATTCTGTAATATCTGCATCGCTGTCAGTCATGATTTTGCCGACACGCTGTTTTGCAGGTAATTCCATAGAAAGCACACTAACTCTTTGGGCTGATTCCAAAGCTTCTTTTTGTTCGATAGGTTTTGATTTTGCTTTCATGATATCCGGTAATTTCGGATAACGAGGTTCATTAAGTCCTTTTTGAGCACTAATAATGCATGGGAGAGTAGTTTCTACTATTTCTTTTCCACCTTCGATATCTCTTTCTGCTACAACCTGATTTCCGTTTATGTCTAACTTAGACACTACAGAAATAGAAGGTAATTCTAACATTTCAGCAAGCATAGAAGGCATTTGCAGTGAATCGAAATCAACGCTTTGTTTTCCCAAAAGAATTAAATCCGGATTTAGCTCTTTTGCTATTGCTGCAATGTTTTCAGCAATATAGAAAGAATCCTTAGTTACATCACCTTTAACGAGTATTGCTTTATCAGCACCCATAGCCAAGGCAGTTCTTAAAACGTCAACTGCTTCATCAGTGCCGATAGTTAATGCAGTTACAGAGCCGCTGTTTTTTTGTTTTAGCTGCAGGGCTTCTTCGATAGCAAATTCGTCGTAAGGGTTAACAATATATTTAACTCCTTTAGTATCAATATTTTTTTTGTCTGCACCAATAGCTACCCTTGTAGCTGTGTCCGGTACTCTTGATATACATACCAAAATATTCATCTTAACTCCGGTTAATATAAATCAGAACAATCTTTGCAAATATAAAAAAATCTCTGAATTACAATATATCAAAAATCGGAGAAAAAGCGATAAAAATGTTACTATATTTTTTAGTTTAATCTTTGCAGATGAAAGTCAAGCTTTCGCTAAACTCAACAGAACGCTTTATAGCGCAAGGAGGGATGTTTTCTAAGAACCATGAAGCTGGGATAGTCATTCGACAGTTTTTTCTGTCTTGAATGACTTCTATGGAAATTTCTCCTTCGTATGTTTCTACTTTTTGCGAGCAGCAGATAACTTGCCAAGTTACAATGAGATGATTGAGCTTGTCAGGAGAGATTTTTATTTCCTTAGAAACTGTTTGTCCGTTTCCTGCAGCCATTTTCCAGTAAGTGAGGGCTTCTTGTGTCTCTTTATGATAAAGCCTAAATTCCGCCCCTGCCATCAAATCTTCATCAACAGAAAGCCTGATATAAATGTTGCTACCCGAGCCGTCAATCACACAATATCTTGTAACTTCTTTTTTCAAGCAAAACCTCGCAAAACATGATATACTGTAATATACTACTTCGGAGAAGAATTATTTTGAAAAAAGATTATTTTAGCTCATCTTTTAAATATTTTCCTGTAAGGCTAATTTCAGAGTCGGCTATTTCTTCGGGAGTTCCTTCTGCAATTATTAGTCCGCCGTTTCTTCCTCCTTCAGGACCTAAATCAATTATTCTGTCAGCACATTTGATTACATCTAAATTGTGTTCGATAATGATAGCAGTATTTCCTTTATCTACCAGTTTGTGTATCAGTTTAAGTAAGATATTTATATCTTCAAAATGTAGCCCGGTTGTTGGCTCGTCCAACAAGTATAAAGTTTTACCGGTGCTTCGTTTAGAAAGCTCAGTAGCCAATTTCACGCGTTGTGCCTCTCCGCCTGAAAGTGTAGGAGCTTGTTGACCTAATTTGATATATGTCAGACCTACATCCATCAAAGCTTGCAGTTTATTATGTATTTTAGGAATATCTTTGAAGAAAATGTGTGCCTCTTCAACAGTCATATCCAGGACATCTGCAATAGATTTATTCTTGAAAGTTACTGAAAGGGTTTCCATGTTATATCTTTTCCCGTTGCATGTTTCACACTCAACATATACTTCGGGAAGGAAATTCATTTCAATTTTTTTCAGACCTGCACCTTCGCACTCTTCGCATCTGCCACCCTGAACATTGAAAGAAAACCGTCCGGCCTGATAGCCTCTAATCTTTGATTCAGGAAGTAAAGCAAAAAAGTCTCTGATCAGCGTAAACAAGCCGGTATATGTAGCCGGGTTGGAACGAGGAGTTCTACCGATTGGTGTTTGGTCTATTTCAATTACCTTGTCTATATGTTCCAAACCATTTATGTTTCTATAAGGCAACGGAATTTTTGTGGATCTGTAAAAATGCCTTGACAAAATAGGGTAGAGAGTATCATTTATTAGCGAAGATTTGCCGGAGCCGCTCATCCCTGTAATGCAGGTAAAAGTGCCGAGAGGAATTTTTAAATCAACATTTTTTAAATTATTGCCCGTAGCACCTGTTAGTTCCAAATATAATCCATTTCCTTCTCTACGCTTTTCAGGAATTGGTATGTTTTTAATGCCTATAATATATTGGGCAGTATGTGAGTTTTCAAGTGAAAATTCATTCAAATATTTGAGATTTGAAGGCTGCGTAGATAAAATAACATTTCCTCCGTGGATACCGGCTCCGGGGCCGACATCAATCAGGTGATCTGCTTCTTCTATCATGGCTTTATCGTGTTCTACGACTATAACAGTATTGCCTAAATCTCTCAACTCTTTGAGTGATTGGATTAGCTTGTAGTTGTCATGCTGGTGCAAGCCAATACTCGGCTCGTCTAGAATATACATTATGCCGACAAGTTTAGAGCCAATCTGAGAAGCTAATCGGATGCGTTGGGATTCCCCACCTGAAAGAGTTTTTACCGATCTGCCGATGCTAAGATAATTTAAACCAACGTCTTGCAGGAAACTCAACCTTTCAACTATTTCTCGTAGAATCAACTTTGCAATAGTATTTTGTTTGTTGCTGAGTTTTGCCGGCAAATGAGAAAAGAAATCTAATGCTTCAGTTATATCATACTTAGAAATGTCAGCAACAGAGTTTTCAGCAATAAATACAGATAAATTTTCAACTTTTAGTCTTCCGCCGTTGCATAATTCACAAGTCTGAGACGACATAAACTCTTCAATTTTTCGTTTGATAAGTCCAGAATTTGTAGTTTCATATTGAGAGCGAAAAGTTGGTAAGATACCGGCAAATTTATGTTTATAATTGATTTTGTTTGTGTTAGAAAATTTGTACTCAACTGTTATTTCATCTTTAGATCCGTATAGTACCAGATTGAGAGACTCTTTAGCTAAATCTTTTATGGGGATGTCTAAATTTATATTGTTTTCGCTTGCAAAAGCAAGAAGCTGAGTCCAAATCCACATGTCCCGCTTTTTACCTAAAATAGCAATGCCACCTTCGGCTATTGATATAGTGTCATCAGGTATTACCAAATCTCTGCTATAATCTATAATTTCTCCGATACCCTGACATGCAGGGCAGTAACCAAAAGGCGAATTGAAAGAGAATTTGTATGGAGATAGTGGCTGATATGCTTTGCTACAAGAAGGACAGGAATAATTTGTACTATATAAAATTTCAGTATTGCTATCTCCTGATAAAAGCATCATTGTACCTTCGCCTTTTTGTAAAGCAAGTTCGATACTTTCTGTAATTCTGCTCATCTGAGAATTTTCAACTATACACCTATCTACTACAAGTTCAATGTTATGGATTTGGTATCGATTAGTTTTTAGACCCGATACAATTTCTGTGAGCTCTCCATCAATTCTGACTTTAGTAAAACCTTGCTTCATAAGTTGTTCAAAAAGCTCACGGTAGTGCCCTTTTCTGCCTTTGACTAAAGGTGTAAGGATTTGAATCTTTTCGCCTGACAAATTCGAAAATATTTCTGTAACTATTTGGTCAATACTTTTCTTTTCTACCGGCACGTGGCATTCAGTGCAAAATTGCGTACCGATTTTAGCAAATAGTAAACGAATATAGTCGTATATTTCAGTAGTAGTGCCAACTGTAGAGCGGGGATTATGACTGATAGTTTTTTGTTCAATGGATATAGCTGGCGATAATCCTTCAATTCTGTCAACTTCCGGTTTTTTCATCATACCGAGATACTGCCTTGCATACGCTGAAAGACATTCGACATAGCGTCTTTGCCCTTCGGCATAAAGAGTGTCAAAAGCAAGACTTGATTTGCCGGAACCAGACAGGCCGGTGATTACTACTAACTTATCACGAGGGATAGTCAGAGTAATATTTTTTAGATTATTTTCCCGAGCACCTGTAATAACTATTTCTTTAAGTTCCTGATCTATGTATTTTTGTAAAGGTGCTTTAAGTGTATCACGCATTTTTTATATCCAAAACAAAAAACAAACTACAAAGATATATAATAAATGATATAAAGTGCCAAATTAATTGCAACACATGTAAGGCTTTGACCTATGGAAAACGGGAAATTCGCTGTTTTAGTGGTAGATGATTCGCCAACTATGCTCAAAAAAATTAGCAGTATCATTAAAGAAAATACTGATGCTGTGGTTTATGATGCTATTTCGAGCAAAAATGCTATCAGACTGCTTGGCAATCATCAAATAGATATTGTTCTTATGGACATATTTATGCCGCAAATTGATGGTTTTAAAACTGCGAAACTTATGAAACAACAAGAATTGACCTCTTCTATTCCTATAATTTTTATGACAGGTGCCGATCCAAAAAAAGAACTTATGAATGCAGGGCTTGAATTGGGAGCTATCGATTACCTGACGAAACCTTTCAAAGACCAAGAACTTATTCGTCTCCTGCAGTTATATTTTAGATTTATTTGCAGAGAACGCGAGATAAATAAATCACTGACTGATAAAAACAAGCAACTTTCCACAGAAATAATAGAAAGAAAAAAAGCAGAGTCACAACTTTTAGATAAAGAAAAGAAATTGCAGGAATCAAATGCTACGAAGGATAAATTCTTTTCGATAATAGCCCATGATTTGAAAAATCCTCTTGGTGCTTTTCGTCAATTAACTAAAATACTATCAGACTCCTTCGAAGATTTGTCCCTCAAAGAAATTATATCATTCATAAATGAGATGAACGAATCCTCTAAGAATCTATATAATTTACTCGAAAACTTACTCTTTTGGGCGAGAACTCAAACCGGGCAAATCTCTTTTCAAATTCAGGATTTACAAATTTCAAATCTAATAAAAGATGTTATAGAGATTCACCAACCGATAGCAAAAAATAAAAAAATCAAAATTGAAGCACATTTACAAGATGGGCTAACAATTCCCGGAGATTACAACATGATACATACTGTAATGAGAAATTTAATTTCCAATGCTTTAAAATTTACACCTGAATTAGGTACTGTTTGCATTTCAAACAGAATAGAGGGTGATAAAAATATCATTTCTGTGAAGGATTCAGGAATAGGAATGAGTCAGGAGCAGATAGATAATATTTTTGTTTTTGATAAACAATTTACCCGCTTAGGTACTAACGAAGAAAGAGGTACGGGATTAGGGCTGATTTTATGCAAAGAATTTATTGAAAAACACAATGGCATACTAAAAATAGAATCAATAATAAATGGTGGCTCTACTTTTAAAGTGATTTTCTAAGAATCATACGAATAATATCTGCTCTGCCTATGTGATGATTGCCTTCATTTAGAGAAGTGGATATTTCTTCGCATGAAACAATCTCTAAATTGGCAAAATCTGTTTTCAAATCTTCGAGGCTGTAAAGCATATCTATATTTTTCGGTCCACCCGAATTGTTATTGATTTGATTTTTAGAAAATACTTCTAAAAATAGTTCGCCTCCGAGGTGCAATTTTTGTGTTAGTAATTGGTGAGCCGATTTTCTTATTTCAGAAGGTAGGTGCATATAAATCAAGCCTATAGCATTGAATTTGTTTTCTGTGTCCAAATCGAGAATATCAGAAACAATATATTTGTATCTGATTCCATGACCGGATGCCAACTTTAATGCTTTGTCTTTTGCAACCCGACTTGCATCATTTGCAGTAACTTCCCAGCCGTTTAGTGCGGCATATAAAGCGTTTCTTCCTTCACCTTCGCCTACAAATAACATTGAACCTTTGTTTGTAGTATTATCTATGTAATATTTTACAAAATCATTAGGCTTTGTACCATATATGTATTCTTCGCCGGAAAATTTGTCGTCCCAAAAACTGCTCATAATTGAATCTCTTTATTTATGCTATATCAAAAAAGTTAGAGTCCGAAAAGAAAGTACGTGACATTTCGGCTCTTAACAATCTATTATCCTGAGCTCTAAGATGTGGATCTTCCGAAATTATTTTGATTGCTTCTTTTTTTGCAAGTTCCATTATATCGCCGTCGCTCACTAAATCAGCATATTTAAAATCGGGAAGACCTGCTTGTTTTGTGCCAAGTATATCGCCGGGACCTCTTAGTCGCAAATCGACTTCAGAGATAGCAAATCCGTCTGTAGTCTCTGTCATAGTTTTAAGTCTGATAATCGCAGCTGCCTTAGAATTTTCAGCCTGTTCCTTTTTGTTTAGTTGAAATTTGTAGTTATCTTTAGTCATAAGTATGCAGTACGATTGGTTTGCACCTCGTCCAACTCTTCCTCTTAGCTGATGTAGCTGGGATAGCCCAAAGCGTTCGGCATTTTCTATTACCATAACGCTGGCATTTGGAATATCTATACCTACCTCAATTACAGTAGTAGCTACTAAAATATCGTATTCTTTATTCAGAAAATTTTGCATTGCTTCTTCTTTTTCGTACCAAAACATCTGACCATGCAGTAAACCTAATTTGAATTCAGGAAAAACTGCCTGCAAAGGCTCAAAATATTCGGTAGCAGCTTTGATATCTTCAAGTTTTTCTGACTTTTCGACAAACGGAAAGACTATAAAAGCCTGTCGTCCTTGCAATATCTCACTTCTTACAAAATCGAAAACTTTATCGTGATTACTCTCAAATTCGACTTTGGTAAGAATAGGCTTTCGGTTTTTTGGCTTAGTTTTAATTACGGAAACATCTAAATCACCATAAGCAGTCATAGTAAGGGTTCTTGGAATTGGTGTTGCAGTCATAACCAAAATGTGAGGCGTAATAGCTTCATCATTAAATGAACGACGTGCCAGATTAATCAAATCAGCTCTTTGCGAAACACCAAATCTATGTTGCTCATCGATTATGACAAGTCCGAGCCTGTTATAATTTATTTCACTTTGGAATAGTGCATGAGTGCCTACAATTACATTGGCATAACCGGTTTCAATCTTCTCTAAGACATCTCTTCTCAGTCTTGCCTTTTGACCGCCTACCAGCTGAATAACTTTGATATCTATATCAGCAAGAAATTTTTTGAGGCTATGGTAATGCTGCTCCGCGAGAATTTCGGTAGGTGCCATAAATGCAACCTGCAACCCGGAATCTATTGCCATTAGCATGGTAAAAATAGCGACAATAGTTTTTCCGGAGCCCACATCTCCCTGTAGAAGTCTATTCATAGCTTTGCCGTTTTCCATATCTTCAGCAATTTCTCTTAGAACTTTTTTCTGATCGGGAGTTAAATCAAAAGGCAGAGCTTCATATAGTTTTCGTGCTGATAGGCTTTTAGGTTTGATTGCTATACCTTTTTCAGCAGATTTGAGTTTATCTTTCTTTAGATTCAAAAACAGCTGAAACATAAAAAGTTCTTCGAACTTAATTCGCAGTTTTGAGCGTTCTAATATGTCTTTATTTTTGGGAAAATGGAGACTATAAACAGCAAGTGCTTTCGAAGGAAGATTATATTCGTTTACCAATTTGGGAGGCAGCACTTCCACAATATTAGGAGCGTATTTTTTTAGAGAAACAGCGACAATTTGTCTCATGATTTTCATGGAAATACCTGCTTTGCGGAGGGCATCCGATAGCTTGTATTTTGGCAGAATTGCACCTTTGGAATAAAGAGATGCATCTTCCTCGTCTATAACGTCTATATCCGGATGAGTGAAAGAAATCAAGTTGTACCTATCAAGCTCGGCTTTGCCGCTAACTGCTAATAGCTGACCTTTATGGTAAATTTTGTCAAAATACTTCACACTATTCCAAAAGATAATCTTTGCGGATCCTCCGGAATTATCGCTTAGAGAAATGGAAAGCATTTTTTTTGCTTTGCCGAATTCTCTAATTTCTTTTGCAACTATTCTGGCAACTATTGTTTGCTCGGAGTTGAAGTATAGGTTTTTTTCCGCAGTATAATTTTCAATTTGCTTTAATTCGGAGACCAGAGAATAAAGTGTTTTGGTACCGGTTCTGTCTATATAAGCACGTGGGAAGTAATATAACAAATCCAGCGGAGTAAGTATTCCTTCCTTAATCAAGGCTTCAGCTCGTTTAGGGCCGACACCTTTGATAAATTGAAGTGTATTGTTTTCTATATTCTCGTTTCCGTTCTGCATACTTTCAAAGATTAGTATTTGAATTTTATGTTGATTTCAATTATTCTGTTTTTATTGTCGAAATCGACTTTTGTTTCTTTGTTGCCTTTGACAAGTTTTACTTGAAATCCGTGTTCATCATAGTTCCTGATAGTTTTTTCAACCTCTACTATTTGTTCGCCTTCGAATTTCTTTTCGACAATTTGTCTGATTTTTTCAGGAAGCAAATCAATAGCAATCTCGCCATCCATTCTGTAAACTTTTCCGTCTTTTTCGAAGAAATATTCCAAATCATATTTGTTTTCTTCAAATCTGATTCGATACATATCTTTGCCATTCTCTTCTTTCAAATTGTACTCAATTTTATTAGCAGAAGTGTGCATTTGTTTGAATTTATTGAGAACTACAGCAGGAACTTCAGATTCTTTAAGTTTTTTGGCATCCAAAATACTTACAAACATCAAAGAAAAAGAAAGGACTAAAATCAGAAAGTACTTATTCATATCTTGCTCCATTTTAAGTAAAACTATAAAACAATATACGATTTTCTGTGATAAAAATAAAGAATCTTACTTTTCTCTAAAATTGAATGTATGAGAATGCTTATCTGTATGGTCAAAATTATGTTTCTCATTATTCTAAATTATTTGACAATAGTGATTTACAAACGTTTAATATCTTGTTAAGAGCAATATTTGATATAAAGCTGTAACTTGCATATTCATAACCTATTCAATTCCAATAAATTTATTTAGTGAGAGATTTAGATGCAGAAACTTCTTGCCTGTTTAGCTTTAGTTTTTTGTTTTTATACCGGCAGCTATGCTGTAGAGCTGACATCTGCCGTCGATTTTGTAAGTGCTTACAATTGGAGAGCTACCGACGTTGGTAACTCTGCAGCTATCCAGCCAAAATTCAATTTGAAAGTTTCCAATTTTGAGTTCGAGTTTTGGGGTTCACAGGCTTTATCGGCAGGCTATGAGTACAATGACGAAACTATAAAATTTAACGAAGTTGATTTGGTTTTGAAATATAACATCAATACCGATTTTGGAACATTCACTCCGTTTATCACTGATTTTTACTATCCTTGCGAAGGCAGAGAGTATTTTAACTTTGAAGATACAAAGCTTAACGAAAAGGGCGAAATCATAAGCAGAGGCGGACATTGGTATAACATTTCGTTGCAGTATAAAGGTACCGATGCTTTTCCCATTCAGCTCCTGATAGATCACTGCTTCCATAATGACCCTGACAATACAGTATATTATGAAGTTGCCTATCCTTTTGCAGTAGATAATAATCTTTTGAAAATACATGCCGGTTTTACTAAAGGCAAAACTGCTACCTATGATGTGCAGGAAGATAAGTGGGCTGTGGTAAATTTAGGATTGTCAATAGAAAGATCTATCAAAATAACTGAAGAGTTTACATTACCGGTTGGAACCGCTTTATATCTACAGCCTGAGAAAGAACAATTTTTCTTTGTTTTTAAGCTGACTCTAAAATAATAGCAAAAATGAATAAAATTATTGCTACCTTGCTTTTGATATATCCACACATTTTATAAAAGGTTTACTATGAAAAGTGCTATTAAAATTGCCATTTTGCTTCTGACATTTTCTGTTGTGTTTGCTGGTGCTACCAAATTCAAAAAATATGAAGTAAAACAAGCCATCATTGAATACAAAATATCCGGCATGACTTCCGGTACAAAAACAAAATATATATCAGACTATGGATATAGAGAAGCTGATTATACAAAATCTAAAACAAGTGTTATGGGTATGACTCAAAACACAAATACTGTGATTATACAAGATGGTTACAAAATCATACAGGCAGATTTACAAAACAAAACAGGTTACAAAGGCGAAAACGATATGCTTAAAGAACTTGTTAAACAAAAAAAGGATATTGCTGAATTCGGAAAAGAAATGTTGAAATCCCTGAAATTTAAAAACACAGGTAAAACTGAAACCATAGTAGGCAAATCTTGCGAAATATGGGCATCTGAAAATGGATTTAAAATTTGGGCTTGGAAAAACCTTACACTAAAATCAGAAGTAAGCATGATGGGACAAACTCTTAAAGAAGAAGCTATCAGCATAAAAACTGATGTTAGCATTCCCGCTGCAAAATTTGAAGCTCCAAAAAACATAAAATATTCGACACAAGAAGAAATGGAAAAACAAATGGAGCAGATGGGCGGTAGCTCTATGGGGTTCTAAGGCTCAGCCAAAAATATATTTCTTACTAAATGACTGCTTCAGCTATATGCCGGAGCAGTTTTTTTGTAAATTATAAAACTATTACTTGCAAAATATATAATATTTAGATAGATTTAATATTGTACCGAAACAGTTGAATATCAGAGAAAATAATGCAGTATAGTTGGAAATACAATCCAAAAAAGAGCACCCTCAAGCTCGTCAAAAACGATGAAGAAATAGCAAACTTCCTTGTATCTAATAAATATCGTTCCGTTTGCGAGATAGGTAGCGAAAACTACTTTTTCAAATCTGACGGTAAAACAAGTAAAAGCATAAAAGTTAGCGATAATAACGGCGAAATAGTAGCAGATATTCGATTCGGGAAATTACTTAATGAAGCACAAATCTGGTACAACAATAATTTGTATATATTAGATGTAGGTATGCATTTTCTTAGTGCCAAATGGAGTATTTCGCATTCGAATGTCAGTGTCTTGTCTGGTAACAGACAAACCGGCTTTATGGGGATAATGGATAAAGTTGATGATGACCTATTGCTAACTTCTATTGGGCTATATGCATATCTTCACTATTACGAAAGCAATGTTATGTACTTTGTTTTGTTTTTGTCTATTTGCATTATGCCAATTATGATATTTATACTCAATCATTTTATAAAGTAAAAAAACAAAATATCAGCACGGCTCTATACAGCACTTGCTTCGCTATTTAGAACATCTTTATCGGGAAGTTTTGTGATTTTTTCACGATATAGAAATACAAGTCCAACAAGTAACTGAACAAGCAGGTTCACCCCATGATTGATAGTGGCATAAGCAAGACCTACTTCTTTAGGGATGCCGTAAAGTGCCTCTAAAGTGCCTGCAATAACTGCATGATACACACCTATACCTCCGGGAGTCGGAGCAAGAGAAATAGCAATACCTGAGCCAATCAATAAAATAAGTGCATCTGACAAGCCTAAATTATAAACAGCAACAAAATCAAAGCAATAAAACATTACGTACATTGGAAGTGCATAGCAAAACCAAATAAGAGATGACTCAACAATCAGTCTAAAGTATTGAGATGGTCGTTTTATAATCGCAAAACCGGAACGAAACTTTACAAATAATTCAGAAATACGTACAAAAAGTTTTTCGGAAAACGGTTTTATAGTCCAAGCTAAAACTTTATCTACTAATGGTTTATAAAAGCTGGATATTAGAACAATAAGGACTAATCCGGAAATTACAGCTATGTTTTTCTCGTCCAGCTCCTCAGGTAAGATTTTTAAAATTTTATCTGAAAACACAAAGAATGAAACAGCAAATAATCCTAATAATGTGAATACATCAATAATCCTCTCCATGATAATAGTAGCAAAGAGTGATGTATAAGATACTTTTTCTCTTTTGGATACTACATAAGGCCTTAAAAACTCGCCGGATCGTGCTATTATGTTATTCATAGCATATCCTATCATCACAGCAGAGAAGAGATTGAAAGTAGATTTAGCTTCAAAGATTGGTTTAAGCATTGTTTTCCAACGCATAGCTCTTATCCAGTGAGATAGTAACATTATTGGAATCGGAACAAAAGCCCAAACATAATTTGCTTCTTTGAGTATATTATAAACATCCTTGACATCTATATCTTTAACTGCCCAATAAATAGCGGCAATCATAATGACAAAAGAAATGATGTATTGTATTATCTTTTTGATGTTTTTGTGCATAGTTAGTCAGATTTATATTTACAAAAGCGTATCAGGCAAACATACAAAAAAAATTTGAAAAAACTTAGAATAAGTCAACATAATTTCATAAATACAACATAAAAAAACCTCTCAACTTAAATTGAGAGGTTCAGTAGTTTTTACTCCAAAAAGCTGAAGATTTTTTATGCGATAGTTACATCATCGCAAAGATATACATCTTGGATAGCATTTAGTAGTTGCACGCCTTCTTCCATAGGTCTTTGGAATGCTTTTCTTCCTGAAATCAGACCCATACCGCCGGCACGTTTGTTAATAACAGCAGTTGTTACTGCCTGACCGAAGTCGTTGCTGCCGGAAGCTCCACCGCTGTTGATTAGACCGGCTCTACCCATATAGCAGTTCGCTACCTGATAGCGAGTCAAATCAATTGGATGATCAGAAGTTAGCTCTGTATATACTCTTTTGTCAATTTTTCCATAGCTCGAATTGCCCATGTTCAAAGCAGTATATCCGCCATTGCACTCAGGCATTTTCTGTTTGATGATGTCAGCAGCTATGGTAACTCCAAGATGATTTGCCTGTCCTGTCAAATCAGTTGCAACGTGATAATCTTTATCTTTACTGAATTCATTATTTCTAAGGTAGCACCAAAGCACAGTGCCCATGCCTAATTCATGAGCTAATTGGAAAGCTTCGGAAACTTCGATAATCTGGCGACGAGAGTTTTCAGATCCAAAGTAAATAGTAGCACCAATTGCTGCAGCACCCATTTCGTATGCCTGCTCAACTCTGCCAAACATTACTTGGTCAAATTCATTAGGATATGTCAAAAGCTCGTTATGATTAACTTTCACGATAAAAGGTATCTTATGAGCATATTTTCTGGACATCATGCCAAGAACACCGAAAGTAGAAGCAACTGCATTACAGCCACCTTCAATAGCTAATTTTATGATGTTTTCAGGGTCAAAGTATGCCGGATTTTTAGCAAAGCTTGCACCTGCAGAGTGTTCTATGCCCTGATCTACCGGTAAAATTGACATATAGCCTGTTCCGCCTAATCTACCATGTTTGAATATCCATTCTAAATTGCCTAAAACTCTGTTGTTTCTGTCAGAATTGATAAAAATATCATCGACAAAAGAAGGAGAAGGCAAGTGTAGCTGTTCTTTTTTAATTTTTGGATTGTCAAATCCCAAAAGATTTTCAGCATCTGCACCAAGATATTCGCGAATTTGTTGGATCATGGTAATAACTCCAAATATATAAATATAATTAGTTAAGACTAAAATATTGAATTGTCTCTACTTACTTAAAACATAAAGTAAAGATAAAAAAAAGGGAGCTCATTTCAAAGCTCCCTCGTAATTTACTTATATCATTTGTTTATTTGATTATTGCAAGCCTTGTTGTAGTATGATAAACGCCTGCCCTCATAGTGATATTGTAAACACCTGATTCTAAAAGCTCGTACGGCACTTTGTCGGAATAATTTCCTTCTTTGAGTATGCCGTCATGCAGAGTCGCAACTTTTTTGCCCATAGAGTCATAGATATAAATTTCAACATAAGTGTCATAAGCAATACTGAAATCAATAGTAGAAGTTTCTATAGCAGGATTGCCGTTAATTTTGATTTTTCCCATCTGATATTCACTTAAATCTATGAGATTTCCTTCTGTAAAGCAGCTGATGAGCTTCACAGGTAGGTTGTCGCCCTTAGAGATAAGACAAGGCATAGCAGGGAAATCTACTGACAGATTGATATTCAAAGAGTCTGTATCTGCAATATAGCCTTTGAGTGCTATTTTACTTTTTACATTTTTACCTGCGGAAGCGGTTGGAGTTATTGTAATCGATAACTTGCCGTTGTCTTCTTCAGATGTATTTACTTCTTTCAGAGTCCAGCCTGAAGCAGGGATAAACGAATTATCCAAGTATCTGAGTGAATATTTGTAATCCATATTAAGATTGTAAGTAATCTCGCTTGGCAAATCAATCAAATCGTTAGGAAGATTAGTTTCAAGTTCGAATACTATAGAATTTAAACCTGAAATAACTGCTATCTGAGCCATATTGAAATCTGCAGTGCCTTGCTTGAAACTACTCATAACCTCAGTGCCGTAAGCAGAGCCATTTAAAGCAACTATTGCAGTGCCGTTATTAGTTACAATATCGACTTGAGCTGTGAACGAACCATTTTGAGTAGGTTGGAATAACACATCAAAAGTTCCATTTCCGGCTGCAGGAATTGATAAATCTGATTTGTCGAGAGCAAATTCAGATGTGTTAGTACCTGATAAAGCAAGTGAAACAGTCATTTCTGAAGTTGAGTTATTAGGTATCGTTACAGTCATTGTCTTAGCATCACAAGATAAGATATTGCCAAAGTTCAATTCCGTAGGATTTACCTGAAGAGCAAGTCCTTCGCCTTTAACTTCTACTGTAGTTGTCTGATAAGTTACAGGTTCCATTCCGGCTAATGCATCATTGATTATCTGAATATTTGCAGTTAGCATTCCGCCTTTAGTAGGAGTAAATACAACCGGGATGTCTATTTTTGCACCTTTTTGAACTATGATATCTTTTAATTTTGTACCGCTCACTATTTCAAAATCGTTTGTAGGATTTGCAAATTTTATTTCTTCAATGTGCATATCCATGTAGTTTGACGTATTTTGAATTGTTACATTCATAGGTGCAGATTTTTGACCTGCTTTCAAAGCTGCATAAGTATTACCTTTTGCGTCTATAATCGGAACTCCACCTATCCCTGTAACTTTGGCGATTACAGGATTGTCCAAATCTTCAATATCTAAAACTAAATCACAATCAAAATTACCTTCTGCATCCGGAGTAAATTCGATAGTAATGTCTTCGCTGGAACCTGCACTAATGCTACCAGTGAAAGGAGTAATCAAATTAAACGCACCGGAGTTGTTTTCCAATTTCATACTTTTTATAGTAGCATCGCTCTGTCTGGTGTTTGCAATGGAGTGAGTGATTGTCAATTTGTTACTTACTCTATTCAATCCGAAAGCTATTGGTTGAATAGGGAAGTTTGTTGCCTGAGCATTAGCAGTGATATCTGTTGTAGAATTACCGCAATAATCGGCATTTTCAATCTGGAAGTTAAGATTCGCAGTCTTTACACCAACTAAGTTAGGATTAATTTCGATAGTAACATCTAAAGAACTACCCGGATTGATAGTAAAAGCTCCACCTCCGGCAGTAATAGTGAAATCAGCTGCATCTTTACCTTCTAAAATCACATTACCCGAAATTGGCTCAGGTGTAGTATTTTTTAGCACTGCAGTTTGAGTTTTTGGAGTTACTGAACCTACAGGAACATCGCCGAAATCGATAACAGATACTGATTCACCATAGCATGGGGCAATGATATCGACAACAGGAATATCGCAAGGTGTGCTTGTGAAAGACAAGGTGTATTTTGCTGATGGGTCAGCAGGATCTTTTACATAAGTTACTGTTACTTCAGTTGGAGTTGAAGCACTGACAGTAAATGGCGGTTTAGGACTAATTGTAAACTTAGTTTTATCCGGGTCACCTGAAATAGCGTAATCAGAAACAGTAAAATTAGTTTTATCAGCACTTATTTGGAAAGTCGCACTATTTTGACCTTTGCTTATAGAGCCGACAAATAATTTGTTATCAGATACTTCGGCAGTTGCTACTGCATTATCATCTAATGTGTAAGACTCTGTGTCTGTAATGCCATAATATTTGCAGGTAACTTCTAAGTTTTGGGTTTTGGAGTCTCCCTCGCAGATGTAAGGATTAACCCAAGTGAAACGGCACACATTGCGAATTTCAATTTTTTGAAGTATTTTTTGCAGATAGTAGCTCACATCACTTTCTTTACTTGCAGTATAAGTCTTTCCTTTAGAATCATTGGCTAAATAATTTAAACCGCTATCAACATTAGTTTGTATTGAAATAGAGTAAAAAACGATGTCATTAGCAATACAGGAATCAATAACTTCCTGATATCTAAATTCATCAGGACCTTCGTATTTACCATCGGTAATCATGATGATGAACTTAGGCAATGACTGATCTACTTCTTTAAGATAATTTACAGCACCTTTTTTATTTTTGTCAAGAGAAGGGAGAAGAGCATCATTAAAATCAGTAGCACCATAATAGTCATTCATGTTGTCATCAATCCATTTATTCAGATAGACTTTATCATTAGACCAATTTGATCCCGTACGCTCGTCCGTAGAAAAAGGAACTACTTTCATTCTTGATTTTGGATTCATTCTGAGCGAATCAATAAACTCGGCTACTCCTTTTTCCATCCATTTGAAACGGGGAGTGCCGTATGATACTTCATCGTTCATAGAGGTCGAACAGTCTAATAGTAAAACAGCTGCAAATGGAGTTGCATAGTTTTCTACCTGACAGTCTTGTTTTAAATTCGATGGAGCTGCAGAGCTAAGCATCTTACCATTTAGACTGACTTCAAATTCTTTCAAAGTCAATGAAGAATTGGGATTTCCGCTAGCATCTTTAGCTATATAAAATGCTTCCATGTTGGGGAAGTTTTTAGACTCAATATTCAAAATTTCGAACGATTGAGCCAATGAAGGTGTATTAAGCAAAAAGGAGAATATTGCAAAATATATCACCATGCAAATTAGAGATTTTGTGTTTTTCATAATTGCCCCAAGTAAATAGTTTACAGATCTAATCTGTAGCAATTTGCATAGATGCTCCTTTTTATATATCTTGACAATAGGACTTAAACGAATTTCCTGTAAATTATAAATTATTTTCAAATAAACAAATCTTTTATCGATATGAGCAAAATATTATTTCCACTTTATAGCAAAATCATAATAATAATAACAGTTTTACTCGGATTTTGTTACACACTTTTGGCAGATAATTGTAAAGATTATATGCTCTTAAACGGTGCCGAAGATTTAGTAGATTTCGGTATGGATACTACCTATAACTGGTGGGCTGTTACTGCTCCTTTTCCGGAGAGATATAGGATGCATATAAATGGCAAGGAATCCAAAGTTTATGATAAATTTACCCAGCCTGTTTTTTCACCCAACGGTAAAAGATGGGCATATTTTGCGACTTATGGTGGTGACTGGAAGATAATTTGTAACGATACGATTTTAGATATTCATGCTACCGGAGCTGGAGAAATTGTTTTTAGTCCTGATTCTGAAGTAATGGCTTACAGTTATTTTGAAAGCAATAGCGAAGTGGTTATCTGTGGAAATATGAAGTACGAAATGAGCGATAGAGTAGGAAGGTTATATGTAGGAAAAATGGGATATAGATTAGCTTATTTGAGAAAACTAGGTAATAGACCTACATTATATGTAAACGGCAATGAAATTGAAACGTATGATGATATTCTTCCATTTGGTTTTTGGTTAGATGGCAAGATATTATATGCAGCTAAAAATGGTTATAATTGGTCTGTGTTCAAAGGAGAGGAAGAGATATCCGAAAACTTTAATTCAATTAGCGAAGTCAGATTAAATCTGGAAGCTAATGCTGCCGGATTTTTAGTTACAAAATCATCCGGCAAAGCTACTGGTGTCATTATTTCCGACAGATATACAGATTTACTTTACGGCCAGGATTATGATCAAGCTTATTATCTCGATTTGCACCCTACTGAACCAATGATAACCTACAATGCTATTAAACATAATGAAATGCTTGTTGTGCTAAATGGAGCTGATTACAATGCAGGATTAAACGTAGGAAAACCCAAATTTACTTATGATGGAGAAGATGTTATTTATGTTGGGTGTGGTTCTTTTGATTGTTTCATTGGTGTTAGCGGAAAAAAAATACCAATACCCCTTCAACTCTCCGAATCAGCAACTTATGCATTTAAACCCGGTGCTGGTACATTAGCCTACAGCACAAATAGTTCCATGATAGTTAGAGATTTAAACTCGGGATTGCAGTATGCAGGAAAAATGATGGATTATCTGACATCTCCACGCTACAATAGATTTGCTAATAGGTATGAAGCACTTGGAAGGATAGGAAATAGGCTTTATCTTATGACTTGTAGCTTTTAGCTAATTATGTCTTGTAAAAACCTTCAATAAACGTATAATTAGCTAAATTTATTTTCTTTAGTCTTGTTTTATAGGAGTATTTTTAGCAATTTTGCTTCTATTATAACGATTGCAAATCGAAAAGATAAAGATTTTAATTTTAAGGAGAAAATTATGCATAAAGATCCTGCTATGAGATTGCAAGATTACCATGTTTTTGGTGAGTTTGGTGGTGTAAACCCTTCTATAACTGATTCTGCGACCTTTACTTTCCTTACAACTGAAAAAATGCAACAGCTTTTCAGTGAAGAAGTAGAAGGCTGCTTCTTATACTCTCGACACTTAAATCCGAGCAATATGTTCTTGTCAGCTGCTTTGGCTCAGATAGAAAATACTGAAGATGCTCAAGTTATGGGTAGTGGTATGGGTGCAATTACTTCTTGTCTAATGCAACTATGCAAAGCCGGTGACCACATTGTTTCATCGAGAACAATATATGGTGGAACTTATGCATTTTTGAAAAACTTTGCTCCGGGTTATAACATCAACACTACATTCGTAAAAATAACTGATCTTGCTGCTGTAGAAGCCGCAATCACAGAAAATACAAAAGTTATTTATTGCGAAACTATCAGCAATCCTTTGCTTGAAATCGCTGATATTCCTAATCTTCGCAAACTTGCAGATAAATATGGTTGCAAATTAGTAGTTGATAACACATTTTCTCCAATGGTAGTTAGCCCTAAAGAATGGGGTGCTCATATTGTTGTTTATTCAATGACAAAATATATCAACGGTACTAATGACGCTACTGCAGGTGCTGTATGTGGTGATCATGACTTCATCCTAAGCATGAAGAGTGTTATTGATGGAGCTGCTATGCTTTTAGGTCCTGTTATCGATCCATTGCGTTCAGCTTCAATTTTGAAAAACTTGAGAACATTGCATATAAGAATGAAACAACACAGTGCTAACGCTATGCATGTCGCTGGAGAATTGGAAAAAGCAGGTCTTAAAGTATTCTATCCGGGTCTTCCTTCTCACCCGCAACATGAGTTAATCAAATCTATGATTAATCCTGAATATGGCTATAGCGGTATGATTACTATCGACTGTAAAACAGCTGAAACTGCGAATACATTACTTATTAAAATGCAAGAAGCTAAAATTGGTTTTTTTGCTGTTTCTCTCGGTTTCTATAAAACATTGTTCTCTGCTCCGGGTAGCTCTACTTCATCTGAAATTCCACAGGAAGAACAAGACGAAATGGGCATGACTCCGGGCTTAGTAAGATTCTCTATGGGCTTGGATAATAACCCTCAGGATACTGTGGATAGAATCAAAGCTTGCCTTAAAGAAGTTGGAATGTTATAAGTTTTAACTTTTTTGATAAAGTAAATCAAAGGAACTGTTTTAGTCAAAGCAGTTCCTTTTTGTTTACAAATGGTCAGTTTGATTTTAACGTGCCGGTATAACTATTGTAAAAGTAGAACCATTTCCTGGCTTGCTGTCAACGTTTATTGTTCCACCGTGTCTCTCGGTAAATTCTTTACAAATAATTAGCCCCAAACCAGTACCTGCTTCTTTTTTAGTACCTATTGTTGTGTGATTGACATCAATTCTAAATAGTTTCGAAATATCTTCTTCTTTTATACCAACTCCATAGTCTTGAATGCTGATATGCAGATTTTGGTCTTTTTTATTTGCGACTATATCTATTTCGGAATTATCGAATGAAAACTTAATTGCATTTGAGATCAAATTTCTGATGATTGTATTCAGCATGAAAGTATCAGCAGTGATATCAGACAATTCAATTTGTAGATTTGCTTTGATATTTTTTGATTCTAAATTGTTGCGATACAGCTTTAGTGTCGCTTCTATGACGTTTCTTAAATCAGTTTTCGAAGGATTAAACTCTAAAGTTCCTGTTTGTGAGCGTGACCAGTTCAGCAAATTCTCTAACAAATCAAAAAGCTGTTTTGAAGTTTTCTGAAGTAAAGAAATAAATTTTTTATTTTCTTCCACAGAGAGCCTTTCGTAATTGATAGCCATAACTTCGAGCATAGACTGGAATCCGGAAAGAGGAGATTTGATATCATGAGCCATGATATTAAAGAATTTATCTTTAGATGCATTAACCTCTCTAAGCTCCGCTTCTGATTGATAAAGTTTTTCGTTTAGTTCGTAGAGTTTTTGTGTTTCTTTTATTATCTGTTCTCTTGATATTTTTAATTCTTCCATGGCGTCTTGCAGCTGAGCTGTTCTTTCCAAAACTCTTTGCTCCAATTCTTTGTTAAGTTTTTCAATTTTTAATTGATAAGATTTGCGTTCTGTTATATCTAAAAATACTGCAATACCGGCAATAAGAGTGTTGTTTTCGTCAAAAATAGGGGAGGTATTTGATAAAATCCAACGAATCTCACCGTCGTTTCTAACAACTTGTAGCTCAATGTTTTGCTTATTGATTCCTGAAGTAGTTGATTGATAAAGCGACAAATCTCTAAAATAAACACGTCTGCCGTCAGTATTATAAAATTCAAATGGTAATTCTGACTCATCAGAAAGCGATAGTTTGGTCAAATGGTGCATTTTAATTCCTAATATCTCTATTGCAGTTTTAGAAATCATATTAGCCTGAATTGTTTTGCTGTCTGTGATTACAATACCTGCAGGAGACTGAGCAAGTTCCTCTTTGAGAATAGCAGTAGTTCTTGCAAGTTCTTTTTGAGTAACTTTCTTTTCTTCAATTTCGGCAAGTAACTTATCTTTAGCTTCCTGCAGTTCCGTCTGTTTACTAAAAGTAGAATTTAGCATCATGTCAAAGGATTTGACAAGTTTTTGCAGTGCACTTCTGGGATTATCTTTTACTCCTGTAATGATAGGTTTCTTTTCGGGATTGTTTTGAATTTCTTTAAAAGTACTTTCGAATAGAGAGTATGTTTTAAGGTATGGCATAATAAAAAGAAAAATCAAAGCAATAGTCAAGACTCCGACGAGAAAATCATAAATTACTGCATTTATTCGCCCGCGACTAAAAGTAGCTTCCAAATCAAAAATATACATCCCTACACCAATATATGCTTCCAATTCAGGAATTCCTCTGACATAGGATATTTTCATTTCAGGGTCGTTACCCATAGGTGGAAAGTAGTTGTATTCTACGAATCCTCTTCCGGCAGGAGATTTCGCTGTTTTAATCAGTTCTTTGATTATATATTTCCCGTTGAAATCCTGCAAATGTAACATATTTGAACCTTCGTGTTCCGGTTCGTAGGGCTGAACTAACATCTCACCAAAGTAGCTACTCATAAATACATAATTTAGAGTTACATTGTCGGTGAAGGTCATTCTTCGTACAGTTGTAGTTACTTGCTTTAGAGCTTCATTCTTGTCAATTTTGCCGTCTCGATACTCTGCAAGGATAGGATTTATTGTATTATAAGCTATGTCTGTGATTCTCTTAATTTCTACTTTTCTTAGCTCTAAAAGTTCATCATAGAACTGTTTGCTGTTAACAGTATTCAGTATTGCAAAACCTGCTATAAAGACTAATAATGCTAAAAATAATCTAAAGTATTTTCCGTAATAGATTTTGTACAACGTATCAAACTTTCCCATAAGTCACTCTCATTGATTTCAGTTTACTTAATATATAGATTTTTATACTATTGGCACAACGAAAAATGGAAGTATCAAAATATTTTATCATAAATTCAATAGATGAAGTTGAAAGTATTTTACAAAAAGAAGATATTACTCTATTATATTTCTCTTCAGAAAGGTGTAATGTCTGCAAAGCATTGAAGCCAAAAATTCATGAAATGGCAGAACAATTCCCTGAAATGCAGTTATATTACATAGATATTGAAAAAAATCAAGAGTTCTCCGGACGTTTCGGCATTTTTTCGATTCCGGTTATTCTGATTTATATTCAGGGCAAGGAAACGATTCGCGAAAGCAGAAATATCAGTGTGCCTGTGTTAGAGGACAAGATACACAGATACTATCACCTTCTGTTTAATCAATAGTTTGTCAAATAAAGATTTATTTTTTAGCTGACATCAATTCGATAATTTTTTGCATATCTTCAGGTAAATCAGAATTGAATCTCATAAATTCTTTTGTGTGAGGATGTTCAAAACCTAAAGTTTTAGCATGAAGCATCTGTCGTTTAGCCAAGCCGAGACACTTTTCTGCCAAAGCTTTTTGTTGAGGTAAAGATGAAATAGTAACAACTCTATCGCCGCCGTACCAAGGGTCGCCCATTAGCGGATGATTGATATGGCTCATGTGTACTCTTATCTGGTGAGTTCTTCCGGTTTTGAGCTTTAACTGAAGGTGAGTAGCAAAAGGGTAAACATTTACTACTTTGTATGATGTATAAGCATATTTGCCTTCAGTTCGTTTGGGCACACAAAAATTCTTTCTATCAGTTTCTGACCTTGCTATTGGTGCTTCTACAAAACCTTCGTCTTCTTTAAACTGACCCCAGGCAATAGCTTCATAGATTCGTTCACTTGTTTTATTGGCAAACTGTTCTGCTAATTTTGCGTGTGTCCACGAGTCTTTAGCGATAACCAATAGACCTGTAGTGTCTTTATCTATACGATGAACCAAACCCGGACGTACTTCATCTTGTGCAAAAATAGAACCGTCTGTGTTTTCAGAGTCTGTATCGTCTTCGTCATCTACTTCAATAGATATGTTATCACGTACGCCAAAGTGGTATAGCAATGCGTTTATAAGTGTACCTACTCTATGGCCTAAAGCGGGATGGCAAACCATATCAGCCGGTTTATTCACAACTAATAGGTACTCATCTTCATAAATAATGTCAAGAGGAATGTTTTCCGGAACTAACTCGATTGGAGGTGCTTTCATAATAACACATCTGACCAGGTCGCCCGGTTTGATTTTTCGACTTGCTTTGGCAACTTGTCCGTTAATATAAACTTTGCCTTCGTCGATAGCATTTTGTACTTTGTTGCGAGTAGCATTTAATATTTGATTAGCAAGATATTTATCTACTCTAATCGGTTTTTGTTTTTTTTGAGCTTCAAATTCGTAAATATGTTCAACGGGGTCGGGGTAATTTGGATCGTACTCTTTTTCAAATTCGTTCATTACTCCACACCCTCTTCAGTATTGACTGATTCGATCTTTTTGGGGCGGATAGATTCTATACTCGGAAGATATTGATGCACAAAAAGCAAAATAATAACACCAACAGTTACACAAGAATCTGCTATATTAAAAACCGGCCAATGCGAATAATATACTCCAAATAAATCAATATCCGGAATGTCAACCTGAATAAAATCTACTACTTTACCATAAAATAGTGGCATTTCTCCATAAATTACACCATAAAAAACTCTATCTATCAGATTGCCTACAGCTCCTGCAAAGATAAGAGCTATGCCTAATTTGACACCTCTCTTAGCAAACTTGATTTTAGAAAGATACCAGCCGAGAGCAATAGCTGCAACAATCGAAAATAAAGAAAGAAATATTTTACCTGCTCCGAATGAAATGCCAAAAGCCATCCCGGGATTTTCTATAAAAGTGAAATGCAGGAAATCGCCAATTACACTAATAGATTCGCCATAATTGAATCCTATATGTTGGAATCCGAAAATACTAAATCCCTTTACAAGAATTTTTGTTATCTGATCCAATAGCACAAATGAAATGGCAAGTATAAAATAATTTCTGTTGGTTTTATTTTCCATGATGTATTTTGATATAAATAGTAGCAAAAAAAAAAGGGACTACTTAGGAGTCCCAATTTAAGTAAAAAAATACAAATAAACTTATTTTTTCAAAGGCTCAATTCTATCTACACCGTCGTCAGGGCATTTCTTATGTATTTTATAAGAAGCTGACAAAGTAGTGATAGGCACCGCAAGCAATCTTGGTTTAGCGATTAAACAGCCGCATACTCTACAGATACCATAAGTTTTGAGTTCAATCCTCTCCAAGGCATCATCTAATTTTTTCAAATATTCATTGATTCTTTGGATTTGAGCATAAGTCTTTTCTTTTTCCATAGCTTCAGAGCCTTGCTCAGCCATGTGCATAGAATAAATCATAGATTCTTCGGCAAAGTCATAGCTGTTTAGGTCGTCTAAGCGTTCGCGAAGCATAGTAAGCTCATCAAGAGTTTCCTCTTTAGATTTCAAGATAATTTGCTTAAACTCTTCGAGCTCTTCATCGCTATAGCGGAGACCTTCCTTAGGGGCAATGTGTTCTTCGTTAGCCCTTTCTTCGGCATCAAGCATAGCCTTAGTTTTAACTTTGTCTTTAGGGGCAGCGACTTGAATAGTAGTTACATCATTATCTGAATCTTGACTTTCTTCTTTTTTAGGTCGCCCGCGTTTTTTAGATAAAACATCATCATTTGCATCAGTGCTGACAATATTTTCCTGATCCAAAACCTCGTCTTTTTTCTTTCTTGGCATATCGCACCTCATTTAAAAAATTCAAAACCGGGAGATGGTTTAGTAAAAACGCCAATATAATCATAAATAGTGGGAAAAAACAAATAAATTTTCAAAAAATATTCACACATTCCCAATTGGCTATATTCTAATAGTTTACGATTGAATGACAGATTTGTTTTAGTCTGTGTTAAGATTATGAAAAAATATACTTTTGGAACTGAAAAAACAAAAGTGCACAATTTTCGACGAAAATATAACTTACCCCGGCGAGCGAAACATAACAGAGAGCTTAATAGATTTACCAATAGGCTCATACACCATAGTACTAACCACAACGGTCAATCAATATACAGAATCCTTAAAAATTGTGAGGTAGTTAAAAAAACTAAAATTCCACTATTGAGCGTTGCACTGAGCCTGTCGAAGTAGGGTGGCACGTAGTTCCGGGGTGGAAACACACGAAGAACCTACTTGATACTTGCAGAAAATTTGTTATTTATACATAATAAAAAAACTGAGAAGGGATGTTGAGACTGTCTTTTAAGTACTTTTTTTACATTTAATCTCTGTAAATATTGTGATTTATCAACAACTACTTTGTTTTTGCCAACGTCTATACTTAGACAGGCTCAGTAACCTTCGTCGGTTGCAAGGAGTTATATGAGTGCAACCGCCTGCTTTAGCTGGCGGCAAAACTAACAAATATCAAGAATATAATGCAAATATTGACTTATGAGACAGCCTCCCACCCGGTCATCGCTGCACTTGGCAAGCATAAGATGGGACTTAGATAAAATTCCCAATACATAAAAAAAAGCTGCTCTTCGCAAAAAGAGCAGCTTTTCCATAATCTATATCTCATAAGAGAATCTTTACTTCGCGATAGCGATATTCACCATATCACCTAACACATCAACTTCTTCACCTGCTGTAGCAGCATCAAAGTCAATAGATTCTGCAAGAGTTTCATTTTTAATGTATTCTGACATAGCTTCAACTGCGTTTTTGATAGCTTCCGGCGCATTGTACTTAACAGTAATGCGGTCAGTTACCTCAAAACCTGCACCTTTACGCATGTTTTGAATACGATTTACAACTTCGCGAGCCAAACCTTCCTGCTCAAGCTCTTTAGTAACCTGAGTGTCAAGAGCGACAGTAACGCCCTGCTCAGTAGCTACCAACCAACCTTCGATTTCCTCACCTGCAACGATAATATCTTCTAAAACGATATCAACCTTCATATCTTCAACCTGAAGGTTAAGAGTTTTACCTTGTTCCAAAGATACAATCTGGTCGTTAGTCAAAGCAGCAATAACATTTGCAACTTTTTGCGTAGCTTTACCGAATTTCTTACCCATAACTTTAAAGTTACCTTTGGCAGATCTTTGAACGATAGAAGCAGTGTCTTCGCTAACAAATTCTACAGCTTTGATATTAAGCTCTTCTTTGATAATGTCTTCCACAAGCTGAATATCTCTTCTTTCCTGAGGAGAAATCACAGGAACAAGAATTCTCTGCAATGGCTGACGAGTTCTAATCTTAGCTTTTTCTCTTAAAGAGCGAGCCAAATAAACTATCTTTTGAGCCATATCCATTTTGCGTTCCAAATCAACGTCGATATCGCTGTCTTCTACAGTAGGATACTCAGTTAAATGGATTGAAATCGGGTCGTTTTCATAACGCAATTTCTGATACAAATCATCTGATAAGAACGGTGCAGCAGCAGCCATCATTTTAGTAATGCTAAGCAATACTTCTCTTAACGTCTGATATGCAGCAAGCTTGTCATTGTCTATTGCACCTTTCCAGAAACGGCGTCTGTTACGGCGGATATACCAGTTAGAAAGCTCATTTATAACAAAATCCTGAATTGCTCTGTGAGCTTTAGTTAGCTCATAAGCATCCATCAATTTGATATATTCTCTAAGTAGAGTATTTGTACGAGAAAGAATCCATCTGTCTATTTCCGGTCTTCCAGCTACTTCAATTTTAGCTTCCTGACCTGTAAATCCATCAATATTAGCATATAGCGTAAAGAATGCGTATGTATTAGTAAGCGAACGCATAAAGTCAGAGATAACAGTTTTCGCAATATCGCCTGGATTGAACTTAGTTGCTTTCCAAGGTGGATTGTTTACAAACAGATACCATCTGACTGCATCGGCACCGTACTGTTCCATTACCTCGAATGGGTCAATAGTGTTGCCTTTAGATTTAGACATTTTGATACCGTCTTTATCGAGAATAAGCTCGTTTACAACGATATTTTTATAAGCAGGTTTGTCAAATAATGCTGTTGAAATGCTATGCAAAGTATAGAACCAGCCACGAGTCTGATCGATACCTTCAGCAATAAAGTCACCAGGGAACTGCTTATCGAATAATTCTTTATTTTCGAACGGATAGTGGAATTGCGCAAAAGGCATAGCACCTGAGTCAAACCAAACGTCGATCACTTCGTGAACACGTCTGTATTTGTTTCCTTCTTTTTCGAATACAACTCTATCAACGAACTGTCTGTGCAAGTCGATTTCTTTTTTACATTCAGGTACAGGAACTAAAGTTCCGTCTTCCATTTCAAAAAGTCCTTTGCTAAGTTCTTCGATTGAGCCGATTGCAAAAATGTCTGTGCTGTCGTTTTCGTTAACCCAGATTGGAAGCGGAGTGCCCCAATATCTGTCTCTTGAAAGCGACCACTCTTTAACTTCTTCCAACCAGTTACCGAATCTGCCGGCACCGATTTCAGGTGGTTGCCAGTTGATTTCGTTCTTATTGATGTCAATCATTCTTTCTTTGTACTCAGGAGCTTTGATAAACCAAGACTCTCTTGCGTAGTACATGATTGGGTTACCTGTTCTCCAGCAGTGAGGGTAGCTGTGGAGGTAGTCATTAGTTGAGCGATAAATCTTATCGTTATATTTCAACCAGATAACTACATCTTTATCTACACCTTCTTCTTCGTGATCTTCATAAGTAAAGTTTTTGATTGCTCTTCCTGCAAACTCACCGCAGTCTTCAGTTAAGTGACCGTTAGGAGTTACAGGTTGTAAGAATGGCAAATTCCATTCGCGGGACATTCTATAATCGTCTTCACCAAAAGCAGGAGCAAGGTGGACGATACCCGAACCGTCGCCAGTAGAAACGAAGTCACCTGCCACAACAGAAAGTGCATTAGGGTGAGCGTCCATATCTATCGCACAGAAAGGAAGAATTTGATCGTACTTAGTGCCGATTAAATCTTTGCCTTTAAACTCATTCAAAATTTCTGTTTCGCCATCTAAGGCAGCAATTCTTTCTTTGGCTAAAACTAACTCATAGACCAAAACTTCATCACTGTTTTTGACAGTGCGAGTATTGCGAACGTGAACATAATCAATATCTTCACCGCAAGCAGCTGCAACGTTTGCAAAAAGAGTCCATGGAGTAGTAGTCCAAATAAGAAGTCTTGCGTTTTCAAGACCTTCAATCTTAGAAGAAAGAATCTTAGGCATGATGTAGCAGTTCGGATCCTTAACATCTTTGTACCCCAAAGATAGCTCGTGAGAGCTAAGAGGAGTTTCGATAGTAGGAGACTGAGGAACTACTTTAAATCCTTTGTAGATAAGACCTTTATCAAAGAAGGATTTGAGTGCCCACCAAACAGATTCAATATAGTTATTTGTGCAAGTGATGTAGGCTTCATCCATATTTACCCAATAACCCATGCGATGAGTAAGATATTTCCAGCCTTCGTCCATTTCTATATTTTTATAGACAAATTCTTTGCATTTATTGTTAAATTCTTCTATACCGTAAACTTCAATTTCAGTTTTATCTTTCAATTTAAGCTGTTTCTCTACAGCAATTTCAACCGGCAAACCGTGAGTGTCCCAACCTGCCTGACGACGTACGTAGTAACCTTGTAGAGATTTATAACGGCAAACAGTATCTTTGATAGTACGAGCCATCATATGGTGAATGCCCGGACGACCATTTACAGTAGGAGGTCCCTCAAAAAAACTAAAGTGAGGTCTGCCTTCTCGTTGATTTAAAGATTTTTGGAATATATCATTCTCTTCCCAAAATTTGAGCATTTCGTGCTCTAATTTTGCGTAAGACAAATTCTCTGGTAATGGCTTAAACATAACTATCCATTCTAACTGTTACTTAAAATAATCAAGCAACAATTATAATCTTTTTTACGCTCATTTTCAAATGATTTTTTTTAATTTAAGTGATTTTGCGTTTGTGGTAATTATTATTTACGCAAGATACTTCGGTTGGAATTGCAAGTCAAAATATGATATAATATAAAAACTGTCCCGCAATTTGGCTCACGGAACAGTTTAATATAGAAAGATACTTTTTTTTATTTATTTTCGAGTTTTAATCTGTATTTGAAATCTTCAATTGTTTTTTTAAGACCTTCCAAACGATCGACATTGGGTTGCCATTTTAGAATTTCTTTTGCTTTGCTGATGTCAGGTTGTCTTACTTTAGGGTCATCAGCAGGTAAATCTTCAAATATTATTTTACTTGTAGAGCCTGTTAGTGAAATAATTTCCTCAGCAAGTTGAAGCATAGTAAGTTCATCAGGGTTACCAATGTTGGTTGGATTAACTTCATCAGACATAAGCAGTCTGAAAATACCTTCGATTAGATCATCAACATAGCATACCGAACGAGTCTGGCTACCGTCACCATAAACAGTTACATCGTTACCGGCTACCGCCTGAGTGATAAAATTAGGTATAGCTCTACCGTCTTGCAGTCTCATTCGAGGGCCGTAGGTATTGAAAATTCTAACGATACGGGTTTCCACTCCATGATATCGATTGTAAGCCATAGTCATTGCTTCTGCAAATCGCTTAGCTTCGTCGTAAACACCTCTAAATCCAACAGGATTGACATTTCCCCAATAAGTCTCGGGTTGAGGGTGGATAAGAGGATCTCCGTATGTTTCAGAAGTCGAAGCAAGGAGAAATCTTGCATTTTTTGCCTTAGCAAGTCCTAATGTCTTATGAGTGCCTAAAGAACCTACTTTCAAAGTCTGTATAGGAAGTTTCAAATAATCTATAGGAGAAGCAGGAGACGCGAAGTGTAAGATATAGTCTAAATCTCCGGGAACATATACATAAGTGGTAACATCATGCTGGATAAATGTAAATTTTGGATTCCCCATTAAATGAGCAATATTATCGGGAGAACCTGTTACGAAATTGTCCATACATATTACTTCATCACCGTTAGCAATAAATTTGTCGCAAAGATGTGAACCTAAAAAGCCCGCACCACCTGTTATTAAAACTCTTGCCATAATATTTGTCTTTGCATTTTACTAAAAAATCAAATCTAACAAAAATATCTATACAAAAGAGATGCTAAATACAAACCTCTTTTAGACAAGAGTTCGAAAAGTCGGTTAGATTAAAGCAAATGTAAAGACTAAACACCAAAAGCTTAAAGTATATTCCTCGTACTAACTACATAATACTAACAAGCCTGTCTTGTTATCTGATATATCAAAATATTGGGTATGAAAGAAAATCAAAAAAGAGTAGAAACTTGTTTTTTTGAATTATTCACAATAATTCAAATAACTTAGTCGTTTGTACGAATAATATTTAAGTTCGGTTTAATTGATAATTTATATCATCTGAGTGTTTCAATACATCTGATTACAGATGAAGTTTAGGCACTGCAATTATTTGATAGGCATTGATAACATATTCACATATAACACTTTAAGGGATAAATATATGTCATTACTCAAACAAAAATTAGAACAAACCTTACCGGTTCAAATTGAATCTATCAAACAGCTTTTAAAAGAAAAAGGAGATCAGGTTGTATCTCAGGTTACTCTTGCACAGGTTTACGGCGGGATGCGTGGAGTGAAAGCTTTGGTATGCGATACTTCAGAAGTGCCACCTGACAAAGGCTTAATCATAAGAGGCATAGAATTAAAAGAGTTAGAAGATAAACTACCTGAAGAAATATTCTGGTTACTTCTTACAGGTGAATTACCTAACAAAGAAGAATTGGAAGATTTACAGAATGAGTTGAACAACAGAATGGATGTGCCGGAATATGTTTGGAAAGTTATTGATAATATGCCTAACGATTCACATCCAATGGCAATGTTCAACACTGCCATTCTTGTAATGCAAAATGAATCAAAATTTGCAAAGGCATATAATGTTGGTATTTCAAAATCAGATTATTGGAAACCGACTTTGGAGGATGCTTTAGAT
This sequence comes from Kapaibacterium sp. (SeqCode), assembly GCA_963664875.1. Classification (GTDB taxonomy): domain Bacteria; phylum Bacteroidota; class Ignavibacteria; order Kapaibacteriales; family UBA2268; genus JBFHIJ01. The sequence continues at coordinate 725,869 of OY761611.1, read as the reverse complement.
ATTATTGCAAAACTACCTGCCATTGCAGCTTATGTTTATAGAAAGCGTTTTAATAAAGGCGAAAGGATAGCACCTGATAAATCATTGGACTGGTCAGGCAACTATGTGAAAATGTTAGGTCTTGGCACAGGGAAAGGCGAATTTTCTCAACTAATGAGATTGTATTTGACTCTACACTCTGATCATGAAGGTGGTAACGTAAGTGCCAATACATCAGCAACTATCAATTCGGCATTGTCTGATTTATATTATTCTCTATCCGGTGGTTTGAATGGTCTATCTGGTCCTCTTCATGGCTTGGCTAATCAGGAATGTCTAAAATGGGTCTTGGAGACTATGGATCAGTTTGGCGGTACTCCTACCGAAAAAGAACTCGAAAAATTTGCTTGGGAAACTCTTGATTCAGGTAAAGTGATTCCGGGATACGGTCACGCTGTGCTTAGAATAACTGATCCAAGGTTTGATGCTTTCCTTAGATTTGGACAAAAATATATGAGCGATGATCCTGTTTTTGCAACAGTCGAAAGAGTCTTTAATGTTGTTCCTGAAGTATTGAAACAGGTTAAAAAGATAAAAGACCCTTGGCCGAACGTAGATGCAGGCTCCGGAGCATTGCTCTATCATTACGGGTTAAAAGAATTTAGTTACTATACAGTGCTATTTAGTGTTTCCAGAGCATTGGGTATCACCGCACAGTCTGTAATTAGCAGAGCTTATGGATTGCCGATTACAAGACCAAAATCACTTCCTACTAACAAATATAGAGAGCTTCTTGATAAATAATTAAGAAAAGTATAATATGCCGACTTAATTAATTTAGGCGAGCCTATTTTATTCAATTATCTTAAATATCAAGAATATATGCTACATATAACTCAATAAAATACTATTTTAAAAGTCCATAGATAAGCTTGGGGAGCTAAATTTCCCCAAGCTACTTTGAACTATAATTATAAGGGGATCTTTTATGAAAATTACTGTAATAGGCGGCGGAAATGTAGGTGCAACATGCGCTCAGCTAATTGCAAATGACGAATTGGCAAATGAAGTAATCCTTGTTGATATTGCTGACGGCATACCTCAGGGTAAATCTTTAGATATGTATGAATCTATGCCTATACGTGAATCAGACACCAAACTCTATGGTACAAACGAATACGAACTTACGAAAGATTCTGATATTGTAATCATCACTGCAGGTCTTGCGAGAAAGCCGGGTATGACTCGAGATGACTTACTAATCAAAAATGCAGCTATAGTGTCTTCCTGTGCAGAAAATGCTTATAAATTTTCTCCTAATGCACTTTATATAATAGTTTCTAACCCTCTGGATGTTATGACTTATGTTGCTCTTAAAAAACTTGGAATCCCGAGAGAAAGAGTAATAGGTATGGCTGGTATTTTAGATACTGCTCGTTATCGCAGTTTCATTTCTATGGAATTGGGTGTATCTATGCAAGATATTCAAGCCCTAATTCTTGGAGGACATGGAGATACAATGGTTCCTTTACCACGTTTTACAACAATTGCAGGTATTCCACTAACTGACCTCATGGATAAAGAAACGATTGACGCAATCGTTGCCAGAGCAGCCGGTGGTGGTGGAGAAATTGTAAAATACCTGAAAACAGGTTCAGCGTATTATGCTCCTGCTTCAGCTGCTGTACAGATGGTTGAGTCTATTGTAAAAGACCAGAAAAGAATACTTCCTTGTTCAGTTTTGCTAGAAGGCGAATACGGGTACAACGATGTAGTTATTGGTGTTCCGGTTAAACTTGGCAAAAATGGCTTAGAACAAGTTATAGAATTGAATCTTAACGATGAAGAAAAAGCACTCCTTGATAACTCTGCGAAACACGTAGAAGTTACAATCAAAGAAGCTATAGAGTTGTTAGGATTGTAATTGTTTTTATATATTAAACAATACCCGTATCTATTTGAAATATATCATAGATACGGGTTTGTTGTTTATAATCGATTCAACTTAAATTATTGCTGTTGTTCGTAATTGACCATCCAGCCAATTCCAAACTTATCTGTAAACATACCAAAGTAAGCTCCCCAGAATGTATCGCCTAATGGCATCATCACCTGACCACCTTCTGATAGAGCATTGAATAACTTTTCTGTTTCTTCTCTACTATCTGTTTGAAGAGAGATATGGAAATTTGTACCGGCTTGATGATACTCTTCCCATTTACTTCCTACATCAGACCCCATAATACTTGTGCCGTCGCCTAAGCGGATGGAAACATGCATGATTTTTTCTGCATCTTCCGGAGCAAGCGGATGCTCTTCCATTGGAGGCATATCTTTGAATCTGCTAATATATTCAAATTCGACATCAAAAACACATTTATAGAAATTGAAAGCTTCTTCACAGTTCCCTTTGAAGTTTAGATAAACATTAGACTTTACCATGATAAGGCTCCTGATAATTGTTATAAAAAAAGGAATATTCACTATTCATTTCATAGCCTAAATAAACGCTTGTAAGATGAAATTAGTATTTTCAAACTGTATATGTCATTCAGGTAACGTATTATAACAAAAATACGCAAGGAAGTACGACAACAGTATGTCATATATATTCGTGCTGCTGCTTTAAAACTAAAATATTTCTTCGCTTAAAAAAAGGGATATGGCCATTATCTGAGGAAAATAAAAAAAGAGAAAATATTTTTGCATCCTATCGGTAACCTTATGACTCATACCTACGTAACCCGAATTGTTATCTTACAATAAACGAAAAACTTTTCTTATGAAAGAAGATGCAAAACAACGGTATTTTTTGGAACTCTTTGAGCCCTGCAGAGAAAAGCTAAATCGCTTTGCCTTTGCTTTGGCAAAAGATAGACAAGACGCAAACGATATAGTACAAGAGACTATATTGAAAGCTTATGGTGCGTTGGATTCTTTAAAGAATCCAGAGGCATTTACGAGTTTTCTTTTTACTATTGCGTCTCGTATCCACAAAAGAACTGGTTGGAGACAAAGGCTTTTTTCGCATTTCCATGTCGCTGACGATGATTCACAGCCGGAGATTGAAGAATTGCAGGCAAGTGAGTCAGAACCCGGGATTAGTCATGATGTAGAATTGTTGTACCAAGCCTTAGCAAAACTTCCGCATAAGCAGAAGGAAGCAGTTGTGTTGTTTGAAATATCCGGGTTAACAATCAAAGAAATTTGTGAGATACAGGGCGGATCGATTCCGGGAGTAAAATCCCGTATCCAAAGGGGCCGTAAGGCGTTGGCAGAATTATTAGGTGTACCGCAAAACTTAGATAATTCGGCATACGATGATTTGGGCTCACGGCCAACTATGCACAAACAGTTATCTTATGCAAGGGTGAGCCATGACTGATTATAAAAACAACAAACCGCAATCTCTTGACGAATATTTCGCAAGAGCAAAAAAAAGCGAAAAAGGCATGAGTGCTAAGCAAGTGTCCGACTTGATTACTACCGCACAAGCCGGTAAGCTATCATGGCTTGCTTACGTGAAACCTTTCGCTTCAAAACTCAATAGCATTATTTTCCTTTCTGCTTTGACAGTTGGAATTCTACTGTTTATAAACGACGACTATCTAAGCTCATCTGATAATGAGTCCACAAGTCAGATTGATATAAATCATGTGGAAGAAGCTAAGAATAAAAAAGCAGAGATTGATAATAAACCTATTGCAGAAAATCAAAATTCAAAATTGCTTGCAACAAAAGAGAGCAATTATGAAGTGCGAGAAATACAAAACACAAGATATTTAAGTAAAACAGTAAATCAACAATCTGTTACTCATTCGCCAAAGAGCAATCAGGCAGAAGAAACAGATTTAGCAGCAGTTTATCCAAGTAAACAAGTAACTGTTATCTATGAAATGAAGATAGATCATAACGTAGCATACTATCCTATCTACGAAGAAGAGCACAGTATTTTTGATGATACACAAATCGAAGAAGGCTTTGAAAGTTTGGCAGGAAATAATCAAAAAAATGCTTATTTCATTCAAACTGACACAAGATTCTCCCAAACAAGTCTCGATCAGGCAGTATTTGTAGGAGGTAAAATAGCATGGATGCCGACTGACAACCTGTCTTTCGGATTTGCAGGCTATGGCTTGACAAATAAACCGATTATAGATATTGTAATGGAAGATCAATCTGTTGTAGATGGACATTTATATGTAGGTTATGGTGGTTTTTTTATGGAATATACATTTATTCCTAAAGAGCTGATACATTTCTATATTGGAACATTTTTCGGACTGGGAGGAATTCATGCGGCTCCCGTCGAAAATAATACAGACGCTGCTATAGAGCTAAATAACGGCATAATTTGGTTAGTAGAACCAAATGCCGGCGTAGAATTGAATGTAACTTCATTTCTCAAAGTAGGTGTAGATATATCATATAGGTATTCGGAATTGAATGCAAAAGATAAATTCTACAGACAAAGCCCTGGTCTCACAAATTTTGATATGAACGGATTTTCTACAGGACTATTTGTCAAATTAGGTCTTTTTTAGATCTATTGCTAAGGAGATAAACAGAATGAAAAAGATAATTATGGTTTTATTGATGTTCATGCCTTTATTTGCAAATGCACAGTCATACCAGAAGTTGGAAGAAGAAAAGGCTGACGAATCACCCAAAATGAATACATTGTTTGGAGGAAGCGGAGAGCTTCATCACGGCGGCTATGGAGGACCTTTTGTCAAGGTAGGAGAAATAGAAGGACAGACTGCAGTCATGATGGGAGGCAAAGGTGGTTGGTTGATCAATCATACTATTACTTTAGGCATAGCCGGATGCGGAATGGTAAATGCACCGACTCAGAAATACATGAACGCAGATAACGAAGAAGTAGAAGCATCTTTACGATTTGGTTATGGTGGTTTCTATCTCGAATATATCAATAATCCTGCAAGTGTTGTACACATCAATGCAAATGTCTTATTCGGCTGGGGAGGAATAATCTTCGACGAAGAAGGAGATTGGGGCGGTTTTAATAATACAGATAATAATAATGATGATTTCGAAAAAAAGAATCCAAATGTTTCGTACTTTGTTATAGAGCCGTCGATTGGGGTTGAAATGAACGTTACGTCCTTCTTCAGGATTGGCTTAGATGCATCATACCGATTTGGAAATAAAATTGGTTCAAATGCTCTTTTCAGAGATAACCCTGTAATAAAGGATTATAAAATTGACGGATTTTCAGGAAGTCTGGTCTTTAAATTTGGTGCATTTTAGTGCTAGAAAAAATACAGTAAAACAAAAAAACAACCTCAAGACTAAAAAATAATGAGGTTGTTTTTTTAAATATTTATACCAAGAACTAATCGAAGATTGTAAAAGTTCTTATGAAATCAGAAGCTTCTGCCAAAGTGGAAAATATTTTATCTGCCTGAGGGCATTCCTCTTGTGTAAAATCTCCAACAAGAATAGTCTTGAGATTGGCTCTTTTTCCGGCTATAGCATCTTTAATACTGTCACCAATCATCCAAGAATTATCTACATCAACATTCCACTTATCAAAAGCTTTATAAAGCATACCCGGATTGGGTTTCCTGTCATAATTCTGATCTTCTTCTAATGTAGGGCAAAAATAAATATCATTAAACTGATAACCGGATTTTTCTTTGAGCCCTGCCTGCATAAAATCATGAACTGCATTCAAATCGTTTTCTGTCATGATATTCTTACCTATACCTTGCTGATTAGTAACAAGAATAGCTAAATATCCGATAGTTTTGATATGTCGAAATATGTCAAAAATTTCGGGATTGAACTCAAATTCTTCGATATTTTTTACATAATCGCCAACAATTCTTTTATTGATGATTCCGTCACGGTCGAAAAAAATAGTTCGTCTTTTCATTGCACCACCACTCTAATTTAAGACTTCTGCTATGATATTATCCACAGATTGGAAAATATGTTCCCATGCATGGGTTTCGACAATTAAATTACGACCGTTTTGGGAAATATCTTTCGCAAATTCTTTATCTGACAATAATTTAACAGCATACTCAGCGAGCTTGTCTGAATTATCACCAAGTAATAAATGAACTCCATGCTCCCCGTTGATACCTTGATTGCCTGTTGGCGTAGTTACTACAGGACAACCACAAGCCATCGCCTCTAATAGTTTATTTTGAATCCCTGAACCACCTTCGTGGGGATGCAGAAACAGTTCTGCATTTTGAAGAAATGGTACCATATCCGGAACATCAGGAAAAATTTTGATATATTTATTAGCTAAATTTGATATAGAAGGCGGGGGAGTAGCACCAACTAAGTGCAATTCAGCATTAGGAACTTGTTCTCTGATTTTAGGAAGAATATCATTGACAAGCTTCATTATCATAAGTTGATTTGCCCAAACATCTAATTTACCTGCGAAAAGAATACCTTTCCTTTGGGTGGAATTATTAGGCACAAACTTATTGATGTCTGTCCCATTAGAAAGCAATCTATAGTCGCAGTCAGGATTCTGGCTTTTCATAGCAACGATATCTTCTTTGGTAACAAGCGTCGTTATGTTAAAGTGATTGACAATTTCGGGTTCGTATCGTTTCAATTTTCTATACTCCCACCAGCGAACGATTCTTTGTTTCAGGTTGTTGCTGTTTTCATAAGATCTTTGCTGGTAAAGAGTGCGGCAGTCCTCTGCCATTAGTATTTTTGGGAAGCCCATATTTTTGATATATTCGGCAGTTCTCATGAAAAAGGCGAAACCAAGATCAAAAGTTTTATTGCGACAAAGTTCGTTTACTTTTTGCTGGTAATCCTTCTGATAATAATAAGCTATTTCAAGAGGATAAACTTTATGGAGTTTAGTTAAAGCTTTACTTCCGGCTTTGATTGGATTCAGAGGAATAACGTGAAGATCGACACCAAGTTTTTCGACTTCCCGGACGAAACTTTGCGGAGCTTTCTCACCCTGAAAAAAAGTAACAAGTGTTACATTATGCTTTGAAGCAAGATATTTTATAATATTATGAGGTTTTAGCCTGTCTCCACCGATAACCGGATAAGGAAATCTTGGCAATAAAAACAGAATATTTAGCTTTTTTTCTACGTTTTGCATACCCGTCTAACAAAGTGTAAATAATTTGGCTCTCTAATTTACTAAAAAAAAGAGAGCCAAAGTAAAATAAGTATAAACCTATAGTATGCAAGTAGTTACTTACCCAAATAATGCATCGATATCATCTTGAGACATATCCGAATCATCAACTTCGTTTGCATCGGGCGAGAAAGTGGAAGCGTCAGTTTCCGAATTATTTCCGAAAAGAGCATCAATATCATCTAAATCCATTGCCTCATCTGATTCTGAACTAATATCATCTTCTGATATTTCACCGGATTCTACTTTGCTTATCAAATCATCTACATCATTTTGTCTTGTTTCTTTTGATGTGATTGCCTTTACAGCATCAGGGTCAAAAGCAATATCGCGATGTAGGTGGGAGACATTTTTACCTTCTTCTAAACGTTCGTCTCTCGATGTCAACAAACTGCCCAGTTCTGAAGTTTTAAAACGCTGTAAAATAACTGCAAGCTTGTTTTGAATAGTTCCAAGAAGGTGATTCACAGCAGCAATCTGCTGCGAGGTAATATCTTGAACCTGCAAAGACATCATAATGTTAGTCGAATCCATATTTATAGCATCAATGTACCCCAAAAGTTCGTCATAATACTTCTGAATATCATCATTGTAAATTTCATTAGTTTTGTCGATACCTTTGTCAATCAGAGATAATAAATCGGGGTTGTTTTCCAATGCAGGTTTTATTTTTTCAAATAAATCTGTAAAGAATTCTTTTTGTTCTTTGCGTTTTTCGACAAATTCTGTCAAAATCTTTTGAGAGCTATCTAACTTAATAAAGAATGTATCTATAACATTCATTATTTCAGTAGTTGCATTTTCTGTTGCAGCTGTAACCTGACTTAATTTTTGAGTAGCATTAGGCATTTTAGAAATGTTTTCAGCTATTGCAACATTTATGGATTCTAAAGTAGGTTTTATGTCTTTTACAAAACTGACCATCTCTTCCAGAAATGGAATAAGCTGGTAATCATCAATCTTTTTCAACATCGAATTCAAATCAATTTGTTTCATGTCTATCTCCGGTTGTACCTAATGCTGTATTCTTAGATGAAGCAAATATATAATTTATTCTTCAGATATAATATATTTATCTGTAAATTTATCGTCTATTGCCTGCAAAAATCGAGAAGGACGACTTAGTATCGAGCCACTTTCTCTGTCAAAAATATTCATCGGATATGTAATGCATAGAATATCCTTGGCTCTGGTGCAGGCAACATAAAAAAGCCGCCTTTCTTCCTCTACGCTATCTAATGAGTCTAAACTACGAGCTGAAGGGAATCTTCCCTCTAAAGCCCATATCAAAAAAACAACTTTCCATTCCAGACCTTTTGCAGAATGAATAGTTGATAAGGTAAGGATTTCGTCTTCTTTGTCTGTAGCATCTATGTCATCCACTTTGTCAGTAGGAGGATCTATAGCCATATCATTTAGAAAAGAAGCCAAAGACTTATATGTTCCTGCTATAGAAACAAATGTCTCCAAATCTTTCCACCTTTTGCGCCAATCGTCGTGGTTGTTACTGAGGATTGGTTTGTAATACTCACAAAAGTGTAAAGCTTTATCGCCTAATGAACTATGTGATTGATACTCCGCAGACAAAATGCTAAATAAGTTACGTATATTTTGTTTACCCTTAATCTTATCAAGAGACGTATAGTTTTCTAAAGATATTTCATTAGAAGTAATCATATTTACAATTTTTGAGGCAGAAGCAGGTCCTATTCCTGTATGCAATAACAACAATCGCGTCCAAGACACTGCATCGTAGGGATTATAAAGTACTTTAAAGAACGCAAGTAAATCTTTAATATGAGCAGTCTCTGCAAATCTGATGCCACCAAATTTCTGATATGGGATATTTGATTTCGCAAGCGATATTTCTAAGTCGAACGAATGGAATGATGAGCGAAATAATACTGCTATGTCTGCTAGTTCTATACCTTGTTCTCTATACTCCAATATTTGTTGTGCCACAAAATCAGATTGTTCTCTTTCGTCGTTGGTTGCTACTACAATTGGCAAATCACCTTCAATTCTATCAGAATATAATTCCTTTTCATATTTAAAGGCTGCTGTTTTGATTATTTCATTGCTTAAATCAAGTATTGGAGTTGTACTACGATAATTTTGTTCGATTTTATAAACTACGCAGCTATCAAATGATTTTGGGAAAAATAATATGTTTTGATAGTCTGCACCCCTGAATGCGTAAATACTTTGTGCGTCATCACCAACTGCCATGATGTTTTGTTTATCTCCGGCGAGTTGCAGCACTATTTCATGTTGTAATCGATTTGTGTCCTGATATTCGTCAACCATGATATATCTATATAGGTCATTCAATTTTTTTCTTATATCAGGTCTGCTTTTCATCAAATTGAGTAAATGCACAAGCAAATCGTCATAATCCATTAGCTGATGTTTAGCTTTATATTCTCGATATTGAATAGAAATCAGATTTATTTCTTCGGCTACATCTTCATATCCGGGGTAGTCTTTTTCTATAATTTTTTCGATTTTCTCCCGCGTATTGCGAGCCATGGAGATGATTTTATAGATAGTAGTTTTAGTTGGAAATCTTCTTTTCGTTTTATCAAATTTCAAATTACTTCTAAGTATATTTATCACATCTTCTGAGTCAGAAGAGTCCAATACACTAAAATTATTTCTGAAATTGATAGCTTCTGCATATTTTCTAAGAATCTGCAATGCAAATGAGTGAAATGTTCCGCCGGAGACTTCTTCGCATCTGCCGTCTAAGATTGATGACGCACGTCGGAGCATCTCGGAGGCAGCTTTTCTTGTAAAGGTTAATAGTAAAATTGATTCCGGAGGATTTTTATCTTCTATCAGACGGGCGAGCCTATATACTAAAGTTCGTGTTTTGCCCGTGCCGGCACCTGCAATGACCAATGCAGGACCTTTGTCGTGCATTACCGCTTCGTACTGAGCTGTATTTAATTCTTCGCTGTATGCTATTTTATAGCCAAATTGCTGAATGTTGGCAGAGTTCGTATATTTTTTTAGTATTAGCTTTTTCAAAAGAAAATAATATAGTTGTTGAACAGTTTTCAATTATACGAAATTACTTGCTCGAAACAAAGATTATAATTTCCCGTAAAAGGTATGTAATATTTATAGAACTTCTGGAGTTTATATGAAAAACTTTCTTGTACTGATTGCTTTTGTATTTATGTTTTCTGCATATAATGCTGCTGCTCAAGACACATTTTATGCAGATGAAGCCTATGATGCCGCTGTAAATGCAGTGTCGAATACTTTAAACACTCCTGAGCTCATGCTATGTATGGCTATGGATATGACTGATGCTGAAGGAATGCCTGTGCCAATCGAATTTGATTGGGAAACAGGGAAAGCTTCTTTATGGATCTATTACTTTGTAGATAAGGACAATCCTGAAGTTACTTCCGGTGCTTGGGCTATGTCTATTCCGCTTATTGGAATTCAGTCCATGGAAGCTGATGTCAGCGATTGGATTGAAGATTTGAAAGTATTTTTCTCGGTAGCCTCACCACTTCAAAAGTCGCAGTTAAATTCTCAGAAGATGGCACAAGTTCTCACCTCTGATACAGAATTCAATACTGAGCTTGAAATGTATAAAGATAACGCAAATATGTTTATTACTATCTTCCATAATGAGTCCTTCCCGGGGCTTCAGATGGGCAGAACATATTGGGGTGTTTTATTTGATCCTGATTTGACTGACAGGGCTTGTGCTATGGATATTCAGTCAGAAGATGTGATTTGTACTAATATGACATCTATTGGAGACAATACAATTACCGAAAATACTATTCTTATCGCTAATAACCCGGCTGATGAGGAGCTTGTTGTTAAATTCAATGCAGGTAGCAGTTGCAATCTATCAGTTTACGATGCTCTTGGCAATATCGTTATGTCAAAAAATATCAGCGGTAATTCGCAAACTTTAGATGTTTCTAAACTAACTGCAGGTGCATATTTCATGCAAATCAATGACGGAAAAAGTATTCACACCGCAAAATTTATCAAACGATAAAATTATTGCAAATTTCAAATATAAAAAAAGACTCAAAAGTTTCCCTTTGGAAAATATTTTGAGTCTTTTTTGTGTTTATTGTGAATTTAGGTAATAATACCGGAAATCGTAAATTTATTTAACGATTATCTTTTCTGCTTTAATCATTCCTGAGTTGTTTGATAACTGAATAAAGTAAATACCCGAGGGGAGATTACTAATATTCAAAGTATTGGTACCGGAATTCAAATCACCTTCGCTGACTATTTCCCCAACATAATTGCTGATGACATAATTTGTTGCAAATTCAGTATTTGAAATATTTAATATATCATTGGCAGGATTTGGAGAGATGGAAAAATCTACCTCATTTTCCTCTTCTACAGAGGTATATGCGATACATTCCATTTGTTTTGATTCGATGTCGAGTGCACAAATTTCTGCATCGTTGTTTTCTTTAATAAACCAAAATCCCCAGTATAGTTTTTGCTCAAATTCCGGCACAGGACCATTGTAATATAGTCCCATGTAGCCGTCTTTGTAGCTTTCCAAATTGCTGTATTTTGCCATGAACTCGGAATTTTGTGAAAAGTATTGGTCTATATCTTTAGAATCAATTATTTCATTTGGAGATATTTCAGATTGCATATCAATCATTGTTGTGAAGTCAAGATAAGGAGAAAGATCCATCTCCATAGCTTGAAATCCACCAAGCATAGGGGAGTTAATTACGCCAATCTCAACTTTACTTGTCTCATTTTTGAAAACATATACCCAATAATTAGCTTTGCCTGTGCTAAAATCAAATCCTGATGGCATTTCAACAGGCACTCCTCCATAAGTAAGGTCCAAAGAGCCCAGGAAGTGGCCTATAATAAGAAGTTTTGGATTGTCTCCCAGATATGTTTCAGCTGATGTTTTTGCGAGATCGTAACCTTCGTTTGAAGTAAAAGGAGAAAACATCTGAGAATAAGACGCTAATGTGCATAGTACAAAAGCAATGATAAGAGTAAGAAGTCTCTTCATGTATAAACCTCAAAATATGATATAAATAATTTATAAATATAAGAATAATAATGATAATATTGAATAATAAATTTATTCATTTTATTCGTTCAATAGAGAATTATTTCTCGTATTCTTATATTAAATAAATATTTTATATATTTGAGTTCAATAGAAAGTCTGAACTCAAAACACATAAACACACACACTTTGGGAACAATCCCTTTTGGGGTTCAGACTTTCAAAAATCCGACCTTACTACAGCTAAAATTTTATTTCTTTTGTTTCTTTTTTACGATCATTTCGTATTATCCAAATATCTAATATTGTTTATCTGTATTCTTATCACACAAAGGGAGATTAAAATGAAAACAGTAATATACCTTTTATTATCATTCTTAGTCGCTATTAGCTTGAATGCTGCTGACATTAGCGGGACTTGGACCGGCAACTTATCAGTTCAGGGCATGAACTTAAAACTTAATTTCAACATAGAAAAAAACGGTGATTTATACTCAGGGACAATGGATAGCCCGAGTCAGGGAGCTTATGGAATAAAAGCAAGTAAAGTAGAAGTGGTAGAATCTGAGGTTTTGTTTGAAGTGAGCCTTGGAGGTATCGTTTATAAAGGGATAATTGAAGACGATTTTAATATAAAAGGTAACTTCATGCAGGGCGGTCAGCAATTTGAACTAAATTTGACTAAAAGTATGGAAAAATCAACCGGTCCCAATAGACCACAGAACCCTAAAAAGCCCTACCCGTATATTAGTAAAGATGTTAGTTTTAAAAATGAAACAGATAATATCCTTCTCAAAGGTACTTTGACCTTGCCTGAAAAAGGTAGTAAGTTTCCTGCTGTTGTATTAGTAAGCGGGAGCGGAGCTCAGAATAGAGATGAAGAAATAATGTCTCACAAACCCTTCCTTGTAATTTCTGACTTTCTTACCCGAAACGGAATTGCTGTCCTACGATATGATGATCGAGGAACTGCCGAATCGGAAGGCGATTATTCGATTGCAACAACTTATGATTTTGTTAATGATGCCAAATATGCTTTGGAGTTCTTAAAATTGCAACCTGAAATTGATAAAGAGAATATTGGAATTATAGGTCACAGCGAAGGTGGGGTAATAGCTCCAATAATTGCATCTAAGGATAATCAAATTAACTATATCGTTATGCTTGCTGGACCTGTATTGAGCGGAAAAGATCTTATGATTCTCCAAAAATATAAAATTGAAGAACAGATGGGTGTGCCGAAAGAAGTACTTGAAAAAAACAGCAAAATATTCAGAGAAGCTTACGACATTCTCACAGATTCAAATTTGGATTTAACCTCATTGCAAGACTCTCTATCGAAACATTTTGATAAAGCGTATTCAGGTATGCTTCCGAGCGAGGATAACAAATCTATAGTGCAGCAGATAACAAATGTTTGGTGGAAATCCTTTATAGCTTTAGAACCTAGCAAATATATCAAGAATGTTAAGACACCTATTCTTGCTCTGTTTGGGTCAAAAGACCTGCAAGTTCCTGCTCAGGAAAATATTGAATTACTTGAAAAGCTGAGAGAAGATAATAAGCTTGATGTGCAAATTAAACAATTTGATAATCTCAATCATCTATTTCAGGAATGTAATACCGGAATGCCAAATGAATATGCACAAATCGAGCAAACCATTTCACCTGATGTGTTGGAATATATCAAAAACTGGATTTTGAAACAAAAGAACTGATTTCCAGCTACCAAAAGCTAAAGACTTTCTCTGAGGATATAAAATTACACTTATGTATTGAGTGTTTACTAATAAAAAACAGGATTCTTTTCTAATAAGTTTGGTAAATAAAAAAAAGCTACCTAAATCGCTTCAGGTAGCTTCTTAGAACAGAATTATAGGCAATTATTACATTTTGCCATTTCTTTTCAAAACATCTCTTGCGATGATAAATTTCTGGATTTCGTTTGTACCTTCGAAGATTTTGTTGATTCTGGAATCTCTGTAGAATCTTTCGATTGGCATTTCACGCGAGAAGCCCATACCGCCGTGAACCTGCATTGCTAAATCAACGCATTTGTGCAAGCCTTCGGAGCAAACTAATTTAACCATTGCTGATTCTCTTGAAAGCATAGTACCTTCATCATATTTATGAGCTGTACGGTAAACAAGAGATTCGCAGATGTAAATCTGAGTTGCCATTTCAGCAAGCATTTCCTGAACTGCCTGGAAGTTAGCAATTGGTTCGCTGAACTGTTTTCTTTCTTTGGAATATTGAACAGAAAGTTCAAGCATTTCTTTCATACCACCAAGGCAAGCAGCACCAAGACCTAAGCGCCCTGCATCCAATGTTTTCATTGCAATAAGGAAACCACGACCGTCTTGACCTAATCTATTTGCATCAGGTACTACAACGTTGTCAAAAGTCAAAGAAGAAGTTTTAGAGCCTTTGATACCCATTTTCTTTTCAGGAGCACCTGCAGAAAAGCCTTCTGCTCCTTTTTCTACAACAAATGCAGTGATACCGCGGTTAGTTCTTGCGTAAACAGCAAATACGTCAGCAAACGGGCCATTAGTAATCCAAAGTTTTTCACCATTGATAATCCAATTGTCGCCGTCTTTTTCAGCTTTAGTTCTCAAATTAAAAGCGTCAGAACCTGCACCCTGCTCAGTAAGAGCAAAAGCAGCAATTTTCTCGCCTGAAGCTAATTGAGGGATATATTTTTGTCTTTGTTCTTCGCTACCACCATTAAATATAGAGTTAGTACCGATAGATACGTGAGCACCGATAAAAGTAGCTGTAGAAAGGCAAGCTCTTCCGATTTCTTCCTGGATAAGGCAATAACCGACTTCACCAAAGCCGCTGCCACCGTATTCGACAGGGAAAGCAGCACCAAGGATGCCAAGTTCGCCTATCTGTGAAATAATTTCCTGAGGAATAGCTTCCTGCTCATCTATTTGAGCAGCTACCGGTTTAAGTTCATTAGTTGCGAAATCACGCACCATATCTCTGAGCATTTGCTGCTCTTCGGTAAGTTTAAAATCCATTGTTCTCCCTTTTCTTATGTAGAATAATTTCTGAACTAAATCATGTCAAATATTTGACCTGTAAGATAGTGATTATTGTCCAATGAAAGCAAGGAAAAAGTACCGGGAATTTTTGGATTGTCAACATTTCCGAAAATAGCATTTACAGAAATACGATGATCATATAATTCGATAGAAAGTTGTTTTACGTATTCTATAAGAGCTGCGTAGGAAGCGATTAGAATACCATTGTGCTCTCTATTTTCAATATCCTCGATTACCGCAATTATTTTAGAGCCCGGTAATAACATCCCTGCATTAAATAAATCTTGAACCCAATAGACAAAACCATGCGCCATAGTGTCAAAAGTAGCTTCAATTTTTCTTTGAGAAACCTGTCTTGACTGAATATCGTCTATGATTGGACCGATAGCTGGATATTTAAGCGTGTAAACAAAAATGTCAGGTTTGATATCTGAACCAAGATATCTTTGCATATTTGCAATAACAAGCTGTCGGTTGTCGGGTTCCGTAGCGTTCAAATTAAAAAGTTTGAAATCAGTTTGGTTCTTCTGAAGCTCAGTTTTCAAATCTTTGATTTTGTCATTTATATTTTCCAAATCAAAGTGAACTCCAAATAAACCATAACCGCATTCCGCTAAGCGGAATGCGGTCATTTTACCAAAATCACCTGTTATGCCTGTAATCAAGGCATATTTATCAGCGAGTGCCATATTAGCTTTCTATAAAGTTCAAAATACTTTCACCACCATCAACATGGATAACATCGCCTGTAATCCAGTAGAATTTTTCATCTACAAGCAAAGAAACAGCTTTGGCAACGTCAGACGGTACAGTGTTTCTATGGAATGGATTGTGGTCTTTAGCCTGAGCGAGCATTTTTTCAAATCCCGGAATCTTTGCAGCAGCAGGAGTATCAGTAAGACCTGCATGAATAGAGTTCGCTGTTATTTTATAAGGAGCAAGCTCTACAGCAATCTGACGGATATAAGCTTCTAATGCTGCTTTAGCAACAGAAACTGCTCCATAATACTGCATTGCACGAGTAGATCCAATGGAAGTCATTGCAAAAATTCTTGAGTTTTCTGCAAGAAGTTTTTCAATAAATAAATCCTGAGTCCAATATAAAAGACTATTCGCCATAACGTCCATAGTCATTTCAACCTGTTTCTTGTTTAGCATTTCGCTATGGTCTTCGCTGAAAAACTTTCTAATTGCACCAAAAGCCAAAGAGTGGATAAGTACTCTAAGTTCATGGTTTTCATCAGCGTTTTGTCTTTCTTTTATTGCATCGATTACTTCTTTGCGTTTGTCATCATCAGCAGCATTTACATTGAAAAATACAGCTTCTACGCCTAATGTTTCAAGTACATTTCTGAATTCCTCTGCTTTCTTTTTGTTGGAACCCATGTCCATATGGACACCATAGATATTGTACCCGTTTTTAGCCAACTCCAAAGCACATTCTTTACCAAAGCCACTTGATACACCTAATACAAGTGCCCATAACTTTCTACTTGCAATATTTTTTGCCATCGGAAAACCCGAAAAATTGAAACAATTATATAAATTAAAATCAAAAAAAAACTGTTCTCATCAGCTTGTAAAGTTCGGGCAGAAATAGTTCACATTACTGCTTTTAACATTATCAAAAATGTTACCCATAACATTACCAAATATAATAAATTTAAACCACAGAAAAAATAGTAATGGCTAAATTCAATAATAGCAAAAACTTAGAATTTATAAGCGAATCGATATTCTCGAATAAATCCTGTTGAAAACTTTTTACTTTATTTGCTTCATGCAATTACATAGGTAATGAGCATAATATTTTTGTCTAATCTTTACAAAATCGATTATATTAGCATAATAACTCTTATGCAGTTTAACTATTTTATTTCTTATATATATAGGTAGTACAAAATGTCTAAAAACAGAGAAGTACCTTTACCGGTTGATCCTTCCAACTACATAGATAGATTTACAGCTTTTGTTGAAATAGTAAAAATATTAAGAACAGACTGTCCTTGGGATAGTGCACAGACAAATGAATCAATTGCTCATCTGATGATAGAAGAGGCTTACGAAACCATAGACGCCATCCACAAAAAAAATGATTCCGAATTTGCAGGTGAGTTGGGCGATTTGCTCTTGCATATTGTTATGCACGCCATTATGGCTGAAGAGCGTGGTGCTTTTAATTTGAATGATGTGATTAAAAAAATAAGTGATAAAATGGTTCATCGCCATCCTCACGTTTTTGCTGATGTAAATGTCGAGTCAACAGATGACGTTATGAAAAATTGGGAACAACTGAAGAAAAAGGAAGGCAAAAAGTCGGCATTGGACGGTGTTCCATTAGCCTTACCTGCATTGCTTAGAGCAGAAAGGATACAGCATAAAGCGTCAAGAGTTGGTTTCGATTGGGACGATAAAAATGATGTTTGGGCAAAAGTAGAAGAGGAACTTTCCGAACTTAAAGAAGAAATGCACAATGGAAAAAACAAAGAACGAGTCAGCGAAGAATTTGGAGATTTTATTTTTTCTTTAGTCAATGCTGCACGATTTGCAGAAATTGTACCGGAAGAAGCACTCCAAAAAACGAACAACAAGTTTACAAAAAGATTTCAATATGTCGAGCAAAAAGCAAAAGAAATGGGCAAAGAACTCAAAGATATGACTTTGGGAGAAATGGATGAGCTATGGGATAAAGCAAAAGTAGAATTATAACAAAGCAGGGTAGAGGATTTTAAAAAGTTCCAAAGTTTCGTTTTCTAAGAGACAGTAAACTATTACATATACAATAAGGCTGCCTGATGTTTTCACATCTTTGGCAGCCTTTTGAAGTTTTATTATATCTAAACTGAATCTGTTATCTGATTATCTGATTATCGTAAAATTGTGTAAAGAACTTTGAAGTTTGGTTTCCAATCTTAGGAGATAAGTTCCTGCCGGAATACTTACTATTGGAATGTTCTTACCTTCTAAAGTACCTGACTGGATCCTATTGCCAAGCAAATCTAATATAGAATAAGTCTCATAATTGTGGTTAGTAACATTTATGTAATCTTGGGTTGGATTTGGATAAATTTCAGGTTGTGAATACAATTCCGAAACACTTGAAATATTGTCCTTAGTTAGAACTACTTCAAAGATACCGTCGGAAACAAATCTCAATGTTTCTGAATATGACTGATTTGAAAGCAGGTCTTTATACTCTTTGATTAAGATAGGATATTCCTTGTTTTCTTTTTTAGACCAAACATATAGGCTTATTTCTTCATTAGCTGCAAGGCCATCTTTTACTTCTGTGTAAGTATTGTCGCCCCATACAGTCAAAGCTACTGTTCCTGTTGTATTTATGCCTGTGCCTACTATGTCGCCTGATTTTGTCTTGACAGCAAATTCATCTGCATAATCGAAATCAATCAATTTTAAAATTACGTTGCAATTAGAACCTGTTTGTTTGAAATCTGTCTCATAGTATTCATTGATTGCAATTTCGTTATTTGCAATTTTGCCTACCAAAGGAGCTGTGTTGTAAATGAGTGTATTATTCTCATTTAAAACAATTTTATACCCTTCAGTTGGACGCATATTGCCTATCTGATTTATTCCATACGCAGGATACCAAATCTGCCCATCATCATTTTTAACAAGAACAATCGACGAGTCAATTCGTGACAAAGCAGTGGTGATTGGGTATGGCGAATCAAACAAATAAGAGATAATATACCACTTTGATGCTTGCAATGAAATTGGATAAGAATTAGGGTTTACAGGGGTTCCTTCTATTTCGAGAGTGTCTTTGCTGTTAACATAGATTTGATAACCGTCTGTAACTTCCCAATTTGTAATTGTGTTGATTTGTTGCTCCGGATAGAATATATCTCCTAATTCATCTTTCATTAGTTCTAATGACTCCACATCTTGCATTATGGAATCTATATTCGTATTAGCCGGCAAAAGATAAGACGAAATCATAGACCAAATACCCGGTTCTAAAACTATGCGGAGTTTCTCATGTGCATTTAGAGTTCCAATTATACTGATGCCATTGTCTGAAAAGAATGAGTTTCCTGAAGAATAAGAGACTTTAGCTCTTGTTTCTTTTCCTAATTGTGCATCCCATAATCGGAGTGAGTAAGTTTCTTCTGTTGCGAAACCGTCTTTAGCACCTGTTTGGTCATTGTCGCCCCAAACAGTAACTGATAAATTGCCTCCATCCCAAATTCCATATCCTGCCGATTTTTCATTGCCTGCCAAATCAGTATAGAATACGGCTAAAGCATCGCCATTGTTAAAAGGACGTTCAGAAATCAAAGGATTGATTGACTTTGGTAAAACAATCACAGCATTTTTACCGGTGTGAGATGTATATGACCAATGCTGTGGAGGTGGGAAAAGCCCACCTGTGATTGTAAAGTTTTTGGCACTCACGGTTGATAAATTGCTATTATCCGAGTCGGTTATTCTAATCTGACATTCGGTCGAAGGTGAACCGCTAACTATCCAACGGAACTCTTTTAAGTCAGCAGAAACATTAGATGCTATTCTTACCGGAGTTACACCGTTATTATATGATATATCGATGTTTATAAAATCTACATTAACACTTGACCAACTTATTATTTGTTCAGTTCCGATTTCCCAATTTTCTTCTCCGTTTGGAGAAAGTAAATTGATACCGGTACCAACTATTTTGAAGTTACCAATGTTTATGTCGTAAACTCCTACATCATCTTTATTTATGATTCTCATTTTCCCAAAATCAGTAGGTGTATTTGGTACTAACCATTTGAATTTACCGTCAGATTCGGTATATGAAATAACAGTCAGCCAGTTATTACCGTTGTTAGTACTGTAGTCAATTTGGATATTCTCAACATCCTGGCTGAGCCATTCTATGTCGTATTCAGTTCCGACAAGCAGTTCCTTACCTTTGAGATCGCTGCTTAGCAATAATCCATTGATACTGAATAAACGATCAGACATATCGCTCAATTTAGAATTATTATTGTCACGTATTCTGAATAGACATGAATCAGATGGAGGATATGGAGCATCCCAATTATAATGTTTCAAATCAGCATTAAAGCTGTTTTCTATTATCTGCCAGTTACTACCATTATCCGTTGAATAAGAAAGCTGTATGTCATTAACTTCGACAGCTTCCCATGATATTTCGGTCATTTCTCTAAATATGAGTTTTTCTCCGTCATTCAAACTAAGCAGTCGAACTCCGGCAACTGTAAATACTGCATCTGAGACATCAAATATTTGAGGATTTTGAGTATCAAATATTTTGATTTTGACAAAGTTTGAAGGTATTGTCGGTATTGTCCAGTTAAACTTCATAGTAGGTTCTGCAGCTACACTATTGCTTATAACAACCCAATTAGAGTCCGGGTGTATTTGATACGAAAGACCAACATTGATAACCCCTTTGCAATTCCAAACTATTTCCTTATTATCTCCTGCGTACCAAAGTTCAGCACCATTAGGAGATAGGAGGGTTAACTTTGCATTGCTTATTGCAAAGTTGTGTGCACTTATAGCATACACAGAAGGATCTGTAGTTTGTGAGATACGTACTAAACACTTTTGTGAACTTAAATCAGGCACAGTCCAATAGTAAGGGCTTGAATCTGCATTTACATTATCAGCAATCAGATGCCAGGAAGTCGCAGAGTCAGTAGAATATTCCAATTTAAGTGCAGAAATATTTTTAGAATTCCATGTAATAGGAAACTGATTGCCGGATTTTAAAAGTTCATTCCCAATAGGTGCTAAAAGAGACAAATTCAGACTTTGTTTAATATTGAAAACAACTTCTTTTGTAATCGCAGGATGATCTGTATCAGAGATTCTAACCCTGGCGTTACTGGTATTTACATCTGGTACCTGCCAAGCGTATGTACCGGTAGTAGCACTTATTTGATTTACGATTTCCTGAGATGTGCTCCAGTTGTCTAAAGAGTATTCTATTTTAACATTCTCGACGTTAGCTGCACTCCAGTTTAGTGAAACAGTGCTTTCTGCCTGAACATCTTGACCTGCTCCGGGTGAAAGTATCGTTATATCTGCTATTTTAAAAGGATTGTCAGAAATATCAAAAAGAGAAGTATTGGCGACATCTGTAACTCGGATTAGTGCATTTGCTGATAATTGAGTAGGCATCCAATTATAATTTAAAACGGAGGCACTAATAGCATTGACTATTGTTGCCCATGTTTGTCCGTTATCGTAGGAAGCTTCAATCTTGACATTTAAAACAGAAGCAGATACCCAAGAGATATTTATATTGCTTCCAAATTTATATGATTTTACTCCATTCGGCTCTGTGACTGAAATAATTGGAGTTGAACTAACTACGTATTTATTAATATCATTAATGTTGGGGTAAGAAGCATCAGACAATCGCAACCAAACAATCATAGTGTTGTCCGGAGTTGACCATATAAATGAAGCATTAGAGGCTGCTGTTGTACCTGCGAGCATCCAATTTGTGCTGTCTGTCGAATATTCAATCCTTACAGTTTCAATTAGATTAGAAGACCATGAAACAGGCTGAGGAAAATTCGGATTAAGACTCATGCCGTTTGCAGGATTTTGTATTGAGAGATTGGTAACAACAAAATCTTCTGTTACATACTTGTTTAGTGCATTGCTTACTTCAGTTGCTCTAATTTTGTAGTTGCCTGATATCTCAGAAGGACTGTTCCAAATGTATAAACCACTATTGGCAGGAATATTACTTGCGATAGAAGTCCATGTGATACCATCAACTGTATATTCTAAATTCATGTTTGAAATATCGTAGCTATTCCAAGTTATAGTCAGAGGTTTACCAATTTGAAATCTTTCTCCGGCAACCGGTGAAGTGATATTTATTTTGTTTGTTGTAACTTCAAAGGCATTATCTGACACATCTTTCAAACCAAAATGTTTGGAATGTTGAATTTTTATACGCATCTGATTACTTGCCAAATCAGGGACATCCCAAGCATATGGTGAATCATTAAAATCTGTTGTTGCGATTTTTATCCATGATGTACCATTATCCGTAGAATAAAACAAATCTATGTTTTGATTTGCCATATTTATGCCTGACCATGATATATTAGATGTTGCATCAGATGTGATTGTGCTTCCGTCATTGTGAGAAGTAAGAGTAAGTTGCATCTCTGAGTTCAAACCATTGTCTTCCGTTTTTATAGCTGCACCATTTTCGCCGACAATAAATCCGTTAGTTGCAGAGCTAAAGAATACGGAAGTTAGATTATCTGTTTCTCCTGAGTTCAATGACTTCCAAGTATTTCCACCATCAGTTGTTGAAATTACTGTACCATTGTCACCAACAGCAACACCTGTCAAGTCCGAAGTAAAATAAATCGACTTCAATGTAGCATTGGTAAATTTTGGCAATGCTGACCAAGTGTCGCCACCATCAGTAGTTTTTAGAATAGTTCCATTCCAACCACAAGTGTATGCAACATTTTGACTCGGGAAGTGGATAGAATTCAAGTTATCAGTTGTACCGGAATTTATCGATGTCCAAGTGTTTCCACTATTGGTAGATTTTAATAAAATTCCTGAATTACCTACAATAAATATTTTAGAATCTGTAGAGTAAGCAACTGATTTTAGCCATTGTGAAGTTGGACTTACTGAGTTTTGCCAGCTGTTGCCTGCATCTGTTGTATTGAAAATAGTCCCACTCGTGCCTACAAGAATTCCGTGAGTATTATTATAAAATTTAATACATTCATAGCTGTTGAAATTATTTGGAGAAATATTGCTCCATGAAGCACCACCGTTTATTGTCTTATAAATCTTTCCACTACTTCCGACAATAAAACCCAAATCTGAATTAATGAAAAATACTGACTTATATGTAGTATTGGGATTACCTACTTGGGTAAACTGCCAATTTGCACCATAATCAGTTGTGTAATAATAACCGTTTAGGGTTGTAGCAAATCCAATTTGGTTACCCGGAAGCACTTGGACAGAATATATGGTATTGGTACCGATATTCATATCTATCCAGCCCGCCATAGCCGCTAAGGGCATTAAAATGGAAATCAAGAAAGAAGCAACTATTTTTTTCATCGCCGTCTCTTAGTATTTATTTATAATAATTTTTTCTTTGTAAGTAGTGCCTTCAATTTCAAAGACAATAAAGCTAATATATTGCTGATATTTACTTAAGTCTATATAGGATTCTAAAGTCGTATGCTGACTGTCGATTACCTGTCCTAATACATTATAAACAGTAAAATTGTCTATTGGAAGATTGCTGTGTATTTTACCTTCTGTTATAGTATAAACATGTGAGTCTTTATCATTATCTTTCACAGATGTATCATCATATATCAGATTTACTTTTAGGATGTGATTTTTAGAATATAATAAATCTGTCATAACATTTTCTGAGTTCAGAATGTCTAAAATTCCTGTCAATAGGATAGTTTTATTTTCCTGAGCTTCTGAGTCAAATATCTCAAGTTTTAGATTAGCATCTTCTGTTGCACCGTCAGTTTCAACTGTAAATATGTTATCACCCCAAACAGTAACAATAGCGAATCCGTTTTGAAAGACACCGCTCCCAACAACAGAATTGTTTTCTAAAATTGCAACTTCTGAAAGCTCAGATGCATTTGGACATTCAATCAGCAATGTCATAAAGTTGCCAGTATGAGTAAACTCAGGCAGATATTTGATATTAGTTACTAAGTCGGTTTGAGAATAATTTTTATCGATTGTCGAATTATAATACAAATCAAATTTATCAAATGAATTTACTAAATACGCTTTCCCCGGGGTTAAATAATTTAGAGTATGTACCCCGAATTGCGGAATCCATGCCTTGCCTTCATCGCTAATTACGCAAATGATTTTGTCAGAATAGAAATCAAAAGCAGACTCAACTGACGAAGTATCCTCTTTCAAATAGGGGATAAGATTCCAGCCGGAATTTATATGTATTTTATAATTAAGAGGATTCAGGTTTTGTCCGAATAATGTGTTAAATTCTGCATTTTTTGAGAAATAAATAAATGGTTCTAACGGATTCAGTAGCGAAGACTTATTCGTATTGGTTCCATCTGCATGAAATAATGATTGAACAGGCAAGTTATATACAAAAGGATCACAAAGTTCGATATTAGTAGATACAAATTGGACTTGATTTTTTTTACCTACTATATGCAGTTCTGCAGGTTGATTTACTGTTTCTCCCTGATATATTTTATCCGGAAAGAAAACATTATCCTGATTTTCAAATTCAACAATAACGAAATCTTCTTGCCCTTTTATTCCGTCCCAAACTTTGAATCTTATAAGTTCATTCTGATTGAACCCTTCTTTTATCATAGAAGTAATATAATTATCTCCCCAAATCGGAATCGCGATGCTTTTATCAGGATTGTATTTAGCAAATCCAGCACAGCTAAGCGAGGTGTCATTAACGTAAAAAACACCAATAAACATAGAAGAATTTAATTTAAAGTTATCTTGAATGTAATTCGGTTCAATTACCAATAAAGAATGTTCTCCGGTTTGCTTTTCAAAGTTCCAGGAAGAAGGTGGAAGTAATACCAAATCAGGAGTTATAAAACTTGATTCTTCTGAAAGCTGCGAGTATAAAAAGGTATTGTCATGAGTTTTAACTCGCCATTTGTAACTGCCTGATTTGATATTATCCAAGGTGAATTTATTGGATTTTGAATAGTAAGCATCATAATTTGATGCAGCAAAAGTAATTGTGTCAGTTTGGTTAGAAACGAAAATCTCGTATCCTAAAGCGAAAGACTCCAGGTCAGTTGCACCCTTCCAAATTAGTTCAATTTTGTTGTCAGAAGTAAATCTGAAATCGAGTTGATTAGGAGGATTAGGAACTTGATTTATCCTATCTGTATTATTTATACAAACGAAATACTCATTCTTTGAAGATATAATAAAATCATTGTTTCTATTATCATATTTTATGTGCGAGGCATAGTTTATATCATTCTTTTCGGTTAAAACGTAATAGTCAAAAAAGGAATTATTTACATATTCTTTTATTGCGATTGAATCAGTATAAGTAAAGATAAAATCATAAAACCCATTATTCGAAAGGTCTATCAAATCGAAATCTTTTATTCCAATTTTTTTATCAAGAGACATTCTTTGAAAATCATTAGAGTAGCTGTAATTGTAGATACAGGAAATATTCCCGTCAAACTCAATACTGATAATATCTTTAAAACTGTCCTGGTCTATATCTCTACAAATAATTTTATGCGGTTTTGTCAGAAAATTAAAACTTGAGTATTCTTCAATTTTGCTGTCTGTTATATTGACAATATTTGCTTTTGCATTATCGAGTAAAAGTAAATCAGACAAGCCATCATTGTTATAGTCATCTCTATAAATCTTGTCAATTTTTGAATTAAGCAAAATATTAGAAGCAGGGACAAATCCTGAAATGATATTTGTGAATAGTCTAACATTAGACAATTGTTTGATTTCAAAAACAATAATATCCTGATATAAATCATTATTGAAATCATAAAATACCACAAAATCTGCATCAGCTTCTATTCCGGTTTCTATTTGCTCAAAGGCTACGGGCTGATTATTTACTAAAGTAGCTTTTTTGCTTGTCGATATATAAACAAAGTCTAAGTCACCATCGCTGTCATAATCTGCAAAGTCAAAATCTGAGTCAGAAATATCTGCTTGAAATCCAACCGCAAAACCATTTGAATTCCTCAGCAATAAATAAAACTTATTGGCTGTTCTGACTGCCATATCTTGTAGTGCATCCTTATTGATTGAACACGGCACTATTTGGATTGGTGCGTCGCTGATAGGCAGATTTATTTTTTCAAAAGAGAACAATGGAGCTGTAGTAAAGCTATTTTCAAGGCTCCATGCACTCCAACCGTTGGAATTACCGGATTTTACCTTAATATAATATTTTGTATCAAATTTCAAACTTACTTCTTTAGAGTTATTGGTTGTAGTGTCATACTCAGGATTACTGAAATCAGAATATTTAGAATATGCAAGTATGTAATTGTCTGCATTTTCTATTTTAGTCCAGCTGACAGAAGTAAGAGTAGGGATATTAGTCCCACCGTTTTTGGGATAAATGATCTGAGGTGGTTCCGGCTTTGTAGTGTCAAAAGTTTTGAATGAGTAATGATTGCTCCAGTTACTCTCACCGGCAAAATTAACTGATTTAGCTCTCCAAAAATATCTTTTTCCGTTCTTTAAATTCCTTGCAAATGCAAAAGTATCTACAAGATTATCTTTGAAGCTAACGATATTAGAAAATGTTGAGTCATCAGAAATTTGGAAATGATAAATATCCGAGGATTGCACATTAAACCATGAACATTTGAGATTAGTAGGCATATCGCTTGAGTAATTCAAAGGGAATTCCAAAACAGGAGTATCCGGTGCAGAGATTGTGCAATCATCTAAATAATTAGAATAATCAACTATCCCAACAGTTGCATTGTCTTTCTGATCAAATATTTTTTTATCTATTTCTGTCGAAAGATTAGTACCCCAGCAATTATAACGTGCTGAAATATTGCTCGCAGAATAATTTGAAACAATTATTGACCCATTTGTTTTAGGTTCTCCGAAAATATTGTACCCTTTTGAGCCGGCAAAGCCTGAACCAATGTCGGCTAAACCATCTTTCTTTATGATTACAGCGTAACGGTTGAAATCATGGAAGGACGAGTATTCGATAGAAGCAGAGCCTTTTACGATTGTTATCCCGCCATAAGACGAATATTGAGAATTGCCGAAATAGGATAAATTGCAAAAAGAAAATACAGATTGTTCCAGAAGAGCAGACTCTATTGAAATGCCACCCCAATTTGCTACATCGAGTTTTGTGAAAGTAATTGGCTTTGAAAAACTTCCGCTTGCAATTATACTTCCTTTACATACAATATCAATATTATTAGCAATTGCAATTTCTACTCCTTGCTCAATTTTGAGCACTGAAGCAGATGGAATGATATAATCATTAAGTATCAGATGCTTAATTTCAGTGTTGTCCAATTTCATATTTACAAAGTCGAAAGGAGCTAACTCCATACCATCAAAAGAACAATTTGTAAAGTTTATATTGCTTACGATAGGTACTATTTCAGTTTTCAGCATCAATGGTGGGTGGTAGGCACTGCCGCCATTTTGAAAGGAAACATGTTCCAATCGAGAAGTATCTTGATCCGAAGCAGCATAAAATATGATACTTCCCCAGTTCTGAGAAGAAGAGGAAGTAAAAGTAATGTTTTCAGATTCGCTGCCTAATGCAGTAAGACTGCCAAGTACTGTAATGTTAATAGAAGGATTGATAACTAATCTGACTCCTTTTTCTATAGTCACATTCGAGTTTTTACTTATTACCAAATCAGAAGTAATCTCGAAAGGAGAGTCAGTTTTTTTCAAAGTCATATTCTTAGAAATGACACCGGATAGTGGAGTGCCGGTCATTTCCATCACTAAGACAAAAAGTAGTATTATGTAGATAATATATTTCATTAGTTAAGGATACTTATGTTACACTATACATCGGAGCTATCAATAAAAAATTGAGCCAAACAATGCAAGTATATTCAGTTTATCCCATGGAATCAGGCATTTAGGGCTTTCGATGTGGTTAATGGAGTTTGTGATACATCGACAAATTGGATATTATCAAACAGTGTTGTAAAAAATGTAGGATATTCACCATATAAAAATGAATTTTATCAATGCTTAACATCACCCTTATCTATACTTAACACTAAATGTCTAATATTGCATACCCACAAATCCCGGAGTTTTTAGTTGGAAAAGTTACGTAATTCTTTGTACGGCAAAATGCTAATATTAGCAATATCGTTGGAAGTCTTACTTATTGTTGTTGCATTAATAGGGTTCACCGTAGTTAATATTCAAAATCAACGAGATACCTATCGCAAGGTAGAAACTTTGCTATTGAAGAATTATCAAAACAGACATGAGTTTTCTAAAAAGAAAGATCTTGGATTAAATACTTCCTTTGCAGAAAAGCATTCTAAAATTGTATCAATACTCGAAACTATTCAAAAAGAAGATGATATGGCAGGCGAACTGCTTGTCAAAGTTAAAGAGTACAAATCACTCTATGACGAATATACTGATTTGATGATAAAAAGAGGTATAAATGAAGATTCGGGAGTAGAAGGGAAGTTCAGACGCAGTGTTCATGATATTGAGCAGATACTCCAATCATTAAATGATTATCAGCTTCTAATGTATATGCTACAAGCCAGAAGAAGCGAGAAAGATTATATAATGCGTCGCCATGAGAAGTATATTGAGAAGGTGAATGCAGCATTGAACGACCTCATTTCTCAGGCAGAATATAAAAAAAATAGCAAAATCAAAGACATTATAAAATTAGCGAATACATATAAATACAATTTCAGCCAACTGGTGATAGTTTTCAAAGGCTTATCGGAACTCGAAGTAAAGCTGACCAAAATGGAAAATACTCTTGAAGATGATTTGAATAAAATTGTGCTCGAGCAGGAAGTTAAAGCAGAAAAGAGCCAAAGAATCCAATATTCCGCAATCGGTATTACTTTGTTAATTGGTATATTCTTATCAATGTTTATAGCAAGAACTATTGTCAAACCAATCCGAGAGTTGCAAAAAGCAGCTACTGAAATAGCTAATGGAAAATACGACACTCAAGTTAAGGTGGAAACAAAAGACGAAGTTGGAAGATTGGCATCTGTGTTTAATGATATGGCAAATAACATTAAAATATCAAACGATACAATAGTGACGCAGCAAAAAGAAGTTGAAAACAAAAATGCTGAACTATCTAAGATTGCTGAGGATTTGAAGCTATCTATCAAAAACATTAGTTTACTGTCTGAAATTGGAAAATCAATCACAACTGCAATTACATACGATAGCATTTTTAATCAATTATACACACATCTTGGTTCGATAACCGAGGCATCTACTTTTGCAATCGGTCTTTACGATGAAATATCTGAGATAATTGACTATCGCCTTGTGATATCTAATTCCAAAAGAGAGCAAAATTATCAGATAAAAATGCAGCAGGGCAATCGTTTAGACGTAATGTGTTTGACTTTTGGACAAGAGATTATTATCGATGATGTCCACAGAAAAATAAATGACCTGTCTAAGTATTCCGGTCTGATAAGTGACAATGCTATCGAGCTAATGAATCCGGCTACCAATTCGTGTCTTTATCTGCCTATTTCATACAACAGTAAAACCATTGGGCTACTTGCAATAGAAAATAATAAGGTAAATGCCTTTGGCGATTACAACATAGAAATGCTGCGAAATCTTGCATCTTACATTGCTATTGCAATACAAAATGCAGTATCCTACGAAGAAATCAGAAAATCGAATGATGTTTTGAAAAAAACACAAAAGCAACTAATCCAAGCCGAAAAAATGGCCTCTCTTGGTCAGCTGACTGCCGGTGTCGCACATGAAATTAAAAATCCGCTCAATTTTATTAAAAATTACGCAGAAGGCACTGTCGAGCTGTGGCAGGATTTTATCAACGATGCACAGGAAAATCCTTCTTCTATCAAAGAATTAGTTGATGAAATAGCAGAAGATATAATGACTTACCTTGATACGATTCAAAAAAACAGTATCCGAATAGACAAAATTGTAAAATCGATGATGAATCATTCCAGAGAATCTGCGGGTTACAAAGAAAAAACAAACATAGCTGCTTTTCTCGAAGAAAATGCAAATCTGTCATTCAAAGGATTTAGAACTCAGTACAATGATTTTAATGCAGAGATTAAGTATTTGCATGAAGATTCTAATGTGGATATTCCTATATTCCAGCAAGATTTGAGCAGAGTAGTGACTAATATAATCGACAATGCTTGCTATGCAATGATGAAAAGGAAAACTTCTGAAAACGATACTTTCAAACCGAAAATTGAAATAAATACCAAATCTGTAGAAGATAATATTGAGATAAGACTGAAAGACAATGGAACCGGTATTCCAAAAGACAAATTGGACAAAATATTCAATCCGTTTTTCACAACAAAACCTACCGGTGAAGGTACAGGCTTAGGCTTGTCGCTAAGTTTTGATGTGATTCAGGCTCATGGAGGTACCATAGAAGTAGATAGCGTGGTAGATGATTATACAGAATTTATTATAAAATTACCTAAAGCATAACTTAAATGATGATGAAAGACATAACAAAAATATTGCTTGTCGATGACGAGCCTGACTTGAAAGGGCTTATGGAATTGAAGCTAAGGAATAAGGTTAAAACGGGAGAGTATCAGCTAATCTTTGCTTCAAATGGCGAAGAAGCTTTGGAAATTGTATCGAAGAACACAGATTTGGATGTTATTGTCTTAGATATCAATATGCCTGTAATGGATGGTATCACATTACTATCAAAAATAGACGGCACTATGCCTGATTTTGACGTAATAATGCTTACTGCATACAGTGAAATGGCAAATGTAAGAAAAGCAATGAATTACGGAGCTTATGACTATCTTTCTAAACCAATAGATTTTCAAGAGTTCCAAAGTACTTTAGATAGAACAATTCAAAGAGTTAAAAAGAAAAAAATTGCAAATCAAAGAATCAGAGATTTAGACTATCAGATAGAACAAAAGAAAAAGCAGGAAGAGAAGCTAAATTCGCTAAAAGACAGTTTGTTTTCGATGGTTTCTTATGAATATCGCAATCCGTTAACTGTAATACAGTCGTCAGCAGATATTATTCAAAATTTATACGCCAAAAATGGCGTAGAAAATGAAATGGAAAAGTTTCTTTTTGGGATTAAAGCTTCTGTAAAGTTTATGGCGAAGCTCTTAGACGATGTGATAAAAATCAGCAAATTAGATTTCGAGGATTACACAAATCAAAAGGCTAAAATTGATATAAAAGATTTGATATGGTCTATGCTTTATGAGATGAAATTAGCTGATAACTCTAAACACAAAATACACTTCGATGCAGAGGGTATCGCAGATTATTACTATGGAAACGAAACGATTCTGAAAATGGCAATTGCTAATGTACTATCTAATGCTTTTAAATATTCTCCTGTTAATAGCCAAATCAAGGTAATAATTAGAAATATACTAACACATTACATTATTATAGTCGAAGATTCCGGAATTGGGATTAGCAAAAATGACATTCCGAATATATTTGAACCTTATAAAAGAGGTAAAAATGTGAGCTCGATTCCAGGTGCCGGCTTAGGCTTGCACATTGTGAAAAAATGTGTTGATTTATTAGATGGTGAAGTCTCTTTAGCTTCTAAAGAAGAAAATGGTACTATATGTAAAATACATATTCCGAAAAATATTATAGAATAATATGGAAAATCGTAGAATGGAAGGCTATCAAAATTTACCTACAAAAATACTTTTAGTAGATGACGAACCAGATGTCGAGGGCATGATAAAACTCAAATTCAGAAAGCAAATTAAACAGGGTTTGTATGAGTTTCTTTTTGCCGGCAATGGGGAAGAGGCACTTACTCAACTCAATTCAAATCCTGATATCGAAATCGTAATTTCTGATATTAATATGCCGAAGATGGACGGCTTGACTCTGCTAAACCATTTAAATCGATTAGATGGTCTTATGAAGGCAATAATTGTCTCAGCTTATGGTGACATGAAGAATATTCGTACTGCCATGAATCGTGGTGCCTATGACTTTGTAACTAAGCCTATTGATTTTGACGATTTAACTATTACAATTGAAAAGACAAGAAATGACATACTTGAAATCAGAAAGAAAAATAATGATTTGGAAAGAACAGAACTAAATTTACAAGAATCCTTGGCAAGAAACTATGCAATAGTAAATACGGCTCATGATGCTATTTTGACACTTGATAAATCTCTAATTATTGAGTCTGTCAATCCTGCTACAGAAATTCTATTTGGTTATTCTGCAAAAGAAATTGTTGGTAACCATTTTTATGCACTCTTTACCGAACAGATAAAATCCTTAGAAATAATTTCAGTCGAAGATAACGCTGAAGACAAATTGAAAATAAATATCGACGGCTACGAAGCAGAAGCAGTAAGAAAGGATAAAAAAATCTTCCCGGTTGATATTTCTTTAAGCAAATTCAATATTCAAGATACACAATACTTCACTGTAATTTTGAGGGATATTTCTATTAGAAAAAACGCTGAAACTTTACTTAAAGAGTATAATACCCGATTAGAAAAAGAGGTGGAAGAAAGGACTATTGATTTGCGCAAACTTAATCAGGAGAAAAATGAAATTTTGGGTGTGGCAGCCCACGATTTGAAAAATCCTTTGTCGAGTATTAAAATGCTTGCCAAATTTTTATGCGAAGACGACACCTTGTCGGATGCAGAAATAAAAGAGTTTTCTAATGATATATTAGAAACATCAGAGAGAATGTTTGATTTGATAAAAAATCTACTCGATGTAAACGCTATCGAAGAAGGCAAAATTCATATTAATCCGGAAGTTTACTCTCTTAGAGATGTCCTGTATCAATCAATGAAACATCACATTGATAATGCTTCGCAAAAGAATATTGAAATACTTTGCGATATTGATTACGACTATAAAATCTATTGCGACAGGACTTATTGCATCCAAATGTTAGACAATTTGGTTTCAAATGCAATAAAATACTCACCTCTCGGAAAAAAGATATATGTAAAATTCTATTTTGACGAAAACTATAACTACTTTTCTGTGAAAGATGAAGGCCCGGGTATATCAGAAGAAGATCAGAAAAAATTATTTAAAAAATTCTCCAGACTTTCTGCAAGACCTACAGGTGGAGAACACTCTACAGGATTGGGACTTTCTATTGTAAAAAAATTAGCAGATATGATGGGTGGGAAAGTATATTGTAACAGCATTTTAGGTGAAGGTGCTGAGTTTGTATTAGCACTTCCAACTAAGTAATAAGTTTGTCGGGGTGACAGGATTTGAACCTGCGACTCCTACGTCCCGAACGTAGTACTCTACCGGGCTGAGCTACACCCCGAAAATGCGATACAAACTTAATTATTTAGTCTGAACTGTGCAACACAAATATTATACAAGAAAGCAAATAAAAAGCTGTTGTAAAGCGTTATTGATGTAGAAATTTAATATATTTGCTTTTGTTTGTATATATAAATTGAGAAGACATGACTGATATAAATTTTGCTTTCCAAAATTCTCCATGGATTTTTGGTCTATTATCTATTTTGGCTATTTCCATAAGCTTATATTATTATAAAAGAACAATTCCGAATGTCTCAAAATCAAAAAAAATTGTTTTAAGCACTTTGAGATTATTGTCTCTTATAATCTTATTGCTGATTATTTTTGAGCCTACTCTGACCATTTCGCGAAATGAATTAGAATCGCCTAAGTCTTTGATATTTATTGATAACAGTGCTTCCGTAAATGTTGAAAGCAATAATTCTGAGCAAATCGAAAATGTAATAGAAATGCTCGATGAATTACCTGCAGATAAATTCTGCTTCGACAGTGAGGTCAAAACAGCAGACAGTATCTCATTTAGCGGACAATATACTGATATGTCTAAAATCTTCGAGAAATCGAGAGAGATAGAGCAAAATCATAATATTAGCAATATTATAATTGTCTCAGACGGAGCTTTCAATAAAGGAATAAATCCTCAATATGCAGCTGAAAATGGCAATATCCCAGTTATTTCTATTGGTGTAGGTAATCCGGTTCAGAAAACTGATCTGATTGCTCAGTCTGTTCTAAAAAATGATTTTGCTTATGTGAATAATGACGTGCCAATCCTATGTAG
Source organism: Kapaibacterium sp. (SeqCode) (assembly GCA_963664875.1). Lineage (GTDB taxonomy): Bacteria > Bacteroidota > Ignavibacteria > Kapaibacteriales > UBA2268 > JBFHIJ01. Next base: position 691,829 of record OY761611.1, on the reverse strand, counting down.
GTTTAGAGCGGTAGAAGTCTCTAAAGATTCTGTAAATGTCAATTTGGTTGTAAACAACAGAAAATATGCGAGTAAAAAAATTTCAATAAATCCCGACATCACTGAACATATCGCAGAGTTTACTTATAGAGATTCTATCCCCGGTAAAAAGAAAGTTGTGGTCGAGATTGATACTATTTCCAATGAGATAAGTATCGAAAATAATAAGATAACCGAATATATTGATTTGCTCGATAACAAAAAGACTATTTCCATTTTTGCTCACTCTCCGAGCCCTGATCTCTCTTTTCTGAAACAGCAAATTGAAAAATCTAAACAATATAACATTAAAGAGTTTATCAAAAAAGATGGCAATTCTTGGTATTCTGTGCCAAACTCTAAAGATATAGCAGAGACAGATGTATTTGTTCTGATTGATTTTCCTTCTAATATTATTGATGATAGGGTAATCCAACAGATAGGTGATGAACTTGCAAAAGGAAAATCTGTCTTGTATATAGCCGGCAAACATATATCTAAATCAAAACTCAAAAATATTGAAAGCTATTTACCATTCAGTATCGTTTCTGATTCTCGTAATGAATATGCCGCAAATGTACTATTTAATGATAATGCACTCTCCAATACTGTTTTTGCTTCTTACGATTACGACATCAAAGAAATTGCTGATGATTTGCCACCGGTATTCAAAACCGAAAGTTTTTACAAAGCAAAGCCCGATGCGACATCTTATTCTACTTTCCAAGTAAATAATACTGTAATCGACGAACCTACTATACTTAGTAAAACAAACGGCAAGTCGAGAAGCTGGGCGTTTTTAGTTTATGGGCTTTATCGTTGGCAGTTGGCAGATTTTTCATCTAAGCAAGAAACACAGAATACATTTTATTCAAATATGATTTCTAATGTTTTTAAATGGCTCTCTATTTCCGATAGAATGGAAAGATTTGTTGTTAATACAAACAGAAACGTTTATCAAAATAGTGAGATGATAGAAATAAATGCACAGCTTTATGACGAAAAATACGAACCACTGGACAATGCTTCTATTGAAGTAGTGATACAAAATAGCAAGTTCAAAAAAGAACTCACACTAAAAAGTCTAACTAATGGTAGATATTTGGTAAATGTAGAAGGTATCCCGGTTGGTGATTATTCTGTCAAAGCAGAAGCAAGTTTGAATAATAAGAGTAAATTAAATGCTTCTACTTCTTTTACTGTCGAGCAATTGCAGTTAGAAAACAGGAATTATGGTCTCAACAAGTCTTTGCTCGAAAAACTTGCTCAGAACTCAAGCGGAAGGTATTTACACATTACCGAAACAGATTCATTATTGTCTATTATAAAAACAAATTATCCCGGTCAAGACAAGCAAATAAGCACTACAACCGAAATAAACCTCTGGAACTCTGTTTATCTTTTATCTCTGGTAATGATTTTGCTTTCTGTAGAGTGGTTTTTAAGAAAAAGATTCGGAATGATTTAAAAATCTATTCTCAGATGTAGGGAAGGCAAGCCATATTGATTTGGCAGGTGAAATAACTTAATTTCATCTGTAACATCAAATTCAAATAAATGAGCACCGACGTAGGCATCTATAGCTGAAAGTACGTGTATGCCTAACATATAAAAAGCAGTCTGATCTCTGTTATTGTGATGTGTTTTCATATTTAGTTCTAATCTGGAGATGAGGTAGCTATCTGCACCGTTAGCTTTTGCGGCTTCAAATTCAGCTTTGGCATCTGTATATTTGGAATGATTATCAATTAAAAAATATACAAATGTTAGCTCTGCACCTAAAAATATTGCTGATTTGTAATATGATTCTACATAATACTGACCCCATCCCGGCAAGATAACAGATTTGATGGTAGCTACGGTAGGGGATTTTATAGTATGATTTACATTTAGAGAATCAGATAACTCATCTGCAAACAGGTCAAATCGACATAAAAACAGAAAAACGATAATCAGATATTTCTTCATGTTTATAGTTTGTATTTTTTTGAAAAGGAAAACCGGCAAATTGATAAATCCACCGGCTTTCTAACTGAAAAGAATATTTATAGAACAGCAATTGCTTCGATTTCTACCATAACATCCAAAGGAAGTTTTGCTACCTGATAAGCAGCTCTTGCAGGTTTAGAATCACCGAAATATTCACTGTAAATTTCGTTAACAGTAGCGAAATCACCCATATCTTTCAAGAGTACAGTTGTTTTTACTACGTTAGCAAAAGTAGCACCGGCTTCTTCTAAGATAGCACCAATATTTTTGCAAGCCTGATGAGCCTGATCTTTAATGTTATCGCCTGCCAAATTACCTTCGGCAGTGTATGGGATTTGACCGGAAATAAAAAGTAATTTACCTTCTGCTTTGATTGCCTGAGAGTAAGGTCCTATAGGTTTAGGGGCTTTTTCTGTAAAAACTGTTTCTTTTGTCATTTTGTCCTCTACTTATTTGATTGTTGAACATCTGAATAATACTTTTCTAAAAGAGCTGCACCGGTAATGCCGGCATTGCTTGAAAACTTTGCAGGGTGAATATGATACTGTTTTGTTACATTTGGCAATGCTCTTTTTGCAATTGTCTCGCGTGTCGAACGAAACAGTTCTTCACCAAGATGGCTCAAACCGCCACCAATTACAACGTTGTAAATGCCCAAAAGATTCATAGCAGATGATAGGCCAATACCTAATATTTCACCACAAATATTGAGACATTTTATAGCATCTTCGTCATTATCCATAGCTCTGCTATGGAGTTCTTTAATACCACTTACAGGAGAGGCTGCAAATGAATTCATAAGTTCGACTATTTGATGTTTCCCTAAAAATTCTTCGAGAGTTCCTCGCCTGAATTCTCTGTCAAAATATCTTTTGTCATCGAAATCGATTATTGTATGACCGATTTCTCCGGCATTTCTATCTGAACCAAGGAAAATTCTCTTTTCTGATATAATAGTGCCGCCAACACCTGTGCCGAGAGTAACATACAAGAAATCTTTGAAGTCTTTTCCTGCACCTGCATACATTTCAGCTAATGAAGCAGCATTTGCGTCGTTTTCTAAAAAGACTTTTATATCTATCTTATCTTCTATTGCTTGTTTTAGATTGAAACCGTCTAAAAGAGGTATGTTTGGAGAAACTATTATTTCTCCTTCGCAGCTGATAGTGCCGGGAATACCTATGCCTATATAATCACAGCAGATATATTCTTTTCTAAGGTATTCTATAATTTCGATAACCTTAGCCGAAAAGTCAGTAACATCTGTAACAGACTTGGTTTTGATGGAAGATTGCTCAACCATATTCAAATCACTGTCTAAAACTCCATATTTAATGGAGGTGCCGCCAATATCTATTCCAAAATACATAATACCCCAAAAAAAAGAGGGACATAAGCTGTCCCTCAAAGATAAATATAATTTTGGAAAATCACTATTTTTTACTTTGAAAAAATATAATATTTTCCCCTTTTTTGACTAAACCAAAGTCTTCTCTGGCGAGCCTTTCGATTTCTCGGTTGTTAGTTCTCAAATTGCTGATTTCTTTTTTCAGACTGTCAGTTTCCTGTTTTAAAAGATACATATCGTATCTTAGGGAATTGTGATCACTAAGAAGAGAAAGTCTCTTGTATAGACCATATTCTGAAAAAGTCAGAGTCAATAAAACAAATGACAAAAAAGAAAAAAGAGCAATTTTTCTTCTGTTTTCCGGTTTTTCGGCGTAAGCCTTTAAGAATTCCAGATTCATTTTTACTTAGCAAAGCCTGATAAAAATTCTACAAAGCTATCCATTTCTTCTTTAGTGCGTTTTTCTGTTACAGCAACAAGTAAACCTTCGTGGCAACCGTCAAATCTTGTAGTATCCAAACCAGGCAAGAAACCTTTATCTACACCGGCAGAAATGATTTCTTTTGCAGGAACAGGTGTTTCTACAAGGAATTCGTTGAAAAATGGTTTGTCAAACGCCAATTTAAAGCCTTTTAACTCAGAAATTTTATTAGCAAGGTAGTGAGCTCTTTGGAAAGATTGCTCAGCAACTTCTTTGATGCCTTGTTTACCCATAGTTTCAAGGTAAACAGTAGCTGCTAACATAAATAATCCTTGGTTTGTACAAATATTGGAAGTAGCTTTTTCGCGTTTGATTTGCTGTTCGCGAGTTTGCAATGTAAGTACAAAACCTCTCTTACCTTCTGAATCTTGTGTCATTCCAGCCAATCTGCCCGGAATTTTTCTTACAAATTTTTCTTTGCAGGCGAACAGACCTAAGTAAGGTCCACCAAAACTTACAGGAATACCAAATACCTGACCTTCACCGATTACGATGTCAGCATTGTAATTACCTGGAGCTTCCAATATACCAAGAGACATTGGATTAACACAAACGATAAACATTGCTTTTGATGAGTGAACTACTTCTTCTATAGCTCTAACGTTTTCAATCACACCATAAGCATTAGGTTGTTGCACAATAACGCCGGCAGTGTTGTCGCTGATTGCAGCTTTCAAAGCTTCAATGTCAGCAGAACCGTCAGCAGCGATAAATTCTCTAAAAGTGTATTCTCTTCCGGCACAAGAAGTGTGCATAACCATAGTGTAGTTAGGATTCAATTTGCCGGCTACAAGGAATTCAGTTTTTCTTGTCTGAGCATGAGCCATGTGGCAAGCTTCCGCTACTGCAGTACCTGCATCATACATAGAAGCGTTTGCTACATCCATGCCAGTAATTTCAGCGATTAGAGACTGGAATTCGTACATTACCTGCAAAGTACCCTGAGATACTTCTGCCTGATATGGTGTATAGGCAGTTTTAAATTCGGAGCGATCCATTATAGTTCCTACAATCGAAGGAATAAAGTGATCATAAGCTCCACCGCCCATGAAATTTATATTTTGGTCTGCTGTTACGTTGTTGTTTGCGTATTTATTTAACAGTTTTACTACTTCATATTCTGACAACTGAGGTAATAAATTTAATTCGCCTTTGAACCTAACGTCTTCAGGAATTTTTGCAATTAGTTCATCAAAACTATTTACACCAATTTTACTGAGCATTTCCTGACGTTCGGCGTCTGTATTAGGTACGAATGCCATTTTATTCTCCAAAAAGTTAATAGCTTATTTTAGCAAACATAATTAACAAAATTAGTTAGTAAAATCGTATTATCCAAATAAAGTATATCAGACTCAAATAAATATAATTGAAACTTATTTTGATAAACTTATTTTGGAATCTTTCGTCTTATAGCTTGTCAAACATAATAAAATATTTCGAGGATATTATGGATTTCAGACAGATTAATTTGCCGCTTATCCAAGATGCGGATTTGAACGGGAAAATCGTTCTTGTCAGAGTAGATCACAATGTTGTAAAAAAGGGGGTAATTCATGACCCATATAGAATAGATGCGACTTTAGGCACTTTATATTATATAAATGCCAAAGGTGGAAAAATTATACTTATGAGCCATGTTGGCAGACCAAAAAACAAAAAAAACGGAAAGATAGAAATTTCTAATGATACTTCTGTGCAGCCTATCATAGATTATCTAAAAAGCAAACTGCATATAAAAATCAAAGAACCTACTTTCTACAAGGATGAGAGTAAAGGTTATATTGGTATCGAAACTTCAATAAATCACTTAATCAAAGAACTAAAAGAAAGCGACCTTGATGCTGTTTATTTGCCGAATACCCGATGGTTTGCCGGTGAAGAAGGCAATGGGGAAGAAGCCGAAAGATTTGCCAATCAGTTGGCCGGTCTTGCAGATGTTTATGTCAATGATGCGTTTGGTAGCTGGCAACCACATGCTTCGACTTATACTGTTGCGAAATACCTACCTTCTTATGCAGGCTTTTTGCTGCAGAAAGAAATAGAAAACTTAGATAGGATATTTAATCCTGAAAAGCCGTTTGTAGCTGTAGTGGCAGGTTCCAAATTTGATACAAAAATCGATTCTCTATATGCACTTATGAATAAAGCTGACTACGTAGTGCTTGGCGGAGTAATGTACAATGCTTATATAGCAGCGAAGTACGGCATAAGTATCAAAGGTATAGATGATGAAGATTTGAAGCATGCTGCAAAATTTGTAGATTTTGCTAAGAACCATAAAGACAAACTTATTGAGCTCCCTTACATAATCGAATCAGATACTATGGAGGGGAAAATTGAAGGAAAATACAGAATCCATAAAGTAACTGATTTGAAAGAAGGCGACCAGCTTAACTATATACTCGATGTCGCAAAAGAGTCATTTGAAGACCAACATGTAAAAGATATTTTCCACAATGCAAAAATGATTTTTGTAAATGCAGTTATGGGATATACTCCTTACTTCAACGAAGGAACAATAGCATTAGATGAGACAATAGACGAAAATCGCGAAGCTGTAAAGCTATATGGTGGCGGCGATACCATGCAGGAACTGAAACGATTACTGCCGGGATTATATATAGTTGCTCTTGATAGCCCTAAATATTACATATTTACCGGAGGCGGAGCAGTCTTAAAAGCTATTCAGGAAGGAACTGCTTTGGGCTTAGAACCTGTTAGAGCTTTATATCATCAGGTACCATATAAGACTGAGAAATAGATAATATCGCTAAATCATATAATTAACAAAACTAAATTGCCTAATTAAAGATAAAGTCTTAATTTTCGAGACTAAGCAATTAATTATCAAAAAAAGTGTTCATTCATAGATTTCAGGAATAACAAAAATGGCTATACGTGTTGCTATTAACGGCTTTGGTCGTATCGGACGTCTTGTTTTTAGATCTTTTTTCGAGAGAAATGAAGACGTTGAGTTTGTGGGTATCAATGATTTGACTGATGCCAAAACATTAGCTCACCTGTTTAAATATGATTCTGCACAAGGCAAATTCAAAGGCGAAGTTACTGCTGACGAGTCTGCTATTTATGTAAATGGTGTAAAAATTCCGGTTTCTGCTCATAGAAATATTGAAGAAATTCCTTGGAAAGATGTCGATGTTGTTATCGAATCTACAGGTGTCTTCACTAAAAAAGAAGCATTGATGAAGCACATAAATAACGGAGCAAAAAAAGTAATCTTATCAGCTCCGGCTAAAGACGAATTAGATGCAACTGTTGTACTTGGTGTTAATGATAACACTCTTACAGGCGACGAAAAAGTTATGTCTAACGCATCTTGTACTACTAACTGTTTGGCACCAATCGTTAAAGTATTAAATGACAAATTTGGTGTAGAGCGCGGTCTAATGGTTACTATCCACGCTTACACAAATGACCAGAGAATACTTGATTTGCCTCACTCAGATTTGAGAAGAGCAAGAGCTGCCGCTGTAAATATTATCCCTACGACTACTGGTGCGGCTAAAGCAGTTGGTTTGGTATTGCCTGAGCTTAAAGGAAAATTGAATGGTTACTCTGTACGCGTTCCTGTTCCTGATGGTTCTTTGACTGATTTGAGCGTTGTACTAAGCAAAAACGTAAGCAAAGAAGAAATCAATGCTGCAATCAAAGAAGCTGCCGAAGGTGAATTAAAAGGTATAATCGAATATACTGAAGAACCTGTAGTTTCTTCTGATATCATCGGCAATAGACACTCTTCTATCTTCGATGCTTCTCTTACTGATGTTAAAGATAATCTTGTCAAAGTTGTTGCATGGTATGACAACGAATTTGGTTATTCTAACAGAATAGTAGATTTGGTATTGAAAATCGGAAAATAAGCGACAAAAAATATATTTGAAAAAAGAATTCCCTGACATTTTTTGGGGAATTCTTTTAATTTTTTGGAGTTTCGTTCGTTTACTTATTTTTGTAAGTTAGTATAATTCAAAAATTTAATTTCTGCGGTGATGTAATGATCAAAAAAATAGACAATTACTCTTTCGAAGATCAGAAAGTAATGATTAGAGTCGATTTTAATGTGCCTCTCGACGAAAGAAAAATAACAGATGATTTGAGGATAGTTGAATCTTTGCCTACTATAGACAAAGTTATCAATGATGGTGGTATTCCTATAATTATTTCGCACTTGGGGAGACCTAAGGGAAAATGGGTTAAAAAATTTTCCTTAGAGCCTGTTGCTGAGTATATGGAAGAAAAATGGGGATACAATATCGTTTTTGCTCAGGATTGCCTTGGCAAAGCACCTCAAGATGCTGTAGAAAATGCTAAAGTCGGAGACGTTATCCTCTTAGAAAATTTGAGATTTTATAACTACGAAACAGCTAATGATTTGGAATTTGCAAAAATATTGCGTCCCTTAGCTGATTCTTACATAAATGATGCTTTTGGAACTGTTCACAGACACCACTCTAGTGTTTACGAACTTCCGAAATTATTTGAAAACCGATTTGCCGGCAAGTCTCTTAGCTGGGAAATTGAATATCTTGATAATGCTATTAAAAATGCAAAACACCCTTACGTTGCAGTAGTTGGTGGTGCAAAAATCTCGGACAAAATCGACGTAATCCGTCGCTTGATTGATACTTGCGATACAGTATTAGTTGGCGGTGGTATGATGTTTACGTTCTTAAAAGCTCTCGGTAAAGAAATCGGAAGATCTATATTCGAAGAAGACAAAATTGAATTGGCAAAAGAACTGATTGAATATGCTAAATCTCAAAATGTTAAATTGATTATCCCAACAGATGTTGTTGTCGCAGATCAATTTGCGAAACATGCTAATCATAAAACCGTATCATTTGATAACATTCCTTCGGATTGGTTAGGCATGGATATTGGCGAAGAAACAAGAGAAATATTCTCTAACGAAATCGCTACTGCTCAAACTGTAGTTTGGAATGGTCCTATGGGGGTATTCGAAATGGCAGCTTTTGCAAAAGGAACTTATGCTGTGTCGAATGCTTTAGCAAATGTAACTGCAAAAGGAGCAACTACTATTATTGGTGGTGGTGATTCGGCAGCAGCAATTAAAAAGATGAATTTCATGAATAAAGTAACACACGTTACACCGGGTGGTGGTGCATGGTTAAAATTCATGGAAGGTAAAATACTACCGGGCATAGAAGCTTTGGAATACTAAGTATTCGTTTGTGGAAGAAAACTTTTTGAAATAGCGGGACATTTGTCCCGTTATTTATATAAAAGCAAGTGAGAGGATGTTATGGAAAATCATGCAGGTTTTGAAAATCATTTTAAAATGGTAGATTCTATTCTTAATTCGACTCAGAGTTTGATAGATTTGCTGAAATCAAAATATGAGCTTAACGAAAAATTAAGCAGCACTGTTGGTGAAATATTCAAATTTATTGCAAAAATATTGAATATATTACCTGACTTGCTCGTTACACAAGGTAATATCCCAAACAAAAAAGCGGATCTTCTAAGAGCTTTTGATAGAGTTGTTTATAGCTGGGATTTATATCCGCAGGATGCAGAGGAATTTATCAAATCTTGGGACGAATTTATAACGCTTTGGAAAGAGTTTTATCAAAATATGGACAATGTGAACAAATCAGCACGAACAATATTTTTATCAATGAATTAGTTAAACAAATAATCAGGTTGAAATGACGTACAAAAGCCAGTTTGGCGGAATGGGAATGGGTAGAGGAGTAATGCCTCCTGTGATTAAATATTTGATAATAATCAATGTTGCCATTTTTATTCTGCAATTTCTTTTTCTTTCGCAATTTACAGTACCCAGTCCTTTTGATGGTTCTATTAGCAGAATATCTTTAACTAATCTAATGAGATTATATTTTGGCTTGAATCCGATAAGCGATTTTAACTCATTAGATATTTTAATGACTCCTGTTCAGCTTATTACATACCAATTTCTACATGGAGATTTTACTCACATCCTATTTAATATGTTTGCATTGTGGATGTTCGGTATGGAATTGGAAAATCTTTGGGGGTCTAAAAAGTTTCTTATATATTATCTTCTTTCCGGTATTGGAGCCGGCATCTTTCAGCTTATAATACCACCGCTTCTTGGTTCGGCAGGACTCACAATTGGAGCGTCAGGTTCTATATTTGGGGTACTTTTAGCCTTTGGGCTCAGTTTTCCGAATCGGTCTGTATTTATGTTCCCGATTTTTATCCCTATTCCTGCAAAAACATTTGTGTTAATAATCGGTGGATTGCAAATTCTGTTTGGTTTTCTTTCAAATGACGGTGTAGCATACTTCGCTCACCTTGGTGGGGCAATCACCGGATGGTTTCTGTTGAAATTTGGTGATGATATAGGATTGTTTTCTTTATTTGGAGCTTCAAAAAGACAAACTTATCAAGAGCCGGTATTCAAAGAAAAGCAATACTACAGTCGTGAACCGAAAATTTATCAATTTGACAAAGAATATCAATCTAATAAATCAAATTCTGTAAGCAATAAGCCGAGTTCTTCTAAGTCATATACCATTGACGGTGTTGAAATTCCGCAAGAGATGCTCGATGAAATACTCGACAAAATTAGTGCTACCGGCTATCAAAATCTTACAGAAAAAGAAAAACATATTCTCAATGAGCTTAGTAAGAAACTATAAGTGAGACAATAACATGATTCCTATAGAAAACACAGACGTTAAAACTACTTTCAAACGTCGCGTTTCAAAAAAAATATACATCGGTGGAGTTCCTATCGGAGGAGATTCACCCATAGCTGTACAAACTATGACAAAGACTAAGACAGCTGATGTAAAAGCAACAGTAGAACAGGTGAAAAGAGTGCAGGAGGCAGGCGCTGACATTGTAAGAATCACTGTCAATAACAAAGAAGCTGCTGCTGCCATGAAAGAAATCATCAAACAGGTGGAAGTGCCAATTGTTGCTGATATTCATTTCAATTACATTTTTGCTTTAGAGGCAATTGACGCAGGTGTATCCAAAGTCAGGATAAATCCCGGAAACATCGGCGATGAAGAGCGGATAAAACAAGTACTAAACAAAGCAAAAGGTGCTAATATTCCTATCCGTATTGGTGTTAATTCAGGTTCTCTGGAAAAAGATTTGCTTGAAAAATATGGCTATCCTACCGCCGAAGCTTTGTATGATAGTGCAATGCGTCACATAAATATAGCTCGTGATCATGGATTCGATAATCTAATCGTATCGGTGAAATCAACCAATGTCAAACTTATGCTTGATGCCTATAGATTGATAGCTGCAAGGACTGATATTCCTTTGCATCTTGGTGTAACTGAGGCAGGAACGATTCGGGTTGGTACTATCAAAAGTTCAGTGGGTATAGGGACTCTTCTTGCCGAAGGTATTGGAGATACCATTAGAGTCTCTTTAACGGACGAACCGGAACATGAAGTAGAAGTGGGCAAAGAAATATTGCGTTCTCTTGGGCTTGCACAAAGAAACGTTGAGCTAATTTCCTGTCCTACATGTGGTAGGTTAGAGGTTGACTTGTTCTCAATTACTAAGAAACTTGAGGCAGCACTGGCAGGAATAAAAAAACCGGTTAAACTTGCAGTCATGGGCTGTGCTGTTAATGGTCCAGGCGAAGCAAAAGAAGCGGATATCGGCTTAGCATGCGGTAAAGGGAAAGCCTTGCTTTTCAAAAAAGGCGAAATAGTCAGGACTATCGCAGAAGAGGATATCGTTGCTGAGGTATATAAAGAAGTTATGGAATTCCAACCGGAAGAAAATAGCTAAAATATGTCGATATTTATGTTGATTATAAGAAATAGATGATATATTTTATAGGATGCATAAAATGCATCCTTTTTTTTAACTTTTTCTGTTTTTAAGTGTATTACATATAATGCCTGTTAGTACAAAACGGAGTAACTATGAAAAGACTATTTTACATATTGTTGATAATGTTGTGCTTCATCTCTGTAGATGGATATTCGCAGTTTGGTAAAAATAAAGTACAGTATAGAGAATATAATTGGAAATATATACAGTCACAACACTTTGATGTATATTATGATAAAGGCTCTAAAGATTTGGCAGAATATTCTGCCGTAATAGCCGAAAAGTCATTAGCCTCCATCCAAAATACACTTAACTACAAATTAGGCAAAAGAGTCAGTATGGTTGTTTATGATAGCCATAACGATTTTCAACAGACAAATGTTATATCCTCTTTTATGTCCGAAGGTGTTGGTGGTGTTACAGAATTATTTAAAAATCGTGTAGTGGTGCCTTTCCAAGGTGATTTTGCTCAGCTACGACACGTAATACATCATGAGTTGGTTCATGCTGTTATCAACGATTTGTTTTTTGGAGGTACCTTCCAATCTGCCATTTCGTCTAACAATATGTTTGCAATTCCTTTATGGATGAACGAGGGTCTTGCCGAGTTTGAAAGCATTGGGGGACTTAATACTGAAACTGATATGTTTATGAGAGACCTTGCTATCAGTGAGAACTTACCACCGCTACAACGACTAAACGGTTACCTTGCGTACAGAGGCGGACAGACATTTTATTGGTACATCGCAGAAAATTATGGCAGGGAAAAAGTAGGCGAGCTTATTCAGAAGATGAAGACCTATAAAAATGTCGATATGGCTTTTGAAAGTTCTTTCCAGATGAATTTGAAAGATTTTAGCGAAAAGTGGGAACGAGACCTAAAAAAATATTATTGGACAGATTTAGAGGTTTACGAAGATCCTAAAGATTATGCGATTGCACTGACTGATCATAAAGAAAACAGAAACTTTTATAACACTTCACCGGCTATCTCACCTGACGGCGAAAAGATGGCTTTCATTGCTGATGATTCCGGATTGTTTGGAATTTATATAAGAGATATTAACGACAAAAAGACAACGAAACAGCTCATTAGCAGTTTTCGCGAACAAGACTTCGAAGATTTGAATATTCTAACCCCGGGCATTTCATGGAGCCCTAATGGCAAACAGATAGTGATTTCTGCCAAATCCGGTGGGAATGATGCTATTTACCTTGTAGATGTCGAAAGTGGCGACTACGAAAAAATTAAGTTTGATTTGAGGACTATTGGTTCTGTAACTTGGTCGCCTGATGGTCGATATATTGCCTTTGCCGGGGCTTCAGGTAAAAAAAGTGACATTTACCTTTATGATTTTAAAACAGAAAAATTAGTTCAAATCACAGATGATATTTTTTCAGACAAGTACCCTGTATGGTCATCTGATTCTCAGGAAATTTATTTCATATCCGACAGATTAGACTTTACTGATGGTAATGTTAAAAAGGATTTCAAACTATACAAGCATGATGTTGACAAAACAGATATTTATTGTATAAATATTGAATCAAAAAATATACGAAGAATCACCCACGACCAATATCCGGGTATTACATCTTTAGCAGTTGCTTCTGACAGCAAGTCACTATTGTTTGTTTCGGACAAAAATGGAATAGGTAATATATACAAATTGAATATCGAAACTCAAAATGTGAGACCGATTTCGAATTCAATAGCAGGTATAACCCAATTAGATTTGTCACCTGATGACAGCAAATTACTCTTTACAGTTCAGATAAATGGCGGTTATGATATATATATGATTCGCTTCCCATTTGAGCGGAATTTAGATCTGGATGAGTTGCCATTGACAAAATTGAAACAAAAAGAAAAGGAATCAATAGCTCTCTTAGAATCTTTTGAAGAGGATTCAAAAACTGCAAACAGTCAATTACAGGGGTGGGGCAATTTTACATTTGAATTTGACCAACAACAGGTGGTAAAAGAAAATCCTGATATTAAGTCAAATGCTTTTGCTCAATCTAACGATACTATGATTACTGATTATTCTGAATTTGTGGAAAACGATTATAAGATTATTTTCTCTCCTGATATAGTTTTAGCAAATCCGGGATATTCGACTTACTATGGTTTTCAAGGTGTAACTCAGATATTGTATTCTGACATCATGGGCAATCATCAGCTGTTCTTTCAGGCAAATTTGCATACAGACCTAAGAAATAGTCAGTTTATGGCAGCATACAGTTATCTTCCTAAAATAATTGATTATAACTTTACAATTTTCCATTCAGCTGCTTATTTGAAAACAAATCCAACTGAAGAATCCAATGATTTATATAGGTTTAGGAATTATGGATTGGGTGTTACTGCATCTTATCCTTTTGACCTGTTTAATCGTTTGGAATGGGGTATAAATTGGCTAAATGTTACTAAAGAAAACTTGCAAAATCCTTCAAATAACAATCTTTCCAGAATGTTATTTGTTCCACAAGGCAGATTTGTTCATGATGACGTGCTCTGGGGATATTTTGCACCACATAGTGGTTCCAGGTATTATTTAGGTTTTAAAGGAACACCAAAGCTTGGTAACGAAAATATAGGCTTTATAAATCTTGACTTTGACTATAGAAGATATTTGCCAATTGGAGATTATTTTAGTTTAGCTCTTAGGGGTGCTGCCGGTGCTTCTTTCGGACCTGACCCTCAAAGATACTTTGTCGGTGGCGTTGACAATTGGATCAATAGGAACTTCACAGATAATCGCTTACCATTTGATAAACCTGAGGATTTCGCATTTTCTCAGTTTGTTTTGCCGGTTAGGGGATGGAATTTAAGTCAGATTTATGGAAATAAATATTTTGTTTCCAATGTAGAATTTAGATTCCCGATGTTCCAAGCTCTTGTGGCAGGCCCTATGCCTATCTTGCTCCAAGGAGTAATGGGATCATTTTTCTTTGACGTTGGAGCCGCTTGGGATGACAACCTTGTAGTTTCCAGATTGCATAGAGACGGCAAAAGGTACTTTGAAAACGTTATTATGAGTTCAGGTATTGGAGTACGTGCCTACTTATTGGGACTACCGGTAAAAATGGACATTGCTTGGAGAAACGAGTATCATGCTTGGTCTAAGCCTTTGTATTTATTCTCTTTGGGCTTCGATTTCTAAATCAAGAAAAAAAATGGTCTTAAAGTCTATATTTATCAGCTAAATATAGACTTTTTTTTGTTTTATTGAGGATTGTTTTATGTAGTTATACAAAAAGTGTTAAATTTGTAATGCAGCATAAAAAGATACTAATTTAAAAGGAAATTCCAAATGTTTAGATTTCTTTTAGCAATTCTGTGCTTAATTGCATCTGTAAATATCATAAACGCCTCTCAAAATATGGTAATTTTAAATACTGAAACTAAAGACTTTCCATTGGTTTCAGTGGATTACTTTGTTTTTGATGATACTTCTGTTTTGCCGAATTACAATGTCAATGCAGGGCAAATTACTGTCCTTGACAATGGCAACAACATGCCGGTCATTTCTCATGATAACTTTACGGGAGATGTCAATAAACAGGTATCTTTAGATATTTCTTTTGATTTAGGATTGAATATAAGCAATGGCAATTTTGTTTACGCAAAAAAAATTGCTGCTTTTATATTGAATAATTTCGACTTTAATGCTGCTGAAGTTTCTCTCTCAGCATTTGATACTTATACTTTTTTGTATAAAGATTTTACTGCCGATAAAACTTTACTGCTAAATACGCTTGATAAGTTACAAAATGCAAGCGGTTCTGATTTAAACAGGGTTTTTGTAAACTCTCCGGGTTCTGTGGTTAAAGTTTTTGAAAAAGGCAATTATCAAAAAAAGGCATTAATTATTACTGATGGTAATACTAAGATAAATCTTACGGATGAGCAAATTCAGAACTATAAAAATAATAATATTCAGGTGAATTTGGTTGCTCTTGGAACAACCATTTCTGATAAGCTCAAAAATATGATAAATCAGACAGGCGGTATATATCTCGATAAAGTGAATAACAATATTCCGTTTCAAGACGTAGCGAGAACCATGATTTCATGGATATATGGAGTAAGACCGGCAAAATTGACTTGGGATGCTTCTGCTTCATGCGATGATAATCACGTTTCAGAAATATTTATCCCGTCGAGCAATGCTGATGGTGCTGTTGATTATTTTACTCTTGTTTCCTCTAAAATCAGATTAGCAGCTTTGCCTTTAAATATTAAATTTAATCCTATTCTCCCGGGAGAAAGTGATACAAGAGAGATATATTTGGAAGCAGTGAACGGTGATATCGCTATTGATAAAATCGAGCTTCAAAATGATATATTATTTGATATAATAGAAGGTAAAGTTAGTTCTCCTTTTGTACTTCCAAAAGGGCAACAGCACAAAGTGGTAGTAAAATATTCTCCCGTAGATTCTACCATACAGTTCACTAAGCTGCTTATCACTTCTTCTGCCTGTGTCGGCAATGAAGTTTTAATTGCAGCCGGCTACCCGAATACTCCACCTAAAGAAAAAACTATAAAAATTACATCTCCTGTTTGCAAAGAAACACTCATCCTTGGTGATGAGCATTATGTGGAGTGGGAGGGATTATTGCCGGAAGATGTTATTCAGCTCGAATATTCTTTGAATGAAGGCGCTTCGTGGGATACTTTAGCGACCAACGTTAAAGGATTGAAATATAAATGGGATATTCCGAATGTAGAAACCGATGATGCACTTGTAAGGGCTATTCAACTTTGGCCTAATAATATCGGCAGAACTATGAATCTGAAACATTGGGCACAAGTCAATAGCGCATTTTTCAATACTTTTGGTGATAAAATAGTTACTGCATCAGGGGATTCATCTGCTGTAGTTTGGAATTCTAATACCGGAGCCAAGTTACTTACTTTAAAAAAGCACTCTCATGAAGTAAACTATGCTGTATTTAGTTTTGATAATCAGTATATCGCTACTGCTTCAAAAGACTCTACTGTTATATTATGGAATGCTGTTACAGGTGATAGTTTAGGTACAATTATTCAAAAAGAAAAAGTAAATTCGGTAAACTTTTCTCATAATTCAAAAGCGATTGTAACCGCTTCTTCCGACGGAACAGTTAAAATTTATGATGTAAATACATTAGCTCTCATAAGAAACATAGATGCATATACTTCTACAAAAAGAGCTTGGTATGCTGAGTATGATCCTACTGATAGCTACATCCTTACTGCAGGAAACGCTGTCTATGCCAGATTATATAATGCCGTCGGTTCAGGTGCAGGTACTTTATACAAACAGTTCAAAGTGCAGGAGTCAGATTATGGTGACGTTGCCCATGCTACGTTTAATGATAATGCTTCAAAAGTTGCACTTACAAGCTCAAACTTGAAAAAGACAATGGTATGGGATTTGAAAAATTTGCCTGACAAAGATACCTATTTCCTAAGTGACACTTTGTATTCTGTAACTCACAATAAAGATACTTCAGATAACTATTTTATCAGACACGCCTCTTTTGCCCGAGATAACGAAGGTACTGAATATCTACTTACTTCCGGAACTGACAAAAAAGCATTCATTTGGTACGCAGCTACAGGAAATCCGAGAGCTGAACTTGCTGAGCATAGAAGCACTATAAGCACTGCCGTAATGAATTTTGACGGTAGCAGAGTGCTTACCGCAAGCTGGGATAGCACTGCTAAAGTATGGAATCTGGATCAGCGAGATTTACAAATGGATACTACCGATTGTAAGTTTAGTATCAAAAAAGCAAATATTACTCTAAGCGATATAAGTTTTGGAGATATTTATAGAGGTATAGTAGTTGATTCGGTATTTAAAAAAGTGATTGTAAACGAAAACAAGTTCCCAATCGAAATAAGATCCTTAGAATTACTGAATGATGCAAATGAACAGTTTGCTTTACTCACAGAATTGGATTTGCCTTTGATACTATTACCGGATGATTTCATTGATTTAGAAATTTCTGTCTATCCAAAGTCTTCAGGAGCTTTAAAAGCTCAGCTGCAAATTCAAATTAGCGGGAACGTTACAATAAAGTCTATAGTATCGGCAAATTCTTTGCACGAAGGACTGAGTGTAAATAATACGTATTTTGATTTAGGTATTGTTGATTTTGGTGAATTCCGAGATTCTACACTTACTGCTGTGATTACTAATAATCATTCAGCAAAATTAGATATCACTGGTATTTATCTTGACGATCCTGAATCCGATAACTTTAGAATTCTTGAAGGTGCTGATATTAAATCGATCAATCCGGGAGAATCCAAAACGATAAAAGTCAGATTCACCCCAACTGATAATGTAAGAAATAACTCTGTACTCAAACTTGAACATAATTTGCATCAATACCCTGCAAGGATTAACCTTCTGGGCGAAGGAGTTAGTCCAATCCTTAGTTCTTGTGCTATTTATCTTACTGATATGGAAGGAAAGCCGGGCGATATAGTAGAGCTACAGGTGAAAATTAAAAATATTAACGAAGAAGGCATCAGAAAAACAATTTCAGGAATTCGAACTTACTTAAGTTTCAATTCAACTTTACTTGCCCCTGTTGAGACTTTTGAATATGACGTAACAGAAAATAATGTTAGAACTATTGGCATCGATTTGCCGCTTGATATACAACCTGATTCGGTACTCAGACGCATCAAGTTCCATGTTGGATTAGGTAATAATTTGACTTCAGAATTGACATTAAGCAACTCTGTGCCGATAGGATTAGGAAAATTTGATATTAAAGAGGAATCTTCTCTGTTTACTTTGAAAGGTGTTTGTGAAGAAAATGGTGAGCCAAGGTTATTTGATCCGAACGGGAAGTCTATTTTAGCTCAAAACACACCTAATCCGTTTACTCTTACTTCAAATATAATTTTTGAATTGCCTACGCAGACTCAAATTGAATTGTATGTAATTGACATGACAGGCAAAAGAGTAATGACAGTTGCAGATGGCTTGCTTCCAAAAGGTGAGCATAGATATGTAATCAATGCTAATGATTTAGAAAATGGTGTTTATAGATATATTTTGAAAACACCTTACAGAATTTATTCTGAGACTATGCAGGTAATAAAATAAGGGAACGATTATGATACAGGCTATTCGTGGAACAAAAGATATTCTGCCTATTGAGATTGGGAACTGGTATTTTTTGGAAAATATTTTTAGGAATGTTTCAGATTCTTTTGGCTATCAAGAGTTACGCACTCCAATCTTTGAAAAGACAGAGGTCTTTTCGAGAGGTATTGGAGATGGCACTGATATAGTAAATAAAGAAATGTACACATTTGAAGATAGGGGTGGAGAATCACTTACTTTAAGACCTGAAGCGACCGCTGCACTGGTAAGAAGCGTTATTCAAAACAAACTTGCTAACACAGGAACCTATCAGAAATTTTGGTACTTCGGTCCATTCTTCAGATATGAAAGACCACAAAAGGGTAGATTTAGACAGTTCCATCAATTTGGAGCAGAATGCCTTGCTACTGAGCATCCTGAAGCCGATGTAGAAGTTATTCTACTCGCTAATGCTATTATCAAAGCAGCCGGCATTACCGAGTATAAACTCCTCATAAATTCATTGGGTAACGATGCTTCAAGAGCAAATTACAGACTTGCTTTGATAGATTACTTGTCTGCACAGAAAGAATCTTTGTCGGAAGATAGCAGAAACCGACTTGATATCAATCCACTAAGAGTTTTAGATTCAAAAGATAACAAAGATATTGAAATAGTCAAAAATGCTCCTGTACTCAAAGATTATTTAGATGAAGAGAGTAAAGCTCATTTTGACAGAGTTATTAGCCTGTTAGATGAGCTGGAAGTCAAGTATGAGATTTCTCCAAAATTGGTAAGAGGTTTAGACTACTACTCTCATACAGTTTTTGAATTTCAGAGCTCGGCACTTGGGGCTCAGGATTCATTTGGCGGTGGCGGTAGATATAACAAACTATTTACTGAATTGGGTGGCAAAGAAACTCCTTCTGTTGGATTTGCATTTGGTGTTGAAAGATTATTACTTATATTGGAAGAATTGAAGCTTCTCCCTGCTCAGAAACCTGAAAATGATATTTATGTAGTAGTTGCGGGTGAAGAAGCTAAAAACTATGGATTTAAAATAGCTCATTTGCTTCGCGATAAGATGTATAGAGTAGGTATAGATTTGAATAACAGATCCATGAAAGCACAAATGCGTGCAGCAAATAAGGTAGAAGCTACATACGCTTTAGTCATAGGCGAAGATGAACTGAAATCAGAAACAGTTACTATCAAAAATATGAAAGACAGCACTCAGCAGACCATTCCGTTTTCTGAGCTCAATAGTTTTCATTTTAATTTAGCATAAAATATGGCATACAGAAGAAAAGAGAAATTTTTTGAAAATATTTCTAAACCATTAGCTAAGTGGCAAATAAAGCTATTATTTGCCATTTTAGCTTTTAGTATCATATTAGGAGTAATTCTCTTTACTCAATCATTAGTAAATGAGTTAGTAGAGAGAGAACAAAAAACTTTGGAACTTTATGCAAAAATAAATGAAGATTTTAACAACCGTATCTTGTCCAATCAAGAAACCGACTACCTGTATTTTATGCTGGATAATATTATTTCCACGATTAACTTCCCGATAATCGCAACCGATGTCAACGATGAACCGCAAGAATCTTATGAAGCATATACACTCAATCTCAATATAAACTTCAATTTGCCTTTAGAAGAGCAACGCAGACTCGTGAAACAACAGCTTGGTGATATGAAAGAGGATTATAAGCCTGTTTTGATTTACGGTCAGAATGGAGAAGTGCTTCTTAAGTTTTATTATGCCCATTCGCCTATTATAAATCAGTTGAGATATTTTCCGTTAGTTGCCATAGTTGCGGTTGGTTCCTTTGTTTTGATAGGCTACTTAGCGTTTTCAGGTATCAGAAGAACAGAAGAGTCCAAAGTTTGGGTTGGTATGGCAAAAGAGGCAGCACACCAACTGGGAACACCCCTGTCAAGTCTTTTAGCTTGGATAGAAATATTGAAATTTAACAATGAAGATCCTGCTTATGTAGGTGAAATTGTAACCGAAATGGAACAGGATTTAACACGTTTGAATACTATAACTACGCGGTTCTCAAAAATTGGCTCTCAGCCTGAGAAAGAAATAACAAATATATCCGAATTGATAGAAAACGTTTGTAAATATTATGAAGTTAGGCTTCCTAATGTTTCAAAAAAGATAGAAATAATAAGAGATCTAAAAGAACCTTTTATAGCATTAGTCAATCGTGATCTCTTTGAATGGGTCATAGAAAATCTACTGAAAAATGCAACTGAAGCGATTGACAGAGAGATTGGAAATATTTATATCTACATGAGAGCTAATACAGATCAAAAAATATTTATTTACGTTAGAGATACCGGCAAAGGTATGAATAACCAAGTTAAAAGGATGATTTTTGTCCCTGGATATACCACAAAAAAACGGGGCTGGGGATTAGGACTAAGTCTTGTAAAGAGGATAGTCGAAGATTACCATAAAGGCAAAATCTATATCAAAGAAAGTCATCCGGGAAAAGGAACTACATTTGCTATCGAAATACCTATGAATAAAGATATCAATAGTAGGATTCGTCGATCCACTTTGTAATTTTCCAAACTTCTAACTCATTAGCTCGTTCAAGTCGAAAAACAACTTTTCCGTAAAGATAAGCAATATCTTGTTCGCTAAAAGTAATAGAAAGAGTAAAACCTCTCGAGATATCTTGTTGCGTAGAATCGCCGACTGCAATAAGAACATCGTCCCAAAGTAAATTTAGATTTTGAGTGCCGTTAAACAGATTACTTGTAGAAATCATGTCTTCCGACCTTCCCCACGATTTGTTTAGGTCAGGTGATTCAGGATTTTTATATACAAATGTGAAATTGTCGGAAAGCAGTTTTCCGTAAACTAAGGTATCTTTAAATACATAAGCGTATCTAAAGTTATCAAAAACTCCTTCTACAGTTTTCTGGTCGCCCAATACATTGCCTGAACCGTCCTGATTTTTGATACCCGGAGCAAAAGGATTATTACATGCTGCAATAGCGACTAATATCACAAATATAAAAATTGCTTTCATATTGACTAACTCTTAGCTTTCAAGCTACTCCATGATTCAAAATTTTCAATCGAAATATCTTTCCAATAATATACAAACCAAAGTCCGTTTAGTTTGTTTTTTATTACTATAAATTGGAGTTTACCTTTATATTCTGCGTTGATAGAAGTTGTAGGAGTAGGTACTTTTAGAGAATAGTCAGAAGTAAATGAGATAGAATCCGGCGATAGCGATTCATAATTTAGTTCTGAGAGAGAAAGAGAAGGAGCAGCAGTTTCAGATAGTGAAGCAATTTCAGTAGTAAAATACCGCTTTTCTTCACCAATATTCCAATATGATGTCATATCAGGATAAGTAGCAAGTATCTCTCCGGATGGTACAAAAATATAATCCGGCATATCAGAAGAACTGACAAAGCAGCTGATGTAATTATCTGTATTTTTCTCAGCTATTGCCTGAACCAAATTTTGAATTACTATGCTATAAGTAGTTGGAGGTACAAAGCTACTATTACCTTTTGTTGGTTCTTCGGGGTCTCTTGGTTCGAAGACCCCGCAAGAAGTTACGACAAGTAATATGGTAACAAGTAAATATCTCATATAGTAATTCTGCTTTCTAAAGCTTTGGACAATGTTGCTTCATCAGAGTATTCGATAGCTCCACCCATAGGAAGACCGCTTGCAAGCCTGCTTACCTTTATCTCCAAAGGTTTTATCATTTTAGATAGGTATTGCATAGTTACTTCACCTTCTACGCTTGGATTTATCGCTAAAATCACTTCATCAACATCACTGAGTCGAGCAAGTAATTCTCTGATTTTAATATCTTCAGGCCCAATTCCGTCCAAGGGATTCAGGATACCATGTAACACATGATACAATCCAAAGTATTCATTCGTTCGTTCCAAAGCTAAAACATCATTGGGATCTTCGACTACACAGATAATGTTTTTGTTTCTTTTGTGCGATTGACAGATAGGGCATGGGTCACTTTCAGTATAGTTTAAGCATACAGAGCAAAATTTTACATGCTGCATCATTTCGGTCATAGATTGAGCAAACTTATCTACATATTCGGTAGGCTGCCTTAATATATGATAAGTCAAACGTTGTGCAGTTTTCCTACCTATCGAAGGAAGAGAAGAAAAATAGTCAATTACTTTATTTATGGAATCAGAGGAATATTGCATTATTTAACCTAAAAATTTAAGCCCGGAATATTTGGTAACATACCTGAAAGTCCACCCATTTGATTTGCAGCAATGTCCTTAGCTTCTTTGTTTGCTTTGTTTATTGCAGCTACAATCAAATCTTCAAGCATTTCAACATCACGAGGATCAACTGCTTCTTTGGCTATTTTGATTGATTTCAAATCTTGCGCACCTGTCATTGTAACAGTTACCATGCCACCACCGGCTTCAGCAGTAATAATTTTTGATTCGACTTCTTTTTTAATTCTTTCCATTTCCTCTTGCATCTTTTGAGCTTGTGCAAGCATACTTTGCATATCAAATTTCATCTAATCCTCTAAGAAAGTTAGTGATAAAAATTCAAAATAAGCAATATCACGATGATAGAATAAAAAATATTTTTCAGAAAATATAAAAAACTTCTATATAAGATGCAGGTTTGAAACAAAAATTGTATTATATTCGTTTACTTAACTGCTTATACATTCAATTATAATAGAGGTATAGAAAAATGAGTATTTTTGGAAGAATCGCGGATATTTTCAAATCCAATGTGAATGATGCTTTAGATAGGGCAGAAGACCCTGAAAAAATGATAAAGCAAATGGTTATTGAGATGGAAGAATCTGTCAATAAAGCTACTCTTGCTGTGGCTCAGGCAGTTGCCAACGAAAAATCATTAGAACGTAAAATTGCTAAAGCGGATACCGAAAGAAATGATTGGGAGCAAAAAGCAATGCAGGCACTTCAGGCAAATCGTGAAGATTTGGCTAAAGCTGCATTAGAGAAAAAAGCAATCGCTGACAGAAATTTTAATGATTTGCAGCCTATGTATGAAGCTGCAAAAACGACTGCAAATAAACTTAGAGAACAGCTAAACGGACTGAAACGCAAGCTCGATGAAGCCAGAAGCCGCCAAAGTACTCTGATTGCACGCTCACAAGCTGCAAAAGCTCAAAAGCAAATAGCACAATCTATGAGTGGTGTAGGATCTGATGCATTTGGTAAATTTGATAAATTTGAAGATAAGATAGAAAAATTGGAAGCTGAAGCAGAAGCATTTGAATCATTAGACAGTGGTAGCTCTTCCTTAGATCAAGAATTTAAGCAACTTTCGAGCTCTTCTGCGGTTGATTCTGACTTGTTAGCTTTGAAAGCTAAAATGGGACTTTTGCAAGATTCTAATAAAAATGAATAGGGAGATTAAGGTGGAAAATTTAAATATAAATACAGAGGAAATTACTATGGAAAATACGCCTCAAGAGCTCATTCAGTCAACCATAAATAAAGTTGAAGAGATTCTTAACAGCAAATATCCTGACCACACAAAATTTGAAGAAGGTCAGTATGTGATAAACAGAGGTTCTACTCAAGTTATGGTTTTAGTAAGACCTTTTACTGAAAAAGATACTGCTGTCGAATGTATAGCTAATGTAGTTTCCGGAGCTGATATTAGTGCAGAACTGATGAAATTCCTACTCCGCAAAAATGCAGAAATACATTTTGGTTCTTTTGGCTTGTTGTTTGATGATACTATCTCATTTAGCCACTGTATCACTGGTACAAATTTAGATGCTAATGAATTAATAGTATCAATAAACTCTGTAGCGATTATAGCGGATCATTATGACGATGAAATTGTGAAAATTGCAGGTGGTAAAAGACTTATTGATAGTTTGGATGACGAAGAATAGTTTATAACTTTTCTAAAAATGTGATTCTAAACATAAAATTTAGAATCACATTTTTAGGGAAAAAATTAGTCAATAACTTTGTCTATCACTCCGCCGCCGACTATATCGTTGCCTTCGAACATGACGACAGACTGTCCCGGAGTTATTGCGTCTCTTGGTTCTAAAAATCTGACATGAAGCTCGCCGTTTATAATTTTGCAATACGCGTCTCGTCCTTTGTCGTTGTATCTGATTTTAACTGAGAAAAGAGTTTCTTCAGTCAAATCTGCATATTTGATAAGATTCACATCTGTTGCTATCAGCCCCATATTTCCCATGCCTTCTTTAGTAACAACTTCTATTACGTTATGTTTAGCATCTATGCTTTTGACATAAAGCGGTTCTTCGTGGGAAACGCCGAGACCTTTTCTTTGTCCGACTGTGTAAAACGGATAACCTTTATGTTTTCCAAGAGGTTTGCCTCCTAACATAATATAGCCTTCGCCAACTTCTTTTGTTTTCGGCTCAACTCGCTCCAAAAATTCATGGTAGGAGTCAGAAATAAAACAAATATCCTGTGATTCGGGTTTGTTAAAAACAGGAAGATCAAGTTCCTGAGCAAATTTTCTATTGTCCACCTTAGTAGTTTCACCAAGTGGGAACAGAGTTCTCGAAAGCTGTTCCTGAGTCAGTCCCCATTTCACATAAGATTGATCTTTAGAAGCGTCAATACCTTTGTATAAAACATATCTTTGAGAGACTTCATCGAATCTAATGCGGGAATAGTGACCGGTTGCAATGTAATAACAACCCAGCTTATCCGCTTCTTTTAGGAACAAGTCCCATTTAATCATAGGATTGCATCTTGCACAAGGGTTTGGGGTTCTGCCCGACATGTATTCATCGACAAAGTTGTCTATTATGTCTTTCTTAAACTGAGCAGAAAAGTCCATCGCATAATGCTCTATACCCAGCATATCGCATACTTTTTTTGCATCTGTTACAGCATCGATGCACATTGTATTTAATTCTTCTTCAGTGAAGTATTTCTTTGTCAGATTGAGCTGTTCCATAGTCATACCTATAACATGGAAGCCTTGGTCTAATAGCACTTTTGCTGAAACTGAAGAATCTATTCCACCTGACATAAGCAGGAGTACTTTGCTTTTATCTAAGTTCATATTTCTAATATAGTTATTGTCAAAAATAAGACTACAAATATACGAAGTATTTAACTCAATACAATGGAATATTAGTCAAGACTAAATATAAAAGGTGGAATTTTATCCCACGAATCCAGTTCTATGTCAGCCTTCGACATTTTTGGGTTTTCTTTTGCCACAAACTCTGTTACATCTCCTGTATATCTGATTGCATACATATTAAGAGATTTGGCACCGATTATATCGGTTGCTTCTATATCTCCAATATGAATTGCATTTTCGGGTTGGCAATCTAACTGATCCAGAACTGTATGGAATGCTTTGGGATGCGGTTTAGAAACGCCTGTTTCGTTGCTGAAACTAAAAGCATCAAAGTATTCATAAAGTTCAAATCTCTTCAGTAATTCGGTTAAGACAGTTCCCGTAGAGAAACCGGTATCCGAAACAATAGCTAACTTATATTTAGTTTTTAATAAAGCAAGTGCTCCATGTATGTTAGGCATTGGTTCAGGAGGATATACCAATACAGAATTAGCAAAACAATCAACAATATAGTCAATAGACTCTTTATCTTCCGGAAGTTTGAGATAGTTCCAAAAGAAAGTAACCGTTTCTAAAGGAGAAGGAGTTACATGGTCATTTTTCCATATCCTATTGAAATACTCCCAGCTTGCCTGCATTGCGTCAGTGAACTGCTGAGGTGTAATCATTATTCCTAATTTATCGATAGTTTCGATTAGACTTTTTTGTCTGTATTTATTTCTTTTTTCTCCGTCCGAAGAGTCAAAGATTGTGTTCCAGAAATCAATTGTAACCGCTTGAATTGACATAATATATAACCGTTAGTTTTACATTTTTAGTTTTTTGAAAATGGATTCCGGAATATGCTTAACTATCCACATAATTAATGCCCAAAACTTAGGAAGATAAACTACATCTTTTTTTGCTTCAATTGCTTCCATAATGCCTTTAGCAACAGAATCAGCTTGTGCAAAAAGGAAATTCTTTTCTAAATGAGCAGTCATTGGTGTATCAACGAATCCGGGCTTGATTGTAAGAACATGCACTCCTTTATGATATAGTCTATTTCGTAATCCCTGTAAGAACGAACTAACTGCAGCCTTAGCTGAGCCATATATATAGTTACTTTGTCTTCCTCTGTCTCCTGCTACTGAAGAAATAACAGCAATAGTCCCGTTTCCTTGTTCTTCCATTTTTTCTGCTACAATAGAACAAATAGCCATTACAGAATTTGCATTAACATTCATATTCTTAATTATCTTTTCAACTGAATTTTGAGATTCTGTTTGGTCAGGAAGAAGACCATGTGCAATAAGAAGAATATCTATTCCAGCAAGTTGATTGATTATAGAGTCTATGTTACTTCGCATATTATTAAAATCGCAAACATCAAATTCTTTTATAAAAATCTCTGTTTTATGTCTGCTGATTATATCAGATTTTACTGTTTCTAAGCGTTCTAAATTTCTACCGCAAAGAGATATACTGTATTTTTTCTTTGCAAATAGTATTGCTGTTTGATGAGCTATTGCCGAAGTGGCACCAATAATTACTACTTTTTTCATATCTATTTCTTTTGATTATAAATTATCTTGTTACCCTTCTCCAAAAACTTGAAGAGAATTTAGGGTCAATGTATTGCGAAAAATCTTTCCATTGAGGATAAAATTTTTGAAAATTCTCAGGCGACATTCTGGCATCTTTTGCCGGATACAATACACCACCACAGTCTGCTACAAGTTTGTCAATATCTTCTAAAATGGACAAAGTCTTAGATGTCATTCTGAAGTCTATTGCCATTGTAATGCCGGGACGTGGAAAGGATAGCATTCCGGGACTTTTCACTGAGCCGAATGTTTTCAAAACAGTTAAAAATGATGAAAGTCCGGAATGTGCGATTTTCTTTATTATAGCTTTCAGGTTAGTTAGACCATTATCAAAAGGAATCACAAACTGATATTGCAAAAATCCTTCTTTACCATAAGCTTTGTTCCATCCAAGAAAAGCATCTAACGGATAAAAGAATGGGTCGAAGTGGACTATGTCACTTTCCGTTTTGTTGTTCTGTTTATGGTAGTATAAACTATTGAATGTTGCTACAGATAGAGGATTTATAAATGGAGCATCAAAAGGAAAAGGTATAGATTTAGGCTTTGGAAGTTCTAAATCTGTTTCTTCATTTAGATGATTTCCTCTATTGTAAATACCCCGAAGGTGATTTGGGTCAATCCAAGACACGGTATAATCAAACCGCTCTTCAGAGTCCTCGTTTATTTCAAAGAACTCTTCTAATGAATCAAATTTGATAGCATCCATCTTAAAGAAGGCATTTTTACATGGCTTTAAGGAAAATGTGGCATCAGTAATAATGCCTGTTAAACCTAAACCTCCAATCGTTGCAGAAAACATATAACTGTTCTCGTCTCTTGAGCAGATTATTTTAGATCCGTTACTTCTTAGTAGTGTAAATTCGATTAGGTGAACCCCAAAAGTACCACCTACGTGATGGTTTTTTCCATGGACATCGTTAGCAATTGCACCACCGACGGTAATATGTTTAGTACCCGGCGTAGAAGCAAGAAAAAAACCGCGTGGAACTGAAAAATCTAATATCTCAGATAAAGTTATTCCGGCTTCGCATTTTATAATGCCTTTATCAGAGTCAAAGTGAAGAATTCTTTTAAGACCTCGACAATCAATAAGAACGTTATTTTCATTTAAACAACTGTCACCATAACTTTTGCCTAGTCCATAGGGGAGAAAGTTTTCTTCTACAGAAAAATCTATCTCATCTAATTGGTCATTCCAGTTGATTTTTTTTACGTCGTTATGTGAAACACGAGGATATCGACCCCATGAATAATAACTATCTATCATATTGTTGCTCCAAGTGCTAAGGTAAAAGACAAGCCAATAATCAAATAACTTACTTTATCCTTTGCGGTAAATACAATTGGGTCGTCATGCAT
The DNA here is from genome assembly GCA_963664875.1 of Kapaibacterium sp. (SeqCode). Lineage (GTDB taxonomy): Bacteria > Bacteroidota > Ignavibacteria > Kapaibacteriales > UBA2268 > JBFHIJ01. The sequence continues at coordinate 663,019 of OY761611.1, read as the reverse complement.
AAACCCCCGGCTTGCTTTAAACCACAATCTGCTTATCCAAATGAGCAAGAGTGGAGAAATCAAATAAAGAAATTCGGGTCTTTTGTAAAGTAGGCTCACTGAGCTGCTTTCAAGATACAATGTATAGACTAAAATGGACAATAATCCTGCTGCGGTACCAAAAGATTGTACCAAAGAAATATCTGAAACAGTATAACCACGTCCTTTTGCTTTTTCTTTATTACTTGTTTTAAGGTCTAAGAGTTCAGTATATCTTTTCAAAAATGCAAGGCTTAAGAATATGAACATTGAAAATGCCAGTAACCATTTAGAGGTTGGTACATTCACTGCAAGAGACCCTGCATAAATTCTCAATGAATAAAGAGAAGCAAGTATAACTATATCTACAAGGTAAATCGACTTTAGCTTAAAAGAATAAGCCAAATTGGATATAAAATAGAACAAGAGTATTAAAGAAAATTCTAAGGGCAGAAGATATATTGAAATAAAAAAGGATGACGATGATAATAACACAAAGGATAGAATACCTTCCGCTATTGAAATATCACCGGCAGCTAAAGGTCTGAATCTCTTCCTTGGATGTGCCCTGTCCGAATCCAGATCAAATAAATCATTGAGTACATATATAGCTGAAGCTGTAAAACTAAAAGCAAAAAAAGCTAAAACTGATGCAGAATATATCTTTGCATCAGTAGCATGTGCTAAAAGCGGAGGAAAAAATAATAGTATATTTTTGATCCATTGATAAACTCTAATTTGCTTAAATATGGACTCGAAAAAAGGCTTTTTGTATTCGAATAATTGCAAAGGTGGTTTGATTGCAAAAGCTTTTCTTTTTACTGATTCACTTGGGTTTACTAAAATATATTCTTTGCATTGTTTAAAAATGCTCAAATCTGCATTAGAATCTCCACAATAAACATAGTTTCCATTTCCAAATTGTTTATTCAAAACTTCAAGTTTATTTTTGCCTTTGAGATTTATGTTTTCATCAGATGCAAGGACTTCGTGAAAAATACCCAAATGAGAAGCAATCTTTTCGGCAATGATTCTGTTTGAAGCAGTTGCAAGTATTAAGTGTGCATTCTGTTTTTTTAAGAAATCCAAAAGTTCCTGATTGTATGGAAGTAATTGAGGATCGAAATCTACGCGTTTTGCTAATTCGTTCTTCAAAATTTCCTTTCCTTTGCTCAGCCATAATAGCAAAAGAAAAATATTGAAAATATTTTTTTTCAAAAATGATATTGCAGTTTCGAGCAACATATCAGTTTTTATAAGAGTGTCGTCCAAATCGACGCAGATGATTGATGTATTTTGCATAAAGGTTTTGTATTGATTTTGAGCATCAACAAATGAAGTATATTATTTAAAGCAAATTGCCTTAATACAATATATTCAAAAAAAAAACAATATGAAATAATCATATCGATAAATTCGTTGAATATATAACTATATCATAATATCAAGGGGTTGTTGAATGAAGGCTATATCTATAAGCTTCAAAGTTGCTATCAGCTTGATTCTAATTGGGATTATTCCCTTAGTGGTTATAAGTAATTTAGCGACGGAATCAAGCAAAGAGAGCTTGAAAAATGAAAATATTAACAGACTAAAAGCTGTTGCAAAAATTAAAAAAGACGGCATAGTTAGATATTTTGACCGTAGATTTCAGGATGTAAAAGTACTGGCTCAAGTACCTACAATTCCCGAAGCTGTTTATGTGTTGGATAGTCTGTCAAAAATTTCTAAAGAGTTGGGTCATACTCTAAGCACAGATTTGTTAAATTATCCACCACTAAAAGAGGCTTATGATAAATATATAGGCTATTTCAAAGAGTATAAAGAAAAATATGGTTTCTATGATGTTTTTGTCGTATCTCCCAATAGTGGTAGGATTGTTCTTTCTGTTTCATTAGAAGAGGACTATGGAAAAGAATTGAAGTCAGAGACTAATCATTTAGCCAAAGCTTGGCAAACCTTGAAAGAAACAAAACAAGGACAAATAACTGACTTTGAATTATACGAGTATTCAGAGATGCAGCCCTCTATGTTTTTCCTTGAACCTGTTTTTTTGAATCAAGAATATGTTGGTTCTGTTGTTGTACAAATATCAACAAATCAGATTAATAACATTATGCAGGAAAGAACAGGTATGGGTGCAACAGGAGAAACTTATCTTGTTGGGAGCGATTATAAAATGCGTTCTGACTCATATCTTGACAAAGATAATCGTAATATGATATCTTCGTTAAAAGGAACAGTAGAGAAAAATGGAGTGAAAACCAAAGCAACTGAAAAAGCATTAAACGGTGAAAGTGGCTTTTCTTTTGTAAACGACTATAATGGCAATAAAGTTGCGTCAGTTTATGAACCATTGAACATAGGTAACATAAAATGGGCGATAATTTCTGAAATTGATGAAGCAGAAGTTTATGCGGCAGCAAATTCTCTAAATAACAGTATATTAAATATCTTATATATAGTCATTGCTTTAGTCATTATCATTGCATTGTTTTTATCAAGATCTATTTCTAAAGGAATAAAAAACGTAATCAGCCAACTTAATTCACTTATAAATTCTGTCATTGAAGGAAAACTTGATGTTAGAGGCGATCCCAAAGCAGTCATCATTGATTTCAAATCTATTATCGAAAATATAAATGACTTGATTAACGCTTTTGTTCAGCCTCTTAATGTCGTGGCTGAATATGTTGACAGAGTCTCGAAAGGGGATATCCCGCCTAAAGTAACTGAAGATTATAAAGGCGATTTTAATGAGATCAAAAACAATTTGAATCACCTCATTGATACCGTTAACAGATTAGTCTCTGACACTAAAACAATGTCATCTGCTGCTGCAAATTATGATTTTAGCAAACGTGCAGATGCAGATATGCAACAGGGAGAATTTAGGACACTATTGCTGGGTATCAATGCAACTTTGGATAACATAGTTAATCCTTTGAATGAACTTATCGGTGATGTTGTGGAAATGTCTCAGGCTGCTACTGATGGTAAACTTGATAAAAGAATAGATGTTTCCAAACATAAAGGTGATTTTGTCAAAGTAGCGGAAGGATTTAATGAGACATTAAATAATCTCATTTTACCTCTTAATGTAGCTGCCGAATATGTAGATAGAATTTCTAAAGGAGATTTGCCTCCTAAAATTGTTGATGAATACAAAGGCGATTTCAACGAACTAAAAAACAATCTCAATACTTGTATAGATGCCATTGGTTTGTTAGTTTCAGATTCAAACAAACTAAACGAAGCTGCTGCACACGGAATATTAGATGTTAGAGCAGACGAGACTTTCCATCATGGCGAATTTAGATCGATTGTACATGGTGTCAATACCACTTTAGATAAGATGTCCGAACCTTTAAAAGATGCAACAGAATTTCTAAATAAAGTAGCTCAAGGTCAAGAGACTTCGACCATGACAAAACCTGATGCCAAAGGTGCTTATGCTATTGCTTATACCGGTATGAATACTCTTAAGAGTTTTCTTGATGAACTTAATAAAGATCTTGCTAATGCAGCGGCAAATGCAGTGTCAGGAGATACATCAACCAACATAGATACTAATAAGTATCCGGGCAATTGGAACAAAATTACACTTGGCATCAACAGCACTATCGAAGCATTTGCAAATCCTTTAAATGTTGCTCTGATTAGTATTGATAGTTTATCTAAAGGTACTCTGCCTCCAAGAATTGAGAATAATTTTGAAGGAGATTTTTCTAAACTAATTATCAATTTGAATAGCCTAATCGAGGTTTTTAGCACAATGAACAAAAATCTTCTACATACAATTGAAGAACAGAAAAATGGCGAAATCACTTCAAGATGTGACATCACCGGCATGGAAGGTCTTTATCTTGAAATTATGTCAGGAGTAAATAAGGCTTTAGATTCTATCGCTGAACCTGTTGTAGAAGCAATAGAGATTATAGATATGTATGCCGATGGTAATCTAAGCAAATCAATGAGAAAACTACCAGGGAAACAAATTATCTTGACTAATGCTATGAATAAGATCAGAGAAAACTTGATGGCATTAGTTGATGATGTCAAAATGTTAGCTTCTGCAGCTCATAAAGGCACACTAAGTACAAGAGCGGACATAAATAAACATACAGGTGAGTTTAGAAATGTTGTCATTGGTGTAAATCAAACTTTAGATAATATTGTGACTCCCCTTACTTTGGCTGCACAATATGTAACTGACATTAGTGAAGGTAATTTACCTGATATGATTACAGAAAAATGGGAAGGCGATTTTAATCATCTTAAAGAAAACTTAAATCGCTGTATTACAGCTATTGAACAATTAGTCAACGATGCTAATATGCTTGCTGAGGCTGCTTTCCACAATCAATTAGAAACACGAGCTAATGAAGATCTTCATTATGGTGATTTCAAAAAAGTGATACAAGGCGTCCATAGAACATTAGATATTGTTTCTGAATCTAAAGGTGAAGCCGATCGTTTAGCTATTGCACAAGCTGACGTTTTGGATAACGCCGGAGAGATTCTTAAACTAATGTCGCAGGGTGATTTGAGAAAAATGATGTTGGGTGAATACGATGGCGAACATAAAGTACTCAAGATACTTTAAACACTGTAGTCTCCACTTTAGGCGAACTAATAAGCCAAGTATCAGAAACAGTTCATCAGGTATCGTCTGCTTCAAATCAAAATTTATCAACAATGGAATCTATGGCTGCTGCCTCTCAGGAACAATCACACCAAGCAGAAGAAGTTGCGGCTGCTATAGAAGAAATGTCGAGAACAGTTACAGATAACGCTACAAACGCTGCCAAAACATCACATGTTGCTTTAAAAAATCAACAGATTGCTGAAGGTGGAGGGTTGATTGTGAAAGATACTGTTAAGAAAATGCAAGACATTGCTAAAGTCGTTAAACAATCTGCAGATAATATTATCAAATTAGGTGAATCAGGGCAAAAAATTGGTGAAATCATTTCTGTTATTGATGATATTGCTGACCAGACAAATCTATTAGCCCTCAATGCTGCTATAGAAGCAGCAAGAGCAGGAGAACAAGGTAGAGGTTTTGCAGTTGTCGCCGATGAAGTACGAAAACTTGCTGAAAGGACAACAGAAGCTACAAAGGAGATTGCCGGAATGATAAGTGGCATCCAAAATGAAACTAAAAATGCTGTTGATGCTATGAATATAGGCACAAAAGAAGTTCAAAACGGTATAGAACTGGCGGATAAGGCAGGATCTGCTCTAAACGAAATTGTGATCAGCTCCAAAGAGGTTTTAGACATGGTAAATGCAATTGCTTCATCTAACGAAGAACAATCAGCAACTGCTGAAGAAGTAGCTAAAAACATGACTGAAATTTCGCGAGTAACTGCTGATAGTGCAGCTCAAATAGAAGATATTGTTAATGCTACCAAAATCGTAAGTGAATTATCTAATGAGCTAAACATTCTTATTTCTAAGTTTAAGGTAGAGTCAAGTGTTAAGATTTCCAATGATTATAATCAACAAGGTTATACTCAATATAAGAGACTACCACAATAGTTTTTTTCGGCACTAAAATCTCTTATAAGGAGTTTGTATAGTATTATAAACTCCTTTTTTGATAATTTATGAACAACATCACTATATCAAAATTTGACAAAGAATCTACACTGGATTTGATAGAGGAATTTAAGTCAGGGTATCTAAAACTGCTTAATGACCCAGAAAATATCAAATATCTTAGCTTTTCAGGTATTCATTTTAGTGAAGAACAAGTGCATGAATGGCTTTCGTCAATTGTTTCAAAACATATTGAATACCATTTGGTATGGCACGATGATCATATTATAGCAGTTGCTGCAGTTCAGAAAAATAGAGAATTTAACTACGAAATTATTGCTTTGGTTGTCGATAAAAAGTACCGGCATAATAAAGTCGGAAGTAGGTTGTTAGATTTTACTGAGCAAGATGCTATTGATTGCGGATTTAAAGCAATTCGATTTGGAGTTTTTTGTGACAATCAACCAATGCTAATCACTGCAATTAAAAGAGGTTACAAACCTGTCAGAATGGAATACCATACGAGATATGATGGAGAAGATATGCTTTGGTTTAAAAAATATCTAATCTGATTCAATCCAATTTTGCAAAATATCAGCACCACGAGGAGTCATGATTGATTCAGGATGGTATTGTACTCCCTTGATGTGATATGAATTATGCGAAATAGACATAATACTATTTTCAGTATCTATAGCTGTTTGTTGTAGCTCTAATGGGAGGGTAGAATTATCTATTATCCATGAGTGATATCTCCCTACTTCAATACTTTCTCCGATATTTTTATATAATATATCATCCGTATCGACGGAAATCAAAGATTTGATGCCATGCATCGGATAACTCATTTGTTTGAGTTGAGCACCAAAATATTCACCAATCGCTTGACAGCCAAGACAAATTCCCAATATTTTTTTATTTATTTTGTATCTGTCCAAAAGCTTGAATATATTTGGGTATGCTGATGGTACATCAGGACCGGGAGAGATGATGATATTGTTATATACGTTTATTCTTTCCAAATCTATATTAGTATATGACATAACATATACAGAATAGCCAATAGATTGTATCACTTGTACTATATTATACGTAAATGAGTCTTCATTATCTATAAGTATTATTTTAGGATTTGCTGTCAATATGATATACTTCTCTAAAGATGCTTCAATATCAAAACTTAACGAATTAGGTGCTAAAAAGGAAGCATTCCTTTTTATTATCTCCTACGATATGCAATCTAATATTATTTTACCTCTTTCTGAAGTAAAAAGCTCTGAAGTGTTATATGATTTTGATGGTGTATCCAATTATTCAAATAACTCTCATGACCCCAAAACTGCATTTATAAAGGACTGCAAATTTGTGGATTATGTAGATTACAAAAATTCGTTTGATATAGTTCGTGAAAATTTGCTCTATGGCAATTCTTATCTATGCAATCTGACTTCGGAAACTGAGATAGAATTAGAAGGAACATTATTAGATGTGTTTTTATCTGCTAAAGCAAAGTATAAACTCTATTTTCCTAACCGGTTTGTTTGCTTTTCTCCGGAGACATTTGTAAAGATAGAGAATTCTAAAATTTATACTTACCCAATGAAAGGAACTATAGATGCAGACATTGAAAATGCCCTGGGTGTAATATTAAAGGATAAAAAGGAAACAGCAGAACACAACACTATCGTTGACTTGTTGCGGAATGATCTTGGTATAGTTGCAAAAAATGTAAAAGTTTCTAAATATAGATATAATGATATATTGCAGACTTCAAATAAGAAGCTTATACAGATAAGTTCTGAAATAACAGGGGATTTGGAAGCTGAATATTCGAACTATATCGGTGATATTATATTCAGTATGTTGCCCGCAGGTTCTGTTACCGGAGCCCCAAAAAAGAAAACCTTGGAGATAATTGAAAAATCAGAAAAACATTCAAGAAGTTTCTACACAGGGATTGCCGGTTATTTCGATGGTCAAAAGATGGACAGTTGTGTTCTTATTAGGTATATAGAGGAGAGAAACGGACGATATTTTTACAAAAGTGGTGGCGGTATCACTATTTATAGTGATCCTCAAAAAGAATACGAAGAATTAAATAATAAGATATATGTGCCAATTTATTGAAACAATCAGAATTGCAAATGGAGAAGCTCAAAATTTAAAATATCACAACTTTAGATTTGAGCAAACAATCCTAAGACATAAATTGCAGATTGAGCCGGACATTCGCAAGCATATTAAGCTCAAGCAAATAGATAAAGCATTGATATACAAATATAGAATAGTTTATGGTTTCAATAGTCTATATACGCAGATAGAAAAGTATAACATAAAAAAAATAGAGTCTCTAAAAGTTGTAGTGGATAATGATATTCGATATGATTTCAAATATGCAGATAGAGGTAATATAAATGTGCTATACAATCAAAAAGATAAAGCCGATGATATTTTGATAGTCAAAAACGAAAAAATAACAGATACTTCTTATTGTAATATTGCACTACTGAATAGCGAATTATGGTTTACTCCTCGTTCGCCTTTGTTGAAGGGAATAATGAGAGAAAAGCTTATTAAACAAAATGTAATAACTATAAAAGATATAAATATCAATGAATTAGATAGATATTCTAAAATTGCACTTTTTAATGCAATGATTCCTTGGGAAAATAAAATTTGTCTTTCTATCGATGATATTCATATTTAAGTCAGTATATAGACAGGATTATGAATATCAATAAATTTGAAATAAAGTTCCAAATATTTATCTTATGTTTTTTAACAGTATAGAGTTTGCGTAGTGTTTTTAAAAAGGCATGACAAAACTGCATTAGTTTTAAAAGAAACAAAAGTAAGCTATACAGAGCTTTTCGAAATGATTGAAGCTCTAAGAGTTTATGTTAGGAATAAACCATCCAAAAAAATAGCGATATTTTCAGAAAATAGACTAGAATATGTATATGCTATGTATGCATCTTGGTTCGAAGATAACATATTTGTGCCAATAGACTTTATGTCTCAACCTGAAGAAGTTGCTTATGTACTAAATGATGCTAAACCCGACCTTATATTTACTACTAATTCTAATCTGGCAATATTACAGAAAGCAGTAGAAAGTATAGATTATGATATCCAGATAGTAAATTTTGATGATTCTGACGCTCTAAAACCTGTAGAGTCGAACTTCGAGTTTCCTGATGTTGATATGGAAGAAACTGCTCTAATTATATACACTTCGGGAACCACGGGAAGCCCCAAAGGCGTGATGCTTACCTTTAGAAATTTATATGCTAATATAGTTGCAGTTGCTGAAGTAGGTATTTTTGACATCAATTCTAATGTTTTAGTCTTGCTTCCTATGCATCATATATTACCTTTGCTGGGATCTGTTATAGCTACTCTATATGTAGGTGGAATAGCTACCTTTAGCCCTTCTTTAAAATCTACTGACGTGATGGAAACTTTAGAGAATAATCAGTTAACCATGATTATAGGCGTACCACGATTCTATAGTATGGTACGCAATGGGATTAAAGCTAAAATTGATGCAAGTATTGTAACTAAGACAGTCTTCAAAATTGCCGAGATGATTGATTCAAAGACTCTTTCTAAAAAACTATTCAAGAAAGTGCATGATAAAATTGGTCATTCTATGCGCTTTATGGTGTGCGGTGGTGCGGCTATCGACGAAGAAGTATCAAAAGACTATAGAACCTTAGGGTTCGAATTGCTTGTAGGCTTCGGAATGACTGAGGCGGCTCCGATGATAACCTTTCCACGTCCCGGAAAAGCCGTGATAAACGCTTCAGGTTCGGCTATGCCCAATACTGAAATAAAAATAGTTGACGGAGAGGTAATCTGCAAAGGACCTCAGGTAATGAAGGGGTATTATAAAAGGCCTGAAGAAACCGCAGAAATTCTGAAAGACGGATGGCTCTATACCGGTGATTTAGGTCATTTAGATAAAGATGGCAATCTTTTTATCACAGGTAGAAAAAAAGAAATTATAGTAACCGAGGCAGGAAAAAATATCAATCCTGTAGAAATAGAATTCAAGATATTAGAAATGTCTCGTCAGATTGCTGATATTGGCGTTTATATGGAAGACAATATCCTGAAAGCTATAATATGCCCCGATTTTAAAGAGCTCAAAGAGGAAGGCGTCGTAAATATTGAAGAATTTTTGTTACATGGAATCATCGAAAAATATAATTCAAAAGTTGCTCCATATAAAAGAATCAAAAAAATTCATTGTATTAGCGAAGAGTTGCCCAAAACACGACTTGGGAAAATTAAACGTTACGAGCTTGCCAAACTTGCTGATAAAAAAAGTAATGCTCAAAAAGCGGAAATCAAAGAGCCAAATTTCAAAGAATATGAACTTTTACGTAATTTCATCGCCAGTGAAAAAAATACAAGTGTATATCCTACTGACCATATCGAACTTGATTTAGGCTTAGATTCACTTGATATTGTTAGTTTGCAGGTATTCATAAATACTACATTTGGCTTAGACATTACTCCTGACACTTTTGTTGAACATCCTACTGTGGAAAATCTTGCAAAGTTTGTCGCAGATAAAAAGCAGAAAATTGAGATAGATAGTGTTAAGTGGAGTGAAATACTAAGAGAAAAAGTTGATTTGAAACTTCCTAAAAGCTGGTTTACTCATAGTCTTTTTAAGTATGTAGGCAGAATGTTCTTTTCTTTGTATTTCAGAGTTAAAGCCGAAGGGAACGAAAAGCTTCCGGATACACCTTTCATACTTGCTCCTAATCATCAAAGCTATTTTGATGGTCTATTTGTAAGCATGTTTTTAAAACAAAAGCATTTCAAAAAAACATACTTTTACGCCAAAAAGAAGCATGTAAACAACGTAATAAATCGTTTTCTTGCAAATACAAATAATGTGATAGTCGTTGATATAAACAAAGATTTGAAACAATCTTTACAAAAAATGGCTGAAGTACTTAAAAAAGGCAAAAACTTAATTATTTTCCCTGAAGGGACACGTTCTCGAGACGGTGAATTAGGGAATTTCAAAAAAACATTTGCAATATTAAGTGCTGAGCTTGGAGTTCCGGTAATACCTGTTGCAATCGATGGTGCCTATAAGGCAATGCCTAAAGGTGCTAAAATTCCAAGACCATTCAAGAAGATAAATGTAAAATTTCTCGATCCGATTTATCCTGCTAATTTGGACTATGACAAGCTCAAGGATAAAGTTTACAATTCTGTTTTGAAAGCACTTGGGAAATAGTTTTATTCTGATTCGAAGTTTTGAATCTAATATAATTTATAAAATTGAGCCGAGATTATGCCTTATGTGTGCAAATCTCGGCTCAATTTGTATTATTTTGAAATGCTGATATCTGAATTGATAGGCTTTATCGAAATATTTACTCTTCTTTTCAGCTTATCGTCCACATTTGATTTATCAACACCTTTGCCTTCGATTTGCCAAATAAGTTTAGAAGTATCTACATTTTGCCTGTCAAGCATATCATTTATGTATTTTGCTGTGAAATAAGCCCTAAGATAAGAAAGCAGTTTATTGTCCATTTTATTGCCCGGAAATGCGTTTATCCCTAATTCGGCAGATGTTATCGGAACGTCAGCATAGACAGCTTTGTTTGTAAATGGGCGAGGATCTGCAAAACCTTCTACTCTAATCTCTAACTTTCTATTCTCTGTTTTACATTTTGAGTCAAGATTATTTAAACTCTCTTTTACATACAATACAGCCTCATCAAGAGCTTTTTCTACTAAAAGTGTATATTTATCATACTTGCTTTCAGGGTTCTCTATATATCTCGTAGAATCGTCATTTCCCAATAAATTATACGCAAACTTCATCTTTAATGTGCTAAGGTTTTCACCGGTATTTGGTTTGTAGTAGCCAGTAACAAAGAATGGAATATCATACTCTTCAAAAGTAAAATATTGCATCTCAGGATTGATTTTAAAGTTTAGCTGCACTTTAGTTGTCTTGTCTTCATTGCATTGTGCCGGAATGTATTGTTTAATCATCAAATTTGGGTTACAGGCATTTTTGTATTCCAATAAATAGGGAATATTTGATTTTGCTTTGAAAAATATTTTGCCGTCATCATCAATTTCCAAAGTTCTTTTTTCTTTTGTATTGATATTTGTAATGGATATCTGTCCTGCTATTGGAATATTATCGTCTTCGCAATAAACTGTACCTTCCATAAATACAGGACCACACAATTCAAAAGCATAGATATCTTTACCGCCACAGCCGCCGAGTCTGTCTGAAGTAAGAAATATTTCTTCTTTATAGATAGCCGGACCGAGTTCATTGTATTCTGTGTTTATAGGACTTGGGAGAGGTCTTAAATCAATATTGCCTTCGTTGTCGTATATTGCTTTGAATATATCATAACTCTTAGCTCCATGGCCGTTGCTTGCGAAAAGTAAGTTGTCGTTTTCATCAAGATAAGGAGACTTTTCGTCTTTATCTGAATTAATAATATCACCTAAGTTTTGAACTTCAACGAAATCGTCTCCGCTTTTAACGGCAGCATAAATGTCAAGACCGCCTATACCGCCGGGCCGATCTGATGTAAATAGCAATGTTTTTCCATCTTTTGAAATATGTGGATGCGACTCATAATTCAAAGTATTGATACTAAGTCTTTCAGGTTTGCTCCAGATTCCATTTTTCAAAACTGAGTGATATATATCCGAGTTAATTCTTTCAGCATTAGTGTTCATAGCAGCAAAAAATATTTCGAGATTTCCGTCTTTGTTTTTGAAAAACGAAGGCAAACCAGCTATCTCAAATTCTTTTAGTGGTAAGTCGTTTACTACCTGTGGTTTAAAGTTTTTTGTCAAATCAATCTTGAGTATTTCTTCTTCTTTTCCTTGTTCGGTTTTAGACTGAGAAGTGAAATACATGATATCCTCAATAATAAAAGGGGAGAATTCGTCATCAACTGAGTTAAATAGTGAACCAAGGTTCCCGTTTTTTCGTTCTTCAGTACAAGTATCAACGCTTGCACAACTATTTACAAGTATAGTCAGGCAAATAAAAGTCAATAAATATAGTATTTGATTTTTGTTTAGCATATAGTTCTTTAGAAGATTTTGTATTAGTAAAGAACAAAGTATTTATATATTTTTGTATGAGTATTATATTTACTTAATGCTTTTGCTCTGTGCGGGGGATTGTGTTTATTGCATAGAGGAAGCATTCCCACTTCAATATTTCTATTATCGGCATAAACTGGAAGAAAATTAGCTATGAACGGCACTTTTTGCGAAATTAACCTAAATAGTTTTCAACAGAATATTGAGACTATTAGAAAACTTGTAGGCAATTCTGAAATACTACCTATAATAAAATCTAATGCTTACGGGCATGGAATTATCCCTATATCTAAAAAACTAAACGAATTAGGAATAAATGTATTAGGCGTTGCTTGGGCGGAAGAAGGCAAAAAGATTAGACTTTCAGGTTGCGATAGCAAAATTCATATTATTGTGCCACCTCTCGAATCTGATATCGATACAATTTTAGATTATGATTTGCAATGCTCGGTTAGCCGGGTTGAGTTTTGCGAAAAGCTATCAGAAAAAGCTTTATTGCAGAATAAAACTGTAACTGTCCATGTATTTCTAAATACCGGTATGAATCGAGATGGGATTGATCCAAAAACTGCTGTTGAGTTTATGGATAAAATATCCAATCTCAAAGGAATAAATATTGAAGGGCTCCAATCTCATTTTTGTAGTGCAGATTCTACGGATTTAACTTATAGTCAAAAGCAATTGGATACTTTTAATAAAACTGCGGAACTACTTGAAATATCAGGATATAAATTCAATTTCAAACATATAGCTAACAGTGCCGGTATTTTGCAACTACCTGAATCTCATCACAGTATGGTGCGCCCGGGCATTTTCATTTATGGCTATCAAGGCGAATCATTCCTTCAGGAAAAAGTAAATTTGCATCCGGTGATGACTTTAAAATCTCATGTAATAGAAGTCAGAGATCTGAATGAGGGAGAGACCACAGGTTATTCTTTCAGATATATTGCTGACAGAGATACTAAAATTGCAGTAATTTCAACCGGTTATGGTGATGGCTATTCCAGAGCTCATACCAATAAAAGCAGTGTAATTATTAATGACAGAAGATACCCAATAATCGGCACTGTGTGCATGGATGAGATTATGGTAAATCTTGGCAAAGGTAATGATTCTGTAAAAATTGGTGATGAGGTGATACTAATGGGGAAATCTGAAACTCAGGAGATAAGTATATACGAACTTGCAAGCAATATAAATACAATACCTTACGAAATTACTACTGCTCTAACTGAAAGAGTTAAAAGGGTTTATATAGACTAATACTTAATTTCTTTGTAGAAATCTAAAAGACATAGGTCAGAGAATCGAGGCGAGATTATTTGGATGCTCATCGGTAGATTTGAAGTATGATATTTGCCATAAGGGAAAACCAGCGAAGGAGCCCCAATCAAATTTGCAATGCAGGTAAATAAATCAAAAAAATGTGAGTTGTCCGATATTTCGTTGACCATAAGCGGTTGTAATGGAGTTGTAGGAGTGATTAAAACATCTACCTCTGCAAAAATTTTATCAAACTTTGCTTTCAAAATATGTTTGGTTGTTTCAGCTTTCAATAGCATTTGACTGTCGTCAAAATTAAGTACATAATTGCCTAAAATAATTCTGTCTTTTACCATATATCCGAGTAAGGAAGACCTGTTTTTCTGTAAATCTCCAAGATTTGTGCCATAGTTCAAGCCTGTAAATCGAGATAAATTCGAAGCAGCTTCAGCAGATGTTAACACCTGATATGCTGCTATTATTTCTTCATAATTCGGAATATCCATTTCGCTTATCATGAAACCTAATTCCATTAGGTAATCTATATAACAATTGTAATTATCAATCACTTCCTGTGATATTGAGGCTGAGGGCTTTAGTTTCAAAACACCTATCGTATGACCTCTGAAAGAAACATCTTCATGATTTGCAGAAGTCATATCTTCAATATCTTCTCCTCTACAAGTAAGATAAGTTTCTTTAATATGGTCTATATTTTTAGAAATGAAAGAGATTTGGTCATAGCTTGGAGAAAATGATAGCAATCCATAACGAGATACCGAGCCATAGCTTGGTTTGAAACCCAATACTCCCGTCATCGCTGCCGGAATTCTGGCTGAGCCACCAGTGTCAGAAGCTATGGCTACATGACAGTAATCTGAAGCTACAGAGGCTGCAGCACCTGAGGAAGAGCCACCAACCATATAGTCGGAGTTTAATGGATTCAATACAATTCCATTTGCTGAAGTATCACCTAAAGTACCAATAGCAAACTCATCGAGATTTGTTTTGCCTATAATTGATATTCCTTCATCTTCCAATTTCTTAATTGCCGTGGCAGTATAAGGAATTATCATCGATTGGAGTATGTTTGTGCCGGCTGTAAGTGGTATATCTTTCAGAGAGATATTGTCTTTGATTGATACAATCAAGTGAGAAAGATTTAGATTAGTTTTTGGCTCTATTGCGAGATTGACATAGGAGAATACATTATTGTTGTCATTCTCGATTGCCTCTAAAATGGAAGTAATTATTAGACTTCTGTTTTCAGGTTGTAGGATGTAGGTTTCTAATAATTTAGTTTTCGAGTGTGTTTCCATTTGTTTGGGTATTGTTTTCTAAGTTTTTAGGTTTTTCTATTATTTCTTCAGGCTTGATATTTACATCAAATTGTTCTTCTTTTTTGTCTTCAATTCCAAAATTGTCGTCATCGAGGTTTTGTGTTGGTTCTTTTACATAAGTAACAGAAGGCTCCGAATCAAAGCTCTGATCACGAACACCAGAGTTGTCAATATCAGAAGCAGATTTAACATCTTTACTGATATTATTTATCTCGTCAGTAAACTGTTGTTGAGCCTCTTTGATTTTTTGCATACCTTTTCCCATCGTTTTGGCAATTTCAGGTAGTTTTTTTGGACCAAACAATACTAAAATTGCCAAAACAATAAGTAATAATTCTCCACCGCCAACATCAAACATATTAGCACACTTTTTTACTTATTATCAATCTTTTTATGATCATCTTTACCTTCATTGGCAGCTTCTTTGAACTCTTTAATACCCGAGCCAAGCCCACGCATCAATTCAGGAATTTTTTTGCCACCAAAAAGTAAAGCAATTACTGCTACAATAATAAGTAATTCGGGTAAGCCTAATCCAAAAGGCATATCAACCTCGCTTATTCAATTATTTAAAATGTTTTACTAAGGATTTGAATATAGCAAGACCATCATTGCAACCTAACTGACTATCGCTGTATCTTTCAGGGTGAGGCATCATACCAAGCACATTGCCTTTCTCGTTTATAATACCTGCGATGTTATTTATCGAACCATTAGGATTTGCTTCTTTTGTTACATTCCCGTTTTTATCAGAATATCTGAAAATAACACGGTTATTAGATTCCAATTCTTCGATAGTTTCAGTGTCTGCAAAATAATTTCCTTCGCCATGAGCAATAGGAATTCTGATGATTTCGTCCTGCTGCAACTCAGACGTAAATGCAGTAGAATTATTCATAACTTTTAGATGGACATCTTTGCAAATAAAGTGCAAGGACTCATTTCTTAGTAAAGCACCCGGTAGTAAATGAGATTCAGTAAGTACTTGAAAACCATTGCAGATACCCATTACATACCCACCGTTTTCGGCAAACTTAACTACTTCTTTCATTATGGGAGAAAATCTTGAGATAGCTCCGCATCTTAGGTAATCGCCATAGGAAAAACCACCCGGCAAGATAATGCAATCTATGTCAGAAGGAATTTCTGTGTCTTTGTGCCAAAGGAAAGTAGCTTCTTGCTCAGCATTTTTCTTAGAAGCATAATAAGCATCGTGATCACAGTTAGAACCCGGAAATATTACAACTCCAAACTTCATTTTTATCCTCAACTATTTAATTTCTTCTAAAGTTACAAAATGATCTTCAATTATTGGATTTGCAATTAGTTGCTTGCAAGCGTTATTTACGGTTTCTAATGCTTTTTCTTCACTTTCTGCTTCAACTGTAAGTTCTACAAATTTACCAATTCTTATATTGGAAAGTGAGTTGTAATCCAAAGAATGTAAAGCGTGTTCTACAGTTTTGCCTTGCACATCTAAGATACCAGATCTAAGAGTTATGTTTACCTTTGCAGCAAATTTTTTCATTTCAATACCTGCTATATTTGAATGTTGATTATGCTATTGTATTTTTATAGTCTATGCAAAAATAAGAAAATTCTCTGTAACTTTTGACTCGGTCTTATAGATTATAATTTCCTTCATCGCTTTCAGTATCATCTGCGTATTCTTCAATTTCATCTTCAGGTGAAGTTTGTGCTTTGATCCAAAGTACAGTCCTAACGAGCGCCGTCCCGAGTACATATATCACCATTGTCGGGAATATGGACAAACCCTTAGTAACAATTCCTGCTATAATAGCCACACCGATTGCAATAAGCAATAGTGGTGATTCTTTGAAGTTTCGCTTAGTAGGTTTAGGGATATTATGATATTTAATCATAGTAACCATAGCTGTTGCAACCCCAAATGATACTATTGGGGTCAATATTTGTTTCCAATCAGTTGGCACTCTGTCGCTGAGATAAAAGAAAATAAGATAGGAAATAATGGTCAATGCACCCGATGGTATTGGCAGACCGTAAAAATATTTCTTATCTTCGTAGCTGTTTAATTTGACATTGAACCTTGCCAATCGAACAACTCCCGCAAGTGCGGGTATGGCAGCCAGCAAAATACCAACCTCACCATATTGCTCGAAATGTGCTTTATAAAGCATATAGGATGGAGCTACTCCAAAAGAAACTGCATCGCATAAAGAATCTAATTCTACTCCAAACTCGCTAGCCGAATTAAACAGCCTTGCCATTGCACCGTCTAACATGTCGAAAATTGCTGCCATTAGAATAAATATCGCAGCTTTTTCGAACTGTAAATCAGCTATATGTACTATTGCTGTAAAACCTGAGAACAGATTAGCCAGTGTAAGTAAATTAGGTACTATTGATCTGGTAATTCTTAATTTCATGTATAATTCTTTTTGTGTTGTGTTCTTGATATTGGGAATTTAATCATTCGTATCCATTAAAACAAAAATCACTTTTTAGGGAGCTGGGCAATTATAGTTTCACCACCTATTACTCTTTGTCCCACTTCTACAAAAAACTTGGTATCATAATCGACAATTATATCCATACGGGAACCAAATTTCATCATGCCAAATTGGTCACCTGCCTTGATTTGTTCGCCTACTTTAACATCAGCCACAATTCTTCTGGCAAGAATGCCGACTATTTGTTTGAAAAGAACCTTTCCATAAGGTGTGTTTACACCGATTTTTGAATGTTCGTTTTCTTCTGACGCCTTCGGAGCATAAGCTACTAAATATTTTCCCGGGAAGTAGTCATAATATTCTATTTCTCCGGAAACGGGAGACCTATTTACATGTACGTCCAAAGGAGATAAAAAGATACTAATTTGTTTAGCTTTTTTATTTAAATAATACTTATCTTCAACATCTATTATTTGTACTACTTTACCATCAGCCGGTGAAATAACCATAGATTGGTCTTCCAGCACTTCGGGAGGTATATTCCTTTTCGGATCTCTGAAAAACCAGAGAGTAAAGGCTGTCAGAGCAAATCCGGGCAGGCTTAGGAGTATGGAAAGCATGCCATCAACAAAATAAATAGAAGAAAATGCTATTGCGACTCCAACAAAAAGCATTGGAATTGCGTTATCTAATCCGTATCTTGTTAACATAGTTCTACTTATGAATATTAATTCAAATAGTTCTTGATATTTTGTAAATTGCGTTAAGCGTAAAGAGTAAATTACGAAATTGTTTGGTATAATCAATCATAGATGGATAAAAATATGAAATTTTCAGTAGCACTTGCCGAGTTGCAGAAAGGTTTGCAAAAGACTCTTCCTGCTATACCTCCCAAATCAACTTTACCGGTTTTGGAACATTTACATTTTTCTTTGAAAGATAATGTTTTAAAGATGATAGCAACTGATCAGGATATTACTATCCTGACAAAAATAGATGTGATTGGTTTCGAAGATGGAGATATCCTTGTTCCCGCCAGAAAGTTTAACGAGATTGTTAAAGCTTTAGGCACAGAAGGCGAAATCGAGTTTGTCTCTGACCCGGAAAACTTTGAGATTAATCTCAAAACAGCTAAAGGCTATTACGAAATGAAAGGTTTAAGCCATACAGAATATTTGGATTTACCTGAACTTTTCAAACAAGAAAACAATTTAAATCCTGAAGAAGGAGAAGTTAGCGAAAGTTCAAGTTACGCAACTATTGCCCGCTCTGATTTGCAATCTATGGCGAATAAAACAGTATTTGCTGTTTCGTCTGACGAATTTCGTCCTGCAATGACAGGTGTGTTGTTTCAGTTCAAAGAAGATGCAATCAATGCTGTTGCTACTGATAGCTATCGTTTAGTAAAAGCGGTTGTCAATCCGGTTAATACTACTTTCTCTGCAGATTTCGAAGTAATTATTCCTGCCAAATCGGTAGAAATGCTCAAAAAAATAGATGATGATGCAGTTTTTTCTTTGATTGAATCTAATGAAAAAATCACTCACGTAAGATTTGAGATAGGAAACTCTGTAATGATCACTCGTATTATTGAAGAAAAATTTCCTCCTTATGAATCCGTTATTCCGCAAAACAATAATCTGATGGCAATTGTCGATAAAAAAGAATTATTGTCTGCAATAAGAAGGGTATCTATTTTTACAAATACTCATTCGAAACAGATTAGACTAAAACTAACTGAAAGTACTATTGAAATTATGGGTGAAGATGAAGACAGCGGAAATAATGCTTCTGAAACTATTGCCTGCGATTTCCAAGGTGAAGCATTAGAGTTCGGCTTTAACTATAAGTATTTGGAAGATGCTCTTAATCATACTGAAAATATTGACAGTAATAACAATCAAGTATTACTTACATTTTCTGAGCCTACTAAGCCAGCATTAGTTAAACCAACTCCTGATGAAGATAAATTATTGATGTTGATTATGCCGGTTAGAATATCTTAAGATGTATATCAAATCTTTGAAATTATCTAACGTACGTAATCATACAGAAACTTCAGCACATTTTAGCCCGGGATTAAATATAATCTACGGGCTAAATGGCGTTGGCAAAACTTCTTTGCTGGAAGCTATTTCATTGTGCAGTCTTTCAAAAAGTTTTCTTGCTGTTCCTGATGCTGCTCTTATCAATAAATTTAAAGATTTTCTTTTTGTTCGTTGCGAAGCTGAAAATTCTTTGGGGATAGAGTATTTTGTAAAGGTACAATATCAAAAAGGTCAAAAAAAAGTATTTTCCAACAGCTACGGTGATAATCAATTACCAAAAAATATAATAGGAGAGATGCCGGTTGTTATTTTGTCACCTGACTACAAGACTCTAACTTTTGGAGCTCCAGAAGATAGGAGGCAATTTTTAAATACGATTCTCTCCCAATCCTCAAAAAAATACATAGACTCAGTGCTAAAAAACAAAAAATACCTTAAACAAAGAAACAAAATCCTCGCTGACAGAAAGCAGAACATTAAAATTGATATGAATTTGCTGCAGATACTGACTGATATGTTTATATCATCGAGTGCTGAAATAGTGATTGCAAGAGACAATTTTATCAAAGAATTTGAAGTTTATTTTAGTAATGTTTATAAAGAAATCAGTGCAGGTAAAGAGTCGGTTGAGCTAAAATATTCACCTTACGGATTATCTGATACCCAACTGGAAAAGGACAGTATTATTCAAAAGTATAACGAAATATTTTTGGATAATATAGATGAAGAATTACGCAGAGGTACAAGTTCGTTCGGACCGCAAAAAGACGAACTGAAAATATTTATCAATGACGGTTTATCTAAGCAGTATGCTTCTCAGGGGCAACATAAATCTTTATTGATTAGTTTAAAATTTGCAGAGTTCTTTTTCTTGAAAGAAGTAAAGAAAGAAACACCTATTGTGCTATTAGATGATATTTTTTCAGAATTGGACTCAGAAAGGTCAGAAAAGGTGTTAGACTATATACGTACAAATAAGGCACAGACCTTTATAACGGTAACTAATGCAGACTACATAAACAAATATGTGAAACCTTCTGACAATTGTTTCTACTTTCATGTTGATTCCGGTACGATAAAAGAGGTAGAAAGATGATAGATTTAAGTAGTAAATTTCAACCAAACAGCTTAAAAGATATAATTCAGCAATTGGCAAAGAGAAAGGGCTGGGATGACCAGTGGATACAAGCTGAATTAAAAAACAGGTGGGAAAAGATTGTTGGGGAAAAAATTGCATCAGAAACTGAAATAGATTCTTTTAAAGAGGGAGTACTCTCGATAAGAACAAAATCGAGTACATGGAGAACCGAGCTCAATCTTAGAGCAGAACAGTTAATTATCAAAATCAATGAAGAATTGCAGTCTGATGAGGTCGAAAAGATTGTAATTCGTTGAAAAATTGTGTATTTTTGTAAGTTATACAAAGTAATATTTTGACTATAAAGATACGGTCTCTATTATGAATTCTCTTGAAAATGGAAAAGAAGTCCAGTCCAAATCTACTGTAAGTTACAGCGAATCGAGCATTAAGGTTCTTGAGGGATTGGAAGCTGTCCGTAAACGCCCCGCGATGTATATTGGTGATGTAAGCGAAAGAGGTTTACACCATTTGATCCAAGAAGTAGTCGATAACTCTATAGATGAAGCTCTTGCAGGTTTCTGTAATAATATCATAGTTACCTTGCACAATGATGGTTCCTGCTCTGTTTCTGATAACGGGCGTGGTATTCCTACCGGGCCGCACCCTGTCAAAAAAATATCTACACTCGAAGTAGTAATGTGTACTCTTCATGCAGGTGGCAAGTTTGACAAAAACACATATAAAGTTTCCGGCGGTTTGCACGGGGTTGGTGTTTCGTGCGTAAATGCACTGTCAAGTACTGCAGAAGTTACCGTAAAAAGAGACGGTAAGATATTTAGACAAATTTATCATAAAGGTGTTCCTCAAGCTCCTGTAGAAGAAATCGGCCAGACTAAAGAAACCGGAACAACTACAAGATTCTACCCGGACGATTCTATTTTCACAACTACTCTTTTCAAATTTAAGAAAACATCAGAAAGATTGAGAGAGCTTGCATTTCTAAATCCGTCTGTCAAAATTACACTTGCTGATGAAAGAGAAAATCGCTTCGAAGAGTATTTCTATAAAGGCGGATTGAAAGATTTCGTCAAATATATAGATGAAGGTGCTACAATTATAGTTCCTCCTATATATTTTGAAGGTAGCGATATTGGTGTTTCTGAAACTGAAACTCAGGTTGAAGTTTGTTTCCAGTACAATAATGGTTATAGTGAGAATTTACTTTCTTATGTAAATAACATCAATACTATCGAAGGCGGTACACACGTATCCGGTTTTAGAGCTGCCCTTACTCGTACATTAAATCAGTATGTCAATGACAATCTAAACGGTAAAAAACAAGCAAAACTTCAGCTTACAGGCGATGACTTTAAAGAAGGGCTTACCGCAATCATTTCTGTAAAAGTTGCTGAACCTCAGTTTGAAGGTCAGACTAAAACAAAGCTTGGTAATAGTGAAGTAGAAAGTATTGTTCGTGGTATAGTCAATATTCGACTCAAAGAATATTTGGATTCAAGCCCTGCTGTTGCTAAGAAAATAATCGAAAAAGCAGTTACTGCAGCTGAAGCACGTATTGCAGCTAAAAAATCAAGAGAGATGGTTCGACGCAAGAATGTTTTAGAATCAGGTTCTTTGCCCGGCAAACTTGCTGATTGCTCCATGAAAACTCCTGAAGATTGCGAATTATATTTGGTCGAAGGTGATTCTGCGGGTGGTTCTGCAAAACAAGGTAGAGACAGAAGATTTCAGGCAATACTGCCACTCAGAGGTAAAGTGCTAAACGTGCAAAAAGCCAGTCCTCACAAAATTTTAGACAACGAAGAGATTAAAACTATAATTACTGCTGTCGGTGCCGGATTCGGATCTGAAATGGATGCTGAAAAATCAAGATATGGTAAAATCATATTGATGGCGGATGCCGATGTCGATGGTGCACATATTAGAACTCTTTTACTGACTCTATTCTTCAATTACATGAAAGAGTTGATACTTACAGGACGTTTATATATCGCTCAACCTCCTTTGTACAAATTGAAAAAAGGAAAACAGGAATACTATGCATATAACGATTCGGAACGTGATCAAATAATCGCCAGAATTAAAAAAGAAGATCCAAAAGTTGCAGTAGTAGAGAAAAATCCTGAAGATGAAGAAATAGATGATTCTATTGTGGATCAAGCAAAAAGAGGTGGTATTCATATTTCTCGATTTAAAGGTCTTGGTGAGATGAACCCGGATCAGCTTTGGGAAACGACCATGAACCCTGCTACCCGTACTTTGCTTCAGGTAACTATCGATGATGCAGCAGAAGCTACCCGTGTTTTCCAAACCTTGATGGGGGATAAGGTAGAGCCTCGTAGAGCGTTTATAGAAGAAAATGCACAATACGTACAGTTCTTAGATATCTAAACATATTTAGAATATATATTTGGAAGCTATTGTAATTATTTTTACAGTAGCTTTTTTTTTGTCTAAACTAAAGTATGATTCTTACGTATGATATAAAGAGCATCAACCAAAAGGAGTAAACAATGGGTAAAGTATTGATAATCATCTCTGTTATGCTAATTTTCTTCACTTTGTTTGAAGTGTATTTTTACAAAAAATGGAAAAAATACGTAGAATATAAAGGATGGAGCAAATGGTGGCATATTTCTGCTTTGGCTTTTTCGATATTTTCAATATTAGCACTGATTGCGATAAATTTGAATCGAATAAATTCTAACTACGGAGAATCGTGGACAGTTATACTATTTATGATTATCAGTTTTTGGACATTGCCAAAAATTGTTATTGTTCCTATTATGTTTTTTAAAGACATTACATCATTTATAAGTCGCAAAATATTGAAAAAAGAAGTTGAAATAGATAATACTAAACGCAGAAAATTTTTAAAAGATGTTAGCTGGACTATGGCAGGGATTCCTTTTTTCATTTCCGGATGGGGTGTATTTCGTACTGCTTATGATTTCAAAGTTCATGAGGTAACTATAAAGTTAGATAATCTGCCTTCTTCGTTAGATGGATTTAGAATAGTTCAAATCTCTGATTTACACGCAGGCTCTTACTATTCTGCAGCACCATTTAGAAAAGTAAGACATATAATAAATGCAATTAATCCTGATATAGTTGCCATGACAGGCGATTTTGTAAATATGAAAGAAAACGAAATCGATAAAATTGCAACAGAGATTTCGCTTACAAAATCAAAGTACGGAGTATATGGATGCCTTGGCAACCATGATCATTTTATGTCTCCAGAAGAGCACCTAATTTTAGTAGAAAAACTTAAAAACACTGGTATGAAATTGCTGATAAATGAGAATGATACAATCAATCTTGGCGATGGTAATCTTCATATTGCCGGAATTGACAATATTGGATTTGGGCAGGAATTTGGAGATTATAATTTAGCTCTGCAAGGATTACCGGAATACGAACCAATTATTTTACTTTCGCATGATCCTACAAATTGGGACAAAGCAATATTAGAAAAACTTCCAATAGAACTGACACTTGCAGGACATACTCATGGTGGGCAGATTGGAGTGGAGCTTTTTGGAGAAATGTTGACTCCTGTAAAAATGGTTTATAAGCAATGGGCAGGCTTGTACCAGAAGTCAGGGCAATATCTTTATGTAAATCGTGGAGTAGGCATGACAGGACCTCCAATCAGAATCGGAGTCAATCCTGAGATAACATTAATCACACTGAAGAAAAACAATCTTTTAGCAAAAATTTAGTATATTTGTCATCTACTCAATATTTTACTAAAATGACAGGTGAATTATGAAAAAGATGACCGAAAAGTCTTTGCAGGAAGCTTTCTGCGGAGAATCCAAAGCTCACATGAAATATCTGGCTTTCGCTTTGCAAGCAGAAAGAGAAGGTTTTAAAAATGTTTCTCGTTTATTCGAAGCCATTGCTTATGCTGAAACAGTTCATGCTCATGCTCATGCAAAAGTTTTAGGTATGGTTGGTAAAACAAGCGAAAATTTGCAGGAAGGAATCAATGGTGAAGATTTCGAAGTAGAAGAAATGTATCCTGCTTATGAAGCTATTGCACAGTTGCAAGAAGAAAAAGCTGCTTTAAAAGCTATTAGATGGGCAATTGAAGCTGAAAAATCTCACTCCGTACTTTACGGAAAAGCTAAAGAGATGGTTGATGCAGAAAACGATGCAGACTTTGAAGATATTCATACCTGCGAAATATGTGGCTATACACATGTTGGAGAACTTCCTGACACATGCCCGGTTTGTAAAGTTAAAAAAGATAAATTTAAAAAATTCTAAGTCTTTATTTTAGAATTAGCGAATATAAAAAGGGCTACTTATACAAAATAAGCAGCCCTTTTTCAAATAGTTATATCCGTATGATATGCAAAAGCAAATTAGAATTTGATAAATTCCACACGTCTATTGTTGGCTTTTCCTTCAGGTGAGGAGTTATCGCCTATAGGCATCGTTTCTCCGAGACCTTTGTATTTTAAACGAGAAGCATCTATTCCTAATTCTACTAATTTATCTACAACTGCTTTTGCACGTGCTTCTGATAGTTTCAAATTAGCTTCATCGTCACCATCAGAGTCAGTATGTCCTTCAACACTGAAGTTGATAGAAGAATCATTTTTCATCATTTCAAATATTTTGTTTATAGGCCCCATCGATTCGGCTTTGAGCGTAGCTTTATTAACATCAAATCGAATACCCTGCATGATAATTTTGCCTTCTGTTTCTACTCTTTTAGAAAGTTTCACTGCACCTTTTGCAAATCTAACATTTTTAATAAAATCTTTGTTTGCATCATGTGAAGTACCTATAGTAAAACCGGTAGGGTTGCCTTCCAATCTTGGTAAATTGACAAGTCTGGTATCATCCATGTAGATTTTAACGTTACCTTTGTTATACGACAGCGAAATATGTCTCCATGTTTCTTTCTTAGTTAAGTTTGTGCGTTCTACTCCAGGGTATTTGCCTGATAGGTCATGGAAGTTTATTTCTCCATAGTACACTGTAGCATAATCGTTAATTTGATTATCAGAAAGTCGGTGTTGATTTTTTCTATCTTTGAAATATATATAATAACGCTGACTCCACTCTTCGGCTTCAAAGAAACAATCAAATTCTAAAGTAAATTCGTCAGGTAAATAGTCCGAATTTCTTTCCTTCATAAACGGAATGATTTCGGAAGACTCGCGAAACATAATTACGTTTTCACCATTGAATTGTGCTATTTCGCAATTACCATCAATAATATCCCATCTTGTAGGAAACTCACCATTTTCTTCACCGAGAAGATTATCTTCAAATATTACAACATCGCCGGGAACAAAATCATATTTTGCCCAATTAAGTGTTCCTCTTGTATTTTGCTCTTCTTCGCCTGAGTCAGCACTCTCATCATTGTTCGTAGTGCTTTTTACAGTTTTTTTTCCGCTTGTTTCTTCTTCTTTTCCATCAACAGCTTCGTCGATTGTCTCATCTATCTTTTCATCTACTTTTTCTTCGACTTTCTCTTCAACCTTTTCTTCAACAGATTGCTTTAATTTTTTCCAAAACTGAGCATCTGATTCAGTATTGAAACATAACACAAACAAAACAAGTAACAGAGTGAACTTTTTCATGGCTAATCTATCAATTAGTGCAACAATAAATAACATTGTTAGAATAATGAATGCAATATAAGAAAAAAGGATTTAATAAAATATAAAAGATAAGAGCCAACTTTAAAAAAATTGGCTCTTATCAAATTATTCTGCTATGTTTTTTAAGAATATTGCCGAAGCAGCTATACCACCAATGTAGTTTTTAAGATCAAAATTTTCATTAGGTGAGTGTATATTGTCTCCCGGCAGTCCCAACCCCATAAGTACTGTCGGAGCTTTTAGTATGCTTTCAAATTTCTCAACAATTGGAATTGATCCACCCTCACGCATAAAGACAGGCTTTTGACCAAAAGCCATTTCAAGAGCTTCCATAGCAGTTGAAATAGCTTTGCCGTCTCTTTGCACAAGGACAGGGTTGCCGCCGTGTAGTTCTTTAACTTCAACTTTTACAGTCGGTGGAGCAAGTTTGACCAAGTAATCAAGAATTTTTTTAGTTATATCATCTGCAGTTTGATTAGCTACAAGCCTCATTGAAATTTTGGCAGATGCTTCCGAAGGTAGAACTGTTTTTGCACCTTCCCCGATAAAGCCGCCTTTGATACCATTCAAATCTAGAGATGGTCTTGCCCAAGTTCTTTCAAGAGTAGTGTAACCTATTTCGCCATGTAACTCTTTTATATCTAAATCTTTTTTGTATTCTTCCAAGTCAAACGGTAATTCTTTGAAGCCTTCTCGTTCTTCAATAGTCAAATCAACTACGTCGTCGTAAAAGCCGGGTATTGTAATTCTTCCGTATCTGTCTTTTAGCTGTGAAATCATCCAAGCAAGAACATTTATTGGATTATCTACCGCACCACCGAAAGTACCTGAGTGTAAATCCCTGTTAGGTCCTATTACTTTAACTTCGACAAATGAAATGCCACGAAGAGAGTAACAAATAGAAGGGAGTCCATCTGCGAACCATTCTGTATCAGAAACAAGAACAGTATCGCATTTAAGCATTTCTTGATTGTTTTCTATGAAAGTTTCGAGGTTGCTTGAACCAGCTTCTTCTTCACCTTCTATCATAAGTTTAATGTTTACAGGCAATTTACCGTAAGTTTTAAATAATGCTTCTATTGCTTTCAAATGCACAAAAACCTGACCTTTATCGTCTGAAGAACCGCGTGCGAAGAGTTTGCCATCTCTGATAGTTGGTTCAAAAGGAGGACTTGTCCATAATTCTAAAGGATCTACAGGTTGCACATCGTAATGACCATATATTAGAATTGTAGGTGCATCAGTACCTGCTTCTAACCATTCTGCATATACAATAGGATGCCCGGGAGTCATTACTAAGTGAGCATTTTCAATACCAATAGATTTGATATGATCAACGACCCAGTTTGCACACGATAAAGTATCTTCGTTGTGCTCTGTAAGGCTTGAGATGCTTGGAATTTCTAAAAACTCAACAAGCTCGCTTACATAACGTTCTTTATTTTCATCGATATAAGAAAATAGTTGGTTCATATTATCCTCTGATAATGTATTGTTGAAAAGAATACTACAATTTAGTAAAAAATATAGCTAAGATAAAATTTTAGCGACTAATAAAATTAGGTAGTATTGCCTAATGCTATTTCAAAATAATTTCGCAATTTTGCAGTTTCTAAAAATGACAAAACCTAATTTTATGATTGAGGAATAATTTATGCAAAAGTTGCTCTTATCAATATTATTATTGATAGTTGCCTTCTATTCAGTTAAATCGAATAACATTGAAGAAGTAATTAACACCAAATGCAATGAACTTAATCCGGTAATTTCTCCGGACGGAAATATTTTATATTTCTGCAAGACCTACTGTGAAAAAGAAAACAAATCAGATGATATTTTTTATGTTATTAAAGACAAAAGTGGAAATTGGGGGCAACCAATCAACATCGGCAGTCCTTTAAATAACTCCATGAATAATTTTGTTAGTAGCGTTTCTCCGGACGGAAATACTTTATTATTAGGGACAGTCTATCCTACCCAAAATGATAAAACAATTCGCGAAGGTGTTTCTATTTCTTATAAAACTGAGAGCGGTTGGTCTTATCCTGTTAATCAAATAATTGAAGATTACTATAATTATAGTGGTTTTGCAGGTTTTTATTTGGCAAATGACGGCAAAACTCTTCTCATGACCGTGGAAAGAGATGACTCAAAAGGCAAAAAAGATATATACGTAAGTTTCCTGAAAAAGACCGGTATTTGGTCCAAGCCTCTTAACCTTGGTTCAACTATTAATTCGTTTGGAGATGAAATATCACCATTTTTGGCTTCCGATGGGGAAACCATGTACTTTTCATCTGATGGGCTTGGAGGATCAGGCTCTGCTGATATTTTTATGTCTCGTAGATTGGATGATACATGGCAAAATTGGTCTAATCCGAGAAATCTTGGATCGGATATTAACACAAAGGATTGGGATGCATATTTCAAAATCGATGCATCAGGCAAATCTGCTTTCATAGTCCGAAAAAATGAGAAGAACGGAGATATGGACATTCATAAAATATCTTTACCAAATGAAGTCAAACCAAAACCTGTGCTTTTAGTAAAAGGTAAAGTAAGCTGTTACAAATCCGGTGTGCCACTCAGAGCTGATATTACTTTCAATCAATATGAAGACGATAAAGAAATAGCAGAATCGCATAGTAATGCCTCAAATGGTCTATATGCACACACCTTACCCGGAGGATTGGTCTATTCTTTTAATGCCTCTTCAAAGAACTACATTCGTACTAATAAAAAAGTAGATTTACACAATTTAGATAAATATGATGAAATCGAAGTTCCTTTTGAACTAGTTCCGATGTCCGACACTCTTATTTGCATCAGAAATATATTTTTCCAAACAGCAGAATCAGGTATAGATGCCCAAGGTATGAAAGAACTCGAATATCTTGCAGAATATCTCAAAAATGATGATAAAGCCGTTGTCGAAATTACAGGTCATACTGATAACATAGGCTCGATTGAAAAAAATCTATTACTTTCCGAAGAAAGAGCCATAGAAGCCAAAAAAATACTTGTTCAAAAGGGAATTGACCCGGAAAGAGTGATATATAAAGGACATGGAAGTAAAGAGCCTGTTATTTCAAATGCAACTAAATGGGGTAGAGACTTAAATCGAAGAGTAGAATTCAAAGTTTATAGAAATATTAACTAATATTTCGTATAATAGTATTTTGAAATTACGCACACAAAGGTAAATTGATGGAAAGCAAAATTCTTCAAATATTAGATAACAATATATCCTCAAATACAGAAATTGCAATAATTCTGAAAGAGTTTATCGAAGGGCTAAATAACGGCTCAATACGTGCAGCCGAACCCGGAGAGAATGGAATATGGAAAGTAAATCAATGGGTGAAAAAAGGTATCCTTCAGTTGTTCAAACATAGTCAAATGACTGATATGTCAAAAGATGTGAATTTCAAATTTTTTGATAAAGATACCATTCCTGTAAAACCCATCTCTCTATCAGATGGGATTAGAATTGTACCCGGGGGTTCTACCATAAGAACAGGTTGCTATGTTGCTCCGGGAGTGATATGTATGCCGCCAATGTATATAAACATTGGTTCTTATGTGGATTCCGGTACTATGGTAGATTCTCATGCATTAGTAGGAACTTGCGCCCAAATTGGAAAAAATGTACACATAAGTGCAGCTGCTCAGATTGGTGGAGTCTTGGAACCTGCCGGTGCGAGACCGGTTATTGTAGAAGACGAGGTAATGATAGGTGGCAACTGTGGCGTGTATGAAGGTGTGATGCTTAAAAAAAGAGCAGTGCTTGGCTCCGGCGTAATATTGACTGCTTCTACAAAAGTTTATGATATTGTTAACGGCACTATACTACAATCAACTCCTGATAAACCACTAGAGATACCCGAAAATGCAGTAGTTATCCCCGGAACTAGAGCAATCAATACTCCTTTTGCAAAAGAACACGGTTTATCCATTGCTTCTCCGATAATTATTAAATACAGAGATGACAAAACAGATGCAAGAACAGCACTAACTGAGGATTTAAGATGATAGATAATGATGTAACCAAAAGAGTCTTAGGAAATATTAAAAAGTCTCAGATTATTGTAACTCTTGCTTTCACAGTCTCAATAGTTCTATTTGTAGCAGCTTTTGTTGTTATAGGTGAGTGGTGGTATCTTGCTGCAGCTATTGCAATGCTTGCTGCAAACGTCTTTTTTATTTTGTATGTAAATAATATCAAAAATAAATATTTAACAAAGCTGCAAGAACTAGAGCAACAATATGAAAAATAATGATGTGATACCTGCAATCAGAGAAGATTTATCTGTCGATACTACCAATATCGATGGTATTACACATATTGTTCTTACCGACGAAATTGGCTTCGCGAAAGAACCAGCCGTTTTCGGAGAAATTCTACTTCTTATTTTGCAACAAATCGATGGGAATATTTCTTTCGAAGATTTGCATAAATGGGTTCTGGAAAATATCAATTCAAATTTGCCCATAGAAGCAATCAAAACACCAATTGAAGAACTTATAGGAAGAGGATTTTTCCAAACGGAAGATTACTTTACATATAAAGAAAAGTTCTTTGCTGAGTTGAATTCCGGCAATGTCAGATTCCCAATATGTGCCGGTTCTTCTTATTCAGAAGATAAAAGTATTCTTGATAAAGAATTAGATGCACTTTTAAGTACTCCGTTTGAAGATGGATATCCTCAAAATGCTAAAGCTATCATTGTACCTCACATTGACTTCAAAGTTGGGAAAGAAGCACACAAGGTCTATGCTTCTGCTTATCATGCTATTGCAAAAACAAATCCGGATATTGTTATAGTGTTAGGCACTTGTCATAGATATTCAAACGCATATTTCATGCTTAGCAATAAAAATTACCTTACACCTTTTGGTGAAGCTAAAACTGATAAAAGTATCGTTGAATATCTTTTGAAAGATACTCCCGAGCATATAGCGAAAATAGATGAGATGGCTCATTTGACAGAACATTCTGTCGAGTTCCAAATTGTTTTGCTTCAGAAGATGTTTCAAGATAGAGATATAAGTTTTGTTCCTATAGTTACCGGCTCTTTGCATGATTATATAGCAGTCAATGGCAAACCTACTGCAAATCTTGCATTGATGTCCTTTATTGAAAAGCTGAATAATGTAGAGTCTGTTTTTGAGAAGAAGGTACTAATTGTTACAAGTGTTGACTTTGCACATATCGGTAGGAAGTTTGGCGATGATTATAATGCTGAATTTTATTTGGATACAGTTAGAGAGGAAGACGGCAAATTACTTGAGTTTATTTCTATGGGCAAATCTGATGACTTTTTGAGTAAAATCAGTCAAGACCAAGACAAATGGAAAGTTTGCGGAACAAGTCCTATTTATCTAACAATGCTTACTTTGAATAACGCAAAAGGCAAAATTTTGAATTATGGTCAATGGAATGAAACTGAAACACTTTCAGCTGTTACTTTTGCTTCTGTTGCTTTTTATGAGGAAGAAAAAAATGCTTAAAAGTTTAGTACCCAATATTATGGTAGAATCTGTCGAACAAACAATTGAATATTATGAAACTTTGTTTGGGTTTGAGAAGCTAATGGCTGTCCCCGAAGATGGTGAGAAGGTATGGGCTTTGATTAAAAAAGATGAAGTCTCTTTGATGTTGCAAAATAGAGAAAGTATCGTCCAAGAGATGCCGGAATTTAAAGATATCCAAATTGGGGGAACATTGAGCTTTTATATCAGTGTTAAGAATATCCTTCATATTTATGATTCAGTAAAAGATAAAGTAAACGTGATTAAAGAACCATTTGATACTTTTTACGGTGCTAAAGAGTTTGTATTCAAAGATTTAAACGGCTATATAATTACTATGGCAGAACATCAGGATGAGTAAGATAGAAGATATATTTTTAAAATTTTATTCTTTACCTTTTAAAAGACCTTTCGCAATGTTGGATACTGAAATAAACCACAAGAAAGGTTTTTTAGTATTAGTCAAAACAGACGAAGGAATAAAAGTAGGAGATTGTTCTCCTTTAAAGGGCTTTAGCAGCGAATCATTCTATGATGCACAATTACAGTTGCTTTCCATCATTAAATATGTGAAGCAACAGATTGGTTCTGATTTAAGTGATACTATTGAATCAATCAGTAATACTTTTAAGTTGTTTCCCTCTGTGGAGTTTGCGTTACAGTCTTTATTGATAGAGGCATCACTTTTCCAGACAAGGAAAAAATCGATTCAATCAAATGCCCTAATCAACTGTCCTTTGTCAGAAGTAAATAGTCAACTGCAAAAGCATTATGCAGATGGGTATAAAATTTTCAAAATAAAACTTGGACGCAGCAATTTTAACGATGAAATTCGCTTTTGGGAAGAATATAATACTGATGTTTATGAAGATGCAAAATTTATATTTGATGCTAATAGAGTATGGACTTACGATGAGTTAAATTCTTTTGCGAGAGTAATTGAAAATAAGCAATTGTTATATTTTGAAGATCCGCTAAGTAGTCTCAATGAACTATGTAAGTTATTGAAAGAGCAAATAATTCCAATTGCACTGGATGAATCTTTACCATCTATATTAGCAAAGGGATGCACTGAATTCGAATATGCAGTAGTAAAACCTACTTTACTTAATAACTATGAAAGAGTGATTGAGCAACTTCTCGTAATGAATAAGAAAGTTGTATTAAGTTCAGCTTTCGAATCGTTCCAAGGGATACGTAAACTTTGTCTGCTGCATTCTAAATTCAACTTGGATACACATATTGGAATTGATACATATAAGTCCTACAGTTGGGATTATGAAGATTTTAGCTCCTATATAGAGTATGGGGTTATAAATGTCGGAAAACTTCTTGAATATGAGATTAAGTCGGAGCATTTATGTGTGGTAGATTTGCTTTCGCCCCAAAAATAGATAACAATGTAGAAGAAATAAAAATTATTGACAGAGACAATACCCTAAAAATCTCTTATAATTTTTCACCGGGAATGGAAATTAGTACCCTCGATTCTAAATACGAGGTGAAAAATATGATTTGGGGTCTGATACCTCATTGGTCTAAAGATTTGACAATTGGTAGCAAATTATACAATGCCCGATGCGAAACAGCACACGAAAAGCCAAGTTTCAGAAATGCTTTTAGGAATAGATGTTTGATTCCTGCAACAGGATTTTATGAGTGGCAGAAAATCGGCAGACATCGCATTCCTCATTTTATCAAACACAAAAAGGATAAGACTATCTTTTTTGCAGGCATTTGCGATTCGGTAAGTTTCGAAGAGAAGACCATAAATTCTGTAACGATACTAACAACAGAGCCAAATGATTTGATTAAAAAAATCCACAATAGAATGCCGGTGATATTAGATCCTAATAATGCGGAACAATGGCTAAAATCAACTAAAGAAGAGATTTTAAATTCAAATATTTTTACTCCATATCCGAGTAATGAATTGAGTACCCACAGAGTATCAGATAGAATCCAAGATACTTCTTTAGATAGTATTGAGTTAATAGAAAATATAGAGAACACATTATTTTAGAGGAAAAGTAATGAAGATAATAAGCTGGAATGTTAACGGTATTAGATCCGTAATAGGACAAAATGCCAGAACAAAATTTGGTAAAACTTATAAGAAAAACTATCTCCATCAATACATAGAACAAGAACAACCTGATATTATTTGTATCCAGGAAACTAAATCAGAGCCGGATCAGATAGAAGAAAATTTGCGATATCCTGAGGGATATAAAGGATATTTCCACTCATGCAGACGCAAAAAAGGTTACAGTGGTGTTGTTACTTACAGCAAAACTGAGCCAATAAATGTCTATACTGAAATAGGAATTGAAAAGTTTGATGAAGAGGGTAGAATCATTGCTACTGAGTTTGAAGACTTTGTTCTTTTTAATATTTATTTCCCCAATGGTACTTCAGGTCAAGATAGAATAGACTACAAATTAGAGTTTTACGACGCAGTGTTTGCTCATTTTGAAGAATTGCGTAAAAAAGGCAAAGAGCTTATTATCTGTGGAGACTATAACACAGCACATAAGCCAATAGACCTTGCCAGACCAAAAGAGAATGAAAAGAATTCCGGATTCTTGCCTGAAGAAAGAGTAAAATTAGATTGGATGATAGAGCATGGATATATAGATAGTTTTAGGCTATTTAATCAGGAAGGTGATCAATATACCTGGTGGAGCAATCGAGGTGGAGCAAGAGAGAATAACGTTGGCTGGAGAATAGATTACCATATGATAACGCCCGGCTTAAAGGATAAAATAATTAATTCATACCATCAACCGGATATCAAAGGTTCCGATCATTGCCCTATTGTAATCGAACTAAAATAGTATAGCTATTCGTCTTAAATATTAGAGAATTATGATAAACAAAGACTCATGCTGAATGTTATTGCCTGAGTCTTTGTTTTTTTGGATATTTGGCAATAAAAGTAGTTTACGTTCGCTTTTATATTCATACAAACTTTCGACTAAATTAGGGTGTGTTATGATTAAGTTTAGCTACAAAAATCTGCCTATTTTCTACAAAGTGTTTATCCCTGTGATTTTATCACTTGGATTGTTAATAATATATTTTGAGGCTCTTTTGCTTCCGGGGCTTGAAGCAAATATGATGAAAGAAAAAGAGTACTTCCTTAAAAATATGGTTTCCACTCCTGTTTCGATGATAAAACAGTACTACGAGAGATATAAAAGTGGTGAGCTTTCGGAAGAAGATGCAAGAACAAGAGCATTCGAAAGAATCAGATCATTTAGATACGACTCTGTGAATTATTACTTTATTTTTGATAGAGATCATATGCTGATGCATGGATATAAAAAACAAAATGAAGGGAAGGTAATAAAAGACTATGTAGATGAAAGAGGTTTCCATCATCTCCAGAGTGGTATAGATAAAATCGATGCA
This sequence comes from Kapaibacterium sp. (SeqCode), assembly GCA_963664875.1. Taxonomy (GTDB): domain Bacteria; phylum Bacteroidota; class Ignavibacteria; order Kapaibacteriales; family UBA2268; genus JBFHIJ01. The sequence continues at coordinate 627,586 of OY761611.1, read as the reverse complement.
GGAGAAGAAGCTTTTATTAAATATTATTTTAAAAAACCTCCTCTCGATGAAGTACAACCCAAACTTACATATTTGCATTTATTCGAGCCTTGGGGACTATATGTAGGTACCGGGATTTATATAGATGATATAGATGCACAAATGTCAGCAATTAATATGGAAGTGTTGATTTCTCTATTGATAATACTTGCTGTTATCATTATTGTGCTAAGTTATATTATTCGTTCTCAAGTAGCAAAACCTGTAAAAGAGTTGGTAAGTCTTGCAGAAAAAGTATCTTTGGGTGATGTATCTTTCGAGATTTCAAATACGAACCAAGATGAATTGGGTAAACTTTCCGGAGCATTTGCTGATATGAAATCAGTTCTTGTTTCACTTACTGATGAAATAGGAGTTCTTACAAATGCTGCATCTAACGGGAAATTAGATATCCGAGGTAATTCTAATAAATTTTCCGGAAAATTTGCTGATATCATAGATGGCTTTAACGGAACTCTTAATGAAATCATCAAACCTTTGAATGTTACAGCTGAGTACGTTGACAGAATTTCAAAAGGGGATATTCCTGTAAAAATAGCGGATGAGTACAAAGGCGACTTCAATGAAATTAAAAACAATATAAATCAGCTTATCGATAGCTTGAATTTATATATAAATGACATTGCTGTATTTATAGATGAACACAAAAAAGGTGATTTAGATTGCAAAATAGATCCTAACAAATTCAATGGTGATTTTGCAAAAATGGCAAGGGGAAGTAATGAAGCTGTTGAAATTTATGTTGATGCAATCAAAGAAATACTGAATGTAGTGAGTAAATACTCAAACGGTGATTTCTCTGTCTTAATGAGACAATTCCCGGGCAAACAGGCTCTTGCAAATGATGTAGTCAATCAGGTCAAATACAATATTGAAAATGTAGTCAAAGAGGTCAACGAACTAAGTACCCAAATGAATCTTGGCAACTTAGACAGGCGTGCTCAAGAAGAGCAATATGAAGGTGCATTTAAAGAGATGATTGCAGGTCTAAATAAGACACTTGATGCAGTAATTCATCCTTTAAATGTTAGTGCAGAATACGTTGACAGAATCTCAAAAGGAGACATACCTCCAAAAATTGAAGATGATTACCAAGGTGATTTTAACGAGCTTAAGAATAACTTAAATACAATGATAGACACTCTCAATTTCTTCATCAAAGACATGACACATATGTCCTCACAACATATTAATGGTCAGATTGATGTTTTTATGCAAGAAGAAAAATACATGGGTGTATTTGGGTCAATGGCAAAAGGAATGAATGATACTGTTAAAGATCATATTGCAGGCATTTTAAGAATACTTGATGTGATAGATGAGTACGGTAAAGGAAATTTCGCTTTAGTAATGGAAGATTTAAAAGGTCAGAGAATAATTGCAACTCAAAGAGTCAATAAATTCCGAAACAATCTATTAAATGTACAGAAGGAATTAGATATTCTTGCAAATGCTGCTGCTGAAGGTCATTTGGATATTAGAGCGAGCTATTCCCAATTTGAAGGTGGGTGGCAGGATATTATCAAAGGTGCTAATTCTATGTTGGAAAATGCATCTATCCCTATAGCCGAGTTTGTTGATTTATTAGAAAGAGTGGCAGTTTATGACCTTAGGAATCTTCCGAGAGATGATTACAAAGGTGACTGGATGCGATTAAGCAAGGCAATAGCCTTAATTATAGAAGCATTTGGTACTATAACTGTTGGATTTAAACAAATTAGTGAAGGTAATTTTGCAATTCTAAAAGTACTGGAAGATACGCCTAAGAAATCTGATTATGACGAATTAAGCCCAGCAGCTACAAAAATGATTCAAGCTATAATCAGCTTAACTACAGAAGTTGTAAAAGTAGCCAAAGAATCTTCAGAAGGTAATTTTGACATTAGGGCAGATATAAATAAGTTTGAAGGTGAATATCAAAATGTGATGAAAGGTTTGAATGATGTAGTAGAATCATTTGTTTCACCTCTTAATTTATCTATGGATTATTTTGCAAATATAGCTTCAGGCAAAGATTTAGCTCTAATTGATACTAAGGACTACAAAGGTGGATTCAAAGAACTTACTTCAAATATTAACAAAGTTGCTGAGTTTATGAATAACGTTACTTCTGACATTGCTCTTACAGCAAATGCTGCAGTTGAAGGAAAACTATCGACGAGAATAAATACAGAAAAATATCCGGGTACTTGGAAAAATATTACAGAAGGTATTAATCTAATTTTAGATTCAATAATCAAGCCTATCAATGAAGCAATGCAAATTCTTGAAGTGATGTCCAAAGGTGATTTTACTCATTCCATGGAGGGGAACTACAAAGGTGATCATGCTAAACTGAAATCCTCTATTAACAGCTTAGTTGAGGCTCTAAATAACTTAGTTTATGAAATAAGTGAAGCTGCAAATAATGTTGCACAGTCTGCCATCTCCATTTCACAAACAACAGATACAATTTCTGCTGCGTCACACGAACAAAGCAGTCAGGTTGACGAAGTAGCTGCTGCTATGGAAGAAATGGCAAGAACTATAACTGAAAACTCAACTAACGCTGCTACTACTGCCGAATACGCGAATAATAACGGCAAAATTGCAGAAGAAGGTGGACATGTTGTAGAAAATACTATTAACAAGATGAGAGAAATTGCAGAAGTTGTAAATCAGTCTGCTAAAAATATAGAAAGATTGGGGCAGTCATCTACTCAAATTGGTGAGATTATTTCCGTAATCGAAGAAATTGCAGACCAGACTAACTTGCTTGCCCTTAATGCTGCTATCGAAGCTGCAAGAGCCGGTGAGCAGGGTAGAGGCTTTGCTGTGGTGGCTGATGAAGTAAGAAAACTTGCAGAAAGAACTACAGAAGCAACTAAGCAAATTTCAACAATGATAAAAGGAATACAGGCTGAGACTTCTGAAGCAGTTCATGTAATGCACAAAGGTAATGAAGAAGTATCTGAAGGTATTAGCTTAGCTGATAATGCAGGGGTTGCATTGCAGGAAGTTGTAAATAGTACCAAAAACGTACTTCAAATGATTAACTCGATAGCAGCTTCTTCTGAAGAACAGGCTGCAACGAGCGAAGAAATATCTAAAAACATCAATACGATTTCTATCGCTACAAATGAGTCAGCTCAGAGCATCGAAAGCATTGCACAGTCTTCTGATGATTTAACAGGTCTGACTCGAAATCTAACAGAACTTGTTTCAAACTTCAAAATACGTGGTGCTTCTAACAAAAACAAACTCCAGCACTCTAACGTTAGCAGAGAAAGAAATATGCTTGCTGACAATAATGATATCTGGGATTAGTTCATTTAGCAAACTGTAAACAAAAACAAAAAAGGCTGCTTATAAAATTATAGGCAGCCTTTAAGTTAATAGTAAAAGCGAATTTACTTGTCTTCAGCTTTTATTTTATGTAGTATTTCGTTTACCTGAGTTGCTGTAACCTGACTATAAACTTTTTCATTTATAGTAACTACAGGTGCTAATGCACAAACACCAATACATCTTGTACCTTCTATAGAGAACATTCCATCGCTGGTTGTTTCACCGATTTCGATACCAAGTTCGTTTCTAAAAGCATCTAATACGAGGTTAGCACCTTTAACGAAGCAGGCTGTACCAAGGCAGATAGATATTGAGTATTTGCCCTTAGGTTTCAATCGGAAGAAATGATAAAATGTAGCAACACCGCTTACAGTAGCTGTTGGAACTTGTAATAAGTGAGCAACTTCTTCCATATGTATTTGCTGTAGATAGCCGTATCTACTTTGCACTTTATGTAAAACAGAAATCAAATAACTTTCAGGATGCTCTAACTGTTTTACTTCTTCAATATATTCTACAATATCCTTATCTAAAGTGATAGGCATTTTGCTGATTTCCATTATTTGATCCCCCTTGGAGTTCTTTCGTGATAGTGAGTATGTAATAACTTGTGAGCTTTTTCGCCACCGATTTCACCCAGATAATTTTTGTAAAGCTCTTGAACATAAGGATTTTCATGAGATTTACGAATTTCTTTGTTTTTATCGATGTTGTAAAGAGCTTCCTGGCGTTTTCTAATCATCATTGGATCCATTGGATATACGTATTTGCCAGCATCAGTCAAAGGCTGACCACCACCTGCTACACATCCACCAGGACAAGCCATGATTTCGATAATATGATATTCTTTTTCGCCGCGTTTTACTTTTTCTAATATAGTTTTTGCATTGTTTAGACCATTTGCAACTGCTACATTAACTGTAATACCGTTTATGTCTAAAGAAGCTTCTCTCAAGCCCTCAACAGCTCTTACTTCTTTATATTCTATATCGTCGCTTGATTCGCCTGTAATAGTTTCATAAGCTGTACGCAATGCTGCTTCCATAACGCCGCCTGTTGAACCGAAAATGTCGCCGGCACCAGTAGAGTATCCCATAGGGGAGTCAAAATCAGATTCCGGTAGATTTACAAAATCGATACCATAAGCTTTTATCATCCAAATAAGCTCGCGTGTAGTCAATACTGCGTCAGTCAATGGCAAGCCTGATTCTGTTACATGCTCAGGTCTGATAGCTTCGAACTTTTTAGCAGTACATGGCATTATAGCTACTACATAAATATCTTCAGGATTGATACCCATTTTTTCAGCATAAAATGACTTAGTCAACGAAGACAACATTTGCATAGGGGAGCGACAAGTAGAAGTATTTGGAATAAATTCTGGGTAGAAATGTTCCAAAAACTTAACCCAACCCGGAGAGCAAGAAGTTATAAGAGGTAAAGCTCCACCGTTTTGGAATCTGTGTAAAAACTCCGTAGCCTCTTCCATTATTGTTAGATCAGCTGCAAAGTTAGTATCAAATATCGCATCAAATCCCAATCTTCTTAGTGCGGTTACAGTTTGACCTGTTGCAGCTACGCCCTGTTGCATTCCAAAGCCTTCGCCGATAGCAGCACGGATTGCAGGTGCAGTTTGAACAACAACATGTTTAGTTTTATCGTTGAGAGCTTCCCATACTCTGTCAGTGTCATCTTTAGCTAAAAATGCACCTGTCGGACAAACGTTTATACATTGGCCACAATTGATACAGATTGAATCAATCATATTGTTATTAAAAGCAGGTGCAACTACTGTGTCAACACCTCTATAAAGCTGGCTAAGGTTGTTCACGCCCTGAACTTCAGAACAAACTCTGATACATCTACGGCATAAAACGCATTTTTCAGGATTGCGAAGCACAGATGGAGAAGATTTATCTATTTCGTAACGTTTGCGGCTACCTTCGAATAATCTGTCTCTCACACCAAGTTTGTATGCAAGGTTTTGTAACTCACAGTTACCGTCTCTTTCGCAAGTCAAACAAGAACTTGGGTGGTTATTTAACATAAGTTCTACCAAGTCTCTTCTGATTTGATGTAATTCAGGAGAGTTGGTTTTAATTACCATGCCTTCAGTTAAAGGTGTAGCACAAGAAGGGATATAACTTGGGCGACCTTCAACTTCAACAACGCAAATCCTACAAGCACCCTCAGTAGAAATATGAGGGTGGTAGCAAAGTCTCGGAACATGATGACCAATTTGGTCAGCTGCTTCCATTATAGTAGTACCCTCGTTTACAGTAACAGGGATATTATCTATTATAGCATTTACTTTTTTCATTTCTAACATTTTAAATATTTCTCCTTTTATGCCTGAAAATTGTTAGATTTTTTCAATAGCATCGAATTTACAAGAATTGAAACATTCACCGCACTTGATACAATCTTCTTGGATGATTGTGTGTGGCATTTTCTTAGCACCAGAGATACAAGAAACCGGACAGCGACGAGCACAAAGAGTACAGCCTGTACATTTATCAGCAATAATATTATAGCTGATAAGTTTTTGACATGTTTGAGTTGGGCATCGTTTGTCCACTATGTGAGCTTCAAATTCTTCTCTGAAGTTTTTAATCGCACTAAGCACCGGATTAGGAGCTGATTGACCCAAACCACAAAGAGAAGTTTTCTTAATCATGTTTCCGAGTCTTTCTAATTTATCAAGGTCTTCGATTACGCCATGCCCATCTGTGATTCTTTGAAGAATCTCAAGCATCCTTAAAGTACCTTCACGGCAAGGTAAACATTTGCCGCAAGACTCATCTTTTGTAAATTCAAGGAAAAATTTAGCTGTATTTACCATACAGTCTGTTTCGTCAAGTACAATCATACCACCTGAACCCATCATTGAACCTATTTGCTTCAATGATTCGTAATCTACAGGTGTATCTATTTTATCGAAAGGGATACAACCGCCGGAAGGACCACCGGTTTGTACAGCTTTCAAGTGTTTGCCATTTGGTACACCGCCACCTATGTCGAAAATCACCTCGCGAAGAGTAGTACCCATTGGTACCTCAACAAGACCTGTATTGTTTACTTTACCGGCAAGTGCAAAAACTTTAGTGCCTTTACTGCCTTCTGTACCGATACGTTTGAACCAATCTGCACCGTATAGCATTAGAGCCGGAATATTTGCCCAAGTTTCTACGTTGTTAATAGAAGTCGGATGTCCCCAAAGACCTTTTTCTGAAGGGTAAGGAGGTCTCATTATTGGTTGGCCGCGTTTACCTTCGATTGACTGGATTAGAGCAGTTTCTTCACCACATACAAATGCTCCCGCTCCTAAGCGAATTTCCAAATCGAAATCATAACCTGAGCCAAGGATATCTTTGCCAAGTAAGTTATTTTCGCGAGCAATTTTGATAGCATTTTCAATTCTTTCGATTGCAAGAGGATACTCAGCACGTATGTATAGGTAACCTTTGCAAGCTCCCATAGCATAAGCACCAATAGTCATACCCTCGATAATGCTGAATGGATCACCTTCTAATGCACTTCTGTCCATGAATGCACCCGGATCGCCTTCGTCAGCATTACAGATTACATACTTGATTGGATCAGTTGGGTTTAGAGTGCGAGTGTTATTCCATTTGTAACCGGTAGGGAAACCACCACCGCCGCGACCTCTTAAACCAGAGTCGATTACTTCTTTTATAACACCTTCAGGATTGCCGGTAGCCAATACTTTAGCTAAGGCTTCGAAACCTTGTGCGTGAACGTAATCATCCAAAGATTCAGGATCGATTATACCACAATTTCTTAAAGTTATTCTAGTTTGTTTATTGAAGAAAGAAACATCGCCATAAAACTTGAAGTATTCTTCTACCATTTTGTCTGTATGGACTATATGTTTTGTAGCAATTTCTTTTTTCACAAATTGTGTTTCAATAATGTCTTCCAATTCAGCTTCGTTTAGGAAGCGATAGATTACATTTTCAGGATATACCATCATCACACCATGTTCGTCATGGTCTTCGTGTTGGCACATACCGATGCAACCACCGGAAATAACTTTAACTTCTCTTTCTGAAATATTTTTTTCAGAAAGAATCTTTTGAAAAGTAGCGTTCCAGCTTTCATAAAACTTATTTCTGCAATGAGAAGAACCACATAGAGTAACAACGTGGTCGTATAGCACATCAGTTTTTTTGTCAAGCATAAGTTTTGCGACAGGTTTTTTGCCTAAAATATGCTCCTGGAATATTTCAGCTACTTTATCAACAGTAACATGTGCGTATTTGACACCAATTTGATTTGGCATAAATACACCAACAATAGGCTCTTCTGAGCATCTACCGGTACAACCGGTTTGTTTAATGATGATATCTTGTCGGCTTGCTGCTTTGATAAGCTTTTCGAATTCAGAACGAACTACTTGAGCTCCTGCTGCATTTTCACAAGTTGCGGAACCTACCTGAATAACTATTTTGCCATGCGAAGCAACATCTGTTGATGCATGATCTAGCTTATTCTTTAGATTCTCGTACGTTTGAAGTATGTTTCCCATAATAACTTCCCGAAATCCAGAATAAATGTTTATTTGTTTTCTTTTATAACTTTGATGTGTGTGCGTGTTATGCGACAAAACTAATCCAAATCAGTGCATAAATGCTATTAAATTTGATTAATAGCATGATTAAAGATATTAATAGAGTGTCTATCTTGATATATATCAATATGATAGAGTACAACAACACATAATATACAGAAAATATTATGATAAATATTAATCTATTAGTTTTTGCAAACAATCATAATGTAAATTATGTTTAGTTGTAGCTAATATGAATAAATTTAATCTTCCTTCTCTATGTATTTGAATTTTGAGATTCTGCAAACCTGTTTATAACTGCAATTAGAACAGTAACTATGTTTAATATTTGGTGTAATAGGATAGCAGCCTTTCCTAATCAAATTAGCGATGTTAACTGCTTCGTGAATATAGCCGTCAATTCTTTCAATAAGTTCTTCCTGCGTCTTAGTTTCTCGATGGTTCGCTCTGGAGTTGAAATAGGCTTTGTATGTCTCTTGTGAGTATAAATTGTATTTTGTCCATTGATCTTCCGGTGTGAGGGAATAATAGACACCAAATAAGTGTTGAAGTTTTGAATCCAATAGCCCTTCAAAAATGATGGATATTGCATAAGAATACAAAGGCATTTGAAACCTTGTGAATGATTCGATACTGTCATTATTCTGATTTTTAGCTTTAGTTTTATAGTCTGCAACTACAAAACCATTGTGATGTTTATCAATTTCGATTCTATCAATCTTTCCTCTGATATAAACGCTTTCGTTAAGAGCGACTGGAGTATTGTTTGGCTCCCCAAAAGGTAACTCGAAAAATACAGAGAATCTGTCTTGATAGGTTTCGTAGAGTTTTATCTCGTTAGAAAGCCACAAATCTAACATTCCATCTCCTTCGCCTGTGCCGAATATTTTTCCGTGTTCTACCATAAAGAGGGGATGGTCATAGGTATATTTTTCGATTTCCTCGTTCGCAATCGTGTTTAGTAACTCACTATAAAATGTTTCTTTTGCTCTTAATAACCTTATACCTTTAAGCATTTGTCCGTCTTTCTTCTGAGCTACATTTTCTATTCCAATTCCAAGGGTTTTCAGATTGTCATAAAATTTATATAATATCTTATGTAGCAAAGATCCTTTTTCCAAAGGTGTGAGCATCAGATCTTCACTTTGATTATCCGGAATCATTAGTACCGATGTCAACATAAATCTGAATGGACAATCAGTATATCTTTCGAACTGAGTAGGTGCAAAAGGCTTACTAAATCTTTTTGCGTAATCTAAATCATTCTCGAAATCAATATAAACTTCCTCTTTTGCAACGTAGTGGTATTTCGAATCTTTACCAAATTTAGGAACGTGGTCAGCAAAATCATAATACTTGGTAAGCAATATAGAAGTCTCATCATCAATAGGTATTGCATTTAGCAATTCATCGATAAAATGAGTTCTTGAAAACTCATTATTTTCATCTTTCGCTGCATAGGAGATTACAACTTTCCTGCCTTTACTAAAACCATCTGATAGATTGCCTGTAAGTAATGAGTAGAGCAAATTTCTTTCTTCTCGTATATGTTGTTTAGATGATTCCGGCAAGTCTTTGCCCAACAGTTTATTGGTTTTGAATGCAAGTGGAAATTTCCCTTCGCAGGCACTGCACATGATTACATACTTATATGGAAGCCCTCTTGTTTGTTCGATTGAAGTCAATGTTACTCCATATTGTTCCTTTTCTCTAATCTGATACTTAGTACCAGAACAAAGAATTCTAAACATATCAAGCAATTCAAGGGTATCGTAAAATTCAGTATTGTCATAATTTATAGATGATAATTCATTCAGTAGTATCAGCAGAGCGTTATACGCTTTTCCGTCTTTCTCAATGCTGTCCTGAATTGACTCTTTTAGATGCTTAGTTTCGAATTTCGAGCTCTGAATTTTTTTATTGTCTTCGAGTATTCTATTCTCAAAATTTACCAATTCAGTTGTTTCAAGCAGTTTATTTACAAAATCTGCAATGGTCATTTTTTTGGGAAGATTAGGAAATAAATCTTGAATTTGAGAAAGTGCAGCAATTGATTTCTTGATTTCTTCTACTTCATTTGCATAACTCATCTTTTCTAAATCATCAACAAAAAAGGTATCATCCTGAATCTTTTGATTCAAAAATGATAAGTAACTTTCAAAACGTTTGAACCAACCTTCAATTTTTCCTCTATCATTCCCACCGGATATTTTTAGTCTATTTGCATATTTTCTGATGATAGAGAAATCTATATCCAAATTTTGCATATAGTACGAAGCAAAGACTTTTTCGAGATTTTTTAGTTTGTAACCGTACAAAACTGTTTCATATATATTGATTAGAGTTGTAACAATGGTTGATGTTTGCAAATCTTGTCTATCTGTAATATTCAAAGGGATTCGGTAACGTGCGAAACTATCCCTGAAGTATTTTGTATTAGTGCCAGCTTCTCTATGGACAACAGCAATATCTTGTGGCTTAATATTTTCAACTCGAATAAGATAACTGACAAACTTGCTAACATCTTCAATCTCATTTTCTGAATTTTCTGTTGGATGCAGATAAAAAGGGATTGCACTTGTGTCAACTAGATGTTTAGACTTGTGCTTTTGAAATAGATTTGATTTTAGGTGTTTATTCAAAGGGTCTTCTTCAAAAAGATCTGACTGAGCATACCTTATAAATCCAAGTTGTAATAAGCGTGTTGATAAATTTGTATTGGCATCATAGCTTTCTGTTTCTATATTTTCTAAATACAGGGCAATTTGAGTGTTATTTGATTGAGAAAATAAAGAGAGCAATCTAAGCTCAGGTATTGTGAAATCAGAAAAACCATAGAATACGATTTCTTCTATGTCTCCAAGGTATTTATCTAATCTGTTGTCAGATTTTATCTTAAAATCTAAAGGATCAAAAATATCAAGTGAGCTATCCGAAGTTTCAACAGAATTGATAATAAATTTGAGGATATCAACTTCATCTAACAAGTTTTCGCCAAGTAGTTTTTGGTAGTTGTTGTAAATTTCGTAAATATCTCTGTATTTATTTAGATTATTGATTTCTCCCCCTGAAAGGTCAGGGGTAGTTAAATCTTTTTGTATTTGTTCGGGACTGATACCCTTCTTTTTTAGACCTGATATAAGAGAATCTACCTTTTTAGCGACTGAGAGTTTGACATTGCCATTATGTTGTTTAAAATATTTACTGTTTGACTGCTTAATTGCTCTTTCAAAAAGTAAAAATCTATAAGATTCAGAAATTATGATTTTTTCTGCAGTAGTATCAATTCTTTCGTAGAGGAGTTTGATAAAATTGTCAAAATTGATAATATTGACAGTCGAACAAGGGGCATTATGTTTCTTATAATAATTTCTGATATAGGATTGCCTAAGATGACGTGCATACTTGGCAGTCGGCACAACTAAAATTCTTCTGTCATTATTTTCGGCATTTACCCATTCATTCAAATAATTTCTAAAATTGATAAAAATATTATTGAGGTCAAATGCTTTGTTGTGAAATATATTTTGCATTGAAATAATCCTTTTAATAATTCAATACAAAATAAAAAAAGGTCAGCAAAATGCCGACCTATATTTTAGAATTTAACACTTTAAATATACTTAAGCCTGAGGACCTGATTTGATAACATCTTCAGTTACATAAGCTTCGTATTTTTTGAAGTTTTCAACAAATTTCTTTGCAGTAGATTTCGCAGTATTATCATAAGCTGCTTTATCTTCCCAAGTATTTTTAGGATCCAAAATTTCAGAAGGCACACCTTCGCATACAGTTGGAACTGATAAATTGAAGATTGGATCTATTCTGTACTCAACATTATCCAATTTGCCTTCTAAGGCAGCATTGAGTAATGCACGAGTATATTTGATAGATATCCTATTACCTACTCCGTAAGGTCCACCTGTCCAGCCTGTATTGACTAACCAGCATTTAACATTATGTTTGGCAATTTTTTCGCCTAACATCTCAGCATACTTACTTGGGTGCAATGGCATAAATGGAGCACCAAAGCACGTAGAGAAAGTAGCTTGTGGTTCTGTAATACCTTTTTCAGTCCCTGCAACTTTAGCTGTATATCCTAATAGGAATTGGTACATTGCCTGTTCCGCAGAAAGTTTTGATATTGGCGGTAAAACACCAAAAGCATCTGCTGTAAGGAATATGATGTTTTTAGGATGTCCACCTGCACTTTCAGGTACGATGTTGTCCAAATGAGTAATTGGGTATGATGCACGGGTGTTTTCAGTAAGAGTAGCGTCATCTAAGTCAACTCTTCTGATGTGTTCGTCCATTACAACATTTTCTAAGATAGTACCAAATCTGCGGGTTGTGCTCCAAATTTCAGGTTCTGCTTCGCGAGAAAGATTGATTACTTTTGCATAGCAGCCGCCTTCAAAGTTGAAGATACCTTTATCGTCCCAGCCGTGTTCGTCATCGCCGATAAGTGCACGATTTGGATCCGCTGATAGAGTAGTTTTACCTGTACCGGATAAACCAAAAAGCAAAGCAGTATCGCCATCTTTACCTCTGTTTGCAGAGCAGTGCATTCCGAGAATGCCATTTTGAGGATAAAGGTAATTGAGAATAGAGAAAATTGATTTTTTGATTTCGCCGGCGTAGTGAGTACCACCAATCAAGATAACTCTTTTTTTGAAGTTTACTAAAATGAAAGTCTCAGAATTGATGCCGTCAACTGTAGGGCAACCTAAAAAGTCAGGAACGTCAATAACAGTAAATTCAGGAGTGAAGTTATCTAACTTTTCTTGCTCTCTGATGCGAACAAACATATTTCTTGCAAATAAAGATTGCCAAGCATACTGAGTTATAATTCTAACAGGCACAGCTACACTTTCGTCAGCACCTGCAAAAGCATCCTGAACATAGATTTCTCTTGTTTGTAGGAAAGCTTTTACCCTTTCAAACATTTGCTCGAATTTATCTTCTTCAAATGGTCTGTTTACATTGCCCCAATCAATAGTATTTTCAGTAGTTTCGTCCTTTACAATGAATTTGTCGTTAGGAGAACGACCTGTAATTTTCCCTGTTGAAACTACGAGAGGTCCCAAATGAGAAATCGCAGCTTCTTTATTTTCGATTGCATGCTCATAAAGAGTTGCAGTAGTGTTGTTCCAATGTACTTTTTTAAGATTCCTTAGGCCTAAATATTCCAATTTAGGATCGATTATGGTTTTGTTTTCTAAGGTTTTCATTTCCCACCAGTGTGATATAAAAATAAAATCAAAATTTAGATTGCAAATATAATATATTTAGTGGAATCTAATCATAAAATTAGTAAACTAAATATTTTTTGTGTTAAGTAGAATATCTATTTGTTAGATTTACCTAATAAAAAAAGCTCTGTAAACATAACGTTTCAGAGCTAAAAGTATTTAGAGTATTAACTTATTTTTTTCGGGAGTGTAGAGAATCTATGAGCCAATCAAGCATATCTCTGTATTCAGAAGGATTTAGCTTGTTTAATTCTTCTTTGGCTTTGTTAAAAAATGAGTTAATTTGCACTTCTGCAGACTCAATAGCACCTGTCCTTTCTAACAGATATTTCATATCATTCACGTATTCTTTAGGGAGTCCGTTTTGAGCAAAAAATTTATCAAGTAGTTCTCTGTCAAAATGCGTTAGAGTGTGCTCTTTGGCATATAATATCATATATGTTTTCTTGCCTTCCTGTATGTCAAGTCCTACAGTCTTGCCAAATTCTGCTTCATCTGCTACAATATCCAATAAATCGTCTTGAAGTTGAAAAGCATAGCCCAGATATTTTGCATAAAGATTAAGAGCTTTGACTTCTTCTTCAGAAGCACCGCCAACGTAGGCACCCATTTCAGCAGAGCATTCCAAAAGCCTTGAAGTTTTCAATTCTATCATTTGGAAGTAGTCATCTACTGTTGTGTTTTGATTTTCGTTAAATTCAACATCAAATGCCTGCCCTTCGCAAACATCAATTAAAGCTCTGGTATAAGATGCTAATATTTTATCAGAATTTGAGCTTTCAGTGGAATTTGGTAATAATCTATATCCCCAGCCCATCATTACATCACCGGTAAGAATAGCAGTAGCGTCGTTCCATTTGACGTGTACAGTTTCCCTGCCACGTCTCATAGGTGATCTATCCATAATATCATCATGTGCAAGAGTAAAATTGTGCATTACTTCTATAGCAACACCACAATCTAATGCTAACTCAGGTTTACCCGATACAGCACCACAAGCAAGCATAGATAAAACAGGTCTGATGCGTTTACCGCCTCCGGTGATCAGATAGTGGAATGGTTCGTAAAGTACTTTTGGTTCTTTATCTTTGACTAAGTTATGGAGTCTGTCTTCAACAAGCTGCACAAATTGAGTGTATCTTTCTTTCATGTTTTTCATTTCTATAAAGTCCGAATATAGTGTTTACCTGGTAATTGTTTTACTTTATTTTGGAATTCTAAGTTTAACAATTTAACTAAAAGTTGCGAAATATCAAGTCCTGTCTGCTCAGAAATCAAGTCGATATGTAATGGCTCATGAGATAAGCAATCGTAGATTATTTTTTCTTCTGCGTCCGAAAATTCAATTTTTGCCTGTTTGCTGTCATCTTTGACATCTACAATTCCTATTTCTTTTAGCACTTGAGTGGGAGAGAGAGCCGGTGCGGCAATACTTTCTTTAATAAGAAAGTTTGTACCTTGAGATTTTTCTGAATTGATATTTCCGGGCACAGCGTAAACATCACGTTGTTGATCAAAGGCAAAACGTGCTGTTTTCATTGCTCCGCCTTTTATGGCAGATTCTATAACTATTGTAGCAGTTGATATGCCACTAATTATTCTGTTTCTTTGTAAAAAAAATGCCGGTAGAGCTTTTACTCCAAACTTATAATCACATATTACTGCACCCCCACTATCGATAATTTCATTGTATATCTTTTTTTGGGAGTCCATTGTCATAGAGTCTAAGCCGGATGCTATTACTGCGTATGTGGGCGATTTTTTCCGTATTGCTACTTTATGGGCAATTGTGTCAATTCCGTAAGCTAAGCCGCTTGTGATAATCAAACCGGAATCAATAAATTGCTCAGTGAACTGCTCTGTGATTAGTTTGCCATACATAGTGCATCGTCTGGTACCTACAACTCCAATGGATAATTTGTCTGCGTCTTGCAGAGTGCCTGCAACGTACAAGACAATAGGAGGGTATGGAATGTATTTTAAAAGCTCAGGGTATTTTGAATCCCACAAAGTAATAATCTCGGCATTAAGTCTGTGAGCAGATTCTAATTGCCGGTCTAATTCGTTACGGAGTTCCATTTCTGAACTCGGAAAAAGTTCTTTTTGTTGGATTTTGAGTAAAAGACTACCCTTTATGTTCCCTTCTAAAAATGTAGTGAGCGAATCAGTACTTTCTACAATTTCTTTTAGAGTATTATAATTGCCTACTTTCATATATGTAAGCATTAAGATTTGATGTAGTGTCCAACTGTTTGGCAACATGATTTTATATAGTATAGTTAAAATAATATTAGTGCCAATATATAAAATCTGTCCAAATAAAAAAAATAGAGATGAAATTTTACTCCCATCTCTATTATTAGTAATATTAAAGATAAGGGTTATAAAAGAGTTTCCTGTACTCCTTCGCCACCCATATCCATGTTTTGATCATCTATGTTGTTGTCATCATCAATATCTTTATCTTCTTCTCGAGTAACGCATGTTATATCAGCTATAACATCGTTTTCATCAAGTTTGATGAGTTTAACACCCTGAGTGTTTCTACCAATTGTACGAATACCATCAACATGCTGTCTAATCAACACTCCACTGGTAGTCATAACTACTAAATCTTCAGAATCTGAAGCAGATACTAATCTTACTACACTTCCGGTTTTAGGAGTTACGTTCATTGAGATAACACCTTTAGCACCTCGTTTTGTAAGTCTAAAGTCTTCGTATTTAGTACGTTTTCCATAGCCTTTTTCAGATACTACGATTACCTGTTGATCAGGGCGTTTGATTACAATTTGAGAAACAACTGCATCATCACTGCTTAAAGCAATTCCACGCACGCCCGCAGCAGTTCTTCCCATAGGTCTAACGTCAGACTCTCTAAATCTGCAGGCTAAACCATGTTTAGTGCCAAGGATTACATCCATAGTGCCGTCAGTAAGGCGAGCAGATACTAATTTATCGTCATCCGCAAGAGTAATAGCAATAATACCTGTTTGTCTAATATTACCAAACTGAGAAAGAGAAGTCTTTTTGATAGTACCATTTCTTGTTGCTAAAATGATATTATATGTATCATCAAATTCTTGAATTGGCAAATATGCTTCGACTGTTTCGTCAGGTTTTTTCGCAATTACATTTGCTATAGATCTGCCTTTAGCAGTACGACTTCCCTCAGGTAAGTCATAGACTTTTACTTTGAAAACGCGACCCTGATCTGTAAAGAACAGAAGATAGTGGTGCGTAGATGCCTGGAATATGTGTTCTACAAAGTCATCATCATAAGTAGAAACACCGCTTGAGCCTCTACCGCCTTTATTTTGTCTTCTGTAATTAGAGACAGCAGTTCGTTTGATAAAGCCTTTACGGGAAATAGTGATAATCATTTCTTCGTTAGCAATCATGTCTTCTAAAGAAAATTCTTTAGAGTCATGAATAATCTGAGTTCTTCTTTCATCACCAAATTGTTCAGCTATTTCAGTAAGTTCATCAGAGATAATACTTAACTGTAGTTCTTTACTTGCCAAAATTGCTTTAAGCTCTTCGATAGTAAGTAATAATTCTTTGTGCTCCTGAACAATTTTATCTCTTTCCAAACCTGTAAGACGTTGCAATCTCATTTCAAGAATTGCTTTAGTCTGCATTTCAGAAAGCTCGAATCGTTCCTGCAATTTTGCCGCAGCAGTAGGAGTATCTTTAGAACCTCTGATAATAGAAATTACTTCATCTATGTTATCTAAAGCAATTATCAAGCCTTCTAAAATATGAGCTCTTTTTTGAGCTGCTTCCAAATCAAATTGAGTTCTACGAACAACTACTTCATTTCTATGTTCGATAAAATGATCAATAATTTCTCTCAAACTCAATGTAAGAGGTCTTCCTTTTACCAAAGCCAACATATTGGCACCAAATGTAACCTGGAGCTGAGAGTGTTTATATAGATTGTTTAAAACAACGTTTGGAATAGCATCTCGTTTAAGCTCAATTACGATTCTAAGACCGTCTTTATCCGATTCATCTCTGATATCAGAAATATCTTCAATAGTTTTATGCCTTACCAAATCAGCAATTTTCTCTATCAGGTTGGCTTTGTTTACCTGAAATGGTATTTCAGTAACAATTATAGAGCTTTTGCCGCTTTTGTTTTCTTCTATACCGGCTTTTGCTCTGATTACAATTCTGCCTCTACCTGTTTCGTAAGCATCTTTGACTCCTGAGTAACCGTAGATATAGCCACCTGTCGGGAAATCAGGTGCAGGTATATGCTTCATTAATTCAGGAAGTGTGATTTCAGGATTTGAGATTACTGCATTGATAGCACTAACAGTTTCTCTAAGGTTATGAGGAGGAATGTTAGTCGCCATACCCACTGCGATACCGCTTGCACCGTTTAACAAAAGAGTCGGAAGAATCGAAGGTAAAACCTCAGGTTCTCTCAGTGACTCGTCGAAGTTTGGTCGGAAATCAACAGTATTTTTTTCAATATCTCGGAGCATGTGAGGTGCAATTTTAGCCAAACGCGTTTCTGTATAACGCATCGCAGCAGGAGAATCACCGTCAATTGAACCAAAGTTACCCTGTCCATCTACAAGTGGATAGCGCATATTCCAAGGTTGTGCCATGCGAACCATTGCTTCATAGACTGAGGAGTCACCATGAGGGTGGTATTTACCTAGCACTTCACCAACCAATCTTGCAGACTTTTTATATGGTCTGTTTGGCGCTAACCCCATATCCTGCATTGCAAATAATATCCTCCTATGTACCGGCTTTAAACCATCGCGGACATCAGGCAATGCTCGAGAAACAATCACCGACATGGAATAATCCAGATATGATGTTTGCATCTCTTGTTCGAGCAGTGTAGGAACTATTTGCTCTTTTCCAAGTAATGACATAGTCTAATATTCTATATGAATTTAACAGATTAATAAATCATACTAAAATACGAAAAAAAACGCAAAAATGGAAGTAAAAGAGGAGTCTTTTATGCTGTAAATTATTATTCTATAAAAAAGTTACTATATCGCGAAATGCGATAAAGTGGCGTGTTTTTAAGCAAATAAAAAGGAGTCGATAAGACTACCGACTCCTTCAAAATATATCTAAGTGCAAACTTTCCTAAACATTTCTTAGAGCTTCAGCACCTGAAACGATTTCAAGCATTTCAGTGGTAATAGCTGCTTGTCTCGCGTTATTATAGACGAGTTCCAAATGTTTAATCAAATCATTTGCATTGTTAGTTGCATTGTCCATCGCCATCATTCTGGCTGCATGTTCGGCTGCATGTGATTCGAGAAGTGCTCTCCAAAGCTGTATATCTATAAGTTTCGGTATAAGTTCGTCTAAAAGACTCTCTTTGTCCGGTTCAAAAATATAATCAACATTGCTACCTTTGGATTCGGATTCCTTAATCTGCAATGGCAAAATAACTTTGTAAGCAGAATCCTGTTTTACAACATTGATAAACTCATTATAAAAGACAATAACTTTGTCTGTTTTGCCGGAAATAAAATTATCAACAGTAGAAGTCAAAATTTCTTTGACTACAGGAAATTGCAAGTTTGCGAATAAATCAACATGAGATGCAGTCATATTCAATTTTGATTTATTGAAATATGATCTACTTTTTTTGCCGACAGCAATCACTTCAACTTTTGCATCAGGGTACTCGTCGGTAATCATCTCTTGTAACTTGTTTTCAGAATATCTGTAAAGAGACGAATTAAAACTTCCACAAAGTCCTCTATCAGAGGAAACAACAATGGCAGTAATATGTTTAACTTCATCTCGGGTTTGTATCAAGTCATGTTTATAATCTTCTGCTACACCCGAAATAACGTTAGTCATCATATCTTCGAGCTGTAAAAAATATGGTCTTGCAGACTCAATAGCTCTCTGAGCTCTTTTGAGTTTGGCTGCAGAAACCATTTTCATGGCAGAAGTAATTTTTGAGGTGCTTCTGACCCCGGTAATTCTTCTTTTTATATCTCTTAGTGTAGCCATTAGGCATTCCTTATGATATTATTAGAAGTATGGAAATTCCAAAGCAAGATGATTATTTACATAGTCATCAATACTTTCTTCTAATGTCAAAAATTTGTGTGCGTAATCGGAAGACATCAGCTTATTTGTATCTGCCTCAGTGAAATACTGATATTGATTGATTAAGTTGTCCGGCATATTTACATATTCAATATGAATATCCTTTTTCATTGCCATAAAAACAGACTCTGCCAAATCATTCCATGATCTTGATTTGCCGGTACCGAGATTGAAAATGCCTTTATCAGTGTATTTTTCGTACATATTCCAAATCACTTCTACAGCGTCTTTGATATAAACGAAATCACGTTTTTGCTCACCGTCTTTATAGTCCTCTTTATAAGATCTAAAAAGCTTTACTTTTGCGGTTTCTCTCACCTGATGGAAAGATTTATAAACCATAGATGTCATACCAAGCTTATGGTATTCGTTTGGACCAAAAACGTTAAAGAACTTAATCCCGATAATTTTATCAATTATACCTTTTCTTATTGCCCATAAATCAAAAAGATGTTTGCTCATTCCATAAGCATTTAAAGGCTTTAAATCGTCGAAAACACTATCTGTATAGCCTAATGCACCGTCACCATAGGTTGCAGCGCTACTGGCATATATAAAGGGTAAATTTCGTTCAACGGCATAAGTTGCAAGCTCTTTACTGTAGGAGAGGTTATTGTCAAACAAATAATCTACATCCGGTTCTGTAGTTGCAGAGCAGGCACCAAAATGGATTATGGCTTCAATTTTATTACCATAGTAACCTTTATTTAGATTTTCCCGAAAAAGTGTTTTATGAATATAATCATCAAACTCTTTTCCGATAAGGTTTTTCCATTTAGTAGAGTCACTTAATCTATCAACGACAAGGATATCTGAAATACCCTTGTCGTTTAGTTTTTTCAAAAAACATGAGCCGATAAAACCGGCGCCTCCGGTTAGAACTATCATAATTTAAACAGTCTTCTTAAAGTTAGTTACAAATTCGTCGATAGCTTTGTCGAGTTTGATTTTGTTATCGTCAGAGATAACTCTTTCTTTGATAATGGAATCAAGAATATCGCTATGCTGATTTTCCATATACTCAAAGTATTCTTTTTCAAATCTCTTCAAATGAGCGACTTTAATGTTATCTAATTTACCACTTGTAGCTGTATAAATCAAAGCAATTTGTTTTTCAACAGGCAATGGAGTGTATTGCCCTTGTTTCAATATTTCTGTTAAAACCGCACCGCGTGTAAGCTGTTGTTGGGTTGATTTGTCCAAATCAGAACCAAACTTCGCAAATGCAGCAAGCTCTCTGAACATTGCAAGTTCGAGTTTTAGTGGGCCTGCTACTTTTTTCATTGCTTTAATCTGAGCTGCACCACCCACACGAGATACAGATATACCAATATTCAATGCCGGACGTACGCCTGCGTTGAATAAGTTAGGTTCTAAATATATCTGACCATCCGTAATAGAAATTACGTTAGTTGGAATATATGCAGAAACGTCACCTGCTTGTGTTTCTATTACAGGCAAAGCCGTTAATGAGCCACCGCCTTCTTCATCAGACATTTTAGCAGCACGTTCGAGTAATCTTGAGTGCAGATAGAAAATATCACCCGGATATGCTTCACGTCCCGGAGGTCTTCTAAGCAACAATGATACCTGACGGTAAGCAGCTGCTTGTTTAGACAAATCATCATAGATAACAAGTGCATGTTTACCGTTATCTCTGAAGAATTCACCCATTGACGCACCGGCATAAGGACCAATATATTGAAGTGGAGCAGGGTCAGATGCATTAGCTGCTACTACGATTGTATAATCCATAGCTCCATGCTCTTCTAATGTAGCAACAACGTTTGCTACTGTAGATCCCTTTTGACCAACTGCTACATAAACACAAAATACCGGGTCGATGCCAAGTGCTTTGGCTTCTTCGGAATGAGTAAATTTCTGATTTATAATTGTGTCAATCGCAACAGCAGTTTTACCTGTTTGTCTGTCACCAATAATCAATTCGCGCTGACCTCTTCCGATTGGAATAAGTGCGTCGATAGCTTTGATACCTGTTTGAACAGGCTCGGTAACGGGCTGTCTTTTAATTACGCCCGGTGCTTTTCTTTCTATTGCATAGTATTTGTCTTCAGGAATACCTATGGGACCTTTTCCATCAATAGGAATACCGAG
This sequence comes from Kapaibacterium sp. (SeqCode), assembly GCA_963664875.1. Lineage (GTDB taxonomy): Bacteria > Bacteroidota > Ignavibacteria > Kapaibacteriales > UBA2268 > JBFHIJ01. The sequence continues at coordinate 606,157 of OY761611.1, read as the reverse complement.
TGGATTAACAACACGACCTAAAAGCTCATTTCCAACAGGAACTGAAGCAATACGCTTAGTCCTTTTGCAAATGTCGCCTTCTTTTACTAATCTGTCCTCGCCAAAGAGCATCACACCGACGTTGTCTTCTTCTAAGTTTAAAACCATACCGACAACACCGTTTTCAAATTCAACCAACTCAGAAGCCATAACAGCTTTAAGTCCATAAATTCGAGCAACACCGTCACCGATTTGCAAAACCGTACCAACTTCGTAGATGTCAGCTTCATTATCAAATCCGGATAACTGCTTGCGTAATATCGCAGATATTTCTTCCGGTCTAACATCAGTCATAGTAACTACCTTTATAACTTATAAACTATTTAATTTCAAATTATCAAGCGTCAGCCAATTCGTGATACAAAGATTGCAATCTTGTTTTCAACGAAGCATCAAAAACCCAATCGTCAATTCTTATCTTGATGCCGGCTTTGATAGACTTATCAATTTTAAATTCCGGTATTATAGATTTACCTGTCCATTCATGCAATTTTTTAGTAATTTTATCAGATAAATTTGCATCAATGGAATTAGCTGTAGTGATTGTAACGGGCAAAATCCCGTTCATTTCGTTATAAATCTTAATAAATTCTTCGTTTATAACGAATAAAAGATTTTCTCTTCTCTTTTCAGCAACCAGAAGTACAAAGTTTAAAAACAGGGGAGAAGTGTTCTCCTTCAAGAGGTCTTCAAAAATTCGCTTCTTCTTGTAAACCTGGACTATTGGGCTCTTAATAAGATTTTTTAGTTCTTTGGAACCCGATAGCATGTTTACGAAGTATGAGAAATCTTTTTTAATACTTTCCAACTGATTCATTTCAACAGCAGAATCTATAATAGCTTTAGCGTATCTGTATGAAACTTTTTGCTCTGTCATAAGACAATCCGCACCTTAATTCTTAGGAAGTTTTTGTATATAAGATTCGATAAGTTTTTGATCTTTCGCAGGGTCGATTTTTTCTTCAAGGATTCTTTCAGTTGCTTCAACAACTAAGCCTGCAATTTCTCTTCTTAGTTCAGCGATAGCCTCTTCTTTCTTTCTTTCAATTTCTTTAGTGGCATCATCTACTTTTTGAAGTTTTAACTTATCAGCTTCTTCAGAAGCTTTTTGGAGCTGTTTTTCAGCCTGAACTCTGGCTTTTGCGATTATATCAGCCATTTCCTTTTGGGCATTATCCAATTTTTCTTGTGTTTTTTGGAGATTGTCCTGAGCTATTTTGTTAGCTGTATTGGCATTGTCAATAGCATCATTGATATTTTTTTCTCTTTGTTGCAAAGCATTGGCAATTGGTTTTGCGCCAAACTTTGCTATAAGTAAAAAGAATATTGTAAAAATAATCAACGTCCAAATCATCAATCCGGGATTGACCGAGACAAGATTTTCCATATCTGACCTATCTATTTAATTTATGTTACAAGTCAATTTTGTTTTTACGAGGAATTATACAAAATAGCGGTTATTCCAATAAGGAATAACCGCTTAAAACTATTTTGTAGTCAATACGAAACAAATTACAGCAGCGAAAAGTGCAACACCCTCGATAAGAGCGGCAGCGATAATCATTGTAGTTCTGAAATCGCCGGCAGCTTCCGGTTGGCGTCCACTTGCTTCCAAAGCAGCTGAAGCCAATTTACCAATACCCAAACCTGCACCGAATACTGTAAAGCCGGCACCCAAGCCTGCTGCAAGATAAGCTAAAGATGAAGCATCCATTTAATGATCCTCGTTTATAATAAGAAACAAAATATAAATTAAAGTACTTTCGATTTTTTTAATGAGCATCTGCATGTTCATGCTCATGTGAATGATCTCCGATGGCTAAGCCAACGAACACAGCAGTTAAGATTGTAAACACATATGCCTGAATGAACGCAACTAGCAATTCAAGTGTGTAAATAAACAATGCAAAACCTACCGAAACCGGAGCTACAAACACTGTTTTAAAGAAAAATATTAAACCAATTAGAGATAAAATAACAACGTGTCCGGCTGTCATATTCGCAAAAAGACGGACTGTCAATGCAAAAGGTTTAACAAACATTGAAATGATTTCAATTGGTACCATAATAGGGAAGAGCCACCAAGGAGCACCACCAAGTAAGTGATGAAACCATGCTCCGATACCTGATTCTTTTATAGCTGTAATTTGAATAACTATAAAAGCAGTGATAGCTAAAGCTGCAGTAACTGCAATATTACTCGTGGCAGCGTGTCCACCCGGAATCAACCCAAAAAGATTGAGTACGAGAATAAAGAAAAACAAAGAAATGAAATATGGTAATAGTCTATTTACTACTTTGTCGTTAGGCAAATTAGGTCTGACTATTTCATCGCGTACGTAGGTAAAAACTACCTCTAAAAGGTTTTGAAAACCAGAAGGAGCTTTATCAGGGTTTTTCTTATATTTTCCTGCTACCATTTTGAAAACAACAAATAATAATACTGCACCAAGCAGCTCGAAAAAAACTAGAGAAGTGATTGACAAATCCAAAGCCGGGGCTTTATGGTCAGAAGTACGCACATAATGGTGATGGTGCTCTGTAAAAAGTCCGGCTTCTTCCATTTGATTGCCGTTCCAATAAAAATGGAATCCGTTATCAATAAATATTTTTGGCAAATCTAAATGGCCATGACCAAAAAAACTCAGACTGTGGTGGTCGCCAATATTCTCATTAAGAAGTTGAGAAAAAACATCCTGTGATTTTTCGGTATGAGCTGATGATTCAGCATGACCGTGTTCGTTTGTTTCAATCTCGTGGTTTGTTACTTGTTCCGCCATGTAAAGCCCAAATAGATTAGTTGTTAAATCTTTGCTTAAAACGAATATTGATATAGATTATTTCGATAATTATGCACAAAAATTGACTTATTAAAAAAATCAATGGGAAAATAAAAGTATCTATTTCTACATAGTAATATACTAATGCAAAAACGATAAGAACTAAGAAGAATCTGACAACTAAAGAAGAAAAAACAGTCTTATTGAATCTTTTAGTGTCTGAGTTAATATTTCTTTCAATAATCCATAAAGCCACTAAAGTGTTGAACAATGTTATAATTATTGGCAAAAGTACCGACATTATCCCCTCAATACCATTAATGCTTTAGTAAAAACTAATATAACAAGAAATTTATTTTTTTCTATCATTTTTTTTCAACACGGTCTTAAAAAAATTGTACATCCCGAGAATAATGCCCAGCAACAAAAAAACTATAGTCCAAAGTGGTTTGCTTTCTTCGGTATCAATTGCTGAACCTGCCCATAGTCCGAGCACCATATATATAGCAATCTGAAATCCTAAAGTTGAGTATTCTACCCAAGTGTTGTCGTTTCTTTTTTTTGTATTTGTCATGATAGTTAGTAACGTATGAATATGAAAAATAATCTTAGAAAAGTTTAGGATTGTGGAAAAGAAAAAAGCAGACATGTTGCATAAGAGCAATATGTCTGCTTTGTAGGTATTTTCAAAAACAGTTTGCTTATTAAAATCCATACTCGTTAAGATACTTGAGTATGTCTTCCTTATAGATGTTATAACTGTCTCCGTACCAAGTATTCCCGGGCACAATCTTTAAACATCCGTAAGTAAACGGATTAAACGGAGTAAAAGCTGAAGTAGCTATTTCTGTTTTTTCTTCTGGTCTAAATTCGTTATCAATATCATGTACTACAATAGACAGATTTATACAAGACTTGTCATCTTCGCTTATAGGTAATGTTTGATAGCCCAAAACAATAAAAGGAATCTTTACCTTGATAGTGTAACCTTCATCAAATAGAGAAGAAACAGATTTTATCTCTTTGACACCTACGTTCTGATAATTTGCGAGTTCATCTGTTGTACTTAACTTGATATAGCTTTTAATATCTTCAAAATTTCCGGGGTAAATTTTAAAACAAAACAACCCTTCATTTTTAATTGATGCAAGATTAAGTGTATCAGGAGATTCTGTCTCAAATTTGTTAGGGTCTGACATTTGCTTATCAGCATAAAACCATATTTCAACTAAATCGCATTCACAACTGTCACACTTTTTGGGAACAATTGAGTCGTCATAGACATTGATTGTAAAATATAAATTGTCATCGTCATAGGCAGATTTTATATCAAAAGAGCAATCAGCCGCACCTTCCCAGTTATAGGCTCCCTTATGGACGTAATCTATTCTCTGAGAAAGGGCAATATCATTATAGCCTTTATAAATTTGCTTACCGCGAGGATAAGAAGGGATTGTGAGATAATCAGCTAAAAATACATTTTCTGAAGTACTTCTATTCAAATATTTTACTGTGTTTTCGAGAGAAACATAATTTGTATATTTCTCAAGTGTAAATCTTCCCTTAGGTTGGGTATGATATTCGTCTAAAAGCATTAGACTGCCATTATCGAACTTATATCCTTTGATAAGCCAGTCGAATTGCTCATTCTTTTTTGTGATATAGCAAGCACCATCTTTTATGACTAAACCAATCTCCAAAGGAATCTCAAAGAAATTATACTGATATTCCCCAACTTTGACCATATAACCTTCTATATCAGCAAAAAGATAAACCTGTACCTTTTTTTTGCGTTCGGAAGCTAATTTGATTGCAAAAGCTACATCATTATATCCGTCTCCGGAAAAATCTCCGACATCCCAACCCCAAACAACATATCTATCGCCTTGAGGCATCTGATTTTGAATGTCTTTAATAAAGGCTTCGTCAAAGTAAGGTTCTATTTTTTGAGCAAACTCTGCAAATTGCATCCCACTTTGAGAAAACAAATTTGATGATATGAAAAAAGTAAATATTATGATCAAGTATTTCATTGTGTTTTTAGTCCGCTAATCTTTTGACAATATCTTTCAAATTATCTTTATATCTGGCACCAAGCTGACTAACTATCTCAGCCGAGGCTGCAGAAGCAATGTGTCCGGCATTTCTAATATCTTTCAAGACAATCATACCATATAAAAATCCTGCTGCAAACATATCGCCAGCACCGGTTGTATCTACTAAATTCACTGGATAAGGACTGATTTTATATTCTTTGCCGTCAACGAATGCTATAGCACCTCTGGCACCTAAAGTAATGACAAAAGACGCAACAAATTTAGATAATATTTTTATTGCATCATTCAAATTATCAGTTTTTGTGAATCTAAATGCTTCGTTTTCATTGCAGAAAATCAAGTCAGCATTGCTCACACATTTTTCAAGTTGATTCCTGAAGATATCAGTTATGAATACATCTGAAAACGTAATTGCAATCTTGGTATCATTTTCTTTTGCAATTTCAATTGCTTTAAGAACTGCGTTAAAGCTATTTTCCTGCGATAGTGCATATCCTTCGATATAAATCCATTCGGAGTCAGCTATTAACTGTTTGTCCAAGTTGTCTTCTGAAAATAATGCGGAGGCAGCAAGACAAGTCTGCATAGTCCTTTCAGAATCAGGAGTAATAAATACAAGACAAGTGCCGGTTGCATTTTTATCATCACGAGTTGCAGATAGTTTGATTCTCAAATCAGTGAATTCAGAAGCATAAAAATGACCTAAATTGTCATCGCCGATGCGAGTAATATATCCGGCATCACCACCCATTTGAGAAAATGCAATAATAGTATTGGCAGCAGAACCTCCACTGCATTTGTTTGCTTTTTCTACTTCGTATTTATTCAGGATAATGTCTTGAGTATTTGCATCAACAAGAGTCATTTCACTCTTATTCAAGCCTAAATCCGCTAAATCGCTATCATTGACCTTGAATTGGAAATCCACCAAAGCACTGCCGATACCGGTAAGATGTATATTCTTCATTTTATTTTTTCCATTTGTTAATGCCTAAAACGCAAATGTGCTCGCATAAGTCAGCAAAAGAGATACCGAGAGCTTTCGCCGCCATTGGAACTAAACTGGTTGATGTAAATCCGGGAACTGTATTAACTTCTAACGCTATTGGCTGACCATCTTCGTTTAATCTGAAATCTACCCTTCCAAACCCGGTACATTTAAGAGATGTATAAGCAGCTTCTGCCATATTTTGAGTAAATTCTGCGATGTCTTGAGGCAAATCAGCCGGGCAGACATAATTGCTTTTACCTTTGGTGTATTTATGCTCATAGTCATAATATCCACCGTCAGGAATAATTTCTATTACAGGTAGAATTTGATTGCCGACAATACCGACAGTTAACTCTCTGCCTTCTATAAATTTTTCAAGTATTATGATATCAGAATATTTAGCTGCTTCTCTAATACCATTGCTTATGTCTTCTAAATTGCCATCATTTACGAAAGTTATTCCTATAGTGGAACCTTGATCGTTTGGTTTGATAACTAATCTTTTGCCGAAATGGTTTCTAATTTGCTTGATAAGATCTAAGTCATCAGCATGCTGAGGAGAAAGGACTAAACCTTCAGGAACCAAAATGTTATTTGCAGCCATTATTTGCTTAGAAAGGGCTTTATCCATAGCCATAGCACTTGATAGAGCATCGCTTCCTGTGTACGGAATTTTGCTTAATTCGAGCAATGCCTGGACTTTTCCGTCTTCGCCTAAGTAACCATGTAAAAGGTTAAAACATACATCGACAGTCTGGAAATAGTCGTGAGAAAGACATTCAACATACTTTCTTTCAGAAATATTTCCAATTTCAGTAGCATTAGGAGCTACGCTTGGATCTTGCAGTTGCAATTCGCCTTTGTCCAAATCTTTTCCGTAAATCGGATCTATTCCCCTTACTTCATGACCTTTTTCTTTTAACGCTTCAATTATTGATTTTCCACCAGTAAGCGAAACAGCTCTTTCGGTAGAAATGCCTCCAAATAAGACTGCAATTTTCATATTATTCTTCTCTGTGATATTTATTTTTTAGTTAGTAAGTATTTGTCGTAAAGAATTCTAAGTTTTTTCAAATCTTCCCATGCATCTTTCTTCCATTGCGGGTTACGCAATAGAGCAGCAGGGTGGTAAGTAACAAGCATATTTATGCCATGATAGTCCATAATGTTGCCACGGATATCGCCCATTTTGTGTTTCTTTTTGAGTAGAGTATCTACGGAAGTCAAACCTAAAGATAGAATAAAAACTGGTTTAATAAGCTCAATCTGTTTTTTCAGATAAGGTTCGCAGGAGTCAACCTCTGTCGGAGTCGGACGTCTATTCCCCGGAGGTCTGCATTTGCAAATATTTGCAATATATATGTCTTCACGCTTGAAATATATTGCTTCTAACATTTTGGTAAGTAGCTGTCCTGCTCGCCCAACAAAAGGGAGACCTTGTTCATCTTCATCGGCACCAGGAGCCTCTCCTATTACCATGATGTCAGCATTAGGATTCCCATCGCCAAAAACAAATTTGTTACGAGTGCTTCCTAATTCACACTCCAAACATGAAGAGATTTTGCTGTTTAAAATTTCAAGACTTTCAGATTCTTTCCAATCTATTGCTATTGAAGATTTAACTTCAGGATTCGAATTTGTAATGGGCATAGTTGTTTCTACTTCGTCTATAACTACTGGTTGTGTTTCAATTTGAACTGTCATATTTTCAATTTCAGTATCGTTTTCCTCTTGCGTTTCGATGGGATTTGGATTCGAATCTTCAATAACATTTTGCTCAAAATGTGGTTCTTTGCCTTCAAAAGGAGGCAAAGGAGTAGGCTCTATATCAATGATATGAATCTCATCGCCAAATACTTCGGACTGAAATTTTAAATAATCTTCTACTTTATTTACGATATTCATAGTTATTCTTTAAATTTGCAATATACAAAGATAAAGTCTCTACAAGAGACTAACAAAATAAATACTTCTTTTTTTTCAACATCAGAAGAATTTGCAATACATTCTTGCAATCAACAACGGAAATATTGGCTTATGAAATACTTAGTAATTTTTCTCTTATCAGCAGTAGCTCTGTTTTCTCAAGAATATTTACAGGTATCTCCAAAACCCGGAGATGGGATAAAAACTTTTTTAGAGCGGTACGGACTTGACTATTCTTCTGAGTTAGAGGACAAATTCTTAAATCTGAATTCCGGTCAAATAAGTAAATCCAAAAAAGTGCTATACCTAAATCAAAAGTACAAATTACCGATTAAAGTTTATAAATACAATGGCAAAAGCATAAGAACTACAATAGGGAATAACAATTATGATTATGCAAAGTCGATTCAGGATTGGAATATAGGTCTCTACAAGAAAGGAATAAAGCCGGGCGAATATACAAAAACATTAGAGCTATGGGTTCCCGAATACGATATTGCACAGGAGGTTATTTCTGACAAAATAAAAGAACCATTATTTGGTAAAAATTATGAGAACATAGAGCCAATAAGTAGTGAGCTTTCCGGAAAAATATTTTATGTTGTTTCAGGTCATGGAGGACCTGATCCGGGTGCGATTGGTTTTGCAAACGAGCACGAGCTTCATGAAGATGAGTATGCTTATGATATTACTCTTAGGTTAGCAAGACAATTGATGCTGAACTCTGCTAAAGTATATACAATAGTTCAAGACAAAAATGACGGAATCAGAGATGACAAATATCTAAATAACAGTAATAAAGAGTTTTACTATGGTGGCGACACAATTTCGCATGACCAGGTAACCAGACTTCGTAAAAGAGCAGAGATAGTAAATAATTTATATAAACAAAATCAGAACAACGGATTTCAAGAGCAGTATATAGTTGTTTTGCATGTAGATTCCAGAATAACTGATAAACGAATAGACATTTTCTTTTACCATGACCAAAACAGCACTGAAGGCAAAATGTTTGCAAACACTTTGCTTAGCACGATTGAAGAAAAATATCGGATAGCTCAGCCCGGTAGAGGTTACGACGGATCCGTAAGTTCAAGAAATCTATATATGCTTAAATACACAAAGCCTATAGGAGCATATATTGAGTTGGGAAATATTCAAAACCCGAAAGATCAGGTAAGGTTAATAGAAAGCAACAACAGACAGGCTATAGCAAACTGGTTGACAGACGGAATTATTGAATATTTCCAAAAAAAATAAATATTTGTAAAATCCTTAGCTAATTAGCAAAATATGGTAAATCTCACTATATTTGTATCAAAGCAAAGAAAACAAATAAGCAAAATAGAAAGCAATACATCACAATATTTTTAATAAAACATGGGCTATCTCAATGAATATACTTGTTTTAAATACCGGTAGTTCTTCATTGAAGTTTCAAATAATTGAAACTGATTTAGAAAAAATTGAAAAAAGTGAAGACAAAACTTTAGCAAAAGGTCTTGTAGAAAGGATCGGGAGCCAATCTGTAGTAACTTTTAAAGTTGGCGAAAAGAAAATTAAAAATGCAGTACCTTTGAGAGATCATAAAGCTGCAATATTTTATGTTACTCAGTGGATGGCAGATCCTGAAACAAATATCCCCGGAATCAAAGGCTTAGAAGATATACATGCAATCGGTCACAGAACTGTTCACGGTGGTGAAAAATTCAATGGTTCTGTAGCAGTAACTGATGATGTTATCAGAGCTATTGAAGACTGTATTGATTTAGCCCCATTACACAATCCACCAAACATTAAAGGTATCAATGCAGCCCGAGAAGTATTTGGTATGAATATTCCTCAGGTAGCTATATTTGATACAGCTTTTCATGCAACAATGCCTGAAGTAAATTATTTGTATGGTATTCCTTATCAGCTATATAGAAGATATGGAATCAGAAAATATGGCTTCCATGGTACTTCTCACAGATATATTGCATACGGATATAGAAAATTGACAGGTAAAACAAGAGAAAATACAAATATTATCACTTGTCACCTTGGCAATGGATCTTCAGTTTGTGCTATTAAAAATGGTAAATCTTATGATACTTCTATGGGCTTTACTCCATTAGAAGGTCTAATTATGGGGACTCGCTCAGGTGATATTGATCCGGGTATTATTGATTTTATAGCTCATAAAGAAGGTATTTCTTTAGAAGAAGTATTATCAATCTTGAACAAACGTTCTGGTGTACTTGGTATTTCCGGCTTATCAAATGATATGAGAGATCTGGAAATTGAAGTGGAAGAACACAATGACAGAAGAGCAAAATTAGCTTTGGATATGTTTGCTCATAGAGTTAAGAAATATATTGGTGCCTATATGGCAGAATTGAACGGATGCGACGCTATTTGTTTCTCTGCTGGTATTGGTGAAAATGCTCCTGATTCGAGAGCTGCAATATGTGCAGGTTTAGAAAACTTAGGTATCAAAATCGATCCTAAACTTAATAAACAAGCAGTTGGTGGAAAAGAAATGAAAATCAGCACTAAAGATAGTGCTATCGAAGTATATGTTATCCCTACTAACGAAGAACTTGTATTAGCAAGAGATACTTGCCGTGTAGTATTAGGTGCACCTTTACACTAATTCATAGGAGCAAATAATGGCAACTAACCCATTTATTACAGATGTTCGCACAAAAGCGAAATCTAAAAATGCAAAAGTCGTGTTCCCTGATGGAAGCGACATAAGATCCATAGAGGCATCAGCTTTTCTATTGAAAGAAAAAATTGCTCGTCCTATGTTATTAGGTAATATTTCTGAAATTGAAGCAATTGCAGAAAAAAATAATATAGATTTGAACGGAATCGAGTTAGTTAATCCTAAAGAATCTGAATTAGTATCAGAATTTGCAGATTTACTTTTCGAAAAAAGAAAAAACAAAGGTATGACAATCGAAAAAGCAACAGATGCAGTCAAAGACCCTTTGTATTTCGGTGGTTTACTATTAGAAACCGGAAAAATTGATGTATGTGTTGCAGGCAACGTATCTTCAACTGGTGATGTAATGCGTTCAGCGATACATACAGTTGGAGTTGCAGAAGGTATTTCTGTTGTAAGTAGCTTTTTTATTATGACTTTCCCTGATAAAATGCTTTGTTTTGGTGACTGTGCTGTCAATCCTAATCCTGATTACAAACAGTTAGCTGATATTGCTATCAGTTCTGCCACTAATTTTCAGGCAATCACTGGTGAAGCTCCACGAGTAGCTATGTTATCATTTTCTACAAATGGTAGTGCTGCTCATGAGTTGGTTGAGAAAGTACAGGAAGCTACAAAAATAGTTAAAGAAAAAGCACCACATATTCCTGCTGACGGTGAAATGCAGTTAGATGCAGCATTAGTACCGGCAATAGGCGAAAAGAAATTCCCGGGTTCAAAAGTTGCAGGTAATGCAAATGTTTTGATATTCCCTGATCTGAATGCCGGAAATATAGGTTACAAGCTAACGCAACGTTTGGCTGGTGCTGAAGCAGTAGGTCCAATCGTTCAAGGCTTAAAGAAGCCATATTGTGACTTATCAAGAGGTTGCAGCACTGACGACATGATAAATGTTGCAGCAATTTGCTCTCTGATGGCTTAGGTATATATCTAACAATAAAGCGGGGTTTCGTTATGATTTCCCGCTTTTTTTGTTTTAATAATTACCTTTTACTATTGGAGTTACATAGATTTTGCTATATTTGTGTAAAAAGAAATAGATATAGATATATTATTCATATACTGACTTACAAAACATGGAATTAAAATCTCTAAATTCGTTTATTGAAATTGCGGCTTCTAAGCCAAAAAAGAAGATTGCTGTTACAGCAGCAGCAGACGAACCGGTTTTACAAGCTGTTGCAGAAGCTAAAAAACAAGGAATCGTGGAACCTATTTTAGTTGGTAACGAAGCTGACATAAAAGCAATCGCTGACAAAATCGGTTTTGATTTGACTGATGTAGAAATCATTCACGAAGAAAATGTAAGAAATACTGCTAAGATAGCAGTAAAATTGGTTAGAGACGGTCAAGCTCAAATCCTTATGAAAGGCTTAATCGCAACAGCAGATTTTTTAAAAGCAATTTTAGATAAAGAAATTGGATTAAGAAGCGGTGCTTTGTTAAGCCATATCGGATTTTTTGAATCCCCGAACTATCATAAAGTAATCGGATTGACTGATGCTGCTCAAAACATCGAACCAACTTTACAGGAAAAAGTTGGTATCATAAATAATGCAATTGATATGTACCATAGATTAGGGGTACCAACTCCTAAGGTAGCATGTTTAGGTGCTGTAGAGGTAGTCAATCCTAAAATGCCATCTACGATAGATGCTGCTGCGTTGACTCAGATGAATAAAAGAGGACAGATTAAAGGTTGTATTATTGATGGACCTTTAGCATTTGACAATGCTGTATCAAAAGAAGCTTCCGAACACAAAGGCATTGTAAGTGATGTTGCAGGCGATGCTGATTTACTTTTTGCTCCAAATATTGAAGTAGGCAATGTATTGTACAAATGCTTTACTTATATGGCAGGTGCTTCTGTAGCTGCTGTAATTTTGGGTGCGTCTGCTCCTATAGTTCTAACTTCAAGGGCTGATTCTGACAGAAGCAAATTGATGTCAATAGCTCTTGCAGCTTCATATTAATATAAACGGAGAATTATTGTAATGAAGATATTTTCTATCAATCCCGGATCGACTTCTACTAAAATTGCTCTTTTTGAAGATATAAATGAGGTTTTTACCAAAACTTTGCGGCATAGCGTAGAAGAATTGGCAAACTATTCTTCTATTTTTGAGCAATATGAATTCAGAAAAAAAATAATCATAACATCTTTAAAAGAACAAGGTTATAAACTTGAAGATATAGATTATGTAGTAGGAAGAGGAGGTCTTTTAAAACCAATTCCGGGTGGAGTTTATAAAGTAAATGAAACAATGCTTGCAGATTTGAAAACCGGAGTACTTGGTGAACATGCTTCTAATCTTGGTGGTATATTAGCACGACAGATTGCAAACGAAATCGAAAATATATCAGACAAAAAAGTTGACGCATTCATCGTAGATCCAGTTGTAGTTGATGAACTCGATGATATCGCAAGATTTTCCGGTCATCCTGAAGTGCCTCGTATCAGTATTTTTCATGCACTAAATCAGAAAGCTGTAGCAAGAAGATTCGCAAGAGAAAATAATACTAAATACGAAAACTTAAACTTAATTGTAGTGCATCTTGGTGGCGGTATTACTGTCGGTGCTCATGAAAAAGGCAGAGTAATAGATGTGAATAACGGACTTGACGGAGACGGACCTTTTTCACCGGAAAGATCCGGCGGTTTGCCTGCAGGTCAGTTGACTAAACTTTGTTTTTCAGGTAAATACCAGCTTCACGAAGTTAAAAAGATGATTACCGGCAAAGGCGGATTTGTGGCTTATCTTGGAACAAACGACGCTCGAGTTGTAGAAGATAAACATGCTGAAGGTGACACGAAATATTCTGAAATATTTAAAGCTATGGCTTATCAGGTAGCAAAAGAAGTTGGTCAATGTGGTGCTGTGTTGAAAGGCAACGTTGATGCAATTTTGATAACAGGCGGTATCGCTTATGCTAAAGAATTTTGTCAATGGATAGAAGAAAGAGTGAGCTTCATTGCTCCTGTGAAAAGATATCCGGGTGAAGATGAAATGCTTGCTTTGACAGAAGGTGTATTTTATGCGCTTAACGGCGAGCAGGAAATCAAAGAATATAAATAATATCCTCTATCTGTAATTGATTTATAAAGCAAGTAGTTAATATTCTACTTGCTTTTTTTTGCAATATAAACATATAAAATGATTACAATACAGATAATAATAAAGCAATAAAAACTATCTATATTATTCTTTATATCAAAATATCAGTTTATTTTCTTGAAAAAAATGATTATAATGATATAGAGATATAATGTTAGAAAAATATATAGCAGGATGCTTATGAAATATTGGTACATGATTTTATTGTTGTCTATTTTTTGCTTGAATATATCTTCCTCTCAAGAGTTTGTTATCAACGAATACAAAGCTTCATTCAATAATGAATCTGCTTGGGTAGAATTATTAGTAACTGCTGACTATACTGATTTGCGAGGATACTACATAAGAGAAGCACAGAATGGAAAGTGGGAAACCGGTATCAGGCTCACTTATTCTAATATTTGGAATAAATTAAAGGCTGGTACATGTGTTATCATATATTTTGACAATTTGCCGGAATCTTATAAGAATCTCGAAGATGAAGGCATAATTCAGATATCTGCAAAGAACAGATCTTTTTGCGAACCTGTTGATAACAAGCTTATTGTCGATAAATCTCTGGCTTTTTCTACTGAAATTAATCTAGATTCGTATCTACTTCAGATTTTAGATAAAGGGAAAAATCATGTCCATGCTGTAGGGCATGGATTCGGTAATGAAGAAATATATAATTTGCTGCCTCAGCCAAAAATACACTACTCTAAATCATTGTCATTATATAAGTCACTATCTTTGTATCCCGGTCAATCAATTGAACAATATTGCTCGGAATATTTAAACTATGTTATAGCATCTGAAAATCCATCTTGTGGATATGCTAATATCAATGCCGCCGGTTATTCGCAAAATGCTTACTTCTGGTATGAACTCAAACAGCCAAAATTTAATAATTTTAGTATTAGCAAATCTATAAGTGCTGACAGCATCAAACTAAGTTGGTCAAAAATTCAAACTAAAGATGCTTATGAAAATAGGTACGGGTATTTAGTCTTAAGAAGCCTAAGAGATGTTATCAAATCATATACATTCGTTAATCCTATACACGGCACAAAATATTCAATTGGGGATAAAATAGGCGAATGGGAGCTTGTCGCAGATAATGTGGGAGTCAATAGCAACTATTTAAATGTAAAAAACAATTTGGAATCATCTGTTTATTTATATAAAATAGTTCCTTATTCTTTTCCTGTTGATAGTTCTTATCATGTTGATACAGGTTTAGGATACAGCTATGCGTTGCTACAAAATAATATTGAAACAATAGATTGTCGAGAATACATAAAGAATATTGACATTGTATATGAGACTAAAAAAATTGTAAATTCGAAACCAATAATTCTTAAAGTCAAGTACGATGGTGAGCATATTACATCATGGTATAATTATGACAATCATCAAAAATGTGCTGATTCTACAGATATTTACTTCGTCATAACGGCAGGAAAATATTATAGCATAGTGTATTCCAACAGTGGTACTGTTTTAGCTCAAAGTGATACTATAGAGATTACCGAAGAAAATATTGCATTTAAAATAAATGATGTTATTGCTGAAAACGATACCATTATCTATACAT
The DNA here is from genome assembly GCA_963664875.1 of Kapaibacterium sp. (SeqCode). GTDB lineage: Bacteria > Bacteroidota > Ignavibacteria > Kapaibacteriales > UBA2268 > JBFHIJ01. The sequence continues at coordinate 590,962 of OY761611.1, read as the reverse complement.
GTGAAAAAATAGATTACACTCTAAAAATTGAGTCTCAAGCTACAGATTATAAGTTTAGATGGTATAAAAATAACACAATGACGAGCGAAAGCTATAAAATCACAGTAAACAGTACAGGGAATTATTACTGCAAAGTCTTTGATAACGATGAAAACGAAATATGGACAACTCCGATTCTTTCTTTGAGAGAAAAGAATATATTTCTCCTTTCATCAGAACAAAAAATGGTAATACCAAACAATTCAAGACTCATATTTTGGTTCAAAAATATATCTAATACAGATGTACTAATAAATGATCAAAGCTTTTATATCGACGAACCATTTACATTCAAAATCAATGAAGATTTGCCTTTTTTACTAATGAAGGATTCGCTAATTCAATGCGAAATTAAATATTTCAATCCAAATCCCGATGCTGATACTACTTTTGCAGATTTAGAATATATTGACGATTGCGACAACTGGCACAAATATACTATCAAAGGGTATAACGATTACCATGCTCCTCGAATACTAACACAAAATAGTGAGTATAATTTCGGGACTGTAAATTCATGTTTGCCTGTTATGCATGAGATAGATTTCAATCTGAAAAATATTGAATCGGCTACTTTAAAAGCTGTCTCGAAAAATGGATTGCATGAAATGCAATTCGCTAACGGTGCAGATACAATGAATGTTTCCAACACTCTTAAAGGCAAATTGTCTCTAAAATACGACCCAATCAATGAATACAACGGCGAATACTCAGACATTGTAACAATTAAAGCTTATAAGAATAATACCTGCATAGCTAAAACTGACATAGTAATTTATATATCATATTCTAAATCTGATTATGAAATTGAATCGGAAGACGAGAGCATTTATGTGTGCGGGACAGAAGATAATAAACTTCTCAAATTCAAATTAAAAAATAGAGGAATAGTACCGATTTCTTTTTCTTCAGAGGGTATAAAAGGAATAGTTTTAGGTCAAACTTTTGATGTTACAATTCCTGCCGGAAGAGATACTATATTGGAATTAAATTCTGACCTTGCATATCTAAAGAATAATTCAATGTTATTTGAAGAGCTGTTTTGTGGTTTAACAAAAGAGATTGATATTAAAATCCATCAGATTGCATTTGACTTGCAGCAGGATTATAGTTTCTATCTTTTCGATGAAGTTGCAACTCAAGTAACCAAAACCATCGGAGTTGCTTTAAATGATCCGGATTTAATAGGGCATTTACATGTTGAAGTTCCAAATTCCATGAAGCTTATTTCGAAAGAATATAAAAATGATAGTATATTTTTCGATTTTATGATTGATTTAACTATGGCACAAAACGGCATCTATAAGCTAAAAATCAACAATCATTATTGCAACACCCAATCAGAAGCAAATTTGCATTTTTATTTGAATAAACCAATGCTGTCTCCTTCGAAAGTGGTCTATTTTGAGGCAAAGCCATTAGAGATTGAATTCAAGGATATATTGTTGAACAAGAATAATTATATTACCGTTGAAGGTGTATCCTTTGATAACAACAATTTTTCTTTCTCGGAAATTCCAACTTTTCCAATAGACTTAGATGTAGAGAGTTCGTTTTCGGTTTCTTATACGAATAATTTTATTACTGACACTTGTCGAATGATATTTAAGTGCTCAGCACCAAAGGAATATCAAGATACCATATTACTCATAGGATCAATCCCCAAAGATTATGTCTATGATGCAATTATACAAGCTGATGATACTTTACAAATTGACAGTTATGCCCCTCATTACCTAAGTGCTATGGTGTTAGTTGACAATAGTTATTTCACACATATTGATACTCTTTCAATAGAACTTTCATACGATACAGAAATGTATGATATTAGTATTGTGCAAGAAATGCTTGAGACTCTATCGAAAAATTATGAAATTAAAAACGCAGAAAGTGGCTTGCTTATAAGGATATATCAGCCTAAGTTTAAAAATAGCACAGAAGAGTTAAAATTTGTTTTGAGTCCAAAATCTACAAGTACAGTAACGACTAATTCCTTACAAATAAAATCTTTTTACACTATAAAATCGAAATTAAGTAGAATAGCAGAAAAGAAAATTATTATAAATACAGAAAAACTGTTTAATCAGAATATTTCTGATGATGCAAGTACATGGCTAAAAATTAGTGGCGAAAATCCTATCAAAGGAAGTGCTGAATATTCAGTCTATTCTGCCATTGATGTCGGAGTCGAGATATATCTTTTGGATAATTCGGGAAAAAGAATCGAATTTGCTGTAACAAAAAACGAAAATCTTTATTATTTTAATATAGATGTAAATAGAATATCTCCCGGCATGTACTTTTTGGTTGTAAACTTACAAAATAAGCAATTTTATAGGAAAGTGATATTGACGGACTAACTATTTACTCTGCGATATTGTTGATTAGTAAATAGGTTGGTCGAATGCGAACTATTGTAATGATACATATATTTCTTTTGCTATTTTGTTTTAGCTCAGAACTTAAAAGTCAGGAACTAGAATTAGAGTTTACCAATACAGCAACAGAATACTCAAAAAAATATGATATTTTCAAAAATGAAAAAGGACGTGGACGTAAGCAATACAAAAGATGGGAATCCTTTTGGAAGCCTCGGTTAAAAGGACGGATTATTGAAACACAAATCAGTCAAATTTCCGAAGTAACACATGGTGAAAAATGGGAATCATTAGGTCCTTTTATAATGCCTGTCAACAAGTTAACATATCCATCTTCCGGATTAGGAAGGATAAATGTGATAAAACCGGATCCTAACCATGCTGGTAAAATTTGGGTCGGAGCTGCAACCGGTGGACTATGGAAATCTGAAGATGCAGGTGCAATATGGACTTATGTACCTGTAGATAATTTGATATATCCCGGCATATCTGATATTTCCATTCCTAAGAATAATTCAGACTATATCTTTTTAGCATCAGGTGATGCAAACGGCTACTTCATGCAAGGTGCGGTAAGTAGTGGCGTTTATTACTCAAAAAACAAAGGCGAAACTTGGCACAAGTCAGAAATTGATTTTCAACCTTTTCAGCAGGGAATAATAACTAATATATCATCAAACTCAGATGCATCACAAATCTTATTTTCTTCATCAAAAGGCATATATCTATCAGAAGATACCTGTGAAACTTGGGAAAAAGTTTATTCGGGTTTCGTTAGAAATATGATAAGGAGTAATAAGGATCAGAATCTGATATATGCAGTTGACTACAAAAAAAATGGAGGTTCTTCTTTCATAAAGTCTATAAATGGAGGTCTGGAATGGGACACAATTAAGGTTTTTCCGACTTCATCACGAATGAGAATAGCTCAGTCCGAATCTAACCCTGAAATACTTTATTTAATTGGAGTTGATGCACAGAATAACGGACTTTCCGGATTTTATAAAAGTACTGATTATGGAGCCTCTTGGGTAGAAAAACATAGCATTCCTAACATTTTGGGTAGAGATTTTGAAGGTAATAGCAATGGCGGGCAGGCTCACTATGATTTAGCAATTACGGTGCACCCCGATAATCCTGACATTGTATTTGTTGGAGGCATCCATGTCTGGGAAAGTAATGACGGAGGCACTAATTGGGAAATTAAAAATTATTGGATTGGAAAAGATGATACTCCTTATATGCATGCAGATCAGCACGATTTAGTATTTATTGATTCTGTACTCTATTCAGCAAATGACGGTGGGGTTTATATATCAAAAGATAACGGTAATTCTTGGAAAGATATAAGCAATGGACTTAATATCTCACAGATTTACAAGATATTCGTTGCAAAAAATTATGAAAACCTTGTTTTATGTGGGTCTCAGGATAATGGTGCATACCATACAGACAAATGGTATAATTGGTTTCATATAATTGGAGGTGATGCCATGTATTCCGAGGTTGATCCTACCAGTTTTAGCACTTGGTATATCATCTCTAACGAAGGTGTGCTTAATAAAACGGTTGATTTTGCAAAGTCTTTCAAAGTAGTTTTGACTCCTGAGATGGTGGAAGAGCAAGCCGACTGGGTTACACCTTTTCAAATAAACAGCATAAATTCTTCATCTCTGTATATAGGTTATTCGAACCTCTGGAAAACTGATGATGGTGGATGGACATTTCGACAAATATCAGAAATCAAAGATGAAAACAATATCAATCTAATTGAAATATCTAAATATGATTCGACAAAGGTGTTTTATTCCACAGTAACAAATCTGTATGAATATGATTGTGAAACCGAGAAATCCGAAAGGATTTTGGAAAACACTGATTATGCTATTAGTGCTATTCTTTCCGACAGTTTGCATAAAAACAAAATATATGTGGGTTTTTCCGGATACAACGATACGTTAAAAGTAATAGAATACTCAGCAGGAAAAATATCAAATTTATCAGAAGGACTTCCAAATTTTCCGGTCAATGATTTACTAATCTATCATGGCAAAATTGATTTTCTTTTTGCTGCTACAGATGTCGGAGTTTATTATCGCGCTGAATATGATAATAGTTGGACAAGATTTGGTTCAAAACTACCTAACTTAATAATAACTGACCTTGATATTGATATTTTTAATGATAGACTTATAGCAGCAAGCTTTGGTATGGGAGCATGGAGTTGTCAGTTACCTACTTGTAAAAATGAGAATATTAGACTCTTTGGCGATACAGTAGTATGCCCTAATACAAACATAATCTTAAAATCAAATTTAACAATCGGTAAAACTATATGGTCAAATGGAATAATTTCAGATTCTATCGAAGTGTCTGAACCCGGGAAATATTGGTTTGTTTCATTAGATGATTTATTGTGTGTAAGTTTTTCGGATACCTTAGAAGTTAAAAAATCAGAGTTGCCAACTCAAGTATTTATTGAAGATAAAGATGACTCTTTACTTGTAAGCGATGGATATAAATATACATGGTTTTTGAACGAAGAAGTATTGGAATCTGAGAACTCTTTCAAAATACTTAAACGAGGAAAGGGTTTTTATCAGGTTCTAATTGAAGACCAATATGGATGTAGTGTTTTATCAGAAAAATATTACTTGCCTGTTTCTATTGACCAAAATGAAGAAGACAAATTGGTTTCAGTTGTAAACACCCCTATTACTGATATTTTATTTTTAAAAATCCCGGAGGTACATCAAAATTATCGTTTTGAGGTATATGATTCAAATGGTAAATATATAGATTCATTTTTACAAAACAATAAATATGATATGAGTGCATATCCTGCCGGAGTTTATATTCTGAGAGTGATTTGCTTTGATGATATCTACACTTTAAGGGTAGTAAAAATATGATAAAAAAATTGATTATTGCAATATTGGTTCTATTTGCCCTAACGCATAATTTGTACTCGCAAAACGAATTGCAACGGAACACCGAAACACTTGAATCAGTTTGTGAGAACAAATTTAAGGGAAAACATTCAGGTTATAAACAATTAGAAAGATGGAAACATTATTTCTATACCAGACAGATGTCGAAGGAAGAAAATAGATTATCTTTCGTAGATGCTTCAAATCTATTTGACATACTTCCTAAATCAAAAGTTTATAATAAAAAGTGGCAATACATTGGTCCTTATACCAAGGATATAGAAGAAAAGGATATGTATGGAATAGGACGAATTGCCTGTATTGATTTTTTACCTTCTAATCCGGTAATTGCTTTTGCAGGAGCTGCAACAGGAGGATTATGGAAATCTATAGATACAGGTAGGACTTGGAATGTTGTACCATTTTTTGATAAAATGTCGGTCGGTATTTCAGATATAGATTTTTCTATGCAGGACAGTAATATAATCTACGTAGCGACGGGAGACGGGCACGGTTGGACAACTTCTTTTGGATATTCAGTTGGCATTTTCAAAACAACCGATGGTGGCAATACTTGGTCAGAACAAGGGAATACTGTGTTCCATCAAGATAAACTTATTATAAACAAATTAGCTGTTTCCAGACATAATGATAGATTAGTGCTTGCTGCCACAAATAAAGGAATGCTAAGAACAGAAGACGGTAATAGTTGGACTTATGTAACTGATAGTATTCTATTTAAGGATTTAATTCAGCATCCTTTACACAATGGAATATTCTACGCGACGAGTTTTGATTGGGGTGGAAGCGCAAGAGTATATGAATCAAGAGACTATGGTTTGAGTTGGGATGTACTTCGAGAATATGATGGGCAGTGTCTTAGAATAGCATTATCTACAAGTAAGGCACATCCTGATTATCTCTGGATGTTAGCTGCCAATAATCAAGATCAATCTATGCACTCTTTAGACAAAATTCACATGCCAACAGGACAAATAAGTAATATCTATACACCAATAGATTCTTTAGATTTTGTTTATGGACAAGGGTTTTATAATCTGTGCTTATATGTTTCCGATCAAGACAGCACAAACAAATATGCCGGTGGAGTTTATATGTGGAAGTATGATAGAGACTCTACTTATTGGATTATGAATCAAGAAAATATGCACGTCGATAATCATGATATAAAGTATAATCCGGTTTCAGATGAGATATTTGTGGCGAATGATGGTGGTATTTCGAGAAAAAAACTCACAGATTCAGTTTGGATAAACAGTTCATCAGGTTTGCAAATTACTCAACTCTATGACATAAGCACCAATAAATTTTACGGTAATGATATGATTATTGGTACACAAGATAATGGATTTATGCGAAATATAGATGGATATTGGTACCAATTGTTTGGTGCAGACGGAATGGAGGCAGTGTTTTCAGATAAAGACCCAAATAATTTGATTTTGTCTATTCAGAGTAGCAGATCTTATCATACAGAAGACTATATTAACACATACGATTATGTGGAAGCAAAGCCGGTTGGAAATTATGAGTGGAGACCTCGAAGGACTTGCATAGTATATGATACATATGATGATAATGTGATTTATGGAGCTGCTGAAAATGTATGGAAAAGTACAAATATGGGTATAGACTGGGAGAAAATATCAGATTTTGGAATACCTACAAAAGTTGCAATGTCTTTGAAGTTAGTAGATAGCACTTTTTTTGTTTCTACATTTAACGGAATTTATATATCAAAAAATAAAGGTAAAAGTTGGGATTCTGTTTTTATTGATACTCAATACGCCATAGATATAGTACCAATCGATAACAAATCAGCTTATTTTATCTTTTCAGGATTTAGAGATACTTTAAAAGTTTTGAAATATATAGATGGAGTATTAGAGAATATCAGCTATAATATCCCCAATATTTCCTGTAACTGTGGTGAATTAGTCAATAATACTCTCTTTATAGGGACAGATTTAGGAATACTTTCCTTAAACGAAGAGACTCAAAAGTGGGAAACAGTCGGCAATAGTCTCCCTAATGTCATGATATTTGATATGGACTATAGCAAAGCAACCGGAAAATTACTTGCAGGCACTTACGGGAGAGGCTTGTGGCAGTATGACATTGAAAAATACTATCCGAAATCACCGAATATTAGCATAATAGGCGAAAGGGATTTTTGCGATGGTGATAGTGTAAGATTTGTGTGTACCGGTACTTTTAAAAAATTCGCTTGGAGCGACGGAACAATATCAGATACGATAACTGTGAAAAAAACAGGTTATTATTATTGCATGGTAGAAGATAGTACGGGTAAACAATACAAAACAAGGGATATTGATGCTTGGGTCTTTGAAACTCCGAAAGTTTTTGTTGTTTTACAGAGCAACAATCCTGTATGCGAAGGACAATATGTGAAATACTTAGCTTATGCTCAGAATTTTGATTCAGATTCTTTGGCTTATATTTGGAGCAACGGAGTTGAGGGGAGAGCCGGATATACAGATTATTCAGACTATTTATATGTGAAAGCAATAAGCAAAGACGGTTGCTATTCTTATAGCGATACATTAGAAGCTATTGTCTATCCTAAACCAGCAAAACAAGAAATCACTGAAATAAGTGGAACTTTGGAGTTAGAAAAAGGTTACGACTATATTTGGTATAGAGATTCGACAAAATTAGAAGCAACTTCTAATATTTTGGGAATTGATAATATTGGAAAATATTATGCAAAAATATTCAATAAATATGGATGCTATAGTTTTTCTGATACAGTAGATATTGGAATAGAATATGCTCAAATTCAAGATGATGAGACAAAAATTGTTCTGTATCCTATGGAGATAAAAGAGAATATTAACATAGAAATATTCAATTCGCAGCAGAAGACAATCGGTTTAGAGGTTTTTGATTTAAGTGGCAAACTAGTATCTAAAATAGAAAATATAGGTAGCTCAGCTTATATATTTAGGCAATTGAATTTTGATTATAGTGAAGGAGTTTATTTTTTCGTGTTTTCTAATGGAATGAAACAGTATAATATCAAGGTGGTAAAGTGCAAGTAAAAATGTATCTGTAAACATATATTAAACTTTTAAATCCATGATATTAAAAGAAATTAAGTGCTTAGAAAAGAGGTAACTTTTTTTGTAGTTTGCGTGTCTAACACACGAAAAAGGTTTTGTTTATATTTTATAGTACGTTATGAAAATCAAAAAGTTACTTGCCCTCGCATTTTTTCTTTGTGCTACTACGTTGATAGCTCAAAATAATTATGTCCCTTCGAAATCATTGGACACCGACAATAATCAGAACTTCTATGAATATGTAGAAGAAATGAATATGTACTATAACAGGCTACCGGCTGATCAAAGAAAAGGCTGGAAGCAATTCAGACGTTGGCAGCATTTTTGGGAGCAAAGGATTGATGAGACCGGAGAGTTTCCAAGTGCAAAAATGCTAATGGATATATTCAAAGAAGCAAAAAAAATCAAAACTCCTGACTATTTGTTATCAAATAAATGGGAAAGATTAGGTCCTATTGGCTCACCTGATGACAATAATGCCAGAGGCAGAGGTATAGGCAGAGTAAACTGTCTGAGACTTAACCCAAATAACGAACAAGAAATATGGATTGGTGCAGCTACCGGTGGTGTTTGGAAATCAAACGATGGTGGTAAATCATGGGTAACTTTTGATTATACAAATTATCTTTCTATGGGTGTTACTGACATTCAGATTGCAAAGTCAAATCCAAATGTAGTTTATGTTTCTACAGGTGATGCACATGCAACTTATCCAAATGTTAACAGAAGTTGCTATTCAGTGGGTATCTTAAAAACAACTGATGGTGGAAATAACTGGCAGATAACAGCTCTTGCAGATTCTATCGGTGATAGAGGTATAATGGGCAAAATTGTAGTGGATCCACGCAATGAAAATGTAGTTGTGGCTTCAACAAGTGCCGGTATTATGAAAACAACTGATGGTGGTAACTCATGGAGCTATAAAGAGCCGGGACCATTTTTCGATTTAGCGTATTCTCCTGAAAATCCAGATATTTTAGTTGCTACAACTTTTATCAAAAAGGGTGGAGCTTCAATTTTTCGCTCTACTGATTTAGGCGAAACATGGACTAAAGTAGAAACAATATCAGGAGCATCAAGAATAGATGTAGTTACCCAAGATGCTTTTCCTGAAGCTTTTTGGACTATTTCTGTAAATGGTACTACTGCAGCTCTTTTAGATATTAAAATGTCAGATTCTTATGGGGCTCAATTTTTTACACTGTACGATGCAGCTACAAAAGGTGTAAATCTGTTAGGACGTTCTGAAGGTACAGGGGATGACTTTTACGTAGGACAGGGTGAATACGATTTAGCAATGGCGATTGATCCATCTGATTATCAGAGAATATTTGTAGGCGGCATTGAAGTATGGAGAACCACAAATAATACTTACTCATGGGACAAAAAGACTTTATGGTATGCAGGCAATGCTGCTAATTATTCACATGCAGATCACCATGATTTAGTATTTAATAAATCCGGTAGCATTCTATATGATTGTAATGATGGTGGAGTCTTTTACTCTACAGACAAAGGTACAACATGGAAAGATTTGTGCTACGATATGGACATAATGCAATTCCATGCTTTTGGTAACGACCAAGAAAACGGTAATACTATAGCTGGTGCTCAAGATAACGGCTCTTCTATCAAACAAGGTAACAAATGGTCATATATTGGTGGTGGTGATGGTTTTGAAGGTATAATTACTCCTACACCTACAAAATATTACTTCTTCTCTATCTATGAAGGACGTATTTCACGAAGCACAAATCCTACAAGTAATTATAATATTTTTCTTACTCCAAAAAGAGTTGGCGATGCAGGTGAAAATGGATGGCAGACTCCATATATTTTGAATCCAAAAAATCCATACCAAATGCTTGTCGGATATTATGACCTGTATATAGGTGATATTAGAGATTATAAAACATTCAAAAAATTTGGTGATTTTAATGATGGAAGATATATATCTGCGATTGCTGTTGCAGAAAGTGACACAAATACGATATATGTAGCACAACAGACCAGTATATATAAAACGACAGATTATGGTCAGACATGGGCTTCTATCTACAGTGGGTCTAACAAAATCACATATTTAGCTGTAGATCCGAATAATGCAGATAGAGTTTGGGCTACTGTTTCAGGCTACAACGAAACAAATAAAGTTTTGCTTTTAGAAGGTGATGATATTACTGATTTGACTGGTAATTTACCAAATGTACCTGTGTTGACTATTGTTTATCAGAAAAACTCTCCAGATAGATTATATATCGGTACTGATCTTGGTGTTTTTGTTACTGATAATGGCTCTAACTACTGGGAGTTGCTCGGTGCTGAGATGCCAAATATGATAATAAACGAGCTCGAAATAATGGGAAATACCAACAAACTTCGTGCTTGTACTTATGGACGAGGAATTTGGGAAACTGATTTGCTTACCTGCAATCCTACAAAAATAAATATTTCATCAGATTCGCCTGATGAACTATGTGATGGAGAAGTAGTTACTCTTACAGCAGAAGGTAACTCAGATAAATACCTTTGGTCTAACGGTGAAACTAGTAAAAGTATAAAAGTTACTGAAACGGGCTATTATTCTGTTGCTATACCTAAAGATTGGGGATGTAGCGACAAGTCTGAACCTAAAAAAGTAACTTTTAAACAAGTTCCTGCTTTGACAATATCTGTATCAGGTAACTTACCATTATGTGGAGAGGATGCAAGTGTAGTATTTAGAGCTCCTTATGATTTTGAAACTTACCAGTGGTCTAATGGTGCGACTGACAGAAGAATTGAAATTTCTGAGCCGGGCATATACTATCTTTCAGCAGAAACTTCAAATGGTTGTACTGCTTATTCAGATACTGTTGTAGTAGAGAAATATGATTTAGCTGAAGTACCAATGATAAGTAGATTTACAACTGATACATTGATTTCATCTGAAGCTGCATCATACAAATGGTATAAAAATGGCAAAATAATCAGTGGCCAAAACGAACAGAAACTATTTATTTCAGGTGATGGTGATTATTCTGTTCAAATTGTAAATGATAATGGTTGTTCTGCAAAATCTGAAGATTTTCCGGTAAATGATTTGTCTATCGATGAACTAATCGAACAAGGTGTATTGTCCATATCCGAAAATCCGTCTAACGGATTATTCTCTATATCATTCAATAAAAACATTGAAAATGCTGTTGTTGTCAATGTTGTCAATACATTAGGTGAGTTAGTTGATAAGCAGTCTTATGATTTTGCTTCACAGGGTCAAATGATTGAAATTGATTTGAGAAATAAATCTAAAGGAATGTACTTCTTAAATCTTACAATTGGCGAAACTCAAAGTATGATGAAGTTGATTATACAATAATACTGAATCACGAAATAGTCAAAAGTCCTATCTTAATGGTGTTGAGATAGGACTTTTTTTTGTATATTAGTCAATAATCCACTCAAACAAAGAGAAGCAATGATAAATCATCTTAGAGGTATATTGACCGAGGTAAAACACACAGAAATTGTAGTTGAGTGCAATGGAGTTGGTTATTTGATGTTTGTTTCGTTGAAAACTATAGAACAGCTACCGGCAGTAAACGAAGAAGTAAAAATCCTCTCGCATTTTATACCACGTGAAGATTCTCATAACTTGTATGGATTTTTTTCAGCAACAGAAAGAGATATGTTCAGGCTACTAATATCTATTTCCGGTATAGGGCCAAAGATAGCATTGGGTATTTTATCTGCAGTTACTTTTGATGACTTGGTTCGTTTTATTGCTTCAGCTGATATTTTAGCTTTGACTAAGCTACCCGGAATAGGTAAGAAAACTGCTGAAAGGGTTTTGGTGGAGCTTAAAGACAGAATCAAAGATATTGAATTATCAGATCATAAGCCTACAGCAACTAATAACAGCTCCTTAGCAAATGAAGCAATATCAGCATTGATGGCTTTAGGATACAATAAAAATACTGCAGAAAAATGTGTGAATCGAGTGCTAAAAGATATCGAAGGTATAGATTTTTCTGCTGAGTTACTTATACGAAATGCTCTTAAATATGCAATGAGTTAGATTGATGATTTTAGTTTTCCCATATATAAAAATGCGAAATGGTGAGTGTTCCTTTTGTATCAAAGGAGACAAAGAGACAGATGCAATGTATAATGAATACTCGCACAATCCACTAAAATTATTAGAATTGTGGCGTCGTGAAAATTCCAAAACAATTCATATAACTGATTTAGACTCTGTGGAAAAAGAATCTAATATAGAAACAGCCAATTCGATCTTGTTCCTTGCAAATTCTATAGATATTCCAGTCCAGCTATATTCTAAATTTAAAGATATAGACGAATGTCGCATGTATTTAGAAAGCGGAATTTATCGAATAGTGATTGGTGAGCTTATCAACTCCGATAGTGAAGGAATAAAACAACTAATTAGAGATTACTCTGCTTCTCGCATTGCTTTTGGTGGAGTAATGAATAATAATAATTTTATTTCTTCGGGCTTGATAAACTTTTCTTCTTATTGCGAAAAGGTACATTCTTTAGGTGGCAATAGGATAGTTATTTTGGATAAAAATTGGGAAACAAATACACCTGATTTTGAAATGTTTAGAGAAATGCACTCGCTTTATAAACTAAGATTTACGTTAATTGAAGCTTGTAAAAATTATAAAGACTTAGAAACTTTAAACAATAATGCTAAATTTGGTATTGATTCAATTGTTTTAGGTGATTCTTTGTATTTAAACAATTTTCCGTGCCAAAAAATATGGAGAATTGCAGAAGCTTTGATAGAACCCGATATTTACAAACCCAAAGATTAGAAAAGCATACCTTTTTTACTGTTTCAGCACTTTTTTATACAATGAATCTGCATATTCAAACGTTTAATCATATCTGATAATCAGCTTTGTATAGGAATATGACAGGAGCATTTTAATGCCTCATATATTTATTGATGGTCAAAAAATTGAAGCTCGCGACGGACAAACAATAATCGAAGCAGCTTATGAAAACGGTCTTGAGATTCCTCATTTTTGCTGGCATCCTGAGTTATCTGTATCCGGTAATTGCAGAATGTGCTTAGTTGAAGTGGGGCTACCCAAAAGACTACCTGACGGAAATTATGAAAAAGATCAAACCGGAGACGATGTCGTTAATTATTTTCCCAAACTCCAAATTGCCTGTGCAACTAAAGTCTCAGATGGAATGAGAGTAAGGCGACAGCAAACTAAAGTTGTCGAAGCTCAAGAAGCTGTAATGGAGTTTTTACTTATCAATCACCCTCTTGACTGCCCAATTTGCGATGAAGCAGGTCAATGTAAACTGCAAGAATATGCTTTTGATCACTCCAAAGGCACATCGAGATTTGAAGAAACTAAAAATCATAAAGATAAACGTCAAAAGTGGGGACCTAATGTAATGTTCGATGCCGAACGTTGCATATCTTGCTCAAGATGTATTCGATTTTCTAAGGAAGTTGGCAAACAAGATGTTCTGACTTTCGTGCAACGTGGTGATCATGTTACTATCGAACTTTTTGAAGATACTCAATTAGATAATCCGTATTCTATGAACGTAATTGATATTTGTCCTGTTGGAGCACTTACAAGTCCTGACTTTAGATTTAAAGCAAGAGTTTGGGATATGAGCTTCAACGATTCGATTTGTGGTACAGATGGATCAGGAACAAATATAAAAATAGGTGTCAGAAATAATGAAATCCTGCGTTTAGAACCAAGAACGAATATGTTTGTTAATAAATACTGGATGTCTGATGCAGCTCGTTTAGACTATAAATGGATAAACGAAAACCGCGTGGTTGAGCCAATGATTTCTTCTAAGATAGTTGAATGGCGAGATGCTTTCAAAGCTGTTTCAAAGGCATTGAAAGATCATAAAAACGATGAGATTATGATTCTTACTTCAGGCAGAACTACAAACGAAGATACCTTTATCTTAAAGAAGTTTGCTCAGAAATATAGTATCAAACATCTTTATGCTCTAAATCACATAGAGCAGGCGATGCAAGATGATATGCTCAATACAAAAGAAAGAGTGCCTAATACAACCGGATTAAAAACCTTTGGAATAGAAGCATCAGATAAAGTTTCTGAGTTGCTTAAATCCGGTAAAATAAAGTGCCTCTTCTTAATAGAGGAAGATTTGCAACATAATACGCATCTATTTGAATCATTAGACAAAGTAGATACGCTTGTAGTTGCTGCTTACAATCACAGTAAGCTTACCGAAAGAGCAAATATAGTTCTTCCTGCTGCTACTTATGCTGAGATAGAAGGGACATTTACTAATGTAAAAAACAGGGTGCAGCATTTCGAACCCGCTTTGGTTACAAAAGAAAATATTGGCAGAATGGGTATGAAAATGAGCCGATTAGACAAAATGGGAGCTCATAATGACAGATGGACAAAACATGAGCAGAGAAACTGCAAACAAACTTGGAGAGTACTTCAAGCGATAGCAAATTTAGATAATGCAAATTGGCAGTATAAAACCTCTGAAGATGTATTTGAAGAAATAGCAAATTCTGTTACTCCTTTTAAAAATATGAGCTATGAAAAATTAGATTTGCATCAGGGACTTGTCCTTGGCAATGCTGATAGACCTGATAAAGTGGTACATAATTACCACTCACATGTTATGAAACCAAATTAGATTGTAAAAAATAAAGTAATATGTTATGACTGAAACTATAATCTTGATTTTAGAAGTACTGATAAAGGGAGCTGTAATAGTTGGATTAGTCCAAACATCAGCAGCCGTTTCTGTGTACTTGGAGAGGAAAATATCAGCAGTTGTGCAAGATCGTATAGGTCCAAATAGAGTCGGACCATGGGGTATGCTTCAGCCTATAGCTGATGTTGTAAAGCTATTTTGGAAAGAAGACTTAGTGCCTACTGCAGTAGATGGATTTTTCCATAGGTTGGCTCCTTTTTTGTCACTGGGTATAGCTTTGGCTGTATGGGCTGTTGTTCCATTTGCCGGAGATGTTGTGATAGCCGGCAAAACATATCATTTTGGTATAGCACCTGATGCAAATATTGGCGTATTGTTTATTTTAGCAATGACTTCTGTTGCTGTATATGGCATAACATTAGCAGGCTGGTCCTCTAATAACAAATATTCTTTGCTTGGTGGTTTACGCTCATCAGCCCAAATGATATCTTATGAACTTTCAATGGGCATGAGTGTTGTAGCAGTTGTCCTTATTTCAGGTACTTTATCATTGAATGGAATAGTCGAAGACCAGGGAGCATGGGGTGGCTGGCGATGGAATGTATTTCTTCAACCACTTGGTTTTATTATATTCTTAGTTTCAGCATTTGCTGAGACAAACAGAGCTCCATTTGATTTACCAGAGGCTGAACCTGAATTGGTTGGTGGTTTCAATACCGAATATTCAGGTATGAAATTTGGTATGTTCTTCCTTGCCGAATATGCTAATATGGCTATGTCGGCTGCTTTTATTACTTTACTTTATTTCGGTGGATGGCAGTTGCCTTTTGCACCTGAAACTTTCGGCTTAGAGCAGGGTTCAATTTTATTGGCACTGGTTCAAATGGGAGTATTTATTGCTAAAGTGATGTTTTGGATTGTATTCTTTATTTGGGTGCGATGGTCTATTCCAAGGTTTAGATACGATCAGCTTATGACTCTAGGTTGGAAAGTACTCTTGCCTTTGTCTTTACTAAATGTGCTTCTAACAGCACTTGGTGTCGTACTTTATAATATGTATTTTGCAGCATAATGATTAGAGAAAATTGATATGAATAATACTAAAAATACAGAAGCAGAAAGAATGACCTTTTGGGAACGAACATATCTCACTGAGATAGTAAAAGGTCTCGGAATGACATTTAAAAGAGCCTTAAAACCTAAAATGACAAGACAGTATCCTGAAGAAAGATGGGAACCCTCAGGTTCGTATCGTGGAAGACCTGTTTTAGTTCAGGAAGACGAAGGTGAAAGATGTGTTGCCTGTGGGCTATGCTCAAGAGTATGTCCTGCACTTGCAATAGAAGTGCAAGCTGCTGAAACTGAAAGAGACAAAGAACGTTTCCCGGAGAAATTTGAAATAAATATGTTGAGATGTATCTTCTGTGGATATTGCGAAGAAGTATGTCCGGAAGAGGCAATAGTGATGTCTAAAGATTATGATATAGTGTTTACAAGTCTTGATTCTGCTATACTCGGCAAAGAAAAACTTTTAGTACCTGTGCATAAGTTACAGGATAGATTAGAGTACCTGAGATATTATAAATAGATATCTTCTTTTCTAAAAAAATTTGTTAGCCTATATAATTATGTTTATATAGGCTTTATTTTATTGTATCTGAAAGAGTAATTACATATATTCAAAAGTATAATTAACAACTACTTTTTTAGGTGCGTCCATGCGAATCAGATTGCTACCCTTGATATTTGTAATAATCATTACAAATACCATGTTTGTTGTGTCAAAGACTATTACCAGTTCACCTGTTGGAGGTAATTGGGATAATCCCGCTTCTTGGGTTGGAAATATTGTACCTACTGAAGCAGACGACGTTTTAATCAATTCTACGATTTATTGTCCGGGTCAAAGCTATTCAACTAAAACTTACAGAATGAATAATTTGAATATTGAACCAAACGGCAAAGTTATCAGATTGGAAAACTCTTCTGGACTATCTTCTTTGAATATTGCAGGTAATTTAACTAATTATGGAGAAATTGTTGATTATGATGACTATTTTGATATAGACATCAATGGCAATTTAAAAAATTATGGCACGCTAAGTCCTCGTTACATCAGGCTCAACGGAGATAATGCTACAATATTAACAGAAAACTATATAGAATGTAGTTCTTTTAATATAAATACAAAAAATCCTGCAATAGCTATTTCCGATCTTAAGTTTAAAAATACAATTGTTACTTCCAGTTCTAATCCTCAGCAAATGCTTAATTTAGATGGATATGATGTGTTTTTAACCGGTGATGAACCTACTTATGACGGCTATTATAATACATTCAATACCAACTCTGATTTTAGGGTAAGGATTCAAACAAATAGTTCTGTCTTTAATATTGATAAGTCTATATTATACGGGACAATAGACGGAAATATAACAATCAAAAGTCCGACTTTTGCAATTATTAAGCATATGGAAATCGTAGGCGACTTTACGGTGGACGATAATGTTGTGGTATCATCAGGTAAACATCTTACGCCAATTAACGTAACCGGAAAATTTTATAATTATGGCTTATTGAGCCATGATACATTACTTGTCGATGGGAATTTAGTTGCACCGATAAGCTTTAAAATTTCAGTAATCGGAGATTGCTATAACTACGGTAGTACAGGAATATCTAATCTTTACCTCTATACCAAAAATGAAAACAGACTATTTGGTGGAGATTTTCAGTCTAATGTTTATATCTACAACGAAGATTACAAAGCCCCGGGTGGCAGCTATAGTATATTTGGAAATACTCATATTGCCGGTAAATTAGAACTTTATGCAGATTTGCAAGTTCCTATAAATACTACGTTATATTTGGATAATCAATCTGGAAGCTCACTTTATATTAGTAATAATGGGGCAAAATTTAATATTGATGGTGATTTTTATAGAGTCCATTATGTAAATAATTCGTGGAGCTACAACACCTTTGATTCTCCGAACGAAAGTTTCTTATACTATCAACTTAGAAACTGGGATGGGATTTATAAAGGGACAGAAATAACTACATATCAGCAAAAATATCCTAATATCGAAGGAACTATTAGTAGATGGTGGCGGATTGAGCCTATAGGTGAATTGCAAAATTACAGTTACATTATGACATTGCATTATGAAGATAAAGACTTGGATGGATTGAATGAAGACGATTTGAATGTTTTTCATAGTACTGATCAAGGTACAAGTTGGGAGCTTATTAGTTTCGGAGAGTTTGTAGAGCATAATAAAGAAGAAAACTATTTTCAGATAGGGGTTTCTAACAAAGTAGAGTCACATTTAACTGCATTTGGTGACTTTGTTATAGGTTCTGTAGAGGCAGGAGTTCCTATTGAATCCCCAATATATATGAATTATACAGGACGCAATGACGTAAGGATAGCAGCACCAACAAGGTTTACTATAAATCTGTTCAATGTTTCTAAAACTGAAACCCAACCGTTTATACTATGTTTTGACAATACAGATCAAATCCATTTTACCGGAGTCGAATTGCCAACAAACGGAGATTTAGAGCTAATACCTATAGATTCAATAGGCAATAGGGAAGATGCATTAGTTTTTCTTGTACCGTACTTAGGACCTTTAGAAGAATACTCTTTTGATGTAATTGTCGAAGGCTTACCTAATATTGGTTCTGTTAGTAATCACACTTTATCCGGAGTTCAAAGATTAACATTGGCAGGTTTTGGAAAGAAACTCGGTAAAGAAAAAGCAGAAGACTATATAGCTAAAGAACTAAGTGATTTCGCCGAGCTTAGCGATGAAGAATACAAAGAGTACGCACGGGCGATGAATTTGACTGTAAGCCAATTGAAAACTAAGAAAAAGAAAGAAGGGAAAGGTGTCTTTGTACTTAAGACCGCGGTAAAATATGTAGCAGAAAAAATATCAAATACTAATCCTGTTTCAAAAGTCTTATTTAAAATAGGTAGTGCTGCAGAATTTGTGCATAAAATTAGTGATTCTTATCGAAGAAGAATATTTCATTGGATCAATAAGGACCTCGGGCTTTATGGAATTGATAAAAAGACAGAACCGATTACTGTTCAGACCAAAGAGAAAGAAATAGTTACTTCTCGAGATCCTAATGCAATTGTAGGTCCCAACGGACATGGACAACGAAATTTTGTAAAAGAATTATCTGTCGTCAACTACAGAATACAATTTGAAAATGTTAAGGATGCCGGTGCAGCAGCTTATAGAATAGAAATACTGGATACCTTAGATGCTGAGATATTTGATCTAAGTACTGTTAAGTTTGGAAGAAAAAGTCACGAAGGTAGTCAATACGATTGGCAAATAGATAGGAACGGAAACGTGTTGAGGTGGTATATAGAGGGAATAGAATTAGAACCAAATATTACACCTCCGCAAGGTGAAGGCTGGGTTGATTTCTCAGTTGCTCTTAAGGAATCGGTGTATTCCGGAATCGAGATAAAAAATAGTGCGTCAATTATTTTTGATATAAACGAGCCTATCCAAACAAATACTTGGATAAATATAATCGACAATGTTTCACCTGTGGCAACAATCAACCCTATTGGTTATACTCATGGGGAAAATGAGCTCAAAATATTGTTAGCAGGTCAGGACAATAAATCAGGTTCAGGAATAGGAAAATATTATTTATTCGGCTCAATCAACAATGCTCCATATCAGCTATTTGGTGAATCTTACAAGGAAAATATAGATTTTCCAATTGATAAAGAAAGAGATTCTATTTTTAAATTCTATACAATTGCATCAGATAACGTAGATAATTTACAGACCGGAATTTCTAATATCGAGGAAATAAAAATATCTTCTACTTCAGTTTTCGAGAAGTATAATTCGGATATTGTTTTATCTGTATCTCCAAACCCTGTCGTAAATAATTTGCATATTCAAATCACAAATGCATCAAATCAAAGAACATTTGTCAGAATATCCAATCTGCTTGGAGAAGTGGTTTATTCTAATGATCATATTTTTGATTCTGTTTCTGAGAATCTTGATATACCTTTTGCTAATTATCCAAAAGGTGTATATATTTTAGATATCATAAATGGGTCTTCGAATAAGTCAACGAAATTTGTAAAGTAATATATTACTATACAACTAGAGAAAAAGTGTTGCAATCAAAAAGAGGCACAAGCTAACAATAGTTTGTGCCTCTGAAGTTTATGAAGAATAGAAACTATTTCACGTTTGGCGATGTCATTTCTGCAGGTTTGACTTTGGCGTCAAATTCTTCGGAAGTCAATAAGCCTAACTCAACTGCTGCTTCTTTCAATGTTCCACCTGTTTTGTGGGCATGTTTTGCTATTTTTGCAGCGTTGTCATATCCAATGTGTGGATTTAGAGCAGTGACTAACATTAAAGTATTTTGGAGTAAGTATTCAATTTTTTCTCTGTTTGGTTGGATACCAACAGCACAATGTTCGTTAAACATGGTCATAGTATCAGAGAGCAAACGTGAGCTTTGCAAGAAATTGTAAATCATAACAGGCTTGAATACATTCAGCTCGAAGTTACCTTGAGAGCCGGCAAAATTGATAGTGGCATCATTACCCATAACCTGAGCTACTACCATAGTCATTGCTTCTGATTGAGTTGGATTTACTTTTCCGGGCATTATAGAAGAACCTGGTTCATTTTCTGGGATAATCAACTCACCGATACCACATCGAGGACCGGAAGCCAACCATCTAACATCGTTTGCAATTTTCATTAGCGAAGCAGCTAATGTTTTCAATGCACCATGTGCAAAAACAATAGCATCGTGTGCAGCTAACGCTTCAAATTTGTTAGGAGCGGAAACAAATGGAAGACCTGTAAGTTCTGCTATCTGAGCAGCGGAAGTTTTTGCAAAATCAGGATGAGCATTTAAGCCAGTCCCAACAGCTGTGCCACCGAGAGCTAATTCATATAATCCCGGAAGTACCAATTTTACTCTTTCAATAGCATTATCAAGCTGCTGAACCCAACCTGAAATTTCCTGCCCTAATGTAAGAGGAACCGCATCCTGAAGGTGAGTTCTTCCAACTTTTATAATATCTTGAAATTCATTTGATTTTGCATTTAAAGTATCTCTAAGAATTTTTATAGCAGGAAGCAATCTGTTATTCAAATCTTCAGCAGCAGATATATGCATTGCAGTAGGGAATGTATCATTAGAGCTTTGAGATTTATTTACATCATCATTTGGGTGGATAGGAGATTTTGAGCCCATGACCCCACCAGCCATTTCTATTGCTCTGTTTGCAATTACTTCGTTGCTGTTCATATTGGACTGAGTTCCCGAACCGGTTTGCCAGATTGATAGTGGGAAGTGATTGTCTAACTTGCCTTCAATAACTTCATCAGCTGCTTTACAAATCATTTCGCATTTATCCTGCGACAAAACTCCTAATTTTGCATTAGTTAAAGCTGCAGCTTTTTTTAAAATCCCCATACCCCTGATTACTTCACGAGGCATTTTTTCGATACCGATGTTAAAATGAATAAGGGAGCGTGCAGATTGTGCTCCATAATAAACATCTATAGGTACTTGGATTTCGCCCATAGAATCTTTTTCAATTCTCATTGACATTCTAAAATTCCTTATATAGTTTTGCATTTATCGATACTTTTATCACGAATACACAAAATACATATTATCGAGAGAAAAGAAAAGTTGATACGAAGTACAGCTATAACAATTATATTGAATCTAATAATCAGATAACTTATATGTAATGCTATAATCTATACCAATATATAGCTAAAAATATTCAGTAAACGTAAGAATGGCACGATTTTTTCTGTCTTTGAGTAAAAATTTACAAGATTAGTTATGAAAATAAAAAAGTATATAGCAAACACTCTGTCTGAAGGCAAAAGACACATTCTCGCCGAACTTGGTGAGGATGCAGTTATCTTGTCATCTAGATCAATCATCAATCCTGAGACCGGTGGAGAAGGAGTCGAAATTGTAGCAGCTACTGATGATAAGCAAGACAATATAAAACCAGCCAATGATAAACGATCTGCTTTAATCAATGCATTAAGTCGAAAAAAATCTGACAATAATGACCAATTCTCAAGCTCATATAATACTGATATCAAAAGTGAGATTGAAGCATTGAAAGATTTAGTACTGGATATTTCAGAAAATATGAAATATCATTATAAGAGTTTTTTAAATGAGGGGTTTGCAAAACTATATAAAAAACTTATCGATGGCGGACTTATTGAGAAATATGCAATTGAAGTTGTGGCAAGAGTATCTGCTTATAACTCCAATGCAAAATATGAAGAAGCTTATGCATTAGCCAGAAAGGTTATTGTTGAAAGATTAGACACAATGCGACCTCTGATTAAAAAAGATCAAAGGCAAATAGTTGTTTTTATAGGACATAGCGGTGTTGGAAAGACAAGTACATTAGTCAAAATAGCTGTTGTAAATAAAATACTCTCGAAAGCAAATATTTTGTTAGTATCTGCTGATACATATAAAGTAGGAGGAGCAGAACAGTTACAGACATTTGCGTCAATTGTTTCGATGCCTTTTAAGTCTGTCTATTCTCCTGATGAGTTGAAAAACTTAATAAATGAAGAAGAGAAAAGAGATTTTATCTTTATCGATACTTCCGGTAAAAGCTATAAGGATACTGAGCATTTAGATGAGTTAAAGTTATTTTTAGATGCAGTGCCTAACGCCATAGTTTACCTTGTAGAAAGCGCAGCGGTCAATAGGCATACATTTGAGAAATCGCTAAAGATATATGACAGGTTTAAACCTAATGGACTGATTTTGACAAAACTTGATGAAACAGAAGAGATTGGCTCGATATTGCCAATTCTTTCTAGAACCGATTTGCCTCTGGTTTATGTCTCATCAGGACAAAAGATACCAGAGGATTTAGAACCGGCTGATCGTGCAAAGTTAAGTAAAATAATTCTTCCTGATGATATTATATAATATGAACGAAAAGCATATATATAACAAACAAACTGCAGTTGTAGAAAAGCAACTTCCCTACATTATTACTGTTTGCAGCGGTAAAGGTGGAGTAGGCAAGAGTGTCTTATCCGCAAATATTGCAAAATCTCTGTCTCAAAAGGATTGCAAAGTTCTTATTTGGGATACAGATATGCTATTTCCAAATTTGCATTTAATATTCGGCGTGGAACCTCCTGTAAGAGCAACTGATTTATACGCAGGGAGAGTGTCTGCCTCACAAACTATTTTTAATATTGGCAACAACCTCGATTTGATTGCTGATATTCCAATTTCTACCGGAAGGGATATTTTTGACGGGAGTGCAATATTGCCGGCATTTGCAGAGATAATTACAGAAAGTGATTATGATTTTATTATATTTGATACTGCTGCCGGGGCATCTTCTGAGGTACTAAATACATGCAGAATATCAGATTTAACTGTTGTAACAGTAACTGATGAACCAACCAGTTTACTTGATGCTTATGCGTTAATAAAAATATTGCGCGACCACGTCGCAGATGACAAGATACAACTATTAGTTAACAATGTTATTGATTATGAAGACGCAGAAGACATTTCTACAAAACTAAATTCGGCAACAAAAGAGTTTTTAGACAATAAATTTGCTATATTTGGATATGTACCGTATGATCGAAATATTCGTCAATCGATTCTAAATCAAAATTTATTTATAGATGCATATAGAGATTCTGAGGTATATTACGCGATATCAAAAATTGCATCTTCAATTATTTCAAAAATACAACAAAGATAGTATCGTTTTTTTTATTACGGCAAAGGATTGCCCACTAATTCAGGTTTAGACTTATGGCTGCAGAAAAAAAACAAATGACGCCTGAAGAAAAGAAGAGGGAAAAGGAAAGATTAGCTCTTGAGAAAGCGGAGCTTGCTGAGCGTGAAAAAAGAAAAAAGGAACGCGATAAACGCAAAAAGCGCCGAGAAGCTAAGCTAAATAAGAAAATCAAGCAAGAAAAGAAAAGAATTAGAAAAGAGATAAATTTTCCTTATAAGATACTAAATCTTGTAATATCAATGTTGACTCTACTGATTCTTATCTTTTTCTTATTTGTTACAGATATGAGTATAATATCCATTGTAAAATGGACAGCATTTTTATTGCTTGTTCAATATTTGGTTTTTGGCGGAGCGATGTCTGTTTATGTCTATATGTTAGCTGAAGATAAAAAGCTTGAGTTAATAGAAATGGCTAAACAGGAAGAAATGAATCTCAGAGTAGAAGAAGATCTGATTAAACAGCAAGAACTACAAGAGCTGCAAGACTTAGAAAAAGAGATTAAAGAAAGAAGAATGGCTGAAACTCTGAAATTGAAAAATAAAACTCAAAAAGAGCTGCAGGCTTCTAATGATGAGGTTACCGGCAGTATCATAAACGAGATGTTAGGAGAAACAGATTTAGATAATCCTACTTTGCCGGAATTTAAAGAACCTAAAGAAAAATATGATATAGATTTAGAGCTTGGCGATGTAAATACAAATGCCAAAACCGGACAAAACAAGAGTACAAATATTCCAAATCCTGAAATGGATTTAGAAATGGAAGACAGTGAAGAGGCTCAATCCGATGGTAATCAAATGAAAGAATTTATTCCTTTAGAAGATTATCCGGATATTGAAAAACATGGAAGAAATGAATAGAAAGGGGTTATAAGAATATATGTCTAAAAAAAATGTAGATATGACCCAAGAGTGGAACAGATTGTTTCAGTCTTCTTATGAAGATAAAGATGCTTTGGATAAATTGGTCTTGAATTATGTATGGCTTATTAAATATGTAATTCAGCAGATGCACTTACCCGGTAATTCATTTCTCGCTGAGGATGATTTCCTGAATTTTGGTATTTTAGGATTATACGAATCTATCAAAAGATTTGACCCTGAACGAGGGGTGAAATTTGAATCGTATGCAATCCCGAGAATCAGAGGAATTATTCAAGATGAATTAAGGAAATTAGATTGGCTTTCGAGGACTGCAAGGAAAAAAGCAACGGAATACATCAATGCAAGTGACCAACTGAGAACTGAAAAAGGTTCGGATATCAGTCCTGATGAAATAATGAAGAAATTGCAGGTAACTCCCGAACAGTACCATTCTTACTTAGCTGCAGCTGCTGCTGCTAAAGCTTCTCTTTCTATGAACGAATCTTTTAGTATGCCTCTTAATATTGATGATAATGATGTAAACCTGATGGAAGAGATTCCTGACAACGATCAAATATCAACTTTAGATGCCATTACAAACGAAGAAAAATTGGACCATTTAGTTTTACATCTACAAAATTTACCGGAAAAGAAAAGATTAGTTATTACATTGTATTACTATGAAGAGCTAACATTCAAAGAGATTGGTAAGCTTATTGATGTATCGGAAAGTAGAGTTTGTCAGATACACAGTCAGGTTATGAAAGATCTCAGAAAAAAAATGAAAGAATTTCAAAATGCTTAGTAAAAAGGTACAAAGAAAATTAGAGTCTCTAAAAGATTTGCCTACGATACCAACAGTTATGTCGCAGGTTTTGTCTGCATTAGACAATCCTGATGTTAGTGCTGCAAGTTTGGCAAAAATAATTGAAAATGATCAGTCCCTAACTCTAAAGGTTTTAAAAGTAGCGAATTCTCCTTTTTATGGCTTTGCCAGAAAAATATCAACAATAGATTTAGCTGTAGTGGTTATGGGGCTCAATACAATTAAAGAAATCATTTTGAGCTTAATAATACAGAAGTTTTTCAGTAAAATCCAAAAGTCATCATTTGACGTAAATTCTTTTTGGCAGTATTCAGTTTTTTGCGGTACATCTTCCAGAGTACTTGCTCGAAAGTTAGGATACAGACTTGCCGGAGAGGCATTTGTTACCGGTTTGATGCATGATATAGGTGTGTTGGTATTAGTCGAATCATTTCATACTGATTTTGTCAAAATAAGAGAAATACAAGAAACAAAATCTTTGTCTTTACCGGAAGCAGAGCAAGAAATATTGGAAACAACACATGCAGAAATAGGTGCATGGATTGCAGAAAAATGGAACTTACCTGATAGATTGTGTAATGCTATATCTAATCACCATACATATTTTATGGATATATTAGAAGAAAAAGTTAAAGATGGTAAAGATATTCAAGCTAACTCTGATAACACTGCTTTTGGTGCAATTGATGAACCGTTGACAGCTATTGTCTCCATGTCAGAGTGGTTTGCAAAGCAAATGGGCTATATGTCTTGGTCGATGGACAAAAAGCCTGCTCCGCTTTATCTATCAAATGAGATATTTGACGGGGAAGATGATTCTGATTTTTTGGATAAAAACAGTGCTTTTACTATTTTAAAACAAGAATTGACTGAAGAATTCGAAAAAGCATCAGTTTTTAAATCTTTTTCTACTAAATCTATAGCTTAAAAAATATGGCAAAGCAAAAACAAAATACTGATATTGCTAAAGCTCAGGAAGATTATATTAAATCTTTAGAGCTATCTGTGAAAATTCTTAGAAAGGAAGTTGATGATTTAAGGAAAAACATAAAAACTTCTCCGCAAATAATCACACCATCCGCTTTGCCTCATGAAGTAGATATAGACTTTCTGAATTATTCTTCTACTGATGATATATTGCAAGCACTTCAGGCGTTTTGTTCCAAAATGTTTGACTTAGTAGAATGCACAATATTTAGAACAGACAAAGATAGAAAAATAGATTACTCAATGAATGAAGAGAGTAATCTGATAAAGGATATGATGAGTTTAGAAGAAGAAGGAATTTTAGACTGGATTTGTGAAAATAAAGAGACTTCAATAATCCCCAATACAATTTCCCCGGAAGAAAGCAATTATTTCTTTCTTTCTCCAATTGCACTTGCAGGTGAGGCTTTTGGTATTTTTATAGGCAAAACCCCACTTGCAGCTAATGACTTTAATAAAGAAGATATTGACGAAATAGAGATGATAGCTGAAAATGCAGCAGCTGCTGCTTTTAATATTCTATCCTTAGATACTATTGCCAATCTCAACCGAAGAATGGATTTACTTAATAAACGAATGCTTGAATCTGCAAAGTTTTCATCACTTGGTGAGCTTACTGCTTCATTTTCAGAAGAGATTGAGGCGCCATTGATGGTTATAAATACGAACTTAGACCTAATGGAAAGTGGTGTTGGCAATCCCCAAAAAAGAATAGATGTTATCAAAAATGAAATTAATAAAATTTATAAGCTCAATAGTAGAATCAAAAAAATTGCTGCTTCAGATTTCTCAAAAGAACAAATTGAATCTCTGAATATATGTTCTGTGATAGATGAAGTAATTCTATTTACGAAAAACAAATTAGAAAGAGAAGGTATTGAGTTGGTTTCTGATTATGAAGATGATGAAATTCGAATATTGGCAATCAAACCACACTTAGAACAGGCAATAATGAATCTAATTTTATATTCTTCAAAATATATGCCTGATGGTGGAGCTATTAAAATTGGAGTTTATTCTAATCAAGGCAACCGGATATCAATCAATATATCTGATAACGGCATAGGCATTGATGATGAGATTATTAGTAATATATTTGAGCCATATTCTGTAGATTCTTTGCAGCATGGATTGGGTTTATATATTTCAAAATATATAATAGAGCAGCATTATGGCAGAATATCTGTCCTAACGGAACAGGGAAGAGGCACTACTTTCAAATTAAGTTTTCCCGGAGTCAAATAGTTGTATAAACTTCTTTACATATTGTTATTTTTCCCATTGGTTCTTCAAGCGGAGAGTTTATTGGAAGTCTCTGCTACTAAAGAAAATAGAATATTTTTGAAATTTGACAAATATCCGGCTGCTGCTACATCTACTCTTTCAGAAAATAAAAGACAAATTATCATATCCGTGCCTGATACTGACAACAAAAGTCAAATAACTAGCCTTACGGGCAAAGGAAACATCAATCAGATTGATTGGGTATTCAAAAATAATAAGCTAAGTATTTATATCAATCTTTCTGAACAGTCAGGCTATACTATTGCTCCTATCAAATCATTGAACCTGATGGCTATCGAAACTTTTAGCTGGTCAAAAATAGACAAGCAGGAGGATTTATACCGTAATGCTTTACTTGCTTATGAATCAGGGATTGCTGACGTGGCATTAGATGATCTGAGTAATTCAAAATATAAAAACTCATTTGATATGATTGCAGAAATAGAGCTTGCTAATAATAATTTTACTAATGCAATTGACGCTGCTTTCAATGCCTTTGGGAAGTCCGATATGCCTCTTCATTTGGCAGTGTTAACATCCTTTGCGAAACGTACTAAAGACACTCTGAAGTTGAACTATTTCTTGCAGAAGATGTCTGAATTTACAGGGCTAAAGAATATATCCCTGCAAAAAAAACACATTGACTCTTTGAATAGCTATTTTGATGCTTCTAAAGACAAGTTTCTCTCTTTAGAAATAAATAATAAAAACGAAAAAACGGCTGAAGAAAAAATAGCAGAAGAAAGATTTAAAAACATTTTCCCGGAAGATTCGGCAGCTAAGGCTGATAGTAGTGCATTATCAAGCCTGTTATTCAAAGATTTTTATGGCTTTCCTTGGTGGACAGAATACTTACTTTATGGGGTACTTATTCTTTCTCTTTCTGTAGTATATATGTATTTGCGTTGGAGAAACAGGCAGATATTAGCATTAAAAGAATTTAGTGAGAAGAAAAGAAAAATAGATGAGCGCAAAGAGAAGGCTAGTAAATATCATGTTGAATCTGAAGATCTAAAATCTGAAATTGAAAAAGGTTTAGAAGTTAGAAAGAAAACGGTTGAAAAGACTATTCCAAAAGAAAATGATTCAAAAGAAGAGATAAAAAAAGAAAGAAATCTAGAAAATAAAACATCCTTTAGCGCTGAAGTATTGCAAGCACAAAAGGCATATTCTCAATTTGGAGAAAATAGAAGCTCTCAAAAAAATCCCGAAACTGTTTCAAAAGCCACCGGGAAAGAAGAAAAAGCAACCGGACGAGATAGCCGTGCAAAGAAGATTGAACAAATCATCGAAGCATTACGTATTAATAATAAACCAAGTCAGAAGCCGGAAGTCAAAGATTACTCAGGTTTATCTGCAAAGATGCAACTGGCAATCAAAATCTCTGAAGAAGAATTGAAGCAAAAGAACCTAAAATTAAGTCAATTAGATAACTTATCCGAAGATGAATTAGATAAGCTTGCAAAAGAATTGGGAACCGGCAAAGCTTCGATTGAAACAAAGAAGAACGTTCAGGACATTATGAGTGATGAAAAGGCTATCAAAGAATTGGCTAAAAAGTTCAACAAAAAAGAGTAAACAAATGATGTTTTTCTACTATCTACTTTTATGTATTTCATTTCTATCAGCTACTACAGTACACTCATTACAACTCAAATCACACTCAGTCTCACTTAATGGCATATATTTTGATAGTTCTAAAGAAGATAAGCATACAAATACAAAAAATGCTAAATTAGATACTATTTCTAAGGTTTTTGAAATCAAAAAGGTCAATATTGATCAGTCTGCAGAAAGGCTGACAATCAAAATTGAAGTAGAAGATAAAGATTTAGAATTTAGCATAAAGTGTTTCAATATGTTAGGCAAAAAAGTCCTTGATTTAGATAAAAAACATAAAGTATCTTCGAATCAAGAAATTAGCTTCGACATATCTAAAATACCTAACGGAATTTATATTTGTGTACTACAATCTGCAAATGGACAAAGAGATACAGAAAAGTTTATCATATCGAGGTAAATATGAGTATTATACATAAAAAATCTGAAGCAATGCTACAAATGCATGGCATTTTTTATGTTGCTATCATATTTATAACTTGCTTTTTTGCATCTTCATCATTATTTGCTCAGATAGCCGGCGGAGGATATAGCGAAGCATATCTACTGAGAGACGTAGGTGGAAGAGCCATTTCTATGGGAGGAGCCTACACGGCAGTAGTAAATGATCCCAATGCTATATTTTGTAATCCTGCAGGTTTAGCATTTTTGGCTAACAAACCGCAAGTCGCTGGAGGCATTTCTTCTTTAGGAAGGGGTAGAACACAATCTTCAGTTGCATGGGCACAGTCTATTTATCCAAGATTAGGTGTGGGGATTGGTATTAATACTTTTTCTACAGGAAGTTTTGAAGGCAGGGATGTTATGGGCAATCCTTTGGGAGATTTTTCTGCACTACAATATGCTGTGAATTTGGCTGGTGCCTATACAATAGATGATGCTGCAATTGGATTTAATGTGAAGTATCTTACTAATAATCTTATTGGTTCTGATATTAATTCTACCGGATACGGGCTTGATGTCGGAACAAAATTTGATGTGATGGATATGTTCTCTTTTGGAGTTGCTGTTCAGAATATTTCGGGGATTATGTTTTGGAATAATGCAAATAAAGATTATGAGTATTTGCCATATTCGGTACGTAGTGGAATAGCTATGGAATATGGACTTAATGATGAAAAATACCAAACCAGATCAACAATAGACGGTGAAATAGAGGAAGTATATTTACCACCTACAAGGTACATCGTAATATCATTAGATGCAGTTCTTAGACAATACGAAGAAAATCCGTCTTTCATTTTTGGAAGTGAGATAGTGTTTCATGAAATGCTTGCATTCAGAGCCGGTATTGATATATATGGAGATGATATGGGAAACTCTAAATTCTTTCCTATGAATAATTGGGGGGCAGGAATATCAATCAGACCTGACAAAAATGATTTGAATATTCCATTCAATCTGCATATAGATTACTCTGTTGCCAATAGTTCACTTACTGATAATAACCTTTCGCATCATATATCGTTTTATATGGAATTTTAGAGAGTATAGTTTTCTACTTATTGTGTCTTCTCTTCGCCAATTCATTCAAGCCGATTTCAATGATATTATCAGGTACTTCGATATCGAAGCCTGAAAGTGGGACACCCCTTTTGCTGTTTTTTAAGTCTTTCAATAAGTTGAAATAATTTTCTGCTTCATCTAATCTATCCAAAAATAATAGAGCGTGAGCTTTGAGCGATATTGAATATAGTTGTTCAGGTGCTTTTTTCAGAGATTCTTCAGCCCAGTACAATGCCTCCGAAAACTTCTTTTGACTACCTGTCATCTGCGACAAAGTAGCTGTAGCACTAGCATAGATAGAATCTGATAAATCACCGCATTTTAAAGCAAATCTGATTGCTTCTTCTGCTTCTTTAAAGATTCGCATCTGAGCTAATGTCTGCCCCAGTTGATACCAAGCATACCCATAAGTAGGTTCATCTTTAATGTGAGCTAAAAGCATTTTGTAATTTCGTTTTATTTTATCTTCCATAATTTCTCTTGGCTGATTATAACCAAGATGATGAATTTTTATATCAGTCAAAACAAATACTTTATTCAACGCAATTATTGAAGGAGTAATTTGTTCGTGAACTCTACCCTTAAAATGTATAGATGGGTAGCCAAAGTTTTTGAATAATCTTGGATAGCCTCCTCTGTGTAACTCAGGAGAGCCGTCCAACCTCATATGAGAACTCTGAATAATACAAATGAAACCACCGATATTATTGTCTTGAGTTCGAATAACATTTAAAAGCTCTTCTTTGCTGCTCTCTTCCAATCTTTCATCTGCATCGAGATATAGAATCCAATCACCTGAACAATGCTTTAGAGCGTGATTTCTTGCAGCGGAGAAGTCATCTATCCATTGAAAATCAAAAAGCTTTGCGTTATAGGCATTAGCTATCTCTTTTGTTCTGTCCGATGATCCGGTATCAACTATAATAATCTCATCTGCAATATCTTTAATACTTTCAAGGCAATCAGGAAGCATTTTCTCTTCATTTTTTACAATCATAGAGACTGAAATGCGGGGCTTGGATAAATCATGATTGATAGATTGAGTTATTTCAAGCGGTTGCCTAATATGTTTTTTCAATTGATCTAAGAATTTTAAAATATCTTTATTGTCGGGTGCTAGTGACTTTGCATTTAAAAGTAAATTCTCAGCTTCATGGTAATCATGCTTTTTGAAAGCTATATTTGCTAAGCCTACCAATATGTGTACATTGTCTTTGTCAGTATTATAACCTTGAACAAAAGCTTTCTCAGCATCAGAAATCTGATTTAATAGGGTATGGCATCTACCAATTTTAAAGTAAATATCAGCTAATGATACAAAATAATCACCAACAATCCTTGCTTTAAGACTAGGAGATAAAATTGCACGCTCTACCTTTTTGTAAGATTCTAATGCAGTTGAGTATTGATTAGCTCTGAGGAATAAATCTGCAAGAATGAAATTTGCAAATACCTGATCGGGGAGCAACTCTGTAGAACGAGTGGCTCTAAAAACAGCAGTATTTGCATCACCATTTTTTAAAGAAATAATTGCTCCATAGTTCAGTGCTTGAGGCAAAATTGTGCCGTTAGCTTCAGCATGATGGATTACAAAG
Organism: Kapaibacterium sp. (SeqCode); assembly: GCA_963664875.1. Classification (GTDB taxonomy): domain Bacteria; phylum Bacteroidota; class Ignavibacteria; order Kapaibacteriales; family UBA2268; genus JBFHIJ01. The sequence continues at coordinate 558,304 of OY761611.1, read as the reverse complement.
TTTATGTCAGTTTCTGCCTTTTCCAAATTATTCATTGCAAGAAAGGTTTTAGCTCTCTGCAATTTAGCATATACATCATTTTCATCGATTTCTATCGCAATATTCAAGAGATTTAGGTTTCTACTCTGTTTTGCATACATTTCTTCCGGAGATAAAGCATATCCAAGGTGAAACAGCTTAACAGGTGAGCTTTCAATCTGATAACCATTCGAAATGATAGAATTGACTATTTGCTCGTGGACAATACCTTCATATTTAAAAAAAGGCTTATTTCTGAATAGTCTTAAAAGATTTGAAACATAGACATCTTTTTTTTTGTCGGCAGTAATAGCTTCGGATTTAACTTCTACTAACCAAGCTCCTGTTTCATTTTTTGCATTTGATATGGTCTGCAATATCACTTCCGGGTTGAGTAATCTTTCGTCTGCATCTATGGAAAGAATATATTCGCATTTAGCATTAGAAATAGCTAAGTTGCGAGCTTTTGAAAAATCATTTTCCCATTTCGACTCAATAACTTTGCATCCTGACTTATGAGCCAAATCTATAGTGTTGTCATCAGAACCGGTATCTACTAATATAATTTCTTTTGCAACAGGTAATACGGATTCTAAACAAGCAGGCAGCAATTTGCTTTCATTTTTAGCAATAATGCAAATAGACAAATCAGGTTTATGATAGGTATTACTCATTATTTGTGTCTCTATGATTGGAAAATGATATGACAAATATAATTAAAAATATGATAAAATGGCAAATGATATGCTAAGACATCAGAAATATCCACTTTGACATTATATTTGTCGGACATTTTTACTGACAATTGAGCAAAGGACTAAAAAAGAAAACGAATTTTTATATATCAATCAAATATTAATCTTTAGGATTACAGAAAAATTGTTTATATTTAGAATATGCATTAGTACGATTATTGATGCAAAGTCCTGTGGGGGGAAACAATACAAATCAACTACAAAATATTCTTTCTTTTTCTAAAATCTGAAAGGATGTTAGATTTTGTTTCTTTTCTGTTGGTATTTAAAAAACTAATGGAAATGTAGATATGGCAAAGAAAAACATCAAACTAACACAACTTGTTACCTTTTCTGACATGCTTGTCCTTTTAGCAGTAGTAGCAGGATTAGCAATAATATTTTTTGTAGATCAGACTGCAGTTAAGCTAATAGGTGGAGCTATCTCAGTTTTAGGTTTTGTAACAATAGCAATGCTATATTACCAAAGACTTAATGATTTGGTTGATTCAAGACCTAAAAACATACAGACAAATGCTCCCGAATACAAAACAACAGTTAAAGATGATTCGAGTGCAAAAAGACAGGTAATCGAAGATTTTAATGCTTCAATTGCAGATGATAAGCCTGAACTTAAAACAAATTTTCGCGAAGAATTGACATTAAGCTCGGAAGACGGTTTTAGAATCATATCTAAACCTAATGGTGGTAAATTAGCTTTTGCTAAACCAACTGAAGTTGAAAATCAAAAGAAAAAAGTCAATCAGGCAAAAATCAAAACTGCGTTGGAAGTGCAAAAACAGAAACAGATGGAAGAAGAAAGAAGAAAAGAGGAAGAAGCTAAGAAAAAACAAGAAGAGCCTACGCAAGAAATCCTTTTAGAAGAAAATACTAAAATACCTCCTGCTTCTATTGATAAAAAAGAAGAAAGAATCATTAAAGAGGAAGTCGAAAAATCTATCATCGATAGCCTCCCTGAACAGCTGATTGACGAAGCTGAAGACGATTATGAGGATTCTGAATTAGATTTTGATTCAGATATTGAAGATAATTCTGAGCAAACGAAAAAATTTGAATTACCTATCAATTTGCTTCTCGAAGAAGTTCCGGGGTTTGGAGATGAACCTAAAAAAGAATTTGAATATTTTTTAGGCAGAATATTAGTAGCTATTAAAAATATCCTCCCTTCAAATTCAGTTGCTTTCTATCTGGCAAATGCAGAAAGGAACGAGTTAGTTTTAGAAACTATTATAAGTGATTCGGAAGAATTTATAAAAAGAGATGATAAGTTTACTGTCTCTAATGACATAGTTTCTCAGATTTATTTAGCAGCTAAACCTGAAATACTAACTGAAATCAATCCAAATGCAGAATTAGATTTGATTCCATACTATAGAAAATCCGTCAAAATATCTTCCTTTATTGGAGTTCCTGTGTTTTTCAATGACTCTGTAGTTGGGATTTTGTGTGTTGATTCTAAACATTCCGATGTATTTGATAATTATTCTGTATCCATTTTAGGACATTTTACTAAACTACTTTCCGGTGTTGTTTACAGCTATGCACAGAAATATGATTTACTGCAGGTCGCACGCACAATGGACGCAATCAATGTATTCCAAAGTATGCTAAAAGAGGAAAAAGCTGAAATTGAAGATGTTTATTCAATTTTAGTAAATGTTATTAAACATATCTTCGATGTCAATACATCAGGCGTAGTTGGATTTGATGAAGATTTGAATAATTGGATTGTAAAAGACAGCATTTCAACAGATGATAGAAAATCTCTTATAAGATCTGCAATAGATATCGAAAATTCTGCGGTATGCAGGTGTATTACCTCTGCGGCTACTACTGTAATATCACCAATTAAAGACAATACAGTGAGAGTTAGTCAGCATGAAGATAACTTGAATGGAGGCATTTTTGTTGCAGTTCCTTTGACTACCAGATTTTCTACTTATGGTGCTTTATATTTTGAAAACAAACAACTGTTAAATATTTCTCAATTTGATTTGAATATTTTAGAAGTCATTGCTTCGCATGCAGCTCATACTATAGAAAAACTACATGTTATATCGATGTTGAACAACAACTCTCTTGTAGATCCTACTACAGGAATTTTAAATCCACCGGCTTTTTATACACGATTGGAAGAAGAAGTCAAACGTTACAAAGATTTTGAAATTCCTTTGGTAATGTGCTTATTCCAATTAGACAAATATGCTTCATACAGCCCGAACGAACATAGCGACAGACGTGAGAAAATAATTTTCCATGTTCTAAATATCTTCAGGAAAAAGATTAAAGACTATGATTTAATAGCTCGTGCTGACGAAAATGTTTATTCAGTTGTAATGATTGGTGTTGGTTTGGAAGAAGCACAGTTATGGGCTCAAAAAATCAGACAAGAGATTGCAAGCACAATGATTGAAATGGATGGACAACAGTTTTCGGTAACTGTTAGTATTGGTTTGGCTGCAATAGACAAATCTGATTCATTAGAGACGTTTTTAGCCAATAGCCGTAGAGTTTTAGACAAATCTATTCAAAAGACTAATACGGTGAGTGTATTCGGATAAAAGCTAAATCCTTAAAAAACTAACACAAAAACAATAACAAAAAAACAGTCCGAGTAAATGAAAATACCGGACTGTTTTTTTTACCATATTTAAATTATGAGAATTTAGATATTCGCTCCTTTGCTTTGCTCTTTGTTTACAATAGTCGCTTCCTGAACTATTAAGTCATACTTGTAACCAGAGCCGAAATCAACATCTTTGTTTAAAATACCTTCTATTACAATGACATCGCCAACAGCGGCTACATCTTTAGTAGTTAGAGTCAAATCAAAATTGTTTTGAGATTCTGAACCTGTACCGTCTTGAATATGTATCCAGTTAGTACTCAATATAGCTTCGTTAAATTTGACAACTTTACCGATGAGTTTAACTTTTTTTCCGATGTAATTTTCAGCATTTGTGTGCAAATCAGCAATAGAAACGCCACCTTCTGGGATTGAGAGTTTAATGTCTGAATTGAAACCTGATTGAGTATTAGGGTGTTTCATTTCTCCAATATCTTGCTGTGGTTGTTGATTGAGTGTTTTTGATACATCGTTAACCAAATACAACTCATCAAATACTTTGTCTAATTCTTTAACTTCGAAGTTCATTTGCTTCAAAGCATCGGTATAATAGAGGGTATCGCCTACTTTAACTTCTATAGGGGAAGTAGAAATCCAGTATTTAGTATCATTTTCGGATACTTCCATCACTGAATATCGAGTAGCAGGTGTTGTTTGAGTAACAACTATCTGATGAACTCCTTCAGGTAGGTTTTGCTGTTTTGGTGCGTCGCTACAAGAAAACATTAAAGTAGCTGCAACAGGCAAGAAAAATATTTTTTTAAACATAATATACTCCTAATTGATTTGATATTGCATGCTTGACGAAATATCTCGTTGTTTATTTACACTATATTGAAGCTGCGATGACTAAAGAAACTATTGACATAAGCTTAATTAGAATATTCAAAGATGGCCCTGAAGTATCTTTAAACGGATCGCCGACAGTATCTCCGGTAACGGCAGCCTTATGTGGCTCAGAACCTTTCTTGTAAACTTCATTGTCAATTGTTATACCTTCTTCAAACATTTTTTTGGCATTGTCCCAAGCACCGCCTGCATTTGATTGAAAGATTGCAAGCAATACACCACTTACTGTAACACCGGCAAGCAACCCGCCTAATGCTTCAGCTTTGAAGACAAATCCGACAACAACAGGTACAATTACTGCCAAAAGTCCCGGAAGCATCATCTCTCTAATAGATGCTTTTGTAGAAATCTCGACGCACTTAGCATATTCTGCCTTTCCATCGGCATTATGATATACTGCTAAATCTTCAACTGTCCAATCAGTCATTTCCGTATTTTCATTTTTACGCATGACTTCTAAAGCTGCTTTTAATTCCGGAATATTTTTGAATTGTCTTCTAACTTCTTGAATCATAGACATTGCAGCACGTCCTACCGCTCCCATTGAGAGAGCAGAAAAGACAAAAGGCATAATTCCACCTACAAATAAGCCTGCCATTACATTCGCTTTAGAAATGTCGATTGTTTTGATATGAGCAGCTGTCATAAATGCACCAAATAGCGCTAAAGCAGTCAAGGCGGCTGAACCAATTGCAAAACCCTTACCGATGGCAGCAGTTGAATTTCCCACGGCATCTAATTTATCAGTAATTTTTCGAACTGAATGAGGTAATTCCGACATCTCTGCTATTCCGCCTGCGTTGTCAGAGATTGGACCATAAGCATCAACAGCTAACTGAATGCCGGTTGTTGCCAACATACCTACAGCTGCAATTGCGATACCGTATAGACCTGCGAAATCAAAAGAAAGAACAATTGAAATTGCAATCAATAAAACGGGTATTGCAGTTGACATCATGCCTGTTTCCAGCCCTGCAATAATATTTGTTGCATGCCCTGTGATTGATTTCTCAGCTATTTTTCTTACAGGCTTTTTCCCTAAACCGGTATAATATTCTGTTATTAGACCAATTCCAACACCTGCAGCAAGACCTACTATTGTTGACAAAAATATTCCTAAGGAAGAAATTTCGTAAATCGTGCCATAGAGTGGATCTTCAAACATAAAGGCAGATGGCATGATTGCGTCAATGATAAAATACGAGACGACAATCATCAAAGCTGAGGCAATAAATGTACCTTTATTCAAACCTTTTTGAGGATTCTCGTTTTCCTTTACGCTAACAAAGTAAGTACCTACTATTGATACTAAAATTCCTGACGCTGCGATAAATAATGGGAGCAATATGGCAGATAAGGAACCAAAATAAGTGGTCTGAAGTTCAGAAATATTGTAAAAAGCAGTACCAAGTACCATAGCTGCAATGATTGATCCAACATATGATTCGAACAAATCTGCCCCCATTCCTGCAACATCACCAACGTTATCGCCAACGTTATCGGCTATTGTTGCCGGATTTAGAGGGTGATCTTCAGGGATACCTGCTTCAACTTTACCCACTAAATCAGCACCGACATCTGCTGCTTTTGTGTAAATACCACCACCTACTCTGGCGAATAATGCTATTGACGAAGCTCCAAAAGAAAATCCTGTAACAACTGTGATAACTGTTTCTATAGAGTCTTTTCCGGTATTGAATGCATCAAAATATGCTGCATAAATTAAAAATAGAGTGCTAAGTCCTAATACGCCAAGTCCAACAACTCCCATACCCATAACCGAGCCACCTTTAAAAGCAACATTTAGTGCTCTATTGAGAGAAGTTTGAGCAGCATTAGTAGTACGAACATTCGCTTTTGTAGCTATTTTCATCCCGATATAGCCTGCTAAAGCAGAACAAAAAGCTCCGAAAACAAATGAAATTGCAACGAACCAATGCGAATTTTCCTGCTGACTGCCCTGAAATCCAAGCATTATAGCTACGATCAAAACGAAAATGGATAGTATTCTGTATTCTGCCCCCAAAAAAGCCATAGCACCGTCGCTAATGTATTTGGCAATCTTTGCCATTTTTTCCGAGCCAACATCTTGTTTTGATACCCAATAATAATTCATCATAGTATAGCCAAGCCCTAAAATACCAGCTATGGGAATTAAGTAAAGTAATGATGTCATAATATTATGCCGCAAAGTTTGTAATACTGTAATTAAGGACGCTAAGATAGATTAAATGTATATAATATACAAATGTTTTTTGCAGTCAGATAAAAAACATTATAGAAAGATACTCTTGGTAAATCAGACAATATCACATATCTCTTTATTTATTATAGTCTTAAATAGTAATATACAAGAGAGTGGTTCAATAACTTTAGCTAGGCAATAACTTAGTTTTTTGAGTCTCATAATTTTTATTTATTTTATTGAAGAGTTCTGCGTCCTTATTGATAAGGTACCTTATAACAGATTGGATTTTTAATATGCAAGATCTAAGTAAAACTATTAGAGAATTTGAAAATTGCTATGCTAATTTCCCGGGTATAGTATTTGGAGTGATTGACAACAAGATATTCTATGGCAATATTCATTTTAAGGAACTTATGGGAGATAACTTTCTCAATTGTGATGTATCTGCATTGAATACATCCAATCAGTCTATTATCGACAGCTTAGAGAGTGATTTTGATAAATCAAAAGATAATAAAACACGATTTGAACTAAATATACATGGTGAAAATATACTACTTGATTTTTCTGTCTTCAAACATGGCGTATCAAACATAACAGTATATGTCTTTACAGATATAAAATCAATAGTTAATTCGGAATACGAAGATAGTTATCAGGTATCGAAACAAGAAAATGTCTATCTATCAAGAGACTATGATTATTTGAGAATTGACTCTTTATTAGATCAATCTTCTATTGGAATTATAATATTTGATTCTAACCTCAATGTTATGAAATCTAATAAAAAAGCAATAAAAATTACAGGGATTTCCGAAGAAAAAATTGTTAAGATGAATATCGAAGATCTTACTGTTGGTCCAAATAAGCAATATAGAATAAGTCAGTATAGAGATTTACTAAAAACAGGAAGTGTTTTAGAGTATGAAGAAGATTTTTACTTTCCCAACGGTACGCGTAAAAGGATTTTTATTTCTGCATTTAAAGTCAATAGTGGCCTTGCAATTTTTGGATTAGACATAACGAAAATTCATGATGCTCGTTTAGATTTAGAAAAAAAAGAAAAGCTTCTTTTTGAGATACAAAGGATTTCCGGTATCGGTCATTGGAGTTTGAATTTAAAAAACCGAATTATTACATGGTCAGAAAACACATATAAAATATTTGATATTCTTCCTAATGATTTTGATGGCTCTGTGGAAAGCTATCTTAAACTTATCCATCCTAATGACATACAAAGAGTGAGAGAGACATTTCAAAAGGCTCTCACAGAAAAAATATCATATAAAGTTGAACATAGAATTGTAACTCCGAGTGCTGAAGTAAAACATGTTATTGGTAGCGGGACAGTGATTATGGATAATGATGGCAATCCAATTCAAATGCTCGGTGGTGTTCAAGATTTGACTTTTATAAGGAAGTCGCAGGAAACTCTGATTACGGCAAACAACATTCAGAATAAAATACTATCTTCGATAAATGAAGCCATTATTTTAGTTAATAATTCAGGACGGATTATTGAATGTAATTCAAATTTAGAATCTTTCTTTGGCATAAGCAAAAAACAAGTTATAGGTAAAAGTGAAAAAAAACTTTTTGAAGTGATTGCTGAAAGTCTGATAAATGCAGAAGATTTTCTAAATATGATTTCCGGAGTATTTGAAATGCCGGAGATTGAAGTTTTTGATCTCATGTATCTTAAAAATAAAAAAATTATAGAGTATAACCATAAAGTATTGATTCAAGATGGGAAAATATCCTATAGAATCTGGGTGTTCAATGATATTTCAGACTGGAAAAAAGCCAACGATAAATTAATATGGTATAGTTCTGATTTAGAAATATTGACAAATGATCTGGAAAAAAGTAAAACGGAATTAGAAAATGCTATAAGTGAGATAGCTGAAGCAAAAATGAAGGCTGAAGAAGCAACCGCAGCAAAATCTAAATTCTTAGCAAGTATGAGTCATGAGATTCGTACTCCTATGAATGCAATTATAGGTTTTTCCGAAATACTCCAAAACAGATTAGCAGATGTAACCGATTTGAAATATCTAAAATATATTTCAAATGCAGGAAATAGCCTATTAGAACTTATCAATGATATACTGGATTTATCTAAAATCGAAGCAGGAAAAATAGATATTGAGCCTGATTTTGTCAATACAAAAAATATGTTTGATGAAGTAATCCAAATGTTTAGCTATAAAGCTGAACAAAAAGAAATAGCCTTAACAATAACATATTCCGATGATTTGGCAGAATATCTCTATATCGATGAAGTGCGAGTCAGACAAATACTACTTAATCTAATCGGAAATGCTGTAAAATTTACTGAAAACGGAAGTGTTTCCGTAATAGTAAATGTATTGGAAAATAGTGATTATACACAAAGTATTAAGGTAACAGTACAAGATACCGGAATTGGTATAAAACCGGAAAGTCTTGAGAGTATATTCGAAGAATTTACACAGCAAGAAGGTCAAGATGCAAAGAAATATGGAGGTACCGGTTTAGGACTTGCTATATCAAAACGTTTGACTGAGATTATGGGGGGGAGTATTTATGTTGAGTCTCAAATAAATGTAGGTTCAAGATTTACTATCGAACTATATAATCTTAAATACAAAACAGAAATTGCAAAAGCGGACACAAATGACTCAAAAATTGTGAATTATAAGTTTGACAATGTGAAACTTATGATTGTTGATGACGTTGTTTACAGCATGGAAGTTGTAAAAACTTACTATGCAGATGAAGGCGTTTCTGTTTTAATTTCAGATAATGGAGAAAAAGCTTTAGAATTATTAAAGAAGCAGAAATATGATATTGTTCTTTTAGATTATAAAATGCCAAATATGAGCGGAAAAGAGTTACTTATCAAGATAAAATCAGAGGAATCTTTAATGTCAAGCAAAGTTATACTAGTAAGCTCTTCGTCCAAGCAAGAAATTGATATGGATACACTCGGACTTATAGATGGTTTTATCCAAAAACCTGTACATTTCAAAGCATTAAACTCTTTAATGTCTGACTTGTTGCCTGACAAAATTACTTTTGTTGAAGAAGATGAATCAATAGATGTAGGATATAATTTTGAAATTCTTGATAACATTGAACATTATAATGCACTATATCCAGAAATAGAAAGTTGCTTGAAATACTTTGTATTAAGTGATGTAAAAGCTTTATCCAAAAAAATTATTGAACTATCTGAAAAGAAAAAAATATTAGGGCTTAAATCTTATGCTAATGATTTGATTGCAGCTTTGCAAAGATTCGATATAGAAAATACTCTTAAAATGTTACATTTGATAGATGCGTCAATAAAAAAATATAAAATCTAAAAAATAGAGAAGAATGTTATGGATTATTCTGATTTTAAAGTACTAATCGTAGATGACAATACAACAAATATTCAAGTTGTGGGCACTCATTTGAAAGAATTGAAAGCTGATATTTCAATCGCTACAAATGGTTTATCAGCCATTGAAATATCTAAACGCATTGAGCCTGATTTGATATTACTTGATATAATGATGCCGGAGATGGATGGTTTTCAAGTTTTTCAGGAGCTTAAAAAGCATGAAAAGACTTCAAAGATTCCTGTAATATTTTTGACCGCAAAAATTGGAACAGAAGATATAGTCAAAGCATTCGAATTAGGGGCAGTTGATTATATAACTAAACCATTTAAAGCACCTGAGCTAATTGCGAGAGTAAAAACTCAGTTGAATATTGTAAAATATTTAAAAACACTTGAAAAGCAAAAGACTCAGCTTGAAAAACTAAACCAAGATAAAAGCGAGTTTTTAAGCATTGCTGCCCATGATTTGAAAAATCCAATAAATACAATGACAATGCTTGGCAAAATCTTACGGGATACAGAAGACCTAACAAGAGATGAAGTCGTAGAATTTGCGCAAGATATTATTACATCCAGCAGTAAAATGTTTCAGTTAATATCAGAGCTTCTAAATGTAAATTTGATTGAAGAGGGCAAAGTTACATTACGAAAAGAAATGATAGATCCTGCATCTCTTGTAAGAGAAATGATTTCAAATTATAAATTGCAATGTGAAGAAAAAAATCTCGAAATAGAATTAAATGATAAGACAGATGACGCTTATATTTATACTGACCTGAATGCAATTACTCAAGTATTGGACAATTTAATTTCAAATGCTGTAAAATATTCGCCTTTTGATAAAAAAGTTTTTATTGATCTTGTTAAGGTTGATAATAACATACAAATAATAGTAAAAGATCAGGGGCAGGGCTTTACTGAAGACGACAAATCAAAACTATTTACAAAATTTGCTAAACTATCAGCCCGTCCGACAAATAACGAAAATTCTACCGGGCTCGGCCTTTCGATAGTTAAAAGATATTTGGACTTGATGGACGCTACCATTATACTTGACTCAGACTATAAAGATGGAGCTTGTTTTATTGTTGAACATCCAATAGCAAATGAAATAAATGAATAAGTTTATAACATTATCTTTTTGTATAGTATTGTGTTCCATTGAACTTTATAGTCAATCAATGGACATATTTGGCTCTATGCAAAGCTTATTTATGCATAGAGATAATAAGGTATCATTTAAAAACACAATGTTACCAATGCAGGGAGAGGAATCTATAAAAAACAACACTTTTGCTCTCCAGCAATTTGATCTAATGTTTAGTAATGAATTTGACTACAATATCAAAGCTTTTGCTGATGTTACATTCAATTGGAATTATTCATCAGAAAAGGATTGGGGACAATTTGAAATTCAAGAAGCTTGGGCACAAATAGCTTTAAGTGATGAGCTAAACATTCAATTTGGACAAATTATTCCGAAGTTTAATTATAATAACGAATATAGAAACAAACTACCAATATTACCCTACATTATTAGACCGGTTTATTATGAAAAGATATTAAATAATCTTTTTAATGTTGAAGATTTGATACCGAACAGAGCATTTTTACAATTGCATGGTATAGTGCCTCTTTTGTCCAACATCAGATTAGATTATAGTCTATTTTTAGGTAATAGTGAGGATAGTTATATTATCACTAATAAAGAATCCAAAGAATATGCACTCTCTGATATTGTTAGTGGAATAGACCCCAATACTGAGAAAGAGAAACTTATTGGTGCTCGCCTTGGAATACACTCAGCTTGCGAAACTGCACGCATGGGTTTTTCTTTTACTCACGACTACGATAATCGACAAGATTCAATGTTTCTAATGTGGCAATCTCCGATGGGTAGCATCGAAAGATGGCGTATTGGTTGGGATATGAATTTCAATTTTTCAGGAATTGAAATAGATGGAGAGTTTATTTATGTAGATTATAATGCTTCTCCTCAAGATTTTGTTGAAGAGCACAAACTAAATACACACAAACTAATGAATCAGGAAGAATTTTATATATTATCATATCTTGGTTCTGTGCTTTATAATATTACCGATGACTTGTTTATCTATACAAGATATAACTCAATCACAAATACCATTGACCATTTAAATACAAAAGATTTGAGTTTTGGAGCAGGGTATAAAATCCTACCCAATGTCGTTGGTAAGGCTCAGTATCTGAACCACTCTCAGTCTTATGAAATAGGTAGCAACGAAAACATTTATTTCAATTTCGATGTAGATATGTACGTGTTTGCTTTGAGTGTACTTTTCTGATATGAAAAAAATGCTTTACATATTGCTAATATTTATCTTTTCTGTTGTTAGCTACTCAGAAGAGCAACTTACTATTGCCATTGTAGTAAATAAATCAGTAAAAGAAAAAGTATTTGATAAAAATATTCTTTCAGATATTTATACACTAAATAAGCAGTATTGGGAGGATGGAGCAAAAATTGTAGTTATTGATAAAAAGGGTGAAGATGATTTGAAATCTGCTTTTTATAAGCGATTAGATTTATCAAGTTCTAAACTCCAAAAAATATGGATAAGAAAGCAATTTTCCGGGAAAGGTCAGGCTCCAAAAACTTTCAAAACTGACAGCGAAATACTCAAAGAAGTACAAAATACTCCGGGTGCTATAGGCTATGTAGCTTTAGATTCAGTGAATAACAACGTTAGGGTCATTGCTACAATTAGTATTTAAGGAATTATAAAATGAAGATATCATATTTTTCTACTTTCAAAGTTAGTACCCAGCTGGTAATGCTGTTTACAGTTTCTATCCTTGCTATATCTACTTATTTCTATTTCTTTACAATTCATATACATAAAGATACTTTTAAAGAAGGTTTCGAAAAAAGTGCAGATGCAAAACTGAATTTTGTTGTCTTTGGTTTAGAATACGGGCTTATGGAAGAGAATTATTCAATGATAGATAAGGTTTCGACTTGGCTGACAAAAGATTCTGAGATAAAGTTTTTTACAATTATTGAGAAAGATAAACAAAACTCTGAAGTCTTTCTTTCTTTTCCTAATGAACTAAAGTTTGATTATCAGCAATTACTTGCTTTATCAAAAAAGACAGGATTGAATAAAGGTATTGCTGTTCGTAGCAAAAAATTTGAAACTAAGTTATCTGATGGAACTCCATTCACAGGTGAAATATTTATTGGATTTAATACCGATCAGATAATTTCTAAAAGAGAAGAAACCGCAGGAGAATTTGGTGTTCGTACACTATTTATACTTTTAGGAGGCATCAGTCTTGCTGTTTTCATTTCTAGATATATGACCATACCACTTAAAAAATTGAGCGAAACCGCAAGAACTATTTCTTATGGTAAGATTTCGCAACGTGCTGACAATCTGAAAGGTGGTAGAGAGATTCGCGAGCTTGCCGGTTCTTTTAACAATATGGTAGAAGCTTTGGAAGATAGAAATTTTAAACTTCAACATACACTTGATGAGCTGAATGAAGAAATTCGCTCGAAAGAAATAATACAGGCAAAAATTCTTGAAAGCGAAGAAAAATTCAGATCGCTGACAGAATCCGCTACTGATGCAATAATAATTACTGATGAAACCGGGATTGTTACTTTCTGGAATAAAGCTGCTCAAAAAATATTTAAGTATTCGGAAGAAGAAGCTATAGGTGCAAATATTGTTCAGTTTTTTGAAGATGATGCTATTACTGTACTTCAAGATGCCAAACATCATAAACTATCCAAAAACCTATCTTTTACAGGACAAACTGCGGAATTGATGGCAATCACAAAAGAAATGAAAAAAATCAATGTCGAATTATCTCTTTCTGCAGTGCAAATTAGAAATAGTGCAAATGCAATTTCTATAGTGAGAGATATTACTGAAAGAAAGCTTATGGAAAAGGCATTGCAAAAAGCAAAGATAGAAGCAGAGAATGCTAACAAAGCTAAATCAGAGTTTTTGGCAAATATGAGTCATGAAATTAGGACTCCGATGAATGCTATCCTTGGCTTTTCTCAATTACTTATAGGGAAGTTGCAAAATCCTCAGTTAAATTCTTATGTTGATGCAATATCTTCAAGCGGCAAATCATTGCTCGGTTTGATAAATGATATTCTCGATCTTTCTAAAATTGAAGCAGGAAGGTTAGAGCTCGAATACGATGCTGTCAATCCGCATAGTATATTTTTAGAAGTAAAACAGATATTTGCTTTCAAAATGGAAGAAAAGGGCTTGGAGCTTATTCTTCACATAGATAATGATATTCCTAAAGGACTTGTGTTAGATGAAATCAGATTGAGACAAGTTTTAGTGAATCTTGTAGGGAATGCTGTAAAATTTACAGAAACCGGATATATAAAAATTTCTGCACAGGCAGAAGAACATGAGCATGATACATCTAAACTGAATTTGATTTTTTCTGTTGAAGATACAGGAATCGGGATTTCAAAAGAACAACAAAGCTTAATTTTTGAAGCATTCCGACAGCAGGCGGGACAAAGTTCTCGAAAATATGGTGGAACCGGTCTTGGTCTTGCCATTACTAAAAGATTGGTTGAGATGATGAATGGTCAAATAAGTGTGGAAAGTACACAAGGAAAAGGAAGTATTTTTGAAGTTAAACTGCACGACATTGATATCGCTTCCACAGTGGCTTCCGGATTTGATAATTCGATAAGCGACGTAGAAATTGCCTTAAAGGATTTGAAGATACTAATTGTTGATGACATCGAGCTAAATAGAAAACTTGTCAGAGAGTATCTGGGGACAAATAATTTGGATATTTACGAAGCTGAAGATGGGCGACAAGCAATTCAGATGGCAACAGAAATTATACCTGATTTGATTCTAATGGATATGAAAATGCCGGTAATGGATGGGTATGAAGCAACTCCAAAGATATTAGAAATAAATCAGCTAAAAAATGTTCCTATAATCGCACTTACTGCTTCTGCTATGAAAGGGGATGAAGATAAAATATTAAGTATAGGGTGCAAAGGCTACTTACCTAAGCCTGTGGAGAAAAATGCATTGTTAAAACAGATAGAAACTCTTATTGATAGTAGATTTATTATCAAAATGCAAAAAACATCTGTAAAAAATAATGATTCCGGTGACACTGAAATGCAAAATCAGTTCTATGCAAACGAAAACTCTCAGTATCTTTTAGCAAAACTTGAAAGTGATATATTGCCTTCTGTCAAAAAGCTCGAACATAGATTTGTGATGGGAGAAGTTTCTGAATTTATTGATAAGTTAAAAAATATTGCAGAAGAATATGATGCAGAATATTTAAGTGTTTATGCACAAGAATTAGATACAAAAGCTAAGTCTTTTGACTTAAAGGGTATTAAATCAATATTGAATTCAATCAAAAAATTATCCGATGAAATTAGGAATCAAAATGAACAAGATACATAAACCTCTCATAATGATTGTTGATGATATTGAAGAAAATTTGCAGCTTTTAGCTACACACTTATTCCAACATGGTTATGAAGTAGCACTTGCTGAGAGCGGTTTTTCTGCCTTGGAGTTGTTGCAGGAGGTGCAGCCCGATTTGATTCTCCTTGATATTATGATGCCGGGAATGGATGGAGTTGAGACTTGCCAACAAATTAAATCTAATGATACTTACAAAGATATTCCTATTATATTTTTAACTGCAAAGACTGATGAAGATTCTGTCTTGAATGCATTTGATGTCGGAGCAGTAGATTATCTTACTAAACCGGTTAGAATACAAGAACTATTAGTCAGGGTAGATACTCAAATAATGCTCAAAAAAACTATGCAACAAGTCAATGACTATAATAATAGGTTGCGTAATTTGTTGAATGACAGAGCAGAATTTATGGGAATTGCAGCCCATGATATGAAAAATCCTCTACATTCTATTATCACATATACAGATTTGTTGATTAGTTCTTTCTCTAATGCGAAAATGGAAACAGAAACCGCATTAGAAAAGCTGAATGTTATAAAAAACAGTGCTACTTTCATGCTTGACTCTATCAATGAGCTATTAAATCATGATATTTTAGAAGCTGGTTTCAGAGAAATCAAGCTTGGAATGTATTCGCCTCAAAAAATCATTGATACAATTATAATCAATAACTTAGTCTGGGCTGATAGTAAAAGCATAAAAATCAAATATTTAAAATATCCTGATTTTAAGATATTGATGGATGAAGATACTGCACGCGACATTTTTCAGAATATCATTTCTAATGCTATTAAATATTCTAATCCTAATTCGACTGTATGGATTGCATTGTCGAGAATAATAATTGATGAATATCACTATATTAGATTTTCTGTTAGAGATGAAGGGCTTGGTATAAATGAGAATGATAAAATTAAATTATTTAAAAAGATGCAAAAGCTTTCGGCTAAACCTACTGGCGGTGAAGGTTCTACAGGGATGGGGCTTTATATAGTAAAGAAACTGACCGAGCTTTACGGCGGTAAAATCGACGTAAACACAAAGTTGGAAAAAGGGACCGAATTTATAATTGATTTTCCAATTCAGGAATTTTCAAGTCTAAATTACCTCAAATTTTATGATGATATTGACTTCAATAAAGACTTTACTTTATTCGACACCGCAGATCATACCACAAAGAAAAAATGGAATTACCTTGAAGATATTGTTTTGGAGTTGGATGTAATAGACAAATCCATAGTCAGACTACAAAACGAAAAGCTTAGTGATTTCTATTATTATATCAGAAAGACTAATGTAATAAATGATATTAGAAAATTTGCAGCTGAAATTCGCAATTTCGGAGAAGAAATAAATTCTAATGTTTTTCTTGAGTATGGAGATGAACTGAATAAACTTGCAATAACTTTTGATATCGAAAATTTGCCATCACTTTTAGATATATTTCCACAACTACTAAACACAGCAATTAAAAAATAAATAGTTCACTATCTAAAAATATATTTGCAAAATATAATTGATAGTTGTAATTTGCTATAAGTGTTTATAGGTATGGGGAAATTATGGAAATTTATACTTACTCCAAAAGAAATAAGACTTTTGAATATTTTAAACTTATTGCAATGTCAGCATTCGGTTGGGTATTTGCAATTGTCGTAAATACTTTCTTGTCCCATTTATTTCCAATAGATAAAGCAAAAATTATTACGCTTTGCATCATGATTCCTTATCTTGTAGTTGTAGGAATGTTTATCCGATCCAAACGTCTGTTTGGTCTTAATTAGCCTCTTCATGCTGTTCTAATGTATTATTATTTGCCAAGTTTTGTTATATTTGTTGCAACTAATAATAAGGTGAAGTATGCGAAAATTTGGAGTTATTGGTAGTCCTATACTTCATAGCAAAAGTCCGGATATCCATAATACGCTTTATAAGCAACATGATATTGATGCAAAATATGTAAGGATAATATCCGAAAATATTGATAATATCATCTCAATAGCAAAAGATTTGTGTATAGATGGTATCAATATAACATCACCTTATAAATCAGAGATACCAAAACATTTCAAATCAGAGCTTCCGGTTGTAAATACTTTGGATTTTACGACAGGCGAAGTCATCAACACAGATATATATGCACTTTCAAATATTATCAGTAAAATAAATATTGACAATCTTGTGATATTAGGAGGAGGTAATAGCGCTTTCTCTGCTGCTGTCGCTAGCAAATCCTTAAATAAATCTGTTACTGTATTAAGTAGATTTCCTAATAGCATAGATTCTGTTTTTAGATTAAATAACATCTCGTATCAAGAATACTCTGATTTTATCCATCCAGAGGCTCAGTGCATATTTATCTCAACCATACCAAGTCATAATGATGTATTATTTGACAAATTGGATATTAGAGTTGATGATATAATAATAGATTCTCAATATGTTACGAGTACTTTACAAACTTATGCGAAGATTGTAAAGTGTGAATATAGAAATGGTTTAGAGTGGCTTGTTTCACAAGCTATTTATGCGTTCGAATGTTGGTTCAGTTTTACAGTTGAAAAGCATATCAAAGAAAGAATCTATAAGAGTGTAAAGAGCATTTTGCAACAAGATAAAAAGCAGATTGTCTTAATCGGATTCATGGGGGCAGGGAAAACTACAATTGGAAAAGAAATAGCCAATATAATGAATTTCGAATTCTATGATATTGATAATCTTATTGAAGACAAAGTTGGTATGTCTATTTCTGAAATATTTGAAAAATTTGGAGAAGAGTATTTTAGAAAACTCGAAACAGAATTTTTGGTGTCTTTAACTACAAAGACTAATTGTATTATATCTTGTGGTGGTGGAATTGTTGAAAAAGATGAAAATCACTCTATTCTTTCGAGCTATGAGCATGTCATTTGGATATATAGAAATCTCAATACTTACATTTCTAAAATTGATAAAGATAATCGTCCTATGTTGAAATCAAATCCACAACAGCTTTTTGAAACACGAAAAGATAAGTATTTCAGTTGTTGCAGTTCAATTTTGGATAATAATTCAACTGAACTTGAAGCTATAGATTTGCTTACAAAAGAATTGAAACTTTACTATGGAATCTAAAATATATTATCCCAAATCCGGAGCTGTGCAAGGTAAAGTAAATGTAATTGGCTCAAAGAGTATAAGCCAACGAGCAGTTTGGTCTGCCATGCTCTCCGAAGAGACTTCTATCTTAAATAATCTTTCTAATTGTGACGATGTTAAAGCTGCTTTGAATATTGCTCAAAAGTTAGGAGCAAAAATTGAGCAAAGAGAAAATCAAACAACAATATTGGGTATTCAAAATTATATAGACCGAAAGTATCATAATTTGAAATTAGATTGCTTAGAGTCAGGTTTTTGTTTAAGATCCATTTTGCCAATTGCAGCAAGCAACGGTTCAGATATAAAAGTCGGAGGAGCTTCGTCACTCTTTAAAAGAAGTATTGGTAGAGAAATAGAGCTTTTTAGTCAATATCTTGATTATAGCACTACTGATTATAATTACAGTATTATGTCATCATTGAAACCAGGCAAATATTTTATTGAATCTCCGGATAGTTCACAATTAGTGTCGGGGTTGCTTTATGCATTGCCCTTGTTAGATGCAGATAGTATTTTGCAGATATCTAATCCGGTTTCATTACCATATTTAGCTTTAACAGTTGATATTCTAAGAACATTTGGTATCAACATCACTACTACCGATTACAAACACTATCAAATCCCGGGTAATCAAAAATATAAAGCTGTTGAGTTAAATATAGAAGGAGACTATAGTGCGGCTGCTTTTTTTGCTGTAGCTGCTGCTATTTCAGGCTCAATAGAACTTCAAAACCTTAATCTTAACAGTAAACAGGGAGATTTAGAAATTTTCCAAGTATTAATGAGTGTGGGTGCAGATATACATTATACTGATAATAGTATCATAGTGTCACGTTCTAAATTATCGTCATTCAATTATGATGCAACAAATACTCCGGATTTATTCCCTCCTTTGGTTGCTTTAGCGACTCAATGCGAAGGTATCTCAATAATAAAAGGAGTACACAGGCTATTAGAAAAAGAATCTAATAGGAGAGATGCTTTAGTTAGTCAATTTCGAAAGCTGAATGCGGAGATTTATTTTGAAAATGATAACATGTATATTCATGGTAGTAAATTGTATGGTGCTGAAGTGGACTCATATAATGATCACAGAATAGCCATGGCTTTATCAGTTGCTGCATTAAGAACTGAAGGTACGATTACTCTCAAAAATCCAAGTTGTATAACTAAGTCCTACCCTGAGTTTTATAACATTTTAGAAACATTAGTAGAAGACAAATAAATATGAATTCATTTGGAAGACTATTTAAAGTACAAATATTTGGTGAATCACACGGATTTGCAGTAGGGGTTACTATTGATGGAGTTCCTGCAGGTATTTCAATTTCGGAATCTGATTTTGAACTTGATTTATCAAGGAGAATGCCCAAGATAAAAGGGACAACAAGCAGAAGAGATATATTATTGCCGAAAATTGTCTCAGGTGTATATATGGGTAAAACCACCGCTTCTCCTTTAATGTTGGTTTTTAATAATACTGATACAAAATCAGAAGATTATAGTCAAATCAGTAGCCTGGCTCGACCCGGACATTCCGATTTTGTAGCTCACAAAAAATACTTCGGCTTTAATAATCCAAATGGCGGAGGTCACTTTTCAGGCAGGCTAACAACAGGAATAGTTGCAGCAGGCGTAATAGCAAAAATTATTCTTGAAAAAACCAAAATCGAAGCAAATCTTACATCAGTACATTCTAATCATGATATAAATAAGGAAATAGATATTGCTATAGAGAAAAAAGATTCAGTAGGTGGAGTTGTAGAATGTATTGTCTCAAATATGGATATAGGAATTGGGGAGCCATTTTTTGACAGCATTGAGTCTTATCTATCACACATCATTTTTGCAATTCCGGGCATAAAAGGAATAGAATTTGGCTCCGGTTTTGGAGCAGCAAATATGTATGGTTCAGAGCATAATGATGAAATTTTAGATGCTACCGGTAAAACTAAAACAAATCATTCCGGTGGGATTAACGGTGGTATCAGTAATGGTAATGATATTGTTTTCAGAGTTGCAATAAAACCAACCAGTAGCATTTCTCAAGTGCAGACTACAATCAATTTAGAAACAGGTAAAAAACAAAAAATTGAAATCAATGGAAGACATGATGCCTGTATTGCATTAAGGATGCCGGTAATAGTAGAAGCTGCTACAGCTATAGCTCTGGCGGATTTGTATCTAATCCGCCAAAGCCAATTGAATGTGCGTTAAGTTAGTCAACTTTTATTATCTTTTGTTGCGTATTCATAAGCCCAGCCTGCACTTTTAAGATGTAAACACCTGCAGGTATTTCTTTAGTATCAACTTTGAAATCTGACGTACCATTGCTTACTGTACCTGAAAGAATATCTTTGACTATTTTGCCATTCAAATCTATAATACTAATCTGACCTTGTGTGTCGAAAGGTACAGTGATAGAAAATTCTATTTGGTTAGAGATAGGATTAGGAGCTATTTTACTTAAGTTATAATTTTCACCCATTTCAATGGCAAAAATTTCTGGTGCACACATTCTAACAGGAGTTGTGACCGTATCTTTTTTCGATTTTATACAACGAGTTGAATAAGGAGATGCATACATATCCGCAGTAAAGGACGGACTTATATCATTGTTCCATCTGTAATTAAATACAATAGCTCCAATTACAGAATCGGAATTGATGATTGTTGTGTCTGTTAAAGCTTCAAATTTGATGATACATTTATTGATAGCATCAGAAGTATCTAATCTTTCCGAAATGATATAATCATCGCCCAAAGAACTTTCAAAAGACTCAAAACGATATTTTGCGGGATCAAATTCTACTTCCAATTCAAAATTATCCAGCGGATAAATATCCCAATACTCAGTTGTTATTTTAATGTCTGCCTTTATTTTATCGGTAGTTTCAAAAATAGGTTTTGTCGGATTTAACTGAATTTGATAATACTTCGTTTCTTCTTCAGGGAAAGTAAAGACAAGTTTTCCGGTAAATCCAAGCACATCAGTTGCAAAAATTGTTGCTTTACAATCTAAGTTAATATCTTGGACATAAATATTAAAGCTGTAATGGAAGGTATTAACAGCTTTATAAAAATCAGTAGTATCGATTGTAATATTAGATACATCTGCAAACTCAAGATTTTGAATTCCTGATGAGTCAGAAACAGAAATGCGGTACTCTCCGCAACCTACTTCGGTCAATTCAATTTTTGGAACACCGTCGTTATTTATGACTTTAAAGCCCTGCGAAGTTGTGTGGCCGTAAGATATATGCTCTCCGAATCCGTATAAATACGCTCCGAACTTTGTATCGGATTCGATTATGTGATTACCTTGTGAAATAGGTAGTCTAAGCCAGAACAAATCTTCATTTGGTACTTTATTCAGAAGTAGTTGCGGAAATTGATCTGCTAAAGATATACCATCTAATTTCATAGTTTTAAGAATTTCTTTCTCTGTGTCGGAGGCATTTACTAATAAGTTAGCATAACTGTATAATATTCCGCTTGATTCACCCGGTACATTGAATACAGTGTATTCTACATACTGTTCGGTCGGAACTGCCAGAGTCATAAAAGGATCGTAATTAGACTTACCATCCCAATCTGCAGAATAACAATATTGCATTAGCATAAAAGGTTTATTTGATTCCCAAACTGAAATGCCTCTTATTGACTTATTACTTGTTGTACTTAGTTTGCTACCGTTGTATTCAAAAAACTGATTTGCATCGATTTCAAATTTAAGATTGTCTAAAAGTTCTCCAGTTTCTAAATCGTAAGATTTGCAAGAGACGATCGTACCATCTACTGAAGCTATTCCTCTAAAATAATCACCCCATTTTTTTTGAAACCAGCTTTCTTTATCTTCTCGATTCAACTGTAGGCATACATATTTTTTCCCCCAAGCAGTTACCGGAGTGATCATTTCGACTAAATGGTCCTTGCCATTTACCCATTGCTGTCCCGGGATTGATGTGCGTTGGTGAAACGAAATAGCTCCGACTGGTTTATTAGATAATACTTGAGTTCCGGATAAATCATATTTCAGCTCTCCATTGCCGGTAGATCTAATTGAATAGATTTCGCCGTGATTGAGTGTTATGTTTTCAATTTCTCCCACATTTTTACCATTTAAGGTCGTAGTGCCTGCTTTACCTTTATATTTAACAGTGAGTAAAGTATTGTCTTCATTGGCAATAATTAACATTCCTGAACCGGAATATTTCGTTTCAAAAAGTCCGACATCATGTTGCAAATCCCAATAAGCCAAGTGAATATAATTATTACCCCACGCATTTGTTGGGAATACAACAAATGAATCTGCAGTTTTATCTTTAGAATTAAGTACTGAAATTGAGATATCTCTGTTTGATGTTACTTCAAAGGACTTATTTTTAACAGTACCGGTCTCATATACTTCTTGTGCAAATTTGAAATTATTATGTTGCATCTGATTCATCAAATCAATTTCTTTTGTGGAATTTGCATCGATGTTATATGTATTTGTTATACCATTGTAAGTAACAAGGACTTCACTTTGTTCTATAGCTGTTATATATAACTTCAATACATTCAAATCAGTCTCGTTATTATCTGTGTCATTAGGCGGTATAGCAAAAAGAAAATGTCGCCCATAAGAAGAGATGTCCTGAGAGTGGGACAAACCAAAAGCAAATAGAAACATAACAAGAAAAGAGATAATCGTTTTCATAACCACAACCTACCATTCAATCTTTGAAATAATGGCTTGCTACAAACAATCGGTATCCCATCGATAAATTTGTAGCAAGCTGTTTTGATTCTTTAATTTAGATAGCTATCAAAGCAGAATCAATACAACAAACACATCAGTTGAAATAAAGTTGCAGCTAATTGATATAAAAAGTAAAAGAAGAGACAATAGAAATGTTGTCATAGCTATTAGACAAGAAACTTACAAAGTCTCTAACTCCTAATAATCCATCAAAATAGGAATTGCGAAAAGAAATAAATAAAGGGAATTCTATGATGTTAAAAAAGTTGTTACAGATTCCAATTCCAAGAGATGGGAGATACTGCACAAAGCTGTTTTCAAGAATAAAAGAGAATTTTGGAGTATAATCATTATAAAAAGTAGAATTGAGAGCTTGATAATAATTCAGTTGAGCATTTATCAAAAAAGGAATCTCTACATAATTGTTTATATCAGCAGAGATTGAAGCTTTAAAGCTTGCAGGGGCAGCTACTGTAAAATTATTTTCTCTACTTTGAAAGTCAAATGCATTTTCTAAACTATCAATCTGAGCTTCATTGAAAATATCACTCAAAAGAAAATCCGAATTTGACCAATAAAGACCTGTATTATCATTCCAGGTGATTGTACCTATGTCATATAAACCAATTTTGAAATTTATAGCAGAATCCAGATAAAAAGACTTCCAGTAGATATCAAATGATACGCCGGTACCTGCCGGTTTATTTAGCAAACCAAAATTGCTTGCATATTCGGTATTGGCGTAGTCGTGATTTACACCAAAATCTCTCGAAAATGCTGTTTGAGCTTCAATATTGACATATCCGGTTATTCTATTGTATTGGTCAGTAAATAAGTCTGAAGAACTTACTCTAGCGTTTACGTAGCTGTACCCTTGTATGTAAGAAATGTTTATACCCAATTCGGAGTTCTCCGGAAAGATATCGAATGTAGGAAGATTATTGAAATATGTTGATGTTCCTAATGTGTATTTCCTAAAATATGCACTTTTGAAAGAAAATTTGTCGACGTTATAATGCTTATTTTGATTATTGCCATATAGCAATATCTCAGGTACATGTTTTGGTATCTTGAAGTCAAAGTATGCCAAATCTTTGATCGAAAAATCAATTCTGAAATCAGAAATTTTATAGCTTAAAGATAAAGGTGTAACTTCTATAAATCCTGCTACTTTTGA
Organism: Kapaibacterium sp. (SeqCode); assembly: GCA_963664875.1. GTDB lineage: Bacteria > Bacteroidota > Ignavibacteria > Kapaibacteriales > UBA2268 > JBFHIJ01. The sequence goes on along the minus strand of OY761611.1, from coordinate 533,961 downwards.
ATTATCAGTGAACTTATCAAATAGCTCAGCCTTATCATTTTGATCTAATAGTCCATCAGAGTTCGAAGAGAAATGCTTATTTATATCATCAAGCGAAATTGCGTTTGTAAAGCTAAATATGTTTGTCTTTAAAATATTTACACTGACGATGGAAGAATCATTGTTAAGTAATGCCGTATAATCCATTGATAAACAAGGGATATAGTGGATAGTCAGAAGTGTAAAGAAAAAGAGTAAATATTTCATATCTAATCTTCCTTGAACCGATAATCAACTTTAAGATAGGACTTGATATCAATTCCATCACTTGCTTTGAAATAGTTAACCTCATTACCTTGTCCGATGATTTGCAGATTATAAATGACGAAAAAGCTTTTGCTAATTCTATCAAGATCTGCAGAATCCAATTCAATCTCAATGTCGTTTGATGATGCTAAATACTCGAATTCGTTTATAATTTGAGCTGAGCTGAGATTGATTGTTTTATTTACTACATTATTATAGTTTTCATCTACAATAGAAATATCAGAATGAATCTGCAAAGGGAGACCATTTATAATTTTTGAAAACAAAGTTGCTTTATTAGCATTGCTCAAATTTTCTTTTTCTGATCCTATATCGTGTTCTATTGTGTCTCTAATCGATATTGTATCAATGCTCAGACTAAGAGGAGCTTTAATAAAGGCTAAGACAGATATAGAATCCTCAATTGATGCCTCAAGCATTTTGTTTTTTGGATTTATCAAACAATTACCTTTGAATTCTATGCGATTAGGTAAATAGGAAAGGAAGCTGTTAATATTTGAATTTTGCTCATTATAGCTTTTGATGAGACTTTTATTCTCTAAATATAAGTCATTCAAATTAGGATTTGAATTCTCTTCAAAGTTCAAAATCTCTGAGTTATAATAACCATTGATATTTAGCTGTGATAGCAGCACTTCAGGCGAATTAGGGTAATTTGATATATATTTAGATTCGAGAAAGAGCTCTGCACCTGCAATTTTAATATTGTTACGGAAATCATCAAGTCTTTCATCTAAATCAATGCTTATAGATTCTGATATGTCTTTGATGTATGTAGGTGGAAGAATTCCATTGACATATTCAATCATTGTATTTTTAAGTTTAAACGATATTCTTGCAGAATCTTGATTTGAAATGAAATTACCTTCTGCTTCAAGTTTTAGAGTAATGTTGTTTTTTTGAGTTGGAGAAAATAATACATTTTCTAAAGAGAGATGATGTTGCTTGCTTTCATAATTTGCAATGTTGGAATTAAATGTAATCTTATTGCCTGAATTCGTAAAGTCGTTAAATGAAAAGGAATAAGTAAAATCTTTGTCAGACATATTAAGAATATCTAAAGTAAAAGACCCGGAAAGGAATTTTAAGCTTTCGATATAAATACTATCTGGAAGAGGGATATTAATGGTTATTGAACCAGATGATAAAGGAAATGAGTAATTTATAAATTCGAAATCTAATTTATTTTCTAAGAAAGAAGAGATACCATTTACGTATCGAAGTGTATCACTATAAAACGAATAAATATAATAATTGCCAATTTTTTCTATTTGCCCATACTCGCTATCCTTTAGGAGACTATCAATGTTGTAAAATCTGTCAGTAATTGGCAAATTTACTTCAACATCCCATTCGGGCATGACCAATTCATTCGGGATTTCTACGCACGAATTTAAAATAAGAATCAGCAATATTAAGTACAAATATTTTATCATACTATGATAGATGCAAATTGTATGCCTAATATTGTATTGCTAATCCAAAAAAGTCCAGGCAAATGATAGATTAAAATTTCTTTGTAGTGCAGGATAATATGGAACATAATAATATTCCTGTCCCATAATATTGTCCATGGCAAGTTTTACATAAGCAGAACCAAGTTTGAGAATAACATAGGCATCTATGCCATTAAACTTGAATTTTGTTTCGGTTGGAGTATCTAATATCGCATATACTCTCTTTTGTGGGATATATCTAAGCCCGGTAAAAGGAGGCAAGAAGGAGATGTTTATACCGGAAAAAAGTTTACTTCTTCCGATTGTAAAATCATACTTAGCTCCAAGATTAACTTGATATTCCGGTACTGTTTTGTAATTGCTGTTGTCTTTATCGTAATTTAAAACCATTAACAGAGTTAATAAATCAGAATCTCCCATAAAGTCAGGTTGCATATTTATTCCTGTACTCAAACTTCCCGAAATAATATTTTTGTTATCCCCATTGAAAGAATAAGCACTTACTATAGTTTCTTCTCTGTAAACAGCCTTTGAAATTATTGGAGAATTGAATACTCTGAAAGCAAGCTTTGTTTCTATAAAGTACGCCGGAATGTGATAATTATACGCAAAAAGGAAGCTGGTAATATCAGCTTTGTTCAAGTCTAATCCTTGAGCCGGAGAAGGTGACTGCTCAGTATAAGAAAAATCTAAAAACGAATTTGAGAAGTCATTGATATTATACAAGAGTTTCGAACCAAAGGAAACGTTTAAATTATCAAGAAGATATGCTTGTCTTAAACCACCTGATAATTGAATATCATCCGAAATAAACAGATTAGCAAGACCAAACACAGAATATTCAGCATTCTTATAGCTATCCCAAGCATCACTTGCAGGAATATTGTGATATGAAAGCTCTCCGCCAATATTTATTTGAACAAAGTCTAAATAACGGAAAGCATATTTAGAAAATAACCCAAATTGGTTTATTCTAAACTCATTTATTTCATTTGAATTTGTGTCTATCCTCTCTTCTTTAGGAGCTTCGAAACGCCATAGAATATTCGAGAAATATAATCCTGCGTTGAGTATGGAAGTCGAATCGTCGCTCAAGTCAGAAGTCACATTCAAATCAACATTGTGTCTGTAGTTTCTCTCTAATGCATCCGTCAAGTTTTGATTTGCATAGATTGGGCTATAAAGATAAATATTTCCTGAGCCGTCTATGCTTGTTTTTTCGTTCATGCCACCTGAAATGCCGGACTTATGGTTCGTAAAGTTATCATTTAACGATATTGATGTCTTGTTAGAAGGGTTCCATCTTAAACGCAGCCGAACGTTCCAAAAAGAAAAATAATCATTGTCAAACTGCCCTTGTGCGGTTTGCCCTTTGTATCCAAAAGTAAAATTCCAATTTGGTGCAAAATTAGCACTATAAATTCCGTCAGATGCTAAATGCCCAAATCCTGCCTGTGAAAACCACAGACGCGTATATGGATTTTTGGTATTGAATATTTTTTCTTGAGTATTAATCAAAACATTTGAACCAAGTGGAGATAAGACAACAGCTTCAAAACCTTCAATAAACTCAAGATTTTCAAAATCCTCGTGAGAAATCTGCGAGAGATTAAGAGATAAAAAGTTTTTGTCTAAAATTGATCTGCCATTGTGAGAATAATCTATGTTATTTGGCATCAAACCTAAATAATAAATCGAATTGAACATCCCAAAATTTCCTAATGACAATTTATATACCGGCAGCTTAGAGTATAAAATATCACTAAAATCACGATAAACGATTGTCTGTAAATCTTTTTTATTCAATATATATGAAGGGATAGATCCAAAGTTTTGAAGCTTCCCGTGCAAATTAAGAGGAATGGAAAGTAAACTATCAGGAATAGCTACTTCTATAGTTTCTTTACTGTCTTTGTGCATTGTAGTATCAGTATCTTGCGATTGTAGATTCAATGCTAAAAAGCAAAAGAGAATAAATATGATATGTCTGTATTTCATAACGCAAATATAATAATAGATATCTGCTTTATACCGAAAAAAAATATATTTGTTGCATTCTTTGCTGAAAGGTTTTAAATTTATATTATCAATGACCGAATTTTGCAGATTGAAATAATCAGGGTAGAGATATGGAAAAATACTCTTTGCGAGTGCATAATGCAAAACCTACTAATGACTGGACTGAAATAAAATCGCCTTATGATTTTAAACCCGTTGCTATGATTGAAAAAGGTAATGATGAGACTATAGAGCAAGCTTTACAGAATGCTCAATTCCATTTTGAGCATACAATGAAAAAAAAGCCGGCTTGGGAGAGAGCTCAAATATTAAGAAAGGTAGCAGACCTGATTGAAAAAAATGTTGAAGACCTTGCAATGACTATTGCTTTGGAGGGTGGCAAACCAATCAAAGACGCACGAGTAGAAGTTTTGCGAGCCGTGAATACAACAAGGATGTCTGCTGAAGAGGCTCTCCGTTTGAATGGCGAACAGATAACAATGGATAGAGCTAAAGGTAGTGAAAATCATACTGCTTATACAATTAAGCAAGGTGTTGGCCCTGTACTTGCTATTTCTGCATTTAATCATCCTGTAAATCTTATCTGTCACCAAGTAGCAACAGCGTTTGCAGCCGGTAACACAGTCATTGTTAAACCTGCAAGCCAAACTCCTGTCTCTGCAATTAAGATTGTAGATTTCTTTAAAAAGGCTGGTTTAGCAGATGGGGTTATTAGTTTACTCGTCGTACCCGGAAAAGAAACCGAGAAACTTGTTACTGATTCGCGGATTAGATTTATTACTTTCATTGGTAGTGCGGAAGTAGGTTGGAATTTACAGCGTATAATCAAACCCGGAGTCCGTCTCGAATTAGAGCATGGTGGCACTGCTGTGTGTGCAGTAGATAGACTCGCAAGATTGGACAGAGCAATACCTGCATTAGTAAAAGGTAGCTTTTACCACGCTGGGCAAGTTTGTGTTTCTACTCAAAACATATATGTGCATGAGTCCATATATTCAGAATTTTTAGAAGAGTTTGCAGAACAGGTGGGAGCTTTAAAGACAGGCGATCCTACTGATAACTCTACTGACGTAGGTCCTATAATCAATAAAAGCGAACTTGATAGGGTTGATGATTGGATAATGGAAGCCATTAGCCAAGGTGCGAAACTTAGAAAAGGTGGTCATAGACATAATGTTAGTTGCTATATTCCTACAATTCTCGAAAATGTAGCACCATCTATGAAGGTTTATAACAAAGAGATTTTTGGACCAGTAGTTTCAGTTATACGATACAATGATTTGGAAGATGTTATTAGGACTGTCAACAGAACAGAGTTTTCATTTCAGACTTCAATATTTACGCAAGATATAGATACTGCAATGTACTATGCAAAAACTATTGAAACTAAAGCTTGCATAATCAATGACCATACTGCATTTAGGGTGGATTGGATGCCTTTTGGCGGTGCTAAAGATTCCGGATTACATGTTGGTGGTGTCAAATACTCTATAAATGATATGACAGAAGAAAAACTAATTGTAATTAAAAACTACCAAATATGATGTCTTCGCAATATAACAGAGTGTCAAAATTTAGTTAAGACAAAAAAGCAGAATATTTTCATTCTGCTTTTTTTTATTTTTGCTAAAACTATAAACGGAAAACAGATGAGTAACAGAAAAGAAAGAATAGGATGGTACATGTACGATTGGGCAATTTCTGCCTTTTCGGCAACAGTTGTAACGGTTTTCATTGGTCCTTATCTTACATCAATAGCTGAAAATGCTGCAGATGTAAATGGCAATTTGAACTTATTGGGCATGCATATCTATTATGGTTCCTATTTTCCCTATGTAGTTTCTTTTTCTGTTTTGCTTCAAGTGCTTTTTCTTCCTCTTTTAGGAGCCGTAGCGGATTACACAAACCAAAAGAAAGCTTTGCTTGCAATATTTTCATACTTAGGCTCATTTGCTACTATGGGGATGTTTTTTCTTGAGGGAAATAATTATCTTCTTGGCGGATTTCTCTTTGTCATTGCAAATTTAGCATTTGGAATTTCTATGGTTATGTATAATGCATATCTAAATGACATTTCGGAAAAAGATGAACGGGATTCTGTTTCATCTCTTGGTTGGGCGACCGGTTATTTAGGGGGGGGAATTTTATTGTTCTTAAACCTAATGTTGTTTTCTCAAGCAGAAAGTTTGGGTTTGTCAACAGGTATGGCTATTCGAATCAATCTGTGCTCCGCAGGTATTTGGTGGGCAATATTCTCATTATTCCCAATGTTTTGGCTAAAAAAAAGGAATGCAACCAGAAATATTCCTAAAGAAAGTAGTTTGTGGAATATCGGTTTCAGAGAACTGAAGACAACATTCACTGAGGCAAAAAAATATCCGATAACATTGACTTTTCTTTTAGCATATTTGCTTTATAATGATGGAGTTCAAGCTGTTATCGCTTTATCTTCCCAATTTGGACAAGAAGAACTTGGCTTAGATATTTCAGTGTTAACACAAGTAATTCTGATTGTTCAATTTGTTGCTTTCGGCGGAGCAATATTATTCAATTATATCGCTGCTAAAACAAACACTAAAGTATCCTTGATGATTACCCTTTTCATTTGGCTCGCAGCTATAACCTATGCTTATGTTGGATTGTATGATGCAACCGGATTTTATATACTGGGCATAGTTGTTGGCTTGGTCATGGGAGGAACACAAGCTCTCAGTCGTTCACTTTATTCAAAACTAATACCAAAAAACAAAGAAGCTGAATACTTCAGTCTTTATGAAGTTTCAGAAAGGGGGACAAGTTGGTTAGGTCCTTTACTATTTGGACTTTCACTGCAGTTTTCCGGTTCTTATAGGTTTGCTATATTGTCCTTAGTATTATTCTTCATTCTTGGTATAATACTTTTAATCAAAGTAAATGTTGCTAAAGGCATAATATATGTTGAGAATAATAGCTAATAAAAAAAGCTACAATCAATATTCTTATACTACATAACTATCCTCAAGATAAACACTTTTGTTTATAGCGTCTATAGTTGCCATTCCACCAATAGGGAGGGTGTATTGGTTATCTATATGACCAAAAGGGACACCGTAAATAGTTGGTTTTCCTATCGGCTTAATCAGTTGGTCAAGAATTTCTTTCACAGTTAGAGAGCGATTAGGAAAAAACGGACGACGTGAATTCAAATTATTGAATTGCCCGAGTATAATACCGGCAGCACTATGCAGTTTGCCGGATAGAACTAATTGAGTAAGCATTTTATCTATTTTGTATTGTGCCTCTCTTGTTTCCTCTAAAGCAACAATTTTGCCGGTAAAATCTATATCGTAAGGTGTTCCTAAAAGACCTGTAATAATAGACAAATTACCTCCGACAATTTCACCGCTTGCTTTTCCGGGAACCAACGACCACATTTGGCTGTCCTTAATTGCGTAAGTTTTATCTTCAGAAGACTGGAATATACACCTTTGTAATGAATCGCCTTCAATTCCTGAAAACTCTGATGATGCAACCGGTCCGTGATAAGTAATCATGCCAGTTTGATGAGTGATCGCATTTAAAAGAGCAGTAATATCAGAATAACCCAGAATAATTTTGGGATTTTCTTTTATCACATTATAGTCTAATAGGTTTAAAATCCTTGGTGAACCATAGCCGCCCCGAGCAGCGATGAGTGCCTTAATATCTTTTCTTTTAATATAATCCATAAATTCTTTTGCTCTGTCTTCATCAGGAGCAGAAAAATAATTATGTTGATTTTTCTGTCCGCTGACGGAAGGGCTGTGTTCTACTTCAATCCCTAACCTTCTGAAGTAATTGGCACATTTATGCACCGACCACATACTTGTAGGGCTTGCCGGAGAAACAATTGCTACTTTATCTCCTTCTTTCAAACCTTCAGGTTTAAAATATTTTGTAGAAGTGTTGTTGTTAAAAGATAAAGATTGTGATTTGACACTTTTAGTGGCAACTGCACCAGCAATTGTCGTATATGCTATAGATTTTATGAAATTACGTCTGTTCATGGCAATATTAAGAGTAATGATTATACAAAGATACTAAAAATATTGTGCCAAAAATCAAATTTTGGGATTTGTTTGTTTTCTATAAATATTGTATATTTGAAATCATAGAAAGGTGCAGGAGTGGTTGAACTGGCTCGCCTGGAAAGCGAGTATACCGGCAACGGTATCAGGGGTTCGAATCCCCTTCTTTCTGCAATAAAAAAGAAATCTATTAAATAGGTTTCTTTTTTCTGTTTAAATAAAAAGAGGAGTAAAACCGATTACTCCTCTAAATATTTCTTATCTGTTTTGGATTTTTTTCCAAGTGTCTTTGAGCGTTACAGTTCTATTGAAAACAATAGTTTCATCTGTAGTGTCTTTGTCGATTGCAAAATAACCTAATCTTTCGAATTGGTATTTTGAGCCTACTTTCCCTTCTTTTACAGATGGTTCCAAAAATCCTGTTATTTCTGACAAAGAATCTGGATTGATATTATCTAGAAATGTTTTGCCTTCTTCAACTTTATTAGGATTTTCCACCATAAACAGATTATCGTATAATCGAACTTTACATGGAACAGCATGTTCGGCAGAAACCCAGTGCAATGTTGCTTTTACTTTTCTTCCGTCCGGTGAGTTTCCACCTTTAGATGCAGGATCGTAAGAACATTTCAATTCTATTACTTCGCCGTTTTCATCTTTGACTACTTCATTGCAGGTAATAAAAAATCCATATCTCAATCTAACTTCAGTTCCCGGAGAGAGTCTAAAAAACTTTTTAGGAGGATTTTCCATAAAATCTTCTTTTTCAATATATAGTTCTTTAGTAAAAGGAACCAAACGAGTACCTGCAGTTTCATCTTCAGGATTGTTGACAGCATCTACCCATACAGTTTCATTATCAGGGAAATTAGTAATTGTAACTTTTAATGGGTCAAGCACTCCCATAATCCTGTTTGCTGATTTATTCAAATCTTCTCTAATGCAACTTTCAAGCAAAGCAAGATCAACAACGCTATCTGCTTTTGCAACACCGATTTTATCAGCAAAAACTCTAATAGATTCCGGAGTATAGCCGCGTCTTCTAATGCCGCTGATTGTAGGCATACGAGGATCGTCCCAACCTGAAACATGTTTTTCCTGGACTAATTGTAATAGTTTTCTTTTGCTTAGTACTGTATAAGACAAGTTTAATCTTGCAAATTCGATTTGTTGAGGTCTGTATAAATCTAATTCTATCAAAAACCAATCATAAAGAGGTCTATGATCTTCAAATTCTAAAGTACAAAGAGAATGTGTGATTGTTTCTATTGAATCGGAAACACAATGAGTAAAATCGTACATTGGATAAATACACCATTTATCACCGGTTCTATGGTGATGAGCTTTTTTGATGCGGTAAACAACCGGGTCTCTCATATTCAAATTAGGAGAAGCCATATCTATTTTTGCTCTAAGTACTTTGCTTCCATCTTCGTAAACACCTTCTTTCATGTCCATAAATAATTGAAGGTTTTCTTCTACAGAGCGATTCCTGTACGGAGATTCTTTACCCGGTTCTTTCAATGTGCCTCTGTATTGTCTAATTTCTTCGGCAGTAAGATCATCAACATAAGCTTTACCTTTTTTTATCAAAGTAATGGCATGCTCAAAAAGCTGATCAAAATAGTCAGATGCATAATACATTCTGTTATCCCAATCAAAACCAAGCCATCTGACATCTTCTTGAATAGAATCTACATATTCGACATCTTCTTTTACAGGATTTGTATCGTCAAAACGAAGATTGCACAAACCTTTGTAATCTATAGAAATGCCAAAATTCAAACAAATAGATTTTGCATGTCCTATATGCAAATAACCATTAGGTTCGGGTGGGAAGCGAGTGTGCACTCTCCCTTCGTATTTGTTAGTTTCAAGATCTTTATCTATGATGGTACGAATAAAGTTGGAAACAGGCTTGTTTTCCGTTGCATTCAATTCTTGAGCCATTATCAATTCCTTGCAGTATTTTATTGCCTAATTATCATTCTTTATACAAAAGTACAAAAAATCTACGAAAGCATAAATTTGTTATTAGCTCTATAAAAACAAAAAAAGTATTCAAAAGCTATTCACGTATATAAAATAAAATTCGGTTGGATTCGATTAGAACTATGATAGTTAAACAGAAATTTATCATACATAGCGGAAACAATATGAAAATCCATGAATATCAGGCTAAAGACCTGCTAAAAAAGTATAATGTTCCAGTACTCTTCAATCAGGTAGTGTTTTCTGCTTATGACGCAGGAAAAGTTGGTTTTGATGAGTTTGAAGCTAAGGGGCACAAACTTGTAGTAATCAAAGCTCAAGTGCATGCCGGTGGTAGAGGCAAAGGAACTATTTTTGATGCTGAAACAAATGATGCTAAAATTATTGATGATAAAGAAGTTAAAGGCGTTAATCTGATAAAAGGTGAAAACCTTGCAGATAAAATCCATCAATATGCAGATGCAATGTTGGGCAATAAGTTAGTTACTATTCAGACCGGAGAAGAAGGTAGCATAGTTAATAGACTATTGATAGAAGAAGGTGTAGCAATTTCTAAAGAGTTTTATGCAGGTATTGTGTTAGATCGCCAATCAGGTAAAAATACAGTTATGGTTTCTACCGAGGGAGGTGTCGAAATCGAAAAAGTTGCTGAAGAAACACCTCATTTGATAATCAAAGAAACTATAGATCCAAAAATTGGTTTTCAAGCCTATCAAGCCCGTAGATTGGCATTTGGTTTAGGACTCGAAGGTGAAGCACTAAAAAGCTTTTTGCCTTTTATAAATAACCTTGTGCGAGCCTATGAAGCAATGGATTGTTCTCTAATGGAGATAAATCCGTTAGTACTTACAGAAGATCAAAAAATGATAGCATTAGATGCTAAAGTAAATTTTGATGATAATGCACTTTACAGACATCCTGATTTCGTTCATTTAAGAGATGAAGCTGAAGAATCTCCTTTAGAGGTGGAAGCTTCAAAATTCGATTTGAATTATATCAAATTAGATGGTAATGTTGGCTGTATGGTCAATGGTGCCGGGCTTGCTATGGCTACCATGGATATGATTAAACTTTCAGGTGGCGAACCTGCTAACTTCTTAGATGTTGGTGGTGGAGCAAATGTTGAAAGAATTGCAAATGCTTTCCGAATTATGTTAAGTGATTCTAACGTAGAAGCAGTTCTGATAAATATATTTGGTGGAATCGTTCGATGTGACAAAGTAGCCGATGGGATAGTTCAGGCATTGCAAAATATAGAAATAACTTTGCCGGTTATCGTAAGACTTGACGGTACAAATGCCAAAGAAGGAGCTGAAACACTACGCAATTCAGGAATGAAATTTGAAGTAGCCGAAAACTTTGAGCAGGCTGCAGCGTTAGTTGCCAAAGCTATAAAAAAATAATAGCTCAAATATTTGGAAAATAGGCGATATTAAGTTATACTTGAATCGCCTTTTTTTATTTTTTTTGAGTGCAAGCCATGAGACACATATTTTACTTTTTAATACTATTATTTCTATCACAACAACTTCAAGCGGATCAGTTAGATAGTCTTAGATCCTTATTGGATGATGATGCGAGCGACAAATACTCAGTTTATTGCAAATTATCCTCATTGCTCTGGGAAATTGATTCAGAACAAAGTAAAATATATGCACAAAATGCTATAGATATTGCCACCGATGAAAAAGATACATTTAAACTCTATAAGGCAAAAAGAAATTATGGTATGATATACTCTCTAAATAGAGAATATGATAAAGCCTTAAAGACATACAACGAAATATTGCAATTTTTTACCCAAAAAAATGACACGCTCGAAGTGGCTGCATTAAACAGAAATATCGGAGATGTTTACTACCGACAATCAAAATTCCAAGAAGCTTTAAAGAGTTACATTATTTCAGACAATCTTTTTGAGAAAATTCTTCTTCATGATAATTCAAATCAAACTAAAATTCATGAGAATCATGGAGCAACATTAAACAATATTGGTAATGTTTACTTGCGACTAGGGGAGTTAGAAAAATCAATACAGTTTTTCGAAAAAGCACTCAACATTCAAAGGAAAACAGGAGATAAGTACTCCGAGGCAGCTGCTAACACCAATATAGGAAATATATATCATTATCTAGGCGAATACCAAAAAGCATTAGAAAACTATAAAGCTGCTTTAGACTGCACAAAATATTTGGGCAATTCTTCTTTGCTTGCAAATATTTATCAAAATATTGCAGCTACTTATCAAAATCTAAAGAGCTATGAAAATGCAAATTATTATTACATAAAAGCTTTAAATCTTTTCAAAGAAACAGATAACAATGATGGTCTTATGGAAATATATCATAGTCTGGCTGTTTCGTTTTTTGCTGCCAACAAAAATGATTCAGCTCTTCATTATTTTGAAATCGCAGAAAATATGGCAATCAAAATTCAAGATTATCAACATCTCAGCTACATTTATAGCGATAAATCAGAGTTTTATAAAGAAATCGGTGAACACAAAAAAGCTTATGACTATCTCAAGTTAAGTTTCGATTTCAAAGATTCGGTGCTTACACAAGAATCTATAAAGCAAATAAACGAATTAACAATAAAATATGAAACCGAAAAAAAAGATAATCAGTTAAAGATACAAGAATTGGAGATGACTCAAAAGGAAGCCGATTTATATATACTAAGTTTAGTTATTATAGTATTGACCCTAATAATTATTCTTATATTTTGGCTTTATAGAACAAAAAATAGAAATCTAAAACTTATAGAAGAAAAAAATGTTGTCATTGAACAGGCAAATATTGAACTCGAACATCAAAACGATTTGATATTGAACCAAAACCAGGAATTATCAAACTTAAATTCTGTGAAGGATAAATTCTTTTCTATCATATCACACGATATGAGAAACCCGGTTACAAATCTGACTTTGTTGCTATCAATAATAGAAAGTTATTTCCAGAAAGGGGAGTATCACAAAATACCCGAAAAATTCGAGAAATTTAAACAATCTATAAATAGCTTGATGTATCTATTTGACAATTTACTGATGTGGTCTAGAACACAAACAGGTTCGATGCAGTTTAACAAAACAAAAATAAATTTATCTCAGACACTTGTTTCTGTCGCAGAAACGTTTGAATTGAATATGGAAACAAAAAATATCGAACTCAAAATAGATGTAACAGACAACATTCTATTAGAAGCAGATAAGGATATGATAGAATTTGTCATCAGAAACCTACTTTCAAATTCTCTGAAGTTTACCAGTCCCGGAGGTAAGGTATCCATTTCTCTGGAAAATGCCGAAGAATGTGTAATTCTTTCTGTTGCTGACACAGGAATTGGAATGAGTAAAGAGAGTATAGAAAAGCTATTTAAAATAGACCAAAAATACTCACGTGTAGGAACAGCAAATGAAAAGGGAAGTGGATTGGGTCTTACGATTGTCAAAGAGTTTACAGATTTGCATCAAGCCACAATAGAAATAGCAAGTAATTTAGGTAGTGGTACAACTGTCAGAGTCTTATTTCCCAAAACAAATATTCTTATTTAAAAGCGATTTTGGTATTTTTGTTTTTTATGATTTTCGACAAAGTAAATGTATAAAATAAAGCTTCCCAATTTTGAAGGTCCTTTTGATTTACTCTTGTTTTTTATAAAGAGAGACGAAATCAATATATACGATATCCCTATAGCAAAGATAGCCAGAGAGTTTCTCAATTATATCAATATCATGAAAATATTTGATTTAGAACTTGCAGGCGAATTTTTGGTTATGGCTGCTAACCTGATGTATATCAAAACACAGTTATTATTGCCAAGAGAGTCTTCTGATAACGGAGATGACAGCACAGAAGATCCAAGAACTCAATTAGTACAGAGACTTCTCGAATATAAACAGTTTAAAGAAGCAGGAACTGAAATAGATGAGATGTACGAAGCTCAACGCTATACATTCTATAAACAGCAATTTAGTGCCGAATATTATCATGCTGCAAAAGAAGCAGGATATAAAAATGCTTCTCTGTTTGATTTGATTAAGGCATTCCAAAATGTAGTAGGCAGACTTAAAGATGTTGATTTAGAGCATATTGTAGAAATAATACCTGTTACAGTCGATGAAAAAAAAGAAGTGCTGTTACAAAAACTTCTGAAGTCAAAAAGATTATCTTTTTTTGAGATAACTACAGATTTGAATAATGAGCATGTGGTTGCTTCTTTTCTTGCAATACTTGAATTAGTTAAGGCAAACCAAATTTATATATTTCAAGAATCCTCATTCGAAGATATTATCATTTCAGAACCAAAAGAAATAGGAATAGATGATGAATAGCTTAGACAATGTGCCTTTGTTTCTTACTCTTGATAAAGCCCAGCAAAAAGCATCTCTTGAAGCTTTGATTTTTGCTTCTGATGAAACGCTGACTTTGAAACAAATATTTAACATCATGGTCGGTTATGACAATATAATTTTGGACGATAATGATGGAACCATCGATATTAAAAAAGCAAGTCAGACTTCGATTGAAAAAGAAGTTTTAGAAAAATTCAACTTCTCTAAGGAGGATATCGAAAAACTAATCAGCGAAATCAATCAGGAGCTATCTGAAACAGGAAGACCTTATGAAATTGTAAATTTTGCAAATGGATACCAATTTGCAACAAGAAAAGAGTATGGCGAAATAGTACAAAACCTGTTAAAATTGAAGACAAAAAAAAGGCTCTCTAAAGCAGCATTAGAAACATTAGCTATTGTAGCCTATCGGCAGCCTGTTTCTAAACCGGAAATTGAGCAAATCAGAGGTGTGAACTCGAACGAAGTGGTAAACTCCTTAATAGAAAAAGATTTCGTAAAAATGGTTGGAAGAAGTGATGCACTTGGAAAACCTCTATTATATGGCACAACTGATGAATTTCTACGCCAATTTGGACTAAAAAATTTATCAGAGCTACCTAAACTGAGAGAACTCGAAGAACTTGCTCTAATGGAATACGATAATTCTGATAAAGAGATAATTACTTTTGAGATAGACGAAACTCTTCAAAGTCAAATTGAAAACAACTATGGTCTTCTGGAAATATCAGATGAGGAAGAGGAATAGTATCATTAATATGCTCAAAATTGCAAATACGGAAAGAATCATACTAATTCCTGATCTTTTTTCAGCACTTAGAGATTTTTGTTTGAGATATTGAAATTCTTGAATTGTAGAAGCATACTTTTTCATCGTAGTTTGCAATTCTTCTACTTCTACGTCATGGATTTTAGCACCGGTAAATATTTCTGTGCTATCAGAACTCATTTTATCAGAGCCATCAGCTAAAATCTCCTCTGATTCAGCAGAATTAAGAATAGCAATGTTTTGCATAATCGCATCAGAAAGTGCTTTCAATTCTTTCAGGCTATCTTCGATATTTTCGAATCTGAAATTTATTTTGTCATTCATTAGAGAATTACTATTGCCTAATCCGGATACTTCTTTTATTGCGAGTATTTCCTTTTTTAAGAGCTTAATTTCGTTCTGTAACTTTTCGTGCCTCGAATTTAATATTTTATCGCCCTTTTTTAAATTCTCTTCTAAGTATTGGATTCTATTATTTACTCTCTCTTCTATCGCTTGGGATTCTTTCTCAAGAGTAGAACTAATTTTTTGTTTAAGGTACTCAAGTGTATCGTCAAGTTTGATGTAAGCTTCTTTGACAAACTCTTGTGAGTATAATTTGAGTTGATTCAGCTCATTAGAATGATTTTCTAAAGTATCGGAAAGAGTTAAAATTCCGGTTTTAACATTGTCTTGCAAAGTTTTTAGCGACTGAAGCTCTCCGGTCAGATTATTTGCTGCAGTTATGCTTTTTTCAAGAGCATTTTCTTTTTGTGAGTATGAAGTGTTTAACTTTTCCAAAATTTGAGACAACTCGTTTTTAAAATGAGCTGCATGAGAATTTATTTCGATTCTCGTTGAATCAAACTCAGCAATTCTGCGGTTCAATATTTCGAAAGCTTTGTTGTATTGATCAGCCTGAAATTTTACTTTTTTTAGGAGTTCATTCAATTCAGGACTTATTGATTGTTTGTGTTCCATGTTTCAATCTTGTCTAAAAAATAGGATAAGGTATTATTTAAATCTTCAAGGATTGCATACTCAACATCTTTTTGGAAACTATCAGAATGTATATAGAGAAGATGCAACATCTCGTCTCTGAACAATTTATCTTCGTTATACTTTTTTAGTATTGTAGTATTTGTGTCTATATATTCCCGAAGATGGTTGTCTATTGCCAATTCTTCGAAGAATGTTTTTGGCCCTAATTTAAAATTTTGCATATTATTATCGAGTTAAGGGATCGATTATATTTATTAAAGTAGAAATTCTATTCCCAAAACTACAAAATATTTATAAATAAAATCTTCTTATAATTTAGAGGGTGTTTCCTGCCAAATATTGTTTTATCTTTTTTTGATAAAGCTGAAAACTTCGTATTTTGGGTATGATATCAAGTATAATCGTCAAAGACAGTAATTAAGTTGAGAATAAATATGACAGAAGATAAACAAGCTACTGTTTCTAATATCGAAAAAAATGCTAATTATCTAAAAGATAAATATATATCTCTGTTTACCAAGAAGGAAGAGTCAGAAACAGATAGAGAGTTCAGGGAACTTTCTGAGCTTTGTAAATCCACCTTCACAGACTTCGACCCTAAACTTCTACGGAAAGCATTTTATACATGTATTGATGTACATAAAAACAAGTATAGAAAATCCGGGGAAGAGTACTACAAACATCCTCTGACTGTTGCAAAAATTGTAATTACTGAAATACCTCTCGATTTTACGTCTGTAATTTCTGCATTGTTGCATGATGTGCTGAATGAAACCGACAAATACAGCTTTGACATTTTAAAGCAAGAATTTGGAAAAGATGTTGCCAACATTGTAGATGGGATAAACAAAATAAAGTACATAGAAAAATATACTATAGACAGACTTAACCATTTAGAAAAATATCGCAAACTTATACTTTCATTATTCAAAGATGTACGTATTATTTTGATCAAGTTGGCTGATAGACTGCATAACATGAGAACTTTGGAATATCTGTCTCCGGAGATGCAACACCGAATTGCCAAAGAAACAATGGAAATTTATTCTCCTTTTGCCAATCGTTTTGGTATTCGTTCTTTAAAATGGGAATTAGAGGATTTATCTTTCAAAATACTGAATCATGAAGAGTATAATGCTATTAAAAACAAATTGTCGAGTACCAGGCAAGAAAGAGAACAATATATTGAAAATTTGAAGGCACCTATAATAGCAAAGCTCAAGTCTGATAAATTCCTTAAACGCTTAAAGATTGAGAGTGAGATTAAAGGTCGAGCTAAGCATATTTACTCAATTTTCAATAAAATGAAAGCTCGTCAAAAAAATATGGACGAATTATATGACTTGTTTGCAGCTCGCATAATTGTAGATACTGACGATCCGTATATGTGTTTTTATGTTTACGGACTTATTGCAGCAATATATCCACCGGTTCCGGAAACTTTTAAAGACTACATATCTTCACCGAAAAAAAATGGTTATCAATCTATCCATACGGGCCTAATCGGTCCCGGGGGGAAGGCAGTTGAGGTACAAATAAGAACCAGACAGATGCATGACTACGCGGAAAACGGCGTAGCAGCACACTTTGTGTATAAGAGTGGGATAAAAACTGCTCAGTCTGTTATGGATGACGATGATATCAAATCATGGGTAAATGCGGTAAGAGAAATATTTGAGAATATTGGCGAACACAACAGCAAAGAAGTACTTGAGCACCTTCCTAAAGGCATATTTACTGATGAAATTCTTGTATTTACTCCAACTAATGAGTTTAGATCGCTTCCTAAATACTCTACTCCTCTCGATTTTGCTTTCGATATTCATAGTGAAATTGGTTTTTCGTGCATAGGTGCAAAAGTAAATGGCAAAATTGTACCTTTGGATTACACTCTTCAGAATGGAGACAGAATTGAAATTCTAACATCTAAAAAACAAGCTCCAAATCCTGATTGGTTAAAATATACAACTACCAATAAAGCAAAACAGATTATACATAAGTATATCAAAGATTGTAGGTTGCAAAATATAGACAACGGTAAAATGTTGTTTGAAGCTGCTATTAAAAGAGAGAGTATAAGACTAGAAGAAAATGAGAAGAGGAATCTGATTCGTTCGTTCAACCTTGCAACAATTGATGATTTTTATCATTCAATTGGCAATGGAGAGCTTTCAATTGATAAAGCCATCCAAATTTTAAAATTTAAAGTAAAAGATGGGTTTAGATCTGCCCCTGAGCTAATTAGGAAAGATATTTCGGATAAGTACTCAGAGAATACAGAGATACTCTCAGATACTACTTCTTTGGCATCTTGTTGCAATCCAAAAAAAGAGGACAAGATAGTCGCTATCAGACAAGCTGACGGAAGCCTCAAGATTCATAAAAGGAATTGCCCTGAAATAACAGACATTCCATCAAACGAACGCCTGAGCAATGTAGAAATTGATTGGAATCTTATTTTGTCTAAGGATACTAAAGATTCTGTACTCCACATAAAGGGTGAAGACAGAGCTAGTATTCTGAACGAAATTACCAATACTATACTTGAATTTGGAGACATCAATATCAATAAAATAAGTTTTGACACAAACGATGCCGTATTTGAGGGGATTATATCAATTAACTTCAATGATATTAACCAAATAACCCATCTAATAGAAAGAATCTATGAGATTAGAGGTGTCGAATCGGTAAAAAATTCTAAAAATTAAAGCTTGTGTTTTTCGTTATAGTCTATCATAAGAAATTTTGCTTAACTAAATGAGTATTTAAAGTGGAATTACAAAGCCTATTTTTTGCGTTTTTAGCAATCTTTGCTATTGCAAGTGCTGTAGTTACAATCGCAAGCAAACATCCTGTAAAATCTGCTATGTCACTTATAGTCCATTTCTTTTCTCTTGCAGGATTATATTTGACACTTAATGCAGAATTTGTCTCTATTGTTCAAATTCTTGTTTATGCCGGTGCCATTATGGTGTTAGTCGTATTCGTTATAATGCTTCTCAACCTCGGCGACGAAGAAAAGCTTAAACTTAAATTTAATCTACGATTTGTGTTTGCTTCGCTTTTTGGAGTAGTACTTGTATTCCAGTTAGTTAGTGCATTTTTGGTCAACCCGGATGTTATAAACGTTTTACCAACGGCTTCTCTGAAAATAGGAACTGCCGAAGCGATAGGAAAAGAACTATATACAAACTATATAATCCCATTTGAAGCTATCTCATTTTTGCTATTAGCTGCCATTGTAGGTGCTGTTATGCTTGCTAAAAAGAAAATAGATTAGGAGAGAAAAAAAATGTTAGAAAATATACCTCAAGATTACTATTTAGCTCTTTCTGCCATACTATTCACAATTGGTACTATAGGAGTGCTTACAAGAAGAAATGCAATTATTATATTTATGTCAATTGAGATTATGCTCAATGCTGTTAATCTTACTTTAGTATCATTTAGTGCATTTATGGGTGACCAAGCAGGACAGATTTTTGTATTTTTTGTGATGGCAGTTGCTGCTGCAGAAGCTGCGGTTGGCCTTGCGATAGTATTAGGTCTCTTTAGATTAAAACAGTCTATATATGTTGACGAAGTTAATATTATGAAATGGTAAAAAAAGCTCTTTTGAATTTATAATCCTGTCAGTTATTTTTGACAGGATTTTTTTTTGAGTATAAATATGCAAAAACAAGAAATATTAAGCGAACTATATGCTCTCCATAGATTCGGAATCAAACCGGGCTTGGAGCGAATATCTACAATTTCCGAATTCTTGGGTAATCCCCACAATAGTTATAAGACAATACATATAGCCGGTACTAACGGAAAAGGTTCTACAAGCTCCGTAATAGCTTCAGTTCTGATGGAAGCAGGATATAGAGTAGGACTATATACTTCTCCACATTTAGTTGACTTCAATGAGAGAATAAGAATAGATGGTGTCAAAATACCAGATTCCGAACTAATTAGACTTGCTCAGCAATTACTCCATTTTCCGGCACAAATCGGAGCTACTTTCTTCGAGATAACTACAGCTATTGCGTTTAAATATTTTCAAGAACAAAAGATAGATATAGCTGTAATAGAAACCGGAATGGGAGGTAGATACGATGCTACTAATATTATCGAACCAATAGTTTCTGCAATTACTTCTATCAGTTTGGAACATCAGGAATATCTAGGTGATACTATTGACAAAATAGCTTATGAAAAGGCAGGTATTATTAAACCCAATGTACCTGTAGTATTAGCTAAAAATACAACAGAAGTAAGAGAGGAGATATTTAAAATAGCTTCTCGAATGAAAGATGTCAGATATTACTATGCGCCTGAGGAAGAAACTGTAATTCAGCATCAATATCATAAAGATCTTACTACGGAAGTCTGCATCAACTTTAATGGGAATTTGGCTTATACCAATCTTCCGCTTCCCGGGGAACACCAAGTTGACAATCTTGAACTTGCAATTACTACACTGATGTATAGTGGACTCGAAATCTCTTTAGAAAATGTAATGGATGGTATTAAGAACCTGAAATCTAATACAGATTTGCATACAAGAATAGAGTTACTAAGCACAGAACCTATGCTAATTATAGATTCTTCCCATAATGAAGCAGCGGTAGCAAGATTGATAGAAACTTTAGATTTACATCTCAATACTAAAACTTATGACTTCGTTTTCGCTATTATGAAAGACAAAGATATTTCTAAAATATTAGATATTATAAAGCCTGTTTGTAGAAATCTAATTATAACAAAACCTGAAATTGATAGGGCTGCAAACGTAAAGGAAATTGAAGAGCTTGCACTAAAAAAAGGTTTTACATCAGTTGCTGTTACAACAAACACAAAATCAGCTTTATCAAAAATAGATTCTAATTACGATACAATCATTGTTGGCTCGTTTTATCTAACTGGTGAGATGATTGCTCTGCTTAATAAGATTTAATATCATCTCTATAAAATATTTATTTTATTTGTAAAGATAAAAAATTGTAAAGACTATAAACCGAGGTTTGTACTTATGAATACTCCTGATACTCATGTAATTAAAACTGCTCTTATTTCAGTTTCTGACAAAACAGGAATAATTGATTTTGCCAGAGGACTATCTAACAAGAATGTTTCTATCTATTCCACAGGAGGAACAGCGAAACTTCTAAAAGAGAATAATATACCAGTGAAATCAGTTAGTGAAATTACAAATTTTCCTGAAATAATGGATGGACGTGTAAAAACTTTACACCCAAATGTCCATGCAGGTTTACTTGCAGATTTAGGTAAAGAAAGCCACATAAAGCAAATGGAAGAACATAATATAAATTCAATTGACTTATTGGTTGTTAATTTATATCCGTTCGAAGAAACTCTTGCAAAAGCTGATTCTACTCATGAAGATATGATTGAAAATATTGATATTGGTGGACCTGCAATGCTTAGAGCAGCTGCAAAGAACTACAAATGGACTGCAACAGTTGTTAATCCTAATTGCTACGAAACTATTTTAAAAGAAATGGCAGAAAACAATACTATTTCTCTTGGATTAAGAGCAAAATTAGCTGCTGAAGTCTATTCATTGACTTCATACTACGATTCAGTAATATCTGACTATATGCGTTCATATTCAGAAAAACAAAGCTGCCAATATGGTTTAGGATTAAAAAAAGCACAAGATTTAAGATACGGAGAGAATCCACATCAAGCGGCTACATTGTTTGGTGCAAATTTCTATAATATATTCCAGCAATTGCACGGAAAAGAGTTATCATACAATAATATTATAGATTTAAGTGCTGCAGCACAGATTATTATCGAATTTGAAGAACCTGCAGTGGCACTTATTAAACACACTAACCCTTGTGGAGTCGGCATCGGTAATAATATTACAGAAGCTTATCACAAAGCTTTTGAAACCGATACAGTTTCGCCTTTTGGTGGAATCTTTGCAGTTAATCGTATAGTTGATAAAGAATTTGCAGAAACAGTACATGGTATTTTTTCTGAAATTATTGTTGCTCCTGACTATACCGAAGAAGCTTTGGAAATACTTACTAAGAAACGCGACAGACGACTTATTAAAGTAGAATTTGACATCATCAAAGACAATTTGGCTTTTGAATATAAGAGTGTCGTAGGAGGCGTTTTAATGCAGGAAACTGACAAACTTTTGCTCTCTGACGAAGGCTACAAAGTTGTTACAAAGCGACAACCTACAGAATCAGAAATGCAAGGATTGCAGTTTGCTTGGAAAGTTTGTAAACATGTCAAATCTAATGCAATTGTTTATGCTTCTCATGACAGAACATTAGGTATTGGTGCAGGTCAAATGTCAAGAGTTGATTCATCCAGAATTGCAGTAGAAAAGGCAAAACTAATGAACTTGAACTTAGAGAACAGTGTATTGGCTTCTGATGCATTTTTCCCGTTTGCAGATGGTTTAATTGAAGCTGCTAAAGCTGGAGTTACTGCAATTATCCAACCGGGTGGCTCAGTTCGAGATGAAGAAGTTATCAAAGCTGCCGATGAAAATAATATTGCAATGATATTCACCGGTATGCGTCATTTTAAACACTAAGCCTTTGAATTAGTAAGACAAAGATTTTATTAAGAGAGTATTCGTACTCTCTTTTTTTATATATTATTCGTCCAGTTACTTGTAAATTACCTTTAAATTGAATATATTGTTTTAAGATTTATCAAATTCATGAGAAACAAAAAAATGGCTTTTACTTTTTTCTTTAGAGACAGACATACTTTAGAACATTTAGCAAACAATATTATCAACGATTTTGGAGCAAAATCCAGTATTAAAGTATGGGATGCCGGATGTGCAATGGGACCGGAACCTTATACTTTTGCTCTAATCATGGCTGAAAAAATGGGCTATTTCGGATTCAAAAAAATAAATATTATAGCAACGGATATTGACGAATCCGGGAATTTTGAACAAATTGTCAAACAAGCCAAGTACCCATTATCAGACTTATCAAGAATGCCAGAAGGAATATTAGAAAAATACTTTGCTCAAACAGATGATGGTAATTATGAGCTTGATCATAATATCAAAAGCAGACTTATATATTACTGGCATGATTTACTTACATTAAAGCCAATTGAAGAAAATTTTGATGCCATTATATGCAAAAATGTACTACTTCACTTCAAACCTGAAGAAAGAGTTGAAGTAATAAAAATGTTCCATAAAGTACTAAATCCCGGCGGATTCTTTGTATCGGAACAAACGCAAGCTCTACCTGAAGAATGTAAGGGTATGTTTGAAAAAATAGTCAGCGATGCAAACTTATACAAAAAAATATAATGAAAGTAACTCTATTCCATAAAGACCCTAATACTTACACTTGTAATGTTTATCTAATCAGAGGTGACTGGAACGCCATCTCTGATGTAAACACTTTGATAGATGTTGGTACTAATGGCTTCATTCTAAACGAATTGCAAACCATTTCTACGGGAGTTGGAAAAAAAAGAGTAGAGCAGGTAATCCTAACACACGAACATTTTGATCATACAGGAGGTTTAAAATACATTATTGAACATTACAACCCGAAAGTTTATGCATTTTCAAAGATAAGCGGAGTTACTGACGTACTCCGTGATGGTATGCAAATCAAAGTCGGTGACACTTATGCAGAAATCCTTCATACTCCAGGTCATTCGCATGATTCTGCATGCATCTATTTTCCACATGAAAAAATACTGTTTTCCGGCGACACTGCTATAAATATCAAATCACCCGGTGGCTCTTACACAATAGAATATGTAAAAGTCATCGAAAATCTTTTAGAAAAAGATATTCAAATAGTTTATTCCGGCCATGATGATCCCCTGACAGAAAATGTCAAATATATTTTAGAAAACACATATAAAAATATCATATCCAGTAAAATAATTAAGTAAGCTACACCGTATTATAAATATACCGATTATTTATTTATGCTGTTCAGTGTAAATAAGTAGATGACTTTAACTCGGTCATATAATTATGGTTTTATATATACTGGGGTGTGATATGAAAATCACGGTTAAACTTACTCTTGGATTTGCTTTACTGATAGTTTCAATTATAGCTATCATTTTGGTTAGTATCAATGGAATGGGGTCGATTAACAAAGAGTTAGATTTGTTAGTGAATGATCGAATGCCAAAAGTCAAATATGCTAACAATATCATTGATGCTGTAAATTTGCAAGCAAGATCAATAAGAAATATAGTCATGCTCGATGATATCGAAAAAATTAAGGAACAAATTACTCGCGTTTCAAATGCATCTAACACCATTCAAATGAATGCAGATTCGTTGCATAACACTATAAAATCAGATGAAGGCAAGAGGCTTCTTGCTGAATTTGAAAAAAATCGGGCTACATTTGTCAAGGACAGAAATGAAGCTATCGAATATGCTCAAAAAAATACAGTTGAAGCTGATAAAATTGCAACTGCTATTTTGTTTACAAAAGTTAGAGAATCTCAGGCAAAACACTTGGCAGATATCAATACAATAATTGCCTTTCAGGAGAAACTACAAATCGAATCTGCAAATTTAGCACATGAAGCCCAATCAAATGCTAATAATATGGTTTATATCATTGGGATTATAGCATCACTTCTTGGAATTATTGTTGCTCTTGTAACTATCAGAAGCATTACAAAACCTCTCTCTCGAGCTGTAGATGCAGCTAATTCCATTGCTAAAGGTCAAATAGATATTGATTTGTCAACTGATCAAAAAGACGAAGTGGCTACTTTATTAAAAGCAATGGCTCAGATGGCAAACAGCATTAAAAATATGGTAAAAGAATTGAATGAGACTGCTCAGGCTGCTGTGGAAGGAAAACTCGATAAACGTGCTAATGTGAAAGATTACAAAGGTGAATACGCTACAATTATGGAAGGTTTTAACAAAACTTTAGACGCTGTAATTGCTCCACTAAATGTAACTGCAGAATATGTAGATAGAATCTCAAAAGGCGATATCCCTCCAAAAATAGTAGATGAATACAAAGGTGATTTCAATGAAATCAAAAACAATCTAAATGGAACAATTGATGTAATGTCCGGTTTGCTAAAAGAAACAAATATGCTGATAAGAGCTGCTAAAAACGGACAATTAGATGTTAGAGCAGAAAGTCAAAAGTTTGTTGGTGACTGGGGTAGCTTAGTTCAGGGAGTTAACGAATTGGTAGATGCTATGGTAGCTCCATTGAATGTAACTGCTGAGTATGTGGATAGAATATCAAAAGGTGACATCCCTCCAAAAATAGTAGATGAATACAAAGGCGACTTCAACGAAATTAAAAACAATCTAAACGGTACTATAGATGTAATGTCCGGCTTGCTCAAAGATACAAATATGCTGATAAGAGCTGCCAAAAACGGACAATTAGATGTTAGAGCAGAAAGTCAAAAGTTTGTTGGTGACTGGGGAAGTTTAGTTCAGGGAGTTAACGAATTGGTAGATGCTATGGTAGCTCCATTGAATGTAACTGCTGAGTATGTGGATAGAATATCCAAAGGTGATATCCCGCCGAAAATTGTTGATGAGTATAAAGGTGATTTTAACGAAATTAAAAACAACCTAAACAGTACTATAGATGTAATGAGTGGCCTTCTTCATGAAACAAATAGTCTAATAAAAGCAGCAAAAAATGGTCAACTTGACACAAGAGCAGACAGTAGAAAATTTGTGGGGGATTGGGGTAACTTAGTTCAGGGAGTAAATGAATTAGTAGATGCTATGGTTGCACCGCTAAACGTAACTGCTGAATATGTAGATAGAATATCTAAAGGTGACATTCCACCTCAGATTACAGACACCTATTATGGCGATTTTAATGAAATAAAACAGAATATAAATCAGCTTATTTCTAGTCTAAGTGAATATATTTCCGATATGAAATATATGAGCAATCAACATGATTTAGGAGAGATTGATGTTGTAATGGATATTTCAAAATATCAAGGTGCTTACTATGATATGGCAGTTGGCGTAAATGAAATGGTCAAAGGTCATATAAATGTCAAAAAAATGGCAATGTCAATTGCGAAAGAATACGGACAAGGTAATTTTGATAAAGTATGTCCTGAATTACCTGGCAAAAAGGCATTTATTAAAGACACTTTAGACGAGCTTAGAATGAATCTTATCAATTTTAATAGAGAAATTGAAAAGCTCGTAAAAGCTGCAAAAGAGGGCAACCTGAAAGCAAGAGGTTCGGTTGACAAATTCCAAGGTGGATGGGCAGATTTAGTAGAAGGCATCAATGACTTAATACAGGCAGTAGTAGAACCTATAGAAGAAGCTACGAAAGTATTAAGAGTGATGGCAACAGGCGATCTTACTCATAGAATGACAGGGAATTATAAAGGTGACCACCAGGCTCTCAAAGATAATATTAACAAAGTAACAGAATCACTAAATGCATTGCTGTTCCAAGTTCAGGATACTGTGAAGATAACTGCTAATTCATCAGAAGAAATTACTCATACTTCCGAATCTTTAGCTGCGGCAACACAGGAACAATCTGCTCAATCTGACGAAGTTGCTTCAGCAGTAGAGCAAATGTCCCGAACAGTTACAGAAAATGCAATGAGTGCTAACAAAACAGCAGAAGTTGCTCAGAAAAACGGTGATGTGGCAAAAGAAGGTGGTAAAGTTGTTAAGCAGACTATATTAAAAATGCGTGATATTGCTAATGTAGTCAAAAAATCAGCAGATAATATAGAAAAACTGGGCGAGTCAAGTAAACAAATTGGAGAAATTATATCTGTAATTGATGACATTGCTGATCAAACTAATTTATTGGCTCTTAATGCAGCTATTGAGGCAGCGAGAGCAGGAGAACAGGGAAGAGGTTTTGCGGTTGTGGCTGATGAAGTCAGAAAACTTGCTGAAAGGACAACGGAAGCTACAAAACAAATCGCAGGTATGATAAAAGGCATTCAAGAAGAAACTTCCGAAGCAGTTAAAGCTATGAATAAAGGTAACGAAGAAGTCAATTCAGGTATTGATCTCGCAGACAAAGCTGGTGAATCTTTAGAAGAAATATTATCCAGCACTACTGATGTGATGGACATGATAAATCAAATTGCAGCAGCTAGTGAAGAACAGTCTGCTACCAGCGAACAAATTAGTAAAAATGTACAGTCTATATCAAAAGTTACTTCAGAATCTGCTTCTAGGATTGAAAATGTTGCTCGCTCGGCAGAGGAATTATCTCGCTTAACTAATGATTTATTTAGTCTAATGAAGCGCTTTAAAATTTCTGCAATGAATACAGGACAGAATCTGCTTAGAGAAGATACAAGTAACCTACATTATGAGGATAATCAGATTGATTATAATAGCGATAGCGGAAAACAGCTAATGTCTGCAAATGGTGATAGTATTTTCGATTTCTAAAATGATTAAAATATTCAAACAATTAGCCAATCTAAACAGTTGGCTAATTGTTTGTTTAGTAGCGATAGTTTTTCATATTTAGGGACTTTCAGATGAAAATCAACACGATTTCTACAAAAATTCTTTTGTGGCTTACTCCATTTTTTATATCCATTTTACTAATTACGACTTATCTTATTGATAGTAAAATGAATGAGCAGATAGTTCAAGATTTAAAAAAGCAGGCAAATATTGATGCTAATAAGCTATCAAAACTAATTGAAGAGTACCAAAGCAAAGCATTGGAAACTTCTTTGTTTTTCGCGAATAATGCAGAAGTTATTTCTGCTTATGAATTACCTGATGAATTAGCAGTAGATGCCCTTGAGAAAACAGTTGCCCCTCTTAGAGAATCTATAACGGAAGAAAATGGGAATTCTGATTTTAAGGTGCATTTCCATAGGCCTCCTGCCAAAAGTTTATATCGCAATTGGACAAATAAAAGATTTGATGACTTGTCAGGCTTCAGAAATACAATCTTGCATGTTTATCAAACAAAAAAACCTCTTAAAGCAATAGAATTGGGTAAAGGTGGATTTGCAATTAGAGGTATTGCACCCATATTAAAGAATGAGGATTATAAAGGTTCGGTAGAAATGTTCTATAATCCAATGGATATTATTAAAATTCTTACCGGCAACGATTCAAGCTATTTTGCATTTTATGCTGTAAATAAAACTATCGCATCTTCGCTGTTTTTACCCGAACAGCTTAAAGAAAACTACTCTGATGAAATTGGAGACTACTTAATTTCTAAAGTCAGCATAGAAACTATAAAACCTAAGGAAATAATTAAAGAAGCCTATCTAAAACAAACAGTCTCCTCATCTGAAATTACTACGGATATTTCAGATAATACTGCAACCAGTTATATTCCTTTAAAGGACTTCTCTGGTAAAACAATTGGTATAATGTTGTTTTCGCAGGATATATCTAAAAAAATGGCAGCTGTTTCTGATTTTGTATTCGTAATAAATATAGTTATAGGTGGCCTGTTTTTGTTGCTTTATATCGCTTTGATTTTAGTAGTGAAATATATAGTCTCAAATAAATTATCAATAATACTTTCTGCAAATCAAGCTTTAGAAAGCGGAAATATTAGTTATTTTGACAATGATGAACAATATAAGATTCTTGCACAACAAAAATCAAGTGATGAAATAGGACTGCTTGTAGCTTCTTATCAGTCCATGGTCAAAGTACAAACAACACTTCTGAATCAAATAGATATTTTTACTTCAGAGATTGACAATGGGAATCTTAGTTATAGAAACAATAACGATCTAAAAGGTGTTTATTCAGAAATATTAAACAAAATAAACGGTTGCATAGAAGTAATGGTTCATCCTATTGATAAAACTATTAATTATCTCGAACAAATTAGTAATGGAGTGCTTCCGGATACCATAAATGAGAATTACAAAGGCGATTTTGACAGAATTAAAAGTGCTCTCAATCTGCTTATCAAATCAATTTCTTCGTTGAATAACGAACTGGATTTAGTCTATCAAAATCAAACCGATGGTAATATTAGTTATCAGGCACCTTCAAAAAAATATGAGGGTTTTTATAAAGAATTACTACAAAAAATCAATATGGCATTTGGAAAATTAGATAATTATCTATCTGATACTATACAAATAGCAGTTAAATATTCAAACGGAGATTTAAGTGAGAGAATGAAAGATTTACCGGGAGAATTGTCTAAATTTTCAAATTCTATCAATCAAATTGGTAATTCTGTAGAAATGCTTTCCGTAGAATTAAATTCTCTTTCAAATTCAATATCTAATGGCCTTCTTGACGTAAGAGCAGATGAGAGAAAAGCCAAAGGACAATTTCAGGTTATATTGTTAGGGCTAAATAAAACTTTAGATGCTGTCATTCATCCATTGAATGTAACCGCTGAATATGTAGATAGGATTTCTAAAGGAGACATACCTGCAAAAATTACAGAAGATTACAAAGGTGATTTTAACGAAATCAAAAACAATTTGAATCTCTGTATTGATTCTTTAAATACTATGATTTCGGGAGCTAATCGTTTTGTAAGTAATATTTCCAATGGAAAACTTCGTTACAGAATTGATGCAAATCAGTTATCAGGAGAATACAAAAACATCATGCAAGGGCTTAATTCATCAATGGATGCTGTTGTTTCTCTTTTGGATAGTATTAACGCTCCTTTGATGAGTATTGACAAAGACTTTAACATTCTCTTCCTTAATGAAACAGGGGCTTCATTAGACAATAAACAAGGTTATGAATTAGAAGGCACAAAATGTTTTAATCATTTTAAAACGCAAGATTGTAATACCGAAAACTGTGCTTGTTTGAAAACGATGAATTCAAACAGACCTCAATCATCAGAAACAATAGCAAGTCCGGGTAAACATAAGTTAGAAGTATTATATTCCGGTGTACCAATCAGGGATAAAAATAACAATACTATAGGGGCTTTTGAAATTGTATTTGATCAAACAGCAGTCAAAAATCAAATGAAAGTAGCTCAAAACATTTCTCAATATCAAACTGAGAAAACAGAAGAATTGATCCTTTCTTTAGAATCTCTAAGTAAAGGTTGTTTGGATTGCAAATTCGAATTGGAAACGCCTCAAGATGAGCATTTAGAAGTAGCATATAGTAATTTCAGAAAAATTTCGAACGCTTTACTATCATCATTCCAATCGATTAATTCTGTACTTAATAGTGTAAATATGTTTGTTGCACAAGCAGAAAAAGGGAACCTGAAATATAGAATTGATTCCAAAACCTTCAATGGAGATTATCGAAACCTTGTGGAAGGTGTAAATAATATCTTGGAAAATGTACTTGCACCTATTAACGAATCCTTAGCTGTTATAGAAACTATGGAATCAGGAAATTTGTCGATATTCATGACAGGTGAGTATGAGGGTGACTATCAAAAACTTAAAGAAAAGCAAAATTCTCTATTGATTTCGTTGAATGATGTTTTATCAAATGTAAAAAATATGGTTGTTAAAGTCGATGACTCAACAAATACAATAAGCAATAATACAGACGCACTTGCAGCTGCAACCCTAGAGCAAAGCTCTCAGGCTGAAGAAGTCGCGTCTGCTGTAGAAGAGCTTTCTGCAACGATTACACAAAATGCTATTAGTTCACAAAAAACTTCTGATTTAGCAACAGAAAACGGTAAATTAGCTGAAAATGGAGGCAATATAGTTCAAGAAACTATTTCTAAAATGAAGGATATTGCCTCGGTTGTTTCTGATTCTGCTGACCAAATCGAAGAATTGGGGAGAGCTTCAAGCAAAATTGGCGAAATCATTTCGGTAATTGATGAGATAGCTGACCAAACCAATCTTTTAGCTTTAAATGCTGCAATTGAGGCGGCTCGTGCAGGAGAGCAGGGCAGAGGATTTGCTGTTGTTGCAGATGAAGTCAGAAAGTTAGCTGAAAGAACTTCAGATGCTACTAAACAAATAAGTACTATGATAATAGATGTTCAAAAAGAAACTCAAAAAGCAGTTGATGCTATGCACAAAGGCAAAATTGAAGTTGATAATGGTATTTCATTTGCTGATAATGCCGGAGAAGCACTAAAGAAAATAGTTAACAGTTCTAAAAGCTTAAAAGATATGGTCAATCAGATGGCTTCCGCAAATGAAGAACAATCAGCAACTTCTGAAGAAATCTCTAAAAACATATCATCAATATCTCAGGTAACATCCGAATCTGCAAAGAGGATAGAAGGTGTATCTAATTTGTCCGATCAACTAAAAAATATGACTAAAGAGTTGGCTGCTGAAATTTCCAAATTCAGATTAGCTGATAGACATCATTCTTCAAATAATTCGGAAGATAGGTTATTTTTGCAAGGAACAAAGAATAAACTTCTTAGATAAAAAGATTTTTATTTATTTTGCCATTCCCTATGATTAGTGTAGGGAATGGCTTTTTTATTTATGGAGTTTATTATGAAATATATGATTGTGTTATTGCTTGTTGTAAGTCTTTCAGTACTAAGTGCCGGGAAACGTGAAAAAGCACAGGCATACGATATCGGACATGAAGCTATTCAGCTAATTGAAAAAGGTAAATACGATAGGGCAATGGATCTATTAAACAAAGCAATGGAATTAGACCCTGAGCATTGGTTGTATCCTTACGAATATGCACTTTGTCTTTATCAGCTTGAAAAAAATGAACCATGCCGAATTATGCTCGATTCCTTAGTAAAACATGGCATTGAAAATCCAAGGATTTACCAATTACTTGGAAATTGCGAAGCAAAACTTGGAAATTTCAAAAGGTCAGTCGCAATTTACGAGAATGGAATAAAAAAATATCCTGATGCAGGTAGATTGTATATGGAACTTGCATTAAGTAAAATTGCTACGGAAGAATATGATGAAGCAGAAACTTTATTCGAAACAGGGATTATCGTTCAACCTGCTCTCGATTTGAACTATTATCATCTTGCTAAATACTATCATGAAAGCAATGAGATATTTTGGTCTGCATATTTTGCAGAAAACTATCTTCTTCTAACTTATGATAGTTTCAAATTTGAAGAAATATCTAAACTACTCTGGAAAAACTATAAATATTTAGCTAAAAACAAGTCAGATTTAGACAAATATCTTGATACTGCTAAGAACCTGAAGCCAATTACTAAATATGTTGCTTCCCTAAAAAAAGAACTTAAACCATTTAAAACTATTGAAGAACTGACAAAAATCAGAAAGAAACTAGTAGAAGGCATTACTAAAGACAAAGAATTGACAGACTATGGGTATTTTAAACATTTAAAGGCAGTTCTAAGCAGTAATCATCTTCAGGAATATGATTTTTGGATATTTGCAGCAAATAATATTAGTGAGCTTCAAAGTTGGTTCAAAAATAATTCAAAGAAATATATAGATTTCGAAAAATGGAATCAAAAAAACAGATTGAAATACAGTCAAACTGATTTGATTATAACGAAAAATCAATATCTTATGCAAAATCAATTGACAATCAAACAAAGTATCAAAAAATAGGATAGGAATTAAATGAAGGTATCACTTGCTCCCGGAACTTACGGTTTCCCTTTGCCGGTTTATTTAGTTGGTACATATGATAGTAACAATATTCCAAATTTAATGGCAGCTTCATGGGCAGGTATATGCTGTAGTCAACCTCCTTGTATCGCAGTCTCATTGAGAGAAGAAAGACACACTTATGATGCAATTATTCAAAATCAGTGTTTTTCAATGTCGATTCCCACAGTAGAATTAGTTAAACAAGCTGATTATCTCGGTATTTATTCAGGGAAAAATACAAACAAGATAAAAGAAATTGGATTTCACGATTACAAACATGATAAATATAACTGCCCTATATTCCAAGAATTACCGGTTACACTTATTTGTAAATTAAAAGAGCAGATTTACTTAGGCTCTCATACACAATTTATTGGAGAAATTGTGGATGTATTGATAGAAGATACTCTTCTTTCGAATGGTAAAGCAAATTTTGAATTACTAAAAACCTTTTGCTATGATTATACCTCAAAAACTTATTATAGCATAGGAGATAAGCTTTCACCGGCATACATGAAACCCAATACGGAGAACAAGATTGGATAATTTTTGGTTTGCCTTAGGTCTTACTATTTTTGCAGGTTTATCGACCGGCATTGGAAGTGCATTAGCTTTCTTCACAAAAAAGACAAATAAAAGCTTTTTATCTTCTGCTATGGGATTTTCAGCAGGGGTAATGATTTATGTAGCATTTGTAGAAATTCTTGCCAAAGCAAAAGAATCCTTTTTATCTTCCGGTTATTCAGAATCAGTTTCAACTTGGTACATGATGGCAAGCTTTTTTGGAGGAATTCTCATAATTGCAATAATAGATAAGTTAATACCAAGTTATGAAAATCCACACGAGCCAAAAAAAGTAGAGTCTTTGGATAAACCTGTTGAAGAAAATAAACTTTACAGAATGGGTTTATTTACTGCCCTTGCAATAGCAATTCATAATTTCCCTGAGGGTTTAGCAACATTTACAGCCGCCTTGACTGATCCTACAATAGGGATTTCAATCGCAATTGCAGTTGCTATTCACAATATCCCTGAAGGAATTGCTGTTTCAGTTCCTGTATATTTTTCCACAGGAAGCAAACAAAAAGCATTTTGGCTTTCTTTTGCATCGGGGCTTGCAGAACCTGTTGGAGCAGTAGTAGGATATATTGTTTTAGCACCTTTTTTCAATGATATTACCTTTGGTATTCTTTTTGGGATAGTCTCCGGAATAATGGTTTTTATATCTCTTGACGAGCTATTACCCACAGCAAGGGAATATGATGACGGCCATAAATCCATTTATTCAATGGTCATAGGTATGTTTGTCATGGCTTTTAGTTTAGCAATGTTTTTATGATAAAATATATTTCTCAAAAAACGTGTATATTACTATGATTAGACCTTTATGAAGGAACACAATATGTCTGAAATTACTTTTGAAAATATGTCCTACGTTTTATTAGTTGACGATTCTTACGAAAATTTAAAGATTTTGGAAAGAACTTTAAACAAAGAAGGGTTTACAACTAAAACTGCAAAAAACGGCCAGGAAGCACTTGATTTGATTTATGAAGAAAAGCCCGATACTGTATTGCTTGATATAATGATGCCGGAGAAAGACGGTTATGAGACTTTAGCTGAAATTAGAGCAAATGACAGATATTTTGATTTACCGGTGATTTTTCTAACTGCAAAAACCGAATCTTCTGATATAATAAAAGGTTTTCAGTTGGGGGTAAATGACTATATCACAAAACCATTTAATTATGCAGAAGTTATCGCTCGTGTCAAGGTACAAGTGCAGCTAAAACTAATGAATGACAAAAACGAAGCACAAATTATCGCGTTAGAAACCTTGAATAATGAATTGCAAAATGCTAAAACAGAACTGCTCAACAGTAATAGAAGAAAAGACAAGTTCTTCTCGATTGTAGCTCAAGAGTTACGCAATCCTTTCCAGGGCTTGCTTGGTCTTTCAGATTTGTTAGTATCAAGTTTTGGGAAATTTAGTGTTGAAGAATTGCTTGATATTTCATACAATTTGAATTACTCTGCAAAGTACCTATATACTATGCTAGAAAATCTGATTATTTGGAGCAGATTACAAGCTGGTGCTCACGACTTCCAGCCATTAACTGAAAATTTATCAGATACTATTAACTATGTTATTGATGATTTCAAAGATGCTACAAACAAAAAGAACATCGCCGTAGATAAAAACATCCCGGATGTTCTAATGCTGAAATATGACAGCAATTTGACTGCTGCTGCAATTAGCAATATATTTTCGAATGCAGTCAAATACAGTCATATAAATAGTAGCATTACAGTAACTCTCACTGAAGATCCTGATTATGTTTTACTAGAAATTGCCGAT
Source organism: Kapaibacterium sp. (SeqCode) (assembly GCA_963664875.1). Taxonomy (GTDB): domain Bacteria; phylum Bacteroidota; class Ignavibacteria; order Kapaibacteriales; family UBA2268; genus JBFHIJ01. Next base: position 499,154 of record OY761611.1, on the reverse strand, counting down.
AAAGGTACTGGTATCCAAGAAAAAGAAATAAATGATATTTTTGAGTTAAAATTGGGCACTTCCAAAAAAGGGACTGAAGATGAACCCGGTACAGGATTGGGCCTTATAATAGCCAGTGAAGCTATAAGAAAACATAATGGTCAGATTGATATACAATCTGAACTGGGAGTAGGTACCAAGGTAAAAGTTATTTTTCCAAATATGAAATAAGATAATTATGGAAGATTTGAAACTCACTCAACTCGAATTAGACGAAATAGAGGATTCTCTAAAAAATAAGTACCTCACTTTTGATATAGAAAATGAATCATTTGGAATACCTATTAAGTTTGTCAATCAGATTATAGGAATCCAGACCATTTCTCCTATGCCGGATACTCCGGAATTTGTGAAAGGTGTTGTTAATCTTCGAGGTAACGTCATACCTGTAATAGATGCTCGTCTAAGATTTGGACTGCCGATTGCAGACTACAACGACCGCACTTGCATCATAATACTGATAATCCATGAAGAACTTTTCGGATTAATTGTAGATAAAGTTAGCGAAGTTGCTTTGATCTTGCAGGAAAATATTTCTCCTCCTTTGAATAAAAAACTAACCAAAGGCAACAAATACATTGCCGGAATAGGTAAGGTAGGAGATCAGGTGAAGATTTTAATAGAGCCATCCGAACTAATTTCTGAGGCTGAATTCAACATATTGAGAGACAAATAATTATATATAGGTGTTTTATGAAAATATCAGCAAAAATCATTTTAGGTTTTACGGTAATACTAATTGCGACTCTAAGTATTATTATACTCGGAATAAATGCCATGAAAGGTATCAATAATGAAGTATCATTATTGGTAAATGACCGTATCCCAAAAGTCAAGTACTCAAATACCATTATCGATGCTGTTAATCTGCAGGCAAGAATGCTCAGAGATATTGTTATTGCTCATACTCCTGATCAGGTAAAGTTAAGCAAAGAAAGAATTGCAAAAGCAGCAAAAACTATTGAAGAAAACGAAGAAATTCTGAAAAAAACAATAACTACTGAAGAAGGTATCAAACTATTAGATATCTATACAGAAAACAGTAAACTCTTTGTCGCTTCTTGGCAAGAAATGATTTCTTATGCTGAATTAAATACACCTGAAGGTAAGCAAAAAGCTCTTGAAATAATGTACGGCGATTATCTTAAAATTGGTAATACTTATCTCAAAGATATTGACAATTTGATTGCATATCAGGAAAAACTTCAAACTGAAGCTGCAGCAAGTGCTGATGCTGAATATGCAGATGCATCTTCACTCTTATATATAATCGGAGCTATAGCAGCACTTTTGACTATTATGATTACGATCATTACATTAAGAAGCATAACTAAACCTTTGAGCGTTGCTGTGGATGCTGCTAATAATATAGCAAATGGTGTAGTTGATATAAACTTAGATACTTCAAAGAAAGATGAAGTTGGAATCTTGTTAAATGCAATGAATACTATGGCTACAAATATTAAGAAGATGGTATCTCAACTTAATGAAACTGCCGATGCAGCTATTCTTGGTAAATTAGATAAAAGAGCTGATGCTGCTTCTTTCAAAGGGCAGTATGCGACTATCATGACAGGATTTAACAAGACATTAGATGCCGTTATTGGACCTTTAAATGTAACTGCTGAATATGTTGACAGAATTTCTAAAGGTGATATTCCTCCAAAAATCGTAGATGAGTATAAAGGTGATTTTAACGAAATCAAAAACAACCTTAATGTTACTATTGACGTTATGAATGGAATTATTTCCGAATCTAACAATCTAATCAATGCAACTAAGAACGGAAAACTAAGTACAAGAGCCAATACTAGTAAATATGTAGGCGAGTGGAGCAAGCTACTTATCGGAATGAATGAAATTATTGATGCTTTCAATAAACCATTCGAACTAACAGTTAGAAATATCACTGACTTATCTAACGGTATTCTGCCTGAACCAATAAGTCAACGCTTTGGTGGAGATTATGATACTGTTATTTTGAATCTCAATCATTTGATTGAACAATTGAAGATATTTATTGCTGACATGGCAGAAATGGAAAAACAACAAGAAGCAGGAGACATTGAATTCTTTATGCTACCTGAGAAGTTCAAAGGTTTTTATAAAGATATGGTTATTGGAGTGAATGCACAAGTAAATTCACACCTAACAGTCAAAAAACGAATTATTGAGGTAGTAGCTCAATACGGTGTCGGTAATTTTGAAGATAAAATGGAATTGCTTCCTGGTAAGAAAGCTTTTATAACAACTAATGTAAACAAAGTCAGACAACAGCTTCTGGATATAACAAAAGAAGTTGACGACATGGTAAACAAAGCAGTCCAAGGAGACTTGTCTTACAGAGGGAATGCTGAAAAATTTGAAAATTCTTACAAAGAATTGATCTCAGGTGTAAACAAAACTCTTGATGCAGTCGTTACTCCAATTAAAGAAACAAAAGATGTTTTAGAACAATGGGCTAACGGGAATTTGAGTATTGTAGTAGAAGGTAAATATGTAGGAGATCATGCTGCACTTAAAGATGCAATAAGTAAAACTGCTGCACAAATGCCTTTCAAAGAAGCTATGCATATTTTTGAAAAAATTGCTCAAGGCGATTTATCTCAAAGAATGAAAGGTGACTTTAAAGGTGATGCTTTAAGACTTAAAAATACTCTAAATCAATCTCTTGACTCTATAGAAGATATTTTATACAATGTAGCCATAACTGTAGATGAAGTTACAAAAGGCTCATTGCAGGTATCTGATGCATCTACTGCCTTATCTCAAGGTGCTACAGAGCAAGCAGCTTCACTTGAAGAGATTACTTCTTCTATGGCTGAAATTGCTTCACAGACAAGAACTAATGCAGAAAATGCCAATCAGGCAAATATTTTAAGTGAAGATGCAAACAAGGCTGCCGACAAAGGTAACCATGAAATGACATCTCTAAATAAAGCAATGAATGAGATAAGTGAAGCTAGCAGAAATATCTCAAGAATCATGAAGGTTATTGATGAAATTGCTTTCCAAACTAACCTTCTTGCTCTAAATGCAGCAGTAGAAGCTGCTCGTGCCGGTCGTCATGGTAAAGGATTTGCTGTTGTTGCAGAAGAAGTAAGAAATCTGGCAGCTCGAAGTGCTGCTGCGGCTAAAGAAACTTCTGAAATGATAGAAAATACTATCAAAACTGTTGAAAATGGCTCTATGTTGGCTGTCCGAACAGGTGAAGTTTTAGAAGAAATTCGCAATGCCTCTATTAAAGTATCTGATATAGTAGGTGAAATTGCTTCTTCTTCTAATGAGCAGGCTCAAGGTATCTCTCAAATCAATGAAGGCCTAAATCAAATCGATAAAGTAACACAAACCAATACTGCAAGTGCCGAAGAATCTGCTTCTGCAGCTGAGGAATTGTCTTCTCAGGCAAATCAACTAAAAGGTATGATAAATAGATTCCAGTTGTCTTCAAACAGAAATCTACTTAGTTCAGGTGCTAACTTTTCGTCATCAACACAGGCAGAAGATGACTTTCTAATCAATGCAAATTCTAACTACGAATCTATGGTGCTTCCTGTAAGTGCTGCCGGAAAATCTCCGGAAGACGATTTTTTCGGAAATCCTGAAGATATAATAAGTCTAGATGAAGATGATTTTGGAAAATATTGATTTGGAAAAAATGAATAATATCAATAAAAAACAAATACTAATAACCGGTGCCTCTCAAGGCATCGGTTATTCTCTTTCATACAATGCATTGAATCAAGGTGCTATAGTTTACGGTACTTCCAGAAAAATCGATAAACTTAGAGCCACCAATTTGTACACTCATGACGCATTTGTACCTTTAGAATTAGATTTGACTTCGGCAGAATCAATTGAATCGTTATTTCAATATTTTACTAGCAAAAATATATTTATTGACATCTTAATAAATAATGCAGGAATTGCATATTTTAAGCCATTTAACGAACTCTCTCCAATGGAGATATCTAAAACTGTAAATGTAAATCTAACCAATACTGCAATTCTGACTAATTTCTTCTTGAGTAAAATGGTTCGAGAAAAAAAAGGAATAATCGTAAATATTCTTTCCGGTGCCATCGAACGAAATTTTGCCAATTCTAACATTTATACAGCCACGAAAGCTGCTATTCGTGCTATGTCTCGCTCGATTAGAGAAGAAGTGCGAAAAGACAATGTAAAGATATTAGATGTACTTGTAGGTGCGACAGCTACAGAGATTTGGGATAAAATATCATTAGATAAGTACTCAGAACAGATGATAAAACCTAGAGATCTATCTGAAATAATACTAAGTAATATCAATTTGTCTTATGTACCTAATGTTATGATAGAAGATATAATTATCAAACCACAACATGGTGATTTGTAGCAATTTATTTGTATTTTTGAAGCTAAATATTTTTACTTTCTCTTATTGCTAATTGCCATATATATGACAGAAAATTTGATCAATAAGCTCAAAGATATTCCTACTAAGCCTGGTATTTATCAGTATTTCAATAGCTTAGGTAATATAATATATATCGGGAAAGCAAAAAATCTAAGGAATCGAGTAAAATCGTATTTCCAAGAAGGGAGACCTGCTGACGCTAAAACCAAAGCTATGATTTCGCATATTGCTGACGTAGAGTTTATTTTAGTCGATTCTGAGGCTGAAGCTTTGTTACTCGAAGATACTTTGATTAAACAACATAAGCCTAAATACAATATACTTCTTAAAGACGATAAGACTTACCCCTTTATCAGAGTTACGAAAGAAGAATTCCCAAAGATATTTTTAACGAGGAATGTCATTAAAGATGGTTCGACATATTTCGGGCCATATACAGATGTGTTGAATGCAAAGCTTTTACTTAAAACTATTAGAAACGTATTCATGGTAAGAACTTGCAATCTTGCACTAAGTAAAGAATCTATAGCTCAAAAAAAATTTCGCATTTGTTTAGACTATCATATAAAAAAATGTTCCGGTCCTTGTGAATCGCATATTTCTCATCTAGAATATAATAACGGAATCCGGCAGGCAACCAAAATATTGCAGGGCAAAACAAAAGATTTAGAGAAAGAGCTAAAAGACAGAATGATTGATTTGTCCGAGAATTTGAAATTTGAAGAAGCCGCTGTAATTAGAAATCAACTTTTGATGTTGGAAAAATTTACCTCAAAACAAAAAATTATAAGCTCTGATTTTGTGGATAGAGATATTCTCGGAATATCACGAGATGGTGATTTAGTATGTAGTTTAATGCTGAAAATTCGAGATGGAAAGCTCATCGGAAAACGACATTACATCATAAAAGATGCTCAAGAAATTGCTGATTCCAGAATAATCCAAAGAACTTTAGAAAAATGGTATTTAGAGACGGATTTCATTCCCAGAGAAATATTTTTACCCGAAGAACCGGAAGATATTGAATATATTACTGACTGGTTGAAAGAACTCAAAAAATCTTCAATACACATTTATATTCCTAAACTCGGAGAGAAAAAAGCAATAGTTGATATGGCAATCACAAATGCTTCTTTTATTTTAAAAGAATATCAAACTGCAATAGAAAAACGGGAGCAGGTAATACCTCGTTCTGTTTTGTCTTTACAAAGAGATTTGAACATGAACAAGCCTCCACGTAGAATTGAATGTTTTGACAACTCTCACATACAAGGAAGCGAATTAGTCTCTTCCATGGTATTATTTGAAGATGGCAAGCCCAAAAAATCTGAATACAGAAAATACAAAAATAAAACAGTTTTGTCCAATAACGACTTTGCAGCTATGGAAGAAGTAGTTAGGAGACGATATACCAGATTGTTAGCAGAGCTAAATAGCGAAACCCATACGCCTTTGCCGGATTTAATTATTATTGATGGTGGTAAAGGTCAATTGTCTTCGGCATACGAAATATTGACTGAACTAGGCTTAGAAAAGAAAATTACTATCATAGGACTTGCAAAAAGGTTAGAAGAAGTATTTTTCCCAAATCAATCCGAATCTGTGATATTACCAAGAACTTCAAGCAGTCTAAAGCTGATCCAACAATTGAGAGATGAAGCTCATAGGTTTGCAATTACTTTCCATAGACTGTTGCGTTCTAAAAGAACTTTAAAAACGGAACTTACAGAAATAGATGGAATCGGTGAAGTTACAGCAAAAAAATTGTTGAAAGTATTCGGATCTGTGGAAAAAATTAAGCAATTGACTATTGAAGAATTAGAGCAGACCTTTAACAAAAAAATTGCTCAAAACGTTTATCAACATTTCAAAGAGATAAATCAAGACAAAAGCAATTAAGCATGAATAAGACCATTCATAAAAGATATTCACCTTCATTTTACAAGTAGAAATGATGGTAATGTAATTAGTTTAAATATAATGAACAGTTAAAACTTAAGAGCCGTATAGTCATTGCTTAGTATGATAGAATCATTTGCATGTACATGACAATGTAATATATATATCATATAATGCTAATATTAAAAACTATGAAAATCTAAATCAAAAAAATATAGAGAAATATTTCTCTGTATATTCACTATATTTGAAATCATGGGAAAAAGAACATGAGCGAACAAGTAAAACAAATGTTCTCTGACATATCGGGCAAATACGATTTGCTAAACACTATTTTATCTTTTGGCATCCATCATTTGTGGCGAAAGACTACTGTCTCGATGTCAAAAGCGAAGATAGGGGATAGCGTCTTGGATTGTGCTACCGGTACCGGCGATTTAGCGATAGCTTTTAAAAAGAAAGTAAAAAGCGGAAATGTCATTGGAACAGATTTTTGCGATGATATGTTAAAATATGCGCCTGCGAAAGCTGACAAACAGAACCTAAATATTAAGTTTGAACTTGCAGATGTTATGTCTCTTCGATATGAAGAAAACACTTTTGATATAGCAAGTATCTCATTTGGAATTAGAAATGTAGATAACCCTTCACAGGGTATTTCAGAGATGGCAAGAGTTGTAAAAAAAGATGGTAGAGTAGTCGTTCTTGAATTTGGACAACCGAGTGGCTTTTTCGGAGCAATATATAAGTGGTATAGCAAAAATGTTATTCCGCTTATAGGTAAAATGATAGCAGGAAGTGATTTTGCTTATACTTATTTACCCGAAACAGCAGCTAAATTTCCCTCTGGGAATGCTTTTGTTAAACTTATGGAAAACACCGGAAAGTTTTCTGAAGTGCAGAAAAAAAGTTTGACCTTCGGTATAGCTTATGTTTATGTCGGAGTAGTAAAATAAGTGAAAATTGGAAATATCAGTACTTGGCTTTTAGCGACACGACCGAAAACTCTTCCTGCCGGATTGGTTCCGGTGTTAATTGGATCTGCTTTAGCATTAAGAGACAATTTATTTGATACGAAATATTTCATTTTAATAGCTGTTTGTGCTCTTTTAATTCAAATAATTACTAATTTCATAAATGAAATTTACGATTATAAAAAGGGTGCTGATACTGAAGAAAGAATAGGTCCGGAAAGAGCAGTAGCATCTGGGAAAATCGATATTAAAGTAATGACAGTTGTTTCGGCAATATTATTAGTAATTACTTTTTCTATAGGGATGTTGCTCGTTTATCGAGCCGGATATGAGATTTTGATTGTTGGTTTGAGTTCTCTTTTTTTTGCATGGGCTTACACTGGTGGTCCATATCCCTTAGCTTATAAAGGGCTTGGTGAGTTATTTGTTCTAATTTATTTCGGTATAGTTGCAGTGGCAGGCACTTATGCAGTTTTAACTTTAAATTGGACTTTAGAATCTGCAGTTTGGGGTTTAGTGCCAGGTCTTATTTCTATGAACATACTTGGTGTAAACAACATCAGAGATATAGATACGGATTTGAAAGTTAATAAAATGACTACTGCTGCAAGACTTGGGAAAACCAATGCAAAGCGATTGTATGTTTTGATTTTTATTACCTTGTATTTAATTCATTTGTACTTTGCAATCACAACAAGCAATATTTATTTACTGTTGCCTTTGATTACATTACCTTTGACTGTAAGTCTATGTAAAGGTGTAATGAAAGCAGAAGCAAAAGAATTCAATATGTTGCTTTCTAAAACAGGACTCTTGTTGATATTGCATGGATTAATATCGTCATTTAGCATTATTCTATAATTTTAAAAGGTCAACAAAACAATGGTGCAGGAACTTTCAGAGAAACACCCGATAGTGGATTATATCTTTATCACTCTCGGATCTGCAATTATGGCATTTGGTATTGCCGTCTTTTTAGTAGATGCTTATGTAGTACCTGGCGGTGTTACCGGGCTTTCTCAGGCAGTTTATTACATGACAGATGGTGCATTGCCGGTCGGTCTGTTGATGTGGATTTTTAATATCCCTCTTTTCTTTTGGGGTATAAAAGAACTCGGTAAGACATTTGGTGTGCGAACATTTTACGCATTCACTACCAATTCCATCTTTACTGATTTATTTAGAGACGGTTACGGTGGCTTTGGTTTGCATTTACATAAAATGGAATCAATTACTTACATTCTTGAGCACGATTTCTTTTTCCACATCTTCCTTGGTGCGGTATTTCTTGGCTTAGGTCTCGGAATTATCTTCAAATTTAAAGGAACAACTGCAGGTTCTGATATCGTAGCGTCAATTCTTAACAAATACTTCGGTACTAAGCCGGGTACGGGTATTATTATGATTGATTTCTTTGTGATTACATTTGCATCGATTGCGATATACTTCAATGAAAGTACACCTACTCCGGTTTTGGCATTAGCTTTTTATGCTATGTTCTTGTTATATTTGTCATCTAAACTAATCGACATGGTTATTGATGGTATTGACTATGCTAAAGCTGCATATATCATTTCTGATAAGTACGAAGAAATATCTAATGCAATTATGAACAAAATGTCTCGTGGTGCAACTGCTATCAAAACTCGTGGTATTTATAGAAATATCGAAAGAGAAGTGATAATGACTGTTGTTACCAATAAAGAAGTGCCTCAGCTCACAGATACAATCAAAGAGATAGATCCTGATGCATTTATGATTATAAACAATGTTCATGAAGTGGTTGGTAGAGGCTTCAGACGCCGATTCTAATCAAGCAAACAAAATATTGATACAAATGGAGGTATATTTTTATATCTCCATTTTTTGTTTATATTGCCACTATTGCTACTATTTTGTTTAAAGTAATAAGATTATAGATGAGTTCGAAATTTATAAATAACTCATTCTACAAAGCTCTCTCAGAAAGAATACTGATTCTTGACGGAGCTATGGGAACAATGATTCAGAAATATTCTTTCTCTGAAGACTCCTTTCGTGGCGAAAGATTTAAAGAACATAATATCGCACTGTCAGGCAATAATGATATTTTAAATCTAACTATGCCTCATGTTATCGAAAATATTCACTTGCAATACCTCGAATCAGGTGCACATATTATTACTACCAATTCCTTTAATTCAAACAAACTCTCTCAGAGAGAATATGTTATCGATGATTTGTGTTACGATTTGAATTACGAAGCAACACAAATCGCAAAATCTGCTAAAAAAAAGTATTTGAAAGAATATGGTGCTCACAAAGACATCTATATTGCCGGTTCGATAGGCCCGTCAAATTATTCCTTGTTCTTGAATTCAGAAATCAGCTTTGAAGAGTTTGTCAGTGCTTATACAAGTCAAATAGAAGGTTTATTAGATGGTGGTGTAGATTTATTTCTGGTAGAAACAGTATATGATACTTTGAGTTGCAAAGCTATTTTGGTGGCTATTACAGAAGTCATGGAGAGCAGAAATGTCATAAGACCAATCATCGTTTCAGTTACTTTAGATTCTAATGCTAAATTGCTAATAGGTCAGTCTTTTCAAAGCTTCTGCAACACAATTCAAAATTTTGACAATGTAGTAGGGATTGGGATTAATTGCTCGTTTGGAATTGCTCAGATAGTAAATGTATTAGAGCAAATCAAAACGAATACTGACTTATTTTTTTCTTTATACGTAAATGCAGGCTTACCTGATGAAGACGGAAGTTACAAAGATACTCCGGAATATTTTGCTGATAAAATTGAAGAATTCGCAAGTCATTCAAAATTGAATATAATCGGTGGATGTTGCGGTACAACACCTGAGCACATAAAAGAATTGAGTCTGAGATTTAATAGAAAGTCTGTAAAACCAAAACAAGCTTCAGAAGTAATAACTCCAACTAATTGGAAGGCAGTACTAGTAAGTGAAAAAACAAATGTTGCCGGTTCTAATTTGTTTAGAACATATATTTATGAAGAAAATTATGAAAAAGCTATAGATTTTGCAAAAGCTCAATTATCTGAAAGTTGTAATATTTTAGATTTGAATTTTGATGATGGTAATATTGATTCCTTAGCTGCTTTCAGAAAGTTTATAGATTTCTATAATCACGACAGAACGCTTGCTTTCAACTCTTTGTTTATTGATTCTTCTAATTTTGAATTAGTCGAATTAGGCCTGACAAAAATAACATCCGAAGTTTATATAAACTCAATTTCACTCGAACAAGGGGAAGCTGCTTTCAAGGAGAAAGCACTCTATATAAACAGATTCGGAGCTAATTTTGTAGTACTTGCATCAGATGAAAATGGAATAGCCACGACATATAAACGTAAAACTGATATTTTTCAAAGAGTTTATAAAATAATAGTAGAAGATTTGGGAATATCACCACAAAAGATTTTGTTTGATCCTTTGATATTACCTATAGCTTCAGGAATCTCAGAACATATAACTAACACAGCAGATGTTTTGCAAACTATCAGGTTTATAAAAACACAATATCCTGAATGCAGGACTGTAGTTGGCATCAGCAATTTGTCTTTTACTTTCAAAGGCAGAACGCATTTTAGAAAGATACTAAATACCATATTCCTTGAACTTGCCGAAACGGAAGGGTTAGATTTTGCAATATGTTCTCCCAATGAAATATTACAAGTGAAATCTTTAGATGATAATTTAGTTTCTGATATCAAAAAAGTCCTTACAGGAAAGACAAATCCGGAAGTATTATTCGATTTAGCAGATAAATTCCAAATCTTTTCTACTTCCGGCGTTATCAAACAATCGGATACTTTATCGAAAGAAATGTCTGTATATCTTGCTTTGATTGAAGGAGATATATCATTCATTAAAGATATAATTGATAAAAATATTACAAAAGGAACAAGTCCTGTAGAAATAATCGAAACTATACTATTGCCTGCTTTGTCTGAAGTCGGTGAAGCTTATAATTCAGGGGAGATATATTTACCTGATGTTCTTAAATGTACAACTAATTTCAGTAAAGTATTTGATTATTTAAAGCAATTTTGTGATGAAGCTAATTTCTTACTTAAATCAAAGAAAATTCTTTTGGCAACAGTTAGGGGAGATGTACATGATATTGGCAAAAATATTGTATCTGCAGTTTTAAAAACGAATGGTTATGAAATAATAGATTTAGGTGTAAAAGTTGACAATCAAGTTATTCTTCAAAAAACTATAGAAAACTCAGTTGATTATATTGCTGTTTCCGGTATTATATCACCTTCTTTGCATGAGATGAAAAAACTTGCAGAATTGCTCTTCAATAAGAATATTAAAATACCTCTTATTGTTGGTGGGGCAGCAACGTCAAAGTTGCACACTGCTCTCAACTTAGAACCGCTGTATCCTGAAAAAGTACTTTATGCATCAAATCCGGTGAATCTGATTAACTCTTTGAACAGCATAGAATCTAATCCAAATTACTTAAAGGATATATCAATTGAATATCAATCTATTCGAGAAGAATATTCTAAAAAGCTAAGTAATGCGAATGACACTCTGTGGCATAGACCCCAAAAAGTGGTAGAATCATTTATTAGACCAAATGAAATTGGTATATGGGAACTAGTAGATTATGATTTGCAAAATATATTGGACAAACTTAATTGGAAGCAATTTTATAACAAATGGCAGATAAAATCAAATAGTGAATTTGCTAAAATTGCTAAAGAGAGTTTGAAGCAAGATGCACTAAAATTGATAAATAGAGTTCGAGAATCAAAATTGCTTGAAGCTAATGCTATATATGGCATATTTGAAGCAGAATCAGGAGAAAGCTATTTTGATATTATTTCTCAATCTAATGTCAGATATAGATTTGATATCGAACAAGTTGATTTCCTCAAACAAAATAAGTGTGTATGCGATTTTATTGCTAAAAAAGATTATTTAGGACTTTTTATTGCAACTATAGATATAAATTTAAAAAATGATAGCTTATTTTTAGAAATAGAAAAGAAAGATGCATATAAATCGTTACTGATAAAAATTCTGGCTGATAGCATGGTAGAAGCATTTGCTGAGATTTTGCATAATAAGATTATAAAAAACAAATGGGTTGGTGAAGACTATCAAAGGGCATATAATTCTATCAGACCTGCATTTGGTTTTAAAATGCTACCCAATCATGCTCAAAAATCAACAGTTTTCCAGATTTTGAATGCCCATAATATTGGAGTTTCGCTCACAGAAACTTATGCTATGGAACCGGCTTCTACTGTTTGTGCTCTTGTTATTAACAATTCAAAAGCTGAGTACACAGCATAGATTGGTCGGATATAAAAGTTAAGAATATTTAGTATCACTTTGTCAAATATCTAAAAGGAAAATAGATGAAAGCAGCAATAAAAATCGGGATAGGTATGTTTGGATTTGTCATTTTAGGCACCCTAATCATGCTATTTATTGTTTATACGTTTTTACCTTCTGTAGGAACAAAAAAAGAAATATCTATCAACGTTGATTCTGCAATGATAGATAGAGGTCAATATTTAGTAGAAAACGTTACAAATTGTTTCCATTGCCATTCTGAAAACAATGAACAGGTGTTTTCTTCTCCTGTTATTGAATCAAGAAAAGGTGCCGGTGGTAGGCTGTTTGGGAAAGACCAAGGATTTCCCGGTAGTTTTTATGCAGCTAACTTAACTCCTCATTTCCTTTCTAATTGGTCAGATTCAGATTTGTACCATACTATTACAACCGGTGTATCAAAAGATGGTCGTCCGTTGTTCCCAATGATGCCTTACAAAGATTACGGAAAAATGACTGAGTATGATGTAAAATCTATTATAGCTTACCTAAGGACTATTCCTACAATAAATAAAGAAGTTCCCAAATCAGAACCTTCTTTTCCTATGAGTTTGATTATGAGAATGATTCCTTCAGAAGCCGAACCTATGGAAAATCCGAAAACTGAGATTGAAAAAGGGAAATATCTTGCGTACATAGCCGGTTGTAGAACTTGTCATACTCCTTCTGTAAAAGGTAGACCTCAATATGATTTAGAGTTTTCCGGTGGAATGCAATTTATTTTGCCAACTCAGGACACTGTTAGATCTCCAAATATTACTTCAGACCTTAATACAGGCATAGGCCGCTGGACAGAAGAAATGTTTGTTAACAGATTTAAGAGCTACAAAGACCTGAATAACCTGCCTTCAATTAAAAAAGGAAGTTATAATACTGAGATGCCTTGGGCGGCTTATGCTAATATGAAAGACGAAGATTTACGAGCAATATATAAATATCTTAAAACTGTAAAACCTCAGACTAACTCAGTTCATGTGTTTTCTCCTTTGAGATGATTTTTTAAGTTTATAGCTTAAAAGAGAAGGTATAGAAAGATAAGAAAGATTTTGAAATATATTTCGATTAGCTTATTGATTGCAATCGTTGCATCATTTTTGATGTTATTGCTTAGTAATAACATTATTAAATCATTTTCAAATGAATTTATCTATGATTCTATAGATAAGCTACCATATAATAAAGCAGGCTTACTACTTGGAACGAGTAAATACACTATAGATGGCAAAATCAATCTATTTTTCAAATATCGTATTGAAGCAGCTACTAATCTCTATCGATTAGGGAAAATAGATTATATTATTGTTAGTGGAGATAATTCAATAATCTATTATAACGAACCTTGGATGATGAGGACTGAGCTATTAAAAATGGGAATCCCCGACACTGCTATTTATCTCGACTACGCAGGTTTTAGAACTTTAGATGCGGTGATTCGAGCTAATAAGATATTTTGTCAGAAGAAATATACTATAATATCTCAGAATTTCCACAATGAAAGAGCTATCTTTATTTCAAGAAAAAAAGGATTAGAGACGGTAGCATATAATGCTCAATCCGTTAGTTCTAATTATGCTTTGAAAACATATATCCGAGAATACTTTGCAAGGGTTAAGGTGTTTATTGATTTATTATTCGAAACTGAACCAAAATTCCTTGGCGAAAAAATTCCCATAGGTATAGTAAAACAGTTTCATATGAAGGATACAACTATTGAAAAAGATACTATTAATTAGTGCAGGTACAGTTTCAGTTGCGATGGGAATAATTGGTGTATTTGTACCTATTTTGCCTACAACACCCTTTTTACTTTTTTCTGCATGGTGTTATGCAAAAAGCTCCGAGAAATTTTATAATAAACTCATGGATAATAAAATCCTCGGTGGGTATATCAAAAATTATCGAGACAAAAAAGCTATGCCCAGAAGGGTTAAAATCTTAACTATATCTCTTCTCTGGATTTCGATACTCTACTCTGCAATCTTTGCTGTTTCGAATATTTGGCTAAGTCTGTTGCTTGTTATTATTGCTGTTCTTGTGTCGTTGCATCTAATAAGTTTAAGAACAATCAAAGATCAAAAATAATTTTTGTAATTGCTAATATTTTATTATATTTACCTATGGTATTCTTTCCAATTTAACTCCTGATAAATTGGTTTAAGTAATTTGAGGGGATATGGTATTTCTTCTACTCAATTAAGAAGAGGCGGGTGTTTAATCCGCCTCTTTTTTTATAGTTACCGTAACCGGTCCATCATTGATAAGTGATACTTTCATATCAGCTCCAAATACCCCGGCTTTGATATCCAAATTGCATATATTTTTCAAATGACTGATAATTTGCTCAAATAAAGGAAGAGAAATCTCAGGGGGAGCAGCATCAGTATAGCTCGGACGAAATCCTTTTTTCAGAGTCCCATATAAAGTAAAATTTGGAACTAAAAGAATACTGCCTCCAATATCCTGAACAGATTTATTCATTTTACCATCCTCATCCGGGAATATTCTGAGATTTACAATTTTATTGCAAATCCACTGCATAGTATCAGTAGTGTCTTTGTGGGTTATTCCAACTAAAACTAATATTCCTTTACCAATTTCTGCATGAGTGTTTGAATCTATTGAAACCGAGGCGCTTAAAACTCTTTGAACTATAATTTTCATTTGACATCAAAATAATGTGGATAATTGGAAGCAAATATAAGACTATAGTCCTTCAAATTCAAACTCAGGATAACCTTTTTCACCGGAAGCATTTGTAAAACTTGTAAATCTTAGCTTGAAATAGTAATCATTTCTAGATTTTATCAGATAAGTATTACGATACCTCATCAGATATACTCCGGCATCTAAATCATAATATTTCCAATCATGACCTATCGTGTTCCTATCAGACGAAAAAGTATAATTTGGAATTGAATCTAAGGTAATTAGATTGTAAGTAGAATCTGTATTGAAAGCTGCAGTGCAATTGTATGGATTTAATAAAATACTGGTTACACCATACCACATTGCATCACCTTCGGAAGTAAAAAGCAACTCAGTATGTTTGGTAAATAAAATATCCCAGTCTTCTTTATTTGGTTCTATGCTAATTTGTTCTTTAGAATCTATAGATAACATACTGAAGTTTGTTTTCGAGTCTTTTATGACTGTAATATCTATAATTTCATCAGCTCTGAGATTTTGGAAACGAAAACTAATAGATTCTTTGTCAGCACTAACAATCTTAAGCTTATATGAGCCTATTTTATCACCTTTGGAATCTTTTCCTCTATCCAGAAGATAGGTAATATCTTTGGGAACGATTTGATTATCTATTATTTGCCACCAAACTCCGAAGGCAGTTGTATCTTGATTACCACTGGGGGCATCATACAGCCAATCTTCTTCGTTAACAGCTTTGAAATCAGATAGACTGACCTCATCGAATGTTTTGCCCGGCAACGGAAATATTCGCATATTTTTCGCAGTATTCAGAACAATTGTATTCATATCAGTATTTGAATTAATAGCTAAATCCCATATTTCAAAGTCGTTATATGCAGCAATTTTCTTGTTTTCTAAGTCATAATAAACTTGTACCGCATAGTTCTCACCCAAAGCAATTGTCTCTGTATAGGCTCTTTCCACTGCCGCAACAGGAGTTTCTTCTTTGATACAAGCAGTAAAAATAATCGAAACAATAAATATGTATATTATTTTCATTAGTAATCTACTCCTATAGAAACAAAATATGTTCTACCATAATTTATCATTGCATTTCCACCGCCGGAATGTGCTCCGCCTGATGCCATTCCACTTGCTATTGATTTAACATCAAATATATTTTTTGCACCAAAATTTAGAATGAATAAATCAAAAAATTTGCGATTGAATGTCAAATCCAGAGTGTGAAAATCTTCTATATATAACTCTTGGATAGTATTATCAACGAGTTCTATATAAGGAAGTTTACCTGTGTATTTATAAAATATTGACATTCTTGTGCCGCAATATGGTATCAGCCATGAAAAATTTGCCTGCAAATCATTAGAGAACGAATACTCACCGGCATCAGATCTTGTTTCTGATAATTGATTGTATCTTCCGGTATAATTATATGATATTTTTACATTATAGTTGTGAGAAAAGAAAGATACATTCAAAGAAGCACCTGTTGATTTGAATCTTGAAATGTTTTGATTCATTCGTCTTTCTGAATTAGGATCAACCTTTACCAGTTCGATTTTATTATCAATCTGATTAAAGAAATAACGAGGCTCAACTTTTAATAATCTACCTGAAAAGAAAGCATTGTACTCAAATCCTGCATTTACTGATTTTGATTCCTCTGCATCTAAGTCTGTATTGCCTGTAATTTCGTGATTAGAATCAACAAAATCTAAATATAACTCTTTCAAACTCGGAGCTCTAAATCCTTTGCCGTATGTTGCTCTGAAAATCAAGTTGTTGATGATATTGTATTTCAGATTGAAAGTATATGTAAGGGGAGAATCGTATTTGGTATTGTGACTATATCGGAATGTTGGTTGTACTGTAATTTCATCTAATGGAGAAATCTGAACACCGCCAAAAACTGCATAATCTCCAATATCTTGTCGATTTCCTTCTATCTTTTGCCCCGTAGCATCGTCATACTGAAAATCCAAACCAATTTGATAAGCAAGATAATCAGACAATTTATCACTACTCAAAGTAGAGCGAAATATATATGTATTGAACTTAGAAGTATCCTGGGAGCCCTTGTCAGTAACTAGAATTTCGTCTAAGGTTGTTCTGTTTATTGAATACTTATTACGAATTCTTTGATAAAAAGAATAATTTGCAGTAGCTGTTAAGTAAGTATTCTCATTTACTTTCGCATTGTAAAATAGACTATTTGTAAATCGGTCGGTATAAAACCTGTCATCAAATGCTCTTTCTTTGTAAAAATCATAAGGTTCGTATCTTTTGAGAATATATTCGTCAAAATAGCTCGCTTGGTACTTAATCGTGTGATTTCCTTTTTTCATTGAAGCATTAAAGTCTGCAAAATATTGCTCTTTAGGTGACCATTCTTCAGCTCTCAAATAATCTTTTTCGGAATATCCGTTAAAGAAATTACGACCAAAATTGAGTCCAGTTTTATAAGTTTCGTCATAATAGTTAAAACCTGCGTTAGCATTCACTCTACCTACTGACTCATAGTACGTCTCAGCATTAATCTTTGTCCCGGGAGTTGTTTGATCTTTAGATATAAGATTTATTACTCCACCCAAAGCGTCTGACCCGTAAACAGAAGACATAGGACCTTCAATTATTTCTACTCTGTCTATATTTGACAGATTGATTTGAGAAAGGTCTATATTCCCATCCATTCTACCAATAACAGGTACGCCATCAATCAAAATCTTGATGTTTTCTCCAGAAATACCATTGATACTCATACTTGATCCTAACACACCGTCCTGCGACATACGGATATTTGATTCAGTGTTCAGTAGTTCACGTAAATCATTGGCAGCCTGCTCGCTGATTGTCTCACTGCTAATTACTTTGACAGGATAAACAGATTTCTGGGTCGAACGAGGTGTAAACTGTCCCGTGGTAACAATTGGATTCATGTATTTAGTTGTAGGTACCAGATATATTTTACCGGGATTTGATTTCAGTTTGTAAGAAAATCTTAAGTATCCTACACAAGTAATTTGTACTGATATGGGATATGGAAAAGGATTTACAAATTTACCATACTTGTCTGCCTTGATCATCTTTTTTTGTTCTTTACTTGTTATCGTTATTGTAGCAGAATGTATAGGCTCTTTAGTTTCTTTGTCCATAATCTGGATAATATCTTCACTGCCGGACGCGTTTAGTGCGCCCAGCAATGAAATAAAAATAAAGGTCATAGTGAAAAATCGCATTTTTTATCTCACGATAATTTTATTAGATATAATCCCTGTCGAATTTGAAAGTGTAATAAAGTAAACACCACTTGAAAGTGTGCTGCTATTCAAAGTGACTGTTTTCAAATAGTCTGATTCTACTATCTGAGACATTACTTTATTTCCTGCCAAATCTACTATGGAAAGATTATACTCTTGTGGAATCTCATCACTCAATACTACATTGAATGTTTCATTTTTTTCAATCACATTAGGATATATTGCTAAGTTCAAGTTTGAGAGACTTTCGCTAACCGAAGAGCCCATGCGTGTTTGATCGAAAACATATTTTCCGTCTTGGCTTCCGGAAAAATCTTTTAAAACTAATTTGAATAATATGCCGGCAACATCTTTTAAAAAGTAAACTCTGTTTTGTGTGATTTCATAAACACCTGTGGACATGTTATATTTTTTCCAGTCTGAACCTATTATTGTAATATTTTCTTCAAACAATTCATCGGCAGGCTCAGCTACATTATCTACATCTACATCATCTAATTGAACAGCTAAAACTGTTTGATTTTGTTTGATTCCTGTAACAGGATAAGGCATAAATGTTCCTTCACCTGTTGGGTAAGCTATTGTGTATTTTCCAAAAACCAAATCCCAGTCAGAACTATTAGGTTCTCTAGCTTCTGTAAGTATTGCATTAGTTGCAAAGTCGAAGTAGATAAATGATACATCAGGTCGGTCATTTTTATTAACAGTAGCATATACTTCATTTGATCCGTCTAAATCAGCATATTTGAAGTCATATTTCCTGTTCAATAATTTAGATATAAATATCTTTTTTACTTGTTTATCGGGTGTTATAAGCATAAATAGTTTATTGCCTTTTATCCCATGATCTGACAAATCATAAGCACCCCAACCGAATTCTCCATTGTCCTCAAATCCGTTTTTCCCGGTATTAAATGCGCCAACATTCCAAGATCCTTCCGAGTTGAGCCAAGAAACAAAATTCTTTGAGTTTCTGAAGTCAGTAGTATCTATAGTAGCATCCCAAGAAAACTCGTCAGAATCTACTATTTCAAAAAGTTCATAGCCTTTTTGGCAGTTGAGATGAATTGCACCGTTTTGTCCTGTCTGGAAAGCTAAATCCCAGTTATCTTTTGGTGCTTCTTTGACTACTCCTCCTGTCAATGAGTACCAAACGGTATTTTGGTAGCTTACACCAGTAGTTATTGTAACTTCTTCCGTTTCTGCATGTAGTAAGTTGGCAGAAATCATAAATGTAATAAGTAAAAAGTTTACTAATTTCATAGTAATCCCCATTATTAAGTATAAAAATTATAGTGTATGTGCTAATATGAACCAATAATACAATAGGCTGTATTTATTGGAAAAGAATTAGAGGCATTAATAGATTTGTTTTACAAAGCCGGTGGAGCACGTAACTCACTACTGTCGAAGGATTCTTGCAGTGAAAAAGCAAAGATTTTTGAAGATTTAAAATCAATTTTCCTATATAAGCTATATACTATGAAGCAAAAAATGCTACTTAGAATAAAAAGAGGGTGTGTATAGCTTAGATATATAACTGATTCAACTTTAGAATGTGTATGGTCTTTTAATGGAGAATCACTATTTTCGTGATGATCGTAAGGATGCACATGATAATATGTAATTCCATCTTCTGAAACATGATAATGTCCATTCACAGCTTCATTATGCATCGAGAGCAAAGTTGCGACGAATAGTATTATCGAAAACAGTATGTTAAATATTTGTTTCATTGTTTCATTGATGGTTATTTTAAAAGTAAAATAGTACTTATCGTTTTAAGATACCTCTTAAATATTTTTGCACGCCTTAAAATAAGAAGTATTGTTCATAAATAAAAACAAAAATGTATTCTGTAACCAATATGTAGCATAAAAAATGAAAGATAAACTCAAATCATTGAGCAAAGATACCCTTGTATATGGCTTGATGATGATTGCCGGCAGATTTTTAACTTTTATTCTGACTCTTTTTTATACTGAAGATTTATCTACAAGTGAAATGGGAGATTTGGCATCTGTCCTTGCAATTGTTGCATTTATGGGAATATTTGCTACATTTGGGATGGAATCTGCTTTTTTTAGATTTTGGGATAAAGATGATTGCAACAGAAGTAGGAGGGTGTTTTCTACATCTTACTTAAGTATAGCTATTACTTCATTTATTTTGTCGCTCGTTTTGTTTTTATTTTCTAAAGAGCTTGCTCTTCTTTTTACGAGAGAGCCCTACGGTTTGCCCATGATTAGATATGCTGCTTGGATACCCTTCCTTGACTCATTGATGCTGATTCCATATGCATTTCTAAGACTTACCGATAAAGCAAAACAGTTTACAATAACGAGGTTTTCAATAATCGTTATTGCAGTTGCATTGTCATTGTATTTTGTAATCGTCCTAAAATTAGGTCCGGCAGGTGCGTTGCAAGCTCAATTTATTTCCTCTGTCATAGGAGCAATCGTCCTTGGTAAACAGCTTTACAACAATAGGTTGCTAATTTTCGATGTTCAATTGTATAAAGAAATGATAATATTTGGTTTGCCGACAATACCCGCAAGTTTATCAGCAATTGTTCTTCAAATATCAGACCAGCCTTTGATGAAATTCCTTATAGGTGGCTCAGAGGGCTCACATCAGGCAGGTATTTATTCGATAAATTATAAATTGGGAATCCCCATGATGCTTTTCGTTTCAATGTTTGAATACGCATGGAAACCATTTTATCTAAATAATAGAAAAGAAGGCAATGCTAAGGAAATGTTTGCAAGAGTTTTTACCTATTTTACATTACTTGCATCGGTGTTGTTTTTGTTTATTACTCTTTTTGTTGACTTAATCGTAAAAATACCTATCACAGAATCAAGAACTTTGATAAACAGTGAATATTGGGAGGCATTGGGAATAGTGCCCATTATTTTGGCTGCTTATTATTTTAACGGTGTTTTTACTAATATCACATCTGCGTTTTATATTACTAAAAATACAAAATATCTACCTATGGCAGTAGGTACGGCAGCTATCTTTAATATTATTTCTAATATCGTATTTATTCCTGTTTTTGGTTATATAGCAGCTGCATACAACACATTGTTTGCTTATCTGATAAGTGCTGCCATCCTCTATAAATTCCAGAAGAAAATTTACGAAGTAGAGTATGAGTGGGGCAGGGTATTGAAAATACTTATATCAACGCTTTCCATTTTTATTGCTGATTATATTCTTTCCAATACTTTTACTGGCATAACTCAAATAGTCTCCAAAATTGTTTTGTTGTGTTCTCATGTCTTGCTTCTAAAGATTTTAGGTTTTTATACAAGAAATGAAATCAATGAGATGAAAAATATGTTGAAAAGATAATCTGTTTTCTACACTTTTATATTGATTAATATATTTCATTATGTAGTTTTGATTCCAAAACAAACATAGTTAAATTTGAAAATATTTGCGGTATTGTGTACTCCAAGGTAAATGCAGTATCCTTATTCCTTATATATCATATAGTTACGATAAGAAAAAAATATTTTGATTTTAGATTAAATATTCTTAAATTCAAAAAAGTATTTATTGTATGATTAAAAGGAATATTACCGTGAAAGAACTTATTGAAATTGTCAAGATAGTAAATGCTAAGCGACAAAAAAGACTCGAAGGTATTCCCGAAGACTTACAAGAGGGCGGCGATACAATGATGCATAGCTTCTATGAAGGCATAAAAGAACACAAATATGCCTCAGACGAAGATGCTGCTTACGATTTGTATAATTCAGATGCATCTGAAAAGAAATATCAGATGCTCAAGTCTCGCCTAAAAGAAAAGCTTTTGGAAACAGTACTTCTTTTAGAAAAAAAGCAACCATGGGTTAGTCCTTATGAGGAAAACTACTACCAGTTAAAGAGAGATTTAGAAGTAGGAAGAACACTTATAGAAAAAAAAGCTGAGAAGAGCGGTGTAAAGATTTTAGACAAAGTACTTGATTATGCTCTTCGATATAAAATATCAGAATTTATTCTTGAAGCTGGGAAAATATTGATGCAAATGTCTTCCAAAGCAAGAACCAAACTAAAATATTCAGAATACGTCGAAATCGTAAGAAAAGAAATACATATTTACAACGCTGAGATTGTAGCCAACGAGTTATATTGCGATCTTTATCGTAAAGTTGATAAAACAGTTCACCCTGAAGCCTTCGTGATTCGCACAGAAAAAAGTGTCAAGAAATTAGATTCTTTGATGTTAGGTGCAGATTCTCACATGCTTAAAATCAGATATTACCAAATACAACTATACCTCCATCAAATCAAATATGATTACGAAAATGTACTCAGAATATGTAATGAGATACAAAAATACTATAAAGACAATCCTGATATGTACAGCCATGAAGTCTTCATTGAGTTTGCTCAGGCAAAATTAGATGCATTCCGAAGAGTAGGTAGTATCGATGAAAACATTAAATTGGCTGATGATGTTATAGAAATGTTCCCTGAAGGTTCTGATTTTTGGTTTGCAGTATTGCAAAACTTTTTTGTGTTGCTCATACACGGCGAGGAATACAAACGTGCAGAAATGGTAATTACAGAAGTAATGAATAATGTCAACTTCAAAAATATGTCAGAACAAGTATTTGACAATTGGAGACTTTATGCAGGAGCAATTTATGTCCTCACTGCTATGGGAAGATTAAGATCTAAAAGAATGGTATCAAAGCCTTTCAAGAAAAAATTTGAAATTCTTGAAATTCTAGACAATATGCCGAATTATGAAAAAGACAGACTCGAATTCAATACCTCTTTCCTTGTAATTCAATTTATGCACTTTTTTGCCAATAACGAGTTTAGACGAATACTTGATTTGGAAGGTGAAATTGCTTTCTATTTAGAGAGAAATACTCTTAAACTAGAGGTCACAGAAGGACTTTTGCTTTCTTAAGAATGTTGCAAACAATGATTCAACATAATTTCAAAGCTAACATGATTCGTAAGACTACATTGAGATACTATAAACAATTAGTCGAAAATACGCCGGATAACGAAATACTTGATTCATTAGAAATAGTTCCATATACTACTTTATGGGATCACATGATTCAAGAACTAAATGATCAAGTAAAAGTATATGCTGCTGAATAGATACATTTCTAATTTACAGTTTCTTTATTCAGGGCTATTACAATAAATAGCCCTTATTTGTAGGAGTATAACGTGAAATTTTTAAAGTATATATTTCTTGCTTTAATAGGAATAATCTTGATCTTATTGGTTTCTACTTTTTTTCTTTCTCCTGAATTCGATATGAATCGAAGTATTATAATCAATAAAAATGTAGAACATGTTTTTCCTAAAGTAAACGAATTAAAACGTTGGACTGATTGGTCGCCATGGCATCAAATTGATACTGCTATGATTGTTAAATATTCAAATAGCAGCTCTGGTTTAGGAGCCGTAATGGATTGGGAAAGTAAGCATGAAAATGTTGGGATTGGGAGTCTAAAAATTTCGAAATTCGAAGACAACAAGTATCTTGAAACACAACTTACATTTGCAGGACAGCAATGGGGGACAGGATATTTCATATTTAATGACAAAAATAGTGCTACAGAAGTAATTTGGGGTATGAAGGCTGACCTCGGCTTCTTTGGCAGATGGCTCGGATTAGGTCTGGAAGATATGATTGCAGCAGATTACGAAAAAGGTTTGAAACAACTTAAAGTACTCTGCGAATCTGAGAAAGAATAAAAAAAGGATATTAAGTAATTTTTTTGATTTTTGTAAGTCAATTCCAATATCTTGTCTAAGAAAAATGCAGCACAGAATTTGATTCATCAAATAAGACTCAAGGAGCTGAGTATAAATACATGAATGTTGCCTTGAAATGAATCATGGAATCAATCAAATATCATAAAATCACTATATAAAAGAAGCGAGATTAGACTCGCTTCTTTTATATAAATTCAAGTATAATATACAAAAGCTGTGATGCTATTTCACATATATATTTCTAGCAACCTCGTTGCCTAATATTTTATTTTGACCGTTCAATTTAATAGTAATTGGTCCGTTGAATGGAGCTTTCTCCATTACCTGAATCACTACTGAAGGAACAAGCCCCTGCGTTTCAAAATAGGCTAGCATTTCCGGATCGTTATCGGCTAAACGAGATATAGTAACTGTTCTACCGGGATCTATTTCTAGAAGGACATTTTCTTGCAAACTTGGAAGATTGCCATCTCGCTGAGGAATTGGATGCCCATGTGGGTCAAATTGTGGATTGCCAAGTAAATCATCAATTTTTTCGAGAAACTCAGGTGAAATATGATGCTCTAAACGGCATGCCTCGTCGTGGACTTTTTCTAAAGAGAATCCAAGCATTTCTTTCAGATAAAGCTCTAACAATCTGTGATGCCTTAGAATCTCTAAAGCAATTTTTTCTCCGTTAGATGTTAGTTTGACACCTTTGTACGAATTATAATCTACCATTCCCATAGAAGCTAATCGTTTTAGCATTCCTGTCACGGAGGCACCTGATATATTCAATTCTTTTGCAATCTTTGTAGTTGATACAGGCCCCGTTTCCTGTAACTTGTATATTGTCTTCAGATAATCTTGTACGGCTTGACTTAGCATAATTCACAAATCAAAAGTGGTACATTAATGTTTTATATAAACTAAGAAATATTTTATTCTTATCTAAATGTTTTTTAGGCACCAAGTATTATTTTGAACAAAAAAGCTGAGATAGTGGCAATAGCAAGTGCCAAAATACCGGAATAAGTGGCTATTTTCCAGCTGAATTCTTTAACAATAACAACAAATGTTGTAAAGCACGGAAAATACAATGCAACAAAAATTACGAATACTATCACTTGTGCATTAGTAAGAGGTAAAGCTGAAAGTGTAGATACGTTAAGTGCTTGGTTTGCCATAACCAAAATCAATTCTTTTCTCCAAAAGCCAAATATAAGAGTTGAGCCTAACTGTTCAGGTAGTCCTAAAATTGCATGTAGAATAGGAGCAAAAGCAGCATCTAAAAACTGTGCAACTCCAAAATACTCAACCCAGCCAAGGAATACACCACCGCCAATTAAAAATATAGTAGCTTCTCTTATAAAATCTTTTGTTTTTAACCAGGTTGACTTTGCAGAAGATTTTAGTAGTGGTTTTCTTAGGCGTGGTATTTCTAAAACCATTCCTGTAGGTTCAGACAAAAATTTAGACAGTACCTTACCTACAATCGCTATTACAAGTAAAATATATAGGAAGATTACCATTGCCCATATTGGTCCGGTAAAAGCAGCCGCAAGAGCAAATATTACTGTTATTCTAGCAGAACACGGAACAAATGGGATAAGCATAGCACTTATTACTCTGTCTCTTTTGTCTTCGAGCATCCTTGTTGCATAAATAGCAGGGATAGCACAACCCAGCCCAAGTATAAAAGATACTACAGATTTTCCATGCAAACCTACTCTATGCATCAAGCCATCAATTAGAAATGCAATTCGGGACAAATAGCCTGTGTCTTCAAATAAAGAAGTTAGAAAGACTAAAGGAAGAAAGTAAGGTAATACGATTCCAACGACACCAATCAGCCCCTGATAGGCTCCATTGACAGAAAACCACGCAAATTCATTCACTTCCTTCAAACCTTGAAAATATGTTGCAAGATTTTCTAAAGGTGATTCTAATAATCCTGCCAGAAAATCACCAACAACAAAAATTGATAAGAAGTAAAGAAAGAAAAAGATGACAAGGAAAAAGTTTCCAAAAACTGGATGTAAAAGCAAATTGTCAATTTTTTCTATAAAAGGTTTTGATCTCCGATTTGAAATAACAGAAATATCTTCTGCCATTTTCATTGCAAGATGGTGCCTCTCGTATGAAACAGTTTCAAATGTATCCTTTCCATGCTCTTCTTCTAATTCTCGTCTGATGCCGGAGGATATATCAGACACTGCCTCTCTGATGTCCTGAGGCAAAACCTTTGGGTTTTCTATGGCTTTAATTGCGAAGAAACGTGTCTTAGCGTTGTATTTTTCTTTCAAAGGTTCTATTACCGGGTACAACTTTTGGAGATGCATTTCAAAATGATGTGTGTAATCAAGCGTACCGGGAGCAATGGATTTACCTTTTATTCTTTTATAACAATGCTCAGTAAGATTTTTTATGCCTTTACCAAAAAGAGCTTGTGTTGGAATTACAGGGACATTAAGTATCTCTTGTAATTTTTTATAATCTATTGTGATACCATAATTGGAAAATATATCTTCCATATTGACTGCTACAATCATAGGAAGTCCTAATTCGAGAAGCTCAACAGTCAATTCTAAAGACCTGGCAAGAAGAGTACCATCTACAACATTTATTATTAAATCTACTTTCCCTTTTAGAAGGTAATCTAAAGTGAGCTCTTCAGAATTTTGAGAAGAATTTAAGGAGTAAATCCCGGGCAAATCCACAAGATTAAACTTCTCACCAAAAATATTTATTAAAGACTTTTTTTGCTCATAAGTTGAACCTGATGCAGAAGTCTTGATGTCAGACATAACAGAGAAAATAGTACTTTTGCCGGAATTTGGCTGTCCGATGAGTGCTATAGTTTTTATATCTCTCATACTTCCTCTACACCGATTTTTTCTGCTAAACCTTTACCAATGGCAAGTTTCGAGATAGCATTAGATTCGTTATGTAATAAAACGGGACCTGACTTTTTGCTTCTAATTTTAATTACATTATCTCCGATATTCAAACCCAGATTACTAAGTTTGATTTTAGCGGTATCGCCGGCAATTATTTCTTTTATTTTTAGAACAATATTGTCGGGAGCGTCTAATAAAGTTGTCATCACATCATCCAATATTTTAGGAATTTACCTATTAGGTATAGCTAAGAACAAAAATAGATATTGCTAAAGAATTGTCAAAGGTTTTTTTTATTATATTTAACTAATACTCAAAGAAAAGTGAGTTTTTTGGTCAGATAAGTATGGAAGACTATGCGAATCAGAGCAAATAAGGATAATATCCTATTTTGGAATAGGATGGATTTGTAGTAATTATGTCAGATATTTGTTTCTTTGACTATGTTATCTTACTGACTGAAAAGTCCGTAGTTCCAATATTTTGAAATTTCAATAACCCTAAATTGTTTTTATTAAATTTATTTTTTCCGCTTCACCGGCAACAATGATCTTTTCATTTTGTGCAAATTTGTGATTTGCTTCAGGTATGGCTTTTATATCCGTTGAGTTTTGTATAGGTCTCTTTATTGAAAGAATATCAACACCATAAACAGATCTTATATTCAAATCTTTTATGGTTTTGCCAACGAAAGCTTTTGGTACATCAATTTCAGTAATAATATATCCTTCCAAAAAGTGTACATCTTCAGAAGAATTATTCAATGTAAGTTTTGTTGCCAAATCAGAGGTAAGTTGCTGTCTGCTAAGTTCTTTTTGATAAGCATCATCAACATCTTTTCTCCATATCATACCGGCAAGAAAAGAGCTATCTTTACCTGACATAACTGGTAAACCGTCGTAATCACATTTCGAAAATTGTTCGAAAACAGTTTTCAGAGAATCATCTAATGTAACTTTAGGTACGTTTTTGTCTGCTAAATCGCCCGCAATTAAAACATGTTTCAATTCATCAGAGTCTAAAATAAATTCTTTTATATTATCTATCGAAATGATACCAATATAAGCCCCTTTTTGAGAGAGAACAGCCAAAGAAGGTTGTTTTTTGCTGATAATATTGTAAACAACTTCACTAAAATTGATTTTTTCATCGACAAAAACGAAGTTTTTATCGTATAAATCTCTTACATGAATTGAACTTAGAATACTATAATCAGCAGTATCTTTTACTTTGATACCTCTAAGAACCAAAGTAAGCGTGTAAATTGATTCACGAGACAATTTAGAAGACAAAATCATTGAAATAGTTACTACTATCATCAAAGGCAAAATGATACTATTTTGTTTAGTGAGTTCAAAAACGATGATGATAGCTGTCAAAGGAGCTCTCACAGTACCTGCAACAAGACCACCCATTGCAACTAAAGCATAAGCACCGGGATCGGCAGTTACATCAGGGAAGAACTGATGAACAAAGAAACCAAAAAATGCTCCTAACATAGCACCCACGAATAGAGAAGGTGCAAAAGCTCCACCTGAGCCACCAGAACCTAATGTTATAGATGTTGCAATGCTTTTAACAAAGATTAATAACAATGCGGTAGTCCAAACTGCATTTGAGCTAAGAGCAATAGTAATATATTCATAACCTGTACCCATAACCTGTGGGAATGCAAGAGCAATAGTTCCAACAATCAAACCACCTAATGTAGCTTTCATATATTTTGGAATTTTTATTTTTTCTTCCCAGATATGCTCGAAAAAGTATAGTATTTTGATAAACATCCAAGATACTATGCCACTTAGACCACCTAAAATGAAATAGAAAATGATTTCATAAGAGCTTTTTAATTCGTAATATGGTACCACAAATGCAGGATAATTACCTTCGAAAGTATGAGATACAACAGTTGCCATCACTGATGCTATTACTATTGGAGAAAGCTGTTTAGCAGTAAAATCAAGCAAAATAATTTCTACTGCAAAAATGGCACCTGCTATCGGAGCATTGAATGCAGCTGCTATACCGGAAGCAGCACCACAACCAACTAATGTTTTTAGACGTGAAGAAGGAATATTAAAAAACTGTCCAACAGTAGATCCTAAAGAAGAACCAATTTGAATAATTGGACCTTCTTTACCAACGGAACCTCCGGTTCCTATTGTAATTGCTGAAGTAAAGGCTTTTACAATTGCTACTCGAGGTCTTATGATAGCACCTTTTTGTAAGATTGCCTGCATTACTTCCGGAACGCCATGTCCTTTAGCTTCAGGAGCAAACCAAAGTATAATAGGACCTACAAGCAGTCCGCCTAGTGCAGGAATCAATACTTTTATATACCATGGAGAATTTATAATATTGTCTAATAAATTACCTTCACCGGAGTAGCATAAATCAGAAATTAAGTGGATAAGGTACTTAATTCCTACCGCACCGAATCCGGTCAGTAAACCTATAAAAATAGCCAAAATGATCATAAAAAGATGTTCGGTCATTTTAGCTTTGTTAACAAAATTGATTGCACTTAGAGATGCACGTTTGTAGATAGATTTTAGAGAGTCAGAACTCGAATCCATTTTTTGAAGACCACGATTATTATAAATAATACGAATCGTAAATAGTATAGATTACAAATATAATTAATTTATATGAACAAAGAAAATGTATATTCTTGAATTGCAAACAATTAATATCGATTTCAAGACTAATTAGTCTTATCGACATTAGTTTGTATTGTAAATTTTATGCCTACTCCAATACTATAGTATTTCCAAGTCTCTTGTCTAAGTAAAGATGTTAGAGACAATTCAAAATGAATATAAGGATTCAAACTAATCATCTGATTTTCTGTTGGTCTAATAAATGTGTATGCTAAATCAACGAAGATGAATGGTAAGAATACATTTTTATCTCTTACATCTCCTGATGATTGATTTCTCAATCTTGTTCTTGTATTACTAAAAACTCCGTATTCAAAAGGAGCAACTAACTTTTCTGACTGTTCGTAATTGGATTGAATTAGAAAATACCCACCTGTGCCAATAGTCGTGCTAAAATCAGAAAAGCTTATCTTTTTAGCAAGTTCTAGAGATAAGCAATAAAAGGAAAAATTGATGCTATGTTCAAATTTCCCAAGTTCTTCAGAATCGTTAATCAGGATAAAAGTATTTTCTTCATGTTTCATTCTACCTGAAATTCTATTGAACCCTAAGTTCAGCAGAAATGGCTCTTCCCAGAGCGGGAGATCAGTACCTATAATAAATTTTGGAGTAAACCCGTTTCCTGTTCTATTATCAGGGCAGCAATCGGGCAAACCTCCCAAATTTTTGAAATTTCCGTTGAAGAAGTGATTATTTAGTATAATATCAACATAAAAGTTATTTTGTCTTTCACCGGCTTCGCTATTGACAAAACAAAAATATATAAGAAATATGTATATTATGTATTTCACACAAACAATTTTGCAAAGTTCATAACTGCTTTGAATCTATGACTAATAGCATTTTTTTCTGCTGTAGATAGCTCTGCAAATGTGTCTGAATATCCTTCAGGAATGAAAATGGAATCATAACCGAAACCGTTATCTCCAATTTCTTGAAAAGCAATCTTCCCGGCACATTTGCCCTCTACAATGATCTCTTTAGAACCATCAAAAAAGCAGAGCACAGTCCTGAAATGTGCATATCTATCGCTCTCAGATTCCATGTTTTTAAGCAACAATCTTCTGTTTGCAGCATCATCACCATGCTTGCCCGAATATCTCGCAGAGTAAACACCTGGTTTATAGTCAAGTGCTCTTACTTCTAAGCCTGTATCATCAGCAAGTACCGGCATTTTTGCAATTTGATAATATGCTTTCGCCTTCAAAATTGCATTTTCTTCTAATGTAATTCCAGTTTCTTCCACATCGAATGGCTCAGAAATAATATCATCTAACTTGAAAAACTTAAAGTATCCGGGTAAAACTGATTCACAGATAGAATTTATTTCTTGGATTTTGTGATTATTGTTAGAAGCAATAAGAATTTTCATGCTACAATTTCCCGAAATAACTAAGTAACTCTTCAACAGCTAAAGCCGGAGTCAAATCTCCTTTCATTACTCTACTTTTAATATCAGGCATATTTTGCTTTATAAGCGGATTGTTATAGAAAATAGTTTTTAGATTGTCTTCAATCATACTATAAACCCATTCCAATATCTGAGATTTTCGACGTTTCTCAAAAACACCTGATTCTTTAGTGTTGAGTACAAATTCATTTACAGTTGACCAAACAGTATCAATGTCAATATTATTTAAAGCAGAGCAAGTTCTAACTTGTGTTTTCCAGCCTTCAGTTGCAGGTTGCAAAAGATAAAGAGCACTCTCATAAGCATTTTTAGTGATATTCGCTCGCGTTTTATAGTCACCGTCAGCTTTGTTGATTACTAATAAATCAGCCAATTCTACAACACCTTTCTTAATTCCCTGCAATTCGTCACCAGAACCGGGGAGTAGAAGCAACATGAATAAATCAACCATAGAACGCACTGTTGTCTCGCTTTGCCCAACGCCAACAGTTTCTATAAGAATTACATCGTATCCGGCAGCTTCGCAAATTTGAATCGTTTCTCTTGTTTTTTTTGCAACGCCACCTAAGGAACCTCCTGAGGGTGAAGGTCGGATATAGGCATTTTTTTCACGAGAAAGCATTTCCATTCTTGTCTTATCGCCCAAAATAGAACCTTTTGTAACAGTACTGCTTGGATCAACAGCTAACACAGCAACTTTGAAACCATTTTTGACTAAGAATGTTCCCAGTGCTTCGATAAAAGTACTTTTTCCGGCACCTGGAGGTCCGGTAATGCCTACTCTAACAGAATTACCGGTAAGTCCGTTAAGAGCTTTCAGAACATCCTGAGCTTCACGGTTGTGTAGGGGATTGTTGCTTTCAACTAAAGTAATTGCTTTAGACATAATAGACAAGTCGTTTTGTTTAATACCTTCGACATAGTCATTGATTGAAAGAGATTTACGTTTTACTATCTTAAGATTTCTATTTTTTTTGACAGCAGATAAATCAACTCCTTTCATTACATTCGTTGTAAATTCGGAGCCTGCATCCTCAGGAACCCATTCCGGTTTATTTATGTTATTATCCATAGTATTGTTTTATATGTGGTAGATACATTTTACAAGATAATAAAATCGAGTAGATTTCATCATTATTTGCTCAACAAAAGT
This sequence comes from Kapaibacterium sp. (SeqCode), assembly GCA_963664875.1. Classification (GTDB taxonomy): domain Bacteria; phylum Bacteroidota; class Ignavibacteria; order Kapaibacteriales; family UBA2268; genus JBFHIJ01. The sequence continues at coordinate 466,696 of OY761611.1, read as the reverse complement.
TATTCACATCAATATATTTTATAAACAAGGTTAGATGAGTTTGATCAAATTCCATACAATAAAAATAGAGGACCAAGTCTGGAAAATTCCTAACTTAGTCCTGAATATTTGAATTGAGTTACTTATTGAGAAATTTGAATAAGTCAGTCTCTAATTAAATAATAATATCAGATTGTTACAAGACGTTACGCTGCTTTTTTGTTTCTTGAAGTAATATACATAAACGCAGGTACAACATAAAGTGTTAGTAGGGTAGAGGCTACCAAACCACCAATAGAAACTATACCTAAAGGAATACGCATCTCTTTACCTGCATCACCTACGCCCATTGCCATAGGCAACATACCAAGAATAATTGCTATTGTTGACATTAAAATTGGTTTCAATTTCAAAGGAGCAGCTTTTAGTAATGCGTCTTTTGCTGTATAACCCTCTTCTCTTATAAGCTGATTTACATAATCAAGTATCAAAATTGCATTATTAACTACGATACCAATCAACATAATCATACCCATAAGAGCAGTCAGACCAATATTTGTATCTGTATAGTACATAAGAATAAACACACCGATAAATGCTAATGGTAATGTTGCCAGGATGAGTACCGGTTGCCAGAAACTTTCAAGCATAGCTGCAAGAAGCATATAAGTTAAGACGATAGCTAATAATCCTGCAAATGCAAGATCTGCCATCATTTCATTTTGCATTTCTGTAGTACCTGCCCATTTATATTGGTACCCCTCAGGCAATTTTGTATCTTTCATCTTTTCTTCAAGTGCTTTAAGCAAATCACCTGTTGCAGTTCCCGGAGCATTATATCCCGTGAATTTAATAGCAGTATATTTGTCTCTATGGATTACTTTAGAAACCCCGCTTGTAAATTCTACATCAGCTAACTGTGCCAATCGATAAACTACACCGTTTTGTGATACAATCGGTATGTTCTTAATTTCTTCAGGTGTATCCACGGATGCTCTATCTAAGGTTACAAGTATATCGTACTCATTTCCTTTTTCTTTAAATTGTGTTGCAACCATACCTTCTACTGCAGAACGGACGGTAAGAGCGATTTCTGTGGCAGTTAGACCTGCTTGCGTTATTTTATCCCTTTTAGGAGTAACAGTAATTTCAGGTTTGCCCGGTCTTGAACTAAAATCATAGTTGATAAGACCTGGTATTGTTTTAGTTTTTTCATAGAACATTGTTTTTAAAGATTCTAAAGTATCCAAGTTCTGACCAAGAATAAAAAATTCGATTGGTGCAGAGCCTCCGCCCATACTTTCTAAAAGTGATACTTTTATATCTGCGTTAGGAACTTCGGATAATTCTTTCGTCAAATATGTTGTATAATCAACTATGCCTGTATATCTTTCGCTTGCTTTGTTGAAATAAACTTCCATTACTGCCATGTTTGTACCAATATCCATCTGACCTTTTTTGCCAAGATTTGTTATTGTGTGGTCAATATCTTCAAACTTGCTTAATCTCTGCTCAACATCTTCCATTACTTTTGCAGTTTGATCAAGATTATAACCCTGTGGCAATTCCACTTCAACTTTAATCTTTCCATCGTCCATGTTTGGCATGAATTCACCACTTAATCGGCTACCGTAGAAGTCCATTGTCCAAACAAAAAATGCAAAACTTGAGACTACTACAACTGTGGAAATGATTTTATTTTTCATTACCCAGTTTAATGTTCCACCATATAGATTTGACAAACCATCTAACATTGATTCGATAAATCTGCTTATTGCACCCGTTTTTTGCTTTTCGGGTAGAATTAATGAGGCAAGCATTGGAGTCAATGTAAATGACATTAATAGTGAAACTATAGTTGCGAATGCAGCTGTGAAAGCTAACTCTTTTAAGAATTCACCAACGATAGAGCTAATATTACCCAGAGGCACAAATACTACAATGTTTGTCAAAGTAGAAGCTACAACTGCTACAGTTACTTCTGCAGTACCTTTGAACGCAGCCTGTTTCTTTTCCACGCCCATACTCTTGTGTCTAAAAATATTTTCAAGCACAACTACAGAGTTTGCAACCAAAACACCAATAGACACCGAGATACCCATCAGCGACATCATATTTTGAGTAAATCCTGCATATTGCATCAATAGGAATGTTATGATTACTGATGTAGGCATTGATAGAGCGATAATAAAAGTAGATCGCAAATCATGTAAAAAGAACAGCAATACTATGGATGTAAATAATACACCAAGAATAATATTGCTTATTGTATCATCTACCGTTGATCTTGTAAATGTAGATTTGTCATTGATCAATTCAAGATTACAGCCCTCCGGTAAAGTTTCTTTGATTTCCGGTAATTTTGCTTTTATTTCATCGGCAACATCTACTTCATTACCTTCTGAACTTTTTACAATAGATAACCTAACAACATTCTCGTCTCGAGTTTTTGTGTTGTTGTTGAAGTAAACAGCACGCTCTCTTATTTTTTTCCCTCCATCAACAACATCTGCAAGTTGTTTGAGTTTCTTGTTGCCGAAAGCAGTTGGTATTTCGAGCTCACGCATATCTTCAAGCTTATCATATTCACCTTCAACACGAACAGTATATTCCAAATCTCCGATATTGAAATAGCCTCCCGGCAAATCCATATTGTGTGCTTTCAGTATTTGCATCAACTGAGGCAAGGAAATGTAATTTTCAAATACAGTTTTATTATCTAATTGTACTTGAATTTCTCTTTCCTGACCACCAACCAATTCAACATTTGCGACACCTTTTATCTGCGAAAATCTGTCTTTAAGCTGTTTGTCAGCAATATCGAAAAGTTCTTGTGGAGTTTGATTTTTGCCACTAAGCACAATATCAACTATTGGTTCAGCTGAAAAGTCAAATTTTTCAGTAATTGGATCTTCTGCATCATCAGGTAATTCGTTAATTATAACATCAATTTTATCTTTAACTTCCTGACTTGCCACATCTACGTCTTTAGACAAGTTAAACTCAATCATAACGATGGAAACACCATCTAAAGAGTAAGACTCAATTCGTTTGATTTCACTAACTGTTGCTACGGCGTCTTCAATTTTTTTAGAAATCTGTGTTTCTATTTCTTTTGGTCCGGCACCCGGGTAAATAGTCTGTATAGTGATAAAAGGTATATCAACTTCAGGAGTTCTGTTTAGATTTAAAGTTGTATAAGCAATAGCACCAAAAATCATTAGAACCAAAATACCCATAGTGACCATGATAGGTCTATTTATTGAGATTTTTGCTAAAAACATTGTTTTCCCCTTATTTGACCACTTTTACTTTCGTTCCGTCTTCTAACTTATTGAAACAGCAATTGATTAGATGATCGCCGTCTTGCAATCCTTCTAATATTTCAATTTCAATACCACTTTCAGTGCCTGTTTTAACTTCTTTTTTGTGAGCTACACCATCTTTTTCAATATAGATGAATTTTTTGTCGCCTTCTTCCTGTACATAATTTCTCTGAATAACATAAATGTTGTCAGCAGTTTCAGATAAAACATCAATATCGAGAGTCAAGCCACTTTTTAGTTTTCTGTCTGAATTAGGGAATTGAATTTCCGCATAAAATGCTTGTTTATGTGCATCTTTTGATATTGCTACTTCAGAGACTTTACCTGTATAAGTTTCACCAAGCCAAGTAGTTTTTGCCACCATACCTGTCTTAATTTGATTTACTTCAGTATCAGAAATCCAAACTTTAGCAGTCAAAGTGTTAAGTTGAGCAATAGTCATGATTGGTGTTTTTTCACTGATATTATCACCTTCATTAAGTGCAACATTTGTAACAACACCGTCAAACGGAGCTTCTACAAAAAGTGCCTGTTTGATAGTTTCAAAGTTTCTTTTGTCAACAAGATATTTTGTTTCAACATCATCATATTTTTGTTGTGAAATTTCACCTGTTTCCAAAAGAGCTTTCATTCTTTTATATAGTTTTTCTGAATTTTCCAAACCTGCTTTTGCTTGCTCATACTGCATACTTGGAGAATCAAGAGGGAACTGTGCAATAATTTGATCTTCTTTTACATGATCACCAACTTTTACTTTGATTTTTTCTATTTTTCCACCAATAGGAGCTCCTATTGTAGCTTCTTTGATGCCACGCAACGTAGAGTAAAAGCTTAATTTTTTGGAAAAACCACTTTTGTTGATTACCTCTATAGATACAGGTAATCCATTAGCGTCGTGTAACTGTTCCATAGACATAGGGGGTTCTTTTTTTTCTTTTTCGCATGAAGCTAATACTAAAGCTCCGCACATTACAGTAGCCAATAATAATTTTGATCCTGAAAAACTGATTCTTTTCATGGTATCTAAATACTCCACATTATGTATTAATTTTGTTTCTTATTCATGAATCTACGCATATACTTGTCATCTACTTTGCCAAGTATTTTATCTAACTCTGCAATTGCAGTAATATAGTTATAAACCGAATTGAGCCTGTTTGTTTTGGCTTGTTTCAATGCAATGTCAGCATTTAAAACTTCAAGTTGAGTTCCTGAACCTTCTTTATATCTTACTTCAGACATAGTGTATGCCTTTTCTGCAAGCTTTACGTTGCGTTCTTGAGCTTCAAGAGAACTTTGAACTCTTTCTATCTCATTTAGCTTGGTTTTTATATCCATACTCAAATATTCTTTCATCTGATTTATTTGAGTTTCTGTCTGCATTTTTGAGATTTCGTTTTGCTGTCTTTTATGGAATGTTCTACCACCCTGAAAAAGATTGATAGAGAAGTTTAATCCAACTAAAGCAGAAGAATAAGTTGTAAAGTCAAAGTCGTTCGAAACACCGTTGTAAGATAGATTCCCAAAGGCTGCTATCGTAGGCCAATATTCAGATTCTGTAAGTTCAATCTGAGCTTGATCTAACTTCACTTTGCTTTTTAAGGTCCTTATATCATAGTTTTCTTCTAATGCAGTATTTTTCAAGTCATTATAAGAATTCAAATTATAAACTAAATAATCTAGTTCTCCTAACAATGTAATCTCAGCTTCGTTATCGAGTCCTAATATCATTTTTAGTCCGTTTGTAGCATCCTTTAATCTATTTTCTGCTTCTAAAACTTGTGGTCTAATATTTTCGACTTGAATTTCTGCTTGCATTTTATCATATTCTGCGGCTAATCCTTGCTCATAAAATGCTTTAACATTGGAAAGATTTGTTTGAGCATTTTCAAAACTCTGTTGTAAAATATCTCGGGCTTCCTTTGCCAATAAAACACCATAAAAAGTCTTTTTAACATCAAATACAGTTTTATTGACTACTGACTTCAATTGTTCTTTTGATAGGTTATAATAATCCTCTGACGCACCAATACCAGTAAAAACAGCAGAGCTGAAAAGTACTTGAGAAACAGCCAATTTCGTTTCGAAATTGTTTGTTTGAGTAAAAGCATCAGAAAGAGTTTCCCCACCTGAATTATCAAACTGTTTCATTGCGTCTGTATATTCTTGGGAAGTGATAAGTTTGAACTGATTCAAAGTTTCGATCATACCTTTACCAAATTGACCTTCAAGATCGGGGAAAGGCATTTTAGGTTTTTCAAGAAAATGGTGATATTGCCCTGACAAATCAACAGTCGGATATGCATACCCATATGCTTCGTCGATTGCCGCCTGAGCTTTATCCACTTCAAGCAAAGCTTTTTTCGTATCATGATTGTTTTCTAAAGCCATCTCAATAGCTTGATCCAAATTCAAAGACAAATTTTCTGCTTTGGATTCTAAACCATTTGAAGCCAGAAACACAACTAACGCTGTTAGTAATAGTGGAACATTTTTTAGAGCGGATTTGATCATCGTTGTTCAACTCTATTTGTTAATACAATTAGTTATTTGTTTCGATTTTAAACTCTTTATTGAAAATATCCTGCCCTTCGTCAGAAAGTATCCCAAAAAAGAAAATATAGAAAGTTTCTTCAATAAGCTTTTCGAGTGTATAATTGAGGCTCGTAAAATCTTCGTTTGTAAAAATTCCAAACAGAGCATGTCTGTGCAAAAGTCTAAAAAGGCGGTAGTCTATCATTTTTTTGAAGAAGCCGTGTGTTTCTCCTATTTTGACTAACTCATCAAGATATTCGTCGTGATCTGTTTCTTCAACAAAATCTTTCCATTTTTTTGGAGCGATTTTTTTAACATCCTCTACAAAATCATAGCTTATTGATTTCAATAGTTTTGTGTCTTCAAGCCAAAATTGTTTGAGAGCACTTATAAAATCTTCTTTATTTGCATCTCGCAATTTTGTAATCAATATCTTCATTCTACTAATCTTACGACTATGTAAATATGAAATAACTGCTATAAGCAAGTCTTGCTTAGACGAGAAGTATTCATACAGAGTTCTTTTGCTGATTCCGATATTGCCGGCTATGTCGTCAGTCCTTACTTTTCTGTAACCGTTTTTCAGGAACATTTCAGCAGCTTCGCTAATTATTCTATCTTTTAATGTTTCCATTTTCTCGAACATGGTACTAAATAAACTGAAATAGTTTTCTAAGTTCAAATATAAAAAAACTCCCAAAGGAATAATATTAGTTTTTAATCAGTATGGGAGCATCTATAAATTCAATTTTCTAAAGAACTTAGATAAGTTATACAAATACTGTATCTTTTCTAAGGCTTTAATACGAAAAAGTATTATTTTTGTTCTAAGTTTTTTTGAGTCAATTATCAAAAGTGTGCAAAATGGCAAATTATGACATCTCAAATCTCTACTCTGAGATTGAAGTTACTCTTGATACGGCTATCGAATGTGGTCTTACAGAAGAGGAATACAATAAAATTTTGAATAAGTTAGGCAGAAAACCTACATACACTGAAATTGGAATTTATGGTGTAATGTGGAGTGAGCACTGTTCTTATAAAAATTCTATTAAACAACTCAAAACTTTGCCACGCTCCGGCGGCAGACTTTTGGTAGAAGCCGGTGAAGAAAATGCCGGTTTAGTAGATATTGGAAACGGTTATGCAATTGCTTTTAAAATTGAAAGCCATAATCACCCTTCGGCAATAGAACCTTTCCAAGGTGCTGCTACAGGTGTTGGTGGTATTTTAAGAGATATTTTTACTATGGGTGCCAGACCTATAGCTGCTCTCAATTCTCTAAGATTTGGTGAACTTGACAATCCAAGAACAAAATTCCTTTTGAATGGTGTCGTTGAAGGTATAAGCCATTACGGAAACTGCTTTGGTGTTCCTACAGTTGGTGGTGAGATTTATTTTGACGAATGTTATTTTGACAATCCACTAGTAAATGCAATGGCTGTCGGTATCGTAAAAACTGACCAAACTGCCTCTGCAGCAGCTAATGGTGTAGGAAACCCAGTTATGATTGTTGGAAGCTCTACAGGACGTGACGGTATCCATGGTGCTTCACTTTTAGCTTCCAGAGAGTTTGACGAAAAAACTGAAGATATGCGACCAACTGTACAAGTTGGTGATCCTTTTGCTGAAAAATTGTTGTTAGAAGCAACTCTGGAGCTTATCAAAGCAGGTGTAGTAGTAGGTATCCAAGATATGGGTGCTGCAGGTATATCTTGCTCAACTTCCGAAATGAGTGCCCGTTTCCCTAATATCGGTATGCACGTAGATTTAGATAAAGTTCCTCTTCGCGAAAAAGATATGACTGCCTACGAAATTATGCTTTCCGAATCTCAGGAAAGGATGTTAGTAGTAATAGAAAAAGGTAAAGAAGAGCAAGCAAAACAAATATGTGCAAAATGGGATGTTCCTATTACTGAAATTGGTTTTATTACTAATGATGGTGATGTCAATGTATTTAGAAACGGTAAATTTGTTTCTAAATTAGAAGCTGATCACCTTGTATTAGGCGGTGGAGCTCCTGTAAATGACAGACCTGCTAAAAAGCCTGCTTACTTAAAAGAAACATCTTCTTTTGATACAAAAAATATTGAATCTAAATATTCAGATAAAGAAGTTTTTGAAAAACTTATTTCTACTCCGAATATCGCATCTAAAAGATGGATATTTGAACAATATGATTCTCAGGTACGTACAAATACTGTAGCTATCAAAGGTGATGCTGCTGTTTTAAGAATAAAAGAAATAGAAAACAAAGGTATTGCTGTTTGTACCGATTGCAATAGCCGTTATGCTTATTTGAATCCATATAGAGGTGGTTTAGCTGCTGTATCTGAAGCTGCCAGAAACGTTGTTTGTACAGGTGCAGTTCCGGTCGCTATTACAAACTGCTTGAATTTTGGAAATCCTTACGATCCTGAAGTTTATTGGCAGTTCAAAGAAGTAATTAGAGGTATGGGTGCTGCTTGTCGTGCTTTTGATACTCCGGTAACGGGAGGTAATGTTTCTTTCCACAATGAATCAAGAGACAGAGCAATTTATCCTACACCAACTATTGGTATGCTGGGCATTATTGATGATATGACAAAAGTAATGAGTGCAAATTTCAAAAATGAAGGTGACTTTATCTACATTCTTGGAAGTGACAGAACAGAAATCGGCGGATCTGAATATTTGAAACTCCTTACCGGCAAAATTACCGGAGAAGCTCCTGAATTGGATTTAGAAGAAGAAAGACAGTTGCATAAAGCTACTCTTTCTGCAATACAGAAAGGCTTAATCAATTCAGCTCACGATACAAGTGAAGGTGGTATTGCCATTGCTTTAGCTGAAAAAGCTATTATGAGCGGCAGCTTAGGATGCAATATTAGCTTAGATAACAACCAAGCCGCACTTTTTGGTGAATCGCATTCACGAATTATTGTTTCTGTTTCACCTGAAAAAGCAAATCAATTCGAAGCATTATGTGCAGAGTATCTGACTGCTTGCAAAAAAATCGGAACAGTTACTAAAGATAATTTCAGTATCAACAACTCCATTTCATATACAGTTGCCGATATTATAGATTTATACGAAAGTGCTATTCCAAATCTTATGAAAAAATAAAACAACATATATGTTTTTCAATGCAAAGCTCTTCCGGATATTTTTCTGAAGAGCTTTGTTTTTATCTATAATTCGATAATTTTAGCGCTTTGAGGTATCGAAAACTTAAATGCGTTTTCAAATTCTGCAGGAAAAGTCATTTGTTTTATTGAAATATTAACTGTACTGCTCGCTATCGGTGCATCTATCAAAAATGTAGACGGCATCTCAAAATTACTATACTGATTAAAGTCAGAATATATAATATTCAACTCCAAGTCGTTTACCTCGTTTTTCCTCTGATATTGAATCATCTGCGATTTTGCATTCAAAATCAAAAACTCATTTTTATACTGATATAATGTACCATTGTCGTGTTTTCCTGCTTCTCTATAATTTTGTTCTTTAGAAGGGGGAAGGTTCTTGAAAAGATTGATAATATCAATAGCAGATATATTTAAGTAAGTTGCTCGTCTGATATTTTCAGCAGTTGGTTTGCCCTTTAATACCGTGTTTTCCATTGCATTATAGAAATAAAATATATTTGTATCAGCGTAAAGTTTTCCGAATTTAATGCCGAAAGGTCCAGATATATCCATAAACAATGAATCAGTACCTGCTATTTTTACTTTTGCCTTTCCGCTTATAGAAATATCTTCAGATTTAATACTTATAGACATCTCAGAATCAATATTTGATGGTCTTTCAGATAGATTAATAGTATTTCTGCTAGATTCATCAATAGTTTTGCAAGACTGAATTGTCAAAAAAGACAGTATTATTGCTAAGAAAAGATAGATAGATTTCATAATTTTGCTTTACTAAAAAATGTAAGTAATAAGTTAAATTATACAACGTCCAAAAATAGGAAATAATAACTAAAGGATAAAGAAGAATGATTTACGTAACAAGGCAGGTCAAATTCTCAGCGGCACATAGGTTGTATAATCCTGAGTTTTCTGACGAAATGAACGAACAAACTTTTGATAAATGTAACAATTACTGGGGACATGGTCATAACTATACTCTTGAAGTAACCGTCGCAGGTGAACCTAATCCCGAAACAGGGTATGTAATTGATTTGAAAAAACTAAAAAAAATACTAATCGACGATATTATTGATAAGGTAGATCACAAGCACTTAAATCATGATGTAGATTTTCTAAAAGGAATAATACCAACAGTAGAAAATATGGCTGTTGAATTTTGGAAAATTTTGGAATCTAATATATCTGAAGGTAAATTGCATAAAATCAAAATTTACGAAACAGATACAAGTTATGTCGAATATTTTGGTGATAAGACTGAAATAAAAGTATTTAAGTGAGGTTGTAATGAGTGAAAACAAAGATATTGTGCCTTCTAATAGTCTTCCGTCAGAAATCAATAAATCGCACGAGCTTTTAGGCACATTAGACGAATCAAAAGCATTGGATTTATTCCCTCGGTTTAATTCTCTCGGTTATGAGTTGTTTGATGCAAACGGGAACAGAACTATTTCTGAAAAAGAACGATTGGAGATGATACACCATCTTGAAGAGAAATTTAAAGAAGTACTTGATATTATGAGAATTTCTCTAAAAGATCCCAATAGTACAGAAACTCCAAGAAGAATTGCAAAAATGTATGTGAATGAGCTTTTTAAAGGAAGGTACGAAGAACCACCTAAAATGACAGTATTTCCGAACAGAAAAAAAGTAAATAACCTTGTTATAAGCGAGGGTATTGAAGTGATGTCTGTTTGTTCTCACCACTGGGAACCAATTTCAGGTAGAGCTGTTATTGGTTATATACCCGGTAAATTTGTACTTGGTGTATCTAAACTCTCAAGAATTGTCGAGTGGTTTTCCAGACGAGGTCAGATTCAAGAAGAACTCGGTGAACAGATTGCCGACTATTTAGAAGAAATCCTTCAACCTAAAGCATTAGGAGTTGTAATAAAAGCACGTCATTACTGTATGATTGCCAGAGGTGTACGAGGTTCAGAAGAAAAGGCTCTTATGACTACATCAGTTATGCGAGGCTATCTACTCCACAATCTTAAATTAAGAAATGAGTTCATGACTCTTATCAATCATGACTTATAATGACCTATCCAAATTCTGACATAGAGAAAACACTTATTTCTGATTATGATGCCATAGTTGGAGTTGATGAAGTGGGGAGAGGTTGTATTGCAGGACCTGTAGTTGCTGCAGCTGTTGTATTTCCACATTCCGGTTTAGATATCGAAGGTTTAAATGATTCTAAGAAATTAAGTGCTTCTAAAAGAGAAGCACTTTTTCAATTATTACATGGTAAAGTCTATTATTCTTATGGTATGGTATTTCCCGAAGAAATTGATCGAATAAATATTCTTCAAGCTACTTATAAAGCCATGCATATTGCTATTAATAGCCTAAAAAATAAACCTGATTATTTGCTTATTGATGGGAACAGATTTGATGACGACAGTATCCCATATCAGACTGTGATAAAAGGGGATTCTAAGTCTGTAACGATTGCAGCCGCTTCCGTAATAGCTAAAGTTATAAGAGATAAATGGGTATTACAGCATATAGCTCCAATCTATCCACAATATGGATTCGAAAATCATAAAGGCTATGGTACTAAAAGCCATTATGAGGCAATAAATCAATTTGGAATTACTGAATTTCACAGAAAATCTTTCCTAAAAAAATATTTTGATAAACAAATGGAACTATTTGAAGGATAACAATATGAAAATATTTCTAATTCTTATTATTGGTGCAATTATGTTTAACCAATTGCATTCTGAAGAAACAGCACTCCCTTTCAAAATCTTTGATAAAGATGGGGAAGAGGTTGAATTCACTGACATAGTAGATGCTGCTGAGGATAACCAAGTTGTTTTATTTGGTGAATACCACAACAACCCAATTTCTCATTTCCTTCAATTCAAATTGACAAAAGCTCTGTTTGAAAAGAATGATAAGAAGCTTATTTTAGGGGCAGAAATGTTTGAATCAGACGACCAGCTAATAATTAACGAATACTTTCAAGATCAGATTACTGATAAATATTTCTCTAAGGAAGCAAAACTGTGGGATAATTATGCAACGGATTATAAACCTATTATAGAGTTCGCAAAAGAAAATCAATTAAGTTTTGTTGCAACAAATATTCCACGTAGATATGCTGGTTTTGTAGCCAGAAACGGCTTAGATGAACTTGCACTTTTAAGCAATGAAGCACAGCAATATATTGCTCCTTTACCTGTAAAATTTGATGCGACACTTCCTACTTATGCTGCTCTTATGGAGCCTATGGCAATGCATGGTAGTCCTATGTCTCAGAAATCAGATAGCACTAATTCTGACTCTCTGAAAATGAAAATGCCGGCAGCTGCAAATCCGATGATGAAAAAGCCAAATTTATCATACATAGCTCAGGCACAGGCTGTCAAAGACGCTACTATGGCACATTTCATCAATAAAAACCTGAAATCTAATTACATATTTATACATTTGAATGGTAGCTATCATTCTGATAAATACGAAGGAATAAACTGGTATTTGAAACAAGAAAATAAAAATATTGAAGTACTAACAATATCCACAGTCGAGCAGGATTCTTTAGAAAAATTAGAAGAATCAAATCTCAATATTGCCGATTTTATAATAGTTGTGGATAAAGATATGACAAAGACTCATTAGAAGTATCTCTGATATATATCAATATCTTATGCTTTATATTTGAGAACATGTCAAAGCATAAGATATTTTCTTGTTGAATTAAAACTTCAAATAAGTTATTTTGCAATGATACACAAAACTAAACAATTCAAAATATAGCTCAATGAGTAGGAGGCATCTTGAATATTTATATCCAAAACATCAGAGTAATCAATCCTTACGAAGGTTTAGATGAAGTTCGTAATCTTTGGATTAAAGATGGTATTATCTGCCATTCTTCTAAAGAAGCTGCACAAACTGACAGCGACACAAAAATAATTGACGGTACTAATTTAGTAGCTTCACCGGGATTGTTTGATATGCATGTGCACTTGAGAGAACCGGGCTTTGAATACAAAGAAGATATCAAAACAGGTACAAACTGTGCCGCTAACGGTGGATTTACCGGTTTAGTATGTATGCCAAATACAGATCCTTCTATAGACAATGCGACTGTGATTTCTTATATAAAAGAAAAATCGCAGGGTTTAGCGGTAGATGTACATGTTGCCGGTGCAATTACTAAAAACAGAGAAGGTAAATTGATTGCACCAATGCTTGAAATGATCAAAAGTGGTGCAGTACTTTTTACTGACGACGGTGCTTCCATTATTGATACTGAAGTAATGAGACGAGCTTTTGATTATGCTGCAAGCCATGATTTACTAATCTCACAGCATTGCGAAGATACGCATTTAACTCATGGATATGCAGTAAATGAAACTCCTCAGTCTTATAAGTTAGGTCTCAAAGGTTATCCTTCAGTCGCTGAAGACATTATGGTTGCAAGAGATTTGATGTTAGCTAATTACTTAGGCAACAGAAGATACCATGTTTCTCATATAAGCACAAAAGGTGCAGTAAAGCTCGTAAGAGAGGCTAAAGCTAACGGTCAAAGAGTATCTGCAGAAGTTACTCCACATCATTTCTTCCTTGATGACAGTCATATGGAAAAATATGATACAAACTATAAAATGAACCCACCATTAAGAGGGTTTGACGACTTAAACGAAATTCTTGAGGGCTTAAAAGACGGAACTATCGATTGTATAGCTTCAGATCATGCTCCGCACGCATTGCATGAAAAAGATGTAGAATTTGAGTTAGCTCCTAATGGTATTTTAGGCTTAGAGTCTGCTTTGGGTATTGCTATTACAGCCTTGGTAGAACCGGGACATTTAACTATAAGCCAACTTATAGAAAAGATGTCTGTAAACCCTAGAAATATCTGTGGCTTAGATAAGATTTCTTTTGAAAACGGTGCAAAAGCAAATATCAGTATTTTTAATCCTACTGAAGAATGGACTTACAGCCAAAAGAAATCAAAATCAAAATCGCTTAATTCACCGTTTGATGGCTATGTATTCAAAGGTAAAGCTAAAATGGTGATAAACAATAACAAATTAGTTGAGTCAACTTTATAATATTTTGCTTAAGTATCTCGTTTATAATAATATAGATACTTTCTTCGGAGTAGCAAAATGGCTAAGAAAGATAAAAAACCGGCTAAACTACCGGAAAAGTCTGATAACATGTCACATGAGGATAGGTTGCTTCGCGAGCTGATAGCCAAAGAAATGATGACTAAAATACAAGCTCGTGTTAGTCAGGCAGATCCTGATGTATTGAAAACTATCAAAATCATGTTGGATGACGAATAAATATTAGGAATATAATATATATTATGTAAACTAATATTTGTCTCTAATAAAATATGTTGTCTGCATTATTAGGATAATTCCCTATTATACCTTATTTTGCAGGTACTAAGTAATATGTAAAACTTTAATGATGTAAATTGAAATGAGCGGAAAAAACGCAAATCTCGTTTTAGTAATTGCACTTATTGCAGTTGCAGCATTTTCAAGATTCCTTTTTGCAGGAATGCCTAACTTTTCACCTGTAATGGCTATGGCTCTTTTTGGTGGTGCTATGCTCAACAAAAAACTTGCTTATGTTATTCCGGTTGCAGCTATGCTATTGACAGACATTTACTTTGGATTTCATAACACAATGTTTGCTGTTTACGGAAGTTTCTTACTTACTGTACTCATCGGTCAAAAATTCGTGTCAAATCCAAATATTAAAAATGTTGCTGCTTCTTCTGTAGTATCTGCATTGTTGTTTTTTGTAGTTACAAACTTTGCTGTATGGGCTATGAGTGGCATGTACACTCTTGATTTTAGTGGCTTGGTTGCTTGTTATGTGGCTGCAATACCATTCTTTAAAAGCACATTAGCATCTTCAATGTTGTTTTCAGCAATTATATTTGGCACTTATGCTATTTCTGAAAAACTTGCTGCAAAACCAGCTACAGCAGAAATCAAATAGTTTAGATTAAAATCAATCTTACGAATCTTTTTAAGATTATAGATTTGTGAGAGAAATAATTTGGAAAATAATCCTAAAAAAAGCCGTTTAAACTGAATTTAAACGGCTTTTTTTTACCTGTTGGTAACTTTACTTGCAAACACGCCTATGGCTTTTATAGCAGCACTTATGAAAGTAGCGGATTGATTGACCGGCGGAGCAATTTTATCATAAACAGATTCAATCAATATTTCAAATGGTTTGAAAACTCCGGTTATCTGATCTACCCTATTTTCGAACTTTTCAGTTGTATTTTTGACTTTGATGCTCATTTCATTAAAGTGCCTGAGAGATTCTTCAGTCGAATTTTTAAGTTCACTAATTTCTCTCATCTTATAACTCAACTCTGATCGCAATTCATTCATACCATCAACAAGATTAGAAATTTTATCTTTTACCGAATTTAGGTCTGTAGTAACTCTTTTGATGTTATCTAAAATTATTTCAAAAGATTTATTGAATTTTGACAGAGAAGATATTGCCATTAACGCTAGTAAAGTAATTGATACCAATGCTGCTAAAGCTGCGATTTTTAGCATTATATCCATATCTTTTACCCTTTTCTGTAATCTGCAGCTTTCATCTCATCTCTAAAAGCATCTGCACCTGCTTTAGCTGCATCTTTAACCTGTGTAGCTTTTGCCTTTGCATCTGAGAGTACATGTTCAGCATTTTCGATGATACCTTCAGCTTGACGCTTTGCAGATTCAACTATACTTTGAGCTTTGATTCTTCCTTCGTTTACAGTATTTGAAATCGCTTTGCTAACAGAATCTTCTACTGTTACGAAATAATCTTTACTCTTGTCATAAAGTTGAGTAGATGTTTCCGCGATATCTTTTCTCAACTCAGCTCCACTTTTAGGGGCAAATAATAATGCTGTTACAGCTCCGGCTACTCCACCGACAATTGCACCCAATAGAAAGCCTTTTGTGTAGTTATCATGTTCTTTTCCCATGGTATCCTCCTTTGATTACCAGTTTTCGGTTAGTATTATTGGTTTTTCTTGTGCTTTTAATATCTTTTCGCAAAGCTCTCTTACGGCTCCGTTACCGCCATTTGCAATGCAAATATAATCTGCAATATTTTTGATTGACTCTACAGAATCTCCGGGACAAGCACTTATGCCTGCCATTTTCATAGCATGTAAGTCATTAACGTCATCACCAATATAGGCAATTTCTTCTATATTTATTTCAAAATACTTACATAATTCTTCCAAAGCTGATGTTTTATCTTTAGATCCAAGTATAATTTTGTCTATTTTTAGTTTTTCACCACGCTTTAAAGCTATTTGTGAAGCCTCACTTGTAACTATAGCTGTCTTAATTCCTGACTTTTGAAGTAATGTGATTCCCATTCCATCTCTTGTAGAAAAACGCTTTAACTCTTCGCCGCTCGCAGAATAATACATAGCTCCATCAGTTAAAGTGCCGTCAACATCCATCACTAAAAGTTTGACTTTTGAAAGTTTACTCTTTAGGTCTTTTATTATCATTGCAGTTTCGCTATTTTTGTATTGTTGAATTGACTATTTTATAGTACGAAACATAATCATTTTAGTTAAGATATAAAACTTTCTATTTATTTATTTTTTTGAGTATAGTATGAAAAAGCAGTACGTCAATGTCACTATATCTGTTTACGAAGAGTATTATGATTTAGTATATGCAGTGCTTGGAGAACTTCAATTCCTGGGGGTCGAAGAGAAATTTGATGAAATGATAGTTTCTTTTGATAGCAACGCTTACAATGAGGAACTATTAGAATTGTTAAAGCATAATATTAAAGAGCTTATACCAAGTGCTGATATTACTAACGTTACAACCATTGAAGAGACGAACTGGAATGAAGAATGGGAGAAAAATGTTCAGGCTATACATGTTTCAGACCGAATAGGAATTGCTCCTACATGGAAAGAAAATGAACTAACAGAAGAGATTATACTTCTTATCAATCCTAAAATGTCTTTTGGAACCGGCTCACATTCCACTACGAGACTAGTTTGTCAGTTGATGGAACAAGAAGTAAAACAAAAAAGTAGATGGATTGACGCTGGTACAGGGACAGGTGTTCTCGCTATATTGGCAGAAAAACTCGGAGCATCATATATTTATGCATTTGATAATGATCATTGGAGTATTGAAAATGCTCAAGAAAATGCTGAAATAAATAATTGCAAAAATATAGAGTTGGTATTATCAGAAATTGACAAACTACAAATGCCTCAGGTAGATGGCATTGCTGCAAACATAAACCTTCACATTATACTCGAATTTTTACCTGCGTTTTATAAAAGCCTACAAGCAAGTAAAGGTGTATTACTTGTTTCAGGTATTTTAGTTTACCATAAGGATGACGTAATCCAACCAGCTTTAGATCTGGGATTTGAGTTGGAAGAAGTAAAACAAGACGATGAATGGGTTGGTATTAAATTTAGAATAAAACAATAGGTGAATATTGAAAATCGCAGGAATTGATATAGGAACCAATACTATACTAATGCTAATCGCCGAGTTCCAAAACTCAGAACTAAGAGTAGTAGAAGATTATCATGAAATTGTGAGACTTGGCGAGGGTGTTGATAAAAGTGGGTATATAAACGACCAAGCTATTGAAAGAGCAGTCAAAGTATTCGAGAAATACGCTTTTGAGTTAAATAAACACGGCATTTGTAATGTCAAAGCAGTTGCTACCAGTGCTATGCGTGATGCAAAAAATCGTGAAGTAGTAGCCGATATAATCGAATTTCATTTAGGAAGAAAAATAGAAATTATATCCGGTGCAGAGGAAGCAAGATATAGCTTTTTGGGTACAGTAACAAAACCATTCAAATCACTTGTCATAGATATTGGCGGTGGAAGTACCGAACTCATTACCGGAGAAAGCGGACTAATTACATCGCGAGAAAGTCTGCAAATTGGTGCTGTCAGGATAACTGAAAAATTTTTGAAAGACTCCCCTCCTACTTCAGATCAAATTCGAGCTGCTGTCAAATATATCGACGAAATGCTTGATAAAACTAACCTCAAAGCTTTTTCAGGTGATATCTATGCAGTTGGCGGTACTGCTACTACTATAGCGACTACTGCCCTTAATTTAGATGATTTTGATGACCATATTGTACATGGCAGCATTTTGGATCCTGAAACTCTTTGTGATATAACGAAAAAATATTTGACAGCAGATGCATTGACCATACAAAATTTATATAAAGTTCATCCCAAAAGAGCGGATTTAATCGGTGCAGGCGCACTGATATTAGACAGGATTTCAAAAATTGTAGAAAAGCCTATCAATATCAGCTCTCATGGATTGAGATATGGCCTCGTCAAATCATTTTTATAATTATTCTATTGGAATTTTACAATACTTAATTATCTTTGTATAATTCTACAAGACAAGTATGTTATATTAAAAGCTTCGAGGAGCTAATATGTCCAAATCGTTTAAAACAGCTAAAGCACTTTCAGCACTTTTGATTGTTGCAAGCATTTATTCATGCAATCAGGCAGAGCCGAAATCACCTTTACTCAAAGAAGTCTTTACAGAAAACAACATTACCGAATTGGCTAAAAAGATTCAGCATGATGAAGTAATGTCACTCAAAGATATTACTCTTCTTAATCAAGGCTTAGCACGACTTGGCGGTGTTCGCGATTCAGTTATAGGTAAAACTATTGGTGACATAATTGCTTCTCAAGAGCAGCTATCTCGTGATGTTACTGTGACCGGTTTAAAGAATACAGCTTTGAAAACTGAAGTTAATTTTACTCATACTTTTAAATTCGAAAAATTTGAAATGAAAGACAATGAGGCTGAAAAAGTCTATGCAAATGTTATGGCATTTACTATAAAAAATACTTCTTCACAGGCAATAACTAACCTGCAGGGCTATATAAATGCTGTTGACCAGCAAAATAGAGTTGTTAAAAGATTCCCGGTAAACATCAAAAAGCAAATTGCTGCAGGAATTGAAGAACAAATCATTACACCGGCTTATAAACACGATATCAATAATCAAAATGATGTCTTTCTACGTCAAAATCTGCAAACTTTACGTGCTGTATGGCAACCATTGGCTGTAACTTTGGCAGATGGTAGAACAATAGATTTGACTGCTTCTGTGGATCAACAACCAGCTACTTCTAAGACAGAAGAAGCAAAATAGTATTATTTTTGAAAGAACATCTTTACAACTATTTTGATTTTTAAAAGAGGCAATAAAAATATATTATTGCCTCTTTTTTAAAATTTAGGAACCTTTATACATATCGTCAATCATATCTGAATATTTTTGTTCGACAACATGCCTCTTAACACTCATCTTTGGAGAAAGCTCCCCGTCTTCGACAGTGAATGGCTTAGAAAGCAAAGAAAACTTTCTTATACGTTCAAATTTTGCAAAATCTTTTTGTAGGTAATCTATCTCTTTCTTGATATGCTTAACAATTCTATCATTACTAATGAGCTCAGTCTCATTCGAATAAGTGATTCCAAACTCTTCTGCCAATTCTTTAAGCTGAACAAAGTCAGGAGTAATAAGTGCAGTAATATATTCTCTCATGTCCCCTATCAACATACAGTGATCAATATACCTTGATTGAGCTAATACGTTTTCTATTGGCTGTGGAGCTATATTTTTTCCGCCGCTATTTACAAAAATGTATTTCTTTCTGTCAGTAATTTTGAGATTTCCTTTTTTCGTAAACTGCCCAACATCACCTGTATGTAGCCAGCCATCACTATCTATTGCTTCTTTAGTAGCTGCGATGTCATTCCAATAACCTTTCATCACATTAGGGCCTTTGACTAAAATTTCTCCATCTTCTGCAATTTTCACTTCAACGGAGTTAAAAGGAGTTCCTATAGTACCAATTTCAATATTGTCTATTCTGTTTACTGCAACCACCGGAGATGCCTCTGTTAGGCCGTATCCTTGCTGAACATTAACTCCCATCGCCATAAAAAATTCATATACATCATCAGCAAGAGCAGCACCACCGGAAATAATTCGGTTCAATCTCCCACCAACTCTATCTCGTAACTTTGAGAATACTAACTTGTCCGCTATTTTATATTGTGCCTTTAGGGTAATTGAGTTTTTTCCGTCTAACTTGTTTCTTACATATTTTGATCCCACTTCAACAGCCCAATTAAAGACTTTTTGTTTTGAAGGTGTTTCTTTGCTCATAGCGTGAAATATCTTTTTCTTTATTGTTTCTAACAATTTTGGTACAGATGTCATTATTGTAGGTGATACTTCTCTGAGATTTGAAGCAACTACATCAATGGATTCTGCCATATTGATTTGTGCCCCGCCAGAAAACAAAGTATAGAAACCTGATGTTCTTTCATAAGCATGGCACAAAGGCAAAAACAGAAGCGTAGTGTGTTGTTCCAAATTTCCAAATACAGCATTTGCGTCCTTAATATTTGAACAAAGATTGCCGTGCGTAAGCATAACACCCTTGGGGTCGCCTGTAGTGCCACTAGTATAGATTAGAGTCAATAAATCGTCGGATGCAATCTTATTTATTTTTTTATCAAAGTATTCTCTGCCATGATTGGGTCTTAATTCAAGCCCCCTTGCAACCATATCTTTGTAGGAGCGGACTGCTGGATCTTGAGTTGTGAAATCGTCATTCAAAACAATAATCTGACGTAATGTCTCTAAATCATCTTTAAATTGCATTACTTTATTTAGCTGAAAATTGTTAGAGACAATCAGACATGAAACACCGCAATTTGAAAATATATATTCTTCTTGTTTTGCTGTCAATATTGGAAATATGGGAACATCAACAGCTCCTATCAAAGAAACCGCAAAATTGGAAATAATCCATTCGATTCTGTTTTCAGAAACAAAACCGACTCGGTCTCCTTTCCTGATACCAAGCTCTAATAAGGCAAGAGCAAAAGACTCTACTAATTCAACTAATCGACTATAAGTTAAGTCTTGCCATTTTCCGTTTTCTTTAAACCTGAAGGCGACTTTATCATCATAACGGTCACAAACTCTATAAAACATATCAGGTATATTTTTGAAAGTAAAATTCATATTCGTCTTTGCTAAATCCCACAAATACAATAGATTCCAAAAATACTAAAAATATTCGTATTTTATCATTAACAATATTTTCCGTGTCAGATTGACTTATGTTATATTTGCATAGTAATATCGCAAAGGGAAACAAATGCTAAAATCACTATACATAAAGAATTTTGCTATTATTAGAGAACAATCTATCTTCTTCGCCAAAGGTCTCAACGTGCTTTTAGGTGAAACAGGTGCTGGCAAATCTTTGATTATCAGTGCATTAAATATTGTTGCAGGTGCAAGGGCAACAACAGATATTATTAGAATTGGCGAGTCAAAGTCTATTATCGAAGCCATTTTTGAAAACTCTGAAAATACTATTATACTCGATATACTGAGAAAAAATGATATTGAAATTCTGCAAGATGATTTGATTTTGAGAAGAGAGCTCAATGTAAATGGTAACAGCCGTGCTTTTATAAATGATACTCCTGTTACAAACAAACTTCTTAGGGAAGTATCAGGCTATCTTTTAGATTTCCATGCCCAACACGATAGTTACACACTTTTATCTTCCGGAAATCATGTCTCACTACTCGACTTATGTGGGGTTGAATCTGAGCTTATAGTATCGTATAAAAACACATATCTAAAACTTAAAAAATTATGTGACGAATATTTTGAATTCAAACAGAAAGAAATTGATCTAAAAGAAAGAGAACACTTAGTTAAATTCAAACTCGAAGAGATATTAAGTATAAACCCGAAAAAAGGAGAACTTGAAGATTTAGAAAAAGAGCTTGAAGTAATCGAAAATGCAGAATTCCTTAAAAACTCTTGCTATGAAGTCAACTATGCTCTATACAACTCAGAGGGTGCTATTATAGATAAACTCAGAGATATACAAAAACAAATCACAACATTATCAGAGTATAATAAAGAATTAGTCCAGTACTGCGATGAATTAGAATCAAATATCATCTCACTCAAAGAAATAAATACAGCGATAGCTGATTATAAAGATGATATAAAATCAGACGAATTCAGAGCCGAAGAAATTCGTAAAAGAATATTCTCGCTTAAAAATCTACAAAAAAAATTCGGTTCACTCGACCTTCTCATAGCGTCAATCCCTGATTTGCAATCTGAATTGGAGGATTCTGAAAATTACACTGAAAAACTCAATGACATGTTTAAGAACATTAGAGTGCTTCAGAATGAAATTACTGATAAAGATACACTTTTACTGACTGATCGTCTTTTAGTTTTCAAAAAGCTAAAATTTGCAGTTGAAAACACTCTGATGGATTTAGGTATAAAAAATCCAAATTTTGATATTATCTCTAACAAAAGGGAAGCAAATTCAGAGATTCTCTTTTGTGCCGTTTCCGGACATGACTACTTTACTCCTTTTGTAAATGGTGTTACTCAACTTGAGTTTTATATATCTACGAATTTAGGTCAAGAACCTAAGCCTTTGTCAGAAGTTGCCTCCGGTGGGGAAATCTCTCGAATAATGCTTGCAATCAAATCTCATTTAGCTCAAAAAGATAATATGCCACTAATGATATTTGACGAGATAGATACAGGCATCAGCGGTCAGATTGCAAAGAAAGTAGCAGACAGAATGAAATCGCTTTCTAAGTCAATTCAAATAATTGCTATCTCACATCAACCGCAATTAGCTGCATTAGCTGACAACCCAATTTATATAGAAAAATCAGAAATAGACGGTAACACCTTCTCTATATCACGCATTTTAGATAAGAATGAATTACTAACTGAGGTTGCTAAAATGTTAGGATCGGGCAATATTAGTGACAATATTTTGCAGACAGCTAAAGAACTGACTGAAAATTAAAAATAAAAATATTATCTTAGCGTATCTTTTCATACTGTTTTGATTTCTAATGGTAGTCCAGATGTACAATAAAAAATTTTATAGCATAGATCAAATCACTTCGGCACTTCAAGGCAAAGTCAATTGTTTTGACATAAATAAAATAGTTTCGGCATACGAAATGATGCAGGAAGTATATGAAAACAGATGCGAGCATGATGGTATCCCATACTTTCATCATTCGACCAGAGTTTGCGGAATAATACTTGAAGAGCTAAACCTATACGATACAGATTTGATTATATCATGTTTGTTGCATGATATATACGAGAGCGAAGATTTGTTGTCTGAAGATATTATTGATTATAATTTTGGTCCATATGTTGCATTTCTTTTAGATTTGTTAAATGTCCAGAAACAAGAAATAAAACAAATCCCAAAAGAATATACTTACAAAAATTCAAACGTTACAAAAATTCCGGGAGATGATATTCTAATTCTTGCTCTTGCAGAACAATTGGAAAAAATGCGTAGCTTAGACAATACTCCGCAATTTAGACCGCATATCAAACTAAAGCAAATAGATGACATTTATTTACCCTTAGCTAATATCAGTGATAATGTGAGAATAACCTACCTCAAACATCAAATTGTAAAAGAAAAAAATAAAATCGTCGATTAAATTGCAGTCTAACCTTCTCTTTCTATTATTATACTTCCTTGTTTGTAAGCTCTCATTAAAACATATCCAAGAGCAACTAGTAAAGAAAGAGAAAAAGAAAGAATAGCAATAATTTTTCTGGAAGGGGCAATCCTTTTATAAGGAACTTCTGCTTTATCAAGCACTTCAACAATAGGAATATCTTTCTTTTCCTGAATTGCTTCCTGATGTCTTTGTGTTTCCAAATATAGTGTAACCTGCTCTAACACTTTCCTTTCCCTTAGCAATCTTGCGTATTCTTTTAGCAAAGTTGGTACTTGTTTTAAAGGAAATGCAAAAGCATCGGATTCGACAAGTCCACCTGTTTGAATACTTTCGTATTGATTTTGCAATGTTAGAACTTTATCTTTGATAGCTTTAATTTGAGCAGAATTTGGATTGAGCTCATTAGATAGAACAGCAAGTTCTACTTTTGCTTCAGCAAGTTCTTTACCTACTTCTATTGCTTGTTGGACTATCGCAGTAGTTTGCTCTTCTATAGCAAGCACTTTATGTTCTGATTGGAATTTTTCCATCTGAGATTCTATTGTGTTTAACTGAATCTTATAATTATTTATTTCGTTTTCTATATATTCTTTTGTCTGTTTAGCAGTACTTATACTTTTATGTCTTAAAAAGTAGTCTAAAGCTTCGATTGCTGTATTTGCAATTTCGGCTGATAACTTAGAAGAAAGTAATTTGTCGTTTTCACCTGGGAAGTATCCTGTTTCAGATACAGAATAAACACTGATAATACCACTTGTTTTCTCAACAACAACATCAATGTTTTCACTAATAAAATCAAACATTGCTATCTCGTTTTCAAAGTCTCGATATGGTGTATAATCAGTTAATTTTAGTTTTTTATTTATATATCTTGAGATTGTTCTGCTCTTTAACATATCTGCAAACACATTTGACTGATTAGATTTACCCACCCCTCCTAACATAATACCTCCAGCTCCTCCTGCAAAAGATTGTAGGAAAGAAGAAAGCCCACTTCCTTCTTTATTTGATGGAGGCATTAGAGTAGCATAAGATTCATATTTATGAGGAAGAAAATAGCTAACTATCAGCATAATTGTTGTAAAAGATAAAACAATTATGGCAATCTTCTTTTTTTCTTTTTTGAATAATCTCATTATTAGAGATAAGCTTAATACATTGTCTTTCATATTTACTATTTCGATATTGTAATAACTATTGCAGCAATTGATATAAGTTGTGTTATAACAGTTAATGTTGTGGTAAACAATTCTGTATAAGAATACTCTTTTTCAGGTGGTACAAGGATAACATCACCGGATTCGAGTTTGTAATCCATGTTTTCTGCAAGGAATTGCTCACCGCGAGGTTTGGTAATAATAGTCTCTCCCTCATCAGCTCTAAAACCAAAGCCCCCTGCAGAATTGATATAGTCAAGATAACTGAAACCTTCTTGATAAGTTATTAGACCAGGGTTATTCACACGTCCTTGGACATTGATATGATATTTCTTTTTAGAAACAATGATAGAGTCTTTACTTCTAAGCATAATGTTGTTTATGCTGGAAGGATCTCTCATGATTTCGTTAAAATCAATGGCCATTGAGCCTTTCTTTTCAGTTTTTTTTGCTTGAAAATAGCGAGATTCACTTTCCGACATTTCAGATGGAATCATTTTACTTAGACGTTCCATTTCTAAGTCCTTTATTTCCATTTCTTCCTGACGAATAAACTCAATATGATCTAAAGAGGCTTTATCTGTGAATCCTCCGGCTCTTTTGATAAGATCATAAACTCTGTCTTGCTTTTCATCAATCGCATACTTGCCGGGATATAAAATTTCACCACTAATCATAGCGTACTGTGATTCTGCCCAGTTATATTTTTTGCGGATAAAGACTCTGTCTCCTGCCTGAAGAGCAACATCTTGATTTAGAGATTTTCCGCTGTATAATTGCTTTTTCCATTCGTTGAGATTGAGGTAATTATATTCAATACCTGTTTCATTTATGCGTACTAATTCTACTGAATCAAGATTTGAGCTGGGAAGAAAACCCTGAGCAAATTTTATCAAGGTAGAAAGAGAATCTCCTTCTAAGAATTCAAATTCGCCTTCTGCAGGGACTTCTCCAAAAATGCCAATAGAAACGTTATCAGCACTAGGTGCTACGATAATATGATCTCCCCCTAGAAGAATTGGATTTTTATCTTTTTCTCCTAACTTATAAAAACGTAGTAAATCGACTTTAATACGTTTATTGTCTTTATCTCTATAAAGGGTAATATTTCTAAGTGAAGCGTTATATTTCAATCCGCCAGCTTTGTCTATTGCTTCATTTACTCTTTCAGCAGATGTTGCCTGCACCGTTGATGGTTTGCCGACCGCACCGCTTACTACAACTTTAAACTTTCTAATATCTTCTAAGACAACATAAACTTCATCTGTAGAATAAACAGACTTTATCTTTGCTTTTATTCTTTTAATTGATTCGTTTAATGTACATCCCTTCAAATCAACCCCTCCAATTCCTCTGAGCAATATTTCGCCGCTGGGTGAGATTGGAGTTTTGAATTGAATGGTTTTAGAAGTATTGATAAGTATTGAAAAGATATCATTCGGTCCCACTATATATAAGTCAGGATCTATTTCGCGTTCGAGTAAACCTTCGTTAAGTTTGACATTTTCTTTCATGTATTCATAGGACAAGGTGTCAACTTCTTTTTTTGTTGCACCTGTTATGAAAGAATTATCTAATTGAGCAAATGATTCAGTTGATAATAGCAAAATCGAAAAGAGTAAAATAAGATTTCTCATAAGCCTTTGCTGTGAAGTATTTGAATAAGATACAAAGATAATAAAATTTCCAATTTTATTACCCGTTTAACATTCTTTTGTTCAATTATTGGTATATTTGAGTAAAACTATTTTTATAGAGGTATAAATGCTTTCGCTTATCGAATTTATTAAAAATACTGCCAAAAATGCAGGCGATATTTTAAAAGCAGGTTACGGAACTAATTTTAGAATTTCAAGCAAAGACGCTGTCAATAACTTGGTTACAGAATTTGACCATAAATCAGAACAATATATTATTTCTCAAATAAATAAGTATTATCCAAATTCTTCTATTCATGCAGAAGAATCAGGTAAATCAGGTGAGATTAATTCTGAAGAGATAAATTGGATTATAGATCCTCTCGATGGTACAGTAAATTTTGCTCACGGTATCCCCATTTTTAGTGTTTCTATTGCAGCAGAATTAAAAGGAGAAATCATCGCAGGAGCTATATACCAACCTATTTTAGATGAACTGTTCTGGGCTGAAAAAGATAAAGGTGCATACTTAAATGCAGACCGCATTACCGTCTCTTCTACTAATGACTTCAAAAGAGCTTTCCTTGTAACCGGATTTCCCTATAATGTATCAGAAAATCCTTGCAATTGTGTTGACTTGTTTGTTAGTATTGTTCAGCAAGGCATTCCGGTTCGACGATTAGGCTCTGCAGCTTTAGATTTAGCTTATGTAGCATGTGGTAGATTCGACGCATTTTGGGAATTAGAACTCAAGCCTTGGGATGTAGCTGCCGGTTATTTGATAGTTGAAGAAGCAGGCGGAAAGGTTACACAATTTGATAATTCGCAATACTCTGTTTACGAACAAACAATTTTAGCATCTAATGGATTGATTCACTCTAAAGCATCTTCAGTACTAAATATTTGTGCAAGTGGTTGCCATGAAAAATAAAATAAGTTATATGAGTGGTGCAGGTAACAAATTTTTAGTTTTTGTAAGACCGGAATTTTTATATAACCAATCACTTTTAGATGATTACGTAAAAATATTGATAGCTGATTACCAATCTGATTTTATAATAGAAGGAGTAATGTCAATAGAAAAATCAGATAATGCCGATTTTCTTGTTACTTATTACAATCCTGATGGTTCCACAGGTATGATGTGTGGCAATGGTGGTAGATGTGCCGTGTTTTTTGCGAGATTTAAAGGTCTAATAACTGAGAATCAAACGAAAGTAATATTTTCTATGGCTAATAAATCTTATACCGCAGAATTTACCGAAAAAGGTATTGCAATTTATTTTGAATCACCAAGTAAAGAATTGCTTTTTCAAAAACTAAATATTGACAATGCTCCTATTGATTATGATTATTTCGATGTGGGCACTCAACATACATGTATAAATCTCATTTCTGACTTAGAGAATGATATTGTTAATTTAGATATTATTAAAATGGCGCTTCCAATTCGCCAACATCAAGCATTTTTACCGACAGGAGTCAATGTAAATCTCTATTCCGTCGTTGATTCTAATAAAATATTATTAAGGACATTTGAAAAGGGAGTTGAAGCTGAAACAGGTGCTTGTGGTACGGGGGCTATTTCAACTGCTCTTTCTGCATTCAAACGTAAACTTATCAATTTTCCTGTCGAAATAGTGCCAACTTCAAAAGAGTCACTTTGGGTGAGTAAAGTTGAAAACTACATAGTTTTAGAAGGTCCCGCTGAAATTATTTCTGAATTTGATTACTAAGGAAGATTCTATGGATGTCAATTATTTTATTAGAAAAGCTAATGATATATACAGTTCAGTTGTTGATTATAGACGAAATATTCACAAGAATCCTGAACTATCGTTTTTTGAGCACAACACATCAAATTTAATTGCAAATAGACTGGAAGAACTTGATATTAAATATAAAAGAATTGGTAGAAACCCTGAGAACCAAGATGCCGAACCAACCGGCATAGTCGCTTATGTTGGAGAAGGTGAAAAATGTATTGCGCTTAGAGCCGATATAGATGCTCTGCCTATTTTTGAAGAAACAAATCTTGATTATGCCAGCCAAAATGATGGTGTAATGCATGCCTGTGGACATGATATGCATACAGCTATGCTACTTGGAGCTGCTGAGTTACTCAAAGAAATAGAACAAGATTTGAATGGAACAGTTATGTTGATATTTCAACCGGCTGAAGAGAAGTTTCCGGGCGGTGCAAAAGTAATGCTTGAAGAGGGACTTTTTGATGTGAAAAAACCTGAAGCTATTTTCGGGCAACATATAGACCCACAAGGCAAGCTCAGTACTGTTGCTCTGTGTGAAGGACCTACAATGGCTTCTACGGATGAGATTTATATCAATATTTTAGGTAAAGGTTCGCATGCTGCTCAGCCACATTTAGGTAATGATCCTATTCTTACAGCGGCTCAGATAGTAATTGCTTTTCAATCTATTATGATTAAACATAGAAATCCATTAGATCCGGGAGTATTAACTATTGCCTCATTCAATTCGGGCAATACCACTAACATTTTTCCTGATTCCGCTCAACTAAAAGGCACTCTGAGAACTTATAATAATCTTTGGCGTTTTGAAATGCACAAACATATAGAAACTACAATTAAGCATATCTGTGGCTTGTATGGTTGTGATTATGAATTAAATATTGTAAAGGGTTATCCACCTCTAAACAATTCAAAAGAAACTACTAATTTTGTGAGGCTACATAGCAAAGATGTTTTTGGTGAAAAGAATGTTTTGGAGTTTGAACCTAAAATGTGGGCAGAAGATTTTGCTTATTTTGCACAAACTGTGCCATCTACATTCTTCTTTTTGGGTGTGCAACCCGAAGATAAATTACTACCTGCTCTTCACAACGCAAAATTAGCACCAAGCGAAGAAGCCATGCTACTTGGCACAGCTAATTTAGCTTATCTGGCATATAAATATTTTAACTTATAAACATTTCCGGCAGAGATTGGAATCTTAAATTAAATCTCTGCCGGATTAAAATTTATTTTACTGTGCTAACTGGCGAAGTAGGTTGATGTTTTCTACTATATTTCCGGAAAACACTCCGGAACCGCTGACAAGCATATTAGCTCCTGAATCAGCGATTTGTTTAACATTGTCTTTTTTGACTCCGCCATCTACTTCAATTTCAACGTGAGATAACCCTTCTTTATCTAAAAAGCTTCTCAATTCGCTACATCTTCTGAGAAAACTATCTATAAAACCTTGTCCACCAAATCCGGGATTGACAGACATAAGCATAATAAAATCACAATATTCAGCAGCTTCAAATGCAAAGCTAAGAGGCGTAATAGGGTTTAGAACTATTCCGGCTTTTTTGTCGAAACTTTTTATGAGTTGAATGCTTCTATGCAAATGATGAGTCGCTTCTACGTGAATAGAAATCAAGTCTGCACCGGCTTCTGCGAAAGCAGGCACATACTTATCAGGATCTGAAATCATTAAGTGACAATCTAAAGGAATACTTGTGATTGGCTTTATTGCTTCGACTACTAAAGGTCCGATTGTGATGTTAGGTACAAAATGTCCATCCATTACATCAATATGAAGTAATTCAGCATTAGCCGCTTGGCATTGTGCTATGTCATTCGACAAATTGGCAAAATTTGCTGAGAGTAGTGAAGGTGCAATTTTTATCTGATGTTTCATTTGATTCTCAAGATATTTAATTAAAAGCAAAACCCTGAATATCAGATTTTTTACTTTCTGATATTCAGGATTTTGGATTTCCCACATATCGTATAACAAAAATACGAATTCGTTTATAAAAAATCTTCTTATTAGATTTTTTTATTCAATTTCTTTTTTAGATTTTTCTGTTTTATTGTTCTTTTTGTCCTTTTCCTCTTCATCTTTTGCCCATTCTCTCATTAGTTCAATTTGTGCTGTAGCTTTACCAAACAAAGAATCTTCAGGGTATTTTCCGTTTTTATCTAATTCTCCTGCTTCTATACCCATGAGGATTGGAACTCCCTGTTCAATTTTATCAATAGCCCATATTCTGAAATTTCCATCCCGGACAGCATCTAATACTTCCTGACACATCATCAAATCTTTTACATTTTGTTTTGGAATTATGCATCCTTGATCGCCTGTGAAACCATTTTCTTTGCAAATTTCAAAGAAGCCTCTTACTTTTTCATTTACTCCGCCTATTGGTTGAATATCACCTTTCTGATTTAGCGAACCGGTAATGGCAATGGTTTGCTTTATTGGAGTATTTGTTAACTCGGATAATAATACGTAAATCTCAGCAGCGGAGGCACTATCACCGTCAATTCCGCCATAAGACTGCTCAAATGCTAATGACGCTGTCAATGACATTGGTTTTTTCTTTGCAAATCTTTCACGCAAAAATGCTGATATGATTAAAACACCCTTGTTGTGTATTCTTCCGCTCATTTCTGCTTCGCGTTCCACATTTACAATTCCTTTATTACCTGCAGAAATTGATGCAGTGATTCTTGCCGGTTTACCGAATGATAAAATTCCGTTATCATAAACTGTCAAACCATTAATCTGGCCTACCCTATCACCTTTTGTGTCTATAAGTGTCGATCCTTCAAGAATATGCTGTTTGATTTTTTCATCTATCATATTATTGCGGTATCTACGCATATTTATGGCAATACTTACATCTTCCCTGCCGATATAGGGGCTTTGTTCTAATTTGTCATAAAACGCAGCCTCTCTCAGCACGTCAGCAATGTCAGAAAACTTCAATGTCATTTTATCTTGCGAACCTGCCTTTTCTACAGCCCATTCTGCAATTGCAGCAACTCCGTCCGGTTTACAATGTGGTAATTTATCTTCTTCACAGATTTTCGAAATAAATCGAGCTAAGTTGTCAAGCATCTCATTTGTTTTGTTTGCTTCGTAATCAAATTGAGCATTTATTTTAAAGATTTTTTTGAATCCTTTCTCGAAATGATAGAGCTGTTGATATAGAGTTTGACCACCTATGATAACTACTTTCACATTTACATCTATGGCTTCGGGTTTCAAATAAGCCTGTGATATTTGGAAATATGCATCCATAGTCTGGATTTCGAGTTTATCGTATAGCAACACTCTTTTCAATGCCTGCCAAACTCCGGGTTCCTGAAACAAGTCTAAAGCATTGACAATCAAAAAGCCTTGGTCAGCTTTTAGCAAAGCACCTGCTTTTATTTTAGTAAAATCTGTTCTCCAAAATCCTCTATTGTCATAAACTTTTTCTATAGTTCCGAATAGGTTCTGATAAGATGGCGTAGTTTCAATTACCAAAGGAGCTTTATCTGTTTCGGAATTATCTAACACAACATTTACTTCATACATACTAAAGTAATTTTCTTTAGTTTTCTCAGGTTCTTGAGGATTGGCAAAAGCTGCATCTCCCTGTACAAAAGGAGTCAAATTATTCAAAATATGGTTAATAACTTCATCAATATAAATATCAACCCTATCATTATGAAACATATCTGCAACTTCGGAAAAAACTGAAGTAACGACTATTTCAGCTGAAGCACGATCATTTTTTGAGAGAGCACGTTTAAAATCTTTCATGAGTTTCATGCCGGATTTTGCTAATTCAAAAATCTCATTATGAAACTTTTTCCAAAGCTCCTTTAGTTGATCTGCTTTATCATAGCTTAGCTTACCTTCCTCTACCAAATCATCTAATACTTCGATTTGCACAGGCTTATTGTCTATGATTGGAAACACTTCAGGCTGAATTATTCCTTGTTCTGTTTCGATTTGGCCTCTGATAAAACCGTGTGGTTTGATTTTTTTATCAAATTCTGAAAGAAATGAACGTTCTTTTTCTTGATATTCTTCTACTATTTTCCTACGAGATTGCTGATATGATTCTTCTTCAAATAATTTAGGCAATCTTCTTTTTAAATAAGAAATAGCGTCACCAACAGCACCTTTAAACTCTTTACCTTTACTTCTCGGCAATTTTACTAATATTGGCTGATCCGGATCAGCAAAATTATTTACATAGCAATAGTCAAACAATTTTGGTTTTGCTACCGTACTGTCTTCAAGAATTTGTTTCACAGTTGAAAGTCTGCCGGTACCTGACAGACCTGTTACAAATATATTATAACCCTTAGCTTTCAGTCCCGCACCCATGCGAATTGCTTCGATAGCTCTCTCTTGCCCTACTATTTTATTTAATGGCTCTATCTCTTTTGTGGTCTCAAAATTGAAAGAATCTTCAGGACAAATCCATCGCAACTGGTCAATTGACAACTCAAGTTTTTTTACATCAGTCATATTTTGCATTCCTATTTGGTTTTTATCTATTCTAAGAATACGGATTCGTAGTCTCAATTGTTGTCTTATTTAGTCAAAATACTAAATATTATTGTTATATGAGTCAAGATATAAAAAAAACGAGCATTTAACAAATGATTTGATAAATACCCGTTTTTCTTATAAAATGTAAAGTATATACTATTTTGTCAAAAACTGTTCTGCATAGTATTTAGCAGTAAGTTTTTCACCGGTTGCCCTTTCTATCATATCATTCCAGTAGTATTTAGCTCCTGGTGCATAAATCATTTCTTTTAGATATTTACCTACTTCCTTATTTGCGTAATAACCGGCAGGCATTGAATATTCCTGTTTAAGGATATTGACTTTGATGTAATGGTCTAGCTGAGACGCAAGCAATTCTCCAAGAAGATAGTTGTGATAATAGCAAGGTGAAGTTGCAATATGTGTTTTGGTTGCCCAATCCGGCATATTTCTTCCTTCAGGCTTTTTCATCATTTGATACTTTTCAACAATATCCCACCACAGCTGATTCAAGTCTTGATCAGGGTTGTTATACATTTCTTTTTCGAATCTATACATAACCTGAGCCCATCTGCTGAACACAAGCTGCTCCAATTTTAGTAATTTAAAAGCAGTGCTTGAGATACTTTTTGCTTCTTTTTTGCTGATTCCCAGCATGCTTTGCATCCAATCAGGATTAGATGCCATTCTACCGAAAAGCATTGCGATAGCTTCCGTTGTGAATGTATGAGCAGGTGTTTTCAAGGTCCAAGGAAGAGTTTGATCATGGTATTTGAAATACACAGCATGACCATACTCATGTAGCATTGTATTCATCCAGCTTTGGTTATCAACAACATTACAGAGTACTCTAATGTCGCCATTGTCTCTGTCTATGTCTGTGCAAAATGCATGTTGATTTTTCCCTTCTTTAGGGAACAAATCGCTTTTTGCTACCATATCATTAATGGGCATGTCTATTGTAGCAAAATAATCTTCTGTAAGTTTTACTAAATCTTGTCCTTTGAAATATTTGTCCAAATTTAGTTCGTAAATCTGTGGAGCCTCTTGGAAAAATCTGTTTTGATAGTGCCAAGGCATCAATTCTTCTGGTTTTATGTTAAGTCTTTTAGCTAAATAAGTATCTATTTCACCTTTCAAAGAAATATATTCTTCTTTAGTCAACAAATCTAATTCATCGAATATCTTTTCTATATCCTGAGGATTTTGGTCACTTAGAGTAAGCGACATTTCGTGATAATTTCTAAAACCGAGTGTTCGTGCTGTTTCATTTCTGAGCTTAACTAACTTGATAATATCTTCAGCAACCACATTGCCTAACTCTTTATGTGCAAGCCAAGTTGCTTTAAGTTTATTGTTGTCGGTTGATTCTCTCAAAATATTTTCTATTTGATTGTCATCCAACTGTTTGCCATCAACAACAGCTCTAAATTTGGAATATTTTTCAGTGATTGCACTTTGGAGAGCAGTTGTTTCTTGAAGCTTTTCTATGCTTATCTGGTTAGCCAAAAAGGCATTATAAAGCATATTGAGCCTTCTGATTTGAATACTGTCTGTTACTAAACCAGAATCTTTTATCTTCTTTAACTCTGCAAAATATTCTTTATTTGAGACAAGTTTATTATAATCATTTTCGAAATCTTCTGCCTTTTTATAATCTTCTGCCTTCCCTGAAACAGCAGCATCGAAATAAGAAAGTGCTAAATTTCTATATACCACCTTCATTTCTGTTTCTATTTTCGACGCTAACTTATCAAATTCTGTTGTCATCTTTGCAACTTCCTCTGTGTTATTCAATTTTTCATCTGTTTTATTAGGCTCACCGCAAGAAACTATTAAGCCAAATGCGGATGTGAATATGACTGCTTGCAATAAAGATTTGATTGACATATCATTTTACCTGTATTTGTTAAAAAAACAAAAATAGTAAAAAAAGCATATCATTTGAAAAATAAAAAGTCCTGTCAGATAATCCGACACGACAATTATAAATAGTTTTGTTCAATCTACTTACTTGTCTTTAGGCATACAGATTTCTGTTAACACGCCATTTGTAGATTTTGGGTGTAAAAATGCTATCAACATATCGTGAGCACCATTTCTTGGACATTCATCAATAAGTTTGATACCTTCGCCTTTCAATCTTTCCAAGTCTGTAGAAACACTATCAGAATTAAATCCTATATGATGAATACCTTCACCTTTTTTTGCAATAAATTTTGCAATTGGTGATTCTTCGTCGGTTGGAGCTGTAAGTTCAATCAAAACTTCGCCAACTTTGAAAGAACCTACACTTACTTTTTGTTCTTCTACGACTTCTCTGTGCAAATGCTCGAATTGAAATATTTTTTTGAATAATTCAATAGAAGCTTCAAGATCACTAACTGCGATACCAATGTGATTGATGGATTGTATCATGTTATTTCTCTCTTATTGTTTTAATGATTTATATACAAGTTCGACTCTTTGTAAATCTTCGAGAGTATTTACTCCCTGTAGCTCTTCAAAATCAGCTATAGGGAAAGCCATTACATTCCGATTTTCAGATTTTAAAATGGAGATTATATCTGTCAGATAATATTCGCCTTGTGCGTTCTCGGAATTTATTTTATCTAAAGCTGCAAATAGCATTTCTTTATCTATAAGAAATACGCCACTATTTATCTCACAAATCTCTTTTTCTTCATCTGATGCATCTTTTTCTTCTTTTATGCCTATAAAGAAATAGTCCTCATCTCGAATTATTCTGCCATACCCAAAAGGCTCATCAGCAAATGTCGAAAGAACTGAAACATCGGATTTATTGTCTTCGTGTGAAGCTATAAATCTATCTAAAGTATTTTTAGATAAAAGAGGAACATCCCCACAAAGAATCAAGACATTACCATAAAATTTTTGTAAAGCTTCTTTGGCTTGCATCACCGCATGAGCTGTGCCAAGCTGCTCTTCTTGAATTGCAAAGACACAATTGCTGAAAGAAGAAGACTCTATATAATCGATTACTTTTTCTCTAAAATGACCAACAATGATTACTTGCTGTGTTGGGTTTAATAGCGAAGATGTGGTCAATACATGTCCTAATAAAGGCTGATTATCCATTTTTGCCAATACTTTGGGTAATTCAGGATTATTCATCCTTTTGCCTAATCCGGCAGCAAGCACTACTGTGGAAAGTGGTTTGTTCATTATTTTTCCGGTTTTGTTGCAGAAATAACCACGTTATTCTCATCGACGAGTACAACAGTTGGTTGGAAATTATCTAACTCTGAGTCATCATAATGCCCATAAGTTATAATAATAACTCTGTCTCCCGGTTGACCTTTTCTGGCGGCAGCTCCGTTAAGACATATTTCCCGTTTTCCTCTTTCACCCGGAATAACGTAAGTTTCAAAGCGTTCTCCATTGTTGATATTGACAACAGAAACCTTTTCGTAAAGTTTCATGTCCGCAAGATCTAATAGATCCTGATCAACAGTTAGAGAACCCTCATAATTCAAATTTGCATCAGTTATTGATGCTCTGTGTATTTTAGATTTGAACATGATACGTTGCATCTAAAAAAAACTCCTTAGAGTAAAATCTTTGTACAAAGTATATATCAATTGCAACTTACGTCGCTTTTATATCGAAAACAAAAATATTTGAGCCGATATGCGATTTTACTTTTACTATGACTGAAAAAAAATGTATATTTTGCGTTATGTTAATGTATAAAATGGATTGTTGCTACTATGTTTAGAATCTTTCCCATCTTAGGCGTAATTTTTATAAGTCTATTGTATAATGGACTTAGTGCTAATCTTAAACTAATCAAAACTTTTGAAATGAATCAGTTAAGCGATAAATTATTCAATTTATCATATTCAACAGAGTTCTATAATAGCAAAAATACTTTTTTAGGAAAATATTATTCCCTGCCGTTGCAGGAAATAGTACTGCAAGCCGGTATTAGTGATACAAATTCGATTATCTTAGAGTTTGAGTCGGCAGACGGATATTCTATGCTTTTTACTTATGATGAAATTTCTAAAAGCATTTCTGCTATTCCTCCCGTGATGCTTATAGACAAAGTTGTTGGCTCTGTGGGCGATACAGTAAAAATATCAGAAAACGAAAAAGGTATTATTGATTATGCAGATTTAGATAAAGAACTTAAAATCGCTACTGTAAAAAAAATATACTGTCAAATAAATAAACTAACAAGACCTGCTAAATTGGTGTTCAATTCTTTCTCAATCATTTTTCCTATGGATATAACAGACAGAAGGTGGATGACGAACGTGGTTAGACTGAAAATATATTTATTTGAAAAATAGTATTATTTCTACTAATTTGCTTTTGGTAGTCAATAATTGAATTTTATCGAATATTAAAGAGTATCAAATGAGAAAGATTGTCGAGTGCGTTCCTAATTTCTCGGAAGGTAGAAATAAAGAAACAATAGAAGCTATTGCTGAAGCTATTAGAAAAACTCCGGGCTGTAGCTTATTAGATGTTGATCCAGGATTTTCAACTAATCGTACTGTTTACACTTTTGTTGGTGAGCCTGAAGCAGTTGTCGAAGGTGCTATCAATGCTTCTAAAGTTGCCAAAGAACTCATAGATATGCGTCATCACAAGGGTGAACATAAACGTATGGGTGCTTTAGATGTATGTCCTTTCATTCCTGTGGCAAACACAACAATGGAAGAATGTGTCGAGTTGGCAAAAATATTCGGTAAAAGATGCGCTGAAGAACTAAATGTTCCGATTTTTCTATACGGAGAGGCTGCTCAAGAAGAAAAACGCCGCAAATTACCTAATATCCGTGCCGGAGAATATGAAGGCATGGCTCAAAAGATTTACGATCCTGAATGGAAACCTGATTTTGGTCCGGCTGAATTTGTTCCTTCTTGGGGTGCATCTGCAACAGGTGCGAGATTCTTTCTGATTGCTTATAATGTAAATATTATCGGTACAAACAATCAGGCACATCGCATCGCTCTTGATTTAAGAACAAATGGAAGAGGTCCAGGCGAGCCCGGCTTACTCGATGAAGTACAAGGTATGGGCTGGTGGGTAGATGAGTATAATATGGCTCAGATAACTATGAACCTCACAAACTACAAAGTAACTCCAATCCATGTAGCTTTCGAAGAAGCCAAAAGACTTGCTTCGGAAATAAATGTTGCTGTTGCCGGCTCCGAATTAGTAGGTTTAGTACCTTTAGAAGCTATGTTGCAAGCAGCTGACTATTATATGGAGAAAGAAAACCTCTTTATTATAGATGAAGAACAAAAAATTCGATTAGTCATAGAGAGATTAGGCTTGAACTCTGTTGGGCATTTTGACCCTAAAAAGCGTATTATAGAATATCTAATCCAAGAAGACAGAGATGAACCATTAGCAAGTATGACAGTAAGAGCGTTTACTGAAGAAGTAGCGGCTCGTACTTCTGCACCCGGAGGTGGTTCTGTAAGTGCGACAATCGCTGCTCTTGGCACAGGTCTTGGAGCAATGGTAGCAAAACTTACTTATGGTGTTCGTAAATTTGAAAATATTGAAACAGAATTGCGAGGCATTATACCAACATTGCATAATGCTACTCAAGATTTGATTCCTATGATAGACGCTGATACAAACGCTTTTAATGATTATGTTGATGCTATGCGTTTACCTAAGGGAAATGAAGCTGAGCAAAAATTACGTAACGAAGCTATGCAAAACGGTCTTAAAAAAGCAATTTTAGTACCGCTTACAACCATGCGCAATGGCGACAAAGCCTGGGACAAAATGGTTGAAGTTGCAAAATTCGGCAACATCGCTTCTAAGTCTGATGTTGAAGTAGGTGCTCGTGCATTAGAAGTTGGCATCTGGGGTGCTTATAAAAATGTACTTATAAATATGCCAGGCATCCAAGATGAAGCTTTTAAAGCTGAAATCTTAAAAGAGGCAGAAGATATGAAAGTAAGAGCTGAGATAAAATGCAAAGAAGTCTTAGATATTTTATCCAGTCGCGATAAATAGCTATTATAGTAATCACTTACAGAGGCTCTTTGATGTGTTATTAAAGAGCCTCTTTTATTTTTTTGGGTAACCAGAGCAAAAAAAAGCCCCTTGTTTGGTACAAGAGGCTTTACAATAAGCTAGATAAACAATTACTTGTTGTTTTTCATGAATTTATCCATAAATGCTACTAAAGCTTCAACAGAAGATTTAGGACAAGCATTGTAAATAGAAGCACGGATGCCGCCAACATCTCTATGACCTTTTAAGTTAGTCATATTTTCAGATTCTTTGGCTTCTTTAATAAACTTAGCTTCTAATTCAGGAGTTTGAAGGTTCCATGTTACATTCATCAAAGAGCGATCTTCTTTGTTTGTAACTGTACCTTTGTAGAAATCGCTGTTAGCATCCATGAAATCATAAAGTACTGCAGCTTTTTCTTCATTCATTTTTTGAATTGCTCCTAAACCGCCTTCTTGCATAATCCATTTCATTGTTTTACCTAAAACAAAAATTGGTAAACAAGGAGGAGTGTTGAACATAGACTCTTTAGAGCTATGTGTTTTATATTTTAACATTGTTGGGATGTTAGTGTTTGCTTCTTCTACCCAGGCATTTTTAACAACTACCATGGTAACACCTGCAGGACCAATATTTTTTTGAGCACCTGCATAAATCAAAGAGAATTTAGACCAGTCATATTCTCTTGAAAATATATCAGAAGACATATCAGCTACCAAAGGTACATTGCCTACTTCAGGAATAGCTTTGAATTCAGTACCGAAAATAGTGTTGTTTGTAGTGTAGTGAACATAATCAGCATCTGGATTAACTTTAAAATCTTTTGGAATGTAGTTAAAGTTTTTATCTTCAGAGCTTGCAATTACATTAGTTTCACCCATAAACTTAGCTTCTTTGATTGCTTTAGTTGCCCATACACCTGTATTGATGTAATCAGCTTTAGTTTTCAAGAAGTTGTGAGGTACCATTGTAAACTGCAAAGAAGCACCACCACCAAGGAATAAAACAGAGTAATCAGCAGCAGATAAATTCATAATAGAAAGTACGTCTGCTTGTGCTTCTTTGATTACTTTATCATAATCTGCAGAACGGTGGCTCATTTCCATTATTGACATGCCTGTGTTATTATAGTTTAACACTGCCTGAGCAGTTTCTTCCAAAACACTTACAGGTAATATTGCCGGACCTGCACTGAAATTATGAGCTCTTTTCATTTCAAAACTCCTTTTTTTCTATATATTTGTAGTTGGATATTGATTTCCAAATGCAAGTTAGCATTTTCGTACATCATTTCATAAAAAAGTATTTCGATTTACTAAATTTCATACAAAAATGACAGAGATTATACTTATAACAGGAATTATATTTTTATCCTCATTAGTAAGGTCCATATTTGGTTTTGCAGATGCTCTAATTGCAATGCCATTATTACTGCTTGTTACTGATATATCTATAGCTTCTCCCCTCGTTGCATTATTCTCCACAGCAATAGCACTTGGTATTATTATTAAAGATAAAAATAATTTCAAGGCAATATTCAATTATAAACTACTTGCTGTAATAATACTTACAATACCTATTGGTGCATTTTTAGTTCAACAAATCAATCAAAGTATTATATATATATCTTTAGGTGCAACTCTCATCTTCTTTTCTCTGTTTAAACTATATTTTGATAATGTTATTGAGTTCAGGATAAACAATTTTCTCGCATATTCTTTGTCGATTATAAGTGGTCTGTTAGGCGGAGCTTATAATGTCAATGGACCACCTATAGTTATACATGGAACCCTGTCAAAATGGGAACCACAAGAATTTAGAGCCAAACTTCAAGGCTTTTTTCTGCCAACAAACATAATAATAATAATTACCCATATAACTAGTGGACTTTGGACAGTCAAACTGTTTTCTACTTTTTCTATTTGTATTCCTTTTGCAGCATGTGCATTCGTATTAGGCACTTATATAAATAAGAAATTGAACTTATCCTCCTTCAATAAGGCTATTTACTACTTACTTCTGCTTTTAGGCATATCTCTTATATTAAATACTTTATAAAATCGGACACTGTAAAGATTATTCTTTTTATATTTATCAATTTTTTTTGGGTACTCATGCCTTTTTGTTTATTTTTGACTATCTAAGTACTTAGATAGTCAAAAGATTATAGACTTAATCCATATTAATATTAACCTATTTTATTCGAGGTCATCATGAAAGTGTTAATTTCTGACGGTATGCATCCTGACGGACTAAAAATTTTAAAAGACAATGGTCTTGAAGTTGTAGAACAATTTTACGAACCAGCTGACTTAGTAGCAAATATCAAAGATTTTGATGCTATTGTTGTTCGCTCAGCTACTAAAGTTCCAAAAGATGTAATTGATGCAGGAACTAACTTGAAAGCTATTGCACGTGCCGGTGTTGGTATTGATAACATAGACCATGTTTATGCTAAAGAAAAAGGCATTCCTGTATTGAATACTCCGGGAGCATCCTCAATTTCAGTTGCAGAATTAGCAATAGCACACATGATGAGTGTTGGTAGATTCTTGCACAGAAGCAATGTAGAAATGAGAGAAGGCAAATGGCCTAAAAAAGAATACAGCAAAGGTCGTGAAGTTACAGGCAAAACATTAGGACTTTTCGGTTTAGGTGCAATTGGAAGAGAAACTGCAAAAAGAGCTATCGGACTTGGAATGAACGTAATTGCCTTTGATCCTTTTGTTAAAGAAACAAATATGGATGTCAAAATTGTTTCAAAAGACGAAGTATTAGCTACTTCAGACTTTATCTCTATGCACATGCCTTTTATCAAAGAACAAGGTCCTGCACTCGGTGAAGCTGACTTTGCAAAAATGAAAAAAGGTATGGTAGTAGTAAATTGTGCTCGTGGTGGTGTAGTTTGCGAAAAATCTCTTTTGAAAGCTCTTAATGATGGAACAGTTGACTTTGCAGCAATTGATGTATTTGAAACTGAGCCTGCAGGCGAAGCTCAAAAAGAACTTATCAATCATCCAAATGTTTCTGTTACTCCTCACATAGGTGCTTCTACTGATGAAGCTCAGGTAAGAGTTAGTACTGAAATAGCACAAAGAGTGGTAGATACTTTAAAAGCATAATCAATAAATTAGATAAATAAAAAGGATATTATAATGGCAGTTTTTCGTCCATTCAAAGCATTTAGACCTGCCAAAGGTAAAGCAGGTGATATTGCAGCACTTCCTTATGATGTTATGAATTCGGAAGAAGCTCGTAAAATGGTAGAAGGTAAACCACTTTCTTTCCTTCATGTTGGAAAACCTGAAGTCGATTTGGATCCTTCTGTTAATTTGTATTCTGCTGAAGTTTACAACAAAGGAAAAGAAAATCTTGAAAAACTTATATCTGACGGTAACTTAGTTGAAGATGCAAAACCTTGCTTCTATGTTTATGCTCAGACTATGAACGGCAGAACTCAGAACGGTCTTGTAGGATGTGCATCTGTTGATGATTACTGGAATGATGTAATTAAAAAACACGAAAAAACTCGTGCGGTAAAAGAAGAAGACAGATGTAACCACGTTAGAGTAACAAATGCACATACTGGTCCTATTTTCCTTACTTATAGAGATTTGGACGAAGTAAACGCTATTGTAG
This sequence comes from Kapaibacterium sp. (SeqCode), assembly GCA_963664875.1. Taxonomy (GTDB): domain Bacteria; phylum Bacteroidota; class Ignavibacteria; order Kapaibacteriales; family UBA2268; genus JBFHIJ01. The sequence goes on along the minus strand of OY761611.1, from coordinate 424,379 downwards.
AAGAAGTTAAAAAAGCTGAACCGGATAACGATCATGTGGCAGAAGATGGTATTCGCCATCAGTCTTGGGTAATCGATAATGACACGCATATTGAAAAAATCCAGACCTTATTAGGTGGTGTTGATGCATTCTATGTTGCCGATGGTCATCATAGATCTGCTGCTGCAGCAATCGTAGGTCGTGAACGTCAAAATGCGAACACTAATCACAATGGCAATGAAGAATATAATTTCTTTTTAGCTGTGCTTTTCCCTGCTCACGAACTATACATCATGGACTATAATCGTGTAGTTAAAGATTTGAATGGCAATACAGAAGAAGAGTTTTTTAACAAATTAACTCAACACTTCGATTGCACAAAAGTTGATGCTCAATATACTCCTAAAGCAAAAGGCGAAGTAGGTATGTATATGGACGGTCAATGGTACTGCTTAACAGCAAAAGAACATTTAACTAAAATTGATGACCCTGTAGAATCATTAGACGTTGCAGTTTTACAAAACTTTGTACTAAATCCAATACTTGGAATCGAAGATCCACGCACAAGCGATAATATCGACTTTATCGGTGGAATCAGAGGTCTTAATGAATTGGAAAGAAGAGTAAACTCCGGCGAAATGAAGGTAGCTTTCTCTATGTTCCCGACTTCAACAGATGAGTTGATGGACATTGCAGATGCAGGCAAAATTATGCCTCCAAAATCTACTTGGTTTGAACCTAAATTAAGAGACGGCTTATTCGTTCACTTCTTAGACTAAGAAGTTTGAGATAGAAATATTTTTATAAAGGAGGTAGCTTGCTATCTCCTTTTTTTAATACTAAAATCTTAACTCAGTAGTTTATATACTCATGAAAACTTCGAGTATAATTATATTATTTCTGCTATTTGTTATGCCGGTGGCACTTATTGCAGAAAACAAGCTGTACTTAGGACCAACTGTTTATTATAATTCTATTTATAATGAATCAGCAATTCCGTTATACCCCAAATCTACAGACTGTGGGCTTTATCAATCCGGTAATTCATCTTCTTTATCGTTTGGTTTGAACGCCGGTTATATTATCTACCCTAATTTCTTAGAATTTGATACAAAAGTATTATACGACGTAAGACCATTAGATTTTCAATATACCAATCGAACAGGTTTAAAAGTATTTGTAGATAATACTTATCAAGAATTGGTACTGAAACATAATTTAGAGGCAAGTATCAAATATCTTTTACTTGATTTGGGAGTAAAGTATTATCCTATCAAAAATATTCCAATTGGCGTCCGTGGGGGCTTTGATATTAGTACTGAAATGTTTGGCAACAATTACACTAACACTGAAACAATAGATTCTCCCAATGGTATCCTGTTTCCTGATGAAACCAGAAGTCATACAATAGAATCCGGTAAGATGAATATAAACTCTACCAATTATGGTTTGAACCTATCAATTTTTGGTAGATACAATCGAGATAGCTCATTTGCAATCATACCCGAGATTACATATAGATATCAGCTAAATTCAACACTTGCAGATAATGAATGGAGTTCAAATATGCTTAAAGTTGGACTTAGTGCTGTATGGTTTTTAAATTTAGAAAAGGATATTCATTCTGAACAAATATCAAATTTTACAAAAGATGAACAAGTAATTGTTGAAGATACTATTCGTCCCATAGTATATAAAAACATAACTATAAACAATATTAACTACTTAGAAACTACAGTAACGCAAACCTATCCTTTGCTTCCTTATATATTTTTTGATAGTGCATCGGTAGATATTCCGATCAAATTCGTAGATAAAACGAATTATAAAGGCGAAGAATATCTTCCTAAAAATAATATAAGTATATATTACCAATTACTCAACATTATAGGCGACAGACTATCAAAAGACACCTCTAACACATTGATAATAAAAGGCGTAACAGATGGCAGAGAAGTCATCGACTCGACGGATAAAATTGAATTAGCGAGAAATCGAGCTATGTCTGTTAAAAATTATCTTATCCAAAGATGGAACATCAACCCTAAACAAATAATTACAAAATATCAGCAATTGCCGGACAAAATTTCTAGTACTGAATATTCCGAAGGATATGCTGAAAACAGAAGAGTAGAATTACTATCTAACAATCAATCACTTTTCCGACCTGTAATACATGAACAATATTCTGAAGTACTGCTAAAGTCAAAGGATCTTTACTTTGAATTAGAAATTGAAAATTCAGATGCAGCCAAAAATATTGAAGTAGAGCTCTATAATGGAAAGAATCTAATCTATTCGAACAGTTCAAACAAAGTGCAAAGTAAATTCATCCATTACATCTCAGATGTAAGTAGTTTATTGTCTTCTTACGGGCAATATTCAATCAGGGTTTTGACGCGTGACAGACTTTCGAATATTTACGACACAACTTTTGTATTACCTGTAACTCTTAAGCAAAATGATTTCGAATTGGCTAGATTGAATCTTATAGTTTTTGATTTCGATAGCGATAAGATAAATGAAACAAATCAAGAATATTTAGATTCATTTCTAAGCTCTCAAATTTCGAATAATGCTGAGATTGACATAACAGGATCAACGGATTTACTGGGTGGTTATGAATACAATCAGGAATTATCTCAAAGACGTGCTGATGCTGTTCGCAAAATTGTTCAAAAATACACAACAGAATCACAAATCAAATCATGTTTGGGTTTAGGTTCTGATAATATCAAATTTGATATCAAAACACCGGAGGGGCGTTTCTACTGCAGGACAGTCCTTATAGAAGTTGCTAATCCTATTGATAAATAATTAATTTACTTAACAAGCATAATAGAAATATTTTCAGTATAAATGCCGGCTTTGAATGTCAAATAATACAAACCGGATTTCAAATTTCCGGATAATAATTCTATACTATATTCTCCCCTTTCAAATGGATAATTACTATCAATCAGGGTTTCTATTTTTTCGCCTGTGTAAGAATATAAGTCTAAACTAACCGGCACTTTTTCACCCAATTTGAAGCGGACAGTTGTTTTTTCTGACCATGGATTAGGATAGTTGCCAAATAATTGTGTTTCGGAAGACTCGAATTTGAAATAAGATATAAAACACTTTCCATCACTATTGTAAATCCCCTTTCCTCCGCTTGGATATAAATCAAGGAACATCAATTCTTGAGAATCTAAATTGCTAACTTCTACTTGCAAATCGGAAGAAATTACATCAGGAACAGTTGCCTCAAAAATCAAGTTGAATAATTGTCCCTTGCTTAAACTATCAATATTATTAGCTTTAAGGACAATATTTCCCGGTTGATAATCTGTTTCTGAGAAGTCAATTTTGGAATCTACAAGTCCGATATACTGCAAAGCTCGTGGATTGTAAGTAATTCGTAAATCAAATTGTAAATCACGCAGCCAATGTTCCTTACCTTTTAGAATAGTTGAAAGATTTGTATCTAAAAAAACAGGTATGGTGAGTCTTTCCCCAATAGTTCCGCTAAATTCAGGTACTAAAACCGATAAATCAAATTTAAAAGCTAGAGGTAAATCAGGTGCAAAACCATATCCTGAGATAAAGCTGGTATCACTTATTTGGCACGGATCATTGCTGAAAGGATAGACTTCAGTATCGATTGTATCTTTAGATTGAGGGCAATACTCTATCTCAATAAAAGCAGTGTCGCCAACATCAAACATTACATCAAGAGCCGGGACTGAATTTACAATCAGTACATCAGTGGGTAAATTCAGTATTGAAGATAGACTTATAGGTATATCTCCGGAGTTCACAATTTCAAATGTACGAGTTACACAATCTAATATCTGAACACTATCGTATGTGATGGGCTGAGAAACCCTAAAGTCAGGTTCTAAAATTACTACCATCGCACTATCATTAGTTGCAATAATGTCGTAAAGTATCACTTCTTCAGTGTCAAAAGTTAATGAGTCCATTTTTATGAGTAAAGTATCTCGCATCTGAAGTTTTGATACAAATTTTGCATGACATAATGGCTTTAGAGAGTCAACCCCGCAGAAATTTTTCAGCAAAAGTGCTTTCCCATCAGCAGAAGAATCTTTGATTGATATAGATGGAGAATAACTGAAACAGGATTTTGTCAAATAATAAGAATCTGCTCCTATCAAATCTAACTTGTCCGTGTCGTAGATTATTTTAATGCCAATATCTACTATCTCTGCCGGAATCTCACGAGATGAATAAATTGGCACTGAAAGAGTATCGCAGCTTATCATTTTAAATGTATCTAATTCTATATCTAACGTATCGAATCTAAAATTAAGAGCATAAGCAGGGGCAAACGCAGAACCATATAGCTCAATTGTAGAGTCTAACTCAGGACACGGTTCAGAAAAGTGCAAAATCATCTTTGCATAATACTCTCTAACAGCACGCGGCTTGAAGTCTATCTGCAAAGGTAAAGTATCCCCTAAGGCAAGAGTAATATTTTTATCTAAACCTGTTCTATAATCGATTGCAGAAAAAACTCTTTCTGCAGGGCTAAAAGATATAGAATCAATCTTCAATGGCATTTGTTCCGGGTTTACAGCTATTTCCGGGATAGTAATATTAACATATCTCGATGGGGCTAAGGTATCTACCCTTGTCGGAGGAAATGCAACATAAGTTGGATCTGCCTCAAATGTCAAATTCCGTTTCCCTGATAAATAAACATCAAAATTTCTTTCCCAAGATTGTCCGTGAGAGGTTAAATGCAAAGTTGCATCATTATTTATAAATTCACGTTTAGATGGATTACCGGGACAATATGAAACAACCAGAGTATCAAACTGACCAGCAGGTATTTCGTATGGAAGAACTTCTCCATTAGCTTTGTAAAAAGAAGAAGTCCATGTAAAAAATTCCGGATATGGATTCGAAGCATTAAAATCATCAATCCAAACTGAATCTATGACCATAGGAAAAGTGTTCGAAGCATTTATCAATGTAATATTGCGTTCTTCACAATCACATGACTTAATATATCCATAACTAATGGTAGATATTGGTACTTCTAATGGAACGATTATAGCATTTCCTGTTAATTTACCTTCTGCATAAGAAACACAAGGGGAATTGGCTCCAACATAAACAATTCCTTCGTAGTATTTTGGCACAGTCGGAACGAAATCAACAATCAACATAATAGTATCGCCGGGATTCAAATCCTGACTAAAATTTGTAGGATTGGGATAGACAATCTCGAATCCATCCGAAACGGACAAGCTATCTAATGCAATTATTGATTGCGAAATATTCTCAATAACTAATGTATCTCTTTTACTATCGCTAACTTCGATAATTCCGTACTTAGTTTCCTCTGTTATATAAATTTTGGGATTGACCGAAGTTGCAAACAATTTCAAATGCCAGTCTTGATTTTTATCATCTACAAAACGCAGGAACGCTCTATCTGCTCTGTCCATAGTAATATCATCAGGAGCATAAGAAAAAACGAATGTGAGCTTGTTACCGGGAGCAAAATTTATAATATTTGGTAGTGCAGTAGGCAACAAAGTATTATTATCAAGATAAGTATATTTATTACTCTGATCATCGATTATAAAATTTGAAAGCACTATTGGACTACTACCTGTATTTGCTATTTGAATAGAGTCAATTTTTGAGTCACAGGCAAGAACTTTATCGAACAAAAGAATATTTGGTTCGTAAGAAAATATCTGATAAATACCTTTTCCGTTCAATGTAATACAATCTGACTCATAGCATCTTTTTTCTAAATAACAAAGCTCATCAGTATAAGTAGAATCAACTATAGGTCTAAAAATTATACTTACTTTCTTAGTTTGATTTGGAGCAAGATTCAAATCCTGTCCGGAAGCAAAGTAAAAACCGGAACCATATTTGAGATATGCAAGCAAATTGACAGGCTCATCACTTAGATTTGTAATCGGAATATCTATAGTTTTCTCTTGCCCAATAATTACATCTCCAAAATCTACCATAGCATCATCAAATTGAAGATTGGCGTAGTAACCTTTCCCTGAAACTTCAACCTTCTTTTCAATAGTGCATTCACCGGATTTGATGATAAAAATAACACTATCTACAAAATTGCCTTGTGCTGTAGGCAAAAACCTGAAATAGTGTATATAATGGCCGTCATAAGTATCTATATTTACAGGGAAGTCAAAATTTTTACTTATAAAATGTTCCGGTACAATTATGGTATCTATGTAGATATCTTCTTCCTCTATGTAAGGATTGTCTTTAGTCAGGTTTTGCCAAATATATGATTCAGCAGGCGTTATGTAATCTATACATTCAGTCCCAAAATCAAATTTAGTTATTTCGTTATTACCGCTTTCATCTGTTAGCTTGAAAACTTCAATGATGTGACCTTCTAATTCAATTTTGCGAGTAGTATCGCATTTATCATCGGTTTCTATTTTAAGTGTATCGTAAAAATCTCCGGCAAAGTCAAGATTGTTAAATTTGACCGGAATATCTATACATTCTCCGGGACTTAATTGGATAGGCAAAGGTTTAGGCAATAATATCTGAAATGCTTCTGGGTTATTTACTGACATATTTTCTATTTGTACAGTCCTCCCTGCTCCTATCGCGTTGCTGTTGTTGCAGATTGTAACACTCCGAATATCTTCCCTGACTTCTAAGCAATTAGCTTTTAGAACATTAAATCCAATCGTATCAGTACTATAAGAAAATTCGGTTAAACGTGTAATATCCATGTAATAACTATTCCAATCCCTGCATCTGTTTCCGTTATAAACATCTAACACAGATCTGATTTTCCCAACAAAATCAGCTTGCAAATTTACAGAAAACTGCATTTTTTCATCAGGCTCTAAATTGAATTTGCTAAGCGGTGAAATAGTGTACTTATTAGGGTAGTCTCCTCTAATCCTGACGGTTACAGATTTTGGACATTGCGAAATGTTATGAACTTCAAAAGAGTATGTCTTTTCTTCATCACAAACTATAGTATCTTTTAAGGGCAACTCTTGTCCCAATGAGGTGACTATAAGAGTGTTTTGATAATATCTTTGAGATGGTGTACAAGACGCTCCACTCCTAGCCATTCCGAAATTGCCGTTACCGGTAGCATCGCATATTATGTAATTATCGGGAGTTTCATTATATCGATGATATAAAACGAGTCCTTTTTCATTACCCTCTAAAGATTCATCTTTTTGACAAAACATTCTGTCTTCGTCAAATATCTTATTCCAAAGCCTGAATTCATCAATCTGCCCAAGAAGAGTTCTATTCAAATTCAAATCATCAGAAACTGCGTTTGTAGAGCCAATTTGCATATTTAGTTCTTCATTTGCACGTTTCCTTAGTCTTTTGACAGGATATTCCGCGTTAATACCGGAAGCTAACAGTTCTCCATTTACATATAGTAAAACTTTGGAAGTACTTCCGTCAAATATTGCATAGATATGCTGCCAATCACCGAAGAAAGGATTGTAATCTAAAGAGCAAAAAGTGTTATCTGTATAGCCCTTGTTACTATTTTCTCCGTTTATCTGAAATGTTAGTCTGTTTTGCCTGTCGATATAAATTGACCAAACATCATTATAGTCGTCTCCCGGCCCCCATATTCCGGCAATGAACTGATTTTTGTCAGGTTGTTCTTCTGCCTTCAGCCAAAAATCGACTGTCATACTATCAACTATTGCTTCTATTGATTCTGTATTTTGAACTTCCAAATAATGTGCACCCTTTCCTGAAGTAACTTCGAAAGTTATTGCATTTTGGGTACAGGTTCTTATAGAATCACACTCTTCGTAAGCCGATAAATTTACGAAGAGCAGCAATAGAAACAATATGTATAACAGTCCTCTCATTTATTTTATCACTATAAATCTTTGTGTATAACTTCTGTTTTTTGTTCTTAAGTTTACAAGATATGAGCCTGGAGCTAAGTTTTCTCCTACAGATATACTGTATCTACCCGGATTGGTATTCCCCTGGTAAATCATAGAAATTCGATTTCCTAAAACACTGTATAAATCGATACTTACAAAATCAGCCGATTTCAATTCGAAAGATATCGCAGCTTCTTTGATTGTAGGATTTGGTGATATGTTAAAAGGCATATTATCTGAAATAACTAAAGAATCGCTGACTGATGTAGCTCTTGGATTCAGAATATTTAGAGAAGTTATTTGTTCACCAAAAACAGCTTGTGTTTCTTCTTTTGAAGCTTTGAACCAAGTTTCAAGCATATCCACATAGACACGCCTAAAGTCATAGTTTTTCAAAATATTACCATATTGGTCAAAATCTGTAAGACTTGGTGCCCCTTGTTCTTTGTAGTAGCCACCATTTATATACTTATCACTTCCGGCAAATACAAATTGCATGGAGCCACCTCCGTGATCAGTACCACTTGAGCCATTTTCAAACGGCCTCCTCCCAAATTCTGAAATAGTCATACCTACCACTCTCTCAGCGTATCCTATTTGTTTTGCATCGTCTAAAAATTCAGAGATAGCACCCGCCATTTTTTGCAATAATGTCCAATGCTGACCATATCCATCACCATCTGCCTGCTTCGCATGCGAATCAAAATTTGAAAGTCTTACAAAATATACCTTTGTTTTCAAACCGCCGGCGATCAAGGCAGAAATGATTTTAAATTTTTGTGACAAATCACTGGTTTCTGTATATTCTACTTTGATTTTATCTTTACCTTGATCCCATGCCTCTTTCACAGCTTTTGCATAATCTTCTGACTGCTGTGCGATAACATGAACATAGTTGAATTCATCCTCATATTTGCGTGTTGGAGTCTGATATTTTGGTAAAGAGGAAGCAAGACCATTTCCACTTTCATAAAAAGACTCGGGATTCTCTAAAGCGATACCCATAAAACCTTTATTGCTGTTTAGCAACATTGAAACAGTGCCGTCGATCTGAATAGCCAAAGGATGTTCGGGAATTTCAAGAGGAAAGTTGTCTAATTTTGAGGCAAAATATCTTCCAAGCCAACCTTCCAAAAGTTTTGGATAATCATCTTCGGAAACAGGAGTAATACCTGAATGCCATATATCTCTCGATTGGAAGTGTGACAGATTAGGGTAATTGTATCCAATGCCTTGTACCACAGCTAACTGTCCGTTATCCATAAGGCTCAAAAATCCATCTTTATGAATATCTTGGATAAGTGCGTTATTGAACCATAAATCAGATGAGCCGAACTGAGTCGCTTTTTCTTTCGGAACAGCCAAAGTTGGTCGTAAATTCACATATTTGTCTTCCTGATCAAACGGAATAATAGTATTCAACCCATCATTGCCGCCAAAAAGCTCTAAAATCACGATAATTGAATCATCGTCATCATTTAGGATTTCGTTATTATCTATAGTTTTATATAAGCTTTTGCCCTTCAAAATGTATGGTGCTATAACTGAGCCAGCTCCTAATGCCACACCGGATTTTACAAAATCTCTTCTTTTCATAACGTTCTTCCTTAAGTCAATTGAAAATCTGGTGATTTAATGATTGCCGTAATCAAGGCACGTATTCCGTTTGCAACAGCATTATTGTTGATTGCTTCTGCCCAGTCAGCTTTTTCTATTCCGTCGAGTAAAAGGTTCAGATAAACATCTTTTCGTTCTTGTGTTATTTCTACAGGAAGCCAATGCATCAAGAATTCTTCTATTAACATATCCACATCTGCAAAACCATCAAAGCTTTTGATTATCTCCATCAACTCATTGTCAGACTTAGCATTTAACATAGCCAAACCATGTTTTACTCTCAAAGGAAAAGTCTTAGTAGAAACCCATGTTCGATATCCTGCCCAACTGCCAACGTTAGGTGGATCATATAATATTTGCTCTAATTCAAATACTGCTTCTCTTGCTTTGCTATAGTTAATATTAAGCAATCTTTCTAATCCGACAATATATTCAGGTGGAGTTTTGATTTGAGCTCCGACTAAGTCAGTCGAATAAAATATCTTACTTTTTAGAATCGTTTTGAGCATTTCTAAGGTACTAAAATTACTGTTTACAAAGACTTCGGCAAGCTCTAAAATAAAGTCATTATCGACTTTACCCGGATTGGAATAAACGAAGTATTTATACATTTTTTCGGCAACAAATTTACCTATAGCTAAACCTCGTTTATCAAAAAGTATATTAACTAAACCTCTGACTTCCTTCTCTCTAACCTGAAACTCGTTATTGGAAGCATCATCTATTGCAGGAATTGCGACATTCATTATTGTTTTTGCTTCTGTATCGTGACTGTCACGGTCAAAATATGTCTGATGATACCCGTTCGGATGAGGTTCCTGTGCGTAAGCAGCAGTTCTCCAACCTGTTAATGCTCTTGAGCCTTCACGTATGTCACCCTCAGAGTAATTACCGACACCCATTGTAAAGAGTTCCATCAGCTCTCGCATAAAGTTTTCATTTGGAGCTTCTTTTGTACTGTAATTCAACGACTGATAAAGCAACATTGCACCATCTAATATCATTTCTTCGGTTATTGTCTTGTAATCTGAAAGTCTATACTTCCTTAAGGTCTGATTGTTCCTGTAAATAAGTGGTGGCGGGATAAGAGAAAGAGTGTCAAATGTAAACTCTATAGTCCAAACAGTACTCCAAAACAAAGTTATCTTTTCTCGCAAACCATTTGATTCAAGCCTCATTAGGTCAAGCCACCATTCTCCAAATTCTGAATATCTTCCTTTGAGCCTGTCTTCTGCTTGAGAACGCAGCTCCACAGTTCCCTCTTTTAGAGGATCAACGTCAGGCGTATCTATCCATTTATCAATTACACCATCAGGTATTGCTTCAGCAGTATCAGTTGGCAAAATCATATTGATTGCCTCTTCCGGTAGCTTGTCAACCAACGCATCAACCAAATCAGTTGTCGGTGCGAACCCCAAACGACGAAGTAAATGATAAGATTCACTTTTAGTTAGTTTGCTTGTTTTTGCTTCTAATAATTGAGAATTATCATTTTTTTCGTCAAAATTCAAAGAAATAAAATTTCGTCTGTTCATATCAAGAATTCCTATATATACTTAGTTATAATGCGTGGTAATGAGAATAATATTTTATGCAATAGGTTAATTAATCTAACGTTTAATGCATATTGTATAAACTAATTCGGAACTACTATCATGAAATTATCATTTTTCTCAATACTCCTATTTTTATTATTTATTTCCTTTTCAAATGCTGAGAATCTCGGTTCTATTACAGGAAAGATATACAGCTCTTCGACTAAAAGCCCTATACCAGGGGTAACAGTTCGTCTTGTTGGCACTCAATTAGGAGCAATTAGTAATCGTGAAGGGAAATTTGAAATCAAAAATGTGCCTGTCGGTATGCAGGCTGTTCAATTCACAAATGTAGCGTACCAAAAATTTGTAAAATCAGACATATATGTTAGCGGAGTAAAACCTGTCTTTATCGAAATAGAATTAGTTGACAGAGTGTCGCAAACTGAAAAGATTGAAGTACGGGCTAGTTATTTTAATAAAAGAATAGAATCATCCACCAGTACACAGTCTCTAAATAGTGAAGATATACGAAGAGCTCCCGGTGTACAGGAAGATGTAGTAAGGGCGACTGCTCTATTGCCGGGTGTCAATGTAACTTCAGCAGGAAGAAACGATTTGATTGTCAGAGGTGGTGCCCCTTTTGAAAATCTTTTTGTAGTTGATGGTATTGAAGTTCAAAATATTAACCATTTTGGTTCTCAAGGCTCAACAGGTGGACCTCTTTCCATTATCAATATTGACTTTGTCGATAATGTTGACTTTTCTTCCGGAGGTTTCGGTGTTAAATATGGTGATAAAACTGCATCAATTACAAACATTACTCTCAGAAATGGTAACGAAGAGGCATTTGGCGGAAAAGTAAATCTTTCGGCAACAGGGTTTGGACTAAATCTCGAAGGCCCTATCAGCGACCAAGGCTCATATTTATTTAGTGTCAGAAGAAGTTATCTGGATTTTATATTTGATGCAGCCGGCTTTTCTTTTATACCACAGTATTGGGATTTTCAGGGAAAAATAAATTATAGATTAGACTCTAAAAATTCTATATCTTTTGTAGCTATTTCTGCCTTGAATGATGTGAAACTTAATAATGAAGAGTTAGATGACAGATATGATAATTCACGAGTTGCTGTCCCAGAACAGGTTCAGTTTTTTTCAGGGCTGACTTGGAAACACTTGTTTGAAAATGGTTTTTCTACTGTTACAATCGGGCAGTCCTTTGTTGATTTCCTTACATTCCAAAATGATTCTAATCTTGTAGAAATCTTCAGAAACGATTCGCAAGAATCAGAAATGATTTTCAAAGGTGATGTTGATTTAAAACTAAACGAACAGTTTGACTTTGCTTTTGGAAATCAAACCAAATATGGTTTGAACCAAAGCTATAATGTTCTTATTCCGGGATACATCAGAACTGATAATGCTGGAATGCAACAACCATTAAATGTTGACACCACTTTTAATACTCTCAAAAATGCTACTTATGCAAATTTGAATGCAAAACTGGGTGCTCATAGACTTTCATTCGGTCTTCGTATGGATTATTTCAACTATACAAAAGATAACGTTTTTATTTCACCCCGTGCTTCTTTTAGTTATTTTATCAATCCAAAATCAACAATGGTATTGAGTGCAGGTAGATATTATCAATCTCCTTCTTACATTTGGCTTATAGGTGATGTGAATCAAAATCTAAATCCGATTCAGGCAGATCAGATTGTTTTAGCTTACGAACATACTCCTATGGAAGATTTGAAAGTGCATGTAGAAATTTACGGTAAATTATACTCAAATTATCCTGCAAGGCTATATAGACCACAGTCTGTTTTAGCTCCCGGAGGATTTGATGACATAAGCTTAGACATACCGTTTGGATTAGAGCCTTTAAATAACGATGGTAAAGGTCGAGCTTATGGTATTGAATTATTTATACAAAAAAAATTAAGCGAAATTCCGGTCTATGGACTATTAAGTCTTTCTCTTCAAAAATCGGAATTCAAATCACTTGATGGCATCTACAGAGCTAGCAAATACGATAGTAGATTTATAGCGAATCTTGCACTCGGATGGAGAATAAATCCTGATTGGGAGCTTAGTGGTAAATTCCGACTTGCAACCGGAGTGCCTACGACTAATTTTACGTCCGAAGGCAAAATTGATTACGCTAACTATAATGAAGGCGAACGATTGCCTGTTTTCCATTCTTTAGATATGAGAATAGACAGACGTTGGACTTTTAGCTCATTAGCTCTGATTACATATGTCGACATTCAAAATGTTTACAATCGTAAAAATGTTTCAGGTATAGATTGGAATTTTAGAGAAAACAAACAAGAATTGAAAGAATCATCTCTTGGTATTTTACCAAGTATAGGCATAAATTTGGAATTCTAACAGGTTGGATCTAATATTTCTGGTAGCAGTTTTGGTTATTATTAAGGGGAAGTAATTTAATACTTCCCCTTTCTCATGCCAAAGTAATTAAGCAAGTGGTTTTGTTCTAACTAATTGAAGGAATAGCTTAATTACAGTTTTCATACTTATTTCTTTGGTTCTTCTTTCTTTTCAGGTTCTTTTGGTGTTTCTTCTTTTTTCTCTTCTTCCTTAGTATCTCCACTGCCAACTGTTTTTCCACTGATTTCATTTTCCTGTGGCAATCGATCACCCATCAATGAATATGAGCAAGAAGTGTCTTCTTCCCACCATTCTAAAATGTCGCCTTGGACTTCTATTTCCCATCCTGCATCAAATTGTCTCCAAATATCAGCAGACTTAGTTTGGTCGTTAGCTATTGTAACAACTTCAGGATTGTTATTTACTACTGACTGTACCTGAGCCGTAGTATAAGCAGTGTTAGGTGCCATCAAGTTCAAATACCATATAATGGCAACGAATAATTCCATAAATCCTCCTTGATTATAATAATGATGTAGAGAGAGAGAAATCCTTTCTTATTATATCAGATAATTTTATATATTTGTTAATCTTTAGAGTAAAAGACTAAAGATAATTCTGATATTGACTTATTTTAAACGATTATTGTGCCATTTACTTCATTATTATAAATAATATGAAACTATTTCTACTTACCCTATTGTGCCTATTATATATAACTACATATAATACCAATGCGTTAGATTCTCTTCAACTGTTAGAAAAACAGTTACAATTGGCAAATACCAAAGATAAAGTTGTATTGCTAAATTTGGCTGCTGAGAAGTATTTGTTTGTAAATAGCCAAAAGAGTATAGATTATTCTCAACAAGCGATAAAATTAGCCACAAGTCAGGGGAATAAATATCAAACAGCTATAGCTTATAATAATATTGCTCGCTTGTACCAATACGACAAAAATTATAATCTTTCTCTTGAATTTTACCAAAAAGCATTCGAGCAAGCCGAGCATTCAAATATGCCTGAGTTTTCAGTACTTGTAAAATCAAATATTGCTGCTATTTACTTGCTCTCAGGTAAACCAGATGCAGCTCAATCTACTATTCTTGAGGTTGAAAAAGTGCTCAATACTGTAATTAGCCAAGATATATTAGTTACAGTTTATAACAAACTGTTTACAATTTACTACTCGCAAGACTCCATAGATAAAGCTATATCTAACCGCCATGCTCTACTACAAAAAATTGGAAAAGACTCTGATATTTTATTGAGGATTGGTTTGTATCATGATTTGTCCAAAGCTTACCAAAGAAAAAATGATTTCTCGGAATCTATTAAATATTCGCTTTTAGAGCTTAAGTTAAAAGAAGAAACAGGAAATACGGAAGATATCGAAAGTTTCCATTTTAAAATCTCGCAAATATATACTCTCGATTATCAATACGAAAAGGCAAAATCACATATACTTCTTGCACTTGAGATTGCAATTGCTCAAAACGACCTGTTATCTCAGGTTAAAGCTTACAACAATATGGCAAATATTTACAACAAAGAAAGCAAAGTTGACTCTTCAATTGTATATTATCAAAAAGCACTTTCTTTGATTCAAAATAACAAATTAGATATAAACCTGAGTATCTTGTATAATAACCTTGGTGTATCTTATAAAGAAATTGGTGATTTTGATAATGCAATTAAATACTGCCGCTTAGCTTTAGATCAAAAAATTGCAGCAAAAGATGATAATCTTTTTTTCCCTCTTACTACTATTGCTGAAATCTATCTCAAAAAAAATATGTTGAAAGAATCTTTTGAATATGCTCAGCAAGCAAACTATATAGCTTTAGAAACAAAAAACCCAATGCAATTACTTGGCATATACAAATTGTTTTACGAGCTATACTATCAAAAAGAGGAATATAAACTTGCTTTAGACAACTATCGCCTTTACGTTGAACTAAATGATTCCCTGTCAGATCAAAAAATGAACAAAACAATTGCAGAACTTGAAATTAAATATCAAGCAAATAAAAAAGAGCAGGAAAGTCGATTACTAGAACAAAAAAATGTAATCCAAAGAAACTCTTTCATTGCTTTGGCTGTGATGTTTTTACTTATGATTTTCTTTATTTATTCGAAATATATCAACAAAAAGAAAGCGAATGAAGAACTACAATCAAAAAATGAGAAAATCAACCAACAGCATAAACAGCTCGAAGAAGCTATGTCCGATTTGCAAGAAAAAGAAAAAGGCCTTATTGAAGCTAATATAACTAAGGATAAGTTCTTCTCTATAATTGCTCATGATTTGAAAAATCCTCTCCACGCCATTGTTTTATCTTCTGATCTTCTTTTAAATAGATTTAAGTCAATGACTGGTGAACAGCTTGTAGATCTCATAAACAGTATCAACAAAGCAGGACTTCACCTTTCCAACTTGTTAGAAAATTTACTGAACTGGGCTCGGGCTCAATCAAACAAAATAAATGTAGCTGCAGAATACTTCGAAATTAACGATGTTTTAGACAATGTAATTGGACTGCAAAATGTAAATGCTGAAGAAAAGTCAGTAAAAATTATCAATAACTTAGAGGCTAAACACGTAGTCTTTTTTGATAAGAATATGCTCAAAACTGTTCTTCGAAACCTAATTTCCAATGCTATTAAGTTTTCATTTGCTCAATCAAGCGTAGTTGTTGCAGCGGAACAAGAAAATTCAAATTTGAAATTATCAATATCCGATAGTGGTGTTGGTATGAAGCCTGAGGACATCGATAAATTGTTTAGAATAGATATACATCATTCTACCAAAGGCACTAATGCCGAATCAGGTACCGGATTAGGATTGCTGCTTTGTAAAGATTTTGTAGAAATGAATGGTGGATCTATTAGAGTCGAATCAACATTTGGCGAGGGTACAACTTTTACTATATTTTTGCCAATGGAAGATGTAAATTAATTTCGCAAAGCGAATATTTTATTCGATTTCAAATTTCCTATTATTTATAGCAAGACTCTATCAAACATGAAAAAACGTCCCTGTATTTCATAAAAAATACAAGGACGCTTTTTTTTAAGATATTCTTCTGTCTGATTTGGCTATTTTACCAAATACTTGCTCTTTTTTCCGGAGCCAGATACATTTTATCGCCTTCTTTAACACTAAATGCTTCGTAGAATTCAGGAATGTTTACAACCCCACCATTAACTCTATATTTGCCCGGTGAGTGTACATCTTCTTTAACACGTTTCATCAATTCTTCGTCGCGTATGTTATTTCTCCAAATCTGACCATAAGATAAGAAGAATCTCTGAATAGGTGTAAATCCTTGGATTTTTTCGTTTTGTGTCCATTCGTCAGTTCTTTTGTATGCTTCGATTGCAAGAGTCAAACCGCCATTATCTGCAATGTTTTCACCCAAAGTCATTTTACCGTCAATGTGCATATCTCCAATCGGATTATAAGCAGCAAATTGATCGATTAAGATTGCTGTTTTGCTTTCAAATGATTTAGAATCTTGATCAGTCCACCAGTTTTGTAAATTACCTTTAAGATCATATTTACAACCTTGATCATCAAATCCGTGTGTCATTTCGTGACCTATAACTACACCAATTGCACCATAATTAACAGCATCATCAGCCTCAAGATTGAAAAACGGAGGTTGTAAAATTGCTGCAGGGAAAACTATTTCATTCATATTAGGGCTGTAATAGGCATTTATAGTTTGAGGGGTCATGTGCCATTCGTCTCTATCTACTCCTTTTCCTGCTTTGCTTAAGTTATGTTTTACTAAGAAAGCTGATGCGTTCATAACGTTCTGGAAATAATTATCAGTAATGTCTATTGAAGAGTAATCCAACCATTTATCAGGATAACCAATTTTTGTATTCATCACTTCCAATTTAGCAAGTGCATTTTTCTTAGTTTCTTCAGACATCCAAGAAAGTTTTGAAATTCTGTCTTTAAAAGCTAATTTCAAATTATCGACCAATTTCAACATTCTTGTTTTAGCTTCTGCAGGGAAATGTTTGTCAACGTATATTTTACCTACTGCTTCACCCAACAATCCGTTTACGTTATTCAAGACGCGTTTCCATCTTGGTTTCATTTCTGGAGTGCCTGATAAGACTTTGCCATAAAAATCAAATTTTGCTTGTACCAAATCTTCAGACAAGTAATCCATGCTTTCTCTTGAAATATTCCATTTCAGATAAGTCTTCCATGTTTCAACTTCAGTATCTTTTACCATATTGTTTATTTCAGCAATAAATTTTGGCTGAAGAATATTGATTTTATCTAAAGCACTTGTTCCTATCATACTGAAATAGGCATTCCAAGCAATATTAGGATAAGTTGAAGTCATTAGATCCAACGTAAATGGATTATATACATTATCAGGATTGCGTTGCTCGTTCATAGTCATTGAAGCATTTGCAAGTCTTGTTTCAAATTGCATTATTGTCTGAGCAAGTTTATTTGCTTCTTCTTTCGTATGACCAAATAACATCAGAGTGTTATTTATAAAATTAACATACTCTTTGCGTATCTCGTCAAATCTTGGATTTTTCTCTGTGTAATAATCTCTATCAGGTAAGCCTAATCCGGATTGGAACAGATTCAGAATTACCATGTCAGAATTCTTATCATCCTGCATAGCCCAAACACCAAAACCTGATGACACACCCATAGAATGCAATTTCGCCATCATTGGTATTATCTCATCAGAAGATGTAAGCGAATCAATCATGTTCAGATAAGGTCTAATTGGTTCAGCTTTTAAAGAATTGATTTTTTTCAAATCCATTCCGGATTTATAGAAATCACCTATCTGCTGCTCAACTGTTCCTTTTTTTGATGATTTTGCAGCAGCAGCTTCCATTACTTCTTTGATGTTGTCATTTAGCTGTTCGTTCAAAACATTAAATGCAGACCATCTGCTTTCTTCTTTCGGTATTGGATTGTTTTTTAACCACATACCATTTACATACTGATAAAAATCTTCAGTAGGTTTAACGCTTAAATCCATATTAGCCGGATCTATAGCATTATTGTTTTGCACAGAATCAAATTTTTTTTCTGTACAGCCGGTCATTACTGCAAAACTTAAAGCTGCAATTGCAACTATTTTTTTTGCATTATTTACAATAATAGACATAAATGTACCTTTATAATGATGAAATCTAAAACTTCTTATATACGATACTATCTTCAATTAGTTTCGTAAATGCAAAAAATAAATATATTGCTTGCAAGCAATATTATCTTTATATTGCGTCTTTAGTAGAAATTATGAACTTATATTTTGGAGTTACAATGGAATTTTTAACAAAAGAGACTTTTCTCTCAAAGGTTTTCGATTACGAAAATAAAAAAGAATGGGAATTTCAAGGCGATAAACCTTGTATTATCGATTTCTATGCAGATTGGTGTGGTCCGTGCAAAATGATTGCTCCTATCATGGACGAATTGTCTAAAGAATATGACGGCAAAGTGGATATTTACAAAATCGATACTGAAAAAGAGCAGGAACTTGCTTCTGTATTCGGGATACGTTCTATACCTTCAGTGCTGTTTGTACCTTTAAACGATAAACCACAAATGTCTGTTGGAGCTCTTCCTAAAGAAGGATTTGAACAGGCGATTAAAGAAGTTCTTGGTGTAGAAAAGCCGGTAAATTAAATGACTTTAAAAGGGCTGGATACTTTTTCAGCCCTTTTGTAAGATTTGAAATTTTATTGATTAGCAATTTTATCATTCAATAGCACTTCAATGGTCTAAAGTATAAATAGGCAAAAAATGAAAACATACATAAAAATGATCTTAGGTATTGCAGTTGGTGCGGTGTTGGGCTACTCCTATTATTACTTTATAGGTTGTAATTCAGGTTCATGCCCTATTACGTCAACGTGGTATATTAGTACATTATATGGAGCTTTTACCGGGCTAATCATTTCAATCCCAACGAAAAAAAAGGTGCAAAATGAATCACAAAATTGATGCTAATATTTATATTGAAGATTTAATCGAAGTTGTGCCTCAGTCTATCGAACTGCTTCTGAAATACGGTATTGCCTGCATCAAATGCGGTGCTCCAATATGGGGAACTCTTTTAGAAAACGCAAAACGTGTCGGTCTGAGTGATGCAGATTTAGAAAAGATTTTGTTTGAAATTAACACTTTTGCTCAACAAAAATAAAGCAATTGCACTCGAAGCCGCTACATTTATTGAATTTATAGATGTATCCATTGGAATATGAAGTACCTTATCAGATAAGTCTAATATAGTTTGATCTACTCCTTCACCCTCTGATCCAAATACGATTACGTTTCGATTTTTAAGATTGCCAAGAGATTCTAGTATAGATTTAGAATCTTTGTTTATTTCTATTGATACAATATTGTACCCAAGATCCTTTAGAAATTGTAATGTTTCGATACCGGAATCATTGCATTGATAAACCTTTGAATGAAAAACACTACCTCGAGAAACTACAATCGAACGAGGATAAAACGGGCTGCATGTTTTCGAATCAAATATAATGTCTTTGAAGCCAAAAGCCGTTGCATTGCGAATAATCGAACCTACATTCTCAAAATTTATTATTCCGTTTAGAAATATTAGTTGCTCCGGTAACTCGTCTTCTTTTAAGAAGCTATAACTGAATGATAGGTCAAACAATATAGATTTTCTTAGTTTGTATCCTGCTACTTCATCTATTATGTCTTTTTCTGCAATATAAATTACAGTTTCTGTACTTAATTGTTCTCTGAAGATATCAAACATATCTTTAGAAAGCAAGATAGATTGAATATCCGCACCGGTTAATAGTGCTTGCTCTAATAGTATTTTACCTTCGCATATTGTGCGGTTTTCTACTAATAATGCAGAACGATTAGACCTTATATTTCTATATACATCTAATCGCTCATCTCTAATATCTTCTATACTTATTGGTATCATTTCGAAATAATAACCGGTAATCTGTGGGCTCCATCATTTATGCTAATATAATAAATACCACTGGAATAACTGCTCAAATCAATCTGATTCTGATAAATATCAGCACTATTCTCAATCTTCATCAACATAACACCAAGGACATCGAATATTTCAAGAGTTCTTATTGTTTCTGTAGATTCTATATTCAAACTACCGGAAGTAGGATTTGGAGAAATCATAATTGTTTGACTTTGTGAAGGTAACTCTTCGCTTACACTCGTTTTTTCGAAGTATTTTGCATCAGAAATTTCACTACAATCATACTCTGAGATATGTTCAACTCTGTAATAACCTGTTTTTGTCAAAGGTAAGGTAAGTTGATTAGCTCCGGAAATCTTTTCTCCATTATAATACCACTGTATCTCACAATTTGAATTATCATCAATACTGCAGACCGTAGAAGTTGCCTCATCTTGCTCAATTGAAAAGTCAGGTTTATTCGGTTTTGACTTAATTGTTATAGCTTTATTATATGTCCAGGATTCTTCTCCTAAGGTTTTTATCAAACTTACAGTATCTTCGCCCGGATTTGACCAAAAAATGAAGGTTTTGTGCGAATTTCTATCTTTAACAATTCCAAATTTTGAATCCCATAAAACAGAATAGTTCAAATTAGTGGTTTCTAACATCAAAGTATCGCCTACACAGAAAACCGAAGGAATATCAAACACAACATTTGGATCTGTCGATAAAGCTACTATCAAAGTATCTGAAATATTACATTTGCCATTTTCTGTAGGAGTTACAACTATTTTACCAGAGTCTTTATTTTCCCATTGAATTTGAATTTTATTCTTATTTTGTTTTATCACATTTCCATTTTCTACTTCTACATTGAAATCAATCGCATTTGGCTCTGATTCAATAACATATTCTTCGACGCATTCAAAGCAAGATGTTTCAGTACCTACGATTTTCAAAGCTCCGGAAGTTGGTTCAATAATAAGTTGTTTTGTAATAGACACAAAACAAGAATCTAAGAAATACAAATCTGCCTGCAAAGTACCTTCTTCTTTTATATTGAGTATCAAATCAAGATTATTAGAAATTTCATTACCATTGTAAAACCAGTAGATTTCTTCTATATTTCTATAGTTATCTATCTTATACTCATAAGGCGAATTATAACAAAGCGTCTCTTCGCCCACAATTTGGTAATTATCTGCAATATTATCACTTATTTTGAATGGATATGAATATTCACATCCATTAGCATCGATTTGAGTATTTATTATAAGATATTTCTCGATACTTGATTCTAACCATTTAACAAGCAACTTATTTCCTTCTTCTTTAATTATATTGCCGCCTGTAATTTCGATAGAAAACTGCTGATTTTGGTCAGCAACAATCACATATTCATATTCTTTATCGTAATTGCATATATATTGTGAACCTTGTATATCAATAACAGCTTCTTCATAATATTCAATATTGAGTGAACGTGTTGATTCACATCCTGTTGATTGTGATTCTACAATCAATTCAAGACGAGGATTTTGTCCATACCATTCCACTTCAACATAGAATTTATCATCACTTGTCATCAAGTTGCCGTCTGTCGCAATCCATTTATATTTCAATGTATTATCTATATTGACTTTATACATGTATATGGATTGTCGGCAAACAGTCTTTTCACCATCTATCTGAGATACTTCAGGGCCTTGAATAACATTTATTTCAAAATAAGAAGTATCTCGGCATAGAAAATCTTTATGTTCAATAATCAACCTGACTTGATGTTTGCCAGGTTCTAAAAATCTTAAATCACAATCTCCTTTATCCTGATTCAATATTATTGATGAATTAGCAGACCAATAGTAGTTGTACATGTCAATAAAATCTGTATATAATTCACAAATCTCACCTACGCAGACGGTCTCTTTTAGAGCTTGTATCTCAGGTGCATTGATTTCGATTATGTCAATCACCTTATTAACACTATCTATACAGCTGCCATTGAAATTTTCTGATTTCAGTCCAATATTGATAATCCCTTTTCTATAAGTAGAAAAAATCAATGTAGAATCGTTCTGAAGTATTATCTTACCATTTGTGATGCTCCATGTATTATGTACATCGAATTCAGGCATAGGAGTTGTTACAATTACTTCTGAATACTCACACAAAGTATCCGGACAGATTATTTCTGCTACAGGTTGTGGTAAGACTTCAACATGATAATCAACGGAATCAAGACAGCCAGAGACTTTATGTTGAGCAATTAGTCTGATTGTAGCAAATCCTAACGTGTCCAAACTAATGCTGCAGCTATTTTCATTAGCTGTTTTTTTCGTAGCTCCCATCACTTTCCAAAAATAGTAAAGTTCATCGTTATCGCTTGTTGAGTAATCAACTCTCGAATATTGACAAGCTATCTTGGGGCCGGCAATGGAATCTATCCCCATTTCTAAGACATCTACTTTAAAAACTGATGAATCTACACAAACACCTACCCTTTGGCTAACAACTACCTTCAGAGTTTTTACGCCCGGTTCATACCAGATAAGTTCCATATAATTCATTGTATCAGAATTTAAAGCCTCTGCCCCATCTACATACCATTTGTAAGTGTAATCATTATCATATTTAGTATAATAATAGTGCAATTTGTCTTCACAAACAGCAGCATCACCGACTATATTAGCTTCCGGCGCAGGAGTTACATAAACAATTGTAGTATCAAAAACCTCATAGTTATTTGCATCTCTTACTCTAAGTACATACATTTCATTATTCTGAGGATTAACTTTAGTAAAGTTTGTGTCATACCTTTGTATATTACTGCCTTTAATCCATAAATAGCTATAAGGCGGCGTACCACCTGTAGCATCAGCTCCTATTTCAACGCTGGTATTATTGCAAGTTGTGTAATTATTTGGCAACGTCAAGGAAGGAGTATCTGTCATTGGAGTACACAATGCTTGCTGCACTGCTGCCTGAACAATCGGTACACACCTTGAATGGAAATGTAAATCAACAGAGGCACCAGCTTTTAAGTGACAATAGCTCATAATTGTTCCAACAGTAGGTACTGTCTGAGTAAAGCAATTACCACTTTCTGCCTCGTAACAAGAATCAATCGGAGGCTCCCAGTTGCAGTTATGCGTATGAACTAATCCAACATTGTGACCTAATTCGTGTGAAGTAACATGTAAATCCCAAAAGTAATCGTTACGTGGATATATATAGTTACCATGTAGCGTCATAAATGAGTAGCCCCATTGTTCATTGCAAAGCTGACCTACCCATGCCAATCCACCCTGACCAATATGCCCTGATATTAAAGAAGCCACAGATCTATCAGAGTAAGGGTCATTTTGTTTCCAATAGTCTTTAAACTGATTCAAAAGAGTTGATGCATTGCTTCCCGGATAAGGATCATCTACTGTCCAAATATTAAGAAAAGGCACAGAGACTCTTACATTGGCATCTCTCTCATATATTGAATTTACGGTTGCCCAAAGTCCCAATATATATTCAGCAACGTAAACACTGTCATTTCCCATAATCGAAAAGAATTCAAAGTCTGATTCTAAGGCAACTTTGATAGTCCTTTTATTTGATAGTTTAATATCTGTATTGCTCTTATCTTTTTCATGTGTGTGGTATAAATGCAATATCTCATTTTCGAATTCCAAATTTTCCTGAAGTAGTTCATTTTTGCAAAAATCTTTGATAATATTTGCTTCTTTGTCAACTTTGGTAAAAACAAATTTTCCGTTCTCGATTTCCGTAGCGATATATGCGTTATTGTCTATTTCTATCAATCCAAAAAGTTTATCTTGAAAAACGGATAAGGATACAAATGAACTGTCTATGTTTTTGACTTTACCTGTCAAATATATATTCTTTGGGATTTGAAATTTATGTGTGTGATTTGTCTTCAGAATAGTGTTTTCAAAAAGAGATGTATTAAGAGTCAAAATCATTTCTATTGGTTTGTTCTCAATATAAATCTTTTCGAAGTGGCTTGATATTCCATCTCGTTGTAAGTAATATTCAAAAGACTTCGTATCTATAGTAGTAGATCCCTCAGTATTTTGAATAAAAAGACTTTGTGAGAAAGCAAAAGTAGGCAAGAAAACAGATATTAGTAAATAGTATATATATTTCATGAGAGCCTCTATAAATTGTATTATTATAGAGACTAAAATAAGAAATAATTGTTACAATCATATCTTATTTTTAATATAATGCCAAGTATCCGGTATTGCTCTGAAATATTGAAGTAACTGCACATTGTAATGTTTTCTTAGATAGAAAATATAGCTTATTGCAATACTGCTATAAAAGGCTACAAGTCCGAGCGGAATAAGCTGTGTCATTTCCAGGAAACCAAACAAGCCAAAAGTTATAACAGATAATAATACAGAGATTAGAGTTATTTTTACAACTACCATTGGTTTATCATCTGCATTTATAATACCGGCAATAGTTGTAAACGGTAAGGCAATTCCGGCAATTACAAGTATCTTGAACGCAACCAGTAGATTCATTAGCTCCGAATCAATCTTATATTTTTCAGGTAGGATAGAGTTTATTATTCCATCAAACAATCCTGTATATAGCATCAAAGATATAAATATAAAAAACAATAACATAAAAGAGATTGCCTTTGTTATTAGCACTTTTGCATTTTCCAGTTCACCTCTTGCTATATATTTCCTCGATAACGGATAAATTATACCATAAATTGCTGATGTTAAATCTTCGAAACCTCTCATCAACATTTTAGCACCACTATAAATTCCTACAACATCTGCTCCTGAATTTTTGCCTAATGTAAACTGTATGATTAGAACATCTAAAAGTTTAGGCATAGAATGCAGTACAGAACTAAAAGCTATTGGGGTGTTAAAATTGAGAATTTGTCTTATCGTAATGGATTTTTTCAAAGAGAATTTCCAGCTATGTCTTGTTAGGATATAACCGACAGCTGAGCTTACTATAGCAGAATAAAAATATATGTTAAATAAAGAATCTATGTCAAATATGACTTTGTCGTCAAATACTTCACTTAGATTTGAAAACTGATTTGATTTTATATATATAACAATCAAAGTAATTACACCAAAATAACTTAGGTTAGTTACAAAAAGATTTCTATAATTCAAATCTCTGTATAAAAATTTGATACTCATAAACCTTGGTATCATTGCAAATATCATTAAAGGCAATAAGTTAAGTATAATTAGATATCTGTCTTCGCCCATCAGCCACGCTATCTGATTTTGGAAAACAAAAGCTATTAAGGAAGCAAAAAGGGAAATAATTAGAATCAATACCATCGATACTGTATTTACAAATGGAGCTGTATTTTTATCTTGACCGTATTGAATTACACTTTGGAGTGCCAAACCATCTATAATCACAAATATAAAAGTATGAATTTGAATAAGCTGTTGGAAAACTCCCCAATCGGATATCGAAATTGAACTCATTATCAGTTTAAGTACAACTACAGCAAAAAAGACAAATAGGGCTTTGTCAATTATGGTCCACGCAATCTTATCTAAGTTCCCTGCTAATTTCATACTAATCCAAAATCTCTATTATCCATTCCAGATTTTTCTCATGTGTCATAAATTCAAGAGCAAATGCTTTTTCTTTATAGAAGTATGATTTTGAGTAATCATATTCTACGACTCTCCCTTGATTGATACACTTTATCCTTGCTAAAGTTTTATCACCGATCACTAGAAAACTATCTTCATCATACTTTATTTCGAGTCCGGGAGCAAAAAACAAACGTAGTATCTTGTTCCCTGATTTTTCAATAGTATCACTAAAATACAATTTTTTGTCCTCAAATCTGACATCTCTTATACAAACAGCATGGTATGCCTCATGAGTTGCCACATATTTTGCCGAATCTGATTGAATTATTTTACCTTTAGTCCTTTCTTCCCTTATCCAAAACAGATCATCTTTGCTTATGTTATCAAATAAGTTTTGCTCTTCGTTTAATGGTGCAAAAATATTATGATATTGAGCAGATCTATATTTATTACGTTCATCAAAATAAGCTGTGTAATTATATGTGCCCGGATCTACTATTACCTGCCTACCTTTAACGTATAATTCAAATGAAGTGTGGTCATTGTGATCGTGACCACCTTTTCCATTTTGTCCAATCTTACCACATCTGGAAACAAAATAATAAAGCTCTCGATTGTTGCTATAAATTCCTGAATTTTGATAAAAGTTATATCCAATTTGATTATTATCAAAATTCAAACGTTTCAGTACTCCGTTCTTTATTTCTGATATATCATCTGTGGGAAAGGTGTTATAAAGATACCCGCCGTCATTATCACCAATCTGAGGTATGTGATTAAAATAAATCAGTCCGGAAGATGCTGATTTAATCTGAGCATAAAGTTGCGTTAGTTCATGATAAGATTTTGCCAAACTAAGATTTAGTTCTTTCTCTGCTTGATTTAGCAGATTCATGGCAAATTCAAACATCTCAAAGACAAAGAAGTGATAAGGTATCGAAGCTTCAAAGTTAACACCATCATTTCCAAATTGGTAACGTACTTCTTTCAATAACTCTTTTGTGTATTCCTCTATTTTTGCTTCTCTTTGCGGGTATTTTTTGATCATTACAGCACATACTAATATACCAATGATATTAGCAAAGTAATGATTTCCTCTCATTCCCTGACTATACTCAAGATTATTTTCTATATGTAGCCCATGTTGCACTAAATAACTAAGTACCAACATCTCTTCTTCTTTATCAAAGATATTCTGAGCACTCCTGTAAAGGACATTGAGAGTTAAGAGCAAATTTATTGCTCTAATTGCAATATCCATAGAGGTCATCCATTGAGTACCGAACCTTGGAGGGTTTGCCACAATGAATGAGAAAATTATTTCTTTAATATTTTCAGATTTCGATGAGTCTTCAGATTTTGTACTTTGAATTGCTAACGGCAAAAGAAATTGCAATCTGCCTATTTCCCAAGGTACTTTTATATCTGCACCTCGAAAGTTACCATATCTTATTTTTTTGTGCCATAAAGTACCATCCCATTGATAGCCACTTATATAGTCTTTATCCCAGTTAAAATACTTAAAATCACTCTTTATGTATTTTAACAATATTTGATTTTGATGTTTGCAAAACTCTGCTGTTTTACCGTCGAGTAGCTCTAAAGCTATGTTTTTTCCAAAAATGTTAATTTCACATTGTAAAGTTTTTTTGACCCACTCAGCATCATATTCAACAAAGTCCAACGAAATCAATTCTAATTCAAAGAGTTCTAAATTATGGAACAATTCATAAGTAGTTCTTTTCTTATCAGACAACTCTTTGAAAAAATCACTGATTATAGAAATAGCTTTATAGAAAAGCTTTTTTATTAGAACTTTCGTTTCAATTTTTAAAGCTTTTTTGATATTTTTAGATATATTCAAATTTGACCTACTCAAATAGAAAATTTTTTTTAGTATTAGTAGTCTATTTTGCAAATTTCAAAAAACAAAATATAAGGAACTAAAATGAGTTTTGAAATCTCTAAAAGCCAAAATACTTTCGATTATGAAATATTAATCCGAAGACGTGCAGAATCTGAATATGCTTCTTATTGTCCGCAACTTAATTACATGATTACAGGCGAGCAACACGAAGAAGTTGAACAAAAAATGCAAGCCTATATTCAGGAACATATCACAAAAATAAGCAATGAAGGATAAATATATTTATCTCTATCATACATTGTTATGGCTAACACTTTACTTTGTGTTAGCCATTATATTTTATGCTATTATTGATTCTATCCAAATATTTGAATTGATTTATACCGATGTAGCAGTATCCCTTTTTATCCCGGGACTTTTAGTTAGTCCTTTAATATACAAAAGTGAAGCAAAAAGTTTCTTTCTGAGCTTTGATTCTTTTACTTTTTCCAGGATGGTATTCATAGTTATTTCACCACTTCCGATTTTTATACTACTACTTGGGTTGCTTTATTTGGCAGGAGCTGATATTACACAAAATCCTCAATTCAAGTTTGATTCTTACTTCTTAGATATGACGCTTATACTGCTTATATTGTCTTTTTTCGAAGAATTAGTATTTCGAGGCTTTATTTTTGGTTTTTTAGCTAATAGATACAATAAAACACCCATCATTTTACTGTCTTCAATTGCTTTTTCATTAGCTCATTTTTCTAATCCCGGAATTGAGTCAATTGCAGCACTTAATATATTTCTTGCCGGTATTTTTTTAAGTGTTTTGTATCTGAAGACAGAAAACATATTATATCCTACCATATTTCATTTTTTTTGGAATATTAGTCAGCAATTCTTTCTTAATTCCGCTATCAGTGGCAATAATATTGACCTAAACTTTTTTACTATTGAATATCCACTTAATAATTTCTTACTTGATTCGTTTTTTATAAGTAAGTTCGGTATCGAAAGTTCGATTTTGACAACAATCATTCTACTGCTATTAGTGATATTTACACTAAAACAACAACAATCTCCTTACATCTCTTCTGCTAAATTGAGAACAAAATATTATTCATAACAATCAGGAGTAAATCCCATGGCTGAAACTGCATCAAAAATGGTCGATCTCGGCTCTAAAGCTCCACATTTTTCTCTCTTTAATCCATGTAAAAATGTCTTCCAAGATTTGGATGAACTTAAAGGAGAGAAAGGTACAGTCATCATGTTTATCTGCAATCATTGTCCTTATGTTAAAAACATCAATAAAGCACTTGTTGCTTTGGTAAACAAATACTTAGAAACAGGAATAAAGTTTATTGCAATCAACCCAAATGATGCTGAAAAGTATCCTGATGACTCTCCTGAAAACATGGTGGCGATAGCTAAAAACTTAGGGTATAGATTCCCATATTTATACGACGAAACTCAGGAAACTGCTAAAGCTTACGGGGCAGCTTGCACACCTGATATTTTTGTCTATGACCAAGATATGTCCTTAGTTTATAGAGGTCAGTTTGACGATTCCCGTCCAAACAATGATACCTATGCTACCGGCGACACTTTAGATGATGTTCTGCAACTCATATTGCAAGACAAATCCATTTCCCCTACACAAATACCAAGTGTTGGCTGCGGAATCAAATGGAAAGACTAAAATGCGAAAAACCAACTGAGAGTATCGGTTGGTTTTTCTGAATTTTAAAGTTTCTTATGTGCACCATCGCAATAAGGCGGCTTTGATGTTTTTTTACAAGTACAGAGCCACACTTCTTTTTCTTCGAGTATCTCAAACATAAGCGGTGAATATCCCGGGTAATTCTTATGTTTGCCGTCACAATAAGGTTGATTTTCAGATTGACCACAAGTACACCACCAATTTTTGCCTATTGCAGGTGTTTCTTTGATTGGTTTTGTCATTATTGGTTTAGGTTCAGGCATATTATGTTCCTTGCTATCGTTATTTAATATATAAATTATACGAATGCAGGAATTTAATATTTTATAAATTTGAATACATGGGGATAAGTCATTGCTTTTGTCAATGGCTTAATTTCAACATAATAGACTCCACCGCTCAGATTGTGTAAATCAATATTCGTACTTCTTGCAAAATACTTACTTAACACTTGTCTCCCGGTAATATCATAAATAACTATATCACAATCATATTCAGCTCTGAATTCGAGTATCTCATTATATATATAATACTCAAAATCCTTACCTACATCTATGACACTGCTTACTGTTACATACAAGGAATCAGACTTGTTTTTGCAATCGTTTTTATTGATTAGTTCAACCTGATAATATCCACTTTCTTTCGCAAAGTATGTTTTTGAGTTTGTATTTTCAATTGGTAAACCATCAAGATACCACTGATAGCCTAAATCTTCTTCTGTAGAAGTTAGTTTATTGCTTTCTGCAACAATTGAAGGTATCTGCGGCAGTGGAAGGAGCGTAACAAACACAGTATCAGTAAAGTGAATTACATTATCATAATCCTTGAGAACAGCCCAGTACAAACCTGCAGAAAATACTGTATCAAATCTTGCAGTAGAACCGGTTGACCATTGATATACTTTATATCCGGCTCCTGCATCAAATATCACAGGCTGCCCCTTGCATACTTTTGTTTTGGTTATTGGTTTAATATGAGGTTTAATTATTGTATCATATACTGTATAAACAATATTTGAAGAGTCTCTACAACCAAAATCGGTATTATAAAAAACTTGAATACTTCCTTCATCAGGATTAGTCCATTTAATTGTAACTGAGTTAGAATCATTGCCTTCGATAACTTCTCCGGCATTCACAACCCAGTGATAGGATATCAATTCTTTATACTCTGCTGAATATTGATATTCTATATCCGGCTTCACTTTAGTCGGCCCCGAAATCATTTTATCAGGAAACTCTATTATTCTTATATCTATAGAAGCGGAATCTAAAAAGCCGGTTGTGTCCCGAACAAACAAAGTATAAATAGTACTCGAATCAGGATATAATACAGTATTGAGTGAATATATTGAAGAAATGTTATAATCCGGCATCCAATAAAGAGTATCTATCTCATCGAAATCATAAAGCTCGGTACTTATCTCAATAGTATCAACATTACAAAGTGTAAGTAAATTTCCTTTGTCAAATTCAATTCTTGAAGGCAAAAATTTAAATAAAAAGATGTCAGCTAAGTTGTTATTGTTGTGAGTTGTATCAAAAGCAGCTTCGCTGACAGGAAAATCAGCTGAGGAAGTCCAACCTGTAACAATCGTGTAGTCACTTTTCTCGACAAATAAGGCACGGGCTATATCAATCTTCGAACCACCTAAATAAGTAGAATAAAGTAAATTTTGACCATCGCTACTTATTTTTGCTACAAAAGCATCAGAATTGCTACTTGTGTCAGCAAAGCTGTCGTTAATAAATGGCCCTTTTATTGGTAGATCTATTGAATAAGTAGAACCAATTATGTATGTGTTTCCTTTACTGTCGTGTCCACAATCAAATGCTCTATCGGTCTCCCCTCCACCATAATAGCTGATATATTTTGGTACTAAATCATTATTTATTTTAGTAACAAAAGCATCACCCTTAGATAGACTTATTCCGTTGCTGTAAATATTATCGTAGGCATTTGAAGTAACCGGAAAATCAATAGATTCTGTATAGCCAGCTATCGAGAATGTTGTGTCATTGAAACTTGATATAGTATATGCTATATCTTTTTTTATACCGCTTAGTATTATTGATTTTTCCAATCGAAGATTTGTTTTATCGAATTTACTTATATATGCATCTCCATTGATCGAATCTCTTTTTTGCAGGTATGTGGCATCTTCAGATAATAGTGGATAATCATTGGATAAGCTATAACCTATAGCTATAATTTTATTGGAATCAAATGCAAAATCATGGCAAAAGTCATCGTCTTTGCCACCCCAAATAATTGAACTATTTATTTTAGACAAATCGGGAGATAAAGACAAATAAAAGCCATCAGCTTTCTCGGATTTATAATTTATGTGCTTAGTATCTGATATTGGGAATGTCTCTTTCGAGTAAGTATATCCTGCAACATCTATACTTCTTGTTTGATGATTATAATAAATATTTTGAGGAAAATCATCTGATTCTCCACTGATAAGAGTACAATAGCGTAAAACTGACAGGCTACTATCAAAACAAGCTACAAAACCTTCATAACCTGCTTCAAGTGTGGTATCAATGCCATTTAGAGTATATGGAAAGGTCGAATTAGAAACAAAATATCCTGTGATATAAACATTAGAATTGGAATCTAAACATATAGCTTCAGCATAATCATTAAAATAGGATCCAAAATACGTACTCGAAAGCAATTCTGATCCGTTTCTATTGAATCGGCTGACTATTATGTCAATTTCTCCTGCCTCGCTTTCTTTTATGTATTCCGTATAAGCACCTTCTTTTATAGGGAAATTCTTTGATGCAGAATATCCGACAACATATATACTTTGTTGATTACTGACTACATCTCTGGCATATTCGTAAGAAGAGCCACCAAGAAAAGTGGAGAAAACTATAGGATCAATCACATAAGAATCATATTTATTGGCTTCTGTATTTATTTTTATCTTCTTACTGTCTAAGTAAAAATTTGAGGCAATAGAAGTATTGTAATTGGTGTAGGTATTCAAAGAGTCTAATATCAAGGCAAATCCACTTTCATTCTCTATGAGATTTATCTTACTACCTGAGTTAGTTATACTGTAGTCTTCCGGTATTGATATTGATATATCATTTGGATTGGAGTGGATATTGCATAAAAAGTCAAAAGCAAGAACTTCATTTTTATGGTATAATCTCAAATCTATTTCGTTATAAAAATCTTCAAATATGAGTGTGTCGCAGGTCTCTCTAAAGTTCGCATTCTTATTTTTGCTTTCTATTTGATGAATAGCATAATTATCGTTGATATTTTCAAAAGATATCGAGCTCGAAAAACCTTCAATTTTGAGACTATCTTCACTATGTTTTACTATCTTGTATGAATCATAAACAATTTTATCACGACAAATCCAGTAGTTGGCATTTTTTGTTTTGTATAAAAAAAGGACGTCGTTATTCCAATTGCCCGCATTTTTATCGAAAGCTTGTAACGATACAAACTTCACAGCAAAAAAAAGTAAAACAAATATGTAATACCTCAAACTCACAAACCAATTCCTTTGAGTATATATATACTAAATTGTTATCGGCATAATCCGTTAAAACTTGAACCGAAGAAATGCCTCAGCTTGATTTTTGTGCTAAAAAACTAAACATTCAAGTTTACGTATAGTGAATATATAAATTCTGATATTTAAGCAAAATATCTTTATTTTTGTACTCTATGATTAAGCTAAAGAATACACTGATGACAAAAAAGGCGAATAAATACTTACATATATTGTTTATTATGTTTTTTATACTCCTATCTTTATCTGCAAACAGTCAGATATCTAATAGGAATATATCAGTTATTCAAGACAGCATAAAGACAGATTCGGATTCTCTTCTCTCCAATCAGGATACTCTGCTTAAAGACTCAATTAGCACAATAACTGATGCTTCTCTTGTATTAGAAAGATTACCTAATAAGAATTCTTCTTTGGATACGAATGTAACATACTATGGACGAGATTCCGTAGTATTCAATTTTCCGACAAAAAAAATGAGAATTAGAGGCAAATCAACTTTAGATTACGGCAATCAAAAGCTCGAAGCTGAAATTATTGAGCTTTATATGGAAGATTACAAGCTAATTGCTCAGCCAACTATTGATTCTGCGGGAAACGTTACAGGCATTCCACAGTTCGACGATAACGGAGAAAAATTTACAGGTAAAAAGATAAATTTCAACTTCAAAACTAAACGCGGAACAATCAGCGAAGGTGAAACAGAAATGGAAGAAGGTTTCTATTTTGGTAACAAAATAAAACGGGTTTCTGAAAACTGTATGTATGTTCAAGACGGTAAATATACTACCTGCGACGATCCAATGCCTCACTTCCATTTTGCATCCGGTAAAATGAAAATAATACCTGATGACAGGATTTTGCTTGAAGATGTTGTACTGTACGTAGAAGATATGCCCATTCTTCCCATACCATTTGGTCTGTTTTTTCCATCACAATCCGGAAGAAGATCAGGTATTATTATCCCTTCTTTTTTCTTTTCTAACCAAAGAGGTGTTGTTTTCGAAGAACTTGGTTATTACTGGGCAGCCTCTGACTATTGGGATACCAAATTAACTACGAATCTATACTCAAGAGCTGGTTTTATGCTAATGAATGAAACCAGATGGGTACTTAAGGACAGATTCAATGGTAAATTAAATTTATCATACGGGCGTGTCAAAAATACGGATGATGTTTATAGCACGGCTTATGAAGTCATATTCAATCACAGACATACATTCAACCCAACTGAATATGCAACATTCGATCTTAATTTTGCTTCCACAGGTTTCAATACTCTCACATCAACTAACATTAATCAGAGAGTCCAGCAGGAAATGAAATCATCAGCATCTTATAGTAAAACATTTGATAACGGACATAGATTTTCTGCCTCATATACTCGCGATTTTAATATAGTCACAGGTTCATACACACAAAATATTCCTTTGTCTTTCAATGCTAATAATATACTTCCAAAGCTCCCGGGAGTTTTAGAAGGCCTCTCTTTGAGATATACTGCTAACGCTCGTTATTGGGATAACAGAGATATTCGCTTATCTGCTATAGATTCTATTCCTAACGATACTACTTTCACTTATAAAAAAGTTATCGAACACAGACCAAGTATTTCAATTAACCCCAAAGTTGGATTTTTTACTATAACACCAAGTCTATCATTTTCTGCAAACAATTATTTCAGACAACTAACCAGAGAAATGAATTCCTCAGACTCAACTATTAAAGATGAATATAAAAAAGGCTTTTTCACTGATTATAGATATTCTTTATCTCTTTCTGCTAAAACAAAAGTATTCGGTATAGTCGATGAAAACAATCCTTTTTTGTTTTTTATTAAACCGGATTGGGTTGGTGCTAAAGCATTTAGGCATACTTTTGAGCCTAGTTTGTCTTTTTCTTATACTCCTGACCAATCTTCTAATAGTAACTCGTTTGGCAGATACTTTAACTATAAAACAGGAAAGGAAGTAATTTATTCCAAATATCTTGCTGATGGCGGTTTAGCATCTTCTCGCATGTCGAAGACATTGCGCTACAGCGATAATCACACTTTCGAGATGAAAATTGCACAGGGTGATACATTAGATGATTTGAATGTGCAACTGCTTAGAATGAGCACAGGTTTTTCTTTCGATTTCGCCAAAGATTCTATGAGGTTAAGTGATTTCTCTTTATCGTGGAATTCGGATGCTATTCAGTTCGGTTCCAGAAAGATATCGCTTAACGGAAATGCTTCCTTTAGTCCTTACGAAACGATTGAAACAAATTATTCTCTTGCCCCTATTAACAGCTATCTTTGGAATAATAATAAATTTCCTATTCGACTCAATCAGGCAAGCTTAACCCTTAGTACAAATTTTTCGTTTTCTGACAATAGTTCTAAAAGGGATAATCGAGATATTTTCGATGACGGTTCAGAAATAAGTGATACAGTCTCTAATGATGAAAGCCAAGATGAAGTCAATTATAATTCCAGATTTTCTAAAAGACAACAAAACGAAACAGGTACATTTGATCTTTATGGAGATTCATCTCCGGGTTATTCCAATCTCAGCTTCCCATTTTCAACATCTTTAAACTTTCAAATAGCTTATAACAATAATCTACTTGAAGATAAACTAAATAAATGCTATCTTAACGCATCCTTTAATGTTGATTTGACAAAAACATGGAAACTTAGTGTCTCAGGTGGCTATGACTTTGTAAAGATGAACCTAAACGTTCCTACTCTAACTTTTAATAAAAACATTCACTGTTGGAATCTTTATTTTCAATGGATACCATTAGGATTTAACAGAGGTTTTTATCTCAAATTCTCTGCAAATGCCTCTCAACTAAAAGATTTGATGTTAGAGAAAAGAAATTATCCAATTTATAGATAATATTTGATTGTAATATACTTCTATAATTATGTGTAATATTATATTTGGAATTCTCTAAATGACTAAAATTTTGGTAATAGAAGACGAAAAGGCTGTTATAGAGAATATAGTCGAACTTCTCGAAACGGAAAATTATTTAGTATTTGCTGCTGAAAATGGTCAAATAGGTGTCGAAAAGGCATTAGAAATCCTGCCGGATCTTATAATATGTGATATTATGATGCCCATAATGGATGGCTATGCAGTTCTTAAAGAATTGTACGCCAATCCTATGACTTCGGACATTCCATTTATTTTCTTGTCTGCCAAATCAGAATACACTGACAGAATTATGGGCATGAACGAAGGAGCTGACGACTTTCTGACTAAACCATTTACTCCACAGCAACTTTTTGATACAATTGAAACAAGACTCTCTAAACATTCAAAAATAAAAGAACCAATAAAAGCTATTTTAGATAAATTCAAACAAGATATTGCAGTCATCATCCCTCATGAATTGCGAACTCCACTAAATGGAATCAAAATGACAGTGCAGCTTCTTCAATCAAGTTTTTCTGAAATGGACCAAGATGATATTGACAATTTTTTATCTATAATTTTGCAATCTTCTAACCGTATAGAATCTTTGATAAACAAATTTGAACTTTACATAGAATTAGAAAAATTAGAACTCGGAGACGACTCTCTTCTAAAAGACATAGCTGTACCTGTAAACGAATCTAATGTACTGCTGTCCGAGATTATTAAAAATGTGGCAGGAGCAAATAACAGATTGGAGGATGTGAGCTCTTTCATTTCTGATGTATCTTTACCTATATGCCATAAGCATTTTGTTAACTTGGCTACTGAGCTAATCGAAAATGCTTTTAAGTTCTCTTCCTTAGGAAATAAAATCAAAATTACATTAGACGAACAGAAAGATGGCTACCATTTTTCTGTATTTAACGAAGGTATAGGAATGGATAAAGATAATAATCGCTATTTAGGCAATATTCAGATAGGCAGAAAACAATTTGAACAACAAGGCCTAGGATTAGGTCTCGCTATTGTCAAAAAGATAATAAAGATAAATAATCTGCACGACAATATTGATTGCCGTGCAAATCAGTTTTTCAAATATGAAGTAGTATTTCCTAAGAAATAGTCTTTTTTAAAATAAGTTGCCGGGGCTAAGTATTCCATTTGGATCGAATATCTGCTTTATTTGCCTGAAATAGGCTAATTCGTCTTTATACATTTTATGAAAATGCTTTTTCTTGATTTTCCCTATGCCATGTTCTCCTGAGATTGTACCTCCAAACTCGAGAGATTTGTCTAAAATTAAGTCGAAAGCCTCTGTAGCTTTTTCATATTCTTCTGCTGATTTAGGAAGAACATTTATGTGAAGATGAGAATTACCTATGTGCCCCCAAACAACATGCTTAATTCCTCTCTCCATGCATATTCTGCAACCATACTCGAATAATTCTCTGCAGTTTTTGTCAGGAACAGCTGTATCTGTACCCATTTTACTAAATCCGTGTTGAGCGATAAATTCGGTTACTCCTTGTGGGACTTTATGCCGTAATTCGGCAATTTTCCTTTCGGTAATCGCATCATACGCTAAGTATGTATCTTCGTACAAAGTTGAATATTTCTGTATAAGCTCATACCAAGTGCTTAGTATTTCATCTTTTATTTGTTCGTTTTCGCAATATTGTTCAATCCAAATCGCACCCTTAGTTTCCATAGGATAAGCGGCATCAGTCATTTCTAAAGCTGTGCAGTCCAAAAATTCAATTAAGTTCGAATCTAAAATAGAATCATCTGCATTAGATTTTCCACGAGCTTCTTCAACAAAGTTGAAAAGCCCGTCGTAACTATCAAAAAATGCAAGTAGAGAGACTCTCTGTTCCGGTTTTTTTATAAGATTTACTTTGATTTTTGTTACGATACCTAAAGTACCTTCGCTTCCGATAAATAAATCAAAATCTCTCATCCCTCTTCTCGAAAAGTATCCGGCACTATTTTTTTTGTGAGGAATTCTGACATCTTGAATTGGGAAAGAATAGTTTTTGTCCTCTGTAGAGATGCTAAAAACATCGTCCTGCACTGAACCATCGAGATGAACTATTTCTCCTGAACTTAGTACAAGCTCCATTTCGGTAACAAACGGTCGTGTATTGCCATACTTAAAAGCTCGCGACCCACTTGCGTTATTCGCTACATTCCCACCGATGCTGCTGCTTGTTTCCGTTGGATTTGGTGGATAAAACAGTCCATACTTCTCTAACTCTGCATGGAACTCTTCAATAATCACACCGGGTTCTAACCAGGCATACATCTGTTCAGTATTAATCTCAATGATCCTATTCATATTTTGCAATGAAATTACTATATCATTCTCAGGAACACAACCTCCTGTTAGTCCAGTTCTACTGCCTGATATTGCAATAGTTCTATGATTATTTTTTGCAAAATCTAAGACTTTTACCACATCTAAAGTGTCATTAGGTAAAAAGACAATATCAGTACTACCATGAAGATTTGAAGCATCTTTTTCATAATCAAGAATTGATTCTTTATCTTTTTTGACTATCATTTATTTCTTATATTTATTATTGGAACAAATATGTTATTGCGAGTTAATCTGTTGAAATCTTATTTTACTCTTTGCCTATTATTATTTTGTGTAACATTATCAAATTCTGCGGAAATATACAAAAATAATTTCTCAGTTGGTTTCAACTTTGGAACTCTACTCAATGTGCATGATGCAGACTTTAATTCTTTTGAAGGCATGTATAATTGCGGCACTTACAATGATAAATTGAACTTCGGATTTCTTGCTTCTCTGGACTTCAATTATAAAATTTCGACTACTTTCGATTTGTACCTATCTACAACATATGCAGATAGATCGACTACTTTGAGTTTCGACGAAATGTACCGCATGTATAACACTGAGACAGATAAATTACAAGATGTCATAAGCAGATACAATCTAATTTCTCAGATAAAAAATATAGAAATCGGATTTGGAATTAACTATCTGCTCGAAAAAGATTTTATTGATGGCCCCCTTAAACTTACAGCCGGCACAAAGCTATATATTCCATATATCAGTACATTTGAACAAAATAAAGAAGCTGTCTCACCCGATGGATATATGCTTGAATATATGGGAAATTCTTTACTTTTAGTTGGCTTATCAGCCGGCGATATTCCTGAGAGATATAATCCGGGTTTTGGACTGGTATTAGGCTTAAAAAATTATCTCAAGGCAGGCAATTTTAACCACTTTACCCAATCTATCCAAATAGACTATTGCTTTAGTAATATTGTAAAAGATTTAGATTGGAAGCATTATTCAATCAATTTTATGTTGGGCTACGAATTTGATTTATTTTCACGAAAAGAAGAACAGCTACAACAATTTAACCAAGAATATCAAAAATCACCTGTTAAAGATTCGGCAACATTTATTCCTGTTATTGAAGAAAATTTGAAACCCAAAATTGGTTTTGATAAAATATTACATGACTTCAGTATCGAAAAAGGTAATGAGCTTTTATGCACCAGTCCTAAAGTTACCTCAGTGTTTTTTGACAAACACAGTAATGAGATTCCAAGTAGTTATTTAGTTAAGGATAATTCTTTGGATAGCTATTCCGAACCTATATCTATGCATCGTAACATCCTGTTTGATATTTTGGATATACTATCATCAAATAGTAAAACATCAATAGACATCATAGCTTATAGTTCTACAGATGAAGCGGATACTACCACTTTAAAGAAAAAAAGACTTGATGCTATAACTCACTTCTTCGAGAAGAATGGAATTGATAATAATCGTATCAGTGTTTCTAAAAAACAGATATTTTCAAATGAAACTTATGATACAGGAAAAGAAGAAAACAGAAGAGTTGACATAATTATAAAAGGCGATATCTTGACTAATTTTGTTTCTGACTTTTATCTAAATAATGTAAAAGGTTATACGAAAATTATTCCTGATACAGGACATATATTATTCCCTTCAAGAATCAAAGTTGAAGACAAATATCAACAGTACAGAACAAGCTCAAAAGATATGCTATTTACTTACATAATTCCATCAGACATCTATGACGAGTATTTTACCTATGAAATAAAATATCTTGATGACACTAAATCTGATACTACTTTCAGTATAAAAAAAGAAAGTATGAAAGTAAATATGTTTGATTTGCGTACTGATAATTTCCTTGCAGTTCTTACTTTCGACTATAACTCTGCTGAACTTTCTAATATTGCAAAACAAACATTAAGAGAACTTGTAAGATTCCTACCTGAAAACATGACTATTCAAATTTCAGGAAGTACTGATAGTACCGGAACAGAAAGCAGAAACGCAGTTTTAACCAAAATGCGAGCATCTAATGCTAAGAGATATATGGAAAGTATATCATATCCAAAGATTTTAAAATTCGAAGAAACAGTTGATTCTTCAAGATTTTCAAATTCATCACCTGTTGGGAGATTTTTGAACCGTTCGATAAGAATAAGACTCAAAAAAGATTAGAATAAAAAAGCAGAATGGTAGCTTTTATAATATACCATTCTGCTTATATATAAATAGGTTACACATTACATAAGCTGATCTTATTTTTAGCTTATAAATAGAAGTTCTCTATATTTTGGCAAAGGCCAAATCTCATCGTCCACAATCAGTTCTAATTTGTCTATATGGTATCTTATTGCATCAAGGAAAGGGAAAACTTCTTTTGAGTAAGCAGAAGCTTTTTCATAAGCATCTTGGATAACATTTGCAAGTTTCCTCGCCTCAATCATCTCGTTTACACCCTTCTTGATTTCGATAATATGTGCGGATATCTCTCTGATTAGATTCATACGATTACCTGCAAGTGACTGGAAGTCATTGTAAGAGTCTGTAATATTTTTTAAATAATGGATATTTTCCAACAATCTGTTTTGATAGAGCACTGCAATCGGTACGATATGATTTAGAGCCAAATCACCCAAGACTCTCGATTCGATTTGTACTTTCATAGTGTAATCTTCGAGCATTACGTCTAATCTACTTTCGACTTCTCTTTCAGTAAAAATATTCATTTTTGTAAACAGCTCTTTAGCTTCGCTCGAAGCATAATACTTCAAAGCTTCAGGTACATTGGTAATGTTTGACAATCCTCTTCTCTCAGCTTCTTCTACCCATTTTTCACTGTATCCGTCACCTTCAAAGACGATTCGTTTAGACTCAAGATATGTTTTCCTTATCATCTGGAATAATGCTTCGTCTTTTTTTACACCTTTTTCAACAAGAGCATCTACTTCATTTTTAAATTTAGTTAGTTGTGCTGCAACAGCAGTATTTAGAACAACCATGGGAGAAGCACAATTAGCATAACTACCTACAGCACGAAATTCAAATCTGTTTCCGGTAAATGCGAAAGGAGAAGTTCTGTTTCTGTCTGTGTTATCGAGAAGTATCTCCGGAATCTTACCTACATCTAATTTTAGTGCAGTTTTCTCATCGGGAGTCATTTTTTTATCACTAACCTGAGATTCTATTTGCTCCAACATTTTACATACTTCATCTCCTAAAAAGCATGACATTATTGCCGGTGGGGCTTCATTTGCTCCTAATCTATGAGCATTTGATACAGAAGATATACTTGCTCTCAATAAATCCTGATTATCGTGGACTGCCTTAATTGTATTCACCAGAAAAGTCAAAAATTGCATATTTCCTTTTGGAGTTTTACCGGGTTTGTGCAAAATGATGCCTGTATCTGTCGTAAGTGACCAGTTATTGTGTTTGCCACTACCATTGATACCTTTAAATGGCTTCTCGTGAAATAGAACTTTAAAATTGTGTCTTCTTGATAATTTTTGCATTAAATCCATAAATAATGCATTATGATCTACTGCAAGATTACATTCTTCATAGTATGGAGCAGCCTCGTACTGGTTAGGTGCTACCTCGTTGTGGCGAGTTTTAAGAGGAATCCCTAATTTGTAAGACTCTATTTCGAGTTCAACCATAAAAGATTTTACTCTTTCCGGAATAGAACCAAAATAATGGTCATCCAACTGTTGGTCTTTTGCAGAAGAATGCCCCATCAAAGTTCTTCCTGTAAGTGCCAAATCCGGTCTGGCTTGATAAAGTGCTTCGTCAACCAGAAAATACTCTTGCTCCCACCCAAGATTAGCCTGAACTTTTTTGACATCTCTATCAAAAAACCTTGCAACCTCCGAAGCAGCTTTATCTATTGCCTGCAAAGATTTTAGCAGTGGTGTTTTATGATCTAATGATTCGCCTGTGTAGGAGATAAATATAGTTGGTATGCTTAGAGTGTTTCCTATTATAAATGCCGGAGATGAGGGATCCCATGCAGTATAGCCCCTCGCTTCGAAAGTATTTCTAATCCCACCATGAGGAAAAGAAGATGCATCCGGTTCTTGCTGTGCTAAAGATTCTCCGGAAAACATTTCAACAACAGAGCCATCGTTAGCTCTATCTATAAAAGCATCGTGTTTTTCAGCAGTACCCCCTGTCAAAGGTTGGAACCAGTGAGTAAAATGCGTAACTCCTCTGTCTAAAGCCCACGCTTTCATACCCACCGCAATCAAATCAGCCATTTTTCTGTCAATCGGTGTACCGTTTTCTATAGAATCAATAACATGGTTGTAAGCTTCTCTCGAAAGATATTTTTCCATCTTTTTTTTATCAAACACATTGATACCAAAATACTCAGATGTAAGATTTTTTGGTGCTACTATATCTTTTGCAGTTCTATTCCAAGCCATATCTAAGGCTTTAAATCTTAAAATTGCCATTTTATTTTCTCTGCTTGTAAAAAATACAATTTACGAAAAGATTGTATTTATATTTTATTTTATTGCATACCCCCTTTTCTTTAATACTTATATATTAGTTTTTATACCATTTTATATTCTTACCCCCTATTATTATCACACTCTTCCATATTTTTAAGCATATTGGATATTTTGGACTATTTACTGTAGAAACATATTTTTTGTTTTGATTTGAATAATATTATTATCTTTGTTAATAAGAATAAGTAAGCATTTTGCGAACAATCACTGTAGGTGTACTATGGATTATATTTTGAAAATCGGAGAATCTTTTTCCGGAATTAGCTTTGATTGGGATAAAGACCAAATCGAAGAAAAATTTGGCAAACCTTCTGAAGTTTGGGAAGACAAAACTGAAATGGAAGAAAATGCCCTTTTGACAACAGTTGAATATACTTATGAAGAAGAGGCTGTTTCTTTTATTTTCGAACATTTCAACAACAACTTTTTAGGTTTGAGTATCTATCCTGATAAAGCTATTTTAGATGGCAAAAATCTTTTCGATTTAAATAGAGAAGAGATATTTGAATTAGTATCTAAATACAGCGAAATTTCAGAAGAAGAAGCTTTAGAACCATTGTTAGAGACTGAAGTAATTGATGGCGATGATGACGAAATAGCTAACACAGAACAGTATTCATTTGATGATATTGGATTGACTTTCTGGTTTGCGGAAGATGCTTTAGTTGACCTTTGTATAAGTGCTCCTTATACAGAAGAAGATTTATTTGACGAAGAATAAAAATAAGATATAAAATCAAAGAGGGGCTTATCAAAAGCCCCTTTTCTTATTCTTCACATGCTCCGAATTCGGAATTAAGAGTATTATCTCTCACAAACTCTTTAAATTTCTCTCTGTATTCCGGTTCAATCAAATTGATTTCAATAGGTAATGATTCAGATAAACCTGCTCCCAATTTTGTTATAATTTCGAAAACGCTCGGATCTCTGAAACAAAATGCTGCCACATTCCT
Source organism: Kapaibacterium sp. (SeqCode) (assembly GCA_963664875.1). Classification (GTDB taxonomy): domain Bacteria; phylum Bacteroidota; class Ignavibacteria; order Kapaibacteriales; family UBA2268; genus JBFHIJ01. The sequence goes on along the minus strand of OY761611.1, from coordinate 380,546 downwards.
TAGTTGAATAATTTTATTACCAACTTTTATAAATTCTACATCAGAAAAATCAGTGTCTGACTTTATACTTTTGCATTGTTCCTTGTAATAGTGCCATATTTTGTCAGCACCCTGCTCTACAGTGATTTTTTCATTGCCTACATGTTTAATAAAAAGCTTTATAGAACCATCAGCTAGTTTTTCGAGAACGACAATATCTCTCATGCGAAAAATGTGTTTCCCGACTATAAATTTTGGTTTTGCGTTATTCATGATTAACTCCCTGCTCTTGGAGAATAAAAATATCTTCTATAGTTCCATACGATAATAATAAATATTTATTATAACATTTTGCTATTATATTCATATATGACTCTTACAATCCATAAAAATACCTATTATATAACTATGACTACTTTTCTTTGAGACACTCAATAATTTTGTCTATTTTAGTAAGACCTATGCTAACACTACAAGAAACATATAAATTTAAGCTTACTCCTTCCCAATCTGCTGCGGTAGAAGAAATTACCAATTTTTTGGAAAGTCCAAAACAAGTTTTTATTCTGAGAGGTTATGCCGGCACAGGCAAAACTTTTCTACTGAAAGGTATTGCCGATTACTTAGATGCTCTAGGAATAGAGACTATTTTTATGGCACCTACAGGAAAAGCTGCAAGAGTGATTAGTGAAAAGACAGGCTATAAAGCTTCCACAATACACAGAAGTATTTATCAAGTTGGTTTTGTTAAAGAATCATCTGCCGGAACTGATTCATTAGATTCTTTGCGATATTATTTTGAAATAAGACGAAATATCACAAGAGAAGCTTTATACATAATTGATGAAGCCTCAATGATACCTGACATTTCACTTGGTAATGAGCTTATGTCCTTTGGTTCGGGGTCGCTTTTGAATGATTTGTTGCAGTATATAGGATATAGCAATAAAATTATTTTTGTTGGTGATCCGGCACAGCTCCCTCCTGTCAAAAATCTTTTATCTCCTGCATTAAATTCAGATTACTTAAAAGAACATTTCTTCTTAGAAGCAAATACCTCAGAATTAACAGATGTGGTAAGACAAAAAGAAGACTCTGCGCTGCTTGAAACTGCAACTTCCGTAAGGAATGCCATAATAAATAAAGATTTCGATAAGTTAGAAATATTGGACAACAGAAAAGACATACGTGTCCTTACAAAAGAGACATTCCTTGGTACTTATCTTGAAGTTTCCCAGCACGAAATATCTGACGATGTAATGATTATAGCTTACTCCAATAAAATGGTTAAAGAGTATAATAATCGAATAAGAAACCACTTCTTTCCGAATAGGAATACCATAGGAGAAGATGACAGAGTTATCGTTTTAAATAACGTTTACTATGGAGATATAGATTTGATGAATGGAGAAATTGGAAAAGTCTTGAAGGTTTCACTTTATACTGAATCTAAGTCAATTCCAATCTATACCTACAGCGGTGTAAAAAAAGTCAATCTTATATTTCGAGATGTATTACTTGAATTTACTGATGAAAACGGAAGAGAAAAGATATTAGAATGTAAAATTTACGAACCAATTTTAGATTCATTGGAACGAGATATGAGCTATGAGGAAAAGTTAGCTTTATACTACGATTTTAAATCCAGATTTCCTCAGCTAAAACCCGGAAGCAAAAAGTTTATAGATTTCATTAAAGTTGATCCCTATTTCAACTGCCTGCGAGTCAAGTACGCTTATGCAATTACCTGTCATAAGGCTCAGGGCGGTGAATGGCAAAATGTCTTTGTCGATTTTACATCAGTTAACGGATATAGTCATGAGGCATATTTTAGATGGGTTTATACAGCTATAACGAGAGCATCTTCGACTCTATTTGCTTTCAATGCTCCTACGCTACTGCCGGGTACACAATTAGAATATGGAGTGCAGAAAGAAACAAACTATCAAATAAAAGAGTCTTTTCTTGATTATAGCGAAACTGAAGATCTGCACAAAGATTTAGAAGAATCAGATAACGCATTGATAAATATATACTATGCAGTAAAACACTGCATAACCCAAGACTACTCAGTTCACAAAATAAAACATCTTCCTGCATGCGAAAGATACACCTTTGGTAAAAGCAGTTTAGAATTAGTATTTGATATTTGGTATAATAAAAGCGGTTCGGTTACTCTGATAAACCCTTTGCCTGGTAATAATAAGGAATTTGAGGAAGAACTTGTAAAACTTTTAAAGATAATATCTTTTAAAAAATTAGCCTGATATTTGCTCTTTCAGTTTACCGCTAATTTCTGGCAACTCTGCTAACTTTTCTCTAATGCCCAATAGATCAAGTGTATTTGCCCTATGTTTCAAATCTTCAGCAAAAATATTTAAAAACTGTGCCTGATATTTTTCAGCTAATTGACTTAGTTCATCTGCAAATTCTTGAACAGCACCTATCTTCAGCACTTTACTTAACCTTTCTGCATTAGCTAAATGCTTTAGTTCCAGTTCGTTAATCAATCCACTTAAAGCATCATTGCCAATTTCTTCGAGATTTTGAACATTTTCTACTTCAAATTCATTAGTGTTGTCAGATTCGAGCTCTTTGTACTTAAGAAATGCTAAAAGCACTTTATATAAGTCATTTTTATTCACAGGTTTACGCAGATAATCATCAAATCCTGTTTCAGAAATCTTCATCTCATCACTTTTCATTGCCGAAGCTGTAAGAGCCACTATTGGAATATGCTTAATATTTTCATCTCTTTTGATTGTTTTCGTGGCATCGAAACCGTCAATTATTGGCATTTTCAAATCCATGAGCACTAAATTTGGATTCATTTTAGCAGTCATTTTGATTGCATCATCACCATTCCCAGCTTCATATACAATCAAGCCGGTATCTCGAACATACTCTTTGAGTAGAATTCGGTTTAGTTCATTATCATCAACGACCAATATTGATTGATCTTCAAATTGATAATTAGCAAAAGGAAAGTCTTCAAAAGAATTAGATTTTCTTTGGACTACTTTTGATATTTCTACATTTGGAATCGTAAAAATAAACTCTGATCCGGACTGCTCTTCCGAAATCAACGATATTTTCCCACCCATCATTTCAATAAGTTTTTTAGAAATCGACAAGCCAAGTCCCGTACCACCAAATATTCTGTTGGACTGACCTTTTTGTTGATGAAATGCTTCAAAAACTTGATTTTGCTGTTCTTTAGGAATGCCTATTCCTGTATCTTTCACAGAAACAATTAAATTCATTCTGCCTTTCTGTATAGCATATTCTCCTGAAATATTCAAATACACGCCGCCTGTGGAAGTAAATTTAACAGCATTGCCAACCAAATTTACTAAAACCTGTCTTACACGAGTTTCGTCAAGTATGAAACTTTCAGGAAGTTCTGAGTTATAATTGTAACTGAAATCAATGTCTTTTTGAAGGCATTTTATAGAAAACAACTGTTTAATTTCGTTGCCAAGTTCTTTTAAGTTTGTAGAATCATATATGAGTTCTAAGCGTCCTGCTTCAATTTTTGACAAATCAAGTATATCATTTATCAATACCAATAAATTTTTCCCGGAAGAGATGATAGCTTCAGCATATTCCTTTTCTTGCGGAGTAGTAATTCTGTTTTTCAACAAATCACTAAACCCAAGAATCGAATTCATAGGGGTTCTGATTTCGTGTGACATATTTGCTAAAAATTCTGACTTCAGTCTGTTTGCCGAGTCTGCAGCTTCTTTTGCAGATTGCAAAGCGTGTTCAGCTTTTTTTCTATCAGTTATGTTTTGGATAACAGTAAGAATTCGAGGAGCATTGTTTATTTCAATAACTTCTGAAAAAACAAGAGTATGTAATACATTCCCTTTCAAATCCTTCAAATCCATTTCAACGCCTTCTACTTTCTTTCGGTTGCTCAATGTAGCAATAAGCTCTTCTCTTTGTAATGGATTTTCCCAAAGAGGAACGTCTTTAAGAGATACTCCTTCCAAATCAGATCTATCTATAGAAAACAGGTTTAAAAATGCTTGATTTGCGTCAAGAAACAATCCTGAAGGAAATACTGTTAGAGTTGAAGGTATTGGGCTACTGTGAAAAATGGTTGAAAACCTTGTATTGCTTTCTTTCAAAAAATATTGCGATTCTTTTAGCTTTTTATTCGTTTCAGATAATTCGTAGTTCTTTTCACCAAGAAGTTTGTTTATCTTCTGATTGTGTTTAAACTTTGTGTAAAGAACCAAAGCAATCAATCCGAATGATAATAGACCTAAAATAAGCAATAGCATATATCTTTCTTTAGCTGCCTTCTGCTGTTCCATCAGTTTTCTTTCTTTATCTGCTAAAGTTATAATATTTTTTTGATTCATCAGCTCCAATTGCTTTTTCTGATTTTCCATCATCAATAATCGATTAGCTTTTGATTGTAGCAATATTGAATCTTGTTGCTGAGTTAAAGCTAATTCCTTGATTTGATTATCTTGTTTGAGGAGCTCAATTTCTTTGTCTTTCATCTGCTGAAGATTTAGTATATAGTCTAATTCTAAATCTTCTAAAGCGGATTCGTTGATTTCAGACTTTTCTTTGTGTTTAAGAGCCTGCTGAAGAGATTCTTTTTTTTCCGATTCCAATTTTTGCATTTGTTGCATAGCTTCGGATATCAAAGTTGTGGTGCTGTCTATGACTGACTGCATCATCTCTTTTTTTTTGGACTGTCTTTGAGTAAAAAGAGAGTCTTTCAAATCTATAAGTTTATTTTGATACTCGAAGGCTTTTTCAGACAAGCCGGCATCTCTATAAACCACAATCAGATTATTGACAGTAGATATCAAATCTTCTAAATTTGCATATTTAGTTTTTAGTAAATAAGCATAGTCTAAGAATTCAATCGCTTTTGAGTAGTTCTCTATTTCATAATACAAAGAACCCATATTATTGTAAGTGATAGACAAACCTTTGAAATCATTTTTCTGCTTTTGAATAAGAGCTGCTGCTTTAAAATATTCTAATGCCGAATTATAGTCTTTAAGCTGATAATAGATACAACCGAGAGTATTATTTGACTCTGCTTTCATATTCTCATTGGTTATTTTATCCTTTGACTCTAAAGCAAACTTGAGAGCATTTTTTAGATCATTTTCTCGATAAAATACACTTGCTAGGAAGTGTTTAGCTTCTAAATTTACAGGATTACCAACACTACTGGAATCTAAGATGTTTTTTAAAAGTCTTTTGGATTGTGAGTTTTGATTGTTATAATAAAAGGCTTTTGCAAGAATAATTTTTTTTTGCAGAGATAATGATTCTACTGATTCAGTATTTCGCAATACTTCCTGAATAATACTTTTGGGGTTAGATATAATGTGCTCTTCAATTATTTCTTTGCTCTGACTACCGGATAATGTATCTGCTTCTTTACTGTATGCATATATACTGCTTAGAAAAAATAACAAAAGTGATATAAAGTATCTATTGCGCATAAATATTTATCGTTTATTTAGAAGTATCGAACAAATCTGACGGATAGCCAATATAATCAAAACAGTTGAGATTAAATACCAATATTTGACTTTAATACAATACGGATAGAGCGAATAATTGTTCACATGTTTTCATTTATGTAGCTAATATTTTGTATATTTACTTTATTTATTATATACTACAGAGGTAATATGAATAACGACATCCCTTTAAACTTTGAAATTCTGGCAATTGATAAATATGGTAATGCTGAAATTTCAACTGAGAGCTCCATGGTACACGGTCTTTTATTTATGGAATCTTTATGGGAAACACCCGAAGATCAATCTAATTATGCAAAAAAACAGTTTAGAATTCACGACAAAGGGACCGGAATTGATGTGATTATACAATCCGTTGATACAAGCAATACATTAAATGATTTGATTGACTCAGCTTTTTTACTAAATGTTTGGAGCTCAAACTTTGAGCAATTGGAAAAATTTAGATTTAAGCTAATAAAACATTTAAAAGCAAAACTATCTTTCTCTAATTTGAAAATTTTAAAAGACGATGTTTCTGCAAAAATTGCCGTTGATATTTACCCACTTGTAAATGAAGTTGAAAATGCTCTGAGAAGATATATAGTCAAATTTTTTACCCTCAAAATCGGAGTTAATTGGTGGAACACTAACTTTCCTAAGCAACTCATTGATAAAATTAAAGTTAGAAAAGAAAACGAAAATCTCTTTTCCGGATTTGTTGATTTAGATGTTTCTCTCATAGATTTTAATGACTTAGGAGAAGTTATTTACAAACATGTAGCAGGATTTAATAAGCAAGAGAGCATAGTAAATAAAATAATGCTTGCTTCCTCCCCGGAAGACTTATTCAAATTGAAAAATGATTTGCAAACAAACTATAATAAGTTTTTCAAAACAGCATTTCAGGATAAGCAATTTGAAAAAAAATGGCGGGAATTATTCTCTATTAGAAATAAAGTTGCTCATAATATCTATTTTTCTATTGACGAACTAAGAACTGCAGAAGAACTCCACCATGATTTAATGCTGATTATCAGCAATGCTGAGTCAGGAATCGACGAATTTAGATTTAGCATAACAGAACAGGAAGCTATACGAGAAGCAACGATAGAGGCTTTCGAAGGTTCTGATTTTAAATTAGGTGAATTGAATACAGAATCTCGTATAGGATTGAAAGTATTAGGCAAAATCAATCTTAATCAGTCTATGAACGACGACAGCAACGAAGGCGACAGGATTATCACTGAAGAACAATTGTTAAAAGAATTGGATAAGTCTGAAACTATTACAGCTAATAGTGATAATTTCCAATATCTTGGTCTCAGATCATTTGTTACCAGAATTTTGGCTAACAAAGGTTATGCAACAGGTCCAACTTATGCTCTTGTAAATATTTTGAAAGACAAAGGAGTCATTGAAATATATGAAGTTACAGATGAGAATGTAGATTGGCCGGTAAAAGCAATCAGAATAAAAAGATAAAACATTTTAAAGTATCTGCCTTAAAGAAAAGGCTGCATTTTCTTATTGGAAATATGCAGCCTTTTAAATTTAACAATTCAGATTAAGGAATTTACAGTACAAATCCCAGTGCTGATTGTGGAGTTCTACAGTCCATATCCTGACCACGATCCCTGTGGTCTGCTATTTCCGCAGATACACCCACAGCTCTACCAATTAGGAATAAAATAAATACAAGATCCTGGACTTGTTTTTTGGAAAGTGTTCCTTTTTGTAAATCATTCCAAACAAGTTTGAGTGCAATGACTGAAATAACTGCATCAACATTGACACAGAATACGTTTTTAGTTGCACCTTCATTGAATAACTCAACAACAAGTTTGTGGTAGAAATCCAAGAAAATGTTATAAATATTTGATTGTTCGAGTTCTTTTCTTACGAAATCTTCGCGAGGATCAATATTTACATCATTACCTTTGAAAACAGGATGATTAACGCAAGGGATTTTTGCGTAGTTCATTTTTCCACTTTCTTTTTCGAGTTTTTTGAATTTTCTGTATTCTTTAGCAGCATTTTTTGCTATAGTAGCTAAATCAATTTCATGGTTTTTATCGCCCGGATTCTTAAGATCAGAATCTTTGAAATTGTTTAACAAAAACTCTACAGCTTCGAAACCATTACCACCATGAGCAAGACCTGTATTAACTAAAAATCCTACGTAAGCAGTTGGAATATAGTTTCTTGCAGATACTGTTTCTTTTGCTCCCTTTGCAGAGATAGTACCCGGACCATTTGTCAAAGTGAGTCCAACAAGATATTTCAATTCGGTCAACTCTTCAGGTTTTGGTACTCTGTTGAAAAGTATCTTAAATACATTATCTGTGAAACTATTAGTAATATTTTTGATTTTGCCGGCAGTCAGTTCTTTCCACATTTTATTGCTGTCGGCATCAGTAACCGAAAAAGCAACTAATTGTGCAACACTATAAAAATAACTGAGTGCATTTTCAGCTACATCTCTGGTAATACGTTTTTCTAACATAGGCTTCCAGAAGATACATAGCGACATGCCAGATAATAAAAACTCGTACTTGTTTCTGATATTTTTCTTTTTATCTGCTGCATATTTCAATATATGCTGAATGACATTGAGGGAAATACATTGCTTTTTAGATTTCAAAATCTCTTTTTCTAAAATATCAGCAGCTTCATTTTCTAAAGCATCATCTGTAAGTATCTTTTCTTCTATAAAGTTATTGAGCAAAGAACCTAAATCTTTAGTATTAGTATCTATACCGTTTTCTCTTATTACATCTATTAGCATAGCGCTATAATTAGCAATATTTGCAAGTAGTGGTTTATTACTAATAGCAGCTAACTGAGAAGCCATAAATGCATTTGGCGTACAATCATTTCCTTTTGCATATTGTAGATTAGCTATTTGATGTGATTCTACCTGCAAAAAGAGATTTAAGAGAATATTTATTGAATTAACATCATCTTGATCAGGCAAAATTTTAGCCAACGAGAAGTACAAATTCTCTTCTATAGAATATTTAGACAAATCTAATATAGATTTTCCATGTAGATGTGCTACCTGAGTTTTCTTATCCATACGGGAAGCACCTGATTTATCAGCCATGCTCTGTCTTAGATAATTCGCACCTATTTGTTTGTTCTGTTCAAGAATCTGTTTGTTATATGGTTCAATTGCCTGAACAACTTGTAAATCTAATTCTTTTGGAACTTTTACTACGTTGTCACTTATCCATAATTTCAAAGACAAGTCACCTGTTGCATCGAAGTCAGGTTTTTCATCAATCTTAGCATACACTGCGTGCATTGCCTTAGGAAAATCTTGAATAGAAGCAATACGAACACCACGTTTGCTTACTACAGGATTTTCAGGATCAAAGACACCCACGCCAAAGTAATCATCAAACCATTGCTCTTTACTTATTGCATCGTCACCGCCACCTGCGAGAGCTCCAGCGTGTCCGCAAGATCTTTGCAAATCTTTTTTCCATCTTCCGGTTACGCAAACAACAATAGGTTTATTGAAAGCAAATCTTCTTTCTTCTATCCAATCCAAAGCTTGTTTTTCATAATATCCACCCGGCTCTACATACAGAGCTATTGCTTTAGTACGCGGATCATTCTGAGCGGCAAACAAAAATTCAGGAAGTGCAAAATGTATATATACATCTTTACCTGATGAAACTGCAGTTGAAATACCAAATCCGGCAGTTCTTAGATATTCTGATATGGTAGTTGTGAAGTTACCTGAGTTGGAGTGAATTGCAACAGAACCCGGACGCAATGTTTCTTCCGGCTTGTCACCACCAAGAGCTCCACCAACACGAACATGGTCCCAAACGTTTGCAACACCCAAACAGTTACAGCCAATCACATCAACACCGGCTTCCTGGCAAATAACACGAATTGCCATAGAATCATAAGAAGACACTTTTTCTGTAACAATTACTATGCGTTTCAAGTCAGGATTGAAATTTACTAATTCAGCTACTGCTTGGCTTACAGCACTTGGAGGTAAATAGATAACACCAACATCAAATGTAATTCCGTTATCCATTACATCTCTGATAGAGCGGAAAACAGGTATATTACCTTTTTTTGTTTCTAATTCACCTCTTCTGCCATATTGAACACCGGCAACTACATTGCCATTGCTATATTCATGAGAAACAGGAGTAACTTTTCGGCTTTCGCCGCCTAATATATTTATGACACACACTCTTGAGTCTTTATTGACTAATTCTTCGAGAGAGTAAACCCCTACATAATATGGAAAGGGTTTGGTTTGCAATTGAGTCATGGTTTATTCCGTTATTTAATTTCTAATACTAAAAATTATAGATTACATATGTTTTTTTATGTAATCTGCCTTGCCTTCTTTGCCCCACCATTCGTCAATACGTTTGGCATATTCTAAAGTCTGTATCATAGAAGAATCAAACCCGAACATTTTATAAGGCAATTTCATAGTATCTAAAATATCTTTACCGTAATACATACCTTGTATAAGGTTTGGACCACCTCTTCCAATTACAGTGTAAATTGGCTTATTGCCATGCTCTGCAATATGGTCTCTGAGTGCATCAAAAATGCCTTTGAATGTTACATAAATATCAGTGTTGTTTGCCTTCCCTCCGATTAGCAAAAGTGTGTTAGCTTTGTCTAACCAGTGCTTGAAGACGATTTTAGATATTTCATACATTTTTTCATAAGGTGGGTTGCCACCAAAATCTGAAGCGAAAATTGCACGGCTGCCTAAAGTTTCAGTAGCAGCGGAGTTAGCACCACCACCAAACATAAACGGAATAATAGAACCATTGGCATTAAGCTCAACAACGTCGCTCTGCCCTTGATATGTTCTCAATTTATTGATTTCAGATTCGAATTCAGTAGTTTCTGATTGAAAAATTGACATTGGAAGTTCGACGCGTTTCCAATCAGGGCTATCTTGATCGAATGCAACTTTGAGGTCGCACGCAACAGGAACATATGAGGATCCGACCCTTTTCATTCTTATAGGATTTATTTCAAGTGTAGATACACCATAATTGCTGTACAAATCCCATAATTTTGGTAGATATTGTACCAAAGGAGAAATAAATTCCAAAGGACAGTTCAAATCATTTAGAGCATTTGTAATATCAAAAGATTTGATACCAATAAGAGGATCTATCCAAGTAACGTTTTTCTTTTCTGCCGGCAAATCTTCTATATCAACACCACCATTCGGTGTGATTGTGAAAATTGGCTTTCTCTCTATAGTGGAATTAGTTATTGAAAAATATAACTCAACTTCCGAAGGGATAAACTCTTCGAAAGTTACGCCATTTGCTCTTATAGTTTTATTTCCGTGTGTATGTTCAGCAAAGTAAAGTTGCTCTTTTGCTCTGAAAGCATCATGAATGTTATCAACTATTTTTACAAGACCGGCTTTACCTTTTTTGCCTACTCCACCTGAAAACTGAGGTTTGATAACAACCTTACCGTTTTTGTCGAGCATAGATTGAATTTCTTCTTTAGTAGAACTACCGGTAAGAAAATCTGCGTATGGAAATTCAACCAGATTTAGCAAACGAGAGCCGTATCTCAATCCGGAAATTTGCATAACATTACCTTTATTTTTATGATTTTTATTTATTGCCCATAAGGACATTTTTAATTTCTGTGTTTGCGAGATATTAGAAAAGTCTTTATTTTATTATTTATGATATTTAATAGCTTTGTTATATTGCAATCGTAAAACTGTTTAGCAATATTATCTGGCTAAATAAGTATCTACAATAAGAGTTTACACTGCTTAGTAAATTATATCGAGACATTTTTCTCGATTATAATCTAAGTATTTATTTCCTAACTACCATAGGAATTTTTTATGCCTGACATTAGAGATATTTTGAAAGAAGCAAAAAACTACGATGGTTATTTAAAAAAACATTTCGAAACTATAAAACGATTCTATTTCGAATATCATGGCAAAGATGCTGATATAATCTTTGAATTGCTCGATTTAGTATTTCGTGTAACATTTCTTAAATACGTTCAAAATATAGAAGATAGATATTTATTGGCTGAACGTGCTTTCGAACTAATACAAAAATCTAATTATTCGTTGCTTGATATGTTTAAGCAACGTTTATATAGAAATAAGGATGCTATTCTGTTTAGGGATATGGGGGCTACTCCTTCTCAAAAATTTTCTTATGAAAGAGTTTATGATTTAACCAGATCTATAGCCGCTGCACTTTTACAAAAAAGCAAAAGACCACGAGTAGCAATATTTTGTGATAATGGTGTGTACTCTGCCCTAACTGATCTAAGTTGCCTGATGCATGGAATCTTTGTTACTCCCATCAATATAAATTCGTCAAAATCCGAATTGCTCTCTATCTTTAAAACGCTTCAAATTGATATAGCCGTAACTGACAAATTAGAAAGACTGAAACTACTTGATGAGTTGAGAAAAGATATTAATAATAATCTTGAAATATTTACTACAAAAGTTTTTTCCAACGTTGAACTATTTAATTGTCTCAATTTATCTGTTGCTACTTCAGAACTTACACTTGATGAAATAGAAGAATGCATAAGTAAATATGAATCTATCAATACAAATGAAGTGTCAACAGTTATGTTCACTTCCGGCTCAACCGGTCAGCCCAAAGGTATCTCTTTCAGCAATTATTCCCTTGTCTCTAAAAGATTTGCCAGAGGTGCTTCTGTTCCCTTTATCGGTGATAAAGAAGTGATGCTCTCATACTTGCCGTTATTCCATACTTTCGGCAGATATTTGGAACTTTTGGGAACCATCTATTGGAATGGTACTTATACATTTACAGGTTCGCCTTCAGGCTCTACTCTATTCAAATTATTCCCAACTGTAAACCCGACAATATTCATAAGTATTCCTTTGCGTTGGCAGCAAGCTTATGACAACATAATGTTAATGATGGACAAACATAGAATTGCTCCGGAAGAAGCAATAAGCAATGTACTTGGAAAAAAATTGAAATGGGGACTATCTGCAGCCGGGTATTTAGATCCAAAAGTATTTAAGTTTTTCAATAAATATAATATTAAACTATCCAGCGGATTTGGAATGACCGAAGCCACGGGTGGAATTACAATGACTCCTCCCGGCGAATACGTAGCAAACTCTACAGGAATAGCTCTTCCCGGTATTTATCCGAAACTTGCAGATAATGGCGAAATGTCAATATCCGGACATTATGTGGCGAAATATTTGGAAGATGCTCCTCCTGAATCTGTCATAGAGTATCCTCAAAATAATGAAAATGACTACCATATTGCTACTGGTGACATCTTTGTCAAGGATAAATTAGGACATTTCCAAATTATCGACAGAGTAAAAGATATTTATAAAAACAACAAAGGACAAACTGTTGCTCCGAGAAATGTAGAAAGCAAGTTCGAAGGTGTGCCCGGCATCAAAAGAGTGTTTCTCGTAGGCGACGGAAAACCTTATAATATTCTTTTTATTGTTCCTGATTTTAAAGACGAGCTAATAATCGGACTCTCCAAATCAGATTTGCATGACTACTGTCATAAGTTGATTATGGTAGCTAATAAATCACTTGCAAAATATGAGCGAATAGTCAATTTCAAAATACTTGAACAAGATTTTAACGCAAAGAATGGAGAAATTACTGCCAAGCAGACTTTAAATAGAAAGCTTATTCTAAAGAATTATCAATCACTTATAGATTCATGTTATGAACGAAACTTTGTTGATCTTAAGATGCAGGGCTTTTATATAAGAATACCAAGATGGTTTTACAGAGATCTCGGAATTTTAGAAAGTGATATACTCATACGTCAAAACTCAATATACGACAGAGTAAATAACAGAGAGCTGATTTGCAGAAAAACAGATGAAAATTGTTATCAAATCGGAAATCTGATTTACACGCATGAAACAAATAATTTAGATTTTGATATACTTGCTAAACAACCATTGCTTTGGGCTGGGAATCAGCCTTTTCGAGACTTTTCTCCTGTCAAAGAAATTTGGGAAGTTGATTTAAAATATTTCCATAAAAGAGTAAAACTACCTCTTATATCAAACAGCAGTAAGTCAAGTAGCGAAAACTTCAAATCTCCCGGTCTTGCTGAGCTGATTGCAAATTATTCTTTGATTGTTGCAGATAAATCTAATGACAATCAGACTGCTCTTACTAATATTGAGCTACTAATAAGCAATACAGACTCTAACTTAATAGAACTCATCAAGCTTAGGTTAGAATCACTTGCGTATCACCCTATTGAAAACATAAGGTGTCGAGCATATATGATTTTGTTAACTCATGATGCTTTCGCATTTCACTCATCGGGGTATTTCACGTTTTTGGAATCCGGTTTTTCATTCCTCAATGAAGAATATATTGCTAAAATTACCTCTCATAAATTTGAAAAAAGGAGATTAGAAACCCTAAGACAAAGGCTATTTATTTATCGAACTCAACTCAAATGGCCGGTAAATAGACTTTTAGTGAAACAGTTTGAGAATATTTTCAGGTTGCTTGTGCAATTTGTAAAAAAATATGGACACTATTACGAACCGGTCAGAAGTGAATTGGTAAATTGGATGATGCATGATGACGATGAGAAAATATCTGAAATAGCTCATAAGTACTTTATTGAAGTTTCGGAATACTATGAGAAAAAAATCCAAAATGCTTTCCGAGTAGAAGATAAAAATGAGTGGAAAAAGAAAATTACATTTGACGATGGAGTTCCCGAAAAAGCAAAATCTCAGCTGTTTTCTATTTTGACAACTACGACTTTTTTGAAGCAATCAGTAATGCTTGCTTTTGATAAGCATGAATTTTGTCTTGATGATTTAACTGAGTATGGTATATGGATTTCAAATATAACACACACACACGAGAATAATATTTTTAGGATGTGTGTCAATACTAAAAATGGAGAACGTTTTGATTTTCAATTAGTTATCAACGAAAATTTAAAATCGCGTAGGAATCTGGAAACAGTTTTTTGGCTGATGATAATCTCGTCTTATCCTTATGGTTCTAAAGTCTTGCCAAAATTAGGTTGTGCCCGCCCTGAATTGAGTATAAGATCAGTTATTTACCATGATGAGTTGACAGCTTGGGGACATATCAGAATTTTGTCTAATGAGATTTTATCTGCTGACAAGAAGGCGGATTTATCACAATTACAAAAAATATTTGTGTACTCAATGAAATCTATTTTGATGGGCTGGAGAAATAGCGGAAAAAAAATAATTCCGGGGTTCATTTCAATGTCTAATGTAATATTACCCAATAAAGACTATATGGATGCCGGCAGACTGCTATCGCTAAACGGCTGGGTCTATTACTCTTCTCCTATTTCTCTGATTTTGCCATTTTATAAAAATTTCTATAAAAAGACTATATCTCATTATTCTTGGATTTCCGGTCACCTCGATTTGAATTGGATTTTTGATTCCATTATGGAAGTATTAGGCGAAAAAGAGGGACTTAACTTCTTAAAAGAACTTGAATCAGATTTTCAAAAATATGATTTTGTTGATGGCAGAAATCAGTTACTCTACGAATTGAAAAAGTATCTTAAAGATTATCCTAAGTGCTTTATTCCAATGATATTATCAAATGCAATTGACAATTTTATTAACTGGCAATTCCTTAATGATGCAGCTACCCCTGAAGCAACTATAGATACTATTTTTACATTTTTTGACAAATATGAACTTAATCAGGTTTCTGATTACAATAGATACTACTTCTTCAGGCACACATATTTTCGAAATCATTCTATCGAAATAAGAAATGCCTTTGACAGGCTGTTGAAAATTATAGACTTAAGAGATTATACAGATGTCACAGAGCTAAATGAATTATCAGACTTACAATTTAATCTTACTAACAAAAACGACAAATTAGTATTTAGTAAAATGGTATTTCCTTATCAATTGATACCAAAACAGTTAGCTTATGACTATACTGATAATATATTTGGCAATACTATAAAGACAAAAATTGTAGATGCAGGTAAGAATAATTACTTCATTTATGAAACTTTCAAACCTTCTGAAATAGGTTTACTTTATAGATTATTCCATAAAGAAAACTACACGATGAAATACGGAGAAGGATACAGATACTATGTGATGCAAGACAAGTATGATAGATTAGTTGGTGGTTTGAGCTTCAAAGAGATAGATAAAAACACTGTATTTCTTGACGGTACTGTTATAGTACAGGAACTAAAAGGTTTAGGACTTGGAAGCAGTATGCTTGAAGTATTTTTTGAGAGACTGAAACAAAAAGATATAGAAGTTGTAAAAACGCACTTCGAAATTCAAGATTTCCTTAAAAAAATTGGGTTTAAGGTTGATAAAAATTATGGTGCAATGGTAAAATTTTTGAAATAAGTCAGTAACCCCACTCCAATAATACCGTATATACTATTAAACTTACTTATTGGAGGCAAAAAAATGGAACGTTTTTTTAGAAACAGACCGAAAAGAATGATTGCCGGTGTCTGTTCCGGATTGTCCGACTATTTCAATATTGATGTAGTCCTCGTGAGAATAGTGTTCATTCTTGCAGTATTTACAGGTGGTTTAGGCATAATTGCATATATTTTGTTATGGATTGTAGCTGATTACGGAGTTGTAGTCAGAAGAGAAGTTATTTCAGGCACTCCACGCAATTCAAGAAATGTTTTAGCGTATATTCTCATTTCTTTAGGAGTTTTGTTTTTGTTGGACTATATAATTCCTGATATCGATTCACAAATTTATTTTGCACTAATCCTTCTTGGTCTGGGAACAGCTCTACTGTATAAGAACATCAAATCTGAAAATCAAATTGGGGAACGAAATATATGAAAACCTCTTCTCTTTTTTGGGGTGTATTTTTTATTAGTTTAGGCATCTCAGTCCTTTTATCAAATTTTGGATTTGTAGATTTTTCTAATATATCCTCAAACTTATTTTGGCCGGCACTTTTGATAATATTTGGCATTTCTATGCTTAGCATCTCTGAGATGTGGAAAAGAATTTTAGCATCATTTTCTGCTGTTTTCCTTGCACTCATAGTAATGCGTATTTTCTCTTCAGGTGTTTCTGCTGTCGAGGAAATTTCCGAAAAAGTCGAACACAAATTATCTTCTGTAAATACTGAGAGTTATTATTCTGTTGAAAAGCATTCCGATATTTCGAAAGCAATACTCAACTTTAATGGTGGAGCAGGCTCATTTGAAATAACAGATTTCGATTCTGAAAATAAGTACTTCAAAGCAAAAACCTATACTGAATCTTCTAAATGCAATAGCTCAGTGAATAGTGATTCTGCTCTGGTTATTGACTTTTCTTATGACCAGGTTACAGAGTTAAAAGATTTGAATTTTACGAACGAAGCCAAAATTTTGTTGGATAATAAAACAGAATGGGATTTGCATTTTAACATTGGTGCAAGTGATGCTGATTTTGATTTGAAAAATATTCCAGTCAAAACATTAAACCTAAACATGGGAGCTTCTGATTTTGATTTGGTGTTAGGTAATCAGTCTGATTCTTGTACAGTAAATATCAAAAGCGGAGTCTCAGATATAAATATTAGCATTCCAAAAGAATCAAATTGTAAAATATTTACAAATTCTGCATTGAGTTCTTTCAATTTTGACGGGTTTGAAGATAAAGGTAATTATTACTACTCCAAATCTGATAATTCCGGCACGGCTGTAATAATTATCAATATTGAAGGCGGTCTTGCGGACTACAATGTTTCTAAATATTAGAATATAAATTATGCTTGTAAATATATTCTTCAACTTTTTTTGGAACAAGCTCATTTATTTTGAAACCTTTTGCAACTTTAGAGCGTATTATAGATGATGAAATCTCCATTAGTGGTGCACTGACCCAATGAGGCTCTTTCGATTTATTTGAGAGAGCCTTTATTATTTTCTCTTTCCCTTCCTTGTCTGCTATCTCCGGTCTATCAACTATACAAAGAGAAACATAATTGAGTATAAGCTCCCAATTTTTCCATTTGTCAAAATTAACAGCATTATCTAATCCGATTAGCAAAAACAGCTCATCATTCGGGAAAATATTTCTATAATGTTCAAGAGTCAAGTATGTATATGATATTTCCTGCGAATTGGTTAGTTCAAAATCTGAGACTTCAAACTTATCAAATCCTTCTACTGCAATATTTACCATTTCAAGGCGAAATATCGATTCTATGACATTTTCTTCTGTTTTGAATGGAGAAATTCGATTAGGAACAAAAATGCATTTGTCGAGCTTCATTTGCTCTGAAAAACATTTTGCCATTTGAATATGTGCATTATGAATGGGATTAAAACTTCCCCCATATATACCAATTTTCATAGAATACCTCTCTCTTTAAGCACAGATAGGTAAAAAAAAAGCTTAAGAATATATCTTAAGCTTTGTGATCCCGACAGGACTTGAACCTGTGGCCCTTTGATTAAAAGTCAAATGCTCTACCGGCTGAGCTACGGGATCGTAAGAATATTATATATACATCAAAAACAAAAATCGACTTTGTGATCCCGACAGGACTTGAACCTGTGGCCCTTTGATTAAAAGTCAAATGCTCTACCGGCTGAGCTACGGGATCATTATTCAGTGATTGTTGATATTATGCTGTTATATAATATTCTATTTTAAAGAACTGTGATCCCGACAGGACTTGAACCTGTGGCCCTTTGATTAAAAGTCAAATGCTCTACCGGCTGAGCTACGGGATCATTGCCTCAACAGTAGAATTCAAAATTACGGATAATCTTCATAAATTCCAAACAAAATATTAGATTTTATCTGAATTAATTATATTTTGAACCTTTTCTGCTATTCCGAGTGCATCTAAACCTAAGCTATTATATAGCTGTTCTTGAGTTGCATGCTCTACAAATTTATCAGGAATGCCATGAATAATCAATGTCGTATCTTTTAGATTTTCTTCGAATAAATGCTCTGCTACAGCAGAACCAAAGCCACCTTGCACTTGGCCATCTTCTACGGTCAGAATATATTTATAATTTTTTGCAACTTCATTTAGCATCAGTTTATCAAGAGGTTTGATAAATCTTGCATTGATTAGTGTAGGGCTTATTCCTTTTTCTTTTAAAATATCTAAGGCTTTTACTGATTCTGCAAAGGTTTTGCCTACAGCCAGAATTGCTATATCAGAGCCTTTTTCTATGACTTCCCAAGTACCAAGCTCGATAAACTTCATAGGACTTAACTTGACACCCATTCCTGTGCCCCTCGGATAACGAATAGCAACAGGTCCGTTGGTATAATTGAAAACTGCAGAATATAGTAAATCTCTAAGTTCCTGTTCGTCTTTAGGAGCAGCTACTACCATATTTGGAATATGTCTTAGGTAAGCTAAGTCAAATGTGCCATGATGAGTCGGACCATCAGCTCCGACTACTCCACCTCTATCTAATGCAAAGACTACGTGCATTTTTTGTATAGCACAATCATGAATTATATGATCATAGGCTCTTTGGAGAAATGTGGAATAAATAGCAACAACAGGAATCATCCCTTCTGCTGCCATTCCTGCTGCAAAAGTAACCGCATGACCTTCGGCAATGCCTACATCTATTACTTTTTTAGGATCTTCTTCACAGAGAATATTAAGCCCTGTACCTTCTATCATTGCCGCAGAGACTGCAGTAACTTTGGGATTCATTTTGCAAAGTTCAACCATGGCATTTCCAAAAACATCAGAATAGCTAAGCTGCTTCTTTTCGTCTTTTTTCTTTAAAGAAATACCTGTTTCGCGATCAATTTTTCCAATTGCATGTAAATAATGAGTGTCTTTTTCTGCAGGTGCATAACCTTTGCCTTTTTGTGTTATAACATGCAAAAATACAGGCCCTTTCACATCTCTAATTTGTTTAAGCAATCTTACAAGTTTAACGATATTGTGCCCGTTGACAGGACCAAAATATTTGAACCCTAATGCTTCAAATAAAACTCCCGGAGTGATGATAGCTTTGACACCATCTTCAAATCTTGCAGCATATTTGCGGAGTCTATCACCAAGTTCGTCCATTTTACCTGTGAGTTTCCAAACATTATCTCGGAATGATTGGAATGTAGAAGAAGCAAACAGTTGATTGAAATAATTGGAAAAGGCAGATACATTTGGATCGATTGACATATTGTTGTCATTCATTATAACAAGCATATCTCGCTTTTGAACACCGCAATTATTCATAGCTTCGAAAGCGAGGCCACCGGTCATTGCACCATCACCAATTACAGAGACTACTTTATAATCTTTTTTAAGGATGTCTCTTGCAGCTGCAAGACCTAAGCCAGCTGATATACTCGTCGAAGCATGGCCGGCACCAAAGCAATCGTATTCGCTTTCGCTTCTTTTTAAAAAACCTGAAAGCCCACCTTTTTGACGTATAGTATGAAGATGATCTCTCCTACCGGTGATTATTTTATGTGGATAACCTTGATGTCCCACATCAAAAATGATCTTATCTTCAGGTGTATTAAAAATATAATGCAAAGCTACAGTCAGCTCAACAACTCCTAAACCTGCACCAAAATGTCCGCCGGTTTTGGTAATTATATCAATCATGAAGTCTCTTACTTCAGAACAAACTTCCGGTAGAGCATCTACCGGAAGTTTTCTTAAATCTTTTGGAGAATCTATATTGTTCAGATATTTATATTTTGATATTTCTTGAGTCATTCATTTCGCCCTAATTTTTATTTTTTGGGTGTAACAACGTAAACTTGCACTGTTCGAGACAGCTGTCTTCCTATTGGAGAATTGTTATTGAATAGTTCAACTGATTCTCCAACTCCATAGACTTCAAATTTAACATTTTTTACTTTGCTTTCTAAGAAATTCTTGACATTGTTTGCTCTTTCTAAAGCTAACTTCTTATTATATGAATCATTTCCAAGTTTGTCAGTATATCCGTAAATCTGTACGGTAGAATTATATGTAATTGCAGGAACAACTTTATCTTCTAAGATTTTTTTATCTGCTTCTGAGATATTTGGAGAATCAAAGTCAAAAACAACTAAACTATATTTAGAAATTGTTTTATCAGGCATATCTTCTGTTCTTTTCCTTGTAAACGAATAGTATTCAACAGGAATAGTCCCAGATGAAGTTTTTACCATGCCATCGTTTGCAATTACTTCCAAAGTATAATCAAGAGGCACTTGTGCATCTGTCAAATCATTTGGCATTATATTCCATTGGATTGGCTGAGGAACACCTGTACCTGCAAATTGTTTAACAATCCGTCCTGCCTGCATTACCCTTAACTCCCAGTTTTTGATACCTGCACTGCTGACTACAGCAGGGTTAAACTCGATAAGCTGCGGGAAAGCAACACGTTTTTTATCTTTACTAAGCATAATTGGTTCTAACAACTCAGAATTTGAACTGAAAAATTCAATTCTTCTGTTTTCCTGAACTCCGTCAGGATTGCTTAATGCAGACAATTTTTCAGGTTTTTTGCTCGATGTTACATCTATTCTATCCGGATTGATACCATAATTCACAACAATATAGTTTTTGGCAAAATCAGCTCTCTGCTTAGCTACTTCTAAATCAACTTCATTTTTACCGTCTAGAGTACCATTTATTCTAACTCTTGCCTGTTTGTTATTCTGCATCCTTTTGCCGATAATATCTAAGGTATTGATATTTATAGTCATCGCGTCAGCTTCTAATGCTGAGAAACTAAACTCTCCGGAAGCAGACTGAGAAGCCATAGTTTGGTATCTTTTATCCGGTATTGATTCATTTTCACTGCAAAATACATAAGGAAGTACAGGATAAAGCTCTTGATATTCAGTTTCTTCAACAGAAATGTCGTTTAATTTCTTTTTGTTTCCGTCTTTATCGTAATATGATACGTCGTTGAATCCAACACTTAGTTCACCGGCCTCAGGTTTATTTGGTTCTTTCGTGGATTTACCTCCAAAAGTAAGCGATACGCCTACTCTTACCTGAGGTACAGACCAAGAATCAAAATTATTATTTGAAGACACTTTCGTTAGCGGTAATCTAAATGATACTTCAGGAGACAACTCAACACCATCACCTATTTCAAAATCATATCCGGCACCAAGAGCAATTGCCAATCTCATAGATTTACCATCGATATCTTGATTTGTTTGGGAGTATGTAGTCAAATCGTCCGCTGTAGTGCTCACACTATTAGTCAAATCATATTTTGCTGAAATCGGGATACCGAGTTCGATTCCGCCCAATAAGTACAGATTTTCGACAGGCAATAATTCTGTGAATTTCAACATAGGAGATATTTCGAGGTAATAAATCGAAGCATCTAATTCTCCTGCCAAACTTGTATCGGGTGCTCCAATTTCAGAAGTAAGCAATCTATTATCTTTAAATAATACACTAGCAGAATGGAAGCCTAATCTTCCTGACAAAACATAGCCTTGCGAGAGTTCATAGTCAATAAGACCTCCTAAATGCAAACCTATACTTGTTTTGTTTTCATTAAACACATTGCTTATACCATTTGTATTATAAGGCATCGTGAAATCAGGACTGTGCATATTAAAATTAATGCCGCCAAATATACCAAACTTTACTTCGTTTTCTTCAGAATGAAGAGTTACAGCACCTAAACTAACAAGCATAAATGCTGACAATACTGATATAATTTTAGTAATTTTCATGTTTTTCTTCTATTTTTGAAACATATTTGCAAAAATTGCGAACAAACTTACTAAATAGCTACGATTTTCGTACACTTTTGTTTAAACAAAATTACAACTTTTAGGAGAATAAGGAAATATGAGTAGGCTAGTTGCATTTATTTTTATGTTTATGCTACTTTTCCAATATAACCAATTATCTGCCTCTGACGGAGTACAATTTGGTTTTCGTGTAGGCTTATCAACTCCAAGCGACAAATTAGCTGATGTTTATAACAAACAAAACGGTATTTCTATTACGAAAGACGCAGAAGACAATTTTGCCAGCTTGAAAGATAATGGTATGAGTGCAGGATATTTTGTGGGTATGCGGCTAAAAGTAGCTCTTTCTGACTACGCAGATTTTTATGGGAGTTTATCTTGGAACAAATTTCCGGAAAAAGAAATTGACATCTTTATCGATGACAAGTTTACCGCAAAGTTAAAACAAAGCACAAACGTCATACCTATCAATGCGGGCATTCAGCTTTATTTATTCAAATCTTTGATTGGAGTTTACGGGTTGGGTGAAGTTGGTTACAATTATATCAACAGTTCCGTGGATATTCCTGTTGGAATAGTTTCCGTTGATTTTTCAAATTCTCCTTCTTATAATAGAATTGGATTTGGTTTAGGTCTGGGTGTTGATGTAAATCTCAAACTTGTAACATTGAATGTAGAAGGTAAATATAACTATGCTAATTTTATCGGCAAAGCTGACGACGAAGACAAAAAGTCCTTTGTGCAATTAGGCGTAGGCGTTTATTTCTAAACATTTATCAAGGTAAAGGACTGATGTTATATTCAGTCCTTTTCTATGATATTTTTTGTCTGATTTTTCTTAATTGTTCAAAAAGTTTCTTTTCTTCTAAAGATAGATTTTCTGGCAACTGAATCTGAACTTTTAAATACAAATCTCCTTTATTGTCAGATACATAATCAGGCATCCCAAGTCCTTTCAGTTTCAATAGTTTTCCTGTTTGGGTTTCAGGACTAATATTTATCTGCACCGTCCCTGTAAAAGTTTTGACTTTAATATTTCCACCTAAAAGTGCGGTATAGAGATCAACCATTATGTTCTGGTACAAATCAAGTTCTTTTTGCTCAACATCAGGATGCGGTTTTACATTGACCTGAATCAGCAAATTACCGTTGGCTCCCCCATTTCTACCGGTAGTTCCTTTGCCTGAAATTTTTAGTACTGTACCGTCAGTAATTCCCTGTTTGAGTTTTAATTCTATCTTTTCTTTATTGACTTTTATTATTCTGGAAGTACCTTTGTATGCTTCTTCGAGGCTGATATCAACTTCTGTTTTAAAGTCTTCTCCTTGTTTAGGAGTAGGATTGAAGCCACGACTTTTGCCAAAACCTGAGCCGAATATCTTTTCGAAAAAATCCGAATAGAAACCACCTCCACCTTGGTCAAACATATCACCAAATGAGGTTTTCTTCTTTCTTTCGCTACTGTTTTGGGCTTCCCAATCTGCCCAGTTGAATCCTGTGTTAGAACCTGTCGAACGATATCTGTTCCATGAGCTGCCTAAGTTGTCGTATTTCCTACGCTTATCAGCATCTTTGAGCACCTCGTAGGCTTCGCTTATATCTTTAAATTTTTCTTCGGCAGTTTTGTCGCCTTTGTTTTTATCGGGGTGAAATTTTTGAGCTAACTTTCTGTATGCTTTTTTTATGTCGTCATCCGTTGCGTTCTTGTTTACCCCGAGTATAGAATAATAATCTTTAAAATCCATATCTGCCAACCCATTCAATCTGTAATAATTAACAACAAAGCGAAAACAAATAGGCTAAATAATTTCCAAGAAATCAATTAGCCTATTATTTATAACACAAAAATACTGTTTTTATTTTAAAAACAAGAATTCTATTTGGCAATATCAGATGTTACATATATCTGTGTATTTTGCCGGAGTATTGTTTGATTTCAGGTTCGTATGCTTCAGGTTCTCTACCAAAGCAAACACCAAGTTTTTCGTGGAAAGCAACATCTTCTAAATCTACGAATCGTTGTTTTATAGCTTCTTCGGTAGGTATATATGATACTTCTTTTCCTTCTATACCAACAACAGTAACTCCGGCAATGCCTTTAGTTAGTAGTAAAACTGCACCTCCGCCACACTGTTTACCAAAAGTCACATCGTAGGAACTCGTTTGACCTGCACGGACTAAGTGTCCTAATGTTACTTCTCTAATTTCAGGATATTCATATATATCTTCCACGTAAATACCTTCCTTTTTAAGCATTTCCTGCCATTCAGGATCTTGTTTCATGTGTGCTTCAAGTTGGTTACGAACATACCTCCCGATACCGGATAGTTTTTGATGTCCGAACGAATCAGTGATGGAAACATCTGTAAATAAATTGCCTTCTTTGTCCCTCAAGCCTTCAGCAGCAACGATAATATAGGTTGATCCTTTAACATCAGAAGCAAGAAGTCTGTTCATGTATGTTTTTTTGAAATGCTGATATAAATATCCATAATCAACAGGGATTTCAGGAATTAGAACAGCGTCTGCATCAGCTCCGATACCACCTCTAAAAGCTGTGTGCCCTGCATATCTGCCAAAAACTTCAATTATGAGAGTACGGTTATGAGTAAGCCCTGTAGTCCTCAAGTCTTCAGTAAATTTTGAGATTCTGTTTATTGTAGAATCACCACCTACAGAGTAAGTCTGCAAATCTAAATCCATAGTTTTAGGAACATGAATACATCTGATTCCATTTTTGATAAGATCTACCACTACAGAACCAGTATCATCGCCCCCGGCGATAACAAGTGCATCAATATTATGTTTTTCCAAACCTTTTCTGATGATGTTATATTTTTCAGGATTCTGAATTTTGCTGATTTTTACTCTTGAGTGACCCGCTTCAGAGCCGGCAACACCGGAATGAATTCTATCAGCACGAGCAAAATCAATAACTACAGGCTCGATATTTTCTAAATTGTATAATCCTGCATAACCATTGGGAATAAGTACGACTTCTATACCTAAGCTATGAGCCATACGAGAAGCACCGTTTATAACAGCATTAAGTCCGCCACAATCGCCACCGCTGGTGATGATACCAATTTTTTTAATCTCAGACATTATTTCCCCTGTTTGTATCTTGAGTGTTTTAAACATATTAAAGTACAAATCTAAAAAAATTGGATAACTTATATTTAGATTTTTTACGTTTATTCTTATATTATAGAAATTTGAAAGAACAAAAGCCGCGAATGATAAATCATGGAAGAAAGAATACAAGAATTAGAGAGTTTAGTAGAAGAGCTTAGTGATGAGTTAGCTTCAGGAATGTTCCAAACTATTCAGATTTTATCAAATATTGCAACTTTCACAGAAAACTTCTACGAAGGCAGTCACTCAAGATTTGTATCTGAAAAGTCTGCTATGCTTGCTGAGGAACTCGGTTTGGGCGAAGATATGGTTACTGAAATCAGAATAGCAGGATTGCTACACGATATCGGAAAAATTGGTTACATGGATTCTTCACTTTACAAATATCCATCTGAGATGAGTTCGGCTGAATACAAAAGATATACTATGCACCCGGGGCTTAGTGTTAAAATTCTCGAACCTTACAAAGGATTCGATTCAATTTGCGAAATAATCGGCCAGCACCACGAAAAACTTGACGGAAGTGGTTTCCCAAATCACATTCAGGGAAATGAAATACATCCAGGTGCCAGAATCATTTTGGTAGTAGATACTTTCCATAATGCTATCTACAAAAGACAAAGAGACCGCACTTTCAATAACGCATCTAATGCACCATACACAAGCACAGCTGCTTTTTTAGAATCCACTAAGGATAAATATGCAAATACTATGAATTATCTCTACAAAAAGCGAGGCATTTTATTTGATAAAAAAGTAGTTGAAGCATTTATCCGTATGATGGAATTAGAACGAACATCTTTTGGTAAAAAATCAGTAATGAGAGTGCCGGTAAATCAGGTAGTCCCCGGAATGATTTTCGCAGAAGATTACTTTACTAAACACGGTATGTTGATTGCTGCAAAAGGCGAAACCACTAAACCGGAAATGATAAAAGCACTTATTAGATTTGCTGAAGCCGGTGAGATACCGACGAGAATTTTAGTTATGAAATAACGAGGCTACTATGAGTCTGGAAATTCCTAATTTCGATTACTCACATCTTACAGTTATGCTGGTAGATGATGATCCTGCTTATCGCAAAATACTTAGTTCGATATTAAAAAAACATTTTCAAGCAAATATTGTCGAATCATCTAATCCACAAGAAGCTTTCGGGCTTATGAAGGATAACCTACCTGATTTGCTTGTTCTGGATATGCAAATGCCTGTAATGGATGGTCTGACAGCTTTAAAATTTTTACGTTCAAACGAGGCAACCCGTAATTTACCGGTGATTGCCTGCACAGCTCTTAGCTATGGCGATTTATTTATAAGTTTAGCAAAACTTAAAATTGCGGACTACATTGTAAAACCTTCAAATGCTAAAATTATCAGCGGAAAATTCCACAAAGCACTTAACGAAATATCAAAGAGAAAAAAATAATGCCGATTGTTAGTTTGCAAAATATTTTGTCTTCAAAACAATTTCCGCCAATTATTCTGCTTTTCGGGCAGGAAGAATTTTTATTGGATGAAGCCTACGACAGCTTGATTTCTTCACTTGTCAAAACAGAAAATGATAAGTTTAATTTCGACATTCTTGACGGAGAAGAAAATACTCAGGATCAAATTGCATCAATTTGTTCATCTTTTCCAATGATGTCAGACAAAAGAGTAGTTGTACTAAAAAATATAGATAAACTGTTTACAGGAAAATCAAAGAAGCAGGAAACAAACGCTCTTTCAAATTATCTCAAGAATCCATCTCCTCATACAATTTTGATACTTAAAACAAGATACGATAAACTTTTTGGCGTCTCAAAAAAAATGAAAGCGCAAGCACCAAAGGGCATTAAATACCCTTTCCCATTTCTACTTGAAAATCATGCTTTCATAGAATTCCCTAAAAAATATGATAACGAATTTCCTGATTGGCTTTACCAAAGATTTAAAAAATATGGGAAAAATATAGATCAGGAAGCTTTGCAAATGGTGCTCGCTCAAAGTGGCGAATCACTTCGTCATCTTGCCAATGAAGTTGATAAGATAGTGATATCTTATCCTGATAAGCAAAATATCACAAAAGATGATGTAAATTTCCTCTTAGGTGCTACCAAAAATTACACAGCTGCAGATTTGCAAAATGCTGTCGGAGACAGAAATTTGAACCAGTCACTCTTTATTCTGGATAGGTTACTTTCTGTAAATGACAAAGACAGTAAAATAATTCCTTATTTGACCAATTTCTTTATAGCAGCCTGGAAACTGGTCGAGTTAGCTTCGAAAGGGCTAAATAATTACGAGATAGCCTCACGAATAAAAGTTAACGCATATTTCTTACAACAATATCAAAAAGCTATACGTATATATAAACATCAGGAAATAGCTAATGCTCTCATTCAACTAACAAAAGCAGATGAAGCATTAAAAACATCAGCCGGCGATGGCAGAGTAATATTCCAAAATTTAATTATGAATATTATCAAAAAGTAGATTTTTCTGCCTTGCCATCTACTATTTTTTGATTATAATTGTAGTTTTTATCAACTATTGTTTAGAGAACAGTTTAATGCAATCACCAACTATAGTATTGACTACTGATTTTGGCTTATTTGACCCTTATGTTGCGATGATGAAAGGGGTTATTCTCAATATTTGTAATGAGGCAAAATTGATTGATATGACTCATACAATCGAACCTCATAACATCAAACAAGCAGCTTATATTTTAGCCAACTCAATCAAATTCTTTCCCGAAGGTACAGTATTTGTAACCGTAGTTGATCCGGGCGTTGGTTCCGAAAGACAACCAATTGCCATCAAAGCAGCAAATAGGTATTTTGTTGCTCCTAACAATGGTGTATTAAGCTACGTGATTAATGAGCATTTTGTCGAAGAATCTGTTTCTTTAGACAAAAAAGAATACTTTTTGGAAATAGTAAGTAAAACATTTCACGGTAGAGATATATTTGCTCCTACCTCAGCTCACATTGCTTCAGGCAAAGAGCTTCATCAGGTAGGTTCACATCTTGAAATCAATAAGCTATATACTCTTCCAAAGCCAAAGCTTTTCATGGATGATAATTCGCTAACCGGCGAAATTGTACATATCGACAGATTTGGTAATCTAATTACTAACTTAAAAGACAATATGATTACTGAAGCTGATTTAAACGAAATAGTGTTTACAGTCGGAGAGACTGAAATTATTGGATTGAAAGAAAAGTTTGCCGATGTAGCAGAAAAAGAAGCTCTTGTTTATACTGGTTCAAACAGCTTTTTAGAAATTGCTGTTCGCAATGCAAACGCCGAGCAAATTTTCAATGCAAAAATAGGTGATAACGTCAAAGTTTTACTCAGTGGTAAATAAATTTAAAGCCGTGTCAATCACGGCTTTTTTTTATAACTGTTGAAGCATTTTTCTTGCTTTTGGTATATGCTTGCTTCTTGGATATTCAGCTAATACATTTTGATATGCCTTTTTGGCTTCGTCTATCTTTCCTAATTTCATATTTGCTTCTGCAATATGAATCTTCGCATCGTCTTTGTATAAGTCTCCAGAGATAGCACAGACAGCATTATAATACTGAATGGATTTTTCGTATTCTTTTAAATGATAATGACACATAGCAATTTTATAATTTGCTTCTGATTTAGATTTAACATCTTTAGCAGTTTTAAGTAGGTTTGAGTATTCCCCTATTGCATCTCTATATTTACCTTTATCATAGAATTGCTCAGCAAGAATCATTTTTTCTTTTGTATCATCTTTAGATTCAATTGATTGTTGAATGTCTGCTGAAGCATTTAGTTTTTCATCAGACTGTATAATTTTTGTTGATTCTTTATTAGAAGGTTTTGTTTCTGCAATAAATGTTTCTTTTCTGCTGTTTAAAGCAATCACCTGACCGCGAAGAAATTTGAGTTCTTCTTCAATTTGCTCTACTTTCATTTTTAGTTTGTCATGTCTGTTTTCAAAAGAATCAAACTGTTCCTTGAAGGTTAAAAGACGCCTTTGATGTGCCTCTAAAGTTTCATCTTGAACATCATCACGAGACGGCACACCTGCAACTGCCAATTCTTCAGTTAATACCGGTTCTTTCGAAGTTTCTGCTATATTGATTGGCTTTTGTGCATTGAGTTTCTCGACTTTATTTACTTTAGCTTCTTGAAGGAGTTTTTCGAATTCTTCAATTTCTGCTATTTTATCATTTTTTGAATCTTCACTCTCAATTTGTGTATTTTGGTCATCAGCAAGTTCTGCTGTTTTGCCATTAACTACTTCATCCCTCAATTTAGATTGAAGTTCTAATCCATTTCGTACGCTTGTCATTGGCGCACATGCACCTAATAAAACAACAGCAACTAAAAAAGTGGCTAATAGTGGTAATCTTGATAATTTTAACCACCACCGGTAATTTATAATTTTATGTTTTATATCAATATTCATAGCTTATCCCCCATCAAAGCATCATTTGTTCCGTTTTATTGTTTAAGTTTGCAATAGCTATGCCACAATAGATACCATTTTTTCTTATATTTGTTTTTTATAGATATTGAAACACTTTACTGATGAGAATTTTACTAATCAACTGGCAGGATATAAAAAATCCATTTGGAGGTGGTGCAGAAGTTCACATGCACGAAATCTTCCGAAGGGTAGTTCAAAAAGGTCATGAAGTTACTCTTTTAGCCTGCCGGGTTCCAGGTTTCCCCGATGAGGAAACTATTGACGGCATCAAAGTAATAAGACGCGGAAGTCGCTCTCTCTTCAATTATATAGTAAGAAAAGAATATCTTAAGCTTAGAAAATCAAACAAGTACGATATAGTAATAGATGATATAAATAAAATTCCATTTTACACTCCATTATTTGTTAAAGAGCCTCTTTTAGCTATAAGCCATCATTTTTTTGGGAAAAGTATTTACAGAGAAGCTAATTTTCTGACAGCTTCTTACGTGTTACTTTCTGAAAAACTTGTTGATGTCTCATATAAGAATACTCCGTTTGTAGTTGTATCAAAAAGCACTTTATCGGAGTTCATCGAAAGAGGATTTGATGAAGCCAATTTCCGCATAGTTCCAAATGCGATAGAGCATAAACAATTCCCAATGGCTGTAGCTCACAAAAACAATGTTCCCACTATTTGCTATTTTGGAAGATTAAAGAAATACAAAAGTGTGGATCACTTATTGGAAGCGTTTTCTATAGTAAAGTCTCATATTCCAAATGCTAAACTCGAAATAATTGGCAAAGGAGACTTTCTCGACTCGCTAAAAGCTCTATCTGAAAAGTTAAATATAAGCGAAGATACTACATTTTGGGGATTTGTTACTGAAGATCAAAAAGTAGAATTGCTCTCGAAATCTCATATTGTTGTAAATACATCTATGAAAGAAGGTTGGGGTATCACAAATATAGAAGCTAACGCCTGCGGCACTCCTTCAGTTTCTGCGAATGTACCCGGATTAAGAGATTCTGTTAAGCCTGGTCTTTCCGGAATGTTATATGAGTACGGTAATATCTCTGATTTAGCAGATAAACTCATACAAATCTTAAAAAACAAAGAACTCTATGATTCTTTGTCGGAAGGAGCCGTTCAGTGGGCAAAATCATTTTCATGGGATGATTCGGCTGAATTGATGATTCAATACTGCAACGATATAATTGAAAAATCTCAAAAATAAAGCACTAAATAATAAGAACTTAAAATTGATATGATAAATACTGATATTTTGAAAGCTGAAGACTTCTATTTAAGCATTTATGAAACAAAGCGATATGAAACTAAAATCAAAGGTTCTAAATTTATAGCTACCGTACAACATGTACGTAGTAAAGATGAAGCTGAGGCTTTTTTAGATACTGTAAGAGCAGAGTTTTATGATGCTACACATAACTGCTTTGCCTACAAAATTGGGGCTGACGGGTTAGAATTTAGATCTTCTGACGATGGAGAGCCTTCAGGATCGGCAGGAAAACCAATACTGTTTTCCATCAATAAATTCAACTTATCTGACATTGCGGTCGTGGTAACAAGATATTTTGGCGGTACAAAATTAGGAGTTGGCGGCCTTGCCAGAGCTTATGGCGGCACCGCTGAAGAAGTATTAGAAACATGTCCTACACAACAGGTTTTCAAAATCAAACCAATTAAAGTTTTTTGCGGCTATGAGGATTTATCAATATGCAAAAAATTGGTAGAAGAAAATTCTGTTATATTTGAAGATCATTATACTGATTCTGTTGAATTTTTGGCAAAACTGCCTATTTCAAATTTTAAAAACTTCCCAGCTCTAATAACAGACAAAACTGCCGGTAGAGCCGGTACTCAAATTCAGAATAATATCGAAACTATATATTCCAGAGATTTAAAATGAAAATTATAAATACTGTTGCTGAAATGCAGGCTTTTTCAATAGCTCAGAAAGTACAAGGCAAAAAAATAGCTGTTGTGCCAACAATGGGTTATCTGCATAATGGTCATTTAAGCCTAATCGAAGAAGCAAAGAAACGCAGTGATATTGTTATCACTACTTTATTTGTAAATCCAACTCAGTTTGCACCACACGAAGATTTAGCAAAATATCCAAGAGATTTTGAAAGCGATTGTCAAAAATCAGAAAGTGCAGGAGCTGATATACTTTTTTATCCTAATGAATTAGAAATGTATCCTATAGGTTTCAATTCTTCGATAGACATAAAAGGAGTTACAGATAAATTTGAAGGTATCAAACGACCTACTCACTTCTCAGGTGTAGCAACAGTGGTAGCAAAACTTTTCAACTGCACACTCCCTGATATTGCAGTATTCGGTCAGAAAGATTATCAGCAAACTCTTGTCATCAAGAAATTAGTTCGTGATTTGAATTTCCCAATCGAAATAATCATCTCACCTACAATAAGAGAAGCAGACGGATTGGCTATGTCATCTCGTAATACTTATCTTTCTAAAATAGAAAGAGAAGTTGCACCTACATTATTTCAGGCTCTTGAAGAAGCAAAATTAGAAATTGGCAAAGGTGAAAAACGAAGAAAGATAATAAACTCAATTATGCTTAAAACGATAAGAGAAAAAAATCTTTTTCAAGTAGATTATGTTGCTGCAGCCAATGCAGATAACTTCGATGAACCTGACGAATTTCTTCCGGGAGATAAAATTGTGCTGCTCTTAGCTGTGTACTTAGGAAAAACGCGCCTAATAGACAATGCAGTCATTCAAGTACCTTCAGGTTTGCATGAAGGTAACTTCTAACTTTGAAATATGAAAAAATCGAACAATAGAGCAATTTCTTTTGTTCGATTTTTTTATATTCTTTTAGAGCCATTCAAATCAATTGTGGCATTTATCTATATCAAAGCTTGCTTACCTTTACTTTCTATACCGTCAATCGCCACAGCTACTGCTGCATCACCACTTACGTTTGTAATTGTTCGCATCATGTCCAGCAATCTATCAACTCCCATAATCAGTGCAATTCCTTCAGGTGGAATATTGACAGATTGCAAAATCATAACCAGCATGATAATGCCTACTCCCGGCACAGGAGCAGTACCTATAGAAGCTAAAACAGCAGTCAGAACTACAGTAAGCTGTTCGGTTAGACCTAAGTCCATTCCATAAATCTGTGCAATGAAAACTGTAGCAACTCCTTGGTAAAGGGCGGTTCCATCCATATTTATAGTGGCACCAAGCGGCAACACAAACCCGGATACCTGCTTAGGTACTCCCATTTTCTCAACACACTCGAATGTAACAGGTAAAGTAGCTGCAGAGGAGCTTGTACTAAAGCCTATTGCTTGTGCATTTCGTATTTCGCTTAAAAACTTTTTGATAGAAATTCTACCAAATAATTTTACGACAGAATTATAAACTAAAAAGTTTTGCAAAAATAGTCCAAGAATTACAGTTAAAATATACCACACAAGAGTCGATATTATCTCGTACCCGAAATCTGCTATTGTGGCTGCTATCAAAGCAAAAACACCATAAGGTGCCAAATACATAATAAAATCTACCATTTTAATCATAGTATCAGATACGCCTGAAAAAAATGATATTACAACGCTACTTTTTTCTTTCTCAATAAAAGTTAGTGTTATCCCAAACATTACAGAAAAGAACACAATTTGCAGCATATTGCCGCTACTCATAGCTTTAAACGGATTTTTAGGTACTATATCAACTACAAACTCTAACAAATCAATTTCCATTTTTGAGCTTATGTCAGCATCTATATTATTATCAGCAGAACTGAGCATTTCAGACTTAATACTATCTGGTATTTGTTTGCCGGGAGCTATCAAATTTGCAAGCGACAAACCTATGCCAATAGCTATAGTAGTAGTAGCTAAATAAAATAAAAAGGTTCTACCTCCTATTCTCCCCAATTTCTTAATGTTATCAAGACTAGCTGCTCCTACTATCAATGAGGCGATTACAAGAGGTATTGCCAGAAAACTTAAAAGTTTTATAAAAAGAGTACCTATTGGTCTCAAATATGTAGCAAAAGTTTCTTTTTTCTTTATTGATTCGATTGTGAGTAAAATCTCTGCTTTGTTTTGCTGATAGATTACAACATTTATCGGTTTATTTTTACCTACATAATTGAAAAACTTATTTGCTTCACTTCTCGAATAAGAAACATCAGAATTTTGTATCTCTATTTTGTCCCAGTCCGCAATTATAGATTCAGATTGATTGGAGTTATTCTCATAATTGGCAATAAAAACATCGGATTGAACTGAAAAAACAGAACCCCAGATTGCCCCTAAAACCAAGGCAATCAGAATTTTAACATGCAAAGGTACTGACTTTAACAGTTTCATTCGCCCTCTTCATTTGATTTTGGTATAGTAAAATTGAATTTAGTTCCTTTGCCTAAATCACTTTCAGCCCATATTTTTCCACCGTGTTTAGATACAAACTCTTCACATAGCAGTAAACCGAGTCCTGTTCCTTTTTCGCCTGCAGTACCAATCGTAGATTTAGTTTCGTGGTAATCAAATAATTTTGTTAGTCTTTCTTTAGGGATACCTGTCCCGCTATCTGTTACAGTAAAAAGCACTTTTTCTTCATCGTCTATTACATCAATTTCTATCAAGCCACCCGGATTACTAAATTTGATGGCATTGCTTATAAGATTGCGAAGGATTGTTGATAGCATATTAACATCAGCATATATTTCTGAAAGCTGATCGTAATTTGTATAGATTTCTATATCTTTTTTGTCTGCACTTATCCGAATTAAATCAATCACATTAGATATTACAAAATCTATACTAATAGTTTGAGGGCTATAAAGAATAGAATTAGTTTTGGAACGAGACCAACTCATCAAATTTTGGAATAAATCATATAATCTGTCCGCACTATCTCTTATAGTTGCAATGTAACTTCTTATATCTTCTCTTGTCATTTCATCAAAAGATTTGTCAAGAAGTTCTGCTATAGATTTGAATGCGGCAAGCGGATTGCGCATATCATGAGCAATGATAGAGAAAAATTTATCTTTTTTCTCGCTTAAATCCTGAAAATCTGATACAGATTGAAGTAGTGTCTGATTTTCTGTTTTCTGACGTACATGAGTATTTACTCTAACAATAAGTTCTCTGGCTCTGAAAGGTTTTGTTACGTAATCGACGCCCCCAAGTTCGAATCCTTTCAATAGACTGGCATGGTCGTTTTTTGCAGTCAAAAATATGATTGGAACATTTTTATATGATTCAATTTCTTTTATTTTGCTACAAAGAGTAAAACCATCCATTTCAGGCATCATCACATCTAACAAAATCAAATCAAAACTATTACTGTTTACAAGTTCAAGTGCAGTTTGCCCATTTAGAGCATAAGCAATTCTGTAGCCTTCTTCTCTCAGGATGTTGCCAACAACCTGAATGTTTTTAGGCACATCATCTACTATTAAAATTAATGGGGTATTTTCAGTCATAATAATATACTTTTTATAATTATTTTCAAAAAACCTAAATTAACAAACTTTCAAGATAAATACAAGAGCAATTTACCCTATATTTTTAGAACCAATTATTTGCTAAAGGGTAATATAATTATCGAGTATTTAATATGCTCAATTTTTATTATCTTTGTTGTTCGTAATTAACTATTGAGATTGAAAATATGTGTGGAATAGTTGGATATATAGGTAAACGAGAAGCTGCCAATGTGCTTTTGGCAGGCTTAAAAAGAATGGAATACAGAGGTTATGATTCAGCAGGTGTTGCTATTTTAGAAAACGGCTCAATTTTGACAACAAAAAAAAGAGGAAAAGTTTCTGAACTTGAAAAAGCTTTTGATCCTTCTTCTTATAATGCTACTATAGGCATAGCTCACACAAGATGGGCTACGCATGGTTTCCCAAATGATATAAATGCTCATCCTCATTCTGATAACAGTGGAGATATTTCCATTGTACATAATGGAATTATTGAGAACTATAACATACTGAAACAAAAACTTTTAAAAGACGGATATACCTTCAAATCTGAAACTGATTCTGAAGTGTTGGCAGCATTTATTGGTATGCTTTACTCAAAAGTCAATAATTTGGAAGAAGCAGTTCGTTTAGCACTCTCAGAAGTAAATGGTACATTTGGTATAATAGTTATGTGCAAAGAGTGCCCGGATAAGCTAATAACTGCACGAAGAGGGTCTCCGGTTGTAATTGGAGTTGGGGACGAAGAATATATAGTTGCTTCTGATGCAGCTGCAATAATCCAATATACTAAAAATGTGATATATTTGGCTGATAACGAAATGGCAATAGTAAACGGTACTGGTATCAGCACTAAAACTATTGACAATAAAGCAACCAAAAGCAGCATACATGAAATTGATTTCGATTTATCACAAATCGAAAAAGGTGGTTTTTCACATTTCATGTTAAAAGAAATATTTGAACAACCTGATACAATACAAGATGCTTTTAGAGGTAGATTACTTCTCGAAGAAGGAAACGTGAAATTAGGTGGTTTAAGACCTGTTTTTGAAAAGATTAGATCAGCAAAAAGAATTATCATTACGGCTTGTGGCACATCGTGGCATGCCGGATTAGTAGCTGAGTACATTATAGAGCAATTAGCTCAGGTGCCGGTAGAGGTCGAGTATGCTTCTGAATTCAGATATAGAAATCCTGTAATTTCAGAAGATGACGTACTTTTTGCAATTTCTCAAAGCGGAGAAACTGCTGATACTTTAGCTGCAGTAGTCGAAGCAAAACGTAAAGGTGCAATGACTCTTGGGATTGTAAATGCAGTCGGCAGCCAAATTGCAAGAGAAACAGAAGCCGGTATTTACATTCATGCCGGTCCTGAGATTGGAGTAGCTTCTACAAAAGCATTTACTTCACAAATTGCGACTTTGACTCTGTTTGGTTTGTATCTTGGTAGAATGAAAAATCTTTCTTTTAGTGAAGGTAAACGAATTGCTGAAGAAATTGTGCTTTTGCCTGAAAAAATTCAACACATATTGGATCAATCTGATAAAATAAGAGAAATAGCAAAGCAATATGCTCAAGCTAAAAATTTCTTGTATCTCGGCAGAGGTGTTAATTATCCTGTAGCATTGGAAGGTGCTTTAAAGCTAAAGGAAATTTCATATATCCATGCTGAAGGTTACCCTGCTGCTGAAATGAAGCATGGACCAATCGCTTTGATTGATAAAAATATGCCGGTTGTCTTTATTGCGACGAAAGATGAAATTTACGATAAAATAATCAATAACATTGAGGTAGTTAAAGCTCGAGAAGGTAAAATAATTGCAGTAGCAACTGAAGGTGATGAAAATATCAAACGATTTGCTAATCATGTGATTTATATACCTGAAACTTTGCCAATCCTCACTCCTATTTTGTCAGTGATTCCTTTGCAGTTATTGGCTTACTATATAGCTGTTGAATTGGAATGTAATGTTGATCAGCCTCGTAATTTAGCAAAAAGTGTTACAGTCGAATAAAATTTATCAAAGGCAAAGATCGTAATAATCTTTGCCTTTATTATTTCTAATTATCTGACTTATATAAATATCCGTCAACAAATGCCTTAAAGACAGTTTTAAGTTCTTTAACTGATTTACATTTCATTGACCAACTTAATAGATAGGCAAAAGGCCTCAAAAGACTTACAAACAAATCTCCATGCAACCTGTCTATGGCTATTATATTTCTAACCATATAATATGACTTCCAATTTAAAGCAATATCAATTTTGGGTACAGGTAGTTTTCGCTGCAATTTAGCATCTCTGACTATTACACATTTTGCACCTGCTTTAGTCAGTCTAATCATATAATCAGTATCATCTGCATAAATAAAGAATTTCTTCTCAGGGAGTCCTACTGCCGCCACATAGCTTGCTTTGAACACAGGTCCTTCGAAAGTAATTCCTTCAGCCGGAATAATATTATCTTTTAAGTCTTTTTGGGATAAAATGCCATCCCAAATACTTGAAAAAGGATTAGAAAGATTCAGATTTAAAACATCATTATAGAATACATCCCCATCTACAGAGTATCTAAGCGGAGCTCTAACAAGCTCATCGCCTTCTATTGACATCAGTTGTTTTAAACAATCCGGTGCAGGTACTACATCATCATCCATCGTCCATATCCATTCGGCACCTGTTGCTGCAGCTGCTTTTATTCCTGTATATTGACCACCTGAAGATCCAACATTATCTTGTGTGATAAGTGTAATATAATCCAGACTTTCTAACCATTCCTTAGTGCCGTCAGTTGAACCATTATTAACAACAATTATGGAATCTATTGGGAAAGTTTGAGCTTTAATTCCTGCCAAAACTTCTTTTAGCAATTCTAATCTGTTGTATGTTATCAGGACGACCGCAACCGTTTTCTCCATTTCGGGCAAACCTTTTATATTGTTATTTCAAACATTTTTTGAAGATGATTCTCTAAAATACATTTTTCGAAAACCTCAGCAGCCTCTTTATGCGATGGTAAAGGCAATATATCTACTGCTTCTTCCAGTACACACCATTTATATTCACTGTGTTCTTTTGATAATATAACTCGACTATCTTTTCCGACTAACGCCGCAAAGCAAGGAGCTAATCCAATTGCATCATTTTTTACATCAAAATATTGCGTTATATAAGGCAAAGTCCATATTTTTAATGTTGATAATTTTGTCTCTTCTTCTAATTCTCTTTTTGCCGTGGCAAGTGCTGTTTCTCCTGATTCTATTGTGCCTGTAACTACCTGCCATACATTGGGATATAGTTTTGCATTACTTGCTCTTTTGAGCAGAAGATGTTCGAATCTATTAGCAGAATCATTATATTTAGCTATGTGAAATTGTATTGTATTTGATATGATTTTTGGCATTGTGTTAAGTTTTTATTAGTTTATATTTTAAGCAGATTGACAAACAATTATCTATATATATTTGTCATCTACTACAAAAATCAAAGCATACTTTTTTACTCAGCAAGTGAGATAATGAAAAATATATATATCGTTCTGCTGTTTATAGCAACATTAAATATAAGCATTAGTTTTGCAAATAACAAAATTGATAGTTTATACGATGCACTCAGAAAAAGTAAAACGTATAACGAAAAAACAGAGTTATACATTTCTCTTTTGAAAAGCTTACCCGGAAATAATGCAGAGGAAGCTTACATCCTTTACAAAGAAGCTTACAGCGAGATTAGTAAGTCACAGGAAAAATCACTTATTGCTCTAATTGATTTAGAATATGCAATATTTCAAAACAAAATGGGCAATTACTTACCTGCTTTTACAAATTTGAAAAAGTCACAAGCTGTCTTTGAAGAACTTGAGATGATTGACAAAGATGCGATTGCAGATTATCAGTTAAGTAATTTATTTATCAATTTAGAATCTTTTGATAATAGCTTCAAATATGCTTTCAAAGGATTAGAAAAAGCAAAAAATATTGTAGATAAAGAATTAGAACTAAAATTCTATTTTACACTTGCAAAAGTTTATTGGAATACTAAACAACATTCCAAAGCTATAGAATATATAAACAATGCTTACAGTCTTGCCATAGAACTACAAAATTTTAAACTCCTTGCTTTTGCATCTAATAATAAGGCTTTGATATTTGCAGATATGGAACAATATGATTCTGCAAAAGTATATTTTGTTAAAACCATTGCTCAATTTAAAACTACTAATAATATTGGACAGATTGCACGCACCAAGTTTAATCTTGCAGATATGTATTTCAAAAAGAAAGATTTTGAAACATCTATTGATTATCTTTTCGATTGCTTAGATGATGTAATTGTGTCTAATGATAATCATCTGCAGATAAATACATTGTTGCGCTTTAGCAAAATATATTCTTTTAAACAGCAGATTGATTCTGCTGAGCACTATTTTTCTTTGGCCACCGCATTAACTGAAGCTGAAAACACACCTGATTTAAAGATGTTGATTTTAGATACTAAGTATGAGCTTCTAAAAGCACAGAAGAAATTTGAATTGGCTGATGGTGTTTTACTTGAAAAATGTACATTACGAGATTCACTCCATCAAGCTATCCAGACAGAGTCAATTAAGAAATTGAGTCTTCTTAGCGAATTGCACGACACAGAAAAAAACATAGCTGTTTCGCAAAATGAAGCATCTACAAAACGTCAGGTTGAAACTTTTTTGATAGTAATAGCTATTCTTAGTATGATTCTTGCATTTTTGCTTTTCCGCAGGTATCAAAAAAATCAACATGAAAACAATTTGATGGAAATCAAAAACAAAGAAATACTTGCTCAAAAGGCAGAATTAGAAACTATAAATCTGGAACTCAGTTCTAATAAGAACAAGCTAACTGCTATATTTAACAATGCAATTGTCGCTATTTGCATTTTTGATACTAACGGCAACATCAAATTTATCAATAGAGCATGGTCTGATATGTATAAATATTCAGCAGATGAGGCTCTAAAGCTAACTTATAAAGATGTTGTAAATCCTGAAGATGTTTTCAAAACAGACTATCTTTTCAAAAGTTTGGTTGATGGCAAGCAAAAAAACTACCATATAGAGAATAGGTATATAGATAAAAATGGTAATGTTTTCTGGGGTGACGTCTCTGCTTCAGTTCTTAAGGACAATGATGGTAAAGCGGAAGCAGTAATAGCAGTAATTATCAATATCACTGCACGCAAAAGGCACCAGGAGGACATACAAAATAAAAACAAATTTTTAGAAACATTAGTAGAAGACATACCAAATCCTTTATATTATAAAGACACAAATGGTATTTACTTAGGTTGCAACAAACACTATCAAAAATTCTTTAATTTAGAAAAATCAGACATAATTGGGAAAACAGTCCATGATTTGTTGCCTCAGGAAGAAGCTGATATGTTCCACAAACTTGATACCGAACTCCAAACGAATCCGGGTATAAAATCAATTGAAACTGTGCTAAACTTACACAATTACGAACGAATCTGTATAGTGAACAAGGCAACATTCTATAACAATGATATGTCTGTCGGAGGCATAATCGGTGTATTAAATGATATTACTGACATTCGTAAAGCCGAGAAAAAACTCAAAGTATCTGAGCAGAAACTCAAAGAAGCTAATGCTGCAAAAGATAAATTCTTTTCTATCATTGCTCATGATTTAAAAAATCCACTTCAGGAAATTTTGTTAGCATCTCACATGGTTATTAAAAATAATCAAAGAGGCGACAGTAAAAATCTTGATGACAATATCAAACAAATCCACAGTAGTGTTACTCATGTGACCGAACTACTGCAAAATCTATTACAATGGTCAAGAAGCCAAAGCGGAACGATTAATTTCAATCCTGACTATATAGATATGCATTACTTAGCAAACAAAGTCTCAAAACTGCTAAGCACAAAAGCTATGAAGAAACATATCAATTTAGCAAATAACATTGATGAGGATTTAGTATGTTATTGCGATAGCAATATGGTAGAAACTGTAATAAGAAATCTTGTGTCTAATGCTCTAAAATTTACTCCCGAGGGCGGCAATATTGAAATAAATGCGTTTGAACAGGAAAATATTGTTGCATTCGAAGTCAAAGACGATGGCATTGGTATTTCTCAAGAAGATATTAGTAAACTTTTTAGAATAGATGTGCATCATACTACAATAGGTGTTCAAAAAGAAGAAGGTACCGGTTTGGGCCTTATTCTTTGTAAGGAGTTTGTCGAAAAAAACAACGGCAAAATTTGGGTAGAGAGTGTTGAAGGGCAAGGTAGCAGTTTCAAATTTTCACTACCGAGTGTACATTCTATTGCGTGAATCACTTTATAAATTTATTGACAAAGTCAAGAAGTGATTTAAAATCATTTTCCCAGCAATACTTATTAGATGCTTCAATGGCATTTTTAGAAAATGGTTGTAAATCTGTATCAGCAATTGAAAGAATAACTTTTGTCAGTTCTTCAATATTTTCACAGTCAGCTATCCATCCGGCATTTGTTTCTTCGATTACCCTTTTTTGGGGA
Organism: Kapaibacterium sp. (SeqCode); assembly: GCA_963664875.1. Taxonomy (GTDB): domain Bacteria; phylum Bacteroidota; class Ignavibacteria; order Kapaibacteriales; family UBA2268; genus JBFHIJ01. Next base: position 338,716 of record OY761611.1, on the reverse strand, counting down.
TTATTTTCGGAAACTAAGACAGGTCTGCCGGCTGCAAAATAGTCAAAGATTTTATTGTGTATAGTGTATTGATTAAAGTCGCTTATTTGATATGGAATTACTCCGATGTTACATGAAGCAAGGATTTTTGATAAGTCTTTATAATCGTATTTACCTAAGAAATCGATTTTATTCTCATGCTTGGATGCAGAGACTATCTGCTTCAAATCGTCTAAGCAATGCCCGCCTCCTGCCAATTTCAGATATAAATTATTCTTTTTATCACAAGCAGCAATAAATGCTTTTACAAACTTCGATACGTCTTTTTCTGATGTCAAATGACCGTGATGACAAAAGGTAATTATTTGATTCTGAGTTAATGGATTGCTTGTAATACTTCCTTTCAGTGGAGTATTATGTACAACAACGCAATTTTGCAATGGGTAGCTATAAGAATCTGATAATCTGCTGTTTTGTTCCTTGCATACTGTAATTATACCAGACATCAGTTTGACGCTTTTCTTCTCTATCCAATCAGGTATCTTTAGAGAATGGACAAGAAAACGAAGAACTGCATTTTGGTTATACTCTTTCCAATCTCTCATAGCTGCCGGATAATTTTCTGCCATATCCATAATTATCGGAATATTGAAAGATTTCGCAATTTTTCCGGTTTGAATTCCTAAAATTATTTCTCGTACTATTATCAAATCCGGCTTAAGTTCTTTAACTGCTTTTCTTATTGCCGAATTCCAAAAAAGATTCCCATATATGGGTAATGTTAAGATTGCAGGACTTTTATAACCAACTCTTCTTATTTTGACATTAGCAAACTGCTCGTTTTCTTTTTCTTCTCCCTTCCATCTGGCAAGGACGTGGACATCGTATCCTGCTAAAGCAAGACTTTCTGTAATTTTTTCGGTTCTTACATCCCAAGGGTAGTGTTTATCCCAAACGTATAATATTTTTTTCAATTAAAATACCAATTTCACTGCAACAAATCCGAGCACCAAAAGTATCACAAAAGCAAGAGAAAGTTTATCAAAGTATTTTTCTATATAATCCTTTATTTTAGGACCGGCAAACCAAAACAGAGACGCAACAATAAAGAATCTTGCAGCTCTGCCAATCGAAGATATGCCTATAAAATAAGCTAAGTCCATGTGGGTTGCTCCCGCTGAAATTGTTGCTATTTTATAGGGTATGGGTGAAAAAGCTGCAGCTGCCAAAAATCCAATTCCAACATCACCTTGAAATTTTTCTTGAAGCATTGCCCACGTTTCTTGTGCATGGTAGAATTCTACTATAGGCATCCCGATAGAATCCATTAGAGAATAGCCTATGTAATAGCCAAAAATACCTCCTAAAACAGATCCTATAGTACACCAAAAAGCAGCTTTATATGATTTTTTCGGCATTGATACAGCGATGGCAATCAATAAAACGTCAGGCGGAATCAGGAAAAATGATGATTCTGCAAAAGCAAGCAGAAATATAGCTAACATGGCATATTTTTTTTCAGCAAAACTTTCAGTCCATTCCTTTGCTTTTCGTAACCAATTTACTAACAATTTCAATCTAATATCCTTTCTTTTTGTTATCTCTTACCATTCAACTTAATATTGTTAATCTAAAGTTCTATTTATTTTCCCAAACACCCATTTCGTAGAATTTTTGTCTGCGATTAGAAACTAATAAATTCGTATTTTTTGATTTGAGTTCTTCAAGTTCTTCAATCAAAACAGTCTTAAGATTTTCGAAAATTGCTGAAGGATTCCTGTGGGCTCCTCCTATAGGCTCTTCAATAATTCTGTCAATAATTTTCTGCTCGAGTAAGTCTATTGCAGTTAATTTTAATGCTTCAGCTGCTTGTTCTTTATAGTCCCAGCTTCTCCAAAGAATAGAAGAACATGACTCAGGGGAAATAACTGAGTACCATGCATTTTCAAGCATAAGAATTCTATCACCGACTCCGATGCCAATAGCACCTCCTGAAGCACCCTCTCCAATAACAACAACAATTATGGGTACTTTTAAAGAGCTCATTTGCAATAGATTTGCAGCTATTGCTTCAGCTTGACCTCTTTCTTCTGCTTCCAGACCGGGGAAAGCACCGGGTGTATCCAAAATAGTAATAATTGGTCGGTTAAATTTTTCAGCCATGGCAAAAAGTCTGGCTGCTTTTCTATAACCTTCCGGATTAGACATACCAAAATTTCTGTAAAGATTCGATTTTGTATCTCGTCCTTTTTGGTGACCTACTACCATCACAGGTTGGTCGCCTAAGTATGCCATGCCGCCTATAATAGCAGGGTCATCTTTAAATTTCCTGTCGCCATGTAGTTCCATAAAATCAGAAAACATATTACTAATATAGTCTGAAGTTATGGGTCTTTCTGGATGTCGTGCTAATTGAACTCTTTGCCAACGAGTTAAGTTTTTGTAAATATCTGCACGAAGCTCTTCGACTTTCGCTTCCAACTTTACTATTTCATCGCTTATATCCAACTCTTCACTAAGAGCTTTCATTTCTTCGATTTTCTTTTCGAGTTCTACTATTGGTTTTTCGAACTCTAATATAATTTTTGCCATTATCTTCTAAATAGTATTTTGAATAATATTTCTAAATCTAAGTAAAAATTGTAGTTTTGCAAATAATAATTATTGAGATTGTTGCTTGTTTGCTCTGACTCAATAACATTGGCAGATAAGTCTAAAAGCGAAAATATACCTTCTTTTCTGGATTTATCAACACTTTGATTTGATTTTGCAGTTCCGATTAAAGACTTTCTACCACTCACTACAGATAATAAGTTTTTGTATTTTTTGAGACCGAATTTAGAAAGAAACAAAGGAGATAAAATTGTCAGAAATGCAAAAGAAAAAAGTAAATCAAAGCCTCTTTTGAAAAATCTGTATCTTGGGATAGCCAATTTATTTTGAGGTACATCAGGACCTGCTCCAGTTATCTCACTCACCAATCTCGAAAATATCAAATCCTCATACTCATGTGCAATATGAAAACGCACATTCAGGTGTGATATTTTGGAAAGGATGTTCATAATACTACTTCTTGAAATACTTTTATCTGTGATTATGATTTCGTTCAGATTGCTTTCGCCAATAATTTTTTCAATATCATCAAATCTTCCAAGATAATTATATTTAGGCGTAAGGTTTTCAGCAGTTTCTGTGACTATTATTCCTTCTAATACAAGTTGTTCGGGATTAGACTTTTGGAGTTCTGCAATCAAACTTTCCGTATGTTCGTTTTGACCTACAAAAGCCACCCTGCGAAGAGATTTTTTTGCAAAAACGCGTTTTATAGTCAGCCCTACAATTCGGCTGGCAGTTGTAAAAATAGATGCAAAACTAACTGTAAGAAGTAATATTCCACGACTTGTGTAATCAAATTCCTTAAAGAGATATGTAAGTGAGCTAAGGACAAAGAAACTTACCATCAATCCGTAAAATGCTTTTGCAATGCCGTATTTCCTTTCGAAATAGCCACCGACTGAAAATATTGAAGCAAAAACGACTAAGCCGAATAGAATGAAGATAAATGGATAAGTTATCTCCAACAAACCAAGAAAAGCACCTGTACGAATTTTTGTGGCAAGCAACAAAGCAAAGTTTATTGAAAACAAATCTGCTAAAATGTAAAACAGATCATGTTTATATTTGTTCAAATAAGCTGCACCGGCTCTGAGATATATTCCTAATCTAAGAAATTTGAGTAAAACCGCAGATTTCCCGAAGTGTTTACGGGCAAATATCTCCATTGCTTCATAGAAGTGTTTAACTTCGTTTATTGAGCTTCTCTTAGTGCTTTCACCTTTATAGTGAATAATAGAAGTTGTATGATTATATGCAATTTTGTAACCGGCTTGCTGCACTCTAAAACATAAATCTAAATCTTCTCCGTACATAAAAAACTCAGGGTCAAATCCATTGACACTTTTAATTACATCGGCTCTCGAAAACATAAAAGCACCGATAACAGCATCTATATAGTAAGTTTCATCAACAGATCTAAATGTCTGATTGTACTGTGCAAACAATTTAGAATTGGGAAATACTTTTTGAAGGCCAAATAGTTTTGAAAAGGCTGCCCATGGAGTAGGAAAACCTCTGCGGCAAGCTAATTGGAAAGAGCCATCAGAATTGAGTACTTTACATCCGGAAATCCCTACGTGGGGATTATTCTCCATGTAATCGTACATTATTTCTAATGTATCTTCATTAAGTATCGTATCAGGGTTCAGGATTAGAATGTATTTTCCTCTTGATATATCAAACCCTAAATTATTCGCTCTACCAAACCCTAAATTTTCTTTTGAGGCAATGAAATTAACTTCCGGGTATAGAGGTTCTAATAGCTCTACAGAGCCATCTTGCGAATCATTATCAACGACAATTGTCTCTACTTTTAAATTATTTGAAGATTCTCTGATAGAATCAAGGCATTGCTTTAAAAAATCTTTGACATTGTAATTGACAATAACAATTGATATATCGTATAGGTAATTCAAGATATAATATAATTCCCGGCTACTTTTTTATAAGAAAACTTTTCTTCTGCCATCTCAGCTTCCATACCATAAATATGGCTTCGTAAATGATACTTTTGTTCATTTTGGAGATGCCGTTTAGCCTATCAGTAAACACAATAGAAATTTCTTTTATCTTGAATTTATTGATCCACATTCTGTAATTCATTTCAATCTGGAAACTGTAACCGTTAGAATGAATTGAATCCAAGTCAATATTTTTGAGTGCAGACGCTCTGAAGCATTTGAAACCTCCGGTAGCGTCCATAATTGGCATGCCGGTTATCATTCTTGTATAAACACTTGCACCGTAACTTAAAACAAGACGGCTAAGAGGCCAATTTTCAACGTTAAACCCCTTAATATAGCGAGAACCAATTACCAAATCAAGATTGTTTGATTCGAGTTCTTCAAGTAATCTCGGTACATCTTTGGGATTGTGAGAAAAATCAGCATCCATTTCAAATATTGCTTCAAATCCATTTTCGAGGCAGTATTTGAAGCCTTCACAATAGGCAGTGCCTAAGCCGAGTTTTCCGGCTCTGACTTTCAAATGTATATTGTTATTGCTCTGCATCATCTTACGAACAACATCTGCAGTGCCGTCCGGAGAATTATCATCAACAACCAATACACTTATATCTTGAACAGTACTAAGTACTGCGTTTACAATGTTTTCTACGTTTTCAACTTCATTATAAGTTGGAATTACTACTATCGCTTTCATTTCAAATCCTATGCTTGTCCGTGCAATTTGAACATGATAAAAACAGTTCTGATAATTATCTCTATATCCAATTTCAGAGACATATTTTCTATATAATAAAAATCATCTTTCAATCTATTTTTTATTTCTTCTACGTTCAACTCATGAGCAGTATATTTTACCTGCCACCATCCGGTAATTCCGGGTCTTACTTTTAATCTTCTTTTGTAGTAGCTAACTTCTTTCGAAAACTCTTCTACATATTTAGGCTGTTCAGGGCGAGGGCCTACTACACTCATATCACCAATCAGTACATTCAGAAATTGCGGCACTTCGTCTAAGTGTGTTTTTCTGGTGAACCAACCGAATTTTGTAACACGAGGATCATTTACAGAGGTCCACTGTTGCTTTTGTTTATCTGCATTGGTAACCATAGATCTGAACTTGTAAATCTTGAAGACTCTACCGTCTTTACCAACTCTCGGTTGCGTGTAAAAGACAGGTCCTGAAGATTCTAATTTTATTATTATTGCAACTAAAAGCCAAATAGGTAAACCAATTATCAAAACACCAAGACTAAATAATATATCAAAAATGCGTTTTATTATCTCCTGCCAAGGCTTTAGTAACTGTGTGCTAACTTCAATAAGTGGAATTCCGTACAAATTCTGAGCTCGGGTCTGACCTGTGAATATGTCATATAAATCAGGTTCTATATTGACTTTCAAATTATTATCTGCACACTTAGAAACAATCTCAACTAACAAACTATGTTTAGGTTTTTCTGTGGAAATAATAACTTCTGAAGGTTTATAAATATCAAGTATATTTTGTAAATCATCTACCATGCCAAGCATTGGCATATCGTCTCTTTTTGATTGTTTCCAAATATCCATCTCATTATCTGAAGTTAGGACAATCCCTATTGCTCTATACCCCCATGATTTGGCACTTTTTGTTTTTAAATAAAATTCAGATGCTTTTTTGTAAGTCCCAATTATAACGGTTGGTATAGAAATTAGTTCCATTATTCTAAACTTTTTCTGGAGATACCTTGAAATAATTCTTCCGGGATAAACTGCTATCAGAAAGAAGCTATAGTAAACAATTAAATGTAATTTTGGAGTACTTCCTGCATCTAAAAGTATAAGAAATACTAAAAACAGAAAACCAAAAAATGATACTCTGATCAAGGAGTATAGCTCATCAAAAGGGGATTTCTCGTACCAGTTTCGATATTGACCCGTAAAGAAAAAAACACTCAGCCAATAAACAATAAGTGCTACAGAAGTTATCAAAACATATTCTATTGGTATATAAAACTCACTTCCTCTTTGCTCAATTTTAAAATTGAGATAATAAGAGAAGCATAATATAAACCATATTACAATACCTATTACATCTAATGAAAGCTGTAATAGGAAAGGAAAGATTTTAGATTTTATTAAATTTTTAACTCTGCTCATTTCTCAATTTCTTTTGTTGATTATCTCTACTCCATAGCGCCTCGTGCTTTTTTGTCAAGAATTTGAATATAGCTAACAAAAAACCTATATTCATTGAAACAAAAAACAAAGGAACTTTTAAAAACAGGGAATTTATTTTTATTTTTTCTGCAAACCATCCCAATAGTGCTAACAAATATAGGAATAGTTGAGGATATAATATATATTTTGTTGACGGATTATCAAAATCTAAACTGAAAGTAGTAGCTAAAACAAGCAATAAAAAAACAGGCGAAAACCAACGAAGCACCTTATGTGACCATAAGAAAAAAGACACAGGTTGTGCTAAAGGATTGAGTAAAACTGCTGCTTCTTTGACGGTTGCCAAGCCTCCGGCAGAGACCCGGACTCTCCTTCCAAATTCGTCATCTAAAGATTTTTCCCTAACTTCATTAACAATCGCATCTTTATCGAATATCACCCGTTTACCCGCAACCATAGTGTCTAAAATCGGCATATAATCATCGCATACCTGTGTATTTGGAAGCGGCTTATAATACTCCTTCCTTATGGCATAGAATGCCCCTAGGCTGTTTACAGTTGAATATATTTCTGACTCAGAACTTCTAAGGAATATCTCATATTCCTGATATAACTTCTCCCCTTTGCCACCGGAGTTTTCAGTATCTTCACCAATTGAATCCATTCTGCATATCGCAGCACCAACACTTGCATCTGCAAAATTTGCAGTCAGCTCGGATAATCCGTTTGACATCAGCCGACAATCAGCATCCATAAAACAAATTAGTTCATTTCTTGCTTTAGGTACTGTATTATTTAACACTTTGTTTTTGCCGGAGCGAGGGTAATCTATCAAAATAACTCTATTATCCATTTTCGCTAAAGAGCTGACTATTTCAGAAGTTTTGTCATTAGAACCATCAGAACCTACTATAATCTCGATTTTATCTTTAGGATAATCTAAATCAAGTAGAGATTGCACACAATCTTTTATCAATCGTTCTTCGTTGTATGCAGAAATAATTATTGAGACTGATGGTTTATAAGCATAGTCTTTTTTCACACCTTTTTTGTATATCAATTTCAGTATCAATAAGTAAAAAGGATATAAAAAATAGGTATGCAAAACAGGATACAAGAAAATTGCAATCAATATTATTTTGGTCTCAAATGACATTAAAATTCGTACAACCTCAAAATTAGTTTGATTAGATGCTCATAATCGTAGCCTTTAGGCATATAAGAATATTCTATATTTACATTAAGAGCTCTTGTTATTTCATATCCGGCGGAAAGGCTAAAAGACAAATACTCAGTCTTGTCTCCATCTAAAAATTCTACTGTTTCTGAATCTTCCGGTCTTCTTGTTTGTAAAGGATCACCACCTACATTTTTAAGCAGCTCACCATTTTCATCATATACATTCGCTCCGTGCCTATTATAACTTATCTTCAAATCAAGTGGATATCTTTTTGTCCACCATAATCTAAGAAGAGCACTCCACGAGTCAGAATTTGGCAATAAAATTGAGCCGTACATTAGACCGTCATTGGTGTAAGAATTTTCTTTATTAAAATGAGTATATGTGTAAGGCTCAACTCTTGAATATTCTATACCCAAATCAATATCCGGCAATGCCGAAGATATAGCAGCAATATTCCATGCACTCTTATTAGACCAATATCCTGTACCAATTTTACTAATAATTATGTCATCGAGCAAGTAAGACGCTTTTAGCTGAAGACCATCAAAAGGACGAAGAGTGAAATCTAAACCCATTATTGAGTTGTCTCGGTCTCTAAGTGCATGCTCTAATGACTTATAAAAACTGAGCGGATTAAAATAAGCAAGATCTGTCGGTCTGTCCGAATATGTTATATTTTCCCAGAATGATATTTCCCCCCAAGAAGGTTTAAAGGAAAATTTATGCTGAGCTACGTACTTTTGAGGTATTTCGGCATTAAAACCTGCATCTACAGAATTTTTACCTAATCCTAAGAGAGAACCGTGCAAAAATCTATATTCAAAATTTGAAAATTTTGCTCCAAGTGTAATAGCATCAAAATCCGGAGAATTATCTGAAATAAATAACCTTTGATATATACCTGAACCTGATAGTCTTGTTTCTCGCCCAATTGAAGCTCTAAACCAATTATATTCAAATGCTACATGAGACTGCGTAAAATCAAAATCGCTGTTCAAATCTGCAAATTTAACATTTTTACTTAGCTTGGAATCATGCATTGCAAGTTCTTTCTCTCCGGAAAACACAACTCCGTTAGTAACCTGCAGAGAATATCCCACATGACTCCCCAGAGAACCTGACAAATTAAAACCAAGATTGCCCAAAACAACATTTTCTTTCTTAGGAGTAGCGCCTTGCCAGTATTCGATTGAGACTAATGGTTTAAAATATACTTTATTACTACTATCAGCATATTTGTAAATATATTTTTCTCTCTCAGAAAAAACCTGATCGAACAAAAGAGCAGTAGTATCAGTTTCACTAGTAAATAAGTTTGCAGAATAAAGATTATTCTCCAAATCAAACTCTTGTAAATATTGATTCAACACCTCATTTTCAGTTTCAGAAAGCTTATGATTTTTAATCATTCTAAGTGCTTTTTGAATATCTCCTTTGCTCCAAGGCAACTCAGACAAGGATGTATTTGGCAGAAATCCTTTGGTTTCGGCTCTAAGTAGAAAAGCATATACGGGATGGTATGCCGGTATATGCTCAACTTGTGCTTTTATTGATGTACTTATCAAAATCAATAATATGACAATTTTTAACTTCATTTTTAGTTTCTAAATACTGTAATAATAAATGATAAGAGACCGCCTAAAGAGCCGATAATACCGGCTATTAAACCATATTTTTGGAACTCAGTTCCAGGCGGAAAGTCAGGTTCGCGAGGTACATAAATTTTGTCGCCATCAAGAATATAAATCTCATCATCTTCGCCCTGAACCCATACGTTATTTTTGCCTCTGATTACTCTTGCTCTCTCTTCGTCTGCACCTTGTGCATATCCACCTGCTCTTTCGATATACCATGCTAAAGTTTTGTTCTCTTCAAAAGGGATAAAGCCGGGTGAATTTATCTGCCCAAACATATATATCTGACCTGGACTTTGAGGGATTAATATCTCATCTCCATCTTTCAAAGTTACATTTTGTGTTTCGTCATTATTGTCGAATAGTTTTTGAAGATTGCAAGAAACAATAGGCTTTCTAAGCAAAATATCATTGGTAAACCTTACTGTATCTAATAGTAATAAATCGCTATATTGAAACAGTTTCATTTTTTCTAATTCGACATCGTACCCGTTTGTGGCAGTGCCGTTTTTTCTCATTATATATGCAAGTGGAAGGTAAGCTTTTTCGGTAAACCCACCTGCTTGACCGATAACATCTTTAATTCTTGTTTTGCCCTTTTCAATCAGAAAAACTCCGGGAGATCTAACTTCACCTTTGATAATTACAGAACCATATTCAGAATCAGCAAACTCTTTTTTTGCTGCATAGATTACAGCACCGGGAAGTAGTTCTGGATTTGTACCTGAAAGATTCAATTCTTCGTCTATATTCAGATATATCTTGTTTTTATTTCCGGGAAGCAACAAATAAACTTCATTAACATCTGCTTCGTCAGTCAGACCACCTACATATTGCAAGACATCTGATACTCTATCTCCTGATTTATAGACTATTTGGACTGAACGAAGAAATTCCCCATTAATCGAAACAGACGGGAACGATTCTTTAAGAAAAGGAACATTTATAACATCACCTGCTCTTACATAAGGGTTATAGTCAACGTTTCCTGTTGCTTGAGCTTTTATGATGTCAACAATCTGGCTTTTGCCGTTTTCTCTAATCAGGCTAATATTTCTCTCGGAATAAACCTTTTCAACAAAATTATCATTGAAATCATTGTCTTTTATGTATCTGTCTCTGATTTTGAACATTTCTTTTTTATAAAGTGCCTGCATTGAGGATTCTTGAAGATTTGTTTTGTTTGCCATAGCAATAACATCGGAGACTCTATATGTAGCAGGAACACTGAATATCCCCTGATTTTCAACATCACCTCGTACATGCACCATACATACACTTGTTTGTTTCAAACTTACCCAAACTTCTGCATTCGGAACTTTTTGTTTGATAGTTTCTGAAAGATATTCTTTAACTTCTGCAAGGGTCTTATCTCGTAAGTCAAGTTCTCCAATTTCAGGAATAATTACAGTCATATCCGCCGAAATTACAAACATATTTTCTGTTGGTAAAATTGGGCTTACTGTAATACTTAAAACATCGTTTGGTCCTACAAAATACTTTTCTGCATTAATGCTTGTAGTAACAGGAAATTTGCTGTTCTCATTCATTATTGTAGAAGCAGCAGCAGAGTTTTGTTTTTGCATTTCCAGCATTTCAGTAGGATCAAATCCTGCAACTGCTTTTTGCTGAGAATATGCAATGTAGTTAAGCATTAAAATAAACAATAATCCAAATATAGCTTTCATGTATCCTATTCTAAAATAATTTATTTACTATTATGTCAGCAATTCTTTCAGCAGCCTTGCCATCCCAAAATTCAGGGATTCTTCCTTTCTTATAATCACCGGCAAGGATTTTCGATACTTCTGCGATAATTTTATCTTTTTGAGGTTCAACTAAAATATTTGTACCGATTTCTATCGTACTTGGTCTCTCTGTTGTTGTCCTTAGAGTAATGCAAAGTTTCAAAAGTGCAGTAGTTTCCTCTTGAATTCCACCGGAATCAGTCATCACAAAAAAACAATTTTTCATAAGAGCTAAAAAATCTATGTACCCTTTCGGTTCAGTAATCTTTAAATTTGAAACATTATGTAGCTTTTCAGCTAAGCCAAATGTCTCAATATTTTTAAGTGTCCTTGGATGCAAAGGCAAGACAACCTGTATACCCTGCGAACTAATATATTCTATAACATCTATCAAGTCAGATAACTGCTGTTCATTATCCACATTACTTGGTCTGTGGAGCGTAGCAAGCACATATTTGTTAGCTTCGAGACCTAATTCGTTGATTATATCAGTTTTGTCTGCTAAAGGTAAAGCAAAAAACTGAGAATCTATCATAGTGTTTCCAACAAAATAAACATTTTCTGAAGGGAAATTTTGTTTTTCAAGATTTTGGTTAGCACTACTTTCTGTGGTAAAACAATAATCACAAATAGAGTCTGTAACCATTCTGTTAATCTCTTCCGGCATAGCTCTATCAAAAGAACGAAGCCCACCTTCCACATGAGCTACTTTGATTCCAAGTTTGACAGCAGTTAATGTGCAGGCAACTGTAGAATTTACATCTCCAACTACAATGACTAAGTCGGGCTGCAATTCGTTGCATATTTTCTCAAATTCCACCATTACTTTAGCAGTCTGTACTGCATGAGAACCTGAGCCGACTCCCAAAAAATAATCGGGTTGTGGCATTTGCAAATCATCAAAAAAAGCATCTGACATATTTACATCATAATGCTGACCGGTATGGACTATATAATGTTGAACTCTATCTTCATATTTTTTGAATGCTCTGCTAATTGGAGCAACTTTCATAAAGTTGGGTCTTGCTCCAACAACGGAAATTACTTTAATCATTTACCATCTCCGAGAAGTACTATATTAGCTCTTCCTTTGTAGTCTTTCATAGCATTTCTTGTATCAATAATAATATTTGAATACTCAGCTATCAAGTTCAAATCAAAACAGGAATGATCAGTAGTAATAACTATAATATCATGGCTTTTAAGGATACCTTCGTCTATTTTGTCAATAGATTTCAATATTTTACCATGTAAATCTATTTCAGGAATATAAGGGTCAAAATATTCTATATTGTTAATACCTTCTTCTTCAAGCAATTCGGCAACTCTGAGAGCCGGTGAATGACGCAAATCATCAACATCCTTTTTGAAAGCCATACCTAAAATGAGTATTTTTGCATCTGTCATTCGCACAGGTAGTTTTGCTATCTCTTTGATAACCATAGACCTTACATAAAACGGCATATCTTCATTTATTTCTGCAGCAAGAGTAATAAATTTTGTTACGAAGTCGTATTCTCTTGCCATCCATTCTAAATAATATGGATCGATAAGGATGCAATGCCCACCAATTCCCGGTCCCGGATAAAACGGCATAAAGCCAAAAGGTTTTGTAGCTGCTGCATCTACAACTTCCCAGACATTTACTCCAATCCTGTCACAAAGCTTAGCTAATTCGTTTACTAAAGCAATATTGACACTTCTGAAAATATTTTCCAAAAGTTTTTCCATCTCAGCTATTGATGGAGTAGAAACAGGTACAACCATATCTACTACTACGTTGTGCACTTTAGCACATACTTCAGTAGAAATTTCGTTAATACCTCCAACGACTATAGGAGTATTTGCAGTATTCCATTTTTTATTTCCAGGATCGATTCTTTCAGGCGAAAAAGCCAAATAAAAATCTTCCCCGGCTTTTTTGCCAGTTTCTTCGATAATAGGCATAACATATTTTTCTGTAGTGCCCGGGAATGTAGTGCTTTTGAGTATTATCACCTGACCATCATTCAGGTTATCCCTGATTGATTTGGCAGCACTTAGCACATAAGTTATGTCCGGATCTTTATTAACAGTAAAAGGAGTAGGAACACAAATAAATATTGCGTCACATTCTTTAAGTTGAGAAAAATCAGTTGTTGCTTTCAAAAATCCTGAAGCTATAGTTTCAGAAATCCAAGCATCATTTATATCCTGAATGTAATTACCACCGGAATTTAATGTATCAACTTTAGATTTGTCAACATCGAATCCAATTGTGTAATAATCTTTTTTTGCAAATTCAATTGCTAAAGGTAAACCTACATATCCTAAACCAATGACCCCGATTTTTAGAGTTTTGTCATTGATCTTGGAAAATATTGTTTCTTTATAATTTGAAGTTTTCATTTATCTATTGCTATATTGCTGTTTATAATATTCTTTATAATCGCCACTAATTATTTGTTCTAACCAAGTTTGGTTATCAAGATACCAAGCTATAGTTCTTTCTAAACCATTTTGAAATTCAACTACTGGAGACCATTTCAACTCGCGGTTTATTTTGTTAATATCAATAGCGTATCTCAGATCATGCCCTGGTCTGTCTTTTACAAACGTGATAAGTGATTCGGGTTTGTTGAGACCTTTTAATATCAATCTGACCAAATCAATATTTGTAACCTCGCTCTCGCCACCAATATTATAAACCTCACCTATGTTTCCGTTCAAAAGAACCGAATAAATACCTCTGCAATGATCTTCCACAAAAATCCAATCTCTTATATTTTCGCCGGTTCCATAAACAGGAATTGTTTTATCAACAAGAGCATTGTTGATTACGAGCGGTATAAGTTTTTCCGGGAATTGGTAAGGACCATAGTTATTGGAACATCTTGTAATAAGTACCGGAAAATTAAAAGTATGATGGTAAGCCATTACAGCTTGGTCAGCAGCAGCTTTAGAAGCAGAATATGGTGAATTTGGTGATATAGGTGTAGTCTCTGTAAATTTGCCTTCCATAGTCAATGAACCATATACTTCATCAGTAGAAATCTGAAGATATTTTTCGATTTTACCATTTTCGCGAGCACAGTCCATAAGATTAAGAGTACCAAATAAATTAGTTTGGTAAAAAGGTGAAGAATCTAAAATAGATCTATCTACGTGAGATTCGGCTGCAAAATTGACTATATAATCAACTTTGTATTCATTCAATACAAATGAGACCAAATCTTTATTACAGATATCACCACAAATAAACTTGTAATTGCTTTTCCCTTGGATATCTGAAAGATTGCTCAGGTTACCTGCATAAGTCAATTTGTCTAAATTTATTATTCTGAAATCTTTATCTATGATAAATCTGATAAAATTTGATCCGATGAATCCGGCACCGCCTGTTACCAATATAGTCTTCACTATTTAGATACCTGTTATTTATTGGAAACTGTAAAATTACTGATAAGTTGAGCTTTTTCCAAAATTTTATAACTGCGTATATTTTTCAACGTCTCTGCCTGTTAATTCTGCAATTGCTGCCGCGATAGATGCTAAAGAATCAGAATAAGTCTTAATATATAAATCGGCTTCAATATCATACTCTAAATCAGGATTACCAAAAATAAGAGCAATAATTGGCTTATTTCCGGCAATTATCTTTAGGCTTTTTTTGACATTTTCCGGCAATCTAATTTTGCCGACGCTTCCACCACCTTTAACAAAAAATGCAAAAAGTAAAAAATCAGGATTATTCAAGCTATTGCGAAGTTCTAATGCCTGTTCTTCTGTTACATTCATATCTAAAAAACCAAAATCACAATCGCTTTCCAACGCTTGGGCAGCCATTGTAAAAAACCTTGAGCCTGCTCTGAGATCTATATCTCGTTGTAAAATTGAAAAACCAGCAAATGAGAGTTCGTCATTTATAGGCAGAAGATTTTTATCTCCTTTGATTTCAATCGCTCTATATGCAGTTTTTAAAGCGGTTTTCATGTGATCTGCAAAAAGTTTTTGATTCAAATCAGGTTTTGCAAATTGAGGTATTAACCCCACCCAACGCTTTTCTTTGTATATTTTCTCTACAGACAATTTAATTTTTTCATAGAATGCGGAATCTTTATCTGCTTTTTCTATCAAACTGCTGATAGCTGCTATAGCATCATCGGGCATAAGAGCAATATCATTGCCGGCTTCCAAAGCGAGTACAGCTGCTTTCCCATCAGGGAAAGATTCAGATATAGCTTTCATATCCAAAGCATCAGTGATAATTATTCCCTGATAGTTAAATTCATTTCTTAGTATGCCTGAAACAATTTTTTTTGATAAAGATGCAGGATAATCTGTATCAATATTGGGCAAATCTATATGTGCAACCATAATAGATTTGACTCCATTCGCAATACATTGTCTGAATGGTTCTAATTCTCTGTTATTTAGATCTTCTTGAGTTAAATATATCGCTACTCTCCCATTATGTGTATCGGAGTCTGTATCGCCATGACCTGGAAAATGTTTTGCACAAGCCAATACTTTTGCTTTCTGAGTTCCCAGCGAGTAAGCTACTGAATGTTGTGCTACAAGTTCTTTATTGTTTCCAAAGGCTCTAATATTTATTACTGGATTATCAGGATTGGAATTTATATCTGCGACAGGAGCCAAGTTCCAATATATGCCTAACTCTTTTGCTTCTTTTGCGATGCAGTTAGCAGTTTCTTCGGTTGCTTCTAAATCATCTACTTTTCCTAACGCCATGGCATGCGGGAAACCAGTTCCCTCTTCCAAACGCATAGCCAGTCCATACTCGAAATCAGCACAGAAAAGAAGTGGTATCTGTGCATAACTCTGTAGTTCTGACAAGGCATTAGAAACTGATTCCAGATTGCCACCGAAGACACAAAATCCACCAACACCAAATTCTACTAATTTTTTTATATATCTGTTATACTCAGATTTTTCATAATAATCATATATATCCAACCGAGGAAAAACGCACTGAGCAACCAGTCTGTCGATAGTCCAAGAGTCTGTCAATCCCATTATTTACCGTCCGAAATAAATTTCACATTATCCCCCTCAAACATTCTAATTTTGTCACTGAGCTCTCTTGGTAATAAGCTTGGTGTATAATCATCCGGATTGAGATAGACCATTACCGCTGAAGCTTTTACTATCAAATCACCATCTTCATTTCTTATCAGATTTTCGAAAACGAGACTCGACTTCTTGACGGAAGAAATGCGACTCAGGACTTCATATTTGCTGCTAAAAAGCAAGGAATTTATATAATCAATTTCTGAATGAACTACCATCAATGGCAACTCTAATGTAAATGTTCTATGATTTACAGGCATGCCTATAGCTTTTAGGTATTCAGTCCTTGCCCACTCTAAATAGTATAAATATTTAATATTATGCACCACTCCAAAAGAATCAACTTCATCGAAACGGACTTTTCCTGTCATCATGTGCTTATATAGAGGAACTTCTTTTATCAGTTCTCTTTTATCAATCTTTTTCATATTCATTACTTTCAGTATTTTTAGATAATTGATTCCACAGACGTTTATGATTCTCCAAAAACAGCTGTCTTTTACTGTCTTCGTTTGACTCAAGATAATCTTTCAGCAATTCTAAATCTTTAACAATTAAACTACAAATCTCACTGATTTGCTTCTCAAATGTCTTTTTCTCAGGGAATTCTATATAGCTGTTTACTTCAAAAAAATCTTTTTTCGTTTTTTCAAATCCAAGCTTAATTGATTCGCGTATCACTTGTTTTTCTTCATTAGAGTAATTATTTGCATTTGTAAACAGCATATCAATAGATAAATAGGTCAAATATATATTTGATGATATCAAACTTCCCGACAAGCGATACAAGTTGGCTTCTTTAAAAGCTTGAGTTTCCTTATTCTCAGACGACAGCAAAACGTGAGTCATAAGTATAACAAAAATCAAGGATGATAATATTAACTTCATAAATCAACTCAAAAGTTTATTAGCAGTATCAACTATAATATTTGCAGCTATAATTGCTTCTGTTTCAGATATTTGGAAGTGCATAACTGCTCTAATACTATTTGGAGAAACAGCAGAAACCAATACTCCGTTCGAAGCAAGGTTTTCAGTAAATATACTCGCATTGAGTGATTTTGGGAAATTAAATATCACCATGTTTGTTTTTACTCTGTTCATATCAATTTTTAAATGTTCGCATTGCACAATTATATTTGCAAAAGCTTTAGCATTAATATGGTCTTGAACAAGGAGCTTACGGTTTTCTTTCAAAGCATAAAGACCTGCTGCAGCAAGCATACCGGCTTGTCTCATCCCTCCACCTAAGATTTTTCTCCATTTTAAGGCTCTAGTAATCTTTTCTTTAGTGCCTACAAGCACAGAACCGACAGGAGCACCCAATCCTTTAGAGAGACACACAGAAACAGTGTCAAAATCCTTAACGTAATCAGCTTCCGAAATCCCTGTAGCTGCTGACGCATTCCACAGTCTTGCACCGTCAAGATGGAAAGCCAAATTATTTTCAATGGCAATCATTTTGAGCTGCTTTATATTTTCAAGAGAAATGACTGAGCCACCATGCCTATTGTGTGTATTTTCAACACAGAGCATAGAAGTCCTTGGAAAATAATATACATCTGGTCTAATTGCAGCTCTTACTTTCTCAGGGTTCATTTCTCCTCTTTCAGACTCAATCAGACGAAACTGAACACGAGAGATGAGAGACGGTGCTGCAGTTTCATAATAATAAATATGAGATTCTGATTCGGCAATTATTTCATCACCATCATTTGTGTTTATTTTTATTCCAATTTGATTGCTCATTGTTCCGGAAGGAACAAATAAAGCAGCTTCCTTTCCTAATAAATCTGCAGTATATTCCTGTAATTCATTAACAGTAGGATCTTCGCCATACACATCGTCACCAAGCTCTGCCATCATCATAGCTTTTTTCATTTCTTCACTTGGTTTAGTTACGGTATCACTTCTTAGATCGATTATCATCTTTTATCTCCGGAATATTACTTGTATCTCGTTTATTTGGTATAGTTTTGTTTGTGTCAGTAGAGTTTTTACTATCTCCATAGAGATAGGATTTATTTCTTCTCAGGTTCGAATTAAAGATTTCTTTAGCAGAATATCCCTTTTTGGGAATAAACAATTGAGACGCAAATAAAGAGTCTTTTGGGTATTTGATATCGGGCAAATCTCTTGAAATGTCAGTATAAATATATCCGTTTTTAACATAATCAATTCTATATTCTCTTCCCTTAGAACTTGGTTTTTGCCTGTGTATTTTATCAGCTAAACTATCAGGAAGTGCTTCAACATCAGTCTCTCTATAAAAATAAGCTACCATTACTCGAAATTGGTTTTTATCAGATAAAAATGAAGCAGAATCATTATCTCTTATATGGTGAGCAGTATTTATCATAAAATCTTTATCCAGATCTTTGACCTTTATAAAGTAAAAAACAGCTTTTCCTTGATCTGAGCTATCAGCGATGATATTTTCTACAGAATAGTAATTCCTGTCTTGAGTAAAAATAAAGAAAAATGCAGCTATAGCTACAAAAGCAATTGTCGAGATAATATATTTTTCCTTTTTTAGCATACTGCAACTATAAAATATTTAAAATAGAAACACCAAACTGATTTGCAACTTCCGCAAGCGAAAGAACAACTACTCCAAATGACAGAGGAATTGTGAGATTATCATCTGCTTTTAGTATTTTTGCAGCAGCCTCGACAAATCCTGCAACAATAGCTCCGACAGCTCCGGCAATATAAAACACCCAAGGAGCATTAGTCATAGTGCCGACAAATATGACAACCATTATGGCAGATACCATGAAAGAAAGTGTTCCTTCCCAAGATTTATTAAAAAGTGAGTGCTTCCCAAATTTTCTCCCTATCAATGCAGCCGTTAGATCAGAAATTATCAAAATTGCAAACCCTGTAACAGCTATAATCTTAGGGAAGATTAGTACAGTTAAGTATGCAGAAATCAGAACCCATGATGCACCATTTAGCACAATCTTATCTTTCTTTTTCTCATGAGCCCGCATCATTTTCCCAAGCCAATGCTGAATAAACTCTGCAAATTTGTTTTCTCCTTTTGATAAAAAATCCAAGGAAACTGCAAGCAATGCGAGCGGGAACAATATAGAAAGAGCTGTAACTTTGTCTATATGATAATAGACAATTGGTATAGAAAGAGAAAAAAGATGTATCAACTTTCTTAAAATCTCTTGATTGTAAGATATAGGTTGTTTTTTCTTTTTCTTCTTTTTACCTTTACGTTTCTGATTTTTTGTATCTGTAGAGTAATCGTTTTTTTCTTCAAATTTTGAATTAAGTTCATCCATAATCGGTAACTATCTATGTCCTACATAATTAAATCTTGTGCAAAAATCAATATTACTCTCGAAGTGCTATATAAGCGAGAAGATAAATTTCACGAAATTAATACGATATTTTACAAAACAAAGATACATGACACTTTGCATTTATCAAAGAGTGCAAAATATAAAATATCATTTGATAAACCGATAGATATTCCTTTAGAAGACAATTTAATATATAAAGCTGCGATGTCGCTTCAACGATTTGTTGAAAAAGATTTATCGGTAAATGTTTATGTAGAAAAACAAATTCCTACCGGCGGAGGACTCGGCGGTGGAAGCAGTAATGCCGCTGCCACATTATTAGCTCTCAACGATTTTTTCGATTTAAATATGTCGTTAACAGATTTACACAAAATTGCTATAGATTTGGGCTCAGATGTTCCTTTTTTCCTTCGCGGTAATGCCTGTATTGCGAGAGGTCGGGGCGAATTACTTGAAGAGATAGAGATAAGAAATCCTTATCATATTCTTCTAGTAAATCCCGGTATCCATGTTTCTACACCTTTAGCCTACAAATCTCTTGGGAAAGGGGACGAAATAGTTGAAGGTACAAGATTGTCGGATTTAGTGAATGGACAAAAGACTTTAAACCCTGATTTGTTGCAATATTTTAAAAATGACTTTGAAGAATATGTGTTTAAAACTTTCCCTAAAATAAATGAAATTAAAAACACTCTATATGATAGCGGAGCAATTTTTGCTCTTATGTCGGGCAGTGGTTCGACTGTTTTTGGCATGTTTTCTGATATTAGCTTGTTAGAGTCAGCTAAAAACAAGTTCAAAGAGTACTATACTGCAGTTTCTTTAGCCGACTAAAATACATAACAGATAAATTATAAGGTGCTATGAATATATTATTAGCTTCAGCAGAAGTAAATCCTTTTGCAAAATCAGGAGGACTTGCCGACGTAGCCTCTGCCCTTCCACGCGAATGGCAAAAGTTTGGTCAGAATCCTATCGTTATTATGCCAAAATACGGATTTATCGATGTAAATCGCTGGGGCTTTTATCCTACAGATTTGACTCTTATTGTTCCTATGGGCTATTGGACTGAATATGCAAGGTTATGGCAAGGTGTCTTGCCTAATTCATCTGTACCTGTTTATCTGATTGAACATAATGATTATTTCGATAGAAAAGGTATTTATGGAGATCCTGCAGAATTTCAGGATAACGACCGTAGATTTATCTTCTTTAGCAGGGCAATATTTGAAGCAGCTCGAGCTCTTAATTTTACTCCTGATATTATACACGCACATGATTTTCATACTGCATTTGCTCTTGCATTCCTTAAATCTCATTACAACAATGATTTCCGTTTTAACAAAACTGCCGGTGTCTATACAATCCATAATCTTGCTTATCAAGGATGGTTCAATCCGGAAACGTCTCTCGAGTATTCAGGATTTGGAATGAAAGAAATGTATCCCGGCTCTTGGTTTGAACATCAGGGTTCAGTAAATGCAATGAAAACAGGAATTATGTTTGCCGATAAAATAACTACTGTAAGTCCCACATACGCCAAAGAAATAAGGTGGCCTTACTACAGCGAAGGTTTGCAAGAATTTTTAAATATTCGAGGTGCTGATTTGATTGGTGTTCTAAACGGAGTTTACTACGACGAATGGAATCCTGAATCCGACGGGTATTTAACAGAGAAATACACTTCTGAAAATCTTGATGCAAAACGGACTAACAAAATTGAATATCTTAAAAGTTTTGGTCTTAGTGATGAAGACAATCTCGACAAACCTACAATCGGAATGGTTTCACGTTTAGCAGAGCAGAAAGGTATTGATTTACTGATGCACAAATTAGAGTCCTATCTCCAATCAGGTAATTTTAGATTTTTATTAGTTGGTTCCGGCGACGACAATTACGAGCACTACTTTAAGTATCTAAGTTGGCATTACCCTAAAGATGCTTTGATTTA
The DNA here is from genome assembly GCA_963664875.1 of Kapaibacterium sp. (SeqCode). GTDB lineage: Bacteria > Bacteroidota > Ignavibacteria > Kapaibacteriales > UBA2268 > JBFHIJ01. The sequence continues at coordinate 317,094 of OY761611.1, read as the reverse complement.
TATCGGCTATAACGATGAGCAATCGCATAAGCTTATGGCTGCCAGCGACTTTTTAATTATGCCATCTCGATTTGAACCTTGCGGGCTTACACAGATGTATGCAATGAAATACGGTACTATTCCTATTGTCAGAATGACAGGTGGCTTAGCAGATACCGTTAAAGAGTATAATTATGATTCAAGTGAAGGCACGGGATTCCTTTTTTGGCAATATAATGCTGAAGATTTGAGTTTTGCTATAAGAAGAGCTCTTTCGATTTATTCTAATAAAAACCATTGGGATGTGATTAGAAAAAACGCAATGGAGACAAATTTTTCGTCAGGTATGTCTGCTTTAGAATATCTAAAAGTCTTCAAATGGGCAATGGAAAAAGTAAAATAGCTTGGAATTGGATAATGAAGATTTTTGCAAAGGTGTTGAATACCTTTTCTTTACATTCGCTAATAATATTACTCATCTTTGTTGCTTTGTTTTCAGTGCAAAGGTTTGCTTTATTGTTTCTGAATCTTGACTATTTTAGTGACACACCTGTGCTCACACTGATTCAGTCATTTTTTGTAGCTCTCAGATTTGATTTAAGATCTTCACTTTATCTTCTTTCTTTTTATTTTCTGGTAGCTAATATTTTTTACTTATTCAACTTAGAAAAAGCCGGCCGAATTTTTGCAAAAATTTATTTAAGCCTCTGTGCTTATATTTTTATTCTTCTTGGAATCATAGAATTATATTTCTTTGACTACTTTCATATTAGGCTTAACTCTTATACATTGAATACCTTTGAGAACCCTGCTTTTGTTTTTCAAATGTTGTGGGAATCTTACCCAATTGTTCCGCTTTTACTTTTTTCCTTTTTAATTATGTATCTTTTGTATAGACTTTTTGGAAAACTGTCTGAAATGTACTTGCAAAATTATTCTTCCACAAAAATAAGTCACAAAATATTAGCATTTGTCAGCATAATCTTACTGAGCATAATTGGACTTAGAGGTACCTTTGAGATTAAAACACCTTTGAGGTGGGGACACGCCTTCTTCTCAGAATATACTAAAGCAAATCAGTTAGCTCTAAACTATGTGTTTACCTTTGTAGATGATGTTTCCCACAAATCAGATAAATCAAGCTACAAAAAATATCTTACTATAAATAAACTTGAAGAAGCTAAGCAGAATGCCCAAAATCTAATCATTGATAGTGCTTCCTCTGTATTAAATTTTCCTCTTAGAGAGTACAATTATCAAAATGGAAATAACAAAAGGAAGTATAATGTAGTTGTGTTTTTATTGGAATCTTTCTCTCAGACAAAAATCAATAAGCATACAGAAAAAGGGTACAATCTATTTATAAACGAATTAGCAAAAAAGTCTCTAAGCTTTAACAACTGCTACAGCAACGGATTTCATACATATATGGGGCTTTTCTCGACTATGTCAGGTATGCCCAACATTCATGCTGATAATGTTATGAAAAGAACAGAAGGAAGGCAGAGATTCTCCTCATTACCTAATATTTTGAAATCAAACGGTTACAAGACCTATTTTGCTGTCTCCCATGTACCTAATTTCGACAATATGGGCGGTTTTATGTCGATGAACGGTACTGATAAGATAATCTCTGAAAATGATTTCGACAAATCCGAAGTGCTCAGCAGTTTAGGTGTACCGGATCATAGGCTTTTTGAAGAAATGAATAATACTTTCCGATCTTCAAATACTCCATTTTTTGCAACTATATTGTCTTCCAACAATCACGGTCCTTGGATTATTCCTGAAGTAAAAGGTAAAAGTTTTGATAATACATTCTTATACACAGATTGGGCTTTAGAACATTTTTTTTATTTGGCATCTAAAGAAGAATACTTCGATAACACAATTTTTGTCATTACAGCTGACCATGGAATACCTGAAGATGCTATTTACGATTTTGACCTGAGTGCAACACATGTTCCAATGATCTTTTATTCTCCTAAGCACATTGCAAGCTCACAAAGAAACAACATTATGTCTCACATAGATTTGACTGAAACAGTACTTGGAATTATAGAGCTACCACACAAGACATCTTCGTTTAGTAGGAACATACTGTCACTTCCGGAAAGCGAAAATGGTTTTGCGTTGGTGCAGGAAGGAATGAAAATTGGGTTGATTTACAACAACTGGTATATTATCGACCGCTTAGGCAGTAATCCATCTCTTTACAAGTATAAGTCCAAAACTCCAACTTACGATTATTCTAAAGATTCTACCCATATTGTAAAAGATTTGAGGCATAAACTCCATTCGCTTTACTTTCTTAGCAATGAAATGATATTTGAAATGCAAGCCTCAGTAAGTAATTATTGATTTTTAGTTTTGTTATATGCATCCAAAAATCTTTGGCAGTTTACTCGCCAGTCGTATTTTTGAAGGACTTCTATCCTTGCGTTTTTAGCTATAGACTTAGCAAGCTCAGAATCTTCATATAAAAGCTTTATTGATTCATATATTTGCTCAGGGCTGCGTTCATCAATCAAAATACCATTATCTCTATCCCTGAAAATCTCACCTTGTTGGCCTATATTAGTAGCGATTACAGGCTTTTCCATTGCCATATATTCGAATAGCTTAATAGGACTATTGAAAAAATCAGTTCCTTCATCATTGCCTATGCATGGTGTCAGCAACACATCGCACGCTGCCATATACTCAGGCACTTCTTTATAAGGCACAAGACCGGTTACAAGCGAGTACTCTCTTGTTGGATCATATTTATCTAATATTTCTTCAATTTTAGGTCGTAACTCACCATCGCCTACAAACAATACAAATGCATTAGGAATATTGTTTTTCAACCACTTAACCGATTCAGCTAAATAATCAACTCCATGCCAACGACCAAATGTACCAACAAAACCGCATACAAATCTATTCTTCAAATTGTATTTTGCTTTTATTTTAGTCCCGTCAATCTCTGGTGAAAAGTTATCAGGATCAACTGCATTAGGATTTACTACAATTTTCTCAGAATCCACACCTAATTCGACCATCTGTTTTTTTACGTTTTGAGAAGGCACAAAAATTGCGTCTGCAGCATCCCACTGCATTTCTTCTGCCCATTTTAGAAGTTTGCCAAAGTAAAGTTTGCCCCAGTTCTTCTTTATCCAATATTCAACACCATCGCAATGTAACAACAGAGGTAATCCTATCTTTTTCTTTAAAAGCGCACCACCATAGTTAAAATCATGATTATGCTGCAAAATAAAGTCAGGTTTTTCTTTGTCAATTATTTTTGCTAGTGCTTTAAAAGAAGAATTGTTATAAGGCAAATTTATTATTTCAGGGAAGTTTCGCAATAATTTATTGTGAGGTATAAAATGGTAGTTCACATCATTTGGGAGAATCATTCGCCCTGAAGAAACATAGCTGCATGAATGTCCCATTTTTCTAAAGCCGTTTATTAGTCCTAAGTGCAATGAAGCAACTCCACCTTCAGTGATTGCTCCATAGTAATCAGTACGCCAAAACATAATTTTTAGATTTTCTTTTTGAGTATCCATTTCATCAGAGGAAATTTAATATAAGAATATACAACAACAAGAACACTTACAAGAATCTCGATAAATAACATCGGCAACTCATTGACAATCAATTTAGATAGCGAATATCTATCTTTGTTGCCGTATTCGTCTATAATGCCACCGGATTTTGCTTTGGACAATAAAATATATAATTTTATAAAGGTTTTAAACCTTTGCAACCCCAGTTCTCTTGAAGCAACATAGAATTCCGAAACGGAATTGTTATTTATCATTTTGATAATTTCAGAAGGTGCAGCAAGTTTCTTTTCGTCAAATTTCAATATTTTGGTATCTTCTTTAGAAAAACCATGCACTTGTAAATAGTTATTCTCATACCCATTTAAAACTAAAATTAGACGCATTACTAATTTTCACCTTCATCCATTGTCATAAATATCTTTTCCATCTGTTCCGGCGAATTCGCTGAAAGTAACTGTGCTCTAAAAGAGTCGTTGTTCATTAAACGAGATATTTTACTTAACATCCGCAAGTGAGCTCCCACATTATCTTCTCTACCCAAAATAAGGAAAAGAATATCGACAGGCTCCCCGTCGAGAGCGTCGAAATCAATAGGCTCTTCTAAAGTGATACAGGCAGCAATTTGAGCTTTGACAGCATTTGTTTTAGCGTGAGGAAGAGCGATACCTTTGCCGACACCGGTGGACATGACATCTTCTCTTGCAAATACTTCTTGAAGAGCTATCGCAACATCATTTATCTTCCCGGACTTTGCCGCAACTTCTACTAAGATTTTAAGAGCTTCATCTTTATTATCAGCTTTTACTCTGACATCAAGAGTGTCTTTGTTTAAAATATCAGTTATTTTCATTTTTTATCCGGTAAGAATTTTCAAACTATAAGGCTAAAATATACCCGTTAATGTATCTACTACACTAACGGGTTAATGCTTAGCAAAAATACTAAATTATTTAAAGAAATGCACAAAAATTACAAGTCTTCTTTCCATTGATTGATAAGATTGGAATACTTTTTGGCTAAAGCAATAGCTTGATCGTACTGTTCGCTTTCCCCTATAACTGTAAAAGCACCCTTTTCTTTAGCAGGCAGCATAAGAACGCAATCTCCATTATCATAGTGTACTTTTACACCTTCAATGAGCTCGCGGCTCAGGTTTTCAGTAAACTCCATAGCTTTACGCATAACTCTTCCTTTTGCGTTCCAATTTACTGATACTTCTAATGTGTGCTGTCTTCTGCGAGGAAGTAGCTCGTCAAGTTCCCACACTTTATATTTTGTTTGAGCAAGCATTTCCAGAATTTGACCAACCGTAAACATACCGTCTGAAGCAAAAATAAAGCCTCTGAAGATAAACCCACCATAAACTCCACCAACAAAAATCACTTCAGGGTCCAAAGTAGCATCCATCATTGCAGAGTGAGAATTTTTAATCCTAATCACTTCGACATTGTAATCTTTAGCAACTTCATCTATTTCTTTGGAAGCACAAATTGATACAGCGATTTTGTAAGGTTCTCTATCTTTGTGTGTTTCCAAGAATAGTTTAGTAACTATAGTCAGTAGTCTATCGTGAGAATACCATACTCCTCTTTCGTCTATCAAAGAAATTTTTTCTGCACCAGATTCTATTCGGAAACCTAAATCATATCCTAATGAACGCATCATTTTGCCTGTATCATCAGAGCCTGAAGCATCTTCTATCGGATCAGGATGGAATCTTGCAGAATCTACATAGTTATTTAGGGAAATGACTTCAGCTCCCAGCTTACCCAGAATACTCGGCAAAATAGTTGATGCCAAACCAAATGAGTAATCCATGATAAGTCTGAATCGTCTTTCTCTTATCTCATCTACATTTAGTGACTCAATGAATCTATTTAGATATATTTCATTGGCTCTTTCAGGATATTTTATTGTTCCTACTTCATCAGGCACAACTCTTTTGATTTCTTCTCCAAAGAAATAACGTTCAACTTTTTGTGTGTTCCCAAGAGAGAAATCCCGTCCGTCTTTATTAAATATGATAATATCGGTATTATTCGGATTGCGTGGAGATCTTCTTACGTGAAATCCTGCGTCGTATCTGCCTGTTCTTAATTCCTGTCTGGTTTGTGGAATAGAAACAACCTGAAGGTCATTTATATTTACACCTACGGATGCCGCACCGGCAGAAATTGAGCGTTTTACAATTCTCGAAACATTATGTGCATCTCGACTCACTAGGATGTTTGCTTTTTTACCTAAAGTGAGTCCGAGAGCAGAGCCAAGTTTTGCTCCAAATTCCGGATTGATTTCAATATTAGAAGCACCTGAGATACGTGCGTCGGTAAAAAGCTCTTTCAACCACTTTTGCTCTTGCACCATGGAAGTAGCCAAGAACGCCCCGGATTCTACCTTTTTACCGGGCCACAACTTAATATTTGAATTTAGTGTTGCAGAGTCTTCTATTTGACAATCCTCAGCAATGAATACATTTTCAGATATGGTTACAGCATCACCTATTTGAGTACCGTCACATATCACATCATCAGTAATCTCGCAAAAATCACCAATCTTCACACTATCCCACAAGGTTACATTTGTAAGAATGCTGCCTCTGCCTATTTCAGAATTATCTCCAATGACGCTGTTTCTTAAAATTGCTTCTTCACTGATTTTTACATTCTTACCAATAACATTATTCCCTTCAAGTCTTGCAGAAGGTGCTATATAAGCTGTTTCGTGGACCTTGCTTTCACCAATTTTGTAACCACTGACAGATAAATTCAATTTTCCTGCAAGAGCGTCAGCCTGACCAGCCTGATATTCGTTCAGATTACCCACATCTTTCCAGTACCCTTCGGTGATATATCCAAAAAGAGGCATGTTTTTGGAAAGCATCATTGGGAATAAATCTTTACTAAAATCAAAATCTTCCTGATAAGGTATTAAGTCAAGAACTTCTGGTTCGATAATGTAAATACCTGTATTTATTGTATCAGAAAATACCTGACCCCAAGATGGTTTCTCCAAAAATCTTGTAATTCTGCCATCATCGTCAGTCATAACAATACCATATTGCAAAGGTCTTTCAACTCTTGTCAACAAGAGAGTTGCTTTCGATTGTTTTTCTTCATGGAATTTGATAGCCTTATCGAGATCAAAATCAGTTAGTACATCACCACTGATGATAATAAATCTCTCATTAAGGTATTCATAAGCATTTTTTACGCTGCCTGCAGTACCATAATCGGCTTGAGCAGCTACATAGTTCATGCTAATCCCGAAACGTGAACCATTCTCGAAATAGTCTGTTATCTTATCCGGTTGAAAATAAAGCAGTGATACTATTTCTGTTATCCCATGATTTTTTAGCAAATTGACAATATGTTCCATCATAGGAATATTTATAATTGGTACCATAGGTTTAGGGATTGTCATAGTGAGTGGTCGCAAACGTGTACCAAATCCGCCTGCCATGATAACTGCTTTTTTCATCTATACCTCAAAGATTGTATTTTATTGTCTCAATGATTTACGATAAGATATGATAATTAGTTTAATAATCTACACAAAAAATTCTTTTTTTCCTGAAATCTAATATATTACTTGGAAAGCATATTAACTAATCAAAATTGCGTGTTTTTCTCTTATATTTTTTGTTAATTTGACTATGTATTAGTTTTGTTTTGATTTGTTTGTCCAATCTGTTTAAGCTATTTTTGCTATAAACTTTTTTATCATTCATCGGAAAGAAAATGAAAGCTTTAGTCACAGGAGCCACCGGATTTATCGGCAGCCATGTTGCTGACAAATTATTAAGCAAAGGATATGAAGTACGCTGCATCGTAAGAAAATCGAGTAATTTGCGTTGGCTTGAAAACAAACCAATAGAGCTTGTAAACGCATCTTTGGATGATAAAGAAAGTCTAAAATCTGCACTAAAAGATATTGACATTGTTTTCCATGTGGCAGGTTTAACATTCGCGAAAAACTATGATGAGTTTCTAAAAGGCAATAGAGACGGTACGCGTAATTTGCTTGAAGCGATAGAAGAAACACAAACAAAAATATCCAGATTTTTACATGTGAGTTCGCAAACTGTTGCCGGGCCTTCTGATGCTTTGGAAAATCCTAAAACTGAAGATATGCCTCCAAAACCGCTTACATCTTACGGAAATAGTAAAAAGGCTGCAGAAGACGAAGTTCACAAATTCAAAGGTAAAATACCTTATACAATAGTTAGAGCTCCTGCGGTATTTGGACCTCGAGACACTGCAATATTTGATATTTTTAAAATTGCGAAATATGGATTGGGTACTCTAATCGGTTTCGACAAAAAGTACGTAAGCCTTATTCATTCTGATGATTTGACGCGTGGCATGATAGAAGCTGCAGAGAGTAGTAACACAATAGACGAAACATACTTCATCTCTTCTGAAGAATTTTATACATGGGATAAAGTCATTCCTGAAATTGGAAAAGCTTTTGGAAAGAATATTGTAAAACTAAAAATTCCCCATGCTGTCGTTTTGGGATTAGCAGGAGTATCCGAATTTTTTGGGAAGTTTTCTAAAAAGCCTCCTGTTTTTAACTACGAAAAAGGAATAGATTTCATACAAAGCTATTGGACTTGCTCAGTAGATAAAGCAAAAAAAGATTTCGGTTATACACAGAAAATGTCATTAGAAGATGGGATAAAAGATACAGTCAAATGGTATCAGGAGAACAAATGGTTATAAGTTCAAAATTATTGAGGAACTTAACTGTTTTACTGCTAACACTTGTAGTTATATTCCTGGCAGTTTTTTCTTTTTCAGTATGGCTTACAACAGTATCTGTATCTGAAGACTATTACGAAGAAGAAAACTCTGAAATTAGAAACGATATTGAAATCTATAAAGATTTTTATGGAATAGCTCATGTTGTGACTAAATATGAGTCTGATTTGTTTTTTGCACAAGGGTATCTTCATGCGCAAGACCGTTTATGGCAAATGGACTATACAAGACGTTTAGCGACAGGCAGGCTTTCGGAAATATTTGGAGAGCGAACCTTAGACGTTGATTTTTTTATGCGCTCGCTTGATTTGAAAGATTCTTCTCGAAAAATATTTGAACAACTCAGTAAAAAATCTAAGAGTATTTTAGAAGCATACAGTGCAGGTGTCAATCAATTTATCCGAAATAATAAGACCAAGTTTTCTTTCGAGTTCGGAGCACTCAATTATTTACCTGAAGAATGGCAAGCTACAGACTGCATTTTAATTTCCAAGGCACTTACCTTTGAGATGTCCTTTAGTTTTTGGTTAGATCCTACTTTTGGAAGTATTGCAGAAAAATACGGAATAGAGTCATTGAGTAATTATTTGCCGGAATACCCTTGGTCTGCTCCTTTTGTTACTGATCAGACTGCAGCAAAGTCTGATTTAGATTCGATTGATACTAATGTATCTGATAGTATTACTGCAAAAAATCGTCTGGGTACAGGTAACTTTATTTCCAATTTTATACCTGAATTGCTTACAATCAGAGAGAAATTAGGTTATTCCTCAGGTTCATTTGGCAGTAATTCATGGGCTGTTAGAGCCAGCAAAACAGATCCAAAAAACAATAATACAATTATGGCAAACGATCCACATCTTTTGCTTTCCTTACCTCCCAAATGGTATCCTATTCACCTATCTTCGAATAGCTACAATGCTACAGGTCTTTCGCTTCCCGGTATTCCTTTGATTTTGTCGGGAAGAAATGACGATATCGCATGGGGTATTACAAATCTTATGCTGGACGATTGTGACTTTTTTATAGAAAAAGTAAATGAAACAGGAAAAAAATATTATTCTAATAGAGATAATAAATACGTAGATTTCGAGTATGTTTTAGATACAATAAAGATAAGTAATGCTGATAATAAAATTTATTACAGACGCTATACCAATAAATCTGCTGTAATGTCAGACTATCATTTGTGGAAAGGTAAAAACAGTTTACTTCCTTTTACTGATAATTATAAGAATGATCTCCTTTCAAAATATGTATTGACCTATAAATGGCTTGCCCATGCAAGCTCTGACGAAATCTTAAGCCTATATCAAATTAACAAAGCTAAAGATTGGAATACTTTTAAAAATGCAACTAAAACTTGGACTCTACCTGCTCTAAATATTACTTACTCAGACAAAAAAGGTAATATCGGGATAGTACCATTCGCCAAAATTCCGGGTAGAAACAAAACTAATCCCAATATACCTAATCCAACTTGGGATAATGAGTTAGATTGGTCTTCGGCTTACACAAAAACTAATTTGCCTTGTATTTATAATCCTGAAAAAAAATATGTCTTCTCGGCAAATAACAAGCTAGATAGATCTTTTCCCGAGCATATTGGTTCGCATTGGGAACCGGCATCACGCGCCAGAAGAATTGATGCTTTATTAAATGAACCGCTTGAATTTAGCACAAGAGATATTCAGTTTATTCAAAATGATTACGTTTCCCCTTACGCAAAACAATTTTTGAAACTTACATTGCCCATTGTAAAAAGCCAAAGTCATCTTTTAGATTCATTAGAGATAAAATGTTTAAAAGATTTGGAAGAATGGGACTACCTGCTAAGTTCACTATCCCACGAAGCAGCTGTATTTAATGTATTTTTCCAGAAAATTGTATTCAATACATTTGCTGACGAACTTGGAATAGATTTGTATAAGCAATATGTTTTTATTTCCAATATTCCGACACGCAAGATTTTAGAGCTATTGTTGCAGGACAATAACTCTATATTTGACAATATCCTCACCCGCAACAATAGAGAATCAAAAATCTATATTGTACTAAAAAGCTTTAAAGATGCTGTTAAAATGCTGAAAACCAATCATGGCAATAACCGCAAAACCTGGCGGTGGGGCAAATTGCATAAACTTACATTAGAACATCCTTTTAGTGAGATTGATTTTCTACGCCCTTCAGTTACATTAGGAGAGTTTGAGGTTGGTGGAAATAATACTACTATCAATAATACTGAATATCCGATTTATGAGTCTTTCTCAGTTCGTGTTGGTGCCTCTGCAAGACTTGTCGCCAACATGCAGGATTCTGTTTTATATATTTCTTTACCCGGAGGTGTATCCGGCGATGCAATGAATCCTAATTACAGGAATCAAGTACAGCTTTGGCTGACTGGTGGTTACGTCGAGTTACCTATAAAAAGACAGCCTAACAGCAATGCAGAATTGAAAATAAAAATTATAAAATCTATAGATTAGGAGATAATTATGATAAATTTCAATGATTTAGATGTGCGAAGAATGGTGATTCATAAAATACTTGCTAAAACGGAAGATGATAACCATGCAACAGCCATACCAGATAACAAGCTACTTGCAATAAATCCCGATGTAGTCAGAATTATAAAAGACAGGCTTGCAAAAGCTTCTACAAATGGTTCAAAAACGTTTGAAATGTTTATAGAAAATAAAGACGGTGGTGGCTATTTTAGTCATATACAAAAGATGCAGGCAATGGATGACGAGCAGTTTCTTCGCACTACGTCTGAGATTGCATGGCTATTGGCTAAAGCGCAAACGAAAAACACAATCCCGGGTGGATACTTATTGTTTATAGAAGCTCTCACTGCGATGGGCAATGCTGCATATATTGCTATCAAAGCTGAAGTTAATGAGGCTTTAAGATTCGAAAAAGTTGATGATAAACCACGCCTGGACTTATTGGATGATGTATTTTTAACACCGCAGCAAAGGCTATTTAAGTTTGGTATGATTCACGAAAGAAGCGACACAGACGAACAAACTACAGAAGATAGCGAATTATGGCCTAATAACAAATTTGGTTGTATCTTATTCGATAACCAGTTTTCAGTTGACTCTAAGCCTGCGGAATATTTTTACAAAGATTTTTTGGGATTTTCTGCAGATAAAAATCCTAAAATTCAATCAAAAAGGTTCTTTGATTCTACAGAAAACTTTATCAAGAATAATGTGATGAGCTACAATCAAAAAGATGATATGATTTCCGCTTTAAAATACGAATTTATGAATAATGACGTTGCCGAACTTAATCCAATGGATTTTGCACAGTCATATTTTAACGATGAAGATTTGAGTGAGCAGTATGCATCGGAAGTTGCACACTATTTACCTGAATATATTATAAAAGATCCGGGGCTTATTAAATCTAATCTAAATAAAAAGAAAATTGCATTCCCAAACAAAGTGGAAATTTCCGGCCCAAGCAAAACTTTTGACCATTCAGTTGAAATTATCCACTCTTTAGCTGAAATCTCAGACTACGACGATAATGACGATAACTATACAATAATAAAAGTAAAAGGAAAGCCTTTTCAGCAATAAAAAATGATACTAATCACGACAATATTTGAAGTCATCGTAATAACGTATGACATAGTTTGAATCGATTGCGGAAGGCAAAGACAAATCTTCAGTTATTTGCTCATTTAGGATGGAATTTACACGTTCCATCCTAAGTTGTGGTGAAATTAGCTGATCTATTACAAAAAGAGCTGTATGTAAATTTTTTGCAGATTTTGGTATCGCAAGACAAAGCATATTTCTGTAGTCATAAGGAAGTGAATCCAAGTTTGAAACAAATCTTTGTTCGAGTGAATTGAAATCCTCAACTAATGAAACATACGAGAAACTAATTTCTCCCTTTTGCCAAAATTTTTGTTCTATAGGCAGTAGTTTCTTATCTATTTCAGTTTTTAAGCTATCGTATGTATTTACATCGTACTTACGATATTTGTTTTTATTATTGCCGATGCATTCTTCTATTATATTCGATAATATTTTAAATGTTTGCCTGCCTCTACCAAGTGTATATCGATATGGATTTGCATTGACAACTTGTTCGATTTCAGCAAGATTAGAAGGTAATTTTACCTTACCGTCAAAATCTCTATAAAAGGAAACGTCTATATTTCCCCAACTGCACATATATTCATCTAATATGTCATTGGTTCGCAGGTTATAATATGTATCCCAATATAGATGTTGGAAATGAGGTAAAATATCTTTAAAAGGTCCAAATAAAAGACCATTTTGATACATTTTATTTAGTTTGTTTCTTTGAGTATATACCAAATCAGAATTTACTGAAAGCAGTTTTGCAGGACTAATATACTTTATATCAATTTTGATATTATACTTATCTGCAAAATAATTCTTGATAGAGTTAGTAAAATTGTTGGAATATTCAATAACACTACTATCGATAGCAATAGTTAGGCTTTTGTTTCCGGCATACTTCATAACATCAGACCATATCGGCACCTGATTATCGCCTGACTTGTCAGACACACAAGAAATCAATAGCAAAAATAATACACTTATGAATAAATTATTTAGACGAAAATTTGTCATCATCCTTTTTGAACATAAAGTTGAATGAAGTTAGTGAGCCGTAACATTTAGTAATATAGTTTTGGAACTTGATTTTTTCACCTTCTGACAAATTATCGTTGGAGTTTATTTGTTGCTCTAATACTCTGAGATTATCTCTAACCATAACAATTTTATGCATGAGTTTATCAATTTCAATGCTATGTTTAGCCAGATCAGAATCGCTAGGAATAAACTCTATCGTTGCTCCTTCCCATTTTGGAGCTAAATCTGCAGATTTTGATTCTTCAAGTTCTTTCGCAAGCAATTTAGCTAATAATTTGATTTCATCGTAATCCATTTTCAATATCCTTTATTTTAAACTTCCCATTGTCCCTTTTCAGGATGATGAGCAGTAAGCTTTTTATCACCAATTTTGAAAAAAACAGTCCTGGAGATGTTGCCTCCTACGTCTTCGCCTAATAGCTTAACACCGTATTTAATCAATCCTGCTTTAACAGCAACTGCATTTTTTTGACCGATGCTAAATCTATCTCCAAGCTCTACTTTTGTTTTTGCACCTCCGGCAATTTTGGCGTAAATCATATTAGAAGTGCAACCTAACTTTGCAAAATCATCTAACATAGCCTTTATTGCAGTATCTGCAAAATACCCGGGTTTGTCTATTGATTTGTCCAAATCTGTTTTGGAAGATGGTAAAACAATATGTGCCATGCCTATGACGCCCTTTGACGGACAAAACATCGCAAGACCTATGCATGAACCTAAAGCAAATATTTTCAATAGATTCTCTTTTTCATTGATGACTTCGTAAGCACCCATACCAAGGATTATTTGATTAGTCTTTGTAGTCCTGTCTATAGCATTGCCGGGAAGCGTATAGTTAGAAGATTTTTTGAATTTCTGCACATCTTTAGTAATAGCTATACGAATTTTTGCCCTAAGTTGAGAAAAAAGGCGCGTAAGCTCTTTTGCACCTCCCGTAGGTTTCAATACAAAATCAATAGCTCCGGCTTCGAAGGCTTCGACGGTTAGCTTTGAATTCTTTTCAGTAAGAGCTGATAGCACTATGGTTGGAATTGGATTGACAGGCATCAGATTATGTAAGAACTGAATACCATTCATTCTTGGCATTTCCATGTCAAGTATTATCACATCAGGTTTATTTCTTTGAATAGAATTAAGTGCCATGTAACCATCATTAGCAGTGTCAATGACTTCTATCCCATTATCCTGAGCCAAACCTTTTTTTAGAAAGTCTAATACTATTGCCTGATCATCTACAAGCAGAACTTTAATTTTCTTGTTTTCCATATATTCAATATTATTGTGCTAAAATTAAATATACTACTAAAGACTAAAATTATTTGATTTTATTCTTTGAGAGCACCTGCAGTAAGACCATTTATAATTTTCTTTTGGAATACTACAAACAATAATAAAATTGGAAGAGCTGATATAGCAGCTCCTGCCATTAGATGTCCCCAATCAATCGATTGTTTTCCGAGATAAAACGCAAGCCCAACAGGCAATGTTCTATAATCTTCTGTATTGGTAAAGATAAACGGAAAAAGGAACGTATTCCAGTTGCTCAAAAATATATAAATAAGAAGTACTGTCAAAATTGGCTTAGCAAGCGGCATAACAATCTGAAAAATTATACTCCACTCTCCGGCTCCATCAATTCTTGCAGCGTTTTCTAAATCTACCGGCAAACTTTGCAAATACTGTTTTACAAGAAATATTCCCATAGGAGTTATTAGCCATGGAATAATCAGAGCATAATATGTGTTTATCCACTGTAACTCTACCATCAAACGATAAAGCGGTATCATCACGACATGAGGAGGTATTATCAGCACACCAAGTATCGTAAGCCACAATATTTTCTTGCCTAAAAATTCTTTTCTAACTATCGCATAAGCAGTCAAGAAGCAGAAAAGTACATTACCAAAGCTGACTACCGTCGATACAAATAAAGAATTTAAAAAATACAAACCAAAATTATCTGAGGCAAACGCATCTGTATAATTTTTGAAAGTATAATCAGAACTTACAGTAGCCCAAATATTTGAAAACGAAGACGGGCTTGACTTGAGTGATAGTATTAACATCCATAGCATAGGGAATACCATTCCTAATGCTAATATGGAAAGTAGTATATATGTCAAATATTTTTTGAATCTACTCATTAGTTTTCTTTATGGAAATAGAAAAATTGAGACATTAAAGCGCCTAATTTGTCTTCTGTTTCTTTATAGGAATGCACATCATTGCCATTAAATATAAATGCGAATGCAAGTCGTTCTCCATCGAGTGTTGTGCAATAACCGGCAAGGGCACTTGCGTTTCTCAGAGTACCTGTTTTTGCAATCAAATTTGCTTCTGCAGCAGTATTTTTCATCCTTCTCTTTAGTGTACCATCCACTCCTGCAATCGACAAAGTGGAATCAAACTCGACACGCATATTCGATTTATTTGCTGCTATAAGAATGTCTAAAAGTGACTTTGCAGAAAGCAGGTTATTTCTGCTCAAACCGGAACCATCATTGATAGATATTCCTTTCGAAAATATTTTCTTTTGCTTAATAACCGAATCTCTTACAGATCTTGCACCTGCAGCATTATTTTTATAATTCCCGTACAAAGCACCTGTAAGTTTAAATAAATTTTCGGCAAGAAAGTTATCAGAATCTTTATTGATTGCAGCAGAGTATTCAGATAGGCTTCTTGAAAATTCGGAAAGTATCGTTAATGTATCTTTGGAATGTCTGATATTGATAGTATCAATATCATGCCCACAACCAACCCCTTGAGTCCTTAATCTTTGCATGAGAGTACCAATAGTAGCAGCAGCAGGCTCGTTCATGTGATAGGCATAAGATGTACGCCTTTTTGCATTTAGATAGCCTCCGACGCTAAAAACTTGCTTGTGTTCTGTTGAATTGTAGCTCGTACTGATTTTAACTGTACTTCTAACTCTTGCAGGAGCAGGTGGGGCATCTCCGAGATAATCTATATTATACATTTTTTCAAATGTATCGTTTGATTCAGACTCGTAATATGCTTTCGATTTTGAACCTCCACGAGTTTTGCCGGTTACATTCAATAAAAATGCTTCCGAGTTAGGAATAAGCTGCACGTTCAATCTTGAATTATTGTATGAACCCGAGGAAATCAATAATGTCGCAGTGTTCCTTTCTATTCCAAGTGCAGATAGTGGGGCAAGTTTGACTACATGATCTGCGTCTCCAGAATATTCTTTCCTGATACGCTTGGAGTCGAAAAAGGAATCATCATACAGGAACTTACCTGTAATCGAATCAATCCCCAAATCAAGCAATCCTTGTACTAATACATCTATATCATTTACAGAAAGTATAGCATCTCCCCTGCCAACCATTATTATGTCGCCATGGAGCACACCGGTTTTATCTATCTTCCCATTAGTATAAACTGTAGTTGTAATACCAAAATGTGGTCCAAAATAGGACATAGCACAAAAGGTGGTCATCAGTTTGGTTGTTGATGCCGGAGTCAGTACTTTAGTCATGTTGTCCTGGAAAACAACTGTGTCACGGTCTAAAGAATATATAACAATACTCTTTTCTGCCGAGCTAACATACTTGCTACTATTTAGTGTTCGCTTGACTTCTCTGACAAAAGAATCAATTGCATTAATTGAATCATTTTTGGTAAACCCAGCTACAAACGTTTCTCTGTAAACTTTTGCAGAATCTACAGGGGTCGAATCTGTATCGTATATGCACAACGATAATGCAAATACTAATATCGATATAAGATAGTATTTCTTCTTCATGATAGAGGTGTTTTGTTTTTTCTTTATGCTGTATGGAAGATAATAAATAACTATGACACGTAAAAGTTATTATTTTATGCTGTTTCTGATTTTATTGAAAACAGCAATAGGAATTCCAAATTTACCAAGATTGCTTAGTTCGTAATCTTTGAGCCCATGAAAATCAGAGCCACCAGTTTCTACTGCATTATACATTTTAGCTAAGTTGTGATATTTTTTTTGCATAAACAGAGAGTGATTAGGATGCAGAACCTCTATGCCATCCATTCCTAATTTGAAGAAATCCCGAACATCCTGCTCTGTAACCATTCTTCCCGGATGGGCGATAACAGAAATACCACCTGATTTTTTTACAAGTTTTATAGCTGCTTCGATTGGGAACTCTACCTTTGCTTCGTAAGCAGGACCGTTGTCATAAAGATATCTTGAAAAAGCATCTTTCAAATCATTAGCATAGCCTTGCGTAACGAGCTCAGCTGCAATATGTGGTCTTGCAATAGTATTGTTTGGCGTCCTTTCCTGGATTTGCTCCAATTCTAAATCTACATCTAAGTTCTGAAGTTTGGTAAGGATTTTTTTTGCTCTATCTTCCCTTGATTTTTTAAAATCATCAAGATGTTGTAAAAGATAATCACTATTAATATTTATCCCATAGCCAAGCAAATGAATTTCTCTTTTGTTGTAATGACAGCTAATTTCAATTCCCGGAATAAAATCTATAGAATCATCTAATATATCTAACATAGGCCTAATACCATCGACTGTATCATGATCAGTGATGGAAAACGCCTTAATGCCTGCTTGCTTTATCAAATGCAACAATTCTTCGGGAGTGTGCTTCCCATCAGAATATATAGTATGCATGTGCAGATCCGCAATATCTGCCATTGCTGCTCCTATTTGAATTATTATACAAACTAACAGGCTGCCTATCGAAAAGACAACCTGTTATTTAAAAACACTTTTGAAATACAGATTACAAATCACTACTAAATAGTTGTATAATAATCTTTTACGATTGTGATTACATCTTTAATTTTTACCAGCTGTTTTTCACCTGATAATCTATATTTTAATTCAACTTGTCCGTTTGCAAGATTTTTACTACCAACTACTATTTGCACAGGTACACCAAGCAAATCTGCATCGTTAAATTTCACGCCGACACTATCATCTCTATCATCGTATAGAGCGTCAAGACCTGCAGCTTTTAAATCAGAATAGAACTTATCGCAAACTTCTCTTACATCTTCAGCTTTTTTAGTATTTAAGCCAACTATGTGTGCATGAAACGGAGTAAGTTCTTTATTCCATTTTATTCCATAATCATCATAGTTTTGTTCTATAAAACAAGCAATTACACGTTCAACACCAATACCGTAGCTACCCATTATGATAGGGTTTTCTTTACCATCGGCATCAAGGAATGTTGCTCCCATTGCATCTGAATAACGTGTACCAAGTTTGAAAATATGACCTAACTCAATAGCTTTTACAATCCTAACCGGAGTGCCGTCTATTGGGTTTGGTTCGCCTTCTTTTACTGTTCTCAAATCATAAAATTCACTAATCTGAGTATCTCTTGCTAAGTCAATATTTTTATAATGGAATCCATCTTGATTTGCACCGGATACCATGCCGTTTGCATCTTTTAGTAAATTGTCAGCAATGACTCTAACTTTAGTTTTAAGATTTACAGGTCCGATAGATCCGCCATCAGCACCGGTAAATCTAATTAACTCATCAGATGTAGCAGCTCTGAAAACATTTGTACCCAAAACAGATTCAAGTTTGTTTTCATTCAACTCATCATTGCCTCTCATAAGTATAATCACAGGCTTATCTTCAACCATATATACTACTGATTTTGCACATCTTTCTTCAGGGATTGCAAACTGTTCTACCAAATCATCAATAGATTTAGCATTTGGAGTTGCAAATATTTCGATTTCCGGATTATTATCTATTCTTCCTACAGGAGCGATATTTGAGGTCGCAACCTCAATATTAGCAGCATAACCTGAATCAGAAATAACGCATAAATCTTCGCCTGCCTCTGATTCTACCATAAATTCTTGTGACTGTTTACCGCCCATAGCTCCGCTTGATGCACCAACGACAAAGAACTTTATTCCGCATCTGTTGAAAATATTGGAGTATGCTTCATAATGATTTTGGTAACTGATGTCTAAACCTTCCCAAGTTGAATCTAGAGAATAAGCATCTTTCATTATAAATTGCCTTCCTCTCAGTACCCCTGATTTTGGTCTCGGTTCATTTCTAAACTTTGTCTGTATCTGATACCAAACCATAGGCATATCACGGTATGATTTGACGTGTTGTCTCGCATGATATGTAATTACTTCTTCGTGAGTAGGTGCTAAAATTAGACCATCTCGGTTTTTGATATGAAACATGACATCACCCATCGCTTCCACTCTATTAGTTTCTTCCCAGATGTCAATAGGATTCAGAGCAGGTAAAAGAAATTCCTGACCACCAATTTTGTCTATTTCTTCTCTTAGTATATTCATAACTTTTTTGAGTACAATGTGTCCCACAGGCAACCATGAGAAAACTCCGGCTGCAAGTTGGCGAACCATACCTGATCTTACCATCAGTTTATGTGATGGCATCTGTACTTCGGCAGTAACTTCTTTCAAAGTAGGGATAAAGTATTTGCTCAGCTTCATATCTATAACCATGATTTATATTAAAATATTTTATTTCGATTCTATAGCTTACAAATTTAAGTATATTACATCTGTTAAAAAAATAATTCTACTTATTTGGTAGGTTTTGAGATGTTGTACTTTTTCATTCTGTCTCTAAGAGTACTCGGAGGCATCCCAAGTTTTTTTGCAGCCCCTCTTTTACCTTCTATGATATAATTGCAGTCATCAAGAGCTTTTATTATATGTGCTTTCTCAATTTCCTGCATTGTTTGAGAGTTTTCATCATCCTCAGTATTAAAATCTGTATTGATAAATCTGTCATCAACATTCAAAATACCATTTTCGGAAAGTATCACTGCTCTTTCGATTACATTTTCAAGTTCTCTAACATTACCTGGCCAAGAATACCTTTTTAAGGCATCCATAATTTGGATAGGAACCTTTAGTATCTCTCTACCAATTTTTTTAGAATATTTACTAATAAAGTGATTTACTAAAAGAGGAATATCTGAGTCTCTTTCTCTCAATGGGGGCAAATTCAGAGGGAATACATTTAATCTATAATAGAGGTCTTCCCGAAAATCTCCTTTTTTGACCTCTTCTTCTAACTTACGATTTGTTGCCGCAATAATCCTCACATCAACCTTTAGAGTCTGCGAACTCCCTAAACGCTCGAACTCTCCTTCCTGGAGCACACGAAGCAGCTTAGATTGCAACTCTAACGGCAAATCACCGATTTCATCTAAAAATATAGTTCCGTTATTCGCTAATTCGAATCGCCCGATTTTCTTTGAAAGTGCGCCTGTAAAAGCACCTTTTTCATGACCGAAAAGCTCAGATTCTATCAAATTTGCAGGTAAAGCAGCACAATTTACTTTAACTAACGGCTGTTTTCTTCTTAGTGAGATATTATGCACAGCTCTTGCTATTAGTTCTTTGCCTGTACCTGTTTCACCAAGAATAAGAACAGTCGAATCAGTTTTTGCTACCTGTTCCAACTTCTTTAAGACTTCGGATAATTGAGGGCTTTGGCTAATTATTTCTTCAAAATTGTGTTGAATTTTGATTTCCTGCTTGAGGTAAATATTTTCTTCCTGAAGTTTATTTTTCAGAAGTTCCAATTCTTGAACTGTTTGTGTAAGCTTGGTTTCGGCTTTTATTCTTTCTATTATTTCAGCCTCTAACCTATTATTCATCTCTAATAGTTCATTTGTTCTTTGCTTAACTCGATTTTCCAATTCGTCATTTGTCTGTTTTAACTCTTCACGAAGTTGTTGCAAAGAAAGATGTGTATTTATCCTTGCGAGCACTTCTTCATGTTGAATTGGTTTAGTAATGTAATCAACTGCACCGGAATTAAACCCTCTGACTTTATCGTCCAAATCAGACAACGCAGTCATAAAAATTACAGGGACATCAGAAGTAAGATTGTTTTCTTTTAGACGTCTGCATGTCTCAAAACCGTCAATCCCGGGCATCATGACATCTAACAGTATTAAATCAGGTTTTAAAAACATAACCTGTTCGATTGCACTCTCGCCGTCTTCAGCGACAAGGACTCTGAAGTTTTTGTCCATTAAAAAATCTAACAACACCCCAATATTGTCAGGGATGTCGTCAACAATTAGTATTGTGGCTTTATTTTGTTTTTCAGAAATCATAGCTCTTCAATATTTGGACGTAACATTTCTCTAATACTTTTCATTTTAAATTTGGCTGCATACTCACGAATGCGAGATGTAAATGCAGTATATTTTGAGTCTGAAGCGTCTAACTTATCTAATATGGCAGTAAGGCTCCTGATATCTCCTATCAGAGCATTTTGATACAATTCTACAAGGATGTCTCTATCAGGATAAATGACAATGTTGCCCTTGGAAGGAATTGTCTTTTCCTGTTTTTCATATACCCAATTTATATTTAGATAATTTTTTATCTTTTCAAAAAGTATATTAAAATCGTAAGGTTTCAATATATAATCATAAGAAGTTTCATCATTCGCAGTTTCGAGCTCTCTACCTGTGATAATTAGAATTTTAATATCTTCATCAATGTTTTGAATATTCTTTGCTGCCTCAGCACCGTTCATACCGGGCATAAAGTAATCAATCAATACAAGATCAGGGAAAAATGATTTGGCAATTTTGATAGCTTCGATACCATCTTCTGCTTCTTGCAAGTCAAATCCAATAGGAGAAAGCACCGTAGTCAAAAGCAATCTGTTTTTAAAATCGTCATCAACTATTAGTATTTTCTTGATTGGCCCTTCGTAATTTACAATTTCACTATAAATATTGGCAGTTTGTACTACATTTTTTTTGTATGGAAGTTCTATCACAAAACCGAAATTAGTTCCAATTTGAACTTTGCTATCCATATAGACACGACCGCCAAGAAATCTAATAATCCTAATCAATCGTTTATAAGCATATAAGATTTTTGACTGAAGAGGTACATCTGATTCGTTTAATAATACTCGCAATTCATCATCTTTGAAACCGTTACCGCTATCGCTAACTTCAAATTTTATTATTGCTTTATCTTCCGTTTTACCAATTAAGTTAAGTTCAGCACGAACAAAACCCTTTTGTGTATTTTTAATGGCATTAGCAATTATAGCAGTAATAATTCTGTTTAAAAGATTTTTATCTCCTATCAATACCTGAGGTACATTATGGTCAATTTTTGTAAACTGTTCAATACTCGAATTCGCTTCTTCAAATGCTTTTCTAATTGTTCTTTCAAAAAATACCGAAGAAGGAATTTCTGATATTTTAGGTTGATAATTTCCTGAATTTATTCTGCTAAAGTCAAGCAAATCGTTTATAAGTTGGAGTAAAGTATCACCACTGTTACGGATATGCCCGACTATTGTCTGATTTTCAGGTGTAAGTGATTTATCTGTAGATAATAGTTGAGAATAGCCCATAATTGAATTAAGTGGAGTACGCAATTCGTGGCTAAGACCACTGAAAAAAGTATAAGTCTCATGCTTTACTTTGGGAATTGACATATTGTCAATTGGAATGAGCTGCAAAACGGTTCCAAAATCGTTTTTGCTTAAAATAACCTGATATGATTCTTCGGGGAAATCCAAAATGTAACTATCTGAATATTTTATATTTTCTTTAAGCAAATCGAATATTTCATTGGGTATTAGTTCTCTTGAATTCAAATCGGTTACGCTATGACATAATCCAAATTTCTGCTGAAACGCATTATTAGCTTTAGAATCAAAAGCACTGATTAAAATACAAGGATAGTCAAATATTTCAGGGTTGAAATGAAAATCCGAAGAATTATAATGAGGCTTTTCAACAGATTTGTCTTTGTTGTACAGAGTAAAAATTGTCTCTATTAAGTAGTTGAGCGATTTGAAAAAATCAATATTATCTTTATCAAAATCCTGATTTATTTTTTCAATCAAAAGATAGGTTTTTATGTGCTCTTTTGCAGATATTGGGACTACTACATACTTATTTCCGAGCTTGTCTAATTCTTTGGAGTAAACTAAATCTTCTACCTTTTCTTTTGATTTAATATATGTTGTTACAAGTATTCTAATATCATGCGGAATATCAACAATATCATAATTGATTCTGTCTCGTTCCGCATGAAATTCTACTAAAAAGTTTTCTTTAAATGATTTAATGAGATACAAAGATTTTGTGTTTGTCTCAAACAAAAAATCGACACATATTTTATGCAAGAGTTCGCTCATTTCCTAACCGGAATAGTTATATATCTAAAAAATAGTAATATAATAAACTATTTTTTAAAAGCTGAAAGTTTATATTCAATCACTGAATTTGTTTTAAAATCGTACAATGTAGTCCTTCTTAGCTGATAGTAAGATACCCAGTAATTTTTAAGTGTCGATATGTAAGATTGAAAAGCTTGATCTTTTTCTCTTTGGGCAAGGAACAAATCATTCATATCAATTTTCCCTATCATAAATCTTTTATATGCAACGTCGAACCTTTTTTGAGCAATTGTGTCTGCTTTTGCATCAAGTGCGACTTGCTTTTGCAACTGTTTAAAAGACAAGGTTTGGAATTTTACCTGCGATTCAAATTGTTTCTTATTCTGTTTGTTAGTTATTTCAGTTTGTTCTTTATTAGCTAAAGCTGCCTCAATTTCAGCATCAGATTTTCCCCATTGGAAAAGAGGTACTGAAAACCTAATGTCAAACCTTTCCTGATCCAACAAATCTTTATATACATCGTTTATTCCGCCTGCTGTTTGATTCATACCAAATGAGGCTGAGATATCTGCTGTAAAGCTGTTATTACTTATTGCCATCTCAAGATTTTTTTTTGCCTGCTCTTCTCTAATGATATAAGTCGTAAAGTCGCTTCTGTTTTTTACTGCTTGCTTCATAGCTACTTCAGGATTTACATCAAACATATCAAACTGAGTTTCAGGTACTATACTTATTTCATCTTCGGGAGCAATTCCCATATATATTTTAAAGTCATTTACGACCATATCATAATTGAGATAAGCAGATTCTAAAGCTACTTCACTCTGAAGTTTATTCAGTTCAGCTTGCAACAGTTCATTTTCTGCAATCTTTCCTACTTCATACCTGCCCTGCGACAGCATATAAAGCGTGTCGTTATTCAATTTATTGAATTTAGCATTTTTCAGATTCATTTCAGCTATATAGAGATCAAAAAACCTTGAAGTAACATCTATTGCTATCCCTTCCATACTTTCTGTATAAGTTTTTTTCATATTTTGGTAATTCATATCTTCAATGATATTATCCCATGCGTAGGTATTAACTTTAAAAAGCGGTTGAGTAATACCTATCTGAATAGGAGTTGCAGACCAATAATTGTCAGAATAATCTCCATATAGATCTATTCTACTAATGTTCGAAGCAACATAAAACTGAGTACCCGTTAAAGCCCATTTTTGAGTCATTTGTACATTCAAATTTGAATACCATCTGTTCCTTGCTCTAAATGCTTCCGAACCATCAGGTTGGACTACAGGAGAAATTGCTCTTTCTACACCCGGTGCTGAGCCGGACAATGTAAATTGAGGTAAATATGAGGCTTTGAAACCTTGATAATTCATAATACTTGCAATAAAATTCTTTTCAGCAACTTTCGCTGCTGCACTTTTCTTTTGAGCAAAATTTATACACTCCTGTAAATTCATTTCCATTGGAAATAAAAATTGAGGAATAAACAGAAAAATCAGTAAAACTCTAAATTTCCACTTCATTATTCATACCTTAGTAAATCAATAGGATCTTGATTAGCTGCCTTTTTTGCAGGCAATATTCCGAAAATCAAACCAACACTGATACTCACCACAAACGAAATTAAAACTGACCATACCGAAACAAATGTCTTGATTTCTGTGGACATTTCAATCGCATAGCTTGCAGAGATACCTAGGATTATTCCTATTATTCCTCCACTAATACTAATTGCTACGGCTTCCGAAAGAAATTGTGTCATAACATCAGTCTTTTTGGCTCCAACTGCCATTCTAATCCCAATTTCTTTTGTTCTTTCAAGAACAGAAGCAAGCATAATGTTCATGATACCAATACCACCAACTATCAACGATATGGAAGCAATAGCTCCGAGCACAAAATTGAATATTTGTTTTGTATCCTGCTCTTGTTTCAGTAGCAGTTCAGGGATTACCATTTCAAAATCCTCAACTCCGTTATGTCTTCGAGTGAGCATTTTTTTTATAATTTCTGCTACCGTTTGTATTTCATCAGTATTTTTCACTCTTACTGTAAGTTGGTCTAACTGGTGATAATTGCCTGTGTTCATAGAACTTCTTTTATAGCCTTGTCTAACATCAAGAGAAGTCAGTTTACTTCTGTTCTCAATTCTCATCAGCATTGTATTGATTGGAATGTAGATATCAGAGTCATAGTTTCTAACTCCCAAGCTCTTAGCGTTGTCTTTGGATATGTTTCTGGAAGCAACTATCCCTACTACTTTGAACCACACATCATTTATCTTTAAAGATTTTCCTAATGGCTTTTCGGTAGGAAATAATTTTTTTGAGATTTCATCTCCAATGATACAAACAGGATCTGCATTAGTGTGATTGACTTTACTAAATCCATTTCCAATGATACTTGTGTTTTTACCTTTAAAATAAGAAGATTCAATACCAATCAGGTTAGCCCTTGTATTGTAGCTATTTCTAATTGCTTTTTGTTCGAAGATTATTTCAGGAATCACTGCCTCAACACCGGGAACTATTTTTTGAATGCTTTCTGCATCTGTAATAGTCAGCCCCGGAGAGTATTTTTTTGCCCCTGCTTCTTTTTTGTCTGACACTTCTTCTTCTTTCTGCTGATCATTTTCAGCACCGTTTATTTGCTTTTTGATTGGCTTAACGATTATGTTATTAGTGCCGAGAACTTTCATTTTTTCTAAAATTTCCTGCTCAGCGCCTTTACCAATCGCTAACATAGTAATCACCGAAGCTACGCCAAAAATAATCCCCAGAGAAGTCAGAAATGATCGTGTTTTGTTTTGCAGTATTGCTTCATTTGCAATTCTGATGTTATAACTTAGAGTTTTTAGCATAAGGATAATTACTCCTTATTTTCAATTTTTGATTTTGCTGATCTATCTTCTAAAAATACCATTTTCATATCTTTAGAATCTTCCGGTGCTGTAAGCAATATCTCATCTTCTTTATTTAGCCCATCTTCAATTACAATCATATCGTCATTCATTTTGCCGGTTTTGACTTGTTGTCTTACTACAGTGCCACCTTTTTTTAGAAAAACATATTGAATCTTGTTGTCATCTTTTAGTTCTGAATGTAGGGCATCAAGCGGGATAGAAAGCACATTTTTTATTTTTTCTATTAATATTCTGTTTGATGTTGTCATCGATGGCAACAATGTAGTGTCTTTTTCATTGATTTTAATAACTACCTCGAATACTTTAGAATCTCTATCTTCCATGTCTTCGCCAATGTTTGCTACTTTCGTAACTTCACCGGTCAGTTTTTTGTCAGAATCAGCATCTAATGCTATTTCAACTTTTTGACCAATCTTAACTTTTTGAATATCTAACTCATTTACATAAGTCAAAGACTCCATAATTGACAAATCCGGCAGGTTTGCAACAACAGGATTCCAAGGACTTATACTTGAACCTACTACTCTTCGTCTTCCACCCCATTCCTTAGCGTAAATGACCATCCCATCTGAGGGAGCAAGAATAGTAAATTGCTGTTGTAATTCCACCAGCAATGCAAGTTTTTGTCTTTCTTTAGCCAAATCAGTACCTACAATAGAAAGCTCTGTTTTGGCTTGCTCAACTTTGGTAGAGTAATTTTTCTTAGATTGGTTATAACTGCGGAGCTCTTTGTCATAAGCAATTTCAGCTTGTCTTATGGTTGCAGGTGGTTCGTATTTTGATTGTTCGAGTTGCAGTTTTTTTTCTTCAAGTGAGTATTTCATGTTTTCAAGATTGTCTCTCGCCTGCGATAAATTCAAAGAAGAGTCCAAACTTTTCTGCTTGTATTGCGATTCATACTTTTGGATATTCAGCTCAATTTCTTTGATTTTATTTGTTATCTCAGATTTATCAAGCTCAGCAACAAATTCACCGGCTTTCACATGAGTACCTTCGTCAATTAGATTGGTAATTTTCATATTGTAAATTCCGATTTTCTGTGCTTCGCTTGGACCAAGTATGTCAGTCGAATTTTTTGCCCGAAGCTCTCCGGTAGTATTTACAACTACTTCAAAGTCTCCAAATGTAGGTTTTACTGTAACGTGGTTTACCACTTCGTCGGAAAAGTAAAAGTAATAACTAGCTATACCGGCTATCGCCACTAAAGCTATACTAATAAGCATCTTTTTTTTCATTTTTCTACTCGATATTATTTCAGCATTCGATTTATACGTTGTTTATATCTTTATGTTTCAAAAATCCTTTGATTCTTAACTCTTTCTTAAAATAGAGAACTTTTATATGTTTTTCCTCATTTTTAGCTATATTAAATAAACTTATTTCTATTTCGTTAGACTCTCAGTTGAAATTAAATAAAAGACAAGGAACTCTTCTATATGCTTTGTATTTATAATCCCAGTAATGATCCATATATAAATATGGCAACTGAAGAACACTTCTTCAAAAACTATACCGAAGATATATTTATGCTTTGGAGAAATAAACCGGCAGTTATTGTGGGCAAACACCAAAACACACTTGCTGAGATAAATTTAGATTATATAAAAGAAAATAATATCCCGGTTGTAAGACGTTTATCCGGCGGGGGTGCTGTTTTTCATGACTTAGGCAATCTAAATTTTACTTTTATTCAAACCGGCGATGCTGAGAAATTAGTAGATTTCAGAAAATATACACAACCCATTCTTGATGTGTTAAAAGGGCTTGGAATAGATGCACGCTTTGAAGGGAGAAACGATTTGACCATTGATGGCAAGAAGTTTTCCGGAAATGCAGAGCACGTTTTCAAAAATCGTGTCCTTCATCATGGGACTTTGCTTTTTTCTTCAGAAATGAAAGATTTGACCAAATCTTTGAAGGTCAATCCTTTAAAATTTCAGGATAAAGCTGTAAAATCTGTCAGGTCAAGAGTAACAAATATCAGTGAACATTTACCTAATCAAATAACTTTAGATGAGTTTACCCAAAAAATAATGAACCACATACAAAATATGTATGCTGATTCGAAGATCTATGAAATATCGGAACAAGATGTTGAATCTATCAATAAATTAGCACAAGAAAAATATTCAACTTGGGAATGGAATTTTGGCTATACGGCAAAATATAACTTTTCGCAAGGTTTTAAAACTTCCGGTGGTAACGTTGAGCTGCATTTGGAAGTAGATAAAGGAATAATAAAAAATGCAAAAATTTATGGAGATTTCTTCAACAAAAAGGATATTGCAGAACTCGAAAGCCTCCTTCCGGATTTACCACATGAAGAGAATGCGATAAGACAAGCTTTAGCCAATATAAATATTTCAGATTTCGTCAAAGGTGCAAATCTCGACGAGCTTATATCTGGGATGTTCTAACATAAATTTACAAGAGCCGGGGAGATTCATTTATTCGACTCGGCTCTTTAAGAATATTTAATGCTTATTTTAGACATATCAATCCTATTACTTCTTTCATTCATTAGTGAACACATATTCTTTTTTATACACTCTTGCATATCAGCTTATAATCTATATAATCCTGTATTTGTGAACTTAATTCCTTTTTTTTGCTTTCCCTATATTTTTATGTTTTAGTTAGACCTATCTTAACAGATAGAGAACTTTCTGTTAAGTCGTTAAAAAAAGGATTGTTGTTAAAGCTAAAAAGTTTCTTATATTAGCAAAATATTGTAAAAGCTTTTTTAGGGTAAGCTATGTCTTTAGCAAAGAAAATACTCGATTTCTTCACCAGAAAAGAAAAAGTAACAGCAGGTGGAGGAGAGCAAGCAGTTCAGAAACAAAATTCTATGGGCAAAATGACTGCCAGACAAAGAATTGAAGCGATTCTTGACAGCCAAACTTTTCACGAGTATGATTTATTTGTAGAGCATACCAATAAAGATTTTGGTATGGACAAAAAATTCCTTCCGGGCGATGGAGTTATTACCGGTACCGGTAATGTAGCAGGTCATCCTGTTTGTATCTATGCTCAGGATTTTACTGTTGCAGGCGGCTCATTAGGTTTAGCTCATGCACGTAAAATTACAAAAATTATGGACCATGCCGCTAAGCTCGGAATGCCACTTATTGGCATCAACGATAGTGGTGGTGCACGTATTCAAGAGGGTGTAAACTCCTTAGCTGGCTATGGAGAAATTTTTTACAGAAATACTAAATCTTCCGGAATCATCCCTCAGATTTCAGTTATTTTAGGTCCTTGCGCAGGTGGTGCAGTGTATTCCCCTGCCCTAACTGATTTCGTTTTTGTGGTTGACAAAATCTCGAAAATGTTTATCACCGGACCTGAAGTTATCAAAACTGTGTTAGGCGAAGAAATCTCAATGGAAGATCTTGGTGGTGCAAGAGTGCAGGCAGAAATTTCCGGTAATGCTCACTTTTTCGCAGAAAGCGAGCAGGAATGTATTCAGCAAATCAAAAAGCTTATGGAGTTTATTCCGTGGAATAATCAGAAAAAAGCCGACAAATTTGCTCCTAAACCTCCTAAAGCACATTTCAAAATCGAAGAAATTATGCCTAAGGATCCGAAAGAGCCTTATGATGTAAGGGACGTTATCAAAGCTTTTGTTGATGATTCTGACTTTTTAGAAGTACAGGAACACTTTGCTGCTAATATCGTTATTGGTTTTGCTCGTATGAAAGGCGAAACTGTAGGTATAGTTGCTAATCAACCTTTAGTTCTTGCCGGTGTATTAGATGTGGATTCATCAAATAAGGCAGCTCGATTTATCCGTTATTGCGATGCATTCAACATCCCACTTATTACACTTGTTGATTTACCTGGGTATTTACCCGGTGTTGATCAGGAACATGCAGGTGTAATTCGACACGGTGCGAAAATCTTATATGCGTATAGCGAAGCTTCTGTTCCTAAAATCACACTTACATTGAGAAAAGCCTATGGTGGTGGTTACATCGCTATGTGCTCTCGTCACTTAGGTGCGGATTTTTATTTTGCATGGCCAAGTGCTGAGATTGCAGTAATGGGACCTGAAGGTGCTGCTAATATTATCTTCAAAAAAGAAATAACAACTGCTTCTAATCCAGATGCTGTTAGAAAAGAAAAAGTAGCAGAATATACCGAAAAGTTTGCAAATCCTTATGTTGCTGCTGCGAATGGCTTTATTGATGCAGTTATTTCTCCCGAAGAAACACGCGGTTATCTCTGTCACGCATTAGAAATGTCTGCAAACAAAAACGAACAATTACCTAACAAAAAGCATGGTATTCCACCATTCTAAGGAGTAAACCATGAAAATAGAAAATTTGAGATCACTTGTTGTTGATGATACTCAATATAATACTAAGCTTAATACAAAATTTGAAAACAGAAAAAAATATGCACCTAAAAATGAAAAGCATATTATAGCTTTTATCCCGGGTACAATTAGAGAAATTTATGTTAAGCAAGGTCAACAGGTTTCCAAAACTCAAGACTTATTAGTTCTTGAAGCAATGAAAATGAGAAATACTATAAAAGCTCCTTTTTCAGGTACTATCAAAAAGATTTATGCAAAAACAGACGGTACAGTGCCTAAAGGCGAACTTTTATTAGAATTTGAATAGATATTTATAGAACAGGCAACCTGATTATTTAGGTTGCCTGTTGTGTAATTACATACCACGTCTGTATTTACCGCCTATCTCATAAAGCAATGATGATATTTCTCCCATAGTAGCATATTGTACTGTATTCAATAATTCTTCAAAAATATTTCCTCCGTTCAAGGCTACTTTTTTCAATTCTGCAAGTGCAAGTACTGATTTTTGGGAATTTTTTTCTTTAAAAGCTTTCAACTCTTCAAGCCTTTGATTCTTTTCCTGAACATCTGCCCTAATGACTTGCATATTCTCGTAGTTATCTTTAGCATTTTGGTTTATGAATGTATTCACTCCTACAATAGGATATGCTCCGGAATGTTTGAGCGATTCGTAATACAATGATTCTTCCTGTATTTTCGAACGTTGGTACTGTGTTTCCATCGCACCTAAAACACCACCCCTTCGAGATAATCTGGAAAACTCTTCTAAGACTGCATTTTCTACGGCATCTGTAAGCCATTTAATAAAGAAAGAACCTTGATTTGGATTTTCGTTTTTCAACATCCCAAATTCTTTAGTCAATATTTGTTGAATCGCCATAGATCTACGCACCGATTCTTCTGTCGGTGTAGTAACAGCTTCGTCGTATGAGTTTGTGTGGAGTGAGTTACAATTATCATAAAAGGCAATCAAACCTTGTAGAGTCGTTCTAATGTCGTTAAATTCTATTTCCTGAGCATGAAGAGAGCGACCACTTGTTTGAATGTGATATTTTAGTTTTTGAGATTTGGCACTAGCTCCATATCTGTCTCGCATGGCAATAGCCCATATTCTCCTGGCTACCCTTCCTATTACTGAATACTCAGGATCCATACCATTTGAAAAGAAAAATGACAGATTAGGTGCAAAATCATCAATCTGAAGACCTCTGCTTAAAAAATACTCTACATAAGTGAAACCGTTTGCTAACGTAAATGCTAATTGAGTAATAGGGTTAGCACCTGCTTCAGCTATGTGATAACCTGAAATAGAAAGCGAATAGTAATTTTTTATTTGATTTTTAGAAAGATATTCTTGTAAATCCCCAATCATCTTCATTGCAAAATCAATGGAAAAAATAATAGTATTTTGTCCCTGATCTTCTTTTAGCATATCAGCCTGTACGGTACCTCGTAACTTTCTGAATGTGTCCAACTTGAGTTTTTCTTTTTGTTCTTCATCAAGAGACTTCCCTTCTGACTCTAATTTTTTGAGTTCTCTATTGTATGCTGTCATAAAGAAAAATGCAACCATAATCGGAGCAGGAGCATTAATTGTCATAGAAACACTTGTCAGAGGATTCATAAGATCAAACCCCTGAAGTAGAGAGTCCATATCTTCAATGGTGCAAACTGAAACTCCACTCTCACCTATTTTTCCGTAGATATCCGGCTTTTCTGCAGGGTCTTCTGCATATAAGGTAATCCCATCAAAAGCTACAGAAAGTCTCTTTGCTTCTTCGCCTTCGCAAAGATAGTGAAAACGCCGATTTGTTCTTTCCGGACTTCCTTCACCGGCAAATTGGCGTTTAGGGTCTTCTGTTGTTCTTTTAAATGGAAAAACACCGGCTGTATAGGGAAATTCACCCGGAAAATTTTCAAGATATTTATAGCGTATCAAATCAGCCCAAGAGCTATAATCAGGAGGAACTATCTTTGGTATCTTCAGTCCTGTTATTGACTGATTTGTAAGATTAAGTTTATAGGTTTTTCCTTGAATATTATATTCCAAAAAGTCTTGAGAATATTTATGTTTCAATTCCTGATATTGATTGATATAATGTAAATCATCTATAGGTAAGCTGGACTCCAATTCGTTTATTTTTATCTGCAAATCATCTGAAACTACATTCAGCTTTAATGTAGTAGATAGAGCTTGGTATTTATCAAAATTGTCGGCAACAGCTTCTACTCGTTTTTTGTAATTACTAACTGTCTCGGATATTTCATGTAAATAGAGTTGTCTATCAGCATTAATCAAGCCTTTGTTATCTCTATGTTCTACATCTATCAAATCATATAGTTCTTTTTGATATTCGTATGCATAACCTGTAAATGCCTGCATAGTTCGAAAAATATCTTTGAACAGTCTATTAACACCTGTGTTATTAAATTCATTACTTCTAACTGCATACACCGGGAGGAGGATATCGTCTAAAGCTAAAGAGTGATCTGCTTTTATACCATGATTTCTTATATAGTTTATCTTGACTTCTCTGAATGCGTCTTCAGATCCTTTTTTCTCAAATTTATTTATAGCAATGAAATCCGCTTCTTCAAGCATATCTATTTTTTCTAACTGAGAAGGTGCTCCGAACTCAGAAGTCATCACATACAGAGATTTGTCGCTGACTTCTGTAATCTTTGAATCGCCCTGACCTATTCCGCTTGTTTCGACGATAATCAAATCGAATCCTGCGGATTTTAAAACAGATATGCCATCATTGATTGCATTAGATATTTCATTTCCAGAATCGCGAGTTGCAAAACTTCTGAAAAATACTCTATTGTTGTAAATA
Source organism: Kapaibacterium sp. (SeqCode) (assembly GCA_963664875.1). Taxonomy (GTDB): domain Bacteria; phylum Bacteroidota; class Ignavibacteria; order Kapaibacteriales; family UBA2268; genus JBFHIJ01. Next base: position 283,915 of record OY761611.1, on the reverse strand, counting down.
TGATTGTATCTGATTCTATCTCCCAAAAGTGCACCTTTTGTTCTCGACTTACTTGGATCGACTGCAAGAACAGCGATCTTTGTTTTTTGAGTGTAAATCAGAAATCTACCAATTATTTCATCAATCAAGGAACTTTTACCTGCACCACCTGTGCCTGTAACTCCGAGAACAAAAGACACTTTTCTATTATTCTGCTCAATTTTCTCTCTGATTTCTTGAAAATAAGTTTCACTACAGTGGTTTTCTATACAAGACAACATTTTCGAAATACTATATATAGATTCAGTATTTGAATTACTGATATTATCATCATATACAACAGGTGTTATTTCATTGTTTTTATTGATTGTTATCCTGTTTATAATATCATCTGCAATACCATCTATCCCAATCTTTACACCGTCTTCTGCATGATAAATACGAGTTACACCGTACTCTTCGAGCATCTTTATTTCTTTCGGAAGAATGACACCACCTCCTCCACCAAAGACTAATTTATCTTCAGCACCTAATTCTTTCAAAGAATCTATTAAGTATTTGAAATATTCGTTATGACCTCCTTGATAAGAACTAATCAGAAGAGCATCTACATCTTCCTGAATAGCAGCTGCCACTACTTCGTCAACGCTTCTGTTATGTCCAATATTTATTACCTCAGCACCTCTTTTCTGTAACAATCTTCTAAATATGTTGATTGATACATCGTGTCCGTCAAATAGTGCTGCTGCTGTAAGCACTCTGATATTCATCACTTACCTCCTATTGCAACAAGCTTCGTGCAATTACTAATCTCTGTATTTCGCTTGTACCTTCGTATATTTCAGTTATCTTGGCATCTCTATAGTATCTTTCTACATTGAAATCTTCTGTGTATCCATAACCTCCATGAATCTGGATAGCCTTATTCGCACAAAACATAGCCACTTCCGAAGCTTTTAGTTTTGCCATTGCGGCTTCGCGTCCATAATCTAATCCTAAATCTTTCATCTTTGAAGCACGATAGGTAAGCAGCCATGCTGCCTCGTATTCTGTCCACATATCAGCAATCATCCATTGTATTGCCTGAAAATTTGCTATCGGCTGATCGAATTGTATTCTTTCTTTGGAATACTTAATTGCATCTTCAATGGCTGCACGAGCAATCCCTAATGCTTGAGAAGCTATTCCAAGGCGACCTCCATCTAATGTAACCATTGCAATTTTGAATCCTTTATTCAGTTCTCCGAGCATATTCTCTGCAGGTATTTCAACGTTATCTAATATTATTTCTGCTGTTGAAGAAGATTTAATACCCAATTTACGTTCGACTTTACCTATACTGTATCCCGGTGTATCCTTCTCAACAATGAAAGCTGTAACGCCTCTCGTCTTTTTCTCCGGTTCAGTAGAAGCTAATAGCACAAAAACATCAGCTTCTTTGCCGTTGGTTGCAAAAAGTTTCGATCCATTCAAAATCCATTTACCGTTTTCAAATTTGGCTGTTGTTTTAGTGGCACCGGCGTCAGATCCGGCTCCGGCTTCAGTCAAAGAGAAGCTGCCGATTTTTTTTCCGGAGAGCAAATCCGGTAAATATTTATTTTTCTGTTCTTCGGTACCAAATCTATAAATTGGGTCACAAACTAACGAAGAATGTGCTGATATGATTACGCCGGTAGAAGCACAAGCTCTTGAAACTGATTCAATTGTAAGCATATAAGAAATGTAGTCCATACCTGAACCACCATATTCGGTAGGATAAGCGACACCCATAAGACCAAGCTCTCCGGCTTCGTTTATTATATCTTTAGGGAATAAGTGATTACGTTCGTTTTCTGCGGCATGAGGTTTGATTTTGTCTTCAGCAAATTTATCAACCATTTCTTTTAACATTTTTTGTTCTTCTGTCAAAAAATATTGCATATTACTCTCCGGTTTTATAGTTCACATATCAGAGAGCGACGAATAGATATAGTTAATTATTTGCTAATTTCTACAATTTTTCGTTTTAATATTAACTTTTGGGTATATTAATTATAAAAGCAGTACCTTTGCCTGCTTCTGAGTCTATAAAGATTGAACCATTGTACATTTCAATAATTTTTTTTATCAGAGCAAGCCCAATGCCTGTACTCTGAGAATCTTTTGGTTGCAATGTCTGAAATATTTGAAATACTTTATCGTGATATTTTTTTGCAATACCCGGTCCATTATCTCTTACAATAATTTTCCAGCTATCCCCCATATCATACGATTCTACTGAAACGATAGTCTTTTCTTTGTCGTTGTAACGAATCGCATTATCAATCAAGTTCTGTAAAACTTGTTCTAAACGAACTTTATGAGCAATTATAAAGTTGTTATCGAGTTGATACTTTAGTTCGAAATTCTCTGATGTTGAAAAAAAAGTATAAACTTCATCGAGCAGCTCAGTAAGATCGATTAGTTCTTTGTCTGCTTCAGTTCTACCTACTCTTGAGTATTGGAGAATTCCGGCAATAAGCTCATCTAAGATATTAACTCTTTGGATAAGCATTTCTAGCAAATCGACTCCGTCCGTATCCAATTTATCTAAGTAATCATTTTTAAGCCAGTATGCAATCTGAGAAATACCTCTTAATGGAGCTTTCAAATCATGAGATACAACATAGGCAAACTGCTGCAATTCAGAATTTATCTCTTTAAGTTTTTCAGTTCTCTCTTCGATTTTTCTTTCAAGTTCATTATTCAATTCTTTGAGCTTTTTTTCTGCTTCAATCCGCTCGGTGATGTCTCTAATTAAAGCAATATAAAAATGGGAATCTCCGATCTTACTTAGAGAGAATGAAGTTTCACCTATCATCTTTTCTTTGTGAAAGTTATTGCGGTAGTTTAATACCTTGATAGATTTTTCAACTTTACCGTTTTTTATATTTTCTAAAGTATTTTTTACAAGTTGTTTATCATCCTCACACAAAATGCTGGTAAACATCATACCTTTGACTGATATTTCAGCATTAGAAAAAACATCAGCAAAAGAAAGATTATAATCAATAATCTGGAAAGTATCCACATCGAAAAAGCATATAGAGTCACTGATTTGATTTAATAATTTCAAACCGTGCTTGTGTTCTTCTGTTTTATTCTGCAAATCAGGAAAAAAGTTTTTTCTAACAGATTTTTCTCCGAAACCCATTATCTTTTTTCTAAGTTCTTCTTTATCATTCGTATTATAATGCTTCTTCATATATCACTTTAATATCTTCAACAGATGATTCTCTTGGATTGGTAACTGAGCACGGATCGTTGAAGGCAGCATCAGCTAAATACGACAAATCAGAATATGATATTCCTCTGTCTTTTAGCGTACTATCTATTCCTGATACGTTGATAAATGCAGATACTCGTTCCAACAGCATTTTTTTATTTAGACTTCTATCTTTTGATAAATGCAGTCCCATGATTTGAGCAATTTTATCATATTTTTGAGATTGCGTTTCGTAATTATAATTTATTACTGCAGGCAATAGCATTGCGTTGCATTCTCCATGCGGTAAGTCTTTAAATCCTCCAAGGCTATGCGCCATAGCATGGACATTTCCCAAACTTGCATTTGAAAATGCTAATCCGGCATGCAAACTTGCAAGCATCAATTCATAACGAAATTCTATCTCCTTGGGATTTGCCAAGGTCAGTGGTAAATACTTCACAATTTTTTCAATTGCATTCTCTGCCACAAGATCGGTAGTTGGTGAAGATGCAGTAGAAACATAAGCCTCTACAGCATGAACAAGAGCATCAACTGAAGTGCAGGCAGTGAGATAATTATCCATAGTCAGCAAAGTAGTTGGGTCAATAAGTGCTATGTCAGGCACAATCATTCTACTGATGATTGCAATTTTGATTTTTCTTTCAGTATCATTTATGATTGCAAATTGCGAAACATCAGCGGAACTTCCGGAGGTTGTAGGTATGCAAATGAGTGGAGGAATTGCATATTCTACTTTATCTACACCTTCAAAATCTAAAATGTTAATACCATGTTGCGATACCATTCCTATGCCTTTTGCGGCATCTAAAACACTACCTCCACCTACAGCTATAATAATGTTACAATCTTCAGATAGATAAAACTCAGCCCCTTCGTGAACTTCATAATCTCTTGGATTAGGGCTTATATTATCAAATATTGCATAATTTATATTATCAGATTCTAATAAGTCAGTTATCTTTCCTAACAAACCTACGCGTGCAATATTCTTATCAGTTACTATCAATGCTTTTGTAACGCTGTAGTTCTTTGCATATTGAGCCACTAAATTTGCAGCACCTACACCAAAAACGAACTCAGGAGCAATGAATTTTCTTAGTTCATTTATCATATTTTTTCTACTCGGTTAAACTAAAAAAAGCAACCTGAAGGGTTGCTTTTTTGGACGTATGATATTTTATTTTGTTATTTTTTATCGAATAATTGTATCAGCTTTATCCGGAGATGTTGAAACTATAGAAATCTTAGCTCCGACAAAATCTTCAATTACCTTGAAGTAATCGTGTACTTCTTTTGGAAGCTTATCGTAATCTCTAATTCCGGCAAGCGAAGTGTTCCACCCCGGCATATATTCATATTGAGGTTCGAGCATTTCCAAAGTCTGCAAATCAACAGGGAAAGACTTTAACATTTTACCATTTGCTTTGTAACCTGTACATATACCAATTTGCTCAAATTCGTCTAATACATCAAGTTTAGTGAGGGCTATATCAGTAATACCGTTTATCATTACAGAGTATTTAAGAGCTACCAAATCTAACCATCCACATCTTCTTGGTCTTCCTGTTGTGGCTCCAAATTCTGCACCTACAGATCTCAATCTTTCACCAACTTCATCAGTTAGCTCTGTAGGAAATGGACCATTACCGACCCTTGTGCAATATGCCTTTGTAATCCCAACTATTCTGTTTATAGACATAGGTGAGATACCTAAACCAGTGCAAGCTCCTCCTGAAGTAGGATTAGAACTTGTTACAAATGGATATGTCCCATGATCTAAGTCTAACAAAGCACCCTGAGCACCCTCAACGATAACTTCTTTGCCTTCTCTGATCATTTCATTGATAAGTAAAGTCGTGTCTTTTACAAACGGATCGATGATTTTATCAAACTCTATGTATTTATGTACAATTTCTTCGACATTTAATTCTTCAAAGCCATATATTTTCTTCAGTACTTCATTTTCTTCGGCAATATTTTTTCTAAGCTTTTCTTCGAATCTTTTACGGTCTAATAAGTCAACTATTCGGATACCGGTTCTTTTGGCTTTATCTATATAAGTTGGCCCTATGCCTCTGCCGGTTGTACCGATGGCACCATCACCTTTTTTACCTTCACGAGCTTTATCTAAAAGCTTATGATAAGGCATTATGAGATGTGCTTTATGACTAATAAAGAGTCTTCCTTCTACTTCCACTCCATGCTCTTTGAGCATTTGAATTTCTTCCATCAACGCAACAGGATCAACAACAACACCATTGCCAATGATACATTTTACATCAGGGTTAAGAATTCCTGAAGGTATTAGATGTAGTATATATTGTTTACCATCTATTACGATTGTGTGTCCGGCATTTGCACCACCTTGATAGCGAGCCACCACTTCAGCTTCGTTACTAATCAGGTTTACAATTTTACCTTTGCCTTCGTCGCCCCACTGAGAACCAACGATTACCGTAACACTCATTATACTACCTATAAAATAATTAATAATAGATTTATAAAAGCATGACAATGCTCCGAGCTGAATTCAGTCGGAGCATTAGACATTTCCTGAGGCATTAAGACCTCAAATTTACTTGCAGAAAATCAATGCACTTTCTAAGTCTTCACAAATATTGAATACTTTATCCAAATGGGTCATATTTAATAGTTTGCTTACTTTATCAGGCACTGCCGCCAAAGACAGTTTTATACCTTTTTGTTTCAAAGTACTTAGACTGCTGACCAGCATACCTAAACCTGAGCTATTGATTATTTGCAAATATTGCATATCAATAACTATACAGCAAAGATTTTCATCTGCCAATTTTTGTAAGGTTGAAGTAAACTCTAAGGCATCATTACCACCAAGAGCTTCACTGTTCATTTTTAAAACAGCGTATTTGCAACCATTACTTTCTGTGATTTCGTATTTGTATGTTTCTTGCTTTCTCATTTAAGATAACTGCTTTGTTTCTTTATTTCAATAATAGCAAAAATTTCTGTCATTTACTACTGTGCTGTTGCTTCTTTTTTCAACAATCCTGTTTCTGCATCTATTTTGTTGTTTCGTACTAAATACCAAATAACAAAGGAAGAAGCTATATAGATTGAAGAGTAAGTACCTGTAATAATACCGATAAGCATAGTAAATGCAAAACCTTCCAATACAGGGCCGCCAAATAGAACAAGTGCCAAAAGCACTAAAGCTGTTGTTAGAACTGTATTGATTGTACGGCTAAGTGTTTCGTTAATAGAAGCATTTACCAAATCGGTAAACTTTTTACCTCTAAGTTTTTCTTTATTTTCACGAATCCTGTCAAAAATAATAACCGTATCGTTGATTGAAAAACCCACTACAGTAAGCATACCTGCCAATATAGTCTGATTGATTTCAAGGTTGATAAGACCTGTTTTATTTACAATCACGATTACTGCAAATGTTACAAGAACGTCGTGTGCTAACGCAACAATCGCTCCTAAGCCATAAGAGAATTCGAAACGGAAACCTACATAAAGCAGAATTGCGATAACAGAAAGAACAACTGCAAAAAGTGCGTCTGTTCTCGATTCTTTACCGATTTTAGGACCGATTTTATCCACTTTTAGTGTTTCTACCTGCAAGCTGGAATACTTAGTTTCCAAAGCTTGTTGAATAATTTTAGGAGCATCTGCTGACTCTTTAACACGGATAAGGAATTGATTTTCTTTACCAAAAGATTTAATCTCCGCCCCTTGGAATCCTGCTTTTTCTACCGTAGCACGCAGTTCGTTAGTTTCAACTTGTCCTGAGAAACCGATACCTATCTCAGTACCGCCGTCAAAATCGATACCATAGGAAACTCCTAAAAGTAAAGTACCGACAAGACCTAATACTATTACAACTGAAGAGACAACAAAGAATAAACTTCTCTTGCCCACAAAGTCTATATTAGTTTTATCAAAAAATTGCATTTTATTATCCTCTAAGATTATTTCGTTTCTTAATATTATAATGCTTATGCGTTTTTGGATTGACCAAAGTTAAAGTTAGATTTATCGCCAAGCATGATTTCGATTACTTTTCTTGTTACAACAATACCTGTGAACAAAGTACCTATGATACCAATCATCAAAGTCATTGCAAAACCTTTGATTGGACCACTGCCAAGGTAGAACAAAATAAGACCAGTGATGAACGTAGTAATGTTAGAGTCAAGAATCGCACTTAATGCTTTTTGGAAACCTTCGTCAATTGCTGATTTGATTGATCTTCCTTTTTTCAATTCTTCTCTTACGCGTTCGAAGATAAGAACGTTCGCATCCACAGCCATACCAATCGTAAGGATAATACCTGCAATACCAGGTAAAGTAAGTGTACCGCCAAAAGCAGCAAGTACTGAAATAATCATAGTTACGTTTAGCAATACTGCAAAATCGGCTACGAAACCACCAATATTGTAATACATAATCATAAAGATAATTACTAAAGCTACTGCTAACATAGTGGCATTGATACCGCTTGAGATAGAATCTTCACCAAGAGAAGGTCCCACAACTCTTTCTTCAACTATCTGAACAGGAGCTTTTAGTGCACCGGCTTTAAGGATAATTTCAAGCAATCTTGCTTCTTGAATATCAGCCATACCTTCAATGACAGAACCACCACCAGTTATTTTTTGATTAACGTTTGGAGCAGTATAAACTCTTCCGTCAAGTACTACTGCAATACGTTTACCAACATTGGCACCTGTGATTCGAGCCCATTTTTCAGCTCCTTCAGAGTTCATTTGCATATTAACTATAGGTTGATTTTTCATTTGATCAAAGTTAGCAAAAGCATTTGTGATAACTTCACCGGTTAATTCAGCATCTCGTTTCAAAGAGTAGAAATTGTAAGACTCAATATTGCTGTTTTTCAATGCTCTTTCGTCCGGTTTAGCATCAATTGCAACTTCCAAATCTGAAGGAATCAATGCTTTTACAGCCGGTCTTGATAAATAAGAGTTGAATAACTCAATTTGCTCTTTCAAAATCATAAACGCATAATCGATATCAGGAATTGATTCTATATCATAAGACAAAGGCTGATATTGATTATTTACGATTGCATAAGTTGCAAATAACGAGGTAAACGGATGTTTCTCTTTATATGCTTTTTGAGCTTCACTGTCAGACATTCCGGCATAAGGGTTGTCTTTTGTAGCAGTGTCTTCAGTTTTGTTAGCAGCAGTGTCGTTTGCAGCTACGTTTGTTGTGTCTGTTGCTGTTTCATTTGCTGCAACATTTGTAGTGTCTGAAGTGTTTTGAGTATTAGTAGAGTCTGCAGCAACAGCTACCTCTTCTGTTTCTTCTTTAACTTCGATACCTTTTCTTCTTAAATTTTGCTCGTAAAGCATTTTGTCTATTTTTTGGAATGCTCTTACGATTTTAGAATTATTTCTAAGAAGTTTGAACTCAAGACGAGCAGTTGTTTCCAATAGAGATCTAACTTCAGCTTCGTCTTTTACACCCGGCAACTCAAGAATAATTCTTCTGTTACCTTGTTTTTGGATATTTGGCTCAGTTACACCGTAAGTATCTATACGTTGGCGAATAACTTCTAACGCTTGATCTACAGCCTGAGTAGCATTAAGTTCTAATTTTTCGATTATTTTTTCGCGAGAAGCATCTTTGATATCGCCGACATCAAAATAATTTAATAGCGAAACACCACGTTCATCTTTAACAGCATCAAAGTTTCTAAGAAAAACCTCAAGAGTAGCTTCATCGCTTTCTAACAACTCTTTGCGTGTTTTCTCGATTACTTCCATAAATGTTTCATCGACAGCGTCTCTGATTGCTGCTTCTTCGATAAGTTTAAGCACATCAACTTCAAGTGTAACATACATACCACCCTGAAGGTCAAGACCCAATTTTAAAGCACCTGAATTTGCATTTTGCAAATCTTCTCTGTGCTCTTTATTGAATTCGTCAATAATAGCCAAAGAATCATCAATTGACTGTGCCTGTGCAGCTCGTGCGTAGGCTTCTGCCTGCATATCTTTAAGCGAAGCAGATCTGTAAGTTGGATACAATAATGCTAATGCAGCTAAGATTGGTATCACAACTATGGCGAATCTTCCTAAATTCCCTTTCAATTAAACCTCCGTTTTAAAAGCTAATATTTATTAATTATTCTAATTTGCAATTAAGACAAACACGAATATAAATCTATTTATCGAATTTACCAACGCAAACGTTAATATTTTATAATTGTGGATAACTTTTTTTATTCCATGCTTAGTTATTTTCTAATTTTTGTATATCCCCTTCACCCTTCTTCTGTTTTGTGAATCAATTTCTACCCGAAAGAATAGCGTGTTTGAATACATTTCAACATTTATAATTTCATTACCTAATACATCATAATATTCTATGTTGATAGGTTCAAATTTTTCTTGAGTTTCATCATTTACAGAAACATTTACATATATATTTTCAATTGCTGTCCAAAGTTTGGATTGAATTGACTGATAGTGCAAAGCCCAAACTCCTGAGCCTAAAAGATTATTAGTTATGGAATATTGTATTTTACTCGAAAATGCCAACGAATCATCGAACCATATTTCATTATATGCATCTGCGTCTTTAAAGACAATCTGATTAGATGAATAAGTCATATCATAATGTGAAGATAATCCCAAATCCATAATATAATCATAGCTGTAAGCTGCTGATTTGCCAATTACTTTTGATTGATAAGAAGAATCTTCGACTTCCCATGATCTTCCATACCATGGCAAACCAAGCACAATTTTATGCTTATCTATTCCTTTGTTTTGATATCGTACAATACTATTATCAATATTAAGACCAGCCCCGAACAAAGGGCTTACAGGACCTGCATTTTCTGAACCACTCCAGTAATAATCATATCCCATTAGAAAGAAAAAGTCGCACAAATCATTTAGTTCATCGAAATTATATGCACTATTCCAATCAACCGCAGGTATATCTATGGAAATAATAGTATTAGGAAATTCAGATTTGAGTTGTGTTATAAAAGAAACAAAATCCGTTGAGCTTTCAGCCGGAAGAGTCTCAAAGTCAATATTTATTCCATCAAAGTGTTTTTGATTCTTATAATAATGGAGTTGCTGTCTAAAATTGGATATTTTTATATCGTCAGCTAAGAAAGATTTGATTTGATCGCTGCCAAAGAGGATAATTGCAACGTGAAGTTTTGTATTTGAAGAAAAGCATAAGTCAGAAATCGGATGATTTAAGAAATCACGAGAATTGGCTATGGAGCCATCTTGAGAATCAATTTCAAATCCAAAATAAATTAAATCACTAAGTAAATCATAGCGATAATTGAGATATTTCTCTCCTGCCCAATAAGCATGAAATCCGACAAACTTTTTATCTAACTTATTGCTGTTAAGTGTATTACGCAAATCAATCTTATACTTGGATTGAGATTTAGATATTGGTTTATCTTGATATCTATACTTATCATGTTCTTCCACATGAATACTCTTCAGCACCTGAGACTGCAAAACGCAGGCAGGCACAAAAAAGAATAATATAGATAGAAGTATTTTCATTATGGCATTTGAAATATCTGATTTAACACAAAAACGGAATATACTAATAATACTTTATACAAAAAACATAAATTGTTATGGTCACTGTCTTTTACTTATAGTAAGAACAGAATATCTTTTTTTTATTTATATTAGCAGATTATAAATAAACCTAAGTAATAAAGGGTGTTGCTTTTGCCTCAAAGAAAGTTAGATATAATTATCATAACCTATAATTGTCTTAATCACGCTATCAATTGCATAGAGTCTATTAAGTCAACTTTACATGATACTTCCTACTCTATCATAGTTGTGGATAATAATTCTTCGGACAATACAGTATCAGAATTGAGAAATAGATATCCTGACATTAAAATAATTGCTAATGACTCAAACCTCGGGTATGCAAAAGCAATTAACATTGGCGTCAAAAACTCCGATTCAGAATATCTACTGCTTTCCAACGCAGATGTGATTTACGAAGAGAAGGGTATCGAAACAATCCTGACTTATTTAGAAAAAAATCCTACGGTAGGAGTCGTTGGCGTACAGCAAACATTCCCTGACGGAAGTTGGCAATACAGCTATGGAGATTTGCCGGGAGTCAGGTTAGGATTGAAAGATTTATTTATGATTTCTACTTTCCAAAGAGCTTTAAGAAAACTTTTTTGGAACAAAATAAAAATCGACAGATTCCCTAAAAGTGTCGGATATGCTGATGGTGGCAGCCTCTTTACAAGATCTGATCTTTTTAGACGAGTCGGAGGATTCGACGAAGATTATTTCTTTTATACTGAAGAAGCTGACTATTGCTATAAAGTGCAGGTAGTAAATTTTTATGTCATCTTTTACCCGAAAGTAAAGATTATACATTTGCGTGGCGGTAGTTCAGAAAATGGAGGCAAAAATGCGAAGATGTTGCAAATTTTTGTAAACTCAAAAATGCTTTTTTGCAAAAAACATTTCAGCAAATATTCTGCTTCGATTTTTAAAACATTAGAACTTAAGCACAGTCAGCTTTTATATCATTTATGGACTCTGCTAATCAAGATATTGCCAAAAAAATACAAAATGAAAGCAGAGAATAAACAGAACTATTTCGAAACATTAGCAGCATGTTGGAAACAGGCAAAATAATATGAAAACACATAAAGTATCTATCTGTTACAGAATATATCCCAAGGTTTCAAAAGTACCTCCTGTTCACTCTGATGACAAATATAAACTATCAGAATTGTGTCTAAGTTCTCTTGTCAAATCTCTTAATAATGTAGATTACAAGATTTGGGTACTGCTCGACAACTGTCCCCCTGAATACTCTGAAATGTTTAAGAAATATATTCCTGCTGACTGTCTAGAGCTGATAGATTTGCCGGGAATCGGCAATACCGGCACTTGGGGAAAGCAACTAGAAATTTTGAGCACTCAAACCTTCGCAGAAAATATATATTTTGCAGAAGATGATTACTTTTATCTAACGGATACTTTTCATGAAATGCTTGAACTCATAGAGTCAGACAAAGATGTTCACTTTGTTTCACCCTACGACCATTTAGATTACTACACTCTCGATATACATGACTATAAAAGCCAAATAAAGATAAGCAACAACAGGCACTGGAGAACTGCCTCAACAACTTGTATGACATTTCTTACTCAAAAGAAATATCTGAATGCCACGTACGGTGCTTTTGCAACATATCTCAAAAAGAATTATGACAATAGTATCTGGCTTTCTCTCACAAAAATAAATGCCTTCAATTTTTCTCTGTTTGTAAAATATCTATTCACTAATTTGCCATTTGCCAAGATATATATCAAATTGCTATTGTTTGGCACCTCCCGACTTCTTTTTGGGAAAAAATGGAACTTATGGATTCCAATGCCTTCAATTGCTACACATATGGATAGTCAGTATTTAGCTCCGACTAAGAATTGGAGCGGTTTTTTCGGGGTTTCAGAGTAATTTTTCCTTGCGAAAAGAATAAGTATTTATTATTTTGGTATCAAATCAAATGTGCTACTCAAGTTTTTAAAAACACATCATTATTCTCATAAGGAGATTTACAATGGCTTTAAAAATAACTGACGAATGCATCAGCTGTGGTGCTTGCGAACCTGAATGCCCGGTAGAAGCAATTTCTGAAGGCGAAGATCATTTCGAAATCGATGCAAATGTATGCGTTGAATGCGAAGGTCACTTTGACGAACCACAATGCCAAGATGTATGCCCTGTTGAAGCTATCATCAAATAATTGTGAAGTTTATACGACAAGTATATATAGCTGCCCTAACTTAGGGCAGCATTTTTTTTATCTTTACAGAGAAATTGTTGCTGCCAAGATTTTTACATATTACTATTAGGCATGGTTTAGTTTCAGAAATCAGAGAAACAAAAAATAGCTCTGTAATTGAGGTAAACGGGAATAAATCCGTGTATCCTAACTTTAAGATTATGTCATCTTTTGTAGATTCTCATTGCCACTTTCACGGTTTAGGTTTAGTTCTACAAGGGCTAACCTTGAATAATTGTCAAAGTGCAGAAGAATGTGCCTACAAAGCATATAATTCTCCATCCTTCCGAGGTGATTGGATATTTGGTTTAGGTTGGAATAAATCAGGATGGAAGAATAATCAATTTCCTCATAAATCAATATTAGATTCAGTCATTCCCGATGTGCCTGTTTTCCTCAAAAATGTTGATGCCCACGCTGCATGGCTAAATTCTAAAGCTCTAAATTTGCTCAATATTACCGCTAATTCTCTATCGCCTGAGGGTGGTGAAATCCTAAAAGACTCAGAAGGCGAACCTACAGGCATTTTACTTGATAGAGCTATGTGGGATGCTGAAGCACAAATTCCACAGTTTACTTATGAACAGTTTGCTAACCAAATTGAGAGAAGTCAGTCAGAACTTGCAAAAGTCGGCATAACAGAAGTGCATGATATGGATTTGGAAACAGAATTTATCCCGATGATGCAGAAACTTGAAGACTCGAATAAGTTATACATCAAATCACGTGCTTATTATAGAGTCAATTCTCTAAATTTTATCGATGATTTTATTCAAACTAATAATAATCGATTTTTTAAAATTGCCGGAATAAAACTTTTTATGGACGGAGCTTTAGGCTCCTACGGTGCTGCGTTAGATTCGAAATATCTAAATTCAGACAGTTCCGGACTTATATTCCATACATCTGATTACTATCACGAAGTAATTAGTGAGGCAGTTAAACACAAATTGAACATAGCGACTCATGCAATCGGTGATAGAGCTGTAGGTATGATTTTAGAAATATATAAAAATTATGCAAAAGACAATCCAGATTTACATTTTAGAATCGAGCACCTACAACTTCTCAAAGAAACAGATTTACACAAATGGATTGAATTGAATATTATTCCGTCTGTCCAGCCGCTACATTATTATTCGGATCTCGATTCTGTCTTTTTTGACAGGATTGCACCCAAATCCATTGACTATGCATATCCATGGAAAACTATGTTAGATAAAAAACTTAGACTTATTTCAGGATCTGATTTTCCAATTGACAAACATAACCCACAATTCGGCATTAAAGCTTATTTAAATAGATTGACTCCTAAGTCTCGAGTACTTAATCCCTCAGAAGCAATTTCTTTTTCTGAGGCTCTTGCCTCTTATACAGAATCTCCAAGAGCATTATTCAATATACACCCACTCTCTATAGGTAGCCCTGCTGATTTTATCGTGATAAATGAAGCCAGTTCAGATAAAGACAATTTTTTCGAGATAATAGCTACTTACAGCAACGGAACCAAAATATTCCACACCTAACATAAATCTCTGATATTTTTATTGTTTATCTTATTTATTTACTTGCTTTTGCGATATTTTTATGCTATATTGCAAAGCTAAACATATAAGTAATGGCACATATATTATTCGTGCTAATGTTTCACTAACCTAAATAATATTTTTTTAGAGGTACTTTAATGTCAGAAAACCACAATACCCTACAAGATGTTGCAGAATCATCTGTTGAAAAACATCCAATGCAAGGGCTTGATGCCGGAAAAGAAGGCAACGTAGCAGAAAGAGCCAGAGAAGCTGTAACAAAACTTTTGGAAAACGGCTTCAACGACTTGATTTTAGACGATGAAGCTTTCGAAAAAATGTCTATTGGCAACATCGCCGAAATCAAAGAAGATGAGCTCGTAAAAGGTAGAATCGTTGAAATTACTAAAGACGAGATTCGCGTAGATATCAATTTTAAATCTTTGGGCGTTGTTCCAAGAGCTGAATTGATCAATGCAGAATCTTATAAAGTTGGCGATGAAATCGATGTATTTATCGAAAACATCGAAGACGCAGGTGGCAAATTAGTTCTTTCTCGCCGCCGTGCAGACTTTATGAAAATATGGGAAGACATTCTCAAATTATACGAAACACAAGAAATTACTCAGGTTAAAATCCTTCGCCGCATCAAAGGTGGTATGGTTGTTGACTTGTTAGGTATTGAAGCATTCTTACCTGGTTCTCAAATCGACGTTCGTCCTGTTCGTGATTTTGATGGCTGGGTAACTAAAACTATTGACGTTAAAGTTGTAAAAGTAAACCACCCTTCTGAAAACGTAGTTGTTTCTCACAAAGTTCTTCTCGAAGAACAGCTTAAAGAACAACGCGAAGCTATCATGGGCAAACTTGAAAAAGGTCTTGTTCTTGAAGGTACAGTTAAAGCTATTGCAGACTTTGGTGTATTCGTTGATCTTGGCGGTGTTGACGGTCTTGTTCACATCACTGACCTTTCTTGGGGTCGTGTTACTCATCCGTCTGAAATCGTTAAATTGGACGAAACAGTTAAAGTTGTTGTATTAGACTTTGACGAAGATAAACGCAGAATTTCTTTGGGTATGAAACAGCTTACTTCTCACCCTTGGGATAATATTGGTGAAAAATACGAACAAGGTACTAAAGTTTCAGGTAAAGTTGTTAGCTTGACTGATTACGGTGCATTTATCGAAATCGAAAAAGGTATCGAAGGTCTAATCCACATCTCTGAAATGTCTTGGACTCAACACGTTAAACATCCTTCTCAAATCGTTTCTATGGGTCAGGTTGTTGACGCAATTGTTCTTAACATAGATAAAGACAATAAAAAACTTGCTTTGGGTATGAAACAATTAGAACCAGATCCATGGCAAGACCTAATGAAAAAATATCCTGTTGATTCAGTTAAAAAAGGTATCGTTAGAAACCTTACTAACTTTGGCGTATTCGTTGAATTGGAACCGGGCGTAGATGGTTTGGTTCACATCAGCGACTTGTCTTGGACTAAAAAAATCCGTCACCCGGGAGAATTTGTTAAAAAAGGCGATGAATTAGATGTTGTTGTTCTTAGCATCGATCCTGACCAAAGAAGAATTGCTTTAGGTCACAAACAAATCAACGATAATCCTTGGGAACTATTCGAAGAAGAATATAAAGTTGGTGCTGAAACAGAAGCTAAAATTGAAAGAATTATTGAAAAAGGTGTAATCGTAGAACTTCCTAAAGGTGTTGACGGTTTCGTACCTGTTTCTCAACTTTCTTTTGCTCCTGTTAAAAATATCAGTGAATTCTTCAAATTAGGAGATGTTTTACCTTTGAAAGTTGTTGAATTCGACAAAGAATCTAAAAAAATTGTTCTTTCTGTCGTTGAAGCTCTAAGAGGTAAAGACAATTCTGTTATCGAAGCATACTTAGCAGCACATCCGGTGCCAAATGCTGAAAAATATGCTTATGATAATACTCCAATTGAAATTCCTGAAGATGAAAAGAACGTACCTGAAGTATTTGACGTTCCTAAAAAAGACGACAAATATGAAGTAACTGCTGAAGACGCTGCTGAAGAAAAATCTGCAGAATAATATATAGCATTTTCGTAAGTTTGAGGCAGACTATTTATTCTATAGTCTGCCTCTTTTTTTATATAAAGGACTAATCAAAATGCTTAAAGTATCTTTGATTTCTATTGGTGACGAACTATGTATAGGTCAGGTAGTTAACACAAATGCTGCTTGGCTCGCTCAAGAAGTTACTAAAACAGGAGCTCAGGTAGTTACTCATTCAGTTATTGGTGATGAGCCCGAAATGTTAAAATCTGAATTGAGCCGCCTTTCTGAATTTTCGGATATTATCATTACAACAGGTGGTTTGGGCCCAACACATGATGACATTACTAAAGATATTCTTTGTGATTATTTCGACTCAAAGCTTATCTTTAACGACGAAGCATATAAAAATGTAGAAAGCATTTTTGCAAGATTGAACCGTACGGTTACAGAAAGGAACAGATTACAGGCTATGATTCCTGATGTGGCGATTCCACTAAAAAATAATCGCGGTACCGCTCCGGGAATTTATATAGAACGCGATGGGAAGCATTTCTTCTCGTTACCGGGTGTACCTGCCGAAATGAAAGGTCTGGCGGAAGATCATATACTCGATATTATTAAGACTTTAATAACAAAAGATGAGCACGATGTCTGCAAATATAAAGTACTCAATTTTGCCGGTATCCCTGAGTCCTCGCTTGCAGATTTGCTTCAAATAGATGACACAGTCCTGTCAGGAAGAACTTTAGCCTTTTTGCCAAATTACAAAGGAATTAGGCTTAGAATAGGTGCGAATGCCGAAAACATGGACATTGCCGATAAAAATATTGCAGGGCTTGAAAGTTATATTCTTGAAAAAGCATCGGAATATTTCATCGGCTTCAATGATGAAAATATATCTTCAGCTATCGGTAAGAAACTTATAGAACGCAATCAAACATTGTCCGTTGCAGAATCTTGCACAGGTGGTTTGTTAGGTGGTTTTATCACAGATATGGCGGGTAGTAGTGCATATTTTGAAGGCGGGATTATTTCTTACAGCAATTCAATTAAAATTGACTCTTTGGGAGTTAGCGAAGATACTATAAATTTATACGGAGCAGTTTCAGAAGAAACAGCTATTGAAATGGCGAGTAAAGTCAGAACAAAATTCAAAACAGATTTTGGCTTATCAATTACAGGAATTGCCGGCCCTACAGGTGGTACTGAAGAAAAGCCTGTAGGAACTGTTTGGATTGGTTTAAGCACTTCTGATTCTACTTTAGCTTATAAATATAATTTCGGTAACAACAGAGAATATAACCGTGAAAGAGCTGTAAGTATGGCATTAGTTTTGCTGCATAATTATTTATGCAAATAAAAGCGATTGAGTGCTATATGATTTATGAAATCAAGAAAATATTGGTTGTAGAAGATTTGTCCATAATGCGCCGAGTACTAATTAATTCCTTAAAAACTTTAGGATATAGTGATATATTGGAAGCTGAAGATGGTAACGAAGCATTAGAACTTATGGGCAAACATCATTTCGATTTGGTTATTACAGATTGGATTATGCCAAAGTTCAGTGGACTAGATTTAGCCAGAGCAATGAGGTCTAATAAGAAACTTGAGAACGTACCCATTCTAATGGTAACTTCCAAAGACAACAAGACAGATGTCATGGAAGCTATGAGGGCAAGAGTTAACGACTATATTGTAAAACCATTTACTGCTCAAACTTTAGAAAAAAAAATTAAAAAGATTGAACTACAAAATTCAAATTTGAAAGTATAATTTATGAGAATATTAGCTATTGAGTCTTCCTGTGACGATACTTCTGTCTCAGTGTTAGATTCCGATAAAGTGAAAAGCTGTCTTATCTCCTCCCAAAAATTTCATGGGAAGTATGGTGGTATCATTCCTGAACTTGCTTCGAGAGCTCATATCAAATTAATTTCTGCTCTCACTGCAGAGGCACTTAAACAAAGTGAATTAAATATAGAAAACATAGATGCCTTTGCCGTAACTACAGAGCCCGGATTAGTTGGCTCTCTTATAGTCGGTTCCAATTTTGCCAAAGGTCTTGCTATCAGGTACAACAAACCTATTATCCCTGTGAATCATATTGAAGGACATCTTTATTCGGGTTGCTTGCAAGACAGCTCCATTACTTTTCCTTTTGTAACATTAGTTGTCAGCGGTGGCCACACAGTAATTTTTAATGTCAAATCTTATAATGAATATGACATCGTTGGAATGACACGAGACGATGCAGCAGGTGAAGCTTTTGATAAAATAGCCAAACTGATGGGATTAACTTATCCCGGTGGACCTTTGATAGACAAATTATCAAAACAAGGAAATGATAAAACTTATGATTTCCCTCGTTCAATGATACATTCAGACGATTTCGATTTTAGCTTTTCAGGTCTAAAAACTTCTGTACGTTACTTTGTGCAAAAGACATTTCCTGAAGGTGTACCTGAAGATAAAATGCCTGACTTAGCCGCTTCAGTTCAAAGTGCTATTGTTGACGTTTTAGTCCATAAAACTCTTGCAGCAGCTAAAAAGTTTAAAGCAAAAACGATTGTTATTGCCGGCGGAGTATCAGCCAATTCTCAATTAAGATCTCAAATGACTGAAGAGGCTGCTAAATTTAACATGAAAACAGTCGCTCCGGATATGATATATTGCATGGATAATGCTGCTATGATTGGCTTCATTGCTCAAAAAAAATACGAAGAAAATGGCAGTTCAGGCTTTGATGATTTGGATTTTATTGTAAATCCAACAGCACTGAGAGCTAAAACTAAAAAAACGAAAAGCAAATAATTACATTTAAGCCCAAATATCTTTTTTGGGCTTTTTTTTGATTTTCAAGCTGAATATTCCAACTTAATCAATTCTTATTCGTATAATATTCTATTCTGTATTACTCAACCCACTTCGGTATTTTATGAGCAACAATATTGAAAAGCCAATTATTTTGATTGTTGATGATGTTCCTAAAAATTTACAGGTACTCGGCACAATTTTGTATCAACAAGGTTGCGAAATTGCGATGGCAGACAGCGGAGCCTCAGCTTTGGAAACTTTGCAGGAAATCACACCTGCTATGATTCTTTTAGATGTTATGATGCCTGAGATGGACGGTTATGAAGTTTGCGAAATTATTAAATCTCAAGAATCTACAAAAGATATTCCTGTGATTTTTCTTACTGCAAAAACCGAAACAGAAGATATTGTTAAAGGATTTAGAATGGGTGCAGTTGATTATTTAACAAAGCCATTCAATTCAGAAGAACTTATTGCTAGGGTACGTACTCAATTAGAGCTGCACGATAAAACTCTACAACTTAAAGAGCTAAATGCAACATTGGAAGAAAAAGTTTTGGTCAGAACTCAAGAGCTAAATGCGGCTAACCAAAAACTCCTTCAACTCGATAAATCTAAGAATTATTTTCTAAGTTTGCTTGCTCACGAACTCAATACTCCTCTAACAGGAATAGATGGATTTGTGAACCTGCTTAAAGCTGAAATTAGCGATAGCGAACACCTTGAATATCTTGATAATATCAAACAATCAGTATCAAGATTGCATAGATTTTCCAGCTTTTCTCAGTTGATTACTCGTATTCAAAATAACTCATATCATTTCCATATAGAAGATATTCCAATCAAACTACTGATTGAAACTGCAGTAATGAGTCTGGAGAACAAACTTGCTGCCAAATCTATCAATCTTCGTAAAGAGCTTACAAAAGAAGAGTTTAGCATTAAGGGAGACTCTTATTTAATCCAAAAAGTTATAGAAATAATTTTAGATAACTCCATTAAATATTCCTACGAAAATGGTATTATCGAGATTAGACTTACTAAAAATGCGGACGAAGTCAGATTAGATATTATAGATAAAGGAATAGGATTCTCCAAAGAAGCATTGTCCAATTTATTCACCTTTTTTGAATCTGATGATTTAATGTCGCATGGTGAGGGTTTTGGCTTAGGCATGGCTACAGCAAAAATTATCTTAGATAGTCACAATGCAGCTATAAAAGCACAAAATAATATTGACACCGGTGCTACTATTTCGATTTTATTTTACATTCTATAATCGTTATCTATTTTTAACCTTTTTCACGATACACCCTATTTAATATTTGGTAACATCATTTATGATATGATTATAGATTTATATACATTATTACATTTCTGTTATTATGTCTGATATTTTATAATTTCGGGCATTTTCAAACTATGCCATATTTTTTCTTTTGGAAATAATCGCCATCTCTGAAATATTATAATCAATACAATTGATTATTTATTTCGAGGTTTACCAAATGCAACGCCATCAAATTTATTGTGTTATTTTCGCACTTTTTTTAGTTTCATACACATCATTTTCTCAAGACACAACCACTGTCAAAATTAATCCTATAACGGTTACAGCAACCAGAGTTCCCAAACTATATAGTGAATCAGCAAGAGTTGTCTCTATCATTGATAATGCACAAATAGAGAATGCACCTGTCCAATCACTCCCTGAGCTATTAGAATTTTCTTCGGGTGTAGATGTCAGACAACGAGGTAATTTCGGTGTGCAATCTGATATAAGTATCAGAGGCGGTTCTTTCGATCAGACTATGATTTTGCTCAATGGAATAAATATAACAGATGCCCAAACAGGACACCATAATATGAATATCCCAGTTGATTTGGAATCAATTGATAGAATAGAAATTCTTCAAGGTCCGGGTTCTAGAGTTTTTGGACCTAATGCCTTTTCCGGAGCAATAAATATCATCACTAAACAAAAGAATAACAACAACCTTTCTTTTAATGCTTCGGGTGGAGAATTTGGGTTATACAAAACCGGCTTAAACGGTACGATTGCTACTGAAAATACATCTTCATTTCTTGCTGTTTCTAAAATGAAATCAGATGGATTTATTCCAAATACAGATTTTGATATTTTAAATTTATATGCAAAACACAAACATCAAATCGGGAATTCTAATCTTATGATGCAGGTAGGACACAACAATAAAGAATTTGGAGCTAACAGCTTTTACACACCAAAATATCCTAATCAATTCGAACATACAAGAACTAGCTTTGCTTCTATCCAATTTGAAACAGGCTCTCTAATAAAATTTACTCCAAAAATATATTATAGACGTCATCAAGACAGGTTCGAGCTTTTTCGCTCTAACGCTCCTGCTTGGTACTCAAACCACAACTACCATCTAACTCATACTTATGGTGGACAAGCGAATGTTTCGGTCATCTCTGACTATGGTATTTCAAATTTCGGCGTAGAATATAGAACTGAAAATATACTCAGTACTAACCTCGGTAACGACATGTCAGAATACAAAGATGTGCCATTTGAAGACAATGCAGTCTTTAAAAAAGAATATACCAGAAACACAACTTCCATATTTTTGGAACATAATCTACAAATTTCTGACTTTTCAGTTAGCGGTGGAGCTGCTATTAACTATACAAAAGAATACAATACCAATTTGTGTGGAGGAATAGATTTATCCTACAAGGCCTACGATAATTTAAGTTGTTTTATATCTCTCAATAATACTATGCGAATGCCAACATTTACAGATTTGTTCTATACCGGACCGAGCAACATAGGGAATCCTGACTTACTTCCTGAAAAAGCATATACAGTTGAATCCGGAATCAAATATAACAACTCTGTATTGCGTTCTACTGCATCCGTATTTGTCAGAAAAGGCAAAGATATGATTGACTGGATTAAGGAGAATCCTGAAGACACTAAATGGACTACTCGTAACTTAACTGAACTCACAACTACAGGTTTTGATATTTCAACATATATCTATTTAACCAAAACATTAAATACTTTTGTTCCAGTTAACTATTTGAATATCAGCTATACTTTTACAGAGAACAGCAAAAGCAGTGAAGACTATATCTCCTATTACGTATTGGACAACCTCAGACATAAACTAACTTTATCTCTTAATCACAATCTTGCATTTAATATCAAAGCAGATTGGAAGTTCAGCTACCAAGACAGAAACGGAACTTATACCAAATTTAATTCTGTTACTTTAACTCCGGAATCAGAAGAACCATATAATGATTTGTTTATATTGGATGCTAAATTATATCTCCAAAAGGAACATTACACAGTTTATGCAGAAGTTTCTAATATCTTAAATAATCAAGTCTCTGATATTCCCAATGTAGCAATACCCGGGAGATGGCTGAAAGTAGGAATAAACACAGATTTAGATCTTTAGAGCGACTAATATGACTTATATATAAAAATAACAATATCGGACTTATCTTTTTTACTATGCCTGTAGAGACGCTTATATGAAATCGCTGCAGGCATTTTTATATTCTTATTTTTTTAAATTCTATTATTGAGGGTTTGGCTTGTTAGGTCAATAAATTTTTTGTTTTTTTACAATAGATAGAAGGCAATCAGACATTATGCCAACGCATTGTTTCCAAGTATGATTTTGAGAAATGAATTTAGCAGCCGCTGTTCCTCTTGCAGAGGCAAGTGTTTTGTTATCTAATAGCTGTATGATGACATTAGATGTATCATGAGCACTATCAGCACGAAAAAGTCCATCTGCTTCTCCGGCAACTATACCTTCTGCAGATACAGAAGTTGCAACGACAGGTAGATGCATTGCCATTGCCTCTAATATTTTTATACGTATGCCACCTCCAACAAATAAAGGAGCTACGTATATATTAGCTCTAGACAGATACTCTTTAACTGACGGAACAAAACCAAGTACTTCAACTGAATTATTTTGTAATTGTTTCAAAGCGTCTGGTGGATTTTTACCAATTAACTGCAATTTTGCATTTGGATATTGTTTAATTACCAGAGGAAGAACCTTTTTGATGAACCATATCGCACCATCAACGTTGTGAATCCAATCGTAATTTGTAGCAAGAACCATCAAAGCGTTTTCTTTTGAGATATTGGGTAGCGGTTTCCATTCATCTAAGTTAACTCCAGCCGTAGCAACACAAACATTCGCACCTCTTGCAATTTGATACGCTCTCGCCTTGTCTGCCTCAGTGATGGCAAAGCAGACATCTGCCTGTTGATAGAAATGAGATTCTTCTTCTCTAAGTTTCTTTGCCTGATTCAGAATATACCACTTTTTAGGATGTAGATTACTTAACACACTGGCATATCTTTCCCAGATAGTATATTCTATATTATGAAGTCTTAAAGCTATCGGAATGTTAGTAATTTTTTTAAGCTCAAGTGCAATAGGCATCATAGCGGAATGGTCGCAATGAATTATATCAAAATCATTTGACTCAATAATACTTTTATACTCTCTAAACGCTGCTTCCGAAAAATGCTTAGATGTATAAAGCGATTTTGCTTTAAATAAAGAACCGGCAATTTTTAAAGGAGTATTTCTGGTTGAATGAGGTATAAGTATAACTTTACCATATTTTTCAGCTTCTTGGATATGTATTTGTTCAACTATGCTGTCAATATATGCACAAAAGGTTACTTCGTGCCCTAAAGCGGAATATTCTTTATAAATATTTGCTATGCCAATCTTCCCTCCATCAGTCATCGGAAATGGAAACTGTGGAGAAATTTGAAGTATTTTTAGCTTTTTCTGAACCATTTGCCTAATTTCTTTCTGATTACATCCGCAAAATATTTTCTTTGATTCCTGCCTATTGTAACTCCCAGAGTGATATCTTTAATCTTTTCTTTGGGAACTACAGATCTTTCATCACGATATGTACCAAACATTGTAGCTAACATTCCAAATGCACCTTCAAAAAACGCAGAAATTGGTATTCTTTGGAGCAAGGCAACAGTAAGCTGGAAGAAGTAAATTTGAAAGGAGCGTCCTAATGCCTGAGCGAATGGAAAATATCTCCAGTGGTATCTTATGAACTGTTTAGACACTTTCACCCAGCGTGTACCGCTTTGCCTTCCACTCGGAGAAGCCCAATGCAAAGTTCTGATATTTGGAAAATATCTAACGTTAAAGCCTGCCACAATAGCCCTTGTACAAAAATCTAACTCTTCGAAACCAAACTCCCAAAACCCACCTATTTTATCATATACTTTTCGTCTGATAGCGGCACCTGTTCCCGGGAAAACATTTGATTGGAATCCCTTTTCCGGTACATTTGATTTGTCCACATTAAGCGGATACCACTCCCATACTCTGTAATTTTGCCTTACTTCAACATCTTCAGTAGCAATAATGTCAATATCATTGTTCTGCTCAAAAATCTCAACTATTCTTTCAAATGTATTTTGATTTTCAGGGTATGAGTCATCATCAGTTCTCCAGATAATATCGCCATCAGACATTTCTATACCGATGTTTATCGCTCTGATATCAAAATTATCGGGCAACCACAAGTATTTTACAAAAGGATACTCTTGTTTAATCCACTGTGGAGTTCCATCAGAGGAAGCGTTATCGACAAGTATTATTTCTTTATTCTCATAAGATTGGGATAAGAATGCAGGAATAGTTCTTTTCAAATCTTCAAGTCGATTATGTGTAATAATGATTACGCTTATTTTCATATTGTCTTTTTTAAGAGAATAAAGTATGCAAGATACAAATTTTTCTTCTTTTTCTTATACAGCTAAGGTAAACAATAGGTTCGTTAAATTACTGCAAATTTGAATGTAGTACTTTATGATTTGCTCTACAATACTTAAATTGCAAAAAACGAAAACGCAATCAGGAGCTAAAAATGCACAAGTTAAAAGGTTTAATCCCATTTATTATAACAGGATTGTTTTTAGGACTTGCTTTTCCTCCGATGCCTCTCCCCTTTTTGGCCTTTGTTGCATTTGTACCGCTACTTTTTTCATTTGAAAATGAGTCTCAGAATTCTAAATATATTTTGAAAACATATCTTACTTTCTTTATTTATCACGGAATGTCTAATTGGTGGATTAGTAGCTGGCAGGAAAACACAGATCCTTATCTTTTTATTTCCGGGTTTGCAGTTTGGCTAATAAATCCTTTCTTTTTTTTGATACCGATTATTCTCTATCGATATATTAGACGCAAAACAAATTTCAAAACTGCTCTTATCTCTTTCCCATTTATCTGGACTTTTTTTGAGTGGGGACACGGCTTAGGCGAACTAAGCTACCCTTGGCTGAACATTGGTTATAGCCAAATTGATTTTTTTTATTGGATACAGCAGCTTGATATTTGGGGTATTTACGGAGCCGGATTTGTAATAGCATCGGTAAACTCTCTCGTGCTATATATTGTAAAATATTTATCGGACAGCAGTAAGAAAGACTTAAAGGCTTTTTCTCTACCTTCTGTGGCAATACTTGTTTTGATTATTTTGCCGATAGTTTATGGCTATGTCAAAGTTGATAATTATGAAACTACAACGTCTAATAGCACACTAAACATCTCTATTATTCAGCCCAATATGGATCCATGGGACAAATGGTCTCTCTCCCCTGAGGGACAGGTTTTAAAGCATATAGCTATTCAAGATTCTCTTGCAAAGGTTTCCGGTAAATCTGATGTGGCTTTGTGGTCTGAAACTGCGATACCATATCTATCGATGAGCTTTAATTGCTACAACAATTTCTCATTTTTGCAGAGATGGATTGATACATCGGGTACATATTTAATTACCGGCATGGCTCGTTATGAACTCTTCGATAAGGAGACGGCACCAGCTCTTTCTAAAAAGGCAGCATGGGACAGCACTGTCTATTTTCAGGCATATAATTCCTCTGTGCTTATTTCTCCAAACATGTCAAATCCTCCACAAATATACAGAAAATCGAAACTCACACCATTTGCAGAACGTATTCCGTATG
This sequence comes from Kapaibacterium sp. (SeqCode), assembly GCA_963664875.1. Lineage (GTDB taxonomy): Bacteria > Bacteroidota > Ignavibacteria > Kapaibacteriales > UBA2268 > JBFHIJ01. Next base: position 257,457 of record OY761611.1, on the reverse strand, counting down.
CAGAGTATATACCATTTGCTACTGATTTTCTAAACTGGGGAGTTGGCATTTCTGCATGGGGAAAAGGTGAATCAATTTCTACCTTAAACTTTAAGAAAGATAATTTCGAATATAAGATAGGAACTATCATCTGCATTGAATCTATTTATCCCGAATTCTGTACTCAATTCGTAAATGAAGGTGCAAATATTCTTGTTATCATCACAAATGACGCTTGGTATAATCACACTCCGGGGCCTTATCAGCATTATATGATTGCAAGAGCAAGAGCTATTGAAAACAGACGGTTCATTGCAAGATGTGCTAATTCAGGCATTAGTGGTTTGATTTCTCTAACCGGAGAAAGCGTATCAGAATTGCCTCAATACGAACAAGCAGGTATTAAAGTTGAAGTTCCTGCAATAACAGAAATAAGTATATATTCTAAGTATGGAGATTTTATTGGCAAAATATCTTTTGTCTTTGTACTAATTTCTATTATATATGCAAAATATAGTAAAATAAATATTACTCAAAATAAGGATTAACCTATGAAAAAAGTATTGTTACTCTCTTTGCTTGTTGCCCTAAGTTTTGGTGCATGTTCTCAAAAAGAAGAAGAAAAACCGATAGAAAAAACTACTCAACAAATTGTTGATAGTGCAAAAGTAGTAGAAATGCAAAAAGAAGAAGCAGTAGTCAGACAACTTCACGAAACACCATTCCTTAATTTTGTAAAAGATATAAAAATTGTAGGAAAAATTGCGATAATACTCTTCTGTGAAAACTATGGCGAGTATCAGACAATTCATCCTGATGATCCGCTTACTGCTGAGCAATATCAGGAATTTTGGGACGACCATGACCGAGTTAGAGTTGCTTTTTCTACGATTCCTTTCAAGCTATTTAATGATAAAATCTCACTTAATATCATCGATATGAGCTTGAATCATCAAAACAGAAAATATTATATGAATGTAGAAAGAAAAGCATTCTTTGAGATTTTTGATATCCCCTTAGAAGGAATTACATTAGAAGAATACATGATGGTAAATAGAGACAAAGTAGATAGATTATTTGATGAAAAAGTTAAAGTAACGGAGTAAAAAACAATGGTGAAGCACTTAGTTTTTTTCAGAATTAAAGATGAAAATAAGGCTGAAAATGCAAAAGCTATCAAAGAAAAATTGGAAAGCTTAAAGAAAAAAATCCCTTTTATTTTGGAATTTGAAATAGGGCTAAATGAAGTACCCGGAGAAAGGGCATGGGATATTTCACTTGTTTCTGCTTTTGAAAATATGGATGATTTGAACTCGTACCGAGTGCATCCTGAACACATAAAAGTAGTAGAGTTTATTGCTAAATATAAAACAGATTCTGCAGCGGTAGATTATACTTTATAGGTAAAAATGAAAATCAAACGATTGTTAGGAATAGTTTTTTATCTGCTCAGCAAGAATATCGTTTCTTCACGAGAACTTGCTGAGCACTTTGATGTTTCTGTTCGCACAATCCTGCGTGATATGGATTACCTATCCGAATCAGGAATCCCGATAGTGTCCGAAATGGGCAAAGATGGTGGATTTGGGATTATGAATACATACAAGTTGGATGCCCGACTTGTTGACAACGAGGACTTATTTTATATAATGTCTTCCTTGGAGTCGCTTTCTTCAACATACCACGATGAAAGATTGGAAAGTACAATAATTAAATTGCGTGGCTTACTGTCTGCCAATTCGGATATTGTTCTTGATAAAAAAGAAAAACTTAGATTTGATTTCTCATCTCTAAAAATCAAAGATGAAGATAATACCAAAATGCAGATGCTTAATGAAGCTATCAATTCTACGAAAATGATACGATTCAATTATATTAGCTTTAAAGGCGAAAAAACAGAACGTACCGTCGAGCCTCACATGATTATGTTCAAATGGTATTCTTGGTACTTATATTCATACTGCAATTTGCGTTCTGAATTCCGAGTTTTTCGTATTTCGAGAATGAAAGATATCGAAATGCTGGATAGTAATTTTAAAAGAAAAGAATTGGATATCGAAGAATTAGATAAAACGTATCAGACCAGATCAGAAAATGTATCAACAAAGACAGTTCTCCGTTTCGATAATGAAATGAGATATATCATAGACGATTATTTTAAAGAATGGAAAAAAGAATATAAAAACGACGGAATATATATACATTACACAGTGCCAATAGATAACTGGTTTTTTGGCATGATACTAAGTTACGGCAGTGCAGTCGAAATAATTGAACCAACCGAATTGCGCGAAGAACTACAAAAAAGAATAAAACAAATTGAAAAACTATATACTGCCTCGAATATATGACACACAGTAGTCATACTTGTTCTTGTATTTTACTATCCAACTATTCTGGCCTTTAATTGAGAGTATGACATGAAGCATGAATGGCGTAAAAAAGAGAAGAGTCTCTATCTCCCTAAAAGTAAACCGGAAATAATCGAAATACCGGATATGAAATATTTCACAATACGAGGTGAAGGCAATCCCAATAGTGAATATTTTGCTGCATATATAGAAATCTTGTACTCTGCTTCTTACGCTATAAGAATGAGTCATAAGAAAAATATCCAACCGGAAGGTTTCTATGAATACACTGTCTATCCCTTGGAGGGTTTTTGGGATGTTAACGAAAAAGCAAAACAAACTAAGGACTATCAGCTTGACAAGAATGATTTAGTATTCCATCTCATGATTAGGCAACCTGATTTTGTTAATTCAGATTATGCAGAGAAAATGCTTACTATGGTTAAATCCAAATCTGTGAACCCTTTGATAGACAAAGTACGATTTGAATCAATTTCTGAAGGGAAATGTATTCAAATGCTACATATAGGTAGTTACGATAATGAACCTGAAAGTTTTCTTATGATGGAAAATTTTGCCGAAGAAAACGGACTCAAGCGAATTTCGAAAGTTCACAAAGAGATTTATCTGACTGATGCAAGAAAAGTTGAACCTGAGAATTTAAAAACAGTATTGCGTTTTCAGGTAGAAGGGTAAATCTATTTTTTTCTAAATATTTTTTATATCTCGAAATATATGACACACTGTTGTCATACATGCCTGCTTATTTTTGTATCGTAATTGATTCACAATAATAACAAGGAATTTCGATCATGGAACAAAAATTCTGTTTCTCTTGCGGTGCCCCTTTATCAATGCCTGACTTCCAAGGCAAACACGAAAACTATTGCAAATATTGCAAAGACGACAACGGTGTAGTTCCTCCAAAAGAAGCCATACAAGGTGGCATTTCAGAATGGCTGATGATGTGGCAGCCTAATATCACAAAAGAGCAGGCTTTTGAGCGTGCTGGTAACTACATGAAAGCTATGCCACACTGGGCTGAATAAGTTATTTTCGATTTAAGTCAAATAGGTAATGCAGGGCTGAGAATTTAAAAAAAACCTCTACCCTGCTTTTTTTATAATTCTACTTTTGCTTTATACCATAGTTCATCCATTTCTCCCAAAGTCATATCTTTGAGTTCGGAACATTCGTCTTCTATTTTTGCCCAAACATCATTTTTAGCGGTCCCAATCAAATCCCACACGTGACGCTTTATGCTCAATCCTTTCTACTCTAAGCAATGCAGCTTCACGACGGTAAGGGCTTCTCTCGTGAAATGCCAATCGAAAGATTCTACAGAGATTCCAGAATCAACAAAATCTTCGAAGGTACAAACGAAATCCAGAAATTTATCATCGCAAGAGATGTTTTGAAAAGAAACGGCAAAATGTAATAATTGCCTATAATTCTGTTCTAAGAAGCTACCTAAAGTAATTCAGGTAGCTTTTTTTTATCTCTCCACAACAAACTTTCCTCTCTCCTGCTTCCCGTCACTTTCAAAAACAAAATAGTAAGTACCTATCCCAAGTTTTTGAATATTTATAGGAGCAAAGGCATCTATATGCTGATAAATAAGTAGCTCACCTTCTACATTGTAAATACTTATCTTACCCGAAGTCTCTTCCAATGTTTTAAAGTAAATATAGTTTGATGCAGGGTTTGGATAGACTAAAACTTTGCTATTGATATTTCTAACTTCTACTATATCCGTAGAAAAATCAGAGTAAAAATAATTATTCATGCCAATTAGATTATATTCTTTTTGCTCATAGTCCCATTTATAATTTCTTTGGGTATTAAGTCTATTTTTAAAAGAAAATAAGTCATCAAAGCAATCATCATTTGGAAGAATTATATCAGAGAAGAGTACATTTTTATTATAGCTATATTCAATCAGTTCTTTCTTTATGATTACATCTTTTTGGCTTGTTGTCTTTTCAATTCTAACAATATTATTCAATTCATCTGATAGAGCAATCGAATGATATGACAAAGGTAAATAATCAGTTATTTGATCAAATTTAATTTCTTCTAAAGTTCCTTCACTGTCATAAAAGTAACGTGTAGCTTCAAAAACTACAAAGTCCCAATTTTCAGGTCCTCCAATATAATTGCAGCGATAATCTAAAACAGAGTCAAGTTTATTGAACTTATTATAAAAATAAGAAACTTTATCAGCAGGAAACGGTGGGCTATATAAATCATCATCATAGAATTCATAATCAATCAAACGATCTAGAGAATCATACTTATATTGATAATCATATGTGTGCGTTTTAGGAAAATCGTTAAACCAGTGTACTATAAATACACGGGTCAAATTACCTCTATCATCGTAATATCTATGTTTTCTTTCTAAAATTTGCTCCCAAATATTAGTTTCCGGCTGCAATACATAATAGTATTCAGAAACTACTAAACTACCACCTTCGTAAATAGTTTTATAGATACCATTCGTTTTATACTCAATTTTTGTTCTTAAAAATCCTTCTTCATCATATTCATATTCTATGCTATCAACAGGTGCAATATACATAGAGTCGATTACAACAACAGAATTGACTGTTTTTTCAAGCAAACCTTTATCATTATAATAATCTCTGTGTATTTTCTGAGAAAGTAGTCCTTTTGTTTTAGGATTTATTTCTGAATAAATGTGGAAAGTGATATAATCTCCACTATAAACAAATTTATTCTCGATGTGTTTCAATATATTTCCTGTATAATAATCTACTTCATAGTCTTTCAACCAGAGCAACCGCCCCAAGGAATCATATTTCATAGAAGAAGTAAACAACACTGCTTCTTGATTCTCATTATAACTAAGTCGGAAAGTACTATCGAGAGTTTGCTTTCCTGAAGCATGTAATGAAGTAAAGATAATTCCAAAATATAAAATTACTATGCATAACAGTTTCAAAATAGTACTCCAATATTATAGTCTTATATTTTTATAGACACTTAGGATTATTTTTCGTCTCAATAATTTTTATAGTTATCTTTGAGGCTTAATATATCAAGACTTAGCACCTTAACAAAATAATCTGACCTAAGACAGCATTTTTCAATCAACTATCTCTCCACAACAAACTTTCCTCTCTCCTTCTTCCCATCACATTCAAACACAAAATAGTAGGTACCTATCCCAAGTTTTTGAATATTTATAGGAGCAAAGGCACCTATATGCTGATAAATGAGTAGCTCACCTTCGACATTGTAAATACTTATCTTACCCGAAGTCTCTTCCAATGTTTTAAAGTAAATATAGTTTGATGTAGGGTTTGGATAGAAAGATAGCAGATGTTGAGTATTCAATTTCTTAGAAATTCCTGTATCAGAGTTTGAGTATATATATTTTATTGTATGATCTAATTCATAATTATTTTTATCTTGATCCCAATTAAAATATTTCTGTGAAACAAGTTGGCTTATTCTCGAATAAGAATCGTTAAAATAATCGATACTCGGTACAATTATGCTGTCATGTTTATAGTCTTTATTATATTCATACCTAATTTTCTGATACTTTTTATCTTCATCTTCAATTATTTGTCTGGTCTCAGAGTAAATTACGTTATATATTTCATCGTGGAAAAAATTAGAAAAATAGAAAATTGGATAGTAGATATTCATATACTCCCACCATTTGTGAAAGTTATGCTGAAGATAATTTCCATCAGAATCGAAAACATATTTATGTGATTGATATAGCTCGTACACCATTCCAATATCCTCATTTTTAAATACTCTTGAAAATTCAGCAACAGAATCTAATTTTCCACCCGAATTATAAAAGTATTCAATCTTAGTGTAGGGTTGTGTACCTTTGTCCGGCATTGATCGGAGCTTTTCTCTATACTCGTAATCCGTCAATCTGCCTATAAAATCATAGTTATAATAATATGATCTAATATTTACGTACGGATGCGGAGGTGTCCAACTTAACTGAAGATGGCTAAGCAAGCGCATTTCCAAATCATAAGATTCATATACTTTAAACCCCTTTTCTTTCCACTGTTTATCAATACTGTCATACACAAATCGTTCTTCGTAAGAATTATATCCGTTGTTTTGCGAATTAGTATTAAAACTATATGCATATTTAAATTCAGACCCGTTAGTCCAAACAATAGCAGAATCAACTCTATCGTCCGAATTATAGTAATACAAAGTACTATCTGATGGCTCTAATTTTAATTTTTCTTTATTCCAAAAAGAAGTTACAGTTTTTGTCAACAAACTTTGCTCGTAGTAATTCATAATTGTTTGTTGTGAAGATATAGCCTCAGTACCGGGATCAAATATAATATTGCTGTAAAATTCCAACTCACCATTTGCATGAAAAATGTAACGTTTTTCTCGATGTTTAGTCAAACTTTTAAAATCAGAAGCGAATGTAAAAGAGCTCTCTCTTTTTAATCTACCATTGCTATCATATTCAAAAGACCAAGTATAATGATTGCGTTGTCTATTGACATCATTTTCATAAATATGGGCAACACTGTCGAGTGTGATTAATTCAGTAGCACGACTTGTAACTAAACAACTCACAAAAATTAGTATATAATGTATTTTCACAACCTTCCCTCTATTATAGTCTTATATTTTTATAGACACTTTGGATTCTTTTTAGTCTCATATTTTTGATTCATTTCGGATTTTAAATCGATTAGTCCATTGTACTTTTTGTAGAGAGGAAATGCTTAAACTACAAAAAGCTGCCAGCAGGCAGCTTCTCGTGTAAAATTATCTAGTTTTTATTTTGTTTCTTTACTTTCTAATTGCTTGAAATACTTCTGAATTATCGCTTGATAGTCTTTAGTATAGGTATTTTTTGAAGCTCGTAATATTTCTCTAAACAGCCTTGACTTTCCTTCCTGTGTTTTTAGATCTATTTCAGATGGTGAAACTAAAAGTCTGCTACTACCCTCTTTCGATTCTCTTTGTTTTTCGAAATCTCTGTCATTTATTGAGCGAGTAGCATCTAACAATCTGGAAAGAATCTTATCTTGTTTGTTGATAGTTTCCTGATCGATTTTTCCTGATTGCATATCTTTTACGACTTCTTCCATTTCTTTAGAAAGTTTATTTAAATCACCTACAGTTTTTCTTTCACCTTTATTTCCAAACTGCTTTTGTTCGTCAGCTAACTTGTGCATTTGCTCAGCTGCTTGCCCCTGTTTATCAGAGAGTCTTTGGTGTTGTGCCTGTTGCTGTGGAGACATACGTGAACCACCTTGCTGCATCATTTGCTTAAGCGACTGATTTATCACCTGCTGTTCTGCTGCAATTTGCTGTAATTGTTGCTGGAATCCCATACCGCCGGGTTTAGGCATTGAACCTTCTCCGCTACCACCCGGATTATTGCAGGAACCACCATTTTGTTTCATCTGTCCCAGCATATCCTGCATCTGAGCTATTGCCGAATTAAGGGAAGTCATAGCTGTGGATTGTGCTTTTTTTGCAAAGTGTGTACGTCGTTCAGCTAACTGAGAAATCGATTCTGACATTTGTTGCATAGAATTGCCCAATTCTCTACCCATTTCAGGAGTTACAGAAAATGACTTTTCACCCAATTTTGAAAGATTGGCAGCTACGTTTATTAGTGCTTGCGAGTTTTTTTCCTGTTTTGAAGCAATTTCCGGTATTTTTTTAGAATTATAGTCCGCATTAGCAGTTTGTTTAGCTATTTCTTCTTGATTTTTAGAAATCTCAATCATATCAGAAATAGATTTTTCCAGTTGGCGCATTGCCTCTTGATTATCTTGTTGCTGCAGCTGTTCTTTCATTTGCTGCATAGACTTAGATAATTTTTGCATTTTATTTTGAGCAGATTTTTGATTTTTCTGCGCACTGGATTTCTGGTTTTGTTGCATCTGAGAAGCAGCCTGCATCATCTCCTGTTTTGTTTGCTCAGCATTAAGTTCATCCATTGCTTGTTTTAGCTCTTCTAAAGGCATTTCGTCCTGATACTGCTCCATTAGCTCTTCGAGCTTTTTGAGCTCTTCTTGGAGCCTTTCCATGTCTTTAGCAAGCTGTTCTTGTTTTTTTGCAAGCTCTTTTGCTTGTTCTTTGTTAGCTTTTTCCAATTCTTTACTCAACTCTTCCTGCTGCTTAGCCATTTTTTCAGCCTGCTTTTTGATAGCGTCTGTTTTTTGCTCAGCTTGCATCCTTTTGAGCATCTTCATTGTTCTTTCAATATTGTCTTTGAACTGTTCTTCGTTAAATTCAAAGTTTTCCATTGCTTTTTGAATTTGATTTTTATCCATTTGCTTCAGAGCTTCCTGCAGATTCTGTTGCATTTGCCTAAATTCCTGATTGTCAATTTTTGACATCAAATCTTGAAGCTGCATATATTTCTGCATTGTTTCTTCAGAAAGCATATTTGATTTTTGCATTTCGTCAGTTGCTTTTTGCAATCGGTCTTGTATGTTCTCAAGTTTATCGTTTATTTCTTTTTTCTTGTCTGCTATTTTTTCGAGTTTCTTTTTATCTTCCCAGTTTAGTTCTTTCTTGTCTTTGTTTTTAAGAACTTTTCGGTCAAATTCTTCCATTTCCTTTTGTACTTTTTGAGTTTCAGCAAGCACTTTCTTTAATTCTTCTTCTATTTGTTTTTGTTCGTTTTCTGCATCCTGCATCGCTTCCATCAGAGAAGGCAATTTGACAGTCAAGTGAATCGTCTGAGCTTTTTTTGGTCCTGAAATTATGTCATTATCCGCTATCTCAAGGAAGTACTCGTATTTGTCTTCAGGAGAAATATTCAAATCGTGCAAATTCCATACATAAAACACGTTTTGCATATTCTCTCTTTTTGGAATTTCGATTTTTAGAGTGCTAAAATCAACATCAGGTTCGGTATATCGCGATTCTATTCGCTTGTATTTTAATAGAAGTGAAGAAAAGCCATAATCATCACTGATATCAACCTTGATAGGCAATAGACCACTATCTCCTATTCTGATGTCAGAAATTGGTTGTAGAAGAGTAATAGCAGGATATTCATCATTCAAAGCCAAAGCTGTATATTCTATAGGATTTGAATTTTTGAAACCATCCTCATCTTCGACAAGTATTTTGTAAGTACCTGAATTACGCAATTTGAAATTTACTGTGGCAGTGTTTTCTCTTGTAACCATTTCATAATATGTAGTGTCTTTGGTAGTTGCTGAATCTTTTAAAGCATTGCTTATCCATTCTACTTTTGCGTTCTTAATAGGTTTAGCGGTTGTAGCTGTTAATTCAATATTACTACCTGTTAGTGCAGAAATATCTCCTGACTCCTGATTAAAATATACACGAGATTTCCCGGTATATGAAGGATAAACTACGGAGCCCTCAAATGATTTCACATACGGTCTTTCATATATTCTAATTTTGCAAGTGTCTGTTAAAACCGGAGCATCAAACCACTCAGCCATTGCGAAACATTGTACATTATATTTCAAAGCATTAAATTTGTAGTTATAGCTATCAGAAGTCTTATTATTAAGTTCAATTTTTTCAAAATCAGTATCATTTTCATATTTGATATAAAGTAATACTTTTTGATTAAGTTTGCCGGAATAACTTACCTTAATGTTTATACTGTCTCCTCTTTCTATTTCAGCAGATTTTGGCGAAATAGATAGTGAAAAAGGAGCTGCAGGCACAAATGACTGGTTGTAATTGACAAGTCTGTTTAAAGCAGATTGAGAATCTTTTCCTATGGCAAAAAAGGAAAGAGTTGAGATTGCAATCACAGATAAAAAAAGTAAAATTGCTTTTTTTCTTGACTTTTTATCGATAATTACTGAAAAATCTTTGCTTTCTGATTTTCTAACAGCTTCAGAGTATGAAGCCATAATTAGCTCGTTAGAAAAAATATCTGCAGTATTATTTCGGTATCGTAACTGAATAGCGTTGCTTAATGTATCCTTGATATCCGGATAAACCTCACCTACTCTGAAAGCAATAGATTCAACACCTGATTTACTATTGTCTCGCCAATATCTCAATGTCGGTAATACAGCCAATACAAACACAAAAAGCGTAATAACTGCCCATGTCCCAACAAAAGCTGTTCGAGTAGTAACACCGGAATTCAGAAGAGACTCCAAAGCTATAAAGACTATTGCCGCCATACCTGATACAGAAGCAGCATATACAAAATTAGTTAATGTAATGCTAACCAGTTCTGTACGCTTAGTTTGATCTATTTTATGTATTATTTTATCTTTTTTATTATACTTTTCCATATTCTCTAATTGGATAGTGCCCATACAATAATGTTTGTTCCAAATTTTAAAGCAGTTTCTCTTACTTTCTCCGAATCACTATGTACACGTTCATCTGCCCAGCCGTCACTCGGGTTAGATTCGAAAGTATAGTACACACATAGTCTCCCATCATGAAATAGACCAAATCCTTTTGGATTTTTATCATCATGCTCGTGTGTTTTGGGTGGTCCGGAAGGAAAATCATAATGACAATGATACAGACCATGTGAAAATGGAAGCTCCACAAAATCCTGATCGGAGAAAACTTTTTTCATTTCTTTTCTGATATACGGATCTAAACCATAATCATCATCTATGTATAAAAAACCACCTTTTTCAAGATAGTCCCTCAAATTTTCAGCTTCTTCGTCTGAAAACTTTAAATTGCCATGCCCTGTAATAAAAATAACAGGGTAGTCTGAAAGTTTTTGAGAATTTAACTCAATGTAAGTATATTTTGGATTTACAGCAATGTTAGTATTTGAACGTACATAAGCCAACAGATTTTCCTCAGCTGAAGGATCATTGTACCAATCTCCTCCACCCCCGTATTTCACTCTTGCTATCACAAAATCGCTGGTAACATTTCCTGAAGTTACAACAAAGGTGACGAACAAGAACAAGTAAACCAAATATCTAAAATATCTATTTAACATTTTTGACAACCAAAATTTTCTTATCTTCTTTTTTGAACCAATCAACTCCTCTAAAATCAATTGGTATCTCTTTTATTACTACGTTTGGATACATATCTTTTGTTACATTAATTTCTTCAGTCAAGTCTCCGCCTTTCAGAAGATAATAGACACCGCCCTTTTTGAGTAGCTTCTCAGAAAATTCAATTAGCGTATGTGTCCGCGTTACAGCTCGTGCAGTAATAATATCAAAAGAATTCAAATAGTTTCTATCTTCTACCAAATTTTCAACTCTACCGGCGTAAGTCTTCACAAGCTTATTCCCGGTATGTTTTGCAAACATTTCAGTGAGTTTGATTTTTTTGGCAATAGAATCTGCCAATAGATAGTGTGCTTTGGGTTGGGCAATAGATAACGGAATACCGGGAAATCCTCCACCTGTACCAATATCTAAAACTCTTGCTTTATCTTCTATTTTTAGATATTTTAACAAGGTGAGCGAATGTATAAAATGCCTTTCCAGAATATTATCCATATCTTTTCTGGAAATAAGATTTACTTTTTCATTCCAATAGATTAGCTCTTTGTGGAAGCGTTTAAACTGTTCAATCTGGTCCATATCCAATACGATATTATTAGCCGAGCAAAGTGTCCAAAATTCAACGAAGTCCATATTTATCCAATTAATATATATTTTACATAAAAGGCAAGATAATGATTTTTTTTGCCAATTACATGTTTTTCGTAGGTAATACGATATTAAAAGAAGTTCCTTTGCCTAAAACACTACTAACTGTGATACTTCCACCATTTTTTTCTACGAATTCTTTACACAAAATTAGTCCCAAACCGGTTCCGGATTCAGCATTTGTGCCTTTAGTCGAAAAATTAGAAGCAATCGAAAATAATTTCGATAAATTATTACTCTCAATACCAACTCCATTATCTTCAACTACAATTTCAATTCGCTGCTCTGACACTGACTTAACAAAAATCTTTACTAAGCCCATCTCTTTAGTAAATTTAATTGCATTTGAAGCAAGATTACGCAGCACGGTGGCTATCATATTTACATCAGCATAAACCATTGTTCCTTCTTTTACCTGATGAAACAACGAGATATTCTTTTGATTAGCCTGATGAGTAAGCAAAGTAGTAATATTATCAGCTACGAGTTTTAAATCAAATAAATCGGGATTGAACTCTATTCGGTTAGTCTGTGTTCTTGACCATGCTAATAAGTTTTGTAGCAAATCAAAAACATTTTCCGTAGTTTCTCTTAGATTTTGCAAATATGCTTTACGTTCTTCATCTGAAAAATCGTCATAGAGGCGACTCATTAAATCAACAGAGTTTTTAATGCTTGAGATTGGATTTTTCAAGTCATGTGCAATTATAGAAAAGAATTTATCTTTAGTAGCATTTAATTGCTCTAATTTTTCTCTATATTTTTTATTTTCTACATGAGTTCTTACCCTAGCGAGAAGCTCTGAAGTATGAAAAGGTTTGCTAATATAGTCAACACCTCCAACTTCGAAAGCTTTTATTATGTGTTCCGAATCTGTGAGAGCTGTCAAAAATATTACAGGTATATCAGCAGATTTTGGAGTTGATTTGATTCTTCTACATAGCTCAAATCCGTCAATTTTTGGCATCATTACGTCTAAAAGCAAAAGGTCTATTTCATGATTTTCAAGATACGCCTGTACAAGCTGAGAATCGTCTAAAAAATCTACATCAAAACCCTCTAACTTCAAATAGGTAGCTAACATCTTAAGATTTTTGGGTAAATCATCAACAATCAATATCTTTGCTTTATCATTCATATTCAAAATCGCAAAATGAGTAAAAACATTATCCCTGAACAAAAGCCATTGTTTACTGTAGTAATTGCTACTTACAACAGAGGCTATTCTCTCGAAAAATCTATAGAATCACTATTGATGCAAACCGAACATGACTGGGAATGCATTATAATTGACGACGGTTCTGACGAGCCCGCTATTTTAAAGATTGACTATATAATAAGAAACGACAAGAGATTCAAATATATTTTTAGAAAAAACTGCGGCCCTTATATTTCCAAAAACTATGGTGCTTCAATTGCCAGAGGCTTTTTTGTTACTTTTTTGGATGATGACGACCTCTACCACCCTCAACATTTAGAACTGCGAAAAAGAATAATATTTCAAAATCCGACTATAGATTTCATCTATGGAGGATTAGAAATAATTGGAGACCCTTTTGTACCGGATTGTAATGACAAATCTTCAAAAATTCACCTTGATGATTGTTATGTTAATGGTACTTTTTTTGTAAATACTGATAAATTCAATACCTTCGGTGGTTTTGATAATGAATTTGGTTGCGATTTGAGATTTTATCAAAATATGAAAAAGCAAGGCTGTGTCATTGGTAAAACTAATTTCAAAACTTACGTCTATAATAGGCAGTCGCCTGACAGTATTTGCAATCAAATTGGAGAAGAAAATGATTCGAAGTAAAAAAGAACGAATGAAATATATCATTGATACTCTATCTAAAGATTACCCTGATGTCAAAATTCAACTCGACTTTACCTCACCGTTTGAGTTATTAATAGCTACTATTTTGTCTGCACAGTGCACTGATGCACGTGTAAATATTGTTACAAAAGACTTATTTGCAAAGTATCTTACTCCTGAGGACTATCTTAAAGTACCAATCGAAGAACTTGAGAAAGACATATATTCTACCGGATTCTATCGTGCAAAAGCTAAAAGTATAACAGGTGCCTGCGATATGATATTAAATAAGTTCGATGGGAAAGTGCCTGATAATATGGAGAACCTACTAAAATTGCCCGGAGTCGGAAGAAAAACTGCAAATGTTTTACTTGGTCATTGCTTTGATACACCGGGGATTGTAGTTGATACGCATGTAATCAGATTAAGTAACAGAATGGGTTTTGTAAATACGAAAGATGCTGTTAAGATTGAATTTGAACTAATGAAACTCATTGAAAAAGAATTATGGGTCATATTTACACATTATTTTATCAATCATGGCAGAAAAATATGTGTACGTTCTCCTAAATGTGATAAATGTTCTATTGCTACTGAATGTAAACAAATAGGGATTTAGCCTTATGGTCAATTTAAATCATCAAAACAACTGAGTTTTTCAACTAATGCCAAGGTACTCTTTTGCTAAATCAGTAAATTGTTGTCTGTCAATTTTTAGATTGAGGTCATTAAGTTTTTCTGGGAATGGCAAATAGGCTAATGGCAACTTGTACCTTGCTATTGATTTGGAAAGATGCTTTTCTATATTCTGTCTATTGATTTCTGTATCTTTATCAACTCGTATAAATGCAACCGGTCTTCTGCCAAAGTCGGAATCAGGTACAGCGACAACTATGGCATCTGAAATAAAATCCAATTTACACAATTCTTTCTCAATTTCTTCAGGCTGTATATTTTCACCTCCTGAAATAAACATATTATCTTTCCTTCCATATACTGTCAGTAAACCGTTATGATTTATATTACCAAGATCGCCGGTATGATACCAATCATCAGAGTCAATACGACTAAATGTTTTACTGTTTTGGATATAACCTTTAAAAAGGGTCTTTCCTTTTACTAATATTTCGCCATCTTCTGCAATTTTTAGCTCTCTATATGGTAGAATTTTTCCGCTCGTCAACAATTCGTCCATACCGGCAAACGCCGATGTAGCTGTTATTTGCGAGCTCATTTCAGTGCTGCCATAAGAAACAAAAACTTTTAGGTCATGCTCGAAACATTTGTTTATCAAACCTGCCGGCATAGCACTACCGCCAAGTAAAATTGCCTTTAGTTTCGACAAAAAACTTACTTCTTTGGGATTATCCAACATTCTAAATATTTGAGTAGCAACGAAAGAGACATGGCTGACTCTATTTCTAATAATATTTTCCAATATAGATATTGATGTATCAGGAATTACAACTGTGGCACCGGCAAGGTAAGCTCTAAAGAAAACTGATATACCTCCTACATGATAAGTAGGCAACACTGCAAGCCATCTGTCATTCTTTCCTAATTCAATGTTTTGGTTCGAACCGAGGGCACTAAAGTAGTGATTTCCATAAGTGTGTAAGGCAGCTTTAGGATTGCCTGTGCTACCCGAAGTAAAAATAATACTTGCATCATTATCTAAAATATTTTGTATATCAAACGGTGTATCGGCTTCTTCCGGATATGTTTCGTTTATATCTATCAAATCTTCTAAAATGATTTTAGTATTTCTCTCAAATGCCTCATCTATATATAAGTTAGAAACTACTATATGCTCAACTCCAAGTTCGTCTAACAGCTCTATTACCTGGAGAGCAGGAAATCTAATATTGACAGGCAGGATAATTGCACCTATTTTGCCCAGTGCAAAAAATAAAATTGGGAACATATAGGAATTTTTGTTGAAGTATGCGACAATATCTCCTTCTTTCACTCCTATTTCGATTAGTTTGCGGGAAAGCCTGTTGACATTTTTCCAAAACAAATTGTAAGTCAATACCGAATCACGGCTGATTAAAAATGGTCTGTTACGATATTTGTCATAATTTGGCATAGTATTCCTGCTATTTTCTGTTCCCATTCTTTTGATAGAAAACTAATATAAGAGTGTTTTATTTTTACCGGGTATAAAACTTAATTGTCCACCCATTTTTTGCAATAATACTTTTCTCATTTCGATAAAACTTAGTATGTATTTTATTGATATTCGGAATATAAACCATGATTGAAATTTATCATAATCCAAGGTGCTCTAAAAGTAGAGCCGGTCTAAAATATTTAGAAGACAAATCAGTTGAATTCAAAGTAGTGAAGTATCTTGATGAAAACATTTCATTTGAAGAAGTTCGAAATCTTATCGACAAACTTCAACTAAGACCTATCGAATTAGTAAGAACAAAAGAGAAAGAGTGGATTGAAAATTACAGAGGTAAAAATTTAAGTGATGACGAAATAATTTCCGCAATGGTAAGCTTTCCAAAATTGATAGAAAGACCAATAGTTGTAAACGGAAATAAAGCTGTAATTGCGAGACCGACGGAGATTATCGAAACGATACTTTAAATTAATTCCCATAAATTCAACCAAAACAAGGCTCCTCATTTGAGAAGCCTTGTTAATTATAAAGTAGATTAAATGTGTCAATGTAAATCTATAATCTATTTTTTTGTCCCGGGCAATTTTGAGGGATAACTTATGTCAGTATCATGGCAATCGTCACACTTAATCTGAAGTGGTGAATTCAGGTTTTTGTGACAAGTCTCACAATCCAACTCCTTATGTTCTCCTGTCAAAGTCAAACCGGTTTTTGCATGATTAAACTCACCAAGCTTAAAGTTCTTATGGCAAGACAAGCAACCTGTATTCAACTTATTGAATTTATTGTCTTGATGGCATTTGTTACAGCTAAGCTCTGAGTGAAACTTCCCAAGTTTGAAATTTGTTGATTTATCATGTTCAAATGGTGGAGTCTCTTTGTCTTTATGGCATTTATTACAATCGTTATTATCATGGCATGTAGAGCAAGGCTTGTGATGCTCTTCGAAGCTTTTATGGATTTTTTTACGTTGATCCGCCTGATATGTAACCTGTTTTCTCAAATCATGGCATTGGATACATGATTCATCTGTATGACAGCCCTTACAAGGCACATTGAACATTTTAGTATGTTGGTCGTGGTAAAATGTAACAATTTTGCCTGTGTCGGCAGTAGTCTCATATACCAATTTAACCGGATGCCCAACTTCAGGATGTACAATTCCCTGATATCTTTCTATCATTTTCATGATTTCGCTATCTTCACTATCTTTAGGAAGATGGCAAGAATAACAGCCTGTTGTCTGATTCCATTGCCTATGACACTGCACACATTGTCTATGATAGGCAGCTTCCAAATCAGGGATTGCAAGATTTTCACGGGTAGCTCTCGGTTCATGGCATTTTTTACAGGCTAAAACAGGTCCGGCAGTGTTATAGTGATGACATGACTCGCAGCCACCTGACATTTCAGACATCTGTGCATGAACTTTGTGCGAAAATACCACAGGACCGTATCTGTCTGATAGTTTTACAATTTTAATAACATCCGGCCCTTCTTCAGAACTGTGATTAATCGTTATTTGTTCACGTGGACATTCTTTAAGACACGGATCTTCAACAGTTGGATACAAGCAAGCATGACAAGTGCTACACTCTAAATCAGAATTTGCATGATCACTTTTGTCACTAATATCCATTTTTTTTGTTTGCTGAGCAGATATCAGCTGCGTATTTTCTTTTTCCTTTTTAGTATCTGCATTGATGCTGTTCAAGCTGAATGATATTGCCAATCCCAGAATCAGCAATGTAAATACATAAAGTACCTTTTTCATATTAACATTCCTCCACCTGATTTCTTTCAGGATCTTTTGGAATTGAAATTACAGGGAATATCATAACAATTGCCCTATAGAGCAAAACTAATATAGCAACAAAACCAAGAGTTACTGATATTTCTCCATAGGACGGGAAATAAGAATAATCAGCAAATGGTGGTGTATAGGCAGTTACAAAATTATTTACCCTATTCAAAAATACGCCAAATACTACCATACCGGAAGCAACCATCAAAAGACAAGGTTTATTTAGTACTTTTTTCGATAGGAAAAGCCTAATCGGAATAATTACTCCGACAAAAAGTTCGATTAGGAACATCACACTAACAGTGTTGAATTCAAATAGATAAACAAATGTTTCTCTGATAAACATATCACCAAGTTTGAATGCAAGATAAATACCTAACAAAAGCGGCATTACCTTTCCTAATTTGCTAAGTACATGCATTTCAGGTTTTAAACCAAATGATTTGGCAGCAATCAAGGATTCAAACATCACCATAGGGAATCCCACTGAAACTGCTGACAAAAAGAACAGAAGTGGCAAAATTGGAGTTTGCCAAAGCGGATGCATTTTATCACCTGCGATTACCATCAATGTACCGAGAGATGATTGGTGTAAAGTTGAAAGCACTACACCTGCGATTATAAAAATAAACATTACTTTTGGTAAAGTTTTGTCCAATAGAGATAATATTTTCTCAAACAGATTATTCAGACCTTTTAGAATGCCGGGTAAATTTACTTTATGTAAAAATCTTTCGACTACAGCCGGCAGAAACTCTACGTAGAGAACTGTAAGATAAAACATAACGCAGATACCGACTTCGAACAGAGCTGAATTTGGATTCCAATTGATGAGCGGATGCCAAATGTAATACCAGCGACCAATATCTGTCATAACTCCAATTGCTACAAAGGTGTAACCTAACATTGCAGTAAGCAGTGCCGGTCGAACTATCACATGAAAATCTTCTCTATGTAGAATATGTGCAAGAGCTGAAGAAGTAAACCCACCGGCAGCTAAAGCAACACCGGCTGCAACGTCAACTCCGATCCATAATCCCCATGGATAATAATTATCTAAATTTGTTACTGCTCCTATACCGAAGATAAACCTTCCTGCAAGAAACACAAGACCATTTAACGCAATAAGAATCAGAAGAAAAACTCCCGGAGTCAAAAAACTCACTTTCTTATGCTCTCCTGAAAGAGGTACAGTAATGAAATTCTCACTCATGGCTCTCTCCTTCACTTATTTGATTTTGCTTTTCTTTCTTCTCTGTCTCACGTTTTTTGGCAATCCACATAATCATGCCTAAAAGCGAATAAAACATTGCAGGAGGCACGAAATAGGCAAATATGCCATGTTGGATTGATTCAGATATACCTGGTGCAGGTTTATCTCCAAACTTTTTAAACTCAATCTCTCCAAAATCCTGTCCGGCTAAATACATCCATGCGGTCCCACCTACTTCTTTTTCTCCGTAAATGTGATTGACATATCTGTCAGGATTCCTTTGGATGCGTTTTCTAGCAATTTTGATAAGTTCTTGTCTCGGACCATAAGTCAACGCCTCTACAGGGCATATTTCAACGCAGGCAGTTAGCTTGCCTTGTTTTGTTCTTTCTATGCAGAAATCACATTTTGAAATATTTGGTTCTATAGCTTTTTCAAACTCATAGGTAGGTATCTGGAATGGACAGGCAACCATACAATATCGGCAACCAATACATTTTGAAGTATCCCACACCACACTTCCGTTTTCTAACTTTGAAAATGCCCCCACAATACAAACAGATACACACGACGGATGATCGCAATGCATACATTGAATTTTGACATTAGTAGGTAGATATTCACTTTTTGGATTTTTGTATTCGTTTACTACTGTAAGCGACTGCTCATTTGGTCGCCTATATTCTTTGAATACAGTTCTGTCTTGATATGTGTCTATGTGTTCTGTTGGTATGCCGTGTGCATCTTTGCAAGCCCATTCGCAGTTCCTACAACCTATGCAGACGGTAGTATCAACCAGAACGCCCATCCTGTCGTCTGATAAAATATTTACCGGACGACTTTGAGCCTTAGCATCTACAGAGCTAAGTGTAGCTGCTCCACACATTGCTCCGGAAATTTTAAAGAAGTCTCTCCGTGATATTCCACTCATTTTAACCCTCACTAATTTAATCTTAGCAGTATATTCGTTTTAAATGTTAGGATAAACTATACTAATTTATGTTTTCTATTATTTTCATTATGAAATACAGGTATAATTTAAAACGTAAAAAGTGGAATGTGAAATTAATTTGACAGAGTAAATCAGATGTTTGAAAATAGGCTCATAATCAATTTGACATGCCTAAACTATGCAATAATATTTAAGTGTTATATAAATAAAAAAGAGGACCTGTTATAAAAACAAGCCCTCACTAATTGAATATTTGAGATTAACGCTTAGTATTCTCTATAGAATTCTTTTCTAAAATCTTCAATCTTAGATTGTTCTTTGACAGCAGTCATCCATTGATAGAAAGTAATGCCTGAAGACTGTTGTTTCAATGTTTCTGTATATGTAACCATATTTGCATCAACATCTGCTTTAGCAGGGATGTTTCTGTTTACTATCTCAATAACAAAGTATGCCTTTTCGCCTCTGATTGGACCAATTACTTTATTCATTGGTTGAGCAAAAGCATAAGTAGTGAATGCAGGCTCTGTACCAAATCCACTTACTTTTCCGTCGTTTTTGAGATTATCAATAGTTTTCATATCTAAAGTAGGATCTTGCTCTTTAGCTAAAGCTAACGAACCTGCAGATTTCATTTTTGCATAAAGCTCTTTTGCTTTACCTTCAAGAGCATCTAATTTTTTGATTTCCATTACTTTAGTTTTGATTTCGTCTTTTTTGTCTTCCAAAGAAGCAATGCCTTCAGCTTTAACACCTACAACCTGAGCTACAATCAAACCGTAGTATTCGATATCCATCGGTTCGATTACACCACCTACTTCAAGTTCGAAAGCTCTGTCAGTAAGGTACTGAGATCCAAGTATCGGACGAGCTTGTTCGAAGTAGCCCGGAGTAAATGCTCTTATACCTTTACGAGCAGCAAGAGTATCTAAAGAAATACCTTCTTCCATTGCAGTTTTTGCCATAATCTGAGCATCGCGCATAATCAAATTGCGAGTAGAAGTTGACATTCTAGGAGCAATTTTTATTTCGCTGAATTTGATTTCTTCTGACTTTTTGTCTTCAATTTTGATGATGTGGTAGCCAAACTGTGTTTTGATTGGACCAACAATATCGCCGGCATTTGCTTCAAAACAAGCTTTATCAAATTCAGGTACCATTCTTCCTTTTCCGAAATAACCTAAATCACCGCCTTTAGTTTTAGAGCCCGGATCTTCAGAGTGAGCCTGAGCTAAGGCAGCAAAGTCTTCGCCGGACTGAGCTTTTTTGTAAATTTTATCAGCTTCAACTTTTGCACTGTCAGCATTTGTATCATCTGATTTGATAAGAATATGGCTGGCTTTTACTACTTCATTTTCACCCTGGCGTTTGCCGTCTAATCTAAAGAAGTAAGTACCGTCAGTCAAAGTAAACGGACCTGCCACCTGTCTGTCTGCTAATGAAAGTACAAAGTTTGATTTTTTAGGATCTACATCATTGATAAGAGCATAGTCATAAGTATCGCCATTGTGTTTGCTCCACATCAAATCAAATGCTTTATCTTTTTCTTCTTCAGTCTGTGCATTATTCAAAGAGTTCATTACATCCTGAATATCTTTTTGAGCTTTCAAAGAATCTTTCTGAGAAGGAACCATGCGGAAAGATACATAAGATACCTGTCTTTGTGGTTTTTGTATGTAATATTCTTTGTGAGCATCGTAATATTTTTTGATATCTTCATCAGTAACGTTTACTTCTTTATCAGGAACATTTCTGATCGGCAATGCAACAAAATTTACAACAGCAGAACTGTTTTCAGCAATATATTTTTCTCTGGCAAATTCCGGAGAAATTACAGAACCTGTAGTAGCTACTATCGAAGAAAGGTTGTTTGAAATCTTTTGTTTCAATAGATAATCTTGAATATTCAAGATATCAGCTCTGAATCTGTTTACCTGAGCTTCTTTTTCTTCGAGGCTCATAGTTTCAGGCAATCTTGATATTATAATTTCAGGATTAGTAATAATTTCTAAGTAAGCTTTTCTGTCGAAATTACCCAATGAATCTGAAAATTGTTGAACTAAGAAGTCCGGAGGATTGTTTAGTAACTGATCTCTGATTTCGGCATCAGTTACAGTAATACCTGCTTTTTTTGCTTGAATTTCAAGTATTTTTTGGTCTAAGATGCTTTGCCACACCTGACGTCTAACCTGCAATTCGTTTACTTCCTGGTCTGGATTTTGTCTTCTTTGATTTTCAATTTGTTGTTGCACCATACCGGCAAAATCTCTGTAAGCAATTTCTTCACCGTCAACGATTGCTATTGGCTTATCGGCAGTGTTACCTCTTGAACCAAGAAGACCATCTACAACGGTCTTATCTCCAATTGTAAAAAATGCCACAAGCATTACACCAAAGAATGCAAATACATAAGGTGACGCTTGTCGAATCCTTTCAATAGTTCCCATCTAAAAACTCCTTTTATATAAAACTAAAATACTTTTCTTATTATACTAAATACAACTTGGCAATAAGTCAAGCAACAAAATTATATAGCTTTCATATAATTTCCAATTCTTTTTATTCACATCTGTAAAATTTATTGAAATTATGCTAACTTGCAAACGAAAATATGCACTTTTTTCTTGCGTCCTAAATGTTTTTATTCACATTTTTGCAGTTTTACATTATGATTTCCGGAAATTATCAAATAGAAGCTATAGAAACCGGCATTTTTGCACTCGACGGAGGTGCTATGTTTGGTGTCGTTCCGAAAGTATTATGGTCTAAAAGCTATCATGTCGGGGACGAATTGAATAGAATTCCGCTTGCAGCAAGAATAATTCTAATAATCCATGACGATAGAAAAATTCTCATAGATACCGGCAACGGAACTAAATACGACGACTCTTTTGCTCGAAGATTCAATATAGACCGCATATCAAGTGATATTACCAGCTCTCTTGCAAAATTTGGTCTTACAACTTCTGATATAACTGATGTAATCATTACTCATTTGCATTTTGATCATGCCGGCGGTGCTACTGCAATCAAAGACGGCAAGATATGCCCAACTTTCGAAAATGCTAAATATTATGTCCAACGTGAACATCTGCAATGGGCAAAATCTCCCAAAGATAAGGACAAAGCATCTTTTATTGAAGAAGATTTTGTTCCTATAATAGATAAAGGACAACTGATTGAGTTGGACGGAGAAACAGAAATATCAAATGGTATAACTGTTTTTCCTGTTTACGGACATACTAAAGCAATGCAGCTTGTCAAAATAGATACAGGTAGCGAAATATTTATGTATATGGCAGATTTGTGTCCAACGGCTGCACATATACCATTTCCTTATGTTATGGGCTATGATAACTTTCCTCTGACTACTATTGAAGAGAAAAAGAAAATATTACCTGACCTTTTTGAAAAAAATGCAATTCTGATTTATGAACACGACGCTTTTAGACAGGCTTCTCGGATTCAAAAACATAAATCCGGTTACATTAAAGGTGAAGATATAATCTTGACGGAGTACAAATAGATGAGCTTTAATATTTTTGATGAGGATAAACTTCAGTATCCCACACACGAAATAAATGGTAAAATATATTGTGATGTGCTTGCTTCCAAAGACTTGGTTGAAAAAAAAGGCAGAAAAATTACATTTTCTGAGGATTCGGATTGGGAACTTGCAATTTTCAGAATTGATGGTAATCTTTATTGCGTTACCAATATTTGTCCGCACAGACATCAACCTGAAATTTATAACGGAATCCTTACCGGTACCGAGTTAATGTGCCCTCTCCACGGATGGACTTACTCACTTGAGTCAGGAAATAATATCAACACACATCAGGGAATCAAATCTCTCAAAAAATTCGATATCTTTGAAAAAGAAGGCAGAATTTTCGTAGAAAAACCCAATAAAGATTCTACACCTTTATGGAGAAAGAATCTTGAATATTAGAGAAGATATTATTACTCTCGCACAATCTCTTGGCTTTATCGATATCGGATTTGCTAACGGTAGAAAACTTAGCAGTGAAACTGAAAGATATAGAGATTGGATTCGCTCCGGCTACCATGCAGATATGTATTATCTCGATAAAAATTTTGACAAAAAAGAAGATATTTCTTTGATATTCGAATCAGCAAAATCTGTAATCGCATTAGCGTATCCCTATAAAACAAGCTTCGAGCATACTTCGGAAGATGCCAAAATATCAAAATATGCCTGGGGTTCTGATTATCACGATATAGTAAAGAAGAAACTAAAACAAATTGGTTTATATCTGAAAACTACTCACCCTGATTCTGAAAACAGAGTTTATGTTGATACAGGCCCTACTTTAGACCGGCAGTGGGCTATAGAAGCCGGACTTGGCTGGCAGGGAAAAAACGGTAACATTATCAACCCAAAATACGGAAGTATGTTTTTTATAGGTTTGATTATTACTTCTATAAGTTTCACTTCAAATGAAACTATAAAAAATATGTGTGGTAAATGCAAAGCCTGCATAGAATCCTGTCCGACAGATGCCATTGTAGCCCCTCAGGTAGTTGATTCTAACAATTGTATAGCATATTGGACTATCGAAGCTAAACCCGACATACCTATACCTGATAACATAGCGAATTCGCTTAATGGCTGGGCTTACGGCTGTGATATTTGTCAAGATGTTTGCCCTTGGAACAAAAGGCTTACATTCAACACCGAAGATGATTTATTGAAGCCAAGATTTGGAGAAACAAATTTCGATATTGAAACAATTTATTCGATGTCTGACGAAGATTTTAGAAACAGATACTCCAAATCTCCTATTAAAAGGACCAAACTTGAAGGTATCAAACGTAATATTGCCGCATTAAATATTAAAAGACACAAACCATAACTTGATTTGTGTCTTTCTATATATAAAAAATATATGTAATAGCTATTTTGATTCGTTTATAAGAATATTCAAAAACATAGAAGATTTCTTAAAGTCTTCTTCAAGCTCAAATGTGAATATCTCAACATCCAGATTTTGCATTGATGGATTATTTTCAACTAAAATCTTCCACTGAGCAGAATCTGCAACTGAAAGCTGCTCAATTCCTTCATAAAATCCGGCTCCCCAAACCTCACAAAGTGAATCAGCAAGTCGAACAGCAGCCACTAACTCTTTATGATTAGGGGCATTTTCCGGGAATGTGTGATGAGAAATAATTGCAGTCAACTCAGACGGCAATTTCCATAGCTTTGCTATTTCAGCTCCTACTACATCGTGAGAAACAGTAAATACCTGATTTTCAGCTTCAATGTCGGTGATGTGTTCGTTTTGGACTAATTCTACAACTTTCTGGTACTTTACCGGATCGAACTGAAGCATGGCAAGTTTGCCAATGTCATGAAGCAATCCGCCAATGAACTCATTTTCTTTGTAAAATTTATCAATTTTAGTAGAAAGAGATTTAGCAACCATCCCGGTACAAGAAGCATGCCACCAGAACCTTTTCATCAAATCAGCAATCTGCTTTTGAGAACTCATCAAAAACTTTGAAAAGATTGAAACTCCGAGCACAATATTTGTCAGTCTGTTTAGACCAAGTGTTATTATAGCCTGATGGATTGTATTTACTTCTGTCCTTGTAGCATAGAGTGGCGAATTGGCAACTCTAAGTAATTTCAAGGTTAAAGAGGCATCTGTCTCAATAACTTTCGAAATATCTCTTACATCGATATTGTCATCTTCCAATAATTGCAGGACTTTAGTTGCCACTGGTGGCAAGGTCGCGAACTCTTGGGTTTCTATTAAAGTTTCGATAACTGACATATAGTTTTTTGTCTCTAATTTCGTACACGCAGATTAACTTATTTTACGGAAAAAATACCTTAAAACAAAGCTCAAATATGAGAATATTATAACATATCTTACAAAACGTATTTATCGGATACTTTATTTTGCAAAAGCTTCAGAAATTATACTATTTTGTTCCGCCTGATGCATTTTAAACGAACCGGTAGCAGTGCTGGCACTTGCCTTTCTTCCAATATATTTGAATCTAAAGTCAAATTCAAGCTCTAAAATGGATGTAAGGAAATAATTCCAAGCACCCATATTTTTTGGTTCTTCCTGCACCCAGAAATATTCTTCTGCATTTGGATATGTTTCTAATATTGATTTCAACAAATCATGATGCAATGGATAAATCTGTTCCAATCTTACAATAGCAACATCTTCTATTTTCTTATCTGTTTTTTCTTTCAATAGCTCATAGTAAATCTTACCGGTACAAACTAAAATGCGTTTGACTTTTGATTTATCTGTTTGCTCATCATCAATAATATGCCTAAACTCCCCTTGAGTAAATTCTTTCAATTCAGATACTGCTAACGGGTGTCTGAGCATAGATTTCGGTGTCATCAAAATCAAAGGCAATTTATGTGCCATGAACATTTGTCTGCGAAGTATATGGAAATATTGTGCAGGTGTAGTGAGATTTGCTACTACCATATTTTCCTGAGCACATAGCTGTAAGTATCTCTCTAATCTGGCACTTGAATGTTCGGACCCCTGTCCGTCATAAGAGTGCGGCAAGAGCATCACGAGAGATGCGGATTCTCCCCATTTTACCTGCGAACAAGCAAGAAATTGGTCAACTATAGAAATAGCATTGTTTGCAAAATCTCCAAATTGAGCTTCCCAAAGAGTTAAAGTATCAGGAGAAACTATACTATAGCCATACTCAAAACCAAGCACAGCCATTTCTGACAATGGACTGTCATAAATTCTCATGACACCTTGATCTTTGCGAATATCATTTAGTGGGATATAGGCATCTTCTGTAACATAGTCAGTCAAAACAGCATGGCGCTGGCTGAAAGTCCCCCTTCGACTATCTTGGCCTGTAAATCTGATATGCCTTCCCTCGCTTAGGATACTTCCAAACGCAAGAGCTTCAGCCATAGCCCAGTCAATAGCGGTTTTTTCTCCATTTACCATTTTATCTCGTTTTTTGAGAAGACTAACGACTTTAGGATTTGCATTAAAGCCTTCAGGATAGCTTGTAAGAGCTTTTGTTATCTCTTTGATATCACTTTCCTGTATTGCAGTAAAATATGGTCTTGTTGCTGTTCCTTCGGCAATTCTGAAAGCTACTTTGGTAGCGTATTCTCTTGTTTTCCTTTTATTAAAGGCAGCATCCAACTCTTCGATAACATCTTTTTTAATTGCAACTATCTTTTCTTCATCAAGTAAAGCTTCTTTTGTGAGATGAGTGCCGTAAATATCAGAAATCGGACGCATCTTGTTTATTTTTTTATAAAGCAAAGGCTGAGTGTAGCTTGGCTCGTCCGCCTCGTTGTGGCCGTATTTTCTATAGCAAACCATATCAATTATTATGTCACCGCTAAATTTTTCCCTGTATTCGAAAGCCATATCTGCAGCTTTGATAACAGCTTCAGGATCATTCCCGTTAACATGGATAATCGGTGCCATTATAGTTTTACCTATATCGGTTGCGTAAACAGATGATCTGGCAGATTCTGCATTTGTGGTAAAACCAATTTGATTATTTACGACTATATGTATTGTACCACCTGTACGGTAACCTTCTAATTTTGAGAGATTTAATGTTTCTGCTACAAGCCCCTGACCTGCAAAAGCAGCATCGCCATGGATTAGAATCGGCATAGCGGCTTTGTGCTCTTTGTCTCCAATTGCATTGTCTATCGCTCTTGCCATACCTTCAATCACAGGATCTACTAATTCAAGATGACTTGGATTGGAAGAGATAACAACAGGAATTTCACTACCCTTCCGAGAAACATATTTGCCTTTGTCTCCAAGGTGATACTTAACGTCGCCTGCACCATGGTAAGTACTTATATCCACATCGTCATCAAATTCATTGAATATTTTAGCTTTTTCTTTGCCGATATTATTCACAAGCACATTTAATCTACCTCTGTGTGCCATGCCTAAGACAATGTGCTGGGGTGAATTATCAGCTGCTTTTTCGAATAATTTATCTACTAAAACAATCAATGATTCGCCACCTTCGAGCGAGAATCTTTTATGCCCTAAAAATCTTGTATGGAGAAAGTTCTCAAACTCTTCGGCTTGAACAATTTTTTTAAATGCATGTAATTTATCTTCTTCAGAAATAGCAAGTCTGTTTTTAGCAACTTCACTCTTTTCTTTAATCCAGTTTTTTTCTAAAGGATTAGAAATGTGCATAAATTCTATTGCCATTGGCCCGCAATATGAATCTCTTAGCAACTCAATAATATCTCTAAGAGACTTGTTATTGGAATCCCAACTGTCGTCAGCATGAAAGACTCTGTCCAAATCCCAAATAGAAAATCCATAATAAGCAGGATCTAATTCCGGATAATAATAAGACTGCAAACCGAGTGGATTGACAGAAGAAAGCAAATGTCCACGTACTCGGTAGGCATTTATCAACTGCATAACGTGAGCACCTTTTTCAATTTTTTCGCGCTCAGGATCAGTACTGTGCTTTTGACTGTTGTCATAATCAATCTGCCATCTTACCGGTTCAAAAGGAATTTGAAGTGCAGCAAATATTTGATCATAAAAATGTTTCTCGCCAATTAATAGCTTGTGGATGTATGCCAAATATTCAGCTGATTCTGCACCTTGAATAATCCTGTGGTCATAAGTATTCGTAATAGTGACAACCTTTGACACTGCCATAGAAGTCATTAACTCAGGTTTTACTGCCTGAAACTCAACCGGATAGTCGATCGCACCTGTAGCGATAATAGTCCCCTGCCCAACCATCAAACGTGGATTGGAGTGAGTGGTCCCAATCATTCCCGGATTGGTCAGAGATACAGTAGTCCCTTCCAAATCATCAATATTTATTCGGTTATTTCTCGCTTTGTCTATCAGTTCATCATATTTATCGATAAATTCTCTG
Source organism: Kapaibacterium sp. (SeqCode) (assembly GCA_963664875.1). Classification (GTDB taxonomy): domain Bacteria; phylum Bacteroidota; class Ignavibacteria; order Kapaibacteriales; family UBA2268; genus JBFHIJ01. The sequence continues at coordinate 228,675 of OY761611.1, read as the reverse complement.
AAATTCAGGCTTTCTGCTTTTTTAATATTCGGAACAAGTAAAAGTCTAGAGCCGTCTTTTTTTGTAATATCGACAGCCAAACCTATGTTTATGTGTTTTTTCTTGACTCTGTGTGCCTTACCGTCCTGCAAGGCATACGAATCATTCATCTGCGGGAATTTCACCATGGCTCGAACGATAGCCCAAGCAAGTATATGTGTAAAAGATATTTTCTTTCTTTTGTTTTGTACCAAATACTTATTGATTACTCTCCTGTTTTCATCCAATGCTTTAACCGGAATGGTTCTTACTGAAGTTGCAGTAGGAATTGTAAGTGAAGATTCCATGTTTGCAGCAATTTTAGCAGGAATAGATGGCATTTCTTCCAATACCTCGTCGCTCCTAAGCGAAAATGTGACTTCTTTTTTGGGAGCAGTTTCTGTTTTCTGCGAAGCTTTATCTATTTTTTCAATATCTTTAAATTTTTTGGTCTCTTTATTACTTTCATATTTGATTGATTTGTCAAATCTTTCTCTGTTTTCAGAAAAATATTTTCTCCAACTCGGGCTTACTGATTCCTCGTCCTTTAGGAACTGATAAAACAGTTCTACTTCAAAAGCTTCATTCGGGTTTATCATCATATTTTGTTAAATTGTTTGACAATGTAAGAATAAATTGTTCAAACGTTTCATCAAGACTTGAATTGTTGATTTTTCGCAAATATTAGTGAAGTTGCAACAAAATTCGAGCTTTTTGCGTTTAAACTGAAAAATTATTATTCGGAAATTATCATGTTAAAATATTTACTATATTTTATCTCTTTTTTTATCTCTGTCAATTTGTATTCACAGCATCCGGAGCTTCAGGATGACGAAACCAAAGAGACAATTGTAGAGCAAGAAAAACCTAATCAGTATATTGAATCACCTTCGAGGCATGTTATCTTAGGGATTGGGTATTCTCAAGTTTCTCCTCTCGGAAAATTCAAATCAAATACTGATAATATTTTCCATGGATTGTCAAGTTCGGTAGCTTGGTTTATTGACAGACAGAATATAGCTATTGGTTTCTTTTGGAATCTCCATACTTACGACTTTTCTGAGATATATTACGATGATTATACAGAAAATTATACTTTTGGCTTTGACCAACTGATGACAAACATTAAGTTTATAACTAATGATGGCATTTTACAACCTTATATTGAAGGTTTTTTCGGCATCAACTGGCTATATGTGGATTCTCGGTCTCACCTTAGCTCCATGTTTTATAATCTTTTTGAAAGTGAAGAAGACTCACCTACAAGTTCTATAGATAATTCTGCTTCCTTAGCATACGGAGTCGGAGCAGGTTTTTTGCTCCCATTTGATTTCCAAAATCCCAATGCAAGAGGCTCTTACCTTGAATTCAGCGTTAAATATACTTTCAGTACCAACACAAGCTACTACACTTCATTTAATGGAGATATTTATAAAGAATCTGATACAAACAACTTCACTTTTGGAATTGCTTACGTAATGATATTTTAATCTATAAACTCCCCTTTTTTTAGTAAATTTGCAATATGAAATATATCGGAACTATAGTAAACACAAAAGGTACTTCGGGCAGCATTTTTGTCGGCGAAGTGCCCTCAGCAGTCGAAAAAATCAGAAAAGGCGCTACACTCAAGATAGGATTTTCTGAAAACTTTGGTAAAACTTTCACTCTAAAGCACTGGAAAAAAAATTCCAAAGGTGCTATTTTAGACATTGAAGGTATCAATAGCAAAGAACTGGCTTCAACTCTAAAAGAGCAGGGAGTATTTTGCTCTCAGGAAGATATAATAAGAGATACAAGAAAGCCATATTTCGACGATGAACTTTTAGATTTCATAGTTGTTAATGTTGACGACGAAACTGAAATTGGAAAGGTAATAGACTACTGGCAACTGCCTGCAAACGATGTGATTTTGGTTCAAACCGAAAAGGGTGAATTGCCAATTCCCATGATAGAGGATGTAATTGACTTCATCGACGAAGAAAGTATGGTAATAGGTATCATACCAATGGACGGATTGTTCGATTTGGTGAACGGTAACGATGAGAAGGATGATGAAGATGATGAAATACAGGATTGATATTATTTCGGCAGTTCCTTATATGTTTGATTCTGTTATCAATGCCAGCATATTAAAAATTGCTCAAGAAAAAGGTATTGCTGAAATTGTAACTCACAACCTACACGATTATGGTGAAGGAAAATATCAGGCTGTTGATGATTATCCCTATGGCGGTGCAGCAGGAATGCTTATCATGTGCGATCCCGTCTTCAAATGTATCGAAAAGCTGCAATCAGAAAGAGAATATGATGCAATCGTATATATGACTGCAGATGGAGAACGTTTGACTCAGACTATAGCAAACGAATTTTCAATGTTCAAAAATATTATTATTCTTGCAGGACATTACAAAGGCATTGATCAAAGAATCAGAGATACACTGATAAGCAGAGAAATTTCTATCGGAGACTTTGTTCTTTCCGGGGGCGAATTGCCTGCACTTGTCTTTGTTGATTCAATCATTCGTCTTCTGCCCGGTGTATTGGGCGATGCAGAATCTGCCTTAGATGATTCTTATATGGATGGGCTTCTGGAAGCTCCTCAATATACCCGACCTGCTGAATACAGAGGTATGAAAGTGCCGGAGGTACTACTGGGTGGCAACCATAAGCTAATTAAAGAATGGCAACAAGAGCAAGCTTACCAAAAAACATTAAAAAGAAGACCTGACTTACTCGATTAGCCAGGTCTTCTTAAAAATATCAGAGGGATTAAATCTGTCTATTTCTTTTTCTTTTGAATAACCACTTCATCTACTAAAGCATCTTTTTTATCAAATGCTCTTACTATAAATTTATCGCCGGTAACTTCTACGAGCCCATAATGATGAGTTTTGACAGATTTCAATACATAAGGTGCTTCTTTTGGTGTATATAGAGGCGCACCACCGCCAGCCATTATGAAGTGATGCAAGCCATTTACAAGATTGTGTTGATAAAAGTGACAATGACCTGCAAAAATCACATCCACCCCATATTTTTCAAACAAATTTGTAGTAAGTCTCTTCATCACTTTGTTTTCTCCATGAGCACCGGCACAATATGCAGGTATATGAAAAGCGACTACTTTCCATTTTTTCTTTGTTGTTTTCAAGTCTGCTTCAGCAAACTTGTATTGATCAGATTTTTCGGAAAGTGATGTTTCTGTGCTCATAACCAATACATGCACGTCTCCTGCATCGAAAGAATAATAAGGCAAATTATCAGTACCGTCAGAAGGAGACTGAGTGAAGGCTTTGGTGTTTTGCTTCCAATCTTCATGGTTGCCAACTGCATTATAGAACGGCACTTTAGAAGCTAAGTCTAATTGTTCGGGTATTAGAAATTCGTTTTTATAGTATTGATATCCGGGTTTATAGCAAAGATCCCCCAAATAAATAGAAAAATCGGGTCTTTTCTCTAATATTTTTTTTGCAAATATTGCAGGAACATTATTAGGATTAGACCTTGTATCTCCTAATATGGCAAATGATACTGTATCATTGTTATCTCTTGATAGTGTTTTGAAATCACCTGTGTAGCTCTTGTTATTGTCTTGAAAGACTTTGTATTTGTAACTTGTATTTTCAGATAGATTTTTCAATTTTATCCTATGTACAAATGTTTTGGGTACAGTATCAGTCTCAACGATAAAAAAAGTAGAAGCTTTTTCAGTTTTGCCAGTCGGATCTGTAAATTCCACAGTTACAGGTTCCTGATTGTCACATTCTGTCATTATTACCATACTTTTGAAAGTTCCTGCCTGAAGGTAAGGTTTAGTGATAATCTTTGCAAAGGAATTCGATACTGCAAAGATTAGTAATAACAATATTGCACTATATTTCATATAAATACCTCGTATGTTTGATTATAATCTTTATATTATGCAATATAAAGTATTTTTTTCAATCCAATAAAATATACATTGAAAAGCTTGCTAAGCTTAGATTTATATTGATAAAACCGGCACTGTATAAATATTTTTTAGAATAAGTAAAAAAAACATTTGGATTATGCACCTATGTGCATTATATTTGGAGTAGAAACTATGCCAAGAACAGAAAAAAATAGAATCGTAGGAACACCACCCCTTTTCAATGCTTTCAAACCAATTGGAGTAAAAGGGCCTGGATTAGTCAAAGTAATGCTAAGTTTGGACGAATACGAAGCACTGAGACTTGCAGACGAATTAGGACTTTCGCACGCTGATGCAGCAGACGAAATGGGTATCTCCCGTTCAACTTTTACGCGAATGATAGATAAAGCACGAAACAAAATAGCTGACTTTATTATAAACGGGAAAATGCTGATAATAGAAGGTGGAAATATTCACTTCCGAAACAATATAATCAGATGCATCGATTGTGGGCATATGTTTAAAATAAGTTTTGAAGACAATATCAGAAATTGTCCTGAATGTAACTCAAATAAGCTAATAAACTTTGCCGGAGGCTTTGGTCACGGCAAATGCTGTCAAAGTAATGAGTAACGGAGTATAATATGCCAAACAAAAATAATATGGGTCCTCTCGGAGAAGGTCCAATGACAGGAAGAGGCTTGGGTAACTGCAAAGGAGCTGACAAGTCAGACAATGAAAATACTTTTGGTCGTGGCAGATGCCGCGGACAAGGTGGAAGAGGAAAAATGCGTGGACAAGGCAGAGGTAGAGCTAACGAAAATGGTAACAGCTTCATGCAAACTATCTCAGACAGGCTGAACGCATTAGAAAATATAATTTTTAAAAAGGGTTAGTGAATTTTGGGAAGAAAGCAAGTGTTTTGTTCTTATACTCAACAGGTAAATCATGCATAAATCTCTCCTTGCTTTCTTCCTTTCACTATATTAGGTAAATACACTTTACTGATTGAAATATATACATTTATCTTCCTTATGTAAACATTTACACTGTGATTAGATTCGCAAAAACATTGATATATTTCTCAAAATATACATAAGCTTAAATCAAACTTATACCTAAAAAGGATTATTACTATGTCAAAGTCTATTAAATTTGCTGTGCCAACTGAATCAGGAAAACTTTGTGCTCATTTTGGTCATTGCGAAAAGTTTGCAGTTCTCGAAACAATCGACGGTGCTATAACAAATGAATCAATGGTAGAGCCTCCTGTGCATCAGCCCGGAGTTTATCCTCGTTTTCTTGCAGATCAAGGAGTACATGTTATTATTGCCGGTGGCATGGGTCAAAAAGCTCAAGACTTATTTGCAGAAAATAATATTGAAGTATGTATGGGAGTTACTGCCGGAAGCCCTACAGAATTAGTAAAATCATATCTAAGCAACAACTTGGCAACAGGTAGTAATCTCTGCGACCATTAAGAAAAGATTGAAAAATGAAAATTGCGATTGCCAGTGGTAAAGGTGGTACAGGTAAAACTACAATAGCGACAAACCTTGCTGCCTTTATCTCAAAAAAAAGAAAAGTTATTCTCGCTGATTTAGATGTAGAAGAGCCAAACGCTTCTATATTTATCAATTCTAATGATTCCCAAACTTTCAGACAGTATAAATTTATTCCAGATTGGAAGCGTTCTATTTGTACAAATTGCAATCAGTGTGTTTCTAATTGTAATTTTAACGCTATAATTACTCTCGCAGATGAAATATTAGTATTCCCAAATCTTTGTCATAGCTGTTATGCTTGCTCTGAGCTTTGCCCTGTAGGAGCTTTACCGATGCAACAAGTCGAAATGGGAAATATTACGCATTACAAACTTCCTCTTTTAGATTTTATTGAATCAAAATTAGATATTGGTCAGGAACAAGCTGTACCTTTAATTGCTAACTCTCTGAAATTTGTGGATAATATCCAAAAAGAGAATCAACTCGCTATTTTTGACTCTCCTCCGGGTACATCTTGTCCAATGATAGAAGTTGCAAAAAACTCTGACTACGTGATTCTAATCACTGAACCGACACCCTTTGGGCTCAATGATTTAAAACTTGCCGTAGAGACATTGGATTTGCTCAACAAATCTTATTCTGTCGTAATCAATAGAGCTGGTAATAAATTTAAAGGAGTCGAAGAATACTGCATCGAAAACGATATACCAATTATTGTTTCTATAGCCGAAGATAGAAACATTGCAAAACTATACTCTGTCGGTCAACTACTAATTGAAAATGATGCAAATTTTCTAATAGCAATTGAGTCGATTTACGATTTTATTCTTGAACTGGAGCAAAGTAAATCATGAAAGAAATAGTGGTCATTTCAGGTAAAGGAGGAACCGGTAAAACTTCTGTAACAGCTTCACTTGCTTACCTTGCCGGAAGTACAGCTATTGTTGCAGATTGCGATGTTGATGCTGCAGATATGCACTTACTGATGAAACCTAACACAATCAGCACTGAAGACTTTTTCAGTGGAGAATCTGCTCACATAATTCAAGATATATGCATTTCATGTGGAAGATGCGAAGAAGTATGTAGATTTGACGCTATCAATCACAAAGGAATGAACTATAAAGTTGATCCAATCTCTTGCGAAGGCTGTGGATATTGCAGTAAGATTTGTCCTGTAAAAGCTATATATAACACCAAAAGAAAAGTCGGCAATCTCTTTGTTTCAAATGTCAAGACCAACACTAAAATGGTACACGCCAAACTCGCTATTGGTGCTGATAATTCAGGTAAACTCGTTGCCTATGTAAAGAAAAAGGCAAAAGAAATAGCTTTACAAGAGCAGAAAGACTTTATTATTGTAGATGGCTCCCCCGGTATCGGCTGTCCTGTCATTTCTTCCCTTTCGGGTGCAAATATGGTATTATTTGTTACCGAACCAACTTTATCAGCATTTCAGGATTTGAAAAGAGTCCTGGCTTTGATAAACAAATTCAAGATTCCGGCTTGTTGCATAATAAACAAAGCGGACTTAAACACGGAAATATACTTAGAAATTAGGAACTTTTTAGAAGAAGAAAGTATTCCTCTATTAGCTTCTTTGCCTTATAGCTCAATAGTATCTCAAAAAATCTCACTCGGAGAAATATTGACTGAATCTCAAAATGAAATCTCTGTCGAACTACAACAAGCTTGGCAAACATTAAAAACAATATTAGGATAATCAAGTATGAAATTAGCTTTCACAACCACCGGAATGGATTTTCAGTCCCTAATAGATCCACGTTTTGGACGAACTGATTATATTTTGATTTACGACTCAGAGTCTGAAAATATAGAAGTTCTTGACAATTCCGAAATAGCTCAGGAAGCTCACGGAGCCGGGCCTAAAACAGCACAGAAAATTTCAGGTCTTGGGATTGATGCTCTTATCACAGGAAATGGTCCGGGCGGTAACGCATATACAGTTTTAGAAAAAACAGGCATCAAAATATATATCGGAGCCGGAGATATGAGCGTGGCCGATGCGTATGCTGCGTTTAAAGAAAATAAATTAAGCGAAATGTAGTTAGTTCTTCTCTGCATTTATTGGTAGCTTGTATCTAATAGATTATACTTAAACTAATCAAAGAAAATCATGAAGACATTTTTGGACTGCTTTCCCTGCATAATGGAACAGGCTCTCAAAACTGCAAGGTTAGCTACTCAGGATGAGGCAAAAATCAAAGAAATACTTGACAGAACAGGCGAAATGTTCAGGAACATGAGTATGCTGCTTCCACCGCCTCAGTTGAGTGTAAAAATGTATCAAACTGTTTCAGAAATTACCGGAAATATCGACCCTTACAAATCTTTAAAGCTTGCACATATCGAAGAAGCAAATAAGCTGTTTGAGTCTTTGAAAATCTTGATACAAGATAGTAAAGAGCCACTTTTAACTGCTATAAGGCTTTCAATCGCAGGTAATGTCATAGACTTAGGGGTTAAAACTGATTTTAGTTTGGAAGAAGATATTCAAAAAATATTGAAACAGGATTTTGCGATTTTTGACTATGAAGATTTTAAAAATGATATTCTTAAAGCAAGACGCATCTTGTATCTTGGAGATAATTCCGGAGAAACAGTCTTTGACAAATTACTTATAGAAACCATTGATAAACCAATTACTTATGCAGTAAGAGAAACTCCAATAATCAATGATGCCACTCTTAAGGAAGCACGTCTATCAGGATTGCACGAAGTAGCAAATCTCATTTCGTCCGGTTGCCCTGCTCCCGGTACTATATTAGATTTGTGCAATGAAGAGTTCCTTGATTTGTATAATGATGCTGATTTGATAATAAGCAAAGGACAAGGCAATTTCGAAGGCTTGTCTGATGAGAACAGAAATATTTACTTTTTGCTCAAAGCAAAATGTAAAGTTATAGCATCACACTTAAATGTTTCTTTAGGAGATATAGTTCTGAAGTCAAATAAAAAAAGGGGCTAAGAATATAAATATCCGGTAGCCCCATCAGAAATGCACTGTTTATATTATTGTTAAATGCTAATTGAAATCTCTCTGGTAAATCCTGCTCCCATTACAATAGCTTTGTATTTACCGGGAGAAAGAAAATTCAAGTCAAAATAGATATTGCTATCTAAATGCATAACTTCATTATATACAAATTTCCCTTTGGAATCCAAAATTCTCAAAATAATCTCACCTTTATAATTCGCAGTCGAAATTAGAATTTGTCTGGAATTAATCTGGTCTAAGTTGCAACAGCTTGTTTCCGGCAAATTCAGAATTGCTGCAGGTTTTTCGACTTGTGATATAGAAGCAACAGAATTGCCTAATTCGTTATAAACAAGTCTGTTAGTTTTGTCTTGTTTCCCTTTTGGTGCATCTTTATGCTTAGAAGCATCAATTTTTTTTACATCCAAATCTTGTGCATTTTGCATTTGATTTATGACAAAACGATTTGGATTAGTCGGAATCAATAAGTCCTGAGACTTCAAACCGGAAAATGGTATAAGAGCCACGCAGGCAGCGATTAAGATAGTTTTGCGTAACATGATAAACCTCATTAGTTTTGTGAAAGAACATTTAGCAGCACATTTTACATTAGTCAGCACTAATTATACTATAATACGCTATGTTCAAACAAAAGGTTTCAAAGTTCGCAATTTTTTTTACTTAAAAAGGAAAACAGTTATTCAGACCTACTTCAAACATCAGTAGAACTATCGAACAACAGCAAATTTTTTAAAATGTCTAATTCCATCTACAAGCACTTCCAAAATGTATTGTCCATTAGGTAAATCATTCAGATACAATGTATTATTCGTACTATTATAGATACAGCTTTTGCCATCAATCCGCCAAATCCCTTTAATCTCTATATTTGATTTGGATTTTACTTCGATAAAATCAGCAGCAGGATTGGGAAATATTGAAATTTCTGAATTCTTACTTGTGAGTTGCTCTATAATTGATACATCTATATCAGTAATAAATAAACCTTTATCCGTATAAATATATATTCGATTATCGGGTGAAAACTCAAGTGAGTAAATACTATATTTTTCTCCAATTTCAAGGGTAGGATTCCAGATTTTACCATCTATGGATTCTAACAATCCGGATTTTGTCCCTACATAATATTTTTGATTTTTCAAGAATATCTGAGTAGTGTAAAAGTCAGATTTTGCAAATGAAAAGACTTCGTTTAACTTATCGAGAGATACATAGTACATTTCATTGCTTTCGAAAGACAACTTATTATCAGATATTTGAAAATTATTCAGTTTAACTTTGGTATCAAGATTTGTAAGAGCAATCGAATCAATATCTATTGAATTTACATTACCAAAATAGAAAGTATGTGCTTTCTTAAAAGTAAATTTGTAATAAACAAAATTCCCTGAATTATCAATATCAAATCCATCTACATTTTCATACTTCGCTCGAACCTCACCATTCTTAACTAAACAATACTTGCCGGAAGAATTATGGTTCAACTTCATAACATCGTAATCAATGTTTTCCTCGGTTACTTCAAAGCTGTAAACGCTATCAGAGATAACTAAATCATCTACTCCATACGAAAAGAGGCGAGAATTTGAATCATCAATCTTGTAAAACGAGCTCCCAAAAGTCATATAAGCGTTTATATAATCTTTGTTTTCTAACCACTCGTCCCCTATTTTTACGTACCATTTTTGCTGATCATCGCAGTACATTTGTCCTAGATTTGTATCCCTGTAATAATAAGGTTGAAAGATATTTAGAGATTTGAATCCTAAAGTCGTAAAAATATTTGAATTTTTATCATATCTATAAAAATCTCTTGCAACTATATATAAGTTATTATTTACGACCTTAATTTCTGTATTTAAATCATTGGAATTATTCCAATTTACTAAAATCCAAGATTCTCCGTTGTCATAACTGACTGCATACTCCATATGTGTTTCCGGGATGCTTGCTTTAGTCCAAAAACCAAACAGCATAATATTCTTCTCTACCATAAAGGTCAGAGGGTAAATGTACTCGTTTGTATTATTGAATAATGCTTTAATTTTTTGAGTTATATCTACAGTTTGAGTCCACTTTTTTGAGGCATCTCTCCTATATAATTTTGCATTATCATAAGCACAAAGCTCGTTGCGGAAAGAATATAAATAATCGATATCTATTTCCGGCAAATAGGAATCTGTATGCATAGCATTCAAATCAGTTTGTCGGATAATGCAATTATTTTGGGATTCCATGTCTTTGCTAATAAGATATAAAGTATCGTTTAGCAAATAGCTGTCTCTCATTTTATCATTTGCTACATGTTGTCGTGCCAGGAATATTTCCCAAGTTTTCCCTGAATCCGGAGATAGATAAAGTTGCCCGTAGTTGACTAAATAAAGAGTATCGCCATGCTCCCAAAATACTTCGTTTCCTTCCGATTTTAAGGTAGTCTCAAACCAATCAACTCCATCATTTTGAGAATAAATGATATTTTGGTCAGTCACAGCAGCCAGCAAGATTCCAGACTTAGTTTGATACAAAGAGTGTACAGCATAAGAATCTTTTTGCATATCTATTATGTTTCCGTCGAGGCAATGTAAGGAACATAGTTTAGTGAAGCTCTGCCCCATATCAGTGCTTTTAAACACGCCAAAATAAGAATAATAAAAATCAACCCCATCATATAAGGCACTGTATGCACAAAATGGCGCAGGAATCTTAATTTGCTCATACTCTTTCGCTGTCACTTGAAACAAAGTCAACAGAAAAGTCGAAATCACCAAAAAGAAGAATCTCATTTTTTTGCTCAGATAATTTGTTTAATACAGCAAATTACTTAATTCTTACACAATCAACAAGTGCAATATTAAACCTTTGCATATATATTTTAAATTTTCTAATACAAACACTTTCTGTTATTTATTTAAGGAAGCTTGTCCTTAGAAAACTATAATTAATAAATACGCTAAAACTGTATTATCTGCACATCCAATCTTCCAGCCTTGTTTGATATTGTGATTCACTCATTTGGAGTTCGTCATATTTGCCGACGTTACTTCTTTGTCGATATACTTCATACAATGTTACTGCACAAGCTACTGATATATTTAGACTTTGCGTCATACCAACCTGCGGAATGAGGAAATTACCATCAGCCTTCTCTACTGCCTCATCAGAAACACCTGCATGCTCATTTCCAAAGACAAGAGCTACTTTCCCGGTCAAATCGAGCTCATAAAGAGATATAGCATCACGGCTCATGTGAGTTGTATATATCTTTTTGCCTTTAGCTCTAAGTTCATCGAAACAATCTTCTACCGAATGAAACATTTTTACGTCAACCCATTTTTTTGCACTTCCTGAACTGGCATTGCCGAGTTTTGGAACAGGTTGAGAGCCATAATAGATAAGATAAACATCGATTATTCCTACTGCATCGCAGCTTCGAATTACAGCGGAAATATTGTGAGGGTCGTTTATGTTTTCAAGAACAATCGTTACTCCCGGCTGTCTTTTTGAGAGTACTGATTCCAACTTAGCTAATCGCTTCTTTGTTATACAATTTTTGAGTTCACCTTTTTCGTTCAAATATTTTCTTCTTTCTCTATTCATTTTATCTAAACATTTATAAAAAAAAACGCTCCTTAAAAATAAGCAGCGTTTTGATTTAATACAAATAAGTTTTTGTTATTTATCAGCTTCACCCATGATTGGGTCAATGGAACCAATAATAGCCACAACATCTGCGAGGTTCGAACCTTCTGTCAGATAAGATAGCAATTGCAGGTTAGAAGTCGATGGAGAGCGTATTTTCATCTTCCACGGATGCCCCGTTCCGTCTGAAACTATATAGAATCCAAGCTCACCTTTTGGTGATTCTATGGTAGTATATGTTTCACCTTTCTCAGGAGCAGCACCGAAATTGATTAGCATAAAGTCGTTAATCAACTCTTCCATTTTTGTATATACATTTTGCTTTTTAGGAAGAACTGCTTTGTGAGAATCATTATTTCTTACCGGACCTTCAGGTGGGTTTTCCAACAACTGTCTCATCATTTTAAGTGATTCAGTCATCTCTTTGAATCGAACCATATATCTTGCCCAAACGTCACCTTCTGTTTGAGTAATTACATCAAAATCAAGCTGATTATATAGCAAATAAGGTCTGTCTCTTCTCAAATCACGTGCCACACCGGAACCACGTAACAATGGGCCGGTAGCTCCCATCTGAATAGCCTTATCAGCAGGTAAGATACCAATACCTGCCATACGATCTATAAATATTCTATTCCTATGCACGAGTTTCCCAATATCTTCGAGTTGCTGTGGGAACTCATCCATCCACTTTTTCATCATAGCAATAGCTTTTCCGCTGATGTCATTAGCAACACCGCCTATTCTACCGTAACTTGTTGTGAAGCGAGCACCGGTAAATTCTTCGATGATGTCATACAGTTTTTCTCTTTCCGTGAAACACCAGAGAAGAACTGTCAAAGCACCAACGTCCATACAAGTGGAGCCAACAGCCATCAAATGTGAAGAAATTCTTGCCATTTCTGACACTAATGTTCTAATCCACTGAGCCCGCGGTGGTGCTTCTATTCCGAGAGCATTTTCAATAGCAAGTGATATTGCAGTATTATTAGACAATGGAGCAATATAATCCATCCTGTCTGTATGTGGAATAAACTCGTGGTATGTAGTATTTTCGGCTAATTTTTCGTACCCTCTATGCAGATAACCTACCTCAGGTACACATTTAATAATCTTTTCACCATCAAGTCTCAGAACCACACGAAGCACTCCGTGAGTTGCAGGGTGCTGAGGGCCCATATTCAATACCATATCATTTTCAAGCGGGTCATCAAATATAACAGACTGATCCTGACTTAGCAGTTCCTGATAGATTTTCTGCTGTCTAATTTTTACAATTCTGTTGTATTCCGCCTGCGTTCTGACGTTCATATAACTATCTCCGTTTAAGCATCATTATTATCTTTGGTAGAGGCTTCAACACGCTAAGCAAATCAAAGCCAATTATATATTTTCCGATATAACATTTACGTTTTTAATAAGAAAACATTTTATATAGACAGATATTTAGGTAATACTGTTAATAAAAAAAGACTGTTCATACCGGAATGATATAAGCAGTCTTTGTCATCTTAAAATCGTAAGATTATTTTGAAGTCAATGGCGATTCTACAAAAGGCAGTTTGTTGAAATCGTCTTCGATTACTCGTATTTCACCGTCTTCAAATAGCAAATCCGGAGTAACTATTGAAGCAGAAACAAATCTGTCTCCACCGGTCATAAAAGATGAAATGACAGATGGAGCAAGCAAACTGTAAACATGCGCTTTGTTTCCAACCTGAATAATATCTTTGAATGACTGAACTGTAAATCCTTTAGCAGATGTCCCTCTTACAAGTTCCTCTCTACCATCAGGAAATATTTTATAAGCTTCAAGAGCAAATATTTCATCTTGTGATCTTGGGAAAGTAATTGCACCTTTTGTCATCCTGTAATATGAGGTGTACATCAGATTTTGGTTCATAACTTTTTTGATAATAATTCCATAAGGAAGCTCTCTATCTTTGCAAAGCTGAATCATCTTTTCTTTTAAATCTTGATATGATTGTGCATTTTCATTTGCTTTCAAAACAAGATTGCTGAACATCGGAGCACCGCCTCGCTTATGTCCGTTAGATTCTCTAACTCTTCTGGTAGGAACTCTCGAAGACAAAAGATTTTTCAAATACCCATCTTTCACCAAGATTAAATCTTGTGGAGCAAGTCCGTCGTCATCGATTTTATAATTACCAAGTAGTTTGACTCCTTCAATCTCATTTTTTGTAGGCACAGCATCTACAGATAAAAATTCAGGGAGGACTCTCCCTCCTATCTTACGCTGAAATGCACTGTATCTGTCTGAAGTCTGAACTCCGCCTTCTGTTAGAGATTCTCTTTGTGCTACAAGGTTTGGAGCAAAAATCTGAGCAAATATCTCAGCAGCTGCCTGTTGGCTAAAAAGTACCGGGCCTGCATAAGTCTCTTCTAAAGCATTGGCAGAGACTAAATTCACAATATTGTTTTTCACAATATTAACAGCCTTTGTCAGCGAATCCAAATTTGGCAAATCCTGAGGATAGGCAGAGTATGTAGTATAAAAATCAGCCAATGGCATCCCGTCTTTTGCCTGAGTAGCGGTAAGAACTTCTAAGCCTGTAAAAAACTGAGTTTTGATATACTCCATGCCTTCAGAATTGACATAGTAAATAGTTTGTGGCTGAAACTCAATATTGCAACCAGAGACCTGTACTTCAGGTACATCTTTGAAAATACCGGAAAGTTTTTCTGCAACGTTTTGAAAATAATTCACATCAAATACAGGATAAGGTACAATATCAAATGATTTTTTGGGAGTTACCCTTAGAAAATCATGGGTTGTATCTTTTCTCATTCTATTTTTCAAAGCAGCTTCTTTTTTTGAAAGAAGCTCAGCTGACTGTTTGTATGCAGCGTCAGTAGCTAACCAAAGCTCCCTTCTCAGCGAATTATAATCTAAATCAAAAGGGATTCTTCTTGATTTATATCTTTCTTCATCGTCACTTGAGCCAAAGAAACTAAGACCAACATCGAAGAAATTCGAATTATCAAAAGTATAGTCTCCTACTCTGACCCCGACAGTAAGTCTTGCAAATTTGTTTTGAGTAGTTTCATTAACTGCACCAAGTTCTGCTTTGACTGCATAAGAATCCATGATACTAATAGAGTATTCTATATAGTAAGGCTTTTCGAGGTTATCCAATTTTAGCTCTTCCATAGAGCGAGATATTTCATCTCTCATTGCTTTAAGAATTTGCTCATTGTCATTTGCCTTTGCAATAAATGGAAAGCATAACAACAATAAAATAATCACTTTATTCATTCTATATTCCGGTTTTGTTGTTTAACATTTGATTGATAGCATCCGCCAATTCGTCTGCTGTTTTTGACCCTAACATAATCTTTCTACCATTATGCAAAGTCAGTAAAACACCCTTATTCCCTGCGGTATTTATTGCCATTTCTTTTCGACTTCTGTACCTTAACCCCCATCCGCCGTATCTTGTAAGCGAATTGTAAGTTTCAACAGAAATCGCTGCAATATCTTCTTTTTTATATATCCTTTCAGTCCATATCAAAGGAAAAAACTTGACAGAAATCTTGGTTTCATCAACTTCTACAATCATTTCTGATTTGAAGAATATATAGAATATGACACTGCCAAATACTAAAAGCATAACTAATGTTAGTATTAAGCCGCCGTCGCTTGTTGGATTATCTCCAAAAGGAATACCCAATATCAGCTGTCTGTAACTACCATAAAGCAAAATCAATATGGGCACAAAAAAGCCAATAATCAACAAGCCTCTCAACCATTTAGAGTCAAATTTTTGTTTTTCTTTGTATATCGACATCTCACTTCCTATCTATAAATTAAGGATTTAGTGTTGCTTTTACAGGCGAAGGAAGAATAGGTGGTTTTGCCTGCGATTTCTTCTTTTTCTGTACTTCTATAGTAGAAACTAACAAGGAAGGAGAACAAGCCGAAACAGGAACTCCACCGGACTCTGCACCACAAATACCGTTGAAAACGCCTAAGTCATCTGCAGCTGCAACAATATTAGAAAATGTAGTAAGAGGAGTGCCAATCAAATCTACACCACGAACTAATTCATCCGGTCTTCCATCGACATAAATTTTGTAAACTACAAGAGGAGTTACGTTAAACGCATTAGGAATAGTTCTGTTTGTAAACGTAAATCCACCTGAAACGGTTACAAAATACAAACCATAATCTTTTCCTTGTTCTTTACAGATATTTCTCAGCTTTTCTTTGAGTTCGTCTTTGGAAACACTTTTAGCAGATTCTACAATGAGATTGGACTGACGGGAAACAGCATTGTAACCTTGTTCTTTTCTACCGTGTCCGTTAGAATTAGCAAATCCTTCAATTGGCGATCTGGACATCAAAAAATGAGAAAATTTACCATCTTTTACTGTTTCAACTCTTTGAGCTTTTACGCCTTCATCATCGTAAGGATAGTAGCCGGAAATATCAATCCCATTTAGTTTTTTAAGTGTCGGGTCAAATACTACGTCAATAAAATCCGGCAAAATTTCCTGACCTATCGACTGTTTAAATGTTTGTGAGGAATTTGGATCTTTTTCTCGATGTCCTTCTACCCTATGACCAAATATTTCATGGAAAAAGACTCCTGAAGCCTCACCAGAGAGTATAGCAGGACCGGTAAATGTTGTAGCAACCGGAGCTTCTCTAAGTTCTACCAGCAATTTAATCATTTTTCTTATGTCGTTAGCTATTGTTGCCTCATCCGGAAGTTCATCAGGATTAAAGGCAAAGTAACTTTCATAAAGAGGTAATGACATACCGTCTTCTGCTTTTGTTTTAGCACTCACCATAATTCTCGCACCCTTTTCTGACCATCTCAGAGTAGTTCCTTCGGTGCTGACATAAAACTTATGTTTCAATTCTGTATTGATGGATACCGTAGCATTGTAAATCAGAGGTTCTGAAGCAAAAACGGCAGACAAATTTGTAATAATTTTCTCCCATTTAGCTGCGTCAAAAGTTAAATTATCTAACTCTCTTATATCAATATTTTTCGGTTCTTTAGAAAAATCCGCACTTGAATCTTCTTCAGCTACTTTTACAGCTTTGTTTGTAAGAGCTTTTTGGTATCTTTCGGTTGCATTTTTGTATAAATTATCAGTAGCGAACCACATTGCATTTGTTAGTGCTGCTTTGTCATTATCAAAAGGAAGGACAGCAGAACCGGCTCCGGAACCGAAGTTAAATGGGTTGCCTCTGATTATATGCGTATTATCAAACTGATAATCTCCTACACGCAAATCTATATCAAGTATTCTACTTTTATTGTCTATAGATTTATTTATCATTCTACCAAAAGAAGCAGTAATCGAATTACTAACTGTTTCTGTAATAGAATAAGAAATAAAGTAAGGTGGTATCTCTTGTTTTTGTAGTGTGTTATAATTCCTTTGCAGCTCCTCATTTGCGATTTTTAGCAAGTCTTCTGCTGATAAATTAGACGATATAAGGAGAAACAGCAAGAATATTTTTAGCTTTTTATAGGTCATAATTCCTACCCTTAAATATTTAGAATATACTTTTTTGATTTATACGATTATATGAAATTTTTGTTTAAATTCTTAGAAATATCGTATATTAGAATCGAGAATGTATTGATTTTACATTTTATAAAGAATTTTTGATTTAGTTGTCTCACATACTCATACTAAGTTTATCATGAAGGAAATCAAGCTGCCGATTTATAATATTCTGTATTGATTGGACATACTGCATTTTAGTTAGATTAAATATGTAACTTTATCCTTCATTCCATATAGCATTTCAATATAATCTATGTTGCAAACGCTATTAGAAATTTGAAGCATACAACTTTTAATTTTTGTTGGCTATATCAGCAATCTCGTAATCTTCAGTTTTTTTGCAACATAGTGATTTATATAAGAGATAGTTTTATAATAATATCTGTCTGTTCAGAAATTCGCCCATGCCAAGATATTTATTCGACAAATTACTAAACAAAATAATGAACCAAAAAGCAAGAATAATGTAATATGATTTACCAATTTACTTAGATATATTGCAGATTGAAAAACAACCAAAGAAAGAATCGATTTATGGAAAACAACACTTACAGCAATTTGAAAATGCTTTTTCTGCTGTTCAAACACAAAATATTTATACTCTCTTTTACTATAATTACAGCCATAGCTTCTGTAATAATTGCGTTTATGCTTCCTCTATGGTACACAGCTCAGGTAAATGTAGTACCTCCTAAAGATGCGTCAGGTACTTCCGGGCTTATGGGTAGTGTTACTTCTGCTTTAAAAGACTTTGGGCTTTCTAAACTTGGAGGTAAATCCGGCGATAGCTATTCTTTTATAGTAATCTTAGAGTCACGCTCTGTAGTGGATTCGATGATTAAAAAATATGACTTAGCAAAAACATACGATATTCCTGATTCTCTAATGGACGACGTCAGAAAAGAATTTCTCGCAAACGTAGATGTTACTTACGAAAAAGAAGGTAATTACCTGATTAGCATTACTGATAAAGACAAAAAAAGATGTGCCCAAATGGCAAATGACTATGTTCAGATTGCAAACAATTTTGCTATAAAACTCACTCAAAAAGAAACTGCTGATAATTTAAGTTATTTAGAGAAAAGATTAGCAGCTACTGATTCTACTTTAATGGATATAAGCAACAAACTTCAAGTTTATGCAAAAGCCAAACAAGTGCTGAGCCCATTAGATCAAGCAAAGGCTGTAAGCAATTCACTTGCAGAGTTCAAAGCACAAGCTGTACAGTATGAGATACAATATGAATTTCTAAGAGACAACTACGGAGAAGACAACTCCAAAACAAAATTGATTAAAGATTTACATAAAAAATCTTTAGAAAAACTCAAAGATATTGAAACACAACCCGGTTTCGCTGGCAATTTTGCACTTACTGATGCAGCTGAAGTAGGGCTAAATTATTTTAGATTGTATGCCGAATTTGAAACTTTCACAAAAGTGAAAGCATTTCTGACACCTATGTATGAAGAAACAAGATTAGATTTAAATAAAAATCAAAAGAATTTGTACGTGATTGATGAAGCGGTTGCTCCACAAAAAAAATCTAAGCCTAAACGTTCTGTAATTGTTGCAGGAGCCACATTTGGAGGATTTATCTTAGCTTTGCTTTTTGTGATTCTATTTAACTCCTATAGAGAATTAATGGATAAGTACAAACAGAGTTTGACTGAAGATGTCCAATAGCTTAACAAATTCCGGCAGAATACCCTTTGCTTTTAGCGTTCCTGCAATTTTTGTTTCTTTAGTAGGAATGCTATTCGCTATTGTTTTGGACCAGGCTTTGCTTATTGTCCCGGGTGTATTAGGTTTTGTATTCATAGCTATAATGTTTTACAACAAAAAGATTTGGCTTTATTCTATTGCAGCTCTTACTTCAGTCTTTTTTCTTTCGAGTAGCGAAGGTGTTTCTGTACTTGATGTTTTTGTTGGAATATATTTCTTTTTTGGGATTGCTATTTGGATTTTTTGGACTGTTTTTGTACGCAAGAAAAAGATTGTAAATAATTACCGCGATTGGTTTCTTCTATTTTTCTTCATCGTTCTTATCGGCAATGCAATTGTCGCTTTTTTTAATGAAGTAGATTTATTTAATTGGTTGCGAGAATACATAGTTTTTGCATTGACACTATACTATTTTCCGCTTAAAGAAGAATTTGAAAATAAAAAGGATATAGAAATACTATTATTCTTGTTTTCTATCTCAGTACTCGCTGTGAGTTTCGGTCAATTTTATACTTACTACAAGATTCTAACTTCTGATGATTTTATGTATGCTTACCAACTTGGCACATCAGTAAGAGAAAATCAGACGGTATTAACTATTAGTGTAGCTGTGGCTGTACTTTTCAGTTTTGGAAACTACTCTAAACTCGTTAAATTATACTCCCTTACTTTTGCCGGAATAAGTTTCACTGCTCTTGTGATTACTTTTTCAAGAACATTTTGGGTTGTTGAAATCTTCCTTTTATTTTTAGTCTTTCTATTTATTAGTTATCGACAGAAAATTTTGTTTTCTGTATATACTTTGATTTTAGTGCTATTTACTGTAATAACAGCATTTCTGTTTTTTCAGGACAATGCCAAAATATTCTATTCATTTGTAGAAAAAAGATTCACCTCATCAACCAAAGGGACTAAGGATATTTCATTACTCTCCCGTCTTGCAGAATATGATGCTGCAATAGACAGGACTTATCCTGATAATATGCTCGGAGGCAATGGTTTATCTGCAGAGTTTCACTTCTATGATCCAATCCCTGAAATGACCAAAAGGACAAATATAATCCATAACGGATATATTTACTTCTTCTATAGAATAGGAGCACCGCTAACACTTGTTTATCTTTTTGTAATGGTTGCCACATTTTTGAAAGCTTTTGAGCTCTCTAAGCAAATTACAGATCCATTTTTCAAAAAACTTGCCGTAACCGGATTTATGACAATGCTAATGCTATTTATAGTAAACACCACTTCGAGTCAATTTGTTTATCGGGACGGTATATTTGTAGTAGCCTTTGGATTAGCTGTAACTGCCATTGCAGAGAAATATCAAAGAAAATCTAACACACCCGTGTAATTTTTGGATACTTTTACTTATTTTGCATTTCTGATTTTGTCAATAATATAAATCCTCTTTTATGCCAATAAAAAGATCAATGGGTGAAAACCCTTTTTTCGGCTCTAACGGACGAAGAAATGTATATAAGCTACTTCTTTATGTAGTAGCTGCAATTTTTATTGGCAGACTTGCTCAGTTGCAATTATTGCAGGGTAGCGAATACAAAATGGAATCTGAAGCTCAAGCCATCAAAAAAGTAAAAGTTGAGCCTTTTAGAGGAAATATGTACGACAGAAACGGGAAATTGATTGTTCACAACGAAGCAGCATTTTCTGTAACACTCACTCCGAAAGAATTTGATGTTATTGCTATGCCTCTTCTATGCTCCTTATTAGAAACAGACTCAATCACTATTCAGAAGACAATAAATAAATTTTCTACATATTCAAAATTTGAACCTATAAAGATTTATCGCGATGCCTCTTTTGACATAGTCTCACTTATAGAAGAATATAACGATTATTTACCGGGAATTGATATTGCAGTCGAATCTAAAAGACTTTACGAATTTGATTGTAATATGGCTCACTTGCTTGGTTACACCGGTGAAGTTTCTCAGGCAAATCTCACACAAAAACCTTACTTACGCCCGGGCGATATGATAGGGAAAGCAGGCATTGAAGCGTCTTACGAGAACTTCTTGAAAGGTAGATACGGTTATCGTTTCGTGGCTGTAAATAAATGGGGACGTCCTGTTTCAAGTTTTGACAATGGTAAAAGCGATATTTCTGCAGTTAACGGAAAAGATTTACAGTTAACCATTGATATCGATTTACAAATAAAAGCAGAGAAGCTTCTCGAAGGAAAAAGAGGTGCAGTTGTAGCTATAGATCCGAATACAGGCGAAATTATAGTCATGGCAAGCAAACCGGATTTTGACCCTAGAGATTTTTCAGGCAGAATTCCTGCGAAACTTTACGATTCACTTAGGAATGATGATGGCAAACCGCTGCTCCCAAGAGCATTCCAATCTGCTTATGCCCCGGGCTCGACCTGGAAAATGCTAATGCTCGCCGCTGCTCTTAAAGAAGGTCTCATCACGGAGAACACAACCTTCAACTGTTCAGGTGGAATGACTTTTGGTAATAGATTTTTTGGATGTACTCACGTACATGGTACCGTAAATGCAAGAAAAGCTATACAAGGCTCATGCAATACTTATTTCTACAATCTTGGCCTTAAATTAGGTTTAGAAAAAATCTATGAATACGGAAAACTTTTCGGTTTTGGCGACATTACAAATGTTGATATACCGTATGAAGGCAAAGGCTCTTTTCCTTCAAAAGATCAACTTATGAAAAGACTAAAATATATTCCTAAAGGCATTGTGCTAAACTGGGGTATCGGTCAGGGTGAAATCGCTACTACCCCACTTCAGGTAGCTGCTTATGCTGCTGCATTAGCTAACAAAGGTACAATGATTCAACCTCACGTGGTAAGTCATATTTATGACCCCGAGACGCAAAAGGTAGAACCAATAAATTATGTAACAACTAAACTGCCTATAGATGAAAAGATTTTCAACATCATTCATGACGGTATGTATGATGTAGTAAATACTCCCGGAGGTACTGCGACTAACATTCAGATTCCGGAATTAAAAATTTGTGGTAAAACAGGTACTGCTCAAAATCCTCACGGCAGAGACCACTCCTGGTTTATATGTTTTGCTCCAAAAGACAATCCAAAAATAGCAGTTGCCTGTATGGTAGAAAATGCAGGCTATGGCTCAACAGTTGCTGCACCTATCGCCAAAGAAATAATAAAAGGTTTTTTCTATCCTGATTCTACATCTACAAAACAACTTGATTCGCTATCTCATGAAGCACAGCTTGATACTCTAAAAATGGAATTGCAACAAGAGCAGGATACTTTAAGATAAATTACTTATTATTTTGAAGGCCTATTGTTGTTTTTATCTTCTTATTTGCGTAATGGAGCTAACCCATTTTAGCATAACATTCCAAAGCATCTGCTGATTAGTTTTATCATTTATATTCGATTTCATCTAAAAAGCTATAATTCGGAATATTACTATTTTTTATAGTTTATAAGGTAAACAGTTTGCCTTTTTTTTCTTATTTTAGTGCGATATTACTTTAGCTAATTAGACTTTACATTAGGAGAAGTTATGTACACCAAAATGAAAGAGTTTCTTGCAAACGAGCTGAAAAGTTTGGAAGAACAAAAGTTATATAAACACGAAAGAGTTATTGAAAGCCCCCAAGGGCCTGAAATCTTAGTAAACAACAAAAAAGTTTTAAACTTCTGTGCAAATAATTACCTTGGTTTATCTTCTCATCCTGAGCTAATCAAAGCTGCTCACGACGAAATAGACAAACGCGGTTTCGGTCTTTCTTCTGTTCGCTTTATCTGCGGTACTCAAGACGACCATAAAGTATTAGAAAGAAAAGTAGCTGACTTTTTAGGTATGGAAGATTCTATTCTTTTCTGCTCAGCTTTTGATGCTAATGGTGCAGTTTTCGAACCACTTTTCGGACCTGAAGACGCAATTATCACTGATGCACTTAATCATGCTTCTATTATTGATGGTATCCGTTTAGCGAAAGCACAACGCTGGATCTATAATCATGGTAATTTTTCTGATACTGAAGAATTAGATCCATCTACCGGAAAAACTCTTAAAGGTTTGGAACGCTGCTTGAAAGAAGCAAATGAAGCAGGTTGCAGATTTAAAGTTATTGCAACTGACGGCGTTTTCTCAATGGATGGAGATATTGCTAATTTGCCTGCTATTTGCGACTTGGCAGATAAATACGACGCGTTGGTTATGGTTGACGACTCTCACTCTTCCGGCTTTATGGGCAAAACAGGTCGTGGCACTCACGAACACCACAATGTGATGGACAGAGTTGATATAATAACTACTACTTTCGGTAAAGCTCTTGGTGGTGCTTCCGGCGGTTGTATTGCTGCTAAACAGGAAATAATTGACTGGATGCGTAACAAAGCTCGTCCTTATCTATTCTCAAACACATTAGCTCCTGCTGTTGTCGGTGCTACTATCAAATGTATCGATATCTTATCTGAAACTACTGAGCTTAGAGATAGATTGGAAGTTAATACTATACGCTTCCGTAAGGAAATGACTGAAGCAGGATTTGACATTATTCCGGGCGAACACGCTATCTGCCCTATTATGTTTGGTAAATATGATAACTGCTCTGAGTTGGCTGTAAAATTTGCTGACAAAATGTTGGAAGAAGGCGTTTATGTTATCGCTTTCTCTTTTCCTGTTGTTCCAAGAGGCAAAGACAGAATCAGAGTTCAAATATCAGCAGCTCACACAGAAGAGCACTTAACTCATGCAATTGCTGCTTTCAAAAAAGTAGGTAAAGAATTGGGTATGATTTAAAAGATATTCGTGCCAAAAAAAAGCTGTCTTTAAAAGGACAGCTTTTTTTTTATTCAGATTTTTTATTCAGGTTGAGCCTGATAAGAAATTTCTATAATCCGATAGTTTTCATCATTCGAATCAAACTTGATATTGACTTTATATTTGGTATCCGGCAGCAAGCTTTCAGCTTTTTCTGCCCATTCTATCAATTTTATCGCATCGTCAGAAAACAAACAATCCTGAAGACCAATCTCACCTAATTCTTCTTTTGATTTGATTCTATATAAATCAACATGATAAATAGGCAGATTATAGTCGTCAAATTCACCGGCATACTGATTCATTATCGTAAAAGTAGGCGAAGTTACTAATTCATCTACTTTAAAATGCTCGCATATACCTTTGATAAACTCAGTTTTGCCACTTCCGAGATCGCCATAAAATAATACTAAATCGCCGGGGATCAAATCCTCAGCAAACTTTCTCCCGAGCTCGATTGTTTCTTGCTCTGAGTGCGTAGTGTAGTTATTTACTTCCATATATCAAATATACGAAAAAAAAATAATATTCAAACATAAATTATCGAGGCTCCATAACGACTACCGGTATTATCATTTCTTCGAGAGAAATTCCTCCATGTTGGAAGCTATCACGGTACTTATTCATGTAATGATGATAGTCCGTAGGATAAACGAAATAGTAATCTTCTTTAGCAATGATGTTATTGACTGTGATACCGTGAGCTGTTAATTTATATTCTCGAGGGTCAGATATCTGCATCGCATTTCTTTTGTCAGCTTTAACGTTTTTGCCAAATTTATAGCGTAGGTTAGTTGATGTATCTCGGTCACCGAGAACCTTCACTCCTCTCATACATCTAATAGAACCGTGATCTGTAGTAATTACAACTTTCGTTTTTGGTTGTTTAGATATAATCTTCATCATCCCGAGAAAGGATGAGTGTTGGAACCACGATTTTGTGAGAGAACGATATGCAGACTCGTCAGGTGCAATTTCTTTTAAAATTGCATAATCGGAACGGGAATGAGCTATCATATCCATAGCATTGAGTACTACTACAGTAAATTGAGACTGAAGTAATTTCGGCATATCTTTTTCTATCTTTTTGCCAAAATCTGTATCAAATATTTTTACAAAGTTGATTTTGTTTTTCAGTTTCAATCTTTTTCTAAGAACCCATGCTTCCAATAATTCTTTTTCATAAGCATTTTGTTTATGATCTTCTGAGTTGGATTCTACATTCCAAAACTGAGGATAATGCTGTTTGATTTCCGATGGGAACAAGCCTGCAAAAATAGAATTCCTTGCATAAGGTGTAGCAGTCGGTAAAATAGAAGAATACAATTCTAATTTTGAAGAAAAAGAAGATTTCAACAACTCTTCCATTACTAACCATTGGTCGTATCTCATGCAATCTACAACAAAAAACACAAGATTTGTATCGGGCTCATCTTTTAGAATTGGATATATATAACTATCAAGAATATCTGGAGACAAAAGCGGATACTCATCATCTTCATATTCTATCCAGTCTTTATAGTGCTCTTCAACAAATTTTGAGAACTCTGCGTTGCATTGTCTCCACTGATCTGCTAAGGTTTGAGTCAGACCGGAATCAGGATGTTTATCCAATTCCATAGAATATGCGACAAGCTTTTTATATAAATTTTGCCATTCTGTCCAATTCAAAGGACCGAACATTTGGCGTGATATTTCATTGAATCCTTGCAGATAATCTCTCGTAAATTGCTCTTCTTCAATCCTGTTTGCTTCGAGGAATTTTTTACAAGCCATCAATATTTGGGCAGGATTGACAGGTTTGGTAAGATAATCATCTATTTTTTTACCGATTGCATCTTCCATAACTGATTCTGCTTCGGACTTTGTTACCATCACTACCGGAGTATTCGGATCTTTCTCTTTGATTCGAGGAAGTGCTTCGAGTCCGCTAATCCCAACCATCATCTCATCTAAAAATATCAAATCATAGTGTTTCTTTGCCACCATAGCTATTGCATCTTCACCATTGGATGCAGTTTCTACATTGTAGCCACGCTTTTGAAGCAAAATTATATGAGGTTTTAACCTGTCTATCTCGTCATCAATCCAAAGTATATTACCTTTTGCAAGACTCATCTATCTGATACTCCGTTTAATTATATATCTAAGCAACAATAAAAGCTAATTTTAGAAAAAAAGCAACATTATTTTATCCACTATCTTATTCTTATACAGTTTAAACGCAAAAGAGTTTATATAATTTTTTTTGTTGAACAACTTTCCGATTGTAGTTGTCGACAGCACTTAGTGCGTAAAAACTTCCTATTTTAGGATAAAAAGATTTAGTTAATTGAAAATAATATCATATTTTATGGAAAAGAATTAAATAGAATTTGAAAACAGTTTTGCGGAGTAAAACATGAACAGAAAACTACTACAGTTTTTTATTTTGTCCATTGTTACTGCATTTTCTTACAATGCAGCACAGGCTGAAGATTGGAAAAAGATAGATGATGCTGGTGATGCTATCAACAAAATAATAATATTTCCAAATACACCTACTAAGTACGCGGTTGCTTCAGATTTGTACTCTTGGTCTCCGGACAGATTAGAACCGGAATTTTATATAATTGAAGGCAAAGGGTTCAAAATAACAAATGACAAAGGCAACAGTTTTGGTCAGCCTATACTTGATAGTCTCTTTGTGCTTGATGTAATGCAAATTGATGCACAGAACATGATTGCTTCTTGTGTAAATAAGACAAGAGGCAGTATCGTCAAATCTACTGATGGTGGTATTTCTTGGAATAAAAATGAAGTTGACTTCAACAATACTTACTTCGTCACAAAGTTTGCCAAATCTAATAATAAAATATTTGCCTCTGCCATGAATACTGCGAAAGGTATTCTCGTGTCAGAAGACAATTTCGATACTTTTTCTGCCGATCCGCAGTTGAGCATTTCTTCAAGAGACATTCAGGTATCAAAATTAGATGCTAATATGATTTTTGTTGCCGGTGATAATAGTTATGACGGTGGAGTTATGCGTTCCATCGACGGCGGTAATAGCTGGCAATCGTTTGATAGCGGTATTGAAGGTCTAAGAATACATACAGTGCTTCCTTCCGGAATGGATAAGAGTATTGTTTACTGTGGTGCCGACTCAATTACTTCCGAAGGAGTATCTTTCGGGAAAGGTATCTATCAGAGCTTAGATACAGGAAAAACATGGCATTCTGTTGGTGCTTCCGGTGCTAAAATTTATGATTTAGACTTCCACCCACTATTTCCAAAATTTATGGTTGCTGCAGCCGGTTCGCAAGGGATTTATGTTAGTGCGAATAATGGTTGGTGGTGGGAACAAAATTCCATTCCAATTCAAGAAGAATATAAAGCAATTACAGTCGCTGCTCCTGCTTGGGACACTACTGGTGCCGGTGCAGTATTTCTTGTAGGCACTTCTGAAAAAGGGCTTTATCAGTCAGCTCCTTTGAGAACAGATGTAAACAACAATATTATAGTCAGTAATAGATTAGAAGTTACTAAACTTTACCCTGCCCCAGTCGCAGATTATTTTACAATCAACTGGAACAATCCAAGTTCAGGAAGAGTAAGTATTAGTATTTCTGATTTGCAAGGCAGAAGAGTTGCTAATTTGATTGATTCGTATTTTCCGGCTGGTGTAAACGAAATGGATTGGTCTCAGGCGAATACATTGTCGCCGGGCTCATATCTAATAGTGCTTCAATCTGAACAAGAAACTGCAATATTGAAATTTATAAAACAATAAATGCGTTTGAGATAATTCCAAGCCCTCTATATTACTGAGGGCTTGGAATTATCAATATTCATCCTCAGCCTTCTCTTCCTATTTGCAAACAACTTCCTATTTCAAAATATAAGCAAATCTATGGAATATCTCTATCGTAATGATATAGATTGCCGCATTTAGATGTTGCATCCCATAATATCAATAGAAAATTATTCTGGGTCGTTATCTTGTTTCTTGGGGGGCTGTCTCATAAGTAAAAACAAACTAAACTAACTTGAATTTAGATTACTCAATACATTAGGTAATCTGAAAAAAGCAAAATGTATAGACCTAATGATTGCGTCTCAAGCTGGTCGTCCGTACAGGGCTCTATATTACAATTACTTATCTTACCCGCACTTCGATTCGCTGTGCTCGCTCAGTGACCTTATTTGCCCCGGGCTAATATATTTGATGCTTGCAGCCTTGTTTTTGTCTTAAATTTTTCTTGTTCAGAATTGTGAAACTTTTTGCTTAATCCCCTCTTTTTGGGAGTGTGCCAAATAAAATGGTACCGAGTATTATATAGATCTAAAAACTAATCCCAGTTGAAAGCAAAAATTATGTGTAAAAAAAACACACAGTGTTTTTCATAAAGCACTGTGTGTTAAAAAGTATATTTAAGAAATAAATGGAATTCGATGTTTATGGTCTAAACATACTTTCTTCTACTTTCACATTAAGTTCGTATTCTGATTCAAACTCCATAGATTGTGGACCCATTTTTTGAATAAGGATAGATGGGAACAATATACCACCAAAGTCTTTGTAGTTTTTCATTTCCATGGTTTGACTACCCATTTCAGTTGCTGTCTCAGTTTTTTCTAATAAATATGTTTCAGCATTGAAATAGTAGTAAGATTTTTTACCATCCGGATTTTGCTCTTCTACTACTATCTGATTACCTTGTTTGCCTTTGACAGTTAAATTTGCAATATTTTTTGCCAAGTTAACTGCGTCAAAGATTTCTACTCCGTCAATCATTTCTTTTGCTTTTTCTGCTGGAACTTCATCCATTTTACCACGAACAGTGCGGCTTGGTTCCCATGCTTTTTGACCATCTGTCATCATAATAGTCATTTTTCCAAACATACCTGCATCTTGCAATAAATACTGTTTTTTATCTTTAGTAGTAACTTGTTCCAATTTTATAGTAATTGGACCTTGTGGACCTTGCTGAGTTGTTTTGCCAACCATTTTAACAGATTTGACAGCATCTAATTTATCCTGTCCACCAAGAGCTTTTACATAATTTGCAACAAGTTCTTCCGGTTTAATAGAAACTGTTTCAGTTTTGACCGGTTTGAGGTCTAAATCATATTCGTAGATTTTTCCGAATTTTGCAAGTTTTTCTTTTACTTCAGGATCGCCTACAACAATGATATACTCATCTTTGGGATTCATATATTTGTTTGCAACGTCTCTGATTTTTTCAGGAGCTAAATCCATGATAAATTTAGGATAGTTTTCGAAACGGCTCATAGGTACACCCATGAAATCTGCTCTTTGAACAAGACCAGCCATTGTACCTGCACTTTCAAAAGCCATTAAGAAAGTACCTACTCTGAAGTTTTTCAATCTTGTAAGCTCTTCTTCACTTGCAGGGTTAGTGCATAAGTCCTGCAATTGTTCATTGATAACTACGATAGCAGAATCAGTAACAGAAGAACGAACATCAGCACCACATGCAAATCTATTTACATATTTGCTTCCGGTCATGTAACCGAACGGAGTATATGTATATGAGTGAGTTTCTCTAAGAGTACGGAACAAACGACCGCCAAAACCTGTACCGATGATTCTTGATGCAAAATCTGCTGCATCATAATCTTCATGTGCATAAGGTATAGCAGGAGTTGCAACAATTACGGAAGATTGCACTGAACCCGGACGATTTACAAAATATACACCTTTAGGCATTGGTTGTGCTTTTGGAATCAAGATTTCCGGTACAAAACCTTTTTCCCAGTTTTTGAAAGCATTTTCTAATTTTTTAACGATTTCATCAGCTTTAACATCACCAATTACAGTCATTGTAGCATTATTTGGTTTCATCCAAGTTCTGTAAAGTTCTTTGATGTCAGCAATTTTGATAGACTCCAAAGACTCTTTTGTTTCTTTGATTGCGTAAGGATGATGCTCACCATACAAAGCAATTCTAGTAAGAGCACTAGCGATACTTCCTGAATTTGCTTTTTCAGATTCTAGAGATTGAATAAACTGAGGTAACAATTTATCGAACTCTTCTTGAGGGAAAGTAGGATTGATTAAAACATCAGCCATAACTTCTAAAATCGGATCAATGTGTTTCGTAAGACCACCACCGGACAATGTGAAGTAGTCAGCAGATGAACCTGCCCCTACTCCGGCACCAATTCCATCCATTTTTTGGGCTATATCCAAGGCTGATTTCGTTTTTGTACCTTTTGTGAGCAGAGATGTCATGAAATCAGCTAAACCCGCTTTTTTCCCTTGTACAGCTGAGCCACCAGGAATCAAAAGGCTGAATGAAATTGTTGGTTGTTCGTGGTCTTCTATTATAAATACTTTTACACCATTAGAAAGTGTTTTAGTAGTATATTCCGGGAATTTAAAATCTTTACCTTTCAAAGGTTCAGGTCTTTTAGTCGGATCGATATCCTGAGCAACTATCATCTGAGCTGCCATAAATATCATAACTAATAAACTGAGAATTTTTTTCATTTTATGAAGTCCTATTTTATTTTGATTTTAGTGAAAAACTATTCGCCTTTTGCAGGGATGTATTCTAAAGTAACTCTATTTGGAGTGCCAAGATATTTTTTAGCAACTTTTTGTATATCTGCTTTTGTTACTTTCATATAGTTATCTAATTCTTTATTGATAAGGCTTGCATCGCCATAGTAGCTATAGTACTGAGCTAAAGCCATAGCTTTTTCTTCAGTTTCTTTTTTGCCACTTACAGAAGATGCTTCTTTGATGTTTCTTGCTTTTTGGAATTCTTCATCTGTAACGCCGTTATCAATAACTTTTTGGATTTCTGCCATCATAGCAGCTTCCACATCTTTTAGCTCTTTACCTTGAGCAGGAATACCTACCATATAAATAATACCGGCATTTTCTAAAGCCATAGGCTGCATAACTGCCTGCAAAGCAATTTGTTTTTCAACTAATTCTCTGTAAAATCTTGAAGATTCTCCAGCACCCAAAATATCACCTAACAGTGAAAGAGCATAGTAATCCTGTTCACCCATTTTAGGACCTCTAAGTCCCATAAATGCAGCAGGAAGCTGAGCTTTGTTATCTTCAACAGTTTCTCTGTAAGGACCATCCATCGGTGGAAGTTTAAATTCTGAGCGTACCGGATCTGCACCTTTTTCGTAGCGACCAAAGTAAGCTCTTACATATTGTTTTGTTTCTTCGAGATCAAAATCACCTACAATAACTAAAGTACCGTTATTTGGTTTATAAAAATTGTTATAAAATTTTTGGAAATCTTCGATTGTAGCTTTTTTAATATGTTCTGCGTCTCCGATTGGCACCCAAGAGTAATTGCCACCTTTGAAGACATTATAAAACATTTTTTCCATCCAAGTTCCATAAGGCGAGTTATCGTTTCTATTTTTCTTTTCTTCTAAAACAACACCTCTCTGTGTTTCAACACCAATTTCACCAACCTGTAGCTGTCTCATCCTTGATGATTCTATCCACAAAGCGAGCTTGATTTGGTGAGAAGGAACAGTAAATTTATATACTGTTTCGTCAAATGAAGTATGAGCATTTAAAATACCACCGGCTTCCTGGATATATTTATCCATACTTGCTCTTGGTATTTCATCAGTCGATTCGAACATTAAGTGTTCAAAAAAGTGAGCAAAGCCTGTAAGATTTGGGTTTTCATCTTTTGAGCCAACTCTATAGTGCAACACAGTAGATACTACCGGAGCACTTTTGTCTATTGAGTAAATAACATGAAGACCATTGCTCAAGTCTTCCTCAACAAATTTGATTGGATTAGCCTGGCTAAAAAGACTTACTGTGCTAATCACCATAAAAGCAAAAAGCATCGATAATCTTTTGAGTAGGCTGTGAGTAATCTGTAAATTACGCATGACACTGACCTGTGTATTTGAAAAAAATATAGTGTTTTTCTAAACTGTCTAAACGTACAATTTACAAAGAAGTTTAGTAATTTGGGTCTTATAAGTATTTAATAATGCTTTTTTTAGCAAACTTTTGGCTGATCAATTCAGGGTTGTTTTTTCTTGTGTATTTGTCTAAGTTTCTATAACTCAAAAACATATTCTAAATTATTCATTTACTATTGTTTATTTTACACAAGTTATCAACATGCCTGCATGGTTTTCAACAGAGTTTTCCACATTTTTAGTAGCAATTAAAATACGAGTTAATCCGTCCACTTTTGCATGATAGAAATACAAAAAATATTAGAGTTGGATCCACTCCAAATAGTGTGGCTTTTATTGCTTTTCAGCATTGTAATAGCCTTGTACTACTATTATTTTAAGTATAGGAATCTAAAAGCGAAGGCAGAATCTTTGCTTTTAGAAATGGAGTATCTAAGAGTATCGAATGCTGAGATGACCAACCTACAATCTGATTATAAGAGGGTTGTAGAACGCTCGAATGATGGGATTGTGATTTGTGTTGACAATCAGATAGTATTTGTCAATGATTCTGCAGCTTCAATTTTGGAAAGAAGCAAAATTAGTTGCCTCGACAAAAACCTTCAAGATTTTATTTCTGAAAGAGCAAGCTCAGAATTTATTGACATAAACGAAAGTGTTCTAAAAGATATAGACTCCTCTGCTTTCATTGAGACAGAGTTCGATTTAGGCTGGGGTGATATTAAATTTATAGAGATGTCCTTGACTCATATTTTATATAAGAACAAGGGAGCTATTCTGTCTATTTTTAGAGATGTTACGCTAAGAAAACGAACAGAAAAGAAACTTAAAGAAAATGAAATACTCTATAGAAGCCTTTTTGAGCACGCAGGCGACGCAATATTTATTATGGACGGTAACCAATTTGTAGATTGCAATCAACGTACTTTAGAAATATTTGCCTGCTCAAAACAGCAAATTTTGAAACAGGAACCTTACAAGTTATCTCCCGAAAGACAGTCAGACGGTGAACTTTCTAAAGCCATGGCAATTAAAAAAATCAGAGCTGCAAAAGAAGGAATTAAACAGCATTTCCAATGGCAACATAAGAGATTCAACGGTGAAATTTTCGAAGCAGAAGTATCTTTAAGTTTACTCCCACTCGAAGACAAATCATATATTTTAGCTATTGTTCGTGATATAGACGAAAAAGCGAGATATAAACTGGAGATTGAAGCAAGTAATCAGTTTTTGGCTCAGCTACTTAACGCGATACCAAGTCCTGTAGCTCAAATAGGACCGTCAGCTGAAGTTACACTTGCAAATCTACAATTTGACACAATATTTTCTCTTTTTGATAAGAATGGCAACAAATTTTACAAATTACCGGATAACATGAAAGAACATATATTTGCTCTTTCCAATTCAGCACATAATAAGGAAATTAGAGTTTTCGAAATCAACCTAATGAGTGAAATCTATAAAATATATATAAGACCTGTTTACAAAAATTCTCAAATAAGTTACATACTTGTAATGTTTAATATCACAGAACAATGCAACAAACAAACTGAACTCGAAAATCTAATAGAAGAGCTCAATCAGGCAAGAAACGACATAGCTTATGAAGCAACAAAAACTCTGGAACTGAACGATAAGCTATTGCAATCAGAACAGCGACTAACTCAAATGAACTCTGTTAAGGATAAATTCTTCTCGATTATTGCCCATGATTTGAAAAATCCGCTAAGCGTATTCCATGGAATTACTTCATTCCTTAAATTTCGATTGGACGAGCTCAGTCAGGAAGAGATTTCTGATTCTATTGATGACTTATATTCATCTGCAGAAAAGTTACTGTCACTTTTAGATAATTTGCTTGATTGGGCACGCTCGCAAACAGGGCGAATGGAATTCAATCCGGAATTGGTTGACCTATACGAAATTACTTTAACTATAGAATATCTATTCAAAGAAAATGCGAAGAAAAAAGGTCTAACTATTAAAAATGAAATAACTCCCGAGTTTTATATTTCTGCCGATCGGAACATGCTTAGTACTATTATCAGAAATCTTGTTTCAAACTCTATAAAATTCACTGACTCCGGTGGTTTTGTCTCTGTTTCTGCTTTAAAGAACAAAAATGAATTAGTCATCTTTGTCGCAGATACCGGTATAGGAATGGAGGAATCAATCAAAAATAAATTGTTTGATTTGGGACAAAAAATATCGACAAAAGGTACTCGTGCTGAATCAGGCACAGGTATTGGGCTTGTTATGGTGAAAGAGTTTATTGATAGACACAATGGTACTATTGAAGTTGAAAGCAGTATCGGAAAAGGTACTACTTTCAAAATAGTCATTCCTCAGGTATAGAGAAGTCGTCCCAAAAATGCTTTTTCATATCTACGGCTTCTCCGACAAATGAAATTCCTTCCTGCTCTAAAAGCTCACGCATAAATGTAGGATACGGAAATGCGAGTTTACCTGTTAGCTCACCTAATCTATTTACTACCCTGTGGCAAGGCAAATCTGTACGGTCTTTGGCTGCGTTTAGAGCAAATCCAACCATCCTTGCAGACATACCGATTCCAAGTGCTTTTGCAATAGCTCCATAGCTGGTTACTTTTCCAACAGGAATTTTCGCAACAATTTCATAAACACTTAAATAAAAATCTTTATTTTGCATATTATCAATTCTTCTGATGAGTACAATGTATTTTATAGATTTTGAAAATTTTTTAGAACAAAGGTTACGTCAAGAATTACCTGCTCACAATGCGCATTTGAAAATGGCACCTGTTATTGATGGCAAACCATTCCGGAAGTTTAAACCGGATTATAATGCAAAAAACAGTGCGGTACTAATACCTTTAATTCGTAATGGCAACAATTTACGAATTTTATTTACTTTGAGAAGCAATAAACTAAAAAATCATAGCGGTCAGATTAGCTTTCCGGGTGGTAGAGCCGATTTAGGTGAAACACCTGAAATGACTGCCCTCAGAGAAACAAAGGAAGAAGTTGGTATTCCTTATTCAAATGTCAAAATATTAGGGAGACTTTCTTCGCTTTTTGTACCTCCCTCCAATTCAGTCATTACTCCTATTGTAGGACTTATAAGTAATAATTACTCCGTTGTTTTGAGTGAAGACGAGGTCGAAGAAGTGTTTGAAATAGATTTTGATTCTTTTTTTGATTCGAGCAATTACAAGAAAGAAGTATGGGATTTTGACGGAATTAAAGTAGATGTCCCGTTTTGGAATATTCATCATACAGTTCCTCTGTGGGGAGCAACTGCAATGATTTTGAATGAACTTGTAGAATTAGGCCAAGAATATAAGTCAAGAATATTTTAGTGTGCCTATAGCTTATTTTGCATCGTTTGTGCAATATTCAATGTTACAGCTACTGTAATAACACTGCCGGTAAAAATTGCTATCATTATCAAAAATTGATACTTGATTGCAGTAAGTGGATTGCTTCCACCTAAGATTTGTCCTGTCATCATGCCGGGTAGCCATATTAGTCCCATAGTAGCAACAGAAGCTAACATAGGACTAAAAGCTATCTTCATAGCTTCAGAACTAAACTTATATAATGCTTCATTTTCGCTCGCTCCGAGCATCAGATAATATCTATACTTTTGCCGTTCTTTTTTAAGAGAACTAAAGTAAGCTCTAATTGCAACAATGGCAGTATTCAAAGTATTACCTATTACCATCCCCATGACCGGTATAATATACCTTGCAGAAAAAAATGTGTTATCCTCAAATATAAAAAATGCGAATACAAGACCATTAATTAAGACATTAACAATAATGCCTGCAGTAACCGGAAGATAATACCGCGACAGGCTTATATCGCTTCTTTTGGTAATTGTGAATCCTGCAGCTATTATCATAAGAAAGACCCATGCCAGATTGATAGCAACAGAATCAATTTCAAAAATATATTCTAAATAAAACCCTACCAACGAAAGCTGTAAAGTCATTCTTAAAAACGACCACCCCATTGTCTTAAGTTGCCCGGTTTTGTAGTAAGCCAATATAAATATTGGGATTAGCAATATCCCTGATACCGTAAGAACATCTATCCAACTAATATCAATCATTAGATTATCTCTACAATTTTTGAACATTCTCTGCACCATCTTTCGTCATGAGATACAGATACGATTGTTAAATGGTGGTCTCTAAGCAAATAATCAATAACTTTATCAACAGAGCTACGGTCAAGAGCAGAGGTCGGCTCATCAAGCAGCATTATTTCAGAATCTAACAACTTACAAATCAGGATCCCTACTCTTTGCTTTTCTCCTCCTGACAAATCAATATATCTATTAGACAGAAGTTCCTTTTTAAGACCCAACAAGTCAAATTGTTCTTGTATCATTTTCAAATCAATCTGTTTTTGCTTATTTGCTTTAAAAGAAAAAGGGAAAAGTATGATGTCTTCAACTTTATCATCATCAGCAAAATTCAAATCCTGAGGCAACCATGAGCAATACTTCCTTCCTATATCGCTTTGCGAAACTACATTTTGTCCATAGATAAAAATATTGCCTGCAGTTGGTCTTTCAAATCCACAAAGCATATTGAGTATTGTTGATTTCCCACAACCTGATGGACCTTTTATTGCAAGTTTTTCCCCTTTTTTTAGCTCAAAGGATAGATTATGGAACAAATTTTGCCCTAAATAATCCATAGAGATATTTTCTACTTTAATAAGAATATCTTTCATAGTATCAAATGATTGTTAGTTTATCTACGTCAAAAATACTATATCAAAATAAGTAATTTCAGCAAATTTGATTTCGCTTTTATTTGTAGTCAACAATTATTCCTTAATCGCGGTGAGATATGAAAAAAATAGGCATTTTATTCGGCAATGAAAAGAATTTTCCGCAAACGCTGATTGAAAAAATAAATACTCTAGCTCCATCTCGAGTATTAGCAGAATCTATAGTTGTCGGAGCTGTAAGAATAGATCAGCTTCCCCGATACAGTGTACTTTTTGACAGAGTTTCAAATGCCGTTCCTTATTATCGCAGCATATTGAAACTCGCTGCTCTTCATGGCTCTCATATTGTCAATAACCCATTTTGGAAATGTGCAGATGACAATTTCTTCAACGCAGTATTAGCTCAACATTTGGGCATCAAAGTACCTAAAACTGCAATTATCCCAAGTAAAGAAATGCCTGAAGGAACCGGTCCTGCAACAATGAGAAACCTCGAATATCCTCTGGATTGGGATTATGTTTTCGACTATGTCGGCTTCCCTTGTATTATTAAACCTAATTTAGGGACAGGTGCGTTTACGTCGTATAAAGTTTATAACCCCAACGAGTTTTTTTCAACTTATGATCTTACCGGTCAAAAACTGATGATTGTGCAGGAAGCTATAGAGTATGACAGTTACTTCCGTGTTTATACAGTCGGATTCAAGCATACAAAAATTATGACCTATTTCCCTGAACAGCCTATGCATTTGAGATATTCTCCTGAAGAACCTCATATTGAAGCAAGTTTAAAAGCAGAAATTTCAGATGTTTGCATTAGGTTGTGCAAATCTTTAGGATTTGACTTTAATGCAATCGAGATTGCAGTAAAAAATGGTCAGATTTATGTGATGGATTGTCTAAATCCGAATCCAAATGCAGACAAAGAATTTTTAAAAGACATTAACTTCGATTGGCTTACAGATGTAACTGCTGAATATTTGATTGAATTAGCTCTTGCTGAGCCCAAAAGCATTCCGGTGAACCTACCGGATTTTTTAGCTTAGGCTTTCCTGCAAACCAAGCAGATATTACCTAAAAACTTTGATTTTACGACATATAAAAACATATCACCGCCTTCCGTGAGGGCGGTTTTCTTTTTTAAGATATTAATATCTATCGGCACATTTTTGATTGAAATATTTGCCTTGCCACATGGGATGGCTTTGCTTATTTCTTTCCTGTTTATTTTTGTTATTGAGTCTAAGGTAAAAATTCTTCCCGGAAAGTCACTTATCAAATTATCAGATGTGAATATATGAGTATTGCTATCCAAAGCAGAAAGTGAATACCTTGAAGCAAGACTATTCCAAAATCCGAGTTTATTGATTGATGCATTTGCTTCATAAATATACTTTTTTGGCTCAGAGAATTGAATTGTTCCTGTGTTTTCCAAAAACAAAATCTCTTTTTTTGATGAATTGTTTTCAAAATTTACTGTGTGGTAACGAATATCGCCGATGTAGTCCTTTTCTAACAAAAACAATAACTCCTTGCATTCATTTTTTACAGATACTATATGCACTTCTCTTACTTCTTCGAGTTGCGATATTGCTTTGGTAATATCGAGCATTGGAGATGTTTTTATTAGAGCATACTTGTAATTATGCTTCACATTTTTTATTATTTCTATCGGATTTGGTTCGGTATCTTCGAGGAAATAAGTTTTATTTCCGCCTTTACCTCTTCTCGCAGGGTCAAGATAAATCAAATCAGGGATGGAATTCTGCTCTTTTATCCATTTTATACTATCATCATTTATACAGACTACGTTATTAATTGCTAATTCTGATAGATTAGACATAAATATACTATATAGTTCTTGATTTTGCTCTATATAGTGGTGACTCTTAGCTCTCATTGCCAAATAAATACTATCTATTCCCAAGCCACCGGTCAAATCAACAGAAGTTGTAAAAGAAATAATTTCTGATTTATACCTTGCGGTTAGTTCTGAAGAAGCCTGCTCTAATGGAATAGAAGTAGGAAGTAGAAGCTCTAAATTTGAATAAAATGTTGGAAGTTTATCTCTGATTTTCTGTCGTGCTGCGATTTGAGCAACTGCTAAGCGAAACTCTGCATCGTGATTATGCCTTAATGCAAGCTCTGATGCAGGAATTTCTAAATTGGTTTTTATAAAATCTATTTGCTTTGAATTTAGCATCTGACATCATACTTACTATAATTTGTACGAAAACCCGACTCCAAGAACTTCTTTTACCTGAAGCCTACGCCCCTCCCCAATCTTAGTCTTAACTCCGTCTATCTGTTCAAACAGGGGTACATTTATGTTGTGGTCATATATTAGGTGCAAAAAAATATTGGCAGCTATGTAATCATTTACTTTCATAAGCAAAGTCGATTCGCAGTTTATGTCAATATTTGATCTATTATTCAAATCTTTATCAGTGTAGTTATTGAATAGCTCAAGTTTGGATTTTACTGTTATATTTTCCATGATTTGCTTTTCAGCTCTTGCAGTAAATTTTGCTCCAAAATCTGCTCTGAAATTCTCGCCTGGTTCCAAAGAATATACACCTTTAGCTACGAGTGAGTCATCTTTCACCCAAATAAAGCGTCCGGCAAAAGGAGACAAAAAGAACGAAAAAGCACTATTTATTTTATAATCAAGCCCGGTGGACATAGTTAGGTATGCTGGCGACAGAAAAGTAGAAACAAGAGTAGAGTCATCAGGATATTTATATCCATCCCAAAACTGTGTATTAAAAGACATATCGACAGTATAGAACACATTATCAAAAGCATTATAGCCAATTTTGGATTCAATTTCGATTTTATCGTCAGTCTTCCGAATGTCGTACTGCTCTGAAGACATCAGCCCGTAGCGAAGATCAAGGACATTATCCCACTGCACATTATCTTTTTTATAGTTTGCCTGAGCGTTTAGCAGGCCGGTAGCAGCTACAGAGCTTTCCCCTCCTTTAGCCCAATTGATTAAAGCAAGTTGATTTAAGTTTATACTAACATTTCCCTGCTTAGTCCAATAGCTGGTGTCTTGTGTTTGAGTATTGGCAGAACAATCCAATACTGCAAAAATTGACGCCAGTATGATAATGCTAAATATGTATTTCATTTTTCATGCCTTACGTACACATTTTTTGCAAAATACATATTATTTGAATTTGGCACAAATATAATAGAATATATTTCAAGAACTTAGTTCGGCATTATATTTGTTTATTCAAACAAAGTTATATTTTGATGGAGGAAATATGCGAAAGACTAAAGATTTTATCGGCAAAATCTTCTTGACTGACGACAGCTCGACTAGCAGATGGCATGTAATCGACGATTATTTCATTACTATACTTATTGTTCTGAATATAATAGCAATGATGCTCGAATCTATCGAATCGCATTATCTGGAATACAAAGTATTT
This sequence comes from Kapaibacterium sp. (SeqCode), assembly GCA_963664875.1. Classification (GTDB taxonomy): domain Bacteria; phylum Bacteroidota; class Ignavibacteria; order Kapaibacteriales; family UBA2268; genus JBFHIJ01. Next base: position 188,455 of record OY761611.1, on the reverse strand, counting down.
TATACAGCTTTTGATTATTTTTCTGTTGCTGTTTTCTCTTTAGAGTATTTGATTAGAATTTGGATTGCGGATTTGATGTACCCGAATCTAAGCAAAACAAAAGCAAGAATTAAGTATGTATTTTCTTTTTTCGGACTTATAGATTTGCTGGCAATTTTGCCGTTCTATCTCCCTATGTTTGTTAAAATCGACTTACGATTTCTGAGAATGCTGAGACTTCTAAGAATTTTTAGAATTTTGAAATTAGCAAGATTCATTAAATCTCTTCAACTACTCTTCACTGTATTTAAAGAGAAAAAAGAAGAGTTGATTATCACCATGTTCGGTTCGAGCTTGCTCCTTATTTTATCAGCTACTTTAATGTACGAAATAGAACATGACATTCAACCTGACAAATTTGGAAGTATTTTCCATTCTATTTGGTGGGCAGTCGCAACACTGACAACTATTGGCTATGGTGATGTTTTTCCGATTAGCGGATGGGGGCAATTTCTTGCAGCAATTACTGCTTTATTTGGAATTGGACTTGTAGCAATACCAACAGGGATTATAAGTATAGGATTTGTTGAACAATTACAAAACAAAAACACCGAGCTTTCAAACTCAGAATCTGAAGTGGAACCTAAATCAGTTTCACATTTTGAATATTGTCCTTATTGCGGAAAGAAACTCCCGGAACATGAGTAATCAAATATTTGGCGAAAATCCTTAAAAAAGAAAGCCCGATGCAAAGATAAAATCACATCGGGCACAAATCAATAATCCCATTAAGCAAATGATTATTTGCAGAATTTGTCCAAGAAATTATATACTTCAGCATCCCAGATAATGTATTCTTGAGGCTTAGCAATAAAGTGTGTTTCCTGTGGGAAAACTAATAATTTTGAAGGCAAGCCTTTGAGTTGTGCTACTGTAAATGCTTCTAAAGATTGAGTATAAGGCACTCTAAAATCATACTCACCTGTAGAGATAATAATCGGAGTGTCCCAGTTATCAGCAAATCTGTGAGGTGAATTATTATCATAGAAGTCTTTATATTTTTTATCCCAGTAAGGTCCGCCGTTTTCCCAATTAGGGAAGAAGATTTCTTCAGTTGAGCCGTACATAGATTCTAAGTTAAACACACCACAATGAGCTAATAATGCTTTAAATCTTCCCTGATGGTTACCAGCCATCCAGAATGCAGCGTAACCGCCTGCAGATGCACCGATAGCAGCAACTTTGTTTTTGTCAACAAACGGAAGTTTATTCATCTCATCTGTAACTGTCAAATAATCCTGCATAGGCATTCCGCCCCAATCTTTGCTGATAGCATCGTTCCAATCTTGTCCGAATCCCGGTACACCTCTGCGGTTAGCAACATTTATGATATAGCCATGTGAAGCCATGAGATACCAATTCCATCTATAGTGAAATTGCTGGCTAAGCATAGATTGAGGTCCACCCTGCAAATACGTAATCATAGGATATTTTTTATTTGGGTCGAAGTTAGGAGGATAAACAACCCAAGAGTGGATTTTTTTACCATCTTTAGCTGTGAACCATTTTTCTTCTATTTTGATTTTGTTGAACTCAGACATCATTTCTTTATTTACGTCTGTAATCTGAGTTACTTTACCACCTTCGGCAGGCATGGTTACCAAATCATTTGGTTCTTGCATAGATTCTCTGCCGAAAACTAATGTTTTTCCATCAGGAGTGATAGCAAGAGAGCCGCCGTAGTTATACATACCTTCAGTCAATATTTTCCATTCGCCGGAAAGATTGATGTTATATATTCTTTTCGTACCTTGAGTAGGACAGTCAAAGTATAAAGATTTGCTATCGGGAGCCCAAATTGTTGTTCCTACCCACTGATCTAAAGATTTGGATAGTTCCGTGATATTACCGTTTTCTCTATTATAAAGCATCAATCTAATTCTATCAGATTCGAAGCCTGCTCTTTCCTGGCTATGGAAGGCGATCCATTTGCCGTCAGGAGAATACAGCGGAGCTTTATCATAACCCGGCATATTCGGTGTAATATTTTTAGCTTCTCCGCCCTCTCTGTTCACTGTATAAAGCTGTGAATCAGTTGATATTTCAAACTGAGGTACAATTTTCATAGTGTAGCAAAGCTCTTTTTCATCAGGTGACCAAGCTATTTCTTCACCACCACCAAAAGGCTTCAAAGGAGTATCATATCTCATGCCTTCAGTCAAATCTTTTGCATTTCCACCGTTTGCAGATATAACAAATAAATGGCTGTAGCTTTCATCAATCCATTCCGACCAGTGACGTACAGGTAAATCATCGTATATTCTAACATCTGCTTTGCTGTATTCAGGGTATTTCTCTTGCGGAGTTTTATCCAACTTTACTTCTGAAGTAAATGAGAAGAAATTTCCTTTTGGAGACCAAGCCATATTTGAAACGCCTGTTTCTATGTTTGTTATTTGCTTTGCAGTTCCGTTCGGAAAATCTTTTACAAAAATCTGAGGTGCTCCTGTTCTTGTAGAAAGGAACGCAATTTTTTTGCCGTCCGGAGACCATACTCCATTGAAATCAGCAGCTTTATCAGTAGTAACCTGCAAAGTTTCCGAACCATCCATTTTGACTGCATACAAATCTGTATAGAATTTATTTTCGCTTAGAGCAGGCGTTTTAAGACTATACAGTACCCATTTACCATCCGGGGAAACTTGCCCCTCTCCTATGCGCTTGAGCGACATCAAGTCTTTTGCTGTGAAGTTCCTTGCAGCATCCAAAGTTGCATAAGAAGCAAAACATACAACAGCAAGAACAAACAAGCTGATTAGTTTTTTCATCAAAATCCCTCTATTTTATAAATACTAATAATATTTTTGCTTTTAAAGTAAATTGATTCTCGCTTTTCAAGAGTCGAAATAATCTGTTTAATTTTTGGATTATACAAACCCTTAAAATTACTATAATAGTAGGAAATATTTGATACTTTTTCCTCTTTGTGGGAAAAGTAATCAAAAAAAAATGGCAAGTAAGAATCGAAGATAATACAGGCATTTAATTGCCTATATTCTGATAAATTGCATTTATCTCGGAACAGGTAAGGTAAAAGTAAAAATTGTACCTTTGTCTAATTCACTTGAAACAGAAATTTCTCCGCCCTGCTTTTCTACTAACTCTTTACATAAAATAAGTCCTAAACCTGTACCTTTCTCTTCATTTGTTCCGGGTGTTGTGTATTTGGTATCAATTCTAAATATTTTCTCCATTGCATCTTCTGTCATACCTGTTCCTGTATCTGCAACAGATACTTTTACAAAATCGTCAGAAGCAACAGAATCAATAGAAATTTTACCTCCAGAGTAGGTAAATTTGATAGCATTAGAAATCAAGTTACGCAAAATCGTGTTTAGCATATTATTGTCAGCATAAGCATACGTATTTATTGTTATTGAAGTCTCTAAGCTGATATTTTTTTCTTTCGATTTTGCTTCCAACAAGGAGAATACTTTTGTTACATTTTGATATAAATCTGTATTTATAGGGTTGTAGTCCATTTTGCCCATCTGAGAGCGTGACCAATCCAATAAATTTTCAAGTAGTTCATAGAGATGTTTTGCAGAGCTATTTAGTGACCCCGAAATCTGAACAATATCTTCTTTTCCAAGCTCTTCGAAATCTTCCATAAGCATGGAAGTCAGCCCAATAAAACCACTGAAAGGACCTCTCAAATCGTGAGCAATTATAGAAAAGAACTTGTCTTTAGAGCGAATGACTTGTTCTAACTCATTTCTGTATTCTTCCAATTTTTTATTTGAAGCTATAACAATATCTTTAGAAAATTTCAGTTCTAGATGAGTCCTGATTCTACTTACCATTTCAACTGTGTTAAATGGTTTGGTTACATAGTCAACTGCCCCTGATTTGAAACCTTCTACTATGTCTTCTGTGTTAGATCTTCCGGTAATAAAGATAATAGGTATATCTTTAGTAGCATCCATGCTTTTCATTATTCTGCAAGCTTCGAACCCATTCATTTCAGGCATCATGACATCCAACAGAATCAAATCAGGCTCAGCACTTTGTGCTACTTCAATTGCCTGCTTTCCATTATTAGCAAATGTAATATCAAACCCTTCGTTATCAAGCAAAGTGCTTAATATCTGAAGGTTTCGAGGCATATCATCTACAACTAATACTAATGGCTTCTTTGATTCAGTCATAATATTTTTCTCTAAGAATTAGTAATTTTCTGATATAAATCCGGAAATTCAGCTAAATATTTTGGTAATTGCACAAAATCAAAATCTTCCAGTGAGTTACTCAATTTTTGGCAGTAGTCAGCTAAAATTTTGCACTCATGCAACTTTGCAGTTTCATTCATCGCATAAACCCACTGTTTGATGTCGCTGATTTTTTTGCTTTTTTCTATGCTTGTCCATAATTTATAAGCTTCTTCCAAATTAGCAAAAAAATCTTTAGAATTATGCAGTTTAGAAAACTCTAATTGTTTATTCTTGATTTGCTTAGTTTTCTTTTTCTCAAATTCTTTTATTTTCAAATTTGTAACAATAGCTCTTAAAAGCTCATTTTGTTCTAAAGGCTTGAGAATAAAATCGTTAAAAGTCAATTCTTTGAATTCCTGAGCAGAATAAGTCACTGAAGCAGTAATTGCAACAATAATAATATCAGCATACATCTCCCTTAGCTTTGTTGTTGCTTCGATTCCACTCATTTGTGGCATTTTGATATCCATAAAGACAATATCCGGTTTCTCTTGTTTTGCTATCTCGATAGCTGCATCGCCGGATTCAGCTTCAAAAATCTGACAATTTTTGTCGGCTAAAAACTCTGAAACAAGTTTTCTGTTAAGCATAACATCGTCAACCACTAAGACTTTTATAAGATTGTTGAAATATGCAATCTCTTCCGCATTACAACAATCTTCCGGAACTTCTTCCGAATAATATTCTATATCATTGAGCTTGACATAGAAACTGCTTCCTTCCCCAAGTTTTGACTTCAGAGTAATATTCCCGTTCATCAGATGCGAAAGTTTTCTGCTGATTGCCAAACCTAAGCCGGTCCCTAATGCAACATCCTGAGGCTCGGTTGTTTTATGATAAAACAAATCAAATATAGTCTCCTGAAGAGAGTCTTCGATACCAACACCGGTATCAATAACTTTGAATGTCAAATCTAATTTTTTATCACTCAAGATACTCCCAGAAATATCCAAAAGAACTGCACCCTTTGAGGTGAATTTTATTGCATTGCCTACAATATTGAATAATATCTGTCTTAACCTGATTTCGTCAATAATTATATTGCTCGGCAATTCTTCTGATAATTTAATTTCAAAGTCAATCCCTTTTCTTTGAGCTTCTAATCTAAATATGTTATATAATTCTTTCGAAAGCCTTGCAAAACTTACTTTATTTTGTTTGATAATCATCTTGCCTGCTTCAATTTTTGACAAATCGAGCAAATCATTCAGAAGTATCATCAAATTGTTACCGCTGCTTTCTATTGCGTCAAGGAATAATTTGTGTTTCGAATCATTAAGAGTATTTTTTAGTATCTGCGTAAAACCGAGTATCGAATTCATTGGTGTTCTGATTTCATGACTCATGTTTGCTAAAAATTCGTTTTTAGCCTTAGTCGCAGTTTCTGCTATGTTTTTCTGGATTTCCAACTCTCGAATAGTATTCTGAAGTATTTGAGTTTTTCTGTCCAATTCTATATTAATGTCAGTCAATTCCTGATTGTTTTTCATAAGCTGACGCTGTATAAATTGGATAGCAGTGTAATCGTTGAAAGACCAAATCATCCCATAATTACGATTATAGGAGCTCTGAGGTCGAATTGCAAAATCAAAATATCGGTTGTTATTTAACTGAAACATTTTAGAATGTACAATTTCAGGTGAATTTTCCGCATTTGATATGAATAAATCAAATTCCTGTGAATCGGTAAAATAATTGCCAAGTTGACTTATCAAATCTTTTCTTTTGAGATTTTCTACTTCTTTGCCGGTCAGTTCAAAAAGTTCTAAGAATCTGTTATTAAACATACTCACTCGATCAGTGATATCGAATGCAAGAATGCCTTCTGAAATAGAATCAACAACAGATGTCATCAAAGCATTGTTGGATTCTAAAATATGCTCGGATTTTTTTAGCTGGGTAATATCTTCTTTTAAGGCGATATAACTGGTAATCTTGCCGTTAAAATCTTTAACAGGTGCGATTGAAGCAAATTCCCAAAACAGCTGTCCGTTTTTTTTCTTATTACAAAACTGACCGTGCCAAGTTCCGCCTTTTTTTATTTTGCTCCAAAGATTTTTATAATCTTCTTCCGAAGTATATCCTGATTTCAAAAATGAAGGTTTTTTGCCTACAATCTCTTCAGACTTATATCCTGATATTTTTTCAAAATGAGGATTGACATATTCAATAAATCCTTTTGCGTCTGTAATCATGATAGAGGCAGGGCTTTGCTCGAATACTTGTGTCATCAGCAGCAAATCATTCTGTGATTGTTTTAGAGTTGTAACATCGTAGCTTAAAGCAACATAAGCATAGGGTATCTGCGTGTGCTCTGGTGCAGGTATTATGGTTTTATCTAACCAGATTTCCTCGTTATTTCTTCCTTTGATCTTAATCAGACCTTGCCAAACCTTGTGGTGTTTACAGGTTTTTAGTAAGTCTTTGTGAAATTGCTTAGAATGGTAAGAGGCATCACAAAAATCATATCCTTTTCCAGTTATCTCTCCTACTGAGTAGCCAAGTTTGTCGCAAAACAACTGATTAGCATGCAAAATATGCATCTCGCTGTCATAATATTCAATCAGAATATTACTGTCCACTGCAAAGTAGAAAAACTCCAATTCTTTTAGAGTAAGTAATAGTCTTTCCTCGTCACCAATATTATCTAAACACACAAAAAGTATGTATTTAGAACTTTTGTGGCTTAAAATTGAATATTTGAATCTAAATTGAAAAAGACGGCAGAAGTGTGTACCATTTTCTGTTGCTTTAGTATCTTTGTCGAGATTATACAAAGGGCAATCTATACATAGCTTTTGATTATCTGATTCCGAACACATCAGTTTTTTTGTTTTTGAAATAGCAATACAATCAAATAATTTATTGCTTGATACAATTTCCTTTGTGTCGAACCCAACTATAGCAGCGGGCAAAGGAATATTATCAACCCAAACGAAATTGTCTTCGACAAAATTATTTCTGCAATTATTAATAACAATGGATAAAAGAGATAAAGCATCACTGTCAAATACTTTTGATTGGAGCTTAAATTCAGAACCAATATTAGGGAGCTTAGTATTCTCAACATTTATATCTATCTCATGCTGAGCGAGAAAATTTGATACTAAGTTGTCAAATTGCTCTCTATCAGTAATCTCATTTCCTAACTTATATATTTCTTCAACTATATGTTTGACTGAATTCATAATTGTCATTTTTTGCTTATTGTTCTATTAGTAATTATACTCTTTTTCAGTCAAAATATTTTAGATAACTTCGCTATTTTGAAAATATTTTCAGTCCTATAATACCCGATACGATAAGTAGTATGCATATTATCCTTGCTATATCTCTTGACTCATCAAATAACACCATCCCTAAAATGGCAGTTCCAACTGCACCAATTCCGGTCCAAACAGCATAGCCTGTTCCAATAGGAATTTCTTTGAGAGCTACAGAAAGTAAATATACACTTATTGCCATACTGACGGCTGTTAAAACAGAAGGAACTAACTTTGTAAACCCTTCAGTATATTTCAATCCGATTGCCCAGCCTGTCTCAAACAAACCTGCGATTATAAGAATCACCCAATTCATGTTTATACCCTACTCGATGTATATAAATAAAAAAAGGTGTGTCTCAATAAAGAAACACACCTCAAATCTAAGCAATTATAGCTTATAATAAGCCACGTTTTTTAAGAAGTGGTTCTACAATTGGTTCACGTCCACGGAATGCTTTATACATATCCATAGCGTCTTCAGTTCCACCTTTTTCTAAGATATTTTTTCTAAATGATGTTGCAGTAGCCTGATCAAACAAGCTTGTTTCTTTAAATGCTTCAAACACGTCAGAATCAAGAACACCACACCAGATATATCCGTAGTAACCTGCAGAATATCCAATTGGATCAGAGAAGATATGACGGAAGTATGTAGATCTGTAACGAACTACGATTTCATCAATCATATTATGTTTGTCTAAAGATTCTTTTTCAAAAGCATTACATTCAACTTGTTTAGGTTCAGTCCAAGTGTGCCAGTCCATATCAAGTAAAGCAGCTGACATATACTCAGTTGTTACAAATCCCATGTTGAATTTGCCTGCATCCTGAATTTTTTTGATTAACTCATCAGGAATAACTTCTCCGGTTTCATAATGTTTAGCATATAGTTTCAACATTTCCGGTTCTGCACACCAGTTTTCCATTACCTGAGAAGGTAACTCTACGAAGTCGCGAGAAACTGCAGTACCTGTTACTGAAGGATAGTTACCTTTAGTAAGCAAGCCATGCAATGCGTGACCAAATTCATGAAATAAAGTAGTAACTTCTTCGAAAGTAAGCAATGATGGTTTGTCACCAGCAGGTTTAGTAAAGTTACAAACGTTGCAAATAATTGGAGTTTTCAATTCTCCCATGTTTGTTCTTGATCTGTAAGCATTCATCCATGCTCCACCTCTTTTGCTTGCTCTTGGGAAGTAATCAGTGTAAAGAATACCGATATGAGAACCATCAGCTTCTTTTACTTCAAATACTTCAACTTCAGGGTGGTAGATTGAAATATCGTCGCGTTTTTCAAAAGTAATACCATAAAGTTTATTAGCAAGCGTAAAAGCACCATCTCTTACATTTTCTAATTTGAAGTAAGGCTTAAGCATTTCTTCGTCTAAGTCGTATTTTTCTTTTCTTACTTTTTCAGCATAGTACCACCAGTCCCAAGCAGCCAATTTGAAGTTTCCACCTTCTGCATCGATAATTTTTTGCATTTCAGCTACTTCTTTTTTAGCATTAGCAACTGCAGGTTCCCAGATTTTACCGGCTAATTCGTAGAATTTTGCAGGGTTTTTTGCCATGTTTTCTTCCAAGATATAATCAGCGTGTGATTTATATCCAAGAAGGTGAGCTCTTTTTACTCTCAAATTTGCAACTTTAACAGCGATTTCTTTGTTATCAAATTCATCATTGTTATCGCCCATGTGAGTGTAAGCGTTAAACATTTTTTGTCTAAGCTCTCTGTTAGAAGAGTAAGTAAGGAAAGGAATCAATGATGGTTTTTGGATTGTAAACATCCATTTACCCTCTTGGCCATCAGCTTTAGCAGCATCAGCAGCAGCATCAATTACTGACTGAGGAAGACCTGCTAAATCTTCTTTTTTATCAAGAACCATCTTGAATCTGTTTGTTTCTTCTAAGACATTGTTACCAAATTTATTAGTAAGAGTGCTTATTTCAACATCAATTTTTTTAAGTTCTTCTTTCTGTGCAGCATCAAGCAACGCACCGTTACGAGTGAACGATTTATAGTAGTTTTCAAGTACTTTAGCTTGTTCTTTATTTAAGCCAAGAGATTCTTTTGTATCATACAATTTTTTGATTCTTTGGAACAAAGCATCATTCATTGTAGTTTCGCTTCCAAGTGCTGTCAATTCAGGGAGCAAGTCTTCAGTAACTGCAATTATAGTATCATTAGTATTGGCTCCTTGCAAATTAAAGAAGACATTTGATACTCGATCAAGAAGTTGTCCTGATTTTTCTAAAGCTTCGATAGTATTTGCAAAAGTAGGTTCTTCTTTGTTATCTACAATTGCTTTAATATCAGCTCTTTTTTCTTCGATACCTTTCATAAAGGCTGGTCTGTAATGTTCGTCCTTGATTTTAGAAAAATCAGGAGTAGCAAAAGGCGTTGTCCATTCTGTGAAGAACGGATTGTCAGAAGCAGGAGCTTCTACTTTTTCAGTTTTGTTACAAGCCATCATAAAGAGCCCCGCAGCAAAAACCAACAGAAATAAATTTTTCATTTGCGTATGAAACTATTAGTTTAACAAACACTTAACACAATAGACTAACTTAAGCATAATCATTGAAATACAAAAGTACTATTAATCCACAGTCTTTGTGGTTTGTACTGACTTGGTCAGCATATACGTAAAATCAATGGTATGTCTTTTTTATAAACAAAGAGGTTACTCTCAGATAAAGAGCAACCCCTGTAAGAAAATACTTCTACTTCAATTAGTTTTTAACTGTAGTAGGTTCCATAATAACTTTTACCAAGTGGTCTAAGTTAATATATTTTTGAGCTGCTTTTTGTACATCTTTTGCAGTCAAATTATTGATATATTTTTCGTAAGTCAAAACACCATCAACAGGCTCATCATTCAAATAAGCGTTTGATAGAGAATTCAACCAATACTGATTTGTTTTAATATCTCTTACTCTTTCACCTAACTGAGCTTTGATGACTTTATCAGTAGATTCTTCTTCCAAATTAGATTTCATCTCGTTCAATAATTTTTCAGAAGCTGCTACTAACTCATCAGTTCTTGAAGGTTCACACACAAAGTTGATATTGATTTTGTATTCAGGATTAGGATATTTTTCAGTAGTTACCCAAATACCAGGAGAGTAAACACCACCCAATTTTTCTCTGATTTCCTGAGTAAATCTGATGTCTAATACTTCTACCATTGAGCGAATTCTATGGCGAGATTCTTGGCTCCAGTCAAAATCACCTGTGATTGCCATGTAAACCATAGTTCTGTCTTCATTGCCATTTTTGAAGCGTTTTGTGATTTTTTCTCTTGGAGTTTTGATGCCCATGTCTTTCCAATTTTCTTTTTTATCGTTGCCCGGAAGAGAAGCGATATATTTTTCGATCATTGGTTTCAATTGGTTAGCATCTACATTTCCTACAAAGTAGAATGTGAAGTCGCCTGCATTTGCATATCTGTCTTTAAAGAATTGGATTGCTTTGTCGTAGTCAACACTATTTAATAACTCAACACTTGGTGGAGTTGCTGTATAGTGGTATCCTGACATAACCAATCCCATTGTATCTTGGAAAGCACTTTGAGGATTGTTGCTTCTTTGAGCAAGTATTCCAGAGAATTGTTGTTTAATAGCTTGGAAAATAATATCATCTTTACGTGGTTGAGTAAAGTAAAGATTTACCAACTGAAGCATTGTTTCAATATCTTTCTGAGTAGATTGACCTCTAAAGCCTTCACTCATTTCAGAAATCATAGGTCTTACACTTGCATTTTTACCTGCAAGTACTTTCTGTAAATCCATCATAGAAAAGTCAGCAATACCTCCCATTGGAACGAATTGTCCGGCAACAGAAGAAGTGAAATAATCTTCTTTACTAGCTAAAGAAACACCACCACGAGAGTTAGCTGCAAAAAGAACTTCATCATCAGAGAAATCTGTTGATTTGATAACAACTTTTGCACCATTTGAAAGTGTAAATTCTGTAAATCCTACTTCTTTATTTTCTTTTGTAGCAACGATTTTACCAGGGGTAACGTTTCTGTTGAACAATACATCTGCTACTTCTTTAGCTTCATAAGGAGCTAAATCTTTGTTTGCAGCATTTTTGTAAAGTGCTAATACTTGATTTTCAGTTGGGAATGTATGTCCTTCAACCAAAGATAGAGTAATCACAGTGTTATCATTTCTAAAATAAGATTTAGCAAGCTGATTGATTTCGTCTATAGTAATAGTTGGCAATACTGCAGCAGTAAAACCATATTCCCATTCGATACCGGGCATTGCTTCTTTGTCAATAAAGTTACGAGTATATTCGCCAACGTAAGATCTGTGTTGAGTGCCTTTTCTTTCGTTGTAATAAGATTCGTAATTTGCTAAAATTTCGTTTTTCACAACTTTCAATTCTGATTCAGTAAAACCGTGTTTTAACACTCTGTGTACTTCATCGAGGGCTCCTTCTAAACCTTGCATAGATTTGCCGCCTTCAGTTGTAACAGAAACCATAAACATAGATTTATCACCGAGATAATCTGTATAAAAAGCACTTCCACCTAAGAAAGGAGCACCAGGTTTTTGAGTAACTTCTCTGAAACGATCGCCAAACATAGAGTTAATCATTTGCTCTTTCAAGCTTTCGCGATAGTCATTATAGGTAACGCTTTCTTTTTTGTCATGTTTGATATAGACTGCAACCTGATCAGTTGTAAGCTCAGGATCTGATGCTATAGAAACAAATGTCTCTTTGTGATTTGGAACAGGATAAATCTCATGTTTTCTAGGATTTTTTACAGGTTGGATTCTGCTGAAATATTTTTTGATTCTTTTTTCCATATCTGCAACATCAAAATCACCAACAGCTACTACAGCCATCAAATCAGAACGATACCAATCTTTATAGAATCTTCTGATTACATCGTGTTCAAAGTTCAAAATAATTGCAGTATCACCAATAACGTTTCTTTTTGCAAATTTAGAGCCATAGAATAATTTTGGAGCATGTTTGTCATTTAAACGCATTCCAGCATTGTTTCTTTGTCTCCATTCATTGATGATAACGCCACGTTCATCGTCAATATCTTTGCCTTCAAAAAGTACATTGTGTGACCAATCTTCCAAGATTTGGAATGCATCTTCCAATAACTCCGGGTTATTCAACGGAATTGGGAGTTCGTACATAGTTTGGTCGTAACCGGTACTTGCATTTAAGTCAGCACCAAATCGAACACCAGCTTTTTGCAAAACTTCAATAAGTTTGTTTTCTGGGAAGTTTTTTGTACCATTGAAGCACATGTGCTCAGTAAAGTGAGCTAAACCGTTTTGGTCGTCATCTTCCTGAATTGCACCGGCAGCAAAAACGATGCGGAAGTGCGCATACTCTTCAGGTTTTTGATTTTTTCTGATGTAATAAGTGATTCCGTTATCAAGTTTGCCGATTTTAACATCAGGATCTACCGGTAACTTTTTCGACATATTAGTTATGTCAACTTTTGGCACGTCTGCCTGACCCGCAGCAAAGCCAAAAAGCAGCAACAAAACTGCTAATTGCAAAAATCGTTTCATAATTTCTCCATTATGATATAAAAAGACCCAATTTTTCTTACTATCTTACGAATAAATTCAATGGAAGTTTCACAACTTTTTATATGTATTATCAAATTTTCCAATCTTATATTTGTAGCTTCGTTTAGATATAGTATATACATTACATTCACAAGATGATTTATATAATTATTCTACAAAAATAAATAAAAATATGTTTACTGATTCAAATTTACAAAAAGTTGTTTCCCAATCACCTGTTGTGTTGTTTGTTATCGATAATAACGGAATATTTCAGGTTTCTCTTGGGAAAGGATTAGAAACACTGGGACTTGAACAAAATCAAGTCGTAGGGCTTTCGGTTTTTGACGTTTATAAAGATATGCCAAGTGTTCTCAAACAATATGAGACTACTTTAAAAGGAAAGACTACAACAGAGATATTACAGATTGGCGATACGTTTTTTGAATCTACAATGTCTCCTAATATTGACGATAGCGGCAGTCAAATTGGTGTTATAGGTCTTGCGACAGACATAACCGATAAGATTCATATCAATAAAAAACTGAAACAGAACACTGAACTATATGACACGATCACAAAAGTCTCTAAAGATGTAGTTTGGACTATGGAGCTAAGTGGAAAATTTTTGTATGTTAGTCCAAATGTGGAACTTATAAGAGGGTTTACTCCGGAAGAAGTGATGAAACAGTCTTTTGAAGAAGTCATTTACTTTGAAGATATTCCGCTTATTCAGTCCGAGCTTGCGAAAGTAGGTCAAATGATAGCGGAAGGAATTACTTCACAAGCTCCTGTGTTTATGAAAGTGCGTCAACCTCACAAAAATGGTACTATAATTCATACAGATGTGCAGGTAAGTACTGTTTTTGATGATAATGGAAATTTCAAGTATTTCCTTGGAGTAACAAGAGATATTACAGACCAGATTGGACTTGAAATCGAAAAAGAAAATGCTACCAGACTTTATAAATTACTTTTTGAGTTTGCAAATGACGGTATCTTTTTCTTGCGAGATTTGAAGTTTATTGATATAAATCACAAAATCACGCAAATGATAGGATATACTCGTGAAGAGATGTCCAATATGACACCTCAAGATTTCTCTCCGGAATATCAGCCTGACGGTCAAAAATCAATAGATAAAGCTAAAAGTGTTATTGAAAAAGCTATTTCAGGACACAATCAAATTTTTGAATGGATGCATATTAAAAAAAATGGTGAAGAAATTCTTGTAGAAGTCTCACTTTCCAATGCAGTATATAACGGAGAACCTACAATCATTGGTTTGTGGCGTGATGTAACTGAACATAATAGATTGCTCGACGAGTTGAAAGAATCAGAAGAAAGATTAACTCTAACAATAGATGGAACAAACGATGGTGTGTGGGATTGGAATCTAACCACAAATGAGTTGTTTTTATCTAAACGCTGGAAAAACATCATTGGATATTCAGATAATGAATTAGCAAACTATTACAACTCTTGGGCAGATAATATTCATCCGGACGATAAAACATTAGTTATTGATTTGCTAAATGCATACTTAGAAGGCAAAGTTGATAAGTATGAACCTGAATTTCTTATGCGCCACAAAGATGGACATTACGTCCATATTCTTGCCAAAGGCAAAATCATAAGAGATGAAATAGGCAAACCGATTAGAATGCTGGGCACTCATTCTGACATTACTGAAAAGAAACAACTGGAGCAAGATATTTCTTTGTTTTTTAGCAATAGTATTGAGCTGGTTTCTATATCCAACTCCGATGGTACTTTTGTTACTCTAAACGAAATGTGGACTAAAGTCCTGGGGTGGAGTCTGCTTGAGTTGATGTCAAAACCTTTTATAGAGTTTGTTCACAAAGACGACTTAGCTAGGACCAATCATGAGATGCAAAAACTATTTTCCGGAATAGATGTTTTTGATTTCAGAAACAGATATTTATGTAAAGACGGTAGCTACAAATGGCTTTCATGGCACTCCAAATTTGTCAAAGACAGAGGTCTGATTTTCGCAAACGCTCGAGACATTAGTGAGCAAATAAAAGCAGAAGAACAGCTATTAGAACTGAATAACGAACTTGAATTGAGAGTGGAAGAAAGAACTGAAGAATTAGAATCTGCATATAGAAAATTGGAGGAATCATTAAGTATTGAAAAAAAACTGAATGATATGCAGTCAAAATTTATCAATATTATTTCTCATGAGTATAAAACTCCGATTACCTCTATTTCAACTTCTGCAGAAATTTTGAAGTACTATCACAATCATAATGACCCTGATGCGACAAAAAATATTGACAGGATATTGTCTTCTGCTAAAGCTTTGACTAATCTTATAGAAAATGTGATAAACTATCAAAAAATATTAGATGGCAATTATAAACCATTTTTAGTTCCAATAGAAATCAATCAGCTTATCAATGATATTGTTGAGCAGTATAGAATAATAAACTTAGACAGGTTCAAATTTGTTTATGAACCCTTGGAGTCTAATTTGAATATACTGACAGACAAAAAAAGTATTACGCAGATTATTGGTGAGTTCATTACCAATTCCATGAAATATTCTCCGACGAATACTGCAATAGTTGTGTCTGTCAGAGAAGATTCTAAATACTTACATATAAGTGTCAAGGATTCGGGTATAGGTATAAAACAAGACGATATTAAAAATCTTTTTACTCCTTTTTTCAAATCAGACGAATCAATTGGTTTAAAACCGGGAACAGGTGTCGGTCTTGCTGTTGCCAAAAAGTTAGCTACAAGTATTAATGCAGAAATTGGATTAGAAAGTACTCCTAACTCAGGTTCAATATTTACTTTGACTTTATCAAAATTCTGACGGTGACGCAATGAACAATGAATTCCCTAAATTATTGATAGACAAATGGCAGCTCACAGTTGATCTGATTGCGGAGCTTTTTGCAGTCCAATACGTAAGCTTGACAATTTTTGGAAGCAATTCAAATGAGAAGTTATTTGTTCATTCTAATACTTGCGATGCCAATAATGATACAGATTTCAGAGCGGAATCTATAATGGATTATGCCCTGTTTATTATAAATCAAGAGTCTCCTTTGGAAGTTCCAAATGCAATAGCTTCCGAAGAATGGAATAACTCAGCCGGAATTAGGTTTAACCTAATCAACTATTTAGGTTATCCCATTTTTGATAAGTCAAATCATATTTTTGCAGTACTCTCACTGCAAGATACATTTGAAAGACACTATACTCAAAAGCAGAAATCTCTTTTGAAGCATATAATTAGCTTGATTCAAAACGACTTTTTTTTGTGTAACTCAAGAAACGAACAGCTTGGAATATATAAACATCTTTTGATAAATACAAATGAAGTAAAAAAAGATAACTATCTTAAAGGTGTTTCTTTGACCCTGATCAAAAGATTAATGATGCTAAAATCTCTAACTCCTAACAAGAGATACCTCAAACAGATAGATGAACTTATTGAACAACTTTGCAGTTTGCCATATACTACAAAGGATTTGGATTTGGGCAAACTATTACGATATTTAATACCTATAGAAAAAAGTTCAGAAATTGTAGTAAGATTCAAAGATATTGATGGAAAGCTTGCATTCAACACCCCTATGGCAACAGAAATAATTGTTCGTTTGATTGTTATTTATATTCTTTTAGAAAATATACATGCCTCAATCGCTATTGAGATATCAAATAGCCACATATTATTCAGTGTTTTGATTACTATTTGTGACACTTGCTTAGATGACTTTGAAAAAGACATCAAAGAACCAATAAAGAGCTTTGCTGAAAAATTTAATGGTGAGACAAGATTTGACTTGTTAGATGATTTGATTTACAAAATGAAAATTTCAATGCCATTAGAAATGCAGAAGGGATAAAACTATATTGTGCAAAATGGTAGTGTAAAATAAACAGATTCTTTTATATTGCACCCACACTTCGACTCGCTGCCCTCGCGGTTATCGAGCGAATGAAATGAGTCGAATGCAGTGACCTTAGATCTATAGTAGTAAACCTGCCCAGCCCATAATCTATTTTACGTACGCCGTGGTCGCCCAGTTCGCTTTCGGTGTCTTTCAGTACTTCTAAGAAAAATGCGACTCAATTTTAAACTAATGAGTCACAGCTTCTTTATTACGATATATTATATTTTTAATATTATATATTGTTCATGCTCTTCAAGATCAAACTCAGAATGTAAAAATATATTTATTTTGTAATTATTTTCAAAATAGATCCAAAGCATATAATCTAATATTTCTATACTAATAACTTTCAATCCTATCAACTTACAGAATTCTTTATACCTGAATGCTTCAATATCCATACTTTCCTGTTTTATTTCAATTTGTAGCATTCGATCCTCAATAACTTGCATATAATTCTTTGTATAAATAAATTGATTCGTACCAATTGTTACCCCATCCTTCATTAGTCTAGCACTAGATTTTATGGAAAGAATAAACAATTTATTATATTGGGTTGAAAATTCAAATTCGTATATATTATGCATCTTTGTTAGAATAAGATGGCAGTTAATACACTGCGATTTTTCAACCATATATTTTATTTGATTTTTATTGCTACTCATGATTCTACATTATTAGATATTTAAAAAATAGACTTTCTTTTATTCTTTTCTTTGTATTCTCTTAGTGTACAATAATTCGTATCAAATGATATGAGATACTCAGAAGTAAGGATACTCATGTGTGGCAAATAAGATATTAACCTTGTTGATAAATTTGGATTCTGCATATTAAAAGAAAAAATATCTAATTGAAATATTTTATCTATAATCAAAGATACATCATTGTAAGTATTTATTTTAATATCAGTAACACTCTTATTAGTCATCTCAGACAGATACAGTAATGCTTCCTGATTGTTAATACTTCCTATGTCTTTAATTTTTGGATCTGATAGAAATATTAATTTATTGTTATGGCTAAATTTCATTACACCATAAAAAGAAATTGTTGTTGGTATATCACCATGTTTAGGATCCGTATTCAGGTTTAGGTTTATTCGATTATAAAATTCATCTATAAAACATCCCTCAATCTTCCTATTCAAAATATCTTTATCTAAAATGCTTTGAAACATCTTTGATACCCTCATTATCTAAGATTTCTTTTACTGTTTTTTGCAGCTCTGTTTTAAAAACAACTCGTGTTTCCATTGAAAGTTGAATATAATATTTCCACCCAATTCAAATTGTGAAGTTCGAATAGATCTATAAAAATCTAATTCAGTTTGATAATAAAAATCATCTACATTTAAGGTGTCTTCTTCAATATTCGTATAGTGCAAACTATCAATATCGTAGATATATTTTTTGAAAATGCCATAAGGTAAATTTGAAAAAACATAATCTGTATTTTTATCTATGGCACTTGAATTCCTAGCCCAACCTAATTGATTGCTAAATTTTGGATACCATGAGACAAATAATGACCGAAGTTTGTTATTAATACGTTGCATACTAATCAAAGTATTAAGTGGGACAGGATTTCCATTTTTATTTGTGGCTGTGTTAGTAAACAAAATTTCTATATCACTATTTTTAAACATTTTACTTGATTTTTTTGTTAGAAACATATAATATATTTTGTCAGTAACATATTGATTTGCAGAAACATCTATTTCATAATCAACAGAAATTTTTCGATCCTCAATCTTACAAACTTTAAAATCTGGTTCCTCGTAGCTCTTTATAGTATTTTTGCTTATAGTTGTATCAGATATATGAATCTCTTCATAATCCATTAGATCTATTTTATTTTTATATCGCATTTCCACTGGTACATTGTAATATTTATCAGGGATATCAATTACTTTATCTGATTTATTGCAAGCATTAAAAATCAACAACAATAGTAGTATTGCAAAATTTTTCATCATTTACTTTCCAAATATTGTTTTACAATTCCCAATTCCTCTCCGAAAATTGCCCCACCATTTGCTGACTAATCCTTCTTAACCTTGACTTCAAATGCCGGATGGCAATAGTCAATAATAAGGAAAGATTGAATAATAATCTGCCAAACTCACCGGATTATTCATACTATAATGGTACGGTGACAATGCGTAGTATTCCTCCCACAGTGGATCTATGGTAGTAAACCAGCCCAGCCCATAATCTATTTTACGTACGACGTTGTCTCCACCTATGGCAGGAGCTATCTTTCCAAATGGAAGATTAAGTAAATTAGTTTGAAAAGAAAAAGCAAATTCAGAGCTTGATTCTTTGATTAATATATTTACGTTTATCCTAATGTCTCGTAAAACTTCTGTAGGTCTCATACTCAGACCATTTAGTTATTACATAATTAGTACAATTTATGCTTAAATAAAAGTCTAAGTTGTCGACTCCATAATTCGAATTGAAAAACAGAGTATCAGGATTTATATGCTCATATTCACCATTGAATTTTGGGAACATTTGCAAAAATATTTCTTTTGATAGACTAGTTTTTACACTATAAGTAGATTCGTTAATTAACGCATTACTAGGATCAAAAAAATTTATTTTCGACTTTGCTTTATCTATACTATCCTTGTTTATTGACTTGCCATATTCTATTATGTTATCTTTGCTTTTCCATGAGATTATATATGCTTTACCACTATTTATTGCACTGTCTAATTTGATTCCGACAAAATAATATGTTGGAAACCAGCCTCGACTAAAAATAATTTCAATATCATTTACTTCATTAAAAAATGGATATGTCCCTTGATTAACTGAAAAATATAAAGCACCATATGTACCCCAAAAACTTGCAATACTAATTCTCACAGCAACCATTTTTAAATCAGTTATTTGCTGATTATTTATCATAGAACTATCCATGATTTCTATTGAATGTATGTTTTTATACTCAATAGCTCTGACTTTACTTTCATTACTATCTTCTTTTTTTACAGGATCGCAGGCAGTGTAAATCAGAAGCAAGACAAATATATAATATAAATAATTTCTCACTTTATAATCCTAATAATATTTTACATTCCCAATTCCCTAAAAATTGACCAATTTTCCCTCCGGAAATTGCCCCGCCATAATTTGTTCAAATCTCACGGCTTGATTAGGATCTGGGATGAAAAGTTTTATGCACTTCTTTTAGGTATTCTCTGTCAATATGTGTATATATTTGGGTTGTTGATATATCAGAATGCCCCAGCATTTCCTGTACGGCACGCAAATCAGCTCCTCCTTCCAGCAAATGTGTTGCAAAAGAATGGCGGAAAATGTGAGGGTGTACATTTTTTAAAATGCCGGATTGGTCAGTATATTTTTTAAGGATTTTCCAAAATCCCATTCTGCTCATTGGTTTGCCTCGTTGATTGAGAAAGACTACATCAGCCGAAGCTATGCCTGCTATTTGTGGTCTAACCCGAACCAAATAAGCATTTAGCCACTCTAAAGCTGCTTTGCCGATTGGTACAAATCTTTCTTTCGAGCCTTTACCGATTACTCTGACTATTTCCATCTCAGTGAGAATATCTTTCCTTTGTATCGTTAGCAGCTCTGAAACTCTTAGACCACAGGCATAAAGCACTTCGAGCATAGCTCTGTCCCTTATTCCGGCTTCAGTCTCTGTGTCGGGGGCGTTTATTATTGAGTTTATTTCAAAATAGGATAAAGTGTCGGGTATTTTGCGTTTAGGCTTTGGCATTTCCACAGTTTCACTTATGTCTGTCTTGATATACCCCTCTGAAAGCAAATACTTAAAAAAACTACGAAATGTAGAAAGGTATCTTGCCCGAGTGGAATTTGACAACCCGAGATCTGCAATATAAAAAAGAAATGCAATCAAGTCTTCCTTGACTGCATTTTCAAAAGTTTCCAGCTCCATAGAATATAAGAACTGTGCCAAATTGTTCAAATCATTTTTATATGAGACTATTGTATTTTCCGATAGCCCCTTTTCGAGACTAACATACTCGATAAACTGCTTTATTTGTCTAATAAATGGCTTAGGCAGCGTTTCTTTATTTTGTTTCTTGTTCATCTTCAGTTTTTGGTATCTCTTTGTATTTGACTCTCTGATGACCTCTGGAAATCAGATCTTTCAATATAGTTTCTTTGATTACATCCAAATCTTTCATAGTTATGTCGCACTCATCGAACTGACCGTCAAGCAACCGCTCTTTGATATTATTCTTTATCATGTTTTCTAATTCGGAGTGGTCTTTCACTTGAATTCTCGACATAGCTTCAGCAGTATCGCAAATCATAAGTATTGCAGATTCTTTTGTAGCAGGCTTTGGCCCCGGATATCGAAAATCTCTTTGATCTACAGTTTCTCCCTCTGCAGCCTGTTCGAGTGCTTTCGCATAAAAGTGTTTAATCAGAGTAGTGCCATGATGCATAGGAATAAAATCTATCAATCTTTTTGGCAGCTTATATTGACGAGCCAGCAAAATACCTTCGGATACGTGATCTCTGATAGCTTGCGCACTTTTTTTAGGTGGAAGCATATCATGTTTGTTTCCAATATCCATCTGGTTTTCAGTAAAATATTCGGCTTTAGACATTTTGCCAATATCGTGATAGTAAGTTCCTACTTTTGTCAATAATGGATTAGCCCCAATAGCGTCGGCACACCTTTCAGCAAGAGTAGCAACAGAAAGAGTATGCTGATAAGTTCCGGGTGCAATATCGCTCATTTTTTTTAGTAAGGGATGATTGAGAGAATCAAATTCCTGAATTCTCAGATCAGTTGCAATATTTGATAATCTTTCAGTCAAAATCAACATACCGAAAGTAATAAGAGGCGATATAGCGGAATTGACTGATGCCAAAATAAGCTGCTTAATCATGATGTCCATATCCATTGATCTTTCAAGATTAAAAGCTGTTATCGGCACAAGAAAACCTAAAAATATAAAGAATATGGATTGGAACATCTGCGTTCTGTTTTGAATATCTTTTACAGTATAGGCCGCCAATGTGCCGGCGAACATCAAACTTACTCCGGTAATATAATCCGCACCTCTTATTCCTGCTACAAGC
Organism: Kapaibacterium sp. (SeqCode); assembly: GCA_963664875.1. Classification (GTDB taxonomy): domain Bacteria; phylum Bacteroidota; class Ignavibacteria; order Kapaibacteriales; family UBA2268; genus JBFHIJ01. The sequence continues at coordinate 166,364 of OY761611.1, read as the reverse complement.
AATGAAATGGTTACAGTGAGATAAAAACCTGTTCGAGAATCAAACACAATTGCAGCAAGCATAGAAAATGCCGGCACTACAATTAGGTATTCTAAAGGGAACGAACTCGGTATCTCCATAGAAACCCAAGCCAGCATAGAAGTCAATACTAAAATTACACTTATAATAGTCAGCTGTGTGTTATCGTAAAAAATACGCTTGCGTATGTAAAACAGATAAAACAAAAGCACAGTGTAAATAGTAAAGAAGTGCCCTATTGAGCCAAGGATATTTGTAATACTAATACTCGATTCTGTTTTCATTTTATTAGACAGATAGTAGGAATTGAGTTTAGCTATATGATTTTCTGTAATCAAATCATTTTTATTGATGATTACTTCACCTTTTTTCACAACTCCTAAAGTCCTGGCAACCGAATTCTTGACATTCTCTCTATATATTTCAGTCAAATCCGACGAATAAAGCAGATTAGGTCTCATATTTTCTGATATGAGCTGTTTAAGCAGCTCATGAGTCTGCGATTCGAATCGAACAAGAATGTTTTTCTCATATTTATCCATCAAAGTGGAGTTATCTGTAAGAGTATAAGTTTTGATATTTTTTCTTTGATTATCATCAGTTTGAATAATAATATAGTCTGTCTTAATTCCTGAAACAGCAATATCAACAAAACCATTGCTATAAGTTTTCTCAATATACTCATTGATAATAGTTTTGCATTTTGATAAAAAGCTAAGCCTTTGCTTCTTTTTTAAGGAAATAAAAGATTGTATATTGCTCTCAGTCAGATAAGGAGTCTGAATACTTGTGTTTGATTCTTCGTCGTATGATTCCAATAGCCCCAATATCATAGAAACATGGTCTTTAGCTATTTTATAAGAGTTTTTATCAAAAATAAAAACTGAAGGTACTGATTTGAGTGCTTTGTTGATATCATTCTGATATTCTATCGCCGGCTTGTAAACCGGAAAAGAATAATCAGCAACAACAGTTTGCTCAGACCAAGTGGAACCGGCAACCCCGGCAAACTGATTCAGATTGTTCATATCCTGTTCTAAATGGAAAACAAAAAAGACGCTACAGGAAAGCACTGTAACTAATAGTATCAAAAATCTTAATTGCCATGAGTATTTTAGACCGGTTTTCTCGTCGTAATTGTGCGAGTTTTTTTCGTTTACTAACTTTTGGAACAGAGTTTGCTTTGCAGCCATTATGATTCTTCCGATTATTCGTATAATCAAAAATAATAAAAATCCTTTGAACTACCGATAGTATTAATGTTTATGGAATGTATTTATTATAAAGAACTTCAGGAAATTTTTGCTCCTTTCACTCCACCTGTGGAAGAAAGCAAACATTTGAAAGCACTCCGACTTTCCGAATCTGAGCACATCCTTGTAACTAACGGGAAAGGACTCACTGCCGAGTGCCGAGTAGAACTCATCGCAAAAAATCAATATAAGCTGACTCCGGTTTCGTTTTCTCTTAATTCGGGCGAGGCGTCGATAAGCTACTCATTAGCCATAGGAAGATTATCAAATAGGGACAGACTGGAATTTGCAATAGAAAAAGCAATAGAGCTTGGCGTTTATGCTATTTATATAATAGATGCTGACCACAGCGAAAGGCTAAAACTCGGCGACGAAAGACTCGAAGCAAAAGCAATTGCAGCAATTAAACAATGCAAACGTTCAAATTTGCCAATAATTCACAATAATATTAAACTGAATCAGTTATTAAATTTAAGAGATAACATCAATTTTATTTTGTTAGACGAAGACGGAACTCACCCCGAAAATGCTGAAATAGCTGCCAATGTAGAGCATATAATATTAGTAGGACCGGAAGGTGGATTTTCCGACAAAGAATTATCTGCAATCAAAGCAGCCAATCCAACAGTCTGGAAATTAGGCAATAGGCGACTAAGAGCCGAAACTGCAGCAATTTGCGGTATTTCTTATTTTGTAAATAAGTAAAAATTATAAGGATATTAGTATGACTTTAGAATGGTTTAAATGTAAAGGCAATCAATGGTGTAATTTATTTAAACTTGATTTGAATCATGAATATCTTCAAGGCTCAGAAGGCGTTTTTGTAATATGGACCGGTGCCGGTAATAACACTAAATTCCTTAGCGTTGGTTATGGAAATATTGGTGCGCACTTAAAATCAAACAAAGCTGAGCTTGCTATCCAAGCGTTTCAGCACATAGGAGTTTACGTCAGCTGGGCTGAAGCTCCGGAATCTAAGCAACCCGGAATTTCTCTATTTCTGACTAAAGCTCTCAATCCTGCCATCATCAGCTCTATACCCAAAGCGATGGCGATTAAAGTCAACTTGCCTTGGGAAGAAGTGGATTAGCAGTGCCTTAATTCCAATTGTGTATATTTCAAAAAAAAAACTACCTTGTAGAGATTACATGGTAGTTTTTTTTTATACTTTTTTCCGAGATTTTCTAATAAGTAAGTCGGTTCAATAATTCCCAATTTAGCTTTGTATCGGTAAATTCAATTATTTCTTTTGTTTTGTGTTTATACTTTACTTTCGTAGAAAATTCTCCATTGATGTAATTGATGACTCCTGCAGGTGAAAATTCAAAATCTAAGATGCCTTTCCCTTCGGACTCAATTACCTGCACAGGATCTTTGATATCATAAAGCATCGAAATTCCTGAAATTGCTTTTAAAGAGTCTAAATTTGCACGGAGGATATATTTTTCGTTTGAAATTTTGTCTATTCTTGCTTTCAATGTGTCCGCAAAATATACTCTGTTCAAATCAAGTGAAATCGGATTTTGCCAAACAGAATCTCTGCCTATCTTGCCTAATGGAAAATAGTTTTTAGTAACATCAGCAATGTAAGTCAAATGGTCATAGGAATATGCATTAGACCATATTTGCTTTCTCACCGGATCTTTGATACCAAATGCTTTGTCGTCTAACATCTTTATAGCTTTTTCCAGTATTTCGCCGGAGACTTTTGCAACTTCTCCGTATGGAGAATAAGTCAATGTAAACTTTTTGCCGTCAGTAGGCCCGACCATTTCAAAATCCTGAAACGAGTATGGTGCAGGTTTCTGATCCATTGTTTTATATGATTTTGAAATTGTACCATCAGAGAAAGAATACGACAAAGAATCCATAGAGACATCTAAATCATAAAATCCGTCAATAGGATTTGCCGGGCAATAAAGCGAAAAGTAATATTCTATTTTTCTGTTGTATTTAAGAGTATCACCTGATTCGAGTAAACGCTTTACATTGTTTACCTCAGTCATTTTGTAAAGATTGATAATACCGACTCTGAAGTTAGGCTTCAAAATGTAAAATATTTCTTCTTCAGCTCTTAAAAAAGAAAAACAGAAAAACAGACTCAAAAATAACACAGCTAATTTTTTCATTATAAGCCTCCTTTCAAATAGTTAGCGGAAAATAAACTCCAAGCAGCTAAGGTCATACCGTCCCATATTTCATTAGTTCTAATTTTATCTACAAACTCTTTTTGTGTAAGCTCAATTATATGGATTTCTTCAGATTCTTCCAAAATCTGAGTTCCCTGTTGCAAATCTTTAGCAACAAAAATACTGCAAATTTCGTTAGTTACGCCATTAAAAGGATTATACTCACCAATTTTTTCTAAAGACTGAGCCTCGTAGCCTGTTTCCTCTTTTAATTCTTCCCTTGCGTTTTCGATAGGAAGCAATCCTTCTTTGATGCCACCCCCCGGGAATTCGATGCTTAACTTTTGGTTTAAGTATCTATGCTGCACGGTGCAAACCAATTTCCCAGAAGCAGTAAGAGGCACTACCAAAGTAGCACCTCTTGATTGAACATAGTGATAAAAGCCATCACGACCTGAAGGCATAATATATTTGTCTAATCTGTATTCCCAATAAGGATTACTGTATATTATTTCACTATTTATAGTTTTATATTTTTCACGCAACATATTTATTTATCAACATACTAATTCTGCCATCTCAGAAGCTGAAAAGAAGAAATTAGTTTCTATTATTGCATTTTCGTCCGAATCCGAACCATGTACTGCATTTTCTTCTTTACTTTTGCCAAATAGTTTTCTAATTGTGCCTTCTTTTGCTTCTGCCGGGTCTGTAGCCCCTATCAGCAATCTATAATCCTCTACAGCATTTTCTTTTTCTAATGACAAAGCAACTATTTTACCTCGTGTCATAAACTTCACTAAGTCATCGAAAAACGAACGCTCTTTGTGGACAGCATAAAATGCCTGAGCTTGTTTTTCGCTGAGTTTAGTCATCTTCATTGCACGAATTTTGAAACCTGCTTCTGTATATTTTTGAATTATCTGACCTATATTATTTGCTTCGACAGCATCAGGTTTTATCATTGCTAATGTAATATTTCCCATTAGAACTCCAATATATAAAAATAACACATAAAATAAAAAAAGTCTCAAACTTGAGAATTTTTAATAGCTAATTGACTATATAGTTCCATATTTATTTTTAAGAAGATATAAAAAAATAGTACCCCTACTCTACTTCGGGATACTACTTTATTTTCTATATTTTCTAATTACTTAGACTTTTTCTTTAAGGCTTTTTGAACAGTTTTTCCTAATTCTGCAGGAGACTCAACTACAAAAATTCCGGCATCTTTCATAGCCTTCATTTTATCGTCAGCAGTACCTTTACCACCGGCTATAATTGCACCGGCATGTCCCATTCTTCTGCCCGGAGGTGCTGTTCTTCCCGCGATAAAACCAATGACAGGTTTATCTACATACCGTTTTACATATTCAGCAGCAGTTTCTTCAGCGTTACCTCCAATCTCACCAATCATAAGAATGGCTTCGGTCTCAGGATCTTTATTGAACAGCTTAATAGCATCTATAAACTGGGTACCGATAATCGGATCCCCTCCGATACCAATACAAGTGGATTGACCAATACCAAGATCTGAAAGTTGTTTCACTGCCTCATAAGTCAATGTGCCACTTCTTGAAACTACACCTACTTTACCCGGTGTATGGATAAAACCGGGCATGATACCAATTTTTGCTTCCCCCGGAGTAATAACACCCGGGCAATTTGGCCCTATTAAGACCGATTTTGAGTCTTTTAGTGCCGCATTGACTGTAATCATGTCTTTGGTAGGAACACCCTCTGTAATCGCAATTATGAGCTTAATTTCTGCATCGATTGCTTCAAGTATTGCATCTGCAGCAAATGCAGGGGGCACAAAAATTACACTTGCTGTTGCTTTTGTTTTTTCTACTGCTTCTTTAACAGTATTGAATACAGGAACGGGCTTGATAAACTTTGCTTCGCCTTTACCTTCGTATTCTGTTCCACCTTTACCGGGAGTAACACCTCCCACAACCAGAGTACCGTATTCTAACATTTGAGATGTATGGAAAGTACCTTCAGAACCGGTAATTCCCTGCACTATCACTTTAGTTTTCTTATTTAAAAGTACACTCATGGATAAACCTACCTATATAATTTTATAGCATATTCTTATTTTGTTTCATTTGACACTTTATAAAAGTATAAGCTGTGAAAATATTTTTAATGCCTACTATTTTTCTTTTGCTTTATCTTTGCTTTAGCTCAAAATCAAATATTTTTAAAAATTTTCCGTATTTTGTTAAAATGGATATGTTCAATGAAGCATAGGCAGGAAAATGGACACTAACATCAATAACACATTGAAAAGATTGGAAGATATTGAACAGGAAATTAGAGATTTAGAAGCCAAAAAAAGCAATTTGACTGAAAAATGGCACAGCGAAAAAATTGTGATCCAACAGATTAGAGCTATAAAACAAAATATTGAATCTGTCAAGTCTGAAGCAGACAACTACGAAAAAATCGGAGATCTCGCAAAAGTCGCAGAACTTAGGTACGGAACTATTCACAAATTAGAACAGGACTTGGAATCTGCAAACCAAAGACTCCACAAGCTCCAGCAAAACGGAAAACTCTTAAAAGAAGAAATTGAAACAGAAGATATAGCTGAAGTTATTGCTAAATGGACAGGTATTCCTCTAAGCAAGATGATGGAAACTGAGATACACAAACTACTTCACATGGAAGAAAAGCTACATCAGCGAGTTATTGGTCAAAACGAAGCAGTTGATGCCGTTTCTAACGCTCTCAGAAGATCAAGGGCAGGACTTTCTGATGAAAACCGCCCGATAGGCTCATTTATTTTTCTCGGAACTACCGGTGTTGGCAAAACTGAAATGGCACGTGCCTTAGCCGAATTTTTATTTGATGATCAGTCCTCTATGATTAGAATTGACATGAGCGAATACATGGAAAAACATTCAGTATCTCGTCTCATTGGTGCACCTCCGGGCTATGTTGGTTACGATGAAGGTGGACAACTAACCGAAGCAGTCAGAAGGAAACCATACTCAGTTGTTCTTTTAGATGAAATAGAAAAAGCCCATCCCGATGTTTTTAACGTCTTACTGCAAGTCCTTGACGATGGTAGGCTTACTGACGGCAAGGGTAGGCTTGTGAATTTCAAAAATACTATTATCATAATGTCTTCAAACATGGGCACTGAGTTGATACAGGAAAAGCTGCATCTTTTTGATAACAAATACGATGATTATTTGTTTGAAAAGCTAAAATCAGATATTCTGACTCTGCTCAAAACTAAGTTGAGACCTGAGTTTATAAACCGCATCGACGATATTATTGTTTTTAAACCTTTAAACAGCAAAGAAATCAAAGAGATAGCAAAGCTACATCTAAACAAACTCACAGAAAAGCTTGCTGACAAATCTATTTCTATCAGACTAAGCGAAGGTGCTTTAGATAAACTACTCGAACTTGGATATGACATAAATTATGGTGCCAGACCTCTAAAAAGAGCTATACTCAAATACATTTCTGATCCACTGGCATTCAAGCTTTTAGGAGCAGAATTTGCTTCAGGAGACAAAATATTTGTCGATTTAGACAGTACAGGGCATTTTATTTTCACAAAAGATGTGAATTTATAAGTTATTATTATTATTTTAAGGAAACTATACATAACAGGAGTGTTTATGTTGTTTTCCAACACAAAGAAGATATATTTTACTTTAGTTTCTGCTTTAGTAGTTAGCGCATGCTCCTCTGTAAGCAATTTTGAAGTTAAAGACTTCAAAGGCTATTCGGAGATTAGCAAAGGCGAAAAGGCAGTCATAGAATGGGATATCGACGGATGCGATTCCGTTGCTATCGCAGGTATCTCCGGAAGCTACAAAGCCAACGATAATATATACTATTCAACTAACAGCAGTAAGACATTAGATTTTAAAGCATTTAGAAATGATACTATACATTCGTTGCGATGGGACATTATAGTAGATGGAGATAAAAGTACGCTGACTCCTGCAACTACTCAGGAGATCAAAACAGCTAACAACACTAAAAACATAGATGACACTGAACATCAAGATTTAGAGAATATTAAACTGAAACCGGAAACGTCTCAGATGAGTGCGACCGGTGCTGAACAAAGCGAAGATTTTACTATCCTTCCTTCGTTTTACGAAACTGAATACTTTTCCGGTATTCTAAACTATAACGGGAAAACCAAACCAAATCGATTTAAAGTAATGGGCATTGATTATTCTAAAGGATTGGAAAATATACATATTAAGGCAATCCTATTAGATAATTTCGGGAACTTGCTTGCCGGCTATTACAAACAGAATTCTACTCCTACTTCTATCTTGCAATACTGCAAAACAGGTATAGCAGGAGATTTACTTGCTAAACCTAAAGAGGAACATTTTTCAGAAGCACTGACACTTCACTATACTCTCGGCTTAGAAAATTCTGCAGCAGCTTGGAAGAACTCAGAATTTGTACCTAATATTTCCGAATTTTTGCAATTACTTGATAACAAAGATATATTTTCTCTTTATACTTTCAATCAAAATATTGATTCTAAAATTGAAAATCAATCTAAACTAAACGCTATTAAGTCATTTGAAAATATCAACATAGATAATTCAAACGGATTTAATTCATTCAATAAAATGGCTTATGTTAGCCTCCAAAAAGCAATAGAATCGAATGCGGATAAAAAATGTGTAGTTTTAATTACTTATTCTCCGGACAACTCTTCAATAATTTACGAAACTGAAGACGCAGTAGAATTGGCAAAGAAAAACAACATACCTGTGTATATTATTTCAGTAGGCAACGCAATAGAATCATTTAGTTTGAAGTATTTAAGTTATGCTACCGGTGGTAGATACTATCAACTTACCAATCAAAGTTTAGACGCTATTCCTAAAATTCTGACTGAAATAGCGTTTGCTCAGAAGCACTACTTTACTTTCCAACTTCCTGATAATCTTTTTGTAAATCCTAATTGCAATAACGTAAAAACTGAAGTAGCATTCCAAAACGAGGAAGGCAATCTTACAGATGTTTTTAAGGTAATTAACGAATCAGAACCTCAATATCCTAAATATCAGGCTTTAGCTGCTTTCTACAAGCAAGATACCACTATACAAAAAGATTTTATTGATAATATTGCCTTGCTTGCCACTGCTCTCAAAGAAAACAAAGAAATGACTGTAGAGCTGATAGGAAACTCTTCCATAGAAGGAAATGAAGAGCAAAATATTTATCTTTCGCGGGTGAGAGCTCAAAATGTTAGAAAAATGCTTTTAGAAAAGGGAGTAGCCCCGGGACAGATAAGAATTCGCTGGGAAGGAAGCAACAAGCCTATTTTTTATTTGCAACAGGCTCCTTGGCAGCAGTATTATAACAGACGAGTAGAAGTGCGTTGGTTAGATCCTGATTTGTTACCTTATGAAATCATTGCTCAGACTTCTGATAGTGAAACAGAGGCTCTCAAAAATGTAGAAAAATGGGAATTCCATGGTTACAATGCTTATTACGAACGCTATTTGGAAAATCATTCGCCTGTGTATAGAGTAAAAATTTGGGGTTTCCCTACCTTAGAAGAAGCGGAAGCAAGTGCAAATAAAATACAAACAATTTACAATACAAAATGTATAGTTCAATAATATGTCAAGATATTACAGACTAATACTACTGATATTTATATCAGTTATTTTGTTTTCCTGCAAAGACTACAACAGTGATCCGATAGAGCCGGGCTTACCCGGTATCTATGACAAAGAAGAGGCATTTGCGGCTTTTGAATATCTGAATCTTGTAAGAGAAAACCCGAATGCGTTTTCTACAAGTATTGGTGTTGATTTGTCTTATGTTACGCCAAGACATCAACTAAAATGGAATGATGTCTTACAAAAGGTTGCTGAAGATAAGGCTAAAGATTTGGCTGACAATAGATATTTTGCTCATGTTGATAACAATGGATATGGCATAAATTATTATATGGACAAAGCAGGATATCCCATGAGTCCTGCATGGCTCACGAAACCCGAAAACAACTACTTCGAATCCTTAGCAGCCAATTCGACCACAAATTATTCAGGGAAGCAATTTATTGACCAACTAATTATTGATAAAGGCGTAGAATCGCTCGGTCATAGAAAGCATCTGCTTGGCATTGATTCGTCATTTGCATGGAATTCTACATTGGTAGAATGTGGTGCTGCAATTTTCAGAAAGGATGGCACTCCTTATGTCAATTACTTTGTTTGTATTATAGCCAAGCCGGGCAATCAGTTTACCGAAACATTCATTCTTCCCTACAACATAGAATAAGTAATATAGAATCGGACTTGGTTACTTCGGGTTTGTTATTAGAACTATAAAAACTCTGATAACTTTCTTGATTTTCTGATGAGAATTTAAGTCGAGGTAAAGACATAAGTCCTTGACATCAACCCAGATCCCTAATACAAACTTGCGTTTGTTGCAAAAAGAAGCTAACTGTTTGTCTATTTTATTCTTTATAAATATCATTTAGTCGAAAAAATATATCTAATATCATAGTAATTAGTCCGTGTATTGCCTATATATTGCATCGCACTCCATAATATAGACATTTGTTTTCAGTAATTCCTTAATTAGACGTGCTTCTTACGCTTAAACACTAGATGAGGAGAGGAGACAAAGCGTTCTTTTTTCTTTTTCTTTGGTTTCCGTTTCTTTTTCTTTTTTATCGCAAAAAAAAGAAAAAGAAATGGAAAAAGTAACACCAATCTCTTATTTATATCACTTGTAAAGGGAAGTCTTGCCGCCCTTACAGGGCTCTGTTTACTCAATAATAAGCAAAGAGCCTCAGATATAGCAAAATAAACTTACCTGAGACTCTTTAACCATGTGGAGTAAATATTCTATTTATAAATGACTTGAATACTCTTTTAAGAAGTTCATTTCATCTGCTGTTAGTGAATCCTTTCCAAACTCATTGATTTTATCCAGTATCGTGTTTAGACTTTCTTCATCTTCGCGAGGATTATTTGTATATTCTACGTGATGCTCATAGTCTAAAGACTCTTTGTTGTTCTTCATTTCTTTAGCTATCAAAGCAGGTTTAAGTTCTTCTACTTTAGGCATAATAATGTCTATGTCATCAAAATTGATGTACATATCGTCTTTTGGTTCCTCTCTTAAAACAAAATAAGACACTACACCTGCCGCTACGCCCAACACTGCAAATACAAGGGTCGGTAATAGCAATGACCAGCTGCCCATTATCAATAATGGGGTTTTTACAGCAAGCCATGTCAATATAGTAGTAACTGTCAAAAAACGCGTTTTTATATTCAATTTACCGGCAGATACTGAGTAACCGGGGTTTAGTAGAGTGAAAAGCGTGAGTACAAAGATAGCAAGACCATCGGCACCGGAAATAATGCTGGAATAATCTTTTATTAGAAAAAAGAAAAGAGGAACAGCTATGCCCTGAAACAGAGCAAAGATAAAAGTCAGTTTTGCAAAGTATTTTGATGAGAGTAGATTTTCTAAAAATGGACTTATCAAAGTAAATGTAAAAAGGACAAGGAAGAATGAAGCAACGTCCGGCTGAATAAGTAAATAGCTAATTGCTTTCCAGTAGTCCGAACCTGCAAAAAAATCAAGTGATCCGGATGAAAGATATGATTCAAACAGACCACTTGTTGCAACATTCAAAGTATTTGCTATCACAAATACCAAAGTTAGTATAAAAGAGACTTTTCCTATTTTAAATAATCTGAACATTTCTATTTTCAAATTTGTGTAAGGTCTTTATATATATAAACCCTAAATAGGAAAAAAGTTACAGAAAAAAATCAGGAAAATTTCTATTTTAGGGTATTTATCAGGCTTTCGACCTGCTCAATAGTCATATTTTCGTGAAAATCTTCATTTACAGCAATCATTGGTGCTCCGCCACATGCTCCCATGCACTCAACTTCTTCTAAAGAAAATATGCCGTCGTCAGTTCGCTCGTTATGTCCAATGCCAAATTTATTTTTAAGGTGTACAAATATCTCATCTCCACCTCGCAACATACAAGAAACATTTGTACAAACCTGCACATGGTATTTCCCCATAGGCTTTTTGAAGTACATTGTGTAAAATGTAGCTACACCATAAACGTGAGCAAATGACAAATTTAATAGCTCAGCAACATATTTCATAACATCTTTGGATAACCAACCAAATTTCTTTTGTGCCATCCAAAGAGTAGGCATTATTGCTGCCTGTGTTTCAGGATATTTGGCTTTTATTTTCTCTAATTGTTCTAACTCTTGAGCATTAAACACTATTTCTTGTTCAATTTTGTTTTCCATACCTGCAAATCCTGCAATAAAGACCTGAAAAAAACTAAAAGTATTTTATGGATGTTTTTTTATTCTCGAGATGAATATACCGACAGAAAGCCAGTGCTTAAGAGCAGTCATAAGTTTGTGAGCGTTTGATACTCTGATTTTTTTCTTATAAATATTAAAATCGTTTAGCTCTATTTTTTCCAACAATCTATAATAGATTGCATCCATTATCTCTGCGGCAACTATCGTTGGTTTTTCATCCGGACGAAGCATTGTGCGTGCATTGTGATAATACTGCCTGGCTCTTTTCGCCTGATACCTCATCAGCTCCACGAAGTTTTCGTTATAAACTTCATTGATTATATCATCTCTAGAGTACGAAAAGGCATCTAAATCTTCCTGAGGTAAATAGAAATACCCCCTGTCTTTATCCACCTTTATGTCTCTCATAATATTTGTTAGTTGAAGTGCATAGCCCAAATTTATTGCATAATTTTTGGTCTCTTCGTACTTATAACCGAATATTTCAATACTAATCAAACCGACAATACTTGCCACTCCATAGCAATACTCTTTCAAATCTTCGAAAGTGTCATAAGTGTTGCGAAGCAAATCTGTACGGCATCCTTTTATTAAAGTAATAAAATATTGTTTAGGGATAGAAAATCGTTTGACAATATATTCGAATGGTTTAAGATATTTACTATCCAGATTACCTGAGTATATAAGTTCTAACTCTTTTTCCCACCATTCGAGCCTTCTAAGCTTTTTTTCTACGATTTTCGGGTCAGTATTAGGGGATTCGTCAACTATGCTGTCTATGTAGCTGCAAAAGGCGTAAATTGAGTGCATAGCTACTCTTTCTTCTTTTGGTAAGAAAGAGAATGAATATAGAAAATTAGATTTTTCTATTATCGGTGGTGGTACATTTTCATGATATGCCAAATGCAACTGCGTAACTATTTCCATCTGTTTCTTCGCCCTAATGCTTAAATAATGCCCCAAAAAGTATAATCGGAAAATCGATTTTACTAAGTTTCGGACGTAAAGATAACAATTTTGATTTTAATTTTTGTGATTTTTGAAGAATTCGTTTTCCACCTTCAATTATAAGCATCAATTCCAGTCTTAATCTGTAATTTTTAACTAAAGGAAGCAGGTTTTTGCCTTCAGAAAAAAGCTGCTCTGTATGTTCGCAAAGCTCAGAGATTAACAAGTCAACCTGCGATTGTTCTGCTTCATATAATTTTTCCGGCTTGATACCATATTTATCCATTATTACAGACGGAATATAGATTCTACCCTTGTTTCTGTCCACAGATATATCCTGCCAAAAATTGGCTAATTGCAGTCCGGTACAAATTAAATCAGAATATTTCGCTGTCTTCTCATTGTAATTGTCAAATAACCTCAGAACAAGTTCTCCAACAGGATTTGCTGAATACTTGCAATACTCGTAGTTATCAGCCATAGTTTTAGGTGGTATAAACAATACATCTTGTTTAAACGCTCTAATTAGCTTTTCAAATGGTTCCGTTGGGATTTCTTTCTTATACATTGTATGCTTTAGTGCATACATTATAGGATTTTTTTTGCCGGTATCTTCAGCCTTGTAATTCAAAACCAATAAATTCAATTGCTCTAAAGATTCTAAAGCAAGAGGCTTGGAGACCATCGACAGTTCGTCCCCAAGATCATCGGCAAGCCGTGAAAAAGCATAAATCGAGTAAAAATAGTTTCTTAGATGTTTAGGTATCAATACACTCCCCACAGGGAAATTTTCGTAATGCCCAAGGGCAATTTTCCTGCAGAAATCATAAGCCTCTTCTAAGCTACTAACTCCAAGACTGCCACCATCGGCTTTGCTAAGAGCTATTAATTGTTCTGTATTAAAATTCATCTTATCCGGTTACTGTTATCCTTTAAAATCAAAAGCAATACTGTTTCTTTTCAGCACAACTGTCGCTAACTAATAAAATATAATATTTAGGACAATACATTTGAAAAGCATCTTCGTATTGCATATTCAGGATAATATAATAAATTTTCATAAAAAAAACTCTAAGTATTTAGTACTTAGAGTCCTCTTTTTTTACTTTTTCACTGATCTATTGAGATATTCGGGTGGCATCTCTGCCAGCCAGCTATCAACATTATCTACAAAGTATTTCTTAGCATCTTCGTATTCATTCGGAATTATACCTTCGAGTATAGCTTCTTCTATATTATGTTTGATAATTCCAACCGCACGAGAAGGTTCTAAGCTGCAATATTCCATAATCTCCTCGCCCCTGACAGGAGACTGAAAAGCACGCAGTTTATCCTTTTCCTGCACTTCAAGTATTTTTTGGAAAACTACTTCGTAGTTTTGTAAATATTTCTTTTCTTTATGCTCGTTTTTAGTTGTTATATCTGCCCTGCAAAGCATAAACAAATCTTCTAATGCTTCGTCGGCGGCAACAGCTAATCTACGAACAGCAGAGTCGGTAACTCCGTCATCTACTAAAACCATTGGACGTTGGTGCAATCTGACTAATTTTTCTACGTACGGCATATATTCAAATGGCAATTTCATCCTTTTAAATATTTTTTTTATCCATCTTGCTCCAATCTCTTCATGCCCGTGAAAAGTCCAACCGGTTCCTTTGATAAACTTTTTGGTGGCAGGTTTTGCCACATCATGCAAAAGCGTAGCAAGTCTCAACCAAACGTTATCTGTAAAGGGAGCAATGTTATCTAATACTTTCAAAGTATGAAGATAAACATCTTTGTGTCCGTAAGCTTTTTCATTACCTTCTACTATGTCAACACCGGCAAGGTTATGAATCTCAGGGAATACATACTGCAATAAGCCGGTTTTGTATAATATGTCAATACCAACTGATGGCTTCGGCGATTTCATTATTTTGAGGAACTCTTCGCTTATCCTCTCCTGTGAAATAATTTTTATCCTGTCTGCCATTTTTGATATTGCTTCCAGCGAAGCTTTATCAATCTCAAAGTTCAACTGCGAAGCAAACCTTGCTGCTCTCATCATCCTTAGAGGATCATCGGAGTAAGTTATTTCCGGTTCCAAGGGAGTTTTAAGCAGTCCTGCTTTTAAGTCTTCCAAACCTGAAAAGGCATCGATTACTTCACCCAATCTTGAATAATTGATACATACAGCCAATGCATTGCATGTAAAATCTCTTCTTTTTAAATCGTCCAGCAAAGTCCCTTCTGCTACAATAGGTTTTCTCGAGTCAGGAAGATACTCTTCTTTTCGAGTCCCTACAAATTCGCAGTGAAACTTTCCAATAGGTACCAAAGCAGTTCTAAATCTTTCGTAAATCACGGCTTTTGAGTTGGTTTTACTCGCAACTGCCCGGGCAAATTGTATTGCATCACCGACTACCGTACAATCTATATCAGTTCGTTCTCTGTCCAAATAGTAATCGCGTACGTACCCACCGACAGCATAAACTTCAACTTTAAGCTCATCGGCAATTTCACCGATGAGCTTAAGTATATCTTCTTCTATTTGTATCTTGTCTATAATTTTTATTTCTATCACTATATGTTTCCTATTCATTAGGAGAGTTTTTCTCTAAAATAAAGATACTAAAGCTATAAAGCAGATGCTTATCATCTTTGCTGATGCCTGCTTTTTTGTATAATATCTTTTCTATTTCTACTGCAGGCAATTTTGGATCAAAATCTATTCCCGGAATAATGGCTATCTCTTTGTCATCTGTCTTCACACCAAATCCTACTTTGCTGAACTTACCTTCTTTTGGGAATGATGTAATTAGAACAGGAAAATTGCAAATAAGCATCTGGATATGCAACTTGTCATATTTTTCTAAAAGCTCTTTAGCTTTCGGATTGTTTAGTCCCGCATCGTAAGCACTTTTCTTTCCGTTATACATTAGATTCAACCCACCGCTTAAGTTGCCGTTGGATGCAACAAGTTCTCCATTATCCCATGCTGCAAAATAAGCAGGATAAGATTTTAAAAACGCTTTTGTTACAATAGTAATATTACTCAAATTCTGTCCTTTTAGACCTAATTTGAATGAGGCTTCGACTGAGTCTGCAAATTCATTCATATCAGTCATAGATTTCAAAGGAGAAAAAGCATAATAAGCAAGTTGCGGATCTCTGTAGCAAATGGAAGACAAATACGCTTTCACATTTTTAAACTCTGCCGCTTGTTCATAGACGTTAAAAGATGTATTGTAAAGATATGGCATCATGATATTAGCTCCGCCATAATTAGCCAAAGCAGTAGCAAGTCTGTAAGCCTTCAATTCATTGTCGTAGTCTTTAAGATTTCTACGGAATAAATCAAAACTGTTTCCTTCTTCTAAGGTCTGAATCAATGGCACATCTTTTTCGCGAGCTTCAGTGTGTTTGATGCCTTCTGACAAATTAGTAACCAATACAGTCAATACATTCTTTTTAGTATCAATAATAGCTTGATTGATTTCTTTTGCAAGATTAGCAATAGTGTAATTATCAGTTTTACCGACAATAATTGGTAATATTTTTTTATGAGGTACTAACTTGCCTATCAAATTCACATAAGGTTCGAATCTGTTGTATTTCTGATTGTTTTGGAACTCTGTATTAAAATTATCCGGAAATTTTTTGCCAAGAATATTTTGAAGTACAGTATCAGTATGAATCGTACCATACATAGATTCGTAGCCTGAGCCGGCATAGATATTAAAATCACTAAGATTTTCGTCTTTGTTGCAGTCAGCAATAAAAATAAATGTTTCAAAATCATATCCGGTGATAGATCTAAGGGCATCTTTAGCATTCTGGAAAGTAAAATCCATTTTGCCATGAGGAACGCTTATATAATGCAGGAAATAGCCCTGCATACCGTTAGTGCCCATAGTTGTAGTATCGGCAAATCTATCTATCAGATTAGACAAAGAATCAATGTCAGCAGGATAATACTCTCCCTGCATAGTCATTTTTCTGACCTCTACCTCACTACCTATCGTTGATTCTGTAGAGCAGGCTATCAATAAAGATAATATTAATCCGAAAGAAAGTAGCATTTTTCGCATTGTGTATCCTCGTAATTTTATAAACAAAAGGCTGTCACTAATAACAAAACTGCGACAACAGCGATGCTAAACTGACAGCCAAACCTTCTAAAAATTACTGATTTTTTTACATATTTTCAAAATATTTTGGAATATCAGTAACTTTTCTAATGTCGTTAGTCGATTTTTCTTTTCTTTCTATTGCTTTTAGTGCAGATGCATAAATAGCTTTCCAGGTGAAACCAAATTTTTCTAATAATTCTTCAGGTTCACCGCTTGCACCAAAGATGTCAGGCATACCTACAAATTCCATAGGTACAGGAGCATTTTTTACAACTACTTCTGCGACAGCACCACCAAGACCACCATAAACCTGATGTTCTTCTGCAGTAACAATTGCGCCACATTCTCTTGCGGCTATTGTAATAGTTTCTATATCGATAGGCTTGATAGTGTGATTATTGATTACTCGTGCTTTGATTCCATGGTTTTTCTCCAACTGCTCAGCAGCAAGAAGAGCTTCCCAAACCATAAGACCGGCAGCTACGATAGCTACATCATTACCTTCAGTCAAAACATTAGCTTTACCGATTACAAATTCAGAATTTTCATCAGTAAACATCGGCACATTTGGTCTTCCAAATCTTATATATGCAGGACCAAACATCTCACCTACAGCTATTGTTGCTTTTTTAGCTTCTTCAAAGTCCGCAGGAACAACCAATGTCATATTAGGCAAAGCTCTGAGCAATGCAACTTCTTCCAAAGATTGGTGAGTTGCACCATCAGGACCAACTGTGATACCTGAGTGACCACCGCCAATTTTTACATTTGCGTTGTTGTAGCATACAGAAACACGCAACTGGTCGGCATTTCGAAATGCTGCAAATGCACTATAGCTTGAGAAAAAAGGAATTTTTCCAGACAATGCCATGCCGGCAGCAACTGTTGTTGCGTTCTGTTCGGCAATGCCTAAAGAGAAAAATCTTTCAGGAAACTTGTCCTTGAAAAGTGAAGTCATTACAGAGCCGGTGATATCACCACCAAGCACAACTACGTTATCATGCTTTTCGCCAAGAGCTACTAATCCTTCACCAAAACCATGGCGAGTAGGCTTATTGCCTAAAAGTTCGTATTTTTTCATATTATATTTATCGTTATCAATTTTACAAAATAGAATTATACTAACTCTGAAAGAGCTTGTTCGGCTTGCTCAGGTTTTGGTGGATTTCCGTGCCAACCGTATTGGTCGTGCATAAAAGAAACACCTTTACCCATGAACGTTTTTGCAATCACAACTGTAGGTCTGCCACTTCCTTTATTTGCTTTGAATTTTTCAAAAGCAGCGATTATTTCTTCGTAGTTGTGTCCGTCTATGTTTATGACGTCAAAACCAAAAGACGCAAATTTTGTATCTAAAGGATAAATATTCATTACATCTGAACATCTACCGTCTATCTGGCAATCGTTATTATCAACTATCCAGCATAGGTTATCTAATTTGTGGTGACTTGCTGACATTGCAGCTTCCCAAACAGTACCTTCCTGAATTTCTCCGTCTCCTGTGATACAGAAAACATTTCTGTCATTTTTGTCAATAAGTTTGTCGCTCATTGCCATGCCGACTGCTATAGAGATACCTTGCCCCAAAGAGCCGGAAGAAGTTTCCACTCCGGGTAATTTTTTATCCAAACCTGGATGACCCTGAAGCCTACTTCCCCATTTTCTTAATGTAGCAAGCTCTTCTGCCGGAAAATAACCGGAACGGGCTAATGCTGAATATAAAACAGGAGCCATGTGCCCTGCACTCAAAACGAATCTGTCTCTCTCAGCCCAATCAGGTGCTTGAGGATTATGATTCATGACACCGCCAAAAAATAAAACGGACATAATATCTGAGACGCCCAAAGGTCCACCACTATGTCCTGATTTTGCTAATGTCAAACTTTTTATTATATCTCTACGGAGCTCAAGAGCTATTTCTGCGAATTCGGCAGGCTCTCTTTTTTGATTTTTGAAGATGATATCAGAAAATTCCACACTGAATCCCATAAGAGTTTTTGGAGTTGATTTTAATAACTATTTTCAAAACTACGAAAAATATGCTTAACAATACAGTTAGATTGTCAACATTTTTGTTTTGAAATTGCTTATTAGGACAATTTAATAATAACTTCAATAGATATTATAACAAGGCTAAGTACTTGCTATCTAAGAATCTGCAACTTGCGTTTTATTGTAGTGGATGGTGTTTGTAACACATAGATGTAAGAGCCTGATGGATATCTGTCTGCATCAAATACTACTTCATAATAACCGGGGCTAACAAACTGTAAAAACAATATTTCAAGTTTATCACCATAGACATTATAGATTGAAACCTCGTGCATACCCTGCTCGATTGCAAAAAAGGAGATAGTAGTATTTTCTAATACAGGATTTGGATAATTTTGGAATAGTTGCAGTTTTCCTGTATCAATTACAAAGCGATTGCCTCCCTCAGTGCAAACTCCGAGCAACGTAAATGCTCCGTTTACGGAAGAAACCAAAATATTATCTCCACCCTTTACTTCAATATCTGACACATAAATCCGAGTAAAATTGGTATCTCCAAGGTAAGCTCCAAATTCAATATCAATTCCACTCAATAAATTCTGCAAAGCAATGTTTTCAATTACTATCTTTTTCAAAGTAGTATCTATGGAGAAAACATAATCTCCCGTTGGTAGTAATAGAGACTTATTAAACGATAATGTAAAAGATACAAGTTCTGTACCGGAGAGCTCAATCTGGTCTAACAATTCTAAGCTGACAGGCACTTTGACAGTTTGTCCCGGATAGGCAGAAACAGAACCTATCTCGAGTTTTGCATTAGGCATTTTATCAACCGTAGCACTTAGTTTTATTCTCAAAGCATTGCCACAATCATCAATAACATACAATTCTTCATTGTAGGTTATGCCAAGTTTTCCGCCATTAAACCTTACAAGCACATCTTTTGATGCCCCAACTCCTAACTCAGTCGGCATATTCAATATCTCAAATCTGTTCATGGCAGAAAAACTCAAATTAGTAACATCCTTTGTACCATTATTGGTAAGTTTAAGTGTAACTATCCCAATTTGATCCTGCATCAAGCCTGAAAGAGTTAATAGGTCTTTGCTTGCTTTTAAAGAGAGAACTTCTTTACTAAAACTCACATTTATATTTACTTCTCCTCCACTTACATTAACTGCATTTGTGCGAAGTAATACTTCCCCTTCAAAAACTCCTGCTTCGGCAGATTTATATATCAGCTCTAATTCGAGGATTTCATTAGGCAACACAATGCTGCCGGTGTAATCTTTTGAAAATTCAAATTCATCACCATCTGCAATTGCTATCGCCTCCGAAATAGTTAGAGGAGTTGTTCCTACATTCTTTAGCGTAATGGAATAAGAAGTAGAGTCTTTGCAAAACAGCTCAGGTAGAACAATATCTTGAGCAACTTCAATTTCTGCATCGTTTATCCCAATTACTGCTATCAGACTTAAGTTATGTTCAAGCTCACATCCGTCTTTTAAAGTAATTATCTCACCGTATGGGCTTTTTTCTTTTACACCACCCTTAAATTCTACAGTTGCGACCGAAAATGTGCCTGGCGGAGTAATTGCAGGGAGTATTGAAATAATCTCGAAATTTTCACTTTTTAAAGGCAGTTTCCACTCAATTGGGACAGTTCCTGTGTTTGTAATCTTGAGTTCTTTTGTATCGGATTGATTTTCATCCAAACCGGAAAATTCGAGTACATTTTTCTCAAATGCAAAGCCAAGACTATCTTTTACAGCGATGATAGTAATTTCTGAGTTTGTTATATCGCGAACAGTACGATTTGACTCTATACTCATTAGAGTTGTAAATTCACCTGTACTTTGTGCTTCAAACTCAATAGGGATTTCTGCAGAATCTCCGGCTGCTATAGAAAAAAATAAAGGTAAATCAGAAGAATAGCTATCATCTGAAAAACTTATCCCTTTTATAATAAGCTCACCTGTGCCATCATTTTTGATTTTTATAGAATCTGTTTGCAAATTGCCACATATCAAGTTTGAAAATCTGACGGTATCCGCTGTTATAAGATTTGGAGCAGTTCCTTCTGCAGATAAAAGCAGAGTTAGTGTCTGATCGAAATAATCAGTTCTGATATCAAGAGCGGTGCTTAAATTCCCAACATACTCCGGTGTAAACCTAACTTCGACAACTAATGAATCTGCCGGAGAAATAACATTGCCGGTTATATTGTTAAACTCGAATCTGTCGTCGTTAATCTTTTGAAGTTCTAATGATTTTATCGAAATCTTCTGTCCGGATAGATTTTTTAAACAGGTAATTCTTCTGCTTACCAGCGTATCAAGGTTTGCCTTCCCAATAAAAAAGTAACGATTATCTATATCTATCTGGCTTTGTATTACGTTGGCTCTAATCTTAGCTGTAGATTTGAGCGAATTATAATAAATTACTATATCTGCTTCAATATCTCCCGCTTGGTTATTCAATGATTTTATCACAAGTATCAAGCTGTCTTTTGGCAACAATCGATAATTTTTAAACGTTTTTTGTAGCTCAAACCTATCTTTTTCTGAGCCTTCGATTGATATAGAATCTATGCTGATAGGAAATGTATAATTATTGGTTACAAATTTACTAAGCACACTATCAGAAGGAAATCCAAGTAAAGTCTTTCCAAAATCTATATCTTTTGCAACAACAGTCGCCGCAACTATAGAGAAGTCTTTATCGGAAACATCGTCTTGCAGAGCTTTGTATTCTTCAGTCGATTCACCTATTTTCCAAATATGTATTTTACCTTCATTATCTGCAGAAGCAACGGTAGTGCCGTCAAATCTAACTGAGACAGAGCTTAACTGAGATGAGTGCCCGGAATATTGAAATATCGGCTGATACGATGACCTAAGTTGCGATAAATCAAAAATTCTAACACCGTTCAATGTGCCTGCAGTAGCAATTATTTTTTGAGTGGAATTATAATCTAAGTCAATTATATTTTCGCTAATATCATTTCTTAAATATGATACAGGAAGCGACAATTGATTTATATCCCATATTTTTACTTCTTCATTTTGTGCAGCAACAGCAAATTTTGTATCAGAAATCCACTCAAGACTGTTTATTTTATATTGATATTTCGGGAAAACAGCTATCTGAGAAATGATATAGCTACCGGATTGTAGTTTCATATCTGACACAATAATATTCCCATCTTCGTCGGCACTTGCTATTAGGTTCGAGGAAGGATTCCATTGTATATCTATCACAGAGGCAGAGTGTAGCTTTGATGAAGCAATTGCGTTTACTTTATCAGAGAGCTTCCAAATCAAAATAGTACCGTCGTTACTTCCTCCGCTGATAAATCTGCTGTCCTTAGACCAATCAACACTTCTAATACCTGAAGATTGACCGTAATCTGCCAAAAGTTCACTTGTGATTGTATTATAAACTTTCACTCTTTCATCAGAGGAGATGCTTGCTATTAAATTCCCGGTGTTTTGAGTTATATCCGAAACATTTATCTGACCTGTAAGAATCAAAAACTCTTTTTTGTACTTATAATACCATTTTTTTAGAGTGCCGTCTCTCGAAGCACTGAATAGTGTATCAAAATCATTGCGTCCCCAGACAATTTTATTTACCTGTCTGTTGTGGCCATCAATGATATAATTATCTCCTGATTCCAAAGATGTATTGGTATGTTTCAATCTTATTCTACAAGTACTCGAAATATCATAAGGTACTTGCCATCGATATGATAGACCATCAGCATACTGGGAGACAAGTTTCCAATCGGTACCGTTTGTAGTGTATTCTATCGACACTGTATCTTTCGAGGAGATTCCTTCCCAAATGATAGTAGTATCTGAGCCTGCAACTAACTTCTCATCGCCGTTTGGAAAAATTACTTTCAAAAGAGAATCTGCAGCAGGATTGGTTTTGCCACCTGCTATTGCAAAAAAAGTATTACCTTGACAAGCATCGGAAACTATCTCGAAAGTAGAAAGAGTATAATTTTCATTATCACTTTGGTATTCAATAGATAAATCGACAGGTATCCCCTGCTTAATACTTAAAGGATAAGATAGTCCTTCAAGATCAATACCGAAGCTCGGATTGGAGCTGATTATTGTATCGATAGTAAAATCATCATAAACTGCCTCTAATCTAACCTTCCTATTGGCAATATTCCCGATAGGAACTGTACCGAAGTCAACTGTATTTGAATTTGGATAAGCAAAATGAGGTAAGTAGCTTTTATCTACACTAAATAAAAGATTTTGTACTATTCCTTTCGAATCAACTCTTATTTCTATATTTTTTTCAGCATTACATGAAGTAGAAACCCAGCTGATGGAACATGGCTTATAATCATGAGAGTCCTGAAAAATGTATTTGTAAGCATTTTCTACATCACTATTTGCAAGAGTTGTTCCAAAAACTTTACCACCGGTCTTTTCTGATATTTCAGAAAGAAAAAATGGAATTTCATCTCCGGTTACGAAAGCATATATCCTTGCATTTACTTTTTGTGCCTCTGTTACAATTTTTTGATAATCGGCATTCCCCTCACCATCAGTATAAAGAATGATGACTGGTCTATCTTTGGAATTTGGAGTAAGATTGAAAATTCCGGCAGGGACTCCGAAAAAAGCATTGTCAAAATCTGTTCCGCCATTACCATCAATAAAATTGAGTGATTTTTTAAGTAAGGATTTATCTGAAGTAAAATCTCTCAGTAAATAATTATGCTTGTTAAAGCTTGTAATCGCTGCAAGTTCTTGATCAGGAAGCAAATCAATCCACTGAGTTATTGCGTTTCTTGCATTATCTGTTTTCTCGCGGGTCATTGAGCCTGAGACATCAACTGTTAGTATCGATGAGACAGCCTTTCCTACGGAACCGGATTGGCAGGTAAAATCAATAATATCAGAAGGAATACCGTTTTCATTTATGGTTATATCGCTCTCCTGAATGTCGTATATAGGCTTGCCATCATCATCTAAGAAGTAAATATTCGCATGTATTATCGGATATTCAGAGAGGTCTGTAATAAAAATTGCCGATGACGCCGCAGTCAAAAGACTTGGCATTATCAGCAATGAAATTATTATTACAGCATATTTTAGCATATTTGTTCTCAAGTTCTACGTTTAATAGAAAGAGTCCGGAAAAGGTATTTTGTTACAAATATACTAAAATAAAACTATCATTCTAAAATTGAGCTAAAGGTCTTGCCCCTTATTTTCTTCAATTTTTTTTACTTTTTTCTGCAAATCTCTCAAATCTGAAAGCAATTCAGGCAATTGTCTTATCACAGCTTCTATTTTGAACGCTTTCATTTGATCTTTAGCAGGAGCTCCGAAATAAGTTCCTTTTTTATCAATTGTTTTGGCTACACCGGATTGTGCCAGCAGCTTCACATCGTCCGCAATAGTCAAATGACCTGCCAGGCCTACCTGACCACCCAATCTAACTCTTTCGCCAACTATAGTACTTCCTGATACGCCTGTTTGAGCTGCAGAGGCAGAGTTTTTGCCAATCTCGCAGTTATGAGCGATATGAACCAAATTGTCAAGCTTGACGCCTGATTTGATAATAGTAGAGCCTATCATCGCCCTATCTATTGTGCAATTCGCTCCGATTTCAACATCATCATGGATGACTACGTTGCCAAGTTGCGGCACTTTTGTAAAAGACCCATCGGGATGTTCAATATAGCCAAAGCCGTCAGCACCAATTACAGTACCTGAATGTATTATGCAATTATTTCCGATTATTGTATCATTGTAAAGAGTTACATTGGCATTAATACAACAGTGTTCGCCTAAAGTAACATTTTCGTAAATAGTGCTGTTAGCTCTTATTACAGTTCCTTGGGCAATTCGTACATTATCTCCGATGACAACACCGGCTTCGATTGTAACATTATCAGCAATCACAGCAGTCTCGGCTATATGTGCGGCTGGGCTGATATGATGCTGTTTTTGTTTTTGCATCTTTGCTATTTCCATCATCACCCCTACAAAAGAGGCATGCGGATTATCAACAATAATATAATCGGCATTATCGTTGGTACATTCTTTTTCGAAAGACTCTTTTATCAGTATGCAGCTCGCTTTTGTTGAGCTGAGAAAATGCAGGTACTTTTCATCATTAAGGAAAGTAAGCTCGCCTTCTTTTGCATCTGATATTTTATTCAAATTAAAAATAGAACGGTCACCCGAACCAATCAGGCGACCGTTTATTTTTTCTGCAAGTTCTTTAGTTTTAATATTTATCATGATATCAACTACTTTATTTCTTGCTCTTCTTTGTTTTCATTTTTTTCTTCTTCTGAGCTTTGTGGCTCTTCTGCAGCATTTTTTTCAGTTTCTGATTTTTGTTCTATCTCTTCCTGTATTTCCTGAGCTTTTGTTGGGTCATTTCTTGACCTTGAAGCTTTTCGGCTACGTGGCTTTTTGCTCTCTTTTTTCTGATTTCTTGGGTCTTTGTCAATTTTTTGCTGTAAATCTTTTTCGAGTTCGTCGGTATCGACTCCTAATACCTTAAGCACCTTGATAGTCAAATCATATTTAAAATTTACGTAAGGTATAGGCTGAATACTTTGATCAAGGATAATATCATAACCTTCGTCTGAGGCAACCTGCTGCACAGCAGCATAAATTTTCTCTTCTATCGGTCGCATCATATCTTTCACTATTTTGTCGTATTCACCACCGGATTCGAATTTGACTTTAGCAAAGCTTTCTCTTTCTTTCAATAACTCTTTTAATCTTCTTTCTTTAGCGGCTTTTTCTCTGGAACTCCAGATAAGCCTGTTTTTTTCCATTTCAAATTCTAATTCTTCGATTTGAGTTTGAGTTTCTGAAAGCTCTCTTTTCCAATCTTCGACTATAGACTGAACTCTTTGCTCAGCAGAAAGTGCTTCCGGGAACTTTGTTCGTATTGTATTAGAATTTATAAAACCTACCTTTTGAGCTAACAGCTCTCCGGTAAGAAAAAAAGAAAGGCAAAGAGTCAAAAAGATGATAGATTTTCTCATGTCAGATTCCGAAAATATAAAATATAATAAGTGGCACTAAACAATAGTACCACTTAGTCAAAAAAAAGTTTATTTAGCGCCTCTTTTAATTACATCCAATACTTTGTATGTAATTTCCATTGCATCGTCAAAATATAGAATCATTGAAGTTTTTTCGATAACAAGGTTAAGTTTTTCTTCTTTAGAAACTTTTTCGATAGCAGATTTTACTTTTTCTCTGATTGGTTCCAATTTTTGGTCTCTAATGATAGCCAATTCGCCTTGTTGACCAAATTTTTCCTGATTGTACTGCATTAAGTTTTGGTTCAAAGCCTGCAATTCTGCTTCTGTTTTTGCTTGCTGATCTGCCGGCATCATAGTTTTTTGTTTTCTGTATTGCTCGATTTTTGCTTCAAGGTCTTTTTGCATAGTCATCAGTGTGTCCTGCCATTTCAGACCGATTTCCTGCAACTCTTTATCGACAACTTTTGCATCCGGCATTTCTTTAAGAATTGTGATTACATCTACAACACCAACTTTTACAGCTTGTGCCTGAGATTGTGTAGTTGAAAATGCCATTCCGAAAACGAATAACATTAACATCAAGATTTTTTTCATGATAAACCCCATTTGTATTAGAAATATTATTTTATTGTGGTCCTAAGTGGAATAAGAATCTCCAGCCTGATATCTCACTTGAGCCGGTTGGCTTATCGAAACCGTAACCGTAACTGAACCCAAGAATACCGATTGGCTGCACAAGCATCTGAATACCGATACCTGCAGATCGTTTCAAATCAAAAGGATCAGTGCTGCTCAAGGTAGTCCAAACGTTACCTGCCTCTGCAAAACCAAATACATAAATTGGCATTGGATTGACTGACAAGGCAAGTCTGAGTTCGGCTGTGTATTTTGACATTACTCTGTTCCATTTGTATCCTCCGATAGCTCTGTCGTCATAGCCCCTGAGAGGAGTAACACCAATACCGCTAAGACCGTTACCACCCATATAGTAGTAATCAATAGGAGATATTGTAGAATCAGTTTGCAGGTAAGTCAAATATCCCCATTGAGCTTTCATTGCAAGAATCAATCTGTCATTGCCCTGCACCTGCATCAATGGATTATACATTTCATAAGTAAGTTCGTTTTTGAGGTAATCCACAGAGCCTAAGCCAAGATTACCCATTGCATAGTTTAAGCCCCAGCTGAATTTTGAACCGCTGGTTGCAAAAAACGGACTGTTAAGACTTATTCTTGAAATAGTTTGACCTAAAGCTATCTCTGTGTTTTGTCCCGGTAAATAATAATAAGAGCCACCTTCTGTGATGTCATTCTGCTGAATTCTTACGCTCCAGTCACCTCTCCAATAATCATCAGGCCAGCGGAAACGACGACCTAAGTTTACACCCAAGCCTGTCCTTTTTAAGCTATATCCATAATTGATTTTAGAACTAAAAAGATTAAAACCGATAGTAGTTGGAGTGTTCATCAGCCATGGCTCAGTGAAACCAATCGAGAAGTTTTGAAGACGGTTGTTGTAACCAAATTCCCAATTAAGATTGAAAACCTGACCTGAACCGCCTTTGAAAGGCTCCAAGAGAGAAAAGTTATTAAAAGTAAAACCGATTGCACCAGTCATACCAAAAGATCCTGCATAACCAATCTGTGCATTAAATGTATCGGTTGATCTTTCTTCAAGAGTATAAGACAAATCGACGTTTGTGTTATCTACAGGTTGCACATCTGGTTTCAGTGCTTCAGGATTGAAATAATTAAGCATCCCAAGAGCCCGAACACTACGTATAAGCGAACTTTTTGAGAAGTAATCGCCGGGTCTTGTATAGAGCTCGCGTCTTATAACTTTATCTTTAGTTTTGTCATTGCCAATTATTTTGACATGTCTGATTCTAAATCTGTCATTTTCAAAGATATTGATTGTGATATCTACACTATCTCCTTCGACACGTCTCTCTAATGGTTCTAATCTTGCAGTAAGGTAGCCGTTATCAAGATAAAGAGAAGCACAATCGCTCTGCTCTTCGTTGCCGGTAAGATTCATTTTGAACTTTTCTTTATCGTAAGTATCACCGGTTTTAAAATCTAACCTGCGGTAGAGTTCTTCGTCGTTATAGACAGTATTGCCGTCAAACACAATATTACGTATAAAGATTTGGCGTCCTTCATTGATTTTGATATTAACTGCCACACTTTCATTTTCTTCGTCGTATATTAAAGTGTCGCTGATTATTTCTGCATCCACATAGCCTTTTGACTTGTAGAAATTCAATAAAAGTTCTTTATCTTCTTCGTATTTGTTTTTGTCAAATTTGGAGGAAGCCCAAAATTCATACCAGGAAGTAGTTTTGGTATCATCAAATTCAGATGCTAAATCAGAATCATCAAAAGCCACATTACCATCAAAAACTATAGAATTACAGTAGAACTGCACGCCTTCTTCAATATTTAAAACCAAATCGGCATAAGCTTCTCTCGAAGTAGATTCCAACTCGGCTTCAACCTTTGCAAAGGTCAGACCTTCTTCGTTGTAAAGAGCTTTTACTGCTTTTTTTGTTTTGTAAACTTCGTAGCCGGACATGATATCGCCACGCACTTTTTCGGTAGCGTCTTCTATGTCTTTGGTATCTATTTCATCGTTACCGTTTATGACAATATCATTTAGTCTGGGAAATTCTTTGACGGTTATTTTCAGGAAAATACCAATTGGTGCTAATTTGTCAACACTTATCTCAACCTCAGAAAACTGTTTTCTTTCCCAAAGCTGCTTAATAGCTTTTTGGATAGTATTGTCAGCATAAGGATTGATTTTACTTCCCACCCTCAATCCGGAAAGAGTAATAATTGTAGCAGGATCTGCAAATTCATTGCCTTCAACAGACACACCTGCAATAGTAAATGTTTGTCTCGTCGGGCTGTTAGCTCCCCCTCCGAACTGTGCATTTAGAATTACTGAACTACAAAAGAACAGTAGAATCAATAGCCAAAAATTATGATTTTTTAAATACATTAACAACCCGTTTGATATATGATTCTGTTTCCTCATTTTCATTTTGAAGCTGTGAAGAAGTTTTACCAAATCTTCTTTCTCTGTTTTGGAAATTATAGAGAGCTTCATACAAATCTTCTCTTCTGAATTCAGGCCAAAACTTATCTTTGATATAGATTTCGCCGTAAGCCATTTCCCATAAAAGGAAATTGCTAAGTCTCATTTCTCCGCTTGTGCGAATTAGTAAGTCAGGATCCGGAAGTTCCTTAGTCTGCAAATAATCAGAAAATGTTTCTTCTGAGATATCTTCCGGAGAGACTTTGCCGCTTCTGACATCGAGAGCAATCATCTGTACGGCTCTTACGATATCCCATCTTCCACTATAGCTAAGAGCTAAGGTCAATGTAAGTCCGGTATTGTCTTTAGTTTTTTCCTGAGCATTTTGCAAAAGTTTCTGCACAACCTTTGGCAGCGAACTCATTTTTCCGATTGATTTCAATCTTACATTATTTTCGTGTAACTCATCGAGCTCTGCTTTTAGG
This sequence comes from Kapaibacterium sp. (SeqCode), assembly GCA_963664875.1. Lineage (GTDB taxonomy): Bacteria > Bacteroidota > Ignavibacteria > Kapaibacteriales > UBA2268 > JBFHIJ01. The sequence continues at coordinate 137,015 of OY761611.1, read as the reverse complement.
TAATGCTCTAATAGTTTCATCAGTCCGCCAACTTCCGTAATGGGTCTTTTCCAGTTTTCTATAGAAAAGGCATACAAAGTTAAGTATTCTATGCCCAACTGCGAAGAAACTTTTACTATATCGCGAACAGATTCTATACCTTCTCTATGACCATTGATTCTGGATTGATTTCTTTCCTGAGCCCACCTGCCATTACCATCCATGATAATAGCAATATGCTTGGGCATCTTTCCTTTTTCAACAATATCCTTTTGGATACCGCTTTCATTGGCATCTAACTGAGATTTCCAGTCCATATTTTACTCCTAAGGAAATTGTCCTTTTTTGCAAAGTACTAAATTACCTTATTTAGCACAAAATTTCAAATAAACTATACGTTTGGAATTAAAACTTGTTCAATACACGAAATTATTTTTTTTTAGAAAGCAGTTTTCGTAAATTTGTTTTCCTTTATGCATTTGCAAAATAGATTAGTGTTTCAATAAATATTGCTGGGAAAATTATGACAAAAGCAGACATTGTTGACGAAATCGCCAAGGCTACCGGTTTAACGAAAAGAGATACTAAAGAAGTTGTCGAAGGCGTTTTTGAAAGCATAAAAGCTTCTATCGCCCAAGGTCATAGAATCGAACTTCGCGGTTTTGGAGTATTTCAATACAAAAGCCGCAAACCTCGAAAAGCTCGAAACCCAAAAACCGGAGAAGAAGTACAGTTAGAAAAAAGATATGTTCCTATTTTTAAACCATCTCCTGATTTCGCTAAAAGAGTGGATTCGGAAATGCAGACTAAAAATAATAATGGTGAGTCTCTCGACTAATTTCTAAAACATATTTTTTTTTCTAAAAAAGTTTTTTTATATTGGTAGCCTACTCAGTTGGCAAATTAAAGAATTTATCGATATAACAAGTTGATTTAAAGAAGGAAGAAGTTATGCCTTGCGGTAAAAAAAGAAAACGCCATAAAATGGCTACACACAAAAGGAAAAAAAGACTTCGTAAAAATCGTCATAAAAAACGTAAATAATTGACTTTTTTCCAACAGACGCTCTGCTTTTTGCAGAGCGTTTGTCTTTTTATACTCACTGAAGCTTTGTGCCTGTTTTTGCTTTTCAACTGAGAATAAAACTATTCGCTTAATCGAGTCAAAACCTGCTACTTATCTATTTTTAAACAATCTATAGGCTATGAAAACCCCCACCATATTGATAAAGAGAAATATCACAAAGGAAACTCTCATGCCTGCAAGGAAATTATCTGTCAAAGCTGCACTCATCTTTTGAGTTCCTACAAAATAATTGAATGCACTGGAAGCTATTGAAATACTAGTTAGCATTCCTAATGTCCTCAAGGCTCCTATTATACTTGATGCAACTCCTGTCTGGTGACGCTCCACGCTAGACATCATCTGGTTGGTGTTGGCTGAAGAAAATAGTGCATATCCTAAACCAAAGAATACCAAAAGACTATAAATCAATGCTACATTCGAATCATTCGTAAGGGTAATTGAAATAAAAATGCCTATCATAGATGAAATCATTCCGAGTAGCACCAGTATAGAAGGACTTATTTTATCAGAAAGTCTGCCGGTAATCGGAGTAAACACAGCCTGCATGATTGGCTGAGCTATTAGCACTAAGCCTGCTGCATGTGCATCATAGCCTCTAACATATTGGAGGTAGAGACTAAAAAGATAAGTAACTGCGATAGATGAAGCATAATTTATATAATTGACTATATTGCCGTCTCTAAATGCTTTATTGGAAAGGAACAGCTTTATATCTATTATCGATTTTTCGCTTTTATACTGATTTTTTAGTATTGCTATCAGTGTTATGATTCCCAGCACAGACAGCAAGATATAAAAAACAGAATATTTGTAAAGAGTAACCCCAAGCCAAGAAAGCAAAATAGAGGCAGAAAAAATAAACGCTGTCTTCAAATCAAGGTCTCTTATTTCGCCTTTCTTTGAAAAATCAAGATTTTTATAAGCTAAAGTAAAAGCAAAAAGACTTACTCCGCTCAAGATAAAGAGTATATAATGCCATGAAAGAAGCTCAACAATCAATCCACCGAAATACGGCCCAATCGATAATCCAATGTAAACAGATGCGATATTATAGCCCAAGACTTTTCCTCGCTCCGACCCAGGAAAGCTATTTGTAAGTATTGCATTACCAGTTGCTATCGGCAATGACATACTAATACCCTGAAAAAATCTGCTGATTAACAATATCTCGTATGTTGGTGCTAATCCGACTCCTATCATGAAAAGTATATTTGTCCCAACGCCAAGCACAAAAATCCTTCCAAGGCCTACCTTATCAGCAATTTTTCCGATTGGTATCAACATGAGAAATGAACCAATCAGATAACTTGTTTCCACTAATCCAAGATCACCGGGACTAATTCCAAAATCTGAACCGATATGAGGCAAAGCAACTGCAAGAGCAGAAACCATAAACGGGAAAATAAAAGAGCTGAAACATATCGTTATAAGCGTACCTAATCTGCCTTGGATAGTCATGTTTTTTGTTTCTTTATATGTAAAAAATGCTCCATGCAACTAATCTAAAATGAACTACTTTAACAATTAATCTTTTTCAAGTGAAAATGGAGATTGCTCGATATTCAAAGTTCCCGATACATCAATTTTCTAAAAACATATTGAATTTTTCTTCGTATATTCCTGTATGGAAAGATTGCATAACATATTACTTACTTCTATACTTATGGTAGCACTTATTGCTTCCAATATGCACTTCTTTGCATACACTAATATTTGCAGCAACAGCAACAACTTCGAAATATCTTTAAAAAAACATGAGTGTTCATCTGATTGTTGCGGTTCTAAATGCGAAATACAATCAGAAAAAAAATCATGTTGTGCTATTGAATCAGAGGAACAAACTGAAGACAAAGATAAATGTTGTAGGACTAATCTAATAACTATTGACAACGATTTGGTCTTGCAGATTTCTGCTTCGTTACCTTTATTTACTGCTCCTGTTTATTTTGTTCGAGAAGCTAATAACAGCGAGTATTTGGTCTCTATACGTCAGGAAAGTTTGGCAAAAACATCTCAGACAAATATACCACCACCCAAAATTCTAAATATCTTAGAATTGCTTTCCAAAAGAAATATCTCTAATGACGATGATTATTATTACTGCTAATTTTTTCAATAGAAAAAATCAGTAAGTATGTTTCATTATTTTAATTAGAGAGATTACTATGTTTAAAATCATATTATTGCTTATGGCTATGTGTGCCATGGAAGCATTATCTGCCGATTTGAAAGGTTCTGTAACAGGAAAAAACAGCATCGGAGAAATTAACACTCTAATAAGTGCAAACCTCCAATGGAAAGGTACCTCTATCGGAACAAAGTCAGACACCAAAGGCAATTTTATTATCAAAAGAACTGCTGAAAGCGACACGCTAATGGTTAGCTACGTAGGCTACGACAAGCAGGAAATTTTCATACCTAAGGGAATGAAACAACTTGATATTATGTTGATTCAAAACTCCCAGATGAGCACTGTAGTTGTTACAGCCAAAGAAAATGCAAACCAAATAAATAAAAGTTCAATAGCCCACAGCGAAACAATTACCAGTCATGGGCTTACAAAAGCAGCTTGCTGCAACCTTGCAGAAAGTTTTGAAACTAATGCTTCTGTTGATGTACACCAGACCGATGCAGTAACAGGTGCTAAGCAGATAGAATTACTGGGACTGGCTGGCAAATACACTCAAATAATGATTGAAAAAGTACCAAGTGTACGTGGCTTAGCAAGCACTTTTGGCCTTAACTATGCCCCGGGGTCATGGATGGAAAGTATCCAAATTTCCAAAGGAGCCTCCACAGTTGCCACGGGCTTTGAATCTATTACAGGACAAATCAACGTGGAATTTAAAAAACCGGACAACTCCCCTCCTGTTTTTGCAAATTATTATTATAATAATTTTGGGATGATGGAAGGCAATTTGATAGGCGCAGGTAAGCTGACCGACAAGCTCAGCACAGCTCTTTTCCTGCATGCTAATTACTCAAATATGGAAAAAGACCATAATTCTGATTCGTTCTTGGATATGCCACTTACTAAACAGTTCAATGTCCTAAACAGATGGAAATATTTCGATGGCGGATTTGGTACTCAGTTTGGTATTCAGGCACTTTACGACGTTAGAAAAGCCGGTCAAATAGGTTTCCACTCAGACGCCAAATCTAATCTTTACGGTATAGATATCAAGACAGAAAAAGTAGATTTGTTCCATAAAGGCGGTTATGTTTTTGCAGCTGATAATTACATGAGTCTGGCAATGATTCACAATTTTACTTATCACAATCAAGAATCATTTTTTGGAAACAGAAACTACGATGCCAAACAAAACACTTACAATGCAAGTATCTTTTTCGATGCCCATTTGAGTGCTGCAAGCGAAGAACATAAACCTGACAAAATACAGTTTGGAATAAACTTTATTGCAGATAATTACGATGAAACAATGTCTGATATGGCATACAAAACTGAGGATCTCATTCCGGGAATCTTTGCTGAATATACTTCACAGCTTTATGATGATTTGCAAATTATCGCAGGACTTAGAACTGACTTTGTAAATAGCAATTTGGAAGATAAAACATTTATTTCTCCAAGAGTCCATCTAAAATATAACTTAGATGAATACTCTTCGCTCAGAGCTTCACTCGGCAAAGGTTACCGTTTAGCTCATGTTTTTTCTGAGTATCCTGCATTATTGGCAAGCAGCAGAGAGTTCGTTTTTGAAAATAATTACAGAACAGAAGAAGCTATCAATTTTGGATTGCATTACACCGGCGAACTTGAGCTTTTCGGGTATTACTTCACTTTAAATGCAGAATATTATTATACCAAATTCCAAAATCAGATTGTTGTGGATTTGGATAGAGTATCAGGAAAAGCATTTGTCCAAAATATTAAAGACAATGCCTACTCTAACAGTTTTCAGGTTGATTTGACGATGGCACTATTCAAAGGTTTCGATATGATACTTGCATACAGAATCAATGACGTGAAGTACAGACTTGACAATGAATATATCGAAAAACCTCTTTCAAAACGCCATAAAGCTTTTGCTAACTTTGCATATTCTACAGGTGAAAAAGGATACGAATTTGATATAACGCTCTCCTACAACGGCAAAAGCAGATTGCCAAAAACTTTAAGTGAGCAGGCTAACTCTCCTGATTTTTTGACACTTAATGCACAGATTAGCAAATCTTTTGATAATTTTGATTTATATATAGGTGGAGAAAATCTGACCTCATATACTCAAGCTAACCCGATACTCGGATTTGACAATCCGTTTGGCAATGAGTTTGACAGCTCGATTGTTTGGGGACCTATAAGCGGTGCAAAAATTTATGCAGGTTTGAGACTTACACTCTTTGGCTCTGAATCATAACAAAAATAATATAGGACAAGGGATAGCATTCTCTTGTCCTATGATTTTATCTTTTTTTATAGAAGCTAATTTGCTTTATACGGCAATACTTTCAGCAAAATCTATATCTTTAAGTAATACACCGTGACTTATACCTACAAAAGTCTAAGACCTTATTTAGCTATCTTTTTATCTACAAACTTTGTATTCATAAGCCTTGCAACTCCCATATAGGAAAGAGAAAAGTTAATCTTATTCCCTACCTTATATTTCAACCTGCTACTGCGGTTTAAATTAGCACCAATGTCATAAACTGTCAGGTCAGAAGTTGTCCCAATAAATTTGATATTACTGTCTTTAGGATAAATTTCGGCAACATCTACATCCATTATTCCAAAATCTAAGATAGCTTTGTATGTTTTGTCGTTTTGGTTGTATCCGGAATATTCCGATGAATGACCTATATTTGCATCGCTTATTATCCCGTCCGGAACATAAGACTTTTCTTCCATTTCCAAAATGTTCGCTTCATAAGAAAAAACATCTGTCGATAGATTTGCAAATTTCTTTCCTGTAAGCGGAGTCGTACCCATAAAAGCAGCTTCACCAATTCGGAAATGGTTCACCAGAGGCGGTATCTTCTTTTTGCCGACCAATGGAAGAGTAATAGAGCTACCACCTGAAACAAGCGGTATTTTCTTGCCGAATTTAGTTTCTAATAGTTGCTTGTAAAGAGACAGTTGCACTAATTTATCGTAAGTAGGCTCTACTCCATAAAGACAACCTAAATTGGTACCTATTCCGATAATTTCGATATTACTCAAATCGAAAGCTTCTTTGTAAAAATTTTCAACATTTTCACGTAAGATCCCCTCACGAAGCTCACCCAACTCAAGCATTATAATAATTTGGTGTACTTTTCCTGCGGCTTTTGCCGCAGCATTCAGTTCTTTGATTGTGAAAAGAGACGTATTAAGCGATACATCGCAAAATTCCACAATTTGTTTTGCAAGATTAGGTGCAGGTGGTTTGATATAAATAGTTCTTATCGAGGGATTTATTTTTTTTATTACTTTAATCCCGGAAAGTCTGGAATCTCCAATAGAATGTAAACCATTTATTGCGTCAGACTCAATTATTTCTTTTAGAACAGCCTCATTTGCAGAAAGTATCTTAGCGATAAGAGACCATTTGATATTTTCTTTTTCTAATACTGCGGAAATCTTTTTGATGTTAGAGATAATTTTAGAAGGCTTGATTACAAGTTCAGCCATTATTATTTTACCTCTGCCGATTTTTTAAGTCGCATTTCGGCATATTTATTAGTAAAACCAAGACGCTCGTATAGTCTTTTGGCAGGATTGTCATATTCGACATGCAGTTTTACATCACCATCTGCAAGGTCGATACATTTTTCACAAATCTTTCTGCCAATACCTTTCCCTCTCATAGATGCATCTACAGCCACATAGACAAGTATATTTTCAGGAATAAATCCCGACATCCCTGTTTTGTTGAGTATCAAAGCTCCAATAATTTTGCCATCTTCCAATGCAGCAAGAGCGAAACCACCCTGCCCGCCATTGATACCAAAAGCATAATCTAAACAGTTTGAAATGTCTTCTTTAGGGTCACCAAATTTGTCTAAATGAGTAAATAAGAAGTGAATAAAATCATCGCGGCTGAAGTATGAACTGAAATCGTTAGGTGAATACAACTCTTTTATAATCATAATGTTCCTCTGTTGATTTGAAAAATACACTCTAACCAAGACGCAATTAGTATAATTATATTTTAATTCTAACACATCACACTTTAGATTATGCAATATAGTAATTAAATCTGAAATAAACAAATGATAACTCGAAAAAATCATATTGGATTATCTCTAAAGAGTCTTCCTCTGTAGTTTCCGCTTGAAAAACTTCATCCTAATAAAATGATTTTTATTAAAAAAAGAAATTTTCTTTTATCAGGCATTAAACCTTAGACTTTTTAGCTTAGTCTAAAACTTGGCAGTAATATCCTGCTGATTATTCACAAATTAGTTTCATGGAGGAAACTTTATGATAAGCAGTATCAGCACTAATAGTTTCACGCCTATGCAGCAGCCTGAAAGGGTGAACTACAAAATGACTGACGAGCAAAAAGCTCAATTTTCTGAAATCATAGCTAACTACGATTCGGAAAATATGACTAAAGAAGACATGGAAAGTCTTCGCTCAGAATTAGAAACTGCCGGGATAAAGCCCGGTGATGATTTGAAAGAATTGATGGAAGGTGCAGGTTTTAAACCACCCCAAAAGCCTCAAGGCGGCATGCCACCAAGAGAAGCGGGAACTAATTCGGGAATACCTGATTATATGCAGGATTTTGCCGAAAAATTCAAAAGTGGTACAGCTACAGAAGATGATTTAAACAATCTTATGAGCCTTATCCAATCGCAAAATCTAAGCTATTCCGGAAATTTAGTCAATAGCCAAAAGTAGCTAAACTGTCATAGCAGTTTATTCTACTAAATTGATTCTTTGAATCGGGCTAAAACAACAAGGGCAAGATATTCAATTACATCTTGCCCTCAATTTTTTTAGTCAAATTATATCGATACTAACTAATATACTCAGATGTTGCAATTATAAAAACCTCAGGGAAGTTAGTGTTTATGTATTCTTTAGTCAAGATTCCGGCTTTTTTTTCGATTTTTTCAAACTTTTTGTTTATAACTTCCTTAGGAACATCGCAAAGCTCTTTAGAATAAGTCTTTTGCCAAAGCTCAACAATCTGAGACTTATTTTTTTGTAAACTTAGAAGTTCATCTCGATATTTGATATGGAGTTTGCTTAGCAACGCATAATGTCTATCGGCGAAGGCAGATATTTTCTGTAAAGTCGCATCGTATTCTTCTAAATACTTTGAGTATCTGTCCTGAATCTCTTCAACATTATACTTTAATCCCGCTTTTTCATACTTTTCTATTTGTTCCTTCAATGCTTTCTTTTCAGCTTTTCTTAACTTCTTAAGTTCATTCATTCTAATGCGAAGCGATTCGAGCTCAGCTAAATCGTTTGAGGAAAGCTGAGATTCCAAATCACTCACAATTTTTTCTGTGAGAGGAATTGTCTTTGATTGATACAAGTCCTTGATGCTTGCTTTCAATTCCTTAAAGATAATCTTTGTTTGCATATCGTCATCGCTTACGGCTCTGTTAGCAGTAACTGCGGTAATCAGCCCAAGCATCAGAAATCCAAATATCATAAGAGTTTTTTCGAATATTGACATGATTTTGCTCCATAATGGTAAAGAGAAAAAGCATTTGATAATATAGACACTTAAATATAAGAAAAGGTTTAATATAATATGCTAATTATTTAGAGATAAAAAATTTGTATATTTGAAAGTTGGTAAAATCTAAATGATTGGAATAGCAAAATGGACAAAGCGCAATTAGAAAAATTATACAGGGAAAGAGACAGAGCTGTCAGAGTCTTATCAAAAAACGGGAAATTTCGAGCAGTTGGCATTAAGAATACTATTTCCGCACTAACTGCCCAAAAAAGGCATAATCTACCTTATTTAGCTGCATTCTTAATGGCTCGGACTATGTCTGCAGCATCTTCATTAGCTATGTTTCTAAAAGGCGATGAGCGAATTGTAGTAGAAGCAGAGGGTAACGGTCCAATCAGCAGAGTCTTAGCAGAAGCTATTCAGGTAGGCGAAGTAAGAGGATTTGTCAATCTTGCTGCTGATGCTAACGACCGAAAAATAAATGATCTATCAGATGCTCTCGGGCTTGGATTGTTCAAAGTAACCAGATACATTTACAACAGTAATGAACCGGTGCAGGGTGTAATTCCTCTTCAAGGCGGAGACATTGCTTCTGACTTATCTTACTACTATCACCAATCAGAGCAAATACCTTCTGCAGTGATTTTGGATGTTACATTCGACGAAGAGGGCTGGATCAAACAATCAGGCGGGATTATAGTACAATCTATGCCGGGTGCTACTGATGAAGATAACCAAATGCTGTATGAGGCACTAATAAAAATTCAATCTTTAAGCGATTATTTTGAAAAAGGTATGACACCTTTGGACATGATGAGAGAGATATTGCCTTTTGAATTTGAATTAGTAAAAAGTTCTCAAATTGATTTTTACTGTCGTTGCAGTAAAGAGAATTTCCTCGGGAAACTAAAAACAATTGGATTGGAAGAAATACAAGACATGAAAAAAGTAGGCGACAACGAACTTACATGCCACTATTGTAACGAAAAATATACAATAGAAGAAGACGATTTTGCAAAACTAATTGCAGAATTGCAGGCAACACAGAACTAATTGCTCACTGACTTGTATAAACCTTCAAATGTCAGCTTAGGAAAGACAGGACAAAGTAAGTAATAGATAAACAAAATGTAACTTGCACAGTTTCAGTATTTTCCTTAAACTGAAGTTTGTAATGACTTACCATGAAAATGCAAAACAAATGTGGACTAAATTCAGTTTTTGAATTCTGCATGCTTTTGTATTTTTGTGTTTTATAGGCAATGCAAAAAAACAATCGAATCACATATATTTTTTTTTAACACACAAGCTCAGGAGCAATCACATGCAACCTTTTGCTAATATGACTTATTTGGATTTTAGCAATCCTGAAATTTTCAAAGCACAGAAAGAAGCTATTGAAAAAGTTCGTGCCCAATTTGGTAAAGAATATGGCAACATCATCAATGGCGTTGAAGTATTTACAGAGAAAAAAACTAAATCTTATAATCCAGCTAACAAAGACGAGTTGATTGGTACTTTCCAGAAAGGCGGACAAAAAGAAGCTGAAGAAGCTATCCAATCTGCTGCAAAAGCTTTCGAAACTTGGAAATATGTTGATGCTTACGAAAGAGCACAATACCTTTTCAAAGCTGCTGCTGTTATCAAAAGAAGAAGATTAGAAATTAATGCATGGATGATCTCCGAAGCAGGTAAAAACTTCTTAGAAGCTGATGCGGACACTTGCGAAGCTATCGACTTTTTAGAATTCTACGGTCGTGAAGCTATCCGCTATGCTCAACGTCAGGAAGTTACTCCTTACCCTGGCGAAGACAACAACTATTTCTATATTCCGTTAGGTGTTGGTCTTTGTATTCCACCTTGGAACTTCCCGTTTGCTATCATGATTGGTATTTCTTCTGCTGCGATTGCTGCCGGCAATACTGTAGTTATGAAACCTTCTTCTGAAACTCCAATGATGGCTTGGTTATTCTCAAACATCATGCACGAAGCCGGACTTCCTGCAGGTGTATTGAACTTCTTTGTGGCTTCAGGTGCAGAAGCAGGTGACTACATGGTAGAGCACCCACTTACTCGCTTCATCTCATTCACAGGATCTATGGAAGTTGGTCTAAGAATCAATGAATTAGCTGCTAAAAAATCTCCGGGTCAAATCTGGATTAAACGCGTTATCGCTGAAATGGGCGGTAAAGACACTCTTATCGTTGATTCTGAAGCAGATATGGATTTGGCAGTAGATGCTGCAGTTACTTCTGCATTTGGCTTCCAAGGTCAAAAATGCTCTGCTTGCTCTCGCGTAGTTGTTGATAAATCTATCTACGATGAATTTGTAGCAAGAGTAAAAACAGAAGTAGAAAAAATTCAAATGGGTAACCCTGCTGATAACTTCCGCATGGGACCTGTTGTTAGTGCTTCTGCAGAAAGATCAATTTTGGAATATATCGAATGGGGTAAAGCTAACTGTACATTGCTTACAGGCGGTGAAAAAGCAGAAGGCAACGGATATTTCATCAAACCTACTGTATTTACAGATGTTGCTCCTGATGCAAAAATTTCTTTGGAAGAAATCTTCGGGCCTGTTTTGGCGATTATCAAAGCAGAAGATTATGATGATGCTTTGAAGATTGCAAACAACACTATCTATGGTTTGACTGGTGGCGTTATTTCTAATAATGTTGCTAAATTGCAGAGAGCTAAACGCGAATTCCACTGCGGTAACTTATACCTAAACAGAAAAATCACTGGTGCATTGGTTGACGTACAGCCATTCGGTGGTTTCAATATGTCTGGTACAGACTCTAAAGCAGGTAGCCGCGATTACTTAGCATTATTCATGCAAGGTAAATCAGTTACAACAAGATACTAAGACTTAATAAGTCTCTTAGAGATATACAAAGAGGAGCTTTCTTTTAAGAGAGCTCCTTTTTTTGTGTTATATATACCAACTTGAAAAAACTTACCCTCAAAAATATTACTTTTAGGCATATTGCGATAATGTAGAGAAATTTCAATTGTTTTTTATCTTAATATTTTAGTAACTTGATGGTAGGTGGGAAGTACTTGTAGTAAAGATTTGTCTTTTCTAAAATCATATTACAAGAAAGAAAAATTTATTATTTTAAACTTTGTTTAATTTGTTGACTGAATGTGGAATTTTTTTTTCAGCATGAAAGGCTGATAGATAATAGCCCATGGCAGCGCCATGGGACGTTTGCAAGTATTGAGTAAACAGAACCCTGTAAGGGCGGCAAGACTTACCTTTACAGGTGATTTAAATAAGAGATTGGTGTTACTTTTTCAACTTCTTTTTTTGTGCGATAAAAAAGCAAAGAAACGGAAACCAAAGAATAGGAGGAACATAATGTATGATATCATATTAGTTAGAAGCTTAATCAAAATACGTTTAGGATATGAGATTAAGTTTAATGATGCTTATTTCGTTGGTCAGTATATAGATTTATATCAAATTTTGAGGAATAATAATTTATTCACAAATAAAAATATAGAAAATAAATTAGATGAATTTTATAGAATGTCTTATCGTGCATTTTATAATGATTTTGATAATACATTTAGAAAGATAGACTGGGAACAAGAAGCTAAGAAATTATTTGATTTTTTAGAGATAAATTCTATTCAAGTGGATAAAGTTGATCTTTTAAATGTATGGATTTTGTTCTTAGAAAACTATCTTAATAAGACTATTGATAACGATATTTATACTAAATCTATTTTTTCTCTAAATAGTGTATATAGTTGGGGACATTTATATCCTACTTCAAATATCGATGTTATAAATGCGATCGAAGGTAAAGAAGATATAGAAAGTGTTGAAGATCTACTGTCTAGACTTAGCACAACCTGTGATTCATTAGAAGAGGATCCTGATCTTATGGAACCTTATGATGTGAGTGAGTATGAGCTAATACAAGAGACACATAAGGTCTTAGAATGCTTACGTTCTTATGTCGATGCCAATCGTTCGAAAAGTTTATAGAGATATGAATAGAAATAGAGATTGGGTTTAAGTCAATAGAACATGAAAATATCTGGTGATATAACTACTTTCCATATTAAGACACTCAAGCAATTGCAAAAAAAAGCACTGAATACTTTTAGATATATTAGGAAATATAATATGAAAATTATTAAAATTGATTGGCTTGATGAAGAAGCGTTAGAAGCTTCAATAGTTATTTCAGATGGGACAAGAACAATAAATGCATTTTCACACCCATTAGAATTCAAGTTGTTTGAAACAATTAATGTACCACTTAATGTTTTGATAGTTGAAAATGTAAAGATTGTTGATGATGCTGTTTTTTTATTGGAAGAGCAAACTGACTTGTGGGATTATCATATAGTAGGAAAAGTGATAAATCGTAAAGATGGTATTGTTTGTGTATTTGATTTTGAAATATGCTTGGGTTACCTTCCTTCATATATTCGAGATGGAGAGTATATTAGTTGTGATTGTACCAGAATTGAATTGTACTTGTAAGATAAAAAAGAAAATACACAAAATAACTGCGAAATGCTTATCTATAGCACAGATAATGACGAGATAAAGATTGATGTCCGCCTTGAAGATGAAACAGACAGAGTTTAATTTACACTACCTTTCCAAGCTCAAAAAAAATCAAGGGTAGAGAATCAACTTCATCCCCTACCCTTTAAATCAATTTTATCGTCTGTAAATTGCTGCCATATCAGCAAAGTTTTGTAGCTAAACTTACTGCACTATGATTTTGTTTACTTTAACACCATCTGCATCGGTTATTCTGATAAAATAAGTTCCGCTTGCTACTTTATTGCCGTTTATGTCCGACAAATCCCAAAGCATATTGTCAGATGATAAATTTGAGGCAGTATAAACAGTATTCCCAAAAATGTCAGTAATTTCGATTGCTTCAATCATTGTATCAGAAATCACAGATAAGTTATCGCTTACAGGATTAGGAAATAGCTTCATACCAATTTCTTGATTAGATGCGACGGATACATCCGGATCCAAATCCATAATTTTCAGGTCATCTACAAGCACTTCCAGTAAAACTAACTCTCCACCACTTTGAGTATAACCATCTGCAACAACTTTAAATCTCATTTGATTTGTAAAATCGCTAATATATTTTTTAATATCTACGTATCGTTTGCTCCATGACATCATATCTTTATTAAGCTCGTCTATTTTGGTCCAAGTCAAACCGTCATCGTTGCTGACATAAAAATCTGAACCAACCTGATGAGAACTGTTACTAAAATTCGCAATCATTGTCCAGTGATAATATTCTAAAACAGGTCTAAATGCTTTTGATAAATCTATGCGAGGCGATGTAACTGTTGTTCTTCCGTCGGCATAAGAATATAGGAATGCCATATCATCTTCACCATATTTATCAGTTACAAGGCAGTATTCTCCATTTTCAGAATGATCTTCGCCCGGTTGGAACTGATATCTTTGGAAGAGTACTTCCTGGGGTATTTCTCTCTCCCATATCCCTTGAGTAGCATCGTCTTCGTCTTCACCAATTACCCAGCCTTTTTCTGACTCAAAGTCATCTTCAAAGAATGTTTTATAACCAACGAATAAAAGATCGCCACCTTCAAATGATTCTTCTGAGGAATATTGAATTACATCGTCGCTGCTTGAAAGTGTGAGATTAACATGATATTTCAGTATAGAACCGTTTTGCTGTTCCGGAATTTTTGCAGAATATGTGCCATCAGGATTTATTGTGGCATCTACCGTATGAAACTCCTGCGAACCCCAGTGCGACCAGACTACTTCTGCTTTTTCTACTTGAACTAAGCTTTTTAGGAATTCATAATTTGTGCCTGTTGCAAAACTAAAGTTAACATCATAAGAACCATTGCCGTTAGTATATAGTCCAACAGGTTTATGATAGAATGCTTTTCCTGAAATGAGACTAATTCCAATATTATGCTTATCAAAGGCTGTTACCAACTCTTGCAAATGCGGAGTCCCATTGGATAAATCTCCATCATCATCATCTGCTACTATACAAGCAAGGAACCATTCTGCAAATGAATTACCGTCATTAGCATCGTCAGGAGTTTCATATTTAGCAAAGTGAGAAACTCTATTCAAAGTTTCCATATCGGTTAGCTTATAGAAATCCCATAGGGCTCCTGCCAAAATTTGACCTGTATAATGCGGATCACTTTCTACATCGTCCGGGTATTTATTGTCATTATTTACATCTCTAATAAATCGATTTCTGTCACTTGTAAATACGCTTTTTCCGACTTGTGAATCGTTCAGAATAGCACACGAAGTAATATCAGCAAGAGCTTCATTGCAAGCAGTATTGATCATACCAACATTCGAGCCACTCGCTGCATAGTGAAATCTATTCATACTATGTCCATACTCATGATAAAGCACACTACCTGAACCTGCAAGCTCTGCAGACGTATTGTCAATATTAATAAAATATATCTGTTCCCCACCTGACATTGCATTAGGAGAACCGGTACCGCTCATTAGAGATACTTCTATCGGAAAATCACAGAAATTCTGATTAGGATCTATAGTTTTAAAGTATTGATGTACAACATTGGTGTGATAGTATAGATTTCTTTCAAAAAGAGTAGAATTTTCATCACTCCAACTGAATTCTACATTGCTTCCTGACAAAGAAAAGTTATCCTGAGAAATTGATTCATTTACATTATACACTTGTACATATTTTCCGTCCAAATATGCAGTTGCATCAGTAGATTCAGTATTTAGTGCTAACTTGCCATCTTTATCAGTATAATAAATATTGCCATCAACTCTTATTTTTTGATTTGGGAAGTATTTTGATTCTTTAGCAGCATCAGCATATTTATCTTTGATAATGCCACTAACTTTTACTTCTTTAGCAGCATGCATAAGATTGCCGAATCGCCATAAAACTTCGCCTGAATTAGCATCAACGTAAGAAGTAAATTGCTCATTTAGCTCATTTGTTTGGTACTGATGTTCATATACCAGTTTATAAGCAAGGCTCTTGTTTACTACATAAGGCATTACTTTTAGCAATGGTTTGGATAGAATTACATCTTTAATCTTTGCTTTTGTCGATTTGTCGGAGGCTCTGTTGATTGCAGTCTGATAACTGATTTTTGGCTGAGCAGGTACATCAATATCGTTGTAAAATTCGGTATTAGCAGACATTATATTACCGTTTTTAAAAATGGTAACAGAAATGTCCGAGAACATAACTTCCATGTCATTATAATACTGTTTAAATTTTACATGCCACCTGTTATTAGCATAATTTTTAGCAACAAGTCTGATATCAGATGTACTTATTCCAAAATCGTTGCCATACAATTCAAAAAATCTGCGGGCAATCTGCTCTACATTTCCTTCGCTAGGCATGCCAAAATCAGCAAAATTCACTGGAGTACCAAATGCTCTTTTGGGTTTACCTGTAACATCATCATTAACGATGGTCCAGTTTTTTAGTGAAGTTTTTGAATTATCTAATTGCTTTATCTGATAAGTAGTTTCTCTGCTTAAAGAAGCAGGAAGTTTGATATCATCTGCCGACAAGCCTGTTGACAAAATACCGAGCGAGGCTGCTATGCATAATGCTTTCAGCATATTTTTTATCATGCAGTTTCTCCTGATTAAATATTGAATTCAATTATTTTATAAATCTAAGATTACGATTTTGGAAATATAAACACAATTACTCCCTTAAAGTAAAAACACATGAGCTCTAAAATAGTTACATATTTTTTTACTGATTTAGCATTTTATTATCTAAATCAAGTTTAGTAATAAATATTTCTTCAATAAAAATATAATTAGCAATCAGAGCAACTATCGCCGGAAATGCATAATTGATACTGGTACCAAGCGAGGCAAGTGCCATATTAAACAAATAAACAGGATAGTCAAGCAAAAAAACAAGATCTTTTAAGACATAGTCCGGCATATTGTAATTGTCATAAACCATAGCAAATAGTTTAAATGCAATAAAGACCAGAATTATTGTCAAGGCTATCGAGAAAGATTTTAGTCGAAATCTTTCACCAAATGGAAAGGAAAGAAATATTATCAAAAATACGGCTATTGGATTAAGTACTTCGTTTCGTATGTTGATTTCCAGTTCTTTGATAGCATGTCCCCCATCGTCTGTTGCTTTCTCATAAAAATGAGTCATCACATTAAAGTCTTGATTCAGATTTTTTCTGACTATTTTGACTTTATGAGAAGAACCATCATTTTGGAATCTTTCGTAGTAGCTATTGCCGATTCCTTCCAATATTGCACCGGAAAAATTGACAAGCAAGGGCAAAAGCAAAATGTACATAACTATTAGGATTATGGATTTAACTGCAAACTGCAACCAAATTTTTCTTCCGAATAATCTATCTATTTTTGAGTGTTTTTCAGTGACCATTTCAGACTTATAAAAAATTGAACAAAAGCAAACATTATAAATAGTATGGGGAAGTATATCTCATGGACTTCGACAAAAATCGAAGGGAAAGTCGAATTTACAATAAAAAGCCCCAAAACTCTAATTAGATTGAGGAAGTATAAAATCCCAACACCCGCAATAGTCGGCATAAGTTTCTGCTTAGCCGCAATCGGGAAACCCACCATTGCCGCAATAAAAATGACCAACGGCTCTGTACCTTCGCAACCAAAAGATAGACTAATGAAGCTGGTACCACTACCTATAAAGTTACCGCTGACAGTTACTGAATCATAAAACAATCTAATCAGTAGCGAACTCAGATAAGCAGTTGCATTGACATAGGGAGCAAACAATTCTTCACTTAGGAATAGAACTATTGAGTAATAAGCGATAACTATCAATAGAAACTTCCCAATAAAAAGCAGCAGTTTTTTTCGTTTTTGTTTCTCTAATTGTAAATTGTCCAAAGTATTTTCCATCATATCTCCTTTTTATAATAATCTACAAATATAAATAATATTTCTTTCATTTCTACCTTTTGCGGATAACACGTAAAAATAAAAATACGTCTTTCTTGCTATTGACGCATTAGCCATATATCATTATATTGGCATTGGATAATTTGACAGAATAATCAAAGAAATGAAATGAAAATACTACACACTTCAGATTGGCATCTGGGAAAAAAATTAGATGTCTTCTCGAGATTGGAAGAACAGATTGAAGTTTTGGAAGAAATAAATCAAATAGCCAACGAACATAATGTTGATGCTATTATAGTCGCCGGCGACATTTTTGATACTTTCAATCCTCCATCAGAAGCTCTTAGCCTTTTTTACAGAGCGACAAAAAAAATGACTAATGGAGGAACCCGCCCCGTCATTGCTATAGCAGGCAATCATGATTCGGCTGATAGATTTGAAAGCCCTGACCCTCTCGCAAAAGAATGCGGGATTTTTCTCGCAGGCAAGCCGGACTTTCTTGCTGATAAAACTTCATTAGAAACAGGAATTAGAGTTACCCAAAGTGATAAAGGCTTTATAGAATTACTTCTTCCAAATGCAAATGAACCGCTTCGAATAATTACTACTGCATACGCAAACGAGCAAAGATTAAAAACTGCTTTTGACATAGAGAACTCAGAAGAAGAACTACGGCTTTATTTGCAAAATTATTGGCAATCAATAGCAGACAAATATTGCGATAAAAATGGAGTGAACATCCTTTTGGCTCATCTATTTATGATTAAAAAAGGAGGTTTAATACCGGAAGAACCGGAAGATGAAAAACCTATATTGCATATAGGTGGAGTGCAGGATGTCCATACATCAAACATACCGGACTCAATAGACTATGTCGCCTTGGGGCATCTTCACAGGATGCAACAGGTCGATAACGCCCCCTGCCCTGTCTATTATTCCGGTAGCCCTTTGGCGTTTAGCTTCAGCGAAGCAAATCAACAAAAATTTGTCCTTGTACTTGACTTCGAAGCGGGTAATTCACCAAAAGTTGAAAAAGTTGAGCTCAAAGCAGGCAGACCTTTACTTAGACTTATGTGTCAGGGAATTGATGATGCCATAAGCCAACTTAAAGCAAATCCAAAAGCCCTTGTAGAACTTACAATAGTGAGTGATGAATACCTCACCGGAATGGATAAAAAGCGACTTTATGAAGCCCATGATGGCATAATCGCTATCATCCCACATGTTTTAATCTCTAACAATGATGCTATCAACAATACAGACTCTATAGATTTGACTGCAGATATTTCCAAGCATTTTATCAGCTACTTCAAATCTAAGAACAGCGGACAAGAACCTAATTCAGAGCTTTTAGATTTGTTTAAAGAGATTATTAGTGAGGAGAAATAAAATGATTCCCATTTTGTTAAAACTAAAAGGTATATATTCTTATCAAGAAGAACAAGTTATTGATTTCTCCAAGCTTACAGCGAATCATCTTTTCGGAATTTTTGGAGGAGTCGGTAGCGGAAAATCTACTATTCTCGAAGCTATCACCTACGCTTTATATGGCAATACGGAGCGACTTTCAGGCAACGACAAACGAAGCTATAACATGATGAATCTCAAATCGAATGAGTTAGCTATAGATTTTATTTTTTCCGCCGGTAGAGAAGACAAGCAATATAGATTTACGGTTACTGCTAAGCGAAACAAAAAGCATTTTGATCAGGTCGGCACTTACTCAAGAAATGCTTATGTCAAAGAAAATGATACATGGTTGCCGTTAGATTCAAATAAAGCTGACGACATTCTGGGTCTTTCTTACGATAACTTCCGAAGAACTATAATTATTCCTCAGGGCAAGTTTCAGGAGTTTTTGCAGCTTGGAGACACAGACAGAACCAAAATGTTGCAAGAAATATTCAGATTAGAAAAATTCGATTTATCGGAAAAGGTCAAATCTCTAAATGCTAAAAACGAGGAAGCTTTACAATTCTTACAAGGCAGACTTGCTGAGCTTGCAAGCGCTAATCGAGACACACTTACACAAAAAGAACATGAACTAAACTCAGCAAAAATTCAACTTGCTGACTTAGAGACTAAATCTAAAAATCTACAATCTGAAATCAAATCTTTTGAAGAATTGCATAAGCTATTCTCAAAAAAAGAAGATATTACAATTCAATTGACCAGACACAAAGAGCAGGAAGAAGAAATATTAGCAATTGAGCAAGACTTAAATTGTTATTTACATAGCAAAGAAACCTTTGAAAATGATTTGAATAATTTGGACAGACAGAATAAAGATAAGGCATTGATAGAAACTGAAGTTGCCAATGCCAAATCTGAATTGACAAAAGTCGAAGATGATATAATTAAGGAAACAGACAATCTTCAAAAAATCGAAGCTGAATTAGCAAAAAAAACAGAATATCTTAAACAAATAGAAAATCTGCAAACCCTTATCAAAATCAAAGATTCTTTAGAAAAATCAGATATAAATGAAAAAGCTATAGCAAAAGCAAATTTTGAACTCAACAAATCAAAAGCTGATGCAGCAGAAACAAAGTTAAACATTGAAAATCTAAAGAATAAAATACAACATATCAGAGGGAAAAAGGACGAGCTTGCTGTACTTAAAGAAATTGAAGCATGGTATAAACAAGAAACTCTGCTGCTCAGACAAATCAGTTCTCTCACAGAAAAGCTTTCTAATCTGGAGAAAAAACAAAACGTTCAAAAAAAAGGAATAATGGATATCTACGAAGGCAATCAGTACTTATCTGAAACTCCTAAAGATGAAATCGAGTCGATGATAATCACACTCGAAGAATCTGCTGAGTCGATAGAAAAAGAACGTATGCTTCAAAGATCAAAATTGAAGAAATTGATGCCCGAACAGCTATTGCAAAAGAAGTGCAGGAACTCAAAGAGGGAATGCCTTGCCCTTATTGTGGTTCTACCACTCATCCTGCTATCAGAAAATATGAGCATGAGAAAGCTCTTACAGAACACATAGTAAAAACTTTAGAAAAATTGGACGCTGACTACAAGGTTGTCCAGTATCAAAAAAGCAGCCTCTCAAAATATCAGATTGAACTAAAAAACATAAAAGAGCAAAAAACTGAATTTACTGACGAATTGTCATCTATAAACGCTCAGCTTTCTAATCTTAGTTCCGAATATAAGTGGAATCCGGAATACAAAAAAAATTCAGAAAAACTAAAACAGGTCATAGCTATATTTACCGAAGAGACTGAAGAATATGACTCCTTACTCAATCAGCTAAAAGAATTGGAAGAATCACTAAATAAAGCAACTGTAAATATTGAGAATTTGAGCCATAAACTTACGCAGCTTGAATTAGAAAGAGCTTCCCTTACATCAGAACAAAACACTCTCAAAAACGCCTTAGATAAAGGCATCTTCGATTTGAATATTAAAAAATCACAAGATGAGCTTCTCGCAAATGCAAAAGCAATTGAAAAACATGTAGCAGATACTGATGAGAAGTTTACAGATATTACTGCAAAGATGAAAGATTTGGAGAGAAATCAATCAAACTTGGTTACAACTATAAATCTCAAATCTGAACAATTGCAAGCGTTAAGTGAGGGAATTGCTCAAATAACATCAATTATGAATAACAAAATTGCAGATAGTACTTTCGACTCTTTAGACTCAGTAAGGTTAATACTTAACAAACCTATGGATAAAATATCTTTAAAAGAGAAGATAGAAACATACAAGCTCCAAAAGGCAAAATTGGAAAACTCATTGCATGAGCTTACAAATGATATTAATGACAGGAAATATGATAAAGAACTTCATTTGGAAACAAATCAGCTAATGCAGCAAGTAAAAGATGATATTACCGAAATAACAGAAAAACTCGGCTCAGTGCAACATGAAATAGCAAAACTCACTTCAGATTTGAGACAAAAAGAAGAATTAGAAAAAGAAGACGAAAAACTAAATATTAGAAAGCAGAATATTCAAATACTATCTCGCCTTTTTCAAAAGAATGGGTTTGTCAATTATATTTCGACTGTTTATTTGCAGCAGCTCTGCAATTTGGCAAACAAACGATTTGCCGTGCTGACAAACAGACAATTAGAGCTGATATTAAACGAAAAAAACAATTTTGAAGTACGTGACTATATGAATGAAGGCAAGTCAAGAAGCGTAAAAACACTATCCGGTGGGCAGACCTTTCAGGCATCTTTATCTTTGGCATTATCTCTTGCTGAAAGTGTACAAGCACAAGCAGAAACAAATCAAAATTTCTTTTTCCTCGACGAAGGATTTGGCTCGCTCGATAAAAACTCTTTATCGATGGTATTTAACACTTTAAAAACTCTAAGAAACGAAAACCGCATTGTCGGACTAATCTCCCACGTCGAAGAGCTCCAGGAAGAAGTGGATGTATTCCTTAAACTCGAGAATGATATTGACACAGGCACTAAAATCAGTAAAAGCTGGGCAGATTAGAAATATGGATATTGTATAATCAGGAGAGCTGAAAGGTTCTCCTTTTTATGATTTCTAAAGACATGCTGTCTTTCCCCATTAAAAGAAAATTCTTCGCCTTCTTTTATTAAAATCTCATCGTCTTGAAAATGAACGAGCATTTCACCGGATAGCACAACGCCTCTGATTACAGCATCACAACTAAAGTAATCCTTAGGATATTCGACACCTGCCGGCAAAAACAAATTTAATATTGCTAAATCTTCTTTATTGCACACAGGACGTTTTAGGATTAAATGATGTTTCCCCGGATTTCTGCTCCCTTCGATTAGTATAGAGTGCTCCTCTGTTTGTACATTCCTCTCAGGATTGTACTTTTTACCTTCTACTGCATCAGCAGTATCACTAAAGAAACGTATAACAGAATAACGATAAACCCTGAGCAATTTTTGTAAATCTATCAGATTTATATTTCTTTTGCCGCTTTCTACAAGCGAAATAAAACTTTTACTTAAACCTGTTTCGGAAGCAACAAATTCGATAGTAAACTCAAGAGACAGCCTTAAAGTTTTAAGCTGTTTGCCAAAAATTTGAGGATGGTCTAATATGTCGGTAAATAAATTAGTCATACCTATTTTTTATCTGTGATAGTAGAAAATAATTAGCTATTTTTGGGCATTATAAACATAAAAATATGCAAAATGTTCGAATCTACAATAGAAATTTTATCATCAGTGCCGTGGTTTTGGGTGCTGGTGATTGCTTTTTTTACTACTCTTATAGAAAATCTTTTTCCTCCGGCTCCGGGTGATTCTGTGATTGTCTTTGCCGGCACATTGATAGCCATAGGCTCGGTAGGTTTTGTACCTCTATTGATTGCTACTACATTAGGCTCTGTCGTTGGTTTTGTTATAATGTTTTTGCTTGGCAGAAATGTTGATGAAAAAATCATGCATAGTTCTGTTTTTAGCTTTATTTCAAGAGACGGAGTAAAAAAAGTAGAAGGTTGGTTCCAAAAATATGGGTATGCTCTTATTATTGCTAATAGATTTTTGTCAGGCACAAGAGCAGTTATTTCATTTTTTGCCGGTATGAGCCATCTGATATTTTGGAAAACTGTAGTGCTTTCAGCCCTTAGCGCATTATTATGGAATGGCATACTATTAGCATTAGGTGCCCTATTTGGGGAGCACCTCGAAGAAATATTCCACTATATGGAACTGTACGGTAAGATATTATTACCCATCGGTGGAGTTATAATAATAGGCTTAGTTATTAATTGGTATATAAAAAACAGAAAGTCTAATCAATCAGCCCGGCAGTCCGAAGAGCTTTGATAACTTTTTCTTTTTCTATAGGTTTTACCACATAACCTTCGCACTGATTACCAAAAGCTTTGCTCAGATTAGCATAATCGTCTAATGCTGTGGACATTATTATTTTGACACCGTCAAGACCTTTAATTCCATATTGCTCTTCTATTTGCCTAATAAGAGCAAGCACGTCCTGTCCGTCCATTTCAGGCATCATAATATCCAAAAATATCAAATCATATTTTTGCTCTTGCTCAAAAGCCTGAGTAAATAGCTCGATTGCAATTTTACCATTTTCGGCAATGTCACATTCGCCGTAGTTAAACATGATTTCCTGCATTACTTGCGAGGTAATATAATCGTCTTCTACAATTAAAGTTTTCATAAGTTGTTCAGGTAATTTTGTAAATCAGTATCTAAAATATTTAGAAGTTTTTTAAACTCAATTATTTTATCTTTTACTTCATCATACTCTTCATATTTTATCGCTTGCTCAATCTCTGCAGATAAGGCAACTAAGTTCTTTGCTCCAAAATTGCCAACCTCAGATTTCATTTTATGAATGATTCTGTGTAAACTGTTATAATCATCATTAGAGACTGCAGTTTCGATATCCTCTATCTCTACTTTATGGTTTTTGACGAAGTACTCTATCAATCGCTTCAGCGTGTTGTTGTTATAATTTATTGAATCAAGCAAGCCCGTTAAATCATAGCTGTCTGTGCCGACACTTAGATAAGTACATATCTTCTCAAGTAGTGTGTTTTTCTCTACAGGTTTGACTATAACATCCTGCATACCTGCCACCAAACATTCGGTTCTGTTTTCTTTGGCAGCATGTGCTGTCAGACCTACGATTGGGATATGTTTATACTTAGGATCACTTTTGATAATTTTGGTGGCAGTTAGTCCGTCCATTTCAGGCATTTGGACATCCATCAAAATCAAATCAAAATTTTTATTACCGAGCATATTTACCGCTTCTGCACCATTTGACACGAAAACAACATCGAGAGTAGTTGTCGCAAATATGCCTTTGAACACCTCAACATTGATAAGACTATCTTCAGCACATAACACACTACCTTTCAAATTACTAAGATCAACAGTTTCAGTATTTTGAACAGTAGCTAAGGAATTGTCCAAGTGTTTGTCGAGTTTGAGTTTAATGTAAAATGTTGTACCTACTCCCCATTCGCTTTCATACCAGATTTCACCTCCCATCAAATCAATCAAATCTTTACTGATTGTCAGACCGAGACCTGTACCGCCAAACTTCCTGGTCATTGTATGCTCTGCTTGAGTAAAACTATCAAAGATATTGACATTACTTTCTTTTTTGATACCTATACCGGTATCAATAATGGAGATTAGGATTTCATCTTGTTTTGGAGTGGACGCAGTTATTTTTGCACATAAAGTTACGCTTCCCTTTTCAGTAAACTTAATAGCATTACCAACAAGATTAGTAATTATTTGTTCTAATCTTTTGCTATCGGCAAGATACAGCGCACCTTTCAATTCAAACTCTCTTGCCAAAAGAATACCTTTCTTTTGAGCCTCTAACTGCAGTAAATTGCAAACATTATCAAGATTAGACTGTATGTCAGTTTTCTGCATATGTAGAGTCATCCCTGTAGTTTCTAACTTGGAATAGTCAAGAATATCGTTAATAATTCCAAGTAGAGACAATGAAGATGACCTTATTATTTGCAAGTATTTTTGTTGTTTATCATCAAGATCAGTATCTACAAGTAAACTGGCAATACCTATAACCCCATTGAGAGGTGTCCTTAGCTCATGACTCACTTTAGCAAGGAAAAGACTTTTTGCTTTACTTGCTTCTTCCGCCTGCTCTTTGGCAGAAAGCAATTCTATAGTGCGTTCTTTTACTTTCTGTTCTAATATTTCTTTTGATTTGATTAGGCTTTCTTCGTATTTCTTTCTATCTGTAATATTGTCGATTAGCATAACATAGTTATGCAAATCTCCCTCAAATTCCACAGAATGTAGAATAAATTTGATAAAAATGTCACTATCAGCGTCTTTAACTTTTGCTTCTAAAAAAACTTCCGCACCATTTTTAGCAATAGAAATCAATTCTGAGTAGGGTATATTTTCCTGAAACTCAAAAATATTATCAGGAGTATTACCTATTACCTCTTCGCAGTTCTTTTTTATTACTTCAAAAAAGATAGGATTTACATATTCTATCTTTCCTTCCAGATCAAGTATCGCTACCATTGTTGAGCTATGCTCAATTGCGTTGAAAAGGATATTTATCCTTTTATTTTTAGTTTCTAATTGCTTTTTTAGCAGCAACTGTGCTGAGAGTTCTTCTAAAATAGGTGGCAGCTCTTCCATACCGTTAGGTTTTTGTATGTACTTAGAAACACCTAAACTGATTGAACTTACTAAGGTATCTTTGTCACCAAAAGCTGTGTGAAGTATCACAGGAATAGTTTTATCATTTTGCCTGATATTAGCTATTAGACGCATACCATCCATGATAGGCATAGCTACATCTGTAAGCACAATATCCGGATTAAGTTCTGTGTATAGTTTTAGAGCTTCTTCACCGTTTACAGCAGTATAGACTCGCTCCATATATTTTTCGCAGACTCTTTTCAGTAAGAAAAGTGCTGTTGGGTCATCTTCTGCTATCAGAATAGAAAGATTGTATTTTTCAATTTTTTGGGACATATTTCAAAAGATTATTTACAAAAGTAAAGACTCAAATTTTATTTGATTAGCTGCATCAATGCACGAGGAATATCATCAAGAGGATATTGTTTGTCAACCCCTCCAAGTTCAAAAGCAACTTTAGGCATACCATAAACCACAGAGCTTGCCTGATCTTGACCTATTGTTTTAGCCCCGGCATCTTTCATCTCTTTCAGTCCTTTTCCTCCATCGCCACCCATACCTGTCAAAATAACACCGTATGCATTTTTTCCGACATATTTGGCAACTGAAGAAAATAGGACATCCACAGCAGGTCTGTGTCCGTTTACTTTATCTTCTTGATTTAACTTAACATGATAGAAGCCACCGGATCTGACAACTTCCATGTGATAATCACCAGGTGCAATCAGAATCCTTCCGGATTGAATTTTATCACCTTCTTCCGCTTCTTTAACATTCATGTACGAAAGTTCGTTTAATCTTTTTGCAAAAGTATCAGTAAATCCTTTTGGCATGTGTTGCACCACTACAATCCCCGGAGTAGTCGGAGGCAAAGATTCTACTACTTTTCTTATCGCTTCGGTACCACCTGTAGAAGCACCAATAGCAATAACTTTATCAGTTGACTCAGCAAGTGCATAAGCAGCTGCAGGTTTTACCTTAGGCTGGGTAGGTTCATATTTTCTGTTTTTCCAGTGAGCGACATTGGCAGTAGAGGCTATTTTTATTTTTGTTATAAGCTCGAGCATCATGTCATTGAGGCCTCTTGCAACGTTAGATGCAGGTTTGGATACAAAATCTACAGCCCCGGCATCTAAAGCCTGCATTGTTATTTCCTTACCTTTTTGAGTAAGCGAACTTACCATAACAACCGGAATAGGGAACTGAGGCATTAGCTTTTTCAAAAATTCAATACCATCCATTCTAGGCATTTCCACATCAAGCGTCAAAACATTTGGCCGAAGTTTTACAATCATATCCCTACCGGCGAAAACATCAGGTGCTGCCCCTACTACTTCTATCATGGGATCAGCACTTAAGCCTTTTTTCAAAATATCTCTAACTAATGCGGAATCGTCAATAATCAAAACTTTAATTCTATTTGGCATTTCAACCCTCTTTTTTATAGATAGCAGGAGCGATTGGCTTCAAATTTACAATACCTCTCCTTATTGTCTCTGAGTGTCCAATAAACAGATAACCACCATCTTCCAAAAAGTCATAAAACTTTCTGACCAAAGTAGCTCTAGTGTCATTATCGAAATATATCATCACATTGCGACAAAAAATAGCATCAAATTGTTTTTTGAAAGGAAATATATCATTCATCAGATTGAATCTACGAAATGTAACTTCCTTTTTGACAATGTTTTTGATTTTGAAAATGCCTTCGTCAAGCTTTTCAAAATATTTGCTGCTATAACCTTCCGGTAGGCGTTTAAGTTTGTCTTTTTCATAAACACCTTCTTTCGCAAGTGTAAGAGCTTTCAGTGAAATGTCGGTCGCTAAAATTCCTGCATCAAACTTAGAGTACATATCCCCCATTTTTTGCATCATCATCATCATTAAGGTATATGGCTCTTCGCCTGAGGAACAACCGGCAGACCAAAGACGAATATCATTGCTTTTTTGTGCTACTTTCTTTTTTAATATCTCTTTCAATGCAGTATCTACAAAAAAGTCAAAATGTTCGTTTTCTCTATAAAAATAGGTATAGTTAGTAGAAATGTTGTTAGCAAGTTCACTAAGTGCGACACCGCTGGAATCGCTAACCAAAGCATCATAATAATCTTTAAAGTTTTTAAATGACTCTTTTCTTAGTATTTTTTGCAACCTACTTTGCAGCAAATTTCTCTTTTCTTCAGTGATATTGATGCCTATTGTGTTATAGACATATTTTCTGATAGCATCAAAATCCTCATCGCTGATAGATATGATACCTGAAGAGTGAAATTCTTTCAGTCTTTCAATTTTATTTTCCATATCGCTATTCTGCTTCTTCTTCAACTAATTCTTTTTCGTCGTAAAGTAGTTTCTGTATATCCAAAAGTATAACTACTGTCTCGTTGATTTTTGTAACTCCGTTTATAAATTTGCTTTTTGAGCCTTTATATGTATGCGGAGCTGAAAAGATTTTGTCTGAAGCTATAGTCAGCACTTCCTGCACTTCATCTACAATCAAACCAATCTGAGATCCATTTACCGTTACAACTATAATACAAGTTCTATCGTTATAAGGTACCATTTTCATGCCGAAGCGATATCGAATATCCACAACCGGGATAATCATACCTCTAAGATTTATAATTCCTTTTATATGATCTTTCACATTAGGCACTTCAGTAATCTTTTGTATCCCGATGATTTCAGTTACAAAAACAATTTCCAGAGCATAATACTCTTTACCCAAAGAAAATGACAAAAATTGATCTTTGAGTGTATCCTCTTCTGTCTCGGAAGAGTTATAGATATCTAAGTCTAAGTTTTCAGTCATAATTTCTTTATAGGTATTGTTCTACATTTGCAAACTCAATTTTATTTTCAGCCATATCAAAAAGGCCTTCTATATCAATAATCAGTCCGATACCGCCATCTCCGAGTATCATACAACCGGTTATGCCCGGTACTTTGCCGATATATTGCGAAAATCCTTTGATAACCGCCTGCTGCTGCCCCACAATCTCATCGGCAAATAAAGCTAATTTTCTGTCTCGTGATTCAGCTATTATAAGCACACCGTTATCTATGTTTTTACTATCAGGATCCTTTTTATATAACTCGTGGAGGCGAACGACAGGAATTATTTCTTCTCTGATTTTGACCATTTCAAGGCCGTCCATAGTTTCGGAAATAGTTGATAATTCCGTTCTGAACGATTCTGAAACAGATAGTATCGGCAAAGCAAAAATAGAAGCACCTATGCGAATAAGCATTGCGTCCAAAATCGCAAGGGTAAGAGGAATTCTCAAAGTAAATTTTGAACCTTTACCATACTTACTTTCGACGTCAATGCTGCCCCTGAGTTTTTCTATATTCTTTTTGACTACATCCATTCCGACACCTCGTCCGGAAATATCAGTAACCTGCTTAGCAGTAGAAAAACCGGGTTCGAATACAAGCATAAATACTTCTCTATCTGTCATCGTTTCCGGAGGTACGCTAAGCAAACCTTTTTCCTCTGCTTTTTGCAAGACTCTTTCTCTGTTTATTCCTGCACCGTCGTCTTCTATAACTATTAGTATTTCATTACCTTCGTACTTAGCTTTGAGAGATACATTGCCGGTTTCGGATTTTCCGGCTGCAGCTCTATCCTGAGGCGATTCGACACCATGGTCTATCGCATTTCTCAAAATATGTACTAGTGGATCGGCAATTTCATCTATAACGTTTTTGTCCATTTCAGTTTCCTGACCTGAAATGACAAAATCAACTTTTTTATTCATCTTGATAGAAACGTCTCTGACAAGCCTTTTCATCTTATTGAAAAGTCCTTCCAAAGGCATCATCCGCACTGACATAGTAACTTCTTGAATCTCGCGGGTTATTTTATTAAGCATATTTGCAGATTTAGCAAAGTTTGGCAAATCCATACCTTTTAGGTCAGGATTATTAGTTACCATAGATTCGATAGTAATAAGCTCACCCACCAAATCAAATAACTTGTCAATCTTCGAAGTTTCTACTCTAATATCTTTTTTCTGCATTGTAAGTCTTGGACTTGATGCAGCTTGTGGCGGAGCAGGTTTTGGTTTTTCTGCTACAACCATCTTTTCAGGTTTAGCCGGGGCGTCATTCTTAGAAGCTGTCGGCTTCATTTTTTCTTTTTGTTCTTCTTGTTGATGAGAGACTTCTTGAGTATTATTATCATTTTGAGCAGCAATAAAGAAATCATCCAGACTTTCTTCATATTCCTCAATTTCCGGTTCTGCATTTTCTTCTGCAGCTATCTCTTTTGATACCGTGTCATCAGGAATATTGAAAAAGTCGTCTTCACTGATAGGCTCATTTTCTGAACTTGAAGTTTCACTTGCTGAGACTGAAGAACCATTTTCAGCCATGGCTTTCAGCTTGCTGCGAATCGCCTCTACGTTGGAAAGTAAAATTGAAATGATTGTTTCGTCAATATCCAAATCGCCGCTTCTTACAGAATCAAGGATTGTTTCCATTTCAGAGCTTAATTCTTCAATATCTGAAAACCCCATAAATCCGGAATTCCCTTTGAGGCTGTGTATAGCTCCAAAAGTTTCTCCGGCGAGTGGCTTATTATCGGGCTCAGTTTCTAATTTCATCAGATTGTTTTCGCAGGTGTCAAGCAAGTCAAATGCATCACTTAAATACTGCCCCAACATTTCATCCGAAACTAAACTTTCTAATCCACCTGACTCACTATCATCATTATCATCGGCAAACATAAATGCATCTTCCGGATTAGAAGAATCTGTCTGCACAGCACTTGCTGCTTCTGAAGTCTCTTCCGGAACATCTTCGAAATTAAAGAAATCTTCTTCGGATAACTGATTACTTCCGGCAGCATTACCTGCTTTAACTTTTTCAATTTCGTTTTTGATTAGTAAGATTAAATCTTCTGCCTCGTCATGCCCACTAACATCAGTAAATTCGGCACTAACTTTATCGAGCAAGGCTCTGAGGAAATCAAAACATGAGTAGATAAGCGAAATGCTGTCTTCGTCTTGCACTCGATTGACTTTTCTCATCAAATCAAGCAAAGTTTCCGCTTCGTGGGTTACATGGTGAATCACCTGCATATCAAAAAATCCGGAAAGACCTTTTAAAGTATGAAATACTCTAAAAATAGCATTTACGAACTCTGCGTTATCTTCATTTCTTAGTTCTTCTACTAAAGGTTCGTTGGTGTCCAACGAATCAAGAGCTTCGGAGACAAAATTATTTAACATCTCCTGAGATTCTTGGTCTAAATTATGTACAGCCATGAGTTACCATAGTATTTTGTTTTAACATAAAAGTCGAGGCATGATACTTATTTATTTACGGCTAAATAGAACAAATATTTAGGCACTAATATCTTTCTAATTTGAAATTTTCCCCGAGATACCTTTTTTTTACTTCTTCGTTGGCAGCTATCTCTTCTGCTGTACCTGAAATGTACATATTTCCGTCTATAAGTATATTGGCTTTATCGGTAATCGAAAGTGTTTCATGAACATTGTGGTCGGTTATTAATACACCAATACCCATATCTTTCAGATTGCGAACAATTTGCATGATGTCTTCAACTGCGATAGGATCGATACCGGCGAAAGGCTCATCTAAAAGAATAAATTTTGGATTTGCAGCAAGCGTTCTTGCTATTTCACATCTTCTCCTCTCGCCTCCACTCAGCATGTAACCTTTGCTTTTACGTATATGTGTAATACGGAAACTTTCTAACAATTGCTCGAGTTTTTCTTTTCGCTGTGAACCTGTCATTTTTTGAAGTTGTAGAATAGCCATTATATTTTTTTCGACACTTAGCTTCCTAAAAATTGAAGCCTCTTGTGGAAGATAACAAATCCCAAGTCGCGAGCGTTTAAACATCGCTTTATCTGTTATTTCGCTGTTATCTAAATAAATTTTACCACTATTCGGTTTTATCATTCCGGTTATCATATAAAAAGTAGTAGTTTTGCCGGCACCGTTTGGCCCCAGCAATCCTACTACCTCTCCTTGTTTTACTTCAACGCTGACTCCCTTCACAACAGTACGCTTTTTGTATCTTTTTACAAGTCCGTCAGCTTTTAAAACACTAATATTATTTTCGATCATTATTTTTCTTCTTCAATTTCTAAGCTTATTTGCATAGGTTTATCATCTCGCAAGATAGTAAATTTTAAGATGTCTCCTACTTGCGAATCTGCTATTTCGATAAAATAGTCTTCTTCGCGAAGCACTGGCCTGTCGTTTATGGTTTGAATTACATCTCCGGGTTCAAATCCTGCTTTTAAAGCAGGGCTGCCTCTTTTTATCGAATATACTATTACGCCGTCGTTTGTTGCGATACCGAGATGTTTTGCAAGCATTTCATCAACACGTTTAACGTCCATACCTGTATAGAAATTGCGTCTTATCTCTACTCCAGATTTAAACTGCTCAACAATTTTAGCCACTCGGTTAATTGGGATAGAAAATCCTATCCCTATGCTTCCTGCACCTTTCTGATCCTGAGCAGTAGAATAAATCATAGTATTCATGCCAATAACCTGACCAAGTGCATTTACCAAAGGACCTCCTGAATTTCCGGAACTGATGGCAGCATCTGTCTGTATCATATCTTTATAAACTCTTGTATCATTTCTGCCTTCATGCAAAAAACTAACACCCTGATTAGAAATAACACCAACCGTTACAGTTGGTTTTGAATTTATATCAAAAAGACCAAAAGGATTGCCAAATGCAATTGCCCATTCGCCTATCATCAAATCGTCGGAATTGCCCATTTCCAAATAAGGGAAATTGTCGCCTTCTATTTTCAATAACGCTACATCGCTAATCATATCTGAACCAATAATTTTAGCTTGATGCTCTGACCCGTCTGTCATTGTAACTACTATTTTTGAAGCATTACCGGCAACATGGTGATTTGTGAGTATGTAGCCGTCTTTAGATATAATAAACCCGGAACCCAATCCCTTAACTTCATATTTCTTAGTGCGAGGAGTAGCCCTTCTTCCGAAAAAGTAGCTGAAGATGTCTTCTTGAAACGATCTTCTATATTGCACCTGCACTACTTCTGTTACATTTATACCAACTATAGCCGGGCTGCATTTTTTAATAGCGTCAGTTAGTGCGTTGCTTCTCGAATTTGCAATTTGTGCGTTTGTTTCTTGTAGCCTTTCGGCTTGTAGCGGATCTACTTTTGCTTCAGCAAGAAGAGAGCTATTTGATTCGTTTGTTTCTATTTTGCTGTCACCAGCACTGCAAGCAGTAAATGTGAATACACTCATCAAAAGTGCAAGAAAATACCTTTTCATCTTATTCCATTCCGTTATTATTCTATAAATCATCTTTTATAATCTGACTATACGATTCAAATGTCAAATTTGTTTTATCTTGCATCTTTTAATATGTATTTTTGTACTTTGTAGATTATTTTCAACTCAAATAAACCGGATACAAAAAACTGTTTTGACTACTTTATTCAATATAGCTCTTCCGATTCCTGGAAATAAACTCTATACTTATGCTATAGAACATGATGACTCTGCCGAGTCTTACATCGGTAGAAGAGCTTTTGTTTCATTTGGAAGAAAAACTATTACCGGATTTGTTATCGAAAAAAGGGAAGACAAACCTGACTTTACCGTTAAAACTGTAGAAGAAGTATTGGACGAAAAGCCGATATTTAATGCTAATATGTTAAAATTTTGCAAATGGACTGCTGACTACTACAAATCTTCACTCGGTGAAGTACTCAAGACAGCGCTACCACAAGGCATTCTACCTGAAAGTATGATTCGCATTACTCTCAAAAAACATATAAGCACTGAGACAATGTTGCTACTGCATAAAAAATATTCCAAAAAAGCAGATCTTATTAGCATTATTAAGTCGCTCGAAGGAAAAGAAACTACACCTGCAAGATTAGCAAAAAGAATCGGTAGTGCTTCAGTCAGCACAATCCTTGACGCTTTGATCAACGATGAAATAATTGAATGTGAGCCGGTTAGATCTAAGGAAACTACCTCCAAAACAGCTTTAATTCTTCTACCTCACAGTAAAAGACTTAAAACAGCCAACGATTTCTCGGCTTCGTATCTCTCTTTGCAAATCAAATCCCAAAAGCAGGCTAAACTTTTGAAATATGTTTGGGATCATACAATAAATGGAATCGGTCCTCTACAGTCGAGTGCACTTGCAGCAACGGAATGTAATCATTCGCATGTTCAGGCACTGTTGAAAAAAGAATTGATCGAGCGACAACAGGGAACTATTGATAGGAACGCAAACAAAGAAGAAACTGAATCTCTTGCGAAAAGAGATGAAAGCAAGCTTAGACTCACCACTGAGCAATCTGAAGTTTGCCAAGTTATTGCTCGAGCAATAACTACTGCTGCTTTTCATCCTTTTCTTCTGCATGGCGTAACCGGTAGCGGAAAAACTTTAATATATATACAGGCAATACAAGAAGCCCTCAGGATAAATCGCAAAGTACTTATCCTTGTCCCTGAGATTTCTCTTACTCCGCAGCTAATTGATAGATTCAAATTGGTTTTTGGAGATAATATTGCTGTTACTCATTCCGGTCTCTCCGGTGGGGAACGCTATGACACATGGCGGAAGATTTTGCGGGACGAAGTCAAAATTGTACTGGGTGTCCGATCTGCAATTTTTGCACCTATTAACAACCTTGGGCTCATTATTGTTGACGAAGAACATGAAAACACTTATAAACAAGACTCCAAAAATCCACGCTATAACGCAAGAGATCTTGCTGTGGTCAGAGCCCGAATAGATGATGCAGTGCTTGTACTTGGCTCTGCGACTCCCTCATTAGAAAGCTATTACAATGCTAAATCAGGTAAATACACACTTTTGGAGATAAAAAACAGAGCAGACGGTGCTAAACTGCCCTTTATAGATATTGTCGATATGATTAGTGCGAGACAAAACAAAAAAGTCAACGGAGTTTTTTCGGAATATCTACTTAATGAAATCGAATCGAGATTAAAAAACAAAGAAGGAATTATTTTATTTCAAAACAGACGTGGCTACAGCAATATGCTCGAATGTTTTGATTGTGGTCATGTGCCTTACTGTAAAAATTGTGATCTTCCACTTACATTTCATAAGCCCAAGAACCAACTTCGATGCCACTATTGCGGTCATACTATTTACGTCCCGAGTTCCTGCGAAGTATGTGGTTCAAAAAAAATAGAAGAAATAGGAAGCGGCACTCAAAAAATTGAAGAAGAGCTTTATACCCTATTAAAAGAGAAGGGTATTGAGGCAAAAATTGCACGAATGGATCTCGATACTACCTCAAAAAAAGGGGCACATAGGAAAATGCTCACAGATTTTTCTTCCGGTAAAACTGACATTCTGATTGGCACGCAAATGGTAGCCAAAGGTCTCGATTTCGATAGAGTTTCGCTTGTGGGAATAGTCAATGCTGACAGCCAACTGCTAATTCCGGATTTTCGCAGCTCTGAAAGGACATACCAATTGCTCACGCAGGTTGCAGGCAGAGCCGGCAGAGGAGGGAAAATAAGGGGCAAAGTTATAATCCAGAGTACTCATCCGAATTACCCGGCTATAAAAATCACAGCTAACGGCAAATATCTCGAATTTTATCAGGAAGAAATCCAAAAACGAAAAGATGCCTGCTATCCACCTTTTCATAGATTTATTACGATTGAGTTTAGCGGCACAGAAGCCGGAAAAGTGTTCGAGCTTGCAAAAAAATACTCTTCACTTTTGCCAAGAAACACTAAGTATTTCGAAGTTCTCGGACCAAACGAAGCACAACTTTTCCGTATCAGGAATAAATACCGATATATCACTGTAATCAAAAGTAATAAGGAATACGACCCATCAGGAAAGTATCTGATGCACTACCTTACTGCCGCAGACTCAATATTTGAAAAGGAAAAAAACAAAGGCGATTTTACAATTAAAGTAGATATTGACTCATATTCTTCTATTTGATGTTTAACTCAGCGAAGTAAACCATACCTAAGTATTTCGAATTATTATACAAAGGTACAGAATAGAAAGAGGCTTGATAATCATTCGAAATATACTCTTCAAATCTGCTTATGTTTTTATCTTTTAATGCTTGAAGTATGTTTGGGCTTTTGCATTTGGTCCAAAGCTTATGACCAAGATAATTTAGATTGTGCAAAGGGAAACCTACCTTATTGTAACCCTCGTTGTCAATCCATTGAATAGCAAATAATCCGGGGAAGTCGTCAAAAAACAACTTCATCATTTCTTCAACACTTCTTTCGTCATTCGCTTCTATAAAATCCAGAAAAAGTTGGTTTTCTGATAGCTCAATCAGTGCATCCTGTGAGTTTTTGAGACCTATCATCTGAGGTTTCCTTTTAAAGACACGGTCTTTTTCAGGATATTCTATAACAATAATCCAATCTGCTGTTAAGTACCGGACTGATTGCCAGGCAAGCTTTTGGGTATGTTTTCCGCCTGCTTTATAACTGATAACTCCATGCGGGGTTTGAGTAATTGTATCTATAATATGAGCAAAGCCTGGTAGCTTGCAATAATATTCATCTTTGAAGATATTTTTCCCAATCTCTTCTATATCTTCATCGTAAAGGATAGTTCCGTCTTTTTGCATCACCCAAACGTCACAGGAATCAAGGTATGGATAGTCATCGACTATATCCGAAAATAAGTACTGTGGTGAGAGTAACATCGAATAAAACGAATGCAGAGTGTCCTCTACAATCAAAGGTTCTGTCATAGTTACTGCATTAAACCCCTGAACTGCTCGAAACTGTTTGCCTAAGACAGGTTTATGCTTTTTCAACACGTAATCTACATGTGCCTGATGTGAGATATTTATGCCGGATACATCACTCATCTCAGGCACACTATACAATAAAATACCTTTTTCATTCACATAACTTGCTGCTCTGATGTTTTTGTTTGAACCATAAATATCATAAAGCAGCCTAATAACAGAGGAACTGTCTTTATCGAAATTGTAATCTTCTATATGGTTTTTGAGTTGGTGGTGCAGATTGTCCAATTCTTTTTCTATCCGCACAGTCAAATACTCTAACTCTGCAGGTTCATCTTTATGTTGCGAACATGCAGCCAACAAGGCAAACAATATGATATAAAATCTAAACATTATATATTTCTGCAAGTTACTTTTGGTGCGTCTTTATGTTCAAAAGGAATAAGACGGTCTTCCTTATCTAAATATTCTATGTACTCATCTAATATCTGACGCACTTCATCGTAGGATTGGGCTAAAACAAGTTTTTGTCTTATGGAAGAAGCACCAAACAAGCCTCGCAAATACCCCGAGTAATGCTTCCTGAACTCGATAAAACCTCTTGATTCGCCTTTGTATTTTATATTCAAATCCAAGTGCTGAATACATGCATCGAACATTTCTTCTACTGTTGGCTCTCCCGGGTCTGTTCCTGTTTCTAAAAGCACTTTAGCTCTTCTGAAAAGGAAAGGATAGCCAACTGCAGCTCTGCCTATCATCATACCATCAGCTTTGGTGGTCTGAAAAGCAGAAAGAACATCTTGGGGCGTTTTAATATCCCCATTTAGTATGAGGGGAATAGAAATATGCGGTTTGACTACATCAATCCATGACCAGTCAGCTTTGCCGGTCATTCCCATATCTCTTGTTCTGCAATGCAGAGAAATCTGTTTTGCACCTGCCTCTTCCTGCATCTTTGCTACTTTTTCTATTACTATGGAACTGTGGTCCCAACCTATGCGTGTTTTGATAGTAACCGGAATTGAAACTGCGTTTGCTACAGCGTTTGTCATATCTGCCATCCGCTCAGGATCTTTCAGATATGCAGCACCGCTGTTATTATTTACTACTTTTTTGACCCAGCAGCCATAATTGATATCAACAATCTCAGCCCCCGAATCTTCAATCATTTTGGCTGAATGAACCATTGCTTCTTTGTGCTGACCAAAAATTTGAACAGCCACAGGTCTCTCTTCATCTACTATATCCATTTTTTGCTTTGACTTCATAGAATCTCTGATTAGTGCATCTGATGCAATAAACTCAGTAAAAACGAGATCAGCCCCTAACCTTTTGCACATAATTCTAAAAGGTAAATCAGAGACTCCCTCCATAGGAGCAAGCATAAGGGGATTATTAAACTGATGTTTTCCTATGTGAAATTGTCTTTTTTCTATATTATTCATGATATCTACTTTCTATTTGAAATTCAAAAATATTTTTTGCAAAACTGTATTTAGTAAAAGCACCGGATTTTGTTTAGCACTTCTATTTCAGTATAAATATAGTAAAATTTAGAATTTATTTGAAAACTTTAGATGTCGATTAATATTTTCTATCTTTTTTTTGGTATTTTTATTTTTTACTACATTGGGTTTAAAATGACAAAGCAAAGTTTTCTTCCAAAAGAATATTTTGAGGCGGACACACTAAAATTAGCCAAAGACCTCATAGGTAAAATCTTTATCAAAAACGAGTCTAATGGTCAAACACTTAGCGGTATTATCGTAGAAACCGAAGCTTATATCCCCGATGGAGACTTAGCAAACCATGCTCATAGAGGCAAAACCAAAAGGAATGCTCCAATGTTTGAAGCAGGGGGAATTATTTATGTTTATCAGATATATGGAATCCACCACTGTATAAATATTGTGTCAGGTTCTTCGGGCGAAGGTTCTGCTGTACTATTAAGAGGTATAGAGCCAATATCAGGAATTGAAACAATGAAAGAGAGACGAAAGACAAAAATCATATCACAACTATGTAACGGCCCCGGCAAAATAGCTCAAGCCTTTTCAATAAATAAACAAGACAATTATAAACAATTAGGTAATTCGGAGTTTCTGATAACAGACGGAATTGATATTAGAGATAATGACATAGTAACTACAACGAGGATAGGCATCAATCTTTCAAAAGAATTGCCTTTACGTTTCTATCTTAAAGGAAACAGCTCTGTATCGAGATTATAAGACATTGCTCTTTAAGGCTCATGACTAAGACAATTTCACAATCTACCTTCTAAGTGTGAAAGTATTATCGCAAAAGTCTCTTCAGCAGCTTGGGTAGCGTCTATTTGAATAATCCTATGTGATTCCATTTTAGCCAACTCGCGAAAACCCAGCCTCACTCTTTCGAAAAATGAATTCCCTGCTAATTCTATCCTATCTTTTTCTCGGTTGCCGGAACGTTGGGCAGCAACTTCAAGCGGGACATCTAAATAAAAAGTTATATCGGGCTTCAAAGCACCTGTAGCTATAGCATTGCATTGAATAACGTCGTCCATATCAAGGCCTCTTCCAAACCCCTGATAAGCAGTAGTTGAATCATAAAATCTGTCAGATAAAACTATAACTCCATCCGAAATAGCAGGCTTGATTACAGTTTCAACAAGATGAGACCTTGCCGCTTCAAAAAGAAGAAGTTCTGTAACAGGAGATAAATTATTTGACTTATCGAGCAAAAGTTCTCTGATGGATTCAGAAAATTTATTGCCTCCCGGCTCTCGAATTGTCATTACTTTTTTTCCTGTTTTGGTCAGGTAATCAGCAAGTTTTTTAAGTTGAGTGGTTTTGCCGCACCCATCTATACCTTCAAACGTAATAAACATTGTCTCTTCCTTTGGATGTCCATTTATCTGTCATAGACGTATAATTACACGATTCCAATTTATCATTTTTTTGTGAGAAATGATAATAATACACGAAAAAATAGAGATTAGTGTTGTCATTTTTAATTTTTTCAAACTAAATATCATTTCGCTTATACTTTGTGACGTAATGACATACAATAATTCTGTTAAGAAAGCTATTGGTGTTTTTAACAGAAAGAAAAACTTTTACTTGCTTTACTTGCAAATACTCCCTATATTTGTATTCTAAATTTTTGGTCAAGCCCTTTGTGGTTAAGTCAAACCCAACCCCGCCAGGTCCGGAAGGAAGCAACGGTAAGTTTCGTCTTAAGGCACAAAGTAAGCTTGGCCTTTTTTTATATCTATTCCCCCCTTTTACTATTTATTATCACTTTAATTTGGTATCTTTGAAATTATGTATTAAGGCATATTAGATATTTCGGTATGAGAAAAGAGATAATTATAAATAGTACTATAAACGAAGTCAGAGTCGCTATTACTGAAGATGGGCAGCTCGCTGAGTTTTTTATAGAATTCCCCGAAAAAGAAAGATATATCGGCAACGTCTATCTTGGCAAAGTCAGTAAGGTCATGCAAGGTATCAATGCGGCGTTTATCGACATTGGTCTAAGACAGGATGCTTTTCTTCACTTCTCTGACGTGGACGATTCGCTCGAAAATAATATGTATGAAGAGGACGACGATGAAGATGATGATATAGCTCAGCAAGATGAAACTGAAACGGTTTCTCCAGTTGTAACTGAAAGCAAAGGGCCAATCATTTATCCTGCCACTTTAGACAATAATTCCCAAGTAGCACTAAGACGAATGCAATTTTCTGCCGGTACTCGTGCCGCCGGAAAAGCTACTTTTGTAACTAAACGCTCCGGAGCAGTTCAAATCAATTTAGAACCTAAACAAGATGTAATTGTTCAGGTAGTGCGTGAAGCTTATGGGCACAAAGGTGTTAAGGTTACTACAAAAATTGCCCTGCCGGGCAGATATGTTGTGCTTCTTCCTTTCGATAATATTCTGGGTGTTTCCAAAAAAATCCATTCCTATCAGGAAAGAAGAAGACTACGACAACTTGCAAGGAAGGTCTTGCCTAAAGGTTCGGGTTGTATTATAAGAACTGCTGCTAAAGGTAAATCAGAAGTCGAGCTCGAAAAAGACTGGGAAGATTTGCTTATAAAATGGCAGGAAATTGAGCAGAAGGTTCAAAAAACTAAAAAACCGGGTCTGCTTTACAAAGATATGAAACTTGCAGCGAGTGTTATCAGAGATTTGCTAACTCCGCAAGTGCAAAGAGTAGTAGTAGATTCTAAAAAATTGTATAAAGAAATATACAATTATCTGAAATGGTCATCTCCTAAATCATTATATAAGCTCGAACTATATGCCGGTGCCAGACCTATTTTTGATGCTTACGGCATTGAAAAAGAGCTTGCTAAAACTTATAGAAGAAAAGTAAATCTTCCGAGTGGCGGCGATATTGCGATTGAACAGACAGAAGCTATGTTTGTAGTCGATGTAAACTCAGGCAGAGCTGTCGAGTCTGATCAGGAAAAGAATGCTGTGCGTACCAATATGGAAGCAGCACGCGAAATGGCTCGCCAAATCCGATTGAGAGACATGGCAGGCATGATTATTATAGACTTCATTGACATGGCTCAAGAGCAAAACAGAAGAAAGCTATATGTGGAAATGAAGCGCGAATTAGCAAAAGACAGAGCCAAAACAGTTGTATATCCTTTGACTCAGCTCGGTTTGCTGCAGATTACAAGGCAAAGAATCAATCAGAATATTGCCGAAAAGATTACTGAAACCTGCCCTACTTGCAGTGGTACAGGTAGAATTACATCAAAAGCAGTACTTATCAACAGCATCGAAAGATGGCTTAGAAATTTCAGAAAATCTTCTCGTGAGTTTAGGATTCTACTGACTGTAAATCCAAGTATTGCACAGTATCTGACTGAAGGAACTATTTCGCCTTTGCATAAACTTATGTTGAAGTATTTCGTCAAAATAAAAGTAGTTCAAAACGAACAAACTGCTATAGACAAATTCAGATTCTTTTCTGAAAGACAACAAAAAGATATTACCAATGACTTTTAAGTATTATGAGCACTAAAATATCAATCCTCGGAGCCACAGGCTCTATAGGGACTCAGGCTTTAGACGTTATTCGTCAGTCCTGGAATAAATTCGAAATAAACTATCTCAGCATAAATAAAAGCATAGATACTTTAAAAAAACAATGTGAGGAATTTAATCCCAAAGGGGTTATAATCACAGATGAAGATGCAGCTGCCAAATTTAAAACTATTTCTGACTTTAAGGGAGATATCCTCGTTGGTGCAGATGCCTTAGACAAGGTCGCACGCGAAGACGATTATGATGTCTTACTTTCTTCATTAGTAGGTTTTGCAGGAGTTTTACCGACTTTAGAAGCTGCCAAGCGAGGCAAAACTATAGCACTTGCCAACAAAGAAACCCTTGTAAGTGCAGGTTCTATACTTACAAAAGCCGCTAAAGAAAGCGGTGCTAAGCTCATGGCTATTGATAGCGAACATAACGCTATTCTTCAATGCCTTGTCGGAGAAAATCCCGAACATATCGAAAAGATTATTCTAACTGCTTCGGGCGGCCCATTCAGGAACACACCAAAAGAGCATTTTTCTCAGCTGAGCGTTGCCGATGCCCTTAATCATCCAAATTGGGCTATGGGCAGTAAAATCACTATTGATTCAGCTACAATGATGAATAAGGGATTTGAAGTAATAGAAGCTTACTGGTTGTTCGATATAGATTTGGAAATGATTGATGTGCTTGTGCATCCTGAGTCAATAGTACATTCGCTTGTTCAATTTAAAGACGGTTCACTCAAAGCTCAACTTGGCTTGCCGGATATGCGCATCCCTATATCTCATGCCCTTTATTACCCTGAAAGGCTACATTCTGATTTCCCGAGATTAGACCTAAGCAAAATAGCAACTCTTAATTTCACAAAGCCTGATTATGAAAAATTCAGATGCCTCGAAATTGCATTCGAATCTTTAAAGGAAGGCGGGCATGCTCCTACTGTTGTGAATGCTGCCAATGAAATAGCTGTTGCTGCTTTTCTAAGCAATAAAATAACTTTTGAGAAAATCCCTCATTTAATTGATAAAGCTTTGGACTCTATCGACAGCAGATTCAATGGTGAAATCGAATTAGTCGTAGAAACTGATGCTAAAACAAGAGAATTTGTAAAAAAATTAGTATAAAATAAACGGATTAAAAACATGGAATTTCTATCCACACTCTTTTATTTTGTTATAGTAATAGGTGTACTGGTAGTAGTACACGAATTTGGTCATTTTATTGCAGC
This sequence comes from Kapaibacterium sp. (SeqCode), assembly GCA_963664875.1. GTDB lineage: Bacteria > Bacteroidota > Ignavibacteria > Kapaibacteriales > UBA2268 > JBFHIJ01. The sequence continues at coordinate 94,230 of OY761611.1, read as the reverse complement.
AAGACTCAGCGGTATGCGTGCCGATGTATTTTCCGTTGGTATGGGGCAAAGAGTCTTTGGCTGGAACAAAATCAACGGTTTTACTTTCGGAAATATCAAAATCAAGACAGATACAGAACACATAGATGATCCCGATGCTATTGAACTTAATGGTCATACAGATTATAGATTAGCACTCTTCCCTATTGGTGGATATGTAAAAATTTCAGGGATGGTTGACGAATCTTTCGATACAGAATTTGCAGGACAAGAGCCAAAAGAATACGAATTTAGATCTAAAAATGTATTCCAAAAATCTATTGTGATTTCTGCCGGAGTTATCATGAATTTCCTTCTGTCAGTGCTTATCGTTGGTGGCATTGCTTTTTTCAAAGGAGAGGCAGAGTATAAGACTAATAGAATAGGTCATGTAACAGAAAACTCAATAGCAGACAAAGCAGGCTTGCAAACAGGTGACCAAATACTCGAAATCAATTCGAAACCTGTTTCGACATGGCAGGAATTGGTACTTGGACTCACTACTGATGATTTAGGAAAAGAAAGAAATATCAAGCTTATCAGAAACGGTGAGCCTTCAATGCTAACTGCTGATGGAGCAGCAATTTTACAACAGATGGCGAACGAAAAAGAACTTGGCATCGCCCCTTACGGTATGCGTGTAGTATTTGGAGAACCAAGCTCTGACGGTTCCGCTTTGAAAGCAGGATTAAAAAACAACGATACTGTGATGACAGTAGGTGGCACAGAGATTTTCAATACAAATCAATTTGTTGATGAATTGCAGAAATACAAAAGTGTTCCTGTGGAAATAGCTGTTCTCAGAGCAGGAGGCTTAGCAACTCTGAATGTAACTCCAAACGAGAATGGCAAAATCGGAATCCCTATTGGTGTTATATACACCGGTGAGTTTTCAATACATAAATATGGCTTATTCGAATCAATCTCATACGGATATACCAAAACAGTAGATTATATTGATTTGTTTTTCTCTTCGATTGGGCAAATTTTTGAAGGTAATATATCTTTGAAGCAGTCAGTAGGCGGCCCAATTATGATAGCAAAACAGGCAGGCAAGCAAGCAGAGCAAGGCATATCAAGTTTCTTGCTTTTTATGGCTATGCTTTCTACCACTCTTGCTGTTATAAATATACTTCCTTTCCCAGCCTTGGACGGTGGACATCTGGTATTTATAATAATTGAAGCAATCATTAGAAGAGAAGTACCTATAAAAGTAAAGATGGCAATTCAGCAGGTCGGCATGGTTGCTCTGTTGATATTTATGGCAGTAGTTATTTATTATGATGTAGTGAGGACAATATAAAATGCCACAGGATAACAGACCATTAATTCTAATAACAAACGACGACGGCATTGATTCAAAAGGTATCAGACAGTTGGCAGAAAGCCTAAGTAAAATGGGTGAAGTGATAGTTGTAGCACCGGATAGACAGATGAGTGCAGTAAGCAACGCTGTTACTATTCAAAACCCGCTAAGAGTGAAAAAATATCGGGTTAGTGATGCCATAGTAGGCTATGCAGTAACCGGCACTCCTGCCGATTGCGCTAAGCTCGGTATAAATGCAATTTGTGAGAGAAAACCGGACTTAGTAGTTTCAGGTATCAACCACGGACAAAATAATGCAATAAATGTTTTATACTCCGGCACTGTAGGTGGAGCAGTAGAAGGAATGCTTGCAGAAATTCCATCTATGGCAATATCGGTAGGCTCTCATGACGTAGATTATGACTGTGAAACCGCTGCAGAGTACGCTTTAGAATTGGCACAAAAAATGCTTAAACTTAATATACCTAAAGGTACGCTGTTTAACGTAAACGTACCTGCGGTCGAAAAAGATAAAATCAAAGGTATAAGATATACTGAACAAAGTCCTGCAATTTGGCAGGATAGCTACGAAAAAAGAAAAGATCCTTTTGGAAGAGAGTACTATTGGTTTAGTGGCAGGTACGAAGAAAACCTGCAAAATACAGACACAGATGACTATGCTCTTTTCAATAATTATGTATCGGTTACCCCAATCAAAATGGATTTTACCGATAAAGTCTTTCTTTCTGAATTAAAAAATGGGATATAATATAAATAAATGGCTTCATTAGTCTCCATAGATGATATTATCGAAGGTATGGTATTAGCCGAACCTGTGATAAACAATTTTGGGCAAACTTTACTTCCTCAGGGAATTAAACTTAATCCAAAACACAAGATTATTTTGAAGACTTGGAATGTAAGCAATATCTATATCCAATCTGATGAAGAATCATCTACGTTTGAATTGAGTGATGAGTTAAAAGAAAAAGCCAATGCACTGCTTAGAGAAAGAATGATTTGGGAACCGGAGCAAAAAATTGAGAAAGATTTATTCAATATTGCAATCGTGCTCAAAGCTAAAAGTATTATTTCCAATAACTCAGAAAAGCAAGATAATTGAAAAACATACAAAACATAATAGACAGAATTGACGAATTCCCTACTTTACCGACAGTATATACAAAACTATCGGATGTGATGTCTAATCACCGCTCGACTCCTACTGATGTAGCCAATATAATCAGCCAGGATCAGGCATCTGCTTCTAAAATACTGAAAGCTGCAAATTCTTCGATTTACGGCTTCAGAGGCAGAATTACTACGATTACTCAAGCCATCACTTTTATTGGTTTTGAAGAAGTAAAAAACTTAGTTCTTGCTCTCTCTATTATCGAGATGTTTTCCAAATTAAATGCTCCTGCCTCTTTCAATCCTGTTAACCTTTGGAAACATTCAATCGCAGTGGGCACAATAACAAGACACGCCGGCATGACAATTGGTGTCAGAAATTTAGAAAATTACTTTATTGCAGGCATTCTGCATGATATTGGAAAGTTACTTTTTTACAAGTATGTCCCAAATGAATATGCCAAAGCATATAACTACTCGCTTGCTAATAAAGTATCTCTCAGAGAAGCTGAGTTGAAATTTTTGGGTATTACACATACGGTTGTTGGGGATTTGCTCGCTGAAAAGTGGAAACTGCCAATTAACATTCGTGATGTTATCAGCAACCTTTATACAGGTAAAGTTTCAGGCAAACTGAGCTTGCTCGTTTCATGTGTGCATGTAGCAAATATTGCCTCTACCCTACTGGAATTTGGCGATAATAACGAAGAAATAATACCAAAACCCAATAAAGAGGTCTGGGAATTCTTAAAATTACCGGACAACTATTTTACAAAGAATATCGACGAAATATATAAACAATATCAAGAATCAGTCGCACTATTACTGAAGGTATAATTGAGACAGGAACGAGAAAATATAACTTATATGTCTGCTGTTTGTGCATCATTTTTGCACGATATAGAACAATATGTCAAAAACAGAGCTTATACCGAACGCATTAACCTTGTTATTGCAGATGGTATTAAAGTTTTCTCAAAACTCCCTTATGATAATATTTCCTCTTTTTACCTTCTTAATGACACAAGTTTTGAATTTGAACAAAACCTATGCCTGCCAGAAGAATTTAGTGACAGTTTGGAAACAATCTATTCTGATTTCATTGATAACGGCAACATAGGCAAAGTACTTGAATCAGGTAAAATTCATTTGTATTCACTACAAAACGAACCAATAAAGAGCTTTAGTACAGCACTTGTAATACCGCTAAAAGCTTCCTGGGGTGTTTTGGGCTTAGTCTTGATTTTACTAAAATGTGAAGAAAGCGATTTTGATATAGATTTATTAAAATTATGCTCTCTGCATGCCGGATTATTTGCAGGTTCACTTGAAAACACCAAGCTTTTTATCAACCTCAATCGCTCAAAACTTATATTAGAGCAGAAAGTTGCAGAAAGGACGATGGATCTTGCTAAAAGCCGACGCGAACTTCGCACTATTTTCGACTCGGTTCATTCAGGTATCATGGTAATTGACGCTGATACTGATTACATAATCAGAATTAATCCTGTTGGCGAGACTATGATCGGACTACCTGAAAATGAAATCCTTGGCTCAAAACGAGAAAAATTCTTATCTACAGTGCATTTTTCCGGGGATTCCAGAAACAGTTTCACAAACTTCGAATCTGAACTAAAAACCAATAAAAAGACTCTGCCAATCCTGAGGACTATATCTTCTATCAATCTTGGCACTCAAAAGTTTTTTATAGAAAGTTTTGTTGATATTTCGGACAGAAAGCAAAGAGAAAACCAATTACGCAAATCTAACGAAATACTCGAACTAAAAGTGGAAGAGAGAACTGAAGATTTGCAACTGCTTATTCATAAGCTAAAAGAAGAAATCAGAATTCGCGAAAGAGCTGAATCAGAAGCTCGAAAAATGCTTGCAGCCGAAAAAGAACTCAATGAGATGAAGTCTAAATTTGTAAGTATGGTATCGCACGAGTTCAGAACTCCGCTAACAATAATTAAATCTGCAGCTCAGCTTTTAGATAAGTTTTTTGTACGTCTTTCTGAAGAAGAGAAAAAGGACTATCTCAGCAGAATCATGAAAACAGTGGATATTATGACTGATTTGATTGAAAATGTGATTTATATCGGAAAAGACGAGCAAAACAAACATATCAGATTGTCCAAAATCAAGTTAAAAGATTTTATTTCCATGCTGGTCAACGATTTAAAACTTACACTTGGCAAAGGAAGAACTGTCAACATCAAAATATCTACAGAAGAAGACTACTTGAATACTGACGACAAACTGCTTCGACTGATTTTGCTTAATCTGATTACAAATGCTCTCAAATATTCAGATGAATCAAAACATGTCAATATTGATGCTGCTGTCTTCAGAGATATTGCAGTCATTTCAGTTGAGGATTTTGGTATCGGCATTCCTGAGGATGAGCAGGAAAAGATTTTTGATTTGTTTTACAGAGCTGACAATGTCGGAACTATCTCAGGCACAGGTCTTGGCATGGCTGTTGTATTGCAATCTATTAAACAGCTAAACGGAAAAATAGAAGTCAAGAGCAGAAAAAATATCGGCTCTACTTTCACTTTCAGAATCCCTAATAATCTCTAAGGTGTAATATGAATAAAGTTATACTGGTCATTGAAGACGAAGAACTTATAAGGCAGGATCTTGTTAGGACTTTGCAGCTGACCGGATATGATGTAATCGATGCGGCTAATGGCGAGCAAGGCCTCCTAAGAGCACAAGAAGTGCTGCCTGACCTGATTATTTCGGATATTATGATGCCGAAGCTAAGCGGTTTTGATGTCTTGAAAGAGTTACAAAAAGAGCCAGTAACTGCAGTGATTCCTTTTCTATTTCTTTCTGCCAAATCAGAAAAATTTGACATCAGAGACGGCATGAATCTTGGTGCTGACCATTATATCACAAAACCTTATGATATTGATGAATTGCTATCTGCAGTTGAAGTCAGATTGAGAAAAAAAGAAATAAATGAAAAAGCATATAACAGAAAAATGGAAGATTTGCGTTCGAACATTCGACGCGCAATACCACATGAAATCAGAACCCCACTTAATATTATTTTGGGCTTGTCCGAATTTCTGAAAAACAATTACGACAATGCTACACCCGAAGATGCAAAAGATATGCTTTCTAATATCTATGACGGTGCTCAAAGGCTTCATAGACTATTTGAAAATTACCTCTATTATGCAAATTTGGAAATATTAGCTACTAACAAGCACGAAATGGAAGATTTATTAGCTCACAGGCTACATATTTCAGACTTCTTTGTTAAAGAAATAGTACTTTACAAAGCTTCTGTCTATGACAGAACTGAAGATATTAAATACGACATTGACGAAACAGTTCTTGCCATCAGCGAAGAGTATCTGATGAAAGTAGTAGAAGAAATAATTGATAACTGCCTCAAATTTTCAGACAAAGGAACAGATATAAAAGTTATCGCTACTGCTTCCAAAAACAAATATGTAATTGAATTTACCGATTTTGGTAGAGGTATGACAAAAGCACAGATAGACAATCTTGGTGCTTACGTTCAGTTTGAAAGAAAAGTTTACGAGCAGCAGGGCAATGGGCTTGGAGTTGCTATAGCCAAAAGGATTACAGAACTACACAACGGCAATTTTCAAATCGTCAGCGAACCGGGAAGATATACTAACGTCAGAGTTACATTCCCTATAGCAAAATAATCCGACAAAAGTATATGAAAACTATATAAGAGAACAAGGGCAAATCCGATTTCATTAGATTGGATAAAGACCCTTGTTCATAAAGAATGCTTCCGGCACTTTATACTATGCTTTCTTTAGCCTTTTCTACTTGTAGAGCTGTTTTCCCTTGCCACAATTCTTCGTTTACTTTCAACTCTTCTTTTAAGTCTTGTTTTTTCTCAGCTCTTTGTTTTTTAATCACCCCATTCATACCGTCGAGGAACAAATCAACCATAGTTTCAGTATAGATATTTTTTGTGCTTAAATCAACGTCATATCCCAAAACTTCTTTCATTATTGGTTTATTGAAAAAGTGAGAAAAAAGCATATGAGAAATTGTAGGTCCGACGATACTAAACCTAACCTTATCTTCAATATCGAACCCTAGAGACTGATACAATTTCAGAGAAGGATTGATAAGGCATGGGATTTTCTCTAACTTAAACTCCTGAAGCTCTTGATTATCGTGCGGAATAGCCAAAAACACTATCTTACAAATATCATGATTTTCAGAAATTAGTTTAGAAATATTGACAAAAAGATTTTGCAAATTGTCGTTTGGTGTCAGTTCGTTATCAACCGTATCCTCAAGCATTTGCAAATATTTATCAAAAAACATATTAAGGATTTCTTTCAAAATCCCCATCTTTCCGTTAAAATAGTAAGATATCATGGAGATAGACACATCTGCGTTTTTTGCTATCTCTCTTACTCCAACTGCATTGTATCCCCTCTCTGCGATCAATGTAATTGCAGTATTGAGTATTCTTTCTTTAACTTCTGTATTTGGTTTACGACCCATAACACCAACCACTTATTTTTAGTTTTTGCGTTCAAACATTTTTAAAATTCCCGGTAAAAATACTAATGTAGCAAACCAAATCAACCCCAAACCGATAACAGCAAAATTACCAATTGAGCTGATACCGGAATGATTTGCAAACATCATTCCCGAATAACCGAGCATTGTTGTAACAATCGCCAAAGAGAGCGGCTCGAAAAGCTCTTTTTGTGTAGCATCTGTATCGCGATTTACTTCAAACCATCTTTGTACATAATGTATCCCTCCATCTACCCCCATGCCAAGGAGTGCAGGAATTACAACCATATTAAAGAAAGTAAGCTTAAATCCGGCAAGTGCAAAAATTCCAAATGTAAGCATCATCCCAGCGACCAAAGGTACAAGAACAACTAAAGTTCTTTTAACTGAGTGATTATTTAGAAATATCAAAATCACAACTCCTGCAAATGTTGCAAGAGCAATCCACCAGCTTTCACTTGTAACAAGTTTCAGTACCTCAGCGAAAACTACTGTCTCTCCTATTGGCCCTTTTACAGACTTATCCATACTGACTGAGTATAAATCATCAGTAAAAGCCATAGCATTACGTCCGTCTTTTCTTTCCTCACTCGGATTTACTGTTACAAGAAAATGACCTGTACCATTGCGACTAACGTAATTGGCTTTTATGATATTTGGTATTTCTTCTATAGTAGGCGGAGCAGTTGGTGGCTCCCATGCAATAAAATCAGCAATCATGGATTTAAGATCTGCGTCTTCGATTCGCTGAGTCCACTTGCCTGATACCTGATCTTTGATATCTTCAATTAAAAACAGTTTCTCTTCAAAATCTGCTTCACTTGGTGCATAGTCCCTAATAGAACGGATTCTGCCAATCAGGCTTGAGCTGTCTTTACTTTTTGCATCATAAAGTTGCTGCTTTAAGTGATCTACTTCCTCAACGGAAGGAGCAAGCAAAATGGCAGCTACTCCCATAGAGTTAGAATATACCTTACCCTGCTTCTGTTTGAGTTCTTCGACATTCACTATTTTTTGATTATCAAAGTTCATATTGGCAAGATTGTAGTCAAAAGTCAGGTTAAAGGCGGCATACAGCATAGAAGCAAGCACAAAAACACTTATAATTGCAGTTGCAGCTTTATTTGGAAGGAACACTCGTTTCCTGACCATAGGCATTTTGTGCATACCTTTAAATCTGGCAAAAAGTACGATAAAGACGGGCAAAGCCAAGTACATTGCCATTAGTACCATAAAGATGGCTAAGGCACTGATTATTCCAAATTCTGAAAAACCTCGAAAATCAGATAAAGCCAATATACTTAGAGAGATACCCGTGGTCAGACCTGAAAGTCCAACCGCCACACCTGTGGAATGGTATGTCTCGCGAAGTGCTTCTTCGAGCGATGTTTTATTGGATTCGAGCTGAAATCTTTTTACTATGTGTATAGCATAATCTATACCCATACCAAATAAGATTAAAAGTAAAAATGCAGTTATCAGATTAAGCGGGCCTACATAATGTGGCACTAAAGCGAATGCCCACACCAAGCCTATTATTAGCGGCAAGATAGTCACAAAAATCGGTGAAATGGCTCGATAGCTAATAAGAAGAACAAGAATAATCAGAATCCCGGCAATAATAGATGACTGATTCAAATCAAACATGATAATATCATATTCATTCAGTTTATTTTGGTGATTGCCTGTAATTCCTGACCATACACCGTATTTTTTTGATGCCTCGTCCGATATAGCTTTAATTTGCTCTTTGATTTTTTTTATAGCACCAATATTCGTAACGCCTTTGGCAGTTGGAGCCAAAATTCCAAAAATCTTTCCGTCAGCACTTTCGTGATACTCTGTCATGTGCTGATATTGTTGGATTAGTATTTTTAGATCCTGCTCGTCTTCTTTGTCGCCGTGAGTCATTTCTTTCTTTTCTTCAACCAGCATATTATCGACAAAAGGATTGACTTTAGCTTCCCATTGGATTAGCTGTTCATACATTTTGTCCAAATATTCGGTTGGCAAAAGAGAATATCTGTATTTCTGCAAAAACTCAGTAGGCCATTTATAATGAACGTCTTGGAGCTCATCAATTTTTTTCATTTCGGTAGCAGTATATTCTACTGCTTTAATCAGGCTCTCTCTATTGTCTCCTTCAAATAAAACAATAAAGTGTCCCCCGTCTCCAACCATTTCTTCCAACTCGCGAGTGGCTACTGCAGCTTTTGCATGCTTTGGAAGGAGCTTGATAAGATTAGTATCTACTTTAATATCCTTCAGCAAATAAGCGGCTGGTACAGTTATAAGAATAACAAATCCGAGCATCAACCATGGCTTTCTGACTGATATACCAATTATATAATCAATTATCTTCTGATATATTTTTTTCATGATTATTCGCTTTTAGATTCTTGGATGTTTTTGTCAAGCACTTCGATAATTCCGTTGAAGTCTTTCTTTTTAAGAAGCCTAGAAAATTGCTTTTGATAGTTTCTGATAGTATCCACTCCATCAACTATATAATTTACTATCATCCATTTACCGGCAATTTTTTTGAGTTCATAGACAAGCTCTACTTTCTCTTTTTTGTAGAGTGCCAAAGTTTTGACAGTTGCTTTGTCTCCGTCTATTTTTTCTTCTACATATTCGAATCCGTCAGCTCTATATCTGCCTAATTTATTAACAGAAGATATCCTGAGCAATTCTTCAAATTTTTCTTTAAATTCTTTTTGCTGTTGTGGTGTTAGACCTCTCAGTTTTGATGCAACTTCTCCGCTGATTTCAGACCAACTGGTAACTGAGCCAATCACATCCAGCATCTGTTTTTTTGCTTTATCGTCGAGTTTCGAACTTTTTGCATTGATAGCAGATACTTTATCGTTGGATTTTTTTACAACATCCATTGGGCTGTCTGCAGCATAAGCACTAATAGCTAGAACAGCTAAAAGCAACAATGTTGTCGAGATTTTAGAGAATAACTTTTCCATTTTTCACCCATTTGATTATTAGCTCAATATTTCCTATTTCATTTGCAAGTTTTGTAAGTTTCTTTTGCACATCTAACTGTTTTTGCACGTTTTGGCCTTTTAGCTGAAAGTATGTCTTATATGCTTTGATTAGTTTTTCTGGGTCACCTATTCCCATTTCCCAATTATCAAAGCTCATAGTCAGCCAGGCTCTTGCGTCTTTTTCTGATTTATCAACAGATTCTAAAAGCTTATAGTCTTTTTGCACATCTAAATACAAATCATAAAGCTCTGCTTTTTTCTGACTTATTAGAAGTTGCTCTTCTTCGCTTAAAATTGCTTTAGATAGTTCATCTTTCTTTTCTGCTATGCCTGTTCTGAAAAGATTCATATTCCATTTCATCCCTACAAAAGCTCCGGCAGTGAGATAATTGAAAGGATCATAAACAAATGGATTTTTCTGATCATCTCTATTAGGAGCAATTCCGTACATTATTCCACCTGCAAGGTATAGCATAGGATACTTTTCAGAATTACTCATCTCAATTTTACTATCCATTGCTTTCAAACCGTAAGCTATCTGCTGTATCTGCTTGTTGTTATTTTCAGCATAATCCCATATATTTTGAAAGGATATTAATCCAAAATCAAACTCAGGAATTGCATTTTCTACTTTAGCAGTGTCAGTAAGTTCAATTCCCGAAGCAAGGTTAACTGCATAAATTCCTGATTTTTTGTTCTTTTTGCTATTTTCAACTATTTCATCAACAACATATCTAAAGCTTTTAGCTTCGAGGACGTCGCCGTCGTCAATCTCTGAATCATCTTTCTCAAGTTCTTTTTCGATTTCTTCCATCAACTTTGACATTCCTGATTCTACTTCGCCGGCTATAAGGCTTGCTTTGTATGCAGCAGCTGTCGAAAAATATAAATCAATCAGAATCTTTTTCAATTCTGCTTTCTCAGACTCATACTTTGCAGTTTCTGACTGAATCAAAAAATCAGCTCCACTTTCAGCATTGCTTATTCTACCAAATGTATAAAGCGGTTGCACAAATTTAATCTCGCTTTGAAAGAACGGCCCCCACCCTTCCAAATCTGTTGCTTCGTCGGGTGAGTAGTTTACATTTCCTCTCGCTTCAGGTACAATGCCACCTCTAAGCTCCAAGGACACATCAGGCAAAATTTTAAGGCTTTGCACTTCATCTTTAGTCATTTCAGATTTTTGCTTTTGCAGCTCAAACCTTTTTTCAATTCCTTTATGTTCAATAGCCTTTTCTAAGAAAGTTTGTAAATCAAGCTCCTCAGAAAAACTTACCGACACTTGAAAAAGTGCTAATAGAACTATATAGATAATACCTCTTGTCATTGCTTTTTGTTTCATTTGTAAACTTTCATCTTAGAAAGAGTAAAAAAATTTAGTCAGTTTAATGTTTGTTAAAAAGTAAAAAGCCAATTTTGAAAGAAATCAGCCGTAGGGTTAACCCTACGGTTGAGAAGAAAAAAACACTACGGTTGAGAACAAAGTACCCTAAGCTTGAGAGAAAGTAAGCCTACGGATGAGAATCACACTTCGACTCGCTACGCTCGCTCAGTGAGCTTTTGCACTCAATATTATCACCACTACGTAACACTAATCATTCTCAATTCACCTCTTGAGTGTAGCACGTTGAAAGCGTGGTGAAGTGGAAAAACACCGCAAAGCTACAATTTACATGTACGTTTCGGCTCACAATTCTGTCGCTCTATAATCTTGCTACTTCATAACCTACTGCACCCGGCGCTATATTCAACGCCGGATGCAATAGAAAAATAAATTAGATTTCGTCAGCCTGCTCTTCAACGTGAGTAACTACTTCTTCTCCCATCATCAATCTCAAAGTGTTTTTAAGTTTGATTAACTGGATAAAGAGGTCATTTTCAGGCACAACATTTGGTCTGTGCATTGGGCTCTTCAAGTAGAATGACAACCATTCCTGTATGCCGTACATTCCTGCTCTCATTGCAAGATCAGTGAAAAGAACCAAATCAAGTGCAATCGGTGCAGCTAAGATAGAGTCACGGCAAAGGAAGTTGATTTTCAACTCCATTGGGTAGCCCATCCAGCCGAATATATCAATTTGATCCCAACCTTCTTTGTTGTCGCCTTTTGGCGGATAGTAATTTATTCTGACTTTATGGTAGTAATCTTTATATAAGTCAGGATACAATTCCGGTTGAATAATAGAATCGATAACAGATAGTTTAGATTGCTCTTTTGTTTTGAATGATTCAGGATCGTCCAATACTTCACCGTCTCTGTTGCCAAGAATATTAGTAGAAAACCAGCCACGAAGACCAATCATTCTTGCTTTAAGCATAGGAGAAATCACAGTTTTGATTAGAGTTTGACCTGTTTTGAAGTCTTTACCGGAAATCGGCATTTTAGTCAAATCTGCAAGTTCCATCATAGCAGGCATATCTACAGTCAAGTTTGGAGCACCGTTTACATAAGGCACGCCTTCTTTCAATGCAGCATAAGCATAAATCATAGAAGGAGAGATCCCGGCATGGTTATCTTTCAAACCTTGCTCAAAAGCTGCAAGAGTTTGGTGTACATCGCTTATCTGCATATAAACTTCAGTAGAACCGCACCATACCATTACCATACGGTCAATACCATTTTCTTGCTTAAATTTGCGAATATCTTCTCTAAGCTGATTAGCAAGATCTTCTTTAGTTTCGCCTTTTTTTACGAACTCACCATTAAGTTTTAGCACATAGCGTTGCTCGAAAACAGCAGGCATACAGTGCAACTGTTGCAATTCATCTTTAACAGCATCAACATCTTTTTCTGTCAAAACACCGTTTGAGGAAGTCGCTTCGTACATATCTTTATTTTCGATATCCCAACCACCAAATACGATGTCTTCCAATTTTGCTAAAGGAGCAAAATCTTTAATAAGTGGGAAGTTATTATCAATTCTTTTACCGATTCTGATAGTTTGCATCTGCGAAACAGAACCGATAGGTTTAGTCAAACCTTTACGAATTGATAAAACACCGGCAATAAAAGTAGATGCTACCGCACCGTTCATACCTACGACCAATACCCCAAGTTTTCCATTGGCATCTTTGATTTGATATTTTCCCATTTGTAACCTCAAATAGAATATTTAGTTAGTTTGCTATTTATGCAATTATTTATATTAATCCCCAAAATCTCTTTAGAGAAAAAGATTTTCAAGCTCTTCAAATTTTGTAATTATGTGGTCGGCAGCCTCTGTTTGAGTCTCCTCTTTCCATGATCTGCCTTTGAGCCAAACTGTTTTGCAGCCAAGCGTTCTTCCCGGCTCCATATCATTTGTATATGAATCACCAACTATTGCGACATCACTTGCTGTAAACCCAAGTTTATCTATGGCAAGTCTGTAAATTTCCGGATCGGGCTTGCGTATCCCGACAATCGTCGAATCAACGATGAGCTCGTAAAGTTCATGCAAGCCAAATTCTTTCAGTACTTTATCAATATTACCGTAAAAATTAGAAACAACTCCGAGAGTGTATTTATGCTTCAGCTTTGCCATAGTGAGATTTGCATTTTCTATTACATTTTTGATATTAGCATAGCAATCATCTGCTAACTTATCAGCAAGCTCATCCACTTTGGTTGTATGAGGTAGTTTGCTGTTCTGAATCAAAAAATATAAATGGATTAGCAGTTTCTCTCTTATAATAGTGTAAAAGCTCATCTCCGGTTTGATTCTTTTGTCTCTACCAAGCAATTTTTCCGTGCTTACATACGCAGATTCAAAATCCTTTTTTTCGATTGAGATATTACATCTTTCGTAAGTATCCCAAAACTTTTCGCTCCAGTGGACACCATTTGTATCTATAGTACCGCCAAAATCAAATAAAATCGCTTTAGTTTGCATTGTCCGCCTCTACTAATTCATTCATTCTTTCTTCTTTATATTTGGTCTTTCTTCCGGAAAGCTGTATAAAAGTTAAACCCATTAAAATCCAGAAAAATTCTCTAACTCGATTCACAAGCCCCGCATATATGCCAAGCGAAGAATCGATTCCTAACATACCATGTACAAACACAAGCGAACCTTCACGCGCCCCAAGCTGGAACGGAATGAAAAATGTAAGATTGATTACCAAAGACATACCTGCATTGATAAATATCGCTTCAAATATCCCGATATTGACTCCTACAGCCATTAGAATAAAGTAGTATTCCAATGAGCTAATCACTCTCGAAACAAATTCGTAGAAGACAACTAAGTAAAAATCTTTTTTACGAGTATTGTAAAAGTCACGGATAAATCTATCTGCTTCGTCAAGTTTGTCGTGATGAGTTTCTATTACTTCATTCAATTTCTTAATAGGTAGCTTGGATGCCACCCATTTTAATGTATTGAAAAATCCGGATTTCATTGCTTTGATATAAACCGAAAGCAATAGAAGCAGCACTATAAAAATTACTGCCATAATTAGCCAGTAGTGCATAGGCATTTCCAAGAATAAAATAACCCAAGCCATACTGAATACCCAAAACACAACATGACTAATCATGTGCATCAAGGTAAAAATAATTACAGATGAGACTGACTTTTCTGTTCCTATATATTCTTTATAGGCCATTATGCGATATGGCTCGCCGCCAAGTCCTACAAAAGGAGTAATATAATTCAAAGAAAAGCCGCTAACTGTCAAACCAAAAACCTGACTGAAAGGAATCTTGTTTTCTTTAGCCTTTACAATTCTTGACCATGAGAAAGCGTTGAACAGATAAACAAATCCCCATGTAGCAACAATCGCTGCAAACCACCAGCCGGTTTCCTGCAGATTCTGCATTATTCTCTCTATCCCAAAATTATAAACGAGATAAGAGAAAATCGCCAAACCAACAATCATAAATATGGTTTTATATGTATTTTGCTTCTTCACTTATGCCTGCTCAATTTCCAATATCATCTTTTTGCTCAATCTTTCCTGTCTGATTACCATTTGAATAAGAAGTATATTCAATACAGTAACTTCGAACACCAAGTACCAAATCACCTCACCAAAAAACATAGAGAAAAACAAAGCCCACATTCGTGTGTTAGTTGTCAATATGTTTGTATATTTCATCAGAGGCTTGCTTCCTTTTCTGAAGTTAGCAACAAGCCACTCAGGCGTGCCCTCCGGATATTTTTCAGCTATTTTTGCATATAACTTCTGAAGGTTTTTGGATAGTATTTCCTGCTCAACCGTGTAATTCTTGTAAAGCAACAAAAATGTCTTAGTCCAAAATTCTCTTTTCCATGAAGCAGCCAGATACTGTTCTTCCAATTTTTTTGAACTGTCAACTTCAGAACCACTTTTGCCCTGAATAAAAAATAAATGAGCGTTTCTGTAATAATCAGCCATAGCAGCCTGGAACGAATGGAATAGCCCTGTAACTATGACAAAACCAAAAATCCAAGGCTCGTAGCCTTCATTGATCATTCTGAGTCCTAAGTGGATATATATGCTCAAAAACCAGATATTACCACCAAAACCATCTAAGAATCTACCCATACGTGTGCATTGATTTGTCATGCGGGCGAGCTGTCCGTCTGTAGAATCAAGCAGATTTGCAAAAATCAAAACCAACATTCCGATTATATTGATATTCAAATCAGAATAGTAAAAGGCATGACCTGCAAAACCGCCAAGCACGATGCTTGTCCAAGTTACAGTATTAGGAGTAATACCTGTTTTGGCACAAAACTTAGCAAGCAAAAATCCAAGCGGTCTATAAAAAAGGATATCAAGAGTCTCTTCAGTATCTTTTGATTTCAAAGTAGCCGCTACATTCATCTCAGCCATCATTCATCCAAATTAGTTGAAGTTTGTTTCTATTTCCACTACTTCCTGAGTCTCTTCCGAAACGAAAGAAGTCTCATTAGTAAGAATTTTGAACTGTGCCTTACGGTAAATCATTTTAGCGATTGCTTGGGCAGCTTCATTTCTGCAAGGAGCAAAGCTTGGCCAATCATTGAAATCAATGATATAAATAGTACCGTCAGGTAAGATAAGAGCATCGCCACCATAAACATCTACTTTCAAAGTCTCTGCAGCTCTGCGAGCTAAGGTGATAAATCTCTCTTCGTCAAGTTGGATATTCGGAATGTTTTTGTGTGAGTAATACCAATGGAAAAACTCAGAGCCACGAACACCGTAAAACTTAACTTCATTACCAATCAAATGTTCCTGCACAATTGCTTTTTTGATACCTCTTCTTCCAAACTCTCTTACAATATTATCTCTTTCGGCATCGCATGTGGCAAGAGTCCTATCTTCACTATGCTGAATATGTTTATCTCGTTTTATCCATACTTTGGAACCGTTAAATTTGGAAAGAGTAATCGGATCAAAATCGTTAGTTTTGATAATTACACTATCCGGATATGGAATTCCATACACTAATAGTTTGGTAGTTACATTTTCGCGGAAACAGTTTTTTACAGCTTTCGGCGAATTGATGATTACTTTTCCCTGCTTTTGTAGTTGTTTAAGTTTTTTGATTACATCTACTTCTCTTGACATAGAAAATATAAAATCTTCTTTTATGCTGTCGCCAAAAAGCATTTCTTCGTCGTAAAACTTAACCTTCGCGCCAAGTCTGATTAGTTCTTCAGCAGTCTGAGTCAGTATAAGAGCATCATTTTCTATATGATTAGGAGAAAACTTTTTTGCCCTTTTGATAGCAGCAAATTCCAATTGCATTATATATAATTCCCCAAGTTTAATAATTCATTTTGATTTGTTGTACAACCGTATCTTTATTGACTACAAAATGTGCTTCTTTGAAACTTGGTGGTCCCACTCCTAATATACCCATAACATTATTAGAGCAAGCCCAGCCCTCAGCAGGCAATCCAAGCCAAGTCTTATCCATTTTATGATTAGCGTTCTCATCATGATGAGTAGTAAAAGCATATTTGCCATAAGGCAAATCAGTAAAAACAAAAGAAGCTGTGCTGTCTTTGATGTCCAAATCATCTTGAAAAACTAAGGCTTTTTTTGATTTTAGCGGATAACCGTCTGCATCATTAAACAGATGGCAAACCACATAGCCTTTATTAGTCCTCAGACCTGTAACTTTGACAAGCAAAGTACCTTTTTTTTTGTCGGCTGATTTACCTTCAGCCCAAAAGAAGCCCGGCAGGAAAAAAATTATCAAGGCAAATATTATGATATTTCTCATGTCTTGCTTTCTGCTTTACTAAATAAAATTACTTGTTTCTTTCTTTTAAAAACGCTTCAGCTTTTGCTATATCTGAGACATGATCTACATCAACAATTTTAGAAAAATTATATCCGTAAATATCATGATTTAATTCAATCAAAAATCTTTGGAAATTTCTCATTCTTTCCATGCCGGATTCGACAGCTGATTTGAGATGTTTGTGAAGAGTAGGTTTCATATAATAGAATCCACCGGTAACATACTCAAACTCGCCTTCGTCATGAAAACCGTCAATCAGATTATTTTCTTTGAGACTGACGTAAAGAGGCTTTTCGTCATCTATAAAATTGCTTATCCCCCATACTCCGTCGTATTGAGTGTAGAGAGAAAACTCATAAAACTTATCGAATTCTTTTGAATCAAAAACAGTATCTACTGTAAACAGGAATATAGATTCTGATTCTGAAAACTTGGATATTTCGTAGAAGCTGTGCAAAGAACTCGGAGTAGATTTTACTTTGAGGTGAATTGCTGAAGAGCTTTCATAAGAGTTGATATATTCAACAAGCTCGGGCGACTCTTCGTTCACTATGATACATATTTTTTCTGCATTGTAATAATTTGCAAGGTCTAAAAACCTTTTGATAAGGGGTTCCCCGTTAATTTGAGCTAAACCTTTTGGTTTATCCCAGCCGCCGGCTTTCAACCTTGTACCCTCTCCTGCTGCTATCAAACCAAAGTTCATATTAGTCTCTAATTATTTTATCAAACGTTCGTTCGTACAAATATAATTTCTAGTTTGCATATTTCAAACTCTTTTTTGATCAACCGTTTGATTTAATATGCGAAATGTCAAAATTATAGAGTCAGTTGTTAGGCAAAAGGTTTAATATTTTTTTCCTTTTTCCTGTACCAACTTGTACTTTTGCTTTGACGGAATAAACGAACGTATGTTTCATTATTTTTTGCTAAAGATTAGGGCGGATTATATGATTTTTTTCTTAGCCTACAAATGCGTAAATTTGTAGTATAGAATATTATTACCGGTGAGAAATGAAAACGAATAAGAATTACAAGCCAAGAGACCCACGAGAAGCCATCGACAAAGAGAATGCTCCTTTGAGGCTCAATAAGTATTTGGCTGAAACGGGTACCTGCTCCAGAAGAAAAGCAGATGAGTTAATAGAGGCAGGTAAGGTGAAAGTTAACGGTAAGGTTGTTACTGAACTTGGCACAAAAGTGCTTAGAAGTGATTTTATTACAGTAAATGGAGATCCGGTAAAAGAAATTATCAGATATGTTTATATACTGCTCAATAAACCTAAGGATGTAATCACAACTACCAGTGACGATTTGGGCAGAAAAACTGTCATGGACATTGTCAAGACAAGTTCTCGTGTATATCCGGTCGGCAGACTCGACAGAAACACTACCGGCACTTTGCTCCTTACTAATGACGGGGAACTTGCAAATAGACTGATGCACCCTAAGTATGAAATTGAAAAGGTTTACAGAACTGTGCTCGACAGGCCTTTGCTACCTGAGCATGCTGAAGCTATTGTCAAAGGTGTCGAATTAGAAGACGGCACTACCGGACCGATTGAGTTGCTCTACGACTCTAAAGACAGAACTGTAGTGTATGTCTCAATTCGCGAGGGAAGAAACCGAGAAGTTCGTCGCATCTTTGAACATTTCGATTATGTAGTAAAACAGTTGCACCGTAAACATTTTGCAACTTTAAACGTCAGTGGTATGGACAAAGGCGAATATCGCCACCTAAGAACTAACGAAATAAGAGCTCTGAAAAAATTAGTCGGCATCAGAAGCTGATAAATAGGAGATTATTATGAGAATATTTAATACTCTGCTTATTTTGGGTATTTTGCTAACAGCCAACTCTTACTCGCAGAATAACGGAGAAAGTTCGGCTTCGATGAGACAACAGTTTATCGGTGTACCTGATGAATTAATCTCAAAAACTTCTGTTTTTTTTGATAACATTATTAAGCTAGAAATCGTAAAAGCATTTGATGGGATTTTAGCTGATAGTCCTTTATCTGAAAAAAAAGAAGCTCGTAAACAGCTAATCTCGCAAACAAAAAAAGCTATGGAAATATACGGTAATCTGAAAGGATACGAAGCAGTAAGCTCAGAAATGATTTCTGCTTCCTACATCAGATTGAGATTTCTTGGTTTACATGAAAACTATCCTATGAGATGGATTTTCACTTTCTATAATTCTCCGGAATTAGGATGGATTGTTACAAATATCAAATTTGATGACCTCTCTGAATTCTATTTTACTGACGAATAGTTGTATGTTGATTACATTTGACAAGATAGGTTTTTTATAATATGAATTTTTTGAATCCTTTAGTTTTAATAGGCCTTATAGGTGCCTCTATACCTGTTATTCTACATTTACTCAATCTTCGTAAATTAAAGAAGATTGAGTTTTCTTCTTTGAAATTCATCAAAGAACTTAGAAAAACTAAAATCAAGCGTGTAAAACTCAAACAGATTCTGCTTCTTATACTCAGAACCCTTGCGATTATTTTTGCGGTTCTTGCGTTTTCCCGGCCGACTATAAAAGGCACAATTTCAGGTTTCGAATCATTTGCAAAGACAGGTGCGGTCATCATTGTAGATAACTCGTACAGTATGGATGCAAATACAGGTAGCGGGAACAGTTTCAGAAATGCTATAGCCTATGCCGGTAATCTTGTAGATTTCTTCAAAGAGGGTGACGAAGCTTTGATTATGCCTCTTGCTTCGCATAAATCGAACAGAAAAATGTTGAATTTTAGTACCAACAAAGCTAACCTCAAAAAGGAATTAAGAGAAATTGATATCGCATACTCTAAAGTTCAATTAGAAAAAGCACTTTTTGATGCAATTTCACTTTTGCAGGACTCTAAAAACATAAACAAAGAAATCTATATACTTACAGACAGTCAGAAAATCAACTTCATAAGAGAGTTTGCTGATTCTTTAAAAACAGAATTCTCTCCTACTGTTTATTTCATTCCTGTATCAGAAGCCGGCAAAATCGAAAATCTGGCGATTGATTCGGTCAGAGTAGAAACTAACATTTTCGAGATGAA
Source organism: Kapaibacterium sp. (SeqCode) (assembly GCA_963664875.1). Classification (GTDB taxonomy): domain Bacteria; phylum Bacteroidota; class Ignavibacteria; order Kapaibacteriales; family UBA2268; genus JBFHIJ01. The sequence goes on along the minus strand of OY761611.1, from coordinate 73,983 downwards.
TGCACCGGTCAATCTTTCTTTTGAAGTTACTAACTTTGGCACCCAAAAAGTCGAAAATTCAGTTGCAAATCTTTATTTTAACGGTAAAAAATCTGCTCAGCGTACTTTCGACATCGAAGCAGGAGAAACAAAGTCAATTGCGATTTCAGCACCATATAATCAATCCGGCTTTGTCGAGGCAGTCTTGGAGTTAGAAGCTGACGAGCTCGACGCAGATAATACATTCAATTTTGGTTTTATTATCTCTGATGCACCGAAAGTTGCAGTTTTTTCCGATTTCTCTTCGTCTGATTTTTTAAGGGCAGCCTTGGAAGTCATTCCTGATAGATATTCATTGGAATACTATAAACCTGAAGAGCTCAACCGACTTGATTTAAATAAATATGATGTTGTAATCTACAACGGCAAATTTTTATCGCCCGGTTTAGCTCAGACTTTAAATTCATTTATTTCTGCCGGAAAAGCAGCACTAATATTTGCTCCTTCGGATAGAAATGACACAGGCAATGCATATTTTCTTGGTTCTTATGAAACAAGTTCTATTGGCAGAGCAGTTCCTATCAATGAATTTGAGCAGAGTCACCCTTTCTTTAAAGGTGTTTTTAATTCCGGCAACAACAACACCATACTCGAAGCTCCTGAAATCACTAATTTGATAAATATCAACCAAGGAAGTAGCCTCGTTAAAGTCTTGGGCAAGCCGTTGCTGTCAGAATTGAAGATTGGAGAAGGCAAAGTGCTTTATCTGTCTCTACCGCCAACACTTGATGCAGGCAGTTTCCCGATTACAAGTTTATTCCCTGCAGTGGTTAATCGTGCAATACTTTACCTCAAAGCTAAAGAGGAAAATCTTCTTTTTACTTCTCCCGGTAGCAGTATAACAATCGAACTTGACAAAAGATTTGCAGCAGAAGACCAATTTAAAATATTAGATCCGAATAAAGTCGAATCATTTACCTACAGAGTATCACTTCCAAGTGGAGAAAAACTGGTAATTGGTAATACGGAAATACCGGGGTCTTATAAAATTACAAACTCAGACGGGAAAGCAATTTCCATCTTCTCAGTCAATCCTATTACTACTGAGTCAGATTTGGCAGTAGCTGATGAAGAGCAAATTGAAAGATTTGTAAACAGTATAGCACCGGATGCCTCAGTAAATTTCGCGGAGTTGTCGGTTTCGCCTGAAGATTCTATTACAAGAGTGAGATTGGGTACAGAGTTGTGGAAATTTTTCGTAGCGGCTACTCTACTTTGTCTTTTACTTGAAATGATAGTCGCGAGAGTCTCCCGGTCAGAATCTGAAGAGTAATGATAATTTTAGCCATTCAGGCTGTTTTTAGACAATTTAATACGATAATTTAGAATATAAAAGCAAATTTCTTCCCAGAAGATTTTTGCTTTTTTTTTCAATCTAAGACTGCCTCACCCGTCGCCAGATAAAGATGTAAATATCTAATTATCAGTTAGTTTCTCCCTTCACACCTTTTCATAATGTGGAAAAATAAGCTCACAATATTAGCTATTAATACTTATCTTTACAAAGAGAACAGCGAAACATTTTGTTATCGGCATACTTATTGAAAACTTTAGCACATTAGAAAAACAATTTAGAATTTTTATGAAGAAATTTGACGATTTCCACGCCAGAAGACAAAGCGGCAATGATAAAATCATGCAGCAGGACTTCCTGCCATATAAAAGATTTATGGCTCTGGATACCAAAACATACGAAGAAGGAGCAATCTCTTCAAAAAACAAAGAACTTATGGGGTTAGTAGGCTCTATGGTGCTTCGTTGCAATGATTGCATACTGTATCATATCGAAAAAAGTGTGCAGGCAGGTGCTACCAAGGACGAAATCAATGAAGCCTGCAATATTGCATTAGTAATTGGCGGATCTATTGTCATTCCGCATTTGAGATTTGCGCTCGAAGCACTTGATGAATTACAATAATAACCACGGACGGACACAAACGCAAAACGAAAGGAGAAGTAAAATATGTTTAAAGATTCAGGTTCCTCTGTTGTAAGCGATCTTTTGCAACAAAAAGAGCAATACAAACAAGAGTTGCTAAATATATTAGACGATTGGTTTAAACTTAATCATGAGGTAAAACCCGCTTTGCTGTTTACCTATGACACTGTATTTGGTAAATTGGAATCAGAATTGAAAAAAAAATCAAGGCAACATTCCGAGTTGGAAAGGAGGCTCGAAATTCTCACCGGCAAAATCAAAAGAGGTGAAAGGATTTCGCAGCGTACTCTCAATATGGTAGATGTTGTAGTTGAAAAGGAATTTTCCTCAAACTCTCAGCCAAATCATGACAATTGCGACGTTAATGTTAATTACGAAATTCCTCAGCTTTACCGTCAGTTAGTAAAAAAACTACACCCGGACGCAAACGGCAACTCAGAGCTTTTTGATAAGTATTGGAATAATGTGCAGGAAGCTTACAGAACTAAGAATCTGGATAGGCTTAGGATGTTTTATACAGCACTATGCGAAAACACCCAAGAGCAAATAGCAGCTCCAAAGCTTAAAGAAATTTCTTTGCGAACTGAAATCAAACAGCTTGAAATACAAATCCAAAGAGAAAAGCAAAAAATAGAAGATTTGAAAAACTCCGATGCTTTCAAGATAAACGAAAAGCTTAAAGATGCCTTTTGGGTGACATCCAGAAAACTCAAGCTCAAAAATAAAATACGAGAACTCGAACAAAACATCAGGCTCAATTCTCAAAGGCTAACCGAACTTACGGGTAATTTGGTATCCGAAGTGCAGTCACGAGCCTTTACTGCCATGAACTAAGCCGGTATTACCCGTGTATATTACCAAAATAAACTTGAAATAAAATATCACTTATTTCTTTCCGTTTGATTGAATTGTTGCTAATATTAGCCAATTTTTATTATATTGCGGTAATATGGAGTGATAGTTTGTCCAAGAGAGCTATTATTCAAGAATTATGCGGGATTGATATGCTTTTATCTAAATATAAAATACATTTTCTTATATTTTCTTTATCAGTAATTATACTGGCAGGATGTAGGCAGTACGATAATTTTACTACCTACTTCAACACATATTACAACGCAGAAGCCCTAATGGCTAAAAGTGAAGACGAATTTTCTTATTTCGATGAGAAAGAGCGTGTTACTCCCCATGTTTATATTCCTGACCCGGAGATTTATTCCAAAATGGAATCGGACAAAGGCACACCTCCTTTCCTGAAAGGATTTATCATTGCAAAAGAAAAACTACAGCCAGTAAAAGTAAAGCTTGATTCTGTGCTGATAAAGGGCTCCAAAATTTTGGCGAAACACCCTAAAAGCAAGTATGTCGAAGGTACGCTATACCTAATGGCAAAAACATTCTTTTACAAAAACGAATGGTTGCCTGCCGAAATAAAATGCGGAGAGCTAATAGATAAATATCCCGATGGTGAATGGTCACCGGATGCTCATTTGCTTCTGTCAAAAACTTTGCTAATTCAGCGTAAATTTTACCCCGGTAAGATAATGCTTTCACGTACTGTGGATATTGCGTGGCAGTTAGAGCGTTACGACATTTTGTCCGAAGCCTTCCGTCTCGAAGCAGAACTTGCACTTTATCAGGCAGATCTCGAGGCTGCACTTCGACCATACAAACAAGCAATCATTCAGACAGACAACGGTAAGTATAAAGCAGAATGGCAGGTTGCCATGGCTGCACTTCTCTACAGAATGGGAAAATTTGAAAGAGCAAAAGCCGAATTTATTAAAGCAAGGGAATACTCCCCCGACTATCTTGCTACTTTCGAATCTTACCTTTATGAAGCTGCCTGCCTCAATAGGTTAGGCGAATACGAAGCTGCTGAAGAAATACTCGCAGACCTCGATTCTGACAGAAAATGGGAAGAATGGAAGCCTTACATTTACATTGAAAGAATGCAGACGAAACGTTTGCAGGAAGATAATAACTCTATGCCGGAATATGAAAGGTACGCAGACTCAGCTTTTGTCAGCAACCCAGCTCTCAATTGCTACTACTACGAACGCGGTATGGACAAATTCAACAATCACGAATGGATTGCTTCACGAGGATATTTCGCTAAAGCGCGCACAAGCCGCAGCCCTGTTTTTGATGTATCTAATGATATATATTACAACGTAAATATTTGGGATATGCTCAAAACTGAAGCAGAGCCCGGACTTATCAGAATGCAGAAAGACGAATATGTACCCGATACTTTGCGTCCAAAATTAGCTTCTACATTTTACGATTTGGCAAGAGTGCAGGAAAAGCTCGCGGAACCCGATTCTGCTTTCTATTATTATAAAATGGCAGTTGAAGTGGCACCTACGAACGATACCACATCAGCAAAATATTATTTTAACTATGCCCATATTGTAAGAGAAAAAGACCCTTACGTTGCTGATTCCATCTTAGAAGAAATTGTTAATAAGTTTCCTCTGACCGAATATTCCGAAGAAGCAGGCAAGCTCTTAGGCTTTACTGAGGCTATGGTTATTGACTCTGTAGCTGAGTTATATAATTCCGGAGCAGATCTCCGCAAATACGGCGAATTTTATTTTGCAATAGATCAGTTCCTCAAGCTATATACCAAATATCCTAAGCATACTTTAGCTCCAAAATCATTATATTCTATTGGCTGGACTTACGAAAATGATATAGACAATCTCGATAGTGCCAAAATATACTACGCAAAGCTAATCAGCGAGTATCCTGAGTCAGAATATGCCGCAGATGTCTTGCTTAGCACAAAATATAAAGTAGCGGTGGAGAGCGGAACAGAGGATAATCTGGAGTTTAAGTTTATACCTAAAACACCTGATACATTTAAGTTGGAGAAAGGTAAAAAAGCGGGCGAAGGACAGCAAATACTAAAACGACCAAATGCAATCGGAGATCCAAATCAGCCACAACAAAATCCTAAAGGATTTGACCCGTTAAAGTCTAATCCAAAGGAAATGATGCAACAACAAAAAGAACAAATGCTCCAACAAGGAAAGGATTTATTCAACAATCCTCAAACTTTGATAAAAGATATGGATTTGAAAAAACCACAAGGTTTGATAGATTTCCAAAATCCTTTTAAGGATCTGAAGAAGGACAGTACTAATACTGACGAAGTTAATAAACCGACTATACCTGAGAAAAAGTAGATTTATGCTTTCTGACAAAGACTTACAAATAGAAAAATTAGAGAAAAAACTTGCTTGGTACAAATCATTTTTTGACAACGCTACCGATGCAGTTTTTATCGTACAACCCGAATCATGGAGCGTGCTCGACGCTAATGATTACTCGGCTACTTTATTGGGAAAAACCAAAGATGATTTGATAGGAACCACTCTTCCTCAATTCAGACGTATCTTTAAATTATTAAAGAAAACAAGTTCTCCGATTGTCCTTTCCGAGCTGAGCTTGGATAAAGGAAACGGCGACACTTTGATGGTGGAAGTCAGTGCGAGGTTTGTAGATTACAACGGTCAAAAACTTATTCAGGCTATTGCTCGCGATGTCAGCGAACAGCACGCTCTGACTGATAAACTTGTCCAGGCAGATAAGTTAGTTCTTCTTGGTCAATTATCAGCAGGTGTGGCACACGAAATTCGCAATCCATTAGCAGCTGTAAATCTTAATTTGCAAATACTACAGAGAAATATCGAAAAGACCGCTGCTGAATATAAATATGTTGAAACTGCTATGCAGGGGGTCGATAGAATAGCAAGGATAGTGGAAGTAACTTTAAACTTTTCTCGCCCTGCTATGCCGGATATTCAGGGAATAAACCTGAATAATTTGATACCTACTACCCTTGAGTTAGTGTCATCTGTGCTGAAACGCAAGGAAATAATAGTAGAACTCGATTTTGATGAAAAATTGCCTATGGTTCCTGCAGACAATAAACAGCTGCAACAAGTGTTTATAAATCTAATTACAAACGCTGCAGATGCAATCAAAACTAAAGGTAATATAAAAATAAAAACTTATACAGAACCGGCTACAAAGCACGGCGAGGGGGAATTCGCCATTGTAGCCATTACAGACAACGGAGTAGGCATTCCACCGGAAGATCTTCAAAAGATTTTTAATCCTTTCTTTACCAGAAAAGCGGATGGAACCGGTTTGGGCTTGCCTATAACCCAGCGTATTATGCACCAGCATAACGGAATAATTGATGTGGAAAGTAAAATCGGCGAAGGCACTACTTTTTATGTCAAATTACCTGTACCAAGAAACTAATTTTATAACTAATCCCGGCAAGAAAACGTGGCAAAACAAAATTACACAATTGTAGTAATAGAAGACGACCCATTAGTTAATTCGACTCTTGGAGATATTTTGTCTTCAAAATTTTCACGTGTAGAAACTTACACCGATCCTCAGAAGGCGCAAGACGAAATGCATACAATAGGCCCGGATTTGGTTCTGTTAGATATATTTTTAGGTCATGCGAACGGACTGGATATACTAGAACAACTCCGCAAACAAGGCTACCAGATGCCTGTCATAATTATGACTGCGTTTTCTGACATCAAAATGGCTGTCAGAGCTATGAAATTAGGTGCAGAAGATTTCATCACTAAACCTATCGATTTGGAACAATTGGAGGTTTCTGTTGAGCGTGCCCTCCAAAATTATGATTTAAAAAGAAGAGTTGAGGTTCTATCCGAACAGGTAAAACAGGAAACACCAAGCGAAATACTTGGCGAAAGTATTGGCATGATGAAAGCTCTGGAGATGAGTAAAATCATCGCAGGTGCTGACGACACAACTGCTCTCATTCTTGGAGAGTCAGGTACCGGTAAGGAATTGATAGCCCGCTATATACATGACAATTCACCAAGATCAAAAGGTCCTTTCATCACCGTGAACTGTGGTGCAATACCTCACGAACTCGCTGAAAATGAGCTATTCGGTTACGAACGTGGTGCTTTCACAGGTGCGACGGAGAAAATCAAACAAGGAAAGTTCGAACAGGCACAACACGGAACTATTTTGTTAGATGAGATTGGCGAATTAAGTTTAGAGCTTCAGGTCAAACTACTAAGAGTCTTGCAGGAAAGAAGATTTTATAGACTTGGCGGACAGAAAGAAATTTCTGTTGACGTTAGAGTGGTTGCTTCTACAAACCGAGATTTAGAAGAATTGGTGAAAGAAGGCAAATTCCGAGAAGATTTGTTTTACAGATTGAATGTTGCTGTAATCAATTTGCCGGCTCTGAGAGAGAGAGGCGATGATAAAATCAAATTGGCTACTGCTTTTGTAAAAGAATTTAACAAGAAGTTTGGCAAAAATGTAACAGGCTTTTCTCCCGAAGCTGCTACGATTATCAATACTTATGCGTGGAAGGGAAACGTCAGGGAACTGAGGAATGCCATCGAGAGAGTAATCTTGCTCGAAACCAATGAGATAATCACAAAAGACTCACTTAGCTTTTTGAAATCAATCGGTAGCACTTTGGAAGTATCTTCCCACGAAACAGTAGAACTTGCCGAAGGTCAGCACTATCTGAAAATTTCTCGCAACGGAGCTGCCATGGGTAATATTATCAAAGATTTGATAATACAAACCCTTAAGATTACTAACGGTAATCAAATCAAAGCTGCAAAGCTAATGGGAGTTTCAAGAGCTAAACTTAGGTACAGAATTGAGCAATTAGGAATAAATATTACCGGAAAAAATATAAGTTAAAAATTATTTTGAAACAGGTACGTTTTTTCCAATATGCTTGTCGATAAATATTAATGAGCATTAAGACATAAAAAACAACAGTTTGAACAATTTTATCTGTTGAAGTCGTCTAAATATTAGTGTAAGACATAAAGAGTTAATTATGGATTTATCTACTCAATTGCACATTTTCCGAAACTCGGAAGATCCAAATGAAAGGCTATTAGCAGCACAAAATATATTGGATGTTGGTGAATGTAACCAAGATTCTATCAATGCATTTGCACAAGGGCTTAAAGATGAAGATCGAGGCATAAGAGATATATGCTCACGTGCTCTGATGAATGTCTGCCCTACTATGGCTCATGTAGCTGCCGAAGCAATTTCTGATTTGATTACTATCGGCAATATAGAAATCAGAAATTTGGCAGGCGATATTCTGCTAAAATTGGGTCAACATTCAGTAAACTCTCTCCTACCTTATCTGGGCGACAGCGATATGGATGTTCGCAAATATGCTTGCGACATTATCGGACTTTCTGCCGGTGAAAGCGAAATAGAATATATATTACCTTTGCTAAACGACGAAGATTCCAACTGCGTAGCTTCGGCTATCGAAGCTCTCGGCAATATTGGAAGTGCTGCAGCAATAGATGCCTTTACAGAACTCTACGAGCGAAATGAAGATTTTCGCCCAAATATTATAGATGCTCTCGGCAAAATCGGCGGAGAAGAAGCACAAAACTTTTTGATTTCGATAATACGATCTAATGAGGAATCATTTACAAAGTTTGCAGCTATAGACGCTATAGCTTATAGCGGCGAAGATATGTCACTATGCTACGAGCTTTTGGGAGAATTGCCTTCAATCAGCCAAGAACTGCAGCCAATAATACTAAAAACAATTTACGCTATTGCTTTTAGATTAGAGCAGGAAATAGAGCTCCCTTTAGAGCTTAGATATATAGCTCAGAATGCTTTATTGGACGAAGATTTGGAAATCAGAGGTGCCGGTCTTGTGGCTTTGGGTGATAGCTATAGGCAGGAAGACATTTCTTCTTTGCTCAATGAAGTAGCACAAAACAATCAGGACACTCAGCTGCATATACTTTCGGTATTGGCAATGAATAGCCCTGATGAAGTAATAACTTCATTTTTCAATGCTTACTTCAGCCAGCATGCGCCTGACGGAAGCGAAGTAGAATTTGTAGGATTATTAGCACAATTCTGGCATGAATTGCCTGAGGAAAACGTCAATAACCTATTGACATCAATTTTATACGCTGCATTAGATTACCCGAAAGGAAGTACTTCTGCAGTAATCGAATTAGTACGCAAATTAGATTCAGAGAGACTGGACAGTAAGTTAAGCTCCATACTCCAAGGCGAAGATAATAAATACAAAAAAGAAGTGCTGGACCTAATCAGTCAGCTAAGTATTATTTCTCTAAGAGAAGATTTGCAAATTTTAGCTCAGGAAGAAAGTGACTCGGGCAACTACGCAAAAGAGATCTTAGACGAACTAATTTAAAATCATTATTTTTATTTCCTGAGAGTATTAAATTTATGGCTTCTCAACTATTCAAATTTGGAAACAAGGCAAAACCTGCTATAGGCTCAGTCAAACCGGGTCTCTCGTCATTACCTACGGAGAAAAAACTTATGATGAGTGATGATACATTTGCCAATATGAGAGACTTAATTTACAGACTCAGTGGCATTTATTTCACAGAAAGTAAAAAATACCTGTTAGAGGGAAGAATTGCAAAACGTATTGCGGCACGCAATATGAATTCTTTCGAAGAGTATTTAACGTTCATAGACTCTCCAAATGGTAGAGTAGAAATGAATGACCTTTTTGAGGCCATCACAATAAATGAAACATATTTTTTCAGGGCACCACAGCAATTTGATGCATTCGAGCAACTGATTGTGCCGGAAATACTGAAAGCCAAAAAGGATTTGTTCAATCCTGTCTTTAGGATATGGAGTGCTGCATCTTCCACAGGTGAAGAAGCCTATACATTGGCTATTATCATCAAAGAACGAATTCAGCCAATGTTCCCGAACGTAAAATTCCAAATATTGGCAAGCGACATAAATAATGCAGTATTAGACAAAGCCAGATCAGGCGTTTTTAAAGAATATGCAGTAAGGAATATCCCGCCGCTTTACATGAGTAAATATATCAAAAAGCAGGGACATAACTTTATACTCAGCGACGAAATCAAGCAGATGGTAAAATTTATGAATATCAATCTGTACGATGCGAATCAAACAAAATTGGTAACAAGCTGCGACGTTGTTTTTTGCTGTAATGTATTGATTTACTTTGATATACCATCGAAGCAAAAAGTGGTGAACAACCTATACAATGCAATGAACAAAGGAAGCTATTTATTTATAGGCTATTCCGAATCATTGCACGGTATCACTAAAGCATTCAAGCTGGTGCACTTGCCAAAAGCGATGGCTTACAAAAAAGACTAAGCATTACTATCATTTAATTTCATCAAAAAAGAAAGATTAAGTAATTTCGAGAAAAGACAATGCCAAAAACAATTTTAATTGCCGAAGATTCAGCTGCAGTAAGAAAGTTTATCACTTTGGCTCTGAAAATCAAAGGATACAAGGTAATACCTGCTGTTGATGGTATGGATGCACTTGAAAAGCTTCCAACTGAGAATATAGATCTGCTGGTAACTGATTTGAATATGCCTAATATAGATGGTTTAAAACTAATAAAAACGATTAGAGAATCTGCCGAATACAAAGATTTGCCCATTATTATCTTGTCTTCGCTTTCTAAAGATGAAGATATAAATGCCGGGCTCGATGCAGGAGCTAATTCGTATCTGATTAAACCTTTCAATACTAAAAGAATTCAGTACGAAGTGGCTAAGTTTCTCTCTTAACACAATGAAATTAATAGTTTTAATTAAATTTTTAGAGGAAAATAGGGATGCGTTTTTTAGTTGTTGACGATTCCCCTACTATGCGCAGAATTGTAATCAATGCGTTGAAAACTTTTGGTCACAATGACGTGGTAGAAGCAGGTGATGGTCATGAGGCTATGGCAAAATTGGAAGAAGGTCCAATTGACTTTGTTATTACGGATTGGAATATGCCTAATATGACCGGCTTAGAGCTCACTGTTGCTATTCGCTCCAGCGACAAGTTCAAGCATTTGCCTATACTTATGGTTACTACTCGTGGGTTGAAACAGGATATTATCGAAGCTCTAAAAGCTAAGGTTAATAACTATGTTGTTAAGCCTTTCACTCCTCAGGTATTAAAGGAAAAAATGGAAACTATTTTAACTCAACTAAACAAGTAACAAACCTCTTATTCGGAGACAGATTATGAATAATAAAGATGTCTCAGTTTTATTGAAAAAAGCTGATGAACTGAGAGCACTATTTGTTCTTGGGCAAAGAGTCATACCTTTTTTAGAAGAAATTTTCCTGTTTGTAAGTGAAATCCAACCCTTACTTGATGATATTAACCATTCTATCCAAGAAAATTTATCCAAAATGCCAAATGCTTCTAAGCAGCTTTCCAAAGTAACGGAAGCGACTGAGCTTGCGACTACGGAAATTATGGATATTGTCGATGGTTTGGTATATAAATCAGACATAATTACTTCTAACACAAATAAACTGAACGAAATTGTTAGCAAAAAAATGGCTAATCACCTCAAACTTCTTGAAATCATATACAAAGGTATTGACTCAGGAAGTAACATGAAAGAGGTAATGCCTCATCTCGCTAAAACTATAAATAGCCTTAAGCAATCTAAAAACCAAAGTGTGATGAAGATTGTTGATGAAACCAATGAGCTTACTCAAAGCATCGCTATGGACTCCAGTTCGATTATGATGTCTTTGCAGGTGCAGGATATTACTTCGCAGCAAATCGCTGCGGTTAATAACCTTTTGGAAACAATCCAAGGAAAACTCGGCAGAATACTTAAAAATTTCCAGGATTCTAATATTCAGGATTTGATTGACGCAGAAGAAGGTCCGGTAGATAACACTAACGTTTCCAAAATGCACAGAGCTATAGCATTTGATCCTGAAGCCGTTTCAGCTATTGAACACAAAGAAGTCAGACAGGGTCAGGTAGATGCTATTTTCTCGGCAGATGCAGATATCGAAGAATTGCTAAGAGAAAACGAAAAAAGTATGGCTTCCGGAGAGGAAAACAAACAAGCCGAACCTGAACCACCTGTAGATAATTCTCCTGCTTCGCAGGATGATATTGACGCTTTGTTTTCTAACATGGAAGATGATTCATCTCCGGCATCTAATGACGATATTGATGCTCTATTCAATTCGCCTGCAGCTGATGACTCGGATGACACTGATTCGTCTGCTTCGCAAGATGATATTGATGCACTGTTCGGTGATTCTGATGGTCCTGCTTCTCAGGATGACATTGACGCTCTTTTTGGTTGAAAATAATTATACTAAAATAGTAATCGGAGATTATTATGTCTGAAGCTATGTTTAATGACCCGGAAATGCAAGAGATTTTCGAGGGATTTTTAGTTGAAACTCAAGAACTTATTGATAGTCTTTCTCAAGATTTGATGTTAATGGAAGATAATCCTGATGATATGGAGCTTCTCAATCGCATTTTTAGAAGTTTCCATACAATCAAAGGGACTTCTTCTTTTATGGGATTTGATTCTATAGCTCACATCACTCACCATGCCGAAGATTTGCTTAACAAACTTCGTCGTGAGGAACTAAAAGCTAATCAGGCTATTACCGATGTTTTACTGGAAGTGCAGGATTGGATTCAGTTCCTTATGAATCAACTCCAACAAGGTATCAATGATAAGGTGGACTATCAAAATACTATTGATGAGTTGGAACGCTTAAGTGCAGGCGGTGGCAGTGCCCCAAAAGCGGACAAAGGAGAAACCGGCAAAGACGCTAATAAATCCGATATTCCTAAAGATAATGCTTTAAATTCTGTGTTGACTAATCCTGAGATTGTTCAGGGTCCCGGTGATTTTAGTGACGACGAGCTCGAACTTATTCAGGCTGCTTTCGCTGAGGTAAATTCCAATTTCTTTGAAGATGGAGAGATTGCTAATGAAGGTTCACCTGTAGAAGAAGCTAATCATACTGAAGAAGCAGTTAGTGCAGAAGCTAAAGAAGAAGTCAAAGCTACTGAAACAAAAGACAAAACAGCTGTTCCAAAGACTCCCGAAGCACCAGCCAAAGAAGCTGCTAAAAAACCTGCAACTGTCGGTGCGAAAGTCAATACAGAAACTATACGTATTGATATTTCGAGAGTTGAAGAGCTTATGGATCTTTCAGGGGAGCTTGTATTAGGAAGGAACAGACTTGCACAGATTACTGAAATCATGGAACAAGAGTTCGAGCACACTGAGCATATCCGTGATTTGATTGAAACCACTGCAGCTGTAGATTTTGTTACTTCAGAGATTCAGGCTGCTGTGATGCGTATGCGTATGGTACCTGTTGGCAAACTTTACCAAAAAGCTCCGAGAATTGTACGAGATCTTTCCAAAGAATTCGGAAAACAAATCAAACTTATAGTAAAGGGTGAAGAGACTGAAATAGACAGAGGCATCATCGAAGAACTTAATGATCCATTAGTTCACATGATTAGAAACTCTTGTGACCATGGTATCGAAGATCCTGAAACAAGATCTAAACTTGGAAAGCCTCCTTACGGCACTGTTACTTTAGATGCAGAACAGGAAGGTAACAATATTGTTCTTAAAATCTCAGACGACGGCAGAGGTATGGATCCTAATAAACTAAAAGCAAAAGCTTTGGAAAAAGGAGTCATCACTCAGGAACAGGCTGCTACTATGACTGACAGGGAAACTTTCCAGCTGATTTTTATGCCGGGATTTTCTACTGCCCAAAAAGTTTCCAGCGTTTCCGGTCGTGGCGTTGGTATGGATGTAGTAAGAACAAATATCCAAAATCTGAAGGGTATGATTGATATCGAATCAGTACTTGACAAAGGCTCTACTTTCATTATCAAATTACCTCTAACTCTGGCTATCATCCAAGGATTGCTTGTAAAAGTACAAAATGAGACCTACGCTCTTCCTTTGAGCAGCGTTGTCGAAGTTGTAGCTATCGAAAAAAGTGCTGTGAAAAGTGTCAACAAACAGGAAGTTATCCGCATCAGACAGGAAGTACTTCCGATAGTCCGAATGGATAAAACTTTAAAGACTAAAGAAATTACAAAAGAGCTTGACGGCAGATATGTAGTTAATGTAGGTCTGGGTATGAAACGAATTGGACTTGTTGTTGATGAGCTTTTAGGTCAGCAGGAAATCGTAATTAAATCACTTGGCGAATACCTTGGCAATATTAAAGGTATTGCCGGCTCTACTATATTGGGTGATGGATCTGTAATTATGATTATTGATGTAACAGAACTCGTTGAAAGCTTATACACTAACAACGAATTTGTTCAATACGCAAAATAATACAGTTCTTTTTTGACTTTACCCCCAAATAATTCTGTTTATGCGGGGGTTTATTATAAATAATCGATACTTAGGCTTATGAAAAAAATCAGAGTTTTGATAGTTGATGACTCGCTATTTATGAGGCGAACACTTACTCGCATTATAAGTAATGAGCAAATAGAAGTTATAGATACTGCTGTTAACGGGAAAGAGGGTGTTGAGAAGGCTTTAGCGCTTAAACCTGATGTGATTACTATGGACATAGAAATGCCGGTTATGACGGGTTTAGAAGCATTAAAGATTATCATGGACAAAATGCCCACTCCTATCCTAATGGTAAGTACTTTGACCAGCGAGGGTGCTGAAGCAACTGTAGAAGCTCTGTCAAATGGTGCGATGGACTTTATCACAAAGCGTTCGGCTTTTACGGAGATGCATAGTCTAAAAGATGAGTTAATTGATAAAATTGTTGAACTTGGCTCGAGCCCAAGTATTAAAACTCAGCTGATGAAGCGAAAACTCAAAAGCAGATACTCAGGCAAATATGGCACTGATCACATAAAACCTACTACAGGTAGCTACCAGTCAAATAGTCTGACAGGCAGAGCAAAGCCGAAAGCTTCAAATATAGGCATAGTTGCCATCGGTATTTCCACGGGTGGGCCGGTAGCATTACATGAAGTAATACCAAATTTGCCAAAGGAATTTCCTGTGCCTATAGTTATAGCTCAGCACATGCCCCCCTATTTTACAAAGACTTTGGCAGACAGATTAAACTCAAAATCTCAACTTTGCGTAAAAGAAGCCGAAGATAATGAAAGACTGCAGGCAGGTTGTTGTTACATCGCCCCCGGCGGCAAAATAATGACTATTAGTCGTTGGAAAAAAATAATGATTTCGGATGAGCCATCTACTGAGCTTTTCAAGCCTAGTGTGAATGTGCTTGTTGATTCAGTCAATAATGTTTATGACGGCAATGCAGTAGCGGTAATTATGACAGGAATGGGTAGCGACGGAGCAGAGGCAATGGCTAAGTTACATGGAAACGGCGGATACGTAATTTCTCAGAGTCCTGAGTCCTGCGTGGTGCCGGGTATGCCTAATAGTGTTATTAAGCGGAATGCTGTAGATGAAATTATTCCATTAGCAAACATAGCAGAGTATTTGGCTTCTCTGTTTAATTTGACAAAATAAATAGGAATTGTTGTAAATCATGGATGATACTACAAATAAAGCATATAAGTTTGACGACTTCGAAAAAGAAAGTAAGAATTTTGATTCTGAAATAAGCAATGAAAACCCCTTCCCTGAGGAATTTGACAGCAAGGATGTAGTCAATCGCGAAGAAGAGGTTGATGAAAACAATCCTTTTGGAGAAGAGTTTAGCAAAGCAGATGTAGTCAATAAAGACTCTTTAGAAAAAAAAAGCATCCCTCCGCTGACTCCTGAGGATATAGAAAAGCTAATAGCTTATGACGAACAAAAGAGATTGCAGAGAAATTTTAAAACTTCAGTTGATTTGCAATCTTCAGGTTTAATTTCTCCCGAAACAATCTTAGAACGGTTCAACCTTTCCGAAAATGAGCTTTTTGAAGCTTTGAGCCTTGCCGAAGACGAAAGATTAAAAAGCATCTTCAAAGAATCTTATCAATTGGACAAAGAAGACGCAATAGCCCGTGAATTATATATGCGTGGGCATTTTAAAGATTTTTTACAGCTTCCCAAAATAACTGGTCAAAAACATTCAGAATTTCAATCTAATATTATCAAATCTGAATCTATAAATAAGAAATCCAAAAAAATTGAGATAACTGATGACCCTAACTTCAAAGATAACCGACATTCGACCACTTCTGTCGTTGTAAACAGAGATGAGTCAGGTGAATTAGAGTCGATAGAGGTGCATTGCAAATGCGGAGAAAGGACTCTTATCAAATTCGACTATTTCGATGAAGACAGCGGACTGGAATCATCTTCCGAAGTAATCAAAGACAATCCCGGTTTTGTTCCTTTTCTCTCTGATGCAGAGCGAGAAAAAGTCAGAGATGAATTCATCGAAGAGCAAAAAAATAATGAAGATAAACAGAGTATCTTCGAAGAGTTTGAAGGCGAAAGCGTGGAAGATGATTACCTTGCAGAAGGCGAGGACGATGAAGACTATTATGACGATGAATAGATTAGTATTCTATCTGCGTATGCAGCGATATTTCCTCCAAAATATTGCTGACTCTGAGGCATTCGTGCATTTCACCTTCGTAAACGCAGGCTTTCCCTTTGGAATGAACTTCCCAAGTCAGAGCCTCTGCCCTATCATAGCTGCATCTGATTGCTTTTAGTATCTGATCAATTACTTCATCGAAAGTGTGCCATTCGTCATTGAATAAAATTACACGGGCACTTAACTTCGTTTCGTCGCTGACACTTACCTCTTCTTCTTCTTCGTAAAACGGGTTCTCGTTTGCATTAATCGCACTTAGTGGAAACTTTTTATCTAATAAATAGCGCATATCATTCGTTAAATAATACTTAGTACTAACTCCAAATATAATAAAATGGAGGCTTGAATAAAATTATTTATTTGCCTAATAAACTAAGCATATTTGCGTCCATTGCCTTGTCTTATGCTTTATTTTAAAATAAAAAGGCATAGTTTGAGTTTAATGTGAATTTAGCAAGAAATGTAGCCAAAGCACCTTGCTCTTGTAAGTATCCGAAAAATAATTGAAATAATAGAATTGGTCAAAGTATTATGTATGATTTAATCACATTAGTACCTCTCTTTCCTCTAATCGGCTTTTTGATTGTCGGATTATTCGGAAAGTATCTCAAGAAAGAAGCTCTGATTGGCAGCATTGCAAGTGCAGCAGTCGGACTGTCTTTTATCACTGCTCTAATTATTTTTATGCAGATGTCTTCCGCACATTTGGAAGAAGCAGTTATCGTCAATGTATATAACTGGATTAGTGCCGGTGACTTCTCAGTCAACGTCTCCTATCAGGTAGATCAGCTCTCGATACTATTTACAATGGTAATTACCGGAGTTGGTTTCCTTATCCATGTATATTCCATAGGCTATATGCAAGGAGACAGAAGTTTTTACCGCTTTTTTGCATATCTGAACTTATTTATTTTTATGATGCTTAACCTTGTGCTTGCCAGCAACTTCCTGCTGACATTCCTTGGTTGGGAAGGCGTAGGTCTTTCATCATATCTACTAATAGGTTTCTGGTATGACAAAAAATTTGATGGTGTAAGAATAACATGGACCGGTCAGGCTGCAAACAAAGCATTCATCGTAAACAGAATCGGTGACTTTGGCTTCCTTATCGCCATGTTCCTAATTTTTATGACTTTCGGCACTTTAGAGTACAACGAGGTTTCGGCTGCGGCTGCTTCCGGTAGTTCTATGTATATGAATGCCGGAGTCATCACTGCGATTACTTTACTAATATTTCTCGGTTGTACCGGTAAATCTGCACAGTTGCCACTTGCAGTTTGGCTTCCTGACGCGATGGCAGGCCCAACTCCTGTTTCTGCACTTATCCACGCAGCAACTATGGTAACCGGCGGTGTGTTTTTGGTAGCTCGTAACTCAGTGCTGTTTTCTTTAGCTCCTGTTTCAATGGAAACAGTTGCTATAGTTGGTGCTGCGACGGCTATCCTCGCTGCTTCAATTGGTTTAGTACAAAATGACATTAAAAAAGTATTGGCATACTCTACAGTCAGCCAGTTAGGCTTTATGTTCACTGCTCTTGGCGTAGGTGCTTTTGGTGCAGCAATTTTCCACGTAATGACTCACGCTTTCTTCAAAGCATTGTTATTCCTTGGCTCGGGTTCGGTAATCCATGGCATGCACGAAGAGCAGGATATTCAGAAAATGGGTGGCTTGGCAAAATATATGCCTACGACTTATAAAACATTTATGATCGGAACACTTGCCATTTCAGGTATTCCTCTGTTTGCAGGTTTCTTCTCTAAAGACGAGATATTATGGCTTACTTTCAATCAAGGCAATATGTATTTGTGGCTGACTCTTGCTGTAGCAGCTTTCTTTACAGCATTTTACATGTTCCGTCTGGTTTATCTTACTTTCCACGGCAAAGAAAGATTTGACCATCACCATGTACATCCGCATGAATCTCCAAAAACAATGACTATTCCTTTGATTGTGTTGGCAATACTTTCTGCTTTCTCAGGATTTTTAGGTATTCCTTATGCTTTAGGATTTTTCTTTAGCGACAATCCGAATATTATGGAAAGTTTCCTACATCCAATTTTTGCTCAGGCAAATCACATTTTAGATATTTCACATGGGCATGAAGTACATGCGATAGAATACATTTTAATGGCTCTCTCTGTGGCTATAGCATTAGTTGCATGGAACTTAGCTAAAAAAATGTACTCTACCGAGAGCAATACTCCGAATCAAATTGCAAAATCATTCAAAGGTTTCTATAATTTGCTTTGGAACAAATACTTCCTCGACGAGATTTACTTCAAAGGTATAGTAGATCCTATCGTAAACATTTCGCGTTCATTCTTGTGGAAAGTATTTGATGCAAAAATTATAGACGGGATAGTAAATGGCTCCGGTAAGTCGATGAGCCTAATTTCAGGTTCTTTAAGAAAGATTCAGACCGGGGTTGCTCAAAACTACGCAGTCCTTATGATGGCAGGAATTGTAGCTATATTAGCATGGCTACTGATGTAATTAGTAAGTTTAGTAATAAATTTCAGATAAAGACATGACAGCATTTTTAGCGACATTACTACTACCCCTATTTGCAGCGATTTCTCTGTTGTTTTTCAACAAAGAAAACGTAAAAGCAATCAAGTACTATACGCTCGGGGTTTCGATTGTAACTTTTGTAGTTTCACTATTTTTATATTTCGGTTTTGACCATCTAAACCCTAATTTCCAATTTGTGATAGATTACACTTGGATTCAGTCTGTAGATGCAGGTTTCAGAATTGGTGTGGACGGTATGTCAATGCTACTTATACTATTGACTACTTTTATCACTCCGATAGCAATACTTGCTTCTTTTGATTCTATCAAGAAAAGACACAAAGAATACTACATCATGCTTAGCCTTTTGCAGTTTGCAATGACCGGTGTTTTTGTGGCTCTTGATTTGTTCTTGTTCTACGTATTTTGGGAAATAATCCTTATACCAATGTATTTTATCATCGGTATTTGGGGCGGTCAGAATAGACTATATGCCACTGTGAAGTTCTTTCTATTCACTGTAGTTGGTTCATTATTCATGCTTGTAGCCATTGTGTGGTTAGGGCAGTACGTTGGTACTGAGATATTGAACAATGCAGCCGGATTTACAAGTAACTTTCAGATAATCAGAGAAGTATCTTCTCAAATTCCATTGGAAACGCAATCTTGGTTATTCCTTGCTTTTGCTCTTTCTTTTGGTATCAAAGTGCCTCTCTTCCCTGTTCACACTTGGTTGCCTGATGCACATACAGAAGCACCTACTCCGGGTTCTGTAATTCTTGCAGGTGTACTTTTGAAAATGGGTACTTATGGTCTTATAAGATTCAATCTCGACCTATTCCCTCAAGCATCATTCGAATATGCTCCTACAATAGCAGTTCTTGCTGTTATCGGCATTATTTACGGTGCTTTGGTGGCAATGGTTCAAACAGATGTTAAAAAGCTCGTAGCGTACTCTTCTGTGTCTCACTTGGGTTTTGTAGTGCTTGGTATCTTCTCGATGACTGCTGAAGGTATTCAGGGAGCTATTATCCAAATGGTAAACCATGGTCTTTCGACAGGTATGCTTTTCCTTGCAGTTGGTATGATTTACGAAAGAAGACACACAAGAGAAATTTCAGAATTTGGTGGCATCGCAAGAGTAATGCCTGCATTTACGGTGTTCTTTGCATTGGCAATGCTAGCTTCCGTAGGTCTTCCGGGCTTAAACGGATTCGTTGGTGAATACTTAACTTTGCTTGGTGCTTTTAACTCACCATTTTTGAAATCTCAATGGTACACAATTATAAGTGCAACAGGTGTGATATTTGCAGCTGTTTATTTGCTTTGGATGTTCCAAAGAGTTATGTTCGGCGAAGTTACAAATCCTAAGAACAAAGATTTGCAGGATTTGACAAAACAAGAATGGGCAATGCTTGTTGCTCCGCTAATTTTTATCGTTTGGATAGGTGTTTACCCTAATTCATTCCTTAAAATTTCGGATAATTCTACAAAAGCCCTTGTGAACAAATTAGAGCTTATAAAATTTAATAAAGTTCGCTACGAGTTACCTCAGATAGAAGCAGAGGCAGCTCCGACTAATAATCAATAGTTATTTGGAATAGTACAGAGTTTACACAATGATTCAAGAAATACAATTATCAGCCCCGTTTTATATGATAGCAGTTGTAACATTGATTGCACTGACTATAGACTTTATGACAGGCAAGAACAAATCAGCAGTATATAATTTTGTATTGTTTGGCTTGGTTATGACTTTTGGTGCGGCAGCTTATACTCTATCGATACCTGAAGAAACCATTGCAGCCTTTGATGTAGCAAATTCTATCTCCAAAGGTATGATTAAATTTGGCGGATACGCTGCATATTTTGATATGCTTTTTGCAATCGCAGGTATTTTGACTATGCTCGCAGCCAAGCAGTATAACGCAAGAGAGTATAAAGACTATAAAGAGTTTTACTTACTGATTCTATTTGCTATCAGCGGAATGGTATTTATTGCTCATGCAGCTAATTTGATTATGGTATTTATCGGTATAGAAGTAATGACTATTACTTTTTATGTACTTTCAGGTTTCTTCCGCAATCGCGAAAAAGCTATGGAATCTGCACTTAAATACTTCTTATTAGGCTCATTTGCCTCCGGCTTCCTTCTATATGGAATTGCAATGATATACGGAGCAACCGGCACCCTATATTTAGACCAAATCACACAAAAAATGATGATAGGCGATTTTCACGATCTATATTTAACTTTGGGTATTGGTCTTCTTGTTGTTGGTCTTGGTTTCAAAGTTGCAGCGTTTCCTTTCCATCAGTGGGCTCCTGATGTTTACGAAGGTGCTCCTACGGTAGTTACTGCCTTTATGAGCACAGCAGGTAAAGCAGCGGGACTTATTGCATTTATTGTAATCGCACAGGCAATTATTCCGGTAACAGCTGCAAATGAAATACTTACAAACAATCTTGACAAATTCAGAACTTTAATCGCTGTTATCGCAGCTGCTACGATGTTAATTGGTAACATAAGTGCTTTGACACAGAAAAACGTAAAAAGAATGTTAGCATACTCTTCTGTGGCTCATGCAGGCTATTTATTAATGGGTATAGTTGCCAATACTCCTGAAGGAAGAAGCGGTATCGTCTTTTATGCGACAGCTTATATGTTTATGCAAATTGGTGCTTTCCTTATCGTATCTGTGATGGAAAAAGATAATAAATATCTTGAACTCGAAGATTACGTAGGTCTAAGAAAGTCCAATCCTATGATTGCAGCGATGATGGCTTTATTTATGTTCTCGCTTGCAGGCATACCTCCTATGGCAGGATTCTTTGGTAAATACTATTTATTCATGGCAGCAATGGATTCGGGCTACTTGTGGCTTACTATCGTAGCTGTGATTTCTTCAATAATCTCTATGTATTTCTACATTGGATTAGTTCTTAATATGTACTTTAAAGATTCAGAAGCAGAGCAGGAAAGAGTTTGTCCCGGCATGGCAGGAATTGCTTTGGCTATTTCAACTTTTGGGGTTATATTGTTTGGGATTTATCCTTCATTAATAATTGATTTGGCTAATAAAATATTCTAAGGTTGTCATGAAACTATTACTCTTAAGCAATTCTACAACTCATGGATTTGGCTATTTGGAACATGCCACTGAGCTGCTGAAAGATTTTTTAAGAACGGGTATTCGCAAGATTACTTTTGTTCCATACGCAGGTGTTACAGTATCTTATGATGAATATACTCAAAAAGTAAAAAATGTATTCGAACCGCTTGGCTATCAGGTAGAATCTGTGCATGAAACAGAAGACCCGATAGATATGATATTGGAGTCCGAAGCCATAGTTGTTGGTGGCGGCAATACATTTCGCCTCTTGGATATGTGCTACAAAACAGGAATAATTGATATTATTCCGCAGAAAGTCAAAGAAGGCATACCTTATATCGGCTGGAGTGCAGGTTCTAATCTTGCCTGCCCGACTATCAAAACTACTAATGATATGCCAATTGCGGAACCCGAAAGTTTCCAGGCATTGGATTTGATTCCTTTTCAAATCAATCCGCATTATCTTGATGCTCATCCGGAAGGTCACCACGGTGAAACAAGAGAGCAGAGATTAGCAGAGTTTTTGATTGTCAATCCTAATATGTATGTTGTAGGTCTCCGAGAAGGCTCTACCATTTTAGTAGAAGATGATAATTACTCTCTACTCGGCGAAAAACAAGCTCGCATCTTCAAACACAGTATAGAAACAAAAGAAATCAATCCCGGCGACTCTATGGATTTTTTGAAGTAGCTTTTAAATAGTATAACTTTATAGCTGTTTTTGTCGGCTAAAATTTTCCCTAATAAAAAAGGTATCAAATATAAATCTGATACCTTTTTTTATTGCATTCAAATATATGCTTACTTATCTTTCAGAAGAGCTTTAATCACTGTAACTATATTTTTTACAGGAAACTCTTTAAGCCTCTTATTGAAAATTAGTAATCTGCTTTCGAGCTTTAAATCTTGATCCGATACCATCTGATATTTTTTTCTGATAAGTGCCAAAGATTGAGAGCGAATTATTTGCTCTTTTTTAGCTCTTTGGGTATCACTATCTCCAAAAGTATGTTTTACAACCGAGTTGCTCTTGGGAGCTTCGTTTGTCTTTTCAATTTTTTGAATACCAACAGTCTGGTCGCCTTTTTTGACAACTCTAATAGTATTCGGGTCATATATTTTATATTTCTTTTTAGACATTATCTTTCTAAGTAAGTTGTGCCGTATAGTCCGGATCTATAAATTGAGAGGAATTCTTTTCCTTCGAGAGCACTTATTTTACCTTCTTTTACTGACTTAGTTACCCATGCTTCCATTGCTCTAACCAGTTTTTTAGAGTCATATTGCACATAAGAAAGTACCTCAGAAACAGTTTCTGCATCTATAATCTGTTTTATTTCGTAGGTTCCGTCTTTAGTAAACGAAATATGGACTGCATTAGTATCTCCGAAAAGATTGTGCAGGTCGCCTAATATTTCCTGATAAGCTCCAACAAGGAAAACACCAATATAATATGGCTCATCTTCATTGAAATTATGCACCGGCAAACTATAAGCATTATCTCCATATCCGATAAAATTCTCTATTTTGCCATCACTGTCGCAAGTAATATCCTGCAACGAGGAAGATTTTTCAGGCTTTTCATCTAAGCGGTGAATAGGGATAATCGGGAACACCTGATCTATCGCCCATGCATCAGGAAGTGACTGGAACAATGAAAAATTGCAGAAATATTTATCCGCTAGCTGTTTGCCCAAAGCAGACAATTCGTCAGGCGGATGTTTCAATTCTCTACTCATCCGATAAACTTCTTTAGCTGTTGACCAATACAATCTATCAATCAGTGCTCTTCCTTTCAAATCGAACAAGCCAAGCGAAAACAGATTGAGAGCTTCTTCTCTGATTTGAATAGCATCGTGCCATGATTCGAGCATATTAGAAGGATTAAGCTTTACATACAAATCATATAATTGTTGCACCAGTTCGTGATCTTCTTCGCTGACAGTGTAGTCTCCATCCCAGCCCGGAACAGAAGTCTGCTCCAATACATCAAAAATTAGAACAGAATGGTGAGCAGTCAGTGAGCGTCCTGATTCTGTAATAAGATTAGGGTGAGGTATTCCGTTTTTATCTGAAGCATCTACCATGGTAAATACAGCATCATTTACATACTCTTGTATTGTATAATTAACGCTGCTTTGGTTAGAGGTGTTTGTGCCGTCATAATCGACACCAAGTCCACCACCAATATCTACAAAATCTACCCCTGCACCCATTTTGCGTAGCTGAACATAAAAATGCGAAGCTTCGCGAATTGCATTTTTGATAGTACGTATTTTTGTAACCTGGCTACCAATATGGAAATGGATGAGTTTCAATCTATCCAACATGCCTTCTTCTTCGAGTATAGAGACAGCTTCGAGCAATTCGCCTGATGAAAGACCGAATTTGGAACGATCACCACCTGAAGCCTCCCACTTCCCACTCCCTGAGCTGGCAAGTTTGATACGAATGCCAATATTAGGATCAACTTTTAATTGCTTCGATAGAGTAATGATTAGCCTAAGCTCTCTAAGTTTTTCTACAACAATGTAGATAGGTTTACCCATTTTGAGAGCAAGCAATGCCAATTCGATATAGTCTTCATCTTTGTAGCCATTGCAAATAATCAATGAATCAGGTTTGTCGGTTTTTGGCAAAATTGCGTGCAATTCCGGTTTTGACCCTGCTTCCAGTCCAATATTATACTGTTTACCATGTTTTACTATTTCTTCGAGAACCGGGCGGTTCTGATTAACTTTGATTGGATAGATAATATAGTTACTTGCTTTATATTCGTACTCTTCCGCAGCACGTTTAAAACATTTATGGAACACTTCTATCCTATCAGCTAAGATATCAGAAAAACGAAGAAGCACAGGAGTAGATACATCTTTTATCTGCAATTCGTCGATAATTTCTTTCAATTCGATTTTTGCATTGTATTTTCCTGTCGAAACACAAACATTACCTTTTTCATTGATAGAAAAGTAGTTTGCTCCCCAGCCTCTTATGTTGTAAAGCTCAGCAGAGTCTTCGATTTGCCATTTTGCCATATTTTGACACCTTTACAATATAATTGTATAAAAATAGAGACAAAAATACATAAAAACTTATAGACTATAAGCTAAAATCTATAAGCAGTTCTATATTTTTTTCAGTTACTTTAAATGCTGCATCTTTGAATTTTGGAGGCCCAAAAGAGCCTTTTGCATTATTAGATGCAGCTACATCTTCCGATGGCATGCCTAAAAAATTAGTATCGAGTTCCGAATCCTTATCTTCGTCATGTACCACTGCAATCGCATATATGCCTGCCGGTATATCTTTTAATACAATGGATGAGCTTTTATCTTTAATCTCACTAAAGTACTTTTTGTAAGCTTTCTCCGGTTTGGTCGGAAAGGCATCAGAGTCGTTATAAAGATATATAATTAGCTGTCCGTCACCTGATTCCAGACCTTTAACTTTTAAATTGATGTCGGCAGCATAGGTGCTGATTGCCATCAGTAAAAACAAGATTAGTAGTTTCATTTTAAACAAAAAGTATTATACAACCACGGAAAAGTTTATAGGCGTATTAGGCGAACTATTATTTAGCATTTCTTCTTCGCTGCCGTCCATAGAGAATTTGAAAGAGCTCATATCATAATTGAGAGAAAGCAAACGCTGCCTCAAAGATACGGCAAAATTTGTCAGAAAAGCTCTCAAATCACCGGAACCGTCAAACAAATGACCAAGGAGTCCGGTAAGTTTCAAAGAGTCGTCAAATTCGCTTAATTCAGATTCTGATGTCTCTTTTGAGCTTTTAGTAGGTTTTTTGTGTCTTTGCTTTTTGATTGTCAGCAATGCTGCATAAAATGTACCCGCCCATAAAAACGGAACAAAATAGTACATTGCAAGGTTGCTTTGCACTGCAAGGCTATTCCAAACCGCAACAGCAGAAACTATGTCACTGTATTCCATTGCAGCTTGCTTTTCTGCTTCCGAAAGAGTAGAAAAAATCTCAGGAAGAAGCAAATTTTTTAGAACAGGATTGCCCCCGACTTCTTTATTTAAATCAGTTATGCCGGAAAAGCTTTTGATATTTGTCATTTGTGTAAATTGGTTAAACAAAGGCTTATCTTTTTCTTTGAGTATCTGATTGAACAGCAGATCAAAGGTCTTTTCGTGTTCATCTACTTTTTTGAAAAGAGGGTATAGTTTTTCAAACAGTTCTATAGTCAAATCAGTTTCAGAGTGAATCTGATTGAATATCAATTTGATTACTGATTCTAAGTTTTTACCTTTGACAACATCTGCCGGCAACTCAGCAAGAGAAGATGCAGTAAGCAATACATCTTCACGATTTACCTTGCTTTCGTGTTTTATTATCCATTCAGTAATTTTGTGGTATATTTCTGTATCAGGCAGATCAAGCATACGTATAGCTTCTTCAACAGGAATTTTTCTGCCGTTTTGCACAGAAGAAACGGAATGAACAGAAAGAGTCAGAGAGGGTTCCAAAGATTTTACAAGGAAAAACAAGCTATCACCTGTTTTTAGCTTTCCATGAAGCAAAGCGTTGAAAATACCTATAGGCAAACTAACTTTGGCTATATTGTCGTTTACAATTTCTAATATTTTTCCTTGTAAAATCTCTCCGGAACGTAACTGAGAAATTTGGGTACTTTTATTTTTTTTGGGCATAGAGTAATATTGGTTTTGTGTAGAATTATGACCAATATTCGACACCAAACCTGCTTTTGCCCCTGCTCCTATGCCCGATGTTTTTGCCATTTACAATAACTCCAATTATTGTAAAGACTTAAGCAAATATCACGCCAAATTAAGGGATTGTTGACGGATTCCAATCTACTCTAAAGCCTTCATTAAACGAGCTTAGGATTTTCATATCGTTTGCAGAAATATAAAACTCGAATATATCAGCATTTTCTTTAATTCTGTCAGTTCTTAGTGATTTAGGCAGACAAACCATATCGTGTTGAATTATCCAACGAAGAAGAAGTTGAGCCGGAGTTTTTCCGTATTTCATTGCAAGCCCGACAAGTCTCGGATCCTCTAATTTATAACCACGAGTAAGCGGTGAATATGCTTCGACTACTATATCTTTCTCTCTGCAATAATCCAATAATTCTTTTTGATATAAGTAAGGAGTAAATTCTATCTGATTGACAGCAGGAACTATACTGGCTTCTTCCAATAGCTGCTCAAGATGCTTAACCATAAAGTTACTGACACCAATAGCTTTTACTTTTCCATCTCTGTAAATTTTCTCAAGAGCTTTCCATGATTCGTTTCTTAGCTTAGCCAAAGGCCAGTGAATCAAAAATAAATCGATATATTCTATATCCAATTCCTTTAGACTCTTATCGAAAGCGAGAAGAGCTTTGTCATAGCCCTGATCGGTATTCCATAGCTTTGTGGTTACAAAAATCTTTTCGCGCGGCACACCGCTATCTCTAATTGCACGCCCTACATCTGCTTCGTTGTCGTAAATTGAAGCTGTGTCAATATGCCGATAATCATAATCCAAAGCAGTGCGAACTGCATTATAGGTTTCGTCGCCGGGATCGCATAAGTAAGTACCCAAACCGAGGGCAGGTATATCCAATCCATTATTCATGCGGATATTATAATTAGTATCCATAAGCTATTACCTAGTATTAATGTAACTTTTTCGTATTTTGTGGTTTATTTAGTAAACGGCTAAGCCTTTTAATGATTTTTGATTATTTTGCAATTTCAAGAATTTTTCTAACATTTACATAAAATTGGGTTAAGGAATGAAACTAATACACTGTCTTGTAGCCATTCTCTTTATTACAAATAGTTTTGCACAAACACCTGACTATATGATTCAGGGTTCACATTTTGAGCAAAAAATCTGCAACATACATAAACATCTGCATTCAGATGAATTATTAGCAGAACCTGTTTCTAAAAATTACGATGTAAAAAAGTATCAGATTTTTTTGGATTGGTACAATGCTCTCAATTCACCTGAGAAACCTACTAAGACTTACAGTGGAATCAATTCCATAAGCCTTACAATCCAAGAAGAGACTGACAGATTGCTTTTCGATGCTCAAAGCACTTTGATTATTGATTCTGTCTTTGTGGATAACATAAAATGGACGGATTTTCAAAAAATGCCTGAATTGCTTTCTGTAAATTTTTCATCTCCTCTTTCGCCTGAGGCAGACATCAATGTAAAAATATACTTTACATTCAGCAGCGAGCAAGCAAAAGGATTCTATCTATTTAATAAACCGGCTTCAGTAAGTTACAATTATAATCCCGAAGTTATAGCCTACACCATGAGCGAACCTGATGATGCAAGATATTGGGTACCTTGTAGTGATTTGCCTTCAGACAAAGCTATTGTCGAAATTAGCGGTAAAGTGCCGACAGGATTTGAATTCATTTCTAACGGACTGCTCCAGAGCACTGAAAATGGTGATAAATATACAATTTTTAACTGGAAATCTGCACATCCTATGGCGACCTACCTCATGGTAGCAAATGCTTCTAAATATATTAAACTTACTCAATCATATCCATTGAAGAACCAAAGCGGAAACATAGAAATTCAGCATTATGTATGGGCACAAGATACTGTCAGCAACGGAGTATTAGATGCAAACAGAACTTTTGCTAATTTCCCTGAAATGATGTCTTTCTTTGAACTAAACTTTGGCGACTACCCATTTGAAAAGTATGCTCATATCTGTGTTGCACCTTTTTCTTTTGGAGGTATGGAACATCAAACTGCTACTTCTGTACACCGTAACTGGCTAACCGGTAATGTTTCTCATGGCATAGCTCACGAACTTGCTCACCATTGGTTAGGTGATTTGATAACATGCAATTCGTGGCAGGATATTTGGATAAATGAAGGTGGAGCTACCTGGAGTGAAGCCCTCTTTCTTAGCTCTTGGGATCCTTCGTATTATGAAGGAGTATTACGTAATTATGCAAATCGATATTTCATGGACAACGAAGTTACAACAGCTATCAGACAGATGAACACATACGAAATATTTGGTAGCCAATATACTTTAGCGTACTACAAATCCGGCTGGTTTTACCACATGATGAGCGAAATGGTTGGGAAAGATAATTTTCTTGCTGCACTAAGAGGAATATTAGACAGATATAAGTATCAATCCGTAAGCACTGATATGTTCAAAGAGGCATTGAAAGACTTAATCCCTAATCCACCAATCGACTGGGATACTTTTTTCTATCAGTGGTTGGATATGCCGGGACATCCTATTTATAAAATCGGATATAAAACAGAAGAATACTCCACAGATAGTCTAAAAGTATTTGTCAGCATTGATCAGCAACAAATCAACAAATTCGCTCCCGAATTTTATAAGATGCCGATTAGATTCAAATTGACTGACGGAAGCGACAATATTATTTTTATCAGCAATCAATTTATTAACGACAAACAACATCAGCTATTCGACTTCATTACACCTAAAGGATTTAACTTTGTCGAAATAGATCCTATGAGCGTATTGCACAAAAGCATAGGCGGCACATACAGCCTTGTCGAAAGTAAAGATGATATTATAGACAGCAAAATTTTTCCCAATGTTCTCAAAAACGGAGAATATGCAACACTGCTTTATCATTTGCCGGCGGGCTCGTTTCACTCGGTAAAGCTATATGATTTGAATGGGAACTATATCAGAACTATATTTGAAGGCACAATAAGTTCTTCAGACAATGAATTGCGTTTCCTCAGCGAACAGCTCAGCACCGGAGCATACTTTGTAAAAATTCTCTCAGCTAACTTTTCCGACACAAAAGCTATTTATATTGTCGAATAGTGAATACTTCCGGCAAGAAGAATTTTAAAAAACTAAAAAGCCCTTAACTAATATGTAGTGAAGGGCTTTGCTTTATAGAAATTTAGCTTTAGTAAGCTTATTTGTGGCCGTTGCAACCAGTGTGTTTATGACCTTGTTTAGCGTCATTGCAACCTGATTTTTTATCAGAGCAGCAAGCTTCTTTTTTGTCAGTTTTTTTGTCAGTGCAAGTGCCGTCTTTTTTCTGTGTTTTGTCGCAGCAAGCTTCTTTCTTTTCAACTTTTTTATCAGAAGAAATAATTTCTTTTTTAGAAACCGGTTTCATATTATCTTGAGCTGTTAAAACCATTGAGCCAGCACCGAATAAGAAGGCACCCAACATAAGTGTTGCAAAAAATCTCTTCATTTTATTCTCCGAAAATAAATGTGTTTTACAATTATAGTTTTTATTATACAAGATTCGTGCCATTAGCAATAATGCCGTTTATTTGCAAATATCCTGCATTTTGTAATTTGGAACTCTCGACAATTTTGTCGATTTAATAATTATTGTTGGCAAAAAATTGTAAAAATAGTAATCGTTTTTGTTCGGATTTTTGAGCTAAATATATTAGATAGCAATATTTTGAATTGAAATATATATATTTGTCTTTTTAGATACCGGAGTTTAGATTTGAAATTCTTTTATGCGATATTGCTTGTTTTTGCCTTATTAGCATCTGAAACGGCAGCCGGTCCTTGGCAAATTTATACAAATTATGAAGATGCCGGTTTAAATACAAAAAAGATGGAGGAGCTCAAATCAGACTTCGACAGTTTGAAGAGTGATGCTTTTATGATGATAAGAAACGGCAGAGTAGCTGCTTCGTGGGGTGATATTTACCGAAGATTTATGCTTCACTCCCTACGTAATAATTTGATTCATGCCCTTTACGGTACATTTGTGTCTCAAGGTCAGATTGATACAAATCTGACATTAGCCCAAATGGGTATAGATGACATGGGCAAACTCTCCGATAACGAAAAAAATGCAAAAATTATAGACTTACTCGCTTTGCGATCTTGCGTCTTTCACGATGCAGCTTATGAATCTCCACGCTCAAGAGAGCTTAAACCTAAGCGAGATACACTCGCACCGGGATCTATGTTCTATATGAACAATTGGGATTCGAATGTACTTGGTCAAATACTCGAAAGTGGTTTTAAGCAGGACTTTTTTGAACTTTTTATGATTAGAATTGCCCGAAACCTTGGAATGCAGGATTTCCGATTTATTGATGGTTATCATCATTGGGAAGCTAAACATTCTTTTTTCCCTGCATATCCTATGAAAATGTCAACCAGAGACTTTGCCAGACTTGGAATGCTCTATCTCAATAAAGGAAAATGGGGCAACCAAACATTGTTTTCTGAAGCGTGGTACAACATTTCAAGCTATCCGAGAAGTACTGATATTGGTTCTTTCGCACAGGTTTTCGAAGGACATGGTTTGATGTGGTGGATACCCAAAGGAGAACTTGGCAAGCAGAATGCAATAATAGCTGCCGGTGCCGGACATTTTCTTGCTGTCATTCCTAAGTCTGATATGGTGATAGTAAACAGGATGGATACTTACGCCGGGAAGTCTATGACTTATGTAGATTTCGAAAAATTGTGCCTGAAAGCAATTGATGCAATAGACACAAAGGCAAATCCCGACGCACCTCTCGCATACTTACCTGATAATCCAAAAAAAACAGAACCTATCAAAATAGAAGAAAGAAAGTTTGCTGATTACATGGGCACTTATAGTTTGCCATGGGAACAAATTGCCATCAACCGTGAATTAGATTACCTAACCTTAGAAAGTGCAAATTGGGGCATTTACAGATTACTCCCACTTTCAGATACAAAATTTATTATTGAAGATATGGAATCTCCTTTAGAGTTTGAAAAAAATGATGATGGAAAAATTATTAGCCTTTCTATTAAGTTGAGATCCGGTCAGGTGGTAAATGCCAGCAAATCAATTGAAGAAGGAACAAAATGATAACTCCGGAAAATATACTTTTACTTTTCGGTCTTGGTCTGGTATCAGGCTTTATCAATGTTATGGCAGGCGGAGGCTCTACCTTACTTTTGCCTGCATTGATTTTTATGGGAATGGATGCACCCTTAGCCAATGGAACAAACAGAGTAGGGATATTACTACAAAACTTATCTGCCATCGTTTCCTTTAGAAAAGAAAAATACTCTAAGTTCAAAATCAGTTTGAAAATGGCACTTTTTACTTTACCCGGAGCTATCACAGGAGCATTTTTTGCTATCAATATGAGTAATGAAACGTTCAAAATCATACTCAGCATTGCGATGATTGGCGTAGTTATTTCGATGCTTCTGCCACGCAAGAAAATAGAAATAATAGAAGATGCCGAAAATCAATCTAATTTTAAAATATTTACAGCGATGTTTATCATCGGATTCTACGGTGGTTTTATGCAGGTAGGAGTTGGCTTTTTACTAATGGCTGCACTCTACAATATACTTAAACTTCGCTTAGACTTTGTAAATATGCATAAGGTATTTATTGTCTTTTTCTTTACTATCCCATCCTTATTGATTTTTGCTTTTTCAGGTAATGTAAATTGGCCTCTTGGACTTGCTATGGCAGCAGGAACCTCCACAGGTGCATGGATTTCTGCCAAGTTAGCAGTCAAAAAAGGCGAAAAAGCTATTAAAATAGTCATGATAGTTGCAATTTTGATAATGGCAGTCAGAATGTTGGGCATTGTTTAGTTTATTGTTTTATTTATAAATTGTATTCTCGGTATATTAAAGTAAGTTAAAAGTGTTTTTTGAATTTCAACTGACGATTGCACTATAACACAAACAACAGATAGCATAACACAAAGTATAAAAGAGGGTTTGACTAATTAAAGTCAAACCCTCTTTTTTATTAGTATTTAGGATTATTTTAGTCCAATCCTAATCTCTTGAAAATATAATCTGCACTTTCAAATATTTGATCGTGATTGAATAATTTTTCGATTTCTTCCTTAGTTATATGCTGCATAAGCTCATCATTTTCGAGCAATGTTTGCATAAACGGAACTTTCTCAGCCCAAGTTCTCATTGCTGATTGCTGAACCATTACATAAGCAGCCTGGCGTTTTAAGCCGCGTTTAGCAAGTTCTAAAAGCACTTTTTGTGAGTTGACCAAACCGTGAGTTATATTAAGGTTTCTTTCCATATTTTCAGGATAAACAAGCAAATTATCTAAAAGATTGATTGCTCTGTTTAAGATGTAGTCGCAAGAGATAGTAGAATCAGGGAAAATGACTCTTTCTACGCTACTGTGAGATATATCTCTTTCATGCCATAAGGCATTATTTTCTATTGCAGCAAGTGCATTTGTACGTAAAAGTCTTGCTTGACCGGCTATATTTTCTGAAGCGATCGGGTTACGTTTATGAGGCATAGCAGAGCTGCCTTTTTGACCTTTAGAGAAGAATTCCTCTGCTTCCAAAACTTCAGTTCTTTGCAGGTGTCTGATTTCAATTGCAATTTTTTCAAGCATTGAACCAATTTGTGCAATTGCTAGCATAAACGAAGCATGGCGATCTCTTTGGATAACCTGAGTTGAAATTGCGGACACTCCCAAACCAAGTTTTTCGCATACAAATTCTTCAACTTGTGGAGATAAGTGTTCGTAAGTACCAACAGCACCTGAAATCTGACCAACACAAACCTCATCCATAGCTGCTTTGAGGCGTGTAATATTTCTTGTACATTCGTCATACCACAAAGCGAACTTCATACCAAAAGTCATAGCTTCTGCGTGGATGCCGTGGCTTCTGCCAACGCAAACAGTGTGTTTATGCTCTTTAGCTCTTCTTGCAAGTACTTCTTTCAATTTTTCTAAATCTTTCATTAGTAGCTCGCCGGCTTGCTTAGATTGGACAGCAAGACAAGTATCTAATACGTCACTTGAAGTCATACCAAGATGTATAAATCGAGATACCTCGCCGACATATTCTTCGACATTTGTCAAAAAAGCAATCACATCATGCTTAGTAACTTTTTCTATTTCGTTGATTTTGTCAGCGTCGCAGTTAGCTTTAGCTCTGATTTCTTTAGCTGCATCCATTGGAATAATTCCCATTTCGGCTTGCGCTTCAACAGCTAAAACTTCGATTTCTAACCAAATTTTATATTTGTTTTCTTCTGTCCAGATTTGCCCCATTTCCGGGCGAGTATAACGAGGTACCATGAAAGATTCTCCGAAATTGAAAATTATGTAAAAACAAATATACGGATTTGCTTGCTAAATATCAGTTCATATTGGACATTCCTTAACTGTCTGCATCTATATTATAATTCAAATATGCCTCAGCAGCACATAACATCACTTTAGGATGCAGCCTTATTTTGTGATTCGGATTGACATATTGAAAATTTATAATACCAAGTTTATCTACATAGAAAACTGCAGGCACAGGTAGGAGGTGTTCTGTATTACCTTGTGTTTCTTCGAGATTTATACCTAAATCAATCAAATCCTGATAAACTGATTTTTCTAAGGCATAAGCAATCCCCAACTCTTTGGCTAATTTGGACTCAGAATCTGAAAGGATAAGCATTTTATTGGCATATTGCTTCATTCCTGGTGTCATCTTTTCAGGCAAATCAGACGAAACCATCACAAGGCGATAACCGAGCCCCATCAATGAATCTTCTACTGTATGGATTTGGTCAAAATGTAAATTGCAATAATAACACCAGCCTCCTCGAAAATATACAAAAATGGTTGGCTGGGTGCTAATCAGCGAATCAATATCAATCAAGTCTCCATTTGCAGACTTTAAACTCATAACCGGGAACTCTTCTCCATTTTTAATCGGATTTACTTCGAAAGGCGAAGTCGGTATTTTGTTTTCAGGAATAGGAGCTTGCGTTTGATTGCAGGAAACGAGAATAGCAAGGATAAAAAACAGATAATATTTAAGCATATTATTTACTCATTTGTAAATTTTGAAATTCTGATATTAGGTTTTTGCAACTTTAAAGACGAGTATGAAAATATCTATTTTACTATCGTACTTCTTTTGCCTATAATTGGCATATCTCAGAATCATAGAATATTTCATCGTAATCAGATTTAGAGAATAATACTTCTACCCTACGATTGATTTTACTGAGAGATTCTATTTGATTTTCGGATGGCTAAATCATTGGGATTTGGAAAGGGGTAATCCTGTTAGGACTTATGTTGGTGTGAAGTTTAAGAGGAAGAGGAAGAGGAAGAGGTAGAGGTAGAAAGAATAGCTCAGAAAACGAACTGCAAATCGAGTTCAAGTTTGCTTATGCCGGAGTGGCGTTTTGTAATTGAGGGATTTATTATACAATAACGTCATACCAGTCGGATAAACCCGATAGAAAAAAATATCGTTTTTGCATTCTAACTTGGAAGATAAACTAAAACATATAAGTTTATTTGATAATTATTTTTATATTTGGTCTATATAAATATTTGTAACCATAAAAAAGTGAATATGATACGATTATTGTTGATTTTAATAATTGGACTAGTTACAGTAGATTTATCTTCTCAGACTAACTGTAAAATTGAAGATGAATATCATAAAATATTCAAAATAGAAAAAAGGAAATACGGAGAAACTGAATATTTAATCCAGACCGTGAATGAAATTGATTCCAACTCTTGTTTTTCAGGTTTAGTAAACAATAATAGAGAATATATCGATTATTTACGAACTCATTTTTCAGACGATTCAAACCATGAAAAACTTCTGGCTATAAGTGATACTATTGAACTTCAAGCTGAATTTATTAGATCACTAGAAAACGATAGTATATTTAATAGAGAAATGGAAAAACTGACAAAAAAGATTACAGATATATCGAACTATATTCCAGACACAGTTTCAATAAACGAATTATTAAATATCGCTGTAAAATACTTTTTGATTCTAGAAATCAATGAGGAAGGATTCTATGTTGGTCAAGTATGCACAGGAATCAATGGATTAGCAGAAACAGAAAACGAAAGAAATCCGCAAGTTGAAGCATTTTGTTTTAGTACGATAGTAAATAATTATCAGGGTGAACAATTCAATATGTATAATGAATTTGTTAAAGGAATTAAGGAGTTGTATAAAATACATTTAGGAATTGAAGATAACGAGAGACTTTTAAGAGCACAAGGAGCAATGTATATGTATATGAGAAACAATGAAACATTAAAAGAATTATTACTCTTTGAATATGAAAACAAAAAAGAGTACTTGCCATTTGTGTTGAGTATGAAATAATTCCGGTCGTCAAAAAAAACGTAGTACTTTTGACGGATAGTAGTGAATTCAAGGGTTGTAGCCAGATTCTACTATCTTGTAACTTAACAGGAAAGCACCACGCAATCTGCCACTACTCTTACACTTACCGTTGTGCATTATGCAATCAGACACTAAAGCTCGCAAAGTTTACTTCAAACAACCTTGATTTTAGAGCATTTCTACACCAACCTCCTCGCCTTTTCTGCCACCATCTCCTTCAACTCTTTAGGAGAAACTACCTGTAATTCCCCACCCCATGAGAGAATCCATGATACTAATTCAGGGCTTAGTGGAACTTCTAAGGTGATTTGCATTTGCCTGCCCGGGTCGTTTTCGTAGAGATTTATTTGAGAGTCGTGGAAATTGCGGTTTAGGAAGTAGTGTTTGTGCTCTTTGCTGACTTCAAGGCGAACTTTTTTTATTTCGCCTTCATGTACGCCAAATCTATATCTTTTGAACTCCTCGAATGAGAAGAGAGGTACATTGATATTGGAGTAGTGATCTTGGTCTTCCTTG
Source organism: Kapaibacterium sp. (SeqCode) (assembly GCA_963664875.1). Classification (GTDB taxonomy): domain Bacteria; phylum Bacteroidota; class Ignavibacteria; order Kapaibacteriales; family UBA2268; genus JBFHIJ01. Next base: position 37,341 of record OY761611.1, on the reverse strand, counting down.
CTTAGATCAGTAAGTTTAAGTATGTTTTGCACTGCAAGAGCTATATGATGCTTATGCTTAAAAACGTAAGCGGCTACATACAAAGTGCCATTATATGTAAAAAACTCACAAAGCTGAGCTACAAACCCATTAGGTTTGTGAGCATCTCCGTAGCTCACATATTGAAGTTTTTGCTGAGTTATTAAATCGGTTATATGGTCAATTGTTTTTGCGTGAGGTGAATAATCGTAGCTACCGTGATTTTGATTCCAAAACAGACTTTTTGAAGTAAAGATTTCGGTTTTATTTTTAGTAACCTTTTCAATCTCAGATATTAACTCATTCGTATTTTTCTCAATTTTTGTTCCGGCAAATGATTTAAGATGAGCCTTCAAAACATTGAGCGACAGCAGATAATTCCCCGGATTAGGCAACGGATTGGTCTCTCTGAAGCTTCTTCGGTTTTCGCCGCTAATGTATATTATAATCTTTTTGCCTTCAATATTCTCTTCGACATAAAGATCTTCCATATTCTTTAGTTCACTTATATAGCGCTGAGCTGTTCGTTTGTCTATTTTGGCATCAAACTCATCTTTCAAAAGCTCAATTATATTATTAGAATCGAGCCTCTGCCCTGCCATCAGGCAATCGCGTAAGTGTATTATATGTTGAATTTTAGACATTTCTATTTTCCGAAATTGAAAATTACTTTTACTGCAATATCTGTACCAAAGCGACTGAACTTGACGGATAGTTTTGTATTTAAAAATGTATTTTTTGAGTTACAAAGTTTAGTGATAAATCAAAATATCTACGACATATATTGTCACTTCAACACGTTTATTTGCATAGAAGTAAAACTATCAGAGATAAAAATGGATACCAAAAGAGCTGAAGATTTTGATTTAACAAAAGAGCAGATAGATAAATTGCTTGGAAGAATGGATTATTTGAGAGACAGATACTACTCCAATGACGGAAGTAATGTGAGTTATCAGGAATTGGTATCTGCTGTCAGACTTATAGCTGAGTATGTAGGTATCGCAAATCCAAAAATTGAGCTGGTCTCTAATGAAATGGATATATTTTTAGAGATAGATTTATTTACACCAAACCTTTTAGACTTGGCTGATGTTGAAATAAGAAAACACTATCAGAATAACAAAATATATGATAAATCTGAAAAATCACTGATTGTACATATTGAAGATATAACACATTACAAAGAAGACAAAGCATATTTTCGGTTCCATAACTATAACACTCCGGCAATATCTTATGTAGTAGGAGGTGACTTTTTACAAATATTTAGAGATTTAAGACATCAAGCAGCTGTAGAAGATAAGTTTTGCGAAAATGCTTCTCTTTTAAAATATTTATTTGAGAGGAGTGATTTCAGAAGTGAATTGCACGATGGAATATTTGGATCAGTAGATCCTGAGCAAAAGGAAGTTAAGGATAATGAAGTGATACAATTGCTTAACTTCCTCTACTGCAACTATGAAGATTATGTTGGTAGTGACTATCGGAATGCAATTTGGCTTTATGACGCTCTGCGATTTATTGGAGATAAATATCTTCATGAATATAATTATGAAATCAATAAGATACTTGATGCAGCTGTATCTCTTAATCAAGCCGATTTCTATTTTATAGTGAACACAGAAGGTCAGATTACCATTTATCCAGCCAATGAAGAAAGAAAAGAAGACTATTTGAAAAATTATAAAAATACAGTTTTGATTAAAGGACAGGAAATTGAGTTTTTTACTAATCATAGAGGCATATATCGAGATGGGTTTCATATCACTGCACACAAATACTCTGAAGAAATTACTGATGAATCGTATTTAGAACTTTTTTACGAGAAACAGGATTGTGTTGATGAGTGGGATGAACCTATGCATAGGGCAAAGACATGGTATATTGAAGATGAGATACACATGACCAATGAATTTGGTGATTTTTCAGATGCGCCTAATTATGGTTTGAGCCTTGGATCTCTCAATTTCACAATACAAGATTTAAAAAGGACAGAGTTTTATGCCATTTTCGTGATATATCATAAGTTTTCACACCTGAAGTACTTGCCTCCTTATGAATTTTCAAGCATTAGGGACAAAGACAAGCCAATAAACTGCTCTCTTCTTAGAACTTTAAGTTGCAATCGAAAGTTCTTCAAAGACAATTCTACAGGTGCATATAACATAAATTTAGACGAAGAAGAGTCTCCACAAATGGCAAGGGATGATGAACCAATACTTTCTAAATAGGCTATATTATCTAAACTCTAAATATGGTATTTTAAAATTCTATCAAAGGTCAATATAATCATGCAAGACTGCAAACAAAACAAAGAAGGCTTCCAGCTCTCACCTGCTCAAATACAACAAGTCCTTGATAGAATGGATTATTGGAAGCAGAAGTATTATAACAATGACAATGATTGCGGAGAGCAGGATATAGTAGATGCTCTCAGAGTGGTAGCTGATTATATTTGTATTTCAGAGCCTGCGATACTATTGACTCAAGCAGAAATAAGAACAGATAGCCGCATGTATCACGCTACTGAAAACAATGTCAGGAAAATTGAAGATGTCCAATTAAAAAATCCTGACACTTCAAATTCTGTTTTGACAATTGAAATAGAGGTAAATAGAGAAACTGAAGATTTGGATTTGATTGATAATATTGATTTTGAATTATCATCAAAAGTACTTGCGTCCAGATTCTATTTCGCTTGTGGCAGATATTATAAAATATTTAGAAATTGTCCCTCTTTTCCATTTGAACATTATGCTTATCCCAACGACAATTTACTATTCAGGCGAATAATCGAAGAATCTGACTTTAGGTATAACTCTAATATAATGATATTTGGTAATTTGGATTTTAAATCACAATATGCTTTTGATAATAAATATTTACAGTTTATAAATTACCTGTATTGCAATTATTTGAAAGATTTCAGTTTATCACAAAGGCATATATTTTGGCTGTATGATGCAATTAGGGGTTTAGGTTTTATTTTGGACGAACCGGAAAACGATATACTAAATGCACTTTTGCTACTTTCTACTCTGAATATAGATATAACTTTAAACAATGCTAAAACATTTTCTTTAAATTCTATATACATTGAAGAAGACTTGAAAAGTTACAACTTCTTCAAGCATAAATTCAAGATTGACGGAAATAATTTTGAGTTTTGGACTGACTTCGCTCCTAACTCAGATGGATTACTCATTAAAGCTAGAGAAAGTAAGTATATATCTTTAAGAAATCAACATTCTGCAAATAACAATTTCGCAACGGTTAACTATGGAGACGCAGTACGAATACCTCCAATTCCTTTCGATCTTAGTGATATAAATTCTAAAGATTTTTCAGCACTTATAGATATTAACGATTACGACACAGAGCAAAATGTTTTAATCGCATCTAATTCTTTGCGTAAGTTTTTCAAGCACAACTTTCATCTAAACAGAACTAATTTCAATGTATTACAAGATTTTTCTCTGCAAAATATCATGAGATTATTTGATGTAATAGATGTTGATAATCAGTTTATTCTATTTAGAATAGAATCTGATGAGGAGCTCAAATTGTGCTTTGCTGACCATCAAGAAAAGCAAATGATAATTTTCCCTGAAAAAGTCCGTAAATCATTATTCTCCGTAAAAGAAGCTAAAGAGTACTATGTAAATCATTTTTTAGAACAAAAAACTGTTAAGTATAAATTGTTTGCAGTTCAGGATGATTGTGGGGATGTGTTTGTAGATTTTGGTGAGGAATTAAGACTCTCTCTAATCGCAAATCCTAATACCAAACGATGCAAAATACTGCCGGATTATATTCAGATTTTCTCACAAAAAGAATATCTAAACCCATCTAAAACTAATTATACTATTGAAAATATTCATACAATTGAAAATATTCAAAAATCCATAGGATTCAGCATGAAAAAGCAAGGGCCTTTTGTATTTATAGATTCATTTAAGATTGAGCTGTTATTTGAGCAGGCATCTAATATACTTAATCATTTAACAAATCTAAGAGATCGGTTTTGCAAGCCAAATCTTAGCATGGAAGATACCACAACAGAAGTTCAAAAAAGTTTAGAACGATTAGCATCGCTCTTGGGTATAAATAATATAAAGATAGTAAATCAAGCTGAAAGGAATGAGTTGCTTTCTCTTGTCAAACAGGGAAATTCAATGCTATTGCAGAAGTCAGGTGACAGATTCAGAAGTAACTTAAAAAGCCACAATTCTTTTTTAATGCAACATGACTTCTGCAGCCATTCCATTGAAAAAGTAGATACTGATGAGGAATATCCGCTGAATCATTCAGATTTAGATATTGACTACAAAATCAAGATAGATGGCAAAACAGTAGAACAAACTGCAGGCAGATATCTGGTTTTGACTCATGAATATATCCTGAGTAGCAGAGGAAGCACTGACGAATTACATGACAGCGTTGATTTAGATCATATTTTCACAGATGTTTACACAGACTTGCTTACACATCTCATGTACACCGGTGGCTCAAAAAGGAATGATATAGAGGATGCGATAAGTGCGATTGAAAGTGATGAACATATTCGTTCTCATGCTTTTTTGGAATTTCTGTATAGCAATATGAGCTATTCTGTTAATATGTTTCTTGTTCGTCTGTGGATGTATGATGCATTGCTCAGGTATGTGGTAAACGTAGATAGCAAAACAAGCGAAATAATATCATTACTTACAGAGATATATTTGTATTGCGACTATGTATGGTACGATAAAAATGATACATTCCAGTTTATGCTTAGAGATCCGAAGAACTTCCCTAAGAATAATTATAATAATTGCAAGTTCAGCATCAATTTTCAGGAAGGTATGCCTCCTTTGGAGTTTGAATCTGTATTGGGTGCATGGAATACAAACAGCATACCCGGGTGGATTTTATCTGACAACCATAAAATGGTGGCAAAGCAAATATTAAAAGTAAGCAATGTTACTACTCGTGATCTTTTGATACGCTATTTCGGTTACGAACGCTTCTTGCAAAACCTTGACTTAGATATAGTTGATACCCAAGACGACTACCAATTAGGTCTCCTTTACTTAGTAGATGGCAGCGACACAAGGACACTCCCCTACCTGATTATGGTAAATCCTACCACAGGCGAGCGACATATAGAAGGAGTTGAACCAAGAATCAGGACAGTAGAAGAAGCCTTGAATTGGCGACTTGGATTGACGGTTTATGATAGACCGGTATTTGAGGCGTAGGTATTATAACATTGAATATACATAGGTTATGATATTTATACTATAATTTTATAAAATATACACTTGTGTCACTTTTTGTCGCTTAAGGTTTTATATTAGTATATCTTTTTTGTGTGTTTATTTGGAATATATATGAAACACTTATTTATTTATTTCTCCGGTTTTCGAAGCATAGAGGAACGAAACCTCGAAGGAGTAAACTCTTCGAAATATCTTCAAGTTAAAGAATATTTTGAAAAAGAAGTTGAAAACTTCCAAGTAATTGAATACGCTCAAACTTACAATTGGAGTGCTGATATTAGTTCAATTGATAAGCTTATTGCAGAACATAAGGGCTGTAATATATACTTAATAGCTTCTTCTCTTGGTTCAATACCTGCAATTTATGCAGCATTAAAATACAATTTGAAAACGGCCCTACTAAACCCAAGTTATTTCCCTGAAGAAACTTTGGTAGAGCTTCTGTCTAATCAGGAGTTAGATTCATTTCAGCAGTTCAAAACAGAAATTTCTCATTTATTATCTAAGCAGCATGGTCAAATATTGCAAATCTATCGGAATACAGATGATGAGCGGATCAGTAAAGATAATTTTGATAAGTTTCGTTCTATTTTTACGAATGTAATAAAAGATGTTTTCATCAGCGAAGATGGCGGTCACCAATTCAACAATTTGAAAGATTACCTGAGAACAATAAAGTTATACTTGCTTGTTGACGATTATGATGACCTATTTCAAATCCATGATGAAGAGAAATTTGCAATCAAAAAGATACTCTATATCAACATGGACAATGTTATAGCTGATTTCAATACCGCAATCGGACAATTAGATTCTGAGATGAGAGAAAAATATAAAGATAAGTATGACGAAGTGCCCGGAATTTTCTCTAAGTTGACTCCGTTTGAGGGTGCTATAGAAACAGTAAAGATGTTTGCTGAGTATTATGATATTTATGTGCTTGCTACTGCCCCATGGCTCAAGCCCTCTGTATGGCAGCTTAGATTGCATTGGCTTCAGAAATACTTTGGTGCCGACAGTGATAGCGCACTCTACAATAGATTGATAATCTCACATCATAAAAACTTACTCAAAGGTGATTATCTAATAGATGATTCGCCTAACAGTGATTCTGAAAATTTCTCGGGACAATTGATTCAATTTGGGTCATCGGCAATTCCTGATTGGGAAGCTGTTAGTGACTATTTATTTGGAGAATTTTTATGACAAAGCAGGAATTACTTAAGTATATCGATAAAGAATTTGCTACATGGGATGCTTTAGAAGATGATGAGCTCGCAATAGCAGAACTGATAGAAATCGGCATTGCCGAAGAGATACTAAACTATGCAATCGAGAATGATTTAGAAGTTGATGGTTTAAACATCTCAGAACTGTTGGAATATGTCAAGGAAAACTATGATGAGGATTATAGTATTTATGATGAGGAAGTGGAAGGCGAGTACAGAAGCATAAATTGTATTTTCTTTAAGTTAAGTGATTTAGCTCATGAAACACCGAAGAAAGTATCTGAAGAACTTATATCTATTGTTCATTATTACGAAACAAGGTTTTGGCCTGAAAGTTGGGATGAGTAATAATATTAGCTTGTCAATATATTTATAAGTTGTTTATGAATATATTGTTTTGTAAATTATTTAACAAGTAGGATTAAAGTACTATTTGAGTTTTTAGTATTTAATATATAACTGATGCGCATAGCTATCATAGTTTTACATCAACAAATTGCTTGCAGCAATTCTATTAAACAAATTTTACATATAAAGGAAAATATAATGAGTGAAGAATTCAATTTACTGGATAATAAAAACATTAGTTTGGATAATCTGGTTAATAATTTTTGTGATTTAGTGAAGCAATCGCAGGAAAAAGACTACATAGGTCATCATATCAATCTAAAACGATATAAGGATTGGGAAAATAAATTTAAGCTCCTTAAAGGTGAAGACGAAAAACAAAAACTTAAAGCAGTACTTTCAATTTGGAGTTCAGATTTTATAGACGGCTACAATCCTTTGCATATTAAAGGATTTGATCTGCTTGCTCTTTTGTATATTGACAAAGAAGAATATAATGTAAATAAAATTAAAGAAGATATTGATCAAGATATATTAGATCCATATATAGCAAATAAATTAACTGCCTTTGCAAGTTTCTTATGTGAAGTAATTACTAACAAGGACCAACTATATTACAAAGATCATACTCTACAAGAAGATAACTTCAAGAAAGCATGGGAAAATAAATTTTCCAATTATAACCAAGAGGATATTAAATCTTGGAAAAAAAATGGCTTCCCCAAAAGTGCAATTAACACTTTCTTGTTTTACGAAAATGAAGAGATTTTTTTAACAAATGGCTGTATGAGAAAGGCTACTGATTATATAATAGAAATCGAAAAAGATGTATACTCAAAAAAGACAGATTGGCCTAAGCTAAAAGATGATCAGCGCCTGTATGTTGCAGAACAGATAAAAGAAGAAATAACACAATCTTCGGTAACTGTAAAAGCCAATATTCTTGTTGATCAATTCTTCAATGTTCTAGATAAATACCAAGGGAACGGCAATATTGGTACAAATAATGGAGATGTTGTTGCCTTCTATGATGCCGCTTATAAGTATGTCAATCAAAGTGAAAAGAAGAAAAAAAATGCTGCTGCTGACAATGCTAATAAATTCTTAGATGTTTTGAAAGATGGCAATAGTAAAAATATTATCCTATACGGAGCTCCCGGTACAGGAAAAACATATAATGCAAAAAGAATTATAGAAGAATATGATAAGAACAAAAATGAAAATTTAAAAGATAGAATAGAAATTGTGCAATTTCATTCTTCCTTTTCATACGAAGATTTTATTGAAGGTATACGCCCAATAAAAATTGATACAACATCAGGGCTTCAATTTGAATTAAAAGATGGAGTGTTCAGAAATTTCTGTAAAAAAGCCAAAGGTAAAGAAGAGAATTATTACTTCATAATAGATGAAATTAACAGAGCAGAACTGTCGCGTGTGTTTGGAGAATTGTTGTATTGCCTTGAGTATAGAGGTGAAGAAGGAAAGATAAAGACACAATATTCAACACTAAGAAAGGAAGAAGATAAAGAATTTTTTATCCCGGAAAATGTAATTGTTATTGGTACTATGAATACTACAGATAAATCAATTGATAGCTTTGATCTTGCTTTACGTCGCCGATTTATTTGGTTGGAGTTTATTTTTAACCCACAAGCCATATATGAAGAATTGTCAGAATACATTGATACGGAAAGCTTAACAGAATTTATCGCATATGCTGAGAAAGTAAATGAAAAAATTACAGATTTAGGATTATCTAAGGATTATCAGATTGGTCACAGTTATTTTATGAAGATTAATTCCTCTAAAGGAAGGATAAACAAAAATAACATCCTATTTCTTAAAAATAATTTTCTTAAACCTCTATTAAAAGAATATTTGCGCCCATTTTTCTCAGAAAATGAAATTGAGGATAAAGTAAAATCTGTTTTTGAAGAAGCAATAAGGAGCTTCGGCCCAAAGAATAATAATGAAGAAAAGGCAACAAATGGCGAAAATTGAAACTGTCGATAATTTTAATTCTGATTATATAAAAAATGAGCCAAATGGAGATAAAAATTTTGTAATAGGAGAATCAAAATACAAATGTGAAGGTAAAAATCTAAATAAAGGATATTTTCCAATAAATCTTACATTAGCAGATTTTCTAAAAAAATCTCCAGATAATACATTGATACCAATAATTCCTCACTTAAAAGTAAAAAAAAGAGAGGAAGATGAATTTATTATTTCAATCAACAGAGAAGATCTTGAAGATAATAAATATAAATTCAATGTAAGAACCGGGAATTACATTGGGAAGATCACTTGGAAAAATGTTGATATTGAAATTGGTTCGCGATTTTCTGAAGTTCTCCTAAACAGGATGCTCAATGTCGCAGATGATATATTTTTAAGCGACGTTACAATTAAAGTACAAAAGCAAACAAATAAAACCGAATTTATTAAAAGAATAATTGGGCATTTATTTTTACAAAAACTGAGCAAGGCAAGTTTGCTTGGATTGCCCAGCAGCTATCAAACAGTCAATTACCATGACATAAAAGTTCATGGCAATGTAGATTTTAATAGATTTATCAATAAAGATATTCCTATTAAAGGGAATATTTCCTCGAAAACCCGGGAACGCCTCTTGGTACCTGAGATTATGGTAGTGTTGAGCAATGCTCTTGACAGCATTGAAGAAATCTTCGGTACAGGTATTACTGGTAAGTTGAGTGAGGTCAGAAATACATTAAAACAAGAAACAAAGAAAACACGCGTAACAATGGAAATATTTCGGCGTGCTACGAACCATAAATCACTTAGCAACCCTATATATGCATCATTCAAGTCGATTTTAGATTATGCCGGAATTCTGTTGGAATTAGATCATTATGATTTATCAGGAAAAGGAAATAAACACGCAGGATCATATCTGCTAAACATTGCAGATTTGTGGGAAGTCTATCTCGAAAAGTTGCTCCGTCATACTTTATCAGCAGATGGTTGGACTGTAAATGCACAAGAGGAGCTAAATCTGTATGAAAACAGTTTTTATAGCCGACATATGTATCCTGATTTAGTTTTAAGGCATGATGATGGTCGAGTTGCTGTATTTGATGCAAAATATAAGAGAATGAAATTCCAAGGAAAAATTGGAATTAGCGAAGGAGATGTAGATAGAAGTGATTTTTATCAGATTCATTCTTATATGTCATTTTATCAGAAAGAGAGTAAAGACAAACTTGTAGCTGGAGGTCTGCTTTATCCAATTGACTCAGATTGGGAAAATGATTGGCCAAATAAAAAATCCCCATACTCAGAAGAGTGGTTTGGCGGGAAAGGGACGTTCATTGTAGATGGAATTGCAAATCTAGGGAAATTGGATGAAGTAAAACAAGAGGAGTTATCTAATCAAGAAAAAGCTTTTATTGATAGAATTAAAAATACACTTTCATTAAAATAAAAGTCTCATATAATGCCCAAACCAAAATACCTGACAAAATCACGATTCAAGCTTGGTAGAGAGTGCCCTGTTAAATTGTATTATACCGGCAAAAAAGAATATCCGAGCACTAATGATGATAACGACTTTCTTGCTTCTTTAGCAGAAGGTGGTTTTCAGGTTGGGGAGCTTGCTAAACTCCTTTATCCGGGTTTTTGAGGCGTAGTTTAGGTAAAATAAACAACATACTTCTAATACATTTTCTAGAAAAGATTACAACTTAAGAATTATAAACTATGCCTAACCAATTTAACCCCAACACCAAAAACAGACGATGCCCTAAATGCAATTCCGGCAAAATTAGGAAGATTATTTATGGAGAACCAACTTCAGAAGTTATGGATGATCCTAACAAAATTACTTTAGGTTGCATTATCATTGAAAATGAGTATGGAGATCCTACTCCCTATTATGGCTGCTTGAATTGCGGTCATAAGTTTGACAAGATACGATAAATATATTTTCAGTAAATACCGCACACAAATATAGAATACCCAATGTAATATACAATAGACTACATTGGGTATTTCTATAAATGTATGTAAAAAAACATTTCGACATTTGTTATTTTCTCATTTTTTTATTCTGATAGTGTCACATTCTGTCGCACAGCCTCGTAAATTATATAGGTATAGAAAATATATTTTGCTGAGGTAGTTATGCACTATAAATCTAATGTTCCCGGGTTTGCTGATGATATCGAGCTGCTAAAATATGCATGGAATCACGTTGCTATGATGTATGATTCCTTCATATATGGGAAGGCTGATTTAGATGTATTAAAAGATACGCTGAAAGATGAATACAGAAGAATTGCTGGAACAGTCCCTCCTATCCACATCCTTGGAGGAATGGATGAGTTTAAAGAAAATTATGATATTATTAGTGAATACGACAAATCTATAAAAACACGTATAGTTGAGCGAATACCTCCATGCATATTCTTTTCCTATGATATTCTGTATAACAAATTTATGGGAGTAATTGGCAGAGCTGAAGAGAATTTTCAGAGTATGCTCGAAAAAACAGGGAGAAATAAAAGCTGGGAAACTAAAAGGGCAACACTGGAGGATATTTATGGTATATCTAATGGTAATATCAGTTTCGGATATAAGTTCATGGTAACAATACGTAAATTGATATACTGCCACCTCATCAAGAATATCTATCATCCTTATGACAATTTCACGTCTTCACGTACCATGGCATATAAATCGTTATCGAGCTATTCTCTAATGTTCAAATATCTTCAAATTTTGGGAATTCCGTTCTCGGAACACGAAAAACGGCAAATTGAAGTGGCTGAGATTGTTAGCAGAAATTCGTATATGGTATTTCCTTTTAAAGATACTTGTTTTGTTATCGAAAAACCTAAATATAAATTTCTCGAACATAGAAGCCAAAGACAGATATTAGCTCTGACCTTACATAATGAGCGTGGTCCGGCTATGGTATTCCCGGATAAATCACATTTTTCTTTCTTCAGATCCCAACCAATTTCAAATTGGTATTGGGACATGAAGCCTTCTCAAAAGAAAGCTCTAAGAATCTTGAAAACACAAAATACAACGCTTCGTTCGATGGGAATTAGATATATGGGTAAAGATAATCTGCTCAAGTATTTAGAACGAAAAGTATTAGATATGCAAGACAATTATCAGCTAATTGCGTTTCAAATACCTCAGGAATTTGAATATAACATAAAGAATCCTGATTGGTACCCATTCCTTCAAATGATTAACCCAACAACCGGTGAAGAACATCTTGAAGGAGTGCATAAAAGTTGTAGAACTGTAGAAGATGCTCTAAATTGGCGGCTTGGATTGAAGGTTTATGATAAGCCTGCGTTTGAGGCATAGGAAGTAGTATATTTAATTGGAAAATCAAAATGTTTGAAAATTACGATGCAAATAAATATGATCTTAGTCAGCTAATTAGATCAAAGCAGAAAGAGCTGAAACTATCGGATGATATTCGCTATAAGCAAAAAATGCTTGAAGCTTTTTTTAACTTAGCTAAAGGTTTTCGTGATTTGCTGGAATGCTTTGAAACCGTTTGTAAATTCTTCGAAGATAGAAAATGGGCGTTAAAATATATCCCATTGTTAGAAAAAGTCTCTGAATATAATAGTGATAATAGAATTATTGGAGAATTGTATTATCATCTGTCTGAAGACTTAACGAAAACAAGAGAATATTTCGAAAAAGCAGAAGACACTACAGATTCTCAGGATTTGATGTATTTAGCCCAGTCCGTGCTTGATTGTCTTGGAGACAGCGATTGGTACGGCAGAATTTGCAAAAGGATAGAATTCCCTTCTGTAAATTTTGCGCTTTCTATGAAGAAGAATTTGGGCAACAATCACATAATTAAGGAATTGAATAATAATTCTGTAAAATATTATACTGATTACTTTAAATATACTGAAGACTTGGTGTTGTCCGAGGATTGCGCAGCAATAAGAAATTATATTAGAGATGTTGCTGCTCTTAACGATCTTGGTCTGTTAGAAAAGATAATTATTCAGTTGGAACAGGCAAATGTATTTCACGAATCAATAGCTGAACAATTAGCCTGTACACTAAACGAACAGGAATGGGCTTCCGAACATTATATCAATAGAGTACACGCAATACCTACCTTTTATCCAGCCGGTAGTCAAGGTTTATCGGGTAGTGAATCTTTGACTATAAAATACCATCAACTCTATGTTAGTGTCTTTAATAGCTGTGTCAAGCACCTCTCGAAGCCGGAATTAGCCAAGAAGGTATTAGATTCAATCCTACCTATCCTTGAGACACCAAAACAATTTATAAATTACAACTTCCAACTATTTGATGCTTACTTCCATAAGCATTTTACAGGAGTGGAAAATTTTGACCGCTTTGCAGCACTTGCATCTGAGAAAGAAGAAGTCTTTAAAATCGCAATTATTGGTTATTTATTGGGTAAAACCGGTTTAGAGATGCTGCAATTTATTCGAGAAAGAGGATTTGAATCAGATTTAGAAGAATGGTATGACTATGCTTATAGTTTTATACAACTACATTATTCAGAGTACAAAGTTTATGAGTTCGATTCCGACATAATACCATATATACCACTTGAGTATTGTACTAATGATTTTGTCAGCTGGAATCAAGGCTGGAGACGTTTAACTCGTTGGTCATGGAAAAAAGAGTACAAAGAGTTTGAAGAAGAAACAGTCCATGAAGAAAAGAAAGAAAATTCTCAGGAAGATATTCTAAATGAGAGAAGTAAATCTTTGACAAAGTTATCTGAACATATCAATAATCTTATCGATTCAGATAATTTCAAGGAGTATATGCAAAATAAATTGAATGAATTAGCTAAAGCTAAACCAGATATTGAAATTGGCAAAATGCTATTGAGAAAATTTGGGGAACTGTTAGCCTCAACAAATCTGATAAGTAGCAATTGTGAGATAAAGTTATGTAAATCTGACAAAGAACTCTATCAATATGTTGAAGATAATATACATCAAGAAGAACTAAATAGATACAGTTACGATTTATCAGATGGCACGGTTAATAGTTATATAGACAAAATTTCTCTCAGCATCAAAATATTTGAAAATAATAACTTATACAAAATATCAGAGGATTTGTGGAATTACAGCTCAATATTTCAAAATATTGAATTTTACAGAAATCATTTTGGATATACACAAATTGCTCATTTAGCTAAGTTCACCTTTTCAAATCTTAAAGATATGGCAGATTTTTATAATGAAATTGAAGATGAACCTCACGAAAATCTACATTCTAATATATTAAATTTCCTTACAATTAAATACCTAATCGAAAATGGAGTTCCATTTGATAACAAAGCAACAGATTTTATCAACATACTTACTGAACTAATATTCCACATACCAAGATTATATATTACTGATAACAATACACTTATTGGCGTAATAAAACCTGTTGTATCAATTCCTGATAATGAATATCAATTTCCCGGACAAAAAGTAAGATATAGATCTAAATTTGCTGATGAAAAAAGATATGTTTCAATTCTCCATTATATAATTGACGAGACTTTTCTGCAGAAAGATATAGGTAAAGACGCCTTTGTATATGCGTGTAAGCATCCTTGGGAAAGAGATACCGGCAGATTGCTCAATATGATAGGTTACGAAAGAATACTCCAATCCGGCTACGAAGAGATTGTTTTTGATGATGGTCTTTATAGGGAAGTAAATCTACATTTTAGCGATGCCGCTTATAGACTTTTTTACTACATAGAAAAGTATAACATAAAGGGATTTTACGTTCCTGACCTCCCTGACTCACCTAATATTGATGGGATACATAACTCTAACATACACTTTACAGATCTTGGTGCAACTGAGATTGAATGGATGAAACATACAGCAGAAGATTTAGTTGAAAGTTTTGAAAAAAATCGATAAAATGATTCTTATAAGTCACATTCTGTCGCACCATATCGTACATTACTATATAGAAAACATCCAATCTTTTATCTATAGGAGACACAAAAATGTTTGAAGAAAAAAATCCACGAGATGCTCGCAAAATGCAAGTAGGTCAATATGGCTTTCAGGGTGATGTAGTTATCAAGAAAGTTGAACGTATCGAGGAATTTGGTTCGATGAAAGTAAAGAATGACGGTGTGCTTGCAGAAGGTGAAGTAACCGGGCACATGCATAAACTATTTGGTGAGTTCGATTTACGTCAGGACAAGGACAACAACTTGTACTTCGAAGTCAAAGAAGATGTTACACTTAAGCATCAGGAGCACTCCCCTATTGTTATTGGGCCCGGCTTTTATAAAGTTGAGATTCAAAAGGAATTTGATCACTTCCAAGAACGTGCAAGAAGGGTACTTGACTAATGACTTGCGAACAGTTTATAGAAATGTATGACCACCCCGGAAGTATTATTCTTTTAGAGGGAAAGCGGATAGTTGCCGATAGCGACAAGGATAAACTTGTATCTATCGGCAAGCTACTTGCCGAAAATTCAAAACATATTATTTTTAGAAGCGGCAATGCTTCCGGCTCTGATTTATATTTTTCGGAGGGTGTAGCAAAAGTTGATAGCCAAAGGCTTGAAGTAATTACTCCGTACGAAAAACACAGAGTAGCACATAATATAGCAGGGAAAACAATTTCTTTAGATAAACTTGACTTAAGCAAAGAACAAAAAATATTAGACGCGACAAGGCTAAACCCAAAGCATGGCAAGTTTGTAGATTCATACTTAGCTGGTGTAAAAAACAGATTTACCGTTAAAGTAGCATATATCTTACGTGATACAATCAAAGCTTTGGGTACAACAAACATAGCACCGATTACAGCTGCTCTCTTTTACGACGACTTACAAAAACCACTTCAAGGCGGAACAGGACATACAATGAATGTTTGTAAAACTTATTCAATTCCGTTATTCAATCAAACGGTGTGGTTTGATTGGGTAAAGTAAAACAAGGATTTGGGTTATGAGCCAATTTAAAGCAGACAAAATCGAAAAGTTACGCAAAGAACTACAAAGGATGCGTAATGAAATGGAATCAAAATGCGTAAACAAAAGACATATTTATAATTCGAGGTATAATAGTGAAGAGTTTGAAGCTATGTGTAAAAATCTTGCTTCGGAACTTGATTGTCCGATTGCAATCATTGATATTGCAAAGCAAGATACAGAAACATTCATCAAAATGAAGCAATCTCAAAGTAACGGATTTAACTTTAGAGAAATGCCAATAATTTTTGGACAACTGAATGGCAAATACTTCGTGCTAATGAAAAACTTTACTCATAAAGATACAACATTTATGTATCAGATGGCTGATGTAGTACGATGTTACACAGAGGCAAATCTTGGGTATTCCGTACCAATGTGGGATGATTTTCGCAGCTCTGTCTTAGTTGTTGGGAATTTGGCTTTTATACTTGATTTAAGTAATACATCTGATGAATTTGATTTGCCAATCGGATTTGGGCAAATCGTAAAAGAAATTATATAACTAATCCTCAGTATCAAGATCACTTAGATGTGAGCCAACCGAGCAATAGCCACGGTGGCAGGACGATGCGGCATATAAATGCAAAATTCTCTCCTCTTGATACTCCATTTTTCAAAATAATATTGGAGTATTATCATGTCACTACCAAAACCGATTCCGGGATTCTCAGTTCCTAATCGCTCTGAGAATAATTACGATCGCTATTATTATACTCGCTGCTTGATTCAATCTCACTCAGCGAACTTTCCTGATTTCTATAAAAATCCTGAAGGTTCGCGCTATTTATGTGATAAAATGGGACGTAAAAATCTCAGTAAGTTCATGAGAAAAAGGAAAGATTGGGATAGTCTAAATATTCCTATACCTAAAGAATACATAGACCTACTTGGTCTCAAATTGAATGACATTCAAAAAGCAATCGCTTTAGACCAAGAGTATTTTGATGAAATGCTCAAAACCACAAGCAAATATAAGGAAAGCTACTTAACATACAGATGGGTCGTAGTAAGAATACATTTTCCTCATCCTCTGACTGAAACTGAAGCAATAGAGTACAGCAGGCAGAAATTGCTTAAAGTTAAAGCTTTTAAGCAGGTTTTGATTAATAGAATGCCTCTGTATCAAATTTATGTTACAAGGGAAAAGGAATTTTACCATTACAATCGACCTGACTTCATCTATAACGGCAAGCAGTATCAATTTGTTAGCCAGAGCCTGCCCGGCTTATCTTTAAAATAGCAAAGGAGCAGAAAATGATATACGCATTTTGGATTATACCGAAAAAATATTTGAATACGGCTCAAACTCCTGTGCCGACTGTTGAGATAACTCATATTGATTTTGTTATTCAGAATCCCGAAATGTTTGGGCTTACTTTGGATCAAATACAAGAGACTTATGATAAGTATGGTGAGAAGCTTCGATTTGAAGGGAAGGCACGAGATGAGATTATTTATGATCTTTTGCAGAAAGGTTTTGTGAGAGTTACAACAGATATCAAAAACAATCAATTTTTACTTGAATTGAATCATTTTGATGTTACAGATATTGAACAATTCCTTGATAACAAAAATGTTGAAGGTATTCACAAAATATTGAGTCATGATTTGCAAGACTTACTTACTACCCTTCAAACATGGTGGAACAAAGTAAAACGAAAACCTGAAAATTACCTATATAATATCAAGATTAGTTCTTTGGTAAATACAGATATAACTCTAACAAGAGAAGATTTTCAATCTCTTCTACGGTACAACAAAGTACTTTCAAAAATAGACCGGTACTGGTCAGAGACAAATTTAAAAATCAAAAAACTTGAAGCAAACAATATTTGGCTGCTCAAAATATTTAATATTGATATAGACAGTATCCGCAATTTCCTTGAAAACGGTAGTTTTCCGAGTCTTCATGGGAGACTTGATTATAGTTTAGAAAATAGATTTAAAGATGTTTTTGTCTGGTATGATTTAATAAAAAACTTCTACTCTCACAAATCTTCCAGATACCTGATTACAAATGACACAGAAGATGCAGTGCTGCTGTCTCATACGCAGTTTGATAGTATGATCAAATATTTAACTCGCTTTTTTGATTACCAACCGAGTTGCTTTAAATGTACTTATTTCTGTCGGGGAATACACTCTTCTTGGCACTGCGATAATTCAATTTGTCGAAATGAGGAAAAGAACAAAATTGAAAAGTTTAAGAACAGCTCCTTAGATACAAAAACCGGTCAATTTGTAATCTCAGATTATTCTTATTCATGTGAATTTTTTGAGATGAATATAAAAGAAAAAAACAATTTTGATGCTCAATATAGGAATAAGAAATCATGATATACGCATTTTGGATTATACCGAAAAGATATTTGAACAAGTCACAAACGCCGGTACCGGCTGTGGAGATAACTCATATTGATTTTGTTATTGAACATCCTGAAATGTTTGGGCTGACTTTTGACTCAATTCAAAAGACTTATGACAAATATGGCGAAAAGCTTAGATTTGAAGGGAAGGCGCGTGATGAGATTATTTATGATCTGCTGCAATATGGGTTTGTTCGGGTTCGCAAGGATGTGCGTAGCGATACATGGACTTTCAATGTTGGTGATTTTTCTCTTCGTGATATTAAAGAATATGTAGAGAGTGAACGGATTACAGGTAAAAAAGGCAGACTTGTGCCGGAATTTGAAGATTTGTTTCCTTATCTGATTTCGTGGCGGAATAAGATTAAACGATTTATTGAGCACAAACATTCGGATATCTTCTTCCTTTCCACTTCAGGTGAAAGCGTTAAGATTACGGCTCAGCAGCTGATTGATATGCTGAAATATCTGAAGGAATTTGTGAAGCAGCAGCCTCGTTGCGAATCCTGCAAGTATGGTGGCAGTTTTCGGCAGCTTTATCTATGTGGTAATAAAGATACTATTAAGCAGCAGCTTGAGGCAGGCACTAAAAAGCTGTTCTTTCTTGGCTATGCAATTACGGTCAATCGCAATTTTATCTGTGAGAGATATGAGATGAAAGAAAGGATTTGTAGAATTTAGCAACTTTTACATGTTTTTACGTCATATTATGTCGCATACTGCCGTCTATATCTTTAAGTTCAAATTTTATAAAACCTAATTTAGAGGAAAGTGATGGGTTTAAATCGCGGTGATTTAGAGAGAGTTCCCGAAGGTATGGGAGCAGAAGAATGTTATGCAAGAATTTATAATTGGCATAAAAGATATGGCAAAAGCAAAGTTGCTAAAATTGGATTGCCGGAATCGTACGTAGAAAAATATCTTTTATATCTTGATGAGATGCCTGCTCCGGACATTGTTAGCATTGAAGAAATGCAAAAAACATTTCGCGAAACAATTATCAATAGGCTCGAGTGGAGTTATCACAAAGAAGACCAGTATGGAATCAAGATTGCGGCCTATGCTCACCATGGTAAAAAATTGCTGGGATAAAGGGGCAAATGCACCATCTTTACCTAATAGTGATTTGCCCTCTTTAAATTGCTTAATTGCTTTGTCTTGAATCGATTTGTAATCTTGTTCCTTCATTGCTCTGTCCTTTAATTTCATCAATCTACTGGACAGAGTTTAGTTTACAATACCTAATATATTGATAATCAATTCTATAATTTCCTTGGCCAAAACTCAACCTTAAACCGCCATCGTCTTTTCAAAGATAAATTTGCCTCCAAGTTAAAAAGTCCCAACACTCCAACATCTATACCTGCACTCAAATCAACATCCTCAATAAAATCTTCTAAAGTTTGATTCCCATACTTTCTCGCTTCAACAACAGACATAATTGCAGGATAATCATAAACTAAATTGTGATATTTTTCTGCTCTCTCAATATCAAAAACACCATCTCCATATGTTTTTGTTCTCAATGTGTTTATTTTACTATCTGATTCTATCTTTATAGAATATTTATGATCTTTTCCTTTTACTGAGCTTTTATAATCAGTCATATCTTCTATTACTATTTCTTTTGCACCAAGTACTTCATAAATTCGAATTGTTTCTTCTAATAATAGGGATTGCAATAATTGAGGTAAATTTTCAAGAGGAAGAAGAACATTGTCCTTCCTTGGATGCTCACAATACAAACCGTAGGATAGATTTACATTATTGCCTGAAAAATGGATTATTTGATTTGGAATAGAGTTTTTTTCCAGTAAAAACATTGATGAACCACCTTCTGATTTCATCATTTTTTCAAAACCACTATTACCTATTTTGTCAAATAAACCATAGTTTAAAGATTCATCAATAATGTTATAATCTCCATCCAGAGTTTCGTCAAAAAAACAAAGACATCGTGCGGAATCCAAATTTATTTTAGCTTTATATTCCAACTTTCTAGACTTTTCTTTCTTTTTGAAGATATTTGAAATATTTTCGTAACTTGATTTCAATATTTCAACAGTACGGTGTCTTTGAAAAATTAGATTTGTCAATAGAACAGAAGGATTGAGTAGAAATATTAATTCTAACCATTCATCTAATTTATATTTGCTTGATATTCTATTAAGTTCTTTAGAAGTTATTTGACGTCTCGCATATATTCCAGATTTATGCTCATCTTTAAACTTATTTACAATACCATAATACTTCATATTTTTCACCTATTGCATATTGCTTTTTTTTACATTTTAGAAATTGAAATGATATCTTAACCAATAGACACACCCTCTTCCAATTCTTTCTGACGCTCCGATGTTATTCCTGATTTCCTTGCTAATCTATCTAAAAGCCTTCTCTCGAGTTTACTTAACTCAGGAGTTTCTTCTAAAATAGCTCTATATTCTTCTAAATACTCTAATTCTTCTTTTAACATTGGTGCCTTATCTGCTATTACCATCATTTCTATTTCTTTTGCTCTCTCTTGAGAAAGACCAAGTTTTATCTTTTTTCGGTCTAACATTTTTCGCTCTGCTTCATCGATAATATTATCATCTTCCAACATCATTTCAACATCTTCTTTATAAGTAGCTTCTATGTCTGATAGTGTTTTTTTCTCTTCTTTTACTTCCTGATTTTCTTCAAGTAGATTAGCTATATCTTCAAACTCTACTTTGATTTCTAACTGCAAGGTTTCATTTTTTGTATTTTCAAAATACTTATCTGTGTCTTTAATACTTTTAAATTTATTTACAAATAATGCAATATCAGAACTAACTTTTTTCTTCTCTGATTCAGAAACTACTTCTGACGTTGATGTAGATAGAATTTCAGTGTGAGATAAAAGTCCACCATTTATTCTTTGTTCATACAATCTCTGCCAAGATGGTTCTGCATTATACCAATTTAAAGTATCAGGTAAATATGGTTTTTTCTTCGGTGAAAAGATTTGCTCTCTTTTAGTGCTAAAAGTATTAAGTATATTCTCGTTTGAAGTTATATCTCTTGAATATTCCCCACTAAAAGACACAGCTTTAATCCCCGCCTTACTTCCTTCTATAGATACAGATGTATCTTGATTCGAAGTATCATGTGAAGTAAATCTTGACTCTGAAGCCCTAACGATTTCTATCTTACGAGCACCCAAACACTGAATAAAATATTGATACTCATTTAGCTTATCAACGATTAAATGTGAATCTAAATCCTTTGTCGGTATATACAAATTCTTTTTTTGCGGATGTAAAACGTAAAGCATATTAACCTGAGGGTGGCCTGTAGGAAATTCTATTTTTGGTAGGGTATTCATTTGAAAAGCATAAAAGCTATTATTATGAACTTGATCTGTCGTATCCGTAACCAAGATATATTTTCTTAGTTTTGGCTCAATTTCGTCGAAATCATCACAGAAGATATTCTGAAGTGTAGAAATTGTATCATCTATTGCTAAATCTTTCAAACTATCGACAAAGAATTTATGATCTTTTGGTAAATCTTTTATACTGTTCTTTGCTTGTAGCAGCTTCAGTTCAGCTTTCTTAGTTTGTTTTATCCCAAGTAAAACTTTTGCTTCTAAAAAATGAAAATAACCATGACAGTCTTTATCATATTTTTCTAAATCTAAATTTGTAATAATTCCCAATGCCTTTTCATACTGATTTTCTTCTGAATATAGACTTGCTAGAAGATATGTTGCTTCATGAGTACAATATCCTTCTTTAAATTCTTCTAAATATTCTAACAGTTTTTCTTTTTGGTTCGCTCTATCTTCTTGCTCAAATATTTGTTTAAACGCAAATGATTCTATATCTTCATAGTCATTAGCTATATTCGTCAGCAATTCAGCAAAAACTATTCTGTGTTCATCCTTAGAAACAACACTATAGACATCTGCAAATGGCATTAGTATCTCTGTATTATAATAAGAATATTTAAATGAAAATAGTTCATCGAGCTTATTATAGCTCACACTATTGAGTTCTTGCAGAGTAAACCAAATACTATTCTCTTCACCATAAACACGAATTGAAATCCTATAGTTGGTAATAAGGAGACTATCTGAAGCAGATCCCCAAAAAGTAGTATCAACTAATAGATATATTACTTCATCTTCAATCAAGTTATGAGATTTGAAAGCATTGTTATATTTACTATCAGGAATACCATCTAAGATGTATAAATCTGAATTTTTATCACATAACTGATACTTATCATTATAGTTTCTTATCAATTCTTCAATATGATTTTTTTCCAAAACTAATCTCCATTGTATTGTTTAAACTTAGATTTATTTCAATTTTTTGTTATTTACATAAACATTTTCTAATTTCGCTACCTCATCTCTCTCTTAATCTGCTCGGCGACTGCCTGCCATAGGTAATCATCCTTCTCATTATCAAGGAAGTCATTGCAGAAGTTCAGAGGGTCTTTTCGCCATGATATGATCGTCTGCACGTCCTTTTGGAAGTTGGTGAACATATTACTTGGATTAGTTTCCAGCACTAACTCATGATCGAGCTGACCGGTATTTATACCTGTGGCAAGGCTTACAAAAGCGACCGCAGAAGTAACATCGTCCAATTCGATATTGTTTAGTTTAGTGTAAGCCCTTCTGTAAGTTTCGAGCTGCTTGCGGTAATCGTTTAGCGAGTTTTGATTGCGGCTTGTCTTCCAATCCACAAAGAGGTATCTTCCATGCTCATCTTTATATATAGCATCAATTTTTCCGGTCAGTAAAATATCATCATCTACATCAAAGACTTCGTTTAGTGGTAAATTAAAATTATCCTCTGCCGATACAAAATTCGGATAGCTTTTTAGAATTTCATCATGCAAATTGTGGAAATTCTTAACATACGGAGCGAGCTCTTTTTTGTGCTCTGTCTTGCCCGTTTTAAGGAATTTTTCTGCATAATCATGCAAATCAATACCCACCGCCAAAGCATCAGAAATATATTTAATATTCAAAATCCGCTTCTTTAAATACTCGTAAGGATCTTTTATCACAGCGGAGAAAGACAAATGAGGCATATTTTCAAAATGCGCTCTTATAGTGTAAATCAGCCAATCACGATTTGTAGTTAAAAGGTCTTTTGCTTTTTCATAATCCTTATTCACAAAAAGAGCAAACGCCTGTTTAGCTTTGAAGGCATCAGTTTCGATCTCAAAATCTTCGATTTCAACATCTATTGAAGTTGTGACGGTGTCTTCAGTAACAAACTGCTCCATATCCTCAGGGATAATGTGCAGGGTTTCCTTTGCACGAGTAACAGCTACGAAGTCAAGACGCAAAGATTCCTCTTCATCTAATTCAGAGCTATTTAGATTAAGCGATTTGAGAGTTGCTTCTCTTAGAAAATAGTAAATATCCTTTTTTTCTTTTGTTTCGTGCTGCACATATATTACGTGGTCGTATTCCTTACCCTTGGCTTTGTGAATCGTAGTAAGAACAACCTGCTCTTCTATTTCTTTTTTCCTCTCAGCATCAAGAGAAGCCATTTTCATATAGTCAAACAGCTTATCATAAGTTTTGAGATTTACATTTTTGAAAGCTTCAGCATAAGTTTTATACATCATCTGAGCAGTTTCGTAATATATTTCGCCATACTGCAAGGAAATAGGGAAAATACAATCAGTAAACAGAGTATTTATATCTTCCACTTTAGTAACCGAATTATAAAAGCTCTCGAGACGCTCAGTAGTCAGAACATCAGCAATAGTTTTAGGTTCGGCATTTGATATTTTGACAGCATCTTCAATACTTATCGGAGCAAACGGAGTGAAGAAAGAATTTAGGATTATCTGAGGGTCTTTTGTAAAAAAGCCATCAATAAACTCTATAATATGTTGCTTAACAGCGTCAGAGCCCTTTTCGTAAGTGGTAGTGTGAGATAATCCATAGTCAGTAAGCTTGCGCGACATACTATCAAGTTGGTCGTTTGTTCTACCAATTACTGCAACTTTATCACCCAATTTAGATAAGTTAGCAACCAACTTCACAACAGAATCAAGCACATCATCTTTGGCTATCTCATATAATTTGACTTTATCCATCACATCTTTTATAGTTGGATTGCGAAGGGATTGGAGCTCATTTTTATGATCCAACGAACCAGTGCGTTTTTTATAAACATCACGAGCAAAAGTAAGAATTTCATTTGAGGAACGATAGTTATCAGAAAGTATAACCTCTTCCCCATCCTTAAACATTTCAAAATTTTCTATAGAGCCACCCTGAAACGCCATAATAGACTGCTTTGCATCACCCACAGCAAAGAAAATATCGCCTGCCTCACGAGCCATCTTTGCTTCAAGATAGTTTACATCCTGCAATTCATCTACTAATACATATTTATAATGCGGCTTTTGAGTGAGTTTATCATATTCAATAAGCAAATCAGAATAGTCATAGCCATAACGGGATTTTTGCGTTTCGTAATCATCAAAGATATTGCATAATGCATCTACATAAGCAAAGAGTTCAGCATCCTCACGAGGATTCTTTTGACTTTTAGGTTTTGTGGCTTGATGATCATCATACAGTTTACGCATAATTCCTTTAATATCTGAGGCATCTAAATCTGTAGGTTGCTTACCATGCGTTTTAAGATACTTAATAAGTCCCATCATACCAGGCAAAGCTGTATTTTCAAGTCCGTATTCTTGCAAAGAATAGACTTGATGCTCTTTCATATACCTTAGTATCATGTATTTGAGGAAGGTTTCAGGAATAATTTCTCTCTGCTCAACAACATTCATAGCATAGGAGTGGAAAGTAAATATTTTCAATTCAGCAAGATTAACTTCTAAGTTATTATCTACTATCAACTTTTTGATACGAGCTTCCATCTCTTTCTGTGCTTTATTTGTAAATGTCAAACACAGAATCTCTTCGGGATTAATACCGGTTTGAAGAAGTTTAAGATATTTACTTGCGATTAGAGTAGTTTTCCCTGTTCCGGGATTTGCTTTTACAACCACACTACCAGTTATATCAACAGCATGCTGTTGGGCAGAATTCAAATTCATGTTAACCTCTATAGATTTGGAATATGCTATATAAGAATATACATAGCATAGCGACATATTATGTCTCAGTTGTTTTGATTTATACAAATATTTGATAATTATTCAATATAACAACATCTACAGATATTAACAAGTTTTACTATGGAATACATTATAACAAACCTGATTTTTATTAGATTCGATAAAATATTTGGTAAAGCTTTTAGTGTTGGTAGTAAATAAGCAGATTTAAACTGCTTTGCAGATTCTCTCATTACAAGATTTAGAAACATCTTAGCTCGAAAGACAGCATAAAAAAGGAAAATAAGTGCGGAAAATATATGTGATTTAATAGAGGTATTCTATATCTGATTTTGGCAGAAAGATGTGATTTGGTGCTACCCAAAGTGCTACCCATACAAAATACAAAAAGAGCTAACTGTTTTTTTACTAAACAATTAGCTCTTTCTTGAAGTGGGCCCGGAGGGACTTGAACCCCCGACCGACGGATTATGAGTCCGCAGCTCTAACCAGCTGAGCTACAGGCCCGTGAGATTTATTTATCTCGACTGTCTCTAAAAGAGAGTACAAATATAAGTGATTTTTCTTACTTTGTCAAGCTCTTTTTTTGATTTTTTTTCTAATAATTAAACAAACCTACCATCAAACCAAGCTGCACGGAAAAGCCTTTTGTCTCTATGTCTGATAGCGTATTTGTAAGTTCTTTTGTGTTATTATATTTCCAGTCTTTCTGACCGAATGGCAAAATATAATTCGCATTGAGGCGGAATGCAAGGACACCTGTTACTGCATATTCAATGTTTAATTGAGGCTGCACAAACCAATAGCCGGTTTCTGCTCGCTTGATAAAATTCTCGTCGTTCATGTTATCGAAATCAGACCAAGAATATGCAGAGTTTGTTTTTGTTGTTTCAAATGTCATATTGCCATGACCAAAACCTAAACCGGGAAGCACTACTAATGATTTCATAAGTATAAAGCCGTAGTCAATGCTACCTCCCAAAATACTTTGACTGTATTTCATATCCATGTCGTATGTTTTTTCATTTTCAGTCAAAGTGTAACTCTTGGTTTGATTGCCACCTAACGAAAAAAAGCCGATTCTTGTGTTCGGTATATAATAAGTGCTAAGTATTGCAGTAGCTCCATGCATTACAATTGGTTTTTCAAATTCCGGGAATTCGAAACCGGAAACTGCGTTGCCTTTTGCAAACACATTATTTATTGGTGCAGGATCGTAGAACATGAAGTTAGCAGCATACCCCCCGCCTATTGCAAAATATACAGGTTTTTCGGTTTGAATTTCTTCTGTATCAAAAGAAAAATCATCAATATCGGCATCTTGTGCATTCACATTTGTAAGTGCAAATGTCAGAATAACTAAAAGTCCAAGTAAACGAAACAATCGCATAAGTTCTCCAAAGTTTGCTTAATCTATTTACAAAGATAACCATTTTTACATGATTTCTAACGATTGTTCAGCAAATATGTTTCAACACAATATTTCAAATTGCATTTTATTTCTCTTTGTTGAGGCATTCGAGCCTGTTTCCGGCATAGGAATTTGCTACCGCAAGTCATTTGTGGTCTTTAAATTTGGTCAATCAGAGATTTCTATATTCATATAAAGGAAGCTGTTGTTTGGACACTGATTTACTTATATCATATTCCCTAAGACTCAAAGAGATGACTTTCTAAATAGGCAAAAAAAAGAGGCTAAGTAATCTAATTTGACTTTTAGCCTCTTTCTGTGATGTTAACAGCCGCCCTTGACTTTGACTACTTTTACCTCTACTTTTTGTCTCTCTTGAGGTTTAGTGAGTGTGGTGTCTGATTTCAAGTAATTGGCTAAACGGGTAACAAAATCGTCTCCGTTAGCACCGATAAAAGCTGCCTTATGGGCTACTGTTTGGGTTTGTAACATATTTTTATAAGCATCTATACCGCCTTTGAGTACATAGACATTGTCCATACCTTCTTTCTGAGCAAGTAAAAAGGCTCTTTTAGCCATATCTTCATCCGCAGAATAAAAGACAGGTCTTTTGTTGGGATGTTGTAACATTACTTTGCCGGTTGTAAGAGATATTTCTTTTAACGTCATTCTCGTAGCGCCCGTGATACAATACTTCTTAAATTGCTCTTCTTCGCGTAAATCTATTGGCAAAAACTTCGCATTTTTATAATAAATATCATAGGCTAACTCTTCCGGAGTTACGTATTTTACTTCATTTTGTAAAGTGCTCTCAAGCTCCTGAGCAGATAAGGTTTCTACAGATTCTCTTTTTTCAGGTAAAAACAGAATGACTATTGCTGCTGCAAATCCAACAGCTATCGCCGGAATAGCCATTTTATATTTCGGATGTTCCGGCTTATATCCGTATTTTACTTTCTCTTCTATTTTTGAAGTAAGAATAAATGCCACAATGGCTACAATAGCAAGCCCTGAAGCAAATAATCCCCTTGAAATGCCAAGTGAATCATAAACAAATATGCCACCTAAGTTTGTAGAATAGTAGAAATCCGAAATTGCAGGATACATTTCTCCAAATGCAAAAATGCCTACTAAACTTCCTGCTATAAAAAGCATAGCATCAATTTTTCCTGTTGCAGCAGCCACCAGCGACGTACCGGGACAAAAACCTCCAAGTATAAATCCAAATCCCATAATAATGCCACCAACTATCGCCGGCTGTAAAAAGGTAGGATTTATATAGATAAACGACATATCTATCAGACCGAGATAATCAAATATAATCAATCCAATCAGAGCGGTTGCTGCTGCAGTAAAAAATACTCTAAGAACAACAAAATCATAGCCGTAAAAAACTCCTACAAGTTTTTTGGATGTAGAAAATCCTGCTTGTTCTAAGATAAATCCAAAAGCTATACCAATCAGAAGAGCTATGATATAATTGAACTCCTGACCGATTATTCCGAAAGATACTAATGGTCCCATTGTTTTTCTCTTCTAATTGTTTATTAAATCCAAAGTTTTCTAAAGAAATATGCAAATACAAATCCGGAGCCAAATATAGCAAGCATTGTAATAAAGCCTGCTGTAGAAAGCACAGCCATACCCGAAAGTGCTGCACCGCTTGTGCAACCTCTGCCAAGTTGAGCTCCAAATCCAAATAATGCCCCTCCGGCTAAAGCTCCAACAACTCTGATAGCATTAGAAGCTCGTTCGCCTTTTTCAAACTTAAAGGCAATTCTTTCTGCTCTCGAACCTGACACAAAGCCACCAATAACAACTCCAACGGCAAGAAACAAAAGCCAATCTTTGAGTGGAGATTCAGGATGTGATTCTGAATACTTTTTATAGTAGTCTCCCTCAGCTGCATGATTAGGAGCGACCTCTTCAACCATAGTAACAACTACGCTTTTGACAGCACCGCTTGCACCCAAGCCTCTTCCTGTTAGATAAAAGGAAGCCAGTAGAACGAGTCCTAACAAAAATCCTGCGAAGTATGGATTCATAAAATAATTACTATTTTTCATGGCTTATCTCCACATCTAAGTTAGTTTCTTTATTTTCTTCGTCAGATTCCAACTCTTCATATCCTGTAATCATGGCAGTTAGATTCGAGCTGATTGTGTGTCCGGTTGTTATCAGATACAAATGTGCAATTAGGAATTGCACCAAAAGAAATGCACCTAAGGTATGCAAGACTGCAATTGGTTCTAAACTAGTAAAGTCAAGACTTTGTACTTTCCCGTTCATAGGATAACGATAGTACATATACATTAGACCTGTAGTTACCATCACAGGAATTATCATTATTTTGAAACCAAAATAAACCAATTTTTGTAGTGGATTTAACTTACTTAATACACTTCTCTTTACAGGATGTGGTTTATTTTGGAAAATGTCGAGTGTATAGTATCTAACCTGTGCAATTATGTTTTGGGTAGTAGGAATATACTGACGCCAAGTGCCACTTGTAAAATGCCAGAATATGGCAAGCACTATGAGAGCTATAAAAGATATAGCAGCAATGTTGTGCCATTGTACAGCAGTCTCATACCCAAAGAAAGTATATGTTCCGTGTATTTCAAATCCGGTTATCATCAAAAATATAATAAGAGCAGCCTGAGCCCAATGCCATATTCTATTGAAGGTATCGTATATATATACTTTTTTCATTTTACTCACCTTTCCTTTTGTTTTTAAGCGTAACAAATAATCTAGCTATGCCGTGAGTTATTGCAAATAAAATTGTGCTAAGGACTAAGAAAATTCCGAAATATTCTACAGCCTTATTATAGTCACGCCCCGGCATATAAAAATCATTTAATCCTTCAAGACGGCTATCGTTTCTTGTGTGGCAGTCCACGCATTTTAAGCTGTTTTCTTTTGGTGAAACCATGTGGTTAACAGGCCAGTACATTTCAGTTTCAATAAAACCGTAATTACCCGAATAAGGCAAACCTACATATTCCATACCTGCTTTGGCGGCATTGTCCCATACTTTTTCTATCGGCATCACTGCACCATCTATCCAAAGAGCACCTTTGCCCTGCTCTGAATCGAAAAGTTTTGGCTGAATGAGCATATTGTTTTCTGTGTCGTAGATCTGCTTTGTTCTGTGGATTTTCACAGGAATTATTTTTGAGTCTTTATCCGAATAGTTTCCTTTTAAGCTGTTTATCTGCACCGGTACTTCATCAATTTTGTCACCAAGCAAATAATGATCAGCAGTACCGTTGAACCATCTGTATTCTGGTTTCACGTTATTTTCCCAAGTAAACTCACCCTTTTTACTTAAATGAGTATGATTACCCAAAGAATCTGATTCGTGGTATTCGGGATCTTTAGATTTTGTAAAGGCTTTCGACCAGTCCCATGTCATTTTTGTTGAATTGGCTTTGGCGTAAACAGGTATATGACAAGTTTGGCAAGCTACTTTTACAGTATGTTCGTTGATTATGTCTTCTTTATGAGGAGTAGCCGTATGACAAGACTCGCATTCCATACGGTCTTTGTTCATAGAAGAAACGCTATAAAGTTTGCCTTTGATTTTGTGATTTTCAGCAGTATGGCATTCCACACACTCCATATCGGCACCATCAATTCCCATGTGGACATCGACATCTTTAGTTGTTGCGTATAAAGCTCCTTCGAGGTCGCCATGTTTTACGTTGTTTCCTCCACCACTTACGAAGTGACAAGTTCCACAATTTTCCATCTTTGGTTTACCTACTTTTTGAGCAACTGCCGACAGATTGACAGAAGGATCAGGCTGTCCGGCAAGATTTTTACCTTTTTTATACTGCCCTGAATTGTCATGGCAAACTAAACAATCAACATTATGAGAAGCGTTAAAATCAAAAGTGGTATCTGACCAGCCGTAACCTGCATGACAAGTATTACATAGTTTTTCACTACCTGCAATACCTATACAAAAATTATTGATTACGTTCTTTTTACCAATTTTTACAATACCTCTGCCTTCGATATATTCTTCTCTTGTCCAATTCCAGTGAGAAGAATTCATCACTTCGGTGTGCCTTTCGGTGTGGCAACCGATACAGGCTTCTGTTACTTCACTACCTGTAGCAAAATCCTTTTGCAAAATATCAAATTTGCTGTGATCGACAGGCTTGGATTCCTCTTTTGCAATCTTTTCTTTTAATAGCAGTAAATTGCTGTTTGGAGTCTCTTTGTTAAAGAGATAAACAATCCAAACACTTAGTACCATAACTGCTGCAATGAAGATAGCTTTCATAAATATTGCCTCTTAGCTATATTGCTTTACAAGAATATTTGAATATACTGCATAAAATCATAGATTAAAAATAATTTTTACTTATGGTTTAGCAAGTCCTAACTTTGTAAGATTCAAATCTGTCGAAATATCATATTTCACTTTTTAGGCATTATCTATTGGTAAACAATTTAGGAGCTTTTTGGCTGATTGCAGAGGTTGATTCTTATCTGAAGGTGTAAGTATCTGTTCACTTTTTAAAATCGAATTCAATCTTGTTCTCGATTTTCTGACAAGACTATTATATATAAAAAAAGGAAGTGCTTTTAAAAAAAACACTTCCCCGTAGTCAACAATACGTGATGCCTGAGCATCTAATCATTCGATGCAAAATACAATTTTATATTTTTATTGACAATTATTATTTTGTTAATGTTAAAAATTATCACCAATAATCATAAGTCCTTATATTTCAGATACTTTTAAAAGTACAAAATCAACAAAGATAAAAAAGCTATTTTACTTATTATATAGTTGAAGTAAAATAGCTTTATCCTGATAATATTACACAGTTTTAATTTATAAAATTAAAAAGAATCTAAATACAGAGCCTTACACTGTGTTTTTGACTTGATTTTAATATTTATGCAATTAGAATTGTTTTAGAATTCATTTTTAAAATCTCACTACAACAATGCTTCAATGTCTTTTGCTATATCTGCAGGTGCAGTTTTCGGATGATACCTTTTCACAACCTTGCCTGATTTGTCGATTAGAAATTTCGAGAAATTCCATTCTATTTTACCACTGTATCCATTAATATCCAAACCTGTAAGATATTTGTATAGCGGATGTGCATTATCGCCGTTTACGTCTATTTTAGAAAACATTGGAAAAGTAATACTATAGTTAGTGCTGCAAAACTCTTTTATCTCAGATTCTGTACCGGGCTCCTGTGACATAAATTGATTGCATGGAAAACCCAAAACCACAAGTCCCTTTGCAGAGTATTTAGAGTATAGCTCCTGCAATCCTTCGTAGTGAGGAGTCAAACCGCATTTACTTGCTACGTTAACCACCAACATCACTTTGCCGGTGTACTCTCCAAGTGTAGTTTCTTCACCGTCTATTGTATTGACAGTAAAATTGTAGATTTCGGCTTTTTCGGAAGTATGTGCCACATTTAGCGACAACAAGCCCAAAAATGCAATTAGCGTTGCTAATATCGAATATTTCATAGAAAAACTCCGTATATGTATTTATAAAAACTATCAACTAAAAAAAAGAGATAATTCCATAAATGATAGCAAATATCATTCGATAGAATCATCTCTTTTGACGTTATCTTATTCTTTTTATTTAGTGTCAATTATAAAGGGAGAACTCTTGCCATCACCCATAATTATGATTTTTGAATTAGGCGAATTAGCAATCTCCTTTTGCATTTTAATTTCTTCAAATTTCAAAAGTTTAGGACTCAACCCTTCATTTATAATTTTTTGAGCATCGGCAACACCTCTTGCTTCCACTCGTTTTCTCTCAGCTTCCTGTTGCTCTTTCTGTAGTACATATTCCATTCTCTGAGCTTCCTGCACGGCTGTGATTTTTCTTTCGATACTTTCTTTGACTGATTTTGGCAAATCTATTTTTCTAATTAACATCTGCTCAAGTATAAGTCCTCTTTCAGCAAAATCTTTTTCAATTTTTGCTTTGATTTTGTTTTCAAATTCTTCTCGCTTTGAGGAGTATAGATCAGTTGCATTATAATAAACTGCTACTTCACGAATACGGGTTCTGGTTGTAGGTCTGATAACTTTAGCTTCATAGTCAAGCCCAATAGTCCTTACAATTTTTGGAGCTTCTGTAGCGATTATAGTGTATAATATTGTAAGATCAATATTAACTTCCAAACCATCTTGGCTAAGTACAGTTATTGCATCTGCAGCTTTGACCTGCCCTTCGTCAACAGTGGAAGACATGGTGTAATTCTGAGTTTTGGTACTCATAGGATACACTTCTATTAGTGGATTCACTAAGTTTAAGCCTTCATAGAGTATTTCCTCTTTTACTTCCCCAAATAGCTTCTGCACCCCCACATGACCCGTGTCTATCTGACGCACACCTGCTGTGAGTACCCCAATTACTATCAGCACGATACCACCAAGAGTAAAAAGACTCTTGTATTTTGTAAGAGGTCCCGGTGTCTTTGCCACCAAAAAACCAACGACAAGGATTACAATCCCAAATATTACTATACCCATTTTCTCTCCTATATGAAAATTATTACTATTCTTTTTTTTGTCAAAACAAGTCTAATTTTAATCACATCCGCCACAAGAACTGCAGGATGAACATGAAGAGCAGGAACTACAAGAAGACGAATCGCCTCCGAAATCTCCGGAATCGCTTTCACCCCATGAGTCCGCCCATGATTTTGTATCATCAACATTATCTGTGCCAAAGCCTGCATCGCTTCCGAGTACCTGACTATCTATCAACTCACTTTCATATTCATTGCCTGAGAAATATTCCGCATCTATTCCTTCAGGAACTGCAAAGTCAGCGTCAGGATTTAGAGTATCAAATGCTCCCGCTGCAAATCCTTCCTGACCTATGCTCATAACATCCGCGCCCATTTCATCTACTATATTTACATCATGTATATACATATTGTGCGAATATGCCATAGACGACCACATATAGGAATAGAAGAAGTAATCGCTAAAACCGTAATATCCTGCTACCACAGGTGCACCGGAGGCATAATACCGCACGGAAGAAGGCTCGTTAATCTGCTCTTTTGGTCTTAATATGTCAGACGATTTACCATTCTTTATGTCATCGACTTTAATAAACTTTCTAACTGCGAGCTCTAATTCATCAACAAAAGTATCAAAAGCACTTCGTTTATCTCTCACAAAACTATCATAAGCATCCTGCGAGGCAAAAACGTCTTTCATTCTTTCTTCAAGGTCAGCTTTCGTTTCTCCCGGAGCAAGTTTGAAATCAGTCATAACCCCGTTCACAGTTATTGTTATAGGGTATTCACGAGGTTTGTGTTTTCTGACTATTTCTATTTCAAATAAGAATTTAATTGCATCTGTTTCGTGCTCTAAAACGTAAAGGATATTTTCAAATGTTTGAGATTCGAGAGGATCTATTCCGGTCTCGAATTCCAGCATAGCATCTTCGATATCGTTTTCTTTTCCTTTTTCATCTAAATAGAAATTGTAATCATTAACCGCAAGCCTAACTGCATTGCTGATACCAAGCGAGCGAAATGCCATATTGATTTGTTGAAGGATAGAAACAGCAGTAAAAGTTTCATGCTCTTCTTTTTTTGCTTTAGCACCAAATGTTATTGCATTTAGCAATTTGGCAAACATTTTAGTCGGCTTTATAGACTTTGTTATAGTCTCTTTTGCCGGGTCAATTGATAACTTACCTGAAAAATACATAAGTCCACCTATGGTTGATGTATATAATCTATAATATTGATACCGTTATTTTGCAAATGCTTATATACTTTTTTGATAATTGTACATTCATGTGCTTTGCCTGCCATTTCACCCGATTTATATCTGTCGATGGGACACCCGCTATTGCAGTACATCTCATACTCACAGCTTTTGCAATCTCTGTGTGTTGGCTCTTTAGCGTACAAGATAGCTCTTTTTTCTTTAATATAGTCGAAAGAATGTAATTTCCAATTAGAAAAAGCCTCGCTATTCATAAATGTTTTATTGCAGGAAAAACATGAACCATCAGGAGAAAATTCGAACCAATCGCAATCATTGCCTTTGCTAAGGCAATATGAATAGCTAAATATTTGTAACAATTTTGTCCATGAGTTTTCTATCAATATATCAGCCATCATCTCCATATCTTCTTCTTTGAAGCCTAAGTCTCCTGTAGCTAACTTGATTTTGAACTTTCTGAAATTGGTATATTTCTCTTTTAAGTCCAGCATTTCTTTTATGGAAGCAACCCATTCATCTTTATTGTTCATTGCCTCAGCCGATACAACCGATAAAACAGAAACGTCCACTCCGCTTTCAAGTGCATTGCAGAAATTATCAAATACGCTGTCATAAGAATTATTACGATACTTATCGTGTATTTGTTTAGGTAAATCAATCGAAAATCCAAGTCTTAAAGATGAATCAGGCAGCAAATTATCAAGCAAAGTTTGCAAATATGTTCTATCAACATTGTACCCATTGGTCTGAATAGCAATCAGATTATTCCGGCTCTTTGACTTCTTCTTAAAATCAAGCACCATATTGCAATATTGAGACAAAGTCTTTGCATCATATATTGTTGGCTCTGCTCCGTGAAAACAAAAAGCTCCAAGTTTGTAAGATTCAGATTGCAATTTATGAAGGAATAATCTCAAATTTTCTTCTGTAACTTTTTCATCTGTGGGATTCGACTTGCCAGCTTCCGGTACATAGCAGTAGGAACATCTTAGATTGCATTTCGATGAGATTGCATAATAGAGATTGAGTGTGTTTGGCATGATAGATACTAATTGATTCAAAAATAATAGGTATAAATACTAATTCAACAATTGCTTGAAGCACAAGTTTGAGCACTGATGTAAGGATTCAAGCCGAAAATGTTAGTAGCAAAGATTATTAGGTATTTATCTTGTCTAATATGAGACTGTCTCGTAAGTCAAAATTTGCATCATAAAATGTAGAATCATTTTTCCACCCCGTCATGCTTCGCATGCCACCCCTCAAGAGGGGAATTTGTAATTCTTTCATATAAAAGCAGTTATAAGAACTTATGCCGCTTTCAATTCCACTTCTTGGGAAGCGTTTTACTGAGCTTGCCGAGATGGGATGTTGAATTTTAAACATTTTAAATTGATTATGAGACAGCCTCTTCAATGATAGAACAAGTAAATTTTGCCTACGCAAGAATTGTATTCTTCTCAGCAAATAAAGGAAGTAACAAATATTTTATATTTCTGATGACAGCTCTCGTTTCTTGTAGCACTTTAGTCAATTATCTACCTTAGGATTATACAAAATTAACTATCTAAACACACAAACAAGGAGTCTATCCCCTATTTTGGCTCCCAGTTTTGACCTTCGCAGGGAATGTAATCTTTAGAAATATGCTCGTCAAAAATAGTGCAAAGTCTTGCACCGGAATCAAAATATCGACATGAACCACACAACGTCTCTTCCTCAAACTTTTCAATCCTCTTATAGTAAAGCTGATATTGCCTATAAGCAGGATAAGCAGCTATAAACCACAAGGAAAACAGCAATAATGACCAATTGTCGCGCACCGTTGGAAATTTAATTAAAAATAGCATTAATAGCATTACAATCAGCCCACGCAGCATTATTCCCCAAAAAATTGAACCGAGCGTAACTATAGGAGTCCTCGAATAGTCATCTTCCTCTTCTGTTCCTTCTCTAAATAGAAGCAAATCTTTTATTTTATCAAATATATCCATTTCTTTTTCTCAGATAACTGACTTGAAATCATTTTCACATTTATACTTGTTTAGGCAAAGAGATAAACAAAGTAGTTCCAACATTCGGAACACTTTCTGCCCATATCGAACCGTTATGTCTTAATATAAATTCTTTACATAGAGGCAATCCTAAACCGGTTCCTTTTTCTCCGAGAGTGCCTAATGTATGATTACTATCATTTGGTTCAAATATTGTTGCGATTCTATCTTGTTCAATACCTACACCCTGATCAGACACTGAAATAACGATATCCTTATCCATTTCTTTAGCATAAATGTTTATTGTTGATGTGGGATTGCTAAACTTTACAGCATTAGAAATTAGATTTCTTAAAATTGTTTCAATCATTTCTCTATCAGCAACAATTTGCAAATTTTGTGGAATATCTACAACAATATCCATACTTTTTTGAGTAATAGATAGATTAGAAAACATTATAACTGTATCTATTATTTGCTGTAAGTATATATTAGTAGGCTCATATTTAATTGTTTCATTTTGTGATTTATTCCATAATAACACCATCTCAACTAAGCCCAGTATTTGCTTAGAAGAATCACTTATTCGGTTGATATGTTTAGGCAACTTATCAATAGTACCTTTATTAATAAACAAGTGAAGGAGTTCCGTTGAGGTAAGTATCGCAGTCAACGGGTTTTTGATATCATGTGCCAAAATAGAGATATATTTATGTTTTGCAGCATTTGCTTCTGATAGTTTATCGAGAGCTTCATTTTTATACTCATTTTCTTGCATTAGCTCATCTAATACACTTTCTAACTCATTTGTTCTTGTTTTTACCATCTTTTCCAAATGATTATTTAGATTTTGAAGTTCGCTCTCGTATT